>CAWFIK010000001.1:0-654662 GCA_963815865.1 uncultured Acidobacteriota bacterium
CGGCGCGCGCTCGAGGCGGGCGAAAGCGTCTCCGGCTGCACGGTGCACCTCGTCGACGCGGGGTTGGACTCCGGGCCGATCGTGCTTCAGGCGGCGCGTTCCGGTCCTGCCGGGGGACACTCAAGAAACGCTAACGCACCGGATTCTCGAAGAAGAGCATCGCGCCTATCCCGAGGCAATCCGAAGAGTCCTTGCTGTCTGAGCGGAATCACGCCCTAGCGAGTGGGCGCGGGGAATTCGAGTTCGAAGAATCCGCCGGGTACCGGCCATATCGGATTCAAGCGGCCGACAGTCGTCGCGCGCAGGGCCTCACCGAATAGCCTCTCCGTTTCCTCGAAAGGCCGGACGTAATCTCCGTCATCGCCTTTTGCGAGCAAGAACCCGACAGGGTTATCTCGGAACCTGGGAAGCGTCGGCTCGCCAGCCAGGAGTCGGATCGGGCGCTCCGCCGCCGCAGCGCCGATCGCGTGGAGGACCCGGCCGCTTTGCTCGTCGGACAGGTGATGAAAAAAGTTCATGCAGAGGATCATCGGAAATCGGCGTAGGAGGTCCGCAGGAAGAATCGAGGCGTCCCCGACCTCGAACGCCCCCAGGGGATGAAGCCGGCGGGCCTCGTCGATGCGTCCAGCGTCGAAGTCGATGCCAGTGTAAACACCCGGCGGAAAGAAGTCACAGTACGTTCCCGTGCCGCAGCCCAGCTCGAGGACCAGCTCGCCCTGCTGCTTTGCGTACCACTTGCCAATCGTTTGGCGGTGCTCCGCGTAGTCCCGGTGAACCAGCCACTGTAGAGTGCGGTAGGCGAACGGGGGAAGTCTCATCGGAAACTCGTGGTGCTATCCAGCGCCGGTCGTCAGATCCTCCGGACCGCTCTTGGAGAGCCGCGTTGCTTTCCCCAGGCTCAAGCCTTCGTATGCAAGGAAGAGCGCGCCCATTGCCGCCACGATTGCGATGAGGAGCGCGTCCGCCAACAGCGAAAAGCCGATGGCTCCCGACGCGCTGATTCCCGCGGGTCCGAGGATCAAGACGCTCGTGGCCTGGTGAATTCCGAGGCCTCCGGGTGTTCCAGGAACGGCGATCCCGAGGGCGAACGCGCTCGTAAGCAGCGAAATGAACGGTAGCGGAAGTCTTCCGAGCACGCCGAGTGTCATTAGGAAAACGCCAATCAAGTCGATCGCGAGTGCGACAGCGGTCCAGAAGGAAGCCTCGCCGAGGGAGCCCCACTTCCGGTTCCGGCTCTGGGGGCTTGCGAAACTATCCAGGGTCCGGAGGGTCCGCCGCCATCCCTTCCGACCAACCCGGACGCGGACCTGGCGAAGCAAGCGCGTCGGATACCGGATGGCCACGATGAGGATGCCCAGAGCGGCGGCGAGGGTCGCGACGAGGACTCCCAGAGTCGACAAGCGCCGGAATCTGTCCGAAAACACCGGGATGAGGAGGGCGAACGAGCCGGCGCCGAGAAGGCTGAACGCGACCACGTCGTAGATGCGGTCTAGAACGAGACAAGCCAAGTGTCCGGCGAGCGGAGTCGACGTCCGGCCCCGGAGCAAAAAACACCGGCTGAGATCGCCGAGCCGAGCCGGAAACAGCATATTCAAGAGATTCCCCACGGAGCACGCCGAAAGATAGGTTAGGACGGGCGAGCGGCGGTCTGTCAAGACGCGAAGGCGCTGCGCTCTTGCGGCGAAACTGCACACCTGGAGGATGGGGAGGATCAGGAGAATCTGCCAGCGTGTCTTCCGCCAGACGTCGATGAGGTCCGCGATCCGGATTCGACCGAGGAGCCATACCAGGAGGAAACCAGACGCCGCGGCGCCAAGAAACCAGAGACCGTAGCCGAAGCGAGAGCGGCCTTGCGGCTTCGGCTCGTGCTCGCCCTCGACCTGCGTCATGCTACCGGAGCACGAAGCGTCGATGCACGCCTGCTCGCGAAGGCCCGGATGCAACTCCGTATCGTCTCGACGACGAATTCACGCATCGGCGGCGAAATCCCCGGATACACGCCCACCCAGAAGCTGCATTTCATGACGAGATCCGTCGTGGTGAGGTCGCCCACCACGCGGTAGGGCGTGCGCTCTCCAGCCTCGCGCCGCTCCTCGGCGAAGCGGAGGACTCCCGGTTGCCGGACGAGGTTACCCGCGAAAAGCATGCGGGTCTGGATCTTTTTCGCCTCGAGCTCGCGGACGATGTCGTTGCGCGAAAAAGGCGCTTCCGGTCGGACGGTCAGCAGGAACCCGAACCAGCTCGGGTCGCTTCCGGGAGTCTTGTCGGGCAGGATAAAAAACTCCTCCAGACCGGAGAGCGCCCGGCGATAGAACTCCCAATTCTCGCGGCGCGCGCGGCCGAAGACTTCGAGTTTCTCCAGTTGCGCGAGTCCGACGGCCGCCTGCATGTCAGTGACCTTCAGGTTGTAGCCGAGATGAGTGAAGGTGTACTTGTGATCGTAGCCGTGCGGAAGCTCTCCCAATTGCCAGTCGAACCTCTTGCCGCAGGTGTCGGCTTTTCCTGGCTCGCACCAGCAGTCGCGTCCCCAATCGCGAAATGACTCGACCAGTCTTTTCAGGAGCGGTTGGTCCGTCGCCACGGCGCCACCTTCGCCCATCGTGATGTGGTGGGCGGGATAGAAGCTGAAGGTGGCCAGATCGCCGAACGTGCCTGTGGGCCGGCCGCGGTAGAAGGATCCAAGCGCGTCGCAGTTGTCTTCGATGAGCCAGAGTCCTCGCCTTTGCGCAACCTCCGTTGCCGCATCGAGATCGAAGGGGTTGCCCAGCGTGTGGGCCAGCATGATGGCCCGCGTGCGCGGACCGATCGCTTCCTCCAGGCGGTCCATGCGGACGTTACCGGTGACCGGCTCGATGTCGAGAAAGACGGGGACCAGACCATTTTGAAAGATGGGGGCGACTGTCGTGGGAAATCCGGCCGCCGCGGTCACGACCTCGTCTCCCGGCCGGAGGCGGCGCTCGCCGAGCTCCGAGGCTGTCAGCGCGGTCAGGGCGAGGAGGTTGGCGGAAGAGCCGGAGTTGCAGAGGAGGGCGGCACGGCGGCCGAGCCGGCGCGCGAAGTCCCGCTCGAACTGCCCGGCGAACCGCCCCGCCGTCAGCCAGAAGTCGAGCGAGGAGTCGACGAGATGGGAGAGATCGTCGCCGTCGAAGACCCTTCCGGAGACCGGGACAGGAGTCTCTCCCGGCACGAACCGGCGCTCCGGCCACTCCTCCTTCGCGTACTCGGCGACCAGGGCGAGGATCCGCTGCCGCAGCTCGCCCGACTTCGTCATGGAGTGCCCGCGAGGCGCTCGCGGTACCAGGCGATCGTTTTCTCGAGCCCCTTCTCGAGCGGCCATGCCGGCCGCCAGCCGAGGAGGCGCCGCGCCTTGGCGCTGTCCAGGTGCTGGTCACGGATCTCCGCGCGCGCGCTGTTCTCGATCACGGGCTCGAGGTCGCTCCGGCCCGCCAGCCGCAGGACGGCGCCCGCGACCTCGAGGACCGTCGAGGACTCGTCGGGCCCGAAATTGAAGGCCTGTCCCCGAATCTCCGGCAGCTCGATCTTCTCGGCCATCGCCAGGTAGGCCTCGGCCGCGTCCGCCACGTAGACGTAGTCGCGGCGGTAGAGGCCGTCGGAGCGGATCACCGGCGCCTGGCCGGCCAGGGCCGAGCGGATCGTGCCGGGGATCAGCCGGCTCCAGTTCAGGTCTCCGCCGCCGTAGATGTTCCCGCAGCGCGCCACGACGATCGGCAGCTCGTACGTCCGGGCGTAGCAATTCGCGAGGAGATCCGTGCAGCTCTTCGAGACGTCGTACGGATAGCGCCCGAGAGGGGGCATCTCCTCCGTGTAGGGGAGGACCGCGGATTCGCCGTACGCCTTGTCGCTCGACGCGACGACGATGCGCCGGACCGTGCCGGCGTGGCGCCGGCACGCCTCGAACAGCGTGTAGGAGCCGCGGATGTTGCTCTCGAACGTGCCGTACGGGCTGCGGTAACCGGCGCCGACGACGGTCTGCGCGCCGAGGTGGAAGACCGTCTCGACGTCGTGCTCGACCAGGGCCCGCTCGGCGTCCGGCATGGATTCCAGACGGCCCGAAACGACGCGGCAGGCCTCTACGGCCCCGCCGCGGATCAGCTCGGACTGCGGGTCCCAGTCGCGCACGAGCGCGCAGACTCGCGCCCCGGCCTCGAGCAGCCTGGGCACGAGCGCGGAGCCGACGAGACCGGTGGCGCCGGTGACGAGGACCGAGCGGTCCTTCCAGAAGTTCACGGCCAGCACTTCCAGGGGGCCCTGCCCGATTGCCAGAGCTCCTCGAGCAGCCTCTTCTCGCGCAGCGTGTCCATCGGCTGCCAGAATCCGCCGTGCCGGTACGCCATCAATTCACCGCGCGCCGCCAGGGTGTTGAGCGGCTCCATCTCCCAGAGCGTCGAGTCTCCGCCGATCAGATCGAGGACCTCCGGCTCGAGCACGAAGAAGCCGCCGTTGATCCACCCCTCGCCGGTCTGCGGCTTCTCCGCGAAGGCGGCCACGCGGTCCTCTTCGAGGATGAGCGCTCCGAAGCGGGCGGGGGGCCGGACCGCCGTGATCGTCGCGAGCTTCCCGTGGGAGCGGTGGAACGCCACGAGCGCCTTCAGGTCCACGTCCGCGACGCCGTCCCCGTACGTCATCATGAACGTCTCCTTGCCGATCCAGGAGGAGAGCCGCCGCAGCCGCCCGCCCGTCTGCGTCGCCAGGCCCGTGTCCACGAGGTGGATCGTCCAGTCCGGCGGAGACGACGAGTGGATCTCGTTCTCGCCGCGCCCCAGCCGCACCGTCACGTCCGCGTTGCGGGCGTAGAAGTTCAGGAAATAGTCCTTGATGACGTCGCCCTTGTACCCGAGCGCGACCAGGAACTCGGAGAACCCGTGGAATGCGTACATCCGCATGATGTGCCAGAGGATGGGATGCTCGCCGATCTCCAGCATCGGCTTGGGCCGGAGCGTCGTTTCTTCCGAGAGGCGTGTTCCGGCGCCCCCAGCCAGTATGATTGTCTTCATGAGGTCTCTTGAGCGGCATTCACCGCCCGTCCGGAGATTGTAGCAACCCGGCCGGTTCCGGCGCGGCGCCAGGGGCGGCCCCGGACGGGTCCCTCGTCGACAAGGGCAGGGACGAAGAAGAGATTCGTCGGCTCCTGCGAAGCCGCCTGTTTCAATTCCCGTTGGTCGGCGAGCTGAATACCGCCTTCGGATTCTCGGTTTTCGCGCTCGGCATCCTGATCGGGATTCCCTACTCGTTGGCGGCCCTTGTCTCGACCGTGCTTGGCGCCCTCTCCAACTTTCAGAGGTACGGTACTCTCGTTTTTGGAAGCCACGACAACCGCTTGATTCTTCGCTTCTTCGCGGCCTACGGCCTCTGCTACGCCGTCGGTCTCGCCCCCCTGTCGGGGGCGAGGGCTCATAGTCTGCCGATCCTCTCCGTGGCCGCGGTCTGCGCCCTTCCCATGGCTCCGCTGGAGTTCGCCCTTCAGCGCCTCTTCGTCTTCCGCGCCGCGAGATCGCCGCTTGAGCTGAGCCTCCGGAGATGAGCGCGCGGCCGTCGCCGCCCATCCTCGCCATGGATCGCGGCCTCCTCCTCGGGGGGATGCGGCCCCTTCTCGACGCTCGCGGTCTCCGGTTCTTCGTCACCGGGGGAACAGGCTTCGTCGGCTCCTGGATCCTCGAGGCCCTGACGGCCTCCAACGACGACCTCGGTCTGGGCCTCTCCGCGACCGTCCTGAGCAGGAACCCGGAGGCCTTCCGGGTCGGGTCGCCCCATCTCGCGACGCATCCGTCGGTGCGTCTTCTCGCGGGCGATGTTCGCAGCGTTGAGCTTCCGGCGAGCGGCTTCGACTTCGTGATCCACGGCGCGTTCGACTCGTCCCGTGACGTCGGACCCGAGGAGACCTGGAGCACCATCGTGGAAGGAACGGCACGATGCCTGGAGCTCGCGCGCCGCTCGGGAGCGCGGGGTTTCCTCCTCCTGAGCTCGGGGGCCGTTTACGGGAGGCAGCCCGCCGGACTGGCGCACATGCCCGAGGATTACGACGGAGGCCCGGGTCTCGAGTCTCTCTCCCTCTACGGAAGGGCGAAGCGCGCCGGGGAAGCGCTCTGTCTGCGGGAGGCGGGTACGTCCGGCCCCGAAGTCAAGGTTGCGCGGTGTTTCGCCTTCGTCGGCCCGCACCTGCCGCTCGATGCCCATTTTGCGATCGGCAACTTCATCGGCGACGCGCTCGCCGGCGGCCCCATTCGCGTGCGGGGCGACGGCACGGCGATTCGTTCCTACCTCTACGCCGCGGATCTCGCCGTCTGGCTTCTGACGATCCTCTTTCGCGGGCGCGCGGGCGCCGCGTACAACGTGGGTTCGGAGCGGGAATTCAGAATTGTCGAGCTCGCCCGCCTCGTGGCGGACTTGATCAACCCGAGCCTGCCGGTTGAGGTGGCCGCGGAACGATCGGGCCTCCCGGCGGACCGCTACGTCCCGTCGACGCGAAAGGCCCGCGACGAGCTCGGCCTCGGGCAAACCGTGCCCCTGGAAGAAGCCATTCGTCGCACTTCCCGATGGTTCGGCTCTCTTGGGCCCGGCGCCGAGGGGTTCGGTCGGTTCATGGGCCCCCGATGATCCCGGATGCGGGGGCGCCGGTCAAAGGCCCCGGCTCGCGATCAGCGCTCGCAACTCGGGGTTCGTGGCGTAGGGCGTGTCGAAGTCGTCCGCCATGATGGCTTCGTCCGCCTTCACGTCCCGGACGAGCGCCTCTCCCGCCACGAGCTCGCGGCAGGAGAGCTGTCCCTTCTGAAGGGGGATCGCCAGGTAGACGTCGTCGTCGATGATTCGCTGGCCCTTCGTGAGGTCCCGCTTCGCATAGACTCCACGAACCAGGGCGTCGAGGTACTGGATTTCGCGGGGAGGAGGGTTCCTCTTCTGTGTTCCCGGCGCTCCGCACATCTCCTTCGCCTTCTTGAAAGCCTTGAACCACTGGTCGCATTGCTCTGGCAGTGTGCAGTAAGGCGAGACCGGAACTCCCTCCATCTCGACGTCGATGTGGCGCTCGAACGTTCTGGCCCCCTTAGAGTACGCGATCATTATTGAGGAGGTCCAGTCGTGGTATTCGTGCGTTGAGAATCCGATCGTCAGCTCGGGATACCGGTTCCGCAGGTAGTCGATCTGGTTCATCTCCAATTCGGAATCCTCGGTGGGGTAGAGCGAGACGCAATGATTGAGCGCCAGCGGTATGTTCCTGTTGGCGAAGAATGTCACGAGGTCGTCGGTGTCCTTGAGCGACGACCCGCCGCTGGAAGCGATGACCGGCTTCCGGGTCTTCGCGATCTTCTCGATCAAGACCCAATCGTTGATGTCGGAGCTCGCGATCTTGATGATGTCGATCGAGAGCTCGCTGCAAAGGTCCACGGACTTCTCGTCGAACGGAGACGCCATCCGGAGGCAGTTGTTTCTGCGGATCGCCTCCACGAGCGTCGCATAATCATCCTTCGAGAGCTGCGTGTCGAGGGTCTTCTTGATGTAGCGGATGTCCTTCCTGTCCCGGAAGTCTCTATGAATGAAATTCTCGACATCTCGAAACTGGAGCTTGATCGCCGCCCGGACGTTGTTGTACTTCACGACCTTCCCGAAGTCGCGGATGATCTTGAGGCCTCTCTCGAGATTACCCCAGTGGTTATTGGCCAATTCGAGCACGAAGAGCTCGTCGAAAGCGTTTCGGTCGGCAGACATGGAACCTCCGCTTAATATATATTAAGCGGGAAAGCCTTCGGAGGACAGAGTGCATTCGCCTGTCAGATGGGGCCTGGTCCTGGCGATGAGCGATTCGAAGAAGGCGGCGAGGGTTTCGGAGCTCGTGGCCAGCGGCAGCTGGATCGGGCCGCGCTCACGCATCGACTGATGCTTGACCTCGCCTTCCGGACGGTCGCGCGCTTGGACGGGGGAGACGCGACCTGGAGATGCTAACTGGCCACCGGTTCTTCGACGGGAAGTGGCCGCGATCAGGGAATCTGAATCCCGTGGCGAGGTTGCGTCGTGATCACCTTTCCAGTGCTCTGATTCCAGGGTTCCGAAATCTGGAGCGCCGCTTGCGTGCACGGCTATCGTACCGCGCTCCGTTGCCTTTCTCGGCTCGTCAACGATCTCGGGATGGAGATTGCGGAGGCCCGAAAACGGTGGCGCTGCCGACGAACTCGGTCGAGGTAGCGCTGTTCCGTCTTGCAACTGGAACGGCGTCGTATTGGGCGGGCGAGGCGGCTTTGCTCCGTCGCGGCGACCGGGACATCGGCCAGGGGTTTATGACGACCGTCGGCCGGACGACGATCCAGGTTACCGAGAAATGGCAATGATCCCTGAACACCCAAGGGTCTCTGGAATGCCGCATACTCGGGAATTCATAACAGACATAAACGCGCGGTACCACGATGCTATTTCGAATGACTATGATGGCCGCTTGGAGGGTTGGCATCCCGATGTTCTACGGCACCGACAGTGGATCTTCGAAAAGTATGTCCGGCCGAAAGTCGTCGGAATCAGGAATCCACGATTTCTCGACTTCGGTTGCGGTTCTGGCTATCTCGAGCAGTTTCTAAAGGAGTGGCCGGGAGTTGAAGTTACTGGAATCGACGTGTCGATGAGCATGCTTAGACTCGCGTCCAGTAAGTACCCGCGAGGCCGGTTCTTTCAAGCGGATCTTTACACGTATCCTTTTCGCGAAGCGTTCGACGTGACAATGGAGAACGCCGTATTGCATCACCTCAGGGATTACGAGACGCTGGTCGAGCGCATGGTTGATCTAACGGCTCCGGAGGGGGTGATCTTCATCGGTAACGAGCCGAATCGGCTTGCCTACCGGTATCTCGCCCTTCTCAAGATGATCTTCCGCAAGACCGTCAACCGCCACCGGGCCGAGGCCGCAGAGGAGCTCCTCGGAGCGGCTGAATTCGAAGCGCTCTCTGAGTATCACTTGTTTTTCAGCTCGGGTTTCAGCCCCTTTCGCATGAAGAGAGAGCTTCTCCGGCTCGGGTGCAAGAAGGTGTTTCTGTTCTTTTCCCTCAGGGAGCTCTTCGCAGCGATCGAGGAGTCTATTCCGCGCCTCAGGCTAAATGATCTCGTGCCGAACGTTCCTAAGGGACCACTTTGTATTGAGCAGAACTTTGTCTTTGGTTGCCTGGAAATAGCGACGGCTCGCGAGAGCCAATGGGCGGCGATTCTTCCTTCAAGTCTCTGAGTGACGGGTGGGGGATTAGCCAGCGTCGCCGGCGGCCGTTGGAATGATCATGTTGTCGAGAAACTCCTCGCGATCGAGGAACGGGAACATGTCCTCGAGCGGCGCCGACACCATTCGTCCGTCGGGCAGCCGGCTGGAGGAGGTCTTGGGCGCGAAGGACTGTTCGGGATCGAGGAAGACCTCGCAGAGCTGCGGTCCCGGGTCGGCCAAGGTCCGGGAGATGGTCGTCTCGAGATCCGAGTGCGCGCGGACGGCCCTGTACGGCAGAGCCGTACGCCGCTGGCGATTTCCTCGAAGTCGGGGGACACCGACGCCGCTCGCGGGATCGCAACCGACGGGATTGTCCGGAAAGAACGCGTGCTGCGTCAGGCGGATGGACTGATATCCGCCGTTGTTGAGAACGAAGATCGCCACGGGCATGCCGGTGCGTGGCGATCGTCTGCAGCTCCTGAATGTTCATCTGGATGCTTCCGTCGCCGGCGAGGCAGACGACCCGCTTTCCGCGCCGGCCGACGCACGCACCGATCGCCGCGGGCAGGTCGAAGCCCATCGGCGCGCAGCCGCCGTCGCTGTAGAGGCGCTGCCCCCTCTTCAAGCCTGCGGCCTGAAATGTCGCGATGCAGGCGGTTCCGTCCCCGGTGACGACGACCGCATTCTCCGGAAGCTGCCGAAACAGCGCTTCGACGAAGCAATAGGGGTTGACTCCCGCGGTCACGCGTCCGGTACTCCGGCAGGACCACGGGATACCGCTTTCGGCGCTCGCGCGCACCAGTCGACGCCAGCATGCGATGCGCTCCCGGGGACCTGCGTCCGGCGGCAGATCGAGCAGTGCATCGGATCAGGTCGCCGGCATCGCGCCCGCACGGCAGATCCGGCCTCACCGTCGGTTTTTCGAGCTCCGCGCCGTCGATGTCCACGATAATCTTGAAGGCCGCCCGGGCGAAGTTCTCCCAGTTGTAGCTGACCTGCCGAATCGCGAGGCGGCAGCCGAGGACGAGGAGGAAGTCGGCATTCTGAACGGCGAAGTTCCCCGCCCGATCGCCGATGGTTCCCTGCCGTCCGATGTTGAGGGGGTGATCGTCCCAGAGAAGGTCGTGCCCGTTAAACGCGGTCGCGACCGGCACTTCCCACCGGTCCAGGAGCCCAGGAACACTCCTCGGCGCCGGAGAGCCGGATGCCGCTTCCGGCAAGGATCACCGGGCGCGCTGAGGCGAGGCAGCGCGCCCGGCATCCGGTGCGCGTCGGCGGCGAGAGACGATCCCTCGGGCCGGGCCGAGGGCCCTTCCGGACGGGGTCGAAGCCCTCGCAGCTCCTTCTCGGAAACCATCGCCGCCTGAACATCCATCGGGATGTCGAGCCACACGGGCCCGGCCGCCCGTCCGCGCCAGAAAGAGAGCCTTCTCGAGGTGTAACGAACGTCGGCAGGGATCGGTGACCATGACGGCGTACTTGGTGATCGGTCCTGACGATCCGGACGATGTCGATCTCCTGGTCACCGAGCTGGCGGAGGGAATTGAGGCCGTGCTGCGAACGGAGGGTCTCGAATTTGACCTGTCCCGAGATCACGACCATTCCGAGTCGACTCTACCCATGCGCCGAAGACTCCCGTGACGGCGTTGGTCCCCCCGGTCCCGCCGTGACGTTGACGGCCGTCGAGACGGTTCGTGAGCCGGTAGTAGGCTGGCCGCGGCCATGGCGCAGGCTTGTTCATGGTGGCAGCACATGTATTCGAGTCCCTGCACCGCGCCGATCGCGTCGTTGAGATGCATCGCGGCGCCGCCGGTCACGAGGAAGACGTGCCGGATTCCACCCGAGCCAAGCCCCTCGCGATGAAGTCAGCGACCCGGATCATTCGTCGGATCGTCGAAGTTGATTGAGCCTCCCGGATGATGACGAACGGCTTTCGGCGGACCTGGCCATGGATGGCGCCGACATATTCGCCGAGGAGGCCCAGGAAGAAGAGTTGAATGCCGGCGAAGAAGAGAATCAGGACGATCGTCGTGGTGGCTCCAGGGGCCTGGAACTGCCAGTTTATGAGTTTCGCTACGATGTAGAGGATCGAAAGGAGTAGCGAGATTGATGCTAGCGTCGCGCCGGCAAGCGTGGCGATCCGGATTGGGATAAGGCTGTGTGAGATGATTCCATTCATAGCGAAATTAAGTAAGAAGAAGGGCCCGTGCTTCGATTTTCCCGCCAACCGCGGGGCCTCTCATAGGGGATGCTGATCTGGCGGAACCCGACCGAAGCGATCAAGCCGCGGATGTATGGTGAGAAATCATCGATCTGTACGATTTCGTCGATGACCCTGCGGTTCAGTATGGCGAACCCGCTGAAGTCGTGCGGCAGAGTCTCCTGAGAGATTCGATCGACGAGCTGATAATAGAAGTGGCGGAGACGGCGTTCAGCCAGGTTTCCCGGCGGTTATGGTAGACACCGTAAACGACGTCATAGCCCTGTTCCCAGAGAGCGACCATCTTGGGGATCAGGGAGGGCGGTTCCTGCAGGTCGGCGGTGATGCCCACGCAGGCGTCGCCTCGGGCGTACCGAAGCGCGGTGAAGCTCGATTTTTCGGCGCCGAAATTTCGAGAGTAGGCCAGCACCTTGACGCGGGGATCCTTCGCCGCGATTTCTCTCAGAAGTTCGAGGGTGCGGTCGTGCTGCAATTGTCGGCGAACACGTGCTCGTAATCGTATCGATCGAAGAGGGTCTCCATCACGCGGCGCACCTCCTCGTAGCAGTGCGTGACAGCCTCCTCTTCGTTGAAGACCGGTGTGGTTACCGAGAGAAGCTTCGGCCCGGGGGCAATCTCGATTTCATCGGGGTCTTCCGTCCTGGAGCCGGGCCCCACTTCCGGCAGTTTCTGCGGGGGATCCCGCATCAGGGCTTCACGATCGAGGTTCTCCGCCGTCATGGGGTCTAAATTGTAGAGCTTGCGGGTATCTCTCCTGAGCGGGAGGTGCGGCGAAATTTTACCGGAACTCCACCTGCTCATGAAGTTCCATCGAGAGAGCCCTCTCGATTGCGGTGATGGCGTTAGTCCAGGATCGCTTTCGCTCCTCTAGGCCAGTCGGCGTCCCGCTTTCCGCGGCTTGGCTGACCTGCCATCGCGAGCCCCGAGATTCGAGGAGCTCGCCATCGAGGGCCTTCTCCTGCACAGGGTCTTGTGCAAGCCGATAGGCCTTAAAGAGTTGAGATACCTGGACTTGCCTGGTTCCGGAGAATGTCCTTGACAGGGTGGGTGGCGGACCATATATTGCGCATGCGCACCCTATATTGCGCATCCCCCGCAAGGGTTCCTGGTTCTTTTTCAGCCCCTCGTCACGGTGGGGATTGGTGTCTGCCCGCGGGGCGGGCCGATCTAAGTCCTTGACGGAGCGGGGAAAATCGCTTAGACTGGAGTTTCCGTCTTTGGACGGAAATCCGGTCTCGGAGAACGCCGGTGGGACGGCGTCGTCCGCGGGGTGAGAGCCTCGGGGATCCGGTTCCTTGAAAACTGAGTAGAGCGTGCCAGACGTCTTTTTCCTGGTTTTTAAGGCAGGGGACTTTGCGGTCCCCAAACCTGAAAAACCAGAGTTTTTCCTGTCTTCAACTAAAGCAGGGTTGACTCGGATCAAACGGCGGGCGCTCCGCAAGGAGCGGGCGTCGCGCGAACACTTTTAAGTGGAGAGTTTGATCCTGGCTCAGAATGAACGCTGGCGGCGTGCTTAACACATGCAAGTCGAACGAGGCTGGGGGGGCAACTCTCCAGTCGAGTGGCGGACGGGTGAGTAACACGTGGGTAACCTGCCCGGAAGTGGGGAATACCTCGGGGAAACTCGAGCTAATACCGCATGACATCTTCGGGACGAAAGTCCTGACGATCAAAGCGGGGTCGCAAGATCTCGCGCTACCGGATGGGCCCGCGCCCGATTAGCTAGTTGGTGAGGTAACGGCTCACCAAGGCTTCGATCGGTAACCGGCCTGAGAGGGCGATCGGTCACACCGGAACTGAGACACGGTCCGGACTCCTACGGGAGGCAGCAGTGGGGAATCTTGCGCAATGGGCGAAAGCCTGACGCAGCAACGCCGCGTGGAGGATGAAGGCCCTTGGGTTGTAAACTCCTGTCGGTTGGGAAGAAATCTTGCGGGGCTCATACCTCCGCAAGTTGACTGTACCAGCAAAGGAAGCCCCGGCTAACTCTGTGCCAGCAGCCGCGGTAATACAGAGGGGGCTAGCGTTATTCGGAATTATTGGGCGTAAAGGGCGCGTAGGCGGCCTTGCGTGTCTTCCGTGAAATCCCTCGGCTTAACTGAGGACGTGCGGAAGAAACTGCAGGGCTTGAGTCCGGGAGAGGGGGGTGGAATTCCCAGTGTAGCGGTGAAATGCGTAGATATTGGGAGGAACACCGGTGGCGAAGGCGGCCCCCTGGACCGGTACTGACGCTGAGGCGCGAAAGCGTGGGTAGCAAACGGGATTAGATACCCCGGTAGTCCACGCCGTAAACGATGGGCACTTGGTGTCGCGGGTATCGACCCCTGCGGTGCCGAAGCTAACGCATTAAGTGCCCCGCCTGGGGAGTACGGTCGCAAGGCTGAAACTCAAAGGAATTGACGGGGGCCCGCACAAGCGGTGGAGCATGTGGTTCAATTCGAAGCAACGCGAAGAACCTTACCTGGGTTTGAAGATCAGTCGCTCGGGGGCGAAATCTCCCTTTCCCGCAAGGGACGGCTGGTTAGGTGCTGCATGGCTGTCGTCAGCTCGTGTCGTGAGATGTTGGGTTAAGTCCCGCAACGAGCGCAACCCCTGCTGCTAGTTGCCAACGGTTCGGCCGGGCACTCTAGTGGGACTGCCGGTGATAAACCGGAGGAAGGTGGGGATGACGTCAAGTCCTCATGGCCTTTATGTCCAGGGCTACACACGTGCTACAATGGCCGGTACAAACCGCTGCAAGAGCGCAAGCTGGAGCAAATCGGACAAAGCCGGTCTCAGTTCGGATTGGGGTCTGCAACTCGACCCCATGAAGCTGGAATCGCTAGTAATCGCGGATCAGCACGCCGCGGTGAATACGTTCCCGGGCCTTGTACACACCGCCCGTCACATCACGAAAGTCGGCTGTACCAGAAGTCGGTGTTCTAACCCGCAAGGGAGGAAGCCGCCTAAGGTATGGTCGGTAATTGGGGTGAAGTCGTAACAAGGTAGCTGTAGGAGAACCTGTGGCTGGATCACCTCCTTTCTAGAGTTCTTCCGCCTTCGCTTCGGTCTCACGAAGCTCGGCAGACACTCAAGGTCGATACGTCGACGTACCCTCTACTCAGTTTTGAAGGCATCGGTCCTCGGGACTCGGAGCCTCGGGCGTCGTTCTTTGAATTCACCGAAACCCCGCTGGGCCTATAGCTCAGTTGGTTTAGAGCACACGCCTGATAAGCGTGAGGTCGGTAGTTCGAATCTACCTAGGCCCACCACTCTCTAGGTAGAACCTCACGGGGCTGTAGCTCAGCTGGGAGAGCGGCGGCTTTGCAAGCCGTAGGTCGGCGGTTCGATTCCGCTCAGCTCCACCAATCGTTCGTTCGGCGGACTTCGGTGATCAGTCCGCAGCGCGGATGAAACGGTGTCCCGGCGATCCGGGGCACCTTTTGATCCGCGGTGATCACGGTCTTTGACAAGAGAAGTCGGGTAAATAGAAAGAAAACGATTCGCGTCTTAGGTATTTTATGGTCAAGCTACTAAGGGTGGACGGTGGATGCCTTGGCGCAGAGAAGCGATGAAGGACGTGGCAAGCTGCGATAAGCCTCGGGGAGCCGCAAACAGGCTTCGATCCGGGGATTTCCGAATGGGGCAACCCCTTCCGAGTCAAGTCGGAAGATCCCCTGCTGAATTCATAGGCAGGGAGAAGCAAACCCGGGGAAGTGAACCATCTCAGTACCCGGAGGAAAAGAAAGCAAATCAGCGATTCCGTCAGTAGCGGCGAGCGAACGCGGAACAGCCCAAACCTCGAGGGCTTCGGTTCTCGGGGGGTTGTGGGGCGGAGCACGGCGCAAGCCGGGAAGTCATCAAGAACCAGCCTAGCCGAAGGTCCTGGAAAGGACCGCCGAAGAGGGTGACAGCCCCGTAGGCGAAAGGCTCGGTTCCTTCCTGTTTCCGTTCCCGAGTACCACGGGGCACGAGAAACCTTGTGGGAATCCGGGTGGACCATCACCCAAGGCTAAACATTACTCTGCGACCGATAGTGAACCAGTACCGTGAGGGAAAGGTGAAAAGAACCCCTGTGAGGGGAGTGAAAAAGTACCTGAACCCGTCCATCTACAAGCAGTGGGACCACCATGCCGGGCGCCGCAAGGCGTTCGACGGTGGAACCGCGTGCCTTTTGCATAATGAGCCGGCTAGTTAATTTCAGCGGCGAGGCGAAGCAAAGTGCAGAGCCGAAGCGAAAGCGAGTCTGAATAGGGCGATTCAGTCGCTGGGATTACACGCGAAGCGGGATGATCTACCCATGGCCAGGGTGAAGCTGCAGTAACATGCAGTGGAGGCCCGAACTGGTGTTGGTTGAAAACAACTCGGATGAGCTGTGGGTAGGGGTGAAAGGCTAATCAAATTCCGTTATAGCTCGTTCTCTCCGAAATAGCTTTAGGGCTAGCCTTGCGTGATCGACAACGGTGGTAGAGCGCTGAATGGACTCGGGGCCTTCCCAGGTTACCAAATCCAATCAAACTCCGAATGCCGTTGATCGCAGCGCGGGAGTCAGACAGTGGGGGATAAGCTTCATTGTCGAAAGGGAAAGAACCCAGACCGCCCGCTAAGGTCCCCAAATCGTCGCTAAGTGGAAAAGGAAGTGGAGACGCTCAGACAGCCAGGAGGTTGGCTTAGAAGCAGCCATCCTTTAAAGAAAGCGTAACAGCTCACTGGTCAAGCGGCTCCGTGCCGACAATTCAACGGGGCTCAAGCGACGTACCGAAGCGGCGGATGTGACGGGGCTTCGGCCCGGTCACGTGGTAGGAGAGCATTCTGAGGGGAGTGAAGGCAGACCGCGAGGACTGTTGGACCGCTCAGAAGAGACCCTGCCGGCACAAGTAGCGATAAAGCAGATGAGAGCTCTGCTCGCCGAAAATCTAAGGATTCCTGAGCAAGGTTAATCCGCTCAGGGTGAGTCGGTCCCTAAGGCGAGGCCGAAAGGCGTAGCCGATGGAAATCCGGTTAATATTCCGGAACCGCTCATTGGTCGTTATCACCGAAGGGGGGACGCAGGAGGCTAGGCGTACCGGGTGTTGGATGTCCCGGGCCAAGCTCGTAGGCGGAAGGGATAGGCAAATCCGTTCCTTCATCAACGCCGAGAAGCGACGGGGAGGCCGCAAGGCCGCAAACTCGCCGATGCCACGCTGCCGAGAAAATCCTCTAGGGAGACTGATGGGTGACCGTACCGCAAACCGACACAGGTAGATGAGGAGAAAATCCTAAGGCGCTCGAGTGAAGCGTTGCGAAGGAACTCGGCAAATTAACACCGTAACTTCGGGAGAAGGTGTGCCTCGGATCGTGTAAGGGTTTACCCCCGAAGCGTTCCGGGGTCGCAGTGAAATGGCCCAAGCGACTGTTTACTAAAAACACAGGACTCTGCAAAGTCGCAAAACGACGTATAGGGTCTGACGCCTGCCCGGTGCTGGAAGGTTAAGGGGAGTGGTTAGCCGCAAGGCAAAGCTACGAACCGAAGCCCCAGTAAACGGCGGCCGTAACTATGAACTGACCGTTGTAGTTACGTTAATAAACCTGGCCATATGCTGGAAACCCTGAGAATCCCCTGCTACCGGCAACGGTGACAATGCACGGGGTGCAGGCAATCAGCAGGAAAGATCCGGAGCGATCCGGAAATCCTCAGAGACTTTACGCCAGGCCCGTCGATGACGACGGGATGAGAAAGTCCGATCTGCATGGCGACATGCAGAGCCAGACGGAAACGATCTGGCCCCAGCGGGATCCGCTGGAGTAACACGGATAAACGGTCCTAAGGTTAACTAACGCTAGCCTTGGTTAAACCGAACCATATGCGGGAAACTCCTCTTTACAGCCGTCTGGTACTCGTCAGCGAGTCGCTGGCAGTAAAAATCCAACGGACATGGGGACAATCCGCAGGGAAGGCCCGCTTTGCAGCGGGAACCCTCAGAGACTTGACGTTCGGGGACATCCGATGAAGCTCGATGCACAATGGGTCACAGGTTTCGTAGACGGGGAGGGATGCTTTTTCGTGGGGATCAACGAGCATTCCGACATGAAGACCGGAGTCCAGGTACTTCCGGAATTCACCGTCGTGCAACACGAACGCGACGTTCAGCTGCTTTTCGCCTTGAAAGAGTTCTTCGGTTGCGGAGTGGTTCGCACGAACCACGGCGACCGGATGGCTTTCCGGGTGCGAGGCAAGGAGCACCTGCTCCAGCGCGTCGTCCCATTTTTCGTAGAGCACCCGCTGAAATCAAAGAAACGTGTGGACTTCGAGAAGTTCCGCAGGGTTCTTCTGAAGATGGAAGCGGGCGACCACCTGACGGCAAACGGAGTGGAGGAAATCCGCAAGATTGCCAGTCAGATGAATCGAGGGAGTCCAAGGTAAAGTCCAGCCTGTTTGGAAACATTCGGGAACAACTGAGCGAAATTCCTTGTCGGGTAAGTTCCGACCTGCACGAATGGCGTAACGATTTGGGCACTGTCTCCGCAACGCGCTCGGCGAATCTGTAGTACCGGTGAAGATGCCGGTTACCCGCACGTAGACGGAAAGACCCTGTGCACCTTTACTATATCCAGGCATTGAATTTTGGTGTTGTCTGCGCAGGATAGGTGGGACACTTTGAAGCTGGGGTTTCGGCCTCGGTGGAGTGGACGGTGAGATACCACCCTGACGGCACCGGAGTTCTAACTGAGTCCCGTGATCCGGGACCAGGACCATGCCTGGTGGGTAGTTTGACTGGGGCGGTCGCCTCCTAAACTGTAACGGAGGCGTCCAAAGGTTCCCTCAGGCTGATTGGAAACCAGCCGTAGAGTGCAAAGGCAGAAGGGAGCTTGACTGCGAGACCGACAAGTCGAGCAGGTACGAAAGTAGGGCTTAGTGATCCGGTGGTTCTGCATGGAAGGGCCATCGCTCAACGGATAAAAGGTACGCCGGGGATAACAGGCTGATCTTGCCCAAGAGTTCACATCGACGGCAAGGTTTGGCACCTCGATGTCGGCTCATCGCATCCTGGGGCTGAAGCAGGTCCCAAGGGTCCGGCTGTTCGCCGGTTAAAGCGGTACGTGAGCTGGGTTTAGAACGTCGTGAGACAGTTCGGTCCCTATCTCGTGTGGGCGCAGGAAATTTGCGAGGATCCCTCCTTAGTACGAGAGGACCGGGAGGGGCGAACCTCTTGTGCACCGGTTGTCGCGCCAGCGGCACGGCCGGGTAGCGATGTTCGAAAGGATAACCGCTGAAAGCATATAAGCGGGAAGCCTTCCTCAAGATGAGATTTCCCGGGAGCAATCCCCTGAAGGCCCGTGGGAGATGACCACGTTGATAGGCTGGGTGTGGAAGCGCTGCAAGGCGTGAAGCTGACCAGTACTAATCGGCCGAGCGGCTTGACCATAAAATATTTAAGGCGCGAATCCGTAAGGCACGCTTCATGACCGACTTCTCTTGATTCGGAAGTTTTCAGTTCTCAGTTTTCGGTTCTCAGTTTTGAGAGCCCGGACTGAAAACTGAGAACCGACGACTGAAAACTTGTAATCGGTTTTCCCGGTGATTCTAGCGAAGGGGCCACACCCGTTCCCATTCCGAACACGGCAGTTAAGCCCTTCAGCCCCGATGGTACTTCGAGGTAGACCTCGTGGGAGAGTAGGACGTCGCCGGGGAATTATTTGTGAGCCCGGGACTCGTTCCCGGGCTTTTCCTTTTGTGCGCGTCCGCTCCCGACGCGCGATGCGTGTCTCCCGGCACGTTCCCGCCATCTCGCGGGCAGCTCAACGACCGGCGACGACCCGGCGAGCGGGCTTCTCCGAAGAGGACTTCAGTAGACCCGGACCGTTCCCTGGGCGATTCGCGGCGTCGACAGGGTCTCGATGAGCCGTCTCGACCCCGGGTTTCGCAACGAGCCTTGCACGAGGATCTCGCGCGGGGTGGCGAACCGGCCGTAGTAGGCCTCGTTCGCCGCGGCGTCGGGCCGGATGACCGCGCCCTCGAGCGTCACGCCCCCGTAGAACCCCTTGGACCGGCTGTAGTAGACGAAGTCCGCGTTGGGCTTCGGCGCGCGTCCGGCTCCGATGCCGACCGGTCCGGCGGCGATGCTCGCGTCCACGCCCGCCCTCGTCGTCGGGGAGAGCAAGGCGTCCAGGCCGCGCGGCGTCATGACGAAGACGACGATCTCGGAGACGTCCACTCCGATCTGCAGGCCGACGCTCGCCGTGCCGAGCTTGTAGAAGGACGGGTCGCTCCAGGATCCGGCCCTCTTCGCGAGGACCACTCCGGTTCCTCCCGAGCCACCCATGATCAATCCGGCGCGGACCGCCTTGGGGATGATCAGGACGGCGCGGGCCTCCCGCTCGTGCTCACGAAATCCCGTCATGTCCAGGTCGTCCCGGAAGTGAACAAAGGTTGCCCGAGCGTCGTTGACGAGCGCTTGTTCCTCGGAGAGGGTCTTTCTCGAAGTCGTCCGCGCCATTGCCGGCCCGGCCGCCAGAGCCAGGGCGACTGCGCAGGACAAAACCCACTTGAGACGTGGCGATGACATATCGGCCTCCTTTCTCAATGACTGGATCGTGCAAACCCGAAGCCATCGCTGGAGGTCGTCTATCTCCTTCCACGTCAGTGAGTTCAGACGAGCGGGGCTACTCGAGCGGTTCCCGGGACGTGTCACACCGCTTCGGATCTCCGGTCTCGAGGCCCCGGCGCAGCCAGCCCGCCCGATCGCGCGCGGAGCCGTGCGTGAAGGATTCCGGCGCGACGTATCCCTGCGACATCCGCTGGAGGCGGTCGTCTCCAATCGCCGCCGCGGCGTTGAGGCCCTCTTCGAAGTCGCCCGGATCGATCATGTGGCGATCCCGGTTGGCGTGGAAGCCCCAGACGCCGGCATAACAGTCCGCCTGGAGCTCGGTGCGCACCGAGGCCGCGTTTCCTCCCCGCGCGCCGAGCTGACCGAGCTGGTTCTGCACATGGTGGCCGATCTCGTGCGCGATGACGTAGGCATCGGCGAAGTCGCCGGAGGCTCCAAAGCGGCTCGAGAGCTCCTGGAAGAAGGACAGGTCGAGGTAGACCTTCCGATCCTGCTCGCAATAGAAGGGGCCGACCGCCGTGGAGGCCAGTCCGCAAGCCGAGCGCGCGGCCCCGGTGAAGAGCACGAGCTTCGGTTTCTCGTAGGTGCGGCCGCTGCGGGAGAACAGGTCCGACCAGACATCCTCGGTGGAAGCCAGCACGACCGATGCGAACCTGCCGAGAGTGTCGCCCGGCGCCGGGGCCGACGAGCCGGCCGGCCCGGGCGGCGCGGCAGGCGCGCTCGCGGGCGCGCTCGGAGCTTGCTCGACCATATTGAGCAGCCGCAGGGGATTGATTCCGGTCAGCCAGGAAACGACCAGGAGAAGGAGGAGACCTCCGCACCCCAGAGAGGCGCCCCGGCCGCCGATCGGGAAGCCCCGCCGGTCTTCGACGTTCTCGCTCTCGCGGCCCTCGTCCAATTGCACGCCCGGAACCGCTTGCACGTTTCCGGCCAGTGTCCCTTCCGGCCAACGTTTTCCCCGCCGGGCCAGTAGAAGGAAGCATGAAGAGGACAACCCCATGTCGAGCCTGGCCGCGGCGCTGGTGACCGGGGTGAGAGGGAGGGGAAAAGAAGGCTGTGTTGAGGAGGGGGAGGGAGAGGGGGGTTGAGGTGATGATGGAGACACAGAGGCGGGTGTGGGCCTGAATCGCGTGCGCTGATGCTGATTGGACTTGGCTTCGGTGCGCGGGTTGGCGGCGGATCGAAGCGGGCGGCAGAGTCGCGGGAAAGGTAGCGGTCGCCGGGGAATTACTTGTGAGCCAAGAACCCGTTTCTGGTCTTGTTTTTCTGGGGCGCTCTGATGTCGTTCGACCGATTTTCTCGAACGACGGAAGCGCGCGCGCCGTTACAACGGCAACCGGCCCGAGCTGGCGCTCGCCGGGCCGCCTCGGGGAACCGGCTAGAAGCCGCAGAAGATTGAGGTTGCCCACGCGTTGCGCGACGTAATCATTGGCGATCATCGCCACGATGTCGGGCGGCAGATTGGGCGCGTCGTTGAACAGGAAGACGACGAGTTTCGGGAGGTGGCTGCGGAAATGTGCGGCAATGGCGGCGTCGTCCGGGTCGAGTAGCTCGTCCCGGGATGCCACCAGAGCGGCAGCCCTTTGGGAGGTGTGAAGCCGAAAGGCGGCATAAGCGAATTCGAGCGCCGGCCCGAAGAAGACCTCGTCCTGCGCGCCGCCGGCGTTCTCCACCACCTGAGCGAGATCTTGCTCGATGGCTCGGAATCGGGGGCCCGGCCTGCAGGCCGGCGAAGAAGCCGGTCGTGAGGCATCGAGGACGAGTCGATCATTCGAGAAGACGCGGCCGGCGGGCCCGGAAAGAGTCAACCGATTCACGCCGGCGTAGACGCCGGCGGCCGTCGTCGCGAGGACGAAGCCCAGTGCTGCTTTCGGCGTAAGGTTGTCCCCTTGGAGTTGCCCGCGCGAGCGCCCAAGGCGCGCCGCCGGCGAGAACCAGAAGTAGGCAGCGTCGGACATCTTGAAATCGTTGTTGGTCGTCATCCCGTAAACGGCTACAGCAACGGCGCTGACGAGGAGCGTTCGTTCGCGCCACGAGTGATGCACGGCCCGGGTTCGACTCATCCACAGCAGCATGGGGACGATGGAGAACAGGACGGCTGTCACGTCGCACGGAAAGGCGCGAGGTACACTATCGCGGACGACCCAGAGCGCCATGGCGTTGGGGCCGGCTCGCATGGCGCCGGCCGCGAGAGTGGCGCGAAGAAAAGCCGTGAAGATCACCGACCACAAACCAGACGACCGTCAATGCCAGGAGCCCGGCGGCGAGAAAGGGCAGCCGCGAGCGCGACCGCGTCGCCGGCTCGATCGAGAGGAGCACGAAGGCGACGAGAAGGCAGAGATCGGTAGCGCATTCTGCTTTCCGAGGGCGAGCAGGAAGCTCGCGACGCCGACGCTCGCGATGGCCATGCGGTCACCTGGCAAACGGACGGTTAATATCGACGCCGTCACGAGGATGCCGGCGACGGGCGTCGTGAAGGCGCTGTGGTAGAGGTAGGACTTCGCGATCAGCGTGACCGCGATGCTCGCCAACGGGATCGCGGCTGCCCAGAGGCGCGAGGCGCCGAGGCGGCGAAGCAGGGCAAACTGCCAGACGAGGACGAGCGCGGCCCAGGCCGAAGCCGCGTGAACGAACGCCGACCAGTTGACTCCCCATGTCTTCATGGCCAGCGCTCCGAGCGCGTGGAAGCCGATGGGCAGCGGGGAGATGAAGTCGACGGTGGGCCGCTGCCCGAGATAGAGGCGCCAGGCGGCGTCGACCACCATGCTCAGGTCCCACATGTGCCACTGGCGATGCCCATTCCTCTCGATGAGGACGTCGATCGCCACAAGACGAACGGAGCGATGAACGCGAGATCTTTCAGGACAACATCGCGCGGGACGGTAAGGCTTCGTGAGAGCGCGGTCGGCTCCTGAGCGAGGTGGTACGGTTGAAGAGGGGCAGCTGCAGATGCAGGGCGGCACGGATCGACGAAGCCGAGCCACGAGCAGCGCAACGCTCCTGGCATTTTCTCAAGGATGAGGCCTCTGACACGCGAGATGGGCGAACAAACCAATATGATCGCTATTCCGATTCATCATAGAGGACGTGACATACGGTAGCCTCGGTACTCGAGACGGTCAAGAACTCGTGACAAGGCTCACCCTGACGCGCCCTGCTGACGTTGCCCCTCGCCTGTATTGCGGTCGGCATTATGCCTACGAGCTGGGATAGCCCGTGAGCCGCGAAGGCCGCGAGGCTGGTGGCGCGCTGGTGGCATCCTCGAAAGAGCGCGCGAGGGGGGCGGCCGGGCCTTCCACCGACTGATGCCCGAAACGCAGAAACGGGTCGTCGGCCTCGCCTGGCGGCTTCTCGGGACGTGATAAGCTCCGGTCGATGAACGAATCCGTTCCGGTCGGCAGGCCGATGGGGAAGCGGGGGAGGACCGCGGCCGTGATCTTCGCCGCCACCGTCGCGTTTCTGGCCTACGCGTGGCTCCTCTTCTGGCACGCGTCGTTCGCCGTCGGCGGGTCCGACAGCTCCGGTTACGCCAACGCGGCGCGCCTGATCCTGGCCGGCCGCGTCGTCGAGCCGGTCGAGGCGCTGAAGCATCTCGGGCTGCCCCCCGACTTCGTGCGGCTCTTCATTCCGCTCGCGTTCGAGCCCGGGCCGCGCCCCGCCACGATGGTGCCGTTCTATCCGCCCGGCATGCCTCTTCACGTGGCGTTTGCCGCCCTCGTCGGCGGCTGGAATTACGGACCGTTCGTCGTGAGCCCGCTCGCGGCGCTGATGAGCGTCTTCCTGATCTATCTGGTCGGGCGCGAGCTCGGGCTCTCGCGCCTCTTTTCGACCGCGGGGGCCGCGGTGCTCGCCCTCTGCCCGGTCTTCGTCTTCCAGGCCGTGCAACCGATGAGCGACGTCGTTGCGACGATGTGGTCGCTCGCGGCGATTCTCTTCGCGCTCCGTTCGCGCCGGCGCGGGATCTGGGCGGCCGCGGCCGGCGCGGCGTTCGGAATCGCCGTGCTGGTCCGTCCGACGGACGCGCTGCTGATCTTTCCCATCGCGTTCGCGCTTCGCCCCCGGCCGCGGACGCTCCTCTGGTTTCTCCTCGGGGGCGCGCCCTGCGCCGCCGCCTTTCTGGTCTGGAATCAGCTGGCGTTCGGCAATCCGTTTCGAATCGGGTACTCGAACCTGGGTGGAGTCTTTTCCGTGTCGAATTTCCCCGTGCGCTTCCGGCACTACGTCGGCTGGCTCGCGAAGCTGATGAGCCCCCTGCTCCTGGCCGGCTGGGTTCTCGCGGCCGGGGATCGCCGCGCGACCGCGCGGGACCGCCTTCTTCTGGTCTCCTGGTTTGCGAGCTTCTTCTTCTTCTACTGCTTCTGGGAAGCGTACGACGCCTGGTGGTACACGAGGTACCTCCTGCCTGCCCTCCCGGCGCTGATCCTCGCGAGCCTGCTCGTGGCCCGAGACGGTCTTTCCCCGCAGCGCGGAGGGCGAGGCGTGCTCGCGCGGCGGCTGCTGGCGGTGCTTCTGCTGGCGGTCGTTCTCCTCGTCGAGCGTTCCGGGATCCAGCGCTTTAATGTCTTGAAGTTCGGCGAGGGAGAACGGCTCTACCCGGAGGCGAGCCATTGGGCGGAGTCGCAGGTCCCTCCGCGCTCGCTCGTGATCTCGATGCAGATGAGCGGGGCCCTGAAGTTCTACACGAACCTGACGCCGGTGCGCTGGGACTGGATTGACCCCCGCCAGGTCCCGCTCCTGCAAGAACGCGCCCGGGCCGAGGGCTACCAGTGGTTCGCGCTTCTCGCTCCGTTCGAGAACGAGGAACTTCAGAAGCGCCTGCCGTGGGGGTGGACGAAGCTCGGGACACGGGGAGACGTCACGCTGTGGCGGCTCGACTCGAACCGCTAGCAGCCCGCGACGCCCGCATCCATTTTTCCACGGGCTGCTAATGGTCCCGCCGGCCTACCCGGGGGGATGTGTGGGGAGCCGCAGCGGGTCGGCGGCGGGCACCTTGCCGCGCAGCTTGTAGAGCGCCGCTCGCCTCTCGCCGCACGTCGCGCAGGTATCCACCGGCTCCCCGCTCGCGAGACCCTCCCGGATCCGGGCGAGCGGCGCGCCGCTGGCGATCGAGGCGAGCCCGTCGGACGGGTAGAGGCCGATCGGAGCGCCCTCCCAGTAGATGCAGGGAGCGACGGCGCCGTTGGGACGGATGACGTAGTAGCGGTCGGGATAGGCGCAGCCGTGGAGCCGCTGCGCGGCGGCGTGGCGGCGATGTTCCCAGCGGTCGAGCCCGGCGCGGATGTGCCAGAGGCGCCGCCGGATGCGGGCCGCGAGCGCCCTCGAGCGTTCGGCCGGCGGCTCGAATTCGGGAAAGGAAGAGAGGCGGAGTCCCCGCCGCACCGCGTCCTTCGCGGCGCTGGCGAGCTCGGCGTTCAACTGCCGCGGGTCCTCGCCGGAGAGCAGCTCCCCGCTCACGTCCACGCCGACGGTGGGAGAGACGTAGCGCACGTCGAGCTCCGCCGCTCCCCAATGCTGCGCGAAGGCCGGAAGGTCGGCGAGCTCGGCGCGGTTGGACTTCATCCACGTGAAGATGATGCGCAGGCGAGGGAGCTTGCGCGATCGCCGGGCTTTTTTCAGGAGCTCGAGACGCGAGAGGAGCCGCTCCCATTTCGCGGGCACCCGGATCTTCTCGTACGTCTCCTTCGTCGTCCCGTCGATCGAGGCCGCGACCGTCCGCACTCCGGCATCCTGGATCGCCTTCAGGCTCGTCTCGGTCAGCGCGAGCAGGTTCGTGGGAAACCAGAGGTCCGGCACGCCGTAGCGCCCCGCGATCGCGAGGATCTCCGGAAAGCTCGGGTGGATCATCGGCTCAGCCGCGCACGCGAGCGCCACGCGCCAGGCCCGGGGGAACATCTCCGCAGCGATCTTCTCGAAGACGGGCACGGGCATGTTCCCGCCCGGGGGCTCCGTTTCAAACGGGGGGAAGGCGAGCCGGTCCGTTCCCGCGAAGTAGCACATGACGCACTTCAGATTGCAGCGGGAGGTGACGTCGAGGATGACGTTCAGAGGGCGGGACACGTTGCGATTATCGCATCGGGGGCGCGGGAACAGTCGAGAGTCGAGAGTCGAGTAGTGGGTCAGTTTACTTGTGGCTTCCAATCCGCCCCGGCGTCGGGCCCGCCTCCCTCCGTCGGCACGCGACGGCAGGCCGTGATGAGAGAACCGGCCGTCGCTCTAACGCGAAAGCACAGTTATAGAGAGGCAATTCGGGATTCGTGGTGGTGTGCTTTCGCTCACGGCGCTCCTCCGGGAGGCGGGCCCGCCGCCGGGGCTCCACGGTGACGTTAAGCCGGACTGCGAGCCCCGGAGACGGCGGCGTTCCCGTACGGGGTGATGGGTGACGAGCATGGAACGCCACCGCCGGCATCACGGTGAGACTGCGAGGAACCCTCAGCGCCCGCCGGTTCTCACCGACACGGCCTGCGGGCGCGTGCCCCGTAGGGAACGCTGCCGGCTCCGGGGCGTCCTTTCCGCCTCGATCGGCTCGATGTGCAAAGTGACCCACTACTGAGAGTCGAGAGTCGAGCGGGACGACCTTGACTCTTGACCCTCGACCCTCGACTACCGGCGAGCTAGACGAGCGCCGCGGCGAAGAAGTCCCCGAGGGCTGCGGCGACCGCGCCGGGTCTCTCCATCGGCGACAGGTGACCCGATGCCGGAATCGCGACGAAGCGCGCTCCGGGGATCGCATCGGCCATCGCCTGCCCCTCGGCAGGGGGAGTCATCACGTCCTGGTCTCCGGCGAGAACGATCGCCGGCACGCCGATCCGCGCAAGCGACGCGGTCGAATCCGGGCGGTCCCTCATCGCCATGAGGTCCGACTCGATCGTCTCCGGTTTCTGCCGCACGATGATCCGGCGCAGCCGCTCGACGAGGCTCGGGTTCTGAGCGGACGCGGGCGCGAGCAGCTTGCCGATCATCCCGTCCGCGATCGCGGCCGCGCCGCCGGAGCGGACCGTGGCGATGGAAGTCTCGCGCGCGGCCCTCCCCGCCTCGTCATCGGCCCCGGCGCGGGTGTCCACGAGGGCCAGGGCCCGGACCGCCGCCGGTCCCCGCTTCATCAACGCGAGCGAGACGTAACCGCCCATCGAAAACCCCGCCAGACCGGCCGGGGGCGGAATCTCCGCGAAGATGGCCTGAAGGAAATCCGCGTAACCGTCGATCGTCCCGTCCGGAGGCGCCGGGTTCTCGCCGCGCCCCGGCAGATCCGGCTTCAGGACGCGGAAACGGCTCGAAAGCGTGCGAGCGACGCCGGACCACATCGCCCCATCCAGCGGGTAGCCATGAAGGAGAACCACCGTCGGGCCCTGACCGAGCTCGCGGATCTGAACCGGCTGTCCTTTCCACTCGACTCGCATCCGTCCTCCGTCAATTCATGATACGGCCGGGTCTTCGGAATGGGCCGCCCGCCGGAAAATTCGGCAGGCAAGCCGCGGCGCCCGGGCGGAGAGCGGCGATTGCAGAAGCGTCAAGTAACACGGTGCAGAAGCCTTGCGCGCCCCGGCTCCGGTAGTAGACTAGGATCAACGTTCCTTAGAGTTTCATTAGGGGCGGAAGCTCCGACGGAACGAGGAGAACGAAACGGTGAGACACGGTATGTTGGAAGGAGTCTTCGCGGGTCCGTGTGTCGTATCTCCAGCCAGTCCGCGGCCATCTCTTTTCGTTCGCGCAATTTGGGTGCGCCGGCGCGGCGTCCACGCCCGAGACCGGGGTCCCGGGTCGTTTCCGGATCGCTCGTTTGAGAGTTATCTTTCGGCCTGCGACAACATCCCGGTTCTTAATCTGAGGGAGTACTGATGGTACGTCTGGCCCTGATCGAAAACGAAGCCGAGCTGCGAGGCTCGCTGACGGGCATGCTCGCGCGTGCCGGGTATCCCCCGGAGGTCTTCGAGAGCGCCGAAGACTTCCTGGGATCCGAAATCGTCTCGACCTTCGAGCTGATCGTGACCGAGTTTCCGATGGAGGGAACCGAGGGAGCGGACATCCTGAAGGCGTGCCGGGCCGTGCCGGATCCGCCCGCCGTTCTCCTGGTGACGAGCCCCGCGTCCGCCAGCGCGGCGCTGGAGGCGATTCGACAGGGGGCGTCCGACTTCGTGACAAAGCCGGTGGACCCGAGAGAGCTGGCCCATCGGATCGGGCTCGTGCTGGAGCTGAAGCGCGCCCGGCGCGAGTGCCGGGCCCTGGCGGGCGAGGTGAGGCGCCGGCACGGCCTCGCACCTCCGATCGGCGCCAGCCCGATCATGGAAGATTTCCTCGCGCGCGCCCGCAAGGCCTCCGCGTCCTCTTCGACGGTTCTCATCCTGGGTGAGACCGGCATTGGAAAGGACGTCATCGCGCGTTACATCCAGTCGACCGGACCGCGTGCGGACAAGATCTACCTGACTCTGAACTGCGCCGGCGTCCCCGAGGGGCAGTTCGAAAGCGAGCTGTTCGGCCACGCCCGGGGCGCCTTTCCGGGCGCCCACAGCGCGAAGGCGGGTCTCTTCGAGGAGGCGAACGGCGGCACCCTCTTCCTGGACGAGATCGGCTCGATGGCGTTGCCGGCGCAGACCAACCTCTTGAAGGTCCTCGACGAGGGGGCCGTGCGGCGGCTCGGCGAGAAGCGGCCGACGAAAGTGGACGTGCGCCTGATCGTGGCGACCAACCGCGACCTGGACAGCCTGATCAACGCGGGGGAGTTCCGCGAGGACCTGTACTACCGGCTCTCCGTCGTGACCCTGGTCGTGCCTCCGCTGCGCAAGCGTCCCGAGGACATCGAGCCGCTGGCGCGCCTCTTTCTCGCGGAATCGGTCCGCCGGCATCGCAAGCTCCGCGTGTTCGCCCCCGGGACGCTGGAGCTTCTGCGCGGATACTCCTATCCGGGCAACATTCGCGAATTGCGCTACGCCATCGAGCACGCCGGAATCCTCTCGGAAGACGGCATCCTTCGTCCGGAGGATTTCCCGTTCGTCCGCGCGCGTGGAGCCGGAGCCGGAGCGAGCGCCGCCGCCGCGGCCCGGAGGATCCGGACGCGGCCGATCGCGCAGGAGATCACGCCGGAGAAGCTGGCCCAGGTCCTGCGAGAGCAGGGTGGCAACCGGGTGCGCGCCGCGCGCGCGCTCCAGATCAGCCGCGCGACGCTCTATCGCCTGCTCGACCGAGCGGACCCGAAGACCTCCGAAAGCTCCGAGTCGGATCTCGCGTCCGGCTAGCACGTCGCTCCGCGCTCTCGCGAGATCTGCGCCTGGCGGCGCACCGGCGAGCGACTCGGCCGGATGCGGCCTCGATCGCTCGCCTGATCTCGCGCAAGTGCTCCGCTCCCCGCGGCGCGCGCCTCCTCCCTCGGTTACTTCGGGAGACTTCGCGCGCCGCGACCAGGGCTGGCCGACACGACCAGAGGAGCTAGAGGACTCCAGCCGCGCGCGCGACCTTCCGCGTCAGCGTCGGGATCGCCGCGCGGGCAAGCTGACGCGCGAGTAAACCAGCGCGCGTCCGGAAGGCGCGCGGCGGAGATCGCAAGCCGCGAATCCGGACCCGCCGGGAAGACTTCGACCCGGATGCGCCGGTTGACGACGGTGTGCCTCGCCGTCCCGGAAGCGCGCTCTTCGAGGACGAGGCCGAGGGGTCGGAGCTTCACCGCGAGGCGGCGGCGGGCCACCGCCGGAGACGGTCCCTCGGCGCAGGGGAACTCCCACAGCCCGTCGAGGAAGCTCCCGCGCCGCGGCAAGAGGAGCGTCCGCTCCCGGTCCTGCACGGAGGCCGCCGCGAGAAAGAGGTCGACCGGGCGCGGTTTCTCCGCGCGGCGCGGGTAGCGTTCCGGAGACCCCGAGCGCCGGGCGACGCACTCCTTCGCGAGCGCGCAGGAGTCGCAGAGCGGGCGTCGGGGAAGGCAGACGAGCTGCCCCAGATCCATCAGCGCGGCGATGAGATGCCCCGGAGGTCCCGAGGAGAGGAGGTCCCGCGCCTTTCGGCCGACCGCGGCGCGGTGCTCCCGGCGCCCGGCGGTTCCCGGGATCGCGAAGAGCCGCGAGAGGATGCGCGTGACGTTCGCGTCGGCGGCGGGAGCGCGCGATCCGAAGGCGAGGCACGCCACGGCGGCGGCGGTGTATTCGCCGAATCCCGGCAGCCGGCGCAGGAGGGCCGGGTCGCGCGGGACCTCGCCTTTGTGCTCTCGCAGCATCCGTCTTGCCGCGCGGTGGAGGTTGCGGGCGCGGGCGTAGTAGCCGAGACCCGACCAGGCGGCCAGCACGCTCGCTTCCCGGGCGCGGGCGAGCGACGCCAGGTCGGGGAACCTCGCGAGAAAGCGCTCATACCTCCCGCGCACCGCCCCGACCGTCGTCTGCTGAAGCATGACCTCGGAAACCCAGATGCGGTAAGGATCCTTGGTTCCCCGCCACGGCAGCTTTCTCTTCTGGTGATCGGACCACGCAAGAAGCTCTCGGCGAATCGAACGCAATCGGGTGATCGGGTGATCGGGTCATCGGGTGATGGCCGGAGGGATCGAGGCGCAATTTCCGAGCATCAATGACCCGATCACCCGATCGCAGATCACCCGATCGAGTTAGGAGCCGACGACTTGTTCGCGCGGCGCGATCCAGTCCGGCTCGTGCATCAGGTCGGCGACAAACTTCTTTTCCGCCTCGCTGGGGAGGACTTCGGCGGAGTGCTTCTCGTACTCCTCGGGAGTCAGGAGCTCGCCCGTCACCGAGTATGTCGCGCCGGCGAACTCGCCGATCGCGCGGTGGAACTTCAGGTCGGGCGCCGTGAGGGGGGGAGCGCCGGCCGGCAGGTGCTTGCTGATGGACTGGAGCAGCTTGTCGACCTCCTGGCGGTACATCTCCCGCGACAGCTCGTTCAAGTGCGCCTTGTCGGGATTCTCCGGCTGTTTCGCCTCGTCGTAGCGCCCCTTCAATCCCCACACGTAGAACCATTCGGCGGAAGAGGAGGAATCCTTGCCGAAGAGGTCGTAGGCGGTCGAGAGCCACTTGTTGACGTACTTCTGCATCAGGGGGGGCGGGACTCTCCCCGCGCGGGCGATCCGCTGAAGCCCCATGTGGCCGGTGCCCATGTGGAACCCCTCCTCCTTGAGCATCGGTCCCATCGAGCGCGCGAGCGGCGCGAAGCCGGACGTCGAGAGCATGTTCAACTGGAACTTGCCGTCGCGGTCCACGAACTCGGTGTACGTGAAGAAGTCCACCCAGTTGTCCACGTCCACGTTGAACGAGCCGAGCAGGCGCGTGTTCTGCCAGGAGCGCCGCTCGAGGAGCTTGCGCGCCTCGACTTTTCCGGTCTCGCCGAAGTGGTTCACCAGGAGGTGGCACATCTGCCAGCCGTGCCGCATCTCCTCGACCATGATCCGGGAGACGCTCTCCGTGTCGTAGTCGGACGGCGACGTGTCCATGAGGTGCCGTTGCTGCTCGACGGACGCGAACTCGGTGTCTCCCTGGTAGACAATCAGGTTCAGGAGCGCGTCGCGGATCGGCTGATGCGGGATCTGGGTGACCCGTTCCCACTTCCTCTCTCCGCGGAAATCCCCGTACTCGATCTCGTCGCTCTTCAAGTCGCCGTACTTCGCGTCGAACGGAAAGTCGGCGAACGCAGGAGCGAGGCGCAGCCCGATCTCCTTCTGCCAGGATCGGAACGCGTCGATCCAGTCGTCGAACGTCGCGATCTTCTTCATGGAACCACCAACATCACTATCATATCGGTTATGCCCGGCGTGGAAGGCAGACCCTCGCGGCTCGATGCGTTCGGTCGACTCTCTCCATGAACATCGATTGGGAAGGCCTGATCGTCGGCTTCGAGAGCCGGTCGCGGCTGATCACGCACTTCTTCGACAAGGAGACCGGAGACGTCGAGCAGGTTCTCGTGCGCGACGCGGAGCGGCACGCGCGGGTGTCCGCCGATCCCCGCTTCGTCGCGCTGCCGCGCGATGAGGGGGAGCGCAGCGTCGGAGACCTCGAGGAGTTCCTGGCGGAGTGCGAGGACGACGCGTGCCGCCGCGAGCTCGGCCAGGCGCTCGCCGGCGCCGCGCCGGCCGCGGATTACCGGGAGGTCCTGATGCGCCACCCGAAGGAGGAGGCGCGGTTCTTCCAGTTCAAGGAGCACCAGGCCTTGAAGAGGGCGCAGGCCTGGCTGGAGGAGATCGGGATTCCGTTGCCGAGACCGCAGCGGGAAGCGTGAGCACGGCCTCTCCGCCGACGCTTGCGGTTCCGAGACTCGGACCGACCGACCGCCTGGTCCACCTCGAGGCGGTTTCTCTCGTGCGGGCTCAGGACGGAGCGCCGCCGCTGCTCCGAACGGCGGTCCGCGTCGCGCTGCGGGACGGCGCGCTCCACGCGCGGTTCGACGGCCGCGACCGCGGGGTCGTCGCGACGCTGACGCGGAGAGACGCCCCTCTCTGGCAGGAAGACGTGTTCGAGGTGTTCCTGTCCCCGGAAGAGTCGCCGGGCGTTTACTACGAGTTCGAGGTGAATCCGCTCGGGGCTCTCTTCGACGCGCGGATCGAATCGCCCGAGGGGAAGCGCGAGACGATGCGAGCCGACGTCTCCTGGAACTGCCCCGGGTTCGGAGCGCGCGCCGGTCGCCGGGACGGCCACTGGTGGGCGCGGTTCCGGATTCCGCTGGCTCCTCTCTGCCCGGTCGGAGCGGCCGTCTGGCGCGCGAACTTCTATCGGATCGATCGAGGCGAAACGGACGAGTATTCCGCCTGGAGTCCCACGTTCGCGGAGCCGCCCGATTTCCACCGGCCGGACCGGTTCGGCCGGCTCCTTCTCGGCTGACCCGAGGCGGTCACTTCAGCTTCCACTGCCGGCTGATGTTGAACCCGAGGAAGTAGTCGTGCGGCTTGAAGGCCGGGAGGGCGGAGGCGCTGCGGAAATCGGACGCCACGTACTGGTCCACGGTGGTTGACCGGAGGTTCCCGACGGTCATGGCGAAGCGGTGGCGCAGCACCGTCTTTTCGAGCGACGCGATCCAGCCCGTTCCTTTGGCGCCCGCCCGGCCGTCGCGCGGCACCATCTCGCCGTGCACGTTGATGGTGCTGGTCAGGGCCGCCGAGAGCGCGACCGGAACGTTGAAGACGTCCCGGTAGGACCTGGGGAGCTCGAAGAGGAGCGACCGGGAGGTCTTGGAGACGTAGGTGGGAACCGCCGTGATCCGAACGCGGGAGCCGATCGAGATGCCGAGAATGGCCTGGGCGAAAAACCCGTTGCGGTCCTGCAGTCCCTCCGCGGTCCGCCAATCCTCCCCCGCCCGCAGCGAGAGGCGGGCCGGGCCGAGGGAGAGCACCCGGTACTTCGCCGAGACCTCGTAGATCTCGAGCCCCCGCTGCGCCTTCGAAGAGGAAGCCCCGCTCAAGCCGCAGAAGCAGCGCGCCGGGTCCCGGTCGAAGGCGATCTCCAGATTCGGCAGCGGGGTGTAGGCGAGCCCGAGCTTGATATCCGCGGCCGAATCGAAGGAGAAGAGGGTGTGATAGTCGCCTTCCGGAACGGACTGGGAAAACCGGTGCGTGATGAGCAGCGTCAGCGTTCCCGCTTTCGGCAGGTCGGCGGAGGGGAGGGCGATGATGATGCTTCCTTCCGGCGGGGGAGCCGGCTCGGCGGGAGACACCTCCTGGGCGGCGATCGGCAGGGCGGCGGCAAAGAGGATCGGCGCGAATTTTCCTGCTGCTCTCATCGCGGCCGGAGTATAGCCGGGCGCGCGCGGTGCTCTCCGTTTTTACGGATTCTTCAGGTCGTGCGGCGGCGCCTCGAGGACTTCGCGTACTTTTCGCGCGAGCGCGTTGGGCGTGAACGGCTTCTGAAGGAACGCCGTGCCCGGGTCGAGGACGCCGTGATGGCCGATCGCGTCGTTTGTGTAGCCGGAGACGAAGAGCACCTTCATGTCGGGCCGCGTCGGGCCGAGCCGCTCCGCGAGCTGGAGGCCGCTCATCCCGGGCATGACGACATCGGTCACCATGAGCTGGATCGGCCCCTTGAACTCCCGGGCGACCGCCAGCGCCTCGTCCGGGTTCGCGGCGGTGACGACCGTGTACCCCTGCGTCTTCAGGATCCGCTGAACGAGCGAGCGCACCTCCGGCTCATCCTCGACGAGAAGAACGGTCTCGTCTCCCGGATGGATCGGCGGAGCGCTCTTGCGCTCGGTCGCCTCCGCGGCGGGCTCGTCGACGCGCGGAAGAAAGACCCGGAACGTCGTGCCGCGGCCGACCTCGCTGTCGCACCAGAGATAGCCGCCGCTCTGTTTGACGATTCCGTAGGTCGTCGAGAGCCCGAGGCCGGTTCCCTTTCCCCGTTCCTTGGTCGTGAAGAACGGCTCGAAGAGCCGCGCCTTGACTTCGTCGCTGATGCCGACGCCCGTGTCGCTGACGGTGACCATCACGTAGGAGCCCGGCTGCGTCGGAACGTGGCTGCGGGAGAACGCCTCGTCCAGCTCCGCGTTCGTCGTCTCGATCGCGAGCGTGCCTCCGTCGGGCATCGCGTCGCGGGCGTTCAACACGAGGTTCAGGATGGCCTGCTCGATCTGCCCCGGGTCCGCCTTGACTTTCCAGAGCTCCTGCGACTTCCGGGTCTTCAACTCGATGTGTTCGCCGATCAGCCGCCGCAGCATCCGCTCGATGTCCGAGACGACGGTGTTCACGTCGAGGACCTTGGGCTCGAGGACCTGCCGGCGGCTGAAGGCGAGGAGCTGCTGCGTCAGGGACGCCGCCCGCTCTCCCGCCTTGCGGATCTCCTCCGCGTGGCTGCGGCGCAGATCCTCGGGCGGGAGCTCGCCCAGCAGCAGCTCGCTGTAGCCGGTGATCGCGGTCAGGAGGTTGTTGAAGTCGTGAGCGATGCCGCCGGCGAGCTGGCCGACCGCCTCCATCTTCTGCGCCTGGACAAGCTGTTCCTGGAGGCGCTTCCTCTCCTCCTCGCTCGTCTTGCGGTCGGAGATGTCCTGGACGAACCCCTCGAAGTAGCGGGTCGTGCCGTCGGCGCCGCGCACGGCGCGGGCATCGAGCTCGAGCCAGATCGGCCTCCCGTCCTTCCTCTTCCAGTGCACTTCCTGGCGGTGGGCCTTCCCGGTCGGCTCGAACCGCGCGATCAGCTCGTGCCGCTCTCCCGGGTTCACGTAGATCTCGTCGAGGTTTCGCTGCAGGAGATCGTTGGGCGAGTCGTATCCGAGGATCTCGGCGAGCGGCCCGTTGACGGTGATGAGCGACCCATCGCGCCGCGACTGGTAGATCCCGACGGTCGCGAAATCGAAGATGTCGCGGTATCGCTGCTCCGACTGCCGCAACGCTTCCTGGGCCCGATGGCGCTCGGTGACGTCGGTGGCGAGGATCAGCTGCGCCGGACGCCCCGTGAAGAGCATCGGGTGCGAGGCGATCTCGACGGCGATCTCCGTTCCATCCTTCTTGCGGTGACGCCAGACGCCGGCCCTGCGGAACTCGGGAGATTCCGAGGAGATGCTCTTCAGGAGCTTTGGGATCTCCTCGTCGGGGCGGATGTCGCGGATCGTCATCGCCAGGAATTCTTTCCGGGAGTAGCCGTAGTGGTCGCAGGCGGCGTCGTTGACGGCGAGAAAGGCGAGGGTCTCGTTGTCGAAGACCCACATCGGCTGCGGGTTGTTCTCGAAGAGGAGCCGGTACCGTTCCTCCGACTCGCGCAAAGCCTGCTCGGCTCGCCGGCGGTCGGTGACGTCGCGCAGGATGGCCTGGGTCGCGGCCTTCCCCTGGAACGTCATGCGGGCGGGCGTGACCTCCATCTCGAAGCGGGAGCCGTCCGCCTTCAGTCCCACGACCTCGTGCCGCTCCGGGGGGCCGCTCGCCGCGGCCGCTCCGAGGATCGCGGCCAGCTCTTCCCGGGACTCCGGGACGGCGAGGTCGAGGAAGCTCTTGCCGGCCCAGTCGTCTTCGCGCGTCCAGAGGAAGATCTTCATCGCGGCCGGGTTGGCGAACACGATGCGTCCCTCGGCCTCGGCGACGACCCCCTCGCGCGCTTGTTCGAGGAGGTTGCGATAGCGCGCGTCGCGCTCCGCGATGTCCCGGTAGTGCCGCACGTTGATTTCGAGCAGCGCCTTGTAGCTGGCGTCGCGGTCGGAAAGGTCCTGCCGGTAGCGGCTGCGCAGACGCAGCCAGGCGGCGAGCGGCAGGGCCCCCCCGAACGCGATGAGCGCGAGCAGGATCGCGAGCGTCGAGGTCGTCACGCGCGCAGGAGCCCGGCTCCCCAGTGAAGTCCGGCGCCGAGGGCGGTGAAGCACACGAGGTCCCCCGGCCGGATTCGTCCCTCCCGCTTCGCTTCGTGGAACACGAGCGGGAGCGTGGCGGCGGTCGTGTTGCCGTACTTCTGGATGTTGTTGAACACCTTCTCGTCGGGGAGGCCGAGGCTCTTCTGGACCGACTCGTTGATCCTCAGGTTCGCCTGGTGCATCAGGAGGAGGGAGAGGTCCGAGAGCGTCAGGCCGTGCCGCTCGAGTGTTTCTTGAACGATCCGCGGCATGGCGGTGGTCGCCAGCCGGAAGACCTGTCGTCCCTCGACGATCGGAATGGTCCGGTTCTCTGCGAACATTTCCGGGGAGAAGTACGGGAAGCTCGCCGATCCGCCCCCCGGGACGTAGAGCTTGTCCCAGTGCGCCCCGTCGGTCCGCATCTCGAAGCCGAGGAAGCCCCGCTCCTCCCCGGAATCGTCGGCCTCCAGGAGGAACGCGCCGGCGCCGTCGCCGAAGATGACCGCGCGGTCGCGGTGCGCGGTTCCCCAGGCGTGGGCCTCGGCAGCGACCGGGCCGTCCGAGTCGCCGAAGAGGATCGCCCACTCCGGGTCCGACCACGGGAAGAGCGACGCATGGCACTCCGCGCCGACGAGGAGGATGCGGCGATAGGTCCCGGAGCGGATGAACGCGTCCGCGACGTGGAGGCCGGAGAGAAACCCGGCGCATTGCATCCGGATGTCGAGCGCGTGCGTCTTCGAGAGCCCGAGGCCGGTCGCGAGAAGGCCGCCGTTTCCCGGAAAGTAATGGGCAGGCGTCATCGTCGCGAAAATGATCAAGTCGACGTCCCCGGGCTCGACCGCGGCATCGGCGAGGGCGCGGCGGGCGGCCTCGAGCCCCAGGTCCGCTGAGGAAACGCCCTTGCGAGCCAGGCGGCGCTCTTCGATGCCGGTGCGCTGGCGAATCCATTCGTCGTTGGTGTCCATCAGCCGCGACAATCGGGCGTTGGTGACGACGCCCTCGGGCACAAACATCCCGGAGCCCCGGATGACCGTCCTTGGGGGATTCACTTTTGAAATTATAGCCATCCCCGAGTTCCGGCCGGGTTCGGGGACTCCGAGAAGCGCGTTACGGGCGGCGGCCGGAGAGTTACTTCACCCTGGCGATCTCGACGTCGCCCGTGTCCAGGTCCACCTCGGCCGTCTGCGCGTAGAGCTGCATTCCCGGCGCGGACTGGACGCCGATCCGGCCCACGGCCTGATCCGACGCGCCCAGCTGCTCCATGACGGAGTTGATGCGCACGGCCTGTGCCTCGCCCATGTCCACGGAGAGCTGTCCGATCGCATTACCGGCGTGGTCGTACCCGACGACGACCACGGTCCCCGCGAAGCCGTTGTTGAAGAGGAGCAGGTGCGTCCGCCTCACCGCCGTCTGCGGCACGCCGAAGGAGTAGCCGGTGCTCCCGCCGACGATCGTTTCCGAGCCGTCGAGCGCCGCCGAGAAGGTCGCGTAGTCCCCCTCCTCCTTGCGCGCGGCGATCCGGGTAGAGACCGCAACCGGGACGTCGGAGGAGACGATCAGGGCTCCCTGCCCCGCCGTGATCGAGAAGAGGGTTCCGAGCGCGTCCGCGATCACCTCGCTCGCTCCCGGGGCGAGCGTCGTCGTGGAGACGAGGGGGGAGTTGCTCGTGCCGGTCGGATAGTAGGAAATCGTGACATTCGCGGGAGTCGAGGGATCGGGGTTGGCCAGGAGCAGGTCGGATACGAAGCTCGTGTCCCCGAAGCCGACGAGCGTGCCGAGGTTGGGAATGACCGCGTCGAGGGTCGGCGCAACGGGAAGGGAGGTCGCCACGTCGCCGCTGCCGGTGTCCAGGACGTTGACGTAGGGCTGCAGCGACCCGGAGGTGACGGAGATGACGATGACGTCGCCCGGTTCGGTCTCCGCGCCGAACGCCGTGGAGGCGGGATTGAATTCCTGCGCGATGTTCGAGGCGAGCGAGAACGCTCGCGTCGCGCGCACGGTTCCGTCCGCCGCGACGAGCTTCGCCGTCGCCTGGGCGCCCGTGGGACTGAAGAGCCCGAACACCGAGACCTCGGTCGAGCGGCTGCCCGTAAAGAGGACCCGCGTCGCGCCGGCTCCCGCCGAGTCGCCGGCCGTGAGGCCCGGGATCGAGAAGCCGAAGGAGGAGCCGTCATCGCGGGGTCGATAGGTGCGCACCGTGGCGGCCAGGTCGGACGCCGCTCCGCTCGTCACGCTCAACCGGATCGGGCCGAAGAGCGCCACGAGGTCGGAGCTCGCGCCGAGCAGCGCGTCGGCGATCAACTGCGTCTCCCCCGGCGCGATCGTGAAGCTCGACTTGGCCGCGAAGGAGGCGGGGGAGTAGAGGAACAGGATGTCTCCGGCGATGGGAGCGGTTCCCCGGTTGAAGAGCGTGATGTCGGTCTTGATCCGCGTTCCGAGGATTCCGCGCGACGCCGCGACCGGAGTCGTGAGATCCGAGCCGCTGCCGATCGTCTGGAGAACGAGGCGCTGGATTCCCCCGTCCGCGCCGACCCAGATCACGCCGCCCTGGGCGCTGATCCCGTAGGCGTTTCCCAATCCGTACTGCAAGCGGAGAATCCCGAGACTGGTCGAGGTGAGCGTCAGGTCCGAGGCGGGAAGATCCTGCGGCGTCGCGGTGAACGTCGTGGGGGTGATGACCGAGTCCAGGATGAGCCCCTTCAGCTTGTTGGTCACCGCCCCGACGGTCAGGGTCTCCGGGGTGAGTGTGGTCACCGTCTGGGTGGCCAGGGACGGATCGAGCACGGCGACGCGGCCGTTTGTGCCCGGCGCCTCCGAAACATAGACGCGTCCGGCGAAGAAGTCGAAATGAATCGGGTTGCCGAAGCCCCCGAACTCCGTGATCACGCCGGTCGTCGGGTTGAACTGCTCCATCGTTCCGGCCGAGTACATGGACATCCAGAGATTTCCCTGGTCGTCGAACTGGACCTGCGACGGATTCAACGACCCGATGGTCGGATCGAAGAATGCCCAGGACGTCTCGGTCGTCGCTCCCGGCGTGTAATGGACAATCCGGTTGTTGCCGAAGTCAGTCATCCAGAAGGTCCCGTCCGGGGCGACGGCGAGGCTGCTGTAGGCAAAGGTCTTCGTCGAGCGATAGTCCAGGACGTCCAGCGTCGTCAGGTCCATCGACTGGAGTCGGCCGTTGGTCTGGGGAAGCCAGACCTTGCCGTCGGGCGCGAGGTAGAAGCCGGCCGGAACCGATCCCGGCGCGACCCACTCGCGCAGCGCGCCGGTCGTCGTGTCCAGGCGCGCGAAGACCGAGTGCCCCGCGTCGATCAGGCTCTCCCCGTTCTCGATGAACCAGATGATGTTGCCGTCGATCTTGAAGTCCACCGGGTTCGCCCCGAGGTCCTTGTCCTGCCGGATCTGCCACTGCTTCATCGTGACGCCGTCGCTCTGGAGCTGGACAATCCGATCGCTGGATGGCACGAGGAACCAGACGGTTCCGTCCGGCTGCGCCTGGACCCTGACTCCGCTGACCGACCGGGAGCCGTCCACCGGGAGGAGCTTGCCGGCGGGGATGGTCGTCGTGGCGGTCTGAGCCGCGAGGATCGGCGTGAAAAGGAGACAGAGAAGGAACGGTAAGAGACGGCTCCGATTGGACATCGAGCGATGATAACGCAGCGGTCCGCGGAGGCATTTCCGATCCTCGTCCGGCGTTATCCTCCTCGAGGATACGAGATGGCTTCCACTCCCGCGATCGCGCCCGCCCTCGCGCGCCGCACGGCGGCGGCGGCCCCGGAGCTCGTCGAGACGCTTCCCGACGGGCGGCTTCGCTGCTATTCGTGCGGCCACCGCTGCCCGATCCCGGAAGGACGCGAGGGCGTCTGCCGGGTGCGCTTCAACGAGGGGGGGACGCTGCGCGTCCCGTGGGGCTACGTCGGGGCGCTCCAGTGCGACCCGATCGAGAAGAAGCCGTTCTTCCATGCCCTGCCCGGTTCGGACGCGCTCTCTTTCGGGATGCTCGGATGCGATCTGCACTGCGCCTACTGCCAGAACTGGTTCACTTCCCAGTCGATCCGCGACCCCGAGGCGGTCGCTGCCCCGCGCGACATGCCGCCGGAGGCCCTCGCCCGGCTGGCGCGCGAGAGCGGCGCGCCGACCGTCGTCTCGACCTACAACGAGCCGCTCATCACCTCCGAGTGGGCGGTCGCCGTCTTCCAGGAGGCGAAGAAGCTCGGCCTCTACACCGCGTACGTCTCCAACGGAAACGCCACGCCCCAGGTCCTCGACTACATCCGCCCCTGGGTGGACTTCTACAAGGTGGACTTGAAGTCCATGGACGACAAGCACTACCGGCAGCTGGGCGGCGTCCTCCAGAACGTCCTCGACTCGATCGCCGGAATCCACGAGCGCGGACTCTGGCTCGAGGTCCTGACGCTCATCATCCCGGGCTTCAACGATTCGGAGGAGGAGCTGACGCGGGCGGCCGGTTTCGTGGCTTCGATCTCCCGCGACATCCCGTGGCACGTGACGGCATTCCACCCCGACTACAAGATGACCGACCACGGGGCGACGCCGGCGCGGACGCTCCTGCGCGCCGCCGAGATCGGGACCGCCGCGGGGCTCCGCTACGTCTACGCGGGCAATCTCCCCGGCGGAGTCGGAAGGTGGGAACACACGCGCTGCCCCGAGTGCCGGTTGGAAGTCATCGAGCGCTTCGGTTTCCGCGTTCTCCGGAATCGCCTGGAGGCCGGAAGCTGTCCTCGCTGCTCGACTCCCATCCCCGGGAGGTGGAACGCCGGTGTCGAGGGAACGACCCGCACCCATGGAGTCCCGTTGCCGGTCGTCTGATCCATCCCGCCGGTCCCGGCGGAAACTCGAACGCCTCAATTCTCGTCCAAGCCGCACCGCTGGCCTTCCTCAACGAGGGTAACGTCTGAAGACAGATTTCTTCTGGTAGCCTCGCCTCGTGATTACCGGGCGGGCGACTCTGGAGGGGACTTCCCGGTTCGCGCAACGTTCGAAGGCCGCTCGGGGTCACTTCCGGAGCGCAGCCGGTCCTCTCGTCTCGTCGATCGGTCTGGGGACATATCTCGGCGACGAGGATGCGGCGACGGACAAGGGTTACGAGGAGAGTGTCGCCGTTGCGCTCGCGAGCGGGGTGAATGTCTTCGATTCGGCCATCAACTACAGGGGGCAGCGAAGCGAACGGGCGATCGGGCGCGCGCTGTCCCGCGCGATCCGCGAGGGAGCGGTCGCGCGCGACGAGGTGTTCGTTTCGACCAAGGGGGGCTACCTTCCTCACGATTCGGAGGACCCGCGCGACCCGCGCCGCTACATTCTGGAGACGTTCGTCGAGTCCGGCCTCGCGCCGCGAGGTGAGATCGCCGCCGGCGGCAATTGCGTGGCTCCGGGTTACCTGCGCGACCAGATCAACCGGAGCCGCGAAAACCTCGGCCTCGAGACGATCGATCTCTATTACCTGCATAACGTCGAGGCACAGCGGACTTCGGTGGACCCGGCGGCGTTCCGGCGGCGCCTGCTTCTCGCGGCCGAGGTCCTCGAGGAAGCGGCCTCGGGAGGAAGGATCGGCTCCTGGGGACTTGCCACCTGGGACGGGTTGCGCGTTCCTCCCGAGCATCCGGAGCACCTTTCGATGAAGGCCGCGCTCGAGGTCGCCGTCGAGGCGGGCGGCCAATCGCATCATTTCGCGGCCGTCCAGATGCCGCTCAACCTCGCCATGGCGCAGGCCGTCGCCTACTCGTCGCAGGAGACCGAAGACGGAAGGGTCTCGGCCCTCTCCGCCGCCGCGACACTCGGTCTCGCGGTCTTCGGCTCCGCGTCGCTCCTGCAGGGGCGGCTCTCCGGAGATCTGCCCGAAGAGATCGTCGACGCGTTCCCCGAAGCTCACTCCGGGGGCCAGCGGGCGCTTCAGTTCTCGCGCTCCGCGCCGGGGATGACGACGAGTCTCGTCGGGGTTTCCGACCCTGCTCACGCGCATGACAATTTCGCGCTGTCGGCCGTCGAACCCGCCGATCCCGCGCGGGTCCTCGCGCTTTTCCGCTGAGGAGGTCTCCGGGGCGTCCCCGGCCGTTTCCTCGGGCGCGCACGATTTTCCTTCCATTTGACCCGATCTCGGCTAGAATGGCACTTTCCCGCCCGGACCATCGTGTCAGCGCGGCGGGCGTTTGGGAGTTCATGTCGGAAGACCCCTTGTCGTCGCAGGATTCCGGGTCCGTATCCCCATCCGTTCAGACGGAAGCTCCGTCCCCGGGTGAAGGGCCGGGAAGGCCCCACCGCCGTCGGCGCCGCCGCCGGCGCCGTGGAGGCGCGCGGCCCCCGTTCTCAAACGGGAACGCCGAGCGGCTGGAGGATCTCCCCGTCACCGGTCCGGAGCGGCCGGTCGAAGGCGTGCTGTTCCTGCCCCCCCGGGAGAACGCGCCCGGCACCCTCGTCTCGGCCAAGAGCAATTACCTTCCGAACCCCGGGGATCCGATCGCCCCGCGCGAGCTCATCACGCGCGAAGGCCTCGAGGCCGGAGCGATGATCACCGGAATCGCGATCGAGGGGGGCCGTCCCGTCCTGAAGAAGGTCGAGAAAGTGGAAGGCCTCGAGCCGGCGGCCTTCCGCCAGCGTCCGGCTTTCAACGAGCTGATCTCGATCGATCCGCACGATCACCTGCAGCTCGAGACCGAGCCGGACGAGATGTGCGGCCGGGTCGTGGACCTGCTCGCGCCGATCGGCCGGGGGCAGCGCTGCCTGATCGTGGCGCCTCCGAAGGCGGGCAAGACGACGCTCCTGAAACGCATGGCGCACGCCGTGTCGGTCAACGACCCGGACGTTTACGTCATCGTCCTCCTGATCGACGAGCGCCCGGAGGAGATCACCGACTTCCGGCGCAGCGTGCGGGGAGAGGTGATCGCCTCCTCCGCCGACCTCTCGGCCGAGAACCACATCGCCGTTGCCGAGATCGTCGCCGAGCGCGCGCGGCGCCTCGTCGAGTGCGGCAAGCACGCGATCATCTTCCTCGACTCGATCACGAGAATGGCCCGGGCCTACAACCACATGCAGAGAGGTGGCGGCAAGATCATGTCGGGCGGCATCGACGCCCGCACGATGGAGAAGCCGCGACGCTTCTTCGGGGCCGCCAGGAACGCCGAAGGGGGCGGATCTCTGACGATCATCGCGACCGCCCTCGTGGACACCGGATCGCGGATGGACGAGATCATCTTTCAGGAGTTCAAGGGCACGGGCAACACGGAGCTCGTCCTGGATCGCGACCTCTTCAACCGCCGGATCTTCCCGTGCATCAACATCCCGCAGTCGGGGACGCGCAAGGAAGAGAAGCTCTACGCTCCCGAAGAGCTGCCCAAGATCGTCAAGCTGCGGCGGGCCCTGGCGGCGGTCGACAAGATCCAGGCGATGGAGCTCGTCCTCGGCAGGCTCTCCAAGTTCCGCACGAACGCCGACTTCCTGAAGAGTTTTTAGGAGCGCCGGGTGCGTCCCGCCGATCGGGTGATCTGCGATCGGGTGATCGGGTGATTGAAGCCCCGACTCGGAGTCTCGGAGCCGATCACCCGATCACCCGATGACCCGATTCTTCCAAAACCGAGTTGGCCTAGAGTAATAGGAAAATGCTTCCCGATCCCTCGAGTCCTGAAGTCCGCGAGGCGCTCGAAGAGCTGCAACTCTACCTCTCCGACATCCTTCCTCCGCTGGTCGTCGCGGACGCCTTCAAGGTTCTCCTGAAATGCCCGACGAGCCTGACGGCGTCGCACATTCAGAAGTGGACCTCCGGCCAGTTCCGGGCTGGTTCGCCCATCCGGCTTTCGGACTACATCTTCTATGCCGTCAAGAAGGTCTTCCTGATCGGCGAGTTCCGACTCGTTCCGATCGGACCGTTCCAGGCCTACCTGGAAGAGCTGAAGGGCCTGGTGCTCGAGTTCTGTCCCGAGGGAGAGCGCGAGGGTCTTCGAAAGAACCTGGAGCGGATTGCCGAGAGCACCGGCGCGCTGACCGCGTCGGTCGATGCGCTCATCCGGGGACAATCGGGAATTCCGGCGGAACCCTCGGCGCCCCTCTCGCCCGAGGAGATGCGCAGCCTGCGGCGCTTCTCCCTTCTTCTCGAGCGGATCTCCGGGCAGCTGCCCGACATCGGCTCGTCGGAAGGGGGAGAAATACCCGTTGCCCTTGGCCAGCTCTTCGCGGCCGCAGCCCGCGGCTCGCGCGATCCCCGGGAGCTCGAGCAGAACCTGGAACGGCTTCGCGAGATCGGTCTCGAAATCGAAACGGCGGCCATCTTCCGCGCTCTCGCGAGCATCCTGCCGGGATGGGCCCCCCCGTTGCGGCCGCCGGCTCCCGCGGAGGAAGGCTCCGAGGAGAGCGCTCCGCCTTCCCCGCCCCCGCCGGAGAGTGTCGCCGAGGATGCCATGCATCGGATCGTGGTCCAGGCGGAGGATCCCGCCCAGGTGGCCTCGCGCTTCAACCAGATGGTCAAGACTGCCGTCGAACGATTCAACGAAGGAGATCTTCCGCAGGCCGTCACGATGCTCGAGCTCGCCAACCGCATCGTCAGCGAGGAGCGCGTGGACGCCGGGATGGTCGAGTCCGTCCGGATGAAGGGGGACGAGGCGCTCGACCTCGAGCGCCTCCGGAGCTACGCCGAGGCACAGCGCGATCACGCCCTTTTGCGGCGCGTGCTGAGCTTCTTCACGGCGACCACCCCGAAGGAACTGCTCACAGAGCTGCTGCGGGAGATGAAGCGAGAGCGCCGCAAGCTGATCCTCCAACTCCTCGAGGTCCACGGCCCCTCGGCCCGGAAGGAGGCGCTCGAGCGTCTCGGGACCGCCTTCGGGCAGGCGGAGGGGGACGAGAAATGGTTTTTCCGGCGCAACCTTCTCTACCTGTTGCGGCGGATCCCGGCGTCCAGCGACGCCCCCTCCGGCGAGGACCTCGACACCGCGGTGAGACACGCGGTCCTGCGCTTCCCGGCCCCGCTCGTCAAGGAGGCCGTGGCGACGCTCGGCCAGTTCCGGCACGAGCGGGCCGAGGTCGCTCTGCTCACGCTCCTCGATGACCTCGAGAAGTTGCTGCTCAACCCCGCGGGAGAGTCGGCGTACGACCCGCGCGAGATTCGGCTGATCCTCGACCGCGTGGTGGCGGCCCTGGCGCGATTCGGGTCCTCCAAGGCGCGGCGCGCCGTCGTGGAGCATGGGCTCAGGAAGAAGGGAGAACTCGGGGACACTTTCGCGAGGCTCTCCGAGCTCGCGGGGCAGGACCTCTCCAACGATCCCGACGTCGTAGAGCGCCTCCTCGGCGCCCTGAAGGCCAACGCGCCTTACAGGGTTCTCGGAATTCTCCTTCACTCCAACGACCAACACGCCAAGCACCTGATCGATGCCCTCTCGACGACGCCCGCTCCCGCCGTCCGGCAGGCGCTCGAGGGTCTCGCCAAGCGCCTTCCAGACCATGAGGTGGGAAAGGCGGCGGCGCGCGCCCTTGTGAACCTCGACAGCAGCCCGAAGATCCCCGAGATGCCGTCCGACACCCGGTCGGGGGAACTCGAGATGTTCGGCCTCCCCGGGCTGATCCAGGGCTTCGCGGACTCCGCGGTGTCCGGATCGATTACGTTCCAGGAGGCCGGGGGAGAGCTCGCCGGGGAGGTCGTGCTGTCGGGCGGACGGATGAAGAGTTGCCGGGCGCGAGGCCTGACCGGGGAAGAGGCCTTCTATCAGTTGCTCGAAAAGCCCTTCGTGGGCTCCTACGTCTTCCAGCGGACGGCCGAGAGCCCCGACGAAAAGGCCCTCGCGTCTCTGCCCGAGTTCCTGCCTCTCTGCCTGGAAGGAATGCGCCGCTACGACGAGCTTCAGCAGGCAACCGCTCTCGTGCCGGACGATCTGAAATTGATGCCGACAGACGTCAGGCCCGAGCACCATCCCGACGAGCTGGACGGCATGTTCGTCAACAGCCTCTGGAAGCTCGCGTCCGGCGGCGCGACCCCCGCCGAATGCGAGGCCTCTCTGAAGACCGATTCCTTCCGGATCCGCCGCCAGCTGGCCCACTGGGTGGAAGCCGGCGCCCTGAAGGGCGCCTGACTCTTCTCGTTACCGGCGCCGGCTCTTCCTCTTGGTCCGTCCGTATTTGTCGGAATCGTCCGCAGCCGGCGCCGCGATCGGGATCCTGATGCGAGCCGCTTCTCCCCGGCGCGCGGGATGACGAGGCGGAGCCCGGCGCTGCACGTGAGCGCGCGGCGCGGACGTGGCCGGGCCCTTGCGGAAGAGATCCTCGGAGGGCCATTCGACCGGGATCTCGCGGCCGATCAACTTCTGGATCGCGTCCAGGGAGAAGACGTAGTCGTCGCAAGCCAGAGAGACCGCGGCTCCCTTGGCGCCGGCCCGCCCCGTTCGGCCGATGCGATGAACGTAGTCTTCCGCGTCCTGGGGCAGGTCGTAGTTGATGACGTGCGACACCCCTTCGATGTGGAGCCCGCGGGAGGCGACGTCGGTCGCGACGAGCACCGCGAGACGCCCGTCCTTGAATTCGTTCAGGATCTTCACGCGCCGATCCTGGGGGACGTTGCCGGCGAGCGCCCGCGTCGGGTAGCCGTTGGCCGAAAGGCCTCGAACGAGCTCGACGGCGGTCGAGCGCCGGTTGACGAAGATGAGAACGCGCTGGCCTCCTTCGCGCTCGAGGAATCCGAGCAGGAACCGGAACTTCTCGCTGGAGGAGACGTGATAGAGCACCTCGGTGATTCCGTGCGCGCCCACCCGCTCGGGCTCGACCTCCACCTTCTCCGCGTTGTTGGTGTGCTCGTACGCGAGCTCCATCACGCGCACGGAGAGGGTCGCCGAGAAGAGCATCGTCTGCCGGCGGTCGTAGGGGGGGCAGCGGCGGAGGATCTTGCGCAGGTCGCGGATGAAGCCCATGTCGAACATCCGGTCTGCTTCGTCGATCACGAGGATCTCGACGTCGCCGAACGTCGTGGCTCTCTGGTGCTCGTAGTCGATGAGCCGTCCCGGCGTCCCGACGAGCAGGTCCGGGGCCTGACGCAAGGCATCGCGCTGCCGGCGATAGTCCATGCCGCCGAACACCGCCAGGGTCTTCAAACGGGTATGGCGTCCGAGCTTCTCCGCGTCGTCGCGGATCTGGATGACCAGCTCGCGCGTCGGGGCCACGACCAGGGCCCGCGGGCCGCGGCCGGACCCCCGGCGAGGCTGCCGGAGCAGTCGGGTGAAGATCGTGATCAGAAAGGCCGCCGTCTTTCCGGTACCCGTCTGGGCCTGTCCCGCCACGTCGCGGCCGGACAGGCTGATCGGCAAGGTCCTGGCCTGGATGGGGGTCGCGAAGACGAACCCGGCCTCCGAGATGCCGAGACGCACCTCTTCCGGGAGGTCGTAGCCAGCGAGAGGGGTCGTTGAAAGGTGGTGCCCGGGATCTGCGGAAGTCATAGACACAAAACGAGTTTATCAGATCCTGGAAACCGTGATCGGGAATCGGCCCGCGGAGCCTCCGCGATCATCGGCCTCCGCTTTCCGGCATGTCCAGGGCCCGTCCCCAATCGTCCAGGAGAGGCTTGCCGGTTGCCCTGGCGAGCGCTATCCCTATGAGCCTTTTGTCTTTGGGGCCTGCGGCTCCCGCGACCGGCTCGAGGGTGCCGCCGACGCGGGCGGCCAGGCGTTTGACCGCCCACGTCCACCATGGCGGAAGCGGCAGGTAGGTCTCCCGCCACGACTCGAGCTCGCCCAGGCTCAGGCGCCGGATGCGCGTCTTCTCGAAGGCGGCCGTCTCGATGGTCACCGTCTCGGGGCCCACGGCGATGGTCTCTTCGGAAAAAGCCAGGGCCGAGAGCCCTATGAAAGCGAGAGGAGTCGAGACGGCGATGGCCGCGGTGAGCGCCACGAGGACCCCGAGCGGCAGATCGGCGAACTGGCCTCTTCTCAGTCCGGATTCCCACACCTCCGCCAGGTGCGCGGCGCCGTAGAGAGCCGCCGCCAGCACGACGGTGAACACCGCCGCGAGTCGCGCCCGCCCTGCCCGGGTGCGGGCGAGGGGCAGGATCTCGATCCGCAGGCCCCCGGAGGAGGTGAGGATCCGAACGCGCCCCTCATCTCGATTCGACACGGAGGCAATTGTATGATCGAGCCTCCGGCTCCTGCCGGGCAAGAGGAGGGATCAAGAGTGGCGAAGAAGAAGAAGAAACCGGCGAGAAAGGCCGCGCGCAAGGGCCCGAAGAAGGCGACCGCGCGCGCGAAGAAGACCTCGAAGAAAGCGGGCCGCGCTGCTGCCAGGAAACCCTCCGCGCGCAAGAGCGCGAGCAGGAAGACCAGGAAGACGGTGAAGGCCGCGGCGAAAAGAGCGGCAAAGAAATCGGCGAAGAAACCGGTGAAGGCTGCGAAGAAACCCGCTGCCCGCAAGCCGAAGTCGAAGCCCGCGCCCGCAGTCCCCGCCGCGGAGATGTCGGGCGAATCCGGATGGAAGGCGCAAGAGCCGCTCGAAGCGGGACCGGAGCTGTCCGAAGAGCTCGAGGCGGAGAGGCTCGCGAGAGAAGCCGCGGAGGAGGCGGAGGAAGGGGAGGTCCCCGAATCGCCGATTCCCGAAGAGGAAGCCGAGTGGTAGAATGCCGGTGAACTCATTGCCGGACTCTCGTCCGGCTGATCGGTAGGAAGGTCCCGAGAAATCGGGACCTTCCGATTTATGGCGTCCGGTCGCGCGCGGCCGGAATCGGAATCGGCCGGCGGTTCTCGTCGAGGTTGACGAAGGTCACCTCGGCGCGCGTCACCTTGACTCTTTCGCTTCCGCCCTCGCCGCGCTGCGCGAAGACCTCGACACCGATGGTGATCGAGGTGCTGCCGATCCGGACGAGGCGCGTGTAGAAGGAGACGAGGTCTCCGACGTAGACGGGCTCGTGAAACACGACCTCCCGCATCGCGACCGTGACGATGAAGGACGCGCCGTTGCGCTTGGCTTCCACCGCGGCCGCCTGGTCGATGTAGGAGAGGATCACCCCGCCGAAGATCGTCCCGTGCGCGTTGGTGTCCTTTGGCATCATCACGACGCGGATCGAAGGCTCGGTGGTCTCGTTCATGTGAGTTGCCTGATCACCAATCACCAATCACAATTCAAATCATCTTCTGGCGGAGGTGGGGATCTTCGGGGGTCCGTAGGAGATGGCGACTCGGGCGACGATGCCGTCCGTCAGGTTGATCGTCATGGTGCCGTCGGGGTAGTAGTACGTCCAGATCTCGTGGGTCGAGCTCCCCTCGGTTCCGACGGAGAAGGAGGGGCGGCCGATCGCTTCGACGACCTGCCGGCTCGAGTCGCCCGGATCGATCTTCCCGCGCTCCCGCGTCAGGCCCCCCGACAGGACGCGCGAGCCGACGCCCGTCATCGCTTCGGCCTGCCGAAAGAGCCTGTTTTCCAGCCAGCGCGGGAGCCAGAGGGCCGCGCCCGCGACGGCGATCACGAGGATCAGGATGATGATGACGCGAAGCCCGGGCCCCCTCTCCTCGCTCACCGGCCCGGCCCCACGCCGCCGAATTCAAAGAGCATCGTCAGGTCGAGGGTCTCCGCCTGGCGGGCGAGATCCCGCGCGCGGACTTGCCGCGCGACCTCGCCGCCTGGCGCGCGACCTCGGCGATCGCGCCGCGCGCGGCCAGCACGTGCTCCCGCCGCTTCTCCGCAGCGTCCGAAAGGGCGCCGGCGACGTGCGCGGGAACGGCCACGGCGGCCTTTCGCAGCCGGCTCGCGGCGTCCGGAGACTGGCCCTTGACACTCTCCGCCAGCGCGTAGGCGCCCCGGGTCAAGGCCATGGCGCTGTCCCACAGGGGGTGCTTCTTGTAAGACGGGCGTTCGGGCATCGATCGTGCGAGGCCTATGAGTCGCGGCTCGGACTTCCCGGATGGAACCTCACGCGCAAGCGGGAAGCTTACCAGAGCGATTTTCGAATGATGCACTCGCACCCCTTGACATCGAATCTGTTCGGGTAAGATCGGGCCAAATGAAACAGAAAGTCACGGTCGTCGGCGCGGGAAACGTCGGTGCCACGGTCGCCCAGCGGATCGTCGAGAAAGAGATCGCGGACGTCGCTCTGATCGACATCATTCCGGGGCTCCCGCAGGGCAAGGCCCTCGACATGATGGAGTCCGCGCCCATCGAGAAATTCGACGCCAGGATGATCGGGTCGAACGGCTACGAGGAGGCGGCGGGCTCCGACGTCGTCGTCATCACGGCCGGCGTGCCGCGCAAGCCCGGGATGAGCCGGGACGATCTCGTCGCCACCAACGAAGGGATCGTCGGGGACGTCGTCCGCAAGCTCCTGCCGGGATCGCCCGGACGCGATCCTGATCGTGATCTCGAATCCCCTGGACGCGATGTGCGAGGTCGCCCGGCGCGTTTCGGGGTTCCCCCGGGAGAGGGTCTTCGGGATGGCCGGCATCCTCGACTCCGCCCGCATGCGCTGGTTCCTCGCCGAGGCGCTGGGCGTCTCCGTCGAGAGCACGCACGCGTTCGTCCTCGGCGGACACGGCGACACGATGGTCCCTCTCACGCGCTACTCGACGGTGGGCGGCGTGCCGGTGACGGAGCTCCTGCCCAAGGAGAAGCTCGACGCGATCGTCAAGCGGACCCGCGACGGCGGCATCGAGATCGTCAATTTCCTCAAGACCTCCGCCTGGTATGCGCCCTCCTCGGCGGCCGTCGAGATGGTGGACGCCGTTATCCGGGACAAGAAGAAGATCCTCCCCTGCGCCGCGTACCTGCAGGGGGAGTACGGCATGTACGACGTCTATCTCGGCGTGCCCGTCAAGCTCGGGGCCGGCGGCGTCGAGCAGGTCATCGAGATCACCCTGACCGCGGAGGAGAAGGCGGCGCTCGAGAAGTCCGCCGGCGCCGTCCGGGAGCTCTTCAAGATCCTGAAGGTATGACGGTCGGCCTCCGTGACGGTCGACCGGCACTTCTGGCTGCGGCGGCTCCACTCGCTGTCCGGCATCGTTCCGATCGGCGGATTCCTGGCGTTCCACCTCTTCGAAAACTACAAGGCCACGCAGGGCGGCGGACGCGTACAACGAGATGACGCGCAAGCTCCAGGACGCTGCCGTTCGCCGTGGTGGCTGGAGATCGTGATCATCATCGTGCCGCTCCTCTTCCACGGCGTCTACGGCCTCTTCATCACCGACCGCGCGGCCCAACACGATCTCGAACCGGTACTTGCGCAACTGGATGTACTTCTTCCAGCGCGTGACGGGCATCATCGTCTTCGCGTTCATCCTGTTCCACTACTGGACGACGCGGCTCGTGCAGCTGCAGGACCACGAGAGCCTCGATCTCTTCCGGCAGGTCCAGGCGGCCGTCGCGAACCCCTGGATCTACGCCTTCTACATCGCCGGGATCCTCTCGGCGACCTTCCACCTCGCCAACGGGATCTGGTCGTTCTCGATCGTGTGGGGCCTGACCGTCGGGCCCGGTGGCGCAGCGGCGGATGGTGTACGTCTCGGCCGTCGTGTTCCTCGTGCTCTCCTATCTCGGCGTCGGGGCATCTCCGCGTTCCGGCTGTGACGGCGGATGGCTGAAGAGAAGAGCGGATCATCATCGTCGGCGGGGGCCTCGCGGGCCTGATGGCGGCCATGCGCGCGGCGGAGATGGGCTTCGGCGTGGACCTCTTCTCGATCGTTCCGGTCAAGCGGAGCCATTCCGTCTGCGCCCAGGGAGGAATCAACGGCGCGGTCAACACGAAGGGAGAAGGGGACTCTCCCGAGATCCACTTCGACGACACGATCTACGGCGGCGACTTCCTCGCCGACCAGCCGCCGGTCAGGGCGATGTGCTACGCGGCGCCGGGCATCATCAATCTGCTCGACCGGATGGGCGTGATGTTCAACCGGACGCCGGAGGGGCTCCTCGACTTCCGGCGGTTCGGCGGGACTAAGTACCACCGGACGGCTTTCGCCGGAGCGACCACCGGGCAGCAGCTCCTCTACGCGCTCGACGAGCAGGTCCGCCGCATACGAGGCCGCGGGCCTCGTCCGCAAGTACGAGTACTGGGAGTTCCTGGGGCTCGTCCGCGACGCCGACGGCAACTGCCGCGGCATCGTCGCGCTGGACTGGTACTCGATGAAGATCGAGGCATTCCCGGCGACGGCCGTGATGCTCGCGACCGGCGGCCCGGGCATCGTCTTCGGGCGCTCGACCAACTCGGTGATCAACACGGGGACCGCCGCGTCCGCGGCCTACCAGGAAGGGGCCTGGTACGCGAACGGCGAGTTCATCCAGGTGCATCCGACCGCGATCCCCGGCGCGGACAAGCTGCGCCTGATGTCCGAGTCGGCGCGCGGCGAAGGGGGGCGCATGTGGGTGCCGCGCACCCAGGGGGACAAGCGCGACCCGCGCGCGATCCCCGAGAAGGAGCGCTGGTACTTCCTCGAGGAGAAATACCCCTCGCTCGGAAACCTCGTGCCGCGCGACATCGCCACGCGCGAGATCTTCCAGGTCTGCCTGACGGGTTACGGCGTCGACGGGAAGCGCCAGGTGTACCTCGATCTGACGCACATTCCGAGGAAGGAGCTCGACATCAAGCTGGGCGGCATCCTGGAGATCTACGAGAAGTTCGTCGGTGACGATCCGCGCGAAGTCCCGATGAAGGTCTTCCCGGGCATGCACTACTCGATGGGAGGCCTCTGGGTCGATTTCGCCGACGACGAGAAGTCGGGCATGCTGGACGAGGCCTCGCCGCGGAACCAGGCCACGAACGTCCCGGGCCTCTACGCCGGCGGCGAGGTCGATTTCTCCATCCACGGCGCCAACCGTCTTGGAGCCAACTCGCTCGTCTCCTGTCTCTATGCCGGGAGGATCGGCGGCCCGGCGATGGTGCGCTACAGCCGCGAGACCGCCGCGAAGCTCCCCGCCGCCGAAGCGGCGTTCGCCGCCGCCAAGAAGCGGTGGGAAGGGGAGTTCCAGGCGATCGCCTCCATGTCCGGCCCCGAGAACCCGCACGTCCTCGCCGAGGAGATGGGCGACTCGATGACCGACAACGTCACGGTCATCCGTGAGAACGGAAAGCTCGCGGTGACGGAGACGAAGCTCCAGGAGCTCGCGGAACGCTGGAACCGGGTCGGCCTGACCGACCGGAGCCCTACGGCAACCGGGAGCTCTCCTTCATCAACCAGCTGCGCAACATGCTCGTCATCGCGCGCGTCATGACGCGAGGGGCGCTTCTGCGCGACGAGTCGCGCGGCGCGCACTACAAGGTCAGGGACATTTCCAAGGGGATCGCCGAGGACAACGCGCTTCCCCGCGACGACGCCAACTTCCTGAAGACCACGATCGCGGAGCACACGGCCGACGGCCCGAAGATCAGCTACCGGCCGGTCAATACCTCTCTCATCCAGCCGCGCGCGAGGAAATACTAGAATTCATGCCACGCCATGCCTGACAAGATCGAAATCCACGTCAAACGGCAGGACACGCCGACGTCGAACCCCTACTGGGAGGAGTACGTCATCCCGTACCAGCCGCGCCAGAACGTGATCTCGGTCCTCATGGAAATCGAGAAGAACCCGAAGACGAAGCAGGGGAAAGCCACTTCGCCGATCGTGTATGACCGCGCCTGCCTTGAGGAGGTCTGCGGCTCGTGCGCGATGCGGATCAACGGCGTCTCGCGGATGGCCTGCACGGCGCTCATCGACGCGCTCGAGCAGCCGATCAAGCTCGAGCCGATGGGCAAGTTTCCGGTCATGCGGGACCTCGCGGTGGACCGCCAGGAGATGTTCGAGGCATTGAAGCGCGTCAAGGCGTGGATCCCGATCGACGGGACCTACGACCTGGGCCCCGGGCCGCGGATGCCGGAGGCGGAGCGGGAGATCGCCTACCACTTCTCCCAGTGCATCACGTGCGGGAACTGTCTGGACGTCTGCCCGCAGGTCAACGACCGCTCGAATTTCATCGGCGCCTCGGCGATCGCGCAGGCTCGCCTCTTCAACACCCATCCCACCGGCGCGATGAACGCGGCCGAGCGGATCGAGGCGCTCATGGGGGACGGCGGCTTGGACGACTGCGGCAACGCGCAGAACTGCGTGCGCGCCTGCCCCAAGTCGATTCCCCTGACGACCGCGATCGCCGAGATGTACAGGGCCTGCACCCTGCACGGCTTGAAGAAACTGCTTCACACGTAACTTCGAAGATCCGCTGTTTCCATATAATTCGACCTCTTCCATGAAGGTCCCCGCGTGAAAGTTCACGAATATCAGGCGAAATCCATCCTGGCCCGCTACGGTGTCGCGGTACCCCGGGGCGAGGTGACCGACAGTCCGTCGGAGGCGCGAGAGATCGCGCACCGGCTGGGCGGCCGCTGCGTCGTCAAGGCGCAGATCCACGCGGGGGGGCGCGGCAAGGGGGGAGGCGTCAAGCTCGCGAAGGACCCGGACGAGGCCGCCGAGCTGGCCAAGAAGATGATCGGCATGACCCTCGTGACGCCGCAGACGGGTCCGGCCGGCCGCTCGGTCCGGAAGGTCCTGATCGAAGAGGCGCTCGACATCGATCGGGAGCTGTACCTGGGCATCACGCTCGACCGCGGCCGGGGACTGCCGGCGATGATGGTCTCGAAATCGGGAGGGATGGAAATCGAGGAGGTCGCGGCCCGGGACCCGAAGGCGATCGTCCGCGAGGTGCTCGATCCCGCGCTCGGGATGTTCCCGTTCCAGGCGCGCAAGCTCGCTTTCGCGCTCGGCCTCTCGGGAGACTCCTTTCGCAAGGGGGTCGGGTTCATGCAGGCGCTCTTCCGCGCCTACGCGGAGACGGACGCGTCTCTGGCGGAGATCAACCCGCTCCTCGTGACGAAGCAGGGGGACGTCCTGGCGCTCGATGCCAAGATGAACTTCGACGACAACGCGCTCTTCCGGCACCCCGACATCAAGGAGATGCGCGACCTCGCGGAGGAAGACCCGCTCGAGGTCGAGGCCTCGAAGTTCGGGTTGAACTACATCAAGCTCGACGGCAACGTCGGCTGCATGGTCAACGGCGCCGGGCTCGCGATGGCGACGATGGACCTGGTCAAGCTCGCCGGCGGCGAGCCGGCGAACTTCCTCGACGTCGGCGGCGGAGCCACCGAGGAGCAGGTCAAGAACGCCTTCCGGATCATCCTCACCGACAAGAACGTGAAGGCGATCATGATCAACATCTTCGGCGGCATCATGCGCTGCGACATCATCGCAAAGGGGGTCGTCGCCGCGGTTCAGGAGATGGGCCTCTCCACGCCGGTCGTCGTGCGCCTGGAAGGCACGAACGTGGACGAGGGGAAGAGGATCCTGCGCGATTCGAAATTGAAGATCACTCCCGCCGACGGCCTGGCCGACGCGGCGCGAAAAGCGGTCGAGGCCACGCGATGAGCGCTCCGCGCGAAACTCGGGACTCGGGACTCGGCACTCGCGCTGTGCGCGGGACTCGGGATTCGGGACTCGGCACTCGACCGAGGGCCTCCGTCCGCGTCCCGTGTCCCGTGTCCCGCGTCCCGGCTCCGGAGGCTCCATGAGCATCTGGGTCGGCAAGGAGACGCGCCTCCTCGTCCAGGGCCTCACCGGCCGCGAGGGGACCTTCCACGCGCTCGCGAGCCGCGAATACGGCACGCAGGTCGTCGCCGGAGTTACGCCGGGCAAGGGGGGGACGACGCACGAGGGGATCCCCGTCTTTAACACGGTCGCCGAGGCGGTCTCCTCGACGGGGGCCAACGCCTCGATGATCTTCGTTCCTCCTCCGTTCGCGGCCGACGCGATCGTCGAGGCGGCCGACGCGCACGTCGGGATCATCGCCTGCATCACCGAGGGAGTGCCCACCAACGACATGGTCCGCGTCAAGGCCTTTCTGGCGGAGGTCAACAGGACGGACGGCATGGTCCGGCTGATCGGTCCCAACTGCCCCGGGATCATTTCGCCCGGAGCGTGCAAAATCGGGATCATGCCCGGACGCATCCACACTCCCGGCACGATCGGCGTCGTCTCCCGCTCGGGGACGCTGACCTACGAAGCCGTGGACCAGCTGACCCACCTGGGAATGGGGCAATCCACGGTCATCGGCATCGGCGGCGACCCGGTCAACGGCACGAGCTTCATCGACTGTCTTCGGGCGTTCCGGGAGGATCCCGGCACGGAGGCGGTGGTCCTGATCGGAGAGATCGGCGGCATGGCGGAGGAAGAGGCGGCCTGCTACATCGCCGGCAATCTCCAGAAGCCGGTCGTCGCGTTCATCGCGGGACAGACCGCTCCGCCGGGACGCCGCATGGGCCACGCCGGCGCCATCATCGCCGGAGGCAAGGGCACGGCGGCCGAGAAGGTCAAGGCGCTCGAAGCCGCGAAGATCGCCGTCGTTCGCTCGCCGGCCGATATCGGAACCAGGATGAAGGAAGTCCTTGGCAGGTAGGGAATTGTGAAATGAGAGTTGTGAATTGTGAATAAGTGAAAAGGCGGCCTGACCGCTGATTCACAATCCACAATTCTCCATTCACAATTTCTTCTGGAAGAAAGAACGTTGGAACGAACACTCACGATCATCAAGCCGGACGCCATCTCCGCCGGCAAGGCGGGAGCGATCCTGGCGCACCTCGAGAAAGAGGGGTTTCGCCTGGCCGGCCTCAAGAAGATCCGGTTGTCGCCGGAGCAGGCGCGTGCCTTTTACGCGGTACACCGCGAGCGCCCCTTCTACGAGGGACTCGTGCGTTTCATGACGGAAGGCCCGGTGGTCGTCGCGGCGCTGGAGCGCCGGGAGGCGGTCACGCACCTGCGCCGGACGATGGGCGCGACCGACTCGAAGAAGGCGCGAAGCCGGCACGATCCGTAACCTCCACGGCACCGACATCGAGCGCAACGCCATCCACGGCAGCGACTCGCCGGAGAACGCCGCGAAGGAGACCGCCTTCTTCTTCAGCGAATCCGAGCTGATCTGAAGACGAGTTCTCAGTTTTCAGTTTTCAGTTTTCAGTCTTCAGTTCTCGGTCCGGCCACAACTGACAACTGACAACTGATTACTTCGCTTTTCGGCGGAGCGAGACGAGGATCCGGTTCGCGACTCCGCGCAGGATCTTGACGTCGCGCTGCGAGAGGGGGCGGCCGGCGACGATGCGGCGCCAGTCTCGGAGCGTCCGGTCCCGGTGGCCGGTGTCGTAGAACCCGATCGCGTCGAGCGCTCGATCCCAGTGGCCGATCGCTCCCTCGACGTCGTCGGCGCTCGCCAGCGGATCGTTCGCGTCGTCGGCGGAGACGTCGCCGGCGAGCCGGGTCGCCGCCAGCGCGACCGCGACGGCGTGCGAGACGTTCAGGGTCGGGAATTCGGGCTCGGTCGGCAGGCGAAGGAAGACGGTGGCGTGCGACATTTCCTCCTCGGTCAGGCCGCTCTTCTCGGGCCCGAAGACGAGCGCCACCCGAGCCCGGCCCAGCCCTTGCAGGAAGCCGGGCAGCTCGGAAAAAGCGAGCACACGGCGCGTTCCCCGGCCCCGGAGAGAGGAGGTCGCCACGACGGCCTGGAAATCCGCGACCGCGTCGGGAAGCGACGGGAAACGGCGCATTCCCTCCAGCACATCATCGGCGCCGGACGCCAGGCGGTGCGAGTCGCCGTCCACCTCGGCCGCCGGTTCGATCAGCCGGACATCGCGGACCCCGAAGTTCTTCGAAGCGCGCGCCACCGATCCCAGATTGGCCGGAAGCATGGGCCTCACCACGACGACGCCGAGACGGCGGGGATCCACGGACCGGAATTATCAGGCCTGAGAGTCCTTTATAGGAGACAGATGAAACGGCTGACGGCGCTCGCGGCTCTCCTGCTGCTCGTCACCGCCGCGGGGAGCGCCCGACAGGAAACGCAGCAGAAGCTCCCGACCTACACCGAAAGCGCGGGATCGGAATATGTTCTCGTGCCCGTCGTCGTTCTCGACAAGAAAGGGCGGTTCGTCGAGGGCCTCGAAAGGAAGGATTTCCAGCTGCGCGCCCAGGGCATCCGCGTCGATCTCGATACCTTCGAGAAGGACGACGCCGCTCCCGCATCCTTCGCGTTTCTCATCGACACGTCCGGGAGCATGAAGCTCGCGAGCAAGCTCGAGTACGCCAAGGCAGCCGTCCGGCACATCATCGGCCAGCGCAAGCCCGGAGACGACTTCGCGCTCTTCGCGTTCGCCGAGGAGGAAGTGCGCCTCGTGTCCGACTTTTCGCGCGATCCGGCGCGGCTCCTCACGTCCTTAAACGAGCTCGAGGCCGGGGGCCAGACGGCGCTCTTCGACGCCGTGGCCGCCACCCCCTCCAAGATGCTCGCCGGGAAGAACGGCAAGCGGGCGATCGTCCTCTTTTCCGACGGGGTCGACAACGCCAGCCGGCTGTCTCCGGACGAGATGGCAGAGATCCTGCAACAGGTGTCCATACCGGTCTATGCGATCGGCATGAAGAACGCTTCATTCGATCGTCTGAGCGACGAGGAGCGCGGCAAGCTATCGGTTGACAACCTGAGGATGCTGGCGGCATCGAGCGGGGGAAAGATGTATCTACCCGGGGGAGAAGAGGACCTGGGCCCGGTTGCGGAAAAGATCAGCAGCGAGGTTCGGAAGCAGTATTTGCTGGGGTTTACGCCGTCCGGCCGGGGAGAGGTAAAATACCGTCTCCTGGTCGTTTCGGTAGTCAAGAATGGGACGTGGGACGTTCGCGCTCGCCGGGGTTACCGGGGCACGGCTCCGGTCGCGACGGCGGGACATTAATAACTTGAGGAAGGAGGTCTTCATGGTCAATCGAAGGTGGTACCAACGGGGTCTCATGGGCGGGGCGCTTCTTCTAGGCATCTTCGGGCTCAACGCGTGCGCGACGAAGACGTACGTGAGCGAGGAGGTTTCTAAAAGCAGCGCGACGTCCGAGAAGAGGATCAACGAGGTCGAATCGCAGGTCGAGGCGACGCAGACCAGGGTGAAGGAGCACGACACCAGGATCGCGGAGCTCGACAAGACGACGCGGGAGGCCCTGGAGCGGGCGGAGGCGGCGGGCAAGCTGGCCGAAGGCAAGTTCGTCTACTCCCTCGTCCTCTCCGACGACGCGGTGAAGTTCCCGCTCAACAAGCATGAGCTGTCCAAGGAAGCGCAGGACAAGCTCGCCGAATTCGCCGACAGGCTGAAGTCGGAGAACAAGAACGTCTACCTGGAGATCCAGGGGCACACCGATGCGACGGGATCGGACGCGTACAACTACAACCTGGGCGAGGCGCGTGCCGAGGCCGTTCGCCGCTACCTCTCCAAGCAGGGGATCGCCCTGAACCGGATGTCCACGATTTCCTACGGGAAGGACGAGCCGGTCGAGTCGAACAAGACCAGGGACGGCCGCGCCAAGAACCGCAGGGTCGTCGTCATCGTTCTTGCCTAGGAGCGGTCGAGAGCCGAGAGCCTAGGGTCGAGAATGTTTCGAGCGCCCCGGGGCGACCCGGGGCGCTTTTTTCTTGTCCGGGATTCTCGGCTTCTTCCGCAAGGCATTCCAGCACGGCCAGGAAATCCTCAGGCAGCGCGCATTCCGCTTTGACGAGAGCGCCGGTGCGCGGGTGCTCGAAGGAAAGGCGCCGCGCGTGGAGCATCTGGCGCGGTGCCTCGAGCCGTCGACTCTCGATTCTCGACTTTCGACTTTCTCTGTAAACGCGGTCCCCGACTATGGGGTGTCCGGCAGCGGAGAAGTGGATCCGGATCTGGTGCGTGCGGCCCGTCTCGAGCTCGACGGAGACGAGGGCGGCGCCGGGAAGTCGTTCGAGGGTCCGGTAGTGTGTGACCGCTCGCTTGCCTGGCTGTCCGGCGCGCGCGACGCGGCGCTTCAGGTCCGGCCGGTCGCGGGCGAGATCGTCCGAGAACACGCCCGAATCCGGCGGCGTCCCTTCGACGATCGCGACGTACTCCCGGCCGATGGCGTGGCGCCGGAAGAGCTCCTGCAGGAAGTGGAGAGCGGGGCGGGTTCGGGCGAAGACGACGGAGCCGGACGTGTCCTTGTCCAGACGGTGCACGACGAAGGCCACCGGACGGCGCCGGAAGCGGTGATGGAGGTAGTCGAGCACGCGCGCGAGGAGAGTGTCGCTCTCCTGCTCCGCGGTCGGCACGGTCAGGAGGCCCGCCGGCTTCTCCACGATGAGGAAGTCCTCGTCTTCGCGGAGGATCACCAAGCGCGACCGGACTCGGCGGCGCGCCGGGCGCCCGGGCTGGTGGGAGATCCGGGCGTCCTCCGACACATCCCGGCCTGGCTCGCTGCAGGTCTTCCCATCCACGTCCACCCGGCCGTCTCGAACAGCATCCCGGGCCGCCCTGCGGGACAGTCCGAAGGCGCGCGACACCGCTTGATCGAGCCTCACGGCCGGTCCGGCTCCCGCACTTCGATGAAGAAACCCGGATCACCGATTCGCTCTTCTGGCCGCGCCCCCGGGCCGAAGGAAGAGACGGGGTGCGAGATCCGCCTGACGGCATCGTCCAGGCGCTCGAGGTAGTCGGTTCCGAAAGCCGTAGCCCCATGCCCGGCCGTCAGGACGTTGACGTAGACGAACGCGTCCGGGGGATGCTCCTCGATCGATCGAATTGCCAGATCTTCGGCCCGGCTGTCCAGATGTCCGGGAAAGAACTGGTCCTCGGCCAGCGGGTTTGACCTCCCGAGGACGTACTGGAGGAATCCGATCTCGGGAAATCCCACGACCGTCCCTCCCGCAGAAGTGCGGCGCGACAGATCGGCCAGGGCCGACCTCGACGCTGCTGCGTACGGCTCGGGCAGGTAGAGCGACCCGGCGGGGGTCTCCAGTTTCGACCAGGCCGGACTCCGGTAGATCGTCTCAAGATCCGCGATGCGGAAGCCGAGGAAGAGGGCGAAGGCGCCGGTCGTAAGCCTCGGGAGAGCGGCGAGACCCGCCGACCGCGCGCTTCGATCCAGCAGGTCGAAGATCCCCGCCGCGGCGACGACGGCGGGCAGCGGCAGATAGAACGCGGCATACGGCCCGACGTAGCCGGCGGCCAGAATCAGCCGCACGGCAAAGAGAGCCGAGATCACGAGCGCGGCGTCCGGCATGGCCCGGAAGCACCCCCGGTCCTCCTTCCGCCGGATCCTTTGGATCCCCCGCCAGGCGGCCCCGGCAACGACGAAAAGGGGCAAGGGACGGATGAGCGGAGGAATGAGCCGAAGACCCTCCGCCATCTGTTCCGGCGGCTCGAGAAAGGCAAGCCCCGCGGTTGCCAGGATCGCGAGACCCGCCAACTCGATCGCGTTCGCTCGCCAGCCTGGCCTCGCCCGGGACGCAAGGAACGCGGCGGCGGTGAGGACGGTCCCGGCGAGGAGGAGCAGGAGACCGGCGAGCGCCAGTTCGGCCAGGCGCAGCGCCGGCCGGTCGAGCCCTGAGAAGCTCGCGTAGACGCGCCTGAACTCCGAGGGGACGGCCAGGAAGGCGAGCCATCCTTGCCGCCGGAGCGTCTCGAGCGGCGTCTTCCACGAGAACGCGGCATAGACGGCGGCCGCGACTCCCAGAGGAGCCAGCGCCGCGATGACCCGGCGCCCTCGAATCTCCGTGCCGGGACGGTTCATCGGCAGCAGGACGGCGAAGGTCGCCGCAAGGCCCACTTCCGGCCGCGCAAGGAGAGCCGCGAGCAGGCTGGCAGCGAGAGCTAGGGAAGGTCCTGGTCCGGATTTCCGGGCGAGGACGACCGCCCAGGCCGCCGCGGCGACCGCCATCGAGGTATCCAGGCTGTACGGAAAGAGGTGGCATCCTCCCGGCCGAAGGAAGAAGAAGAGCCCGACGGCGAGCGCCGTCGCGAGCCCGGCGCGAGCGGCTGTCAGAGAACTCGAGGCGAGGCGGCGCAACGCTTCGATGTGCGCGAGCGCGACGAGCGCCGCGAGCGCGATCCGAGCCGCCAGGCTGCGGCCGGCCAGGGCGTCCACCCCGGCCGCGGCGAGCGTGGCGAGCGGCCCATAGTGAGAAAGCACGTCGCGATAGAGAGCCTCCCCTTGCGCGATCCGCCACGGAACCATGAGCTCGCGGCCCGAGTCCACATACGGTTCGATCCATCGCTTCCAGGAAATCAGCGACAGCAGGACGAAGATCGCATAGGGAAGGAGGACCGGGAGGGACCGCCTCCAGTCTCCGGATCTGGCTCTCAATGGCAGGCTCTCAATGCTCCATAGGATAGCCCGACGCGGCGCGAGAACGGCGATCCCGGAAGCCCGGGCGGGTGTCTTGCACTGGATCGGGCGTGGTGTTGCTCGCATGACGGTCTTGGAGCGGCTGCAGCGAACGGGCATCCGAAGGTTGGGCAGCAAGGAGGCAGGCTTCCGATACCGGGCGAATGGCGGAGGAGCAGTTCCCGCCGGCGACCTGGACCGGATCAAGAGCCTCAAGATCCCGCCCGCCTGGAGGGACGTCGCGATCCACCCCTCGGAACGCGGTACCGTACAGGCGGTCGGAAGGGATGCGGCCGGCCGGTGGCAGTACCTCTACCATCGGGCGCACGAGGCGCGGCAGGAGCGGCGGAAGTACGAGCGGCTGCGGCGGTTCGCACGCGCGCTGCCGAAAATGCGGGCAGCGGTCCAACGCGACCTCGCCCTCCCGGGACTTCCGAAAGAGAAAGTCCTCGCCTGCGCGCTGCGGGTGCTCTCCTGTTGCTTCCTGAGGCCCGGCAGCCGCGTTTACGCGGAGGAGAACGGGAGCTTCGGCCTCGCGACGCTGCGCCGCCGCCACGTCTCGGTGTCCGGAGAGTGGGTGAGCTTCGACTTCCCTGGGAAGTCCGGCAAGCGGCAGACCCGGCAGATGCGCGATCGTCGCGTCGCGCGCATCGTGCGGAAGCTTGTCCGGGCGCCCGGCGAAGTCTTCAAGTATCGGGACGAGGAGGGCGGCTGGGCGGACGTTCGGCGAAGGCACATCAACGAGTACATCAAGCGGTCGATGGGGGAGTCGTTCTCCGCGAAGGACTTTCGCACCTGGGCCGGCACGCTCGTCTGCGCCTGCCTGCTCGCCCGCCTCGAGGCGGACCCCGTGGAATCGGAGACGGCGCGCGGCAAGAAGCTCGTCCGGGCGGTCCGGGAAACCTCGGAGAGGCTGGGCAACACCCCCGCGATCTGCCGTGCTTCCTACATCTCGCCGAGGGTGCTCCGGAGTTTCGAGAAGGGGAGAGTCATCGCGGCTCCCGCGGCCACGCCGGAGAGGCTCGTGGCGCGGCGTGCTCCGGGATTTGCGCCCGCGGAGAAGCAGCTGCTCCGCCTGCTCGAAGGATAAAACGGTCCCTCCGCTACGATAGCGGGCGATGCAGGAGAAGATGGCGAGCCGGAACCGGCTCGTGCGGGCCGCGGCGTCGGCGACGTCGCATGTCTGGTTTCCGGTGGCGCTCGCGGTGGCTCGGGTCGTGCCTCGCAGGGTCTCCTCTCCCATCTCCCGCGCTGTCGGGCGGGGCGTATTTCCGGCTCCGTCCCCGTTACCGGCAGGCGATTCGGTCGAACCTCTCGGTGATTCTCGGGGAGCCGCGGGACTCGGAAGGCGTCGAGCGCGCGGCGGCGGAGATGGTGCGCGGCCATTCCTCCGCGTGGTTCGATTTCCTGCAGTTCGTCCAGCGGCCGAAGGAGGCCGCTCTCTTAGTCGAGAGCGTCGTCGGGTTCTCCAGGCTCGTCGAGGCGCGCCTGGAGGGGCGCGGGGTGCTTCTCCTGACCGCGCACCTGGGCAACTGGGAGATCGGCAGCTTCATGCTCGCGGAAGTGCGGCAGCCGATCCACGTCGTTCTGGTCCCGGACATGTTCTCCGGAGTCGAGCGCGTGCGCACGAGGCTCCACGCGGGGGCGGGCGTCACCGAGATCCCGGTCGATCGCACGATCGCGCCGACCCTGGCGGTGCTGCGCGCTCTCAACGCCAACGCGATCGTGGCGATGCAGGGGGACCGGGATTTCGACAATACGGGGATCGCCGTGCCGTTCTTCGGGCGCGACGCGTATTTCCCTCGCGGTCCCCTGCGAGTCGCGATGGCGACCGGCGCGGTCGTCCTCCCCGCTTTCATCGTGCGAGTCCCGGACGGCCGCTACCGCGCCGTCATCGAGGAGCCGCTCGCGATCGAGCAGTCCGGCCCCCGCGACGCCGCGATGAGAACCAATCTCCAGCGCTACGTCGCCGTCCTCGAACGCTACGTGCGCCTCTACCCCGAGCAGTGGTACTGCTTCTATCCGTTCTGGGACGACCCGACCCGCCGCGCGACGGAGCCGCGCGGCGGGTCGACTGGGAGAAGGGGTGACGGGGAGACTGGGGGAGTGTGAACGAGCCGACTCCGAGTCCCTTCCCCCAGTCCCCCAGTCCCCCAGTCCCTACCTCGGTCTTCTCGCGGTGACGGCGGCGACGAAGAATGCGTCGTAGTGCTTCGCCAGCTCCTCGACGTCGGGGAGGATCTCCGGCTCTTCGAACCCGGCCTTCTCGAAGGCCCTTCTCCAGTTCTCGGGGGTCAGGAACCCGTGGTTGGGGCGGGTCGCGGCGTCGGTCGCGACGCCGGTGAAGTTCTCGAGGAAGTTGAAGACGAATTCGACGTAGATCGGCTGTCCCTCGAAGGGGCGGACGCATTCGGAAAACACGGCGGCCCCTCCGGGCTTCAGGGTCTCGCGGATGCGGGAGAGCGTGGCGTTCAGGTCCCGGGCGATGTGGACCGTGTTGACGGCGTAGACGAGGTCGGCGATTCCCCGCGGGACGCCCTGTTCCTCGAAGTCGCGGTCCATGTCGAGCCGGAGGCACTCGATGGGGAGCGCGGGAAAGCGGGACTTCAACGTCCGCTCTGCGCGCCGGAGAAACGTCGGGACGATCTCGGAGAAGACGTAGCGCCCGACGCGCGACAGCCGGGCGTCGCGCGCGAGACGCTCCGCGACCGCGAGGGCCGCCGATCCCGAGCCGCCTCCGATCTCGACGATCGTCGCCGCGCCGCCTCGGGGGAGGGCCCTCGCGACGGCTTCCGCGCCCAGGCGGTTGTTGATCTGGTAGAGCAGGTTCTCGTTGGAGAAATAGTCGAACCAGAGGGGCAGCCTCGCCGGAGAGAAGAGGATCTCCTCGCCCGTTTTTTCTCCGCGGAGGAATTCCGGAACGTGCTCGACCATCGCGCGGACGACCGCGAAGGGGGGGAGGGAGCCTGGATCGACGGCGCGCGAAGCGGCCTCCGCGCGGTCGGGATCGCCCTCCGGGAGGGACGCGCCGGCGCGGTAGACGGTTTCCTCCCGCCTCCCCTCCGCGGAGAGGTACCCCTCGGCCGCGAGCTTGCGGAAGAACCAGGAGAGCGGAATTCCCGCGCGCGGCGCATATCCCTTTTCCGCGACGACTCCCGCCACGGTCGTCCCTCGCGCGAGGAGCTCCTCGAGCCCGAGCCGGTGAACGAGGCCGAGGACCATGTCGGTCGTGAAGCGATCGAAGTGCTCGCAGCAGAGGATGAACTCCGGCGTGAAGAGCGCCCGGACTTCCAAATCCGGGATGCGGGACAGGAGCGTCGGCAGGTCTTCGGTGCGCATCGCCACGCGGCGATTCTACGGGAGCTGCCTGTACACTGGTGTCCGTCCATGAAGAGCCTTCTCGCCGGAGCGGCGGCCGCGCTCGTCGCGGCGTGGGCGCTCGCCACCCCGTCCGTGCCGCCTCGCGTCGTGGTCCTGGGATTCGACGGCGTGGACTCGCAGATCGTCGAGCAGATGCTCGCGGCCGGCCGGCTGCCAAATCTCGCGGCCCTGAAGGCGCGCGGCGGCTACTCTCCGCTCATCCCGACCGTTCCCGCGCAGACCCCCGTCTCCTGGGCGACTTTCTCAACGGGCCTCGATCCGGGCGGGCACGAGATCTTCGACTTCTTGAAGCGCGACCCCTCCGACCTCGTGCCCACCTTCGCCGTCGCGGAGGAGACGTCCGTCCCGCTCTTTTTCGGCCGCGCGAACGCGTTCGTGTTCGGCGGCGCCGCCGCGCTCGTTTTCATTCTCGCCGGCTTGGCGGTCTTTTTTTTCGGAAAGCGCCGACTCGTTCCGCTCTTGGTCCTCGTCCTCGTAGGACTCGCGGCGGGCGGGGCCGCTTTCGCCGCCGTGAAGGCGTGGGTCCCGCCGGAGCGTCCCGCGGTCAAGAACAACCGCCTCGGCAAGACCTTCTGGAGCGAGGAAGGAGGGCGGCCGGCCACCGTCATGCGGATGCCCGTCACGTTCCCGCCGGAATCGTTTCCCGACGGGCGGCTCCTCTCGGGACTCGGCGTGCCGGACCTGTCCGGGCGGATCGGAAAGCCGTCGTATTTCACCTCCGACCCCTTCTTCGCGGCGAGGGAGGGGAACGATTTCTCCATCGATCTCGTGAGGCTCGAATCGAACACCGGCCGGCTCGTGACGAAAATCTCCGGCCCCCCCGGCAAACCCTTCGGCCGCGAAGGGACGATCGACCTGCCGATGACGCTGACGGTCGCGCCGACCCGCGACCGGCTGACGATCGAAGCGGGCTCCCAGAAACGGGAATTGACGGCCGGGCAGTGGAGCGACTGGGTCTCGCTCGATTTCCGCGTCAATCCCCTGATCTCCGTCCACGGCTACGGGCGCTTTCGCCTCCAGTCGGTCTCGCCGGAGATCGCGCTCTACCTCTCGCCGATCCAGTTCGATCCCGAGCGGCTTCCGCCCGGGTTCGCGCTCTCCTCGCCCGCCGGATTCGCGTCCGAGCTGGCGCGCCGCTTCGGACGCTACAAGACGATGGGCTGGGCGATCGACACCTGGTCGATCCAGTCCGGGACGCTCCGCGAAGACGCGTTCCTCGAGGACGTCGCGGCCACGGCGGCGCAGGAGCGGCGGATGCTCGCCGCGCTGATGAAGGAACGGCAGCGGTTGATCGTCCACTACTTCGAGTTCCCCGACCGCGTGGCGCACGTCTTCTGGAGGTTCCGCGACCCGCAGCATCCCGCCTACGACGCCGCGCTTGCGCCGCGGTACGGGGACGCCGTCGAGAAGTCGTACGAGACGATGGACGCGATCGTCGGGGAGACGATGGGCGCGCTCTCGCCGGAGGACGTCCTGATCGTCCTCTCCGACCACGGGTTCGCGACCTGGCGGCGCTCCGTCAACTACAACTCCTGGCTCGTCGAGAACGGATACCTCGTCCTGACCGGCGGCGCGCGCCGGCAGAACCTGGAAGCGTTGTTCTCGCGGGGTCAGTTCTGGGAGGCGGTGGACTGGAGCCGGTCGCGCGCGTACGCGATGGGGCTGGGGGACGTGTACGTGAATTTGAAGGGGCGGGAGAAGAACGGCATCGTCGAGCCGGGTGCCGCCTACGAGGCGCTGCGGGAGGAGCTCATCGCCCGGCTGACCGGGCTGACCGACCCGAAGAACGGCGAGCGTGCGGTTTCCCGGGTCTTCAAGCGCGAAAACGTCTATCGCCGGTTCAACCCGCGCCTCATTCCCGACCTGATCGTGACGAACCGCCCCGGTTACCGCGTCTCCTGGCAGGCCTCCCTTGGCGTGCCGACTGACAACGTCTTCGAGGACAACCGCGACGTGTGGAGCGGCGACCATTGCTCGCTCGACCCGGATCTCGTGCGGGGAGTCTTCTTCGCGTCGAAGGCATTCCGGGCGGCGCGCGTGCCCGGCATCGCCGATGTCACGGCATCGGTCCGGGCGTTGATCGGAGCGCCCGCGCCGCCCGACGCGGCGGGCAAGTCTCTCTGGTAATAAGTTGTGAGTTGTGAATTGGTGAGTTGTGAATTGAGCAAGAACGCCAGATCTCCGCTGATTCACAATTCGCAATTCACAATTTACAACTGCCTTGTAGCGGCCGGTCTTCTCCTCTGCGCCGTCGCCGCCGGTCAGACGGAACAGAACCCCGATCTGGCGAAAATGCGCGCCCGGATCTCGGCGCTGCAGGGGAAGCTGGCCGAGAGCGAGAAGAACGTCGCGACTCTGTCGGAGGAGTTGAAGCGCCTCGACCTGAAGCTCGAGATCGCCCAGAAGGAGGCGGAGTTCGTCGCGGCGACGCGGGAGGAATTCACGCGGCAGCTCGCCGTGACCCGGGCGCAGCGCGCGACCTCCGCGGAGTCTTCACAGCGCCTGGCGCGCGCGCTTCTGGCTCGCGCCCGGGTCCTGCAGCGATTCGGGCGCTTCGGTTACTTCCGCGTGCTGCTCGAGGCGGACGACGTGCGCGATTTCCTCGGCGGCCTCGAGCGATTGGACACGCTCGCCCGCCGTGACGGGTCACTCCTGGCCCGCTACCGGCAGGCGGAGGCTCGCAAGGAAGCGGACATCGCGAGGGAAGATGCCTTGAAGTCGGAGCTCGACAAGCTCTTCGCGAAGGGGAACGCGGAAGTCGCGAGGACGGCCTCCCTCCGGCGGGAGCGCGAGACACTCCTCGCGCGCGAAAAGAGCGCCACGTCCTCCCGCCGCGACGAGGTCATGGCCCTTTCCGACAAGGCGGCGCGCCTCGAGCGCCTCCTCCAGAGGCTGGCCCAGGCCTCGGCGGCGCAGGCCCCCGATGCCTCCGGCGGGATCCGCCCCTGGAAGGGAGTTCTCGACTGGCCGGCGCGCGGGACGCTGACCGAGACGTTCGGCCGTCACCGGCACCCGAAGTTCGACGCCTGGACTTTCTCCAATGGGATCTCTCTCGGCCTTCCCGCCGGCGCCCCCGTCCGGGCGGTCTATGGCGGACGGGTGATCTACGCGCAATGGCTCGCGGAGTACGGAAACCTCGTCATCCTGGACCACGGCGACGGAGTCCTCACGCTCTATGCGTGGCTCCAGTCGATTTCGGCTTCCGTCGGCTCGTTCGTCGTCGCCGGCGGTCCCGTCGGAGCGGCGGGGTGGGGACCGGGGCGCGACGAGGCCGGCCTCTATTTCGAGATCCGCGACCACCAGAAGGCCAACGACCCGGTGGCCTGGCTGAGGTAGGGATCGGTTCTCCTGTCATCCTGAGCGAAGCGAAGGATCTGCCCGCAGAATCAAGAGAGCAGATCCTTCGTCGCTGCGCTCCTCAGGATGACAGAAGGACGGAAGAACTCCTCCGGGGCTTCTGTTACCATCGCAATGATGAGATCCAACCGCTCCCGTCTCCTCTTCATCGTCGCGTCGGTGGCGGCCCTCGTCTCCCTGCGGGCCGTCTCGAGTCCCAGCGGATCGGGGAGGGATCCGGCCACGCGGGCGCTCTCGATCTTCTCCGACGTCTTCTCGCTGACGCGGCAGAATTACGTCGAGCCGACCGACTCGAAGACGCTCTTGAACGGGGCCTACGACGGGATGTCCGACGCCCTCGACCCTTTCTCCTACTACGTCACGGCCTCGGAGCGGGCCGCCTACCGGGCGCAGGAGGCCTCCGGCGCGGTCGGCCCGGGCATCGTGCTCGCCCGCCGGGGCGGGTTCCCTTACATCGTCGCGCCGCTGCCCGGCTCTCCGGCGCAGAAGGCCGGAGTACATCCGGGCGATCTGCTCGACATCGTGGACGGCAAACCGGTTCGCAACTCGTCGCTCTGGAAGGTCAAGGCGGCGCTGGAAGGTCCGGAAGGGTCGCACGTGGAAATCATCCTGTTCCGCGGCGGCGATGAGAAACGAGTCACGCTCTCCATCCCGCGGGCGCGGTTCGAAGCGCCTCCTCTCTCCACGCGCTGGGAAAGCGACGTCGCCGTCGTGACCGTTCCTTCCTTCACGCGCGCCACGGCGGAGGCTTTGCGCAAGGCCATCGAAGAGGCGAATCGGCGCGGCATCAAGAGAATCGTGCTCGACCTGCGGGGAACGATCGGCGGGGAGATCCCGGAAGCCGTTCCCGCGGCGTCTCTCTTCACGGGGAAAGGGATCGTCGCCAGGGCGGTTGCTCGCAAGATAACGCTCGCGCCGCTCGAGGCGACCGGCGAACGTCTCTGGAACGGGCGCACCGTCGTCCTGACAGACGACGCGACGGGGGGCGCCGCCGAGGTGTTTGCCGCGGCCCTTCGGGACCGCGCGGAGGCGACCACCGTCGGAGAGGCGACCGTTGGAATGGCGATCGTCCAGCGGCTGGTGCCAACGCAGTCGGGCGGCACGCTCTACATGACGGTGGGCCGCTACGTCTCGCCGTCGGGCGCCACTCTGGGAGGCAAGGGCCTCGTGCCCGACGAGAGGGTCGTCGTCTTTCCGGGTGAGACCGGAGGCAGGGACGCGATTCTCGAGCGCGGCCTCGAAGTCGTGCGCGGATCCGCTCCCGCTCGCCGCGCGGCTTGAATCGTCCGCGTTCCCGGATCTCTCCGGTCACCGTCTTCTTCATCCTTCTCTCCCTGGCGCTGGGAGTCGCTCTCTACCTGAAGACTCGACCCTCGCCTCCACCGCCCGCTCTGCCGGTCGTATCGCCTTCGCCCCGACGAACCCCGCGTCCGTCCGTCACTCCGTCTCCCCGGTTCCAGGCGACACCGACCGCCGCCGTTGTCGCGGGCGAGCGGCCCGGCGTGGCGCGCCTCGCGATCGTCATCGACGATCTCGGAAACGACACGCCGGCGATGGAGCGGATCGCCGGATGGCCCTACAAGGTGTGCGGCGCCGTGCTCCCCGTCCTGCCGGGGAGCGGACGCACGGCGCGCCAGCTCGAGGAGTCCGGCAAGCAGGTGATCCTTCATCTGCCGATGGAGCCTCGCAATCCGCGGATGAACCCCGGCCCCGGCGTGGTGCTGCGCTCGCAGAGCGAGGAGGAGATCGAACGGACTCTCGAATCGGACCTCGATTCCGTTCCGGGGGCGGCGGGCGTCAGCAATCACATGGGCTCGGCCGCGACCGCCGATCCGCGCGTGATGCGCGCCGTGACGCGCGTGCTCGCGCGGCGAGGCCTTTTCTTCCTGGACAGCCGCACGACCGGCGCGACGATCGCGCGCGAGGCGGCGCGTCAGGAGAACGTTCCGGCCGTTTCGCGGCGAGTGTTCCTCGACGACATCGCGACGGAAGCCGAAGTCACCAGGGCCCTCAACGAGGTCATCGTCCACGCCCGCGCCGAGGGCGCGGCGGTTGCCCTCGGCCATCCCTATCCGGCGACGCTGGCGGTCCTGGAGAGGGAACTGCCCAGGTTAGGGGAGCGCGGCGTAAAGCTCGTCCCGGTCGGTGACTTGGCGAAGTAGGTGTCAGCCTGACACCTAGCTCTCTTCTTTCTTGGCTTCCTCCCAATAAGCATCCAGTTCCGATAAAGGGATCTCGTTTAGCGGACGATTCGAGCCGGCGGCGCGGCGGGCCACGCCGGCGAACCTGGCTCGGAACCGCGCGTTCGTGCGGCGCAGCGCCGACTCGGGATCGACCGAGCGGCGGCGCGCGAGGTTGACGGCCGAGAGGAGCAGATCCCCGATCTCCCTCTCCTCGGCCTCACCGTCCCCTCTCGCGGCGGCCTCGCGCCATTCCTCGATCTCCTCCTCGATCTTCTTGACGACGTCGGAGTCCCGCTCCCAGTCGAACCCGAGATCCGCCGCGCGGGAGGTCATCCGGTAGGCCGCGGCGATCGCCGGCAGAGAGACCGGGATGGTGCCGAGCGGATCCGTTCCGGCGTCGGCCTCGCGTCGCTTTCGAGTTTCCCATCCTCTCTTCACTTCGGCGGCGTCGGCGGCTTTCGTTTCTCCGAAGACATGCGGGTGGCGGTCGGTCATCTTGCGCGCGACCGCGCCGGCGACCTCGTCGAGGTCGAACCAGCCGCGCTCCCGTGCGAGCGTGGCCAGGAAGAAAACCTGGAAGAGAAGGTCCCCCAGCTCGTCTCGCAATGCCATGGGATCTCCGGAGTCCAGCGCTTCCAGGGCCTCATAGCACTCCTCGAGGAGATAGGTCCTGATCGTCTCGGGGGTTTGCTCCCGATCCCAGGGGCACTCCCGCCGCAGCGTCTCGACCAGAGACAGGAGTTCGACCAACGCCAGCGACATATTCCGATCATATTCGTCGGCAAGCCGGATTCCTCCGAGTCGAGCAAGTTAGAGGCCCGTAGGTTAAAATTTGATGAGCGCGGCGGGATTGCCCCCGCGATCGAAAGCAAGAGATGGCAACCGACGAAGAGAAACCGATCCGAATCGTGGACCGGCGCATGTTCACCCCGGATGGGGAGCTGCGACCCGAGTTCCAGGCCGAGGAGACGCCCGAGTCTCCCGCACCGACGCCACCTCCCTCGGCGCCCCCTCCGCCGCCGCAAGCCAGCGCCGCCGAGCCGGAGGCGCCTCGTTCCGGCGAGGACATGGCCGCGGAGCAGGAGGAGCCGCCGCCTGAGCCGCAGGGACCCCGGAGCGATTTCGCGTCGCTCGTCCGATCGCTCGCGACCACCGCTTATTCCGCGCTGGGATTACTGGCGGATCCCTCGGGAAGCCGCCGCCGGGACGTCGGCGTCGCCCGACAGATGATCGACTGGCTTGCCGTACTGGAGCTGAAGACCCGCGGCAACATCTCGTTCGAGGAGTCCGATTTTCTCGCCAAGATCCTCTACGAGCTTCGGCTCGCCTACGTCGAGATGACTCGTCCGCCCGCCAGATAGCACCAGGATCAGCGCGAAGAGTGAAAACGGAATAAGGGAGACGAGAACATGAGGGAATCCGGCGTCTGTTGATGTCTTCTCGTCCGTTCCGCCCACGCGCTGGCCGTTTTCCTGCTCCTCCTTTTCGTCTCTGCCGGCGCCGCCGGGACGGGTACCGCGCTCGCGCAGGAGGTCGTGTCTCCCCTTCCGCCGCCTGTGACCCGCGGGCTCTACCGCTCGCGGTGGTTCGAGTTCCTGGACGCCCACACGGAAGACGATTCGCGGGGCGCGGCCGTCGCTCTCGCGGAGCTGAAGCGAGCGGCCCAGATGGTCGGAGTCCGCTCCCTCTCCGATTTCTCGCGCACCGCCGCCTACGAGGGGCGCCACGCGGAGGAGCAGGGGAAACTCGACCGGGCGGCCCGTGCCTTTGACGCCGCTCTCGCTCTGGACGACGGCAACTGCGACGCGCAGTTCGCCCGCGTGGGATTCCTGGTGAGGCGGCGCTCGTTGCAGGAGGCGGTGGAGGCGCTGCCCGGGGCAACGAGCTCGCTCCTGGCCACTCACGAGTCCCGCCTTTCGGTGCTTTCCATGTTCCTGACCTGGGCCGCGGCGGGTCTTGCGGCGGCGGGCCTCGGCACGATCGTCATCCTGATCGTCCGGCACGCGCGGCTGTGGGTCCACGATCTGCGGGAGATCTCGAAGCGGTTCTTCGGCCCCGGATCGGGCGTTCCTCTGGGCCTGGTCATCGCGGGTGTGCCGCTGGCCTTCGGGCTCGGCCCCCTCTGGATCCTCCTCTACTGGGGAGCTCTCGTCTACCCGTCCTGCCGGCCAAGGGAGCGAGGAGTCCTCGCAGCCGCGCTCGTCGTCCTCGGGCTGATCCCGCCGACGACGGCCGCGATCTCGCGGGAAAACATCCTCGAGAGGTCACCTCTCTATGTCGCCGCCGTGGACCTGGAGGAGAAGCGGGAAGACGCGAGCGCCGAGGACGGCCTGCGGCAGGCTTCCACCGTTTTCGCCGACGACCCGGACGTCTGGCTGCTGCTTGGCATCTACGCCGAGAGGTCCGCGGACCCCGAGCGCGCCCTGACCGCGTACGAGCGGGCCGTGCTGGCGGGACCCAACGAATACCAGCCGCTCATGAACCGCGGCAACATCCATTATCAGGAAGGGAACTTCGCGCAGGCGATTCGGGACTACGAGGCGGCGACGGAGATTGCGCCGCGCGCCGCGGAGGTCTACTACAACCTCGCGCTCGCGCGGGCTGAGGCGTACGACTTCGTGGGGCAGGCCGCGGCCCTGCAGAAGGCTCGCCAGATCTCGGCGGGAGACGTCTCCTATTGGTCGGACCATCCGACGCTCTCGCGGGTCGTCTCCGCCTCCTATCCGGTCTCGCGTGCCCGCCGCAGGATCGAGGAGTGGAACCGGAAGCCGGCGGGGCGCCGCCTGCCGGGGTATGCGCCATTCTCCAGCGTCACCGCGGCTTTTCTTTCGCCCTTCGCGCTCGGACCCTGGGCGGTCCTCGTTCTCGCGCTGGTCCTGCAGCTCGTGCGGTCGTGGCGCGGCCTGGCTACGGAGTGCTCTCAATGCGGCCAGCCCACGTGCAAGTACTGCCGGCGCTACGGTGATCCGCTCGGGCTCTGCGGCACCTGCTCGCGCCAGCGGAGGGAATCCCGGGTCATCGACGTCCAGGTCCGGCGGGCGGACCTGACGCGGCGCCTGGCGCGACGGCGGACCTGGCTCTGTCGGCTCCTCTCCCTCTTCCTTCCCGGAACGCACGGGTTCTTCTCGAGGAGGCCGGTATCCGGTTTTCTGACGCTCTGCTCTTCTTCTTCCTCGCCGCATCCGCCGTCATCAACAGCCAGGTCTTCAGCCCTCGACAGCTCGCGCCGACGAGCAGGTGGACGAGCCTCTCCCTCGTGGCGCTGGCGCTCGCATTTCTCGTCTGGGCATGGTCCGTCCTGTCGTCCTGGAGTCGTTCGCATGGGACTTGAAGGAACTCTCGCGGCCTTCTCGGTGACCGATCTCTTTCAGGTCCTGAGCCTTCAGAAGAAGACCGGAACGCTGACGGTCGAGGGAAAATCCGACACGGTCGCCGTCTCCTTCCTTGGAGGCGAGATCGTCTGGGCGGACTCCACGGCGCGGAGTCTCGAGGCGAGGGTCGGAGATCTCCTCGTACGCAGCGGAAGGCTCGCCCAGGAAGATCTCACGCGCGTCCGGAAGTCCCGGGAACGGGAAGAGCGGCTGAGCGTCCTCCTCGTTCGCCAGAGACTGGTCTCCTCCGGCGTGCTGCACGAGGCCCTCCGGCTTGAGATTGGGCGGATCGTTCTCGCCGCATTCCGCTGGACGGAAGGGCGGTTCCGATTCCGTCAGGAGGGAGCGATCGAACGCGACGGCGCCCTGCTCTCGCCGATCCCCGCGGACGCGCTGCTGATCGACGCCGTCCAGATGCTCGACGAGTGGCCGAAGCTCGAGAAGAAAGTCTCGTCCCGGGACATGGTCTATCGCCGTGCCCCCGGACTCGAGGACCTTCGGCTCGTCCTGTCGGCGGAGGAGAACGGCGAAGGGGCGCTGGTCGTGTCCGAGCGCGAGGCGGAAGTCTGGCAGTGGATGGACGGCAACCGGCCCGTCGCAGGAATCCTGGATCGGGCCTTCCTGTCGGACCTCGACGCCTATCGGGGTCTCGCGGATCTTCTGGAGCGGAATCTCATCGTCCAGGCGCGGCTGAGCTCCCCGGCCGAGGCGCAGCCGGCTTCGCCGGGTCCCGCGATCTCGGCGAGGGCGGTCGGGCTCTGGACCCTCGTCCTGCCGATGGCGACCCTTGCGATTCGGGAGACTCCCCGCAAACAGTGGGACCTCACGCTGCGTCAGGTCGTCCAGAGGCAGGAGGTTGCCGATCTCCTCAAGGCGGCTTCCCTGGGTCGACTGGCGTCGATCGAGCGCGCCCTGAGGGTTTATTACGACTCGACCGGCCAGTACCCCAAGCGCATCGAGGACCTTCTCGAAAAGGGCGTCCTGACCCGGGAGGCGATCACCGATCCATTCGGCCGCCCCTATCGCTACATCCTTCGCTCCGAGGACGGGAAATTCAGCCTCTATGGCCGCAACCCGCAAGGCAACATCGACGTCGACCTGGCCTTCGAGAGATCTCTCGCCCCGGTGTCTGAGAGCCAGCCCGCCAGGGCGGTGAAGCCCCCCGAGCCGAAGCCAGGAGTCCGAATCATTCGGTAAATATCTTAGTCAGTCGCACTTAGATATTTTGTCATTGCACTTGACAATATCCCACTAAGATATTACGATGCTGTCTCCTGAACGAGGCAAAGGGCCTCCTGGAACTCCAAGGCTAGAAAAGGAAGAGGAGAGGCATGAGCAAGATTATCGGAATCGACCTCGGCACCACCAACTCGTGCGTGGCCGTCATGGAAGGGGGAGACCCGGTCGTCATCCCGAACGCGGAAGGGAACCGGACCACCCCTTCGGTCGTCGCGTTTTCCAAGACCGGTGAGCGGCTGGTCGGGCAGGTCGCCAAGCGACAATCGATCACCAACCCGGCGAACACCGTTTTCTCGATCAAGCGCTTCATGGGCCGCAAGTACCAGGAGGTGACCGAGGAAATGAAGATGGTCCCCTTCGCCGTCGTTCAGGCGTCCAATGGCGACGTGCGCGTGAAAGCCGGCGGCAAGGAGTACTCGCCTCCCGAGATCTCCGCGATGATCCTGGGCAAGCTCAAGGAAGCGGCCGAGGCGTACCTGGGAGAGAAGGTCACGCGCGCCGTCATCACGGTGCCGGCCTATTTCAACGACTCGCAGCGGCAGGCGACCAAGGACGCGGGGCAGATCGCCGGTCTGACGGTCGAGCGGCTGGTCAACGAGCCCGACCGCCGCGGCGCTCGCGTACGGCCTGGACAAGAAGAAGGACGAGACGATCGCGGTCTACGACTTCGGCGGCGGCACCTTCGACATCTCGATTCTCGAGGTCGGCGAGGGAGTCGTCGAGGTCAAGTCCACCAACGGCGACACGCACCTGGGCGGCGACAACATCGATCAGAGGATCATCGATTGGATCCTCGCGGAGTTCAAGAAGGACCAGGGCGTGGACCTCTCCAAGGATCCGATGGCGATGCAGAGGCTGAAGGAAGGCGCCGAAAAGGCGAAGATCGAGCTCTCCAATGTCGTCGAGACGGAGGTCAACCTTCCGTTCATCACGGCGGACGCGTCCGGTCCCAAGCACCTGCAGTTGAAGCTGACGCGATCGAAGCTCGAGCAGCTGGTCGAGGACATCATCAACCGCTCGGCCGGACCCTGCAAGCAGGCGCTGAAGGACGCGGGCCTGGAAGCGAAGGACATCGACGAGGTCGTTCTCGTCGGCGGCCAGACGCGCATGCCGCGCATCCAGCAGCTCGTCAAGGAGCTCTTCGGCAAGGACCCCCACCAGGGAGTCAATCCGGACGAGGTCGTGGCGGTCGGAGCGGCGATCCAGGGAGGCGTGCTCGCGGGTGACGTCAAGGACCTGCTCCTTCTCGACGTGACGCCGCTCTCGCTCGGCATCGAGACTCTGGGAGGGGTCACGACGCGCCTGATCGAGCGCAACACGACGATCCCGACGAAGAAGAGCGAGACCTTCTCGACGGCCTCCGACAACCAGACCTCCGTCGAGATCCGCGTTCTCCAGGGAGAGCGCGAGATGGCGCGCGACAACAAGCCGATCGGCGTCTTTCACCTCGTGGGCATTCCGCCGGCTCCGCGGGGCGTTCCGCAGATCGAGGTGACGTTCGACATCGACGCGAACGGCATCCTGAATGTGTCGGCGAAGGACCTCGGGACGGGCAAGGAGCAGAAGATCACGATCACCGCGTCATCCGGCCTGAACAAGGATGAGATCGACCGCATGGTCAAGGACGCTTCGTCGCACGCGGACGAGGACCGGAAGCGGCGCGAGGAGATCGAGGCGAAGAACCGCCTGGACAGCCTCGTCTACTCCACGGAAAAGTCCTTCTCCGAAAACAAGTCCAAGCTCGATCCGGGCGAGATCTCCAATTTCGAGTCGGCCCTCGCCGACGCGAAGAAGGCGCTCGAATCGGGCGGGACGGAGAACATGAATCAGGCGGCCGAGCGCCTCCAGCAGACGTCCCACAAGCTCGCCGAGGCGATGTACCGCGGCGCCGCCTCGCAGGGAGGCTCCGCGACGCCTCCGCCCGGCGGCGGGCAGCCGGGCGGTCAGGGCAAGGAGGACGAGGTCATCGACACGGAGTACGTGGACACCGAGAAGAAGTGACGGGAAGTCGAGAGTCGAAGGTCGAGAGTCGAGAGTTGGCCATCAAAACCCTTGACTCTTGACTCCAGACTCCCGACTCTATTCGTATGAGCACCTTCCAGTGGAATTCGCTCCAGGATCTCGTCGCGATCCAGGAGAAGATGAACCGTCTGTTCGAGGAGACGATCCATCGGACGGAGTTCCCGGACGAAGGCGTCGAGACGGCACTCTGGTCTCCGGCCGCGGATGTCTACGAGACCCCGGAGGAAATCATCCTGCAGGTGGAGTTGCCCGGAGTCCGCCTCTCCGACGTCCATCTGGAAGCGCTCGACGGGAAGCTGCGGGTCTCCGGCCACCGCCGGGCGAACCCGGACGTCGAGCCGAAGCACTTCGTGCGCATGGAGCGGATCTACGGCAATTTCTCCCGCGAGTTCGTCATCCCCGCCTCGATCGACCCCTCCCGGATCAAGGCGAGCCTGAGAGCGGGAGTGCTCAAGATCGTCGCCGGGCGATCCGATCGGGACCACTCCGCGGCGCCGGGGAAGTCGCGGTGACGGGGCGCGGCCGGTCGGGGTCTTTCGCATCGGCGCGATCGCCGAGCGGTTCGGAATCCACCCGCAGACCCTGCGTCTCTATGAGCGGGAGGGGCTGCTGCGCCCGGTCCGGACCGAGGGGAACACCCGGCTCTACGACTCCGACACGATCGAGCGACTGGAGATCATCCTCACCCTGACGCGGGACCTCGGAGTCAACCTCGCCGGAGTCGAGGTCATCCTCCACATGAAGGAGAAGATCGAGAGAATGCAGGGGGACGTGCATCAGCTCCTCTCGGTTCTGCGGGAGGACGTGGAAGCGCGCCGCGTGGATTCGGACCGCCGTTATGCCCTGACGACGGTCTCCAAGAACCTGGCCCTCGCGCGATTGACCAGGCGCTAGCTGCTTTCGGCGGCGTCCAAAATCCAAGTTCAAAATCCAAAGTCCCGGATACCGCCGGCGCAGCCGGGGAGTCTCTGATGAATCATGCGCCCGCCTCGGTTTTCCCTATAGAATCGAACCGAGGAGGAGTTGTGAAGAAAATCGCATTATTGATCGCCGGCGTCGCGATCACGTCGCTCGCGCTGGCGCAGCTTTCCAAGTACAAGGACTGGGCGAAGTCTCCCGAGGCGTACTTCCTGACGCCTTCCGAGCGCGAGGAATGGGCCAAGGTCGGCAGCGACGCGGACGCCGAGAAGTTCATCGCGATGTATTGGGCCAAGCGGGATCCGACCCCCGCAACGCAGCAGAACGAGTTCAAGGACGGCGCGATGCGCCGCATCGCGGCCGCCGACGAGCAGTTCAAGCTGCGGCGCTACAACAAGGGATCCGAATCGGTGCGCGGCCGCGTCTTCGTGACTCTCGGCGCGCCGAGCCGCGCCTCGCAATCGCGCGCGCAGGATCGCACCGGCGGCGGGGTCACGGGTGACGCGGGACTTCCGACCCGGCCCGAGGGCGGCAGCGGCTTCGGAGACAGCGCGGCGAACGCCGTGACGGTCACCTGGACCTACGACAAGGACCGGTTCGATGCCTCCTGGGGCATCCCGGAAATGCGGATCCGGTTCACGGTGGATCCGCTGCGCGGCTCCGATGAAATGGCCAAGGATCCGGTCGTCGAGCGCGCGATCGCCACGATCGCGGAGAAGACCATCGTCAATCCGACCGGCGCCGTCGGAGGCCTGCCCGCGCCCGCGGCCGCCAGCGCCGCGCCGCCGGCGACCGGCAAACCTGCCGTCCCCCCGGCCGCGACCGGCTCGGCCGCGACCGCGCTGCCGCCCCCGGCTCCCGCGGCCGCCTCGCTTCCCGCGGCCACGCGCTCGATGCTCGAGACGCTGACGAAGGAGAAGCACGACGAGGTCAACCCGGTTTTCTGGGGAGGGAGCTTCAACAGCGTCCCGGGCGACGGCTTCTACGCGCTGCAGTTCTATGTCGCCGGCGACAAGGCGCCCGCGGGACCGGTGAAGTTCGGCGGCGTCGTGACAAGCGACTCCGGCCAGGAAGCGGCGACGTATTTCGAAGACGCGACGCTGGCGGACATGAAGACCGGCTCTCGTTCGGACAAGGTGTTCGAGCGCTCGGTCGTGCTGCCTCCCGGCAGCTATCGCGGCGCATTCGGTCTGTTCTCCGCCGACGGCGCGACGGCGCTGGCCTCGGCCTCGGCCACGTTCCGCGTGCAGGCGAAGCCGGCCGATTTCGCCGTTTCCCCGCTCATCCTCGCCAATACCCTGACCCCGTTGACCAAGCGCCCGGGACCGACCGATCCCTTCGTGTTCGGCGTGGACAAGCCGATTCGCGTCGAGCCGAAGGGGAACCGGCTCTTCGCGAAAGAGGACAGCCTCTGGTACTTCTACACGGTCTGGAACCCGAAGATGCCGGAAGCGGCGGCCTCTGCCGCTCCCGCGCCGGCCCCGCAGGGCGCTCCCCCGACCACTCCCGGAGCGGCGGCGTCCCCGGCGGCTCCCGCGGAAGCCAAGCCGCGGATCCAGGCCCGCATCGGGGTCCTGAGGGACGGGCAGCCGGCGTTCGCGCCGCTGACCGCGCCGGCGGAAATGCAGATCCTGGCCCCGGGCTACTGGGCGACCGGGAGCGAGATCCCGCTGCAGACCTTCGAGCCCGGCTACTACACGTTCACGCTGACGGTGCGCGACCTGAACGCGCCCCGCGATTCGGAAGCCTTCAAGGGAATCGACCGGAAGGAAGACTTCGTCGTCCTGAAGGCCGACGGCTCGATCCCCGAGAAGGCCGCCGCCAAGCCGGCGCCCAAGCCCAAGCCCCCGGCAGCCAAGAAGAAATGACGCCCGCCGCGGACGGCGCGACGTCGCGAGCAAGCCGCTTTCTGGAACCGAAAGGTATCGCGTGCCAGGGCCCCGGGATACCGGGGCCCTATCTCTTCTTCCTTGGCTCCAAGCTCCCCGCCATTTCTTGCGCGAGTCTTCCGGGCGGAGCCGTGTTTGTCGTTGCCGGATGCGCCGCGCGGAAGGGGCGGCGGGTGGCGCCGGCCGAAGCCCTCGCGGGGTGGCGGAGGGACGGCGACGCATTCCCAACCAGCAGCCGTGAGGTCAGTCCGGCCCGAAGTCGCTCCGCGAGGTGGCCGGCGACAGGCCCCGCCGCCCCGGATTTGTCGCCGACGACTCCGACCTGCCCAGGCCGGCTACTCGACCCGGACGTCCGCCTTGGCGGTTCCCATGCGCCCCGAAGTCTTGTCCTGAACGTTGACCACGATGCGATGGTTCCCTTTGCGAGTCTGGAGCGTCACGATGGCGTTCAACGGCGCGTCGGCGGCCGCGTTCTTCGGGACGTTGAACGTGGCCTCTTCGCGCCCGACGTCGCTCATGTTTCCGCTGTCGTCGATCACTCCGATGTAGAGGTCTGCTTTCGCCTGGGAGCCGTCGGCCTGCGGGATGAGCGTCAGGGAAGAGGCCGGGACCGTTATGGAGATCGGCAGCGAGTAGTACTTCTTCTCCTTCTTCGCCGCGGCCAGGCGCAGAGTCACCGGAATAGCCCGGTATTCGACGTTCGTCCGAAGCGCGGCCTGGGTCACGTCCCGGGCCCGCTCCTCCCCGGAGCGTCCGGCGAAGCCGCGGCGGGCGCGCACGGTCATTCCCGGCCGGGAGACTTCGACCCGCACGGCGCGATATCCGGTCGAGGTCGAAGCGAGCTTCGAGAGATTGATTCCGATCGAGTAGTAGGTCGATGTGTCCTCGTAAACGCGGCCGAGCCCTCGATTGAGATCGTTGCTGTTCAACAGAGCGAGCCCCCCCGTCTCCTTGGCGAGGAGCTGCATTCCCGCCTGGCTGTCCGTCCGGGCGAAGAACGCGATGCCGGGGCGGCTGGCGAGCGGATCGTCGTTGGACGCGGTCGTTCCCTCGGCCACGAGGCCCCGCGCGTCCACCGTGTAGAACGTCACGTCCGAGGCGTTCGCCCTCTTCACCAGAGCGTCGACCTCCTGCGAGAGGTCCCTCGTGTCGAACACCTGCAGCGACGTGCCGAACCGGCCGCCGGCGTACTGCGTCATGGCGAAGCCGGGCTGGCTCTCGAAACCACCGGAGACGAAGAGGAAGACCTTCTTTCCAGGAAGCGCCGTCAGCGTGGTGACCTCCGATCCCATGTCGCTCAGCATCTGCCGGACCTCGACCCGTTCCTGCTGGGCGTAGTTGCGGGCGAACGTGATCCGGGTCTGGACCGACCGCGTGGAATCGATGTCTCGCAGGGTCTGCTGCTCCGTCATCAGCCGCGACATCCCCACGCCCGAGTCCATCCGCGAGAGGGCGCCGAGGAGCGTCTCCTTGCTCGCCGTCCACGGTGTCAGGTCCTTCGCGCGGCGGTCGAAGAGGACGACCCGCGCCGGTGTCGCTCGGGCCCAGGCGCGTGACGAAATCCCGGAGCGACTCGAGGGCCCGGTTGCGGTAGCCCGGCGAGAGGTGCCCCGAATCGACGTAGATCAGAAAATGCCTCGGGACATAGGCGTCCGTGCCCTTGCGGTATTCCTCGAGCACCCGTTCGGGAGGCGCCGAGGCCAGGTCGGGGGAGTGGATCGTCCCTTCCGCCACCCGGGCGAAGTAATCGATCGGCGCGACCTTGCCGTCCACCTTGACGCTGAACTCCGCCTGCGTGAGGTCCGGCACCTGGCGGCCGTGGGAGTCGGTGACGACCACGTCCAGGTCCATGACCCGGATCTCCACGGCTTCGCGGAACGTCGGAAGAGGGCGATCCTGAGCGGAGGCCACCGCAGAGATGGCCAGGATGACCGTTGCGAGCTTTCTCATGACCGAACAAAACGCGGCCGTGGGAGCTGCGATTCCGCCTTTAAGGAAGGGGTTAGGTCTACCCGGTTCGGGCCACGGCCGCCCCCAGGCCGAGGAAATCGAACACGAGCTGGATTTCGGCCAGGATCTCCTCGGAGAGGAGCGGGTCGGCGCTCTCGCGTCCGAGCTGACCCAGGGCGCAGGACGGTACGACGGATCGAGCCGTCCGCACGAGGGTCGCGGCGTCCCCCGGATCGGTCCCGTCGTCGGCGATCACCGCCTGGAAGTCGAGCGGCAGGCCCCAGGCCTCCGCCCGCCGCGCGCCGAGGATCGGCCGGTAGGTTTCGAGCGCCGCGACCCGGAAAGGACCGGCGGCGAACTCGGTCGTCCCGAGGACTTCGAGCATCTCGCCGTAGCAGATGCCGTGGAGCAGGCCGAGCGTGTAACCGCGCTCCCGACCGATTCCGAACCGTTCGGCGTAGCGCCCCGCGGCGATGGCCGCCGCGACACTCGCCCGCCGCAGGGCCCGCGCGACCCGATTGCTCCCGAGATCTCGGGCGAACTCCGGGGCGCAGAGCCTCTCGATGAGCACGCGGATGGGTCCGGGACCGAGCCTCGCCACCGCGTCCGGAACGGTGCCGACCGCGTGCTCGCGATCCGCCGCCAGACAATTGGCGAGGATCAGAAGGTCGAGCGTGAGGTCCGGATCGAGCGCGGCGACCGGCACGATGGCGGCGGCGTCGAAGGGGGACTGGCGGACGATCTCGGACAGCATCGTGATCGTGTCCGGGTAAACCTGGCGCAGCAACACTCTCTCTCCCGCGAGCCCCCGGATGCGCCGCACGAACTCGTGGAAGGCCCGGAACAGCTGGCGTCCCTCCTCGGGAGGGACCGGAGCTCCGATCTCTTCCAGCAGGTCCCAGTACCGATCGGAGACGTCCCGCCTCCCGAAAGGGAAGTCGCGCGCGTCGGGCACGCTCGTCCGCCGCTTTTCGCGCAACTGGCGCTTCTTGTCGTCCGAATCCTTGGCGCTCTGGAGGGCCAGGACCTGCCCTCGCATGGAAAGGCCGATGCGGACGATCCGCTCCACGCTGTGTTCCGGGTCGTACGTGAAGGCGGCTTCCCTCCAGTCGAACATCTCGAAGAGAAGCTTCCGGGCCAGCTCTTCGACCCGCAGCGAGAGGCCGTCGTGCGTGTCGTGTCCTCCGTCCAGGATCAGGCGGGAGAGGTTGCCTTCCCCCGTGAAGCTCCGCGCGAGGAGCTCGTAGAGAACCGGCGCCGTCAGCGCGCCGCTGCGCAGGAGATGGATCCCGAGGCGGTGGCGCGGCAGAGACCCGGAGACATAGACGATTTCCCCGTCGCGCCAGTCCAGGGTGCGGCGGTCGGATCCGCGGGAGATCGTCAGCCGGCCGGAACGTCGGTTCAGTTCCAGCCACTGCAGGAGGTCCGCGAAACTGAAGACCTCGAGACGCCCGCGCAGATTCTCCGCCATGAAGCGACAGTATTGTAAGGCGTTCTACGTTCTACGTTCTACGTTGCTCTCAGGTAAGGAGCAACGTCGAACGTCGAACCTCGAACGTCGAACGCAGACTTGCGTAGAATCGCGTCGATGAAGAAGAAGGACTCGAGACCGGCGCCTCCGGCGACGACCAGCTCCGGTATTCCCATCCGCGGCTTCTACGGCGAGCCGGCGCCCGGCGAGTTCCCCTTCACGCGCGGGATCTCCCGGGAGATGTACCGGGAGCGCTACTGGACGATGAGGCAGTACGCGGGGTTCGGCTCCGCCCGCGACTCGAACCGCCGCTATCGGTATCTGCTCGAGCAGGGGCAGACGGGCCTCTCGATCGCGTTCGACCTGCCCACGCAGATGGGGTACGACTCGGACGATCCGATGGCGCGGGGCGAGGTCGGGAAAGTGGGCGTCGCGATCGCCACGATCGAAGACATGCGGGTCCTGACGGAGGGATTGCCGCTCGACTCCGTCTCGATCTCGATGACGATCAACTCGACCGCCGCGATTCTGCTCGCGCTTCTTCTCGCCGTGGCGCGGGAGCGCGGCGTCTCCTGGGAGAAGCTCTCCGGGACCGTCCAGAACGACCTGCTCAAGGAGTACGTCGCCCGCGGCACCTACATCTTCCCGCCGCGCCCCTCGCTCAAGCTCACGACGGACATCTTCGAATTCTGCGGGAAAGAGGTGCCGCGCTGGAACACGATCTCGATCTCCGGCTACCACATCCGTGAGGCGGGCTCGACCGCCGTGCAGGAGGTCGCGTTCACGCTCTCGAACGCGATCGCCTACGTCGGAGCCGCTCTGGCGCGCGGGCTGAAGATCGACGACTTCGCTCCCCGGCTTTCCTTCTTCTTCAATGCCCATGCGAACTTCTTCGAGGAGATCGCGAAGTACCGCGCGGCGCGGACCGTGTGGGCGGAGATCGCGCGGGATCGGTTCGGCGCGAGGGATCCGCGCTCCTGGAAGCTGCGGTTCCACACGCAGACGGCGGGCTCGACCCTCACGGCGCAGCAGACGGACGTCAACGCGGTTCGCGTCGCGCTGCAGGCCCTCTCCGCGGTCCTCGGAGGGACGCAGTCGCTTCATACCAACGCCGCGGATGAGGCGCTGGCGCTTCCGACCGAGTCCTCCGCAAGACTGGCGCTTCGAACGCAGCAGGTAATCGCTTATGAGACGGGCGCGGCGGAGGTCGCCGACCCCCTCGGCGGCTCCTACCTGGTGGAGGCGTGGACGCGGGAGATCGCGGAGCGCGCCCGGGCGCTCATCGCCCGGATCGATCAGCTCGGCGGAGCGGTGGCGGCCATCGAGTCGGGATTCCTGGCGCGCGAGATCGAAGAGGCCTCCTACGCGGCCCAGCGGGAGCTCGAGGAGGGACAACGATTCGTCGTCGGCGTCAACACATTCCGCGAGGCGGAGGAGGGCGGCCCGCCGCTCTTGACCGTGAACCCGAGGATCGAAGAGGAACAGGTCGAACGGCTGCGGGCTTTTCGCGCCGCGAGAGACGCGCGCTCGTGCGAAGAGTCGCTCGAAGGGCTCCGAGCGGCCGCCCGGGAGGACCGCAACCTCGTTCCTTCGATTCTCGAGGCGGTTGAATCTTCGGCGACGCTGGGAGAGGTCATCGGTCGCCCTGAAGACGGTCTGGGGAGAGTACCGGCCCGGCGCGTGAAATCCTCGTAAAGTCCGGCCGAAAACCCTCTAAGTTCAATCCGCGAAGGCGGTTGGCCGTGTGGAAAAAGCCCGGCGCCGGTTTGGCCGAGGGCGAGAGTCATTGCTTGATTTCGACCGCGTTCTGCAAGTCGCTGATGGGCCTCGGCTTATTTATTCGCACAGGAGTCGGTGCAAAGCGGACGAGGACCGCTCGATTTCGTCGTTTTTCGCTGCTTTCCACAGGCATTTCGACAGGGTTTTCCGCCGGATCTCCGGAAAACTGATTTCAACCCGGTGGATATTGAGGTTACGTCCGGTTCGGCGGTTCGAAACAGCGGCGGCACCGAGCCTCGTAGAGACCCTGCGCGCCGACCACGACGAGCTCGTTGCTCTCGACCAGGCGCTGGGTGTTGTTGGCGGGGGAGCCGCAGCGCACGCAGATCGCGAGCGTCTTCGTGACGTCCTCCGCGACGGCCATCAGGGTCGGGATCGGGCCAAAGGGAGCTCCGCGGTAATCCTTGTCGAGACCGGCCACGATCACGCGCTTGCCCTGGTCCGCCATCCGCTGGCACACGGCGACGATCCCGTCGTCGAAGAACTGCGCCTCGTCCACACCGACGACCTCGGTGCGGTGGTCGAGCCTCTCGAGCAGCTCCGAGCTCGAAGCGACCGAGATCGACGGCAGCCTCATGTCGCTGTGCGACACGATCTCCGCGTCGGAGCGGGAATCGATCGCCGGCTTGAAGATCTGCACCCGCTGCTTGGCGATGATGGTGCGGCGAAGCCGGCGGATGAGCTCCTCGCTCTTGCCGGAGAACATGCTGCCGCAGATGACCTCGATCCAGCCGAGCTGGGTCTTGATGAGAGACATGGGGCGGGGATGTTATCCGACGGAGGTGGGAGGCGGTAGGTGGCGGGCCATAGGTGTATGAGGTGGTAGGTGGTAGGTGGTAGGTGGTAGGTGGTAGGTGGTAGGTGGTAGGTGGTAGGTGGTTACTAAGACCTAGGGGAGACTCTCGGACCTCAAGAACGATTTGAGCGATTCGAAGTCTTTGAACACGAGATCCGCGGCGGCGATCACCCAGCCGGAGGCGGATTCGAGGGGCATGCCCAGGACGAGGTAGACGGGCTTGCCGAGGCGGTGGGCGAGGGTGATCTCCGCGGCCGTGCCGCCTCCGCGGGCCGCCGAGTCGTCCCAGAACGCCAGCACGCAGTCGCTGCGAGTCTCGATGTGCCCGAGGTCCCAGGCGATGATCTTGCGGACCGTTTCGCGGAATCTCCCGGGAGACTCGTTCTTCCAACGGCGGAAGTGCCGCCTCTCCTCTTCGGTCAGGTCCTTCTTCTCGTCCGCCGCCGGGTCGTAGACGTCCGCGCCGAGCTCCTCCACGAGGAACCGGCCAATCTCTTCCCGCCATCCGCGGCCGCCGTCGCTCGCGTGCTCGATGGCTCCGGAGAGATACACGCGCCGCCCCTTCATTCGACGCCGACCCGCGGACAGAGTCGGCAGGACCGGGCAGACCTCGCAGCGGGGCTTGCGGGCAATGCAGATCTGGCGGCCGTGGAAGATCAGCTCGTGGGCGGCGAGCGTCCTCTTCCCCTTCGGGACGATCTCGTTCAAGTCCTCTTCGACCTTGACCGGGTCCGTCTGGCGGGTGAACCCCAGGCGCCGCGCGAGTCGGCCGACGTGCGTGTCCACGACGAACCCTTCGTCCTTGCCGAACGCGTTGCCGAGGATGACGTTGGCGGTCTTGCGCCCCACGCCGGGCAGCGCGACGAGCTCCTCCATCGTGTCGGGGACCTTCCCGCCGTGCTCGGCCGCGATCGCGGCTCCCGCCTTGCGCAGGCTCCTCGCCTTGGAGTTGAAGAAGCCGGTCTGGCGGATGGCGTCTTCGAGCTCGCCGGCCGGCGCGCGGGCGTAGTCGGCCGCCGTCTTGTACTTGCGAAAGAGCGCCGGAGTGACCATGTTGACGCGCACGTCCGTGCATTGCGCGGAGAGGATCGTGGCGACCAGCAGCTCGAGCGGGCTCGAAAAGTCGAGCGCGCAGTGCGCGTCCGGGTAAGCCCGGGCGAGCCGCCGGAACACCTGCACCGCGCGCCGCCGCTTCTCCTCGAGAGATTCGCGGGTCTTCCTCTTCGCTGCTCGTTTCAATCGGCGAGGATCTTAGTCGAATCTTGCACAGGTTTGGTTGCCTTGACCGGGGACGCGGCGCGGTGATATCAACGCCGCATTCGGAGGAACAAGATTCGTCGTCTGCAGGGCGCGATCGCCGCGTTCGTTCTCGTGCTCGCTTCGCCGCTCGCCCGCGCGGCTCCGGCGACGCTCACGGTCCTTCACACCTCAGACCTCCACGGCCACGTGGATCCCCGCGACAATCCCCGCTCGACCGAATACGGCGAGGGAGTCGCGCGCGTCGCGACGGCGGTCCGGGCGATCCGGGCGGAAGGGCGGGCGACGCTCCTGCTCGACTCGGGGGACACGATCGAGGGCTCGCCGGTCGAGGCGCTCGTGTTTTCGGGAGGCATCCCCGACCGGGGGGACCCGATCGTGCGGGCCATGAACGCCGTCCGCTACGACGCGATGGCGGTCGGGAACCACGAATTCAATTTCGGCCTCACGAGGCTGGAGAAGTCGCGGCGCGAGGCGCGATTCCCGTGGCTCTCGGCGAACATCGTCCGCGAAGACGGGAAGCCGGCATTTCAACCCTACGTCGTCAGGGTCGTCGCGGGCGTGCGCGTCGGCATCCTCGGGCTGACGACGAAGAACATCCCGTTCTGGGAGCCGCCCGCTCACATCGCCGGGTTGAAGTTTCTCGACACGGTCGAGGCCGCGAAACGATTCGTCCCGATCCTTCGGGGCAAGGAGAAATGCGACGTCGTTCTCGTCATCGCGCACGAGGGGTTCGAGCGGGAACTCGCGACCGGCAAGGAGAACGGCTCCTCCGCGGAGAACCAGGCTTACGCGATCGCCATGGAAGTTCCGGGGATCGACCTGCTGCTGACCGGGCACACGCACATGGCGATCGAGCCGCGCAAGCTCGGACAGACCTGGATCTCCCAGCCGGGGCGGTTCGGCAACACCGTGACCCGTTTCGATCTCTCGCTTGAGAAGGCGGGCGGCCGCTGGAGGGTCGCGTCGATCGAAGGGAAGAACCTCCCGATGAAGGACGTGCGCCCCGATCCCGAGGTCGTCGCGGCGGTCGCGCCGGAGCACGAGGCCGCCACGAAGATCCTCTCCACGGCGGTCGCGACTCTCGGCAAGCCGGTATCGGCGCGCGGGGCGAGGACCGAGGACAACGCGCTTCTGGACTGGCTGCACGCGGTCCAGAGGGAGCAGGGGAGGGCGGACCTCTCCTTCGCCTCGCTCCTCCCCGGCAATCTGCCCGAATGGCCGGCGGGCCCGCTGACGATCGCTCAGATCTGGGAGTTCTACCCGTACGAAAACACCCTCGTGACGTTGCGGGCGACCGGGCGGCAGGTCCGCGAGGCGCTCGAAGCGGCCGGCCGCTGTGTGTCGGGCGTCTCGGTTCAGGACGGAAAGCCGCTCTGGCAGCGCAACGCGGCCGTCTGGGGCTACAACTGCGACACACTCGAGGGCGCGGAATACGCGCTCGACCCGATGCGCCCGGAGGGAAGCCGCGTCGTGTTCCTGAAACGCGGCGGGCAACCCGTCCGCGACGACGACGCGTTCACGGTGGCGCTGAATTCCTACCGCGCCGAAGGCTCCAGCGGATACGGCGTGTGGAGAAACTGCCCGCGTGTCTCCGAATCCTCGAAGGCGCTGCGCGACCTGCTGATCGAAGACGCGCGGCGCCGCGGGACGCTCACGCTCGAGTCGGACCAGAACTGGTTTCTCGCGCCCGGGTTTCCCGAAGGACGCCTGTCGTTGGGCCCCTGAGGAGACTCTCTTGAAGATGCGATGGCTCGCGTTGGTTTGCCGGAAGGAGCAACGAGTATCTGAGTGAGGTGTGAAATGTCGAAGAGGACCTTGTCCGCCTGCATCCTCTGTGTCGTGGCTCTTCTCCTCTCCTCGATCCCCTCGGGCCGCCTGTTCGCCCAGAGCTCGACCGGCTCGATCACCGGCAATGTCCTGGACGCGTCGGGAGGGGGCGTTCCCGGGGCCTCGGTTTCCGCCCTCAACACGGACACGGGAGCGACGCGCTCCGCCACTTCGGGGCCGACCGGCGGGTTCACGTTCCCGAACCTGACGCCGGGCACTTACTCCGTGTCGGCCGAGCTGTCCGGATTCTCGCCGGCGAAGGTCGCCAACGTGGTCGTGTCGATCGGCGGCGAAACGACCGTGAAGCTGGCCCTGGAGCTCGCGAGCGTCAAGACCGCCGTGACCGTCTCGGGCGAGGCACCCTTGATCGAGACAACGAAGTCGGAAGTCAGCTCCACCGTCAACGAACGCGCGATCCAGAATCTGCCGGCCAACGGCCGCAACTTCATCGACTTCGTCCTGACCACGCCCGGCGTCGTCAAGGACAACTTCCGCGTCGGCGACATCGTCTTCGCGGGACAGCGGGGGACACTGAACAGCCTCGTGGTGGACGGGGGCGACAACAACAACACGTTCTTCGGACAGGCCCTCGGGCGGACGGGCACCGGGCGGGCGCCGTACCAGTTCAGCGAAGACGCCGTCAAGGAATTCCAGGTCAACTCCAACGCCTATTCCGCCGAGTACGGCCGGGCCGGGGGCGCGGTGATCAACGTCGTCACCAAGTCGGGGACCAACGACTACCACGGCAGCGCTTTCTACTACTACCGCGACAAGACGTTGAACGCCAAGGACTACACCGACGCCGTCGCCGGCCGCGTGAAAGCGCCGTACCATTTCGACCAGTTCGGCGCGACCGTCGGGGGCCCGCTCGTGCGAGACCGGCTGTTCTTCTTCGCCAACTACGACGGACAGCGCAACACGACGCCCAACACGGTCATCTTCCCGTCGCCGGGATTCGTCGTTCCCCGCGACCCGGACTCCCAGGCGGGATTCGCGAAGCTGTCGGCCCTCGCCGCCTCCTGGAACCGCAAGCAGGACCAGGACGTCTACCTGATCAAGCTCGACGGCGAAGTCGGCGGGGCCAACCACGCGTCGGTGCGCTACAACCGCCAGAACTTCACGGGCGTCGGCTTCGAGAGCGGCGGTTCCAACGTCGCGTTCGAGCACTCGGGGGACTCGCTCGTCAAGACGGACACCCTCGCGGGCTCGCTCACGAGCTCCTTCACTCCGAGCCTCTTCAACGAGGTCAAGGGGCAGTGGGCCAGGGACAAGGAGCCGGGCACGGCCAACAGCTCAACCCGGAGGCGAACGTCCAGAATCTCCTGCTCATCGGCGAGAACTTCTTCTCTCCCCGCGAGACGACGATCAGCAGGTACCAGGTCGGCGACACGGCGACCTTCCTCTTCGGTAACCACACGTTCAAGGGGGGATTCGACTACCTCCATGACGACATCCTGAATTTCTTTCCCGGCAACTTCTTCGGCTCCTACACCTTCGCCAGTCTCGCGTCCTTCAACAAGGGCGCTCCGAGCGGGTCCGGGGAGCGCTACGTCCAGGCCTTCGCCGGTCCGGGCACGACGGGTCCCACGACCGAGCCCGACGTGCGCGACATAGCGGGATTCGTCCAGGACGAGTGGAGGGTCATTCCCGGCCTGACCTTCAACGCGGGCCTCCGGTATGACCGGCAGCAGATCGCGCAGCCGAGCGTCCTCAACCCGGATCCGCAGCTCCTGGCGGCGGGACTCCGGACCGACGTGGTCCCGGAAGACAAGAACAACTGGGGAGTCCGCCTCGGGTTCGCCTGGTCGCCCGGCGCCGACGACCGGACGCTCGTGAAGGGGGGTTACGGGGTCTTCTATGGACGGACGCCTGCCATCATGATCGGGACCGCCCACTCCAACAACGGCATCAACGTGCAGACCCTGACTTTCACCGGGGCGAGCGTGCCGACCTACCCCAACCGGTTCGCGGCGCCGCCGGGCGGCGGCTCCGCGGCGGTGCCGACGATCCTCCTCTTCGACCCGAATTTCCAGAACCCGAAGGTCCAGCAGGCCAGCATCGGCGTCGAGCAGGTCCTGACCCGCGACATCGCGGTCGCCGTCAATTACCTTCACGTCAAGGGCGAGCGACCTCCCGCGCTCGACCGACGTCAACATCGGCGCCGCCGACCACGATCACCGTCCCGATCCAGGGGGACGGCACATCCGCCTCCTTCAAGCGCTTCTCGAGCACGCACCCCTTCACCAATTTCGCCCGGATCATCGAATTCCAGAGCACCGCGGAGTCGGAGTACAACGGCCTGACGGTCGAGATCAACAAACGCTACTCGAGCAACTGGCAGGCCAAGCTCGCCTACACGCTCGGGAAGGTGACGGACACGAAGCCGGACGCGACCGCCGTCGTCCCGCAAGGCTCCGACGACGCCAAGTTCGCCTCGGATCCGACCGACTTCCAGGTCGATTCGGCAGCCGGGGACAACGACGTGCGTCACCGGATCGTCCTGTCGGGAGTCTGGAACTTGGACTACGGCAGCAGTGCCCAGAGCCCCGTGGTGCGCTTCCTCACGTCCGGCTGGACCCTCTCCGGGATCGTCTCGTTCCAGACCGGCATGCCGTACTCGCTCGAGATCAACGGCGATCTGAACAACGACGGCAACACGCGCAACGACCTCGTGCCCGGGACGACGCGAAACAGCCAGCGTCTGCCGAGCCTCTTCTCGGTGGACCCCCGCATCGCGAAACACCTCACGTTCGGCCCGGTCGACGTGGAGCTCATCGCCGAAGCCTTCAACGTCTTCAACGCCAGGAACGTGGTCGGGCTTCAGTCCATTCAGTACCGCGTGGTGACGGTCGGCGGCGGGCCGCAACTGGCGGCCCCGACGACGGTGTTCCGGTCGCCCTGCGCCGGCGGCCAGGGGTGCACCGCTCAGGCGCCGCTCACGGCCTCCACCGGGCCGCGGATCCTCCAGCTCGCGGCGAAGGTTAGTTTCTAGAATCCATCGAGGGTCGAGAGTTCAGGGTCGAGGGTTTCCCTCGGCTCTTCTCTCGACCCTCGACTCTCGAGTTCTCCCGGCGGTAGAGGATGACTTCCTTGCTTTCGTCGCGATGGAAGCGCGCCTTCTCGCGGAATCCCATCCGCGCGAGCGATTCGAGAAGCGGCGAGCTGGTGTCGAGGGTATAGAGAGCCAGCGTGTCGGCGGGCGCGACGGCCTTCTCGACGACCGCGGGGTCGAGGGGGCGCGCGGGAGGGAAGTCGCGGATCTCCGGGCCGTTGCCGATCCAGAGCCGGTCGCCGTAGGCCCACGACTGCTCGAGCGCGATCACGCGGGGCGCCGGGGAGAGGCGCGTGATGGCGCGCGCAGCGGCGGTCGCCGACTGCGACTTCGCGCGGAGCACGGCGAGCGCGCGCTCGACACCCAGAGGAGCGGCGAGGAGGAGCGCCGCGGCCGCAAGGCGCCGCCCGGCCGTACCCGACGCCCGGAGGCGCTCCCATCCCACCGCCGCAGCGAGCGCGAGAAACGGGATCGCGGCCTGCATGTAGCGCATCTGCTTGAAACGCACGGCGGAGAGGATCGCAACGATCGCCGCCAGAATGAAGAGCGGAAGGCGGATGGGACGGTCCTTCCGGGCCGGCCAGAGGAGAAGCAGGCAGAGCGGACCCGCCCAGTGGAGAACGTCCTTCGCGTACTCATACCAGGGACCGTCCGTGCGCGGGTTGGGCGGAACGGAGCGCATCTCCCTCGCGTAAGCCGCGAGGCTCGAGAACGGAGATCCCCAGGTCAGGGCGTCCGTCACTCCGACGAAGAGGAACGCTCCGAGGCCGAAGCCGGCGATCGCCGCTCCGGCGCCGCGCGCGTCCCCCTCCTTCCACCAGATCCAGGCCACGAGGGGCACGAGCGCCGCGCCCTCGCTCCACCGCACGGCGAACGCCGCGGCTACGAGGAGTCCCGCCGCCGCGCTCCTCGCCGCGCCGAGAGGGGTGCGGCTGGCGAGGAGGAACGCCGCGAGCAGGAACGCCGTCGAGATCGGCCTCGGGAAAAGCGTCGCGCCGTAGCCGAGCGGGAGCCCGTGCACCGCGTAGAGGAGGGCGGCCGCGAGCGCCGTGCCCTCCGGCCATCGCCACGCGAGCGCCAGGCGATAGACGAAGAAGATCGCTAGCGTCGAGAAGAGGACCGTCGGAATCGCGCCGAGCCAGGAGAGCAGCGCCGGATCGGACGCGCCGAGCAGCACGCCCGCCCGGAGAAAGGGCCAGGTCAGGACGAGAGGATGAAAGAGACAGCGCAGATTCCACGGCTGGTAATCGAGGCCGGCGGCGTACTTTGCCGCCGTCTCGACGATCTCGAGGTCGTCGCCCGTTCCGTAGCCGTCGAATCGCCATGCGAAGCCGAGCTTCGCCGCCATCGTGACGAGCAGGAGGAGAAGGAGCAGCGCGCGAGTCGGGAGCCGGGAGGGGGAGAGGGACGGGCCGGCGGACTTGGTCAGGCGCTCCGCTCCAGAAACGGGAGCACCCTCGCGAACCGTCCCGCGACGGCGAGCGCCTCGCGGCGCGCCGACGCGACCGTCCCCTCGAGCGCGGCGATCACGTGATCGAGCTCCAGGACGAGACTGACCAGCCCCCTCGCTTCCGATTCGTCGCGAGTCTCCTTCAACCGCTCGCGGAAGAGGTGGAGGTCGTTCCAGCGCCCGAGCGCGTCCTGGAGCTCCCTTTCGCGCTCGATCCGCGCCTCGAGCCCCGGGACACCGCACGCAGCGAGGTCTTCGGCCAGGTAGCGGGCGCGCTTGACCGCGATGCGATAGCGGTGGAGGCGCTTGTCGGTCGCGTCCTCGGGCGGTGGGGAGAGCCGCCTCTCGAACCGCCTCCGCTCGATCTCCAGCCGAAACGGAACGTCGTCCCGCGTGCCGCGCGCCGCGCGGCGCAGCCGGCGCTCCAGGCGGCGGCACTTTCCGCTCCGCGCGACGCGGGCCGCCTTCTCCAATCCCTGCGCGTACTCCGCGCTCCACCGCGCTTCGAGGCCCGCCGCCGCGTTCTCCGGGACACGGCCCATCTCGCGCAGGCGCGAGAGCAGTCCCCGGTCCACCTCGAGCTGGCGCAGCGGCGAGAGCGAGCGGACGAGCGAGCGGGAGTTCCGCTCGATCTTCTTCCGGTCGAGCGCCGCCGCGGTCGCCTCCACCCGGCGCAGCGCGACGCGGAAGTCGTGGAGTCCTTCCGACTCCGATCGGAGCAACGCCTTCCTCGCTTTCGAGAGCGTGCGGACGCGAAGAGACCAGAGAATTTCGGACACGGGGGCGCTATTATAGAGAGAGACGAGATGGCCGATTTCACGCCGTCTTCACGCGGAGTTCAGGCGGTCCAACGCGGCCCCGCCGACAATGAATCCCCGATGAAGAAGCTGGCCGCGATCGACGTCGGCACCAATTCCATCAAGCTGCTCCTCGCCGCGGTGGACGAGGGGGGCGTGCTGGAAGTCGTGTCGCGTGAGAAGTCGCAGGTGCGGCTGGGAAGCCACACCCTCGCCTCGGGGCGCCTTTCGCCGGAAGCGATCGAGGCGGGAGTCGGCGCGATCGATCAGTTCCAGCGCTCGATCGCGGCGCAGGGGGCCGAGCTCGTGCGCGCCGTCGCTACCTGCGCGGTGCGCGAGGCGGAGAACTCGCAGGAGTTTCTCGAGGCCGTGCGGCGCCGGACCGGCATCGAGGTGGACGTCATCTCGGGGGAAGAAGAGGCGCGCCTGATCCACATGGCCGCCCGCAGCGAGTTCTCCTCGCGCCTGGATCCCCTCTTTCTGGTGGACATCGGCGGCGGCTCGACGGAGTTCGTCGTCTCCAACGGCTCGCGGGTCCTGCTGACGGAGAGCCTGCCGCTCGGGGCGGTGCGGCTGGCCGACCTCGTCCACGACGACCCGCCGAGCGACCGCGACCGAAAGGCCGTCAAGAAGGCGATCCGCGCCGTCGCCCGAAGAGCCGCGGACGCCGTGCGCAAGACCGGGTTCAAGACCTGCGTCGGATCAGCCGGCACCATCCAGTCCCTCTCGCTCGTCCACGAGGCGGCGGTCCTCGGGCGCGAGCCGATCCCTTCCGGCCAGCGGACGCTGACGCGCGCCGGCCTGAAGAAGGTCAACCGGCTCCTGCGCAGGACGACGCAGAAGGAGAAGCTGCGCCTTCCCGGGCTCGACCCGCGGCGCCGCGACATCGCCGTTCCCGGCGGGATCCTCCTGTCGTGGATCCTCAAGCGGACCGGTGCCGATGGCATCGTCGTCGGGGACCGCGGGTTGCGGGAGGGGATCATCCTCGACTACGCGTCGCGGCACGGGAAGAAGCGCGCCGGCGACCGGGACGTCCGCGCGCGGAGCGTGGACCGGCTCCTGCGGCGCGCCAACGCGGAGGTCCTCCACGCCACGCACGTCGCGCGCCTGGCGCTCGAGATCTTCGACCAGACGCACGCCCTCCACCAGCTCACCGCGGCCGAGCGGGAGTGGCTTCAGTACGGCGCGCTCCTGCACGATGTCGGTTGCTCCATCGGGTTCGCCCGGCACCAGCAGCACTCCTACTACCTGATCACGCACGGCGACCTGACAGGGTTCTCCGCCGAGGAGATCGAGGTCATCGCGTCGGTCGCTCGGTACCACAAGGGGAAGGGCCCGAAAGGGTCGCACGAGAACTGGAAGCGCCTCGACCCGTACCTGCGGCCGGTCGTCGAGAAGCTCGCGGCGCTCCTGCGGATCGCCGACGGGCTCGACCGGAGTCACCGGCAGCTCGTGACGGACGTCGTCTGCCGCGTCCGGCCTCGGAAGGTGGAGCTCGACGCCGTCGCGCGGGGCGACTGCGAGGCGGAGCTCGAGGCCGCGCGGCATAAGGCGGGCCTCTTCGAGCGCGTGTTCGACCGCGAGCCCGCCTTCCGGGCGGTGCCGGCGGGCCGGGACGAGGCGGTCCTCCAGCGGGACCTCGAAATGATCTCGGCTGAGGCCCTGTTCAGCTAGACCAGCGATCGAGAAGGGAGATCTTCCTTTGAAAGAACACTTTTCCGAGAAGCTCGAGGACCTGCGGCGAAACTTGATCCTGATGGGAGGAGAGGTCGAGCGGCAGATCCAGCATGCCATCGAGGCGTTGACCGAGGTGGACGAGAAGAAGGCGGCCGACGTCATCGCCGCCGACGCCGAGATCGACCGCATGGAGATGGTGATCGAGGAGCAGGCGGTGCAGTTGCTGGCGCTGCAGCAGCCGGTCGCCGTGGACCTGCGATTCCTCGTCGCCGCCCTGAAGATCAACAGCGACCTCGAGCGGATCGGCGACCATGCGGTCAATATCGCCGAGGGCGCGGAGCGGCTGGCGGGGCAGAAGCCGTTCAAGCCCTTCATCGACATCAACTACATGGCCGAGGTGGCGATGTCGATGTTGAAGCAGTCGCTCGACGCGTTCGTCAACCGGGACGCGAACCTCGCCAAGAAGGTCATCAAGAAGGACGACATCCTCGACGACAAAAACGTCTCGATCATCCGGGAGCTGCTCACCTACATGGCCGAGTACCCGAACCTCATCACCTACTGCCTCGAGCTCATCTCGATTTCGAAGAACCTCGAGCGCGTGGGGGATCTCGCGTCCAACATCTGCGAGGACACGATTTACATGGCCGAGGCGCGGTGGGTGAAACACCACGCCACCGAATTGACCTGATCCCGGTTTTCAGTTCTCAGTTTTCAGTCTTCAGTAGTACAGAGCGACGAACCCTTGACTGACAACTGACAGCTGATAACTGACAGCTGACAGCTGATGACTGAGAACTTCCTCTGGGGCGTCGCGACCTCCGCGTACCAGGTCGAGGGCGCGGTCGAGAACGACTGGACGGAGTGGGAGAAGCTTGGCAACCTGAAGGAGCGGGAGGTCCGCTGCGGCGCGGCCTCCGGCCACCGGGAACGGTGGCGCCAGGATCTCCGTCTTCTTCCGACGATCGGCGCAAACGCCTATCGCTACTCGGTCGAGTGGAGCCGGCTCGAGCCGCGCCCCGGCGAGTTCGATGAGACGGCGCTGGAGCATGAGGCGGAGAGGGCGGGGTTCCTGCGCGCGCTCGGCATCGAGCCGGTGGTCACGCTGCTCCACTACACGCATCCCGCCTGGTTCTGGAAGGCGGGAGGGTGGGAAAACAGGGACAGCATCGGCTGGTTCCGGCGCCTCGCCGAGAGAGTCGGCGCCGCTCTGCCCGAGGTGCGGCTCTGGGTCACCGTCAACGAGCCGATCACGTTCATCCTCGGCGGCTACATGGGAGGGCTCATCCCTCCCGGGAAGAAGAGCTTCGCCGCGGCGGCGAAGGCGCTCGAGCATCTTCTGCGCGCGCAGGCGGAGGCCGCGCTGGCGCTCCAGGAGCGTCCCTCCGGCGCCCGGTGCGGGATCGCTCACAACATGCTGGACTTCGCTCCGGACCGCCCCGACAGCGCGCTCGACCGCAGACTCGTGTCTGCCGGGGAGTCCCTCTACAATCTCGCGCTCATCGAGGCGGTCGCGACGGGCCGGGTGTTCTGGTCGTTTCCCGGGGAGGGACGCGCCGAGTTCGCGATCCCCGACATGCCGAAGGCCGCGGGATACCTCGGCGTCAACTATTACAGCCGCGTCCACCTGCGGTTCCGCGGGTTGCCCGGGATGGCGGGGGAGTTCTTTTACCGGGACCGCGCCGGGCGCGGTTTGACGGACACGGGCTGGGAGATTCATCCGCAGGGCTTCGACCGGATCCTGCGCTCGGCCGCGGGCGCCGGCGTGCCGATCCTCGTGACCGAGAACGGGATCGCGACGGCGGACGACCGTCTGCGCCGCGCCTTCCTTCACGAGCATTGCCTCATCCTGTCGGGTCAGATCGCCGCCGGCGCGCGGATCGAGGGGTACTTCTACTGGTCTCTCCTCGACAACTTCGAGTGGCTCGAGGGCTTCCGCCCCCGCTTCGGCCTCTTCGAAGTGGACTACACGACATTCGCGCGCCGCCGCCGGCCGTCGGCCGACCTCTTCGCCGCGCTCGGCCAGAATTTCGCGGGCGCGGCGATATCCTCGGGCGAAGCTCCGTCCACCGGCCTGGCCGGCCGGTGAGGAGCGCGGGAGGTCGAGCCATGGAGATCTGGATCCTCCGCCACGCGAAGGCCGAGGTGGCCGGGCCGGGAATGTCTGACGAGCAGAGGGCCCTGCTCCCCGCCGCGCGCAAGAGGATGCGCGCCGCCGCACGTGAGATCGCCCGGCTCGAGCCGAAGTTCGACGCGATCCTGACGAGTCCTCTCGTGCGCGCGCGGCAGACCGCCGAGCCCGTTGCGCGAGCCCTGGGTCAAACGAAAGAACTGATCGAGACCCGCGCGCTCGCGCCGGACGCCGACCCGGGCGAGATCCTCCGGGAGATCGGGAAGCGGCGGATGAAACGGGTTCTCCTGGTGGGGCACATGCCTCATCTCGGAGCGCTGCTCGGGTATCTCCTCACCGGACGCCCCAATTCCCACATGGAGATGAAGAAAGGAGCGCTGGCGCGAATCCAGTTCGAAGGCGAGACCGCGAAGCCCCCGGGGACTCTGACGCTCCTCCTGACCTCGAAGGCCCTCGCCGGCCAGAGGTGACCGGCATCGTGGGTCACTGGCCCCGGCACTGGTCCGCCGGCGTCCAGGGAATCTCCGTCGGGATGTCCCAGTAGACGTCAACGACAACGCCGCGATCGTCCAGGAGAACGGCGAGGTAGCGCGTGAGCGGTTCATGGGTCGCAATCCAGCTCATCACGCGGGCGCCATGGAGAATGCCGTCGCGCGCGGGCTCGCCGAGCCGGCGGCGCAGGTCGGCCTCGGTCGTCTTGCAGAGAACGACCGAGCGGGCCACGTTCCGGAAGACGGTTGGATCAGTGACCGCCGCGGGAGTCGCGGCCGCCCGTCCGGCAGTCGCGCTGGAGTGCGCGCATCCGGCGACGAGCAGGACGAGAAGCAACTCCCCCGCCAGGGCGGCCGGTCCGTGGGTCCCAGTCACGGGCAGAACCTTAGCTCTGCGAGGCGGTGTGCCGCCACACCTTCTCTTCCCGATCTTCGCCAGCGGCGGGTGGAAACGCCGGCGACAGGCTCGGGCGCGCCCGCGGCGCCGCGGGCCTCGTTGCGGCTCCCGTCACCTGAAGGCCGGCCGTCGCGGCGAGGATGAGCAGGACGCACGCGATTCGCATCGGCTCGCCCGCCTGCCGGCCGTTCGCCATCTCGAAGAAGAGGGCACCCACGGCGGAGAGGCCGGTCCAAACGGCATAGGCCGTCGCGAGCGGGATCTTCTCGAGCGAGCGGGAGAGCAGGAACGTCGAGGCCAGCCCGAACACAGCGTAGAAGAGAAGGGGAATGGGGCGGCGAAAGCCGGAGGTCTCGCGCAGGCTCACGAGCCATCCGACCTGGAACAGGCTCGAGGCGCCCAGCATGAGCCACGCCATCATCGCGAGCCGGTCGTCGGAAGCCGTATGCCCGACAGGGCGATCTCAGTCGGATCTCGTTTCTCTTCCAACACGACTCGGCACTCTGTCATGGCGGTCGTCTCCGTGTGCAATGAGACAGGAGAGACCTGAAGACCGGGACGATCGGGCGTGAAGAGTCGGAGAAGAGGCACACGACTTGCGTGAGTCTCGAGGGATGGACGACGGGCCGAGGCGCCTCGAGGCGATCGATTCGAAGAGCGGCGAGATCCTCGTCGTCGTGGACACGCCGCGGGGCCGCGCGGTCAAGTTCAAGTACGACGAGGAGAGCCGCGCCTTCACGATCGCGCGGTTCCTTCCGGCCGGGCTCGTCTTCCCGTTCGACTTCGGGTTCGTTCCCGGGACGCGCGCCGACGACGGCGACGCCCTGGACGTCGTGCTGCTGATGGAGGAAGCGTCCTTCCCCGGCTGCGTCGTTCCCGCGCGGCTTCTCGGCATTCTCGAAGGCAGGCAGAAGAAGGAAGGCCGCACCGTCCGCGACGACAGGTTGATCGCCGTGGCGTCGAAGTCACTCGCCCACCGCGGCGTGCGCGCCCTTCGGGATCTGGGAGACGAGAGGCTCGTCGGGATCGAGCGCTTCTTCGCCGCGTCGAACGAGGAGGAGGGGAGAGGGTTCCGGTCGCTCGGGTTCTTCGGCGTGGAGCGCGCCCGAGCGGCCCTCTCGCGTTCTCTGCTCGCGCCGGGCCGTCGAAGGCGCGGCGGCGCTTAGCCATCCTCCGGCCAGCGCTTCAAATGTTCTTTACATAAGATTTTCTCGGCCTTTTCCCGAATTTTCTACGGGATTTTTTGTCGCTTTCCGATAATCGTTCGGAAGTGACAAAGATGCTGCTCTGCGACTTTCACATCCACTCAACCTATTCCGACGGCGAGCTGCCGCTGCCGCAGGTCGTGGACCTGTTCGGCAGGAGCGGCCACGACGTCATCGCGATCACGGACCACATCGTCAACCGGGACAACGGCCTCGGCCGCATCGCGCACGCGATCCGCCATTCCCTGAACCCGGAAACGTGGAAGCGCTACTTCGACGAGATCCGCCGGGAGGGCGAGCGCGCCTGGAGGACCTACGGGATGCTCGTGATCCCCGGCGCGGAGATGACGCGCAACACGATCAACCGCGACACCTCCGTCCACATCCTCGCGCTCGGGTTGGCCGAGTTCCTGCCGGCCGACGGAGATCCGATCGAGATGCTCAAGGAGATTTGCGCGCGCGAGGCGGTCTCGGTCGCCTGCCATCCGCATGAGATGAGTGAGTTCTACGCGAACACGTTCTACCTCTGGAACCGGAGGAAGACCGTCGCGCCCCTCGTGGACCTCTGGGAGGTGGGGTGCCGGTGGGACCTCTTCCCGGTCGTCTCGCGCGAGAAGCTCCCGCACATCGCCAACAGCGACTTCCACCGGCCCGAGCACCTCTACGCCTGGAAGACGTTGCTCAAGGCGGAGAAGACCGCCGCTGCGGTCCTCGACGCCTTGAAGAGGAACTCGGGCATCGGCGTTCTGCGCCTGACGCCGCAGTGGGAGCAGGAGGCGACGGCGTGACGCCAGCGCTCGCGTGCCTGCTCCTGCTGTTCCTTTCCGTCGCGCTCTACGCCGCCGGCGCGGCGTCGCTCGCCGCTTCGCGCCGCGACCGTCTCGGCGTGCGGCTGCCGGGCTTCTTCCCGCCGGTCTCGATCGTGAAGTCTCTCTCCGGGCTCGACGACGAGCTCGAGCAGAACCTGGAGTCGTTCTACGGGCTCGACTATCCGGAGTACGAGATCGTCTTCTCTTTCGCGCGGCGGGACGACCCCGCGTTCGCAGTGGCGCGGCGGGTTGCCGACGGCCACACGGGAATTCCGAGCGTCTTCGTGGTGGACGCGCGGGAGCCCGGAGGCAACTCAAAGGTCAGCCGCCTCTCCGCGGCGCTCCGGCACGCTCGTTACCGGCACATCCTGATGGCCGACGGGAACGTACGGGTCCGCCCGGAATTCCTCGCCCGCGCGGTCTCCTTCTTCGCGGACCCTTCCGTGGGTCTCGTGTCGCACCTCTTCCGGGCCCGCGGCGCCCGGACGCTCGGGTCGCGTCTCGAGTCGCTCCACCTGAACGGCGCGCTGCGCGCCGGCACCGCGGCGATCGACCGGATCCTCGGAATTCCGTGCGTCGTCGGGAAATCGATTCTCGCGTCGCGCGAGGCGCTCAACGCGATCGGCGGGATCGAGGCGCTGCGCGACCATCTGGCGGAGGACTACCTGCTCGGCAGGCTGGTCTCGCGCGCCGGATACCGCGTCGTTCTCTCTTCCGACGAGATCGAGACCGCCGAGATCTCCCGTTCGCTCGCCGCGGCGTGGAGCCGGCAGCGCCGCTGGGCGATCCTGCGAAAGCGTCTCGGAGGCCTCTCCTACGCGGCGGAGGCGCTGGCGAGCCCGCTCCCATGGTTTGCGGGCGTACTCGTCGCGGCCCGCGGCGACACTGGCTTGATCGTCCCGGCCATAGCCTTGTACTTGTCGCGCATCGGCCTTGAGGCCGTCTGCGCCGCCGGGTCCGGCCGAGTTCTCGCGTCGGACTGGCTGCTCGCTCCGCTCCGGGATCTCGCCGTGGCGGCGCTCTTCTGGGCGGGCCTCTTCGGCCGGCGAACGTCCTGGCGCGGCCGGACGCTGCTGGTCGGCCGCAACACCCTGATCGAACGCCCCGCGCGCGAAGGCGGCCGCCTCGCCGGCGCCGCTCACCAGGCCGCCGAGCGAGGCTAGCTAGACTCAGTCCTGCGTTTCCTTGCGGGGATCGTCCGGCACGGCGTGGAGGCCGCGGCGGGCGAGGCGGTCGAGCAGGGTCTGCTGCGCGTCGAACGGTTGCTCGCCGGCCGGCGGCACGCGGCGCAAGTAGGCGCCGTCGCTCTGAAGGTCGCGCGCCCGGCAGTTGTCTTTCAGGATTGGGTCGAGCACTTCCTGCCGGATCTTCTCCTTCGCCTTCTCGTCGAGGATCGGGACCATCAGCTCGACGCGCCGGAAGAAGTTGCGGGGCATCCAGTCCGCGCTCGAAATGTAGATCTCCTCTTCGTCGCCGGCGCCGAAGGAGAAGCAGCGGCTGTGCTCGAGGAACCTCCCGACGACGGAGGAGACCGAGATCCGGTCGGAGATGCCGGCCACGCCCGGCCGCAGGCAGCAGATGCCCCGCACGGAGAGGGCGATCGGCACTCCCGCGCCCGAAGCCCGGTAGAGGGCGCGGATCAGGTTCGCGTCCACGAGCGCGTTCATCTTGCCGACGATCCTCGAGGGCTTCCCCTGCCGCGCCTTCTCGGCCTCGCGGTCGATGAGCGAGAGGACCCTCTCGTGCAGCAGGAACGGCGCCACGGTGAGACGCTTGTAGCGCGTGCGGCGCGAGAAGCCGGTCAGGTAGTTGAAGAGCTCCGACGCGTCGTGGCCGAACTCCGGCCGCGCCGTGAAGAGGCCGAGGTCCGTGTAGATCTTCGAGGTGACGCGGTTGTAGTTGCCCGTTCCGAAGTGGACGTAGCGGCGCATCGAGGTCCCCTCGCGGCGGACGACGAGCGCGATCTTGGCGTGCGTCTTCAGCCCCTCGACGCCGTAGGCGACGTGGACGCCCGCGCGCTCGAGCGACTGCGCCCACTGGATGTTCTTTTCCTCGTCGAAACGGGCCTGCAGCTCGACCAGGACGGCAACCTGCTTGCCGTTCTCGGCGGCCCGCGCCAGCGCCGCGACGATCGGCGAATCCGTGCCCGTCCGGTAGAGCGTCATCTTGATCGCGACGACGTCCGGATCGGCGGCGGCGTCCTCCAGGAAGCGCATGACGGGATCGAAGGAGTCGTAGGGGTGGTGGAGGAGGACGTCCGCCTTGCGGATCGCCTCGAAGACCGATCCGGACTTGGAGAAGATCAGTCCCGATGCCGGCAGGAACGGAGCGTCCTTCAGGTCGGCGCGCTCGAGTCTGCCGAGCGCCAGCAGGTCGGACGTCCCGAGCGGCCCCTCGACCTCATAGACGTCCTCGGGATCGAGCTCCAGGTGTTGCCGGACGAGCTCCCGCACGGCGGCGGGACAGCGGCGGTCCACCTCGAGGCGGATGGCCGCTCCGAACCGCCTCCGGCGGACGTGTTCCGCGACGGAGCGCAACAGGTCGGCGGCCTCGTCCTCACGGATCTCCATGTCGGCGTCTCGCGTCACGCGGAACGACGAGGCGCCCCGGATCTTCATGCCGGGGAAGAGCTGCGGAAGGTGCGCCTCGACGAGATCCTCGAGGAGCAGGAAATCCGACGCGGCCGCGTCCTCCGGCTGCACCGGGACGAGCCGCGGCAGCGACGGGGGCACCTTCACGCGGGCGAACCGCGTGCGGCCGTCCTCCTTCTCGGAGAGCTCGACGGCGAGCGAGAGCGAGAGGTTCGAGACGAACGGGAACGGGTGCGCCGGATCGAACGCGAGCGGCGTCAGGACCGGGAAGACCACGCTCTCGAAGTAGGCGGTCAGCTCCTTGCGCCTCTCCGCCTCGATCGCGTCCCACGCCAGGATGCGCACGCCCTTCTCGGCGAGCTTGGGGAGAACGTCCCCGGTCAGCGTCTTCGCAGCGAGGTCGAGGTCGCGGCGCGCGATCTCGCCGATCGCGTGGAGCTGTTCGATCGGGGAGAGCCCGTCCGCGCTCTTCTCGGTCACGGACGCCTCGAGCTGGTCGTGGAGGCCCGAGACGCGGATCATGAAGAACTCGTCCAGGTTCGAATGGAAGATGCAGAGAAACTTCAGCCGCTCGAGCAGCGGCCAGCTCGGATCGAGGGCCTCCTCGAGGACCCGGCGGTTGAACGCGAGCCAGGAGATCTCGCGGTTGAAGTAGAGCGACCGGTCCTGGAACCGGTCCTCGGGCGCGGGCGAATCGACGAGGCGAACTTCCGTCATGACTGAAGGGTGCCGAGGCTATCACCTCGGGCGCAAGGGAATGTTAAGCGCCGCTGTGACTCCTAAGTCACTGTTGCAAAGGGTCTTATGCGGATCGCGGTCTTACTCTGCACCTGTCGAATTGTCGTTGCGCGCTACGATCGTGAAGCGGTTTCGACCATCCCGCCGCTCGTAGGAGAGCTCGTCGGCGATGGCGCGGACGATCGGGATGCCCCAGCCTCCCACGCCGGCCTCTTCGAGCGAGGCGGGGACCGCGGGCGCTTCCTTCGCGAGCGGGTTGAACGGCCGTCCGTCGTCCTCGACGGTCGCCCGCAACTCCCGGCCGTTGGACTCGAGGGCGACGCGGATCTCGTGCCGTCCCTTGTCCGCATAGGCGTAGTGGATGACGTTGGTGACGAGCTCGTTCAAGCACAACTCGAAGTCGAGCGATCGCGCGAGAGCGACGCCGTTCCCGCTCGCGAAACCGCGAAACCACTCCGAGAGAGAACGCAGCTCCGCGTCGTCATTGCGGAAGGTGCGCGTGTCCTTCGAAGGCTCGGCCATCGTCGTCGCGGGCGCGGCGTCCGGGAACCCCCTCAACTCGAGGGGCTCGCGTCCGGCCGGACGGCTCGCCGCGCTTCCTCGAGATCGTACAGGACCGGGAGGATCTCATCGACGTGCGTCGTCTCGAGGACCTTCGCGACGTGGGATTGCGGGGAGAGGAGGACCATCTTCCCCTGTCGGGACATCTGGGCCTTGGCGCTCCGGACGAGAGTGCCCAGGCCGAGCGACGAGAGGAAATCGACGAGTGACAGGTCCACGATGACGAAGGCCTGCCGCGCGGCGGTCAGGCTCGTGAACTTCAGGTCGATCTCGCGCGATCCCTCGACGTCCATGCGTCCCGACAGCCGCACCCGCCGCACGCCGTCGGCGAAATCTTCGTAGGTCAGGTCCATTCTCGTCCGCTCCTTCCGTGTCGAAGCCGTGAGGGTCATTGGAGCAGAGGGCAGCGGAGTGTCGCGTAAGAGGAATGTGAAGAGCGCGTAAACAAACGCGGCACCGCGGCGAAGAGCGTCAACGGGCGCGTGGCTTCGCCTAGAATCCGCCGCCGGAGGAGTCGAATGACAGTCGCGCGATTCCCGCTCGTTCTCTTTGCGGCATCGGCGCTCGCGTGCGCGAGCGCGCGACCACCCGGTCCGTCCGTCGCCGTTTATGAAGCCGACGCGTCCGCGGCTCCGGCCGCGAGGCGGCTGCCGGAGGGGTGCCGTCTCCTCGGCTCGGCCGGGCCGGTGGACCAGATGGAGAGCGAGCGCGCGGCCGACGATCCGTACAGGGCGCAGCGCCGGGCGACCGCGGAGAAGGGGGGCAACGTCCTTCTCGTCCTCTCGGAGAGAACCGTCACGCGGCCAAATCTCGATTGCCCTTCGGGCGACACTTCGCCCGACTGCCTGCGCCGCGGACAGAGCTGGTTCCGCGTGAGCTTCGAGCAATACGCCTGCACTCCCGAGTCGACCCGCGAGCTCGCGGAGCTGCCACCCGCACAGCGGCGTGGTGGCATCACGATTCCTCTCTCGTCGCCGAAGACCGCGGCGAGCCCCGCCCTGGCCCCGAGGGAGCTAAAGGAGAAAGTTCTCGAGATGGAGCGCGCCGGAGTCGCGCCCGACGTCCTGCTCGCCTACGTCAAGGGGCAGCGGCTCTCGCGCAAGTTGACGGCCGAAGAGATCATCGACTGGACGAAGTCGGGCATCGCCGACGCCGTGATCGAAGCGGCCGCCGGCGCCCGCTAGCTACGCCGTCGGGAATACCCGCAGTCGATCCGACCGCCGGGGACGGACGGGATCGTTGCCCGGCCGCGCGTCGAACCACTCGATCCACCTTCGCCGCGCCTCCACGGCGGAGCCGACCGGCGCGACCCGAAAAGGCTTCCTGTGGCCCGTCGCGACTTCCGCTTCCTTCGCCGAAGGAGAGAAGAGGATGTGAACCGGCAGCCGGTGTCCCGCGATCGGATGCGTGAAGTGATAGCGCTGGCAGTCCTCGCGTAGCCTCAATTCCCGCGAGAAGACGGCGAGCGGCTGTCTCGCCTCGGGAGTGAGCGGTTCGAGAATTTCGGAGCGACCCGCTTCCACGCGCTCGAGGTCGTACTTTCTTCCGCACGAGCACGTGAGCTCGCGCTCGCCGTTCCCGATCCCCGCGTCCCGGGCGAGGCGCCTTCCGCAGATACAGGAGAGATGCTCGGCATTTTTCTCGTTCATGTGTCCAACGCTACGGCGGCGAGATGAAAACGGCGTGAAGCCCGAGCTGGCCGCCGCTGGTCCCGAGGTTCAGGCGATCTTTACAACAACTTCCTTCGGCGTTGACCACCCGCCTTTACAAGTTCCCCTCCAGGATAGGAGGAAGAAAAGTCATGAAGGATCGCCTGATCAGGTTGACGACCGCTTGCATCGCGGCCGCCGGAATCATGGCCGCCGCGGAGGCCCGGGCCCAGATCACTCCCGCGGCCGGTTATACGCCACCGGACGACACTCCGAAGATCAGCATCGGGATCACGCTCTTCGCGAACTACTCGTACCAGGACACGCCGACGGTGACCGACGGCAACAAGACCGTCATCCATTCCAACTCCTTCGACGTCAACCGCGCCTACATCAACGTCACGGGGAGCCTCTCGCACTGGTTCTCGTTCCGCATCACGCCCGACATCTCCCGGGAGACGGGCGCCGGCAGTTCGCTCTCGGGGAGCCAGACCTTCCGCATCAAGTACGGCTACGGCCAGGTCAACTTCGACGATTTCGCTCCAAAGGGTTCCTGGCTGCGGCTCGGCCTCCAGCAGACGCCATGGATCGACTACGATGAGAGCGTCTACCGCTACCGCTTCCAGGGCGGGACGTTTTCCGACGCGGAGGGGTTTCTCGCGTCGTCGGACTACGGCGCGAGCACCCGCTTCGCATTCCCGGGCAACTACGGCGATATCCACGTGGGCGTCTACAACGGCGACGGCTACACGGCGACCAACGACCAGCGCGGAGTCAACAACGAGAAGTCGGTCCAGATCCGCGCGTCGCTGCGCCCGGCGCCGACGGTGCCGGTCGTCAAGGGATTGCGGTTTGCCGGTTACTACGACACCGACCATTACTTCGCCGACGCGAAGCGGGAGCGCTTCATCGGGAACGTGACGTTCGAGCACCCCTACGTCAACGCCGGCTTCGAGTACCTCGACGCCAAGGACCAGACGCTCCCGACCGCGGCGGAGCTCGACCGCAACGGCTTCTCCGCCTGGGTCACTCCCCGCACGCCGATCGGCATCGAAGCCCTGCTGCGCTACGACGAGTTGAACACCAACAAGAACCTCTCCCCGAAGCCGAAGAAGAAGCGCACCGTCGTCGGGCTTGCGTACTGGCCACCGCTCGAGGGAGGGAAGACCGTCGCGTTCCTCGTGGACTACTCGGAGCTCAAGTTCGACAATACGACGCCCGATCCCGGAAAGACGAAGATCTACGCGCTCCATGCCCTTTTCAACTTCTAGTTAACGCGAAGTTCAAGCGGATTTAACGCCGGAACTTCATCTTTCGATTGAGGTGAACATGCTCAAGCTCAAGATCGCCCGCTTCGCGCTCCTCGCTCTCGCGGCCTGGACGCTCGCCTCCTCGCCGGCATCGGCCCAGAAGGCCCAGATCAACGGCGCCGGGGCGACGTTCCCCTACCCGATCTATTCGAAGTGGTTCTCCGAGTACAACAAGCTGCACCCCGACGTCGAGATCAACTACCAGTCGATCGGCTCGGGCGGCGGCATCCGGCAGGTGACGAACCAGACCGTCTTCTTCGGCGCGACCGACGGCCCGATGACCGACGAGCAACTCCAGAGCGCGCCCGGCAAGATCCTCCATTTCCCGTCGGTGCTCGGCGGCGACGTCCCGGTCTACAACATCCCTGGCGTCGACGCGGAGCTGAAGTTCACGGGTCCGGTCCTCGCCGACATCTTCCTCGGCAAGATCACAAAATGGAACGACCCGGCCCTCGTGAAACTGAATCCGGGCGTGAAGCTGCCCGGGACCGACATCACCGTCTGCCACCGTTCCGACGGCTCCGGCACGACGTACATCTGGGTGGATTTCCTCTCGAAGGTCTCGCCGGAATGGAAGAAGAAGGTGGGCGTCGCGACGTCGGTCAACTGGCCGGCGGGGATCGGCGGGAAGGGCAACGAGGGGGTCGCCGGGCTCGTCAAGCAGAGTCCGGGCTCGATCGGATACGTCGAGCTGATCTACGCTCTCCAGAACAAGATCGACTACGGTTCGGTCCAGAACATGGCCGGCGAATTCGTCAAGGCGACCACCGGGTCCGTCTCGGCGGCGGCGGCCGCCGCCGCCAAGCAGATGCCCCCCGACTTCCGGGTCTCGATCACGAACGCTCCGGGAAATGGCGTCTACCCGATCTCCTCCTTCACGTGGCTCCTCTTTTACGAGAACCCGAAGGACAAGAAGATGGCGCGGATCATGGTGGACTTCATGAGCTGGGCGCTGGCCGACGGCCAGAGATTCGCGCCGGAGCTGGGGTACGCTCCGCTGCCGAAGGAAGTGATCGCTCTGGAGACGAGCGCCCTCAAGAAGATCAAGCTCTGAACTGGATTGCGGGGTAACGACATGCCGAAAGCCCCGTTCTCGGGAAAGAGGTCCGACGACCGCTTCTTCCGCCTGGGAACGGGGTTCTTCGCGCTTCTCGTCGTGGTCCTCGTCGCCGGGATCGCCTACGAGCTCTACCGCAACTCGAGACTCTCGATCGCGAAGTTCGGGTTTGATTTCTGGCGGACGACGGTCTGGGACCCGGTGGCGGGGAACTTCGGCGCGCTGCCATTTATCTGGGGGACGCTTTACTCGGCGCTCGCGGCGATGGTGATCTCGACGCCGATCGCCCTGGGAATCGCGATCTTTCTCTCGGAGCTCTCTCCGAGGCCCCTGCGGACGCCTCTGACGTTCCTGACCGAGCTGCTGGCCGCGATTCCCTCGATCGTGTACGGGCTGTGGGGGATCTTCGTTCTGGTTCCGATCGTCCGCCAGCTCGAAGTCCACACGCCCGCCTGGATGAAGAAGATCCCTCTCTTTTCCGGGCCGCCCCTCGGTGTCGGCATGCTCGCGGCTAGCCTCATCCTGGCGATCATGGTGATTCCGTTCACGTCCTCAGTCGCCCGGGAGGTGCTGAAGGCGGTCCCCGCGACGCAGCGCGAGGGCGCCTACGCGCTGGGGGCGACGCGCTGGGAGGCGATCCAGGCCGCGATCCGGTACGGTCGGACCGGAATCATCGGCGCGATCATGCTCGGATTCGGACGCGCGATCGGGGAGACCATGGCCGTTACGATGGTCATCGGCAACAACCCGAGGATCAGCACGTCCCTCTTCGCGGCTCAGCACACGATGGCCGCCGTGATCGCCAACGAGTTCACGGAAGCCGACACAGACATCTACCTGAACGCCCTGATCGAGATCGGGCTCGTGCTTTTCGTGATTACCCTGATCATCAACGGGCTCTCCCGGCTGCTCCTCTGGAGTGTCACCCGCGAGCCGAAGATCCGCGAGAAGAAGGCGGTCCTGCCCGCCGTCGTGGAGCCGGCCGCGTGAAGCTCCCGGGACGCCGCCGGATCGTGTCGAAGACCGTCGTCGCTCTCTGCGGGCTCTCGGTGGTCCTCGCCCTCGTGCCCCTCGCCCTGGTGTTCTTCTACGTCGTCAAGCAGGGGTTCGCCTCGCTGAACTGGGCTTTCTTCACGAGGATGCCCAAGCCCGTGGGCGAGGCGGGCGGGGGCATGGCCAACGCGATCCTGGGGACCCTGTTCCTCATCGCCATCGCTTCGACCGTTGCAATCCCCGTCGGCGTGACCGCCGGGGTGTACCTGTCGGAGTACGGAAAGGCCCGCTTCGCCTCTCTCGTGCGCTTCACCGCCGACGTCCTGAACGGCGTTCCGTCGATCGTCATCGGCATCTTCGCCTATGGCCTGGCCGTGCTCCCGGTCCACCGGTTCAGCGCGCTCGCCGGCGGCCTGGCGCTCGGGTTCATGATGATCCCGATCATCACGCGCACGACCGAGGAACTCTTGAATCTCGTCCCGGCGACGCTGCGGGAAGGGGCGCTGGCGCTCGGGGCGACCCGCGCGCGCGCGGCATTCGGCGTCATGGTGCCGGCGGCGCTCCCCGGCATCCTGACCGGGATTCTCCTGGCCCTCGCCCGCATTGCCGGGGAGACGGCGCCGCTGCTCTTCACGTCGTTCAACAACCGCTTCTTCTCGACGCGCCTCGACCAGCCGATCGCTTCGCTCACCGTGCAGGTCTTCACGTACGCGATCTCTCCCTACGATGACTGGCACCGGCAGGCCTGGGCCGGGGCGCTCGTCCTCGTCGGCCTGGTCTTCGTCTTCTCGGTCCTGGCGAGGACGGTGACCCGGCGTCTGGAAAGGATGCACCGCGCATGAGCGAGCCCACGGCGTCTGTGATAGAAGCGGGCACTTCTCCGATGGCAACGGCTCCGGAGACCCTCGTTTCTACGCCGCCGCGCCCCGCCGGCCCGTTCCCGCCGGGCGCGGTCGTTCGCATCGAGACGCGCCGGCTCTCCTTCTTCTACGGACCGAACCAGGCGCTCCACGACATCTCGCTCGAAATCCCGGAGAAGTCGGTCACGGCCTTCATCGGCCCTTCGGGCTGTGGGAAATCCACCTATCTGCGCTGCCTGAATCGCATGAACGACATCATCCCGGACACGCGCGTCGAGGGGGAGGTGCTCCTCGACGGCCACGACATCTACGGGTCGGGCACGGATGTGGTGGACCTGCGGCGGCGGGTCGGGATGGTGTTCCAGAAATCGAACCCGTTTCCAAAGTCGATCTTCGAGAACGTCGCGTACGGCCTGAAGATCAACGCGCTTTGCCGTCGGGCGGAACTCCCCGAGCGGGTGGAGAAGGCGCTGCGGGCCTCGGCGCTCTGGGACGAGGTGAAGGAGCGGATGCACACCTCCGCGCTCGGCCTCTCGGGAGGGCAGCAGCAGCGTCTCTGCATCGCGCGGGCGCTCGCCGTCGAGCCGGAGGTCCTCCTCATGGACGAGCCGGCCTCGGCGCTCGATCCGATCGCGACGCAGAAGATCGAGGAGCTGATCTACGATCTGAAGCGCGACTACACGATCGCCATCGTCACCCACAACATGCAGCAGGCGGCGCGCGTCTCGGAGTACACGGCGTTCTTCATGCTCGGCCGCCTGGTCGAGCACGACCGCACGGAGAAGATCTTCACGAATCCGGGGCAGAAGATCACGGAGGACTACATCACGGGGAGGTTCGGCTAACGATGAAATCAACGCTGCCTCGCGGCCGCGGAGCATCCCCCTCCCCGTCGAAGGAGCCGGGCGCGATCAAGCGGATCGCGCTCATCGAGGACGACGCGGACATCGCCTACACGATCCGCCTGAACCTGCGCAAGGAGAAGCGCTACCAGGTGGAGCACTACGTGTCGGGACTCGCGGCGCTCGCGGCGATCCAGGAGAAGCCGTTCGACCTCGTGATCCTGGACCTGAACCTCCCGGACATCGACGGTCTCGCGCTCTGCCGCGAGCTGCGCCGCGCCGACGAGACGCGCCGCGTGCCGATCATCATGCTCACCGCCCGGGTCGAGGAGCGGGACAAGCTGCTCGGCTTCGAGATCGGCGCCGACGACTACATCACGAAGCCGTTCTCGATGCGGGAGCTCCTCGCGCGCGTCCACGCGCAACTGCGGCGCGTGGCGTCCTTCGAGAGCTCCGACGAGGAGGTCTTCGAGGACGGCCCGCTCCGCGTGGACCGGGCGCGTTTCGAGGTGCGGTTGAGCGGGGAGCGCGTGCACCTGACGAAAAAGGAGTTCGACCTGCTCTGGCTGCTCATCCGCAGCCGCGGCCGGGTCGTCACGCGCGACGCGATCCTCGCCCGCCTCTGGGACTACGATGCCGACGTCGAGACGCGCACCGTGGACGTCCACATCCGGTCGCTGCGCCGCAAGCTCGGCGACGAGCGTATCGAGACCGTCGTGGGCCTCGGCTACCGTTACCGGGACACACAGACCCCCTGACGTGCCGTCTCCGCCGGTGCCCGCCGTAAGATCACAAATCACGACTCGCAAATCACAAATCCCATGAGACTTCGCTCCCTCTTCACGACGCTGTTCGGCGTCCTCGCCGCCGCGGCGGCGCTGTCGCTCATCCTCGTCCTGGATGCGACGCTCTCGCGGGCCGTCGAGGACCGCGTCACGGAGCGGATCGAACGGGAAATCGATCACTTGGCGGAGGACATGCGGGGCGTCGCGCCTGAGGGGCTCGACGCGTTCTTCCGCAGGTCCGCCGTCGAGCTCGCCTGTCGGATCACTCTGATCCGCCCCGACGGGCGCGTCTCCAACGACACGGACGTGCGCCCCGCCGAGGTCCCGCAGATGGAAAACCATGGCAAGAGACCGGAAGTCCTCGCGGCGCGCCGGGCCGGACACGGAGATTCGCGCCGCTTCTCGGCCACCGAGCAGGAGAACCGCTTCTACTTCGCGCGGCTCCTGCCGGACGGGGACGTGCTGCGCCTGTCGGTCGCTGCGGCGCACGTGCGGGAGCTCGAGAGCGGATACCTCTGGTCGGCGCGCGCCGCCGTGGTCCTCGCCTGCATTCTCCTCTTCGCGATCGGCACGGCCGCCTCGCGCCGGTTCTCCGAGCCGATCGCGCGCCTGACCGAAGCGGCGTCGGCGATTGCCGCCGGACTGCCGCGAGATCTGCCTCGTGAAGGGGGACAGGAGGTCCAGCTCCTCGCGGCGGCCCTCCAGAGGATGAAGGACTCTCTCGCTCGCGCCGCCGAGCGCGCCGAGTCGGAGCGGCGGCTGACGGCCCTGGTGTTCGAAAAGCTTCCCGAGGGCCTCGTCATCCTCGACTCCCGGCTCCACGTGCTCGAGTCCAACGAGCGGTTCGCGCAGATGATCGGCATCGCGACGCCGGCGGGGCGCGCGCTCTACGACGTTGTCCGGCTCCGCGCGCTCTACGAGGTGTTCGAGGCGTCGTTGAAATCCGCCGAGGGGGTGGAGAAGACCGTTCGCCTCGCCGACGAGCTCGTCTGGCAGGTGCTCGTCGTGCCGCTGCCTGCGGGGTCGCGCGCCGCGGCCGTCGGCGTCCTGAGGGACGTCACCCGGGTCGAGCGCACGGAGTCGATGCGGCGCACGTTCGTCGCCGACGTCTCGCACGAGCTGCGGACTCCGATCGCCTCGATCGCGGCGGCGGCCGAGACGCTGGAGGGAGCGGAGCCGGACGAGTCCGAGCGGCGGGAGCTCGTGGGTCTCATCCAGCGCCAGTCCGACCGGATGAGGGAGCTGATCGACGACCTGATGGACCTCGCGCAGATCGAGAGCGGCGCCGTCGAGCTGGCGCGAGAGCCGGTGCCGGTGGCGGACCTGCTGCGCGAGGTCGCGCAGGACCTCGCCGCGGACGCCTCCCGGCGCCGAGTCCGGATCGAAGTCGCGGGAGATGCGGGCACCACGATGCTTGCCGACAGGCGCCGGCTTCTCCAGATCGCCCGCAATCTCCTGGACAACGCGATCAAGTTCTCACCCGAGGGCGAGACCGTCCTGCTCGGCGCCGAGAGCGGCCCGGGATGGGCGGGCTTCTCCGTCGCCGACCGCGGCCCGGGAATCCCGCGCGCGGAGAGAGAGAAAATCTTTCAGCGCTTCTACCAGATCGACCGCTCGCGCTCGAAGACGCGCCCCGGCACGGGACTCGGCCTCGCGATCGTCAAGCACCTCGTCCAGCTGCACCAGGGGACCGTGGAGATCGAGAGCGAGGCCGGGCGGGGAAGCCTCTTCCGGATCCGTTTTCCGACGGGGCGCGGAGGAGATGGTCCCGCGGCGGGGTCCGCCGGGTAGAATACCCGGGGCCGAGACCCGGAAGCTGGCACCCGCTTTGCGGGGAGCGCCCCCAGGGAGGGTTGTGCATGCGTGGAAACGTCCTCGTCGTCGAAGACGATCCCGAGCTGCTTCTTTCGCTGTCGGAGGTTCTCGAGTCGGAAGGGTATTGCGTCACCTGCGCCCGCCACGGACTGGAGGCCCTCGGCCGATTGCGCGGAGGCAATCGCCCGTCGGTGATCCTCCTCGACCTGATGATGCCGATCATGAACGGATGGCAGTTCCGTTACGAGCAGCGGCAGGACTCGGACCTGGCGAAGATCCCGGTCGTCGTGGTCTCCGCGAAGTCCGACAGCCAGCAGCACGCTCTCTGGCTCGAAGCGGACGGCTACATCTCCAAGCCGATCGACCTGAATGTCCTCCTGAACACGCTCAGCCATTACTGCGACAACGGCCATTCCGACGCCTGACCGCCGCTCCGCGGCATTGCGGCGGGATCACCGCCTGCGGCGCGGAGCGTCGGCCGGATGCGGCCTCTATCGCTCCTGATCCCGCGCAAACGCTACGTGCGGCGCGAGGGGGGAGTCCGCCTCCCCTGCCCTGGGAGACTCGTCGCGCTGCGAGCCGTGCAGCCGTGAGATAGCATCGGCTCTTCCTTCGGCGAGGGAGGGTCGAGTGAGGGAGCATGCTGAACCTGTTACCGCGGGACGAGAAATATTTCGACCGGTTTAACGACCTCGCGCAGCGCATCCACGAGAGCGCGCGCATCCTCAACAGCTTCTTCCTCGGGCAGGCGCCGGTCGCGACCGTCGCGGACCAGGTCAAGAGGCTGGAGCACGAGTGCGACGAGATCCAGCACGAGATCCTGCGCGGGATCGACCGGACGTTCATCACGCCGATCGACCGGGAGGACGTCCACCAGCTCGCCGTGCGCCTGGACGACGTGATCGACCTGATTGATGGAACCGTGCGCCGCCTGGTGCTCTTCAAGATCACCGAGCCCACGCCCCTCGCCCGGCAGCTCTCGGAGACGATCGTGGAAATCACGCAGGAGATGGTGGAAGCGGTCTCGGCGCTGCGCAAGCAGAAAGGGGTCGTCGAGCACTGCATCCGGATGAAGAAGCTCGAGAACCAGGGAGACGTCGCCTACCATGAGGCGGTCGCGTCGCTCTTCTCCGAGAAGATCGACCCGATCGAGGTCATCAAGTGGAAGGACGTCTACGACAACCTGGAGCGGTGCATCGATCAGGCCGAGGCGGTCGCCCACGTCCTGGAAAGCGTCATCCTCAAGCACTCCTGACGAATCGGGACTCGGGACACGGGACGCGGAACGAATGAAAAGAGCTCTTCGAGTTCCGAGTCCCCGGTCCCGCGTCCCGTTTGCATCATGACTTACGTCCTCGTCATCATCGCGATCGCCCTGAGCTTCGATTTCATCAACGGGATGCATGACTCCGCCAACTCGATCGCGACGGTCGTGTCCACGCGCGTGCTCACGCCCCTGATGGCGGTCATCTGGGCGGCGTTCTTCAACTTCATCGCGGCCTTCACGTTCGGAACGGCGGTGGCGAAGACGATCGGCACCGGGCTGATCGACGTGCACTTCGTCAACTCCGACATCGTCCTGGGCGGGCTCATCGGAGCGATCGCCTGGAACATCCTGACCTGGTACTTCGGGATCCCGTCCTCCTCGTCGCACGCCCTGATCGGCGGCTACGCCGGGGCCGCCGTGGCGCGCGTGGGCGTCAAGGCGATCGTGCCTGGCATGGCGTGGGTCAAGACGCTCTCCTTCATCGTCCTCTCGCCGCTTATCGGGATGGCGTTCGGCTTCGCGATGATGACGGCGGTCTCGTGGATCTTCCGGAACGTGCCGTATGGTTCCGTGGACCGGTGGTTTCGGCGGGCGCAGCTCGGCTCCGCCGCGGCGTTCTCGCTGTCTCACGGCACCAACGACGCCCAGAAGACGATGGGCATCATCGCGGGACTGCTCGTGGCGAACCAGAAGCTCTTCGCGGACAACGCTTCGCCGCTTCACTTCATGTACCTGCCCGACTTGAAGGAAGTCCCGATCTGGATCATCCTCTCGGCGCACGCCGCGATCGGTCTCGGGACCCTGACGGGAGGATGGCGCATCGTGCGGACGATGGGGACGCGGATCACGAAGCTGAAGCCTTTCTCCGGGTTCTGCGCGGAAACAGGCGGCGCCGCGACGGTCCTCCTCGCCTCCGTCTGGGGGATCCCCGTCTCGACGACGCACACGATCACCGGGTCCATCATCGGCGTCGGCGCCACGCAGCGGTTCTCCGCGGTCCGGTGGGGCGTGGCCGAGCGGATCGTCTATGCCTGGATCCTGACGATCCCGATGGCCGGCGCGATCGGCGCGATCGCCTACGGGATCCTCCTGGCGCTGCGCGGCTGATCGGGGAGTCCTCGCCTTGAAGAAACTCCTGCGCGCGTTCGCCCTTTCGTTCGCATTCGCGTCTGTGGCGTCCGCGACCGGCGTCCCCGACCCGGCGCCCTTCGACGCGGTGCTGGAGAAGCGGGCGAGGAAAGGCGGTTTCGATTACGCCGGAGCCGACGGACAGGACCGCAAGCGCCTGGCCGCCTATCTCTCGAACCTCGGCGACGCGCGGCCGGCGACGATGACTCCGGACGAACGGAAGGCGTTCTACATCAACGCGTACAACGCGACCGCGATCGAGGCGTTGCTGGAGAACCCGGGCAAGGGGATCCGGGACATCGGCGGCGTCTTCAACCGCACAAAGCACCGCGTCGGCGGCGAGATGCTCACGCTGGACGACATCGAGAACCGCCTGCGCGACATGAAAGACGCCCGCATCCACTTCGCGATCGTCTGCGCTTCGAAGTCGTGCCCGCCGCTCGCGCCCCGCGCCTACACTGCGGCTGGCGTCAACGAGGCGCTCGACCGGCAGGGCCGCGCTTTCGTCAACGACCCTTCCCGCAACGTCGTGGACCGCGCCCACGGGCGCGTGGCGCTGTCGAAGATCTTCCAATGGGACCGGAAGGAGTTCGAGCGGGACGGCGGGACTCTCCTGAAGTTCGTTTCGAAGTTCGCCAACGACGCCGCCACGTCGTCCTGGCTCGCGACCTTCACCGGGGACCCGGACTTCCTCGACTACGACTGGTCGCCGAATCAGAGCTAAAAAAAGGGCCCCTTGCGGGGCCGCGAAGGAGGAGATCGGATGCGTGTTTCCCTTTGTACGGAGGAGAGGGGCCGGGCGTTGAGCAGAGAGTGACGCGATGATCCGGTTGAAGCTGAAGGCGGGGAGGGAGGCCTCTTTGACCCGCCGCCATCCGTGGCTCTTCTCCGGGGCCGTCGATTCGAGCGAGGGGGACGGATCGGACGGGCGCGCCGAGATCGTGGACTCCCGTGGAGCGTCCCTGGCCTTCGGCAGCTACTCGCCGGAGTCGCAGATCGTGGCCCGCCTCTGGACTTTCGACGGCCGGCGTCCCGATGCGTCGCTCTTTCGGGAGCGGTTCGAGGCGGCCCGGAGGCTGCGCCGCGAAGTGATCAATCCCGCGACGACCGGCTTTCGCGCGATCAACTCCGAAGGAGACCTCTGCCCCGGAGTCCTTCTCGACATCTACGGCGACACCGCGGTCCTCGAGCTCCTGACCGAGGGCATCGAAAAGTGGGAGTCGGACCTGGCGGCCGCCGCCCGAGAAGTCTTCTCGCCGCGAGAACTCCTGGTTCGCCGCACCGGTTCGACTCGCGACCGGGGCCTGGCACCCCCTCCCCCGGGAGAGGGAAGGAGTGAAGGGGCAGCTTCGAGCCGTCCAATCCCGTTCACCGAGAATGGTCTGAAGTTCTTCGCGGACGTCTCCGGCGGGCAGAAGACCGGCTTCTTCCTCGATCAGCGCGACAACCGGATGCGGCTCAAGGCCCTCGCCTCCGGCCGCACGGTGTTGAATCTCTTCTCGTACAGCGGAGCGTTCTCCGTGGCGGCGCTCGCCGGCGGCGCCGCGCGCGCCGTGGACGTGGACGCGTCCGACGCGGCGCTCGACCTCGCGCGGGAGCACCGCCGCGCCAACGCATTCCCGGCCGAAGAGGAAGATTTCCTCCGCGCCGACGTCTTCGACGACCTGCGCCGCCGGGTCGCGGCGGGAGAGACCTGGGGCGTCGTCGTCTGCGATCCGCCCGCGTTCGCGAAGAAGCGGGGGGACGTGCCCGCCGCGGCGCGGGGCTACAAGGACATCAACCGGCTGGCGATGGAGCTCGTCGAGCCGGGCGGGTGGCTGCTGACCTGCTCCTGCTCCGGCCAGGTCGCCTCCGACCTCTTCCAGAAGATCGTCTTCTCGGCGAGCGTGGACGCGGAGCGCTCCTTCGCGCTCGCCGCGCGGCAGGGGGCGGGCGCCGACCACCCCGTCTCGCTCGATTGCCCCGAGGGGGAATACCTGAAAGGGCTCTGGCTTTCCAGAGAGACATGAGAGGCCTCGCGGTCCTCGCGGCGATCGCTCTCTTCCTGACGGCCGGGCGGCCGGCGCGCGAGAGCCCCGGCCGGATCCTCGTCTTCTCGAGGACGGCGGGCTTTCGCCACGATTCGATCCCGGACGGGATCGAAGCGATAAGAAATCTCGGCAGCAACAACGGGTTCGCCGTGGACGCGACGGAAGACGCCGCGGTGTTCGATGACGCCGGGCTCGCTCCCTACGACGCCGTGGTTTTTCTCTGCACCACCGGCGACATCCTGAACGAGGCTCAGCAGGCGGCGTTTCAGCATTACATCGAGACGGGACGCGGCTTCGTCGGGGTCCATTCCGCCGCCGACACCGAGTACGACTGGCCCTGGTACGGCGAGCTGATGGGGGCGTACTTCAAGAGCCATCCCGCCATCCAGGCGGCGGCGATCGTGGTTTCCGATTCCGTTCACACTTCGACACGCGCCCTTCCGCGCCGCTGGACGCGGACGGACGAGTGGTACGACTTCCGGACGAATCCGCGCGGAGGCGTCCACGTGCTGGCGACTCTCGACGAGGCGACTTATTCCGGCGGCGAGATGGGCGCCGATCATCCGATTGCCTGGTGCCATTTCTACGGCGGCGGGCGGGCCTGGTACACGGCGCTCGGGCACACGAGGGAGAGCTACAGCGAGCCGCTCTTCCTCGAGCATCTGCTCGGCGGGATCCAGTTCGCCGCGGGGTTCCCCGAGGAGTGCCGTCCCGCGCGGCGGATCGATCCGCGGAACTGAGGAATTGAGGGACGACTGATCGACGATGGAAGGATCGAACTCCCCGGCCCAATCGGACAGTCGCCAATGGATCAATCGTCTATGGATCAATCGTCAATTCCTCTTGCCCTCCTCGGGCCGGCGCCCGCCCGACCGCGGCGGGATCGCTCATGAGACCTCGCGCCTGGCTGCGGAGCTGTCGCGGCTGACCCGCGTCGATTACCTCACGTACTCGCGCCCCTATCCGCGCTGGCTCGATCCGCGCCGCTTCAGCCGCGACCCGCGGCTGGCGCCGTCGCCCGCCGAACCGCTCTTCGATTACCTCTCCGTGCGCTCCTGGCGCGAGACCGCCCGCGCGGTCGCCGAACGCGGCGTCCTCGGCCTGATCGTGCCATGGTGGACCTCGTTCTGGGCGCTTCCCGTGCGGACGCTCTTCCGGCGGCTGGCGCGTGCGAGCCCCGCGACGCGGCGCGTGCTCCTCTGCCACAACCTGGAAGACCACGAGAGCGGCGCCTTCCGGCGCTTCCTGACGCTCGGAGTCTTCTCGGCGGCGGACGCGTTTGTCGTGCACTCGGCGGAGGACCGCGCGCAGCTCTCCCGCCGCTATCCGCGCCATCCGGCGGCCCTGGTTCCTCTTCCCGCTCCCGACCCCGGCCAGGACCGGGACGCCGCGCGGCGCCGGCTCGGCGTGGACGGCCCGCTCGCTCTCTTCCTCGGTCTCGTGCGGCGCTACAAGGGAGTGGAGACGCTGCTCGAGGCGGCTCCGCGGATCGTCCGGCAGTCGGGCGCGCGCATCGCCGTCGTCGGCGAGGTCTTTCCCGACGCCGGCCACCTGGCCCGGCTCTGCAAGGCGAGCCCCGTCGCCGGATCGATTCTCTGGAAGGACCAGTACGTCTCGGAGGAAGAGATGGGGATGTGGCTCGCGGCCTGCGACGTCGTGGTGTTGCCGTACCGGGAGATCTCCGGCAGCGCCATCGCGGCGCGGGCGATCGGCGCGCGCCGCCCGGTGGCCGCGTCGGCCGTCGGCGGATTGCGAGACGTGATCGAGCCCGGAGTGACGGGGGAGCTCTTCCCTCCCGGCGACGCCGACGGACTGGCGGACGCCGTCGCGCGAATCCTCGCGCGAGGTCCCGACGCATACTCCTCCGGACTCGACCGCGTTGCCCGGGAAACCTCCTGGCCCCGTTACGCCGCGCGGATCTTTGATTTCGTTGCCTCACTGCCCGGCTCCGGTTCCTCTCGTATACTCCGGCCGCGATGAACTTCGACCTCACCGAAGACCAGGCGCTCCTCCAATCCACGGTGCGGCAGTTCGCCGAGGAGGTCGTGCGTCCCGGAGCGGCGCGGATCGATCAGAGCGGCGAGTTTCCCAAAGACATCTTTTACGAGGCGGGGAAGCTCGGGCTGGCGGGCGTCTCAGTCCCCGTCGAGCACGGCGGCTCGGGCATGGATGTCGTGTCGTACGCGATCGTGATCGAGGAGATCTCGCGCGTCTGCGCCAACACCGGGGTCATCCTCTCGGTGAACAATTCCCTGGTCTGCGACCCGATCGAGAAGTACGGCAACGAGGATCAGAAGAAGCGCTTCCTCCAGCCGCTCGCCCGCGGCGAGAAGCTCGGCTGCTTCGCCCTGACGGAGCCCAATGCCGGCTCCGACGCGGCCAACCAGCAGACGCGGGCCCTCCGCGAGGGGGACCATTACCGCATTTCCGGCCAGAAGGTCTTCATCACCTGCGGCCAGGCCGCCGACCTCTGCCTCCTCTTCGCGATGACCGATCCGGAGAAGAAGTCGCGCGGGATCTCCGCGTTCCTCGTGGACACCGAGGCGCGCGGCTTCGACCGCTCGCACCACCAGATCAAGCTCGGCGTCAACGCGTCCGGCACGGTCGAGATCTTCCTGACCGACGTCGAGGTCCCCGTCGAAGACCGGCTGGGAAAAGAGGGAGAAGGGTTCAAGATCGCGATGTCCACGCTGGACGGCGGCCGGATCGGGATCGCGGCGCAGGCCGTCGGCATCGCGACCGAGGCGCTCGAGGCGGCCATCGCGTACGCGAAGGCGCGCCACGCCTTCGGAAAACCGATCTCGGATTTCCAGGCCATCCGCTTCTACCTGGCCGACATGGCGACGGAGTTGGACGCCGCGCGCCTGCTGACCCGCCGCGCCGCTGCCGCGAAGGACGCGGCGAACCGCAACGGCGGCCGCTATGGGTTCGACGCGGCGGTCGCGAAGCTCTTCGCCGCCGAGATGGCGCAGCGCGTCACGACGAAGGCGCTCCAGATCCATGGAGGATACGGCTACACGAAGGAGTACCCGGTCGAGCGCAACTTCCGCGACGCCCGGATCACGGAGATCTACGAGGGGACGAGCGAGATCCACCGGCTGATCATCGCGAGGGAGATCTTTCGCGACGCGGGAGTGATGATCGGATGAGGAGTAGTCGAGAATCGAGGATCGAGGGTCGAGGGTCCGGAGACGAAGGTTCCAACTCTCGACTCCTGACCCTGGACTGTCGACGCGCCGAATAAGCGATGCCGCAGACAAGACTGTTCCGGGACCGTGTCGTTTCGATGGAGCAGACGCTCGAGGGGGGCGAGAAGAACCTCGACCTCCTGAAGTCGCTCTGCCGCGAGGCGCTTCCCGAGCTCTCGTTTCGCGAGCACACGCTCGATCACGAGAGGGACCTCTTCGTCATGATCCTGGAAGGGGCAGACGGCCGGACGAAGCGGATCTGCTGGACTCGCATGATGCTCTTCGACGCCGAGCGGATCCCATCTCTGACCGGAGACCCCCTGGCGTCGCTGCGCGCCAGGATCGTTGACTTCCTGCGTTCGCGGGCGGCTCGCCCGGAAATCGTCGTGACATTCCGCCACCTCGAGGAGGGGTGGACGGACACTCCCGAGCCGCGCCGCGAGAAGAGGCGCCGCCGGGGGCGCGGCGACCGCGGAAGGCGGGAGGGACGCCGCGAGGGCGCGCCGCCGGCGCCCGGCCGGCCCGCGCCGCAGCCTCCCCAGCGGGTCGCCGCTCCGCCCCGCGAGCGCCGCCCGGAGACGCCCCGCGAACACCGTCCGGAACCGCGCGGCGCGGCGCCCCTGGCGCCGGCGGGAAGCGCGGCCGGCGAGGACGCTCAGAAACCGCAAGGGAGCCGCCGCCGCCGGCGCTTCCGGCGACGCCGCCGGGGCCGCGGGCCGGGCGGACCGGGCGGACCGGGCCCCGCCTCCGGCCCAGCCGGTCCGGCGCGGACGCCATGAACTTCGAGCTGACGGAGGATCAAGTCCGGATCCGCGACGCCGTGCGCGACTTCGCGCGGACCGAGATCGCGCCGGGGGTCGTCGAGCGTGAGCGCAAGGAGCGCTTTCCCAAAGAAGTCCTGGCAGGCCTGGCGGAGCTCGGGATCCTCGGCATGATGGTGCCCGAGGAGTACGGCGGCGCCGGCGCCGATGCCCTCTCTTTCATCCTCGCGCTCGAGGAGCTCGCCCGCGTGTGCGCTTCGACCGCGGTCATCGTCTCCGTCAACAACTCGGTCTTTTGCTATCCCCTCTGGAAGTTCGGCAACGAGGAGCAGAAGAAGACGATCCTGACGGAGGTGGCCTCCGGGCGGTCGCTCGGGGCGTATGCGCTGACCGAGCCGCAGTCCGGCTCCGACGCGGCCAACCAGAAGACGCGCGCAGTCCGCGACGGCGACGCGTACGTCTTGAACGGCGCGAAGGCGTGGATCACCAACGCGGGCGAGGCGAAGTGGTACCTCGTGATGACGATGACCGACCCGGCCGCGGGAACGCGCGGGATCACGGCGTTTCTCGTCTCCTCGGAGGACCGCGGGTTTCGCGTCGGCGCCCCGGAAGAGAAGATGGGGCTGCGGGCCTCGAAGACCGCTGCCGTGTTCCTCGACGACGTTCGGGTGCCTGCGTCCCGCCGCCTCGGGGAGGAAGGGGAGGGTTTCACGATCGCGATGAAGACGCTCGACCATTCGCGCATCGGCATCGCGGCGCAGGCGATCGGCATCGCCCGCGCCTGCTACGACGCCTCGGTCGAGTACGCCACGACCCGGGAGACGTTCGGGAAGAAACTCGCGGAGCACGAGATCATCGCGTTCCAGGTGGCGGACATGCGGGTCCAGATCGAAGCCGCGAAGATGCTGACGTACCGGGCCGCGGCGCGATCGGAGGTCCCCGGCGCCAGGATCTCACGGGAGTCCTCGATGGCAAAGGTCTACGCGACCGAGGCCTGCAACGCGATCGCGGCGCGCGCGGTGCAGATCTTCGGCGGATACGGCTATTCGCGGGAGTACGCGGTCGAGCGGTATTACCGCGACGCCCGCGTCACGACGATCTACGAGGGGACGAGCGAAATCCAGCGAATGGTCGTCGCCAAGAACCTGCTGGCGGGGAGATAGAAGATGGACGACGAGAAGCCGGTGACGGAGCCGGGCGCGACGGCAGCAACGCCGGCGATGCCTCCGGAGCCCGTGCTTCCGGTGCCCGCGCCTCCGCCGCCGGCCGAGCCGGAGCCTTTCGCCACCGCGCCCGTGCTTGCGGTGCCCGCGCCTCCGCCGCCGGCCGAGCCGGAGCCTTTCGCCACCGCGCCCGTGCTTGCGACACCCGTGTCTTCGCCGCCGGTGGAAGCCCGGCCTCCCGCCGCCGCGCCCGCGCCGCCGCCGCAGGAACCGCGCGCGGAGAGAATGCGCGGACCGCGCCCCGAGATGCTCGAGTCTCGCGAGCCGCTCTACCGCGAATCGGGGGGGTACACGCTGCGCCTCGATCCGCCCGATCTCGCGAGGCTGCGCGAGCTTCCCGGCTCGAAGGGGAAAACCGACAGGGAGCTCGGCGAATTGTTCCTGGACGGGCAGGCCGCGAGGCTGACGGGAGCGGTCGCGGGAGATGTCCCCGTTCCCGCGGAGCTCCGCGTCGTCGTGGACCCGTACTCCCGCCAGGCCTTCCTGGCCCTGGGCAAGACGATCCGCGGCATCGTCAGCTTTTGAAGAATCGGTTCATCGGGTCATTTGTCCATTGATCCATTGGGTCGAGGAATCAATGGACCAATGATTCAATGGATCAATGAATCAATTTCAAATGTCTGCGCTGAAGAGCTTCGTCGCGCCGCGAGTCAGGTGGGCCTTGCGCTGATGCGGATCGACCGAGACAGCGACCTCTCCGGGAGCCGCCCCGGCATCACTCAGGTTCTCGGCCCACATCTCGACGCGGAATCTCAGGAAGTCCTCCGCCAGCGCCGGCTCCTCGCGCCCCTCGAAGTCGGGGAGGGCCTTGAGCTGCCGGACTCCCGCCTCGTCGAGCACGAACGTGTAGCCTTCTTTCGTCATCCGGTAGGAGCGTAGAGCGGAGGGCCCGTCGGTCATGAAAGGGAATTTTAGCGCGCTTGGCCTGTTTTCGGCGCCGATGAACCGCAAGACGATGACGGGACATCGTCCGCTGATGCTCCTGTTTCTCCTGGGCGCGGGCGCCGCGCTCGCGCAGGCCCCGGCGGGCGACCAGAAGCTGCGCAACCACTTCGACTTCGACGCCCTGCTTCGGGAGCCGGCGTTCTTCGATTTCATCGTTCTCGGCGCTCCCGGGCCGGCCCAATGGAGGGTCGTCAGCGGTTTCAACCCGCCGTCCGCGCCCAACCACGTCACCCAGACCCTCGCGACGCGTCCGGCCGAATCGATCGCCGTCGCGTTGAGGCGCAATGCTCTCTTCCGCGACGGCGAGCTGTCCCTCGCGCTGCGCCGCGGAGAAGGGCGCGGCGGCATCGCGCTCCGAATGGCGAGGGAAAAGGACTTCCTCGTCCTGCTGCTGGACCTGGCGACCGGCGACGCTCGCCTCTCTTCCTACAGCGGCGGCAAGGCGGCGGAGCTCGCGAAGGGGAGCGCGAAGATGGCCAGCGAGTGGGGCGTTCTCTTGATCAGCGCGGCGGGCCCGAAGATCTCCGCGGAATGGGACGGCAAGCCTCTGCTGCAGGCGGCCGATCCGAGTCCCGCGGCCGGCCGCTGCGGAATGGCGACCGCAGGTCCCGGGATCGTCTCGTTCGACGAGTTCGTGCTCGACCCCAAGGAAGACCGGTAACCGGAACTCGGAACTCGGAACTCGGGACTCGGGACTTGGGACTCGGAACTCGGAACGAACCGGTTCCACATCGAGTTCCGCGTCCCGAGTCCCGTGTCCCGCCCTAAGGTGGAATCGTGGCGGCGTAGTGGAACTTGCCCCCCTCGACCTTCAGGATGACCGCGGGCTTGACCGGATTGCGGTCGGCGTCCATCGTGATTCTCCCGGTGACGCCGGGAAAGTCCTTCGCCCCGGCCAGGGCGTCGCGCACGCGCTTGCCCTCCGCGGAGCCGGCGCGACGCATCGCGTCGGCGATCAGCCTTGCCGCGTCGTAGGAGAGCGCGGCGATCGAGTCGGGGTCCGCGCCGTACGCATGCCGGTAATCCTCGACGAACGACCGCACGGCCGGAGACGGGTCCTCCACCGAGTAGTGGTTCGTGAAGTACGCCCCCTCGATCGCGGCCCCGCCGATCTCCGCCAGCTTCGGGGAGTCCCAGCCGTCCGCTCCGAGCAGCGCGCTCTCGATCCCGAGGGAGCGGGCCTGTCGCGCGATCAGGCCGGCGTCGGTGTAGTAGCCGGGGACGACGATGGCGTCCGGCCGCAACGGTTTGATCGCGGTCAGCTGCGCCGAGAAATCGCTGTCGCCTTCCGCATACTTCGATTCCTCGATCACGCGTCCGCCCAGAGCGGTGAACGCCTGGCGGAACGCCCCGGCGAGGCCGACACTGTAGTCGCTCTTGGAGTCCACCAGGAGTGCCGCCGTTTCCGACTTGAGCGTCTGGCGGGTGAACGTCGCAAGCGCCTTCCCCTGGTACGAGTCGACAAAGCAGACGCGGAAGATGTAGTCCCCCTTCTTCGTCACCTCCACGTTCGTGGAGGAAGGGGAGACCATCGGCACCCGGTAGCTCTGCGCGATCGGCGCCGCCGCGAGGCTGCGCGAGGAGGCGTTCTCTCCGATGAGCGCCACGACGTGGTCGCGCGTGATGAGCTTGGAGACTGCCGAGGCCGCCTCGGCCGCCTCGTTGTGGTCGTCCTCGACGAGGATGTCCAGTTTCTTCCCGAGCACTCCTCCCGCGCGGTTGATCTGGTCCGCGGCGAGCCGGACCCCGTTCTTTCCCGACAGCGCGAACGTCGCCTGCGGCCCCGTGAGCGCCCCGAAGAACCCGATCTTGATTCCCTGCGAATCGGGGCCCTTCTCCCCCCCGCAGCGTAAAGCCAGGATGCCGTATACGAGAACTCCGGCAAGGAAGAGTCTTCGGCGCACAAAGGGATTCTATGCGGGCCGAGCAGGTGTCAGGTTTGAGGTTTCGGGTGAAAGGCAGGTGTCCGGTATCAGGTATCAGGGATCAGGTTAGGCCCCGATCCCTGACATCGGGCACCTGACACTTGATACCTGCATTTCCCCTGACACCTTTTCCCTGACACCTCATCCCTTGATAGCCTTGCACCTCGCTTCGCCGAGCAAGCGTAAATAGGGGACAAATGAACGACGAGAAGACCCACGACGTGGCGATCATCGGTTCCGGTCCCGGCGGATACGTGGCGGCGATCCGGGCGGCGCAGCTCGGGCTCTCCGTACTGATCGTCGAGAGGGAGTCGAGGCTGGGAGGGGTCTGCACCCTTCGGGGATGCATCCCGACCAAGGCGCTTCTTCACACGGCGGATCTGCTCGAAGAGACGCGCCACGGCGCCGAGGTCGGCGTTTCGACGCGGGAGGTGCGGCTGGAGCTCGCCGCCGCGATGAAGCACAAGGAAAAGGCGATCCGGCAGAGCTCGAACGGCGTCGCGTTCCTGATGAAGAAGAACGGCGTCAAGGTCGTGAACGGATTCGGCCGGATCGCCGGGGCGGGAAAGGTCTCCGTGACCGGAAGCGACGGGGCGGAGGCCGTGTATTCGGCCAAGAACATCCTGATTGCGACCGGCTCGACGCCGCGCTCGCTGCCCGGAATCGAGATCGACCACCAGACCATCCTTTCTTCGGATTCGATCCTGGAAGTGACCGAGATCCCGAAGTCGCTCCTCGTCATCGGGTCCGGCGCCGTCGGCGTGGAGTTCGCGTCGATGTTCGCGCGCTTCGGGTCCAAGACCGTCGTCGTCGAGATCCTGCCGCGCGTCGTCCCGATCGAGGACGAGGAAATCTCGCGCGAGCTCGCGGCCTCGTTCAAGCGGCAGGGAATCGCCGTGTACGTGGACACGCGGATCGAGAAGCTCACGAAGACCGAAGGGGGCGTCGAGGTGATCGCGCGTTCCTCGGGCGGAAAGACGGAGAGCTTCCGGACCGAGAAGATCCTCCTGGCCGTCGGGCGCAAGCCCCTCTCGGAGGGGATCGGCCTGGAGGCCGCGGGCGTCGAGACCGACAAGGGATACATCCGGGTGGACGGCGCCATGCGGACGAACATCCCCGGAATCTACGCGATCGGGGACGTCGTCCCCACTGCCCAGCTCGCGCACGTCGCCTCGGAAGAAGGGATCGTGGCGGTCGAGCAGATGGCGGGACGCAAGATCGCGCCGATCAATTACGACCAGGTGCCCGGCTGCACGTATTGCTTGCCGGAGATCGGCTCCATCGGCCTGACGGAGGCGAAGGCCAGGGAGCGAGGCTACGATGTCGTCGTCGGGAAATTCCCCTTCGCGGCCAACGGCAAGGCGCGGATCTTGAACGACACGGCCGGTTTCGTGAAGATCGTCGGCGAGAAGAAATACGACGAGGTGCTCGGCGTCCACATCATCGGTCCCAGGGCCACGGAGCTCATCGCCGAGGCGTCGGCGGCGCTAAGGCTCGAAGCGACCTCCGAGGAGCTCGTCCGGACGATGCACGCTCACCCCACCCTCTCCGAAGCCATGCACGAAGCGGCCGAAGCCGTCGAAGGCAAGCCGATCCACCTTTGAGACGCTTCGGCTACTGGGGGGCTTTGGGCGGCTCGCCGCTGCTCGGCGCCATCTTGGGCGGCTCGCCGGGGGCTTCCTGGACGGCGGTGGCGGGCGGGTAACCCAACGTCCGTCCCTCGCCGTAGTCGTTGGGAGAGGCGGGGTAAGGGATGTTCATGCCGGGCACCTGCCTGGAATCCCATTCGGGCTTGTAAGGCCGATCGGGATTCAGGAGGGCGGTTCCATCCTTGTTCTCGCCGGGAGGAAGCGTTATGCCGTCCTTTCCCGCCGCGCCGGATCCCGACGATCCCGGTCCGCCGAGGGTCCCGATCATGATTTCATTTCCCGTCCGCAGCCTCTTGGGATCCTCGACGACCCGCTGGCTGATCGTGACGCGCCTCACGTCGGCTTTCTTGACGCTGACGAGCATGCCGCCGGGGAAGCGGTGGAAGAGCACGAGGGATCCCGAGTCTTTCGGAACGTCCTCGGCCAGAACGGTCTGGTTTCCGGCGAGCTCGATTTTGTAGACCTGGGCCCGCCGGACCGCCGGCGTCGCTGCCTGGATCGAAATCACGGCTGCGACCAGAACGCCGTTCCACAGCATGAGGTGAATTATAGCGCCGTCGGCTTCTCGTGGGCCGGTCGAGATGCCGGTCGGGGCGGCTTCCGGAGGGACCAAATAGAATGGAAGGTCGCTGACCCATGAGCCAGGAAAGGGAAAGACCGCCGGCCGATCTCTCGGCTCTCCGCATCCGCCGCGAGCCCGAGAAAGCCCGTGGCCTGCGAGGATGGTTGCTCCTGGCCGCCGTGCTCGTCGTCGCGGCCGGAATTGCCGCCTATTTCGCTGCGGGACGGACTCTCGGCGGCAAGACCGTCGAGACCGTGACGGCGTCCGTCGTCACCGAGGGGCAGGCCACGACGCTCCTCTCGGCGACCGGCTACGTCGAGGCGGAGCGCAAGGCGGATCTCTCGCCGAAGATCACTTCGCGCATTACGCAGTTGAACGTGACCGAGGGGAGCAGGGTCAAGACGGGGGAGGTCATCGCGCGGCTCGACCACACGGATCTGGACGCCCAGCTCGCGGATGCGGAGGCGGGCTGGGTCAACGCGAAGGCGGACCTCGAGCGGCAGAAGGCGCTGCGCGCGGAAGGTCTCGCGCCGCAGTCCGTGGTGGACGCCTCGGTCGCCCAGGAAGCCTCGACGCGCGCGAAGGTCCAGTACGCCCGCGCGCTCCTCGACTACACGGAGATCCGGGCGCCGTTCACCGGCGTCGTCACCGCCAAGCGCGCGTTCGTCGGCGAGGCGGTCTCGCCCTTCGGCTCCTCCCCCTCGGGAGGGGGTTCCGGCGGCGCGATCGTCACTCTCGTCGAGTTCTCGAGCCTGTACGTGGGCGCGGACGTCAACGAATCGAACCTCGGCAAGCTCGGGCGCAACCAGCCGGCGGAGATCACCCTGGACGCGGTCCCGGACAAGACGTACCACGGACATCTGCGGCAGATCGTCCCGGCCGCCGACCGGCAGAAGGGGACGGTGCGGGTCAAGGTGGCGTTCGAGGATGCCGACGACAGGATCCTGCCGGACCTCTCCGCCCGGGTGTCGTTTACCGTCGCGCCGACGCAGGGGAAAGCCAGCCGCTCGCGCGTCCTGATCCCGAAGTCGGCCCTGGCGACGCGGGACGGCGCAAAGGGGGCCTTTCGCATCGTCGAGGGGAGGGCGAAGTTCCAGGTGCTCGAGACCGCGGGCGAGGTCCAGGGGCAGATCGAGGTGACAAAAGGGCTTCAAGGGGGAGAGACGCTCGTCTCGCAACCCGACAAGGCGGGAATCCGGGACGGGGATCGGGTCAAGGTCGAAGGAGGAGGAGCGGCATGAGCGACGCGCTGATCGAGATCTCGCACCTCGCGAAGGTGTACCGGCGGGATGCGCTCGAGATCCCGGTCTTGAACGACGTCAACCTGAAGGTGCCGGAGGGGGAGTTCGTGGCGCTCATGGGGCCCTCGGGCTCGGGCAAGACGACTCTCCTGAACCTGATCGCCGGCATCGATCTGCCGACCCGCGGCAAGATCGTCATCCAGGGGCGCGACATCTCGCGGATGTCGCAGACGGAGCTCGCCCGCTGGCGGTCGAGCACCATCGGATTCATCTTCCAGCTCTATAACCTGATCCCGGTCCTGACGGCGTTCGAGAACGTGGAGCTCCCGCTCCTCCTGACGAGGCTGAAGAAGGCGGAGCGCCGCAAGCACGTCGAGGTCGCGCTCTCGATCGTGGATCTCTCCGACCGGATGGATCACTACCCGAGACAACTCTCGGGCGGCCAGGAGCAGCGCGTCGCGATCGCCCGGGCGATCGTCTCGGATCCGACCATCCTCGTGGCGGATGAGCCGACCGGAGACCTCGACGCGAAGTCGGCCGAGGAGATCCTCGAGCTCTTGAACCGCCTGAACCAGGAGTACAGGAAGACGATCGTGATGGTCACGCACGACCCGAAGGCCGCCGGACACGCGCACCGCATGGTTCATCTCGACAAGGGGGTCTTCCACGCCGAGGAGCTGACGGAAGCGGGGACCCTGATCGGCAAGGTCCAGAGGGTCGAATGAAGTACCTTCGCCTCATCTGGCGCAACGTCTTCCGCAAGAAGACGCGCACGGTCCTGACGACGAGCTCGATCGTCCTCGTGCTCGTCCTGATCGTCGTGCTCGTGTCGCTTCTCGGCGCCATGGAGTCGGATCCCTCCGGAGGAAGGGCTCGAACCGGATCGTCGTCCAGCACGCGACCGGCCTCGGCAACTTCCTTCCGCTCTCGCAGAGGCGGCGGATCGAGCAGATTCCCGGCGTCGTCGCCTCGTCGCCGGAGATCTGGTTCGGCGGCGTCTACAAGGACGACCGGCCCGAGAACTTCTTCGGCCAGCTCTCTGCGACCCGGACATCTACTTTTCGAAGATCTTCGACGACTCCACGATCGACCCGGAAGTGGAGAAAATGTGCCGGTCGAACCGGAACTTCTTCGTCGCCGGCAAGAAGCTCGAGGAGAAGTTCCACTGGAGGACGGGAGACCACATCATGCTGCGCGGGACGTACATCCCGATGACGCTCGACCTCGTGTACGCGGGGAGCTATCACTCAGGAGACGAGTCGAACATCTTCTTCCGAACGAGATGCTGAACCAGGGGAAGTGGTTCGGCGCGGACAAGTACACAGGCCTCTACTACCGAAGGTGGCGCGCCCCGAGGACATCCCGCGCGTCGTGGCGACGATCGACCGGATGTTCGAGAACAGCGACGCGCCGACCAAGACGCTCACCGAGAAGCAGTTCCAGCTCCAGTTCATGGAGATGATGGGCAACGTCAAGGGGCTGATCCACGGGATCATCCGCTCGTCATCCTCTTCGCGGTGACGCTCATCGTGGCCAACACGGTGGCGATGTCGGCCCGCGAGCGCGTGACGGAGATCGCCGTCATGCGCGCGCTCGGGTTCCGCCGCACTCACATCCTCGGCTTCATCCTCTCGAGTCGGTCCTCATGTCGCTTATCGGCGGAGTGCTCGGCGTGATCCTCGCGAAATACGTTTTCATCCCCGGCATGGTCAAGGGGATGCAGACGACGCCGATGGCGCCGTTCCTCATCAATTTCAGCGTCACGTGGGCGGTGCTCGCGTCGGCCTTCGCGGATCTCCGTCGGCGTGGGCGTCCTCGCGGGCTTCGTCCCGGCGATCCGCTCCTCGCAGGTCCGGATCGTGGACGGTCTGAGGCAGGAGTCGGTACTGAGAAGATGGCGATCCCGCTCTGAAGTACAGCATCCGAAATCTCGTCGTGCGGAAGGTCTCGACGGCGATGACGGTGTTCGTCGTGTGCCTCGTCGTGACGGTCTTCCTCTTCGTGCTGGCGCTCTGGCAGGGGGTGAGCGGACCCTCTCGGTGACCGCCTCGACCCGAAACATACTGACGATGAGGGTGGGCTCGCAGGCCGAGATGCAGAGCGTGGTGACGAGGGACGCCGCCGAGACGATCCGGTCGCTGCCCGGGATCGAGCGGAGCGCCGCGGGGGAGCCGATGCGTCTCGGCCGAGCTCATCAGTCTCGTGAACCTGCAGCGGGCGGACGGCCAGACGACGAACGTGCAGGTCCGAGGGATGGACCCGATCGGCTTCTCGATGCGTCGGAGGAGTCCGGATCGTGGACGGGCGCATCTTCAACGTCGGGACCAACGAGGCGGTCGTCTCGAAGAACCTCGCGAACCGGTTCGCCGGGAATGGAGATCGGCGACACGATCAAGTCCGGTTCTACCGGTGGCGTCATCGTCGGCCACTTCGACGCCTCGGGAACCGCCTACGAGTCGGAGATCTGGACGGACGTCGAAGGACCTGCAGGGGCAGACGAAGCGGCAGATCTACTCTTCGGTCTTCGTGCGGACCAGCGACCCCGACGCCGCGCGCCGCTACATCGAGGCTCGTCAAGGGAGACCAGAGGCTGAAGCTCGAGGGAAAGACCGAGAAGAAGTACTACGAGGAGCAGATGGTCACGGGCGCCCCGATCAAGATCCTCGCGATCCTCGTCGGCATCTTCACCGCGATCGGGGCCTCGTTCGGCGCGATGAACACGATGTACGCGCAGGTGGCCGCGCGGATCCGCGAGATCGGCACGCTGCGCGCGATCGGCTTCTCCCGCCGCTCGGTGCTCGCCTCGTTCATCCTCGAGGCTCTGCTGCTCTGTCTGATCGGGGGCGTCATCGGGACGTGCTGCTCGCCTTCGTCGCTCTTCAACCTGTCCTGACGAAGCCGACCGGCACGATGAACTTCCGAACGTTCTCGGAGGTGCTCTTCAATTTCCGCCTGACGCCGCCGCTTATGATCGGCGGGATGGTCTTCTCGCTCGCGATGGGCCTGCTCGGCGGCTTCTTCCCCGCCGGCCGCGCCGCCCGGCTCAAGATCATCAACGCCCTGCGCGAAATCTGAGAGAACCCGGGACGAGTTCCGAGTTCCGAGTCCCGAGTCCCGAGTCCCGAGTCCCGAAATTGAGAACGATGCGCCTTCATTTCTACGGCACCCGGGGGTACGTCGAGGAGACGTCTCGGGCGCACTCCGGGCACTCGGCGTTCACCGTCGAAACGGAAGGGTTCCGGCTCCTCTGCGACTTCGGCCAGAACCGCAAGGGACTGCTGGAGAAGATCCGGCCCGACGCGATCTTTGTTTCGCACGCGCACCCGGATCACGCGTGGGGGCTGGAGGAGGGATCGAGCGTCCCCGTCCATGCCTCGGCGATCACCCACGAGATCACGAAGGAGCTTCCGATCGGCGAGCGGGTCACGCTCGAACCGGAGCGGACCGTCGCGGCAGGGCCGCTGCGCCTGACGTCCTTCCCGGTGATCCATTCGGTGCGCTGTCCGTGCGTGGCCGTGCGGATCGAGGCGGACGGATTCACGCTCGTCTATTCGGGGGACATCGTGGCGTTCGAGCGTCCGGAAGCGGCGCTCCCCGGCGCCGACCTCTACGTCGGGGACGGCTCCACGCTCAAGGGCTCGCTGGTGCGCCGGCATCCGACCGGGGTTCTCATGGGGCACACGACGGTGCGGGCGCAGCTTGGCTGGCTCGCGAAGTTTGGCGTCGCCCGCGCGATCTTCTCCCATTTCGGGAAGGGTCCGATCGAGATGGGCGAGCCGGCCTTGAAGGAGGCGCTCGCGGAGCTGGCGGTGGAGAAGGCGCCCGGGTGCCGCGTCATGGCCGCGCGCGACGGCCTGAGCCTGTCGATCGAAAAGCCAGGCCCCGCTCGATAATCTTCGACCGTGGCGCCGGCAGAGGGTGCAAGCCCTCACGTCAACGCGCGAAGCGACGGAACTACAGGCGCGAGCGGCCGTGGACCGGGATCGCGGGACCGGTCGCGGCGACCGCTTCGCGAGGCGGGAGCGCGGTCTGCGCCTCGGCCGCGAGCGTCGCATGCCGCGCCTCGCGGGCGCGCTTCAGGAACGCGAGGAAGGCGCCGGCCATCATCACGTAGAAGCCGCCCCAGACAAACGCGATCATCGGCTTGCGCGTGACATCGACCGAGAGAGACTCGAACGTCGCCGCCTGGTATTCGGACTTGCGGTCCTTCGAGACCCCGACCATTCTCAGGACCACGGCGCCGTCGTTGGGAGAGACGGCGACGACCCGCATCTTGCCGCCGGGAACTCCGGGGATGTCGGCGTTTTCCGCCTCGGCCTGCTGGCCGTCCAGGTTATAGACGTAGCGCACCGTCACGTCGTGCTTCGTTCCGTCCGCGGGCGTGACCGTGAGGTCGGTCAGGACGAGGACCGTCTTCCCTCCCTGCATCATGGAGGACCGGTCGGCGTTGAAATCGCGGAACGTGAAGCCGGTGCCGTCGATCGCGGTGGTCGTTCCCTTGGTCAGCTTGACGTCCCGCCCGACCTGCTCCGGCTGTCCCGGATCGTACGACTGCGGCGCGACGTAGAAATCGAAGAGCGCGGCGTTCTTGATCGCCGGGTTGGCCATGAGCTGGTTCGTCTTCGTGTTGACGTACATCTTCGGGTACATGTAGTACGTCTTGCCGTTGGGCGGCTCCACGCGCACTTCCATGGCCTGCTTGCGCGTCGAGGTGCCGGGGATGACGCGGAGGAACGTCAGCTTCGAGCCTTCGACCTTGACCGGCTGGTTGGCGGGGAGCGTCAGCCGCGTCGAGCGCGCGTAGACCCCCGAGAGGACGATCCCGCCGAGCATGATGCCCAGCCCCACGTGCGCGAGGTATCCGCCCGCGCCGCCCCACTTGCCGCCGCGGATCTTACGCGCGACCGCGCGCAAGTTCATGTCCGCCGCGAAGAGCGCGAAGAACAGGATGACGAGGCTCGTGCGCTCCCGGGCGCCGACGAGGAAGGCGAGGACGATCCCGGCCGCCGCCACGAGGAGGGAGCGCCGCGAGCTGGCGGCGATGCCTTTCCAGCTCTCTCCCTTCCAGGAGACGAACGCCACGAGCCCGGCCATCAGCACGAGCAGGATCGCTGCCGGAATCGTCGTGTTCGTGTAGAAGGAGGTCTGGACCTGCGAGGGGTTCCCGGAGAGCCGCGTCAGGAGGGGCGCCGAGGTGCCGAGCAGGATGACGAAGGCCATCGCGCAGAGCACCGCGATTCCGAGGATGAAGAGGACGCTGCGGGAGAGCAGAGGGGGCTCCGCTTCCTCCGAGACGGGGATCTGACGCCACCGCCAGGCCAGGCACGCCACCGACAGCCCGATGAACCCGAGCAGGATGGTCACGAGCCACGCCGTGATTCCGAGGTCGATGAAGGAGTGGACCGAGAAATCCGCGAGGATGCCCGAGCGCGTCAGGAACGTGCCGTAGAGGATCGTCGATGTAGGCGAAGCAGGCGAGGATCAGATTGACCTTGCGGTGCCGCTTCTTCGCTCGCTGCAAGAACATCCCGTGCACAAGGGCCACGGTGCAGAGCCAAGGCACGAGGCTCGTGTTCTCCACCGGGTCCCATCCCCAGTAACCGCCCCAGCCGAGCGTCTTGTAGGCCCAGTAGCCGCCCATCAGGACCGCCGTGCCGAGCGCGAGGAACGTGAAGAGCGCCCAGGGAATCGCCCGCGTGACCCAGCCGTCCCACCGCTTCTTCCAGAGCGCCGCGATCGCGAAGGAGAAGGGGACGGAAAGAGATGCGAAGCCCGAGAACATTACCGGCGGGTGGATCACCATCCAGGGGTCCTGGAGGAGGGGTTCAGGCCGACGCCGTCCTGCGGGATCGGGCGGGGCAGGAGCTTGAAGGGGCTCTGCTTGCAGATGATCGCGACGATCCCGAGGAAGGTCGAGAGGTACACGATCATCACCGGCGCTTCCTGCTCGCGGGCCAGCGCCAGACGAAGAGGCCGATGATCGCGCCCCAGAAACACCAGAGCAGGAACGATCCTTCCTGTCCCGCCCAGAGCGTGGAGACCAGGAAGTGGAGCGGCAGATCGCGGCTCGAGTAGGAGTTGACGTAGGCGACGTCGAACCGGTGCTGGAGGATCAGCGCCATCAGAGTCCCGGCCGCGGCCACGATGCAGGTCGCGAACGCGGCGTAGGCGCTGCGCGCGGCAGGCAGGGTCTCCGGATGTCCGCGGTCCACGCGGAAGTAGAGGTAGATCGAGGTCGAGGCCCGCGAACAGGGCCCCCCACAGCGCGACCACGCCGGGCCAGAAATACATGGCGCTAGCTCCGGGCCGGCGCCGGCTTGGGGGCCGAGGCGTAGGACTTTTCGACCTCCGCTCCCTGGTACTTGGAGGGGCACTTGACGAGAAGCTTCTCGGCCTCGAGGCGGCCATTCCTATAGGGGCCGATCGCCACGATGGAGATGGCGTCCTTGAAGTTGCCGGGCTGGATCCCCCGATAGGTCGACCGGCATCCGGTGCCCGCTCGTGTCCATCAGGTCGAAGCGAAGCTCCTGCTTTTCCGTGTCGTAATGGTCGCTCGCCTTGTCGAGGCTTCCCATCACCTGGACGGTCCCCCGGGACTTCCGGGCCTCGTCGAAGGAGAGATAGGGCGTCAGCGTCTTCTGGAAAGCGGTAAGCCCGAGCAGGATGAAGACGGCGCGAAGACCGGCCGCGACCCAATAGCCTTTTTTCATTGTTCCCGCTCCCTGTCCGAAATCCGGCGGTCGAGCCGCCAGAGGTAACGAAGAGCCCCACCCAGATGACGACATTGACCGTGGCGAGGAAGGTGAGACTGCTTCATGTTTTGATTCTTTCTTCCCTCGCCTAGGAAATCAACTTTGGGAGAACCCCATGATGCAAATGCATCAACGGCGGGGTTTATTCCCGCGCAGAGGGCCGTTTCGCCGTTTTAGGTCGCCGCCCGGGCCCTCTCGCGGCGGGCGAGGCGGGCGGCCCGGGTCTCCAGGCCGAGCATCCAGACGAAGAGGCCGGAGAACGCGATCATCGCCCCGAAGAAGACCGCCTTCGTCGGGCGCGTCCATGAGGATCTTCCCCTGCGGGTTGATGACCGTCTGCGGGTGGAGCGAGGCGGTGACGCGGGGCGCGACGAAGAAGAGGAACGGCATCAGGACCGCGGCGAAGAGGGCGTAGGCCGCGGACATCCGCGCCCGCCGCTCGGGGTCGTCCACGGCCGCGCGCAGAAAGAGATAGGCGGCATAGAGGAAGATGAGGAGCAGGAAGGAGGACTCCCGCGGGTCCCAGTTCCAATAGGCGCCCCACATGATCTTGGCGAAGAGGGAGCCGGTGATGAGGGCGAGGACGGCGAAGAGGAGGCCCGAGCCTCACGGCGCCGGCGGCGATGTCGTCGTGGAGAGGATTGCGCCGGACCAGATAGGCGGCCGAGTACGCGGCGGCGACGAGGAAGGCGAGGGCCGCCGTCCACGCGCACGGCACGTGAAAGAAGACGATCCGCGACGACTCGCCGATGAACCCCTGCGCCGGCGCCGGGCCAGAGGAACGCCGCGACGATGACGGCCGCCATATAGGGGAGCGAGCAGGACTTGAGGAGCTTCATCTCTTTCCCCCAGTCTCCCGTCGCCCGCTCTCCCCGTCCGCCGATGACTGGGGGACTGGGGGCTGGGACTTGGGAATCGGAGCCCGGCAACTCATCACGGCTCAATCTTCCCACGCCGCGGAGGCGAGCAGGTAGCCGGCGCAGGTGGCGGCGCCGTCGTAGGCGACGATGACTCGCAGGGGAGTCGTGGGACGGAGCCGCCGGCGGCCTCGACGGTCGCCACGATGGCCGAGAGAAGCAGGGGGAGGAGGAGTGGGAAACGAGATGACGACGAAGAGGACGTTCTTCTGGGACGCGCGGGCCACGAGCGACGCCAGGAACGTCGAAACGACGGAGAGGCCGTAGCCCGCGAGGACGAGAGCGCGACGAACGCGCCGGGCGACCCGAGCCTCCATTCCAGGAGGATCGAGAAGGCGGGCACGGTGACGGCCGCGATCGCGAGGAAGAGGAGGTAGTTGAAAAGCGTCTTTCCGGCGAGCGTGAGCGAGGCCGGGGCGACCTTCCGCAGCGCGTAGGCGGTGCCGGTCTCCTCCTCGCGGACGAAGGCCCTCGGCAGACCCGTCGCGGCGCAGAAGAAGAGGATGATCCAGAGGAGCGCCGAGCAGACCCGGTCCCGGGCCTCGGCGGGCAGGCCAAAGGGGCCGATCCCGAAGGAGACCAGCGTGACGGCCGTCGCGGCAAAAAAGAAGATCGAAGCGATCGCGATGCGCCGCCGCAGCTCCTGCGCCGCGTCCTTCGCGCAGATGGCCCAAGCCCGCGCGATCGCGCTCACCGGCTTCCTCTCCCAGTCTCCCAGTCTCCCGTCCCCCAGTCCTTTCCTGCCCGTTCACGACTGGGAGATTGGGAGAGCGGGGGACTGGGTGATGGGAGGCCATCAACGGCCCAGCTCGACCACCTGGTCCGGCTCGACGAAATCGCGCGGGTCGTTGGAGGCGAGGAAGACGAGGCCGTCCCTTCGTCGGGCCGCGACGGCCCGCTCGACGATCGCCCGCCCGTCCGTGTCGAGCCCGATCATCGGCTCGTCGAGGAGGATCGAAGGGAGGGTCGAACAGGATGCGCGAACGCGATCTTCAGCCGCTGCTTCATCCCGGTCGAGAAGGCGCCGACGCGCTGTCCCATCGCCGCGGCGAGGCCGACCTCCTCGATGCGCCGCCGCAGCTCCTCGTCGCCGGCCGCCTTCCCGCCGGCGCGCGGAAGAAACCGCAGGTTCTCGAGCGCGGAGAAGTCTTCATAGAACGCCAGGTCCGGACCGGCCCAGCCGACGGCGAGACGGCGCGCGTCGCCGGAGAGCTCCCGGTCTCCCTGCCGCACGGAGACGCTGCCGGAGCTCGGGTGCGCGAGCGCGGCGAGGATCTTCAGAAGCGTCGTCTTGCCGCTTCCGTTTCGCCCCTTGACCGCGACGAGTCCCTTCTCCGCACGGAAGCGAGAGGCCCGGAAAAGAGCGGCGGACCCGCAAAGGCCTTCGCGAGCTGTCGGGCCTCGATCTCGTCGCGAGCACGTCGGCAGACACAGTAGCAGGTTCAACGTTCGACCGGCCCGGAAACTGAATGCGGGGACGGGAAGCGCGCAGCGGGATTGCGCGAACGCTTGAAACGTCCATTTCCCTTCTATATAGTCCGCGCGGATTCATGTTCCACTCGTCTTCTGACGCGCGGCGCTCTCGGGTCGGCGCCGGCATGCGCCGGACATTCCCATAACGACACTCGAAGGAGAGATCTGATGTTCAAGCGCGCGACCTACGTTCTGCTCTGCGTGACATTCGCCCTGACCTTCGCCTCCTGCGGCGGCAACAAGGAGGACGAGGAAGAGGAGACGGCGGCGAAGACGGCAGAGTCCGCGAATTCGGCCGCGGCCGCTCCCGGCCGCCGCCGCGGCTCCGGCGGCGGGCAGCGGCACGATCACCGGCAAGGTCACGTTTACCGGAACGGCTCCGGCCAAGGAGCAGATCAAGATGGACGCGGACGCCTACTGCAAGGGGGCCCATTCCGAGCCCGTCTACACGGAGGACGTCGTCGTCAACCCCAACGGCACGCTCGAGTGGGTGCTGGTGTACGTCAAGGAAGGCGTGACGGGAAGCTACACGCCGCCGGCTCGACGCCGGTCGACGCTCGATCAGAGAGGGTGCCAGTACCATCCCCACATCTTCGGGATCCAGGTGGGACAGGCGCTGAAGATCGTCAACAGCGACGGGACCCTCCACAACATCCACGCTCTCCCCAAGATCAACACGGAGTTCAACATCGGACAGCCCTTCCAGAAGATGGAGACCATCAAGAAGTTCGACAAGGCCGAGGTGCCCGTCCGGTTCAAGTGCGACGTGCACAAGTGGATGGGCGCGTATTGCGGCGTGTTCAACCACCCCTTCTTCGCGACGACCAACGATCAGGGGACCTTCGAGATCAAGAACCTCCCGCCGGGCAACTACGTCATCGAGGCCTGGCAGGAGAAGTACGGCGCGCAGACGCAGAACGTGACGGTCGCCGGCTCGGAGACGAAGACGGTCGATTTCTCCTTCAAGGGCTAGCCCGGGCCCATGCGGGGAGCGATTTGAAGCGGAAGTCTTCGCCGGCCGGAAGCCTTTCCGCGCGGCGCTGCTTTTTTCGTCTTCGCGGCGCTGCCGGCGGCCGGCGGCGCTCTCCCGTTCTGGCTGAAGCTGCCGGAAGGGGTCTCGAGCTACGCCGGCGCGATCGACGCCATCTTCCAGCTGATTCTCTGGATCACCGGGATCATCTTCATCGTCGTCGAGGCGCTGCTCCTCTTCTTCCTGTTCCGCTACCGCCACAGGAGGGGCGGCGCGCCCACTACACGCACGGCAACAACCGCCTCGAGGTCATCTGGACGATCATCCCGGCGGTCATCTGCGTGGTCCTCGCCCTGCTCTCGCGCAGAAGCTGGGCGGAGATGAAGCAGCGGATGCCCGAGCGACGCGATGCAGATCGAGATCACGGGGAGCAGTTCGCCTGGAACATCCGCTACGCGGGGCCCGACGGAAAACTCGGAACGCCGACGACGTCGTGACGTTGAACCAGCTCCACTTCCCTGTCGGACGCCCGTCGTCGCGACGCTGCGCTCCAAGGACGTCATCCATTCGTTCTTCCTTCCCGAGTTCCGCGTCAAGCAGGACGCGGTTCCGGGCATGTCCACGAGCATCTGGTTCGACGCGATGCGCGTCGGCCACTGGGAGATCGCCTGCGCCGAGCTGTGCGGCCTCGGGCACTACCGGATGAAAGGCTTCGTGACCGTCGAGACGCCCGAGGAGTTCGAGAAGTGGATCGAGGAACAGGCGGCGCAGGCCACGCCGGCGGCGGAACAGGCCGGCCGGCGCCCGCCGCCGCCGCGGCCGAGGAGAAGAAGGCCTCATGAGCACGATCACACCGGGCGACCTCGCCTTCCCCGAGCCGGCGCCCGCGGCCGTGCCGGAGCACCTCCGGGGGTCCATCCCGCGCCGACGTCGTTCTGGCGCAAGTACATCTTCTCGCTCGACCACAAGGTGATCGGGAAGCAGTACATGCTCTACGCGCTCACGATGCTCGTCATCGGCGGCCTGCTGGCCGTTCTCGTGCGCTGGCAGCTCGCGTGGCCGGGCAAGCCGATCGTGTTCATGGGCAAGCTCTTCCCCGAGGGGATGCCCAACGGCCAGATGCTGCCGGAGTTCTACAACTCGCTCTTCACGATGCACGCGACGATCATGATCTTCTTCGCGATCATGCCGATCCTGATCGGCGCGTTTGGCAACTTCGTCGTTCCGATCCAGATCGGCGCCCGCGACATGGCATTCCCGACGCTGAACATGCTGTCGTTCTGGACCGCGGTGCCCGCGGCCGTCGTCATCATCTGGTCGTTCTTCGTCACGGGGGGCGCCGCGCAGTCGGGCTGGACCTCCTACGTGCCGCTGGCGATCGTGCAGACGCGGGGGCAGACGCTGTGGGCTGCTCGCGCTGCTGATCCTGGGTCTCTCTTCGCTCCTGACCTCGGTGAACTTCATCACGACGATCATCAACATGCGGGCGCCCGGCATGACGTTCTTCCGGCTGCCGCTGACGGTCTGGGCGCTCTTCATCACGGCGATCCTGCTACTGCTCGCGCTGCCCGGTCCTCTCCGGCGCGCTCATCATGATGATCTTCGACCGCGTGCTCGGGACGACCTTCTTCCTGCCGGCGGGGCTCGTCGTTTCCGGGCAGCCGTGGAAGAACGCGGGGGGAGGGCAGGCGCTCCTCTGGCAGCACCTCTTCTGGTTCTTCGGGCACCCTGAGGTCTACATCATGATCCTCCCGGCGATGGGGATCACCTCCGAGATCCTGCCCGTCTTCTCCCGCAAGCCGATCTTCGGATACCGGGCGATGGCCTACTCGATGCTCGGGATCGCGGGGCTCGGGTTCATCGTCTGGGGCCACCATATGTTCCAGAGCGGCATGAACCCGCTGCTCGGCACGACCTTCATGATCTCGACGATGGTGATCGCGGTCCCCTCCGCCATCAAGACGTTCAACTGGCTGGGGACGCTCTGGGGCGGCAACATCCACTTCACGACGCCGATGCTGAACGCGATCTCGTTCGTCGCCATGTTCGTCATCGGCGGGCTCTCCGGGATCTTCATGGCCTCGACGCCGGTGGACATCTTCATCCACGACACCTACTTCATCGTCGGGCACATCCACTACGTGCTCTTCGGCGGCTCCCTCTTCGGGGCATTCGCCGGCCTCTACTTCTGGTACCCGAAGATGTTCGGGCGGCTCATGAACGAGACATGGGGGAAGATCCACTGGGCCATCACGTTCATCACGTTCAACTGCGTCTTCTTCCCGATGCACTTCCTCGGGATGCGGGGGATGCAGCGGCGCATCTACGACTACTCGCAGTACACGCACCTGAAGGGGCTGCAGCCGATGAACCAGTTCATGACGATCTCGCTCTTCGTGCTCGGCACCGCGCAGGTCATCCTCGTTCTGAACTTCTTCCTGTCGATGCGCCGCGGCAAGGTCGCCGGCCCGAATCCCTGGCGCTCGAACACGCTGGAGTGGCAGACCGCGTCGCCGCCGCCGCACGAGAACTTCACCGGGGCGGTGCCCACGGTCTACCGCGGCCCGTACGAGTACAGCGCTCCCGAGCGCGCCGACGATCACTGGCCGCAGAATGAGCCGCCGTCGGGCGTGGCGCCCAGGGCCGGAGCCCATGGCTAAGAGAGTCGGGCTCCATCGCTTCGCCGTCGCGACGGCCGTGGCGACGCTCTTCCTGATCTTCGCCGGAGGGCTCGTCACCTCGACCGAGTCGGGTCTTTCGGTTCCGGACTGGCCGCTCTCCTACGGACGCCTCATGCCGCCGATGGTGGGCGGCGTCTTCTACGAGCACGGGCACCGCATGGTGGCGACCGCCGTCGGGATCCTGACGGTGCTCCTGGCCGTGTGGCTCTCGCGTCGGGAGCCGCGGGCGTGGGTCCGGCGCCTCGGATACGCGGCGCTCGCCGCGGTCGTCGCGCAGGGCGTGCTCGGCGGTATGACCGTCCTCTTCCTTCTCCCGACGGCGGTGTCGGTTGCCCACGCCTGTCTCGCGCAGACGTTCTTCTGCCTGATCGTGACGATCGCGGTCGTCACGTCTGCCCCGCGTGGCGCGACGCCGCGGACGCCGCGCGACGAGCCGCGTGTTCCGGATCGGCGCCGGCGACCGTCGCCGCGGTCTTCCTGCAGCTCCTCGCCGGCGCCGTCATGCGGCACACGAAGGCGGGGCTCGCGATACCGGACTTTCCTCTTGCGCTCGGCCGGATCGTTCCGCCGATCACGTCGTTCCCGGTCGCGATCCACTTCGCACACCGCGTCTGGGCGCTCGTGGTTGCGGGCAGCGTCGTGGCTGCGTCGTCCGGCGTTCCGCTCCCGGCGGCCCGGACTCGTGCGAGACCGCCCTCGCTCCTCGCCGGCCTCGTCGCCGTTCAGATCGCGCTCGGAGCGGTGACGGTCCTCTCCGGGAAAGCGGTCGCCGTGACGACGGCCCACGTCGCGACGGGCGCGCTGCTGCTCGGCACGGCGCTCGTCTTCACGCTCGAACCGCCCGCACGGCGCGGGCCGTCCCGCCCGGTCTCGCGAGCCGTGGCCGCCGGCGGGCGTCCTCTCCCCGCGCCGAGGCCATCGCATGGGAGCGGAGCGCGCACCGCGGCCATCGGCGGCGTCGCGCCGACGCGGGTCGGCGATTTCCTCGTGCTGGCGAAGGTCCGCGATCACGTTGCTCGTCGTCGTCACGGCGGCAGTCGGATATGCCGTCGGCGCCCGCGGGCCTTCGACGCCGGCGGTCTTCGCGCGCTCGTCGTGGGAACGGCGATCGTCGCCGCGGGCGCCTCGGCCCTGAACCAGGTCTGGGAGCGGAGCGGACGCGCGGATGGACCGAACGCGCAACCGGCCCGTCCCGGCGGGCCGCATCGCGCCTCGCGTGGCGCTCGCAATTTCGGGCTCGCGCTCTGCGGCTTCGGCATCGTCCTGCTCCGCGGTCAAACGCGTTGACGCCTGCTCTCGGGGCTCGCCGCGGCCGCGAGCTACGTCCTGCCTACACGCCGTTGAAGGCGCTGACCTCGCTCTGCACCGTCGTCGGCGCCATCCCCGGCGCGATTCCCGCCGATGATGGGCTGGGCGGCGGCGCCGCGGGCACGCTCGGACGCCGGCGCGTGGGCGCTCTTCGCCGCTGCTGTTCCTCTGGCAGCTTCCGCACTTTCTCGCGATCGGATGGATCTACCGCGAGGACTACGCGCGCGCGGGTTGCCCATGCTGACGGTGACCGATCCGGACGGCACGTCCACGGGCCGGCAGATGGTCCTGTACTCCGCGGCGCTCCTGCCCGGTGACTCTCTTCGCGGGATCGCTCGGCCTCGCGGGCCCGGCTACCTCGGCAGCGCGGTCGCGCTCGGCCTGGCTTTCTCGCGTGCGCCCTCCGGTTCGCGCGGAGCGAAGTCGCGTCCGCCGCGCGCTGGCTTTTCCTGGTCTCGGTGCTCTACCTCCCCGCGCTGCTCGGCATGATGGTGTTCGACCGATGAGCGCCGTCCGGGTTCGGATCGAAAAGGGGAGGCTCCTGCTCCTCATGGTCTTGATCGGCGGCGCCTCGTTGTTTTTCGGATCGATCCTCTTCATCCTCTCGAGGGCGCCGCGGCCCTAGGCGGCCGGCGGCAGGGAAAGGACACGCGATGCAACACGACGAGCTCGAGGGAGAACCGGGTCACGAGCACAAGAAGACCAATTACATGGCGATCTTCTGGTGGCTCGCCGGCTTCACCGCGTTCGAGGTCGCTTACTCGTCGGTAATCACGCCGCCGCGGAAGTCGCTGCTGATCAGCGGTCTCGTGTTGCTCGCCGGGATCAAGGCGGCCTCGTCGCGCTCTACTTCATGCACCTTGAAGTTCGAGCGCAAGGTCGCTCGGGATCTCTTGGCCTCGACGCTGATCCTGGGAGCGATCCTCGTCTCCGTGGGGATGGCCGAGCATTGGCTGCCGAGACCGTGACCGGGAGACTGGTGATGTGATGACTGGCGATTGACCAGGGCAAGAGTTCAGAAGGGATGATGGAAGCGATCGCTCTGCACGCGCCGGCGCACGGGCACGAAGAGGAGTACACGACGACGGGGATTCCCCACGACAAGATGGGAATGTGGGTCTTCCTCTGCTCCGAGGTGATGTTCTTCACCGGCCTGATCGGCTCCTACATCGTTCTGCGGTTCGCGACGCCCCTCTGGCCGCCTCCCGCTTACGGTCCTGAACATCCCGCTGACGGCGATGAACACGTTCATCCTGATCTGCTCCTCGGTCACGATGGTGCAGGCGCTCGCCGCGGCGAGCCGCGGGGACGCGCGCAAGATGAAGCTCTTCCTCTCCTGACGCTCCTCTTCGGCGCGACCTTCCTCTCGATCCAGGGCATCGAATACTGGAAGCTCCTCCACGAGGGCTTCAACCCGCACGTCTAGCTCTTCGGCTCCGTCTTCTTCACGACGACGGGGTTCCACGGGTTCCACGTCTTCTGCGGCGTCGTCTGCATGGCCTTCGTCACCGGCAAGGCTTGCTCGGCAAGTACACGCAGGCGAACCACCAGGGGATCGAGACGCTCGGCCTCTACTGGCACTTCGTCGATCTCGTGTGGATCGTGCTGTTCACGATCATCTACCTGATTTGACGGGAGCCGGAAGGCGGAAGGCGGAAGGCGGGAGGCGGGGCTCCCGCGCCGCGTGACTTTATCCTGGAGCGACCTCGCCACGGTCAATGCCTGCCTGAACGCGGCGAGCGGCATCCTGCTCGTGGTCGCGCACTGCGCCATCGCGGCGATTCCGGATCGAGCGGCACCGGCGCGCTGGATGATCGCGGCGGCTGTCACGTCGGCCCTCTTCCTCGCTCGTACGTCACGTACCACGCCAAGGTCGGGTCGGTGCATTTTCCGGGGCGGGGGCCCGATCCGGGCCGTTTACTTCACGATCCTGATCTCGCACACGATCCTCGCGCGCGACGGTCCCGCCGCTCGCGCTGCGGACCCTCTTACCTCGGCCTGAAGCGCCGTGACGACGGCATCGGCGGATCGCGCGGTGGGCGTTTCCGATCTGGCTGTACGTCTCGGTGACCGGCGTCGTCGTCTACGTGATGCTCTACCGCCTTTACCCTCCCGCTTCGCTCCGGTAAGATCGCCTGTGATGAAGCCCGAGCTTCCGCGTCGCCGCTCGTCCTGCTGCTGGTCTGCGCTGCTCCTTCCGGCGTCTCGCCTCGGCCTGCCCGCTCTGCAAGGACGCGAAGGCCGACACCGACTATCGCCGGCGGCACCGCCTCGCTCTCGTCCGGCTTCTACTACTCGATCATGCTGATGGTCTGGCGCCGTTCGCTCGCCGTCGGCGGGCTCATCTCGCGCATCGCGCTCGGCGCGCGCCGCGCGGCGATTGCGTCGGCTGGCGCGCGGAGGAATCCGCCGGGCAGGCCCCGGTCTCGCGTCTCGTGCCCGATTCCGGCGGGTGCGCGCTCGCCTGAAGCGCCTCGCGGTCCTTCTTCTCGTTCTGCCGAGCGACTCCATCCGCTTCCCGCCGGCTCGTCGGGAGGAGCACTACCTCGACTCTCGGCCGTCGCGAAGGACGTCGTCGCGGAGTTCGCCTCCAAGGGCCTGACCGAGGAAGGGCTGTCGATCGCCCTCATCGAAATCGGCGGAGTCGGTGGCCGGCCGGGTCCTTCCGGGGTGACGTCTCTTACTATCCGGCGTCGGTCATCAAGATCGTTCTTCCTCGCGTACTACGAGGCGCAGAAGGAGAGCGGGGAAGTTGAAGGACACGCCGGAGCTCGCGCGCGCCGTCAAGGACATGATCACCGTGTCCTCCAACGACGCGACCGGGTTCGTCGTGGACACGATCACGGGCACGACCTCGGGGCCGGAGATCTCGGGCGGCGACTGGGAGAAGTGGAAGGAGCGAGCGCAACGCGATGAACCGTTTCTTCGGGGAGCGCGGATACCGGGATTTGAACGCGAACCAGAAGACGTTCTGCGAGGATGCCTACGGGCGCGAACAGCTCTTTCGCGAAGGCGGGAAGAACCGCAACCGGATGACTGCGGACCTGGTCGCGCGGCTCTTCAAGGAGATCGCTCGCGGCGAGATCGCCGGTCCCGCAGGGACGGAGGAGATGCTGGCGCTGCTCTCCCGCGACGTGACGCCCGCGAAGCCGTTCGAGGACTGGAGCTCGAGGACGCGCGCCTCTCCGGCCAGCGGCTCCCGCCGGGAACGCGCTTCTGGTCGAAGTCGGGAGACGCGTACGACGTGCACCACCTCGTCTCCCGCGTCGTCCTTCCCAACGGCGCGGACTTCGTGCTCGCGGTCTTCACGAAGGGGGTCAAGACCGTGCCGGGCATGATCCCCCGCGTCTTCGAGAAGGTCGCCGCGCGTTACGCAACGCCGCCTCCGGCGACGCGGGACTCGGGAGGCGGCACTCGGTAGGCGGGCACGAGTCTCTGCGAATGAATTCGAAACGGATTCTCGCCTCCCGCCTCCCGCCTCCCGCCTCTCGACGGCCATGATCCTCTCCCGGCTCCTCGGCGCGGCGATCGCCCTTCACCGCGCGACGATCCGCGTCGAGCGGCGGCACTTCGAGCATTACCTCGGCCTGAAGGCGCGGGGTGTGCCGATCCTCTTCGCGCTCTGGCACGGGCGGATGTATCTCTCGATCCAGGCGCACCGGGGAGAGGGGATCGCGACGATGGCGTCGCAGTCGAAGGACGGGGAGATGGATCGCGCGCTGGCTCACGCAAACGGCTACGTCGTCGTGAGCAGGCTCGACGACCCGGGGCGGCAGCCAGGCGCTTCGCGAGATGGTCCGCTTCGTGCGCTCCGGCCGCCACGCCGCGCTGACCGTGGACGGGCCGAAGGGGCCCGCCCGCGTCGTGCAGCCGGGCGTCGTCCAGCTCGCGCGCCTGACCGGCGCCTGGATCCTGCCGATCACGTCGTCTGCCTCGAAGGGACGCTTTCTCGCCTCCTGGGACCGCTACCTCCTGCCCCGCCCGTTCTCGAAGGGGATCGTCGCCTACGGCGAGCCCTTCCCGGTCGCTCCGGATCTCTCCGACGAGGGCGCTCTGGCGCGGATCGGGGCGGCGCTCGACGCCGCGACCGCCGAGGCGGATGCCGCCGCCGGGATCCGCTCTCCGTCCGCTTCTGCTAACGTGCTTCGATGACCGCGAAGGCGCGCCTTGCCCTTGCCGCGTCGGTCCTCGTCGTCATCGCCGCCGGGATCTACATCGTCCGCGCAAGGTCCCTCCGCCCGGTTCGAATCTCCGGCCGGGCCCTCTCTCCCGGCGGCACGCCGCTCTCCGGCGTCCGCATCACCCTCGAGGTCTCTCCGGGCGATTCGGAAGACGAGGCGGCGGTCGAGAGGGTCGAGACGGAGACCGACCCGGAAGGCAACTTCTCCATCAACTTCCGGGGACACTGGCGGCAGGCGTCGTACCGCCTCGTCGCTCAGAAGCCGGGGTTTCAGAAGCTCTCGGTCGAGAACGTCGATTCCGTGAAGAGCGCATTGACCCTCCGGTTCATCCAGGCGCCCTAGCCGGGCGCACCGCCGATCATCGACTCCCGTCTCGCGCGGTGTCCGCGAGGGTTCGGACTCTCGCGTAATGGCGGCCGGCGGCGAACCAGAACATCGCAACGACAGCCCGCTCCTCTCCGTTGGGGCCCCAGGCGCGGGGTGCTTCGAGCGCGGCGTCCCACTGGAGAGAGATCCGCTTCCCGCCAAGCGACGTCTCGACGCGGCCCGCCGCCTCGATCTCGCCGCGCGTGAACGCGATCGCCTCGCCCTCTTCGCCGACGGTGAAGACCTCTTCCTTGGGCTTGTGGCGCTTGTCCGAAGTCGTCTCTCCCGAGATGCCCTGCCAGGGGGAGGCCCGGTAGATCCGCAGGAGGAGCGGGACGGAGGTGTCGTCGTCGAGGTCCAGGACCAGCGATCCCGGAAACGCGCTGCCGCCAAGCGTCGGCGCGGACGACGAAGGCCGGGATCGGGCGCAGGCTCCGACCGGCGAGCGGCCCGTGGAGGGCCCTCCCGGTCACGGCCGACCAGAGCGTTCCCGTCACGACGTCACGCAGGACGAGCGTGTCGCGCCAGAGCGCGCCGGAGTTGCGGAAATCGAGGACGCGCTCTCCCACGCGGCGGTCGAAGACCGCGGTGACGCCTGTCAGCCCGCAGCGGGCGACCACAAAGGGGAGATCGGGAACGGCGTCGTTGACGACCTCGAAGCGGTCGAGCAGGCCGATCGGATAGGCCCGCGGCACCGCGCCGACCGTCAGGCCGAGTACACGCGAGCCCTCATCGGGCGGATCGCTGTGCTGCTCCGGAGAGACGAGGCTCGGCTTCCAGACCGCGGGAAACCGCGCCTCGCGCCTCATCTGGACAATCGGGTCCCCCTCCACGACGGCAACCCGGGGCTTCGACCGGTACTGATGCGTGAAGCATCCGGCCGCGCCGAGGGCGCCCGCGATCAGGAGGAGGCGGGAGAGGGCCGACCGGGCGAAACCGAGCGCCTGGCGCCGGGCACCGAGCACGGACTCACACCGGCACGGCGACCGGCTCCGCCGCCGGACCCGCCCGCACGATGCGGCGGTAGGAGGCGTCCCGTTCCACCGGCTCGCGCCCCGAATCGCGGATGATCCGCTCGAATTCCAATCGGGAGAGACCGGAGGCCGTCGTGGCGCCCGCGGCGTGCGTGATCGTCTCGTCCACGACCGTTCCGACGAGGTCGTCCGCGCCGAAGAAGAGGGCGATCTGCGCGAGCTTCACGCCGATCTGGATCCAGTACGCCTTGATGTGCGGGACGTTGTCGAGCAGCAGGCGCGAGACCGCAATCACCCGCAGGTCGGTCTGGCCGGAGGAGGCCGGCAGATGTGCCAGCGGCGTGTTCTCCGGGTGAAACGCAAGCGGGATGAGGCCCGTGAAGCCGCCCGTCTCGTCCTGCAGCGCGCGCAGGCGCAGGAGATGGTCCACGCGGTCCTCGATCGTCTCGACGTGGCCGTAGAGGATCGTGGCGTTGGTCGGAACGCCCTGGAGGTGGCACTCGCGCGCGATCGCGAGCCACTCCTCGCCTGAGATCTTGTTCTTGCAGATCACGTCGCGGACGCGCCGCTCGAAGATCTCCGCTCCGCCGCCCGGGCAGGAGTCCATTCCTGCTTCGCGCAGCGCGCGGATCGTGTGAGGAATGGATTTCCCGCCCACGCGCGCGATCCAGTCGATCTCGACCATCGTGAAGGCCTTCAGATGCACCGCGGGGAACCGCGACTTCAGGGCCCGGAGCAATCCGGTGTAGTAGTCAAACGGCCAGGTCGGGTGCAGGCCGCCGACGATATGGAATTCCGTGACCGCTTCGCTGTATCCCTTGCCCGCCTCCTCGACGCACTCCTCGATCGCCATCTCGTAGCCGCCCGGCTCGTTCACCTTCCGGGCCCAGGCGCAGAGCGCGCAGTCCACCCAGCAGAGATTCGTCGGGTTCAGATAGCGGTTCACGTTGTAGAAGGCGAGGTTGCCGTGGCGCTCTTCGCGGACGCGGTTGGCGAGGCGGCCGAGCCCGAGAAAGTCCCTGGATTGGAACAGCCGGACGCCGTCCTCGAAGGAGAGGCGCTCCCCGGCGACGACTTTCTCCGCGATCGGAGCGAGGTCCGACCCGCGGAACGACTCCGTCCCGCTCACGGGATGGCGGGCTTGGTCACCCGCTGGTACGGCTCCCGCGACTCCGGCGCGATGTCGTCCACGAAGGGCTGGACGTAGCGGTAGCACTCCCAGCAGTACTTCTCTTCCGGTTGAAACTGGAAGTCCACTACGCGCCCGACCGCCGGAAAATCGAGGATCTCCTTGCCGCAGCGGTGACAGGTATCTTTCTGACCCCGGATCAATCTCCAGACAGGACCCATGACAGATCCCATCCTATATCCAATACGCCGGGACTAGAAACGGGCGAAGGGCTCCGGCCGGCCGCGAATCGCCATCTCGTAGCCGTGGCCGATGGCGACGGAAAAAGCGGCGAAGAAGAGGAGCGAGAGAGGCAGGCGCCAGAGCGGAAGACCCATCGGATGTCGAAGCTTCCTCCACCGGGTCAGCAGCACGCGCATTCTCCCGGCGAAGTCCAGAAGACGGTTCGGGTGCGGCTTGCCCACGTGCTCCTGAAAGAGCGCATAGGAGTAGCCGAGGACGACGCAGTGGCGGTAGAGCTCCATCCAATGACGGCAGTAGTTGTGCTCGACGCGCAGCGACGGGTCGTACCGGACGCGGTAGCCCGACTCGATCAACCGGCCGGCAAGGTGCGTGTCGGACCCGAGGCGGATCGCTTCCCCGGCAAAGAGCAGCGGTCGCACGATCTCGGCACGCAGGAGAACGTTGTGGGCGAGAAAGTGAGTGGTGTCGTGCGGCTGGTCCGCCTGATTCGGCAGCTGCGCGATTGCCATGTCCCGGGAGAAGGGCCCTGGCAGGTATCGGGTGCGGCCCGTCACGAGAGCCACGCTCGAATCGGATCCCTCGAAAGCCGCCAGCGCTCTCTCGAGCCAATCCTCCGCCGGCCGGGCGTCGGAGTCCGCGAGCGCGACGAACCGCCCGCGGGCCTCCCGGATGCCCTCGTTCTTCAGGGCGTAGTAGCGCGTTCCCGCCCGCTCGATCCAGCGCGCGGGAGCCCTCGCGAGGAGCACCTCCTCCTCGGCCGTGGCCGCGCGCGGGGAGACCACGATCCATTCGGCGACGCGAGCGCGCGCGGTCTGGCGCAGCCAGGACTCCATCACGTCCGGTCAGTCGGATGCGGTGGCCCGCCTCCTCGTTCTCGGTCTCGAAAACGACCGAGACGTCGGGCTCGGGAGAGCTCACGGCCCTCCTTCCTCCGGGCGAGATTCCGCGGGCGCGGCCATTCTTGTTCGGAAGAGAAAGAGCGCTGCGGTCGCGGCGAGCGCGAGGGCCGCGCCAATCAGGAAAGCGGCGCGCGGTCCGAAGAGCTTCCACCAGAGCCCGAACAGGATCGAGGCGGGCAGCGCGGCGAGGCCGACGCTGGCGTGGAATGCCCCGAACGCGCGGCCGCGGGTCCCCTCTCCCGCAAGGTCCGCGATGAGCGCGCGCTCCGCCCCCTCGGTCGCGGCGAAAAAGAGAGCGTAGAACCCGAAGAGGACCCAGACGTGGAGCGGAGCGGCGGCGAACGCGAGCCCCGCGTACGAGATCGCATAGATCACCCAGCCGAGAGCGATCGTCGGGATCCGCCCGATCCGGTCCGAGAGCGCGCCGCCTGGAACTCCGACCGCGGCCTTCGCTCCGTTGAAGAAGGCCCAGAGCAGCGGGAGCTCCCAGATCGGCACGCCGCAGTCGCGGGCCCGAAGCAGGAGAAACGCGTCGGTCGAATTGGCGAGAGTGAACAGAGAAAAGACCGCAACAGCGGCGCGGAGAGGCCGCGAGAGGGGCGCGGACGCAGCGGCGGGAGCGGCGGGGATTGCCGCGTCACGCTTCCTCTCCGGGATCCGCGTGACGAGCAGGAGGACCGCGAGCAGTCCCGGAATGATCGCCAGGAAGAAGAGGGTCCGTTCCTCCGCGATCCAGAAGCGCAGCAGGAGCGCGGCCACGATCGGGCCGACGAGCGCGCCGGCGTTGTCCATGGCGCGCTGCAGGCCGAACGCGCGGCCGCGGCTCTGCTGCGGCACGAGGTCCGCCAGCAGTGCGTCGCGCGGAGGGGTCCGCAGTCCCTTGCCGAGCCGGTCGGAGAAGCGGATCGCGAGGACCTGGCCCCACGACACGGCGAGGCCCGTCAGCGGCCGCGCCACCGCGGCGACCGAGTAGCCGGCGACGACGAAGGGCTTGCGCCGCTTGATCCTGTCGGACCACCAGCCCGCCGCCACCTTCATGAGCGAGGCCGTGGCTTCGGCAACCCCTTCGATGACGCCCAGAGCGGCCGGTCCCGCCCCAAGCACCCGCGTCACGAAATCGGGCAGGAGCGGATAGATCATCTCGGAGGCCGCGTCGTTCAGGAACGACACCCAGCCAAGAGTGACGACTCCCTGGTCGAGAGGACCTTCCGACTTATTTAAGGTATTTTTAGTCAAAGTACTTATTTATTAAGGAAAATGCCGCTGTTATGTACTCAGCGTTCGGTGCTCGTAATTAGCCGGGAACCGGGCGCCGACCTTTCTCGATCATCATAATCACGCTCATGCGGTATCGCGTCTCGGACGCCTTCATTCTGGGAACCTATCCGCTCCGCGAGAAGGATCGGATCGTCTCGTTTCTGACGCGCGACGCGGGGAAGAAGCGGGGGGTCGCTCGGGGCGCGCGAGGTGCGCGCAGCCAGTTCGCTGGCCTGCTCGAGCCGATGACGGAGGCGAGCGTCACCTATTACGAGAAGGAGGGGCGGGAGCTCGTCTCGATCAACTCGCTCGACGCCATTCGGCCCTCCTTTTCCCTCTCGAAAGACCTCGATCGCGCGCTCCTCCTCTCGGCGCTGGCGGAGAGCCTTCAGACGTTCGTCTCCGATTCCGATCCGGCGGAGCCGTTCTATCGCCTGGCGCGGCACGTCCTCGATGCGCTCTTCGCCGGCGGGGCGCCGGCGCCTGTCCGCGCCTACTTCGACATCTGGATCCTCAAGCTCTCGGGCCTCTTCCCCTCTCCCGCGGTCTGCGCCGGATGCGAGCGCCCTCTCGATCCGAAGCTCCCGCTCCTCTTCGAAGGCGGCCGTCCCGGTTTTGTCGGCCCGGAGTGCCGCGCGGGAGAGGCCGTGCGGCTCTCGTCGTCCGCGGCGGAGACGCTGCGGGCTTTTCTCTCCGCGCCGCTTGATCCCGCGAAGCCGCACAAAGGGATTCCGGAGATCTCCGCGGTGGCGGGTTTCGCGCGCCGCCATTTCCTCGGTCACGAGCTGAAATCTCAGAGGGTGCTCGGCGAAGTCCTCGAGGGCGGATAACTGCTAAACTTCGCGGTTCCATGCTCACGCTCCAGCGGCTGATCGCGGATCTTCAGGCCTTCTGGGAAGAGGAAGGGTGCCTGATCGAGCAGCCCTACGACATGCCGATGGGCGCCGGCACGATGCACCCGGCGACGTTCCTGAAGGTCCTCGGGCCCGATCCCTGGCGCTGCGCCTACGTTCAGCCCTCCCGGCGCCCGGCCGACGGCCGCTACGGCGAGAACCCGTTCCGCCTCGGCAAGCACCTGCAACTCCAGGTCGTCCTGAAGCCGTCTCCTGACGACGTGCAGCGGACCTACCTGCGCAGTCTGGAGAGGCTCGGGATCGCCCTTCCCGAGCACGACATCCGTTTCGAAGAAGACAACTGGGAGGCGCCGACGCTCGGCGCGTGGGGCGTGGGGTGGCAGGTCGTCATGGACGGGATGGAGATCACGCAGTTCACGTACTTCCAGCAGGCGGGAGGGATCGACCTGTCTCCCATCACGGCCGAGATCACCTACGGGCTCGAGAGGATCGCGATGTTTCTCTCGAAAGTGAATTCGATCTACGACGTGATGTGGAACGAGACCCTCTCCTACGGCGAGGTCCGCCGTGCCGAGGAGGTCGAGCTGTCGCGGTACGGGTTCGAGGTCGCCGACGTGGAGCTGCAGGCGCTCCTCTTCGATCGCCACGAGCGGGAGGCGAAGCGCGCGCTCGAAGCCGGGTGCGTGCTCGCCGCCTACGAGTCCGCGCTCTCCTGCTCGCACGCGTTCAACCTGCTCGACGCGCGCGGGGCGGTCTCGGCGACCGACCGCGTGGGATTTATCCGGCGCGTGCGCGACCTCGCCTGTTCCTGCGCCCGCGCGTACCTGGCCGCGCGCGAGGGCCCGGCTCGCCCTGTCTCGCAGCCCGAGCCGGCGGCCGTCTGATTCGCGTCAGGCGGAAGGCGGAAGGCGGAAGGCGGAGGGCCGTGGAGACCGGAAGAAGATCATCTCCTCCCTCAGCGCTTCGCCTCCCGCCTCACGCCCCACGCCTTACGATTCTCGCGTCATGAACAGGCACGACTTTCTTCTCGAGATCCGGACCGAGGAGATCCCGGCCTCGGCGCTCGCCGGCGCTCGCCAGGACCTCCAGACGCGCGTCACGGAAGGGCTCGCGGAGGAGGGGCTCGTCGCGGAGTTCGCCCAATCGCTCGCGACACCCCGCCGTCTGATCCTCGTTCTGCGGGGACTCCCGGAGCGCCAGGAGGACCGCGTGTCGGAGGTCGTGGGCCCGCCCGCCGCTGTCGCGTTCGACGCCGGCGGTAAGCCGACGCGCGCGGGAGAGGGATTCGCCAGGGCGCAGAAGGTGGATCCCGCCGACCTCGTCGTCGTCGAGACGCCGCGCGGGCCGACGGCGGCGGCGCGCCGGACGATCCTCGGGCGTCCCGCTGGGGACGTGCTCGCGGAGGTCGTCCCCCGGGCCGTTGCCGCGCTCACGTTTCCCAAGACGATGCGGTGGGGATCGGGGGAGCGCGCCTTCGTCCGGCCGGTGCGCGGGCTCCTCGCGCTTCTCGGCGGCAAAGTCGTTGCCATGGAAATCCTCGGGGTGGCGGCGACCGCCTCGACCGCCGGCCACCGCATCCTGTCGGACGGAGACTTTTCCGTCGGCGGGCCGGACGACTACCTGGAGAAGCTGCGGGCGCGGAGCGTCGAGCCGGACGGGCAGGCGCGCCGCCGCGCGATCCTCGAATCGGCACGCCGCCTCGCCTCCGAAGTCGGCGGCTCGATCGAGGCGGATGCCGATCTCGCCGCGACGCTGGCCGACCTCGTCGAGTGGCCGGGGACCGTGCGCGGCTCCTTCGCGCCGGAGTTCCTCGACCTGCCCGAAGAGGTCACGACGACGGCGATGCGCACGCACCAGAAATACCTGCCGGTGCGCGGAGAGGCCGGCCTGATGCCGCACTTCGTGGCGGTGATGGACAACCGCGAAGACCGGAAGGGGCTGATCGCCCGAGGCAACGAGTGGGTCTTGAACGCGCGGCTCGCAGACGCGCGCTTCTTCTACGAGGAGGATGTCCGCGAGACGCTCGAGTCGCGCCTGCCGCAGCTCGCGCAGCTCACGTTTCAGGATCGCCTGGGAGACTACCGGCAGAAGGCTGCGCGCCTGGAGGAGCTTGCGGGCGTGATCGCGCGCGCGGTCGAGCGGCCCGATCTCGTCGAGACGGTGCGCGTCGCGGCGCGGCTCTCGAAGACGGATCTGACGACCCGGATGGTCAAGGAATTCACGGACCTGCAGGGCGTCGTCGGCGGCATCTACGCCCGCCGCGAGGGATATCCCGATCCGGTCTGGAAGGCGATCTACGACCAGTACCAGCCGGCGTCGGCGGGCGCCGACCCTCCGCGCGAGGCCGCCGGGGCGATCGTCTCGCTCGCGGACCGGTTCGACACGCTCGCCGGGCTCTTCCAGATCGGTCTCGTGCCGACCGGCTCGAAGGACCCGTACGGGCTGCGGCGGGCGGCCTTCGGCGCGGTCGCGATCATCCTCTCGCAGGGGTGGCGGATCGACTGGAAGCCGCTTCTGCGCCACGCCCTGGAGCTCTCTCCCGGGGCCGCGCCCGCCAGCGCAGCGGACGAGACGCTCGCGGCGCTCGAAGGGTTCTTCGCGGAGAGACTGCGCAATCTCCTCGAGAGGCGCGGGCAGACGTACGACGAGATCTCGGCTGTCTCCGGCGGCGGCGTCTGGAATTTCACCGACGTCGCGGACCGGGCGCTCGCCCTCTCGCAGGCGCGAAAGCAGATGGACTTCCGCTCGCTGATCCTCGCCTCCAAGCGGATCCGCAACATTCTCGGCGAAGAGCATCCGCCCGCGCCCGAGCCCGGCCTCTACCGGGAGGAAGCGGAGAAGCGGCTCGCCGCCGATTTCCTCCAGGCGCGGCCGGTCATCGACAGCCTCGCGGCCTCGAGGCGCTACCGCGAGGCGCTCGAGATGATCGCGTCGATCGGTCCTTCCCTCGACCGGTTCTTCGTCGAAGTCCTCGTCAATTGCCCCGAAGAGGATTTGAGGCGTAATCGTCTTGCCCTGCTGGCTTCCATTCAGAAAGAATTCTCGCGGATTGCGGACTTCTCGGAAATCGTCGTGGAGAAGGAAAAATGAAACGCGTCTTTTTCTTCGGGAACGGTCGGGCCGAGGGCGCCGGTCTCGGCAAGGAACGTCTCGGCGGCAAGGGCTCTGGCCTGGCAGAAATGACGGCGCTCGGCATACCGGTTCCCCCGGGATTCACGATCGACGCCGCCGTCAGCGCCGAATACTCGAAAGGCACGAGTCTGGAGGGGCTGAAGCAGGAGGTCGCGGAGGCCCTCGCGAAGATCGAAGCCGCCGTGGGGAGGCGCTTCGGCGATCCGGCTAACCCTCTCCTCGTCTCGGTGCGCTCCGGCGCGCGCTCCTCGATGCCCGGGATGATGGACACGATCCTGAACCTCGGATTGAACAAGACGACGATCCAGGGCCTCGCCGCGGCCGCGGGGGAGCGGTTTGCGCTCGACTGCCGGCGCCGGTTCCTCCAGATGTACGGCGATGTCGTCCTGGACACGGGCAAGGAAGACTTCGAGGAGGCCTTGACCTCGAAGCGCCAGGAGAGAGGCGTCGCCTCGGACGCGGAGCTCTCGGCGGCGGATCTCTCGGCCCTCGTCGCCCGCTTCGAGGAGATCATCCGCAAGCACACGGGGCGCGAATTCCCGGAGGATCCGCAGGAACAGCTCTGGGGAGCGATCGGCGCGGTGTTCCGCTCCTGGGACAACGAGCGGGCCAAGAAGTATCGCCGCCTGTACCACATCCCCGACGACTGGGGGACGGCGGTCAACGTTCAGGCGATGGTCTTCGGCAACCGCGGCGAGACCTCGGCCACCGGTGTCGCTTTCACGCGCGACCCTTCGACCGGCGAGAAACGGTTCTACGGCGAGTTTCTCCCCAACGCGCAAGGGGAGGACGTCGTCGCGGGCATCCGAACGCCGCGGGCGTTGAACCGCGACGGCTCCGGCGCTTCGCTCGAGGAGACGATGCCGAAGGCCCACGCGGAGCTGCTGCGCGTTCGGGACCTGCTCGAGAAGAGCTTCCACGACATGCAGGACATCGAATTCACGGTCGAGGAGGGGAAGCTCTTCCTCCTCCAGACGCGCAACGGCAAGCGCACCGGTTTCGCTTCGGTCCGGATCGCGGTCGACATGGTGGACGAGAAGCTGATCACCGAGGAGCAGGCCGTCCTGCGAGTCGAGCCGGAGCAGTTGATCCAGCTTCTCGCCCCGGTCTTTCCGCTCAAGGAAAAAGCGGCGGCGGTCAAGGAAGGACGCCTTCTGGGCACGGGTCTCCCGGCCGGCCCGGGCGCCGCCTGCGGGCGGATCGCGCTGACGGCCGCCAAGGCGGTGGAGATGGCGGCCGGCGGCCATCCGATCGTGCTCGTCCGGGTCGAGACCTCGCCGGAAGACATCGCCGGCATGAACGCCTCCGTCGGGATCCTCACGACCCGCGGGGGGATGACATCGCACGCCGCCGTCGTCGCGCGGGGAATGGGAAAGACGTGCGTCGTCGGGGCCGGGGAGATCACGGTGGACGCCGCGCGGCGGCAGGTCCGGGCGAAGAAGCTCGAGGCGACGGAAGGGGATTGGATCTCCATTGACGGGACGACGGGGGAGGTCATCCTCGGGAAGCTCCCGACGCAGCCGTCGGAAGTGCTGCAGGTCGTCATCGACGGGACGCTGCCGCTCGAGAAGTCCCCCCTCGCGAAGGCCTTCACGCGGCTGCTCGGGTGGGCCGACGCGCGGCGGCGCCTGGGCGTGCGCGCGAACGCCGATACGCCGACGGACGCGCGCGTGGCGGTGCGCTTCGGCGCGCAGGGGATCGGGCTCTGCCGGACGGAGCACATGTTCTTCGAGGAGCATCGCATCCTGGCGGTCCGGGAGATGATCCTCGCGGAGACGGCCGAGGGACGCCGCGAGCCGCTCGAGAGAATCCTGCCGATGCAGCGGGACGACTTCCTCGGGATCTTCCGGGAGATGGGGGAGCGGCCCGTGACCATCCGGTTGCTCGATCCGCCGCTCCACGAGTTTCTGCCCAACGAGCCGGAGGCGCTCGCGAAGACCGCGGCGGACCTCAAGCTCCCGGTGGAGAGGGTCCGGGAGCGCGTCGCGCAGCTTCACGAGGCCAACCCGATGCTCGGGCATCGCGGCTGCCGGCTCGGGATCACGCACCCGGAAATCTACGAGACGCAGGTGCGAGCCATCTTCGAGGCCGCCGCGGCGGCCGTCGCCGAGGGGCTCTCGCCGAACCCGGAAGTCATGATTCCCTTAATCGGCACGAAGGCGGAGCTCGACCGGCTGCGGATCCTCGTGGACGACGTGGCGCGCCGCGTCATCCAGGAGACGGGCCGGACGATCGCTTACAAGGTCGGCACGATGATCGAGATCCCGCGCGCGGCGCTGCGCGCGAAGGAGATCGCCGAGAACGCGGACTTCTTCTCCTTCGGGACCAACGACCTGACGCAGATGACCTTCGGCTACTCGCGCGACGATGCCGCGTCGTTTCTCCCCGCCTACATCGAGAAGGGGATCCTCCCGGAGGACCCGTTCGCGAGCCTCGATCAGGCCGGCGTCGGCGAGCTCGTCGCGCTGGCGACCGAGCGGGGGCGGTCGGCGAATCCCAGGCTCAAGGTCGGGATCTGCGGCGAACACGGCGGCGACCCGCGATCGATCGAGTTCTTTCACGGCGCGGGACTCGACTACGTCTCCTGCTCTCCCTTCCGGGTCCCGATCGCGCGTCTGGCCGCGGCGCGGGCGGCCCTGGCCGGGAAGGGCGGCATCTCTTCGACCGCGTGAGCGCGCTCGCGCTCTTCCTCTTCATGGCCGCGGCCGCTCGAGCGCCCGTCCCCGCCGACCTGGTGCTCGTGTCGGCAAAGATCTGGACGGGAGACCCGGCGCATCCGTCGGCGCAGGCACTCGCCGTCCGCGACGGAAGAATCGTCGCCGTCGGAGGCAATTCCGAGATCGAAGGACTTCGGGGCCCGGCGACCCGCGTCATCCAAGGACGCGGCTTGAGGGTCGTCCCGGGCTTCATCGACTCGCACACCCACATGACGATGGGCGGTTTCAACCTCCTCGCGGTGGACCTGCGGACGACACGGGACGAGGCGGACTTCACGCGGAAGCTGGCGGAGTTCGTGAAGACACGGCCCGCGGGACAGTGGATCACCGACGGAGCCTGGGACCATCAGCAGTGGGCCGTGCCGCGCCTCCCGACCCGGGCGCTGCTCGATCCCGCGACGGGCGATCGGCCGACCTGTCTCGCGCGTCAGGACGGCCACATGGTCGCCTGCAACAGTCTCGCGCTGAAGCTCGCGAAGATCACGCGCGATACTCCCGACCCGCCGGGCGGCGTCATCGTGCGCGACGCGTCGGGCGAGCCGACCGGAGTCCTGAAAGACTCCGCGATGGACGCGATCTGGAAAGTGCGGCCGCCACGGACGCTCGAAGAGCTCGTCGCGGCCCTGTCGGCTGCCATGAAACGCGCCACGGAGCTCGGCGTCACGTCGATCCAGGACCTGCCGGGAAATCCGCGGGACCTCGACGCGTGGGAGGAGTTTCGCCGCTCGAAGAAGATGACGGTCCGCGTCAACTACCGTCCGTCCCTCTCGGAGTGGGAAATCGCGCGCGACCGGCGCGCCGCGATGAAGAACGACGAGTGGCTGCGCGTCGGCGGCGTCAAGGGGTACGCCGACGGATCGCTCGGATCCGGGACCGGGCTCTTCTTCGAGCCGTACACGGACGACCCGAAGACCTCCGGCGTCTTCGCGGCGGAGGCGATCCCGCTTTCCACGATGGAGGGGCGCGTCGCCGGCGCCGACCGGGCCGGCCTCCAAATCGAGATCCACGCGATCGGGGACCGCGCCAACGCCGAGATCCTCGACCTCTACGAGAGAGTCGCGAAGAAGAACGGCGCGAGAGACCGGCGTTTCCGGATCGAGCACGCTCAGCACCTGCGCGCGTCCGACATCCCGCGCTTCGTCAAGCTCGGAGTCGTCGCTTCGATGCAGCCGTACCACGCGATCGACGACGGCCGCTGGGCGGAACAGCGGATCGGCCGCGAGCGCTGCAAGACGACCTACGCGTTCCGCTCGCTCCTCGACGCCGGCGCTCGGCTCGCCTTCGGGTCGGACTGGGACGTCGCTCCGCTCTCGCCGCTCTCCGGCATCGACGCCGCAGTGACCCGCCGCACGATCGACGGGAAGAATCCCGCGGGCTGGTTTCCGGAGCAGAGGATCACGGTCGAAGAAGCGCTCCGGGCCTACACGTCGACCGCCGCCTGGGCCGCGTTCGAGGAGAACGAGAAAGGCTCCCTCTCTCCCGGCAAGCTCGCCGATTTCGTCCTCCTCTCCGCCGATCCGCTCTCGATCCGACCGGATCAAATCGAGCGGGCCAGCGTCGCGATGACCGTCGTGGGCGGCAGAGTCGTTTTCGAGAGCCGGTAGCCGCTCGTCCATCGGCCCCGTCTCGCGGCCTTAGACTAGGGACGACCAGGGACACCAAGATGCCGAAGATCCACCGGCTTTCGAGCGAGGTCATCGACCGGATCGCCGCGGGCGAGGTGGTGGAACGGCCCGCCTCCGTCGTCAAGGAGCTGATCGAGAACGCCCTGGATGCCGGCGCGACGCGCATCGAGGTGGATCTCGACGACGGGGGGATCGAGCGCGTCCTGGTGCGGGACGACGGCTGCGGGATGTCGTCGGAGGACGCGCGGCTCTCGCTCGAGCGCCATGCGACGTCCAAGATCTCCTCGGACGAGGACCTCTCCGAGATTCGCAGCTACGGGTTCCGGGGAGAGGCCCTTCCGTCGATCGCTTCCGTCTCGAAGCTGACGCTCACGACGAGCGACGGCTCCTCCCCCGAGGCGGTCCGCATTCGAATCGACTACGGCGCGGCGCCCGCCGAGGAGCCGGCCGGCCGGCCGCGCGGAACCGACGTGCTCGTCGAGGGGCTCTTCTCGCACACGCCTGCCCGGCGCAAGTTCCTGGGGAAACCGGAAGCGGAGGCGCGGGCCGCCGCCGCAGCCGTGACGCGCGCCGCGCTCGCCAACCCTTCCGTGGCGTTTTCGCTGCGGTCCAACGGCCGCGAGACTCTCGACGCGCCTTCCGCCGTGGACCGCGCGGCGCGCATCCTCCAGGTCTTCGGCCGCGAGACTCTGGGAGAGCTCGAAGAGTTCGAGGCGCGCTCGGGGCCCCTGCGGCTGACGGGGTTCGTGACCCGCGGCTCCGTCACGTTCGCGAGCCGCCGTTTCCAGTACCTGTTCGTCAATGGCCGTCCCGTCGAGGACCGCGCGTTGACCCGCGCCGTCGGCCAGGCCTCGCGCGACGCCATCCGCACCGACCGGCATCCGGCCGTGTTCCTCTTCCTGGCCGCCGCCGGCGGCGACGTGGACGTCAACGTTTCCCCGGCCAAGACGCAGGTCCGGTTCAGCGACGCCGGAACCGCCTATCGTCTCGTCTATCACGCGCTCTCTTCGGCCCTGATCTCGGGGAAGGAGGAGCGGAGGCTGCGGTCGGTGTCCAGCGAACCGGCCGTCGCCGAGCCGCCGGGCTCCTACGGCGGGGAAGGGCCGCCGCTGCCTTCGCGCCACACGCCCTTCCCGGCTCCTCCGGTCCCTCCCGCTCCGCCGGCGGCTCCCGCCGAGAAGAAGGTCCCGGAAATCGTGGCGATCGGACAGCACCGCGAGTCCTACATCCTGGCTTCCGGCCCGGAGGGGCTGCTCGTGATCGATCAGCACGCGGCTCACGAGAGGATCCTCTACGAGCGACTGAGGGACCGCATCTCTTCCGGGCGCGTCCTCTCCCAGAGGCTCCTGATGCGTTCCCTCTTCGAGGCCACTCCGGAGGAGGCGGAGACGCTGGCCGGTGCCTTCCAGGATCTCTCCGCCGCGGGATTCGAAATCGAGCCGATGTCCGGGCGATCGTACTCGATCGCGGCGCTGCCCGCGGAGACCACCGACCGAGATCCCGGAGACATGCTGCACGAGGCGCTCGCTGCCCTGGCGCAGCCGGGTCCCGCGGACGCCGCGCAGAGGCGCGACCGGCTCGTGGCGAAGCTTGCCTGCCGGAGCGCCGTGACGATCCGCTACCACCTGGCGCCGGAGGAGATCCGGCACCTGCTCGCCGACTGGGTCAAGGCCGCGGACCGTTTCACCTGTCCGCACGGAAGGCCGGTGGTGCTCTCGATGACCGAGGAAGACCTGGAGAAGTACTTCAAGCGCCGCTGACCGGGACGGGACTCGGGACTCGGGACTCGGGACTCGGAACTCGAATCGAGGTCTCCGACGGCCGAGTCCCCAGTCTCGAGTCCCGCGTCCCGGCTCAGTTGCTTCTGGGGGGCATTCCCACGCCGGCCTCGTGCTCGGACCGCTTGCGGCGCACGTGGGAGATGACGAGGACGAGCCCGAGCAGGATGAGCGCGGCCGGTCCGCCCCAGTTCTCCATGAAGGACCAGTCGATATCCACGTAGCGGTCGATCAACCAGAGTGACCCGAGCCCCACGAGGATGACGCCCCACGTCAGCGAGCCTGTTCCCTCCGAGGCGCGGCGCAACTGCGGCGCCGCCGCGAAGCCGCTCTCGGAGACGTAGCCGTGGTTGATCGCCTTGGCCTGCCGCACGGCGTCGATGATCGCGAAGAACCAGACGAACGCGGTCGCCGGTCCCGACAGGACCGCGATCCGGCCGTGCGAGTTGAAGAAGCAGAGCAGAACGAAGGCGCCGCCGAAGGCGAACGCGCGCTGATAGAGGCCCAGATACAGGTGCCCGAGGCCCGGGAAGATCGAGAGGAAGCCGGCGAGGCCCGGCGACTTCCGGTCGATGTAGACGGGCGCCACGGGGCTCAACGGGACGCCTGCCGAGGGCGCGATCGGCGGCGGCGGAGGAGGTGACTGCGGGGCGGGCGGAGTCACCGGTGTGTTGGGATCCATGTTCTTCACTCCTCTGAGGCGGCTCTTACGCGCGCCATATTGGTGTTTCGATTTCGTTCTCGTTCTTCTGCAGGACGCCCTTGTCCTCGCCGCTGCGCGGGCGGTTCGGGGGACGCTGCGGTTCCGGTTTCATGACGAGGGCCATGGCGGTCGAGAGCGCGGCGCGGCCGTAGCCCGTCACGTGTCCCTTCCACTTCGCGAGCGTGCGCAAGGCGTTCTCTTCGACCGCGCCGAGGCGGTCCGCCAGCGAGTTGCCGGCCACCTGGAACGACGCTCGGGCGGTCTCCTCGATCCGGCCGACGCCCGCCTTGCGAGCCAGGTCCGCCGGATTGAAGCCGGCGAGCATCACGACGACCGCCGCGGCGTAGGCCAGGGTGATGAGCACTTTCGGGCTGGCGACGGCGCGCCACCCGCGGCGCTGCGGCTTGCGCGGCCGGTTTGCGACGATGCGGCCGGGCAACCACTGTGCCGGCTGCGGCAGGACGAGTTCGCGAAGGCCGGCGAGCGTCTGGGACGCCTCCGCGCACGCTTCGCAGCGCGAGCAATGGAACTCGAGGCGGGCAAGGTCCGCGGGAGCGAGCGGGTCCTCGAGAGCGGCCGCGATCAACTCGTCGGCGCCCTCGCAGGAGACGGTCCGGGACGGGATGGAGAGGAGCGCCTCGCGAAGCGCCGGACCGACGGCCGCGGGACGCAGGTCCGCCAGCGCGGCCTCGACGCGGTCGAGGTCGGCCGCGAGTGCCGCGCAGGGAGCGCAGGCGGCGCGGTGCGCACGGACTTCCTCCGGGGAGGCGTCCGCGAGGAAGAGGCGCTCCCGTTCCGTGCAGCTCATACGAACGCTCCCGCCGCGAGCGCGAGCGACGTCAGGGTCGCGCCGGGCCGGTTCTCGTGCCGCTCCCGGATCTTCCGCGCGACCTCCGTGCGGGCGCGGAACAGGCGCGACTTGACCGTGCCGTCCGGGAGCTCGAGCGCCTTTCCGATCTCCTCGTAGGCGAGCCCGTCGAGGTCGCGCAGGACCAGGATCTCGGCGAGGTCTTCCGGGATCTCCGCCAGGGCCGAGAACAGGAGCTTCGCGCCGTTCCTTGCGCAAGGCCTCGTTCGCAGGGTCGTCCTGCGACCGCAGGAGGGGCGCGACCGCGTCGTCGGAGACGAAGCGGAACGACTTCTCTCGCTTGCGGCGCCGGTACCGATCGATGCAGAGGTTGCGCGAAAGCGAAACGATCCAGGCGACGAGCGGGAAGCCACCGTCGTAGCGGTGGAGGTTCTCGAAGATCTTCAGGAAGATCTCCTGGGCCAGCTCCTCGGCGTCTTCGCGCTTCAGCGTGAAGTGGTAGGCCACCGAATAGATCTTCTGGCCGAAACGGTCCACGAGCTCCCTCCAGGCCTCGTCCTCCCCTGGCGGCACCGCTCGACGAGGGCTTTGTCTCATCGGTGCCGTTCATGTCTTCAACCACCCAAAACGCACTCCGGCAGGAAATGTTCGCAAGAGTCCAAAGTCCAAAGCCCAAGGTCCAAAGGGGATAAGGCGCTTTCCGTCTTGACCTTGGACCCGGACCTGCGATCCTGGACATTAGCGGCTCCCGGTCCCCGGCGTCCCCTTCCCCGCGCCGGCGGCGCCGGCGTCGGGCGGCGGCCGGCAACGAGGGCTCACCGCTGGCCTCGGCATAGGCCTTCCGCGTCCTCTCTACGCGTGCGGCGAGCGTCCGCCACTCGCGTACCAGCTCCTCGCCCCGGCCCGTCGCCATGGCGCGAAGCTCGAAGAGCTCCAGAGCGGCCGGAAACGCCTCCCGGAAGCGCCAGGCGGCGGGGTCGCCAGGCGCGAATCGGGGCGGTGCGAGAGCCGGCCGACGATCGAGAGCGCCTGCTTGATGCGGTGGGAGACGGCGTGCGGGAGCGCCATCCGGACCGCGATCGGCGTAACGATGTCTTCGAGCAGAGTCGAGAGCAGGCGTGGGCGCCGGCTCGCCGTCGGGTGCGGCGTCGCGGACCCGGGCCCGGACGATCGGCAGGAAGAAGAGGGCAAAGAGGACGGCGTCTTCGATAGACGCGGCCGCGCCGGCGCTCGGCATCCAGCACGTCGAGCAGCGCCCAGAAGAGGTGGCCGGTGCCGTGGGGATGCTCCGGGTCGATCTCGCGGAGGACTTCGGTCAGCTCCGGGAGGAGGACGTCGAGGAGCCCCACCTCGCGCATCAGGAGGAACGTGGTCAGCGCGTGCCCGCCCTTCAGGGACTGCGAGAGCTCCTCGGTGACGCGGGGGGGCGCTGACTTCGCGATCTCCTTGCGGTGACTCGAGGATCGCCTCGTAGGAGTCCGGCGTGATCGCGAACCCGAGGCGGCTGGCGAACTCGACGGCCCGCATCATGCGCACCGGGTCCTCCCGGAAGCGGATCTCCGGGTCGCCGATCGTGCGGACCAGGCCCGCCTCGAGGTCCTCGAGGCCGCCCACGTAGTCGATGACCGAGAAGTCGGCGATGTCGTAGAAGAGCCCGTTGATCGTGAAGTCGCGCCGCAGCGCGTCCTCGCGGGCCGTGCCGAACACGTTGTCGGAGGTCATCAGGAGCTCCGGAGCGTCCGGATCGAGCGGCTCCGGACGCCGCCGGAACGTCGCGACCTCGATGACCTTTCCTTCGGCGAAGAGGATGTGGGCCAGCCGGAAGCGGCGCCCGATCAGGCGGCAGTTGCGGAAGAGGCGCTTGAGCGCCTGCGGGTGGGCGTCGGTCCCGATGTCGAAGTCCTTGGGCTTGCGCGCCAGCAGGAGGTCGCGCACGCTGCCTCCGACGAGGTAGGCCTTGTAGCCGGCGCCGGAGAGCCGGTAGAGGACCTTCAGCGCGTCCGGGTCGATCTGCCTGCGGGAAATCGGGTGCTCGCTGCGCGGACGGATGCGCGGCGCTGTCTCCGGAGGTGTTCGATTCTGGAGTCTGGGGTCTGAATTGCTGAAGCTCGTTTCGCTAATCGCTCGTCTCCCCCTGGAGGGTCGCGGGAGCGCCTATTCTATCCGAACCGATTGAAAGAACAGATGTTTTGACTTTCCTTCGGGCTCTGCGAAAGAATACGCCGTTTTCGAGAATCAGGGTTCGAGGAGGCTCCACGATGAGACTGCGCTTCTCTGGCCTGGCTGGCCGCTGCGGCCCTGGTCCTGCCGGCTCTCGGCTGCGGGAAGGGCCGGACCTCGGACGAGATCCTGATCGGCGAATACGGGTCGTTGACGGGCGGGATCGCGACGTTCGGGATCTCGACGCAGAACGGCTCGACGATGGCCTTCGACGAGATCAACAGCGCCGGCGGCGTCCTCGGCAAGAAGATCAAGCTCCTCGTCGAGGACGACCAGTCCAAGCCGGAAGAGGCGGGCACGGTCGTCACCAAGCTGATCAACCAGAATCACGTCGTCGCGGTGCTCGGGCAGGTGGCCTCCTCCCATTCCCTCGCGGCGGCCCCGATCTGCCAGGCGAACCAGGTCCCGATGGTCTCGCCCTCCTCGACGAATCCCCGCGTGACGCAGGTCGGCGACTACATCTTCCGCGTCTGCTTCATCGATCCCTTCCAGGGCGCCGTCATGGCGAAGTTCGCGGCGAACACGCTGAAGGCGAAGAAGGTCGCGATCCTCGTGGACGTCCGGAGCGACTACTCCGTCGGGCTGCAGACGTTCTTCCGCGAGCAGTTCAAGCAGCTCGGCGGCCAGATCGTCTCCGAGCAGTCGTACAGCGCAGGGGGACTCCGACTTCCGCGCGCAGCTGACCCAGATCAAGGCGACCAATCCCGACGCGATCTACGTCCCCGGCTATTACACGGAGGTCGGAACGATCGCGCGCCAGGCCCGCGAGCTCGGCATCCCCTCGACGGTCCCGCTTCTGGGCGGCGACGGCTGGGATTCCCCGAAGCTGTGGGAGATCGGGGGAGAGGCCTTGAACGGCTGCTACTTCTCGAACCACTACTCCGTCGACGATCCCTCTCCGCAGGTGCAGAAGTTCGTCAGGGACTACAAGGCGCGCTTCAAGGAGACCCCCGACGCACTGGCGGCGCTCGGCTACGACGCGGCGAAGATCCTGGCGGACGCCATGTCCCGCGCGGGCTCGACGGAGGGCGAGAAGGTGCGCGACGCGCTGGCGGCGACGAAGGACTTCACCGGCGTGACCGGGAAGATCACCATCGACAAGGATCGCAACGCGGTCAAACCCGCCGTCGTCCTGAAGGTCGAGAACGGCAAGTTCGTCTACGTCGAGACGGTGACCCCGTAGCCGGGCGGGACTCGGGACACGGGACTCGGGACTCGTGGCCAATCCGAAAGTCGAATCGATGGGGCCGCGGTTCCGAATGAACCCGTTCGAGTTCCGAGTTCCGGGTTCCGAGTCCCGATCAGCTCGATGACCACGTTCCTGCAGCAGGTCGTCAACGGGCTCTCGCTCGGGTCGATCTACGCCCTGATCGCGCTCGGCTACACGATGGTCTACGGCGTGCTGCGCCTGATCAACTTCGCCCACGGCGACGTCTACATGGTCGGCGCCTACGTCGGGTACTACCTGTCGCGGAAGCTGGCAGGGACGCGAGCCCTCGTTCGTTTCGGCGTTCGTCGTGATGCTCGGCGCGATGGCCGCCTGCGCCGTCCTCGGGCTCATCATCGAGCGGCTCGCCTACCGGCCGGTGCGGCGCGCCTCGCGCCTGACGCTGCTCATCACGGCGATCGGCGTCTCGCTCTTCCTCGAGAACGGCGGGCAGCTCGTCTTCGGGCCGGACCCGAAGTTCTTCCCCTCGCTCGCGCCCCACTGCGATTTTCGCGTGGCGGGCGTCCGGCTCACGAGCGAGCAGCTGACCGTCATCGGGGTCTCCTTCCTGCTCATGATCCTTCTGCGCCTCTTCATCCTGAAGACGCGCACCGGCAAGGCCATGCGCGCGGTCTCGTTCAACCTCGACGCCGCGAAGCTCATGGGGATCTCGACGGACTGGATCATCGCCGTGACCTTCGCTCTCGGCTCGGCGCTCGCCGCGGCCGCCGGCGTCCTGATCGGCATGCAGATCCCGAAGATCGATCCGCTGATGGGGATCCTGTACGGGTTGAAGGCGTTCGTGGCCGCCGTCCTCGGAGGGATCGGCAACGTCCCGGGCGCCGTCCTGGGCGGCCTGCTGATCGGGATCTCCGAGGTGATGGTCGTCGGCTACCTCTCGTCGACCTACCGCGACGCGATCGCGTTCGGGATCCTGATCCTCGTCCTGCTCCTGCGGCCGCAGGGGATCCTCGGGCGCGTCCAGAAGGAGAAGGTGTGAAGGGGTTCCTCCTCTCGGTCGCGCGTCGTCGCGGCGCTCTTCGTCGCCAATGCTCTGTTCACCGGGGCGCTTCGGCGCGGGCCTCTCGATGTCCCCCTACATTCTCCAGGTGATCTGCCTGGCCGGCATCAACATCATCCTCGCCGTGAGCCTGAACCTCATCAACGGGTTCACCGGGCAGTTCTCCATCGGCCACGCCGGCTTCATGGCGATCGGGGCGTACACCTCGGCGTACATCACCGTGAACTTCGGCGATCGCATCCGCTCCGTCCTGTCGTTTCTCCCTTCCGCCGCGAGCGACGGCGCCCTGCTGCTCCTCGGCCTGGCCGCGGGGGCGCTGCTCGCCGCGATCGCCGGGTTCTTCGTGGGGGTCCCGTCGCTGCGCCTGCGAGGGGACTACCTCGCGATCGTGACGCTCGGGTTCGGCGAGATCATCCGCGTGTTCATCCTGAACATCGACGCGGTGGGAGGCGCTCGCGGCTTCTCGGGGATCCCCAAGATCGCGAACTTCTTCTGGATCTACCTCTTCGCCGCGCTGTCGATCGTCGTCGTCTACCGGATCGTCCACTCCTCGTTCGGCCGCACGCTCATCGCGATTCGCGAGGACGAGATCGCCGCGGAGGCGATGGGGGTGGACACGACCCGCAGCAAGGTCATCTCCTTCGTCGTGTCCTCCGCGATGGCCGGCATCGGCGGCGGCCTCTTCGGCCACTACCTGATGTACCTCCACACGAACTCCTTCACGTTCCTGAAGTCGATCGAGATCATCATCATGATCGTCATCGGCGGCCTGGGCTCGATCACCGGCTCGGTGATCGGCGCCGTGCTCTACATCTTTCTGACCGAGGGGTTCCGGGAGTTCGCCCAGTACCGGATGGTTCTCTTCTCGCTCATCCTCGTCATCATCATGATCGTGCGGCCGCAGGGGATCCTCGGCCACCGCGAGTTCGCCTCGTTCCTGCCCCGGCGACGGCGCCTGCCGCCGGTGCCTCCCACCCCGCTGCGGGGCTGACCGGAGTCGAGCCGTGGCCCTCCTCGAGCTCTCCGGCGTCACGATGCGCTTCGGCGGCCTCGTGGCCGTCAACGACCTGAACCTCTCGCTCGACGCCGGCCGCCTCTACGGCCTGATCGGCCCCAACGGCGCGGGAAAGACCACGGTCTTCAACGTCATCACCGGCGTCTACACGCCGACTTCGGGAGCGGTCCGGTTGGACGGCGCCGACATCGCGGGATTGCGCACGGTCCGGATCACGCGCCAGGGGGTCGCCCGCACATTCCAGAACATCCGGCTCTTCGGCGACATGACGGTGCTCGACAACGTCAAGGTCGCGTTCCACTGCCGGCAGGAAGCCGGGCTCGCCGCGGCGGTGCTGCGCGCGCCGAAGCACTCCTCGGAAGAAGAGAGAGTCGACCGGGAGAGCCGCGAGCTGCTGAAGATCTTTCACCTGGACGGGGCGGCCGAGGAGAAGGCCCGGAACCTGCCGTACGGCAGCCAGCGGCGCCTCGAGATCGCGCGCGCGATGGCGACCTCGCCGCGCCTGCTCCTCCTGGACGAGCCCGCGGCCGGGATGAACCCGCACGAGGCGAAGGAGCTGATGGAGCTGATCCGCTGGGTGCGCGACCATTTCGGCATGGCGATCCTCCTGGTCGAGCACAACATGAAGGTCGTCATGGGCATCTGCGAGATCGTCCACGCGCTCGACTACGGCTCGACCATCGCGATCGGAAAGCCCGCGGAGATCCAGTCGAACCCGAAGGTCATCGAAGCGTACCTGGGGGGCGCGTGAGCGAGGCGCCGGGCGGCGGCGAGCCGATCCTCGAGGTCCGCGACCTGCGCGTGTCGTACGGCGCGATCGAGGCCCTGAGGGGAATCTCGCTCACGCTCGGCGCCGGGGAGATCGTGACGCTCATCGGCGCCAACGGGGCGGGCAAGTCGACGACCCTCCGGACGATCATGGGGCTCGTCCCGCCGCGCCGCGGCGAGGTTCGCTTCCGCGGGGAGCCGACCCGCAATCGGCCGACCTTCCGCCTCGTGCGCGAGGGCCTGATCCTCGTGCCGGAGGGGCGAGCGATCTTCGCCAACCTGACGGTCCGCGAGAACCTGGAGATGGGCGCCTACGCGCGCCGCGACCGCCCGGCCGCGGAGGACTTCGACAAGGTGTACGAGGTCTTCCCGAGGTTGAAGGAGCGCGAGAAACAGTCGGGCGGAACCCTCTCGGGCGGCGAACAACAGATGCTCGCGATCGGGCGCGCGCTGATGTCCCGTCCCCGCGTCCTGCTTCTGGACGAGCCCTCCCTGGGGCTCGCGCCGATCCTGGTCCACACGATCTTCGAGGCGATCGAGGCGATCCACCAGCAGGGCACGCCGGTGCTTCTCGTGGAGCAGAACGCCATGGCGGCCCTGAAGCACTCCAACCGCGCCTACGTCCTCGAGACCGGAACGGTCGCCCTCGAAGGAACCTCCGACCAGGTCGCCGCGAACCCCAGGGTCAAGGAAGCGTACCTGGGCGAGTAGGGCCCGCGAGTAGAATACCGGCCAACGACTCGCGGCGGCTCGACGGCGAGAACGGCGGAGAAATGACGGACGCGGGGGAGGAGCCGTTCGCAGGAACGGCGCGATTCCAGCTGCGGCGGCGGCTGGGCGCAGGAGCATTCGGGGTGGTGTACGAGGCGTACGATCGGGAGCGGTCGAGCGTCGTCGCGTTGAAGACGCTGCGGCGGGCTGGCGACGATGCCCTCTACCGGTTCAAGAGGGAATTCCGGTCTCTCGCGGACATCACGCACCCCAATCTGGCGGCTCTCTACGAGCTGCAGTCCGACGGCGGGCAGTGGTTCTTCACGATGGAGCTGGTGGAGGGGACGAGCTTCTACGAGTACGTCCGCGACGGCTCCGACGGCTCGCTGACGGAATCGGAAGGCACGGCCTCGCAGTCGAGCTCCCTGCAGGAGAGGCAGACCGTCGAGTTGCCGTCCGACTTCTCCGCAGTATCGGAGACTCCCGGCGCGGCGCAGGCGGCGCAGGCCGCGCGCCCGGCCTCCGTGAACTTCGACCGGCTGCGGTCGGCGCTGCGCCAGACCGCGGAGGGGATCCGCGCGCTGCACGCGGCCGGGAAGCTCCATCGCGACATCAAGTCCTCCAACGTTCTCGTGACGCGCTCCGAGCGGGTCGTCGTGCTCGACTTCGGCCTGGTGACCGAGCTCGACCTGGCCGAGAGCGATCAGAGCCTCGCGCTGGCCGGCACTCCCACATACATGTCGCCGGAGCAGGGAGCCGGGCAACCCGTCTCGGAAGCCAGCGACTGGTACAGCTTCGGCGTGATGTTGTACGAATCCCTGACCGGACAGAGCCCGTTTGCCGGGAAGTCCTCCGAGATCATGCGCGAGAAGCAGCTCCGGGAGCCGCGGCCTCCCCGCGAAATCGTCGCCGACATCCCCGAAGACCTCGATCTTCTGTGCCGCGAGCTGCTGCATCGGGATCCGCGGCTGCGGCCGGGAGGTTTGGAAATCCTCCGCCGGCTGGGAGGGCTTGCCCGCGCGGAGTTTCCGACGTCGCGAACCGACATCCGCGGACCGTTCGTCGGGAGGCAGCGCCACCTGTCGCAGCTCCTGGACGCCTTTCGATTGGCGGAGGGGGGAGAGGCGGTCACGGTCGCTCTCCACGGCGGATCGGGAATGGGCAAGAGCGCGCTCGTCCGCCGCTTCCTCGAAACGGTTCGCACGAGCCCGCGGGTCGTGATCCTGGCCGGCCGCTGCTTCGAGCGGGAGTCGGTCCCGTACAAAGCGCTCGACAGCCTCCTGGACGGGCTCTCCAACTATCTGAAGCGGCTGCCGCTCTCGCGCGCCGAGGCGCTCATGCCGCGGGACGTCCTGGCGCTCGCGCGCCTGTTCCCCGTGCTGCGGCGCGTCGAAGCGGTGGCGGGCGCGCGGCGCCGCGTGCTCGAGATCCGCGACGTGCACGAGCTGCGGCGGCGCGCCTTCGGCGCGTTCCGGGAGCTGATGGCGCGGCTCGCGGAGGAGAGCACCCTCGTCCTCTTCATCGACGACCTGCACTGGGGAGACGTGGACAGCGCGGCGATGCTCGAGGAGCTCGTGCGGCCTCCGGAGGCTCCGCCGCTTCTGCTCGTCGTGGCCTACCGCAGCGAGGAGGCGGCCACGAGCCCGGTGCTCGTCAAGCTGCTGCCGGAGAGGCTCGGGTCGCGGGAGTGGCGGGAGATCGAGGTGGACCGGCTCGATCCTCTCGAGGCGCGGGACCTCGCCCGCGCGCTTCTCGGCGATTTGCGCCGGGAGTCGGAGGCGCTGGCGGAATCCGTCGCCCGGGAGTCGTCAGGGAACCCGTTCTTCCTCTCCGAGCTCGCTCGCTCGGCCCGCGGAGAGGCAGAGTCCGTCGTCCATTCCGGCGGCGAACCGGAGGCCGCGATCACTCTGGACGGCGTGATTCGCTCCCGCGTTTCCCGCCTGTCGTCCGGCGCGAGACGGTTCCTCGAAATGGTGGCCGTCGCCGGCCGGCCGATCCGGTTCGACGTGGCCAGGGACGCCGCCGAGCCCGATCCCCGCGAAAACGTCGTCGAGGTGTTGAGAATCGGGCACCTGATCCGGGTCCGAGAGACGGAGACGCGGGAGGAGATCGAGACCTACCACGACCGCATCCGCGAAGCCGTCGCGGGCGGCCTTTCCCCGGAGGAGCTGAAATCCCGCCACCACCGGCTGGCCGTCGCGCTCGAGACGTCGGGCCAGGCGGATCCCGAGTGGCTCGCGATGCACTGGAAGGGGGCGGAGGTCCCGGACCGCGCCGCCGAGTACGCGGCCACGGCCGCCCGGCGGGCCTCCGAGGCGCTCGCGTTCGATCGCGCGGCGCGGCTCTACCAGCTCGCCCTCGAGCTTTCCGGCGGCGCGGACGCGGAGGCGCGCCGCGCGCTGGAGGTGAGTCTCGGGGACGCGCTGTCCAACGCCGGCCGCGGCGCGGAGGCCGCGGGCTCCTACCTCGCGGCGGCGGGAAGGGCGAGCAAGGCCGAGGCTCTCGAGCTTCAGCGCCGCGCCGCCGAGCAGCTTCTCTTGAGCGGTCACATCGACCAGAGCCTGCCGGTCCTGCGAAGTGTCCTCGCGGCGCTCGGCTTCCGGTACCTCGAGAGCAACGCGGGCTCGATCCTCTCGTTCCTGTTTCACAGGCTCCAGATCCGCCTGCGCGGGCTGAGCTTCCGCGAGCGGGACGCATCGCAGGTCACGCCGGAGCAGTTGATGCGGATCGATACGCTGTGGTCGCTGTCGTCGGGCCTCTCCATGATCGACACGCTCCGCGGCCGGGACTACCAGGCGCGCCACCTGCTTCTGGCGCTCAAGGCGGGCGAGCCGTACCGGATCGCGCGCGCGATCTCGAACGAGGCGGGCTACTCGGCCACCGGTGGTCCGCCCAACGCGAGGCGCACGGCCCAGCTGGTCGAGACGGCGATGGGCCTCGCCGCGCGCGTCGGCCATCCGCAGGCGATCGGCGTCGCGCAGCTCGCCGTCGGGATCACGGCGTATGCCGAAGGGCGGTGGAAGACGGCGTGGGACCTGGCCCGGAAAGGGGAGGCCATCCTCCGGGAGCGCTGCACGGGCGTCGCCTGGGAGCTCGACACATTTCACATCTACTCGCTGCGCGCGCTCTTCTATCTCGGGGAGATCGCCGAGCTCTCTTCCCTCCTCCCGACTCTCCTGCGGGAAGCCCGCGAGCGCGACGATCTCTTCGCGGAGACGAGCCTGCGCTCGCGGCATGCCTATGTCGCGTGGCTCGCGGCCGGCGAGCCGCGAAAGGCCCGGGCGGACTCGGAGGACGCCGTGGCGCGCTGGTCGAAGCGGGCCTTCTACATGCAGCATTACTACGCCCTCGTCGCGGAGGCGGACACCGCGCTGTACTCGAACGAGCCGCGGACCGCGCTCACGATCCTGCGGGAGCGGCACGAAGCCCTCCGGCGCTCCCGGCTGCTGCGCGTCCACCACCTGCGGGTCGAGTGGCTTCATCTGCGCGCGCGCTGCGCCGTCGCCATGGCCTGCCTCGGAGATCCTCCGAACCGGGCGGCGTTTCTCAACGAGGCCGAGTCTGACGTGCGCCGGGTCGAGCGCGAGCGGGTTCACTGGGCCGACGCCCTCGCCGCTCTCGCTCGAGCCGGCATCGCGTCCGCCCGTGGAGATCGGGAAGAAGCGGCCCGCCGGCTCGGTTTCGCCGCCGCGCACTTCGCGAACGCTGACATGGCGCTCTATGGCGCCGTCACCCGGCTCCGGCTAGGCTCTCTCCTCGGGGGCGGGAAGGGGAAGGCCCTCTCCGACTCCGCGGAGGCCTGGATGCGGAAGCAGAAGATCCATGACCCGGCCGGGTTCGCCGCGATGCTCGCTCCCGGACGATTCGGGGAGGCGACTCCTGCGTAAGCTCCGCGTCGGCGTCATCGACCTGGTCACGAAGGGGCCGACCCGGGCTCTCTACGCGCGCGTGATGAACGCGAACCTCGCGAGCATCATGCCGCAGGCCGTCGCGGCGTGGTGCGAGGCCGAGGGGCACGACGTCACGTTCGTCTGCTACACGGGGTTCGAAGACCTGGTCGAGGAGCTTCCCGCCGGCGTGGATCTCGTCTTCATCGGCGCGTTCACCGAGGCCGCGTTTCTCGCCTACGCGCTCTCGAACCTGTTTCGATCGAGAGGGGCCGTGACGGTCCTCGGCGGTCCGCACGCGCGCTGCTACCCCGAGGACGCGCGGAAGTACTTCGACTACGTCGTCGGATTCACGGACCGGGCTCTCGTTCGCGACCTGCTGCTGGACTGCGCGCCGCACCGGCCCGACGGCCTGTCGCTCGCGGCAAGCCGCCAGCCGGCGGCGCTTCCCGGAGTGCGCGAGCGTTGGAAGTTCATCGAGCCCACGATCCGGAAGGCCCCGCTTCTCCAGCTCGTGCCGATGCTCGGAAGCCTGGGGTGTCCCTATACCTGCAGCTTCTGCATCGACTCGGTCGTGCCGTATCAGCCCTTCGAGTTCGGGGCGCTCACCGAGGATCTGCGCTTCCTGTCGCGGACGCTCCGGCGGCCCCGCGTCTCCTGGCACGATCCGAATTTCGGGGTGCGTTTCAACGACACTCTGGACGCGATCGACGCGGCGGTCCCGCCCGGGCGGATCGAGTTCGCGGCGGAGAGCAGCCTGTCTCTTCTGTCGGAGCCGCACCTGAAGCGGCTGGAGCGGAGCGGTTTCAAGGCGCTTCTCCCCGGCGTCGAGTCGTGGTACGAGCTCGGCAACAAGTCGAAGACCGGACGGAACACCGGGATCGATAAGGTCCGCCAGGTGTCCGAGCACGTGAACCTCATCCAGAAGCATGTCCCGTACGTCCAGACCAACTTCGTCCTCGGGCTCGACTCCGACTCCGGGGAGGAGCCGTTCGAGCTGACGAAGCGCTTCGTGGACGCGAGTCCCGCGGCGTTTCCCGGTTACTCGCTTCTCTCCGCGTTCGGGCGCGCGGCGCCGTCGAACCTCGAATACCAGCGCGCGCAGCGTGTCCTCCCGTTCCCGTTCCACTTCCTGGACAACAACCACGCCATGAACATCAAGCCAAAGAACTACTCGTGGCGCGACTTCTACGACCGGGTCATCGATCTGACCCGTTACACGTTCTCCTGGCGCGCGATCGCGAACCGGCTTGCCGCGAGCCAGACGGCGCTGCCGCGCTGGCTGAACCTGGTCCGGGCCGTTTCCTCGGAGGGATTCGGCCGGTTGAAGTACTACAGGCAGCTGCGGCGACGCCTCGACACGGATCCGCCACTCCGACGCTACTTCGACCAGGAGTCGGCCGAGTTGCCCGCGTTCTACGTCGAGCAGGTGCGCCGGGACCTGGGATCGCTCTGGGAGTGGCTCCCGGCGGGAGCCCTCGACCACGATCCCAACGCCTACATCAAGTCGGAAGAGAAGGCGTCGCGAGAATGCGTCCGGCCCGAAGAGCCGGGCGGGATCGCCGCGACCGAAGATGGAGGGAGGCCGCTGAGATGAGACGCGTCCTTTTCCGGCTCCTCTTCATCGCCCTCTTCGTTCCGGGCTGTTCCACGGCGGCGCCTCGGGGCGACGACGACCGCCGGGGGTCGTGCCCGCAGCCGAGTTTCTCCAACTCCCGGAAGGGAGGTTCGGAGTGTAATCTCGAGGAACTCCGCGTTTCCGGCTACGCCGTGACGGAACCGGCCTGCGTCGAGAATTGCCCGCTGATGGCCGGGGCAGCCCGGGTGGACATCACGCCGCCTCCCGGCTTTCCGATGGGCGGCAGCGGGTACATCGCGCACTTCGGCCGCGGCTACTGGACACGCCTCTATGCGAGGGCGTTCTTCTTTCGCGGCGGCAACGGGCAGAGCCTCGCGTTCGTTTCCTGCGACCTCGGCGCGATGGCCGGCGGCCTCCAGGCGCGTGTGGCGGAGCTTCTTCACGAGCAGGAGAAGCGCGGCGCGGCCAGGCTCAACATCACACGCGAGAACCTGATCCTGTCCGCGACGCACGTGCACCAGGGCCCCGGCAACTTCATGTCCTTCAAGCTCTACAACGACGTCGGCTCGCCCGCCGCTGGATTCGACCGAAGGCTCTTCGATCGGCTGGCCGAGCGCATCGCCGAGGCGATCCGGAAGGCGGCTCAGGACGCCGACGGCGTCCCGCGGACGACGACGACGAAGCTCCTGCTCAAGGAGGGGCGCGTCCACGAGCTGCTGCGCAATCGGGCGCCCGGGCCGTTCATGCTGAATCCGGATCGGGATGCAGTGCTCAAGGACGGCCCGGCTTATCCCTGCGACCCGAAGAGCCGCTGGGGAAACCCGTATCCGAAGCCGTGTCCGCGCTTGAACGCCGTGGACGAGAGGGTGGCCGTCCTGGAGATCCACCGCATCGCGGATCCCGGCAAACCCTCCGAGCACGTCGCCTCGATGGTTTTTCTTTCGGTCCACCCCGAGGCGATGTCGCATGAAACGGAGCTCAATCAATCCGATTTCACCGGTCTCGCGATGGCGCTTCTGGAGCGAAGGGACCCGGAAAAATTCGTGGCCGGCTTCTTCAATGGCGCGGATGGCGACATCTCCGTTCGCTGGGACGAACAGAACCGCAACGAGGCCGTCCGTTTCGCCGATTCGCTCCGGAAGGTCGTCGAATCCCTGGAGGCGAAGGAACCCGCGGTGAAATTCAACACGCCGCCCGCGATCGCGGTCGCCCGCTATGAGATCTCCTCGAATTGCTATTTCACCGAGGACCCGGGGTCTCGCAACCACTATTCGCCCTGGTGCCTCCCGGGACCCGCGGACGGCCAGGGCCAGCGCCTCTGCCTGGCCGGTGAGCCAATGTACGGAGCGGCGACGCTCGGCGGCGCCGAGGACGCCCAGTCGCCGATGTATGACCTGGGATGGCGGATCGGCGCCCGCACGACGCCATGGGACGTGCAGGGCGTGAAACGGGAGGCGTTTGAAGCGGCCTTCCTGCCGATCAATCTCACCTTTCTCGTGGCTCATCCCTGCTTTTACGCGGAGACGATTCCGCTCTCCTTCGTTCGCTGGCAGGGAGAGGGGGACGCGCGGTTGAGCTTCGCCGTTCTGCCCGGAGAGCTGACGCGGACGGCCTGGTGGCGCATCGAAAGGGCGTTGAAAGAACAGAGTCCGGGGCGCACTCTGCCGGTCGGCCTCGCCAACGAATACATCGGCTATGTGGCCACGCGCGAGGAGTACGGGGCTCAGGCGTACGAGGGTTCCTCGACGATCTATGGGCCCTACTCCGCGGAGGTCCTCCAGGCCAAGCTGCTCGACCTCTCAGGGGCTTCCAGTCTCCACAAGCCCGTCGGGAAGGACACGGCCGTCGAGCCGGCCCTGTTCTACCCGGAGCGCTCAGGGGCGGGTCGGAGTTTCGGTCCCGAAATCGACGAGATGAAGGCCGCGCACGGCGATCCCGACGAGTCTCTGGAGAATCTGATCCTGGATGCGGACGGGCTACCCGAGCGCCACTGGCCCCGCTTCCGCTGGTCGGAAGTTGGGATCGACGATTGGATCGCCAGCACGCGCCGGGTGGAGATCCTGACGTCGGGCTCCGCACGGCCGGCGGACGACGACACGGGCGGGAAGATCCTGACCGTCTACATCAATCCAACGGACTTGACCGCCCATGAACCGAAGGCCACGCTCCACCTGCTCGCGAACCTGGGGATCTTGAAGGCGCTGGCGAAGAGCGGCACCCAATCGAGCCCGAAGCAGCGGCAATGGTCGGCGATCTGGCTCGCGCCGAAGGGCGGGAACGAGAAGGAAATGTACCTCTTCTCGGTCACGCTGGCCGACCAGGGGCATACCCGGATCTGTTCGGAACAGTTCAATCCCACCAGGGTCCTGGCCCAGCCGGCGGCCTTCCTCAAGCCGGCGCCCTGTCCTCACTGATTCGCAATCGAGGAGCGTTTCCTCCTACCGCGCGTCGAGCGGGACGTACGGCTGCGGATAGGGCGGGCCGGTGTACTCGGCGCGCGGGCGAATCAGGCGGTTGTTGCCGTACTGCTCGAGGACGTGGGCCGTCCAGCCGGACATCCGCGAGACGGCGAAGATCGGCGTGAAGAGGTCGGGCGGAAGGCCGAGCATCGAGTAGAGCGAGGCGGAGTAGAAGTCCACGTTGGCGTTCAGACGCTTCTCTTCGTTGACGATCTTCTCGACGCGGCGGGACATGTCGTAGAGGCGCGTGTCTCCCGAGGACTCCGCCACCGCCCGGGACATCGCGCGCAGGTGCGTCGCCCTCGGGTCCTCGGTCGTGTAGACGCGGTGCCCGAAGCCCATGATCTTCTCCTTGCGGGCGAGCCGCGCGCGGATCTCCTCGTCCACGCGATCGAGCGTTCCGATCTCCTCGAGCATCCGGAGGACCGCCTCGTTCGCTCCGCCGTGGAGAGGTCCCTTGAGCGTTCCGATCGCCGACGTCGCCGCCGAGTGCATGTCGGAGAGAGTGGCGGCGGTCACGCGCGCCGCGAAGGTCGAGGCGTTCAACTCGTGGTCGGCGTGGAGGACGAGCGCGATGTCGAAGGCCCGGACGGCCGAGGAGCGCGCCGTCTCTCCGTTCAACATCCGCAGGAAGTCGTCGGCGTGGGTGCGGCCGGGGTCGGGCGGCACGAACGCCTTTCCCTGGCGCAGGCGGTGAAACGCGGCCACGATCGTGGCGATCTGCCCGGTCAGCCGCACGGCCTTCCGGCGGTTGGCCGCCGGACTGATCTCCCGCGCGTCCGGGTCGGTCTCGGAGAGGGCGGAGACGGCGGTACGCAGCGCGTCCATCGGGGCCGAGCGCGCGGCCAGGCGTCCGACGAGGTCGAGCGTCTCCGGCGGCACGGCGCGCTCTGCCCCGATGGTTTCGGCGATGGCCCGGAGCTCTTCCCGGCGGGGGAGCCTCCCCTCCCAGAGCAGAAAGCAGACCTCCTCGAAGCCGGACTTCTCCGCCAGCTCGTGGATGTCGATGCCGCGGTACGACAGGATGCCGCGGGCGCCGTCGAGGAAGCAGATCGAGGAGTCCGCCGCGACGACGTCTTCGAGGCCCCGGACCTCGACCATCGCAACCGCCTTCAACCTTCGATCGCCCGCGGGATCACGGGATCGAGCCCGGGAAACTGCGCCAGCCAGCTCCTCCGCTCCTCGCGCAGTTTCTCAACCAGCTCGCGATAGCTCTCCGGCGTGTAGTAGCTGAACGGCATGCACCGGGACAGATCGAGCCCGGGCACGGCGGCGGGCACTTCATAGCCCCAGTCGGGATCCCGCTTCCAGACGATCGCCTCCCGGGCGATCTGTTTCATGATCTCCGTCGAGACCCTGATCGAGATTTTCTCGCCCGGGAAGCCGTCGCCGGCGCCGACCGAGCCGGTGTTCAGGATGTAGGCCTCCATGTCCGGGTTGCGGCGCAGGATCTCGAGCAGCCGGTTCCCTTCCTCGGCCTCCGGTCCTACGATGAAAGGGTTCGTGCCGACCTCTCGCTTGGCCTGGCCGGCGCGGGTCGGATCTCCGGCCGACGTCTCGATCGACTCTCCGAGCATGAAGTACGCGGCCGCCTGCTCGCAGGTGAGCCGCGCGCAGACCGGCACGACGTCGTTTCGCCGCGTGATGAACACGATCTTGTTCGCCTTGTAGAGGTCGATCCCGTCGTCGCTCCCCCGGATGAACCGGCGCAGGACCACGCCGCGGCCGTTGGACGTGATGGACGTGTCCAGGAAGTCCACCTTCCCGGCGTCGTCCACCCGGATGTTCTCGTACGCGGCGGTCGGATGCGTCGCCGCGCCCCAGAGGACGGCCTGGGAGGGCTCGAGCCCCTCGGTCTTGATGTAGAAGCCGTCCTCCGTGCCGAACGCGCCGCCCGTCGGAGGTCAGCAGGACCACGTCGTCCTGCTTGATGATCGCCCTCTCGGGATCCTCGAGCCCGTGATCGTGAAGCGTCAGAGTGGTCTTGCCCGTCCCCGAGAGCCCGAAGAGGAGGAATCCCACGTCGCGGAGCGCGCCGTCGGGTCCCTTGACGCGAAGGATCTTGGAGCCGGCGTGCAGGCCGAGGCCGCCGCGGCGCTTGATCCAGTACATCGCCTGCCGCAGCATCGACTTCTTCGCCTCTCCCGGGTAGTCGGTCCCGAGGATGTAGGTGTACCCCTGCGTGACGTCGCAGAAGATGAGCCGCTCCGGCCAGTCGGGCACGTAGACGGAGACGAAGTCCGGCTCGTAGGAGGAATCGGAGGGGAAGAGCATGTTGTGCCACATGAAGGCGATGCGAGCGTAGTCGGCGGGGACGAAGAGACGGCATCGGAGCGTGGCGACCGGATTCTCGCCGATGCGGCGGTCCACCTGGATGAGGTCCATGCCGGCGAGCGTCTCCTGGACCTTGCGGATCGTCTCCTGTGCCTTGCGCCGGATCCATCGCCTGCTGCTTCACTCCGACCTCGACGCCGTCCGAGACGATGTAGGTGTTCTTCGCGGAGCGGCTCTTGATCCGGGTCGTGTAGGCGGGGGAGCCGAACTCGGTGGTCTTCTCGCCGGAGCGGGCCAACTCCCGCAGGCGCTCGCCGGATAAGTCCTTCAGAATGGTCCTGGCGCGGACGGCTCGCGGCGAAAGCAGTTCGGCCGTGCTCATGTGTCCCCCTTCGGCGAAGAATAAATGACATCAGCCGCCGGAGCCCGCGGGCCGGCCGGGTCCCAGACGCGCGTTTGCACAGAAAACTGTGCATTGGCGCAAGAAAACAGCACATTTCTCGAAAAAAGAGGTTGTATTCTCGCGGAATGACACTAGAATCTTGCCGAAATTGTCAAAAAAGGAGAGCACAATGGCGAAGGCGAAGATTCTGAAATTCGACGCCGCGGGGCCGGGCCTGTCCAAGTCGGAGATCCTGAAAGTCTGCAACTCGGAAAACGTCCGCTTCATGCGGCTCCAGTTCACGGACATCCTCGGCGTCATCAAGAACGTGGAGATTCCCCGCTCCCAGTTCGAGAAGGCGCTGGAGGGCGAGATCCAGTTCGACGGGTCGTCGATCGAGGGGTTCACCCGCATCGAGGAATCCGACATGAACCTCGTGCCGGACCTCAATTCCTTCGCGATCTACCCCTGGGCCCACAACGGGGGCGAGAAGGTCGGCCGGCTCATCTGCGACGTGTACAACCCGGACGGGACGCCGTTCCCCGGCTGTCCGCGCATGACGTTGAAGAAGCAGATGGACAGGGCGGCGGCCCTCGGATACGTCCTCGTGACGGGCCCGGAGGCGGAGTTCTTCCTCTTCCGTCGCGACGCCTCGGGCGATCCGATCGTGGACACCCACGATCAAGGCGCCTATTTCGATCTGACTCCCGTGGATCGCGGAGAAGAGGCGCGCCGCGACATCGTTCTCGCCCTCGAGCAGATGGGGTTCGAGGTCGAGGCGGCCCACCATGAGGTCGCGGCCGGCCAGCACGAGATCGACTTCAAGTATGCCGACGCCGTCACGACCGCCGACCGGGTTTCCACCTTCCGCTTCATCGTCAAGAAGGTGGCGATGGATCATGGGCTCCACGCGACGTTCATGCCAAAGCCGATCTTCGGCATCAACGGCTCGGGAATGCACACGCACCAGTCGTTCATCGACTCGAAGGGGAACAACGTCTTCTACGACTCCAAGGCGAAGTACCAGCTCTCGAAGACCGCGCTTCACTACACGGGCGGCATCCTCCGGCACGCGAAGGCGTTCGTCGCGGTCACGAATCCGCTCGTCAACTCCTACAAGCGGCTGGTCCCGGGCTACGAGGCGCCGGTGAACGTGGCGTGGTCGATGCGCAACCGCTCGCCGCTCGTGCGCGTTCCGGCGCGGCGCGGCATGGGGACGCGCATCGAGGTCCGCATGCCCGATCCCTCCTGCAATCCCTACCTCGCGTTCGGCGTGATGCTCGCGTCGGGCCTCGACGGCGTGAAGAACAAGATGGACCCGGGCGAGCCGGTGGACCGCAACGTCTTCAAGATGAGCGAGCGCGAGAAGCGGCGCCTGCGGATCGACCAGCTCCCGGCCAACCTCTCCGAGGCGCTGGACAACCTCGAGAAGGACGACGTCGTGACGGAGGCGCTCGGCGAGCACATCCTCGCGCACTTCCTGGAGGCGAAGAGGGGGGAGTGGGCGGAGTACATCTCCAAGGTCCAGCCGTGGGAGATCGACAAGTACCTCGAGGCCTACTAAGAAGAAACTCCAAGACGGGCATATATTCATAAGGCCAGAGTCGTCTCTGGCCTTATTTTTTATGGATAAGCGCTGATGCCGTCTTCGCGAGCGTGGCGAGGGGCTTCGAGCCCGTATTCGGGACGGGCCCCCGATCCTCCTCGACGCGGCGATGGGGACCCAGCTCGAGCGAAACGGCGCGCGCGGTGGGGCTGCCGCTCTGGAGCGCCCGGGCGTTGATCGAAGACCCGGAGCTCGTTCTCGCGATCCATCGGGAGGAAGCCGCCGCCGGCGCGGAGATCCTGACGGCCAACACGTTCCGCACGCACCGGCGCACGCTGGCCCGCGAGGGGCTGGAGAGCGCGCTCGGCGGAGCTGACGCGGACCGCGGTCGCCCTCGCGCGCGAGGCGGCCCGCGGCGCCGGCCATCCGGTTTTTGTGGCCGGGTCTCTCTCGCCGCTCGAGGACTGCTACAGGCCCGCTTTGACGCCGGACGGCGAGTCGCTCGAGCGGGAGCACGCGCTGCAGGCCGAGTCGCTCGCGGCGGCCGGCGTGGACGCGATTCTCGTGGAGACCCAGAACACGGTTCGGGAGATGGCCGCGGCGACGCGTTGGGCGAAAGCCACGGGCTTGCCCGTCATCGCATCCATGATCACCGATGGGAAGGGGCATCTCCTGTCGGGAGAGACCATCGAGGAGGCGGTGCGGTCGCTCGGCGTCGCTCCGGCTCGACGCTCTTTCGATCAACTGCGTGCCGGCCCGCCGACTCGGGCGGCGATCTCGCCGCTCTCGCCGCCGCCGCTCCCGGCGTGCCGCTCGCCGCCTACGGCAATCTCGGGCCCGCCGACCGGCGAGGATCGGACGGTCTTTACCGAAGCGGTTTCTCCGGAGGACTATGCGCTTCTCGCCCGTGAGTGGCTCGCGGCCGGCGCGCGCATCGTCGGAGGATGCTGCGGCACGACAACCGCCCACACCGCCGCCCTGCGCGCAATGCTGGACGAAGGAGACCCCGGAGCGTCTCGGGTCTAAGGTCCAACGTCCAGGGTCCCAGAGTCCCGACCCTGGCCCCTTCCTTCAGGCGATGAACATCGCATCGCCGATAGGAGTAGAAGAAGTATCCCTGCCGTACCGCTTCCTCGTAGGCAGCCAGGACGTGTTCGCGGCCGGCGAAGGCGGAGACGAGCATCAGGAGGGTCGAGCGCGGAAGGTGGAAGTTCGTCAGGAGAGCGTCCACCGCGCGGAACTCGAAGCCGGGCGTGATGAAGATGTCGGCGGCGAAGCGCCGGTCGTCTCTCGCCGACGAGGCCGCGCGGGGAGGCGCGCGGCGGCTTCGAGAGAGCGCACGACGGTCGTTCCGACCGCGACCACGCGGCGGCCTGCTTCGCGGGCGTCTGGCCATGGCCTGGACCGTCGCCGCCGGCAGGAGAACGTCCTCGGGATCGAAGGAGTGGCTCTTCGGTGTCGTCGCTCGTGACCGGCTTGAACGTTCCCGGACCGACGGCGAGGGTCAGGTCCGCAATGACGACGCCGCGGCCGCGGATCCTTCCCAGGATGTCGTCGGTGAAGTGGAGCCCGGCAGTCGGGGCGGCGACGGCCAGCGGCTCCCGGGCGAAGACCGTCTGGTACGCCTCCCGGTCCTCCGGCCGGTCGGGCGCGCCCGGCTCGCGCCGGATGTAGGGGGGGAGCGGAACGTTGCCGATCTCTTCCAGGAGCGCGTCGTCGATTTCCCGGTTGAAGGCGACCAGGCGGCGGCCGTCGTCGGCGACGCTTTCGACCTGCGCCTCGAGCCCTTCGGAGAAGCGAACGGTTCGGCCCTTCTTCGCGCGGCGTCCCGGCCTGGCGAGAGCCTCCCAGCGCCGGGAATCGCCGCCGGCCGCGCGCAGGAGGAAGACCTCGACGAGCCTGCCCTCCTCGTCCCGGCCGTAGAGCCGCGCGTGGCGGACCCGCACGTCGTTGCGCACGAGAACGTCCCTCTCCGCGAGCAGCCCGGGAAAGTCCGAGAACCTCCGGTGCGCGACGGCTCCCGTCCGCCGATCCAGGACCAGCAGCCGGCTCGAGCCTCGAGGCCGCGCCGCCTGAGCGATCCGGTCCGCCGGAAGAAAGTAATCGAACAGGTCAACCCGCATCGTTTCGCTCTGTCATCCTGAGCGCAGCGAAGGATCTGCTCTCCCGAGATGAGGAGCAGATTCTTCGTCGTTCGCTCCTGAGAATGACATGTAATCTGCGACCGATGACGGGCGATTATCTCGAGGGGCGGGGCCGAGTGCGGCTGGCCGCGGGCGGCATCGCGATCGAAGGAGTCTCGATCGCGGGCCGGGAGTCCTTCTACAAGCTCCCGGGCTTCCGGACGCTGCTCGAATTCGGGCGCGCGCCGGAGGACACGGTCGGCTACGCCACCGTCTGCCTGACGCACGGCCACCTCGACCACGCCGCCGGCCTCGCGCACCACGCCTCGCGGCGCCGGCTCGAGAGGCTCCCGGCGGCGCGGGTCTTCGCGCCGGAGGAGGCGGTCCCGGATCTCGAGGCGTGGCTCGCGATCTCGCAGCGATTGGAGGACGTGGACTATGGCCTCCACGTCACTCCCGCGGTCCCCGGTACTTCCACGATGCTTCGAAACGACCTGGAGTTGACGATCCTCGCGGGCCGACACCGCGTTCCGACCGTCGGCTATCTCTTCTCGGAGGTCCGTCGAAAGCTGAAGGACGAGTTCCTCGGCCTGGCCGGGGAAGAGATCGCCGCCCTGAGATCGAAGGGAACCGAAGTCACGAGACGGGACGTGACGCCGCTCCTCGCGTACCCGGGCGACTGCGGCCCGGCGATCTTCGAGGCGGCGCCGGAGCTGTTCCACGCCCGCGTTCTCCTCATCGAATGCTCATTTCTTGCGCCCGAAGACCGTGACCGCGCCCGCGAATACGAGCACCTCCACCTGGACGACTTCCTCGAGCATGCGGGAATCTTCCAGAACGAGGTCATCGTCCTGACCCACTTCTCGCAACGCTATCGAGTCGAGGAGATCCGAGAGCTACTGCGTGGCTTGCCGGAGAGCCTCGCGCGGCGCGTTGTACCGTTCCTCCCCGGCTAGTCCGTCGCTTCGCGCTTGCGTGGGATCTGTGCCTGCGGCGCACCGGCAGGCGGCTCGGCCGGATGCGGCCTCGACCGCCCGCCTGACCCCACGCAAACGCTTCGCTCCCGCGGCGCGAGGCTCCTCCCTGCGGTTACTTGGGAGACTCCTCGCGCCGCGACCGGAACCCTGATCCGGGATCTTCCTCTTGGAACGACGATGCGCAGGAACTAACGGCCTGGCGAGACGCGGGCCATGTCGGAGCGGCGCTCTTCGACGGCCCAGGCGCCGAGGTGGCTCCTCCAGGCGAGGGCGGAGAGGGGAGAGAGGACGACCTCGACGTCGGTGCCGTCGGAGCTGGTGATCCGCAGCGCCTCGAGGCGGAGGAGCTTGCGGCCCGACGCGAGCTTCCGGCCCGTCGCGATCTTGTGGATGCGGGGCGTCTCCACGGTCACCGTTTCGCCGAAGAGCCCCATGAACTGGAGCGCTTTCGGCGTCAGCGCCAGCACGCCCGGGATCCGGCGGTATCGGCCGGTGACCAGATCCGCGCGGGTCAGCAGCTTGAAGTTCTCCCCCTCGCGCAGGATCGCCGCCTGCGCCAGCCGGTCCTGCGCGCTCTTCAGGAGCGCGCGGGGCACGAGGACCAGGCCGACGAGCGCGGCGATCAGGGCGATGAGTCCCCAGAGGAGCAGAGTCAATGGAGGAACTTCTTTCGGTTGCGGATGTAATCGGTGAAGAGAAACTCCGCGAGGTTGTAGGGGGACGCGTAGTACGCGCGCCCCCGATTGATCTTCGTCAGCTTGTCCACGAAGTCCACGAGGTAGCTGTCGGTCGCGATCATGAACGTCGTAATCGTAATCCCATCGCGGCGGCAGGCGTCCGCCTCTTCGAGCGTCCGGTTGACGATTTTCAGGTCCAGGCCGAAGGGGTTCTTGTAGAGCCGGCCCCGGTCCCAGATCGCGGAGGGCTTCCCGTCGGTGATGAGAAAGACCTGTTTGTTCGGGTTCTTCTTGTGCTGCAGGACCTTCCGCGCGAGCGCCAGCCCCGCCCGCGTGTTCGTGTGGAACGGCCCGACCTGGGTCTTCGAGATTTCGGAGATGGGGACGCGCTTCGCGTCGTCTCCGAAGAGGAGGACGTCGATCGAGTCCTTCGGGTATTTCGACTGGATGAGCTCGACGAGCGCCAGCGCCACTTTCTTCGCCGGCGTGAATCGGTCCTCGCCGTAGAGGATCATCGAGTGGGAGATGTCGATCGCGAGGACGGTCGCGCAGGAGGTTAAGTGCTCCTCCTCGTGGACCTCGAAGTCCTCGGCCTGGAGGGCGATGTTCTCGACGTCGCGGCGCACCGCGTTTCCGATCGTGCGGACGCCGTCGATCGCCGTCGGGTTGTCGCCGAACTCGTACGGGCGCGTCTCCGGCAGCAGCTCCCCGCCCGAGCCCGCGCGCGGGATCGAGTGGTAGCCCGCCCCGGACTTGGAGAGCGACGAGAAGATCTCTTCGAGAGCGGAGCGGCGGATCTGGCGCTCGCCGGCCGAGGAGAGCGCGAGCTGCCCGTTTCGGTCCTCGACGATCTCGTTCTTCTGGAGGGCCTTCGCGAACTCCTCGAGGTCGATCGAGGGATCGATGATCCCGCGCTCCTGCAGGTACTTCATCCACTGGAGCGCCTCCTCGACGTCGCCCCCTGTCTGCAGGACGAGCTGGAGAAAGAGCTTGACCAGCTCCTGGTACGTCAGGAGCTGGCGCAGCAGGTCGGCGGGATAGTCGGAGTACCGGTACCTCATAGGAGCTCCGACGGATTTTACGCTTCGCGCGCGAGCGCTTGCCGCCAGACACGCGCGGATTCGAGGAAGAGGGTCCGGTCGCTCGTCGTGAAGAAGGTGTAGCCGAGTTCCCGGAGAGGCGGAATCTGGTCGGCGCGGCCCAGCATGATGCCGGCGGTCTTGCCGGAGGATTTCGCCTGGCCGGCGATCTTCGCGAGCGCTTCGCGGTAGCGCGGGTCGGCGTACTGGCCGGGGACGCCGAGGGCCTGCGTCAGATCGTTGGGGCCGACGTAGAGCACGTCGAGGCCCGGCTCGGCCGAGATCGCCTCGAGCTCGGCGAGGGCGCCCGCGGTCTCGATCTGGACGACGACGAGCGTTTGCTCGTTGGCTTCCTTCACGAACCGGTCGAGGGGAATCGCTCCGTAGCGATTCGCTCGCACGCCGGCGAGGCCGCGCTTGCCGGCGGGCGGATACTTCGCGCTCTCGATCGCGCCGCGCACTGTAGAACGGCCGTCCCCGCGCGGAAACAGGAGCCCCGCGGCTCCGGCGTCGAGGCTTCTCCCGACCTCGGCCGCCGCGCACGACGGCACGCGCACGATCGCCGGCAACCCCGCCCCGTCGGCCGCGATGACCATCGCCTCGATGGATTCGATCGAGAAGAAGCCGTGCTCTGCGTCGAGCACGACGAAATCGAACCCCGAAAGCGCGAGCAGCTCGGCGACGCCGGCCGTGGGCCAGGTCAGGAAGCAGCCGAGAAGCAGCTCGTTGGCCTGCACTCGTTGGCGGAATGAACCAATAGTCATCAGTTGTCAGTTTTCAGTCTTCAGTTTGCGGATCAGGGCAGTCGTCATCCTCTTGATTTCGGTAACTTGGCTTGACAGCCTCCCGTGTAGTGGTTCTACAAGAAGTTTGAGATCTCGGGCGAGAAGGATTTCATACTCGAGTTCACTCGCAGACCCTTGGGCCATTCGTAAAAAGCGACGGAACTCGGACTGGCTCGTGTGCCCGCATCCTTCGGCGATGTTGATCCCTATCGAAGAAGATGACCGACGCATCTGACTTCGAAGGCCGTACGTCTCATCGGTAGGGAAAGCCTTCGTTGCCATGTAAATGTCCAGTGTCAGTTCGTGGGCCTTCTTCCAGATGTTGAGCTTCCTGAAGTCTTGCATCGGAACTGAAAACTGATAACTGAAAACTGAGTACTAGTTCGTGCGGCTTCGTACGAGGTTGAATTTCAACATCTCGGTGTAGGACACCTTCGAGTCCAGGTCCTCCCGCGCGATCTTCAAATGCTGGGTCAAGCCTTCCAGGACGAGCTCCATGCCGACGGCCCGCTCTTCCGGGGTCGCCGGAGCGAAATGGTCCTCGACCGCCTTCTTCAGGCCGGGCACGGATTCGAGGGCCGCGAGGTGCTCGGAGAACGGGGTGTCGTCGGAGAGGGTGATCTTGTTGCCGGCGGCGAACCACTCGACGATCGGCTCGTAGAGCGGATGGATCTTCTCCGGCGCCGGACCGGCGCGGGCCCGGCGGGCCGGCGGGATTTCGTCGGCGGTGTCGTCCTGCTCTTCGCGCCGCCGCTGCGTGGGGCGGCCGGAGTCGGGGGCCGGGAAGCGCGCGTCGAAGAGCTTCTTGACCGCGGAGCCGATCAGGCGCTTCGCGATGACCTCGGCTCCCTGCTGCTCCCCCTCGTAGACCATCTCGACCTTGCCGGTGATCGCGGGGAGCGTCGCGGGGAGGTCGCAGAGGCGGGGAGCGACCCGCTTCTCGCGGTGCTTCAGGCCGCGGCGCTCGAGGTTCGAGGCGAGGATCTCGACCGCGGCGATCGGCATGCGCGCCGACACGCCCGAGGACTGGTCCACGAACTCGCTCGAGCGCGCCGCGAACGCGACTTCCTCGACGAGCTCCCGGAAGAAATCGGGAACCTCGACCTTCGGCTCGCTCTCCCGCTCGATCCACGCCTCCTGCGCGGTGATCTTCGCCGCGGTCTTCACGTCGTCGGGGTAGTGCGTGACGATCTGCGAGGAGATGCGGTCCTTGAGCGGCGTGATGATGTTGCCGCGGTTGGTGTAGTCCTCCGGGTTGGCGGAGAAGACGAGCAGGATGTCGAGCGGGATCCGGATCGGGAAGCCGCGGATCTGCAGGTCACGCTCCTCCAGGATGTTCAAGAGACCCACCTGGATGCGCGGCTGCAGGTCCGGCAGCTCGTTGATCGCGAAGATCCCGCGGTTGGTGCGCGGCACGATGCCGAAGTGGATGACCTCCTCGTCGGAATAGGAGCGGCGCTCCGTCGCCGCCTTGATCGGGTCGACGTCGCCGATCAGGTCCGCGATCGTCACGTCGGGCGTCGCGAGCTTCTCGCGGTAACGCTCGTCGCGCGGGATCCAGACGAGCGGCGTCGCGTCGCCTTTCTCGGAGACGATCCGGCGGCCGTACTTGGTGATCGGCTCGAAAGGGTCCTCGTTTAACTCGCTGCCGGCGATGGCCGGGATCTCTGGGTCCAGGAGGTTGACGAGCATCCGCAGGAGGCGCGTCTTCGCCTGTCCCCGCAGGCCGAGCAGGAGGAAGTCGTGGCGGGAGAGGATCGCGTTGTGCAGGGAGGGAAGCACGGTCCGCTCGTAACCGTGGATCCCTTCGAACGGGTTGACGCCGCCGGCGAGCGCGCGCCGGAGGTTCTGGCGCAGCTCTTCCTTGACGCCCCGCGGCCGGTACCCGCCCTGTTTCAACTCACCGAGAGTCTGTGGCTTGGTCACTGGTTCACCCGGTTTCTAACCTTAACATCGGATGTGGCCAGGCTAACTGCCCGCGTTGCGGGACGTTCAACCGGGCTTCCACGCCGGCACGCTCTCCTCCGGCGAGAAGAGCGCCGGCGGCGGACGGCCGGCGAGCCGAGCGGCGAGCCCCGCGAACTCCTCCATCTTGTCCCGCTGGAACCCCACGGCCGAGTCGCGCAGGAGTCCATCCGCTCCCACGAGGAGGAACGTCGGAACGTTCGTCAGCCCGAGCGCCTCGGAGGCGGTCCACGGCTCGGTGTCGTACAGAGTGTGGATCCGGACTCCGAGGTTGCCGTTGAAGCGCCATGTCGTCTCCGGATCGTCCTGAGAAACGGCGAAGATCCGGAGCGATCCTCCGTCGCCGATCCGGCGGATGCGGTCGAAATAAGGCCAGGCGAGCTCGCAGGTCGGGCAGGTCGTCTTGAAGAACCCGTACAGGGTGTCGCCCGAAGTGATCTCAGCGACTTTGCCCGTTTCGTCCCGGAGAGTGAGGGAAGGCAACGGGGTCCCGGGATCGAGTGAGGGCACGCCTTCGATTATAAGAGCTCGTGCGCGGGCGTCTCCCTCCGCGGGGACGCGGCGGCCTCGGTGCTTGGAGACGATCCTGGCCGCCGCTCCGCTCGGCCGGCACACGACGAGTCGTTCTGATCGCGGTGCAAGGCTGGTGTGCAACCGAGAGGCCCCGCTCCGGAGAGGCCCGCTTCTCGTGAGGTAGGCAACGACCAGAGGGGCGACTTGACGATGAAGGGGAACGTGTTGAACGCTTTCGACACGACAGCATGGCGGGAACGAAGTCGAATGACATAACGCGGCGGGAATTCGTCCGCGGGGCAGGCATCGCGCTCGCGGCGGGATCGCTGCCGGTTTCGTGCGCGAAGCGCGCGGCGCGGAAGAAGACGCTGCGGATCATCCAGTGGAGCCACTACGTGCCGCGCTACGACCAGTGGTTCGATCACATCTTCACGAAGGAGTGGGGGGCGAGGAACGGGATCGAGGTCGTGGTGGATCACATGGCGGCGACGGAGGTCGCGGCGCGCGGCGCGGCCGAGGCGGCGTCCGGCAAGGGGCACGATCTCTTTCACTTCCTCTCGCCTCCCGCGGCGTTCGAACGGCAAGCGATCGATCACGGCGAGGTCATCGCCGAGGTCGAGAAACGCCACGGGAAAATGATTCCGCTGGCGCACAGGTCCACGTTCAATCCGGAGACGGGGAGGTCGTTCGCGTTTTCCGATTCCTACGTGCCGGACCCGGGCAACTACCGGATCGACCTCTGGAGTCAGGTCGGATTCCCGAATGGGCCCGACAGCTGGGAAGACCTGCGCGCCGGAGGAAGGAAGATCCGCAAGAAATTCGGTAACCCGGTCGGCATCGGCTTCTCGCAGGAGATGGACTCGAACATGGCGCTGCGCGCGCTCCTCTGGTCCTTCGGCGGCGCCGAGCAGGACGAGCGCGGCCGCCCGGCACTCTCTTCAAAGGAGACGATCGAGGCGCTGAAGTTTGCCCGAGCGCTTTACCGGGAGGCCGGGGCGCCGGAGGTCTTCACCTGGGACCCCTCCTCCAACAACCGCGCGATGCTCTCCGGCCGCGCCTCGTTCGTCCAGAACGCGATCTCCGTGACGCGCTTCGCGGAGAAGGAGAATCCGGAGATGGCGCGGAAGATCGGTCTCACGCCGGCTCTTCGCGGCCCGGTTCGCCGGATCGCGGCGGAGCACCTGATGAGCTGCTACGTCATCTGGAAGTTCGCGGAGAATCCGGACGCGGCGAAACAGTTCCTCGTGGACCTCGTGGACCGCTTTGAAGACGTCTTCCGCGAGAGCGAGTTCTACAGTTTCCCCTGCTATCCGCCGACGGTTCCGGATCTTTCTTCCCGGATCGCCGGCGACCCGGCGGCGCAACCGCCGGGCAAGTACGCGGTGCTCGCGAGCGCGCTCGACTGGTCCACGAATGTCGGCTTCCCCGGCTACGCGACCGCCGCCATGGACGAAGTCTTCAATACGTTCGTGATTCCGACGATGTTCGCCCGGGTCGCCCGCGGCGAGGCCTCGCCCGAAGACGCGGTCCGGGAGGCGCAGGCGCAGATCGCGCGGATTCTCTCGCGCCGCGGCTGAAGCCCGGGAGAGAGCGCCGGGGAACGGTTCCTAGCGGAGGTCCAGCAGGCGGCGGAGGGCGTCCTCCTTGCGCCGCTGCTGTACCTGCCGTTCGCTCAGGATCGGAGGGGCGGCGCGCTCGCGGCATTCCCTTTTCGAGAGAGGACAGCGCTCGCACGTCAGGTTCACATCGGCGAGCGGGACCGCCGGGTCGTTCCAGAAACGGACGCGCTCGCGGAACGCGTCGTCCATCAGGAATCCGAGCGACACGCTGGAGTTGGCCCGGGCGCTCAGGGCGAGGGGACGGGCCATCGCGATCACGAAGAACTCGGCGTCGTCGTCCAGGAAATGGGAGCGCTGCGCGGTCACCACGGGCCCCGGGTCGCGCCGCTTTCCGGCCCGCTCCATCTCCCGGAGCAGCCGCAGGGCGGGCCAGCGCCGGCAATACGTCTCGCCGGCGCCGACTCCGTGGGGCACGGGGACGCGCGAGAGATTCAGGACCTTCGTCAGGTCGTAGCTCTTCGAGCGGACCGCGTGGCTGAACCGCATGAAGAAGATCTCGCGCAGGCCGAAGGAGCGCGGGATCAACTGCGTCAGTCGGTGGAAGAACGTCTCGGGGGTCGCGTCGTAGCGGCGCATTCCCTCCAGGAGCGCGGCCCCGTCCCACTTCGGCCTGGCGAAGAACCGGCCGAGGTCGTCGCGGAGGACGTCGCGATCGATGAGGAGCGCGCCGGCGAAGTAGGACGCCTTGAAGTTGTTCAGGACCTGGTCGAACGACTCGACCTTGAGCCAGGTGGAGGTCGTCGCGCGCTCGGTCAGGTGGAGCTCCCGGTAGCCGATCTCCCGCGCCAGGAGAAACGCCTTCTGGGACGGCATGAGGCGGCCGTTGATGAGGAGCTTCGGATGCTCCCCCTCGAGGAAGACCGAGCGGAAGCTCTTGAGCTCCGGGCTCGCGGGGAGCGTCTTCTCGTCCACGGCATAGCCGTGCTCGCGTTCGACGATCGCGCGCAGGCGCGAGAACGGCGGGGGCTTGCGTCCGGACCAGCCGTGCGCCCGCCGGTACGAGGCCGCGGCCTCCTCGAGGTCCTCGAAGTAGTTCGCGTGCATCTGCTGGTAGGAGCGCAGCGCCGCCAGGAGGAAGTGCTCGGCATGCACGTCGTAGAGGCGGCCGACCTCCAGGAACGTCCGCAGGAGGGCGCCGGCCCTGGCGGGATCCTGCGTCACGAGATCGAACAGGTCCTCGGGCTCGATCCCGAAGAGGTCGAACGGAAACTCGCGCAGGAGGCCGGACGAGAAGACGGCCTTGACGGGGTTCAGCTCCTCGTCCACCTGGAGGGAGACGAGAGAATCGAACGGAATGTCGAGGGCCCGCGCGAGATCGATCAGCTTCCCCGGCTTCGGGTACTTCTTCCCCTTCTCGATCTCGGAGAGGTAGGAGACGGACAGGCCCGACCGCGCCGCGATCGCCTTCAGGGGCTTTCCCTGCTCCCGGCGCAGGCTCCTCAGCTTCAGGCCGAGCACGTAACGCAGGTGCTCGCTGTCCAGAGGCGGAGACGGGGCGTCCTGGTTGCCGCTCATTTCGCTGGCCGTGAAGAAGGAGTATCTCATTGCCAGCGAATTTCCGCTCAACTTCGATTTTCGCGCAAACATCCGACCTGACTCCCGTTTCCGGTAACGTCTCCCCGTGGCGACGTTCGCGGACCACTTCTCGGGCCGCGCCGGAGACTACGCTCGGTATCGCCCCGACTATCCCCGGGCGCTCTTCGACTTCCTCGCCGATCTCGCGCCCGGGCTCCGCACCGCCTGGGACTGCGCGACCGGGAGCGGCCAGGCGGCCCTGGGCCTGGCCGAGAGATTCGACGCGGTCGTGGCGACCGATCCGAGCCTCGATCAGATCGCGAACGCGGCCGCCATCCGCGCGTCCGTTACGCCGTCGCGCCGGCGGAGGAGGCGCCTCTGGCCGGCGGCTCGGTCGCGCTCGTCGCGTCCGCGCAGGCGCTTCACTGGTTCGACCGCGCCCGGTTCTGGGAGGAGGCGCGCCGGGTCCTCGTTCCCGGCGGCATCGTCGCCGTCTGGTCCTACCACGGGTTCCACATCAGCCCGGAGGTGGAAGCGGTGGTTCACCGCTACTACAGGGAGGTCGTCGGTCCTTACTGGCCGCCGGAGCGGGCCCTCGTCGAGCGGGGGTACGGCGCCCTCGAATTCCCGTTCGAGGCGATCGAGTCCCCTCCGTTGCGGCTCGAGAAGCTCTGGGACCTGCCCGGCGTGATCGGGTACCTGCGCACCTGGTCGGCCACGCAGCGCTACGAGGCGGCCCGCGGGCGGGATCCGCTGGAGCTCGTCCGCGAGGAGCTCGCGGTCGCCTGGGGACCTCCGGAGCGGGTCCGGCCGTTCCAATGGGACCTGGACCTGCGGATCGGCAGGACGTAATCGCCGAGAGTCCGCGGCCCAAAGGTAGAATCGCTCCGTGACTGTTTCGGATACGTGGGGGCGGCCGCTCGGCAATCTGCGCCTGTCCGTGACCGACCGGTGCAACCTCCGGTGCCAGTACTGCATGCCGGAGAGGGACTACGTCTGGCTGCCCCGCAAGGACATCCTCGATTTCGAGGAGGTGAGCGTCCTCGTGGACGTCTTCGCCGACCTCGGCGTGGACCGGGTCCGGCTGACGGGAGGGGAGCCGCTCGTCCGGCGCGACCTGCCCGAGCTCGTCCGGCTGATCGCGGCCAAACCGGCGATCCGCGACCTCGCCATGACGACCAACGGCGTCCTCCTCGCCGAGAACGCGGCGGCGCTTAAGGAGGCGGGGCTCCGGCGCGTGACGGTCAGCCTCGACACCCTGAATCCCGAGCGCTTCCGCGCCCTGACGCGGTTCGACGATCTCTCGCGCGTGCTGAAGGGGATCGACGCGGCGTCGGCGATGGGATTCTCCGCCGTCAAGATCGATTCGGTCATGATCCGCGGAGTCAACGAGGACGAGCTCGTGCCGCTCCTGGAGCACGGGCGGCGCGTCGGCGCCGAGGTGCGCTTCATCGAATACATGGACGTGGGCGGAGCGACGCGCTGGTCGCGGGACAAGGTCGTCCCGCGGGCGGAGATGCTCGGAACGCTGGCGCGCCACTACGGTCCGATCCAGCCGCTGGCCGAGAAGACCTCCGCCCCGGCGGAGCGGTTCCGGCTCTCCGACGGGACCGTGTTCGGAATCATCGCTTCGACGACGGCTCCCTTCTGCGGCTCCTGCGACCGCAGCCGGTTGACCGCCGACGGCCTCTGGTACCTTTGCCTCTATGCGGCGCGCGGCGTCAACCTGGCGGCGCCCCTTCGGTCGGGTGCTTCGCGCCAGGAGCTGCGGGCCCTGATCGAGGCGACATGGCGCGGGCGGACCGACCGCGGCGCGGAGGAACGGCTCGCAATGCGAGATCGGGCCGCGCTCGTTCCGCTCACGACGCTCCGGCAGGATCCTCACCTGGAAATGCACACGCGGGGAGGGTGAACGTGTCCAAAGTCCAAGGTCCAAGGTCCAAAGTAGAAGGCATGAGTTGAGCTCCGAGCGGCCGACTGAAATGGGACCGGAAGTGATCGTTCCCGGGTTGACGCACCCGAAGATGCTCGGACTCGAGCGATTCCTGATCCGGCTGCGCGACGGTTCCACGACGCAATCCGCCTGGCGGCTCTCCGTCGAAAGCGGCGAGGGGAGAGGATCCATCATCTACGTGGAGCTCTCTCCGGAGGAGACGTTCTTTCGCGGCGACGGCGTCTTCCTGGGCTGGCAGCAGGACCAGATGGCCTCGGCCTACAAGGCCCTTCTCCCCACCCCCGAAGGCCCCCCCCTCGAAACCCAGCAGCTCGGCTAGAGGCCGCGGCCGACGGCGTGGGCGACGGCGGCGATCTCTTCCATCGCGGCGGCGAGCATCGCGGGGGTCAGCGACTGGGGGCCGTCGGAGAGGGCGCGCTCGGGATGCGGATGCACCTCGATGATGAGGCCGTCCGCTCCGCACGCCACGGCCGCCTTCGCCATCGGCGTGACGAGCGACCGCTGCCCGGTGCCGTGGCTCGGGTCCACGAACACGGGGAGGTGCGACCACTCCTTCAGGACCGCGACGGCCGAGAGGTCGAGCGTGTTGCGCGTCGCGCGCTCGAACGTGCGCATGCCGCGCTCGCAGAGGACGACGTTGCGGTTGCCGGAGGAGAGGATGTATTCGGCCGCCATCAGCAGCTCTTCGAGGGTCGCGGAGGGACCGCGCTTCAGGAGGACCGGCTTCGTCGATCGACCGCAGGCCTGAAGCAGGTTGAAGTTCTGCATGTTGCGGGCGCCGATCTGCAGGCAGTCGGCGTACTTCTCGACGAGGGGAACGGCCTCGGGCGTCATGACCTCGGTGACCACGGGCAACCCGGTGACCTCGCGGGCGCGAGCGAGCAGCTTCAGTCCCTCTTCTCCCAATCCCTGGAAGGAATAGGGACTCGACCGCGGCTTGAACGCGCCTCCGCGCAGGAGCTTCGCGCCGTGCGCCTTCGCGGCGGAGGCGACCTCTTCGAGCTGCTCCCACGATTCGACGGCGCACGGGCCCGCCGCGACGACGATCTCGCCGCCTCCCACGGCTGCGGCGCCGGGACCCTCTCCGATCTGGACGACCGTCCGCCCGGCGGCGAACTCGCGGGAGGCGAGCTTGTACGGCTTCAAGATCCGGATGCACTCGGCGACGCCCGGCAGCGCTTCGAACATCCCGACCTCGGCGACCCGCCGGTCGTCTCCCACGACGCCGATGATCGTGCGCTCTTCTCCGCGGGAAAGATGCGGAGCGAAGCCCAATTCGCGGATCCGAGCCACGACACCGTCGATGTCGGGCGCGGATGCCCCCGCCTTCATGACGACGATCATCCTGGTTCCTTTCCCGGCCGCTGGCCGAACTCGAGAGTCAGGGCAGCGGCGCCGACTCCGCGAGGATCTTCCACTCCTGCGGCGTGAGCGCCGGAGCCGCGGCGGGATAATAGACGCTCTCCATCTCCGATTCGTGCGCCTTAAACCGGCGTTCAAGGTTCTCGACGAACCCCAGGATGTCCCCGAGCGGCGCCCGCTCCTTGACCTGCGAAAGCAGGTACCGCGTCAATTCCCGCAGCTGCACCCACTCGAGGTGAAGCTCTCGGCGCGGATCCCGTCCGGCGACGCCTGCTGCCCGCAGCACCGCCGGCAGCAGAGCCGCTTCCTCCGCCTCCGTCCATCGCCGGAGAGCCTGGTGGAAGTCCGTCAGCCCGAGCCGGTACGCCTCCTCGTCCCGCCGCTCCAGAGCCCGCCGAAAATCCTCAAACCGGCTTCGCAGCGACGCCTGCGCCGCCATGAGTCCCTCGAGTGACATCTTCACTGCTACTTTGAACCTTGTGCCTTGGACCTTGGGCCTTGGCTCAGATCCCGGCGATTCCCGGTTCGATCCGCGTAAACCCCTGCTCGACGGCCCAGAGATCCATCGCGATCGAGACCAGGTCGTCTACTTCGGGAATCGGGCGGGCATCCTCCGAGAGATCGAGCGACTTGACGTAGCGGTGGCAGGTTTCGCACGCCTCGATGCGGACAGCCGGGTGTTTGTCGTTCTGGAAGGAGGGGAGCTTGAGAGGGTCCCCCTCCATGCAGGAGGGACAGAGGATCCGTCCGAAGAGCCACTCCCCGCCGCAGAGAGCGCAGCCGAGCATGCGGCGCGCTCCCTCCATCAGGGAGCCTTCGCGGCGCGCGCCGATCCAGGCCCCGCCCGCGCAGAACGGGCACTGCCCGCGGCGGTGCACGCGATCCGGCGCGAGGTTGAGCGCGCGGAGCGTCTCGACGTACGGGCGGAGAATCGCGCGAGAGAGGTAGTCCTCCGACGATGGCCGGTCCCCGGCCCAGTAGACGAGGAGCCGGGTCCGGGCGGTGGAAGGGAGGTCCTCCTGCCTCGCCCGGGCCTCCCCGGAGAGAGCCTCCGGCCCGTTCTCGGCCGCATAGCGGAGGAGCGACGGGATCTGATCGCCGAAACGGTCGGCGTCTGCGTCGAGATGGCCCGTGAGCGGCTCTTCGGCGTGCCTGGTCTCCAGTACCCCGGCAGTCCGTCCCTGAACGCGGTAGAGGCCGGCGGCGAAGACGAGCGGCTCCTCCGCGGTCGGAGCCTCCCGCGCCAGCGATTCCGCCCGCGCCGCCCGGCGCTCGAATTCCGAGACGATCCTAGTGGTGGGAATCGTGCTTCTTGGCCGCTACGTCCCGGTACCACTTCGGGTGATGCAGCCGCGCCCACTTGGGTGTCACGGTGCCCCGCGTCATCGAGCGGAAGGTGCCCGGCTCCGCCGACGTGCCGAGGTAAATGTGCCAGACGATCGCGACGGCGAAAAGGATGAACGTGATGTCGTGAATCAGATAGGAGAACTCGCGGAGAATCTGCGGGAAGGAGCGCGGGAACCAGATGATGAGACCGGAAAGCAGCACTCCCAGGGCGCCCAACCCAACGGTCCAGAAGAAGAACTTCTGTCCGCCGTTGTATTTCCCGGTCTCGACGTCCTCGACTTCCCAGCGCAAGTACCGGAAAAGGAGCGGACCCCACCATCCCTTCCTCTCGCGTCTGCTCATCATCATTTCGCCCATCCAGTCAAAGAACATGAAGAGCGCCGCGACGAAGAAGGCGATCCCGGCCCACGGGTGGATGACGCGGCAGACCGACAGGCCCCCGAAGAGGGCAGCCATCCATCCGAAGAAGCTCGACCAGATCGGCATGCCCGTGAAAAGGGAGACGAAGAACGTCACCGCGACCGACCAGTGGATGATCCGGGAATTCAGGTTGTGCCGGACGATCTCCTCGCCGACGAGGACGTTCTCCCTCTTGCGCGCGACGACGACCGCGGGATCCATCGGACGGTGAGCGGCGCTCATTCGTGCTCCCCCTTTCGGCTGATCTCGTCTGGCAGATTCGCGTCGTGCGCGTCAGCGCCCTTGACCCCCTTGCGCCCGAGATTCATGTAGTGGCCGAAGGCGCCGATGACCGCCCCGAAGACGGCGATGACGCCGAGCGGGCGGAGCACCGACTTCCAGAACTTCACCAGCAGCGGGACGTGCGGGTCGGCGGGCAGGTCATACCACTCGGGATGGTCGCCGTGCGCGAGCACGGTCACGACCCCGGTCCCGCCCACGCCCGGCGGATCGTAGAGTGCGGCCTGGGCGAACCCGGAGGCCTTCAACTGCGCGACGCGCGCGTTGCCGAGCGCGACCATGTCGTCCTTGTTCCCGAAATGGAGGCACCCCGTCGGGCAGGCCTTGATACAGGCGGGCTCGAGGCCGACGGAGACCCGGTCCACGCAGAGCGTGCACTTGGCCATCTTGCCCGTGGTCTTGTGGAAGCGGGGGACGTCGAAGGGGCAGCCGGTCTCGCAGTAGCCGCAGCCGATGCACTGGTCCGGGTTCACGTCGACGATCCCGTTGGCATACTGGACGATCGCGCCGGGCGCCGGGCAGGCCGCGAGGCATCCCGGCTCGTCGCAGTGCATACACTGGTCCTTGCGCATCAGCCAGGCGATGCCGCCGTCGACGTCGCGCTCGTTGAAGCGAATGAGGTTCCAGTATTGCGGGTGAAGGGTGGGAAGGGTCTGGTACGTGCCGACCTGCTGCGTGGGCACGACCGGCAGGTCGTTCCACTCCTGGCAGGCGACCTCGCAGGCCTTGCAGCCGATGCAGGTCGTCGTGTCGATGTACTTGGAGACAGCGGGCACCTTCCGCATGCCCGAGAGGCCTCCGAGGACGGAGGCCGAGGAGCGGCGGATCTCGAGGTTCTGTACGCTCATCGTCGGCCTCCTTTCACGCCTTCTCGAGCTTGACGAGGAAGGTCTTGTATTCCGGTGTCCAGGTGTTCGGGTCCATCGCCGACGGCGTCAGGTGGTTGGCGAGCGGGCCGGTGTGCCCGGGCTCCCCCTCGTAGCCCCAATGGAGCGGGAAGCCGATCTGCCACATCGCCTGTCCGTTGATCTGCATCGGGCGCAGGCGCTTGGTGACCATCGCGACCCCTTCGACGGAGCCCCGCGCCGAGGTGACGCGGGCCCGTCCTCCATTGACGATCCCTTTCTCCTTGGCGAGAGCCTCCGGGATCTCGATGAAGAATCCCGGCTGGACCTGGTTCAAGCGGTCGATGTGCTTCGTCCAGTAATGGTAGTGCTCCGTCAGGCGGTATGTCGTGCAGACGATCGGGAACTGGTCGCGCTTGCCGTAGATGTCCTTGTCGGACTTGAACCTCTTCGTCGCTGGGTTGGAGGTCACCTCGGGATGCAACGGGTTGTCGCACGGGGCCTCGACGGCCTCGTAATGCTCGGGGAACGGCCCGTCGTTCAAGGGAGCGAAAATCCTTCCGACGCCTTCGGGCAGCATGATGAAGGCGCCGAACGTCCCCGGGGGCGCGTCGGGTTTCATGTCGGGAACGTCGCCGACCCACTTCTCCCCGTTCCACTTGATGCCCGCCCGCGTCGGGTCCCAGGGCTTGCCTTCCGCGTCGGCGGAGGCGCGGTTGTACATGACGCGCCGGTTCGCCGGCCAGGAGAAGCACCAGTTATGGTACATGCCGAGTCCGTTCGCGTCGTCGGTGCTGTTGCGCCGCTGCGTCAGGTTCCCGGCCTCCGTGTAGCAGCCCGACATCAGCCAGTTGCCGCACATCGTCGATCCGTCGTCCTGGAGCTGGCCGAACCCGTCGAGCTGCTGCCCCGCCGTCTTCAGCACCTTCGTCTTGTCCTTGGGGTCGTGGATGTCCTCGAGGGCTTTGCCGTTCAACTCCTTCAGGACCTCGGACAGATCCGGGGCCACCGGATTCGTGTAGGCCCAGTCCACGTTCAGAACCGCCTCCGCCATCGGGCCCCCCTCCTTGCGGTAGAGCTCCCGGACGGCGAGGAAGATGCGGGCGAGGATCTCCTGGTCGGTCTTGATCTGCCCCGGCGGATCCAGGGCCTTCCACTTCCACTGGATCCAGCGCGCGGAGTTGGTGAAGCTGCCGTCCTTCTCCGCGAAGTTGGATGCCGGCAGCTGGAAGACCTCCGTCTCGATCTTCGAGGACCCCACGCCGCCGTACTCCGGCGGCGCCTTCCAGAAGGTCGCCGTCTCCACCTGGTGGTTCTCGACGACGACGAGCCACTTCAACTTCGAGTGCGCCGCGATCATCTTCGGCGTGTTCGGGCCGATGCCGACCGGGTTCATCCCGAACGTCATCAGGCCCTCCGGGCCCGGCTCCTGCCCGCCGGCGCGCGTGGAGTTGCCGCGGTACATGTCGTCGAAGATGAACATCCAGGAATAGTTGCCGTCCACCTTCGGCAGCCAGTCGTATCCGAAGTCGTTCTCCTTCTTCGCGTTCTTTCCGTAGCAGGACTTCAGGACCGAGACCATGAACTTCGGGTAGTTCTGCCAGTAGTTCATGGACGGGCCGAGCGCTTTCGGCGTGTTCGCCTCGTTGTACTCCTTGAGCGATTTCCACTGGGCCTGCGGCGTCTTCAGGTATCCCGGCAGGATGTCGAAGACGCCCGCCGTGTCCGTGGCGCCCTGGATGTTCGAGTGGCCGCGCAGAGCGTTGACGCCGCCGCCGGGACGGCCGACGTTGCCGAGCAGCAACTGGAGCATCGCGGCCGTGCGGATCATCTGGACGCCGATCGAGTGCTGCGTCCAGCCGAGCGCGTACATGATCGTGCCGGCGCGCTGGGCGTTGCCCGTGGACGTCACGACCTCGGCCACTTTGAGGAAGGTGTCCTTCGGCGTGCCGCAGATCTTCTCTACCATCTCCGGCGTGTAGCGGTCCACGTGCTTCTTGAGAAGCTGGAAGACGCAATTGGGGTCTTCCATGCTCGGGTCCTTCTTCGCCTCCCCCTTCGCGTCGAGTTGGTAGGTCCACGTGTCCCGCTTGTAGGTGCCCGAGGCCTCGTCGTACCCGGAGAAGAGGCCATTGTCGAACTTGAATTCGGGGTTGATCAGGATGGGCCCGTTCGTGTGGATCCTGACGTAATCGTCGTGGTAGCGCTTCTTTTCGATTGCGTAGCGGATGATGCCGAGCAGATACGCGATGTCCGTGCCGGCCCGGATCGGGGAATAGAGATCCGCGACGGCCGCCGTCCGCGTGAAGCGCGGATCCACGGCGACGATCTTGGCGTTACGGACCTTCTTCGCCTCGATCGCCCACTTGAAGCCGCACGGGTGGTTCTCGGCGGGATTGCCGCCCATGCAGAGGACGACGTCGGCGTTCTTGATGTCGACCCATCCGTTGGTCATCGCCCCGCGACCGAACGTGGCGGCCAAACTGGCCACCGTTGGGCCGTGTCAAACCCGGGCCTGGGTGTCCCGGTACGGCACCCCCCAGGCCGAAGCGGACTTCCAATAAAGAAAGTTGAACTCCGTCGTGTCGGTGCAGCCGCCGATCATCGCCATGCCGGGGTTGCGGTTGACGACCTCTCCCTTGGCGTTCTTCGCGACGAAGCACTTGTCGCGGGTGTCCTTGACGTGCCGGGCGATCTTGGTGATCGCCTCGTCCCAGCTGATGTCTTCCCACTTGTCCGATCCGGGCTTGCGGACCTGCGGCGTCTTCAGGCGGGTCGGGCTGTTGATGTCGTCCTTGACCGTCGCGCCCTTGGGGCAGAGCGTCCCGCGGTTGATCGGATGATCCGGGTCGCCCTCGACGTGCACGACCGCGGGCGTGGCGTTCTTCGCCTTATCGCCCAGCGTATGGATGATCATGCCGCAGGAGACGGCGCAGTACGGGCAGGTACTTCGCGTCTCGGTCGTGCGCGAGATCTTGAACTCGCGCATCTCCGCCTCCGCCTTCGAGACGTCGAAGCCGAGGGCGATGGTCCCGCCGATGGTCGTTGCCTTGAAGAATCCGCGACGTGTGAGTTCCATCAGGTCCTCCTTCGCGGGCGCCGGGTGCGTCTCAAGTGCTTCGAGGCGTATTCCAGAACTTCACGTGCGTCTTGTCAAGCGGAGTTAACCGCGTCTTGAAAAATCGGAGGTTGTCCGGGTTTTGATCAGCCACGAGAGGGCGCGCTCTTCGCGATCCGCTCGGCGTTCGCGTAGATGTTGAAGCGCCGGTCGCGGAGAAAGCCGACGAGGGTGACGCCGCCCGTCTCGGCCAGGGCGACGGCGAGGCTCGAAGGAGCGGAGACGGACGCGACCAGGGGAATCCCGGCGGCGAACGCCTTCTGGACGATCTCGAATCCAGCCCGGCCGGACACGACGAGGATCCGGTCGGAGAGCGGGAGCTCGCTCCGAAGGAGGAACGCTCCCACCAGCTTGTCGGTCGCGTTATGCCGGCCGATGTCCTCGCGGATCTCCTGGAGGGCGCCTTCGACCGAAAAGAGGCCCGCGGCGTGGATTCCGCCGGTCGAGGCGAACAGGGACTGGCGCTCGCGCAGGCGCGACGGAAGCTCGTAGAGAAGCTCCGGAGTCACCGTGAAGCCGCGGGTCACTGGCGGGCGGTCGGACGGGATCACGTTCTCGATGGAGGTCTTGCCGCAGACCCCGCAGGCGGAGCCCATGACGGTCCCGCGGCGCAACCCGGCCGCCCGGCCGTGGGCCGCCGGCCCGAGCGTAACGACGAGCACGTTGGCCTTCAGCTCCGGGTCGATCCTCGGATCGGCCGGCCTCTCGAGGCTCTGAAGATCCGATCGATCCTCCACCACCCCCTCCGCGAAGAGCAGGCCGGCCGCGAGCTCCTCGTCGTTGCCCGGAGTGCGCATCGTGGTGACGAAGGAGGAGACGGGCCCGCCTTCCTCCGAGCGAATCCGGATTTCCAGCGGCTCTTCCACAGCCAGCGCGTCCTCGCGCTCGACCTCGACGCCCTCTTCGCGGGCCCGGACGCGTACGCGCTCGACCGGATCCATCAGGCCATCCTACCGTCGGGCTCCGCGGGGCCGGGCAGCTCGCGCGGCAGGGTCAGGGTGGCGGCGGCGCCGACGAGCGGGATCAGGACGAGCGTCGAGACCGCCGCCCTGACGCCGTGGAGGTCGGCGAAGCGGCCGAGCAGGGGAGCCGCCAGGCCTCCGAGCGTCACGGCGAGACCGATCGTGAGACCGGAAGCGGTCCCGACGCGCCCGGGCAGGTACTCCTGGCCCATGACTGTCATGACCGAGAACGGGGCGTAGAGAGCGAGGCCGATCGGGACAAGGAGCGCCAGCGCCGTTCCCCGGCTCGCCGTGGCGACGAACCAGGCCATCAGGGGGCAGAGCGCGAGCATCGAGACAAGCACGACGACTCGCCGTCCGAAGCGGTCGGCGAGCCATCCTCCGGCGAGCGTGCCGGCGACTCCGGAGGCCAGCATCAGCGTCAGGGCGGCCCCGCCGGCGCCCTTCGACGCGCCGAAGACATGAATCCAGTAGAGAGGAATGAACGTGTTCAGCCCGTAGAAGACGATCGCGCGGCAGAGGACGGGCGCGGAGAGCCGGGCGAGCGCGGCCCAACGGTCCGCCTGGGGCGTGCGGCGGTGCTCCAGGGCGGGAGCGCTCTCGATCTTGGCGCGAAGCCCCGCGCGAGCAAGGAAGAGTGCCATCGCCAGCGCGGGGAGGACGAGCAGGATCGTGCCGCGCAGGCCGAAGGCGATCTGGAGCGGCGTCGCGAGCCCGGGGCCGAGCGCGAAGCCGAGGTTGCCGCCGACAGCGAAGAAGCTCATCGCGGTAGCGCGCCGTTCGCCGGAGAGGGAGTAGATCTGCCGGGCGGCCTCCGGGTGGAACGCCGCGACGCCGATCCCGGTCACCGCGGCGGCGGCGAGCACGAGGGCATACGTAGGAGCGAGTCCTGCCAGCGCCACGCCCGTTCCGGCAAAAAGGAGCCCCGCCGGGACGAGCCAGGGGAGGCTTCGCCGGTCCGCGAGAAGCCCGAAGAGCGGCTGGAGGACGGAGGAGGCGATGTTCGAGGCGAAGACGAGCCCCGCGGCCGCCGCAATCGTGAAGCCGCGCTCCGCGATGAAGAAGGGGAGGAGCGCCGGGATAGAGAAGCTCCGGAGTCACCGTGAAGCCGCGGGTCACTGGCGGGCGGTCGGACGGGATCACGTTCTCGATGGAGGTCTTGCCGCAGACCCCGCAGGCGGAGCCCATGACGGTCCCGCGGCGCAGCCCGGCCGCCCGGCCGTGGGCCGCCGGCCCGAGCGTAACGACGAGCACGTTGGCCTTCAGCTCCGGGTCGATCCTCGGATCGGCCGGCCTCTCGAGGCTCCGAAGATCCGATCGATCCTCCACCACCCCCTCCGCGAAGAGCAGGCCGGCCGCGAGCTCCTCGTCGTTGCCCGGAGTGCGCATCGTGGTGACGAAGGAGGAGACGGGCCCGCCTTCCTCCGAGCGAATCCGGATTTCCAGCGGCTCTTCCACAGCCAGCGCGTCCTCGCGCTCGACCTCGACGCCCTCTTCGCGGGCCCGGACGCGTACGCGCTCGACCGGATCCATCAGGCCATCCTACCGTCGGGCTCCGCGGGGCCGGGCAGCTCGCGCGGCAGGGTCAGGGTGGCGGCGGCGCCGACGAGCGGGATCAGGACGAGCGTCGAGACCGCCGCCCTGACGCCGTGGAGGTCGGCGAAGCGGCCGAGCAGGGGAGCCGCCAGGCCTCCGAGCGTCACGGCGAGGCCGATCGTGAGACCGGAAGCGGTCCCGACGCGCCCGGGCAGGTACTCCTGGCCCATGACTGTCATGACCGAGAACGGGGCGTAGAGAGCGAGGCCGATCGGGACAAGGAGCGCCAGCGCCGTTCCCCGGCTCGCCGTGGCGACGAACCAGGCCATCAGGGGGCAGAGCGCGAGCATCGAGACGAGCACGACGACTCGCCGTCCGAAGCGGTCGGCGAGCCATCCTCCGGCGAGCGTGCCGGCGACTCCGGAGGCGAGCATGAGCGTCAGGGCGGCCCCGCCGGCGCCCTTCGACGCGCCGAAGACATGAATCCAGTAGAGAGGAATGAACGTGTTCAGCCCGTAGAAGACGATCGCGCGGCAGACTACGGGCGCTGAGAGCCGGGCGAGCGCGGCCCAACGGTCCGCCTGGGGCGTGCGGCGGTGCTCCAGGGCGGGAGCGCTCTCGATCTTGGCGCGAAGCCCCGCGCGGACAAGGAAGAGTGCCATCGCCAGCGCGGGGAGGACGAGCAGGATCGTGCCGCGCAGGCCGAAGGCGATCTGGAGCGGCGTCGCGAGCCCGGGGCCGAGCGCGAAGCCGAGGTTGCCGCCGACAGCGAAGAAGCTCATCGCGGTAGCGCGCCGTTCGCCGGAGAGGGAGTAGATCTGCCGGGCGGCCTCCGGGTGGAACGCCGCGACGCCGATCCCGGTCACCGCGGCGGCGGCGAGCACGAGGGCATACGTAGGAGCGAGTCCTGCCAGCGCCACGCCCGTTCCGGCAAAAAGGAGCCCCGCCGGGACGAGCCAGGGGAGGCTTCGCCGGTCCGCGAGAAGCCCGAAGAGCGGCTGGAGGACGGAGGAGGCGATGTTCGAGGCGAAGACGAGCCCCGCGGCCGCCGCAATCGTGAAGCCGCGCTCCGCGATGAAGAAGGGAAGGAGCGCCGGGATGACCCCCTGGTTGACGTCATCGAAGAGGTGCGCCGTCGCGAGCAGCGCGATCGGGCGCCGTCTCATCGGCGGAAGGAAGAATTTCGCATCATGTTCCGGCTCGGACCCCCGGCAATCCTAAGGTAATGATGCGAATGCATCTATTCGCCCCCTCCGCCTCGCCGGAGATCATGTGGCCCATCCCGCGAGACGGCGGGCCGGTCGTCGCTGTAGAGTCTTGGCCAGGACCAATCCGAGGAGGAGCCCCCATGGATCTGATCAATCCGATCGTTCGCCGCTGGATGGAAGACGCCGCGGCGGATCCCGAGGCGTTCTGGGCGCGCGCGGCGGAGGAGTCGCACTGGTTCCGCAAGTGGGACCGCGCGTTCTCCTGGGATTTCCCGAACTTCAAGTGGTTCGAGGGGGGAGAGACGAACCTCGCCTACAACTGTCTCGACCTCCACGTCCAAAACGGCCGCGGCGGGCAGTCGGCGCTCGTGTACGTCAACGAGCGCGGCGAGCGGAGGGTCTACACGTACTCGCAGCTGCGCCACGAGGTCGAGCGGGTCGCCGCCGCCCTGCGGGGAATGGGAATCCGGAAAGGGGACCGGATCACGGTCTACATGCCGACGTCGCCCGAGGCGATCATGATGATGCTCGCCGCGACGCGCATCGGCGCGATCCACGTCGTCGTCTTCGCCGGCTTCGGCGCCCGGGCTCTCGGAGACCGGATCCGCGCCAGCGGGTCGCGTCTCGTCTTCACGACCGACATCACGTACCGGAAGGGAAAGGACGTGCCGCTCAAGGGGATCGTGGACGCGGCGCTCGAGGGGGATCCGCACGACGTCGAGCACGTCATCGTGTTGAACCGAGTCTCCCCCGACCCCTCGGCCGGCGGACGCGATCTCTCCTGGAAGGAATTTCTCTCGCGCGCAGAGGGACAGAGCGGAGCGCACGTTTCGATGGAGTCCAACGAGCCCGCGTTCATCCTCGCCACGTCGGGCACGACCGCGAAGCCCAAGCTCGCCGTCCACACGCACGGCGGGTACCAGGTCCACATCGCGAGCATGGGGAGGTGGGTCTTCGGCTTGAAGCCGAACGACGTCTGGTGGTCCACGTCGGACATCGGCTGGGTCGTCGGCCACAGCTACATCGTGTACGCGCCGCTCCTCGCGGGCTGCACGACGCTCGCCTACGAAGGGTCGATCGATCACCCCGCGCCCGACGCGCTCTGGAAGATCGTCGAGGAGTTCGGAGTGACCGGGATCTTCACGTCGCCCACCGCGGTGCGCCTCCTCATGCGCTATGGAGACGACGCGGCGCGCCGTTCGAACCTCTCGACCCTCGAGAAGGTGTTCTGCGCGGGCGAGGTCTTGAACGCTCCCGCGTGGGAGTGGCTGCAGAATCGGGTCCTCCGCGGACGCATCCCGGTCATCGACCACATGTGGCAGACGGAGACCGCCGGCCCGGTCTTCGGAAATCCGTACGGCATCTCGTTGCTCCCGATCAAGCCGGGCTCCGCGACGATTCCGCTCCCCGGCATCGAGTGCGCCGTGGTGGGACCGGACGGCGAGCCGTGCGCGGCGGGCGAGAAGGGGATCATGGTCATCAAACGCCCCTTCCCGGGCCTGACGCCGACGCTCTGGGGAGAGCCCGAGCGGTACGGGCGCGACTACTGGCAGCAGCTCCCCGGCGTTTACTACACGGGCGACTCCGCGCACATCGATGAGGACGGCTACGTCTGGTTCGCCGGACGCGCCGACGAGATCATCAAGATCGCCGGACACCGCCTCGGGACGATCGAGGTCGAGACGGCGTGCCTGCAGCACTTCGCGGTCGCGGAAGCGGGGTGCACGGGGCGTCCCGACGAGCTGCGCGGCGAGGTCATCTCGGCCTTCGTCGTCTTGAAGCAGGGGCAGGAGCGTTCCGAAGAGCTGCGGAAGGAATTGCTCGCTACCGTCCGACGCGAGCTCGGGCCGGTGGCCGTCATCGGCGAGCTGAACTTCGTGGACATGCTCCCCAAGACGCGCAGCGGAAAGATCATGCGGCGAGTGCTCAAGGCGGTGACGCTCGGCAAGGAGCCCGGCGACATCACGACGATCGAAGACGAGGGCTCGGTGGAAGAAGCCCGGCATGCGTGGAGCCAGATGAGCGCCGAGGTCGCCGCGCAGCGGAAATGAGCGCGGCGGGACTCGGGACTCGGGACTCGGAACTCGAAAGGCTCGGATGAGGGCAGTTCGCATACACGCGCCGGGCGGGCCCGAGGCGATGCGCCTCGAAGAGGTGGCGCGGCCGGAGCCGAAGGCCGGCGAGGCCGTCGTCAAGATCGAGGCCGCCGGCCTGAACTACATCGACGTCTATCACCGCACCGGCGCGTACAAGGGCTCCTACCCGCTGACGCTCGGGGTGGAGGGGGCGGGCACGGTCGCGTCCGTCGGTCCCGGCGTGACCGATGTGCGCGTCGGAGACCGCGTCGCCTCCGTCGGACTGGCGGGATCGTACGCCGAATACGCGGCGGCTCCGGCGGACAAGCTCGTGACGTTGCCGGACGGAGTCGGCTTTCCACAGGCGGCCGCTGCGATGCTCCAGGGGATGACGGCGCAATACCTCGCGGTGTCCACCTATCCGCTCAAGTCCGGCGACGCGTGCCTCGTCCAGGCGGGAGCGGGCGGGGCGGGGCAGTTGCTCTGTCAGGTCGCGAAGATTCGAGGCGCGTTCGTGATCGCGACGGCCGGCGGTCCGGCCAAGACAGCCATCGCCGCGAAGGCCGGCGCCGACGAGGTGATCGATTACACCGCGCAGGATTTCGAGGCGGAGGTCAAGCGCATCACCGGCGGCAAGGGGGTCCAGGTCGTCTACGATTCGGTCGGCAAGACGACTTTCGAGAAGGGGCTCAACTGTCTCGCCCGGCGCGGGATGATGGTTCTCTTCGGCCAGTCGAGCGGGGCGGTCGGTCCGATCGATCCGCAGGTCCTGAATCAGAAGGGATCGATCTATTTGACGCGCCCGAGCCTCTTCCACTACATCGAGCTTCGGGAGGAGCTGCTCGAGCGCTCCGGCCAGGTCCTCCGCTGGATCCGCGACGGCGCGCTCAGGCTCTCTATCTTCCGCGAGATGCCGCTGGCGCAGGCCGCCGACGCCCACCGCCTGCTCGAAGCGCGTCAGACCGCCGGCAAGGTCCTCCTGATTCCGTGATCGGCGTCAGCCGATCCGGCGCCAGACGAGCGTCCGATTCACCTCCACGCCGCCGCGAAGCAGGCGCGGCGGTGAGAGCATCAGTCTGTCGCCTTCGAAGGAGAACGTGCGCGTCAGCGTGACCCCGACGCGGTTGGGAATGAGCGCGGTCTCCACGTGGTGGAGGACGACGCCGACGTCCTCATCCACCTCATAGCGCCCGGCATAGGCGCCATACCCGCGCGCTGCTTCCGCTCGCTCCAAGCCGGTCGGAACGTCCTCGCTCTTCCACGCGGTGCGCCCGGTTCGCATGAATTGGACCGAGACGTGTCCGGAATCCGTGTAGACGATACGGCCGGCCGGGTTCGGACCGAAGTCGGGATGATCCTCGACGCGGCCGTCGGGCAGACGATCGTGGATCGCCTCCAGGCTCCAGACCCCGACAAAACGTTTCATCGCTCGACGTCCGTCCATCGCGAGCCTCCGTCCGTTCTGGATTTGCCGCCGCCGCGGAAATATAGTTCCGCCGCAAAGACGGTTCATTCACGGAAAGGAGGGCCCTATGAAGAGAACGCTGATTGCGGCGCTCGCGCTCGCTCTTGCGCTCGGCGCGATGCCCGCGCTGGCGGCCGACACGATCGTGTTCGGCGCCGCCATTTCGATCACCGGCAAGACCGCCAAGGAGGGGGAGTACACCCGGGACGGCTACCAGTTCGCCATCGACAAGATCAACGAGATGGGGGGCATCAAGGTCGGCGGCAAGACGTACAAGGTGGAGCTGAAGTATTACGACGACGAGACGAAGCCGGAGCGAACGGCCCAGCTGATCGAGAAGCTCATCAACGAGGACAGGGTCAACCTGATTCTCGGGCCGTACGGCTCGTCGCCAACGGGCACCGCGGCGCCGCTCTGCGAGCGGTACAAGATCCCGATGGTCGAGGCCAACGGCTCGGCCGAGGCGATCTTCTCGAAGGGGTACAAGTACACCTTCATGATTCTCTCGCCCGCAAAGAACTACCTGCGCGGCGTCCTCGAAACGATCCTCAAGAAGGACCCGTCGGCCAAGACGGTTGCGATCCTGGGCGAGAACGAGGCGTTTTCGAAGGAGGTCGCGGGCGGCGCGGCGGACTACGCCAAGGAAAAAGGGCTGGACGTCGTCTATTTCGAGCTCTATCCGACCAACGCGCAGGACGTGAGCGCTCTCCTGACGGCCATCAAGGGGAAGAACCCGGACATCATCCTGGGCTCCGGGCACCTGCAGGATTCCCTGCTCATCGTCAAGCAGGCCAGGGATCTGAACGTCAACCCGAAAGCGATGGGGTTCTCCGTCGGGCCTTCGTCGCCGGAGTTCCGCGCGAACCTGGGCAAGGCTGCCGACTACATCTTCGGCGCCACGCAGTGGACCGAGGCATTGAAGTACGACGGGGAGGACGCCTGGAAGACGCCGAAGGCCTTCGGCGCTGCCTTCCGCGCGAAGCACACCGAGTACAAGATCGTCCCGTACCAGGTCGCCGAGTCGGCCGTCGCCGTGATCGCCTACCAGAAAGCGATCGAGAAGGCGGGCACCATCGAGCCGACGAAGGTGCGCGACGCACTCGCCGCCCTCGACATGATGACCTTCTACGGCAAGATCAAGTTCGACTCGCGCGGCGTCAACATCTACAAGTCGATGGCGGCCGAGCAGTACCAGCCCGACGGCAACAAGTACACGGTCTGGCCATGGGACGTGGCCGAGAAGCCCGCTCTCTACCCGATGCCGGCGTGGGACAAGAGATGAGGAGTTCTCAGTTCTCAGTTTTCAGTTCTCAGTCCAAGCTCTGAAGAACCGACAACTGATTACTGACAACTGAAAACTCATGTCCTCGGCTGAACTGGGGCAGATCGCGGTCAACGCGCTGCTGCTCTCCGGGATTCTTGCCCTCGTGGCTCTGGGCTTCTCCCTGGTCTGGGGAATCATGAACATCGTCAACCTGTCGCACGGCGCGTTCATCGTGATCGGCGCGTACCTCACGTACGGGATGCACGAGTTCTGGAAGGTGGATCCGTTCCTCTCGATTCCGGTCTCGATGGCCGCGCTCTTCTGCCTGGGGTACCTGATCCAGAGGTCTCTCATCAACCAGGTCATCCGCGCGCCGCTCCTGGCGACGTTTCTCCTGACGTTCGGCCTGGAGATCCTGATCGTCAATCTCTTGAATTACTTCTTCAAGGCGGACACGCGCTCCGTGATGACGCCCTACAGCGGCACCGGCTTCCTTCTCGGCCCGGTCCGCGTCCCCTACATCCGCCTCGGGGCGCTCGGCGTCTCGATTGTCCTCGTGCTGCTGCTCGCGGCGTTCCTGAACCGCAGCCGGCTCGGGCGCGCGATCCGCGGCACCGGGATGGACATCGACGCGGCGCGGCTGACGGGCGTCAAGGTGACGACGATTTACGCGCTGACCTTCGGGATCGGGGCGGCGCTGGCGGGTGCGGCCGGGTCGCTCCTCTCGATGGTCGTCCCGTTCGATCCGAACCTGGGCGGCGGCTACACCGAGCGGGCCTTCGTGATCTGCGTGCTCGGGGGGCTCGGCAACGTGGCCAACGTCCTGATCGGCGCGGCGGTCTATTCCGTCATCGAGGTCTTCGTGGGTTCGCGGCTACCGGCGTTCTCCCAGGCGGTGACGTTCGGGATCCTGGTGCTACTCCTCGTGGTCCGCCCCCAGGGAATCGCCGGCAAGTCTTTCAGCTGAGCATGAGAGCGGTCCGCTGGATCCTCTTCGCGGCGGTGCTCGCGGGACTCGTGCTCCTGCCGCGGTTCGTTTCGTCCTACAAGCTGCTGACCTACACGACGGTCCTCTGCCTCGCGTTGATGGCGCAGGGGTGGAACTTCATCGGGGGGTACACGGGCTACGCCGCGTTCGGCAACGTCGCGTTCTTCGGGATCGGCGCGTACACGACGGGGCTCCTGATGCTGTCGAAGTGGCACCTCTCCTTCTTCCCGGCGCTCTTCGCGGGGGCTTTGCTCTCTGCGCTCGTGGCCACGCTCGTGGGGGTCCCGGTGCTGCGCCTGAAGGGGCACTACTTCGCGATCGCGACCCTCGGCGTGGCGGAGGCGTTCCGCGAGATCGCCGGCGCCTGGGACCGAGTGACGGAGGGAGCGACCGGCATCGACCTGCCGGTGAGGAGCGACAGCTCTTTCTTCTACTACACCGCGCTCGGGTTCGTCGTGGTGGGGATCGCGGTCACGGCCCGGCTCGCGCGCTCCAAGCTCGGATACGGCTGGATCGCGATCCGCGAGGACCAGGACGCGGCCCGGATGCTCGGGATCAACACGACGATGTTCAAGGTGGCGGCTTTCGCCCTTTCGGCGGTCTTCGCCGCATGCGCCGGCGGCATCACCGCGTACCAGAACATCCATGTCGCTCCCAACGACTTCTTCAAGATCGAGTACACGCTCCAGATGATCATCGCGTGCATCATGGGGGGGACGGGAACGGTCTGGGGCCCGTTGATCGGCGCGGCGGTCTATCAGCTTCTCTCGACCTACGTCTGGAGCCACTTCCTGGAGCTGCACCCGACGGTGCTCGGCGTGATCATCGTCTTCTTCATAGTGTTCCTTCCGCGCGGCCTGATGGAGCTCTTCCGGCGGCTCGCCGCCGTGGCGCGCGGCGGTCGGTTCGGCTCCGATGTCCTGCTCGCCAACGTGCGCGCGAGCCGGCTGGACTAGGCGCGAGAGGCGGTAGGCGGCACTCGGAAGGCGAACGAAGGACGAACGCAGCATGTCGGACACGAGCGCAGGAATGACGGGCCCGCCTCCCGCCTCCCGCCTTCCGCCTGCCGGCGGAGCGGGGCCGCTCCTCTACGCGCGCTCGATCACGAAGCGCTTCGGCGGCCTTGCGGCCGTGGCGGACGTGGACCTGACGATCCGCAAGGGGGAGGTCCTCGGCGTCATCGGCCCCAACGGCGCCGGCAAGACGACGTTCGTCAACTGCATCACGGGTCTCGACAAGCCGACCTCGGGCTCGATCCTCTTTCGCGGAGAGGACATCACGAAGATGCCGAGCTACGCGATCGGGCGGCTCGGGATCGCGCGCACGTTCCAGGTGGTCAAGCCGTTGAAGCAGCTCTCCGTCCGCGACAACGTCGCGATCGGCGCGATGTTCGGCGCGCGCGGCAAGGAGCGCACGGCCGCGCAGGCGCGCGAGCGGGCGGAGGAGGTCCTGACCCGCGTCGGCCTCCAGCACCGCATCGGTCATACCGCGTCGGACCTGACGATCCCGGACTTGAAGCGCCTGGAGCTGGCGAAGGCCCTCGCGATGGATCCGGAGCTCCTCTTCCTCGACGAGGTCATGGCGGGCCTGAACCCGACGGAGATCGAGAGCGCCATGGAGCTGCTGCGCCAGATCAACCGGGACGGCGTCACGCTTTTCGTCATCGAGCACGTCATGAAGGCGATCATGGGGATCTCCGACCGCCTCGTCGTCCTCCACTACGGCCGGAAGATCGCGGAGGGGAAGCCCCAGGAGATCGTCGAGAGCCCGGAGGTCATCGAGGCATACCTGGGCGAGCGCTTCGCGAAGCGGGCGAGGATGGCGGGGCAGCCGCACCGGATCACGCTCGAAGGAGTCTTCCGGAAGGCGCTCCTCGAGGAGGAGGAAGCGTGGAAGCCCGACCTCCCGCTGCCGGGGGAGACGCTCCTCGAAGTCAAGGACCTCTCTTCCGGCTACGGCCAGGTGCAGATCCTCTGGGACGTGTCCCTCGAAGTGAAGCAGGGAGAGATCGTCGCGCTCATCGGCGCCAACGGCGCGGGGAAGACGACGCTCCTGTACACGCTCTCGCAGCTCTTGAAGCCGCGCTCCGGCTCGATCCGGTTCGCGGGGCGGGACCTGACGCGCGCCCGCCCGGAGGAGGTCGTGGGCGCGGGCATCGTCCACGTGCCGCAGGGGCGGCGCCTCTTCGCGGGGCTGACGGTCCGGGAGAACCTGCTCCAGGGGACGTACCTGAGGCGCGACCGGGAGCGGATCGCGGAAGACCTCGAATGGGTCTACGGCCTGCTGCCGCGGCTGAAGGAGCGGGCGAGTCAGCTCGCCGGCCGCCTCTCCGGCGGAGAACAGCAGATGTGCGCGATCGGGCGCGGCCTGATGAGCCGGCCGAGCCTCCTTCTCATCGACGAGCTCTCGCTCGGCCTCGCCCCGCTCGTCGTGGACACGCTGCTCGAGCTCATCTCCGAGATCAACCGCAAGGGGACGACAGTTCTCCTCGTGGAACAGGACGTCCAGGTCGCGCTCGAGCACGCGCACCGGGGCTACGTGCTCGAGACGGGAAGGATCGTCCAGGCGAGCACGGCGCCGCAGCTCCTCGACGATCCGAGGATCCGCCAGGCGTACCTGGGGCTGTAGTTTTCAGTTGTCAGTTCTCAGTTCTCAGTTTGGATTCCGGCGAACTGATAACTGATAACTGAGCTGACAACATCATGAAAGAACCCGCTGACGCCGTCGCCACGGTCGCGGCCCTGAATTTCGCGACCGTGGCCGTCTACGCCGACCTCTACATCACCCAGCCGATCCTGCCCCTCCTCTCGAAGGAGTACCACGTCGCCCCCGCCACGGCCGGGCTGACGATCTCGGTCGTCGTCCTGATGATCGCCGCCGTCTCGAGCGCGTACGGCTCGCTCTCCGACGCGGTCGGACGCAAGCCCGTCATGGTGGCGAGCTGCTTTCTGCTCGCGATCCCGACGATGCTCTGCGCGGTCGCTTCCTCCTTTCACATGCTGCTCGCCTTCCGCGCGCTGCAGGGGTTCCTCATGCCGGGCGTCACCGCGGTCGCGGTCGCGTACATCGGCGACTACTACAGCGAGGCGGATCTGGGCCCGAAGGTCGGCGGCTGGATCGCGGCCTCGGTCGCGGGAGGGCTGACGGGCCGGGTCCTGTCGGGTCTCCTCGCGGCGGGGACGAACTGGCGCGTCCCCTTTCTCTTCTTCGGATTCCTGACGCTTCTCGGAGCGACGGCGATCGCGCGCGGTCTCCCCGCGGGGCAGGGAGCGGCGGGCCTGCGCCTGGGGAGCGCCTACCGCGGGATGTTCGTACACTTCAGCAACCGCCGGCTCGTCGGGGCGTTCGTCATCGGCGGGGGAGTCTTCTTCGCCTTCATCGGCATCTTCACGTATCTGCCGTACTACCTGACAGCGCCGCCGTTCCGGCTCTCCACGGCGCTTGTGTCGTCCGTGTACCTCGTCTACATCGCCGGTGTCTTCACGTCGCTCGCCTCTGGAAAGCTGTCCCGCCGCGTGGGGCGCCGCGCCGTGATGGCCGCCGGCCTCACGATCGCCGGGGCCGGAATCCTCGGGACGCTCGTGCATTCACTGCCGGCGATCGTCGTCTCGCTCGTCGTCCTCTGCATCGGGATGTTCCTGGTGCAATCGACGGCGCCCGCCTTCGTCAACGCGAACGCCGCCGGGGCCAAGGGAGCGGCGGGCGCGCTCTACGTGACGTTCTATTACGTCGGAGCGAGCGTCGGGTCGTTCCTTCCCGGCCACGCCTGGCAGGCGTGGGGATGGCCGGGTGTCGCGGGAACCTGTCTCGCCGCGCTGGCCGTCGGGCTCGCCGCGGACTGGCTCCTGTGCCGCTGAAGCGGACGAGGCCGGGAGGCGAAAGGCGGGAGGCGGGAGGCGTGGAGACGACCCGTAATATCCTTGCGGACAGGTGATCGCGGCGTCGGGAAGGCGCCGCCTTTGGAGGAGGGGAGACCATGAGATCGAACAGAGGGTATTTCGTCCTGCGGGCCCTGCTTGGCGGAGCGATCGTCGCGGCCGCGTTTCCCGGCGCCCTGCGCGCCGCGGACGCGGCCATCAAGATCGGCGCCGTCATGCCGGTCACCGGCAAGGAGTCGAAGATCGGCGGCGCGTACAAGCAGGCGACGGAATTCGCGATCAAGGAAGTCAACGACGCCGGCGGCATCAAGGTGGGCGGAAAGCCGATGAAGATCGAGCTGACGCTCCTGGACGACACCTCCGACGCCGCCAAGAGCGCGCAACTCGTCGAGCAGCTCATCACGCAGCAGAAGGTCGCCGCCGTCATCGGGGGCTACGGCTCTCATCTCGTCCAGGCGCAGAGCGTCGTGCCCGAGCGCTACGGCGTGCCGTACATCTCCGGCGGCGCCGGCGCCCGCGGAATCTACGGCCGCAGCAAGTGGGTCTTCGGCACGCTTTCGCCGGTGGACGTCCTGTCGCAGACGCAAATGGAGTTTCTCGCTTCTCTCGTCGCGGCCGGGAAGCTGAAGAAGCCGCTGAAGATCGCGCTCGTGCTCGAGAACACCGAGCACGGCAAGGACTACGCGCAGGGAGTCCACGACTATGTCAAGGCGCATCCGGGCGACTTCTCGATCGCGATCGAGGAGAGCTTCGAGTTAAACACGCCTGACTTCAAGCCGCTCCTGACCCGGGTCGCCGCCGCGAAGGCCGATCTCTTCATGGCCGACGCGCACCTGGAGGACTACATCTCCATGCACCGGACGTACACGCAGATGGGCCTCTACTTCCAGATGGTCACGTACGGCGCGCGCGGAGCGGACGCGGCGGGGCGCAAGGCGCTCGGCGCCGCAACCGACTACATCTTCGCGAGCGGCTGGTGGTCGGACCTTCTTCCTTATCCGCAGGTCAAGGCGTTCAACGCGAAGTGGAAGACCGCGACGGGGAGCGAGCCGCAGTGGTACCACGCGACGGCGTACGAAACGGTGCGCGCCCTCATCACCGCGCTCGGAAAGGCAGGCTCGTTGAAGCCGGAGGCGATCCGCGCAGCCCTCGCCGCCGTGGACCTGAAGGACTCGATCCTCCCCGGCGGAGAGCTGAAGTTCACCGCGTCGGGGCAGGCGGTCCTCCCGTTCGTCGTGACGCAGAACAAGCCGGGGGACAAGGTGGACATCGTGTGGCCGGTCTCCTCCAAGACGGGAGACGCGGTCGCGCCGGTTCCAAAAAGCTGAACTTACACCCGGATCATCATGGGTGGGCTGGGGGATGGGGGGACTGGGGGACTGGGTGATCCGAAACCGGACTGACTCTCTTCTCTCCCAGTCTCCCAGTCGCCCGGTCTCCGAGTCGCCCGGTCTCCCAGTCGCCTCCTGCCACGACAGGACCTTCCTGACGCCGTGAAGGACGTCACCGCCATCCTCGTCAATTCGCTGCTGGCGGCGGGGCTGTACGCGACGATGTCGTACGGCCTCGCCGTGATCTACGGCGTCATGCGCATCATCAACCTGGCGCACGCCGGCGTCCTGATGCTCGGCGCCTACGCGACCTTCACGCTCTCCTCCCGGTTCGGCATGGACCCGTTCCTGTCGCTCGTCGTCGTCATCCCGGTCTTCTTCGGCTTCGGCGTCCTCCTGTACAAGACCATGGTGCGCCGCCTGCCGCGCTCGGGGGCCGGGCCGTCGATCGAGTCGCTGCTGCTTCTCTTCGGCGTGTGGCTCGTGCTGCAGAACCTCGCCTACGCGATCTGGAGCGGCGACACCCAGTCGATCCTGACCGGCTACACCATGAAGTCGATCGTGATCCTCGGCGTGCGGGTCGGAGTTCCGTCGGTCGCGGTCTTCGCGGTCAGCGTCACGTTCCTGCTCGCGCTCCAGCTCATTCTCCGGCGCACGTACCTGGGGCGGGCCATCCGGGCCGTCACGCAGAACCGCGACGCCGCGCTCATCGCCGGAGTCAACGCGGACCGGATCTCCGCCGTCGCCTTCGGCATCGGGACCGCGTTCGCCGGGGCCGCGGGGACGCTCCTCGCGACGATGTACGCCTTCACGCCCGATTTCGGGCGGAGCTTCCTCTTGAAGTCGTTCTGCATCATCGTGCTCGCGGGAATGGAAAGCGTCGCCGGCGTCGCGGCCGGGGCGTTCCTGCTGGCGCTGCTCGAGAGCGTCGTCGGAGGCTACACCTCCGTCCCCACGTCCTTTCAGGACGCGCTCTCCTTCACGCTGCTCGTCGTCGCGCTCGTCGCGTTCCCGCAGGGATTGCTCGGCGCGTTCGGCCGGATGGCGTCGCGGCGCCGGAGCGCTTCGTGAAGGCCGGCCCGCGCTGGGTTCGCCTGGCCGCGATCGAAGCGGCGGCCCTGGTCTTCCTCCTGGCGGCGCCGCGGTTTTTCGAGCGGGGGACGTTGAACGACATCTGGAACGTCGCGTTCGCCGTCATCCTCGCGTCCGCCTGGAACCTGCTCGGCGGCTTCGCGGGGCAGATCTCGATCGGCTACTCGGCGTTCATCGGGATCGGCGCCTACACGACCGCGCTTCTCTCGCTCCGGGGCATGCATCCCTACGCGACGCTCCCGCTTGCCGCCCTCCTTGCCGCGGCGTTCTCCTTCGTCGTGGGCCTTCCGACCTTCCGCCTGCGCGGCCCGTACTTCACGATCGCCACGATCGGAGTGTCCGAGGCGGTGCGCGTGGTCGCGTCCGGAGTCTCCTTCACGGGCGGGTCCTCGGGCCTGCGGATGCCCGCCGGCTCCTTCGACTTCACGCGCGATTACTCCGCGATGGTGATCCTCGCGGTCGCGGTCGTGGCGGTCGCCGCTTGGATCAAGGCGAACCCGTTCGGGCAGGCCCTCGCGGCGATCCGGCAGGACATCGACGCCGCCGAGGCGCTCGGCGTGAACTCCACGAAGTACAAGCTCCTCGTCCACGCCCTCTCGGCGGCGATCGTCGCGGTGGCGGGGGGACTCTTCGCGATCAACTTCCAGTACATCTCCCCCAACTCCGTCTTCGACTTCCGGCTGTCCCTGTCGATCGTGCTGATGCCGATCGTCGGCGGGCTCGGCACGATCGCCGGTCCCGTGCTGGGCGCGCTCCTCTTCGGGTACCTCCAGATCAAGCTGCTGTCGAGTCCCGGCTTGCGGGATTCCTACCTCTTCATCTACGGAGCGATGCTCATCGCCGTGATGCTCTTCGAGCCGAAGGGGCTGCTCGGCCTCTTCCATCGCCTGCGGCGGAGAATCGCGCGCTCGTTTTCAAAGCCGGTGCCCGATGCCGGATGAGGCGATCCTCTCGGTCCGCGGACTGAGGAAGCGCTACGAGGGGCTCCTCGCCCTCGGGGGCGTGAGCTTCGACGTGGCGCCGGGCGAGATCTTCGGCGTGATCGGCCCCAACGGCGCGGGGAAGACGACGCTCTTCTCCTGCCTCGTGGGCGCGGTCGTCCCGACTTCCGGGACGATCCGGTTCCACGGCGACCGGATCGACCGCCTCCCCAATCACGCCGTCGTGGCGCGGGGTCTCGTCCGGACGCACCAGATCGTGAGACCGTTCCGGGACATGACCGTCGAGGAGAACGTCTCTGTCGGCGCCCACTTCGGTTCCGGCCGCCGCCGCAGGGACGACGCGGGACGGCGCGTCGGCGAGATCCTCGAGAAGACGGGCCTCTCCCGAAGGGCCGGCGCGCTCGCCGGGACGCTGACCATCGGAGAGCTGAAGCGCCTCGAGATCGCGCGCGCCCTCGCGACCGAGCCGGAGGTCCTCTGCCTCGACGAAGTCATGGGGGGACTCAACCCCTCGGAGATCCTGGATGCCATGAGGCTGGTCCGGTCGATCCGCGACTCCGGGGTCACGGTGTTGATGATCGAACACCACGTGCACGCCGTGGTCGGCGTCTCCGACCGGATTCTCGTCCTGAATTTCGGCCTCAAGATCGCGGAAGGACCGCCTGCTCATGTCATGAAGGACCAGACGGTCATCAACGCCTATCTCGGAAGCGACGTGGCGGAGGCTTCGTGAGGCTCGCGGGATAGCCATGCTCGAGGTGCGCAACATCGACGTGTTCTACGGCGACGTCCAGGCGGTGTGGGACGTGTCGTTCGACGTCGCGGATCGCGAGGTGGTCACGTTGATCGGCGCCAACGGGGCGGGGAAGACGACGATTCTGAAGACGCTCAGCGGCCTGCTCGCGCCGCGGCGCGGGCAGATCCTCCTCGACGGCGCGCGGGTCGATGGACTTCCGCCGTACGAGCTCGTCGCGCGGGGTCTCGTTCTCATCCCGGAGTCGCGCCAGCTCTGGCCGGCGATGACGGTTCGCGAGAACCTCGAGATGGGCGCCTACTGCCGCTCCGCGCGGAAACACCGGTCGCGAAGTCTGGAGGAGGTTTTCGCGATGTTCCCGCAGCTCGAGAAGCGGTCGATGCAGAAGGCCGGGACGCTCTCGGGAGGAGAGCAGCAGATGTGCGCGATCGGCCGGGGACTCATGGCCCGCCCCCGCCTGCTGCTGCTGGACGAGCCGTCCCTCGGCCTCGCTCCGCTTCTCGTCCGGGAAGTCTTCGCCGCCCTGAAACGCATCCGGGAGCAGGGTGTGACCGTACTGCTCGTCGAGCAGAACGTCCTCCACGCTCTCGCGCTCGCCGACCGGGCCTGCGTCCTGGAAACCGGCCGCGTGACGCGGTCGGGTTCCTGCCACGAGCTTGCCAGGGACCCCCGTCTGGCCGAGGAGTTCTTCGGTACGGGCGCCATATGAGTCGCGAGCACGCCGAACGGCTCTTCGCGGCTCTCGGGACCCGCGCCGGGAAGCCGGCGATCGTTTTCGAAGGGCGCACGTGGACCTTCGGGGATCTCGACCGGCTCTCCGCCGCCTATGCGCGCGGGCTCGCGGCGAAGGGGATCGAGTCCGGCGACCGCGTGGCGGTCTTTGCCGAGACATCTCCCGACGTGATCGTCGCGCTGCTCGGCCATTACCGGCTCGGCGCGGTCCACGTTCCGATCAACACGCGTTACCGCGGCGAGGAGCTCGCGCACGTTCTCGTGGACTCCGGCGCGAAGGCGATCCTTCTCGGCGCGGGCTCGCCCTGCGCGCGCGTCCTGGAAGAACTTCCGCCGTCCCAGGCGCCTGCCTTGCGCATCTGGACCGGCGTTCGCGCCGCCACACACCAGATGCAGGACGTCGCCTTCGATCACCTCGTCGAGACGGCCGCGCGCGGCTCGCAGACAGTCCCGCTCCCCGCCGACGAACACCCGGCGATCCTCCTCTACACGTCGGGCACCACGGGGAAGAGCAAGGGAGTCGAGCTCTCCTTCCGCGCGGTCGTCTCCAACATCGAGGCCGTGACGCGCCTCTGGCGGTTCTCGCCCGAGGACCGGATGGCGCTGGCGCTTCCGCTCTTCCACGTGCACGGCCTCGGGCTCGGAGTCCACGGGGCGCTGCTCCACGGCATGACGATGCTTCTCTTCGAGCGTTTCGACGCGGGCGGCATCGCGGAAGCCTACGAGAGCGGCGGTGCGACGCTCTTCCAGGGCGTGCCGACGATGTACGTCAAGCTCCTGGAGCTTCTGGCGCAGCGGCCCGAGGCCGCCTCCGCGCTCGCGCGGGGCCGCCTCTTCACCTCCGGCAGCGCGGCGCTCGCGGCCGACGACTTCCTGCGTTTCGAAGAGCTGACCGGCCACCGCATCCTCGAGCGTTACGGCATGAGCGAGACCCTCTTCACTCTCTCGAACCCCTACGACGACTGCCGTCCCGGCACCGTCGGCCGCCCCGTCCCCGGCTGCGAGGTGCGGATCGTGGACGACTCGGGGGCCGACGCCTCTTCCGGAGAGCCGGGTGAGATCCTCGTCCGCTCCAACGGCATCATGACGCGCTACTGGCGCCGCCCGCGGGAGACCGCGGCGTCCTTCCGCGGCGGCTGGTTCGCCACCGGCGACATCGCGCGGCGGAGCGCCGGCGGCTTCGTCACGATCCTCGGGAGAAAATCGGTGGACTTCATCAAGAGCGGCGGATTCAAGATCTCCGCGCGCGAGATCGAGGACGTCCTGCGGCGCCACCCGAGGATCCGCGACGTCGCCGTCCTCGGAGCGCCGGACCGAGTGTGGGGGGAGCGGATCGTCGCGGCCGTCGTGCTGTACCCGCAAGCCGGCCAGGCCCCCTCCTCCGAGGCGCTCTTAGACGAGCTCTCGGCGTTCTGCTCGAAGTCGCTCGCGGACTACAAGCGGCCGCGCGAAGTCCACGTCGTCGAGGAGCTGCCCCGCAACGCTCTCGGAAAAATCCAGAAGTACCGGCTCCTTGAGGCGCGCGCGAGACGCCCGTAATCCCCGGCGGCGCGGCCCGTTACCGGACACTACCCATCCGACGGCCGCACCGCCTCGCCCGAGAGAGCCTGGAGCCGGTCGTAGGTCTCGGCGCCGGCGACCGCGATGATCTGGTCTCCCGCGGCGAGCCTCGTGGCTCCGCCGGGAACGGTCATCTCCTCGCCGCGTAATACCGTCACGGCGATCGTGTCGGGAAGCGGCCCGAATGCTTCCGCCACGGTTTTCCCGTCCAGTTGCGAACCGGGGGCCACGCGCACGGCAACGAGCATCGCGCCGTCGCCGTGCGCCACGGCGATGGGATGCCCGAATCGCAGGAGACTGACCAGCCTCGGGAGGGTCAGATCGGAGCGGTCCACTTTTCCCCCCTCGATCATCTCGAGCGCCCGCCGGACGAAGACGCCGCGGTGCGCGGGCGAGTCCTCGCGGGTGGGGACCTGCGCCTGGTAGAGCGTCGGGTAGCGGCGGCCGTGGGTCAGCGAGCGCTGGATGATGAAGGAGGAGATGTTGGCGAGCATCGCCGGGACGATGAGGCCGTAGCCGCCGGTCATCTCCGCGACCATGATGAGGGTCGAGATCGGCGTGCGGGCCGCCCCGGCGAAGACGGCGGCCATGCCGACGACGACGAAGGAAGCGGGCACGACCTGCAGCCGCGGGAAGAACGAGGCGAGCGAGACACCGATGATTCCGCCGAGAAGGGCTCCCATCGTCACCGTCGGCGCGAAGACGCCTCCCGACCCGCCCGAGCCGATCGTCAGGCCCATCGCCGGCGCCTTGAGAAGGAGCACGAACGCCATGACGGCGACCGACAGCTTTCCGGCGATCGCGAGCTCGACCCAGCCGTAGCCGGTTCCGAGGATCTCCGGGACGAACATGCCGATCAGCCCGACTCCCAGCCCGCCGAGGGCGGGCTTGATGTGCCGCGGGATCGGGATCGCGGAGAACAGGTCCCGGATCCCGTAGAAGAGCGAAGGGAGGACGGCGCCGACGAGCCCGGAGAGGACGCCCAGGATGCCAAAGCCCGCCAGGGCCAGCGGGCTGTGGAAGGTCAGGCCGGGAGGAATCGCGAAGATTGGCGACCACCCCACGAAAAAGCCGTGGACGGCGTAGGCGGTGACCGCCGAGATGACCGTATAGATGAGCGCCTCGGATTCGAAAACCATCCCCGAGTAGAGGATCTCGACGCCGAAGATGGCCATGCCGAGCGGGGCGCGGAAGACCGCCGCCAGGCCGGCCGACATCGATGCCAGCAGGAGGATCCGCCGCTCCTGTCCCCGCAGGCGCAGGAAGCGCGAGACGATCGAGCCCAGTCCCACGGAGATCTGCGCCGTCGGGCCCTCGCGCCCGGCGACCCCGCCGGAGCCGATCGTCAGGGCCGAGGCGACCCCCTTGATGAAGGGGATTCGCGTGCGGACGTCTCCTCCCTTCTGGTGATAGGTCTCGACCGCGGCGTCGGTGCCGTGACCCTCGGCCTCCGGCGCGAGCGAGAAGACGAGGACGCCGGAGAGGAGTCCCCCGAGGGTCGTCGCGAGGGGCACCCACCAGCGGAGCGTCCAGACGTGAAGGTAAGTGTCCGGCGAGAGCCGGCCCGGGGCGGGAGGGAGGTACCGCCCCAACCGCTCGAGAAGAAGCCTCTGGGCGAAGTCCACCGCGGCGTTGAAGAGGAGCGCCGCCACGGCCCCGAGCACGCCGATGAGAAGACAGTAAAAGACCAGCCGGTATGTCGGCGGGAAGAGGATCCGAGGCGGCTCCCGATCGTCCGCGTCCGGCCGCGGCCCGGGCCATTTCAGCACGAAGATCTCCGCCCGGCGCTCAAACCGCTCGTATCGAACATTCGGGTGTGCTTTGGATTTCGTGCTTTGGATTTCGTGCTTTTCGAGATCCTTTTCAATCGGACGCTCTCGTATGCGAGCTTGACGACCAATGCGTGTTTCCCCGAGTGTCCCGCTGGAGTTGGGCGAGGTGGCGGTCGTGAAGACGGGTCAAGATCAGCAGCGAGACGATCGAGCCGACGAACGTCGTGAACATATCCCACTGCGTGTCCCAGCGGTCTCCCTGCGTGGCGAGGAAGGCCTGGGCCTTGTATCCCTCGATGGAGGCGGCGGCCCACTCCAGGAGCTCGTAAGCCGCGGCCCCGGCGAGGCAGCTCCAGGCGACGAGGAATCCGATCCAGAAACGGTTTTGCAGCCGCGTCCGGCGCAGGAGAAGCTCGCCCCCCAGGATCGTCGGCACGAAGCCGCCGAAGAAGTGCACGACGCGGTCGTAGTCGTTGCGACGCAGTCCGAACTCCTCCTTGACCCAGAGGCCGATCGGGACTCGGGCGTAGTGGTAGTGCCCCCCGACCGCGAGGAAGAGAGACAGGCCGAAGGCAAGACGATAAGCGAGCGGCGTCCACGGAAACTTCCAATACGTCAGGACCAGGATCGGAACCCCGATGAGCACCGGCGCCGTCTCGAGCAGCCACGTCCGGCGATCCTTCGGTTGAATCCCCGAAATCAGCAGCGCGGCGGCGAGGAGGAGGACCAGGACGAGCGGCTCCTGGCTTCGTTTGGATCGAGCCGATGCGCGGTCTCTTTGTTCCCCGGACGTTTGCAGCTCATGGACCATCGCCATCTGTCAGACGCCGGTGCATTTCCGCTGCCAGCTCGTTCGGGCTGGCCGTCCTGCGGCCGAGCGAGCGGGAGCTTTGAGGCGATCGCCCGGCGCGCGGGCCACTTTCGCGCGAAACGCGTCACTAGGCGAGCTTAACGAATGCGTTCGGGTCGCTCCACTGCCCACGTTCGTAGAGTTGCCATGGGCGTTTTCCCGGCCCGTCGTCCCCGCGTCAACGAGCGGAGACTCGGACTGAACATATCGTACCACGATATGCTGACGGGAGTAATCGGATCGTAATGCGATATATTGCTCCAAATCGGGGGTGCGTCCATGGTCCAGGAAGGAAGTGTCCAGAAGATGAAGGCCCGCCTGCGCGGCCGCCTCGTTCAGCGCGGCGACGAGGGCTACGACGACGCGCGCAAGGTCTACAACGGCATGATCGACAAGGAACCCGCGTACCTGGCGCAATGCGTGGACGTGGCCGACGTCCTGGCCGCGGTCGAGTTCGGCCGCGAGACGGGCCTGCGCGTCGCGGTGCGCGGCGGAGGCCACAGCGGCCCCGGGCTGGGCACGGTGGACGATGGCCTGGTCATCGATCTCGGCCCGATGAGGGGCGTCGGGTGGATCCCGCCGGCGACAGGGTGCGGGTCGCAGGCGGCTGCCAGTGGGGCGACGTGGACCACGCGACACATCCCTTCGGCCAAGCGACTCCCAGCGGATTCATCTCGACGACCGGCGTGGGAGGGCTAACCCTCGGCGGTGGGATTGGCTACCTGGCGCGGCGATTCGGCCTGACGATCGACAACCTGCTTTCCGCCGACGTCGTCCTGGCCGACGGCCGGTTCGTGACCGCGAGCGCCGCGGACAACGCCGACCTGTTCTGGGCGCTACGCGGAGGGGGCGGCAACTTCGGCGTCGTGACGTCCTTCGAGTTCCGATTGAACCCGGTGGGCACCGTCTACGGAGGGCCGATGATCTGGCCGCTGGAGCGCGCGGCCGAGATCTTGCCGCTCTGGCGCGAACGGATCCTGGGATTCCCCGAGGAGATCAACGGCTGGTTCGCCTTTCTGACCGTGCCGCCCGGGCCGCCGTTCCCCGAGGAGTTCCACTTGAAGAAGATGTGCGCGGTCGTCTGGTGCGACATCGGGCCGGCGGACCGGGCGGAGAAGCGCTTCGCGGGAATCCGCCAGGACTTCGGCGCGCCGGCGATCGACTTTGCAGGCCCGATCCCCTTCCCCGCCCTGCAGAGCCTCTTCGATCCGCTCCTGCCGCCCGGCCTGCGGTGGTACTGGAAGGCCGACTTCTTCGAGGACCTAGGCCCGGAGGCGGTGGCGCTGCACGTCCGGCACGGCTCGGAGCTGCCGACGCCGCTCTCGACGATGCACATCTACCCGATCAACGGCGCCGTGCACCGCGTCGGAAAAAACGACACCGCCTTCAGCTTCCGCGAGGCCAATTTCGCGGAGGTAATCGTCGGCATCGATCCCGACCCGGCCAACGATGAGCGCATGACCGCCTGGGCCCGCGACTACTGGCAGGCCCTGCACCCCCACTCGGCCGGCGGCGCCTACATCAACATGGTCATGGACGAGGGGCAGGAGCTGGTCCGGGCGGCCTACCGCGACAATTACGAGCGGCTGGCCGCGGTCAAGAAGAAATACGATCCGGCGAACTTCTTCCGGGTGAACCAGAACATCAAGCCGGCCCCTTGAGGGCCGCGGCCGGCTGACGTTCTCGTCTTTCAGCGGATCTTCGAGTCGCCGAGAGCGGCGGCTTCCTTGTTGACGCCGGCCCCGGCCTCGATCGTGTAGAGGATGTCGGCGCTGTTGTCCTCGCCGCTGGTCTCCGCCCGGATGGTCCATTTCTTCGAAAGGATGTAGTTGATGCGAAGGGTGCTGACCTGGGTGAAGATGCCGATGCCGTACTCCAGGTAGAACCGCGGGGACAGGTACTTGCCGACCACCAAGGAGGCTTGCTCGAGGTTTCCGTCGACGGTCTCGATGCGAGCGGTCTCCAGGCCATAGCGAGCGGCGATCTTCTTGCCAAGAAGGTTGCCGCCGGCGATCCCGAGCGAGGTAGCGGCGTTGGCGACCAGGGAGCCTTCCTTCGCGGTCGCCTGGTTCAGCGGATGTCCCAGCAGGAGGTACGCCAGCGCCTCGCTCTGCGCCATCGGCGGGTCGGAATAGATCGTGGTCTGCGGGTTGCGCGCGGTGCCCTTGACGACGACGCCGGCCACGGTCCCGTCGCTCGCCTTGCGGTATGCCTTCAGGTCGATTCCCGGATTGTCGATGGGTCCTCCGCCGTAGCGGACGTAACCATGCTCGATCGTCAGGTCCTGCCCGTAAGCCTTGTAGGTTCCCGATGCGATCGTGATCTGTCCGGTCGCAGAAGTGGGGCTGCCCGGCCGCTCGATCGCGAGCAGGCTGCCCTGCAGGCGGCCGTCGAAGCCGAGGGCCTTGACCGAGACCGCGTCGCCCAGGATCAGACGGACCCGGGCGGAAACGGCGTGCAACACCTTCGTCGCCCCCTCCTCGGTTCCCGGTTGCCGGCCGACGAAGACCACGTCGGGGGAGACACGGATCGAGGCGAACTTCTGCTCGTACTCGATGCGGGCCTGCGGCACCTCCACGTCGCCCTCCGCCTGGATCGTTTTGCCGTCGTAGGAGATTTTCACGTCGGGCGTGACGGTGACACGGCGCTGGTAGGTGTTCATGAGCTGAAACCGGTTGCCGGCAATCGCCAGCTTCAGAGGCGAGGAAGGGCTCGGCGCGAGCGGGACCTGCCCCTTCAGCGTCAGCCGTCCGCCCGCCGCCCCCCGCACCGATCCGTCCAGGGCGAGCGGCCCGGTTCCGTTCCCCCGGGCGGTGAAGGTCAGGTCCCGCAGGTCCAGGCCGAACTCGGGCAGGTCGGCCTGGCCGCCGGCGAGCCGCATCTCGCCTCGGAGTTTCGGATCCCCGAGTGTGCCGCCGACGGCGATGTCCGCGTGGAGGCTCCCGTGCAGACGCTCGACCGTCGTCAGGAACGCCTGAGCGAAGCCGATGTCGCGGACGTCCATCCGGATGCGGCCTTGGATCGGCTGGGTCGCGGCCGGGACGCCGCGCGCGTTGTACCGGGGCAGCGAGACTTGCCCGGAGATCTGGCCGATGTCGACCAGGTTCACCCCGAGAGTTCCCGAGGCACCGGATGGCTCCGCCGCGAAACGCAACTGCGCGTCGCGGTAAGCCACCGCGACGGGATCGCCGGGGGGAAGGGAAAGCGCAATTCTCCGGGCCCGGCGGTCAGCTCCACACGGGCGAGCAGAACCCCGCCCGGGCGCAACCGGCCGTCGATCGTCCCGTTCAACCCACCGGTGATCCGGACGCCGGAGGGAAGCCACGGAGCGAGGAGCGAGAAAGGAAGGTTCACGATCGACGCGTCGGCGGCCGACGTTCCCGTCTTCCTCCAGTCGACGTCGCCGCAGAGGCGCGCGCCGCCGGAGACCCAGCAGAACTCGCGCAGCGAGACCTCGGCTCGCGATGCCGAGAGCGGCGCCGCGGAGGCCAGGGTCCACGCGCCGGTCTCTTTGCCCTGGAGGTCGAGCTTGCGCAGCTCTCCGCGCCACGTGTCGTCCGAGAGGCCGCCGCCGAGCGCCAGCGCGAGCGAGCCGTCGGCGTTCTTGGCGGCTACAGTCAGCGTGTGCGCCGCGCGCGTGCCGCGTCCGGTGACCGTCAGGCTCTCGATCGGGCGAACTCCTGCCGCGGGAACGACGCCTCCGGCGGAGAGGTCCATTCGCATGTTGCCGGAAGGAGCGAGATCGACGTCGGCGTCCAGGCTCAGCCGGGAGACCTTCCGCGGCCCGAGCGCTAGCGCCTGCCCGGTGACCGCCGCGCGCACGCGCGGGCAGGCCCGGGGACCGGTGAGCGACCCGCTCGCGTGGAGCGACCCCGAGGCGTCGGCAAGGATCGGCTGCAAGTCCGGAGAATCGATCCTCCCCTGGAGGTTCCAGGTCGGCCCGACCGAGCCGGAAGCCTGGGCGCGGGTATCCGCCAACGCAAGCGAGGCGCGGCGCAGCGTGATCGTCCGGCCGTCGAGATCGACGAGGCCGGCCGCCTGGATCGGCCGGCCTCGCAGCATTCCGGAGAGCTCCGGAACCTCGACCGTCCCGGCCGCTCCGGCCGGGGTCATCCGTCCGTTCGTTCGCGCCTCGAAGGAGAGTCGGCCGGGATACCGCGCATCGACCGACGCGGGGTTCAGGTTTTCTCCCCGGACGCCGAGTTCCCAAGTCAGCCGCGGCGACCAGCCGAACCGGCCCGAGCCGGCGATCGCGCCCTCCATCAATGCTCCGCGGAAGGAGGAAAGGGCCAGCCCCTTGCGGCTGCCGCTACCGACGAGCTGCCAGGCGCCGGTCGGCAGGCCGGGGCCGGTGATCTGAGCGTCCAGCCGCAGCGCATAGGCGTCGGGTGTGCCCGAGAGGGTAGCTTGCCCGTGCTTGCTCGTCGCCAGCGGCTTTCCGCGAAGCGGCCAGGAGATCCGCTGCCAGTCCAGCTCCAGGTTGAGCTTCGGACCGGGTTCGACCAGCCTGACCATTCCGCTGGCCGAGATCTCCGAGGGCGTGCCGGGGAACCGCAGAACGACCGAGCGCAGTTGCCAGTCATCATCCGCGCGCGAGATGTCCAGGTCCGCGTGGACTCGTCCGAGCTGGTTGACCGCGACATCGGCGTCGATGCCGCCGCGGGCGGTAAAGCGATCCGGCTTCCCCGAGGCTTTCAGCGTCCCCGACAGCTGCGCCGGAGGCGCATCGGCCCGGATCGCCCGCGTCCGGACTTTCGAGAAGGCGAGCCTGGCCGAGAAGACGAGGTCTCGCAGCGGGGCGGTCAGCGTCGCGTCGAGTCGGGCGGGAAATGGCGAGGTCAGATGCTGGAGGACGCCGAGTTTCTCCAGCGTTCCGGTGAGGTTTCCGTTGCCGGCATAGCGCGGCGAGCCGGCCGGCTGGACCCACCAGTCGAGCTTCAGGTCCACCGGATAGGCGCCCTGCGGCTGGACCCGACCGCTGGCGCTGGCGGCGAAGGCGGGCGCGGCGATCGAAAGGCGATCCACGCGGACGACCTCGCCGATCGCCCTGGTGGCCAGGTCGATCGAGTCCAGGCGCGTCGGATTGGTCCCATCCGGGCCCGCGACTTCGATCCCGCGCACGGTGGCGGAGCGGACGATCACGTTGACCGGAAGATGGATGTCGGGGAGGCGCTCCCGCTCCTTCCGGGTCTTTTCGGGGACGGTCCGGATGTGGACGCCGTCGGCGGCGAGCTGGGTGATGTCGAGCTGCTTTCGGATCAGGCGCCAGAGCCGCCAGTCGAGGCGCACCGTGTCCACGCGCGCGTTCAACGTCGGGCTCTTGTAGGTGACGCCGCGCAGCGTCAGCGGCCCGCGCAACGGCCCCTCCACCCCTTCGACGTCGAGAGAGCCCTTCATGACCACGCCCAGCCGCTGGATCGCCCACCGCGCGCCAGCCTGTGTCGAGAGGAGCCACCAGGCGGCGCCGGCCACGACCAGAAGGATTCCGGCGACGGCGGCGCCGAAGATCCGCAGGGTTCTTTTCCAGGAAGCCTTCTTCACAGGTCCGGTCCGATGTTGACGTGGATGCGAAATCCTTTCGGCGAGTCCAGCGCGTAGGCGCCGTCGAGCCGCACCGGTCCGATCGGAGAGATCCAGCGCACCCCCGTGCCGATCCCCTTCTTCAGCGAGCCGGTGAACTCCTCCGCGGCATTGCCGGCGTCCACGAACACCGCCGCTCCCCACTTCGGCAGGAACCGGTGCTCGAACTCCAGGCTCAGCGTCTCCAGGACCTTGCCGCCAATGACGTTGCCTTCTTCGTCCTTCTCCCCGAGGCTGTTGAACCGGTAACCGCGCACGCTGACGTCGCCGCCGGCGAAGAACCGGATCCGGGGAGGCAGCTGCCGGAATTGCGAGGTCTGCGTGTAGCCGAGCTCCGCGCGGCCAATCAGCCGGTTTTTCGGCCGCAGGCCCAGGATCTTCTTGCCCGTCGCGTAAGCCTGCAGATAAGTGGCGGTGGAGACGACCCCCTCCTTGGCCGCCGACGCGCGCAGCAGGATGTGGTAGCCGTCGCGGGTGTCGATCCGGTTGTCGGCCACCACCAGGTCCCGGGTGTAAGTCGGCGTGAGGAGGTCGGAGACGCCCTTGTCGAGACCGACCGTGTAGTCCTCGCGCTCGAAGAGCAGCCCGAAGCCCTGCCGCCACTTCCGGACCGCGTACGAGTAGTCGAGGCCGGCGAGCACGGTCCTGGTATCGCTGGTCGTCGGCGTCAGGTGCGCGTATCCGACGGTGAACGTGAGCACGTCGGTGCGCGGGTAGGGACCCGGGATCAGGTACTTCGCCGCGGCGCTCTTCTCGATGCCCGAAAACTTCAGGTCCGCCTCCGCGCGGTGCCCCCGGCGGTTGATCCGGCGGTAGGCCGCCTGCACGGACGCTCGCGGGCCGGTGTCGGTTCCATAGCCCAGGCCGAACTGGTATTTCTGCGGCCTGGCCGGTACCAGCTCGACGTCGATCGGCACCTCCAGGCCGACCGCTCGCTCACGCTCCATGACGACCTCGACCCGGGAAAAATAGGGCGCCTCCGACAGCGCGTTCTGGAGCTCCATCAGCCGCTTCAGGTTGAGGGGCTCCCCCCGCTCCCACTTGACGTAGCCGCGCAGAAGGTCCGGATCGAGCACGTCCTGATGGAAGAGCGTCGGCCCGAAGACGTACTGCGGTCCGGTGTCGTAGTGGAGGACGATCCGGGAGCTGTAGGATGCGAGGTCGATCTGAAGCTGGGCGACGTCGAACTGGCCATCGAGGTAGCCGATCGAGGCCGCCATCTCCTCGAACCGCGTCTTTCCCTGGTCGTAGGCGGGCTGGTAGAGCTGGTCCCCTTTCTGGAGCGGGAACTCGCGGACCGCGCGCCGGAATCCCCAGTCGCTGGCGCCCTCGCCGGCGACCTGAAGGTCGAGCGCGTCCACGCGCAGCGCTGGCCCCGGATCGATCTGGTACCGCGCGACCCAGGAGTCCCCGCCGGTGTTCTCGAGCGAGGAGTCGATGGTGGGGCGGTAGTAGCCGAAAGGCTGCAGGGCCGTGCGGATCTCGCCGGGCGCCCCGGCGTGGAGCCGGCGGATGCGCCGATCGGTCAAGTGCCCCTCCTTGCGGGCGTCGTCGATCGAGAGTACCGAGAGCACGTTCTGTTTCAGGTCGGTGCCTTGCAGGCTCCGACTCTGGATGAGCCCCGACAGGGCGCCGCCGAGCCCTTCGACCTCGACCCTCAGCTTGGGCTGCTCCTCGGCCGCTCGAGCCTGCGCCGTTGCGAACGCCGCGACCACCAGGGCCGCGGCGGGAAATCGCGGCAGGCAGCGGTTCACCGGGAGCCCTCGGGCCTCGCGACCTCGACTCTCTCGACCCGCTCCGCTCCCGGGGAGGCGACGCGGCGCGATCCGAACACGTACCGGGAATGGATCCGGGTGAAGGAAGCGCCGAGCAGGATCAGCAGCGACGCGTAGTAGACCCAGAACAGGATTACGATCACCGAACCGGCGGCGCCGTAGGCCGACGCCGGGGCGGTGACGCCGAGGTACAGGCCGATGCCCCACCTGCCTGCCGAGAACAGGAGGGACGTCACGAACGATCCAAGCCAGACGTCGCGCCACGGGATCTCCACGTCCGGCAGGATCCGGAAGATCATGGCGAAAAAAAGCCCGAAGACGAGAAAGAAGAAGACGGCGCCGACGGTCTCGAGCAGGTCGGCGGGGACCGGAAGGCGAGCTTGAAAAAACTCCTGTGAGGCATTGATCGCGGCCGAGAAGGCCAGGGAGGCAAGTAGCAGAAAACCGGTCGCGATCACCAGGGCGAAGGAGACCACGCGCTTCTTCAGGAGCCTGGCGACGAGGCGGCCCCGCCTGGGCTTGACGTCCCACATCCGGTTCAGGGAAGACTGGAGGTGCGCGAACGCCGCGGTCGCGCCGAAGACGAGCGCCACGAAGCCTGCGATGCTCGCCGGCCCGCGCCCCCTCCGGGTCGAGGCCGTCTGGAGGATCTCTTCGACCGCCGCCGCCTGCGGCTTTCCCATCAGGCGCTGAAACTGCAGGACCAGTCGGTCGCGGACCGCTTCCTCTCCGAATGCCGCGCCGGCCACCGAGACCGCCAGCACCAGCACCGGAGCGAGAGAGAAGAGGGTGAAGAAGGCGAGAGAGGCGCTTTGCGTCACGGCGCCTCGATCGACCCAGTGGGTGATCGTTTGCCGAAGGATCTCGCGCCAGAGTTCGAGTCGAAACACCACGCTCCAAGGTCGGCTGCCAAACAATCCGCGCCGCGAGAGTGCGGAGCCGCAAAACCCTTCGATTCAGCAAACGATGTGCCATGGAAGCGCGATTAAGGAACCGGAGACCCCGCAACACTCATATCGCACCACGATACATAGCGGTATCCGCTGGCCGGAAGCCGGAATGTATATCGTGAGACGATATGCTGATCCGGATGGCGGCCCCCGCTCGCGGCGGTCCCGAAGCGAAGGCCCGGGGATCGGGAGAGCCTGTCTCTCCGGCGGAATATATCGCGGTGCGATCTCTTCTCGTCCTCGGCGATCTTCGCGTGCCTCTCGCTCGACGACGAGACGAACTGGTTCGAGGGGGTCCACTCGTCGCGCTCTACCTGATCACGGCCGTCTGCTTCTTCTTCCTGCGGGGGTGAACCCGACGGCGCGCCTCGCTACGGGGGGTAGGACACTCGCCGCTGCCGAAGGACCAGTTCTCCTTCGGGACCTCTGTAGGCGGGGGATTTGCCGCTGGGAAGGGAGATTCGGACTGGGCCTAGGCCAGCTTGACGAAGGCCTTCGGGTCGGTCCACTGTCCCCGCTCGTAGAGGAAGCGGACCGCCTTGTCGACGATGATCTGTCCGTCGTCGGGAGAAACCGTGATCTCGGCCCGTTCGAGCGGCCGGGGGGTGGGCCCCTCGAAGTTGATTCCCGAGACGTAGTAGCCGGACCCGTGGCAGGGACACTTGAACTTGTTCTGCGCCGGAAGCCAGTTGGGAGTGCATCCGAGGTGCGTGCAGGTCGCCACGAGCGCGTAGATAGAATCGGTGTTGCGCACGATCCAGATTCCGTACTTCTCCTTCCACCGCTCGTCCACCCCCGGCGCGTAGCTCGACGGGTCGCCCGCCTTGAAGCGGGTCGGGGGCTCGAAGAGGACGTTGGGAAAGAGGAACCGGACCGTGGCCGTCAGCCCCGCCGCTGTCGCGGCCGCGAAGCCGACCCACGCGACGGTCATCCACCGAAGCGTGGAGCGCCGGGTCACCCCGTCGGCTTCCACGCCGCCGGGGACCGTCGAGATGTCCGCGAGGACCGTTGCCATCCTCTTCTCCCGGCCCGCTCGCCTTCCTTCCCGAGAAGGCTCTCCGGAGGATCCGGAAGCTTCGGACACAGATATCGTACCACGATATATCGGTCCCGGGGAAGCGCGGTTTCCTCCGCGCGGCCGGACACCGCGGAGCGCCGGGCGCCGGCTTCCTCGAAGTAAGCTCAGGGCCGTGCAGTTCGAGACCGTCTTCCTGATTCTCTTCGCGGTCGCCAGCGGAGTCGCGCTGGCGGCGCGCCGCCTGAAGGTCCCGTACACGGTCGCGCTGGTCGTGGCCGGGTTGATCCTGGGCATCCTCAGGCTGATCCAGCCGCCGCACCTGACGCGCGACCTCCTCTACACCTTCATCCTTCCGGGCCTCCTCTTCGAAGCCTCTTTTCACCTGGACCTGGGCGATTTCTGGAAGAACCGGTTCGCGATCCCGACGCTGGCGGTCCCCGGGGTCCTCGCGTCGATCCTCCTGACCGCGGTCCTTCTCGTCTCCGTCGCGAAGGCCCTCCCGTTCGCCGGCGGCTTCACCTTCGCGCAGGGGCTCGTCTTCGGCGCGGTCATCGCGGCGACCGACCCGATCGCCGTCGTGAGCCTCTTTCGCGCGATCGGAGCGCCGCAGCGCCTGAGCGTCCTCGTCAAGGGGGAGAGCCTCTGGAACGACGGCACCTCGCTCGTTCTCTTCGGGCTCGTCCTGAGCTTCGTGTCCGGCACACACCCCACGGCCGGCTCGCTCATCCTGCAGTTCTTCAAGGTGGTCGGGACCGGCGCGCTGACCGGCATCGCCCTGGGCGCCGGTGGTCAGCCGGATCATCCGGGCCGTCTCGGACCCGATGATCGAGATCACGCTGACGACCATCACCGCGTACGGCTCCTTCGTGGCCGCCGAGGCGATCGGCGGATCCGGTGTCATCGCGACCGTGACGGCCGGCCTGCTCTGCGGCAACTACGCGATCCGCACCGGGATGAATCCCTCGACGCGCGTCGCGGCGGAGACATTCTGGGAGTACACCGCCTTCGCCTTGAACTCCGTCGTCTTCCTGCTCATCGGGTTCGAGCTGCGCGCCGACGATCTGATCGCCTCCTGGAAGCCGATCCTCGTGGCCTACCTCGCGGTGACGGTCGGCCGCGGCGTGGTGATCCTGGGAGTGACGGGCATTCTGCGCCGTACGCGGGAGAGGATTCCGTGGCGCTGGGCCCCGGCTCTGACCTGGTCCGGCCTCCGAGGGGCCCTGTCGATGGTCCTCGCGTTGAGCCTCGCCGCCGATTTTCCGCAGAGGAACCTGCTCGTGACGATGACCTTTGGCGTCGTCCTGCTGACGCTCCTGATCCAGGGAACGACCATGAGGCCGTTGCTCAAGCGTTTCGGCCTCACCAGGTCAATCGAGCACCGGCGGGAGCTCGACGTGGCTCGCGGCCGCGCGCTGGCCTCCCGGGCGGCGCTGGCGGAGATCGACCGCATGCGGCGGGAGTTCGCGGCGTCCCCGGACGTCCTCGAGCCCCTCCGCGACCACTACGAGTCGACCATCCGCGAGGCCGAAGAGGAGATGCGCAGTCTCCACGAGAAGACCGGCGACCTCCGGGCCGAGGAGAGCGGCGCCGCGCGCCGCCACCTGCTCCTGACGGAAAAGTCCTCCGTCCTCGAGGCGTTCCAGCAGGGACTCCTCGAACAGGAAGCCTTCGAGGAGATCGTTTCGGAGATTGACACGCAGATCGTCGAGCTGGACGAGTCTCCGGCCGGCGCCCCGGCCGGAGAAACAGCCGCGAAATTCCGCGGGGGATCTCCCGGCGGCTCGTGATCGCCTACTTGTGCCTCGCGAACGCGGCGAGGGCCGCGACCGCCGCCGCGCCGGCGGCGATCCAGCCGCGGTGGGTCGTGAGGAGCAATTGCATGGATTTCCCGGAGGCCCGCGAGTCAAAGCGTCCATGCGCCCCGTGGTCGCCCGCCACCGGGTTCCAGAGGTTGTCGGATCGGTTGGGGTCCGCGGGCTCGCCGGTCTGCTGCGAGTCGTAGCCGGTCTTCCCCAGGTAGCGGTCGAGAAGCGCCGGCGCGATCCTGTTTCCGAGGATCGCCTCGACGGTGGGCAGGCCGACGAAGACCTCGCGGCGGTGGTGGCTGGCCGCCCAGACGATCGCGCGGGCCGCGACCTCGGGCTGGAAGATCGGAGGAACCGGCTGCGGCCGGCGCGGCAGCCGGGACTTGACCCAGGAGAACTGCGGCGTGTTGAGCGCCGGCATCTGGACCATCGTGACGCGGACGCGGCTCTCGTCGTGGATCAGCTCGCACCGCAGCGAGTCGCAGAATCCCTGGATCGCGTGCTTGGCCGCGCAGTACGCCGCCTGGAGCGGGATGCCGCGGTAGGCGAGCGCCGAGCCGACCTGCACGATCGTGCCGCGGTCGCGCGGCAGCATGCTCCGGAGCGCGGCGAGGGTCCCGTACACGACGCCCAGGTAGGTCACCTCGGTGACGCGCCGGAACTCCTCGGGCAGCAGTCTCCTTGACCGGCGAGAAGACGGAGGTCATCGCGTTGTTGACCCAGACGTCGATCGGCCCGAAGCGCCGCTCGACCGCGTCGGCGCACGCCTCGACGGCCTCCGCGTCGGACACGTCGGCCGGGAAAGACGAGGGCCTCGCCCCCGAGCGCCTCGACGTCCCGCGCGCGCCCTCGAGGCCGTCCTGGCCGCGCGCGAGAAGGCCGATCCGCGCGCCGCGGCGGGCGAACTCGATGGCCGTGGCCCGCCCGACTCCGGCCGATGCGCCGGTAATCACCACGACTTCGCCGCGCCGCTCTTTCCTCGTCAATCGAGCCATCCCCCGCGAAAGCCAGCGCGCCGCAGGCCGTTCGCCAGATACGGACATGTCCGCATCCGGCGCCAGAGGAACTCCGTCCGCGCGTTCTCGGTCATCAGCAACAGAGGTCCCTGGTTGAGTCCGTAGACCCAGGGCGCCACCCACCCGTGCTCGCTCCCGGTCCGGTCCGGGAAGGTGGGATTGAAGCTCGCCTCGAATCCGTACTCCTGGCGCTCGGGAGGCCGAAGCGCTCGATGAAACAGCGCAGGGACGAGAACACGATCTCCCGCTCGAAGGGGAGCGAGGTCCCCGCCGCCCATGGGGAGACGGTCCCGTCGTCCGGGCCTAACGGGGCGCCGCGCGCCGTGTAGCCGAAGAATCGGCGCTCGACGCCGTCCACCTTCTTCGCGGCGGGGCCGGGGCCGTCGCTCGCGGTCAATCCCCAGCAATCCTCGCCGTAGCCGCGGAACTCCATCGGGTTGCGGATCGCGTACTCGCGCTGGACTCGCGTCGGCGCGCCGGCTGTTCTCGAAGTAGTCGATGCCGCTCGCTCGCCGGGCGAAATCGTCCCGGATGTCCGCGGAAATCGATCCAGACGTGGGAGAGCTGGTGAATGAAGAGCGGGCCGGCGTACAGGTACTCGATGCCCGTAGATGCTTCTTCCAGGCGTAGGTCGAGGCCCAGGCCGCGATAGGACGTCGGCTGGAATCGGGTGCGTAGGGGATCCCAGCGCGAGCGCGTAGAGAAAGAGAGCCTCGCTATATCCCTCCCAGCGGGAGGCAAGAAACCCGGTCTCCGGCTTCCAGCCGTGCGAAAGGGTGGCGCCTTCCGTTTAGCGCCCAGGTCCATTCCGCGCGCCGGTAGAGAGAATCGGCGGCGCTTCGGATTTCTCTCTCTCGTCGGAGGTCTCGGCGTCGAAATAGCGCGCCGCGGCGAGCGCTCCGGCGAGCAGCAGCCCCGTGTCGATCGTCGAGAGCTCGCATCCGGCAGGCTCGCCGCCCGGTGACGCGGGTCGAGGAAGTGGTAGAAGAAACCGCGGTATCCCGCGCGTCGGGGTCCGCGGCCCTGCGGGCAGTCCCGGAAGAATCGCAGCGTGCGCAAGACCCGGCGGGCGGCCTCGTCGCGGCTCCAGAAGCCCGCGCTCGACCCCGACCGCGTAGTCTCGCCAGCGCGAGGCCGGTGGCCGCGATCGAGGCGGGCGATCCCGGCGCCGTCTTGTCGAGCACGAGGCCGTTTTCTTCGCCGGCTTCCTTCTGGAAGTAGCGGAACACCTGGCTCTCGATCCGCTCGAGCAGAGCTTCCTCGTCGCGAACCTCCGGCGCCGGGTGCGGCCGCGGCGCGGCGCGCTTCATCGCGCCTCCCGGAACGCGACCATCGGCCACCGACTGCGGCGGCAGCGTGATCTCGAGGGAGATCGCCTCCCGGCTCCGCCTCCAGCGTCGAGCCTTTCGGCGGCGACCGAGGAGGCCGCGTGCAGGTCCTCGATCTGGCGGAGGGTCAGGATAAGCCGGGCTTCCCATCTCCGCCCAGGCGCGGCGCGCGTTGGCGTGGTCCTCGTCGATCCGCTCGACCGACGCCGGCCCCGGCGCGATCCCGGCGAGGCGGATCCGCGCCCGCTCGGATCGGATCGCTGCCGGGGAAGCTGCCAGTTCGTCAGGAGGACCGCCGCTGCTTGTTCGCCGCGGACCACCCAGGCATCCACCGTCGCATGGATTGCCCTGGACCGGCAGGATCTCGCGCCGGTGCGGTGGAGCATCTGGAAAGCGCGGTAGACCGGCTTGGCGACGCCGTGGAGGGTCAGAAGCCCGAACCCCCCGTGGAAGGGGATCGAGGGGAAGTAGTTCTCCTCGAAGATGTCCGAGAAGGTCCACCAGCTGTAGGCGTCCACGATCCCGGTCGCCTCCATCACGGTCTTCACGGCGAACGCCGCGGCGTAAGGCTCGTCGTGCAGATCGTCGAAGGGGTTCGAGGAGGAGCTCCATTCCGTGTAGTAGAGCGGCCGGTCGTCCGGCTTGCTCCCGCGCCTTCCGGGCCTGCTCCCGCAGCACGCTTCGCCGGCTCTTCGAGAGCTGCGCCACCGTGTCGTCGCCGGGCTTGCCGAAGGCGTCGGTGGGGTAGTGGTGCGTGCAGATGAAGTCGGGACGGGACGCCGCCGCCGCTCGCAGAACTCGAGGAATCGGCTCGATCCAGGCGTTCTTGGCGGTGGCCGGTCCGCCGACGCGGAATGCCGAGCGCGACGTCTCTTGATCGCCCGCGCGGTGCCGCGATAGAGCCGGAAATAATCCTGCGCGCGTTCCCGTCCAGAACGCCTTGAGGTTCGGCTCGTTCCAGACCTCGAAGGGCCAGCGGCGCGACCTCGTCTTCGCCCGTATCGATCGACCCCGTGCCGGACGAGCCTCTCGATGAAGGCGCCCAGCGTCGCGGGCTCGCGGCGGAGTCACGTTGGCGCGGTAGTGGAAGACGGTCTTTCGCCCCGAGGCGAGCGCCGTCGGCATGAAGGACAGCTCGACGAACGGCCGCATTCCGAGGGACAAGAGCGAAGTCCCAGATCCGGGTCGCGTTGAAGAAGGAATCGACGAGCTTCCCCTTCTCGTTCGATGAGGGTCCCGACGTCGTCGCTCAAGAGGCCGTGGAAGCGGACACGCGCGAAGCCGAGCTCCCGGCGGCAACGGGCGAGCTGTTCGCTGCCAGTCGGCCCGCAGCGCCAGGGGCGCGTGGCCGCTGCCGACGGTGTTCTCCCAGAAGTGGGGAAAGGGCCGCCCCGGCGCGGAGAAATCCACGAAGAACGCCGGACCGGCGGAGGCGAAGCGGCGGGAAGCCCGCTCGATCCCGCCCTCCGGCCTTTTCAGCGCGGGGCCGGCGGCCGTCATTTCCTTCCCTCCCTCTTCGCCGCCGCAAGAAGAACTGCGGCCGCGCCGGCGCCGGCGGCAAGAAGCACCGCGGCCTCCCCGAGCGAGGGCCCGACCTTCGGCCGCTCGCGATAAGCGGCTTCAGGGAACGGTCCCGGCGCCTCCTCCCCGTGTCGCAGGGCCAGATGCAGCGCCTCGGCGAAGTGCAGCGCTTCCCGGCCGGTCTCCTGGCGGATCTGTTCGCGGCAGGAGAATCCGTCGGCGAGGATCAGGGTGTCGGAGCGGGCGTCCCGGACCGCCGGAAGGAGAGCCTGCTCTCCGACCGCGACGGAGACGTCGCGATGCTCGCTCTCGAAGCCGAATCCTCCGGCCATCCCGCAGCATCCCGACTCCGGCTCGGTGACCTCGAGTCCCAGGCCGCGAGAGATCTTCCTTTCCTCTTCGACGCTCAGGACCGACTTCTGATGGCAGTGCGTCTGGAGGATCGCCCGGCCGGGCAGCGTGCCGGGCGACCAGTCCGGCGCCTTCTCGGCCAGAAGCTCCGACAGCAGGACGGTCTGCGTCCGGAGCCGCCGGGCATCTTCGTCGTCGGGGAGCATCTCGAGAAGCTCGTCGCGGAAGACCGCCGCGCAGGAGGGCTCCAGGACCACGAGGAGGGCCCCCGAACGCAGCTCGTCACGGAGGGCGTTGACCGCGTGGCGCAGGTGGGCGCGGGCAAGATCGAGCATCCCGTAGTCGTAGAGCGGGCGGCCGCAGCAGACTCGCCGCCGCGGGATGTCGACCGCGAAGCCCGCCGCCTCGAGCACCTCCAGCGCCGCCCGCGCCGTGCCGGGATGGAAATGGTCGTTGAAGGTGTCCGGCCAGAGCAGGACCCGGGGACGGGAGCCGGGACTCGGGACTCGGGACTCGGGACTCGAAAAGCGAGGGCGGCGGGTCCGCCGGAACCAGGATCGGAACGTCTCTCGAGCGAAAGCGGGAATGCGGCGCCGCGGCGACGAGCCGATCGCGGCCGAGGCCAGGCGCGAGAAGCCCGGCGTCTGCGTGAAGACGTTGGCGAGACCCGGGGAAAGAGACGCGATCGCCGACCACCACGGGATCAGGCCGAACGCGTACGCCGAGCGCGGGCGCAGGCGGCCCGCGTAGTAGCGGGAGAGGAACTCCGCCTTGTAGGCGGCCATGTCCACGTTGACCGGGCAGTCCTTCTTGCATCCCTTGCAGGAGAGGCAGAGGTCGAGCGAGTCCCGCACTTCCCGGCTTCGGAAGCCGTCCGTGATCGCGTCGCCGCGCATCATCTCGAAGAGCAGCCGCGCCCGCCCCCGCGTCGAGTGCTCCTCCTCGCGCGTGACCCGGAAGCTGGGGCACATGGTGCCGCCCTCCGTGCGGCGGCACTTCCCGACTCCGACGCACCGCAGCACCGCCCGGCCGAAGCTCCCCTTGTCCTCCCGGTACCGGAAGTGCGTCTCCGGCTCCGGCGGGTCGTAGCCGGCGCCCAGCCGCAGGTTCTCGCTGACCGAGTACGCGTCCACGATCTTGCCCGGGTTCATCCGGCCTTCGGGGTCCCAGATGCGCTTGAACTGCCGGAAGGCCTCGATCAGCTCCGGTCCGAACATCTTCGGAAGAAGCTCCGCCCGCGACTGCCCGTCGCCGTGCTCGCCCGAGAGCGAGCCGCCGAAGGAGAGCACGAGGTCCGCGGCCTCGTAGAGGAAGGCGCGGTAGCTGTCGATCCCGGGTTTGGTCTCCAGATCGAAGTTGATCCGGGTGTGCAGGCAGCCCTGTCCGAAATGGCCGTAGAAGTCGCCGTCGTAGCCGTGTTCGTCCAGGAGCTTCCGGAGGGCCCGCAGGTAATCGCCCAGCTTCGCGGGAGGGACCGCCGAATCCTCCCAGCCCTCCCAGGTCAACGGCTTCTGCGGGACGTGGGCGGTCGCCCCGAGCCCCGACTCCCGCACCTTCCAGACCTGCTCCTCCAGCTTCGGATCGTCGTAGAGCGTGGTCTCCAGCGCCCCCGAGCGCTTCAGCGCGGCGATCAGCTTGTGCGCCTTCGCGTCGGATTCCTTCTTCGAGTCGCCGCCGAACTCGATTAAGAGCCAGCCGCCCCCGTCGGGCAGCAGCTTCAGGTCCGTCGGATGCAAGCCGACGGACTTCATGTCGTTGACGAGGCGGTCGTCGATTCCCTCGAGGCCGATCGGCCGATGATCCATGACCTCGAGGACGTGGTCCGCGGCCTCGAAGACGCTCTGGAACCCCGCGACGATGAGCGTCCGCGCCTTCGGGTTGGGAAGGAGTCGGAGCGTCGCTTCGAGAACGGTCACGCAGGTGCTCTCCGTACCCGACAACGCGCGGGCCACGTGGAAGCCCTTCTCCGGCAGCAGGTACGGCAGGTTGTAGCCGGAGACCCGCCGGGGAATGTCGGGATACTTCTCGCGGATCTTCGCGGCGTAGCGGTCGCGCAGCGCGGCCAGGCCGCGGTAGATCTCCGCCCTCCGGCCTCCCGCTTCGACGATGCGCGCGAGGTCGTCTTCGGAGGTCGCGCCGACGCGCAGGCGGAGGCCGTCGAAGGTCGCGACCTCGAGCTCCACGATCTGGTCGGCAGTCCGGGGGCCCTCTCCCTCGAACGCCGCCATGACGGAGTGAACCCCGCAGGAGTCGTTCCCGATCATCCCTCCCAGGGTGCAGTGGGAATGGGTGGCCGGGTCGGGCCCGAAGGTCAGGCCGTGAGGCGCGGCGGCGCGGCGGAGGTCGTCGAGAACCAGGCCCGGCTGGACGACGGCGGTCCGCCGGTCCGGGTCGATCGAGACGACCCGGTTGAAGAACCTCGACATGTCCATGACGACCGCGACGTTGCAGCACTGGCCCGCAAGCGAAGTCCCGCCTCCGCGCGAAAGGATCGGGGCGCCGTGCCGGCGGCAGGCGGCGATAGCCTCGACCGCGTCGTCGGCGTCGGCCGGAAGCACCACCCCGATGGGGACTTGGCGGTAGTTCGAGGCGTCCGTCGCGTAGAGGGCCCGGCTCCCGAGGTCGAAGCGGACATCTCCGCGAAGCCGCCTCGACAGCTCCCGCGCGAGCTCCCGGGCGTCCCCTTCGAACCGCGTCGGCCCGCGGCGCAAGTTTGTTCGATCGATGGCGACGGAGCGGAGCGGCTGCCTTCGTCCGCTCATACCGCGTAGCGCGCGGGCGTCGCGGCTCTTCCACTCGAGCCCCAGGCCCGGGCGGGTCCAGTCCGGCTCGAGGCTCCCGCCGGAGGGCGCGAGCGCCCCGTCGAAGAGCATTGCTCGATGCGGACATGGTCGTGGAAATACTCGAGGTGCCGGAGAGCCGGCGCGGCGCAGCCGGCGTGGACGTGGATCGAGGGGGCGCAATGGGCGGAGAGGGAGAGTCCGCGCGCCTGGCACAGCGCCGCGGCTTCCAGGAAGCCGGTGATCCCGCCGCAGCGGGTGGCGTCGGCCTGGAGGACGTCCACGGCGTCCGCTTCGAGCATCCGGCGGAAGTAGCCGGGGTCGTAGCCGTACTCTCCCGCGGCGATCTCCATGCCGGCGGGCGCGCGGTCGCGCAGGAGGCGCAGGCCTTCCAGATCGTCGGAGGGGACCGGCTCCTCGAACCAGGAAACGCCGCCGCGTTGAAATCGGTCCGCCGAACGCGAGCGCCTCCTTTGCGCGGGTAGGCGCCGTTGGCGTCCACGAAGAGCGCGGCCTGCTCGCCGATCGCCTTCGCGGGCCGCCGAGACTCGATCCGGGTCGCTCCCGGGCTCGCGTCCGACCTTCATCTTGACGCTGCGGAATCCCGGATTCAACCCAGCCCGAGAGCTGTTGCGCGAGCCGTTCCATGGAGTAGGACGTGAAACCGCCGCTGCCGTAAACGTCCACCCGCCGGCGGACGCGGCCCAGCAGAATGGCGAGCGGCAGCCCGAGGAGCTTCGCCTTGAGGTCCCAGAGCGCGTTATCGACGGCCGAGATCGCCATCGATGCGATCCCCGGCCGTCCGAGGTTGCGGATGGACCGGATCATGGCCTGCCGGCAGGCGGGCACGTCCATCGCGTCGAGCCCGCGGACAACCCCGGCGAGCAGATCCGCGATCAGCGTCGCGGTCGCGGTGTCCGCGTAGGTGTAGCCGAGTCCCTGGCGGCTTGCCGCCTCGACTTGCGCCAGGACGAGCGTCGTCGACGTCCCAGCTCGAGTGTGCCGTCGGACTCGGGGAAGTCGGTCGGGATCCGATATGCCGAGGCCCGGACGGATCGGATCGGCGTCACGGTCTCGCCGGCCCGCGCCTGCTCGACCTCGACGCGGCTCACACCAGCTCCCGGACCTTGTCCGAGAGGATCGTCAGCGCGATCTCCTTGCGGTTCGGAGTCCCCCTTGCGAGCGACTCGGCGAGGTGCGCGGCCTGCCGCGCCGTGACCTTGGCCGGCATCGGGGGCTCGAAGGGATCGACGACCGCCTCGATGACGGCGGGGCCGGGCGTGGCCAGCGCCTGGTCGAGGATCGTCGCCGCAGTCTTCCGGGTCCTCGATCGTGAAGCCCGCCCCGCCGCAGGCCCGCGCGAAGCCGGCGAAGTCGATCGGGTTCAGGTCGCAGCCGTACTCCGGGTTGCCCAGGAAGACCATCTGCTCCCACTTGATCTGGCCGAGCGTATTGTTCTTGACGATCGACGATCTTGATCGGCAGCTTGTACTTGACGGCCGTCGCGAACTCTCCCATGAGCATCGTGAAACCGCCGTCGCCGACGAATCCGACGCATTGGCGGTCCGGGTAGGCGACCTGCGCCGCGATCGTGTAGGGAAGGCCGTTGGCCATCGTCGCGAGGTTGCCCGAGAGCGAGTGCATCTGGCCGCGCTTGACCGGGATGTGCCGGGCGAACCAGGTCGCGATCGTGCCCGAGTCGCAGGAGACGATGGCGTCGGCGAGAGAGCCGCTTGCCGAGCTCCCACGCGACGACCTGCGGCTTCATCGGCTTTCTCGCGGCGGGAGGCCAGCTCCTCCATCAGTCTCGCGCCAGTCCTTCATCCCCGCCTGGGCCTTCTCCAGGAAGTCCCGGTCCTCGCGCCGGTCGAGCAGCGGCAGCAGCTCCTGGAGCGTGTTACGGCTGTCTCCGACGAGCCCGACCTCGACGGGATACCGCAGGCCGATCCGCGCCGGGTCGAGGTCGATCTGGACCGCGCGCGCGTCGCCGGGCTTGGGATAGAACTCGATGTAAGGGAACGAAGTCCCGACGAGAAGCAGCGCGTCGCAATCCTCGAGGGCCTCCTGGGACGGCTTCGTCCCGAGCAGCCCGATCCCGCCGGTCGTGTAGGGCGAGTCGTCCGGGACGGCCGCCTTTCCCAGGAGCGCCTTGACGATCGGCGCGCCGATCCGCTCGGCGACCGCGAGGAGCTCCTCGGTCGCGTCCAGGGCTCCCTGCCCGACCAGGAGAACCGGCTTCTTCGATCGCGTTCAGCAGCTCTGCCGCCCTTTTCAAGGCCGACGGGGGCGGAACGCGGGCGCTGCGTCCGACGACGTCGCGGTTGTGCTCGGCGACGTTGCGCTTGGATCGCTCGCCGCCCTCCTGCTCCTGCAGGTCCACCGGAAAGTTGATGTGCGCGACGCCCTTGTAGGCGAGCGCGGTGCGGCACGCCAGGTGCGTGACGTTCTCGACGTGGGCCGGCCCCATTACCCGGGTGTTGTAGACGGCGACGTCCATGAACACGCGGTCCAGGTCCACGTCCTGCTGCTGGTGGGTGTCGATCAGGTCGTGGAAGGCATGCCCCGTGATGGCGAGCGACCGGCGCGCGGTCGAGCTTCGCGTCGTAGAGGCCGTTCAGGAGATGGATCCCGCCGGGCCCCGACGTGGCGAGGCAGACGCCGAGGCGTCCGGTGTACTTCGCGTACGCGCACGCCATGAAGGCCGCGGACTCCTCGTGGCGGACGTGGATGAAGCGGATCCGATCCTGTCGGACCCGCAGCGCCTCCATGATGCCGTTGATGCCGTCCCCGGGCAGGCCGAAGACGACCTCCACGCCCCAGTCCATCAGGGTCTCAATCAGGTTATCGGCGGCAGTGCTGAGACACGAGAAGCTCCTTTCGCGCGGAGCGGGGGCGTTTCACGGCTCCGCGTAAGCGATCGTCGAGAGCAGCGCGTTGGCCGGCTGGCGCGAGTCCAGCCGCGTGTGCTGCACGACGATCGGAACATCGGATTCGATCAGGGTCGCGTAATCCGTCCCGCGAGGGATCGGCTCGGGATCGGAGAAATCGTTGAAACGGAGGTGGAGCGTGCGCTCCGCCCTGACCTCGAAGCGATAGGGACCGGCGGGCGGGCGGTCAGAGAAGAAGACCATGATGCGAACCCGGGCGTCGCGGTCGGTGACGTTCAAGAGACAGACGGCCTCGTGGCTGGTCATCTCCGGAGGCGGTCCGTGGCTCTCGCCCGGGATGTATCCCTCGGCGATCGCCCAGCGTCTCTTCCCGATCGGGTTCATCATCTTCGACATCCGAGTTCGGCGCCTCGAGGGCAGACCGGCCTCATCAGGGTTCGCGTGCGATATCGGTGCCAGACATCGTCGTGCGGCGGGCCTTGATCCTTATGGGCGCGGAACCGGCGCTTTGAAGGAATATATCGCGGAACGATATGTTATTCCGGTTGAAGGTTGAAGAGGCCACGAAATTGAAGGATTTCGGCTCGCACTGGGACACGCGGAAGATTCGGAGGGCCCGGGAATTCGGGTGGTTCCGGCAGAACGAGGCAAGGCTGATAGAGGACGCGCGCCGGAAGGCGCGCCTGGGACTTGCGACAGCCCGGCCGGTCTTTCTCCCTCGGAAGATCGACAGGGTTGCCGAGGAGGCCCTCTTGGAGCGCGCACGGGCTCTTCTGAAGTCTCTGCCGCCGCGTAAGCGGTCGTAGCTGGCCCGCATCCGACCGACGATTAGACCGACCCTCCGGGAGCCGTTGCGTGGCACGTCGGTTGCTCCCGCCGTGCTCACCCGATGGGATGGCTCTCGGTGCTCCTGGCCGGCCTCCCGATCGCGATCGCCTGCCGGGTCCTCCACGAGTCGGAGTGGTGCGTCTTCGCCGCGTCGGCCGCCGCGCTCGTTGCGCTCGCGCGATGGATCCCGGTCGCGGCAGAGCACGTGTCGGAGCGGGCGGGCCCTTCGGTCGGCGGGCTCGTCACAGCCACCTTCGCCACCCGCCCCGTCCGTTCGCCGGCGTCTCGAGGTCGAGCACGATTCCGTTGGCGGCGATCTCCGTCAGGAGAACATCCAACTCGGAGGGGGAGAGCCGAAGGGTGCGGGGTGTTTAAGCTCAGCCGGGGGAGGGCACAGATGGCACGCGTCGCGTTCGGAATGCTGTTGACCGTGGCGCTCGTCGGCCCGGCCGGTGTCGCCATGGGGGAGGAGGCGCTGCAGAAGGTCGAGTCGCGGCCGGGGGCGACTCAGGCTTTTCTCCTGGTCAAGACGACGGGCGCGCCGGTCGCGAGCGTCATCCTGTTTGCCGGGGGGACCGGGCGGCTGAAGCTGACCGATGGCGGCATCGGCTGGGGAAGGGGGAACTTCCTCGTGAGGAATCGCGGGAGGTTTGCGGACGAGGGGTTCCTCGTGGCGGTCGTGGACGCCCCGTCGGACCAGATGGACAACGAGCGGATGGACTACCGGACGAGCGACGCCAATGCGGACGCCAATGCGAAGGATGTTGCCGCCGTGATCGCGTATCTGAAGAAGACGGCGCCCCTGCCGATCTGGCTCGTCGGGACTAGCGCCGGGACGCTCTCGGCGGCCAATGCGGCGGTCAAGATCAAGCAGGAGGGGCGGACGGCCTCGTGCTGACCTCCACCTTGACGCGATCCAGCAAGGTGTTCCCGCGCGCGATGGGTGATCTCGCGCTCAAGGAGGTCACGGTCCCGACTCTCTTCGTCCATCACAGGCAAGACTCCTGCGTCGCGACCGTTTACTCGGAGATCGCGGACCTGATGAGGAAGTTGAAGGCCTCGCCGAAGGTGGATCTGATCACGATCGAGGGAGGAGCCGAGCCGCGCTCCGACCCGTGCGAGGCCATGTCCCACCACGGTTATGTCGGCCAGGATGCCGAGGTCGTCTCCGCGATCGCGAAGTGGATCAAGGCCGTCTTGGTTCCGCGTTAGAGGCAGGCGGTCTCGCTCCCTGCCGAAGATCACGAAGACTCCGCGGGATGGGAGAGCTCGGACGCGACGAGCTTCAGGTCGGTCAGGAGGAAGCCGTAGAGGCGATCCTGGCCGGCGCGGTCTTCGGCGCGGAGGATGGCCGATGGGTGGAGGGTGGCGAGAAGCTTCGGGGCCCACGGGGACTCGATGAGTCGGCCGCGCTCCTTCATCAGCCGGAAATCGGGGCCGATGAGCGCCTTCGACGCGGTCGCTCCGAGGCAGACGAGGATCTCGGGGCGGATCACCGCCAGCTCCGCTTCGAGCCAGGGGCGGCAGGCTCCGATCTCGACCGAGCCGGGCGTCTGGTGGATGCGGCGCTTCGGCGTGCGAACGAACTTGAAGTGCTTGACGACGTTGGTGACGTAGATGTCCTCGCGCGCGAGACCGGCTTCCGCGAGCGCGCGATCGAGCACGTCACCGGCCGGACCGACGAAGGGCGCGCCCTTCAGGTCCTCCTGGTCTCCCGGACACTCGCCCACGAGCACGGTGCGCGCGGTGGCGGGCCCGCGCCCGAACACGGTCTGCGTCGCGTGGCGATAGAGGTCGCACCCCTGGCAGGAGGCCGCCGCCCGGCGAAGCTCCTCCAGGTCGAGCGTCTTCGGGATGAACGCGCTGGCGCCTTCCGCCGCTGACGCCCCGGCCGGAGGCGACTCCTCGGCAAGCTTCCTCAATCGCTGCAGCTCCGGCTCTTCGCGCCGCACCATGAGGCCCGGGTCCCCCTGCGCGATACGAAAGAGGACGGAATAGAGAAGGCTCCAGCGCTCCGGATCGGGATGAGAAGCCACGGCGCGCGCCAGCTCGACAAACGCGCGCGGAACGCGGAAGTCGGACGGGGCGGAGGGTTCCGGCGGCTCTTCGATTCGGGCCGGCGCATCGAACAGGGACGGCTCGGTCGGGACCGCCGTCTGCTGCCGCCAGACGACCTCCTCCGGCTTGACGCCCTCGGCAAGCAGCCTCCGCGCGGCGGCCCTCCAGCTCTCGAAGGAGGAGACGACGACCTCTCTCACCCCTTCGATGTTATCGCCGCGCCGGCGAGGGGAGGTTCCGCCCGGCCCTGTCATCCTGAGGAGCGGAGCGACGAAGGATCTGCTTCGAGGAAAAGGGGAGCCACCGAGCAGATCCTTCGCTTCGCTCAGGATGACAGGGAGGGAGCGAACGGATGGCAGGGAGAAAGTGAACGTTTACAGGGAAGAGTACGCGGATGACAGGGAGGGAGCCTCGCGAACAGAGCCACGCCCCGAGTTCGGAGGGAGAAACGCTCGACTTGAGTCGGAGGCCTCGGCGCCGGTGGCGCCCTCACCCCGGCCCTCTCCCGGGGGGGAGAGGGAGACTAGGTCGAGGCGGCCTGGACGAGCCAGGCGGCCCAGCCGAGGCAGATGGCGAGGAGGGCGGAGAGGATCGTCGGCGGGGGCAGGAAGTAGATCCAGGAGAGGACGAGCGACACGACCTGGACGGCGAAGAACGCCCACGCGAGCGATGTGATCGCGCCCGGATCGGAGCCGGCGAGGGCGCCGAGGCGCCAGGAGAGAAACGCCGCGAAGAGGAGGTAGGCCGTGAGGTACAGGCCGAACCCCGTGTAGAAGCCGCCGTAGCTGAGGCTCGACTTGCCGATCTCGAACCGAACACGGTCCATGGACTCACGGACCGCGAGCGCGTCGGCAGAAGCCGGCTTGAAACTGAGAAATCCGAACGTGTGCCCCGCCGCGAACAAGACGAAGAGCACGGACCCGATCCGGTAGAACAGCGTCGCCCTGGTCATGATGCCTCCTCGCTCACGTTGGAGGGCGGGAAGGTATCACCGAGTTTGCGGCGCTCCGAAGGGGATCGCGGCCGAGGAGGCGGAGGAGGCCGTCCAGGATCGTCAGGGGGTGGGGAGGGCAGCCGGGGATGTAGAGATCCACCGGGATGTCGGCGGGCACACCGTTGCGGGAAGCGTCCGCGCCGGCGAACGGTCCGCCGGTGATCGCGCACGCTCCCGTGGCGATCACGATCTTCGGGTCGGGGACGGCGGCGTACGTCGCTCGCAGGGCAAGCCCCATGTTCGTCGTCACGGGGCCGGTGATCACGATGCCGTCGGCATGGCGCGGAGACGCAACGAACTGGATTCCGAAGCGGCCGAGGTCGAACACGACGTTTCCCGTCGCGGCGAGCTCCGCCTCGCAGCCGCTGCAGCCTCCGGCGGAGACCTGCCGGAGCTTCAGGGAGCGGCCGAAGAGCTTTCGCATTCTCGCGTCGAGGTTGGCGGCGAGCTTCGACTCGCTCCCCGACACGATGAGATCGGCCCGCGAGCCGGCCGCGAGACGAAAGTCCTGTGTGTAAGAGATGGCTCCGCCGGCGCACGCCTCCTCGCACAGAGGACAGAAGAGGCAGGCGCCGAGATCGATCCGAAGTGGCTTTGTCGCGATCGCGCCGGTGGGACACGCGTCCGCGCAGGCGCGGCACTCATCCCGGCACTTCGATTCGTCGAGGGCCGGAAGGCCGCGGAATCGCTCGGGTAAGCGCGGCAGCTCCCGCGGGAACGCCGACGTCTGCCGCCCCTGGCGCAGGCGTGCCTTCAGCAGGTCGAGCATCGTTCCCGTCTCACAGGTCGTGCCCCGCGTAGGAGAGGTTGAAGCTCTTGTTGCAGAGCGGAAAGTCCGAGATCTCGTTGCCGCGCACTGCCATCGCGAGCCCGAACCAGTTGTGAAAGGAGGGATCCACGATCTTGTACGCGGCGAGTCGTCCGTCGGCGCCGGTCATCGCCACGTGCGCGATCTCGCCGCGCCACCCTTCGACGAGCGAGACGGCGAGACTTTCCGGCGGCAGCGGCGGTGCCTCGGTCCAGAGGGGTTCCTGAGCCTCCGGAAGCTCCGCGATCTGCTCCTCGAGGAACGTGATCGAGCGCTGCGCCTCGAGCCATCGCACCTGTGCGCGCGCCATCACGTCGCCCGTCTCGGCGAGCGCCACCGGGATGTGCGCGAAACGGAAGACGCCGAAGGGGTGATCGCGCCGCGCGTCCCGGTCGCAGCCGCTGGCTCGCGCGGCCGGACCGACGAGGCCGAGCTCTTCCGCAACCTCCGGGGCCACGATCCCGGTCTGCTCGAACCGCGATCCGACCGATGGCGTGTTGAAGGTCGAGTCCGCGGTGTCCCGGGCGTCGCGCAGGGCGCGAGCGAGACGGGCGAGGAAGTCCTTCCGCTGTCCGCCGGTGATTCCGAAACGGACTCCGCCCGGGCGCAGCAGGCCCCTGCCGAAGCGATTGCCGGAGAGCTCCATCAGGAGATTGAGGAACTCGCCGCGCAGGCGGGTAAACCACGAGGTGCCGGGAAGGTACCCGATGTCGTTGCAGAGGGCTCCCAGGTCGCCGACGTGGTTGGAGACGCGCTCGAGCTCGAGCGCGATCCCGCGGAGGGCCTGTGCCGGGAAGGGCGGTTCCGCCTGCGCGAGCGCCTCGAGCGCCATGCAATAGGCGAGGCCGTGCCCGATCGCCGTGTCTCCCGCGACCGATTCCGCGACGGCGAGCCGGCGCGCGGGCGAGGACCGCAGGAGCAGCGCCTCCGCGCCGCGATGCTGGTAGCCGAGCTGGATCTCCAGGTGCAGGACGGCCTCGCCGTGGCACTGGAAGCGGAAGTGGCCGGGCTCGATGATCCCCGCGTGGACGGGACCCACGGCGACCTCGTGGACTCCCGGTCCTTCGACTTGGAAGAACGGATGCGGTTCGCCTCCGGGCGCTTCGAGGTCGCGATGCCTTCGCAGCGGCTTCAACCACGGATGACCCTCCGGGAGGATTCCATGGTCCTCGAAGAGCTCGCGCTCGAACGCCTGCGCCTGCGGCAACTCCGTCGAGAGCGCCGGATACGTCGCGTCCCCCGCGAGGCTGGCGCGCAGAAGCCCGAGAGTTCCGCGAGAATCGTTCGCGAGCACGGCGAGGATTTCCTTTCCGTCTCTCTCCCTCGCCGGAGGCAGCGCGAACAGGGCCGAGATCCGTCCCTCGCCGGAGCAGACCTCGACGCAGGCATTCCTGAAATCGTCGGGAGAAACGGCGGGCACGTCTTCCCGCCGGACCGCCACGTTGTTCCTTGTCCAGAGCATCGGGCTAGCCTCCGAGGGCGCTCGCCGCGCGGGCCAGGGCGTCGGAGAGAAACGGCGGAACGAAGATGCCGAGGAGGAGCGCGCCGAACGCCAGGACCGCCGGAGTCAGGACGGAGAGCGCCGGCTCCCGCCGCCGCGTTTCGGGCTCGCCGGAAGCTCCCTGCAGCATCGGGAACACCACCCCCGACATTCCCAGAAATGCCACCGCGAGAAGCGCCACGAAGAGGATGCCGAGCCACGCGTGCGGTCCCCGCATGGCGGTCTGGAAAATCAGGAATTCGCTCCAGAAGGGACCAAACGGCGGCGCCCCTCCGATGGCGAGGAAGAGCGCGGCCATCAGGATGCCGGTCGCGGGGATCCTTCGGAAGATCCCCCGGACCTCGCGCGCGGACGTCGTGCCGTAGGCGCGGAGCACGTTGCCCGCCAGGAAGAAGAGGCCGGCCTTGCAAAGCGAATGATTCACGGCATGGAACATCGCGCCGTAGCTCGCGGCACCGCCCAGGCCCACGCCGATCGCCATGATGCCCATGTTTTCGATACTCGAGTAGGCGAAGAGGCGCTTGTAGTCCCCCTGGCCGATCAGGAACGCGCAGGCCACGCCCATCGAGACGAAGCCGAGCAGGAGGAGGAGCGTCTGCGCGAACGCGAAGTCTCCGGAGGCCAGGCAGACCTGGTAGAAGCGGAGGATCGCGAGGAACGCGCAGTTTAAGAGCGCGCCGGAAAGGAGCGCCGACACGGGAGAGGGGGCCTGGCTGTGGGTATCCGGCAGCCACGTGTGAAGCGGAGCCAGTCCCATCTTCGTGCCGTATCCGACGAGCGCGAGAACGAAAGCGGCCTTGAGCCACGGCCTCGCCATCGTGGGGGCCGCTCCCATCATCGCGGAGAGCGTCAGGCCCGCGCCGCTGCCCGGACCGCCGGACGCGGCGATGCCGAGGAAGAAAGTTCCGAGGAGCGCGAGGGCGATGCCCACGGAGCAGAGGAGCAGGTACTTCCAGGTCGCCTCGAGGGCTCCCCGCCGCTTGTAGAAATAGACGAGCGGCGCGCTCGCGAGCGTCGTCCCTTCGACCGCCGCCCACAGGAGCGCGAGATTCTGCGTCGCCGTGACGAGGGTCATGGCTGCAAGAAACCAGAGCAGGCACGGGACGAACCGGCGCGGCGCCGCCTGCGCGTCGTGCGTCCCCTGAAGGAGGTAGGGGACGGTGTAGAGCGAGGCCGCGAAGAAAAGGAGACTCGCGATCGAGAGGAACAGCAATCCCATGACATCAATTCGCAGGAGCGCGCCCGGGCCGGGCGCCGCGGTCCCGGTCCACAGGGAGGCGACCGTCAGGAGGTGCGCGGCCGCCGTGCCCAGGAGGATCGCCAGGGCGACGCGCACGCTCCGGATCGCCAGGGCCACGAGCCCGAGGACCGCGGGAGCGACGACAAGAAAGGCGAGCGTCATCGTCTAGTCTTTCAAGGCGGAGAGCAGCTCGGTGTCGATGTGCTCGAACTCGCGGCTGATGTGGTAGATCGCGATGCCCATCACGAAGACCCCGACGAGGAGGTCGAGGAGTATGCCGAGCTCAACCGCGAACGGGATCTCTTCGACGAGCGTCTGGCCGAAGATGAAGATGCCGTTCTCCAGCATCAGGTAGCCCACGACCTGCGTCACCGCCTGCCTGCGGCTGACGAGGACGAGAAAGCCCACGAGCAGCGTCGCGAACGCGATCGGCACGAGGAGAGTCGTCGGCGCGGGTCGGGGGAGGACGAGCACGGTCGCGAGCCAGAAGGAGAATCCCACGAGCGCCGCCGCGATCAAGATGGAGAAGTGCAGGCTGATGAAGGGCTCGACCTCGTGCTGCACGTTGGCCTCCCGGATCGCGCGGGAGAGGAGGATCGGGATGACGACGGCCTTGACAATGAGCGCACCGAGGCTCATGAGCAGGACCGGGACCATGTGCCGGTCGAGCGCGCGCCCCCACAGCGCGAGCGGCAGGAGTGCGAGTGCCACGCCCTGCGCCGCCGAGGCCCGGACACAGCTCGCCAGCCGGCTCGTCGCGACGATCGCGAGCGAGAGGGCCGCGACGAGGAGGAGCAGGAGGTCGGCGTACCCGGTCACGGCGCGCCCCGGTAGAAGAGCGCGGCGAGGCCGATGGCCGCGAGGACGGCCGCGCCGACGAGGAACTGCGGCACGCGGGGAAGCCGGAGCCGCGCCATCACCGACTCGACGACGCCCACGGTGACCGCGAGCGCGATCTCGCCGCCGAGAAGAAGGAGGAGACCCGGCCACCCGCCCGACGCCGGAATCGGCAGAAGAACGTGGACGAGAAGCGCGCCGATCACGAAGAGCTTGATGGCGCTCCCGTAGAGGACGAACGCGAGGTCCGGGCCGCCGTGGTCGAGCACCATGACCTCGTGGACCATCGTCAGCTCGAGGTGCGTGTTCGGATCGTCCACGGGAATGCGCGAGTTCTCCGCCAGCAGCACGGCGAAGAGAGAGAGAGCCGCGGCCAGGAACGTCGGGTGCGAGACGCCCCACGTCGCCCAGGGAAGCGTTCCGAACGCGGCACCGAACGTCGGGCTCCCGGCCGGGACGCAGACGATGGCGAGGGAGAGAAAGAGCGCGGGCTCGGCGAACGCGGAGAACGCGGCTTCGCGGCTGGCGCCCATCCCCTCGAAGCTCGACCCGGTATCGAGCGCAGCGGCCATCGTGAAGAAGCGGCCGAGCCCGAGCAGATACGCGAACGCGACGACGTCCCCCGTGAAGCCGAGCGGCGAGGCGTTCGAAGCGAGCGGCAGCACGAGTCCGGCGCAAATCACCGCCGCGAGCGAAACAATCGGTCCGGCGCGGAAGATCCAGGTCGTCGTCAAGCTGTACACGGCCCCTTTCCGGAGGAGCTTCCAGATGTCGGCATACGCTTGGAGCAGCGGCGGGCCCTGCCTGCCTGCCGCCCACGCCTTCGTCTTGTTGATCACGCCCGGCAGAAGAGGCGGCACACCGATCAGGAGCGCGACGTGGAGCGCCAGGGCCGTCATCGGAGGAGCGCCCCGCCGCCTGCGAGCTGCCAGACGAGAAGAGCGACGAGCGTCACCGCGATGTACACGAGGTAGAGCTGAAGCCGGCCCTGCTGGATCACCCGGAGGCGCGAGAGGGCCTCGACAGTCCGCCGCGTCGCCGGGACGAGGAAACGTTCTCCGGCCATGTCTCCCGGATGCTCCTCGTAACTCGCCTCCTCCGGAAAGTAACCGGCCGGCGGCACCTGGTGGATCCGCCGGGGGATCGCGCCGCCGAACGGCCGGAGCACCGGCTCCGCGAAGGAGGCCGCGGTGTATTGCATGCGAGGCGTCGGGGCCGCATACCCGCATCCCCAGGTCGCGGCTCGACCGACGGAACGCCCGCGAAGGAGCGCCCGCCGAGCGAGCGCCAGGAGCCCGACGATCGCCAGGAGCACGGCCGCAATGCGGGTGATCGCGGTCAGCGGACCCGCGAGCGCCGCCGAAACCGACGGTAGCCGCCCGAGCGACGCCGCCGCGGGCGCCACGAGGCGGATCGCCGCCGCCGGCCAGACGCCGATCGCGACGCAGAGGAGCGAACCGATCACCATCGGAGTCCGCATCCGTGGGCCCGACTCGTGCGCGCTCGCGGCGGCCCTGGTGCGGGGCTCGCCGAGGAAGACGACGCCGAACGCCTTCACGAAGCAGGCGGCGGCGAGCCCGCCGATGAGCGCGAGCGCCGGGATGACGGCGAGCGCGGCGACGGCCCACGCATGCGGGAGGCTGCTCCCCCGAAAGGCGCCCACGTAGATCAGCCACTCGCTGACGAAGCCGTTCAAGGGAGGAAGCCCGCAGATCGCGACCGAGCCGAGCAGAAACGCCGCGGACGTCCACGGCATGCGGCGAGAGAGCCCGCCCAGGGAATCGATGTCCCGCGTCCCGGTCCCGTGCAGCACGCTGCCGGCCGCCTGGAAGAGGAGCCCCTTGAAGAGTCCGTGGTTCAGGACGTGCAGGAGCGCCCCCGCGTAGCCCAGGAACGCGATCGACGGGTCGCCGTGGCTCTGGCCGAGGAGGCCCACGCCGATCCCGAGCGCGATGATGCCGATGTTCTCGACGCTGTGGTACGCGAGCAGGCGCTTCAGGTCGTGCTGCGCGAGCGCGTGCAGGACGCCGGCCAGCCCGGAGACGACGCCGATCGCGATGAGGACGCCGCCCCACCACGCCGGCGGCGGACCGAGGAACGTGAGCACGCGGAGCAGCCCGTAGATACCCATCTTGATCATGACTCCCGACATCAGCGCGGAGACGGGACTCGGCGCGGCCGGGTGCGCGTCGGGCAGCCAGATGTGCACCGGCCAGAACCCGGCCTTCGTTCCGAATCCCGCCAGAGCGAGCCAGAAGCAGGCCGTCGCGAGCCCGGCCGCCGGCGCCGCGCCGGCGAAGAGGTCGAAGTCGTAGGAGGAGCCACCGCGCCCTCCCAGGATCGCGAAGAGGACGAAGAGAAAGACAACGCCGAGCTGCGAAGCGACGAGGTACGTCATCCCCGCGCGGCGCACCTCCTCGCGCTCATTCTCGTAAGTGACGAGGAAGTACGAGGCGAGCGACATCACTTCCCACGCGACGAGGAAGAGGATCCCGTCCCGCGCGAGGACGAGCGCCGCCATCGCGGCCACGAGGAGGTTGAAGAAGAAGAGAACGGGCGCGACCCGCCGCCTTCCGATGTCCGCCGCGAAGTAGCCGCCGCCGTAAGCCGCGGCGAGTCCCGACACGACGAAGACGCAGAGGAGGAAGAACGAGGAGAGCGGGTCGAGGCCGACGTGGAGTTGGCCGACCGGCAGCGGCCACGAGGCCGTCGCCGAGCTGCGGTCGCCCTGGAGAAGAGCCGCCGCCGCGGCGACAGCGCCGGCCGAACAGGCGACAACGCTTCCGGCGGTCGCCAGGCGCAGCGCGGTCCGGCCCGCGGAGCCCGGCAGGAGCGCGGCGACGGCGGTCGCTCCGAGCAGAGCGACCGAGCCGAGGACGAGCCCCAGCACTACCGCGATTCCTTCTCGAGGAGGGCGATGCGGTCCCGGATCGCGTCCCGCGGCGCCGCGGTCTGCAGGAGTTGTTTCAGCGTCCCGTCATGGAGCGCCGCGGCGAGCCTCGAAAGCATCCGCAGATGATCGCGCACCGAGGGCGTCAGGAGAAGGAACAGGACCCGCACGAACTGTCCGTCGATGGCGCCGAAATCCACCGGGTGCCGGAGGAAGCAGAGGAACACGACGGGCTCCTCGACGTGGACGACCACCGGATCACGCGGGTGCGGGATCGCGATTCCATCCCCGACGCTCGTCGAGGCGAGGGCCTCCCGCGCGAGAAGAAGCTGGTACAGCAACTGCCGGTTCACGGTCGCGGGAATTCCGGGCAGCTGTGCCACGGCGGCGAGGACCTCTTCCCGGCGCACCCCGGAAAGCTCGTAGACGATGTCTCCGCGCTCGAGCGCCGCGAGCAGGCCGGGGAGCGGCTCGGCCGGCCCGTCGGGCGTGAACAGCTCCGGCGACACCCGGTGCTTGTGCAGCGCCGCCCACTCCTGCAGCTCGACTCGATTGAAGAGGTACTGGTCGTGCACCCGGTGCGAGGGGAGCGAGCCCTTGCGGGCCCACCGGTAGACAGTCTGCTCGGAGACGTTCAGCAGACGCGCGACATCGCGCACTCTCAGGTCCATTGGAAGTCGTGATCGCGAATCAGTCCGGGCGCAGCTCCGGTACGGCGGCGCGAGGACGACGTTCTCGGGCGGACACTCTCCCGGATGGGCGGCTCGCGCGCTTCGAGGAAGGGCGCCTGGCCGGGGCGCGCTCGGGCGCGGCTCCTGGCGCGCCCGCGTCGGCGGTTTCCGGCGGGGCGGGCATGTACAGGAAGCGGTGGCAGTGGGGACAGGCGTGCAGGGAGGAGCGATGGCGAATCACGGAGTCGAGCTGCGGAGGCAGTCGCAGGTAGCAGCCGCCGCAGTGCGCGTTGCGGACCGGGACGACGACCGGACGGCGGTTCATCCGCGCCAGGGCGTCGTACGATGCCAGAAGAGGCTCGGGGACGGCCTGGCGAAGAGCGGTCCGGCGTTCTTCGAGGGCGCCAGCGGCCTCGCCCGTCGGCGGCGCGCCTCCTCGCAACTGCCGGTCGATCGCGGAGAGGTCCTCGAGAGCGTGAAGGGTCCTGGTCATGCGTCTCCGTTCTTCCTCATCGGTGCGCGGCCCTGGCCTTCGTCTCCGGTTCCAGCCGGCGCTCCGCCTCCGCCACCGCCCGGTAGATGGAATCGGCGTCCGGCGCGTCGAGGAGAGCCCTCACGGCTTCCGGGCGAGCGAACATCTGCGAGAGCTTGTGCAGCCAGGGGAGGTAGAGCTCCTCGTACTTCAAGCCGAGGACGAAGAAGAGGTGCGTGGGCTCGCCGTCCAGTGCGTCGAAGTCCACGCCGCGGCGCGACCGGCCAAGCACCATGAAGGGGCGCACGACCTGCTCGGGGTTGCGCCGGAGCGTGTGCAGGAACGCGATGCCGTTTCCCATCGCGCTCGGCATGACGTTCTCGCGCTGGATGAGCGCGCCGACGAACCACGTCTTGTCGCGGACGAGTCCCAGACGGTCCGACAGGGCCGCCAGCTCTTCGACCACGGTGTTGCGCGTCACGGCGGCGAGCTCGGCGATGACGTGGTCGGGCTGAAAGCAGCTGGACAGCTCCAGCATCCGCCGCGGCGAGTCCTTCGAGGCGGGGGAGTCGAGGTATCGCGGACTCACGCCGAGAATCTGGTCGTCGAGCCAGGTGTCGATCATCGCCTTCCGGAAGCGCCACTGGTTCCCGACCTTCATGCCGGGGAGCGACCCGTCGGAGACGAGCTTCAGGACCGTTCGGTCGTTGACGCTCAAATACTCCGCGAGCTCCTTGATCGTCATCAGGCGATCGTCCATGGCTCCTTTCGGCGGTGCCGAGGCGAAAGGCAGGCATGTAGTTTAACTGTGGAATACTCCATTTGTCAATGGAATACGTTATTTTACGCCGGAATGCATATGCGCCGCATTGATCGGGAGAAGCCTGGCTACCCCGGCGAGTAGGACATCACTCCGTCTCCGAAGGACCAGTTCTCCTTCGCCACCTCCACGAGGCTGACGACCACGTCTTCCCGGCGGAGGCCCGGCGCCTTCGCAAGCCTGTCGGCGAGGGAGCGGTAGAGCGCCCGCTTCTGGTCGAGCGTGCGCCCGGCGTTCAACGTGATCTGGATGACGACGGTGTCGTCGGTGCGCTCGATGCCGAGGTAGCGCCGGTCGCACACGAGTCCCTCTGGAGGATGTTCCGAGAAAATCTGGAACCGGTCATCGGCCGGCACGTTGATCGTTTCCACCATCGCCTGGTGGACGGACTCGCCCAGAGCGGCGAGGTACGCCGCCGGTCTTCCCTCGCGAAGAAAGATGCTGACTAAGGGCATGGCGTTCCTCCAACTGTTGAGTCAATCACTTCACTGCCCCCGTTGTCATACCCGAGATGAAGTAGTCGAGCGACAGGGCGTAGACGATGACGACCGGGATCGAGCCGAGGATCGCGGACGCCATCAGCGGCCCCCAGAAGTAGACGTCGCCGCGGACCATCTCGACGCTGATCCCGACGGGGATCGTGCGGTTGACGGTCGAGCTGATGAACGTCAGCCCGTAGATGTACTCCTGGAACGAGAGCGTGAACGCGAAGATGGCGGCCGTCAGGATCCCCGGGAGGACGACGGGGATGACGACCTGCCGCAGCATCTGGAACCGCGTCGCGCCGTCCAGGAGCGCCCGCTCTTCGATCTCCTTCGGCACGCTCCGGAAGAACCCCATGAGGAGCCAGGTGCAGAAGGGGACCGTGAACGTCGGATAGGTCAGGATGAGCGACCATATCGTGTTGTCGATGTGGAGCGCCCCGACGAACTGCGAGAAGGGGATGAAGAGGATCGTCGGCGGGATCAGGTACGTCAGGAAGATCGCGACGCCGATCGACCGGTTCCCGGGGAAGCGCAGGCGCGCGAGCCCGTAGGCGGCCGGCACCGCCAGGAGCAGAGTGATCAGGACGACGGCGGCGCCGGTGACGAGACTGACCTTCATCCAGCGGTAGAACGGAGTGCTCTTCAGGTACCGGTAGTGCGTCAGCGTCGGGCTCGCGACGCGAATCACGCCGATGACGTCGTTGGGATGCGCGATCCGTCCCTCCGGCACCGTGATCTCGGAGAGCGTTCCGTCCACGGGAGAGACGATGGGCTGCTCCCCGATGAACGCGATCGGCCTGGGATTCTGCTCGCTGTCGCTGCGGTTCGTGTGGGCGCCGGGCGGGATCTTCCACCGGAGGATCCCCTCCGTCAGGGAAGCGGGAATGATGATGTCCTTGTGGTACGGGCGGCCGGTCGTCCGGTCCTTCGCGGAGAACCAGAACGGGTTGGCCTTCAGGTCGTAGAGGTTCGCGTCCGCCTTGAGCGACGTGATGAGCCCCCAGTAGAACGGGAAGAGCGCGAACGCGAGGAAGGGGGCGAGGCTCGCCCAGGAGGAGAAGTGCGGCTTCACCTTTCGCCACGCGCGCGCGAGCGGAGACATCATGCCTCGCGCCTCAGGAACTGCAGCATGAAGAAGACCATCACCGCCATGATCGGGAACATGAAGAGGGAGATCGCGGCCCCCTTGCCGAGGTATCCGGCGTTGACGCCGAGCTGGTACGCGTAGGTCGAGAGGACCTGCGTTTGGTCGTAGGGGCCGCCCTTCGTGATGATCCAGATCGTGTTGAAGTCGGTGAAGGAGAAGATCACCGAGAAGAGGAGCGACACCATCAGGATCGGCCGCACCATCGGCGAGATGATGTGGACGAAGCGCTGGACCCCGTTCGCCCCGTCGAGTCTCGCCCGCTCGAGGATCTCGTCGGGAATGGCGGTCAGCCCCGCGAGGATCACGATCGTCGTGAAGGGGAAGCCCCTCCAGACGTTGACCGCGATGACCGAGAGCATCGCCCAGTTCTTGTCGCCGCGGAAATTGATGATGTTGCCGGGAGAGAGGATCCCCCAGTGGACCAGGCACCAGTTGATGACGCTGTAGGTCGAGTCGAGGATCCAGAGCCAGGCCTGCGCCGAGATCGCGATCGGGATGACCCACGGGATGACGAGCAGGCCGCGCAGGAGCCGGCGCCCGCCGAAGCGGCGGTTCAGGATGAGCGCGCACGGGATGCCGAGGAGGAGCTTGATCGCCTCCGTGCCGAAGGTGTACTTGAAGGTGTTCTTCAGCGCGAGGCGGAAATTCGGGTCCTGGAGGACCCCCTTCCCGTTGGTCCTCACACGCGAGCTCGCCGGCACGAGGATGTCCAACTTCCGCTCGCGCTTGAGAGTTTCCTTGTCGGCGTAGGGGCCGAACGTCACCGGCGCGTCCTCGCCGGCGTGCGCGACGACGCGAAATCCCCCCGCGGCCTTTTCGATCTTCCACTCCAGGTCCTTGCCGATCGTCTCGCCGAGGAAGGAGGCGTCGTCCGCCTTGTCCATTTCGAGGAGCGGGATCCGCCGGCCGCCCGCCTGGAGGATCGCGCGGAAACGGCCGCCGGCCGGCTCGACGGTCACGGCCGCCTGGGCGCGGGCGGCCGCAAGCGCCCGGGCCTCTGTCTCCGTCGGGACGGTCGCGATCACGAAATCGTTGGCGAGGATCTGGTAGTTCTCCACCTTCGAGTAGTTCTGCGCGCCGACGACGGTCCACTTCCGGTTGCCCGCCTGCGCGTCGGTGAAGCTCATGGAGATCGACATCACGAACGGATAGGCGATGAAGATCGCGAGATAGACGACCGCCGGCAGAACGAGCAGGTAACCGAACGGCGCCTCGCGCTCGAAGAGGGGAGCCCTCCGCTCCGGCGCGCCGGCCGCCGCGCCCAGGATCGGTGCCTTGGCCGCCATCAGAGCACCGCCTCCGTCTCGCGGTCGAAGAGGTAGGCGCGGTTCATGTCGAACCAGAGATCGGACTTCTCGCCGGTCCTGACCCCTTCGTGAATCTCCGTCTCCAACTGGAACGGACCGGCGACGCTGCGCGCCGTCAGGATGACCCGGTGGCCGAGGGGTTCGACGACCTCGATCATGGCCGGCACGCGCGCCGGCATGCCGACCACCGACCATGTCTCGTCGGAGAGGGCTTTTCCCGGCGCCGCGAGCGAGATGTGCTCCGGGCGGATCCCAAAGAAGATCCGGCGGCCGGTCCAGGGGGCGAGGTCTTTGCGGACAAGAGGGAGGCGCAGGCCCCCGGAGAGCGCGACCGCGGGCCCCGACGGGTCGCTCGCGATCTCCCCCTCGAAGAAGTTCATCGGAGGGCTCCCGATGAAACCGGCGACGAACCGGGTCGCGGGGCGGTCGTAGATCTCGAGCGGCGTCCCCACCTGGCAGATCACGCCGCCGTTCATGATGACGATCCGGTCCCCCATCGTCATCGCCTCGACCTGGTCGTGCGTGACGTAGACCATCGTCGAGCGGATCGCGAGGTGGAGCCGCTTGAGCTCCGTCCGCATGTGGACGCGCAGCTTCGCGTCGAGATTCGAGAGCGGCTCGTCGAAGAGGAGCACGCCGGCCTGCCGGCAGAGCGCCGCGCCGACGGCCACGCGCTGCCGCTGGCCGCCGGAGAGGTGGCGCGGCTTGCGGTTCAACTGATCGGTCAGGCCGAGGATGCCGGCGACTTCCCGCACGCGACGGTCGATCTCCGGCTTGGGTGTGCGCCGGAGCTTCAGGGAGAAGGACATGTTCCGGTACACCGTCATGTGCGGGTAGAGCGCGTAGCTCTGGAAGACCATCGCGATGTCCCGGTCGCGCGGCGCCAGGTGCGTGACGGAGCGGCCCCCGATCCGGATGTCGCCGCTCGTGACCTCTTCGAGGCCGGCGATCATCCGGAGCGTAGTTGTCTTGCCGCACCCCGAAGGCCCGACGAGGATGAGGAACTCCTGGTCGTGGACCGTCAGGTCGATGCCGGCGACCGCGCGGACGTCGCCGAAACGCTTCTCGACCCCTTCGAGGACGACGTCAGCCATGGAGAGGCCGGTTCGTTGCCTGATCGCCAGCCGGCGTCCATCGGCCGAGCGGCGCCATCGCGGTCGGTTGAAGGTCGAAGGTCAAAGGTCGAAAGTCCCGAGAGCGAGACCCACCTTCAACCTTCGACCTTCGACGTTCGACCAACTGCTGAAACGCCACCGTGGTTCGTCGAAGGATGGACGCGATGAGGCCGCGGCCCGTACCCTTACACGGCCCGCAGCTTCTGCTCGGCCTCTCCCATCGCGGTGCGCGGGTCCTTCCCCTTGCAGACCTCCGCGAACATGGTCGGCACGATGAACTTCGCGTACATCGAAGTCGCGGTCTTCGTCATGGGGCCGGGATAGCCGATGAATTTGACGTAGTCCTGATAGTCCTGCAGCAGCTCCAGCTTCGGCTCGTGCCCGATGACCGGCATCGGCTTCTTCGTGAAGGCCTTGAGATAAGGGTGGTTGTATCCGGTCGAGGCCTCCATCCCGCGGAGCGATTCCTTGTTCATCGTGTAGAGGAACTCCTTGCCGAGGTCCTGGTTCTTGGAGAAGTTGTAGATGCCGTACGACATCGTCCGCGCGCCGCCGACGCGGATGCCGGCCGCGCCGATCGGAGGCTTGACGATGTCCAGGTTCTTGTACGTGTCGGGCTGGTCCTTGGCGGCGGTGCGGTACGCCGAGATCGGGTTGCAGACCATCGAGCCCTTGCCCGAGGCGATGAAGCGGTTGTTGGAGGTGTCGTCCCAGCTCAGGACCTCGTCCGTCATCGACTCCTTGAAGAGCTGCTCGCCGAACTTCAGGACTTCCACGATCTCCTTCTTCGAGAAGGCGATCTTGCCGTCCTTGTCGAACATGTATGCCTTGAAGGAATCCATCAGCGGCACGAGGTTGTCGTTGGAGTCGGGGGTCTGCGAGATCGGGATGCCGATTGGAAACCCGGCCTTCTTCAGCTTCCCGCCGATCCGGACGATGTCGTTCCAGGTCGTCTTGTCGGTGAAGTCCTCTCCGACGTCGTGGAAGTACTTCCGGTTGATGATCCAGGGAAAGCTCATGAACCAGTGCGGCACGCAGAGCCACTTCCCCTTCACGACCGCGAGCGAGGAGGCCTCCGGGATCCAGCCGCCGAACTCCTTGCCGAGCCGGTTCGCGACGTCGGTGACGTCCACGAGCGTGTTGTCGTAGAGCCAGGCGCCCGTGCCGTTCAGGTGGAAGACGTCGTGCCCGCTCCCGCGCGAGATGTCGGCCGCGATCGCGGTCGGCAGGTCCGGCGTCGCGACGTAGTCCACCTCGACCTTGCACTTGTTCTTCTCGCCAAACTCCTTGGCGAACACGTCGAACCATTTGTCGTAGTCCGGGACGAAGTGTTTCCACTGGATGATCTTGAGCACCCGCTCCTGCTGCGCCGAAGCGCTCCGCGTGAACATCGTCGGCGCCGCGAGCGACGCGCCGGCCGCGAGCGAAATCTTCAGGAATTCGCGGCGTCCGAGACCCCTTCCGGATTGATCCTTCCTTGGTAGCCTCATGGCGTCTCCTCTCAAGGAGCCGCGGCAGCGCGGCTCCGGTCCTCGGGAATCGAAATCGTTTTCCGCTGTGAAAATCCTATGTCAACCGGGCGCTGGGGGCGACGGAAATCGAATGATGTGATTGCATCCCGGGAGCTCGCGGCGGGAATCCCGCGGTCATCTCGTCGCGCGCTCGAGGAGATGGATGAACGACCGCGCGGCGGCGCCCGTCGCGCGGGTCAGGCCGATCTCGCACGTGCGGCTGGAGGAGTAGGTTTCCGCCGCCCGCGAGGAACGGATCTCGGAGGCCTCCTCCCGGGTCGCGGAGGCGGTCAGCTCGGGCACGAGCCAACCGCGGTCGCCCGCGAAACCGCAGCAGCCCGCCGACGCCGCGACGGTCACGGATTCCGAGCACGCCCGGGCCAGGGATTCGAGTTTCTCGACGAGGCCCATCTTCACGAGCGAGCAGACCGGGTGGACGGCAACCATGCCCGCCTGTCTCTTCAAGGTCAGGCGCGCAAGCGCCGTGTCGGCGAAGAACTCGACTCCGTCGCGGATTCTCATCCGGGCGAGGCGGTCGCGGTTTTCCGGGGTCAGGTCCTGCCCGGATCGGAGGCCATAGGTGCAGGGACTCGTGTCGATCACGACGGGCAGCGCGCCGCCGTCCGACCATTCCCACATCCGGGCGACCGTCCCGTTGATGACGAGGGCGTGTGCCTCCGCAAAGCCCTTGGATGAGTACGGCACGCCGCAGCAGTGGCCGCGGACGTCCGCGGGGATGTGGAGCGGCATGCCCGCGCGCGCCGCCACCGCCACGAACGCCTCGGTCGTGGACATCCCTTCCGGCTCGCCGGGGAGCGCGCCCATCGTCCGGCTGATGCAGCTGGGGAAATAGATGGCGGCGGCGCCCGCGCGACCGGTCGCCGGGAGGTCCGGCTCGGCGGGAGCGGGCATCGGCTCGATCCAGAGGGGAACCTGGCCGCCGAACATCGAGCGCGCCGCGCGCGTGGCCGAAGTGATCGCGCGCGATCCGATCAAGGCGCGCCCGGCCCGCCCCGCGGAGAGAGCCAGGCGCACGCCGCGCTCGACGAGCGCGAACCGCTTCGCCGTGAGCCGCGCGATCTCGCGGGCGGCCGGAGAATGGCGCGCCGCCCGGAAGCGCTTGGTGAGCCGGCCGGTGTCGATGCCGACCGGGCAGGCCATCGCGCAAAGGCCATCGGTCGCGCAGGTGTCGAGGGCGTCGTAGGGAAACGCGCTCTCGAGCGCGGCGAGCGTTGCGCCGTCTTCGCCCGCGACGCGAAGCCGCTCGATCTCGCGCCGCACGACGATCCGCTGGCGCGGCGTCGTCGTGAGGTCGCGGCTGGGACAGCGCGGCTCGCAGAAGCCGCACTCGATGCACTTGTCCACCTCCTCTTCGACGGAGGGCATCGGCTTCAGGTCGCGCAGGTGCGCCTTCGAGTCCGGGTTGATGATGACGCCGGGGTTCAGGAACCCCTCCGGGTCCGCGAGCTCCTTGACCCGTTTCATGACGGCGTAGGCCTCCGGGCCCCACTCCGTCTCGACGAACGGCGCCATGTTGCGTCCCGTGCCGTGCTCGGCCTTGAGCGCGCCGTCGTAGCGGCGCACGACGAGGTCCACGACGTCGTCGATCAGCCCCGCGTAGCGCGCGATCGAGGGCTCGTCGCGGAAGGACTGCGTGACGACGAAGTGGAGATTCCCATCCCGCGCGTGGCCGAAGACGATCCCCTCGTCATAGCCGTGCTTGCGGAAGAGCGCGTTCAGGTCCACGACGGCGTCGGCCAGCGCCGCGATCGGGAACGCGACGTCCTCGATGATGACGGTGGTGCCGCTCTTGCGCACGGCGCCGATGGACGGGAACATGCCCGCGCGGATCTTCCAGAGCCCGGCCTGTTCGGCCGGGTCGTGCGTGAAACGGGCGGGCTCGAGGAGGACGAGGCCGGCCACCGCGTCCCGGGCCTGAGCCTCGATCGCGGAGAGGTCCGCTCCGGATTCCTTCTGAAACTCCGCGAGAAGACCCGCCGCTCCCTCCGGCAGCGCCCGGATGGAGGGCGGAATGCCCGGCTGCGTCTCCACGGAGCGCAGGGCCGCCCGGTCCATGACTTCGAGCGCCGCCGCGCCCGCCCGGCCGAGAGGAACGATCGCGGCGCAGGCGTCGCGGACGGTCGGAAAGAGGAGGAGCGCGGTGTATTTCACCGGCAGGTCGGGGACGGTGCGCAGGACGGCCTCCGCGATGAACGCGAGCGTTCCCTCGGCCCCGATCAGGAGATGCCGGAGGATCTCGACCGGCTTCTCGAAATCGAGGAACGCGTTCAGGGAGTAGCCGGTCGTGTTCTTCATCCTGTATTTCGCGCGGATCCTCCCGGCGAGCGCGGTGTCGGCGAGAAGGCGCGCCCGTAATTCGAGAAGCCCCGCGGCGAGCGCCGGTTCCGCGGCCCGGAACGTCTCGTCGGCGCGAGCGTCCGCGGTGTCCACGACCGTGCCCGAAGGGAGGACGAACGTCAGCGACTCGAGCGTGTGGTAGCTGTTCTGCGCGACGCCGCAACACATGCCGCTGGAGTTGTTGGAGAGGATTCCGCCCACCATGGCCGTGTGGATCGAGGCCGGATCGGGTCCCATCTTCCGGCCGTAAGGCTTCAGGACCTGGTTGACCCGCGCGCCGATGACGCCGGGATCGACGCGCACCGTGCCGCCGCCGTTCTCCACACGCACGTTGCGGAAGTGGCGGGCCACGTCCACGAGGAGCCCGTCCGACACGGCCTGGCCGGAGAGGCTCGTGCCCGCCGTCCGGAACGTCATCGGGATCCGTTCCTGCCGGCTGAACCGGAAGAGGGCCCGGACGTCCTCGACGTTTCGCGGGCGCACGACCGCCTTTGGAATGAGGCGGTAGAAGCCGGCGTCCGCGGAGCAGGCGATGACGTCGAAGGGACGGTCGAGGATCTCTTCCGGCGGCAGGATCGCCGTCAGCTTCTGCTTGAGCGACACCGGCGCGAGTTTACTTCTTTGTCCTATGATTGCGTCTTCGATGGGCAAACGGGACGCGACGCTCGACGGCCGGCCCGAGGCCGTCTACTACTACGGGACCTGCCTCGTCGACCTTTTCTTCCCGGAGGCGGGCCTCTCGGGGATCCGGCTGCTCCAGCGCGAGGGACTCCGGGTCATCTTTCCGCGCGGGCAGACCTGCTGCGCGCAGCCCGCGTTCAACTGCGGCTACCACGAGGAGGCGCGGGCGGTCGCGCGGGCCCAGATCGCGCTCTTTCCGGAACCCTATCCGATCGTCGTTCCGTCGGGATCGTGCGCCGGGATGATGAAGCACCACTATCCGGCGCTCTTCGAAGGAGACCCGCTCGAAAAGAAGGCCGAGGCATTCGCGGCGCGGGTGATCGAGCTGACCCAGTTTCTCGCCGATGTGCTGAAGGTGAAGCTGACCGACCACGGCGAGAAGGTGCGCGTCACCTGGCATTCCTCCTGCCACGCGCTGCGCGAGATGGGGATCGTGCTGGAGCCGCGGAGCCTTCTCGCGCAGCTGGCGAACGTGGAGCTCGCGCCGCTGTCGCGGGAGCGCGAGTGCTGCGGCTTCGGCGGGACGTTCGCGGTGCGCGAGCCCGAGATCTCGGCGGCGATGGTCGAGGACAAGGCGGGCGACGTCCTCGCCACCGGCGCCCCGATCCTCCTCTCGGGGGATGGAGGCTGCCTGCTGAACATCGGCGGCCGGCTCGCCGCGATGGGGGAGAAGGTCCGCGCGAAGCACGTCGCGGAATTCCTGTGGGAGCGGACGAAGTGAGCACGCATGGCTCGACTCCTGCCTTCCGCCCTGCGGCCGTCGACGCCCTGAAGAACCCGCAGCTCCGGGCGAACTTCCGGCGCGCCATGGACGGCCTGATGGCCAAGCGCGCGGCCCTCTTCGCGGACCCCATCGAGTGGCGCGATCTGCGGGCTCTGGGCTCCGCGATCCGCGCGCGCGCGCTTGCCAAGCTGCCGGAGCTGCTGGAGACGCTCGAGACGAACTGCGCCGCCCACGGCATCCGGGTCCATTGGGCCGAGACGACGGAGGAAGCCAACGCGATCGTGCTCGGGATCCTGAAGGAGCACGGCGCCACGCGCGTGGTCAAGGGGAAGTCGATGGTGTCGGAGGAGATGCACTTGAACGACTTCCTCGAGCAGCGCGGCATCGAGTCGCTCGAGTCGGATCTGGGCGAATACATCATCCAGCTGGACGGCGAGACTCCCTCGCACATCATCATGCCGGCGATCCACAAGAACAAACAGCAGATCGCGAAGCTCTTCGGCAGGAAGATCCGCGAGGCGAAGTACACCGAGGACGTGGACGAGCTGACCGGGATCGCGCGGCGGGTCCTCCGCAAGAAGTTCTTCGAGGCGGACGCCGGGATCTCCGGCGTCAACTTCGCCGTGGCCGAGACCGGCACGCTCTGCCTGGTCGAGAACGAAGGCAACGGCCGCATGTCCACGCACGTTCCGCCGATCCACATCGCGCTCATGGGGATCGAGAAGGTCGTCGAGAGGCTCGAGGACGTGCCTCCGCTCTACAGCCTCCTGACCCGGTCGGCGACGGGCCAGGTGATCTCGACTTACTTCAACATGATCACGGGGCCGCGCGGCCCGGGAGAGAAGGACGGCCCGACGCAAGTCCATCTCGTGATCCTGGACAGCGGACGCTCGCGGATCTTCTCCGACGTGGAGCTCTCGGCCACGCTCCGGTGCATCCGCTGCGGGGCGTGCATGAATCACTGCCCGGTTTACACGAGGATCGGGGGGCACGCGTACGAGGCGGTCTATCCGGGGCCGATCGGGAAGATCCTGACGCCGCAGACCGAGGGGGTCGCGCGCCGACACGAGCTCGTACACGCCTCGAGTCTCTGCGGCGCCTGTGCCGAGGCCTGCCCGGTCGAGATCCCGATCGTGGAGTTGCTGGTGCGCCTTCGCCGGGAGGCGACGCACAAGGAGCCGGGATCGACCGTCCTGGAGGCCGGTCAGGGACGGAGCCGGCTCGAGGACGCGGCCTGGACGTTCTGGGAAGCGGCTCACCGGAGTCCCTTCCTCTATCGCTTGATGGGCTTCACGGCGACGCGTCTGCGCCGTTTGCTCCCGTCGTGGCTGCCGGTTCTCTCCGCCTGGACGAGTGTCAGGGCGACGCCCCGCCCCGGCAGGCGGACGCTCCACGAGCTCGCCCGAAAGGACGGGGTGGACGGTGCCTGACGCGGCGCGGGAGAGGATCCTCGAACGGCTTCGCGGGAGTCCCCGCGGCATCGCTCCCGCCTCCGACTTCGCGGTCATGGCGGCAAAGACGTGGCCGGCCGCGGAACGCTACCCGCGCCTGCGCCGGTTGATGGAGGCGGTCAAGACGGAGTTCCTGGAGACGACCGAGGAGGGGTGGCCCGCGGCGGTTCACGGATTCCTGAAGTCGCAGGGCCTCGGGACACTGCTCTATGGGACCGGCACTCCCGCCGGCCGCCGTCTGGCGCAATCCTGGCCCGCCGGCGAGGGGCCGCGCCTCGTCGCGTACGACCGGCCGGTCGAGCAGTTCAAGGAGCGGCTCTTCAACGAGGTGGAGGCCGGTTTCACGACCACCCGGGGCGGCATCGCCGAAACCGGCGGGCTCATCGTCTGGCCTTCGCCGGAGGAACCCCGTCTCCTGTCGCTCGTCCCCCCGGTTCACCTGGCCCTGCTCCACGCCGGCGCCATCCACGACACCTTCTGGGACGCCCTGCGGTCCCAGGGGTGGGCGGCGGCGATGCCGCCCAACGCGCTGCTGATCTCCGGTCCGAGCAAGACGGCCGACATCGAGCAGACTCTGGCGTACGGGGTTCACGGCCCGAAGAGGCTCATCGTGGTCGCCGTTGTTCCGTAGAGAAATTCCGGACGGCGGCCGCCTGGAGGATTAGACTCTGACGCATTCACCCCTTGTCGTTCGGTGATTCAGATCGTTACTGTGCGGTTCACTCTCGGCGATTCGGTTGGCGCCGTCTTGGGAAGGAGAGCGAGGCTCTATGTACTTTCAGAACTACAATCCGCTCGGCAACGTCATTCTCTCCACCGTCGTCGCGGCGGTCCCGATCCTCGTCCTGCTCTACTTCATCGCCCTCCATCCCCATCGTGACAAACGCGGCGTCAAGCACCTCGGCATCGCGGCGCCGTACGCGGCGTTCTACGGCGTGCTCGCGGCCTTCCTCGTCTCCTGCGTCGTCTTCGGAATGCCGCTTCCCTCGGCGATCTCGGCGTTCGCCTACGGATCCCTCTCGGGATTCCTCGGGATCATCTGGATCGTGCTCGGGGCCATGTTCCTCTACACGATGACGGTCATCACCGGAAAGTTCGAGATCGTCAAGGAATCGATCGTCCACATCTCCTTCGACCGCCGGCTCCAGGTCCTGCTCATCGCGTTCTCCTTCGGCGCCATCATCGAGGGGACCTCGGGGTTCGGGACACCGGTCGCCATCGCCGGCGCCGTGATGGTCGGCCTGGGCTTCGCCCCCTTCGAGTCGGCCGTCCTGAACCTGCTCGCCAATACCGCGCCGGTCGCGTTCGGGGCCATCGGCACGCCGATCGTGACGCTCGCGTCCGTCAGCGGCCTCGACCAGCTCACGCTTTCCACGATGGTGGGCCATCAGCTTCCCTGGGTCTCCCTCCTCGTCCCCTTCTGGCTGATCGCGGCCTTCGTGAAGATGGAAGGGGGCACGTGGAAGGAGGTCTGGGAGGTGTGGCCGGGAGCGCTCGTCTCGGGCGCCTCCTTCGCGATCATGCAGTTCCTCGCGTCGAGCTCGGCTTCCCTCCACCTGGTGACCGACGTCGTGTCGGGCGTCTTCTCCGTCATCTGCACGGCCCTCTTCCTGCGCTTCGTGTGGCATCCGAAGACCCGGTTCCTGCTCAAGTCCGAGCGCGCCGCGGCCGGAGCCACCGAGGTGAAGGCCCCGAAGGAATGGAAATACAAGTACTCCGCGGGTCAGACGGCGTACGCCTGGACTCCCTGGGCGATCCTGATCCTCTGCTGCGCCCTGTGGGGGATGCCCGCGTGGAAGACGAAGCTGAACAACGTGTTCCAGGGCGTCAAGATCGACACGACCGTCCTCGGCTCTCCCTTCAAGGGGACCCTTTCGCTGCCGGTGTGGGACATGCCGGACCTCCACAACAAGGTCCGGCGGATGCCGCCGGTCGTCAAGCCGGACGCGAAGCCGGAAGGGGCGCGCTTCAGCATCAACTGGCTCTCGGCCGCCGGGACCGGCGTCTTCGTGGCGGCGCTCCTCTCCGGCCTCGTCCTCGGCCTGAGCGGAAGTCAGTGGAGAGACGCGGTCGGCCGGACGGCGCGCCGGATGAAGATCCCCGTCCTGGTCATCGGCCAGGTGCTGGGGCTCGGGTTCCTGACCCGATACTCCGGCACGGACGCGGTCCTCGGCCTCGCGTTCACCAGCGCCGGGGTCCTCTACCCGTTCTTCGCGGCATACCTCGGCTGGCTCGGCGTCTTCCTGACCGGGTCGGACACGGCGTCCAACGCGCTCTTCGGCAGCCTCCAGCGCATCACCGCGCAGCAGCTCCACCTGAATGAAGTCCTGATCGTCGCCACCAACTCCACCGGCGGCGTCATGGGCAAGATGATCGACGCGCAGTCGATCATGGTCGCGTGCGCGGCCTGCTACGACGACGCGGATGAGCGTTCACATGCCCTCGGGCCGATCTTCCGCAAGGTCTGGTGGCACTCGGTCGCGGGCGCGGCGATCATCGGTTTGATCGCGCTCCTCCAGGCCTACGTGTTCCCCGGCCTCATCCCGGCGCTGCCGCCCAAGTAAATGGCGAAGGCGATCGAAGTCCTCGCGAAGGTCCCGCCGGTCGCGGAGCAGATCCTGTCCGACGAAGCGCTCTCTTTCATCGAGAGGCTTCACCGGCAGTTCCAGCCGACTCGACGGGCGCTGCTCCAGCGCCGGGCCGACCGGCAGGCGGAGTTCGACTCCGGCGCGCTCCCGAAGTTTCTGCCGGAGACCGAGTCGGTGCGGACGGGCGCCTGGAAGGTCGCCTCGACTCCCGCGGACATGCAGAAGCGGTGGGTCGAGATCACCGGCCCGGTCGAGCGCAAGATGATGATCAACGCGTTCAACTCCGGCGCCGACGTCTTCATGGCCGACTTCGAGGACTCCCTCTCTCCCACGTGGGAAAACGTCGTCGTCGGGCAGGCCAACCTGATCGACGCCGTCCGCCGCTCCCTGGAGTTCGTCAGCCCGGAGGGGAAGGGCTACCGGTTGAACTCGACGATCGCGACGTTGCTCGTGCGGCCTCGGGGGTGGCACCTGCCGGAGAAGCACGTCACGGTCGACGGCGAGCCGGTCTCCGCGTCTCTCATCGACTTCGGGCTCTACTTCTTCCACAACGCCCGCGAGCGGCTCGACCGTGGAACAGCCCCGTACTTCTACCTCCCCAAGATGCAGAGCCACCTCGAGGCGCGGCTGTGGAACGACGTCTTCCTCTTCGCACAGGAGACCCTCGGCATTCCCCGGGGGAGCGTCCGCGCCACCTGCCTGATCGAGACGCTGCCCGCGGCGTTCGAGATGGAGGAGATCCTCTACGAGCTTCGGGAGCACTCGAGCGGCTTGAACGCGGGGCGCTGGGACTATCTCTTCTCCCTGATCAAGACCCTGCGCAAGCGGCGCGATCGCGTTCTCCCGGACCGCGGACAGGTGACGATGACCGTGCCCTTCATGCGCGCGTACACGGAGCTTCTGGTGAAGACCTGTCACCGGCGCGGCGCTCATGCGATGGGCGGGATGGCGGCGTTCATCCCGAGCCGGAGGGACGCCGAGGTCAATGAGAAGGCGCTCGCCCGGGTGCGCGACGACAAGCTGCGCGAATCGGGAGACGGCTTCGACGGCACCTGGGTGGCGCACCCGGACCTCGTGCCGGTCGCGCGCGAGGTCTTCGAGAAGGCCCTCGCCGGCCGGGCGAACCAGAAGGAGCGCCTGCGCGAGGAGGTCTCCACCACGGCCGAGATGCTGCTCGACACGCGCGTGCCGGGCGGAGCGGTGACCGAGGCCGGGGTCCGCAGCAACGTCAACGTCGGGCTCCAGTACCTGAACTCCTGGCTGACCGGCAACGGCGCGGCGGCGATTTTCAACCTGATGGAGGACGTCGCGACGGCCGAGATCTCGCGCTCCCAGCTCTGGCAGTGGGTCCACCACGGCGCGACGCTCTCCGACGGGCGGACGGTCACCAAGGGGATGTACGAGACCATCCGCGGCGAGGAGCTCGGAAAGCTCCGCGGGCCCGGCTCCGGGCGCCTGGGCGAGGCCGCGGAGATCCTGGACGGCCTCGTCGGCCCCGAGGACTTCGTCGAGTTTCTGACCCTGCCGGCTTACCGCTACCTGGACTGAAGGGTGAGCGCTTCGCCCTCAGCCGCGGCGATCTCCGGCGATGTCGCCTCGCGAATGGCTGCCGTGGTCGGCGCCCGCCATTGCATCTCCGACCCCTCGGAGCTGCGGACCTACGAATGCGACGGCCTGACCGGCTTCCGCGTCCAGCCCGGGATCGTCCTCCTGCCCGGCTCGACCGAAGAAGTCGCGCAGGTCGTCCGGATCGCGCGCGACGCGGACCTCCCGATCGTGCCGCGCGGCGCGGGGACGGGACTCTCGGGAGGCGCGCTCCCCGTGCCCGGCTGCGTCGTCATCGGCCTGTCGAGGATGAAGAAGATTCTCGAGGTGGACCTGGAGAACGGCTGGATGCGCGTTCAGCCGGGCGTGGCGAACCTCGACGTCAGCAAGGCGATCGGGCCGGCCGGCTACTACTACGCGCCCGACCCTTCCTCCCAGAGCGTCTGTACGATCGGCGGAAACGTGGCGGAGAACTCGGGGGGCGCGCATTGCCTGAAGTACGGCTTCACGTCCAATCACGTTCTCGGGGCGAGGCTCGTCCTCGCGGACGGCAGCGTCCTGGACCTGGGAGGCCCGGTGCGCGACGCGCCCGGGTACGACCTGCTCGGGGTGCTCGTCGGCAGCGAAGGGATGGTCGGCATCGTCACGGAGGTCGTGCTCCGGGTCCTGAGGAAGCCGCAGGCGACGCGCACGTTCTTCGCGACGTTCCCTTCCACCGACGAGGCGGGCAACGCGGTTTCGGCCATCATCGCGTCCGGGATCGTGCCGGCGGCGATCGAGATGATGGACCGCCTGGCGATCGAGGCGGCCAAGGCGGCGACCGGCCTCGACTGGCCCGACGTCGGCGCGGCGCTTCTCATGGATGCCGACGGGCCGGAGGCCGAGGTCGAGTCCACGTCCGAGAATGCCGTCGAGCTGGCGCGCGCGGCCGGGGCGATCGAGGTCCGCCGCCCGCGCGACGAGGCGGAGCGCGTGCTCATGTGGAAGGGGAGGAAGAGCGCGTTTGCCGCCGTGGGCCGCATCAGCCCGAACTACTTCGTCCAGGACGGCGTCATCCCGCGCTCGGAGATCGCGAAGGTCCTGCGGGAGATCGACGCGCTCGCGCGCGGCGCCGGGCTGCGCGTCGCAAACGTCTTCCACGCCGGCGACGGCAATCTCCATCCCCTCGTGCTCTACGACGCGAAGATCCCGGGACAGGAGCGGGCCGCCGAGGAGGTCGGCGGAGAGATCCTGAAGATGTGCGTGCGGTACGGAGGCTCGATCACCGGCGAGCACGGCGTCGGCGCCGACAAGGCGGTCTACATGGGCGTGATGTTCTCGGAGGCGGACCTCGACACGATGGGGCTCGTCCGGTGCGCCTTCGACCCGGAGTCGCGCCTCAATCCCGGCAAGGTCTTTCCCACGCCGCGGCTCTGCGGCGACCGCCCGGGTCCCTACCAGGCGCATCCGGCAGAGCTCGCCGGCGGGGCGTGGCGCGAGTGAGTGCCTTCTCGCGCCCCGGGCTGGAGGATGACGCGATCCTGGGCGCGCGCCCCGCGATCGTCTACGAGCCTTCGACGCCGGAAGAAGCGGGAGAAGTCCTGCGTGAAGCCATGCGCGCGGGGAAGGCGCTCGCGTTCGTCGGCGGCGGCACGGAGCTGGAGCTCGGCGCGCCCCCCGTGCGGCTGGACGCGGTCGTGCGCACGGGAAGGATGGTGCGCATCGTCGAGCATGCGCCGTCCGACCAGATCGTCGTCGTCGAGGCGGGCATGCCGCTGGCGCTTCTCCAGGAGGCGCTCGCCTCTCATCGCCAGCGCCTCGCGCTCGATCCGCCGCTTCCGGAAAGGAAGAGCGTCGGAGGCATCGTCGCCGCGAACGCGTTCGGCCCGCGGCGGGCGCGCTTCGGCTCGGTCCGCGACCTGATCATCGGCGTCTCCTTCGCGCGCGCCGACGGCACGCTGGCCCGCGGCGGCGGAAGGGTCGTCAAGAACGTCGCCGGCTTCGATCTGCCCAAGCTGATGGTGGGCTCTCTGGGAACGCTCGGTCTCATCACGACGGCGACCTTCCGCCTGCACCCGCTGCCCGAGGAGGAGACGACGCTCCTCCTGCCGGGCCGGACGGCGGACGCCGTGCGCGCGCTCGTCGCCGCGATGCGGGAGGCGCAGCTCGAGCCGGCGTCGGTCGTCGCCGAGTCGAGGGACGGGAGCTTCGACGTCTCCGTCGCCTTCGAGGGATTTCGCGCCGGCGTCGCCGAGCAGAGGGAACGGCTGATCCGGATCGTCGGGGCCGACGTGGGATCGGCGTGCGACGTCCTCGACGAAACCGCGGCCCGGTCGCTGCGGGCGCGCCACGATGAAATTCGAACCGCGGCGGCGCTGCGCGCCAAGCTGGCGGCCCTGCCCACGCACATCGAGCCGATCGCCGCGGATGTTCTCCCGCCGCTCCTCGGCACGCTCGAGAACTTCGGCTTCGTCTGGTACGCGATGCTTGGACTCGGATTCCTCTCCGGAACGCCGGCCGATCCCGCGTCCGCCGCCGAGGCGATCCGCGCCGGCCGCGAGAGGATCGCCTCTCTCGGCGGGAGCCTGACCCTCGAAGCCGCGCCGGCCGCCATTCGCAAGCTCATTGACGTCTGGGGCTCACCGCCCCCGGCGCTGTCCCTGATGAAATCCGTCAAGGAGCGCCTCGACCCCGAGCGGCGCCTCGCGCCGGGCCGCTTCGTGGGAGGAATCTAGTGTCGCCTGTCATTCTGAGGAGCGAAGCGACGAAGGATCTGCTCCGCGTGTGCGCGAGGATACGGAGCAGATCCCTCGCTCCGCTCGGGATGAGATCCGACCGGACGGTGACTTGTGACCAATAGCGAGACGCTGCCGGAGGCCTCCGGTCAATCACAAATCACAAATCACAAATCGCAGATCGCGAGCGCCGTGCGCGAGCGCAGCCTCCTCGACGACTGCGTCCACTGCGGATTCTGCCTGCCGGCCTGCCCGACCTACGCCTCGTGGGGGGAGGAAATGGACTCGCCCCGCGGCCGCATCGACCTCATGCGCGGTCTCGCGGAGGGAAAGATCGGCTGGAGCGAGAACGTCGCGGCGCACTTCGACCGCTGTCTGGGATGCATGGGGTGCATGACCGCCTGCCCGTCGGGCGTGAAGTACGACGTGCTGATCGAGCACACGCGCGCGGAGCTCGAGCGGCGCTTTCCACGCTCGCAGGCGGATCAATTCCACCGCGAGGCGATCTTCGCGCTCTTCCCCTACCCGGGGAGGCTGCGCGCGGCGGCGGCGCTTCTCTGGCTTTACACCGAGTCGGGACTCCGGGCCCTCGTCCGCCGAATCGGGCTGTTGCGCCTCCTGCCGCGGCGCCTGGCCCAGATGGACGCCCTCCTCCCGGCGGTCTCACTCCACAACGTTGCCGCGCGCCTTCCCGAGAGAGTGCCGGCGAAAGGGGAGCGGCGGGCGCGCGTCGCGCTTCTCGCCGGATGCGTGCAGCGGGTCTTCTTCCCCGGCGTCAACGAGGCGACGCTCCGGGTCCTGTCGGCCGAGGGGTGCGAGGTTCTCGTTCCGCGCGGGCAGGGGTGCTGCGGCGCCCTGTCGCTCCACGCCGGGCGCGAGCCGGAAGCGCTTGCGTTCGCGCGCGACACGATCGCCCGGTTTGAGGAGGAAGCTTCTGGATCCGGGGGACCTTCGAGTCCCCCGGGCCCCTTGGACGCGATCCTCGTCAATGCCGCCGGCTGCGGCTCGACCATGAAGGACTACGGCCGCCTCTTCGCGAACGATCCGAAGTGGGCCTCGCGTGCGGCGGCGTTTTCCGCGAAGGTCCGCGACGTCACGGAGTTCCTGGCCGCGCTGCCGCCGGTCGCGCCGCGCCGCCCGATCCGCGCGCGCGTCGCCTACCACGACTCCTGCCACCTCGCCCACGCGCAGCGGATCCGCGAGCAGCCGCGCAGGCTCCTCGCCGCCATCCCCGGGCTCGAGCTCGTCGAGATCCCCGACGGCGACCAGTGCTGCGGCAGCGCCGGCATTTACAACCTGGTCGAGCCGGAGAGCTCGCAGGAGATCGGCTCCCGCAAGGTGGACAACGTCCTCTCGGTCAAGGCGGACCTCCTCGCGAGCGCCAACCCCGGCTGCACGCTTCAGATCCAGAAGGTCCTCCGCGAGCGCGGCCTGACGCTCCCCGCAGCGCACCCGATCGAGATCCTCGACGCCGCGATCGGCGGCGGCACGCTCCCGGCATAAGTACTGCAGGCGATTCCGCTCAACTTGCAGCAGGCTCGCGGGCGGGCGATGATGCCCCCGGCCGCTGCGCGCGGCGGAAAGGAGCGATGCGGGCTTCGAGGCAGAGAATCCTGCTCGTCGAGGACGATGCGAGTGTCCGCCAGGGCCTTCGCACCGTCCTCGCGGCGGACGGATACGAAGTCGCGGAGGCGGAAAACGGCCGGAGGGCCCGGGAAGAGTTCGCGCGCTCGCGGCCGGATGCCGTCGTCGCGAGCGGCCGGCTTTCCGATGAAAGCGTCCTCGATCTGCTCGCCCACGTGCGGCTCGTCGCTCCGGGCACCGCCTTCCTCGTCCTTGCGGACACCGGAGCGCTCGACCTGGCCGTGAAGGCGCTCGCGGAGGGCGCGGAGCAGTTCCTGATCAAACCGGTGGACCGGACGGCGTTCCTCTTCGTTCTGCAGCGCGCGCTCGAGAACCAGCGCGCGCAGCGCCGCCGCCTGACCGACGAAGCGATCCGGATCCGACACACGCCCGACCCGTTTCTCGGAACGAGCCCCGCGATGCGCGCGCTGCGCGACCAGGCTCTCCGCGTGGCGGCCTCGGACCGGCCGGTCCTGGTCCAGGGGGAGACCGGCAGCGGCAAGGGAGTCCTGGCCGGCTGGCTCCACGCGAATGGTCCGCGCAGTGACGAGGCCTTTCTCGACCTGAATTGCGCGGGCCTCTCGCCGGAGCTCCTCGAGTCGGAGCTCTTCGGCCACGAGAAGGGGGCGTTCACCGGTGCCGTCGCGGCCAAGCCGGGCCTTCTCGAGGTCTCCGACCGTGGAACCCTCTTCCTGGACGAGGTCGGCGACATGGACCTCGCCGTCCAGCCGAGGCTCTTGAAGGTCCTCGAAGAAAAGAGATTCCGGCGGCTGGGAGACGTCCGCGACCGGCAGGTGGACGTCTGGCTGATCACCGCGACGCATCAGGACCTCGCGTCCCTCGTGGAGGAAAAGCGCTTCCGCAGCGATCTCTATTTTCGAATCAGCACGCTTCTGCTCCGCCTGCCGCCGCTGCGCGAGCGCGCGGAGGACATCCGGGTCCTGGCCGAGGGGTTTCTCCACGGGATGGCGTCGGACCTCGGAAGGAGCGGGCTCGCTCTCTCGGCCGGCGCGCTCGACCGTCTCGAGCGGCACCCCTGGCCGGGGAACATCCGCGAATTGCGCAACGTGCTCGAGCGCGCCGCGCTCCAATCGCCGCGCAACGTCCTCGAGGCGGAGGACCTGGGATTCGACTTCGAGCACGGCGGCGTCGTCGTGGACTCTCTGGCCGGCCTGACGATCCGGGAAGCCGAGAAGCGGCTCATCGAGCGAGCCCTCGCCGACGAGGACGGCAACGTGGACCGCGCCGCCTCCCGCCTCGGAATTTCCCGCAGCTCCCTCTACCAGCGGATCCAGAAACACGGGATCGTGGTTTCCAGAATCTAGATTCCGCATCCGGAAAATGGACGGCGAGCGTTGGCCGCGCGCGGGGGCTGACGCGAAGTCGCTCTCCTGCCGTCGCTTACGATCCTGGCTCCTCGCCCCGCCGCCTGGCCTCTCGCTTGCTCCCTTCTGCGGAGAGCAAAGGGAGGAAGCCATGAGAAATCAGGAAACGAAATCGAATCGAACCGGTGGACGCGCGCCGTTGCTCGGCATGTTCCTGGTGGCGGTGCTGGCGTTTTCGGCGGGTGTCATCGGCGCGAGGTCGCACAAGGCCGTCGAGCACCCGGCCGTCGCCGCGGAGACGAGTTCTGCCGCAGCCGAAGCCCAGACGACGGAGCCCCGCTGGATCAACACCTCGGACCAGGATGGCCGGGAACGGAAAGTGCCGGGGCACTCGGAGTGCGACCTGCAGCTGGATTGAAAAAGCAAGCCGGGCATTCCCCCGGGGCGAGATCGCGCGAGGCGATCTCGCTTTTTTTTGCCTCCTCGGTCGGGGATAGGATTCACGGGAGGTGGGTTCTGAATGAAGCTGGCGGAGCGATGGAACCCGGCGCTCGCGCGAAAACTCCTGGCGATCGCCGCGGGACTGCTCGCGCTCTGGGCACTCGCCGGGTTTCTCCTCCTCCCGGCGATCCTGCGGCCGGTCGCGGAGCGCAGGCTCGCTCAAGCCCTGCACAGGCCGGTGACGCTGAGGCGACTGGCGCTCAACCCGTTCACGCTCTCCGCCACGCTCGAAGGGCTCGACGTGAAGGAGAAGGGCGGGGGCCCGTTCCTCTCCTTTGAGCGTCTGTTCTTGAACCTCCAGGCGATCTCGATCTTCAAGGGCGGCCCCGTGGTCCGCGCGGTCTCGCTGACGAAGCCCTCCATCACGGTCGTCCGGAAGGAGGATGGGACCTACAACTGCCAGGACCTGCTCGATGAGGCGTCAAGGCCGAAGCCCCCGGACGAGAAACCGCTCCGCTTCTCGGTCAACAACATCCGCATCGAGGGGGGAAGCGTGGACTTCGACGACCGGCCCGAGCGGACGAAGCACACGGTGCGCGACATGAGGATCGGCATACCGTTCCTGTCGAACATCCCGTCGCAGGTCGAGATCACGACGCAGCCGGTCTTCGAGGCGAAGATCAACGGAGCGCCGTTCACCCTGCGCGGCGAGGCCAAGCCCTTCAGCGAGACGCACGAGGCGAGAGTGGAGATCAACGTCGCCGACGTGGACCTGCCGTTCTATCTCGCCTACGTTCCGGCGAAGATGCCGTCCCGGCTCACGGCCGGGCGCCTGGACGCGAACCTCACGGTCGCGTTCCGGCAGCCGCCGAAAGGAAGGCCCGCGCTCATCCTCTCGGGCACGGCGGCGTTGAAGAAGGTCGCCGTCGAGATCGGCGGCAAGCCGCTCGCGGCCTGTGACCGGCTCGAGGCCGCGCTCGCGACCTTCGACGTGTTCGGGGAAAAGGCGCGGCTGTCGAGCGTGAAGGCGGTCAGGCCGGAGATGTGGGTCGAGCGCGGGAGAACGGGCAAGTACAACGTCCTCGCGGCGTTGCCGCCCGCGCCGGAGGCAGGGAAGAAGGCGGTCACGGAGGCGCCGAAGAAGGCCGGGGCGCCGCCTCATCCGTTTCTCGTGGAGGTCGCCGAGGCGGGGATCGAAGGGGGGAAGATCCACTACGACGATCTTTCTCTCGCGCCGCCGTTTCGCGCCGTCTGGAGCGACCTCGCGGTCTCGGTCAAGGGCCTTTCGACGGCGCCGGGCAAGACGGCTTCGCTCGAGGCTTCCGTGAAGTCCGACGCCGGCGAGACGTTCAAGAACTCGGGCTCTTTCTCTCTCGACCCGGTCGCGGTGGAGGGAGAGATCTCGGCCGCTGCGCTGCCGCTCAAGCGTTACGAGCCGTTCTATCGCGACGCGGTCCGGTTCGACGTGGACGACGGCGTCCTCGACCTCAAGACGAAGTACCGCTTCGCGGCTGGGGCGAACGCGAGCACGACGTTGACGGGCCTCTCCGCGGAGCTGAAATCGCCGCGCCTGCGAAAGCGCGGCGTGAAGGAGCCGTTCTTCACCGCGCCCTCCGTCACGCTGGCCGGGACCTCGGTCGACCCGGGCAAGCACGCCGCCGCCGTCGGCGAGCTCGCGAGCGCTGGCGGGTCCCTTGCGGTCTTCCGCGACAAGGATGGCAGTGTTGACCTCCTCCGGCTCACGGCGGACTCGCCGGCCCCGCCGCCTTCCACGCCGCGCGAGGCGCCCTGGACCGTCGCCCTGGGCCGGCTCGCCCTGAACGGATACACGGTCAGCATCCTCGACCGGGAGCCGGCGCGCACCGGCCGGTATTCACTGACGAAGGTCAACCTCTCGCTCGAGAAAGTCTCTACGGCCCGCGGCTCGAAGGGTACGCTCGCGGCGGATTTCGGAGTGGACGGCAAGGGAATCGCCGGCGTGAGGGGCCCGGTCGGCCTCGACCCGATCTTCGCCGACCTGAAAGTCGCGGTGAAAGCGATTCCGCTGGTGCCGATCCAGCCCTACGTCGTCCAGGACTTCAAGGTCTCGCTCGGCCGCGGAACAATTTCGGCCGACGGGACGCTGAAGTTTGGCGAGGGCCCGAACAGCAAGGCGAGCCTCACGTACACCGGCAACGCACTGATCAGGGATCTCCTGGTCCTCGAACAGGCGACGAACCTCGACTTCCTCCGGTGGGAGAGCTTCTCGGCCCAGGGGATGAAAGCGGGATTCAACCCGATGTACGTGGAGATGTCGCGGCTCGCGCTCTCCGGCTTCGCCTGCGATCTCACGATCGAGCGGGACGGCACGACGAGCCTCCAAAGGGTCCTCGGGACTCCCGCGTCGAAGAGAGAGGACGAGTCCGGAGAGGCCGAGACCGCGCCGGCTCCGCCCTCGCCGGCCCCGGCGGCGCCCGCGGCCTCCGAGAAGGTGCCGATCCGGATCGACAGCCTGACGCTCCAGGGCGGACGCATCGCGTTCGCGGACAAGTTCGTCCAGCCGAACTACTCCGCGACGGTGGCGAACCTGGAGGGCCGGATGAGCGGGCTCTCGACTGTCGCCGGCACGGTCGCGAGCCTGGACGTGAAGGGAACGCTCGCGAACCACTCGCCCCTCCAGATCCAGGGCTCCGTCAATCCCCTCGCGGCGACCGCCTTCGCCGACGTCAAGGCGACATTCAAGGACATCGACCTGCCGCCGTTCACGCCGTACTCGGACAAGTACGCCGGCTATCCGATCGCCCGGGGAACACTGACGATGGAGGTCGCGTACAAGCTCGAGAACCGCAAGCTCGCGGCCCAGAACCACTTCCTCGTGGACCAGTTCGAGTTCGGCGAGAAGGTCGAGAGCAAGGACGCCACGAAGCTTCCGGTCAGGCTGGCCGTGTCGTTGCTGCGCGACAAGGACGGCTTGATCGATCTCGACCTTCCGATCGAGGGCTCGCTCGACGATCCGAAGTTCAAGATCTGGGGGGTCCTGTGGAAGGTCGTGGGGAACCTGGTCGGCAAGGCAATCACGGCGCCTTTCTCGTTGCTCGGCAAGCTTCTGGGGGGCGGCGGCGGGCAGGAGTTTTCGTCCGTGGATTTCGCCGACGGCCGCGAGACCCTGGATGAGGCCGCCAAGAAGAAGCTCGACGCGCTCGCGAAGGCCCTCGCGAACCGGCCTGCTCTCAAGCTCGAAGCCACGGGGCGGGTCTCGGGCGACAAGGACCGCGAAGCATTGAAGCAACTGCGCCTGGAGCGCAAAGTGAAGGCCCAGAAGCTGGCCGGCCTCTCAAAGACCGGTGAGGCGCCGGCCAGCGTGGACGACGTCGTCTTGGACGAGAAGGAATACGAGACCTGGCTGGCGAAGGCTTACAAGAAGGAGAGCTTCTCCAAGCCGCGCAACGCGCTCGGCTTCGCCAAGAGCCTCCCGGCGTCCGAGATGCGCGAGCTGATGCTCGCAAACCTCTCCGCGACCGACGACGACTTGAGGCAGCTTGCGCTCTCCCGCGCGAGCGCGGTCAAGGATTACCTGACCTCGTCGGGAAAGATCGAAGCGGCGAGGATCTTCGTCCTCGAGCCTGGCGCAAAGCCCGTCGAACCGCCCGGCAAGCCGAGCGGGAGCCGCGTGGACTTCTCCCTGCGATAGACACACGCCGGGCTGACGGTCACATGTACGCACTGCTCGCGGACGCCGTCGTCGTTGTCCACTTCCTTTTCATCCTCTTCGTGTTCGCCGGCGGCCTGCTCGTGTTCCGCTGGCCCCGCGCGGGGTGGATCCACCTCCCCGCGGCCGCTTGGGCCGCGTTCGTCGAGCTGACGAACCGGACTTGTCCCCTGACACCGCTCGAGAACCACTTTGCGCAGCTGGCCGGCCGGGCGCCCTACGAAGGAGATTTCGTCACCCGCTATCTGCTGCGCGTCATCTACCCGGAGGGGCTGACGGTGTCTTCGGAGCGCCTGCTGGCCGGGCTGGTGGTCTTCGTCAACGCGACGGTCTATGCGGTGGCTGCGCTGCGCCGCCGCAGGTCCGTCAGGAGAGCTGGAAGCGCTTGACGGCGAGGTCGGCGATCTCGCGGCCGATCGCGAGAGACGCGGTCGCGGCGGGGGAGGGGGCGTTCACGACGTGGAGCGCGTGCGCGCTCTCTCCGATCGAGAAATCTTCCACCAGCGTACCGTCGGCGTTGAGCGCCTGGGCGCGCACACCGGACGGGCCGAAGACGAGGTCCTTGCCGGAGATCTCGGGCAGGTAGCGCCGAAGCCCTCTTGTGAACGCCCTCTTCGACCAGTCCCGGAACATCTCTCCGATCCCGGTCTTCCAGTACTTGCGCGCCAGGCGCCGGAAGCCCGGAAAGGCGAGGGTCTCGAGGAGGTCCCGCGGCGAAAGGTCCCGGCGCCGATATCCCTCGCGCGCGAAGGCGAGGACCGCGTTGGGTCCCGCCAGCACTTCGTCCGTGATCGTGCGGGTGAAGTGGATTCCGAGAAACGGGAAGCGCGGATCGGGCACCGGATAGATCAACCCGCGCACGAGACCGCGCGCCTCGGGGGTCAGCGTGTAGTAGTCGCCGCGGAACGGGATGATCCGCTCCTGCCCGGCCGCTCCTCCCATCGCGGCGACCCGATCGGCGTGCAGGCCCGCGCAGCTGATGAGGTCGCGGCAGACGACGTCGCCTTCGGTCGTGCGGACGATCTGCTCCACCCCCTTCGTCTCGATCGCGGTGACCCGGCGCCCGGTCAGGACCGTGCCGCCGCGCGAGCAGATGTCGCTCGCGAACTCCCGGGCCACGCGTCGGAAATCGACGATCCCGGTCGTCGGGGACCAGAGGGCGCGGATCCCCGCCGCGTGCGGCTCGATCTCCCGCATCCGCTCCGGGCCGATCTCGACGATCCCTTCGACGCCGTTGGCGATGGCGCGCTCGCGGATCTCGACGAGGCGCGGGAGCTCCTCCGCATCGAGCGCGACGACGAGCTTGCCGCACTGGCGGTAGGGAATGCCGTGCTCGAGCGCGAACTTCTCGAGCGCAGGCTTCCCCTCGCGGCAGAGGCGCGCCTTGCGCGACCCGGGCTTGTAGTAAAGGCCGCCGTGCATCACCCCGCTGTTGTGCCCGGTCTGGTGCCACGCGAGCTCGCGCTCTTTTTCCACGACCGCGAGCGAGAGGCCGGGCCGGCAGCCGAGAAGCTGATAGGCGGTGGCCAGTCCCACGATGCCGCCGCCAATCACGATCAAATCGTAGCGATCGCTCATGAGGTTCGACGTTCGATGTTCGACGTTCTACGTTCTCTGTTCGACGTTTCCGCCAGCTCGTTCAACGTACAACGTAGAACGTAGAACGTAGAACGGAGAACGGAGAACGCTTTCTATTCTCGTCCGAGCTTCTCGTACAGTGTGTAGAGGGCCTGCGTGCCGTCGTCGCCGCGCCCCTCCGCCTCAAGTGCCACGAGGAGCTGGTGGACGAGCGCGACGCCGGGCAGCGGGAGTTTCTTCTCGCGCGAGGTCTTCAGGACGATCGCGAGGTCCTTCTGCTGGTGCTTGACCGCGAACGCAGGCTTGAAGTCCCGGTCGATCATCTTCTTGCCGAGCACCTCGAGGGCCCAGGAGTTCGCGGCGCCGGCGGTCAGCGCCTCGTGAAGCGCCGGGAGCGGCAGGCCGGCCTTTTTCGCGAACGAGAGGGCCTCCGAGACCGCCATCAGGTTGACGCCGACGAGGATCTGGTTGGCCGCCTTGCCGAGCTGCCCCGCGCCGGACGGTCCCAGGTGCGTGATGCGCTTGCCCATCGCGGCGAAGACCGGCCGCGCCTTCTCGAGGGCCGTGGCGTCTCCTCCGACGAAGAACGTCAGCGTCCCCTCGTTCGCCCCCTTCTGCCCTCCGGACACCGGCGCGTCGAGCAGCGCGATGCCGCGCTCCGACAGCCTCGCGGCGATCGAGCGGGCCGCCTCGGCGTCGATCGTCGAGGTGTCGATGGCGATCGCGCCGCGGGCCGCTCCGGCGGCCGTGCCGCGCTCTCCAAGGTGGACCTCCTCGACCTCCGGCGAATCGGGCACGGAGGAAACGATGACGTCGCTCTCTCGCCCCACCTCCTCGGCCGTCGCGACTGCCCGGACGCCGGAGACTTCCTTCGCGAACGCCGTCGCCTTCTCGACGTGGCGCGTCGTAACGGTCAGCGGAAACCCCGCCTTCGCGAGATTCCGCGCCATGCCCTGCCCCATCGTGCCCAGCCCGATGAAACCCACTCGGAGAGACATCTCGTTACCCACCTTCCGGACCAGATCCTTCGGCCCTCACGGGCCTCAGGATGACCGGCCGCGTGCGGCGGCCGGTCATTTGACCGATCCCACAGTGAACCCGGCGATGAAGCGATCGAGGAAGCTATTGTAGAGAACGGCGATCGGCAGCGAGGCGATGAGGCACGCCGCCATGAGGGAGCCCCAGTAGTAAACGTCTCCGCGGATGAGGAAGACCGGAACGCCGAGGCCGACCGTCTCGTGCGCCGCCGAGGAGATGAACGTCAGGGCGTAGACGAACTCCTGCGTCACGAGCGTGAACGTGAAGATCACGACCGTCAGGATCCCGGAGAGCGAGATCGGGATCACGAGCTTGACGAACGCCTGGAAACGGGTCAGGCCGTCCACCATCGCGGCGTCCTCCAGCTCCCTCGGAATGGACTTGAAGAAGCCCATGAGGAGCCAGATCGAGAAGGGAATCGTGAAGGAGGGATACACGACGATGATCGACCAGAGCGAGTCCTGGAGGCCCATGAGCGCCACGATCCGCGAGAGCGGGATGAAGAGGAGCGTCGGCGGGACGAGGTACGTCAGGAAGATCGCGATCCCCACGCGGCCTCCCCAGCGCCCGGTCAGGCGGGTCAGGGCGTAGGCCGCCGGCACCGCGAGCAGCAGTGTGATCGCGACCACGAAGATCCCGGCGAAGAGCGTGTTGCCGAGCCATCGCAGGAAGAGGGTCTCCTCGAAGAGGAGCTTCAGATGCTCGAGGGTCGGCTTCTGATTGAAGAGGAACGGGTTGTTCTTCAGGTTGTAGAGGTCCGGCCCCCTCTTGAAGGTCGTGATGAACATCCAGTAGAAGGGAAAGCCGAGCAGCACGGAAAAGATGATGAGCACGCTCCGATGCACGATCGTCCCGAGAATGCCGCGGGCCTTCTTCCCCAGCGCCATGGCTACGTAATCTCCGCCCGGTGCGCGGTTCGCAGCATGAGCCATGCCACGAGCGCGAGGACGGGGACGAGGAAGAGGGAGATCGCGGCCCCTTCCGCGAGGTCGCTCCCGAGGATCCCGGTGAAGAACGCGAGCGAGGGGAGGACCTGGGTCGTGTCGTACGGGCCGCCGCGCGTCAGGATGTAGACGACCGTCATGTCCGTGAACGTGAAGATCACCCCGAAGAGCACCGCCACGTTGATAATCGGCAGCATCATCGGCAGCTCGATCTGGAAGAGGCGCCGGAAGATGCGCGCCCCGTCCACGGCGGCCGCCTCCGGGATGTCCTTCGGAATGGCCGTCCACCCGGCGAGGATGATCACGGTCGCGAAGGGGAGCATGTGCCACGTGTGGACGAGGATCACCGACATCATCGCGAGGAACGGCTCCCCGAGCCACATCGGCGGCGAGAACTGGTTGACCAGGTGCAGGCGGATGAGCACCCAGTTGATGACGCTGTAGAGCGAATCGAGGATCCACTTCCAGCCGATCGAGCCGATCGACACGGGAGCGACCCAGGGGAGCAGGATCAGGAACCGGACCCACTTGCGCCCCGGGAACGCGTTCTTCAGGGCGAGCGCGAGGATGTTTGCGCCGACAAGCACGAGGATCTGCGAGCAGATCGTGAACACGAAGGAGTTGCGCAGGGCGCGCAGGAACGCGGGGCTCTGCAGGACGGACTTGAAGTTCGCGAGGCCGACGAAATGGTAGCCGACGCTCCCGACCTTGACGTCGCCGACGGCGTAGAAGAACGCGAGGACGAACGGGACGCCGACGAGCGCGACGACGTAGAGGATGGCCGGCAGGAACATCGCCGGCCCGAGCCACCGCTGCCGCCCGAGCGGGTTCATGCCCGGAGGGTCGGGGGACCGCCGGGTCCCCCGCTGGAATTCAGATCTACGGGAGCCGTCCGCGTCCCCTTCTCGCCGGTCGAAGAACTTCAGCTCCTGCTCCCGGACCGCGAACGCGTGCAGGCTTCCGCTCTCGAACCGGGCCCCGTGGGTCGAGGACATCCGCGAAATGACCTTCTTGCCGTCGAAGGGTCCTCCCTGGATGTCGCCGTAGAGGATCCGCTCGGCTCCCAGGTACTCCTCGTGGCTGACCCGGAAGCGAAGCGGAAGGTACGGCCCGCCCCCGCGGTCGTCCTGGCGGAGATCCGCCGGAACGGCGGCGTCGCCGGCGAGGTGCGTGACGGGGAAGAAGTGCTCGGGTCGGAACCCGACGATGACGTCGCCGTGCTCCGCGAGGTTCATCGGGGGAGAGCCGAGGAACGTGGCGACGAAGGTGTCCGCCGGATCGTCGTAGACCTGCGCCGGCGTCCCGATCTGGCGGACCGAGCCCTTGTCCATGACGACCACGCGGTCTCCCATTGCCATCGCCTCGACCTGGTCGTGCGTCACGTAGATCGTCGTCGTGCCGACGCGCTTCTGGAACTGCTCGAGCTCCGCGCGCGCCGAGGCGCGCAGCTTCGCGTCGAGGTTGGAGAGCGGCTCGTCGAGCAGGAAGAGGGACGGCTCGCGCACGATCGCCCGCGCGAGCGCCACGCGCTGCCGCTCGCCGCCGGAGAGCTCGCGCGGCTTTCGGGCGAGGAGGTGGCCGATGCCGAGGAGGCCCGCGGCCCACTCGACCTTCTTCTGCCGCTCCGGCGCCGGCACTCCCTGCGCCTTCAGCGGGAAGGAGATGTTGCCGAGGACCGTCAGGTGCGGATAGAGCGCATAGCTCTGGAAGACCATCGCGATCCGCCGCTCGCGGGGGGTCATGTCGTTGACGACGATGCCGCCGATCAGGATCTCCCCCGAGGTCGGCTCCTCGAGCCCCGCGATCATCCGGAGCAGCGTGGTCTTGCCGGATCCAGAGGGGCCGAGAAGGACGAGGAACTCTCCCTCCCGGCTCTCGAGGTCCACGCCGACGACGGCGCCGGCGTCCCCCTTCTTGAAGACCTTCGTGAGCCCGCGCGTCTGGACGATCGCCATGTCAATTCGCCCCGGACAGGGAGAGAAACGGTTTCTCCACGGCGGAGAAGATATCAAGAGGGCACCCCGACGCGCTGGCGCCGGGGTGCCCTCGAAGTACGCGATCGGATTCAGCCTACTTCCACTTGTCGAAGATGCGCTTGATCTCCTTGTCCGCGGCCGCCATCGCCTCCTCGGGCGTCGCTTCGTCGCGCGCCGCCTTGGCGAACATCGTCGGGATCACGAAGGTGTTGAAGACTTCGTCGATGCCCGCGGTCGCGTAGCCGGGATAGCCGACGTTCGTCGCCCACTCGAGCACGTTGCCGAGCACCTTGTACTTGTCGGGCGGGACGGCCTTCGGGTCGTTGGCGAGTTGGGCCTTGATGTCGGGAACCGTCGCCGGGAAGCAGGGGAAGTTGTAGAACTCGCTCGCCTTGAATCCGGCGCCGAAGTTGTCGATGTAGTCCGCGAGGAACTTCTTGGCGCCTTCCTTGTTCTCGGCGAAGTCCCAGACCACGTAGCAGTCCATCACGTGCTCCGCCGCGATCCGGCGGACCGGGCCCTTGAGCGCCGGCGCCACCATGATCGCCTTCGACATCTCCGGGTTGTCCTTCTCCGCGGCGCGCGTCACCGAGATCGCGTTGCAGACGAACGAGAGTTTGCCGGCGAGGATGCCGCGATTGTTGGACGACGGGTCCCAGGTGAAGACTTCCGGCGTCATGGTCTCCTTGTAGAGGGCGCGCACGTACTTGATGGCCTCCAGCGTGTGCTTCGAGCTGATCGAGACCCTTCCGCTCTCGTCCTGCACGCTGCCGCCGTAGGACCAGAGGACGGCGCGCATGGCCATGTTCGTATCGAGCTCCTGCGAGAGCCCGACGCCGACGGGGTTTCCGGACTGGTCCTTGATCTTCTTGCCGCCGACGCGCAGGTCCTCCCAGGTGTCGGGCCCGTTGGGGAACCCGACCTTCTCCCAGAGGTCCTTGCGGTAGTTGCCCGGGTCGGGGACGTAGGAATCGGAGAACGCGAAGTACTTCTTCGTCTTCGGGTTGTACGTGGACTTGTGGGCGAGGTCGATCTTCTTGCCGTGCTTCTTCTCGACGGCCGCGTAGATCTCCCCGTGGTCGATGACCTGCTTCTCGTACGCCGCCGGCGGCGACAGGAACATGAAAAGATCGTGCCCCTTCTTGGCTGCGACCTCGGCGGCTGCGCGGGCGTTGATCTCGCCGATCGCGATGTGGTCCACGACGACGTTCGTGTTGTTCTTCTGCCCCCACTCCTTCGTGTAGGTGTTGTCGAACCACTTGTCGTAGCCGGGCACGAAGTGGCTCCACTGGACGATCTTCAGCGTCTTCTGCTGCGCCGCCGCGCGGGCGGGAAACAGGAAGTTCGCGCCGACTCCCGTGGCGAGAGCCCCTGCCCCGGTGATCTTCGCAAACTCGCGGCGGGTCAACCCGCGATGAGTTTTCTTCGACATGTCCCCTCCTCGTTGCGTCCGGCGGCGGCCGCGCGGCCCCGCTCGAGGCGGCGCGCGGCCGGACGGGACGGTAGCCTCAGAAGTAGTAGAACTGGAACTGGAGGACGAAGTGGTTTGTGTTCTTCTGTTTCCACGTCGTCGCGGCCTTGACGTTCGGCACGATCCGCTCGAACGCCCCGGTGATCTTCAGGTTCTGTCCCGCGACGTAGTAGTTGAAGCCGCCCATGTACCGGCGGGAGGCCCGTGTGTGATCGATGTCCTCCACGAACCCGTCCCACTCGAAGCGGATAAATGGTTGCAGCTTCAGCTCGTTGAAGTAGTAGCCGAGGTCCGTGAAGATCTCGTCCTGGTCGAACAGGGCCGGGAGCAGGCAGTTGGCCACGTGCGCGGTCCCGGCGGTGTTCAGGCCGCAGCCGCCGTCGTAGTGGATGTAATCGAGGTGGTACGTGATGGCGTCATGCCCCTTGGTGGCGTCCCCCGGGCCGAGCGGCCAATCCACCATCAGGTCGCCGCCGTAGGCGCTGTAGCTGCCCTGCGTGTCGAAGCCGCCGCCGATCGCGACGATCTTCTTCTTGCCGAGGTTCGTGCCGACGGGGACGTACCCCTTCTCCGTGTCGAAGAAGTTGTACACGGCGCGGCCGGCGAAGCGCGGGGAATTGCGGGAGCCCGCCCCCGCGACGTTGGCCGGGGCGCGGAACCCGTCGAAGGCGCCGCCGCGGATCTCGAGGTGGTCACCGGCGAGGTAGCTCTTGAACTGGATGCCGACGTCGCGGCCCGCGTCCCCCTGGAGCGCGGCGCTTTGCAGGAACGTGAACGCTCCGCCGTCGAGCGAGAGGTGGGAGGATGTGCTCTGGAGAGAATTGCGCGTGAGGGGCATGAGCATCTTGCCCATGTCCATGATGAACTGGTCGTTGCCGAACACCTTCCACTCGCCGAAGGCGTCCTGCACCAGGAGACCGGAGTTCAGGGCCTTGTTCGCCGTGCCGACGGACGCGCCCATGTTTGGGTTGTCTGTCTGCATGAAGAACGAGATGTTCTTGGCGAGGTTGCCCGCCAGGAGAAAGCGGACGCGGCGGATCTTGAAGTTCTGCTGGTACCCCTGGCTGATCGGATCCTGCAGGTACTCCGCCCACGCCTGGAGCTGGAACCCGAGCCGGAAGTTCACCGTGTCGTTGACCTTGACAACGACCTGGGCGCGGGCCGGGTCCGGCACCAGCAGCAGCGCGAACGCGGCCGCGAGAGAAAAACCGACGAAGCGTGTCACCCTGGGTAGCATCTCTTTTCCTCCTTGTGTTGACGACTGCCTGGCAGTCGAGCCCTTCTCTTTACGCTCAGAAGTCATGCCGGATGTCTCGGTCCTTTGTTTCCTTGATGAAGAGGCTGCCGATCACGAAGCTCATCACGGCCACGATGATCGGGTACCAGAGCCCGGCGTAGATGTTCCCTTGCGACGCGACGATCGCCGTCGCGAGCAGGGGAAGCATGCCGCCGAACCAGCCGTTGCCGATGTGGTACGGCAGCGACATCGAGGTGTAGCGGATGCGCGTCGGGAAGAGCTCGACGAGGAACGCCGCGATCGGGCCGTACACCATCGTGACGTAGATCACGAGGATGAACAGGATCAGGATCGTCATCGTCCAGTTGAGCGCCGTCTTGTCGAACTTCGCGGGATAGCCGGTCGTCTTCAACGCCTCCTTGTACTCGTCCTCCTTGAAGCCGTGCAGCTCGACGGCGCCGATCTTGGTTACGACTGTTTCGCCGGCCACGGCCGGGAGGTCGGAAAACGACAGACCGTTCTTGGTCAGGAAATCCTTGGCCTTGTCGCAGGGGGAATAGACGGTCTTCGGGGTGGGGAAGATGTGCATCTTGCAGTCGCTGGCGGCGACGGTGATCGGCGTGTTCTTCGCGTACTGCTCGAGCGCCGGGTTGACGTTGTGCGTCATCGCCTTGAAGAGCGGGAAGTAGGTCAGGGCGGCGATCAGGCAGCCGAGCATGATGATCCACTTGCGCCCGATCTTGTCGGAGAGGGCGCCGAAGACGATGAAGAACGGGGTGCCGATGACGAGGGAGGCGCCGATCAGGATGTACGCCGTCAGGTAATCGACCTTCAGGTAGAGGGTGAGGAAGAAGAGGGCGTAGAACTGCCCCGTGTACCAGACGACGCCCTGGCCGGCCGTGGCGCCGAAGAGCGCCAGGAGCACGATCTTGGCGTTGGACCAGTTGGCGAAGCTGTCGGTCAGGGGGGCCTTGGAGCCCTTGCCCTTGCGACTTCATCGCCTTGAAGATCGGCGACTCCTGCAGTTTCAGCCGGATGTAAACGGAGAAGGCGAGAAGGATGATCGAGGCGAGGAAGGGAATCCGCCACCCCCAGCTCTTGAAGGTCTCCGGAGTCATCTTGACCCGGAAGAAGCCGATGATGACGAGCGCGAGCAGGAGGCCGAGCGTCGCCGTGGTCTGGATCCAGCTCGTGTCGTAGCCGCGCTTGTTGTGGGGGGCGTGCTCGGCCACGTATGTCGCGGCGCCGCCGTACTCGCCGCCGAGCGCGAGGCCCTGCGTCAGCCGCAGGACCACGAGCAGGATGGGAGCCAGGAAGCCGATCGTCTGCGTACGTCGGCATCAGGCCGACCGCCGCCGTCGAGGAGCCCATGACCACGATCGTGATCAGGAACGTGTACTTGCGTCCGACCAGGTCGCCGATGCGGCCGAACACCAGCGCGCCGAAGGGGCGCACCAGGAACCCGGCGGCGTACGCGACGAACGACGAGAGCAGCGCGGCCGTCGCGTTGCCCGGCGGGAAGAAGAGGGCCGCGAAGAACGGCGCCAGCGTCGCGTAAAGGTAGAAGTCGTACCACTCGAAGACGGTCCCGAGCGACGAAGCGAAGATGACCCGTTTCTCTTCTCGGACGTCGCCAGGGCCTAGAGTGCCGGGAATGGCGGTCGACATCGGTTCCTCCCTTTCAGAAATTTATGAACGAATCGCAAGCCGGAAGCGGACGGATGGGTCGAGTCTCCGAGTGGGGATCGACGCGGTGAAAAGGCTCCCACAGGGAGCCGGAAGCCCGGTCTCTGGATGAGTTTCTGCCGCGAGGCAGGGTTTCTCCGTCATTCATTTGGAATTCGCTGGGGAAAGTCTTGCAGAGTTTGAGTCGATGTCAAGAGTATTTAGACCTACCTGGAGAAGGGCACGGAAAACGCGCCGATTGGCCAAGGTGCCGGTTTTCGGCCGGCTGGGGCGGACGGTCCGGTTAGACTATCTTGAACCCTGTTTCTCTCCGGAAGGCATCCATGCGCATCGTCTTCCTGACCGACATACACGCCAACCAGGAGGCGCTCTCGGCCTGCCTGGAGCACGCGGAGCGCTTCCAGCCGGAGCGATACGTGTTCCTGGGCGATCTCGTCGGCTACGGCGCCGATCCCGGCCCCGTCCTGGACGCCGTGATGTCCCGCGTGGAGCGGGGAGGCGCGGCTGTCCAGGGAAATCACGACCTCGCCGTCACGCTGGGGCCCGCTCCCCTGATGCAGCCGGACGCGCAGAGAGCGGTCGAGTGGACGCGCGGCCAGTTGAACGCCGTGCAGCTCGGGTTTCTCGCCGGACTCCCCCTGAGGATCGAGGAGGACGGACGGCTCTACGTCCACGCCAACGCCTGGGCGCCCGAGCACTGGGAGTACATCAACGGGGTCTTCGATGCGGGCCGGAGCCTGAGGGCGACGAACTGCCGCGTCACCTTCTGCGGCCACGTGCACGAGCCCACGCTGTACCACATGTCGCCGGACGGACGCGTCTTCGGGTTCACGCCGGTGCCCGGCACCGGAGTCCCGCTCGGGCCGCGGCGGCGCTGGCTCGCCGTGCCCGGGTCCGCGGGACAGCCGCGCGACGGAAACCCCGCCGCGAGCTACGCGCTCTTCGACGACGCGACGAGCGTCCTGACGTGGTACCGCGTCCCCTACGACACCGAGACCGCCGCCCGGAAGATCCGCGAAGCGGGCCTCCCGCCGAGCCTCGCCCTGCGCCTTCAGGTCGGTTACTGATTGAGCAGCGCCGCGGTTCCGCGTCCCGCCCCCGGGCTCGTCATCGACGGCTTCCGCCTCGAGGAGAAGATCCACCAGGGGAGCATGGCGACCATCTGGCGCGTCACGCGCGAGGGGGAGGCCTTGCCCCTGGCGATGAAGATCCCGCTCCTGCGCGATTTCGACGATCCGGCCGCCATCGTCGGGTTCGAGGTCGAGCAGATGATCCTGCCGACGCTCTCGGGCCCGCACGTCCCGCGCTTCGTCGCCGCCGGGGACTTCTCGGTCCAGCCCTACATCGCCATGGAGTACCTCGACGGCCAGTCGCTGCGGGCGCGCATTCCCGAAGCGCCGCTCCATTACGAGGAGATCGCGGCGATCGGCGCGCGCATCGCGGACGCCCTCCACGATCTCCACACGCAGCACGTCATCCACCTGGACCTGAAACCGAGCAACGTCATGTTCCGGTGGAGCGGCGAGGCTGTGCTCATCGACTTCGGGCTGTCGCGGCACGACCGCCTTCCCGACCTGCTCGCCGAAGAATTCCGGCTGCCGATGGGCACGGGCCCATACATCTCGCCCGAGCAAGTGCGCCGGGTCCGCAACGAGCCGCGCAGCGACCTCTTCTCCCTCGGAGTCCTCCTCTATTTCCTCGCTACGGGGGAGCGCCCCTTCGGCAACCCGACGAGCCTGCGGGGGCTCGAGCGGCGTCTCTACCGCGACCCGCTCCCGCCGCGCGTGCGGACACCGACGGTCCCCGAGTGGCTGCAGGAGATCATCCTGAGGTGCCTCGAGGTCGATCCGCGCGACCGGTACGACACGGCGGCCCAGGTCGCGTTCCAGCTCCAGCACCCGGCGCAGGTCGTCGCGACGGCGCGGGCCGGGCGCATGGAGCGGGATGGGTTCCTGACCGTCCTCAAGCGCCGGTTCCGCTCGATCGGCGACGAGCCGAACCTGCGGCAGTCGGCCGCGGGCCAGCTTTCCAAGGCCCCGATCATCGTCGTGGCCGTGGACATGACCCAGGGCTCCGAGGCCCTGGCGGAGGAGCTCCGCCTGACGTCCAGGCGGGTGCTCCGGACCGAGTCAGGCGCGCGCCTGGCGTGCGTGACAGTGCTCAAGACCTCGCGGATCGCCATGGACATCAACGTGGACGAGGAGGGACGCAACCTGCACGTGCGCCGGCTCGTGGAGCTGAAGCACTGGGCGAGGCCGCTCGGGATTCCCCCCGACAAGATCACCTACCACGTCCTCGAGGCTCCCGATCCGGGAGCGGCGATCATCGAGTTCGCGCGGTCCAACAACGTGGACCAGATCGTCATCGGCTCCCGCGGCAGCTCGACGTTGCGCCGGTACCTGGGGAGCGTCTCCTCGCAGGTCGTCGCGCAGGCCGGGTGCACGGTCACGGTGGTCAAGGCGAGCGAGCGCGCCGAGCGCCCGGAACCGGTCGAGTGACCCGACCCGGCCGGCCTGGTCATTTTGAATCAGGTGCCCGGGATCGGGATCAGGGCTAGACTCTGGGACCCTGGAACGGGACCCGGACCCGGACCGAAGCGAAGTAGTTCGAGCGAATCAGACCGAACGCGTAACGGAGGCGCTTCCATGGCAGATTCGAATCCGGCGACGAAGGTCGCGCAAACCACCGAAGCCCAGATCGCGGTTCACTGGAAGGAAGAGGAGTACTTCAAGCCGTCGAAGGAATTCATCGAGCAGGCCAACTTGAACGACCCGGCGGTCAACGAGCGGTTTGCGGAGAAGAACTTCCCGAAGTGCTTCGAGGAATACGCGGACATGCTCACCTGGTCCGAGCGGTGGCATACCGTGCTCGACACGAACGATCCCCCGTTCTGGAAGTGGTTCGTCGGCGGGAAGATCAACGCCTCGTTCAACTGCGTGGACCGTCACCTCGCCAAACACCGGAACAAGGCGGCGATCATCTTCGTCCCCGAGCCGGAGGGGGAGGAGCCGGTGGCGCTGACCTACCAGGAGCTCTTCGCGAGGGTCAACGAGTTCGCGGCGCTCCTGCATTTCCACTGCAAGTTGAAGGCGGGAGACCGCGTCACGATCCACATGCCGATGGTCGCCGAGCTCCCGATCACGATGCTCGCCTGCGCGCGGCTGGGGGTCATCCACTCCGTCGTCTTCGGCGGATTCTCGGGCGAGGCGTGCGGCATGCGCGCGGCGGATTCAGGCAGCTCCGTCTTGATCTACATGGACGGCTACTACCGCGGCGGCAGGATGATCGACCACAAGGCCTCGGCCGAGATCGCCGTCGCGACCGCCGAGAAGGAAGGGCAGAAGATCGACAAGGTCCTGGTCTGGCGACGGTACGCCGACAAGGCCTCCTCCGCGACGCCGATGGTCAAGGGGCGCGACTTCTACGTGGACGAGCTGCTCAAGGATTATCGCGGCGCGTACGTGGAGCCGGTCCCGATGGACGCCGAGGCGCCGCTCTTCCTGATGTACACGAGCGGCACCACCGGCAAGCCCAAGGGGTGCCAGCACCGCACGGGCGGATACCTCGCCTACGTGGCCGGGACCTCGAAGTACATCCAGGACATCCATCCGGAGGACACGTACTGGTGCATGGCCGACATCGGCTGGATCACGGGGCACTCCTACATCGTGTATGGGCCGCTCGCGCTGGCCGCGACCTCCGTCATCTACGAGGGGGTGCCGACGTTCCCGGACTCCGGGCGAGTCTGGCGAATCGCCGAGCGGCTCGGCGTGAACATCTTCCACACGTCGCCGACGGCGATCCGCATGCTCCGCAAGACCGGGCCCGACGAGCCCGTGAAGTACAACTACCACTTCAAGCACATGACGACGGTGGGCGAGCCGATCGAGCCCGAGGTGTGGAAGTGGTACTACAACGTTGTCGGCAAACGCGAAGCCGTGATCGTGGACACCTGGTGGCAGACGGAGAACGGCGGGTTCCTCTGCAGCACGAAACCGGCGCTCGACCGGATGAAGCCCGGAAGCGCCGGGCCCGGCGTCCCCGGCATCTACCCGGTCATCTACGACGAAGAGGGAGAGGAAGTGAAGGCGGGGTCGGGAAAAGCGGGCAACATCTGCATCCGCAACCCGTGGCCCGGGATCTTCCAGACGATCTGGGGGGACCGGGAGCGCTTCGTGCGCCAGTACTACTCGAGATACTGCAAGGACTCGAACAGCAAGGACTGGCGCGACTGGCCCTATTTCGCGGCCGACGGAGCGGTCCTGGCCGCGGACGGCTACTTCCGCATCCTCGGACGCGTGGACGATGTCATCAACGTGGCCGGGCATCGCCTGGGAACCAAGGAGCTCGAGTCGGCCTGCCTGACGGTGCCGGAAGTCGCGGAAGCCGCCGTCGTGCCGGTCGTGGACGACATCAAGGGACGCGTTCCCGAGATCTACATCGCATTGAAGCCCGGCATTGCGCCGAGCCGAGAGGTGATCGACAAGGTGGTCTTGACGATCGAGACGATGATCGGCAAGATCGCCCGCCCGAAAAAGGTGCACATCGTTCCGGACATGCCCAAGACGCGCTCCGGAAAGATCATGCGGCGCGTTCTCGCCGCGATCTCGAACACGCTCGACACCGGCGACATCACGACGCTCGCCAATCCCGACATCGTCGAGCAGATCCGGGTCTCCGTCCAGGGGACGGGGAAGGTCGTGACCAGGGAAGGCCCGGACGACCTGAAGCAGTTCGGCAAGGAAGAATAGGAACAGGACGGGACTCGGGACTCGGAACTCGGGACTCGAGGATTCTGCTCGGCGTTCCCAGTCCCGTGTCCCGAGTCCCGCGTCCCGGCAGTCAGGCCGGCTTCCTCAGCATCTTTTCCACTTCGCCGACGTGGGTCTCCTCCTGGAAGATCATCTGGCGGGCGTATTCCTCCAGAAAGATCGACCGCCCCTCGACGAGGGCCAGGAGGTCCTTGTAGTGGCCGAGCGCGTCCTTTTCGTGCTTGAGGGACTCGCGCAGGATGTCTCCCAGGTCGTGCTTGTGGGTCTCGAGCAGGTGGCCGAGCCCGAGCGAAGGGTGTTCGCCGAGGTGCGTGATCTTCTCTCCGGCCTCCTGCGCGTGCGCGAGGGACTCGGATGCCTGCCCGCGCATCCAGGAGACGATCGGGATGCGGTTGTATCCGGTGATAATGAGCGAGTAGTGGGTGTAGCGGACGACGCCGGCCAGCTCCGCCTCCAGGATCCGGTTCAGGGTGGCCGCGACCGCTGTCGTGTCAATCGCTTCGTTTGCCATGTTTCCTCCCGGCGGCGATTCTAAGAGAATCGGGTCATCGGGTCATCGGTTCATCGGGCGATCTGCCACGGGACAAGACGCTGCCCGGACTTGAGGGGTGTTGAACCGATGACCCGATCGCCCGATCACCCGATTCTCGGTTAAGCCGAGAGGGCCTTTGAGGGGGGATTGCGCGGGATCTGTCATGAAGGCGTACAATGCGTCCGTTGCTCCTCCCCGATAGCGTTCTGGACGGCCAGACTCTCGGCCGACTTGATCGCTGGCGGAAGGCGCGTGCGCTTTTCCTTCGGGCAGACGGCCCGGAAGCCGAACGCGCCGTTTCGCAGGCGATCGGAAAGGCCTGGGCGCACGCGCAGGTGTACGGTCGCGCACGGCGCCTCCTGATCGAGCGAAAGGTCGAGACTCTCCTCTCGCAGCTCGAATCGCGCCTCGGTCCGCTGGCGGAGAAGGTCCGCGTGGCCCCCGAGGATCCGAGGCAGACGAAGTGGGACGCGATCGGCAACCTGACGCCGCTCCCGGCCGCGGGACCAGGTGCGCGCGCTCTGGTTGATCGACGCGCTCAAGTCCGACGGTCTCTTCGTCGAGTTCCAGCCGATCTTCGATCTGCGGACCGGCGCGGCCTTCGGCTACGAGGTCTCTCCTGCGCGCGCGCCTGCCGGACGGGAGCTGCCGGCCGGCCGCGGACATCTTCCCGGCGGCGCGCGCCCTGCGCATCGAGCGGGCGTTCGAGCGTCTCTCCTGGGCGCGGGCCCTCGAAGCGGCGGCGCGCCTGCCGGCCGATACGATGCTCTTCTTGAACGTCAACCCGCAGCTCGTGCTGACGTCCGAAGGCGAACTCTCCGTTCTCGGGGCCGAAGCCGAACGCGTGCAGTTCCCGTACGCGCGCCTCGCCCTCGACCTGATCGAGGTCGAGAAGATCGAATCGCTCGAGAGCCTGCGCTCGGCGCTCGAGGTCGCGCACGACCTGGGAGTCGCGATCGTGCTCGACGACATCACGTCCGGCTATGGGACGCTTCGCTGCTGCCTGGGGCTCGCGCCGCGCTGGATCAAGGTGGACAGCGCGATCACCCGCGGGATCGCGCGCGACCCGGAGGCGCCGGGCGGTCCTGAAGATGCTGACGCGCGTGGCGCGCGATATCTCCGTCGCGCTGGTGGCCGAAGGGGTCGAGTCCGCGGAAGACCTGAACGTCTGCTTCCAGGAGCGTGTCTTCGCGGCGCAGGGGCATTTCCTCGCGCGTGCCCGCCGAAGAGCCCGCGCCGGCCTCGCCCGAGTTCGCCGTGTGGCTCTCCGCGCGGCACGCGGTCGCCGAGGAGCTCCCGGCGGGAGGCGAATCGGCCGAAGCCGAGGCGCCCCTTTCCGAATCCGCCGAGCCCGCCGCGGCCGAGCCGGATCGGCCCGGCGAGCCGGAAGACGCGCCGCGGATAATCTTCCCGGTGGATTCGGATCCGTGATCAGGGACGAACAGCGCGGAGGAAAGCTCCTCGAGTCGGTGCGCCTCGACGTCTGGCTGGACGTGGCCTGCCTCTATCCCACCCGGTCGCAGGCGAAGGCGGCGTGCGAGGGAGGCAAGGTGGAGGTCAACGGCGCGCACGCGAAACCGCATCGGGAGGTCCGCCCGGGCGACCGCCTGACGATCACGACGCGGCGAGGCGATCCGCGGGAGCTCGTCGTCCGCGGCCTCGCCGAGCGGTCGATCCCCAAAGCGGAGGCCCGCAAGCTCTACGAGGACGTCACGCCCCCGGTGCCCCCGGAGATCGCCGAGGCGCGGCGACTCGACCGCCTGCTCGCGCCGAGGGAAGACGCGGGAAGGCCGGACAAGAGGGAGAGGCGCGAGCGAAGACGCATCAAGGGCTTCTAGGGGAATCGCCAGGAGTCCGGCACGATAGAATCGTGCCGTGGATTTCGAGGTCTCCTGTCCATGCTGCGGCGCCCGGCTGAAGCTCGACTCGGAGCTGAAAGCGGTCATCGATCACGAGGCGCCCAAGGTCGCCCGCAAGTTCGGGTCGGTGGACGAGGCGGTGGGAGCGCTGAAGAGCCACGACGCCGAGCGGGAGAAGAAGTTCGCGGCCTCCATCGAGGCGGAGAAGTCCAAGAAGGACGTCCTGAACCGGAAGTTCAACGAGCTCTTCGAGAAGACGAAGGGCGACACCTCGAAACCGATGCGCGACATAGACCTCGACTAGGTTCTCCGCTGTCATCCTGAGGAGCGAAGCGACGAAGGATCTGCTCGGTGGGAGGCACGACGAGGGCAGATCCTTCGCTGCGCTCAGGATGACAGCGGTGCGCTGAGATGCTCTCCATCGGCGTTTTCGGGTCCTCGCTGCCGCGCGAGGGAAGCGCGGATTACGAGGAGGCTCGCGAGGTCGGACGCGAAATCGGCCGCCGCGGCGCGCGGGTCGTCTGCGGCGGTTACGGCGGCGTCATGGAGGCGGCCTGCCGGGGCGCCGCGGAGGAAGGCGGAGGGAGCCTCGGCGTCCTGATCGAAGGGCGCGGCGAGGGGAACCGCTGGCTGACGGAGCGCGCGCGGGAAAAGGACCTTGGCGGGCGGCTGCGGCGGCTGCGCGACGAGTCGGACGGGTGGATCTTTCTCCCGCGCGGCCTTGGCACGATGCTGGAGATCGTCTGGATCGCCGAGTCGGTCGTGAAGGCGAGACGCCGGCGCGAAGCCGTTCGTTCTCCTGGGTGAGTTCTGGCGGCCGATCGTCGAGACCGCGCTCGCCGAGGCGTCGGATCCGGATGGCGCGGTGAAGTTGGGAGCGTCGTGTCGTTTGCTGGCTCGCCCGTCGAGGCGGTAATGAAAGCGTTCGAGGTTCGACGTTCTACGTTTGAGAACGGTCCGCCGACATCCCAACGTAGAACGTAGAACGTCAGAACGTAGAACGTCCAAACCTCACGCTTTCTGGTAGGCCATCTCCTTCAACAGAGCGATCCGTTTGGCGATCGGAGGGTGCGTCGAGAAGAGGTTCGCCCAGGCGCCTTCCTTGTCGTTCAACGCGCGGCCGCGGGGGTCCTCGATACACAGATGCGCGACGCCCTGCTTGATCGACTCGTCGGCGCGGCGGCCGCCTCGATCTTCTCGAGTGCCGAGGCGAGCGACAGAGGGATTGCGCGTCAGCTCGGCGCCCGACGCGTCGGCCAGGTACTCGCGTTCCCGCGAGACGGAGATCGCGACGAGCTGCGCGATGAGCGGCGCGAGGATCAGGGAGACGATCCAGACGGCGAAGAAGACGAGCGCCAGGACGCGCGCCGCCTCCGCCGTTGTTCGAGGAGCGGCGCCGCCCGCCGCCCCACCAGAGCCCGCGCCGTCCCCAGTCGGAGAGGAGCAGGACCGAGCCGACGAGCGCCGCCACGACGGTCATCAATCGGACGTCGTAGTTGCTCACGTGCGACATCTCGTGCGAGACGACCCCCTGGAGCTCCTCGCGGTTCAGCGCGTCGAGGAGGCCGGCCGTCACGGCGATCGACGACTTCTCCGGGCCGGGACCGGTCGCGAACGCGTTCGGGTCGGAGTCGGGAATGATGTACACGGCGGGCTTCGGCACGCCGCCCGCGATCGCCATCTCCTCGACGACGTTGTCGAGCATCCTCTGCTTCGGGTCGTTGAGGTCGACGGGCACGCGCGTGCGTGGAATCCAGTACCGCCCTGTCGCCCCCCGCGAGCGCCCACCAGGCCGAAAACCCTCCCAGGCACACGGCCCCGAGCGTCGCGACCGGGAACCCCGGCGCCCACCCCGACCCGTAGAGAAACGCGTCCGCGCCGATCCCCAGAAACGCCAGGAAAAGGACGAAGCCGACGAGGATCACGCGGCGTCCGCGCGAGGTTCCGCTGCTGCTGGTCGTAGAGGTTCGGTGAGCGGTCACGGTGTCAGGGACAGGTTCAGGGGAATGCAGGTTTCAGGTATCCGGTGCCAGGTGTCAGGGACGTAGGCCTGGTCCTGACGGCACCGAACCTGGCACCTGACACCTGCATTCGCCTGGAACCTCAAACTGAAACCTATTTCGGCCGGATGTTCAGATCCACCTGCGGCACTTCCCTCTCCGCGGCGTCCTTGATCTCGAAGAGCTCCACCGGCTGGAACTTGAACATCTGGGCGATGAAGGTGTCGGGGAAGACCTGCTGCGCGGTGTTGAAGCGCGTCGCGATGTCGTTGTAGAACTGTCGCGCGAACCCGATCTTGTTCTCCGTCGAGGAGAGCTCCTCCATGAGCGCCTTGACGTTCTCGTTCGCCTTCAGATTCGGATAGTTCTCCGCGAGCGCGAAGAGGCGCGAGAGCGTCTGCGTCAGCGCGTTCTCCTTCTCCGCGGAGTCGGCCACGCCCGCGGGCGGCCACGGCGCTGTTGCGCGCCTGGATCACCTTCTCGAGGGTGTCCTGCTCGAACTGCATCTCGCCCTTGACGGAGGCGATCAGGTTCGGGATCAGGTCGTGGCGGCGCTTCAACTGGACGTCGATCTGCTTCCAGCCGTTGACGACCTGGTTCTTCAGCGCGATCAGGTTGTTGTAGCGCCAGATCGCCCACAGAACGGCCAGAAAGGCGATCGCGATCAGGAAGAAGAACACCCTCCAATGGCGGCCATTTTTTTGTCGCTCCTCTGCCTCTAATTACGGGTTTTCCGGTGAAAAGTTCAACCTTCGCTTCGATTCCAGGGCCGGGACCCGGGACTCGGAACTCGGGACTCGAGAGAAGCTTTCAAGTGTGCGTCTGCATTTCGTGTCCCGTGTCCCGTGTCCCGCGTCCCGAGTCCCGAATGCCGTCAGGCGTTCAGTCCCTGGCGCAGCTCGCGCGCGAGGATCTCGACGGCGGAGCGCGTGCCGCCGGTCAACTTCTCCTTCCAGACCGTCTCGGTCTCGAAGCGCCGGTCGCCGATCGCTTCCGCCCACGGGCGCAATGCGGCGTCGAGTTCGCCCGCCGACCACACGTCGCCGCCGCGGCTGCGAATCATCGCGATGACGTACGGCACGATGCGGATGAACGCCCGCAGCGACGTCGAGGACTTGATCGAGTACTTGCGGCCGGCGAACGCGACCGGGAAGGCGCGCGCCGCGGCCTTGAAATAGTTCAGAAAGAAGCGGCGCGCGTTCTCGCGGAATTCCTTTGGCATCCTGCCGCCGGCCGCGTCCATCGAGGCGAACACGTCGCGCAGCTCGTCGGCGAGGGAGGCCTGCGTCACGGTGCCCTTTCCGATCCCCAGCACCTTGATCTGCCCTTTCAGCGGAGAGTGCTCGTCCTCGTTCAGCGCGCGGATCACGTCGTGCGCGGCGGCGAGATTCTCGTCGCGGTAGAGACGCCGTCCCGAGAGCGAGATCAGGTGCGACGGGTTCAGCTTCGTGTGCTTGCTGTTGATCGTGACGAAGAGCTCGACGACCTGGTCGGCCGTCAGGTTGTCGAAGACGACCGCCGGCACCTGGAAGTCCTTGAGATTGTGTTTCTCCGCGAGTTGATGGAGCGCGAGCAGCCGGTGCTGTCCGTCGAGCGCCCGCAGGATCCCCGACTCCTCGGGGAGCTTCAACGACCCGGAGTCCGAGCGCCCCGAGGACCGAGAAGTCGAGCCGCCGGTCGGAGACGAGGAGGACGCTCCCGGGAATCGCGGGAAGCGTGCCGGAGTCGGCGCACTGGAGGTAGTAGGCGACGAGCTCCTCGATCTTCTTCTGGATGATCGGCCGCTGGAAGGCCTGCTCCGAGGCGGCGATCTTCTTTTCGAGAAACTCCCAGTTGACACGTCCGGAGACTCTCTTCTTCTGTCCCCGTGTTGTCTGGCTGCCGGGCCCGAAGGAGAGAACCTCGAAGCCGACGAGCGACTGCAGGTCCGCTCCCGAGAGCAGAGCCTCGTAGAAGCTCACTCCGAACTGATTCAGGCGAAGCGAGGGAACGGACAGCATCCTGAGTCCCTCCTTATGTCTCGCGGGGGATTATACGGGACGGGCAAAAATCGATCTGCGATCGGGTGATCGGGTGATCTGGAAGACCCGGTCAATCGCCCGATGGCCCGATCACCCGATCACCCGATTCTTCATGGCGGTGTGACGTTGCGCCAGTCCTTGCCGCCGACCATCTCGTCGTAGAGGCGGCTCGCGCCCGCGATAATCCCCTTCAGCTCCGTCGTCAGGATGGCCTCGAGCTCCGGCAGCGAGCCGGGATCCGTCACCGGCACCGAACACTCGACGACGGTCGAGCCGAGGAAGGCGTAGAAAGGCGATCCGCGCCGCGTCCAGTCGGTGTCCTTGCGGCGGTGCTTGACCATGAGAAGAGAGGCGAGACGCCGCTCGTCCCACGGAAGCTCCAGCGACCAGCGGAAGTTCGCTCGCCACCCCTTGTGCTGGACTTCGGGCTTTTCGGTCGCGAGTCGGATCGGCATGATTTTGAATTACGATACCATCCCGGCCAAACCGAATGGCACCATGAAGACGTTTCTCGTTTCCGGTCTCCTGCTGCGGCTGTTCCTCGCCGGCCCGCCGACCCCGGCCGCCCCGGCGGGAGGCGACGTCTATTCCTCCAACCTCATGGTGGATCAGGACGTCAACGTCTCCGGCCAGATCACCGGCGTCATCGAGACGATTCACGTGGACCGGGGGAGCGTCGTGACGAAGGGACAGGCGCTGGCGTCGCTCCACATGGGGGAATTCGACGCCGACGTCAAGCAGACGAAAGAGAACATGGAGCTCGCGAAGGCGCAGCTCGATCGCGCGAAGGCTCTCTCCGCCAGCAGCATCATGAGCAAGGCGGACCTGGACACCGCGCGCGCGCAGTACGCCGTCGCCGTCGCCAACTGGGAGAAGGCCAAGGCGGTCCGCGAGTACGCCGTGATCCGCGCTCCCTTCGCCGGCGTCGTGACGGAGAAGTACGCCCGCGTTGGCCAGAAAGTCATCGACGTGCAGAACATCCCCCTCTTCAAGGTGACGGGGGTCGAGCCTCTCCTCGCCCGCATCTACGTTCCCGAGAAGGAGCTGATGACGATCAAGCGCGGGGCGGTCGTGGATGTGGTTCCGGTCACGTTCCCGCAAGCCCGGACGAAGGGTTCGGTCGATTTCATCAGCCCCACCGTGGACCCGGCGAGCGGGACTTTCCAGGTGATCATCCGGGTCCGCCGGGAGCCGGCTCACTCGATTCTCCGGCCGGGTCTCGCCGTGCAGGTCCGGCTGCCCGCCGCCGGCCGCCCGTGAGCGGCGCGCGCTCCCCGCGCGGGGGCAAGCGCCTGCGATCAGCACTCGACCGCGTGCTGATTCACGACATCAAGAACATGGGGTTCCGTCTCCAGATGCTGCGGCAGAATCTCGACTCGCATTACGGCGATCCGGACTTCAAGCAGACCGTCCAGGACCTTCTCGCCTCGACGATCGAGAGGCTGGACGGCATCGTCGGACGCTGGTCCGCGGAAGAGCAGCACGTCCTCATCAAGGTCGCGCTGGACGTCAACGGCCTCGTCCGCGAGATCGCCGGAGGCGCGACTCGCCGCGGCGCCCGCCTCGACCGCGCGCAGGCGGCCAGGCTGCCCGCGCTGTCGCTGGCCCTGGGCACCGTCCCGCCGATCTGGGGCGATCCCTATTTCCTGCGGGATGCGTTCAGTTCTTTGATGGAGAACGCGCTGGAGGCGGCGGCGCCGTCGGGGAAGGTGCTGATTCGCACCTTCAGCGAAAAGCGCGGCGCGCGCGGGCGGGTCGTCGTCGAGATCATCGACAACGGCGCCGGGATGTCGGAGGAGTTCGTCCGCGAGCGGCTCTTCCGCCCGTTTCAGACGACCAAGCCGGACGGAGTCGGACTCGGGCTCTTCACCGCGAGCCAGATCGTCCGCCACCACGGGGGGATCATCCGGGTTCGGAGCGTCGCCCGCGAGGGGACGGTCATCCGCCTGGGCTTTCCGGCCGCGATAGAGAAGTAGCGGGTTAGAAGAGCTATGACGGACGCCGGCGCGCCGCTCCCTCGCCTGCTCCTGGTCGAGGACGATCGGGAGCTGGCGGAGCAGCTCCGCTGGGTGCTCAAGAAGGAATTCGCGCTGACCCACGCCGCTGACGGGCCGGCGGGCCGTGCGCGGCTGGAGGAGAAACCGGACCTCTGTCTCTTCGACCTGCGCCTCCCGCCTTCCAACGCAATCGAAGAAGGCCTGTCGCTCCTCACCGAAGCGCGGCGTCGCGACCCCGACGCGACCGTCGTGATGATGTCCGGCGATGACGACCGCCAGGCCGCGCTCCGCTCGATCGACCTCGGAGCCTTCGATTTCTTCCGCAAGCCCGTGGACGCCGCCGAGCTCCTCATCATCCTGCGCCGCGCGCTCGAGCGCCGCCGTCTCTTGGACGAGAACCGCCAGCTCAAGGAGCAGGCCCGCGAGGAGTACACGTTCGACAAGCTGATCGGCGCGACTCCCGGCATGAAGCGCCTCTTCTCCGACATCGAGAAGATCGCCCGGTCCGACGCCACGGTGATGCTCCAGGGGGAGAGCGGCACGGGCAAGGAGCTCGTCGCCCACTCGATCCACGAGCGGAGCGCGCGCCGCAATCAGCTCTTCATCGCGGTCAACGCCTCGGCCCTCCCCGAGTCGCTGGCGGAATCGGAACTCTTCGGCCACGAGAAGGGCGCCTTCACGGGCGCCGTAGCCTCGAGGCCCGGTCGCTTCGAGCTGGCGCACAAGGGGACGCTGTTCCTGGACGAGATCGGCACGCTGACGCCGGCCGTCCAGTCCAAGCTCCTGCGCGTCCTGGAGACCCACGAAGTCGAGCGTGTCGGCGGCCGGCGGAGCACCCCGGTGGACTTCCGCCTGATCACCGCGACCAACGAGGACCTGGAGTCCCGAGTCGCCGCCGGCACCTTCCGCGAGGACCTCTACTACCGAATCAACACGATCATCATCCGCATCCCGCCCCTGCGCGAGCGCGCCGACGACATCCCCCTCCTCTGCGACCACTTCCTGGAGAAGTTCTCCACCCGCCACAAGAAGCCGTCCCGAACTCTCTCCGCCGGAGTCCTCGACCGCCTCCGCTCCCACCCCTGGAAAGGCAACGTCCGAGAGCTCGAGCACGTCATCGAGATGCTCGTTCTCTTCTCCACCGGAGACACCATCGGCGAAGAAGACCTCCCCCGAGTCCTCCGCCAAAGCTCCTCCTCCGCCACCAGGTCCCATGGAGCCCTGACGTTCTCGAAGGCCGTAGAAGACTTCGAACGCAAGCTCCTGACCGAAGCCATAGCCGAGTCCGGCGGAGTAAAAGCCGAAGCCGCCCGTCGCCTGGGCCTTGACAGCAACCAGATCAAGTACCTCTGCCGGAAGTACGAAATCTAGCCCCTGAATCTCTCTCTGCCGGTTGGAGAGGGTTAGGGGCGAGGCGGTGCTCACACCTCGGGTTCGTCGCAGGATGGGCTAATGAGTCAAGGGAACCCTTTCCTCGGTAGTGGCACGGGCAAGAAAGACGCGAAGTCAGCAGCGCCTGGGGATTGCCACCGGCAGCGAGGAGTTAGAAATTCAACCATGGGTGTGGATTTGATCTCGCCCAGGTGCCGATAGCGACTGGAAGTGTTTACGCAAGTCTCTCTTTCCAAATGAGATCGGAGTGTTCGTCTGATCAACTCACGGTGGCCCCGGTATTGCGATGGTAGCGGGGAAGGAAAGGGGGAAGACAGAATGGCGAAGGAAGTTCGGATCGAGCTCACGGAGGCCCAGAAGGCGAAGATCAAGGCGGCGACGGGGAAGGACATGTCCGAGATTCGGGTCTCGAGTGTCGGAAGCAACCCGGCCGTCTCGACTCCCAGCGCTCGCAACGCGATGTCGGCGAGGTCCTCTCGCGCCTCCGAGTCGGCCAGGTCGGCCAGGGCGACCGAGTCGGCACGGTCGGCGAGGGGGACGGAGTCAGCGCGTTCGGCTCGGGCGACCGAGTCGGCCCGTTCGGCGAGAGCGACGGAGTCAACGCGTTCGGCTCGGGCGACCGAGTCGGCCCGTTCGGCGAGAGCGACGGAGTCAGCGCGTTCGGCTCGGGCGACCGAGTCGGCCCGTTCGGCGAGAGCGACGGAGTCAGCGCGTTCGGCTCGGGCGACCGAGTCGGCCCGTTCGGCGAGAGCGACGGAGTCGGCGCGTTCGACGCGGTCGTCCGGGGACGTCTAGGTTCCTCCGGCACTCCACGGAAAGCCCCGCTTCGGCGGGGCTTTTTTTTACCAGGCGATGGACCTCAGCCAGCGCCACACCACCCGCCAGGCGCGATGCGCGAACGAATCGCGGGCGCAGTAGATCTTGGCTCGGATCGTGTCTCCGGGCCGGAGCCGTCCGGCCGCGTTGTCGAAAACCGCGCGGACCGCGAAACGGTCGGGCAGCTCGCGGGGCGCCATCGGGCCTGCAAGTCCGCTGGGGGTCGCGGGCCGGTCGAGCGTAGTCGTCGAGATCGCCGAGACTTCCCCGTGAAGGGCACCGAGCGGCCTTTGCCGGGAGAGGGCCTTGACCGGAAAGCCGGGCAGGATGTCGGAGAGCAGGCGTTCGGAGACCGGCAGGTCGGCGACCAGTTTCCGGCAATCACCCATCTCGCAGAGCAGAGCGTGGGCGGCGACGAACCGGCCTCGAAGGTCCTGCGTGCGAGCCGTCAAAACCCGTCCGTCGAAAGGAGCGCGAAGAGTCAGCCGGTCGTTGCGCGCCTTTTCGCTGACCAGGCCGACGCGGACCGCGGATTCCCGCTGCTCCGACTCGTAAAGAGCCAGCGCCAGGGACTGATCCCGCGCGGCTCCGGCCTGTTTCGCCAGGCGATCCTGTTGCGCGACAAGGACGGCTTCGTCGGAGGCGGCCCGCTGACTGACGATGCGCAGCACTGGCGCTCCGGCGGCGACCGCGTCGCTCTCCTTTACGAAGACCGCCTCAACCCATCCGTCCTCGGGGGCCTCGATCCGCGCGGAGCTCTGCGGACGGAGCACCCCTTCGCTGGAAATGACCCTGCGCGACCAGGGCACGAAGAGGACGAGAATCACGACCACGGCGGCCGCAGCAAGAGCGGGACGGGCTTTTCGTGACATCAGCCACTCCTTCTTGTCCAGATAGAAGAGCTTCGCGGTCCTCGTGACGAGCCGCACACGCTTCTTGAAGATGTTGAGGACCGTGAGGATGATGAGAATGACCGCGAAGTCGGGCAGGATCTTGTTGTACAGGTTGAAGAAGATGCGCGAGATGACGCCCATGATCACGCCGATGTAGGCCAGGGCGAGCGTTCCGTAGATCCAGTAGATGCGGCGCCGGCGGCGCGAGGTCGGGTTGACGGTCACGGGCAGGCGCAACACGACTTTCTGGAACACCGCGCCGATGTGGCGAAACGCGTCCTCGCGGAGATCCGGCATCTCGAGCACGCTGGTCAGGGCGTGATAGCCGTCGATCTTGATCAGCGGATTGATATTGAAGAAGATCGTGGAGATCCCCGTGAAGAGCATCGTCTTGTACGCGAGCTCATGGATCAAGGAGTCGGGATAGGCGGTGACCCATAAGGCGGTCGCCGCCGCGCAGACGAAGCCCTCAACGTAGATGCCTGCCGTGTTGACCCACAGCCGCTGCCACTTGTTCTCGAACAGGAGAGCGTCCGTCGTGTCGCAGTAGAACGCGGGCGTGAAGTAGAGGAGCGCGAGCCCGATGTCGTGAACCTCGCCTCCGTAGATCTTGACCGCGTAAGCGTGACCGAATTCATGGATGAAGCCGATGAAGGAGAGGATGAAGAAGAAATGGACCGCGTCGAGAAAGGGCTTTCGCAGGAACGCGTAGAGCTCGTAGGTCCCGGTCAAAAGCTCATGGAAATGAAGAGCGAAAACGCCTACAGTCCAGAGAACGGCGACTGACCACACGACCACGACGGGCGGCGACCAGATCCACCGCACGTACTTGGCCGTCCGGTCGAGGAAACGGTCCGGATCGAGAACGTGAAAGAGCATGAAGAATGGGTTGAACCCCTCGGCCTTCTCCTGCGCCTTTCTCTGGCGGGCGGTCTTCAGCTTCCCAAGGAGCTCCAGGTTCCGCTCCGTCGTCGATTGGGCGAGCAGGTCGATCTTTCTCAGCATCTCCTCGTAGTCGAGGACGACGCCGACGTCGATCGGGTCGAACGGATACAGTGCGTTGTATTCCTCGACGATCTCCGGGCGCGTTCGCGTTCCGTCCATCAGCTCGATCAGACGCCACTCGAAGTCGTAGAAGATGTAGTACTTCAGCGTCTCGGTGTTCTTGACCCAAAAGCGCTCTTCGCCCATCTGCATCTGACGCCGGACGACGGCGTCCGCGCGCATCGCGGGGCGTTCCTCGGCTCCGCCGTGCCGCTCGGCGATCGCCTTCGCCGTCTCGGCGGCAGCCGCCACGAAACGGCGCCGGGGAGGAGCCGAGCTCACGGCAGGAATGACCAGAGCTTGCTGTAGAGCCAGCGGGCCGGCTTGCGCAGGAGAAGCGTGATGATCTGGCGATTTCCAGCGCGGATCTTGGCCTTTCCGAGCATGCCTGCGCGCAGGAGCTTCTCGGGATTCTGGACGTCCGCTTCCGCGATGACGAAGCGGGCCTGGCCCTCCTCCCGGATTCCCGCGCCGAGCCTCGAGACGCGTCCCTTGAAGGTTCGCGTCGGAAAGGGATTCAATTTGAACTCGAGCGGCTGGCCGACCTCGAGCAGGGCGGAGTCTTCCTCGGGGACCGCGATCTCGACGGTGACCGTGCCCACGTCGCCGATCACGGCGAACTCTGCGCCGCGCGTGAGATTCTGGCCGACGCGTTCCTCGAGGCGCGGGGTGAGGATGACGCCGCCGACGGGAGCCCGCAGCTGCGTGTATCCGAGACGTTCCTCCTCGACGGCGAGGCGGGCCCTGGCCTCCCTTTGCCGCGTTTGGGCTTCGAAAAGCGCGGACGCATTCCCGGCGTCGCGGCTCCTGGCGATCGCGGTTTCGGCGATCTCGTAGGCCGCTCGAGCCTCGGCAAGCGAGGCGCGTCCCGCCTCGTCCTCCAGAGTGGCGATGACCTCTCCGGCGGGGACAAGCTCTCCCTCGCGGTGGCGGACGGAAGAGACGATGCCGTCGACGCCGGCGCTCACGATGGCGCGGCGGCCGGGGAGGACTCGGGCGGGGCCGGCGATGCGGAGGCGCCAGGGGACGAGGAAGAGGACCGCTGCCAGGACCGCGAGGCCGATCCCCCAGGCGAGGCGCCGTTGGCGCGGGATCTCCAGGACCTTGCGGCGTTTCTCCAGCAGCGGCTTCCAGAAGCCGGCGAGGGGGACCTGCTGGTAGAGCTGGGCGTTGCGGACGGCGACGGTGGCCTGGTTGACGAGGATGGCGAGGAGGTCGCGGGTGTCTTCGTCGAAGACGATCGGCTCGCGGCACTCGAAGGCGAGGACTCCGAGCTTCCCCTCGTCGTCCTTCAGGGTCGTCGCGTAGTACGCCTTGAGTCCCGTCTCGGAAAACAGCGAGCGGAATTTCTCCTCGGTCTCCGGCCGGTCGGCGAGAAGTGTTCCATCCTCCCGCTCGGTGACGTTGACGTCCGAGCCGGAGAGGAAGACCCACTGGAGCAGCTCTTCCGTGCGCTGGATGTCCGGATTCTTCCGGTCGATCTGGGTCATTCCGGAAACCGCCCCCAGGCGGAGCTTCCCGCGGCTCTGGATCGCGATCGCGCACCGGTCGTAGCGGACCAGCGCGGATGTGGCGTTCACGATCGTCTGCATCACGCGGTCCAGATCAAGCGTCGCGGTGATCTCGCGGCTGACGGCCAGGAGGGCGTCAAGCTCCTCGACTTTCTTCTCCGCTTCGTATTGCCGCGCGTTGCGCAAGGCGCGCACGGCCTGACGGACGAGATCCTGGAGCAGCTCCTCGTCGTCTTCGGTGAATTCCGCGTGCCGGCCGCGCTTGTTGACGAGCACGAGCGCCCCGACCGGGTTTTCGTCCTCGATGAGCGGTAGGGCGAGCACGGAGCGGACCTGGTAGCCGACGTTTCCCTGCGCGAGCGGGTCGTCGGCGGGGATCGCGTTGCGAAGCAGCGACTTCTGCTCGGCCAGGAGGTCCCCGACCATCGAGCCGCCCACGGCTTCGGGCGCATTCTCCACGTCGTAGTTCTCGTTGACGGCCGTGCCGGCGAGCACGACGCTCGCCATCTCCCCCTCGAGCTGCCAGAGCGACGCGACCTCGGCGACTCCGAAGTCCACGGCCTTGCGCACGATGATGCCGTTCAATTCCGGAAGGTCGATTGTCGAGCCGAAGGCCTTGGAGAGGTCGTAGAGGCCGGTCAGCCGCTCGATGGCCTGGAGCATGCCGACCGTCTTCTTCTCGCCTTTGAGCGCCAGATCGAGCGCCGGGCTCGCATGCTGCAGGAAGGACTTGAGGGCCTCGACTCGAGGCTCGGCCTTCTGCTGCTGATCGAACAGAAGAGCCATCAACCCGATGACCTGTCCTTCGGCTTCGAGCGGGATTGCGAGGCAGGTCTGGGTGCCGGCGGGAAGGCCCTTGATCAGCGGATCCTGGGAAGAAGCAAAGTCCTTCCGGTCGAGCGCCTTCGCGCTGCGGTCGCGCAGGAGAGCGTGAACGGTCCCCGTCTCCCGGGGGGCGGATCGCCGCAGGAAGGCCCGGGTGCCTTCCCCTTCCGCAGCGACGCAGACGAAGATCGGAATCGCCGCGTCCGGAGTCCAGATCATCGCGCCCTCGGCTCCCGAGAGCCGCGCGCCCCACCGGGCTGCCCATGTGGCCGTCTGGGCCAGGTTCTCGCAGCGTGCGAGCTCCCCGAGGGCGGCCGCTTCCGTCCTGTCTGCGGTCCCTTCCGGGTGGTCGGCCATCTCTTGTTGGGGATACGGGCTAGAAGCTCGAGACCGCCGTCTCCATGTCTGTGAAGTTCTCGAACACGGAGTCGAGCTTGGTCATCTCCAGAAGCTTCCTGACCTGGGGGCCAGCGCCGAGGAGCTTGGTCTGGCCCCCTTCCTTCTGGGAGTTGGTCATGGCCCGCACCAGCGCGCCCAGACCCGAGCTGTCGAGGAAGTTGACGCCCCGCAGGTCCACGAGGAGGTTGACTTTCCCGTCCTCCAGGAGCCGGACCACGGTCTTCTTGAAAAGGGATTCGGACTCGCCGATGACGAGATCTCCATCCACCGTCACGATGGTCACACGTCCGTCTTGCTTCGTCGTCAGGTTCATGAAAGCGGGGTGATTATGCCGAAAAGACCTCGCCGGGTCCATGCGGATTCTGAAAACGCGGAGAGCGCGAGGAGCAAGGCGCTGGCACGCCCGCTCCTCGGCTCGACCGGCTTGCACGACGCTGCTGCTAGAGACGTCCGGTGACGAGCAGAATGACGAGGATCAGGACGACGAGACCCAGCGTGCCGCTCGGCCAGTAGCCCCAGTTGCGGCTGTGCGGCCACGCGGGGACGGCCCCGAGCAGCAGCACGATGACAACGATGAGCAGGATCAGTCCCATGATTCCCTCCTTTCCAACACGACCCCTCCGGATGGTGATAAGGCGAGAATCGTGCCAAGAAGAGCAATGGGGGCGACGTATACGAGAGAGACGGCGAGGATAGCGCCCTCACCCTCCCTCTCCCGGGGGGAGGGGGAGAAGAGTCAGAAGTTGAGCGTGGCGACGACGGTGTCGGTGTAGGCGCCGGCGGAAACGTCCTGACCGGCCGGGATCCGCCCGTAGATCGTGATCGTGTTCGAGGAGACGGGTTTGATCGGGCCGTAACGGGAGGTCCCGGAAGTCGCGTCTCCCCAGATCGTCGAGCGCGCCGCATCGGTAAAGAGGTTGTAGTTGAGCGTCTCCAGGCTCTTCTTCATCTGGCGCGGGTTGAAGGACGTCGCGCCCCCCTTGGAAAGGTTGATCGTGATGCTGCTGGAGCCCGTGATGCCGGAGCAGTTGTAGGTCACGCTGCCGGTCGAGTCGAGCGGGCTGGCGCTGAAGACGTTATACGTCCCGAAGCTGACGCCCACGGCCGAGAGCGTGCAGCTGACCGCCCCTTCGGCGGCACCTGCTCCGCAGATCGTTGCCGCGAGAGCGAGGACGAGCGTCAGCGCGAGCTGCTTCCGTCTCATGGCGTCTCCACGGCGCAGCGCAGCGTGCCGGCGTTGAAGAATTGCTGCTGTGTGTCGGGGACGACGATCTCGACGCGGCAGGCGCCGTCGCCGAACAGGACGAGGGCCTCGCGCCGCCCGGGCGGCACGTTCTCGAGGAAGAAGTCCCCGCGGCTTCCGATCGGCGACTCGATCCGCCGGCCTTCGACGGGGACGATCAGCGTGCCGTAGGCGGGAACGATTTCCTGCCCCTTGACTTCCATCCGGACGAATCCGGTGATGGCACGCGCGCGCTCCACGGGAAAGATGATAAGCGCCCCGCCGCGATACGGGGGCGCGACGGTCTTCTCGGTCTGGCCGATCGAATAGTCGCGCGGGACGTCGGTGTCGGCGATGCGCAGGCGGTTTCCATAGTAGGGAAGCATGTCGGGCACGAGCAGATCGCCGCGCGCGTCGGTCCGGCCGACCGGCTGGTTACTCGAGAATCCGGTGACGCCCTCGACGCCGGGCACGCGCAGGAGCGCGAAGCTCTGGCCGACGGCGCGCGAGAGAGCGAAGGTTCCTCCGACGTCGACGATCCCTCCGGAGATCGAAACGGTCTCGACGCTCACCCCCTTGACGTTCTCGTACCAGGCCTCGTAACGCCCGTAAGGACCCTGGACCTGGAAGAGCCCCCGGCCGCTGGTCGAGGCCGCTCCGCCCGCCGCGCTGACCTGGTAGCCGTATCCGGAGCCGAGCGGCATCGATTTCTGGAGGTTCGCGGAGGTCGCCGCGGCGCCGTCGGCGTGGCGCTCGTGCGTGATGCTCGCGATCGCGCCGCCGCCGAGCGTGAAGGCGAGGCCCGCGAACGCCTCGAGGGCGTTGACGGTCCCGCGCCGAGAGTGCCCGGCCGAGACGAAGGCGTTGACGTCGCTCGAGAGCGGCACGCTCGCCGACAGCGTGACCTGCCTCGACGAGTCGCTGTCGCGCATGCGGCTGACCTCGTACTGCGCCGTCAGGCCGATGCGGCCGGCCTGAAAGCCGACGAAGGCGCCGCCGTCTGTCAGCGGCCGGTCCTGCGAGGCGCGCAGGCTCAGGTTGGAATAGCGCGCCGAGAGAGCCCGGGCGAAAATTCCGAAGTTGAGCGGCTGGCCGAGATAGCGGTAGGAGAACGAGCTGGCGGTGCCGCTTTCCTGACGATCGCGGCTCCATGCGAAGGACGCGTCCGCCTCTCCGAACGGGAGGCGCAGCGCGATTCCCGGCCCGCCGCTCCAGGAGCCCGAGCGCGCCTCAACGCGCATCTCGGGCGTGAAGGAATCGGTCACGCCGAAGCGGTGCCGGGCGAGCAACGCGGGCCCGGACTCGTAGTCGCCTCCGGAGGAGCCGAGCGGCCGCCGGACGAAGCCGATGTCGTACGTGTATTCGGACAGGCCGCGCGCGAGGACGCTCGTCGAGGAGTAGAACGGGCTCGCCAGCGTCCGCTCGCCGCCGAAGGCGTCGCGGATGACGACCGTCGCCGCGCCGCTACCGGCCGGCACCTGCAGGTTGGTCAGGTCGAACTGGCCCGGCGGCAGCACTTCCCGGCGCACGATCGCCCCGTTGACGTAGACGTCCGCCGTCGAGGGGGTCGTGACGGCGCCCGAGAGCGCGAACGTCGGGTAGCGGACGAAGTACGGGTCGAGCTCAAAATTGCGCGACACGCTGACTCCGCCGAGGAGAAGCGCGCCGCCGAGCGTTCCGGCGGAGGCGACCCCGTCCCCGATCACCCAGCGGGTCATCCGCGCGCGGTCGTCCACCGTGTAATTCGTCAGGCCGCGCGTGAAGCGCCCGTCCGAGTCGCGCGAGCCGCTCGAGTAGAGGAGATTGCCGCGGAGGCTGAACCCCGCCTCGGCGAACGCGTCGAAAGACTTCAAGTCGCGCCAGTTGACCGCGTAGTTGAGAAACGCGCTCGTGTCGGCGCTGTATGTGATCGCGTCGGGGCGGAGGGTCCTCAGGTCCCGGGTCGTGTTTCCGAGGTAGCGGGGGAGCGTGGTCAGGGTCAGCGCCACCGCGTCCAAGTCGAGCGAGAACGTGATGTCCGGAGCGAGGGAGCCGAGCGAGACGAGATCGCCGTCCGGCTCGGAGACGCGGCGTCCCGAGAAGCCGCGGACTCCCGCGCCTTCGAGATCCGCGACGCGCAGGAAGAGGTCGCCGTTCTCGAGGAACGCGAGAAGGTCCCCCTTCGCGACGCCGTTGACCGAGACGGGGAGGAGGACGCGCTCCCGCTGGCCGCCGGACAGGACCGCCGGAAGGAGGACCGCGCAAAAGACGAGCGCGAGCGCGCGAAGCGCCCACCCTCTCATTCCTTGTCGTTGGAGCACGGCTCGATTCCCACCCCTCGCCGCGCGGTTTGCGCGGAGGATTAACCGCTGTTCTGGCAGGCGCCCGGCGGTGCGCTCACGCGCGTCTCGAAGACCCCGGTATCGGTGCGGGCCTCGATGCGGACGTTCTTGATGCGGGCGCAGTCCTGTTGAGGGAGAGGCCATTCGTAGAGGCGGCCCCCCCCCGCGAGGACGTACCAGCCGCTGTTTTCCTTGTCGAGGACGGTCTCGCCCGAGGCCGCGGTCGCATGGATCTTCACCGTCTCGAGCGTGAAGTGGACGTTGCCGTTGTTGCGCACGAGGAACGTGAGTCGCCCCTTCTCGACACGGGCGTCCGCGATCTCGCCGCCTGATTCCGTCTTGGAGGGGCGCAGGAAGATCGGGATTCCCATCCGCGTCAGCACTCGAACCTGGGTCGGGCCGGCTGGTCCGCCGGGCCGCGCCGCCGGAGGGAGCTCCTCGACGAACACGCGATACGTCTTCTCGCTCGCTTCGAGCTTCGTCGCGGCGCCGATCCGGATCTTGCGCTCCTTGCCCGGCTCGAGGACGAGGAGCGTCGGGAAGACAGCGATGTCTTCCGTGGGCGAGAGCTGCATCTGACCCTGCTGGTCCTCTCCCCAATGGAAGGCCGTGAGCTGGAACCGGAGCGTCTCCTGGCTCTCGTTGGAGAGCGTCAGGAGGCCGCTCGTGGCCGATGCCGAAAGCGAGAGTTGAACGGGAGAGACGCGAAAGGTCGCGCCCGAGGCGGGTCCCGCGGCGAGCAGGGCCAGCACGAACGCGGCGGCGATGCTTCCGGCTCTCTCTCTGTTGAACATGGCGTCAGAAGTTGACGGTCGCGACGACGCTGTCGCTGTAGCTGCCGGAGGGGAGGTCCTGTCCGGACGCGACCTCGCCGCAGATGTTGTAGGTGCGGGCGTTCTTGTTCGGGGCGGCGGCCGGCGTGAAGAGGCCTCCGCCGCTGTTGCCCCAGACCGTCGGCGAGCCGAAGGAGCAGGCCGTGCCGGGCGTGGAGTCGGGAGGCTGGTACAGCTCGTAGGTCATCATGTTGGTCCCGGTGTCTTTCATCCGCCGCACCGAGGCGGACGCGTTGGATCCGAGGCCGAGGCCGACGGTCGTCGAGGCCCCTCTCGTGCACGTGATCGTGACGTTGCCGGATCCGTCGAGGGGACTGGAAGCGTTCGTCACGATCGGGTCGTAGGCTCCGAATGCCACCGGGCCGGTCGAGATCGTGCAGACGTTCGAGATGCTCGACGAGACGCCGACGTTGGAGGTCGCCGTGCCGGCGAACGCGAGCGAGGACGTGAAAGCCAGGAGGGCGAGGGTCGCCAGGGTCGTCTTCTTCATTTTTACTCCCGTTGTCCGGATCGGACCGTTAGAAATTCACGGTCGCGAGGACCGTGTCGGCATAGCTGCCGGCGGGAAGATCCTGTCCGCTGGCAACCTGTCCACAGATGTTGTAGGAGCGCGCGTTCTTGTCGGGCGCGGCCGCGGGAGTGAAGAGGTTGACGCCCGCCGTGCCCCAGACGGTCGGAGACGCGTAGGTGCAGGCGGAGCCGGGCGTGGTGTTGGGAGGCTGATAGAGCTCGTAGGTCATCAGGTTGGTCGTGGCGTCCTTCATCTTCCGGACGGAACCGGTCGCGTTGTTGCCCAGACCCAGGCTCACCGTCGAAGTCGCCCCTCTCGTGCAGGTGATCGTCACGCCTCCGGAGGCGTTCAAGGGCGTCGCGGCGTTTGTCACGATCGGGTCGTAGGCTCCGAACGCCACCGCGCCGGTCGAGATCGTGCAAACGTTGCTGATGCTCGCCGAGATCCCGACGTTGGCCGTCGCCGTGCCGGCGAGGGCGGGCGATGCCGCCGCCAGAATCAGTGCTTGGATTCCGAAGATGATCTTCTTCATTGCGCTCTCCTTGCCTTTCTTGGGACAAAGCTCCGCCGTCCCGAGTCGCTCCGCTTTCTTTTTTTGGGGAATCCACCTGGTCTGTCGTGACCCCGGGCGTCCTGATGTCCTTCTCGTCGAGGTTGTCGGACAGGGTCAAAGCACGCACCGTGCCAGAGGGTGCGAGCGGGCCGGTACGGAAACGGTACTAAAGTCTATAGAGTCAATGCCTTTAGTTATTTTTAATTTCCGAAAAAGGGCCCTTTTCGAGGGTCAGGGTGAAGGGTGCAATGACACTTATTCGCCCTTGGTCCAGGCTCGACGCGCCTCTTTTCGTTTGCTAACTCGAAGAGCCGCTTTGCGTTGCGAGCTTCTCTCCCGGAGCGAAAACGAAGCAAAAAGATTGGAGATGTCCGCGTGTGTGCCGGCTCGGTGGCGCGGAATTGTGGAGCCGACGACCGGACTTGAACCGGTGACCTGCGGTTTACGAAACCGAACCAGGGGGCTTTTCTACGGGATCTCATGAGGCGATACCGGACGATACGGAGAGCGAGAAAACCCGCTCTAGCATTGGCGATTCCGCTCCTCTCGATCTTCTACCGAGCGGTTCCGACTTCTACCGGATGATACCGGTTTAGTGCACGGTGAGTGCGCGGGCCTCGCGAGGGTTGCCGACCCCTCGGGACAAGCCCCCCTGGGGGACCGCTGGCAGGTTGGAGCCATCCTGCATGGAGATTCCATTAGCCCGAGCCATTCTCCCTGCCTCCCCTAAGAACCCGCTGGCGACTCCACGAGCGCTAGCAGCACCTTCCGTGCGGCGACTCTGAAGGCGACGCCCGGCGATGTTGCCGTCTGGCGTCCTGGTCAGGCGCTCGGCCTCTGGCGGTTTCTGATCCTATTGTTCCTTGCGTTCGGGGTTTTCCAACTTCCGCTTTGGGCGGCCTTGCGTCTTACACAACCCGCCGGACGATCTTGAGTGAGCGACCCAACTCCGCGGCGGCGTTCCGAAGCGCCCTTTGAGAACTGCCCGGTCTGCGACGGGAGGGCTTGAGCGCGGGAGCGTGGCCGACGCGAGGATCGAGCTAGACGCCCGCTTAGCGGGGACTTCCCGCCAGTCTTTTCTTTGCGTCTTCGACCCTCCACCTGAACTCTTCAAGATACGAGTCCGAACGACCCCGCACGCCGGGATCCTTGGCGCTCTTTTCCAGAAAGAGACGGAAGTAGTTGGTAGCGTCGAAGCCAGCCGCGTCGAGGCATCTTGCATAGCTGTATATGAACCAGCACTCACCTTGCGCAATCATCATGCCCTTCGATGCTGATTCGCAGCCCGCCCTCGCGAGCTTGGTGGACCTATTCTCCTGTGCCTGTTTGATTAGAGATCGTCCGTAGATACATAGCGCGTCTGCCACGTAGAGATATTCGATCGACGTGGCCGCCGCTGGTTTTCCCTGCAAACTCCCTAGGTAATCGGCGATGACTTCCCGCTCATCCTTGTCCAGCTTTACACCCCGATATTCCTTCGGGAATTTACCCTTCGGAGGGTTCTGCTCGGGCGGTAATTCCTTCACTAGTCCCAGCTCTTTGCCACGTTGGATGAATCTCTCTTGTCTCTTCCCGGGCGGGAGCGATTTCAACTCCGCCTTGAGACTCTGGACCGATTCCCAAGCCTCCGGCGAGTCGCACGCTACGCAAACCTCCGAATGGCCAAGTGGCTTGCTGGCATCGAGCGCGAAGTAAGCTAGCTCCCTCGTCTTGCCACAGTTGACGCAGCGCTTCCGCCCCGTCAGCTCTGGTTCGACCTGAGAGATGAATTCCTGAGCCTCGGACAGGTCAGTGCAGGTTTCCAGCCCCGATGTCAGGTCTTGGAGCAGCGAAACGCCCGTCTCTAAAGTTGCTCCGTCCATTTCGCGGAGAGGAGGCTTGAGACCCTCAGCGGTCAGGAGCGTTTTCGCCGTCCCGAGGCGGTGAAGGATTCTGTGAAAGAACCCCCACCATGGGAACCAGGGCTTTGGGAGCCATCGTCGGTAAACGAAGTGCCATCGGCGGCGAACGTAGACCCAAACAGAGCTAGGCGCGATGGAGACCATGACGAGCTTCCCATCGTCCAGCTCGACTAGGGACCACAAGCCGGCCTGGTATTCAACGACCTTCGACAATTCTCCAACCCCCGGTTTCGATTTACCCATTATCCGTTCGTCGAGAGCCCTACAACTGTCCCGGGAGCTTAAGAAGTTATCCACTCTCGCGCTCTCTGCCTCTCCTGTATCTTTCGAAGCACCCGCCGCTAAGGCTGCGCTCCTTCGGGGGTCCCTCTGTGATCGGTTCCCCTCTCAGGAACCCCGTTTCCACAAGGGCTTAGCGAAAGGGAACCAGCCAAAAGGTAAGTTGGTCCCGGCGCCTTGAATCCGGACATGCTCTTCCGCCTTATCCGTGTCTCAATCCGGCCTAACCTTCGCATGCGGCGGGACTTGGACCATATTCCAGCCTCCTTGGAAAGATTCCACGGAAGACCAGCTGTTTCGCTAGGAAAAGCCTCGAAAAAATACGGGTTAATTCAAGCCCGAATATGGCACTAACTGATTGACCCCATTGCCTTTCTTATTGACTTGTGTTATTATCAAAACACTGCGGCCCGACGTGGAGCCTGAAATTGCGAACCACGAAAAAAAACGGAGGGCCGGCGGGGTTATGAGCTAAGCCAAGCCCCGGGAACCTTCGGGCGAGCCTGGTCCGAGGGGAGGAAGTCAGCCCCCGGCAGCAAGGGGAACGTCGGAGCCGAGCGTCTAGCTCATCAGTCGGCGCTGAAATCGCCGGGCACCGACGGACAGCCGACGGGACGTAAAGCGTCCAACGATTGTCTGTCGCCGCTCAGGGCGACATTTTCCCAGGGGATTTTTCCCCAAGGTAAGGCTTCCAATGGAAAGAGGGCTCATAGAAGAGCGTGCGGCCGAGCGACTGCTCGACGAACGCGAGGTTGCCCGCAGACTCGGCGTTTCGATTTCAACGGTCAGATTTTGGAGGCGCGCAGGAACAGGTCCGTCAAGTCAAAAGATCGGCGGATGGTTGGTGCGCTACGCGCCCGACGACGTTGAGCGTGTCCGCGCAGAGCGTGTACGCAGAGAGCATGAGCGTGGCACCCGGCGAGACGCCATCCGAAAGCGCCGCGAATTGCTAAGCCACCTTCGCGAGGCAGAAAAAGGGTTAGACGGTGCGTTCGCGCCTGAGAAGTCCTTGAGAATTGATCGTGCTCTTTCGGAACTAGAGGTGAGTGTAGAGAGGGTTGCGGAGGGAGCGGCCGATGACACGCTCTGACCTTCTCCGGCTCGCGGATTCAAACGGCGGTAGGGGATCTTCGATCAGATGCCCGGCTCACGATGACCGAAACCCTTCCCTGTCGGTTTCGCGGGGAGACGGGGAACGAATCCTCATCAAGTGCCACGGCGCGTGCTCTGCGGAGAAGGTAGTCGCCGCCTGGGCCTTACGCTCGCAGACCTCATGCCGGTGAGGGAGTCGGCTGGGATTACGTCCCGCCTGGTAGACACCTACTCCTACAAAGACGCGCAGGGAAAACTGCTCTTTCAAGTTCTTCGCTTCGCTCCGAAACGCTTTTCGCAGCGAAAGCCGGACGGAAACGGGTGGAGTTTCGATCTCTCGGGAGTTCCTCGAGTTCTCTACCGACTTCCCGAGCTTCTCGCCGCTCCTGCACGGCGGGTGCTAGTCGTCGAAGGCGAGAAAGACGTAGATAGGCTCGGGGCGCTCGGATTCGTCGCAACTTGCAATCCTGGGGGCGCGGGCAAGTGGCGACCCGAGTTCTCAGAGGCTCTCCGCGGTCGTCACGTCATCATCCTGCCCGACAACGACGCTCCGGGACGAACACACGCGGATCTAGTGGCCAGGTCACTCAACGGTCTCTCCGCATCCGTGCACGTACTTCAACTTCCCGGCCTTCCACCGAAGGGAGACGTTTCCGACTGGCTGAACTCGGGGGGGACGGTTGAGGAGCTAAAGCGGCTATCGAGAGAAGCCCCTGAGTGGACGGCCTCCGTTTCCTCGGACCAGGTTGGCGGCTTCGTCCTGACCTCTCTCACGGATCTCCTAAACGAAGCGGAGGAGTCCGTCGCGTGGATCGTCGAGGGGATGCTCCCGGAAGGCGGAGTCTCTGTGCTCGTAGCAAAGCCCAAGGTTGGAAAGAGCACACTGGCCCGGCAACTCGCCGTTGCCGTCGCTCGGGGAGAGCCGTTCCTAGGCCGGGAGACGACCAAGGGGTTAGTGATCTACCTCGCCTTGGAGGAAAAGCGGGGGGAGGTTCGGGCGCACTTCCGAGCGATGGGAGTCTCCGGCGAGGAGATCCATATTCATTTTGGAAGCGCTCCGGAGAACGCGGTTGCTGAGCTCCGGAGGCTCACTGAGTTGAAGCGCCCTGTCCTCGTGATCGTGGACCCTCTCTTCCGAATGGCGCGAGTCAAAGACGCAAACGACTACGCTCAGGTGTTGGCAGCACTCGAACCGTTTCTAACGCTCGCTCGCGAGACCGGAGCGCATGTCCTGGTGGTCCATCACGCTGGCAAGAGCGAAAGACCCGGGGGAGACTCGATCCTCGGCTCCACGGCGATCCTGGGAACCGTGGATACGGCTATTCTGATGAAGCGGGGGAACCGCTACCGGTCCATGTGGACCCTCCAGCGGTACGGGACCGACCTAGAAGAAACCGTGCTTGATTTCGACGCCGAGACCCGGACTGTGGACCTAGGGAAGAGCAGGGAGGAGGCAGACGAGCACCGAATCGCCGAGGAGATCGAAGAATTTCTCCGAAAGAAGGACACTCCCGCCACCGAGGAGGAGATTCGCTACGAAGTGGAGGGCAATACCGGAGCCAAAGCGAAAGCTCTCCGGAGACTCGTCGCGGCGGGAAAGTTGGACCGCTGCGGGGAGGGGAAAAAAGGCGATCCATTCACCTATCTTCTTTCTCGTTTTCTCGTTCCACTGATATGTCGGGAACGAGGAAACGAGAATCCAAAAAGCATCGAAACCCCGCTCCAGCATTGGCCGGATTCTCGTTCCCAAGAAGGCGCGGCGCCGGAGGTCGGCGGGAACGAGAAAGAGTTGATTCCGTCTGTCGGCGTGGTCGCGGCTGTGACGGAGAGCCGATGAGCGCGAACCGGAGGGTTCCTTCGCCGGTTGAAGAGCGGGCGCTCTCGCGTCTCCTCACGATCCCCGAGACTGCCGAGATCCTGGCCGTTAAGCCCGTCACGATTCGAGTCTGGCTCGCGAAAGGCAAGCTCCCGAGGACCAAGCTCGGCCGTTGCGTGCGAATCCCAGCGGCCGATGTTGAGCGGTTCATTTGCGAGAACACGACACCCGCGAGATAGGCCGGCTCTCGGCTTGCCTTTCTCCTCTCCGACCGTCGAAAAGAACCCTTGACACTCATAACCTAACCGTTTAGGATATTCTGCCGTGACTGAAACGAGAGCCGCGAGGAGTGAGGCGGCGAGCCTTCTCGGAAGGCAGAGTTACCGCGTGAGGGTCGCCCGGTTCGGAATCGAGCGGCTCCGCGAAATCGCACGGGAGAATGGGAAGAAGGGCGGACGGCCGCCGAAGACGAAGAGGGAGGCGAAACGTGAAGATCTCTGAGACCGGGATTCCCGGAGTTTGGAAGCGGCATTACCCGAACGGTCGAGAACGGTTCGGCTGGACGGCGGTTTACGGCGGCCAAACGTACCGCCGGATCTCGAAGAGGAGCACGATCCGTGGAGCCGTGGCGGAGCGGGAGAAGGCAATCGCAAGGCTCGCCGCGGGCCTGCCGGTGGACGAGAAGCCCCAGGGGCCGCCCTACACCGTCAAGGCTGCCGTTGCCGATTACCTCAAGGCTTGCGAGAACCTTCGCTCCCGTCGCCGGTACGCGGCGCACGCGGAGGAACTGACGCGATACTTCGGGGATCTGCCGGTGAGTGATCTCTCCCAGGTTGCGGTTGCCGGCTTTCGGAAGAAACGCGCCGAAGAAAAGCGGGCGGACGAGGGCCGGGCGGAGGAAAAGCAAGCGGGGGAGGGACAGGAGCAGGGCAAGCGAAAGAAAGAGAAGAAGTCGAAAAAGGGGGCAAGTCCCGCCACCATCAACCGGGATCTCTCGTTTCTGAGAGCTGCCCTGAATCACGCCCGCGGAGAGGGAAGGATCGAAGGCTCTCATTACTTCGCGGATCTCGGGAAGGCGGATCGGCGGAAGGTGTTCGCGGAGGAGCCCAGAACGGCCGGGATTCGCCGCGTGACGGACGAGCAATTCTCCGCGGTGGTCGAGAATCTGACGCCTGACCTTCGGCCGGTTGCCCGGCTGCTCCTCGCGACGGCGATGCGGAAAGGGGAGGCTCTCGGGTTGACGTGGGGAGAGGTTCGCGGCCGGGCGCTCTACCTCACGCGGACGAAGAACGGAAAGCCCCGTGAGGTTCCCCTGACGGCCGGGGCGGCGGCGCTCCTCCCCGAGCGGCCGGCGGACGCGGCGGATTCGGATCTCGTCTTTCGCGGGCGGGACGGCGGAGACCTCCGCCACAACTTCGACCGGGCATGGAGGGCGGCTCGGGAGGACGCGAAACTCCGCTGGCTCCGCGTCCATGACCTCCGCCACGAGGCGGCCGGCCGGTTCCTGGAGGCCGGGGCGACACTCCGGGAACTCCAGGAACTCGGCGGATGGTCGAGCCTGGAGCTGGTCGAGCGGTACGCCAAGGTGACGCGGGAGCGAATCCGCGAGGCGCTCTCCCGGATGGCTCTCCCGAGCCCGGAATCCTCCGCGGAGTGCACCGTGAGTGCACGGCCGGAAGAGGCCCAGGTCGTGAGGTTGGCTAAGTGATTGATTTATTGGAGCCGACGACCGGACTTGAACCGGTGACCTGCGGTTTACGAAACCGCTGCTCTACCGACTGAGCTACGTCGGCCCTGCCGAGGAGGGACGGGCGATCTTACGGAAAGGAGGTCCACGCGTCAACGAGCGGAAGTGGGTTGCGCCGGCGGCGCCCTCACCCCGTCCCTCCCTCAGGGGGAGAGAGTGCAAGCCCCCACATCAACGCGCGAAGCGCAAAGGCCCCGGTCGCGGCTAGTCGAACTTGACGGAGACGATCTTGGAGCAGCCGGGCTCCTCCATGGTCACGCCGTACATGACGTCGGCCGTTTCCATGGTGCGCTTGTTGTGAGTGATCGCAATGAACTGGGTGTCCTCGGTCATGTCGCGCAGGAGCCGCGTGAACCGGTCGATGTTGGCTTCGTCGAGCGGGGCGTCCACCTCGTCCAGGATGCAGAACGGGGAGGGCTTGTAGCGGAAGATCGCCATGAGGAGCGCGATCGCCGTCAGCGCCTTCTCGCCGCCGGAGAGGAGAAGGATGCTCTGGTTCCTCTTGCCGGGCGGCTGCGCGACGATCTCGACTCCCGACTCGAGCACGTCGTTCTCGTCGAGCAGGCGCATCTGCGCGGCGCCCCCCTGGAAGAGGCGCGTGAACATCGCGCCGAAGTTCTGGTTGATCGCGGCGAACGCGTGCTGAAAACGGGCCGAGGAGGTCGCGTTGATCTTGCGGATCGAGTCCTGCAGGTCCTGGATCGACCGGAGCAGGTCGTCGCGCTGCGTCGTCAGGAACTCCAGGCGCTTTGCCTCCTCGTTGTATTCGTCCAGGGCGAGCACATTGACCGGGCCGAGCCGCTCGATCCAGGCGGTGATCTCCGCCGCCTCCGCTTCGAGCTGCGCGAGGCCCTCCTCCGACGCGTCGGCCGGGGGCGCGAGCTGTGCGGCGGCGACGCCGAACTCCTCCTTCGCCTGCGTCTCCACGTGCTCGAGGTCCGAGGCGACGCGCGTCTGCGCGACTTCCGCCTCGAAGCGCCCTTCCCGGGCGGCGTCCAGGTCCGCCCGGAGGAGACGGGTCGCCTCGTCCGCGCGGAGGACTCGCGCCGAGGCCTCCGACGCGGCGGCGCCCGCCGTCTCCAGCTCCGCGCGCTTCGTCTCGCGCGCGACGAGATTTCCGGAGCGACGCGCGCGCGTATCCGTCTCTTCGGTGGAGAGCTCCTGACGGCGCGCGGAGAGCCGCTGACCTTCCGTGAGCGCCTCGGTCGCCCGCCGCTCGAGCGCTCCGGCCGACTCGAGCAGCTTCTGGCGGGCGGCCTCGATCGAGCGGCGGCGCTCGGCGGCGACCTCGGCCTCGGTGCGGCGGTGGGCCAGCTCTTCGGAGGCGGACGTCGCGAGGGCGCGCGCTTCGGGGAGCGCCGCCGCGAGAGCGTCGGAGCGCTCGCGAATCAGCTCCTCCCGCTCGCCGTGACGCCGCTCTTCCTCCTCGAGCGCCTGGCGGCCCTGCTCGAGCCGGGCGCTTTCCTGCATCAGAGCCGCCGCCTCGGCCTCGAGGGTTTCGTGCTCCTTCGCCAGGCGACTCCGCTCGGCATTGCGCTCCTCGAAGCGGGCGAGGAACCCCGAGAGCCGGCCGCTCGCCAGGCGCTGCCGCTCGCGCAAGGCCGGCATCTCCGCTTCGCGGTCGAGGCGGCCGCGCTTGACGTCGGCGAGTGCTCTCTCGAAGGCTTCGAGCCGGTCGCGCGCCGCGGCCGCCGCGCTCTCGAGCTCGCGGATCTCGCGCTCGAGCGTGAAGGGCCCCGAGGCCTCCGCCGGCGTGTGGACGGCGCGCACGAGCGAGCCCCGCACGAGCTCCCGCGCCCGGGTCACGAAGGCGAGATGCGGGTGCCGCTCCGCGAGGGCCAGGGCTTCCTCCAGGGTCTCGACGAACGCTGCGGAGGGGAGCGCGGCGCGCTCGGCCGCGGAGAGATCGGCGAAATTGGCGAGCGCGATCTCCCACCCTCCGAGCGAGCCCGCGGGAGTCGGCAGGAAAGTCTCGGCGGTCCAGTCCGCCCGGACGAGGCGCGACACGGGGAGATGGCGGGCGGCCCCGATCGCGCGCGCGGCGTCCCCCGGCGCGAGCAGCGCCTCGGAGTCGTCGCCGAGCAGGAGGTCCACGGCGCCTTCCCACCCTTCCGCCGGTCGGAGCCGGCGCGAGAGCGGCCCGCGCTCCGTCAGTCCGGCCGCGGAAAGGGCGGCGCCCGCGGCGGCGGCGTTTCCCTCCCGGCTTCGAACGATCTCTCCCAGCGCGGCCAGACGCGCTTCGACGGTCCCAAGACTCTCGCGGGCCGCGTCTCTCTCGCGCTCCGCCTCGACATGGGCGGCGGAGAGACGAGCGAGCTCCGTCTCCCACGACTCGATCTCGAGCTCGGCCGAGCGTGCTTCGAAGCCGAGCTTCTCCTGCTCCTCGCGCGCGCGGGCGACCTCCTCGTTGCGGTCTTTGAGCTCGCCGCCGATCCGGGCGCGCGACTCCTCCAGGCGCGCCAGCGAGGCCGCCACGCGAGAGGCCGCCACGTCCACCTCGTGCCGCGCGTTGCGCGACGAGATCCTCTCTCCGGCGGCGGCGAGTGCTTCCTCCCGCGCGGCCTCCAGATTCTTCTCCAGGTCCGCGAGCGCGGAGGCGGCGGCCGAAGCCCTCTGGTCGCTCTCCTCGCGCGCGAGCGACCGCGTCCGCGCTTCCGCGACCGCCCGTTCCAGCCGCTCTCCGAATTCCGTGAGCTCTCGTGCCGCGGCCGCCTTCTCGACGGAGAACCCGCGCTCCTCTCGTTCGAGCGCCTCCAGGCGCGCGACGAGCTCCGCCAGGGAGCGGCGGTTGGCTTCGAGGAGCGCGTCGTCGCGCTCGATCGCGGATTCGAGCGCGGCGACCGCCTCACGCAGCGCGTCGCGCGCGGACGCGGCTTCCCCTTCGGAGAGGCGCGAAGAGGCGAGCTCCGCCTCCGCGCGGGCCAGCGCCGACGCGGCCTGGGCTTCGCGGTCGCGCTTCTGATCGCGGAGCTTCCCGGCCTGCGCGACGTCGGCGACGAGCCGGTCGTACCGCGCGCGCGCGATCGCCGACTTCTTTCCGCGCAGCGCTTCCGACTTCTCCTTGTAGCGCGCCGCCCGCGAGGCCTGGCGCTTGAGAGAAGCGCAGTTGCGCTCGATCTCGGAAATGATGTCGGAGATGCGAAGCAGGTTTCCCTTCGTCTCCTCGAGCTTCGTCTCGGCGAGCCGTTTCTTCAGCTTGTAGCGCGTGATCCCCGCGGCCTCCTCGATCAGGCGCCGCCGGTCCTGCGGCTTCGTCGAGAGGACCTGGTCGATGCGCCCCTGCTCGATGACCGAGTACGCGCGCACGCCGAGGCCGGTGCCGAGGAGCTGGTCCTGGATGTCCTTCAAGCGGACCAGCTTGTCGTTCAAGAAATACTCGCCGTGTCCTTCCCGGTAAACGCGGCGGCCGATGCGCAACAGCTCCGGCTCGGCGACCTCGCCGCCGTCGCCGTTTCCGTTTCCGTTCCCGTTTCCATTTCCCTTTCCGTGGCCGTTGCCGCTGGAAGAGAGCGTGAGCGTGACCTCGGCCATCCCGAGCGGGCGGCGCCGGGCCGATCCGTTGAAGATCACGTCGTCCATCCGCTCGCCGCGCAGGACCTTCGCGCTCTGCTCTCCCAGCGCCCATGCGACGGCGTCGCAGATGTTCGACTTGCCGCATCCGTTGGGTCCGACGACCGCCGTCACCGCGTCGGGGAAGGCCAGATCCACCTTTTCGTAGAAGGACTTGAATCCGACGATTTCGACCCGTTTGAGCTTGAGCATTCCTGTGCCCGAATTTAACAAATCGTAGCGCCGGGATCTACAAAATATTGGGGGTCCCCGGCGCTGAAGCGCTATATCTAGATTTTCCGAGTTTCCAGGCGTTCCCCTGGTCCCGGCAATCCCGACCTGCGCGGCGCTCGTGTGTCACCAAGGAGCCCGATGAGACACCGCAAGGCCTCTTTTTTCACAACTGAAACGAAGTGATCTTGTTGTTTCTCGTACAAATAGTGCTAGATTCGTGTTGCAACTCAAATCGCGACACTAAATGTTGAATCTGGAAGTCCGTAAAAAAGCGGGTGGGGCAGAAATCCATCGTGTCAACGGCGGAGCCGTGACTGTTGGTGCCTCTTCGGGAAACGAAGTCGTGGTCCGCGCGCGCGGCGTCGCGGGCCGCCACGTGCGCATCTTCGAGAAAGACGGCGCGTACTTCCTCGATCTCTTCAAGGGCGTCGACGCGATCTCGGTCAACGGGCAGGCGTTCCTCGGCGGACCGATCGCGCCCGGCGATCGCATCACGATCGGCGAAGCGACGATCACGATCACGGCCGCGCGCCCGCCGGCGCGGCAGACACCGATCGAGGGGCTGAGGGTCAGCGACACGGCGACGCCTCCCTCCGCGCCGCCCGTTCCGACGACGGAAGTCGAATACCGCGGCCTGCGCCTCGCCGTCTACCGGATCTGCCGGGAGAGCGCGGGCGCCGAGCAGCTCGCGACGAACCTGGTGGATTTGCTCGACCGCGAGTTCGCTCCCTCCGAATGGGCGGTCGGGGAATTCACGAACGCGGCCGGCTTCCGGCCTCTCGCCTCGACGTTTCTCCAGAGCCCGGCGCTGCCTCCGCGCGTCGTGCAGGACGTGACGGCGGGCGAGCGCGTCGCGCGCGCCGAGACGGTCACCGGAGTCCTGACGCTCATCGTGGAGCCGCCGCGCGAGGGGCGCGGCGCGCTGGCCATTCTCGTGCGCGAGGCCCCGAGGCTCGCCGCGCGGGCGATCCTCCTGCTGGAGGAGCTCGTTCAGGTCGCCGGAATCGCGGCATCCGGCGCCGCGCCGCCCGAAGCCCCGCGCGAACGGGAAGGGCGTCCGGTTCCGGTCGAGGTCGTGTCCCGCCCCGATCCGTTGAGCGCCGCCGAGCTGATGCTGCGGGAAACCGACGACTTGAAGAAGATCATGGACACGATCACGCGCGAAGTGATCGATCGCGCGATGCGCCGCGTGGAGGGGAACCAGAGCCGCGCCGCCGCCGTCCTCAACATCTCGCGCGGCTCGCTCATCGCGAAGCTCAAGGAATACCAGGTTCCCGACTACCGGTATCTCCGCCGCGAACGCTCCCGCCGCCCCTAGCCGACGGGACTCGGGACGCGGGACTCGGGACTCGAACCAGCTTCCCAATCCCGAGCCGCAGTCCCTGCCGAGCGCCTCCCGAGTCCCGAGTCCCCAGTCCCGAGTCCCGGCTACGTTCTCCGTTTCTTGCGGCGGCTCGGACCGCGAGACGTCTCCGGAGCGGCGGTGTCGGCGCGGCCGAAGAACCACCAGATCGCGAAGGGCGCGGCGAAGCGGCCGGCGATCTGGTAGAAGTGAAATCCCGCCGCCCAGAAATTCCTCGCCACCGGGCCGTAGTGCGCCGCGCTCCAGGCGCCGAGGGCGGTGGCGTAAACGGATTCCACCTGGAAGACGAGAAAGACGACGTGGACGACGTAGAGGCTCAGGAGCCCGAGCAGGAGGCGGACGAGACGATCCCCGCGGAAGAATTGCGGCTGGAGCGCGAAGAACGCGGTGAGCAGGACGAAGTTGAAGTGGAGATCGGGAGCGGGAAGTCCCGGGTGCGGCGCGCCGGGGGGAAAATCCGCGCGGTTGACCAGGAACTCGCGCCCGGGCGCTTCGAGCCGCGTCACCGCGGGGCTCTCGCCGAGACGGATCAGGAATTCCGCGGCGGGAGCCACGGCCCGCTCGTAGGCATCGCGGAAGAGAAACCACGCGGCGAGCCCGATCAGGAACCCGGCCAGGAGCCGGACCGCCGCGCGGCCGTTGAACATCAGCCGCCCGCCTTCTCGTCCGGGGGCGCGGGCGCGCGGCGCGTCTGGCGCGAGGCCCAGAGCAGGAAGATCAGGACGCCGAAGAGAACGACCGCCGATTGCCAGATCACCGTGTGCGACGAGTCGAAGAGCGCCGGCCGGTGCCGGCCGATCCAGACGAGCGAGACCACGCGGATGATGTTGACGACCTGGATCGCGAGGAAGCCGAGGAAGAAGCCGATCAGCTTCTGCGTCCACCGCGCGGGAAACGCGAGGACCGCCGCCGCCAGGAGCAGCGCGGTCTCGACGCCGTTGCACCCGTTCTCGATGTTCACGCCGAACCCGATCGCCTGGATCTCGGTGCCTTTCACCGTGACCTTCTCCCCGAGCGCGTTCAAGACCGTTCCGGAGGTCCGCGCGATCCACGCCGTAAAGGGGACGATCACGGCGTCGTTGACCGGATGGGAGGCCACGATCAGGTAGAATGCGACGAGAAACGCCACGAAGCGCGCGAGGAAGCCGATCGAGCGGCGCCGCGCCGCGGAGCGTCCGGATGAGGGGTCGGGCTTCACGATTTGTTATCCATCCCTTCCTGGAATTGCACGATTTCCTGGGCCATCTTCCGCAGGCCGGCCGGCAGAGTCACCAGAAGCTCCCCGGAATCCCTGACCACGACCTGCTCCGTCTGTGCGGAAGCGAGCAACGTTCCGGACTCGCCGCGAATTTCGTAGTCGAGCAGGAAGCGCGCGGCGTCGGGAGGGCGCAGGCGCGCCGTCACGAGGACGAAGGTGTCGGCCAGGATGGGAGCCCGGTAGCGGATCTCCATCCTCGTGATCGGCACGCGGTAGCCGATCGAGAGCGCGCGGGTGGCCGTGAACCCGAACCGGGAGGTCAACGCCTCGCGCGCCTGCTCGAGATAGAGCGCATAGTGTCCGTGCCACACGACGCCGTAGGAATCGCACTCGGCGAAGCGGACGGGGATCTGAACGGAGAATCCGCGCAGCGGCTCCGGCTTGCGACGCGCGCTCACGCCGCCGCCTCGATGACCGCAGCCAGGAAGTTGCCTCCGGCTCCGAAGGAATCGACCAGCGCGCGGCGCGGCGCGACAGGCAGGCCCAATTTGTCAGAAGCGCCGACGGCCCTGCAGGCGGCCACGATCTGCCCGCCTCCGGCGGCGGCCATCTCGCCGATCGCGTCCTTGACGGAGACGGAGCGCGGAGGTGCGTCGAAGACCCGGCGCAGGACATCCTCCTCCGCTTCGTCCATCTCGGCCACGCCGTTGCGGGAGGGGAAGAGGAGATCGATCTGGCCGGGAGCGGCGCCGGCGTCGTCCAGGGCCGCGCGGATACACCGTTCGATCGCGCCGCGGTCGGGATTGAAGCGGTACGGCTCGGAGGGGGCGCCCGCCATCGCGAGGCCGGTCACGCGGGCAAGCGGCTTGCCTCCGCGCTGCCGGACGCTCTCCTCCGTCTCGAGAAGAATCGCGAACCCTCCTTCTCCCTGCACGATCCCGGAGGCCCTCTTCTCCCCGCGCAGTGCTCCCACGCGGTCGAAGCCCATCGCGTAAACGGCATTCCATTCGTCCACGCCTCCGGCGAGCATCGCGCGGGCGCGGCCCGAGCGCAGGGCGAGAGACGAGAAGAGAAGCGCGTTCAAGGCCGACGGGTCTTTCTGGGTGATGGTGACATTGGGGCCGAGCAGTTTCAACTCGATCGAGACTTGCGAGGCCGGCGCGTTCGCGACGGTGTTGGGAAAATGGAAGGGGGGCGCGGCCTCCGGAGACTCCGAGATCAGCACCCGCAGGAACTCGGTCAGGGCTCCGGCGCCCGCGGACCCGGTGCCGAGCGCGATGCCGATCTGCTCGGGCGCGCCCGCGACGTCGAAGCGGGCCTCGGCGATCGCCTGCGCGCAGGCGATGATCGCGAACTGGCTCCCGCGGTCGAATCGGCGCGCCTTCATCGCGGGGATCTCCGGCTGCGGCGTGAACCCGTCGCAGCGGGCCACGTGCGTCGCCTGGAGCCCGTCGCGCTCTTCGCCCGTCATCGGGCGGATCGCGGTCTCGCCCGCGAAGAGGCGCCGGGCGAACTCCGGCGCCGTGCGTCCCAGGGGGCACACCGCGCCGGTGCCGGTGACGAGGCCGTGGAACGCCATGAGCCGTCTAGGGTCGAGGGTCGAGGGTCGAGCGTTCTCGACTCTTGACTCTCAACATCTTCCGAACACCACGACCGAGCTGTTGCCGCCGAACGCGAAGGAGTTCGAGAGGGCGACGTCGACGCGCCATTCCCGCGAGGCGTTGGGCACGTAGTCGAGGTCGCAGGCCGGATCGGCGTTCTCGTAGTGGATCGTCGGCGGAACGAGCTGATCGCGCAGCGTCAGCACGGTCGCGACGGCCTCGATCGCGCCTGAGGCGCAGAGGCAGTGTCCGATCATGGACTTGATGGATGACACGGGGATCTGCCGCGCGCGGTCTCCCAGCGCCGCCTTTAGGGCCGCGGTCTCCGCCGAGTCGTTCTGCGGCGTGGCTGTCCCGTGAGCGTTGACGTAGTCCACGTCCTCCGCGTTGACGCCGGCGGACGCGAGCGCAGCGCGGATCGTCCGCCCGCCCGCGGCGCCGGAGGGATCGGGAGCGGTCATGTGGAAGGCGTCGGAGGTGACCCCGTAGCCCAGGAACTCGGCGAGGATCGGGGCGCCGCGCCGGCGAGCCCTCTCGGATTCCTCGAAGACGAGGATCCCCGCCGCTTCTCCGATCGAGAGGCCCTTGCGCTCGCGGTCGAAGGGGCGGCATGGGCCCGGATCCACGGAGCGGAGGGAGTTGAATCCCCCGTAGGTCAGCCGCGCGAGCACGTCAGAGCCTCCCGTCAGGACGACGTCCGCCCACCCGGCAGCGATGACGTCGTGCGCGTACCCCAGGGCGTTGGCCGAGGAGGAGCAGGCCGTCGTGATCGTGGACTTGATCCCCTCGAGACCGAAATGCTGGGCCACGCGGTCGGTGATCGCGTCCGGCATGTGGTTCAGGACGCGCGAGGGGCGCGCGGGCAGGCCGGCGAGGTGGCGGCGAAAGAACTCCTCCGAGTCGAGGAGCCCCGAGGTCCCGCCGCCGAGGATGACGCCGACACGCGTCGGGTCCTCCCGGGAGATGTCGAGACCCGATTGGGCGACGGCCTCCGACGCGGCGCACAATCCCATCCGGTCCGCGCGCGAGAGGCGCCGCTTCTGCCGCGCGGTCAGGAACGCGTCGGGAATCCGCCGGACCTCCGCGGCTGTCTGCGTCCGGTAGGCAGAGGCGTCAAACAGCGAGACCGGCCCGATGCCGCACTTGCCTTCCAGCAGGCTCTTCCACGATTCCGCGGCGTCGCCGCCGACGGAAGTGACCGCGCCGATTCCCGTCACGACGACGCGGCGTTGTTTCTCCATGAGGCTGGCATTGTGCCAGAGCGAGCCGGTAGACGGAAGGCCGGCTTCCGTCATAATGGACTCGATGTCCGACCGGGTGGATTGGCACACGTACTTCATGAACATCGCGCGCCAGGTTGCGACGCGCGCGACGTGTCCCCGCAAGCATGTCGGCGCGGTGATCGCCCGCGACCGGACGATCCTCTCGACGGGTTACAACGGCTCCGCGCGCGGACTGCCGCACTGCGAAGACGTGGGGTGCGTCATCGAAGACGGCCACTGCGTTTCGGCGGTGCACGCCGAGGCGAACGCAATCATCCAGGCCGCGCGCAACGGGCTCTCCGTCGCGGGAGCGGAGCTGTACACCACGGCGAGCCCGTGCTGGCCCTGCTTCAAGCTGATCGCCAACGCGGGAATCTCCCGCGTCTATTACGGAGAGTTCTACCGGGACGAGAAGTCGCTCGCCGTGGCGCGCCAGGCCGGCATCGAGCTCATCGACCTGGGAAGCAAGAGCTGATTGGTGATCGAGGGCTCCGGCGCTAGACCTTCTGCGCCTCCAGGAGCTTCAGGCATTCCTCCAGGTACCCGCGCGAGCCGGCCGTGATGCGGAAGAAGCGACAGCCGAGGCCGCGGTCCGGCTCCGGTCCCATCCGGACGACGAGGGCTTCCGCCACGACCGTGCGGCTCGGTGCCTCGCTCGGAACGTCGAAGGAAACCTCGAGCCGGGCTCCGATCGGCTGACGCACCGCCGTGCGGATGAAGAATCCGCCGCGCGAGAGATCGCGAAGCGTGCCGGCGTGCTGCACGCCGTCGCGCCAGAAGGTCACCGACCATCCCGCGGCCGCCCGCTCGTCGTCGCGCGGAAAGAGGCGCAGGTGTCTCCGGATGCTGTCGAAGATCGTCGCCTCGTCGAGCGGTTTGGCGAGACACTCGTCCGCGCCGGCGCGGCGCGCATCCTCGGCGGCCTCGAGCTTGTCGGAGACAATGACGACCGGCGTGCGGGAAAAATGTCCGTCCGCCTTGATCACGCGGCAGATGTCGAAGCCGGTCATTCCCTTCAGCTCCGCGTCGAGGAAGACCAGGTCGGGCCGTTCCCGCCGCACCAGGCCCAGGGCGTCGCCGCCGCTGGCTGCCGAGAAGAGGTGACAGTGGGTGCGTCGCTCGATCTTCTCGGCGAGCCCCCCGAACAGCCCGGAATCGTCAACCAGGAGAATCGATGGCATAGGGTGCTCAACGATTATACGGTCCTTCTCTCCCTCTCCTTCCGGGAGAGGAAGGGCGCGGCCGGCAGGACTTACCTTCTGGGTCGCAAGATGACCTCGCCGTGCAGTACGTCCGGTGGCGAGGTCAGGACGTGCATCAGGGAGCGCACGACGTCTTCGACCTTGAGCATGCGCGGCCGCTCGAGCGTCGGGCGAAACCGGTCGAAGAAGGGCGTGTCGATGGAGCCGGCGCAGATCGTCGTCACCCGGACGCCTTCCGACTGGATCTCCAGGGCGAGTGCCCTGGAAAACGCCACGAGGCCCGCTTTCGCGGCGCAATAGACCGTGCCTTCCGGGAAGCTCTCCAGGCCCGCGATCGACGCGATGTTCACGACGTCCGACGGCGCGCTGCGCAGGAGCGCCGGCAGGGCCGCCTGGGTCAGGTAGATCGCGGCCGCGAGGTCGGTCTCGATCATCTCGGCGATCTGCCCGCGCTTCAACTCCTCCAGCGGCGCCCGGTCCGCCCACCCCCGCGTTGTTGATGAGGATGTCGATCTTCTTGTAGCGGGCGAGCGGACGTCCACGAGGTCGTAGAGCGCCGGCACGACCCGCAGGTCCGCGACGTGGTAGGCGGCGTCCCCGCCCGCCTTCGCGATCTCCTGGACCGCCGCGTGAAGCTCCTCTTCCCGCCTTGCGACGAGGAGGACGCGCGGCGCCGGCCTTCGCGAGCGCGAGCGAGAAGGCGCGACCCTGGCCGGACGACGCGCCCGTCGACCAGGGCGACTCTGCCTTTCAGCGAGTGCTCTCGCATGGATTAGAAGTTATCAGCAATCAGTTTCAGTGATCAGTTTCGAGTTGCAACTTGGAACTGACAACTGAAAACTGAGAACTGAAGACTCGTATGGACACGATCAGCGCACGGGATCGCCGGCTCGATTCTGACGCGGGACACTGGCGAAACGCCGCGAGGCGCGGCCGCCTGCTGGTCGGGGCTCTGTCGCGGCGATGTTTCCGGATCTGCGACTTCCTGTTCACGCCGGACCGCCTGAGCTACCTGCGCAACCACCGGGGCTGGACCCATTCCTTTGTCGCGCCTGCCGCTCTTCGCGCTGGGCTCTCGCCCTGATCGGCACGGCTCGTCTTCCGGCGGGCGCGGCTGCCGGAGCTCTGGCTCTTCTGCGCCGTCGGGATCGCGTCGCACATTCTCTTCGACTGGATCACGTCCTTCGGCACGATGTTCTTCATCCCGTTCTCCCGGGCGCGCTACTCCCTCGACTGGGTCTTCATCCTGGACCCTTCTTCACCGGGATCGCGGCGTGCTCCCTTCTCGCGGCGCTCTTCCTGGCGCGGCGCGGGCACGCTACGATCGCGGCCGCCGGGGCGCGCTCCTCTGCGCCTACATCGTCTTCTGCGCGGCGCTGCACGCGCAGGGCGCTCGCCGTCTGGAAGCGGATCGACCGCGCCGCCCCGGGAGCGAGGTGGCGGTCCTGCCGCAGTTTCTCTCGCCGTTTCGCTGGCTGGGCTTGTCCGACCGTCCCGGTGAGGTGCACGCCGCGTTCTTCGACATCGGCCCTTCGCGCGCGGCGTCGCCGAACCCCGCAGCCGCCGGCGCGCTCTCGGAGATCCTCCGGAGCCTGCTCGGACTTCTATCCTCCGCCGGACGCGCGCGTCGGATCTCCGGTTCGCGCAGCCCGCCGAGGCCGCCGGCTCCTCGCCGCGGCGCGCGCGCTTCCCGACGTGCGATCTATCTCGCCTTCGCGCGCTTTCCGCTCGCGACGGTCGACGCGCAGCCCGACGGCGGCGCCGCCGTCACGTGGGAGGACCTGCGCTTCCTTCCGTGGTTCGCCGGGCCCGTGGCGGAGCGACGCCGCGGAGCGGCCTTCGGCGCGGCCTTTCGTCTATCGCGTGCGGCTCGACGCCGCGGGCCGCCCGCTCGACCGCGCCTTCGTTCCCAGTCCCGGTTCGGGCGGCGGCGCTGACGTCGCGCGCGGCCGGGGCCGGCGCCGGCGACGTAGGAGTACTCCGGCGACGGGCGCGCGCGTCAGCGCCTCGGAGATCCCGGCGTAGTAGCCGACCTTGACGAGGAGGCGGACGAAGACGAAGACCTGCTGCGTCAGGATCAGCGGCACGAGCGCGAAGCGCGCCTCGCCGCCGGCGGAGGGGTCGAGCGACGAGCCAGACGAAGTAGAGGGCAGCCGTCGCGAGCGCGTACCAGGAGCAGCACGCCGAAGAGGCGCGCGGGCCGTCCGAGGGCGCTCGCGACGCCGGTGAAGAAACGGGAGATCGGCGGCAGGTCGGGCCGCGCGACCCACATCGGCGCGCACCGAATCGGCGAGGAGCTTGATGGCCGCCAGAGCGAGGAGCAGAGCGAGGAGCCGCAGGCCCGTGACAGCGAGCGCCTGGCCTTCGCTGTCGAGCTCCTGCACGCGGTCGCGCAGCGCTTCGCCGGTCTCGAGGTAGATCCAGCGGTAGGCCGCGCCCGCCGCGGCGAGCGCCGCCAGCGTGAAGAGCGAGGAAGGCCGGGAAGCGCCGCATCCCCTCGCGGCCGAACGTGACGAGCGAGCCTTGCGGCTCCCGCAGCGTGCCGAAGACCCCGCCGAGCGCGAAGGCGTGGAGCACGACCGCGAGGAACGCCGAGCGAGACCGCGGCGGCGCCGATGCCCGCGGAGTCCCCGAGCTGCGAGGACTTCACGCCCTCGGGCGTCAGGAGGCCGGCCGCGAGATCGGGGAAGTTGCCAAGCAGGTCGGGATGCTCGCGCTGCAGCGTCTCCCACCACCCGAAGTCGGGATTGGCGACCATGCGGCTGCCGCGACGGAGAGCGGTCGAGCAGTCGTCGTGGAGGGAGTTGGAGACCGGCAGGATCAGGACGGAGGAGAGCAGGAGCTGGATCAGCCAGAGCGACGACGGCCAGGTAGGGCTTCGAGAGCGAGAGCGCGAGGCCCCGGCGAAAGCACGCGCGCGAGTGCGCGGCGCTCGGCTCACCAGGCCACCGTCAGGAAGTCGAGGAGGTTCTGAACCCAGAAGACGGTCCGCGACGGTCCAGCGCGCGGCCGCGCGCGGGTCGCCCTCGCGCGTGCGTCCGTTGTTGAAGCGGTCGGAGTCGAGCAGGATCTTCTCGTCGGGGTCCACGACCGCCTCGAGCAGCCGCGGCCCTGCGAGACCGGCAGGCGCGTCCAGCGCGCCTCGCCGTCCCAGCGCGCGCGATACGGTCTTGCCCGCCCTCGAAGCGCAGCAGGATCTCGACCGGCAGCGCCGCGTCTCCCCGGCGGACGACGGTCACGACGCTGTCGTAGCCCCGCGCCTTCGCCAGCTCGGGCGGCGGGCCTTCGGAGCGAGCTTGCCGTCCTTCTCGAAGAGGCCCCGCGGGGGCCTCGGAAGGCTCGCTCGTCGCTTCCTCCACGGCGTAGTCGACGCTGCCGGAGGAGAAGAAGGTGCGGTCGAAGAACCAGGTCCAGTCGCGCCCGGTCGTGTCGTTGACGGCGGCGATGAAGTCGCCGGAGCGTCGGATGCCGGAAGCGCCACCGGTCCGCGTAGAGACGCAGCGCGCGGTCCATGACGCCGGCGCGTCGAGCAGGCGCTCGAGCGTGGCCAGCGCCAGCGCCGTGTGCGAGTAGACCAGGGCGCCGTACGTCCGGCCGTCGCGGAACTTCCAGCTCTCGGTGGCGTGGAGGTCGCGCGTGGCCACGGCGAAGTAGCGGCGGTTGGCGTCGACGGGATAGCAGCTGGTCGATGCCGAGCGGGAACCGCAGGCCGAAGATCGAGAGGACCGGATGGTTGGCGCCGTAGGCCGAGGCCAGCACGCGGTCGGTCATGTAGGTGTTGAAGCCCTCGTCGAGGTACGGCTCCTCGAACTCGTTGGAGGCGAGGAGGCCGTAGAAGAACTGGTGGCCGAACTCGTGGATCGTCACGCCTTCGGGGCTGTGTACGGCGGCCGGGGAGCGAGAGGACGTGCCGGCGGTGATGAGCGTCGGGTACTCCATCCCGCCGGCGGCCCGCGCGCCCCAGGGAGGATCCACGATCGTCAGCGTGTCGTACGGGTAGGCCCCGAGCACGCGGCCGTAGCCGGAGATCGCGGCGCGCGCGGCCCGCCTTGAAGTGACGCTCCGCCTGCCCCGCGTGCTCGGGCTGAAGGAGCAGGGTCAGGTCGACGTCATGGAGGCCCGCCTCGTGGAAGTTGTCCCTCGCGACGAGTAGCCGGGTCGGCCGTCCACGTGAAGTCGTGGACGCTCGCCTGCCGGAACCGGTAGAGGATCCGGTCTCCCGCGGAGGAGGCGCGCTCCTCGACCTGCCGCCCGTAGCGCCCACCTTGCCCCGGTAGCGGGCGGGGACGTCGATCGAGACGTCGTAGTTGCCGAAGTCGGAGAAGAACTCGCTCGTGGCGTGGAACTGGTGGCAGTTCCAGCCGGCCTCCTGGAGGACGCCGACCTTCGGGAACCACTGCGCCACGAGGTAGAAGTCCCCCTTGTAGCCGGTGCGCCGCGACACGCGCGGCAGCTGCGAGCGGAAATCGAGCGAGAGCGCGGATGGTCTCGCCGGGCAGCGACGGGCCGGGGGAGGCGGACCTCGGCCACCGTCCGGTCGTCCGGGTTCCCGTCGTCGGGCGCGATGTACGGCAGGGCGCGGAAGGAGGTCCGTGTTGTCCTGCAGCGTCATGCGCAGGAGCTCGACCGAGCCCCACGAGTCGGGCATCGTGGCGCCGGCGCGCCCCACCCCGCGCGACTCCCGCCAGAGCGTCGAGCGCGTGTTGCGGAAGGCGTTCAGATAGAGATGGAACTGGAGCGTCGAGGCCGGCCGGGAGGTGCGATTGGTCCAGGTGATAAGCTCCGTGGCCTCGACGGTCTTCCGGTCGGTGTCGAGGCGGCAGGAGATCTCGTAGGAGGCGATCGGCGGCGTGAGCTCCGCGGGCTGCCGGAGGAGTGCGCCGGAAGCGCCAGGGCGCAATCAGAGGCCCCGCCGCCGCCCAGACGAATGCCTGCGGCCGATGCAACGCCTTTGCCGACAGCATTGGCGACACTGTAGCATGGCGGGCATGGCGAAAACGGCGGGCGAGGAGCGCGCGGAAGCGGCCTCCGGACGCTCCGGCGCGGCTCCCGAGGAGACAAGGCGGCGCGCCCGGGAGCTCGCGGCCGAGATCCTGCGGCACGAGCGCCTCTACTACGTCGAGCAAGCGCGGCCGGAGATCACCGACGCCGAGTTCGACGCGCCTGATGCGGGAGCTCGTCGCGCTCGAGGAGGAGTACCCGGACCTCGCCATGCCCGACTCGCCGGCCCGCCGCGTGGGCGGGGCGCCCGCCGAGGGCTTCGCGACGGTCGCGCACGCGTCCCCATGCTCTCGCTCGAGAACGCGTACTTCGTGGGAGGAGGCGGAGGCGTGGCTCGCTCGCGCCCGCAAGGGGCTGGGCGCGGAACCCGCCGGCTTCGTCGCGGAGCTCAAGATCGACGGGCTCTCGATCTCCCTCCGCTACGAGGACGGCCTGCTCGCTCGCGGCGCGACGCGCGGCGACGGGCTCCGCGGCGACGACGTCACCGGAAACGTCCGGACGATCCGCTCGATCCCGCTGTCGATCGCCGAGGCCGAGCCCTCGAGACGCGCGGCGAAGTGTTCTACCCGAAGAAGGCCTTCGAGAAGCTCAACGCCGGCCGCGAAGAGGAAGGGCTGCCGCTCTTCGCCAACCCGCGCAACGCCGCCGCCGGGACGATGAAGCTGCTCGACTCGCGCGTCGCGGCCCGCCGTGGCCTGGAGGCGTGGCTCTACGCGGTCGTGGAGGCGAGCCCCCTGCCGGCCTCGCAGACGCGAGACGCTCGAGCGGCTGCGCGCGCTCGGGTTCCGCGGTCAATCCGCACTCCCGCCGCTGCGAGACCTTCGAAGAGGTGCGCGCCTTCGTCGAGGAGTGGCGCGAGAAGCGGCGCGGGCTCGAGTTCGAGACCGACGGCGTCGTCATCAAGGTGGACGACCGGGGCGAGCAGCAGCGTCTCGGGTCGACGGCCAAGTCGCCGCGCTGGGCGCTCGCCTTCAAGTATCCGCCGGAGGAGAAGACGACCACCGTCGTGGGCATCACGGTGCAGGTCGGACGGACCGGCGTGCTGACGCCGGTCGCGCACCTCGCGCCGGTGCAGCTGGCCGGCACGACCGTCAAGCGCGCCACGCTCCACAACTACGAGGACCTCTCGCGCAAGGACGTGCGGGTCGGCGACACGGTCGTCGTCGAGAAGGGGGGCGACGTCATTCCGAAGGTCGTCCGGGTCCTCCTGGAGAAACGGCCGCACGATGCGGTCCCTTTCGCCATGCCGGCCAACTGCCCGGTCTGCGGCGACCCGGTCGTCCGCGAGCAGGGAGAAGTCGCGACGCGCTGCGTCAATCCCTCCTGCCCGGCCGTCGTGGGCGAGGCGCTGCGCCACTTCTGCTCGCGCAAGGCCATGAACATCGAGGGGCTCGGCGACAGGCTCGTGGACCAGCTCGTCGGGGACGGTCTCTTGACCGACGTCGCTTCGATCTACGACCTCTCGACGGAGGCGCTCGTCTGCCTCGAGCGGTGGGGAGCGAAGTCGGCCTCGAACCTCCTCGAGCAGATCGAGAAGAGCAAGGAGAACGACCTTTCGCGACTCGTCTTCGCGCTCGGGATCCGGCACGTCGGCGAGAAGGCGGCGAGGACCCTCGCGCAGCACTTCCGCACGCTCGACGCGCTCGCGGCCGCCAGCGAGGAGGAGCTCCAGGCCGCCGAGGAAGTCGGCCCGACGACGGCGGCCGCGATTTCCGCGTGTTTCCGCCACCCGCGCCACCGGGAGCTCGTCGAGAAACTGCGCCGCCACGGCGTGAACTTCGTTTCCCGCGCCCCCGAGCGGCCGCCGGCCGGCCCGCTCGAAGGGAAGACCGTCGTGATCACCGGTGCGCTTCCCGGGGTGACGCGCGAGGAGGCGGCGCAGATGCTCTCGGCCGCCGGCGCGAAGGTGGCGAGCTCCGTCTCGAAGAAGACCGATTTTCTGCTCGCCGGGGAAGAGGCCGGCTCGAAGCTCGAGAAGGCGCGTTCCCTCGGCGTCCGCGTCGTGACCTGGGAGGAGATGAGAGAGATATTGGAAGATCGGGAGGCGGGAGGCGGGAGGCGGGAGGCGTAGCCCGCCGGTTCCGGTTCTTTCGCCTTCCGCCTCCCGAGTGCCGCCTACCGGCTGGCGTTCTTTCGTGATTGAATCTTCTCCATGGACCTGCCCGCGCGAGTCGTGATCTATTGCCCGACGCTGGAGTTGAAGAACAAGCCGGGCCGCCTGATCGCCGTTCTCCCGATCGGCTACTACGAGGTGCTGCTCGATTTCTCCGAGCGGGTCCACACGGTTCTTCTTCCGATCAGCGGCACCGCGCTCGTCTTCACCGAGCCCGTCCCGGCGACGGAAACGATCCCGGATCTGGAGCGGTAGCTCACTCGAGCGAGAGCTCGAGGAAGAGCGCGCCCTTCACCGGGTTCACCGCGTAAGGCGGAATGTCGTAGAAGCCCAGCGACCGATAGAGCGGGATCGCCCGCGTCATGGACGGGAGCGTGTCGAGCCGCATCCGGCGGTAACCGATGCGCCGCGCTTGCGCGAGGACGGCCTCGGCCAGGACGCGTCCGAGCCCGCGCCCCTGGAACGCGGGGCGCAGGTAGAGCCGCTTCATCTCGCAGATCCCCTCCTCGAGCCGGCGCAGCGCCACGCATCCGGCGGTCTCGCCCTCGGAGCGCGCGAGGAACAGAGCGCCCGACGGCGGCGCGTAGGCGCCGGGGAGATTCGCCAGCTCCGCCTCGAAGTTCTGGAAGCAGAGATCGACGCCGATCGAGGCCTCGTACTCGCGGAAGAGCGTCCGCGCGACCTCGATGTCCTCGGGCGATCTCGCGGAAAGAAACTGAATATCCCTGTTCACGCGGCGGTTCCCGGAAAGAGGTCCAGCAGGCCGGGGAGCGATTCCACGCGTTCGACGGATGCGGGAGCGGGGCAGTTGCCGATCAGGATCGCCCGGAGTCCGGCGGAACGAGCTCCAAGAATGTCGATCTCGTAGAGGTCGCCGACGTAGACGCAGGAAGCGGGGGAGAGGCGCATTCCTTCGGCCGCGGCGAGGAAGATCCGCGGATCGGGTTTCTCGACGCCCACGTGCGCCGAGTCCACGATGATCTCCAGGAAGTGCGCGAGCCCGGCGTCCTCCAGGAGCTTGCGGACCCGGCCGTCTGCGTTGGATACGACGCCCATCCGGTAGCCCCGGCCGCGCAGAGCGGCAAGCGTCTCCCGGGCCTGCGGCGCGGTGCCGGACCAGAGGTTCGACCTGGAATGCTCCTGAGCGATGCGCCGGGCCGCGGCCTCCCGCTCCTCCCGCCCCTCCACCTGGAGCGCCCTCAGGAAGCGATCCAGGAACAGCGGCATCCGCTCGGCGTCGGTGGACCCGGGATGGTCGAGGATCCAAGAGCGAGCCGCGTCGGTCGCGGCCGCCTCCGCCGCGGCGAACGCTCCAGGATCGTAGGCGAGCCCCGCGGCCGCGCAGAAGCGCCCGCCGTCCACGTGGATCAGCGTGCCGCCCGCATCGAAGAGGATCGCTTCGATGCTCATGGTCTCACGAGCACCGTCACGTCAACTCCGCGCGGACCGCCGCCTCCAGGTCGTCGGCGATCGCGGCGACGGCTTCGCGTTCCGAGCCTTCGACGAGAATGCGCAGGAGCGGCTCGGTGCCGGAATAGCGCAGGAACACCCGCCCCCGGTCGTCGAGGGCCTCTTGCGCGCGCGCGACCGCGCGGGCGATGCCGGCGATGCCGTCGATCGCCACGCGGCGCGCGACGCGCACGTTGCGAAGGACCTGCGGCGTCTTCTCGAGGGAGGCGAGAAGCGACAGGGGCTGTCCGCTCTCCGAAAGAACGGACGCGAGCAGGAGCGCCGTCTGGATGCCGTCCCCGGCCGGCGAGAAGGGGAGGATGACGTGCCCGGAAGTCTCGCCTCCGATTCCCGCGCCTGATTCCTCCATGAGCCGGGCGACGTTGCGGTCGCCGACGGACGCGCGCGCGAACGCGATTCCTTCTCGCGCAAGGCCGGCCTCCAGGCCGTAGTTCGACATGACGGTCCCGACGACGCCGCCGCTCCTGAGAATGCCCTTGCGCTTCCAGTCGCGCGCGACGATCCAGAGGAGGTCATCCCCGTCCAGGATCCGCCCCGTCTCGTCGGAGAAGATCGCGCGGTCCGCGTCTCCGTCGAGCGCGACTCCCATCGCGGCGCCGCTCTCGTGCGTCTTCGCGGCCATCCCTTCGGGGTGTAGCGCCCCGCACCCCGCGTTGATATTCCTGCCGTCGGGGCGGTCGGCGATCGCCGTCACCCGCGCGCCCGCTCTCGTGAGCGCCTCCGGTCCGATCCGAAAAGCCGCCCCGTTGCCGGCATCCAGAACCACCGCCAGCCCGTCGAGCCGGACCGGCATGTGCTCCGCCAGCCTCTGAAGGTAGATTCCCGCCAGAGTTGCATCCACCGACTGGGGGACTGGGAGATCGGGGGACCGGGGGATGGCTCTCCCCCCTTCTCCGAGTCTCTCGGTTCCAGAATCGCGTGACGCGAGCAGTCGCTCCTCCAGCCGCGCCTCTTGCTCATCCGGCCACTTGCGCCCATCCGGCCCGAAGATCTTGATCCCGTTGTCCTCGTACGGGTTGTGCGAGGCCGAGACCGATACGCCCGCTCCCGCGCGCAGGGCCAGGACGAGCTCGGCGACCGCGGGGGTCGGCAGCACTCCGCCGCAGGCGACACCGCAGCCCGAGTGAGCGATTCCCGCGGCGAGCCGCTCGAGAAGGGCGGGCGTCGATTCGCGCGTGTCGCCTCCGAGGACGACCGTGCCGCCGGGCCCGGGGCGCTTTCCAACTTCCTCGCCGACGAGAAGCGCCGACGCCGGGTCGAGCGGGAACTCGCCGGCCTTTCCGCGCAGCCCGTCCGTCCCGAAGAGCTTCATCGGACGGGGCCCCTGCGCTCGGGACCCGGAGTCGCCGGCGCCGGCGCGGTCGGGTGCAGCCGCACGGTCACGGTCACGACCTGTCCCTCCCGGACGCGCACGCCCGGAGCGTCCGGGATGACCGTCGCCGGAACCGAGAAGTCGCCGGCGCGGTCGGCGATCGAAACGGGATCGGTCTGGACGGACGTCATCCGCGAGAGCGCCGACTCGGGACCGAGGATGCGTGCCACGGGCGGCTCAACCACCACCGGCCCGACCTCGTAGCCGGGAGCCGGATTACCCGTCAGACGCGCGGAGATCGGAAGAGTCTTCTCGGCGGTCGCGTCGAGTGCGATCCGGATCTCCGAGGGCGCGATCGCGATCACCTCGACCTGCTGCGGGACGTTGACGTCGTCGGCGTCGAGCCGGTAGATCCGCTCGCCGCGCGGCGCGTCGGTCAAGTCCACCACCGCCTCGACCTTGCCGGGATCGAGCTGCCGGAGCGCCGTGAACGGCCCGCGCAGGCGGACCTCGACCGTGACGGGGAGCGGAGAGGCGATCAGGGTCCCCGCCGGTACATTCGCGACCGACAGCGGGATGCGGTAGGTGCGCTCGGAAATCCGCTCGCGCTGCTGCGCCGAAAAGACGAACCACACCAGGATCGCGATCGCTAGCGCGAGGATCTTGGTCCCCAGGTTGCGAAGGAGGGCCGGGCGCGGCATCTAGTTGTGATTTCTCAACACGTTGTTCCCGTGACTTGTGCGATGCCCCCGTGGGCAAGGATTTCGGCGGACAACCCGCCCCGGCGTCGGGCCGCCTCCCTGCGGCGGCACGCTCCGGCAGGCCGGCTGACGGAGAACCGGCCGTCGCTCTAGCGCGAAGGCGCAGTCGCAGCGAGGCAACAGAGGGTCCTGTGTGGTGCGCCTTCGCTCATGGCCGCCTCCGGGAGGCGTCCCGCCGCCGGGGCTAAAGCACGGCTCGAACAGGCACCGTGCAGCCCGGAGGCGACGGCGTTGCCCGGCAGCGGCCCTGTCCGAGGGCACACACCGAGAACTTGGGTTAGCGAAGCTGCTTCTATGCCCTCGGACCGGAGCGGCGGCCAGGAGATTCTCCGTGCGGCCGGGCCGCCGCGTACCGCAGAGGACAACGACGGCGACTCGGGGCGGATTCTCCGCGATGAGAACCCCAGGTGGGAACAACGTCCTGAGAAATAACATCTACGCGGCTCTCGAGAACTCGCGCAGGAGGAGGTCGCGCAGCGCCTTGCCGTCCAGGTCCTCGATCAAGTCGCCGTCGCGCGCTACCGAGATCGCTCCCCGCTCCTCTGACACCACGACGGCCAGGGCGTCGGTCTCCTCCGTGATGCCGATCGCGGCTCGATGGCGCGTGCCGAGCCGCAGCCCTTCCCGGAGCGAGAGGGGGAGGAGGCAGGCGGCCGCCGCCACGCGCTCCCCGGCGATGATGACCGCGCCGTCGTGGAGCGCCGTGCCGGGCGTGAAGATCGTCACGAGCAGGTCGTAGGAGACGGCGGAATCCACTGGCACGCCGTTCTCGATGTAGTTCTTCAGCCCCTCGCGCCGCTCGAACACGATGAGCGCGCCGACGCGGCGGGCCGAGAGCGATGTCGCGGCCAGGACGATGTCGGAGATCGTCTCCTCCGCGTGATAGCCGGAGAACCACGCGAAGAGCGGGTTGCGCCCGAAGGCCGCGAGCGCCCGGCGCAGCTCCTGCGCGAAGAGGACGATGATCGTAAGCGGAAGGTAGAAGATCACAGCCTGGAGCACGGTACGGACCGTGGTCAGCCGCGCGAACACCGCGACCTCGTAGATCGCGAACGCCGTGACGATTCCGAAGACCATCTGGACCGCGCGGGTTCCCCGGATCAGGCGCAGGAGGCTGTAGACGAGGACCGCCACGACGAGAATGTCCACCCCGTCGCGCCAGGTCAACGAGAGGTGCGAGAGGGAGGCGACCCGGCGGGAGAGGTTCTCGATCATCGCGCCGCGACTCCGGCCGGCCGAAGGGCGGGCGCTGCCGGCGTCTCGATCGCGCGCAGCATCCGGAGGAACCGCGCCGACTCGGCGACGTCGTGGACGCGCACGAGCGCGGCCCCGGCGCGCGCGGCCGCGGCGAGGCAGGCGAGAGAGCCTGGGAGTCGCTCCTCGCTGGACGAGCGGTCGTCCACGCCCGAGAAACGACGGACGAAGCCCTTGCGCGAGGCCCCGGCCGCGACCGGGAAGCCGAGGGAGCGAAAGGCCTCGAGATGACGGAGCAGGATGAGGTTTCCCTCCGGGCTCTTCCCGAACCCGAAGCCCGGATCGACCGCGAGCCCTTCCGGCGCGATGCCGGCCTCGAGCGCCAGGGAGAGCGCCGCGGCGAGCTCCGAGGCGACGTCGGCGAGCGGGTGCGCGTAAGAGGTGTCGCGCTGCATCGTGCGCGGGTCGATTCCCCTCATGTGCATGAGGATCGCGCCGGCCCGGGCCTGCGCGACGACTGTCGCCATCTCCGCATCGTAGCGAAAGGCCGAGACGTCGTTGACGAGGTTCGCACCGGCGGCGATCGCCGCGCGCGCGACCGCCGCCTTGCGCGTGTCGATCGAGAGCGGCAGGCCGCTCCTCCGGCGGACGGCTTCGATGACCGGGACGACGCGCCGGATCTCCTCGGAGGCCGGCACCTCCGCGGCCTCGCCATAGTTGGCCGGCCGGGTCGACTCGCCTCCGATGTCCACGATGGCGGCCCCCTCCTCGAACAACCGGAGCGCCCGCTCGACCGCGCTCCCGGTCTCGAAATGGACGCCGCCGTCCGAGAAGGAATCGGGGGTGACGTTGACGATGCCCATGACGACCGGCGCCTGCGAGAGGTCCAGGGCGCCTCCGTGGGCGAGCGCGAGACTCGCGATCTTCCGTCCGGCCCGCTCGAAGGCTTCCTGCGCGCGGCCGCGCAGCGTCGCCGGCAGCGCCTTCAGGCTCTCCGCTCGCCGCGCTCGCGACAGAACCAGAGGCGGCGAGACCGACTTTTCCAGCCTCACGACGTCCACCGGAAACTCCGACGCGGCGAACGTCGCCGGCCGGAACCCGTCCCAGGACGCGATCTCGAGGAGATGGGACGAATCGGCTGCCGGTAGGACGAGATCCGCGGAGATCCTCACGCGGCGAGTTTAACGCGGGAGTCTTTGGTGCCCCGGAATCGCCCTGTTACATCCCCTCGTCCGCGGTCGGCCCGTAGATCGGAGGCAGCGGAACGTCGTTCAGGCGCAGGTACACCGAGAGCTGGCCTCGGTGGTGGATCGAGTGGCTCAAGAGGACGCGGCGCAGGATCGCCCGCTTCTTCAACGAAAAGAAGACCTGGCCCCCGCGCAGGACCCTGAAGTCGCGCGCGAGGTCCTCGTCGGACAGGCCGGCGATCGCCTCGCGGGATTCCCGGACGTTCTCGTCGAACCGCGCGAGGAAATCGGCGGCGCTCTTCAACGTCGGCGGCTTCTCGCTACCGGCCGCGAACTCGTCGCTCTGGATCCGGACGCCGAACCGCGGCAGCTCCGTGATGTGCGTGGCGAGCTCTCCCAGGCTCTTGGACTTCGCGTGCGGCTTCCAGTCGAGCTTCGCGGCCGGAAGGCGCTCGAGCATCAGCCGCGTCGAGGCCATCTCGCCGTCGAATTCCTTGAGGAACGATTCAGAGAAGGTCATAGGTGTCAGGGTAGAGGTGCCAGGTGAAAGGCAGGTGTCAGGTGCCAGGTATCAGGTGTCAGGTTAAGCCAGGCCCCGGTCCCGGACACCCGACACCGGATCCCTGACACCTGCATCTTCCCTGACCCCTTCAACCTGAAACCTCAACCCTCACGCTGGCTCCGGCACCATCGGGCCGATCGTGCCGCCGGCGACTTCCGGGGTGCCGGGCAGGATCGGCGGCTTGGGGGGACCGGACTTGCGGATCTTCGAGATGTCCGTGCCGGTTTCTTCGGCGATGATCTGGAGGACTTCCTCGCCGTCCAGAACTTCCTTCTCGAGGAGCGTGCGCGCCAGCCGATGCATCACCTTCTCGTGGGACTCGATGATCCTCGTCGCCCGGTCGTAGGCGGCGGTCACGATCTTCTTGACCTCGGAATCGATCTGGTTGGCCGTCTGCTCGGAGTAGTCCTGCGTGCGGCCGAAGTCGCGGCCGAGGAAGATCTCGCCGTCCACCTTGCCGAAGGTGAGCGGACCCATGTCGCTCATCCCCCACTCGCAGACCATCTTGCGGGCGAGGTCCGTCGCCTTCTCGAGGTCGTTGCCGGCGCCGGTCGTCATGTGGCCGAGGAACTTCTCCTCGGCGATGCGCCCTCCCATCATGACGGTGATCGTCGCGTCGAGGTACTCCTTCGTGTGCGAGTACTTGTCTTCGATGGGGAGCTGCATCGTCACGCCGAGGGCGCGCCCGCGCGGAATGATCGTGACCTTGTGGAGCGGATCGGCGTCGGGCAGGAGCGCCGCCACGATCGCGTGTCCCCCCTCGTGGTACGCCGTGTTCTTCTTCTCCTCCTCGGTCATGATCATGGACTTCCGCTCCGGTCCCATCATGACCTTGTCCTTGGCGTACTCGAAGTCGATCATCTCGACTTTCTTCTTGTTGAAGCGCGCCGCGTTCAGGGCCGCCTCGTTGACGAGGTTGGCCAGGTCGGCGCCCGAGAAACCGGGCGTCCCGCGCGCGATGACGGAGAGGTCCACGTTGTCGGAGAGCGGCGTCTGGCGCGTGTGGACCTTCAGGATCTGCTCGCGGCCGCGCAGGTCGGGGCGGTCCACGACGACGCGCCGGTCGAAGCGGCCGGGGCGCAGAAGCGCCGGGTCGAGCACGTCGGGGCGGTTGGTCGCGGCGACGAGGATCACGCCCTCGTTCGTGTCGAAGCCGTCCATCTCGACGAGGAGCGCGTTCAGGGTCTGCTCCCGCTCGTCGTGCCCGCCGCCCAACCCCGCCCCGCGGTGCCGGCCGACGGCGTCGATCTCGTCGATGAAGACGATGCACGGGGCGTTCTTCTTCCCCTGCTCGAAGAGGTCGCGCACGCGCGAGGCGCCGACGCCGACGAACATCTCGACGAAGTCGGAGCCGGAGATCGTGAAGAACGGCACGTTGGCCTCGCCGGCGACCGAACGCGCGAGAAGCGTCTTGCCCGTGCCGGGCGGGCCCATCAGGAGCACGCCCTTGGGGATCTTGCCGCCGAGCTTCTGGAACTTCTGCGGGTCCTTCAGGAACTCGATGATTTCCTGCAGCTCGACCTTCGCTTCCTCCACGCCGGCGACGTCCTTGAACGTGACCTTCTTCTGCGTCGGCGTCAGGAGCTTCGCGCGCGACTTGCCGAAGGAGAGCGCCTTGTTCCCTCCCGCCTGCATCTGCCGCATGATCACGAACCAGATGGCGACGAGGAGGATCAAGGGGCCGTACATCACGAGCGCCGAGACGAGCGAGGAATCCTTGATCGGCGTCGCCTCGATCTCGACCCCCTTGGCCTGCAGGTCCTCGACGAGCTTGGGGTAGTTGGGCGCATACGTCTTGAACGCCGCGTCGCGCTTGCCGGAGGAGGGCGCGTACGTTCCGCGGATCTCCTCCCCGCGGATCGTGACTTTCTGGATGTGGCCCTGGGAGACCTGGGTCAGGAAGCGGGAGAAGCTGATCTCCTCGATCGCCGTCGCGCCGGTCTTGAAGACGTTCCACGCCAGGATGATCAGGACCAGGATGACCATCCACAGCAGCAGGTTCTTGATGGTGGCGTTCACCGGATTGACTCCTTGGGGGCAGCGGCGTCGAGAACCGTCGGCCCCGGCATCAGCATAACCGACCTCTTCCCGGGATTATTGCTCCGCGAGGGGTTTCCCGGGTCCTGCGCCGGCGCGGCGCGGATGGAGAGGATCGGCCCGCGCCGCTCGAACCGGATCCGGCGTCCGGCCTCGAAGCGGAAGTCCTTCTTCTCCCGGAGGCGGGCCACGATCTGCTCCCGCTCGCGACCCGTCAGCGGGGCCCGCCCCGGGCGCGCGAAGGGTCGGGCGGCCTCCTCGACCGCCAGCCGCAGGAGCGGCAGGTCGCACTCCTCAAGGAGCGAGGCGTCGGCGACGACCGCGCCCGGTCCGTGGAAGATGCGGGGCTCGACCTCCCGCGCGAAGCGCGACTCCAGAGCTTCCCGTTCCGTCGAGAAGAGTTCGATTTCCTTCTTCCATGCGTGCCCGGTGCCGCCGCCGCGGGCGCGGAGCCGCGCGAGGTCGCGCCGGACACGGTTTCGGGAGAGGCGCAGGTCGCCGTTGGAGGCGTCGCGCCGGAACCCGATCCCCCGCGCGCCCAAGAACTCCAGGATCTCGCCGCGCGACACTTCCAGCAACGGCCGCACGACTCCGTCCGCCCGCTCGCGCCGGACGCCCGCAAGTCCCGCGAGGCCCGCCCGCCTCTCCCGCGCGAGCACGAAGGTCTCGATGCGATCGTCCCGCTGGTGCGCCGTCGCGATCCGCTCCGCGCCCGCTTCCTCGGCCATCTCCTGGAGCGCCGCGTAACGCGCGTACCTCGCGCCCGCTTCCGGGGAGAGCCCGAGCGCCTTCGCCTCGCGCCGGGCATCCCGCCGCTGGAAGAAGAACGGGAGCCCGAGCCGCCGGGCGCTCTCGCGCACGAACGCGAGATCGCGGTCCGCCTCCCGCCCGCGCCAGCCGTGGTGGACGTGTCCGACGGAAAGCCTCCACCCCGCCGCGCCAGCCATTTGTGCCGTGCCGTGCAACAGCGCCATGGAGTCCGCGCCCCCGGAGACCGCCAGCAGAGTCGCTCCGTCCCGGGGCATGAGCCTCGTCTCGAGACCGTTTTCGAGGGCGGCCAGGACGGGTTCCATCATCAGATGGTACGCCTGTCCGTCGCTCGCGCTTACGTGGGATCTGCGCCTTCGGCGCACCGGGCCGCGGCTCGCGCGGTTGCGCGCTCGACCGCGTCCCTGATCCCCCGCAAGTGCTCCGCTCCCGCGGCGGAAGGCTCCTCCCTCGCGTTCGCTCGGGAGACTCCTTCCGCCGCGAGCACCGGCGGCATCTTGGCGAGTTCTTGGATGCGTCTTTGCGGATGCGTCGAGTCACCCTTACCCCTGTCATCCTGAGTAAGCGAAGGTCTGCTCCCGTCGCGCCTTGACGGGGCTTGCCGTCCCGCCTAAGATCACGCGTTCCGCGCCGGCGGTGTAGCTCAGTTGGTCAGAGCAAGCGGCTCATATCCGCTGTGTCCGGGGTTCAAATCCCTGCACCGCCACCATTCGCCCGAACCGCCGCCGCACGTTCGGGAGGACTGCCCCGTCGTGTCCATCCCCGGTCGTAGAGGCCCCGGTCGCGGCGCGAGGAGTCTCCCAAGTAACCGCCGGGAGGAGCCTCGCGCCGCGGGAGCGTAGCGCTTTCGCGGGATCAGGCGAGCGGTCGAGGCCGCATCCGGCCGAGCCGCCTCGCCGGTGCGCCAAAGGCGCAGATCCCGCGGAAGTGCGGAGCGACGGCTACGGACAGACGAAGGCGTTGGTGTCCTGGATCGGCTGGAACGCGATTCCCTGGGGATTGATGTATGTCCTGGCGAGTCCCGTCTGCGTGTCGGTGACCGTCGTGACGACGTTGACGTTCGTCAATCCTCCCGCGAAGACCCAGTAGCGGTTGTTGACGGGACAGCCGGTCACGGCCTTCGCGACCATCTCGACGTTGTTCGGGCTGAAGAACCAGAAGTAGCCGGTGTCTCCGGTCAAGGAGACCGCCTGGCCGGAGCCGGTTCCCCCTCCCGTCGTGGACCAGACCGTTCGGACGCTGAAGCGGCCGCTGTTCAGGCAAAGGGTCGTCGCGTTGGCCACGCAGGGAGCTGTCGCCGAGGCCGGCGCGGCCGGCTCGCGCTCGAGCAGGCGCGTCAGGCCGGCGGAGATGGCGTCCGCCGACGCCGCGATGGAGCGTGACAGAACGGCCGGGCCGCCGTCTCCTCCCGCGGTCCTCGAGCCGAGGAACGCGCTCGTGTCCTGGATCGGCTGGAACGCGATTCCCTGCGGGTTGATGTAGGTCTGCGTCGCTCCCGTCTGCGTGTCCGTCACGGTGAGGACGACGTTGACGTTCGTCAGTCCGCCGGCGAACACCCAGAACCGGCCGTTGACGGCGCGCCCGTCCACGACCTTGATGACGACTTCCACGTTGTTCGAGCTGAAGAACCAGAAGTAGCCGGTGTCGCCCGTCAGCGGCACGGCCGTCGCGGTCCCGCCTCCCGACGTCGTCTGGAAGGAAGCCGACACGCGGAATCTCGAGCCGTTCAGGCAGAGCACGTTCGCGCCCGCGACGCACGGACCGGTGCCGCCGCCCGCGACCGAGATCTGTCCCGCCCACGTTCCCCAGTTGTTGACCGTGCTCGCCGCGTATTCGCCGAAGAGCCAGAGCTTCGTGGGATCGGCCGGATCCACGACCGCGCCGCTGTAGTCTCCCCACCGGTTCTTTCCCGACGCCGGGTTCAGGTAGTTCGTCTCGCCGCCCTTCAAGTTCGTGCTCCCCTGGAGCGTCGTGTCGGTCGTCGCGCGGGTCGTGTAGCGGACGCCCGCCCGTTCGTCCGTGCAGCTGCGCGTGAAGACCATTCCGAGGTTGTTGCTCTGGTCGAGGGCGACCGCGGGGTAGTAGTACCAGCAGCCGTCCACGCCGAAGGAGACGTCTTCCAGAACGGTCGGCGTGCCGCCGCCGACGCCGAAGCGGACGTATCGGGCTCTCGAGTAAGCGTCGCCGGTGCCTCCCGCGACGGCGTGCGACGTCCAGAGCGATCCATTTCGATACACGAGGTCGAGCAGCCGCCCGTCGCCGGTGTCGATCAGGCAGGGCGCGGTGCAGTCCGAGGTCCCGCCCGTGCCTCCGAGCTGGTCCGCGTTGGGAGGCGCGGTCGTCGAGGTGACGGGGATGTTCTGGGCGGTCAGCGTCGGCGGCGAGCTAAGAGGGTTCGTCAGGGACCAGAGCGTGAAGTATGTGCTCGTGTCGAAGGGGCTGTTGCTGACGAGGTATTCGACTCCGGGGGTGCCGAACGTGAGAGCGGGCCTCAACGTGAAGGCGCGCTCGGTCGTGCTGACCGGGTCCGTGAGGTCCCAGAAGTCGAAGTAGGTAATGGAAGCGCAGGAGTAGAGCTGCGACTTCGGGATGATGCGCAGCCGCGCGTACTGGAACGACCCGTCTCCGCCTGGCGTCAACTGGAACTGGTTCGTCGTGATGTAGAGAGCCTGATTGTCGAGCCCCACGCCTTCGTAGTCGGACCAGTTGCCGGACGCGGTGCTGCCGTTGCGGTCGCCGTGGAGCGCGTAGTTGCACCAGGTGCCGGTGGGGTCGGAGTTACTGGAGACGGAGATGAGGACCCACGATTCCGTCTTGTCGTCGGTGGCGAGGTAAACGAGGATCCAGCGCCCCGCCGCCGCGTCGTAGACGACCTTGGGGTCGAAGGCGCCGCCGATTGCCGCGATGTTGGGGAGGACATTGGTGAACCAGGAGTTCGCCTGGGTCTGGAAGATCAGCGTCCCCGATTTCGAGTAGATCCCGAATTTCGAGTTGACGGCCGCGACCAGGTGATTGGGCCCGACCGCGACGATCGGGTCGGGCGGAATCTTGGCCGTGTAGTCGGGACCAGAAAACGACACGATCGGGCTCGCGGCCGCGCCGGCGGAGAGCGGGCGGTTGGCGCGCCTCGCGAGAGGCCGCGAACCGTCGTCGATCTCGTTGGACCCGGCGGGCGCCAGGGCGGCGGCGAGGTTCGCCGGATTCTTGATCCGCGGGATCTCGTGCTCTCTGGAAGATTCCACCGGAGCGCCGATGGACGTCCCCCGCACGACCTGGGGCACGGCGGAGAGCGACTGCAGCGCGGGGGTTCCGCTCGAGCCCATGGCGGGCCCCTGGAAGAGCGGGCGGGCGGTGGGAGCGGCGGCGGGAGACGTCTGCCCGGAGCCGTGCGGCGCTGCCGCGAGGAGCAGCGCGAGCAGGGCACTCGAAACGAGAATGAGCCTCCGGCGTGAAGTCCGGCCAGGTTTCATGGTGATGTCCTCTTGTTAACGGAGTGAAGGATACGCCTGAGACGGGCCGTTTTGTTGACGATTCGCGCTGTCCGAGGGACGCCGGGCACGAAATCGGAAGCCTGTCTGGCTATACTGCCTTCATGCCCGTTTCGCGCGCCAGCGCATGAGCGCCCCGGAGCCCGCCGACTCCGTCGAGCCTCTCGAGCCGCTCCCTCCTCACCGCCGCCCGCGTTTCGGGGGCTTCTTCTGGCGAGATCCCAATACACAGTTCCTGCTGCTCGCGGCGCTGGCCGGCGTGCTGGGCGCCATGGGCGCGGTTGTTTTCCGGTTCCTGACCGTCCGTCTGACGGTGCTCCTCACGGAGGCGACCGACATCGTCAGCGCCGCGGAGTCGCTTCCTCCCGCGTTGCGCGTCTTCCTGCCGGCGGTGGGCGGGCTCGTCGGCGGGTTCCTCCTCCTCTGGATGGTCAAGGAGAAGGGGACGCACGGCATCTCTCAGATGATCGAAGCGGTCTCGCTCGCGCGGCGCCCCGTGCGGGTGCGTCCCGCGATCGGGCGCGTGGTCTCTTCGATCGCGGTCATCTCGACGGGCGGCTCGGAGGGGCGCGAGGGCCCGATCATCCAGATCGGCGCGGCGCTCGCGTCCTCCCTCTCCCGGCGCCTGAAGGTCTCGCCCGAGCGGGTCCGCATCCTGACCGCCTGCGGCATGGCGGCCGGCGTCGCCGGCGCCTACAACACGCCGATCGCCGCGACGCTCTTCGTGCTCGAGGTGGTCGTCGGCTCTTTCGCGATGCGGCTGTTCGGCCCGGCGGTCGTCTCCGCCGTGACCTCGACCGTCGTCGTGCGGCTGCTTCTGGGAGACGAGCCCGTCTACCGCGTCGCCCCGTTTCACCTCGAGTCGATCGCCGAGTTCCTTCCGTTCGCCGTGATCGGTCTCCTGTCGGGACCGGCTTCCGCGCTCTTCGTGAGGTCCCTGCGCCAGGCGAAGAAGCTCTTCGAGAGATCGGGGCTGGTTCGGCCCCTGACGATGGCGCTCGGCGGCGCGATCGTCGGGGCGATCGGGATCTTCCTGCCGGAGGTCTGGGGCAACGGCTTCGAGGCGACCAACCGGATCCTGCGCGGCAACCCGACGCTCCTCCTCCTCGTGCTCCTCTTCGCGGGAAAGATCGTCGCGACCTGCGCCACGATCGGGTCCGGCGGCGTCGGCGGCGTGTTCACACCGACGCTCCTGGTCGGCGCAGCCCTGGGAGGAGCGGTCGCCAGCGTCTGCCACCTCGTCATCCCGGGCCTCGAGGCGCCGGTCGGAGGGTACGCGCTCCTCGGCATGGGAGGGCTCCTCGCCGGGCTGACGCGGGCGCCGCTCCTCGCGATCATCATGATCTTCGAGCTCACGCAGAACACCGAGGTGCTGTTGCCGATGATGGTCGTGTCGGTGATCGCGGCGCTGTCGGCGCGGATCTTCGAGAAGGATTCGATCTACGTCTCGAGCCTCCGCTCCGCCGGCATCGTCTGGGAGGCGACGCCCGAGGCGACGGCGATCTCGACGCTCAAGGTCTCCGACATCATGCGCACGGACGTGAAGATGATCCCGCGCTCGACGCCGTTGCGCGACATCATCAAGACGTTCCTGGCGACGCGCAATCTCTACCTCTACGTCGGGGACGAGGATGGGCGGCTGCTGGGAGTCGTGGACCTCCACGACATCAAGGACATGTTCCCGGAGCGGGAGCTCGGCGGCATCGTGATCGCCGAGGATCTCGTGACGGAGATTCCGTTCGTCACGCCGTCGGAGTCCCTGACGAGCGTGAACGAGAAGCTCTGGTTCCGGGACCTCGGCCATCTGCCGGTCGTGGAGTCCCCCGAGACGAACCGGTTTCTCGGCATCGTCACGCGCCGGGACCTGCTCGGCGCCATCGATCGGGAGGTCCTCCAGAGGAGCCGCCTCGTCGCCCGGGTGCGCACCTTCTCCGAGCAGGAAGGGGAAGGGGAGATGGACTACTTCGAGCTGCCGGAGAAACACCGCATGATCGAGCTCGACGTGCCGGCCGGTCTGGCGGGGCGGACCATGGCGGAATCGGGCATCCGGACCCGCTTCGGCGTCTCCGTCCTGGCCGTCAAACGCCGCAGCCGCGAGGGCCTCGAGCGCCGCTTCGTTCCGGGGCCCGAAGATCGTTTCGAGTCCGGCGACGTCCTGATCGTCCTCGGCACCGAGGAAGCCATCGAGCGCCTGCGCTCCTCATGACGTCCGGCCACTACGACGAAAGTCGTAGTTCCCTCGGAGAGGACCTCCTCTTGAAGCTCGCCTCCTGAATTGACAATCCGCTTCCGGTCATACTTGAATGACGGCCGGAGGTGGACAATGGGTGACTCGAGGTCAATTCGGATTTCTTCGATCTTCTGCTGCGTGCTGGGCCTGGCGTTCGTGCTCTCTCCGCCGACGCTCCAGGCGCAATGGAAGGCCGTCGTCGGAGCGGACAAGGCAGACCAGGGGAAGCAGGCGCTGGCGTTTCTCCCCAACGAGATATGGATTCATGCCGGCGACAACATCACCTGGACATTCAACGTGAACGAGATTCATACCGTGACCTTCCTGACCGACGGCCAGGTGCGTCCTTTCTTCGGAGACGGGTGCCCGGGCTTCACCGTCGGATCGGGGGTCTTCAACGGCTCGACCTGCCTGACGACTCCTCCCCTGACGAAGGGAGACACGTTCCGGGTGACCTTCCCCAACGCCGGCAATTACAAGCTGGTCTGCCTGGTGCACGAAAACATGACCGGTGTCGTGCATGTCCTGAGTCTCGCGACCCCGCTTCCGCATGACCAGAAGTTCTATGACAGGCAGGCGAGCAGCGGAGCAGACGACCTGCTCTCGGACCTCGAGCACTCCCGGCATCATGGCAGCAGTGAGATCATCGCGGGCACAGGGGAGGTCGTCGCCAGCGCGGGCGGATCTCACACCGCGTCTCTCCTGCGTTTCGACGAAGAAATAAAAATCATCCGTGTCGGAGACACCGTGGAGTGGACGAATCAGGACCCGGTGACTCCGCACACGATCACGTTCGGAACGGAACCGGCCGACCTGGGGCCTCCATTTCCGCTCAACATGCCTATCGATGCGGATGGCGCCCGCCACGCCACCATCAATTCCACCGCGGACAACGTGCACTCAGGATTCATTGTCGCTGCTCCGCAGGAACGGCTGGGTCTGGCGCAGGCGCCATTGGGCGTCACACGCTTCCGGGTGACCTTTACTCACGCGGGGACCTACGACTACATCTGTGCCCTCCATGATGACCTTGGCATGAAGGGGAAGATCAAGGTCAACCCGTAGATCCCTTTCGGATTGCCCGGGGGCGGGCGGGAGCTCGAAGTCCGCGTGCGGCGGCGGTGCGGCTCCTGCCCGGCTCCGGGGTGAAGTGCTACTCTTTTCGCAATGACGCCAACCCGGACGGGGAACGAGCTCTACGCGCTGCGCGGGCGATGGCAGAAGGAACGCTCGCGGCTCTACGACCAGGACACAGGCCTGCCGACGATCGGCGCCCTGACGGAAGACGTCGGCCGGGAGCTGCGCGAGCTGGGGTCGCTCGCGGTTCTGGTCTTCCACCCCGGCTCGGACGGTCATATCGAGCAGGTCTGGGGGTGGGAGGCGTACGACGACCTGCTCCTGGACTTCGTGCGGAGATTGAAGGCGTTCCAGTCCGAGGGAGTGATCCCGCCCGGCACGTTCTGCGTTCCGCACGTTCGTTCCGACGAGATCCTCCTCTTCGTCGAGCCGGGGGTGGGGCTCGTCGAGAACCCCGGCGCCCTCGAGCACAAGTCGGGAGAGCTCGATCAGCTCATCCGCGGATACCTCGCAGAGAAGGCGGACCTGAAGGGGCGATTCCGCTCTTTCGTCGGTGCCGCCCGGATCCCCTTCGATTCCAAGTACCGCGTCGAGCGTCTGATCTACCGCGGCTTGCAGGAAGCGCGCGACCAGATCACGCGCAAAACCATCCGGGCCGAGATCCACGGCGGCGAGCTTCTCCACGACGCCATCACGCGCCGCGATTTCTCCCCGGTCTTCCAGCCCGTCTTCGACCTCGTGTCCGGGAAGATGATCGGTATCGAAGCCCTGTCGCGCGGACCGCGCGGAAGCGAGATCGAGAGCGGCGAGATCCTCTTCTCTCTCGCCGAGCGGACCGAGATGCTCCTCCCGCTCGAGCGCATCTGCCGCGCGCAGGCGCTCGAGGCCGCGGCGACGGCCGGAAAGGAGTGCAAGATCTTCCTGAACCTCTCGCCCGCCGCCGTCTCCGATCCCGACTTCCTCGGACCGCTCTTTCTCGAGCAGGTCGAGGGGCTGGGGCTCTCTCCCGACCGCATCGTGCTGGAGATCACCGAGCGTACCTACGTCGTCTACCACGACCTCTTCCGCGCCGTGCTCGCCCGATTCCGCCAGCAGAACTTCCGCATCGCGGTGGACGACGTCGGCACGGGCTACAGCAGCCTCGCGTCGCTCGCCGACATCGAGCCGGATTACCTGAAGTTCGACACCGTCTTCGTGCGCGGGATCGACAGCCATTCGACCAAGCAGGACCTCCTCGAAGCGCTCCTCTCCTTCGCGCGAAAGATGCACACCCAGGTCATCGCGGAAGGCATCGAGAGCCAGGAGGAGTTGAAGACCCTTCGCGCCCTGCGCGTCCCCTTCGGCCAGGGATTCCTGCTCGGGCGCCCGATGCCGATCAACGACATCGAGAAGGTCCCGCAGCTGCCGATGTGACTTCCTCGGGAGGTTAGCTCAGCGGGAGAGCGCCTGCTTTACACGCAGGATGTCAGAGGTTCGATCCCTCTACCTCCCACCACCGTCGCTTCGCCCGCTCCGCGGGATCTGCGCCTGACGGCGCGATCCCGCTCCGGGGCTTCGCTCCCGCGGCGGAAGGCTCCTCCTCGCCTTCGCTCGGAGACTCCTTCCGCCGCGCGGGGCCGGCGCTTCGCGCCGGCGCTGTCTTGTCTCGCGAAGGCTCTCGTCGTTCTGTTCGACTCGTTCGGCGGCTTCGCATTCGGAGCGGGCGCGACCGCGAAGCGGCCTTCGCCACGCTTCACGACGGATCACCTGGACGAGGGCATCAGAGCGGCGAAGCGGTCCATTTCGGCGAAGAATTTCTTTCGGGCTTCGGCGTCGATGGGGCGGTCGAGCATCGTGATCTGGAAGGCCTGGTCGGCGTCGAATCCCAGCTTCGAAGCCTGCGCGGTCATCCAGGGGATCGACAGCGGTTCGGGGACGCGCCCTTCGAGGAGCCACAGGATCTCCTCGGCGAGCAGCCAGACCGCCGAGTTCTGCATCGCGGGGAAGAGATAGGGGAACCGCGTGTACTTGCCGAAACCGGCGAACCTCCAGGTGTTCAGCTTCCGGAAGTCCTCGTCCTTCGGCATCGAAGGCTCGCGTCCGGAGAGTCCGAAGCAGATGGCGTCGGCGAGCCCCTGGACGAAACGGCCATTGACCTCGCCCTGCTCGCGGAAGGCGGCGCAGGCGCTCGTGAAGCAGCACCAGCCGAGAAAGTCGGCGAGGACCCAGTCGATGATCTTCTGGACCGCGGGGTCCGCCAGCTTGCCGGCGAGGGGGCGGGGGATGAGCGGACCCTGCTCCGTTCCGTAGTAGCGGATGAGCGCCCGGTACCTCTCCTGGAGCGTCGGAATCGACTCCGAGAGCCGCCGCTCGAGCGAGCCGGCGCTCGACGCCGCCGACTCCTCCCTCAAAGCGCGCTCCGCGTCGGCCGGCATCATGGAGGTGCGCCAATCGTAGCATCCGGTGTTTGATCGCCTAGCCGCTGTCTTCGGGGACGACGAGGATCGGACGGCTGGCGCTGTTTAAGATCTGGAGGGCGATGTCGTCGCGCGCGATCATCGAGCGCGAGCGGGGCCCGTGGACGCCGATGACGACGAGGTCGTAGTTTCCCTCCCGCGCTTCCAGCAGGATCCCTTCGAGCGGCGACGGCGCTGTCCGCACGCGCGCCTCCGCGGCGGGGACGTCGAACCCGGAGAGCGTGGCAACACCCTGGTCCAGGTGAGCGCGGATCCACGGCGGTGGCTGCGCCGCATCGCGCGAGACGTGCAGCAGCGTCACCGCGGCGCCCAGCCGTCCGGCCACCCAGCCGCCGATCCGCACGTCGCTCTTTCCCGGCTCGCCGACCGCGGTGCAGATGAGCACTTTGTTGAACGACTCGCGCGGAAGGCCGAAGAGGAGCGGCGTCGAAGTCTCGCGCAGCAGGCGCCGCAGGGCGGCGCTCCGGATCGCCTGGCGGCCGGCGGCGCCGAGGACGATCAGGTCGTAGTAATTCTCCGCCTGCTCGTTTCTCAATTGCTCGGCCGGCTGGCCCGTCCTGACGCGGATCTCCGCGGCTTCGCCTTCGAACTCGGCCTTGAGCTTTTCGCGCAGGGCGTCGGGCGGGCGCGGTTCTTCGACGACCCCGAAGACGACGAGAGAGCCTCCGAGCGCGGCGGCGAAGGGGCGGGCCTCGGCGACGGGCGGCTGCGTGCCGTTCAAGGCGTCGGCGACGAGGAGCGTCGGCAGCGGCTGCTGCAGGATCCGCCATCCGCCGAGCGAGACCCACGACTCGGCCGGAACGGGAGACTCCGCGGGAAGCACGGCCTCGACCAGGAGACCCTCCTCGCCGTACGGCGCCTGCGGCGCGATCTGCCGCGTGCGGGCGAGGCGCGGGATCCGCAGGCGCAGCCGCCGCAACGAGCCGGCGAACCGGGACTCGACGACCTGTCCTCTCCCGAGCACCGGCTGATCGACCCGCGCTTCTTGCGAAAGCGAGACCTGTTCCGGCCGGATCAGGACGCGCACCGGCGCTCCCTCGGCGTGCGGCTCGTCCTCGGGCAGCGGCAGCGCGAGCGATCCGAATTCCGCGCGTCCCTCCCGGCAGCGTCCGACGAAGACCGTGCCGGCGCCGACGAACGTCGCGGCGAAGAGGGAGCCGGGGCGGGAGTAGAGATCCTCCGCGCGGCCGACCTCGACCAGGCGGCCGCGGTCCACGACGCCGATGCGGTCGGCGAGCTCGAACGCTTCCTCCTGGTCATGCGTGACGAGGACCGTTGTGACTTTGAGCCGACGCTGGATCTCGAGGAAGCTCCGGCGCAGCTGTGACCGGATCTTGACGTCGAGCGCACCGAACGGCTCGTCCAGAAGCAAGACCCGGGGCTCGTAGGCGAGCGCCCTCGCCAGCGCGACGCGCTGCTGCTGGCCGCCGGAGAGCTCGTGCGCGTAGCGGTCGCCCAGCCCCCCGAGCCCGACGAGGTCGAGCAGCTCCTCGGACTTCCGGCGCCGCTCGGCTCGCGCCACGCGGCGGATCCTCAGCCCGAAGGCGATGTTCTTCGCGGCGGTCATGTGCTGGAAGATCGAATAGTTCTGGAAGACGAACCCCACGCCGCGTTTCTGCGGCGGAAGGCCCGTCACGTCGGTTCCCATCAGCTGGATGTGTCCGCCGTCCGACGAGGTCAGGCCGGCGATCATGCGGAGGATCGTGCTCTTGCCGCTGCCGCTTGCGCCAAGCAGGACGAAGAGCTCCCCGTCTTCAATCTTGAGGTTCACGCTCTCGACGACCGCGCGGCCGGCGAAGCGCTTGGTGAGACCTTCCAGCAGGATGGACATTGCTACTCGGCTATTCCTCGGCCCGAGCTTTCGAGCGCGACGCGTAACGGAAGAGGAAGAAGAAGATCGCGAACGACAACAGCGCCAGCACCGCCGCGATCGCGTTGGCGTGCTCGATGTCGCCGGCTTCGAACTGCGCGAAGATGTAGAGAGGCGCGGTCTGCGTCTTCAACCTCAGGTTGCCCGAGACCATCACGGTCGCGCCGAACTCTCCGAGGGAATGAGCGAAGGTCAGCAGCGCCCCGGTGATGAGCCCGCCGCGCAGGGCCGGCAGCAGGACGAGCCGGAACGTCGTCCAGCGCGTCGCGCCGATCGTATAGGCGGCCTCTTCGTACGTCGTCTCGAGCTCGTCCAGGACCGGCTTGATCGCCCCGAGCATGTACGGGAACGTCACGAAGAGGTGCGCGAGCAGGACGCCGGCGGGGCGGAACATCGGTTGGAGCCCGAGCGGATCGAGCAGCCGTCCGAGCAGCCCGATCGGTCCCCACAGCAGAAGGAGCGACGTCCCGACCACGACCGTCGGGATCGCCACCGGCAGGTTCACGATGACGCCGAGCGTGCGGTCCCCCCAGAAGCGGTGCTTGGAGAGGACGTAGGCCGTGAACGTGCCGAGGACCGCGTTGACCGCCGTGGTCCCGAACGCGATGAGGAGCGAGAACCGCAGCGCGAACTGCGCCTCCGGAGCTCGGATCGCGTCCCAGAACGCCTTCGGCCCTCCCTTCAGCGCGAACACGAAGACCGCGGCGAGCGGCATCAGCAGGAGCGGCAGGAGCACGAGCAGCAGCAGGCTCACCGGAAGCCGGCTCGACCCGCGCCCGGAGCGCAGCGCCTTCACTTCTTCAGCTCCGCGAGGACCCGGTCTTTCCAGACGGAATCCACGATCTCTTTCCGGGCGCGCTTCCATCCTCCCAGGTCCGCGATCCGGAAAGGATCGGCGATCGAGCCGAAGGCCGGGTTGTCCTGGTTCAGAGGCTCGTTCACGCTGCGGAAACCATACCGGACGAAGATTCGCTGCGCCTCCTCGCTCCAGAGAAACGCGGCGAACGCGTCCACGAGGTCCTTCTCGCGGGGGGAGATGTTCCTGTCGATCCGCACGAGCGTGTGCTCGGACAGCACGGTCGAGTGAGGATAGACGACCTCCGCCTTGAGCTTTCCGCGCGCGCGGTCCCAGAGCGCCTCCTGTTCGTAGGTGATGAGCGCGTCGCCGAAGCCGTTCTCGAACTGCGTCCGCGCCGCCCGGGCGGAGGCTGCCTGCGCGACGACGTTCCTCCAGACGCCGAGCAGCAGATCGTGCCCGGCGCGCGCCGGGTCCGAGCCTCCGCTGCGGGCGCCCGCGCCATACTCCGCGACGATCGCCCAGTTCGCGCCGCCGGATGTGAGCGGATCAGGATGAACGACACGCACGCCGGGCCTCGCCAGGTCCGCGAAGTCGCGGATCCCCTTGGGATTGCCGGGCCGTACCAGGATGATGAACGGCGTCCGGTTGACGACCCCGCCAAACGGCAGCTGCCGCCAGCTCCCCGCGGCCACGACCCCGCGCTCCGCGAGCTTGTCCGCGTCGAGCTCGAGCGAGAGCAGCGCGAGATGCCCCGGCACTCCGAGGATGAGCTGGTTCGTCACCGTCCCCGACCCCGCGAACGAGCTGACGAGCTCGACTCTCTCTCCGGTCTTCTCTTTCCAGTGTCTCTGAAACGCCGGGAAGACTCCGTGATCGACGACGTCTCCCAGGATGCTGAACCCGTAGAACACGATCGTCCGCGGCGGCTTCCCTCCCCGCGCCATCGGCGTCCAGGGCCACACCGCGTAAGCGAACAGCGCGGCTCCGCCCAGGAGCAGCAGGGCCGCGCTCAGGCGGCGCTTGACGACCGATGGCTTGAGAAGCATCGAATGTCTTTTCGCAAGAACCCTGCCCGGTGTTCCAAGTTCACGGATCATGTTCCACTGGCTCGGTGGCGCGCCAGCGGCATCTCGCGTATGATGCGCGGTCCCTGCGGGGTCGTAGTTCAGTTGGTTAGAACGTCGGCCTGTCACGCCGAAGGTCGCGGGTTCGAGTCCCGTCGGCCCCGCCAACCCACGTCAACCCTCGCAGCCCCTCGGATGGGCTGCGAGCCTTTCTCCGCCGTGTTTTCCGCCACCTTGGATCTCGCCCCGCGGTTCTCATCGATGGACGTCCATGGACGTGGGTTCACGGCCAAAACACGGACAGCGACACGTCCAACCGGCCTAGCCTCCTCGGCCGGGACAGCCCCTGGGGTCTTGAGCCCACAGGCTGCTTTCGCGCGTTCCATGACCTGCGGCGCACGGCCATCCGCAACATGGTCCGGGCGGGCGTCCCCGAGCGCGTCGCGATGGAGATCTCAGGCCATCGGACCCGGGCGATTTTTGACCGATACAACATCGTGTCCGGGCGTGACCTCGACGACGCGATGGCTAAGCGCGCGGCCTACGAGGCAGAGATGTCCAAGGCGAGCAGCCGGGCGAACACGAACAAGGAACTCGTGACCTTCTCTTCGGAGCAGTTCGCCAGGAAGTAAGAGGCCCGCTCCCGGGCTCGGGCTCCGAACCTCCTACACCTGAGAACCACCACAGGTACTCGGAGTATAAGTGTCGAGCTCTGGCAGGATGGCCGGAGACGGTCCGGCTGAAACCACGGATTTCGGCTGCGACCCGGAAGATGTACCAGCAGCAGGGCCGGTACATGGCGGCGGTCCGGCAGCTTCCCAAGGCCGACCGCGCGAAGGTCAAGGCGATCCGGGAGAAGTCAGGGGTGCGGGCGGCGATCGCGGCGGCGAAGCGGATGGCCGGGTAGGCGGCCTTGCCTCGATTAGCGGGGATCCTCACGAGAGGAAGGCCTGTTCGGAAGCGAGTTAGTTAACTGATCTCGAAGCTGCCTGTCAGCGGCTTACGGCCGAACGCTATCTGCTTCGCCAACTGGTTCGGTGACATCGGTCCACGGAGACGCCGCAGCCGTGGCTAGGTTCGACAGCCGACCGATAGAAGGGTTCGTCACAAAAATGCGATTCCCCTCCGACACCGCCCTCGGCAGCAGCTGAGGAGCTATCGTACTTCGGAGCGCCGCTTCAAACGCGACTAGCGTGTCGAGCATCGACTCCGCCAGAAACGTAGCAAGAGCGCGAACAGATCCGATGCCATTCGGCAGAAGCTCGTGCTGATTCCAGACCTCCAGAGAAGACCAGGATGGAGAGCCCTTTGTGCTGATTCCAAAGCCACGCTTCATCACGAAGACCTGCGGAAGCCTCTTGCCTTGATGCTCGATAGCAACGCGGATAGCTCGCACCTTCAGGAAGCGCTCGCTGTGGGAATAGTAAAAGTATGCCAGGGGAATCGGCAGGCGATACTTCGCCACAAGCTCTTGAACGGTGCGCGGGCGATCGCCGTCCAGCGCGGCTGACGCGAATGTATCCGGGAGCTCCGTGACCGTCCTCTTGCCCTCGGAGGTCCGGAGCAGACGTCCTACTTCCTTAGCCATCGTCTGTAGCACGTCGTACATGGCTCGAACGAGCACGAACTGATACTCCAACTCAGATTCGACAAGGAACTCGGAAACCGTACCGTGTGGTGTAAATTGCCAGAGTAGCTCGAGTTTTTCGAGCGACGCTGACAGAAGGTGAATATCATCGATGAGGCGGTACATCGCATTCGCGACGGGAGGGAAGGATAGGTGCTGAGCGACGAGGGTTGCGAGTGGAAGTTCCAAGTCGTGCGAGGATGCGGGCTTCACGGCGTAGTAGAGCCCACTGGCCATTGCAGCGGGTCGCATTCGAATGAAGTCGCCGGGCTTCTTCTCTATGCAGAGATACCACGACTTGGAGGCCGTGTCGTACCAGGGCTGTAGCATCAGGCTCCTGCCGTCGCGGGGCACGTGTGAGATGTAGGGAATCTCAGTAAGCTTCACGCGCAAATTCTAGCCGTGAGGGGAACTCGCATTGCCCATTCGGACCGGGCCCGCGACGAACCATGTGGTCTGAAGAAGGTGTGAACAGCTGGAGAACGCCCTTGGCCTTGGGTTGGCGAGGTTTCTGCCAAGACTAGCTTCCTAGCCCCCAGCACCTCTTAATCTCTTTCGAGAGGTGGTCGAGGTCATGGTAGACGGTGAATTGGTTGATGTTCAGCTGGTGGAGCGCGTCGCGGACGGTTTCTTTGCTGTCTTTGTCGATCGAGATCGTGATCAAGCTATCATTGGTGGCCGGTGCGGCGCCGTGCATGTGAAGGGTGAAGCACGAACTCTGCTGTCCGATGCGGCCCGGAACCCTGTCGGGCCTGACCGGTAGTACGTGCGGCTTGTGACTATCCTTCGGATCGTCCCAGAACGAGAGCCCAACAGCGTATCCAACGAACGGGTGCCGCATCGTCATGACGGCCTGGTAGAGCCTCTCCGTTGTTGTCCTCATCGCTTTCGGAGGAATAACCTTCCTCGCGTCCATCGCATAAACGACCCCGTCCTTGTCAAGTTGGCCGTCACAGGCGAAGAACAGCCCGGCCAGAGGATTGGTTGACCAATCAAGCAATCGCGTCGGCATGCCGAAGTGCTGGGCAGCGAAATAGATCTCTACTGGGCTGAGGCGGCTTAGGAAGGCCGCCCCGGCGCTCCGAAACTCGGCGAGCATCTCGCGTTCCAGATGCAGGCGTTTGGCCTCAGTATTTCGTTTCCCATTCAGCCTCTCCGCCCGGTCAGTAAAGGCTTCTCGATAGACGCGGGGGATTTGAGTCGTGGAATGATGGCGGACGCCCCGGTACCAGAGCTGACCCAGGAATCCTCCGATGCTCTTCGAGGTCTGTTTCGCCTGCCACTCACGCACCATTCTCAGGAAGTCGTCCAAGGTCTTAACCTTGTCCTTCTCCGGTGGCGGCGTCTTGAGGTGCGCCAAGCTTATGCTCCGAACTGCAAGAACAGTTGGGCTTGGCGATGAGATCGAAGGCAGTGCCTCGTTAGCCTCTTAGCCGAGCAAAAGCTCGGTGTCGCCTTCGCGACTTCAACGACCCAGCCGTCGTCCAGCTTGAAGGGCTCGGACGCGCTGGGAACGAGGTTGGCCGGGTACGTCATTCTGGTGGTCACCCTACGGTCTAACGACGATCTCTCTCCAAGCTCTCGATTACCGAGTCTAGCAGGTCGACTTCGTCGGCCAGGGGCTGTTTGAGACGCTCGTGGTGGAGCAGCCGACTCAAGAGGGCCTGATCTCCGTGGCAGCACGCCAAAGCGACTTTCCGCCTCTGTGACACAGGGTCGAAGGTTGGTGAAGTCGGCTCCTCAGTCTTTGGACATCGAGCGGATCTCTTCCATTCATTCTTCTTGTCGCTCTTGAAGAGCTGGAAGAGCTCGGAAAGGTCACTCCACAGGGACGGGTCGTACTCTTCCTGTCGGGCTTCGCTCCCACCGAGTGCTCGTAGACGCGGTTTAGGCTTTGTTCTGACAAGTTTTCTCGCTCCGAGTCGTTTTCTGAACCAGGTCGCGATCGTGGCAGCTGACGTATCTGGTTCACGGACGGAAGCAAATTCTGGAAGATTCTGAACCTTGAGTACCCAACTCTGGGCCAATCGATACTCCTCGGAGGACAGATACCCGAGGTGAACGGAGGTCCACGACGAGCCCACCTTCATCACGTGAGAGTGGCCGTTTAACACGAGTTCGCCAAACCCGCAGATAAACGTCGCTAGATCAGTGAGCCTTTCCAGGTCATGGGTGAGCCCGCCGCGAAGACCGGACAGATCCAGAATGTGATGACAGGCTTCATGCGCCAGGACGGCGAGCAGCGCGGCACGCGTGCCGGCGAATTCCGGAGCAACCTGGGTGAAGAGATAGCCATCGGGATCTACCCTGTATTGCCCGGCGGAGCCCAAGTAGGGGGAGACGATGATCTTCGGCACGTAGAAGGGAACCTCGAATCCGGGAGCCCACTTCCTCGCGTGACCGTAGAGCCGCTGCACAACCTCGGCCATCTCCTCCGGGCTCTGAGCGCGGGGCAAGCCAGCCGCTCTCAGGACGAAGTCTTCCCTCGGGATGATCCGCCGTGACCCCCAGCCTCGGTCAGCTAAGGCATGCAGCGATTGCTCGATGCCTCGATTCACCACCACACCATTTCTCCGCAGCCCAACGCCCTGAAGGTCAGCGTGGGCGGCGGTGAGCCGAACCGAGCCGACTGCGTTCGTTGGTTGGGTTTGTCATCACTCACGTGACCGAAACGCCAAGGCGCACGCCGTGTTGCGTGAGAAGTGTCTCCATCTCAGTTGCAACGCCATCGGCCGCTGAGGTGGAAGTCGCCGGCGGCGTGCCGCTACCATCCTTCTGTGGGTCGCCCGACCTGGGACGAGGAAGTAGTCGCTCGAAGTCCAGGGACATCGTAAGGCGAAGATCATCGGTCCGAACAAGGGCTTCCGACACTATAGCTCGTAGATTCGCTTCACAGTCCAGTTCGAAATCATTCCGCGCAGTCGGCCACTTCAGGATCAGGAGGGAGCAGCTGCTCCCAAGGAAAGCGCTCGCATTGATCTCCTCGATATAGAAGGTCGAACCCTGGCGGCGCGAACCATTAAGAGCGCGATGAGCCTCGGAGCGCGTTCGGCGGTGTAGTGACGTTGAACTTGAACGAGTCGCCCGCCAAGCATTTCGATCGTCACTGACGAAATAGAGGCTAACGAGTCGAATTCCTGTCAGGGGTTCTGGTGGAACTGGCCTGCGCTCCCACCATTCCTCGGGGAGCCGAACCGTCACTTCGTCAGTCTGCCACGCTGCGCTACCCATGTCGGTTACTCGGCTGAGACCCTGAGGGTTAGCTCAGCACCGCGCGCAGCGGCTCGAGTCCAGGAGCGGCTGCTCAACCAGCTTAGCGGTTCAACCGAGCGATTGGTGACCATGCATTTAGCCATTCGGTGAAGTCCCGGAAACGGTGTGAGTACTCGCCTAGCACAACGCGAAGATGGTCTCCCTTCTTGAGACCACGTGTCTCCCAGCACCGTCTATTTTCCGTGACCCAAAGGTAGGTCTGGATGGCCGTCTGTCGGCCGTGGATGGCCTCGAGCCTACGGAGGAGCTCTCGCGGAGGCACGACCACGAAATCGACGCTTCGAGCAGCGAAGCCCTGGAGCACAAACACCCAGTAGTCCGCTGCCGAGAGGCGTAATTTGTCCCGGTTGAGCGTCCACCAGCCCCACGCCCGGTAGCGAGTTTGGAACTCCGGGCTCCCGTGGGTTACCAAGAAGTCCTTGGAGAACTTGACTTGCAAGGAAACGGCTCGGCGATTACGGCGATCCGAGACCAGGAGATCTATTCCTGTATCTCGGGTGGGCACCCACACATTCACGCGCGGGAAGGTGCTCTCGATGTGCGAGCCGACCAGGTACTCGCCGGCATGAATGGAGAAGAGAGGTCTCATGGCGTGCGCACCCGGCCGCTGTTTAACGTCTCAATGCTCAGCGGCGAGCGTAGCGGAGCGGAGGGAGTCCGCTGAAGTCCTGCCTTAAGCACTGCCAAGTGCCTTGAGCTGGTTTACGAAAACCTCCATCGCTGCCTTAATGAGCTCTTCCTTCTTCGGAAGGTAGTCCTTTAGCTTCGGACGGATAGCCACGTTGAAGGCACTGATCACCTGAGACGTAACGTCCTCGGTCGAATCACGAAGGATCGCCTCGACCCTGACATGGTACTGATCACCAAGGACCTTCTGTTTTTGAGCATCACTGCCCGTCCGGAGTGCGTTGTGAAGAATTGCCAGATTCCGCTGAAGCGAGGCACGCTCCTTCAGGATTTTGATACGTCTCAGCTTCGATTTCGTGACTGGTGCCCCATCGATGAAGAATGGCTTGTCCGCTTCGAAGGGGTGTACGAGATCATCGATCAGGCGTGGAAACGTCAGACCAATCATGATCAGGGGCCGGTCGAGACCGGTGGCCTCGGCGTAGACCGCAAACCGCGGTTCACCCTGGTCGGTCACGTTCCCACCGCCGCAACCAAATCCTTCTTCATCGTCTCTTCGGACCACAGCGAGGGCCCTACCGGTTCTGCCGCCCAGCAAAGGCTCACCGGTGAACACTCCGAAACTGAGCGACTCTGCTGCCACTCGAGGCTACGCGACAAGTGCGACATTTGCCTGAACCTTGGAGAGATGCTACTCCCGCTCCATTCCGTATCAAAGTGTTGAGAGCCCTGCCGTCAGCGTGGGGTACTCCAACTTCGGGATTAGCTCCTCACGGGCTCGCCGAGTGTCGCCCCAATGCGAGACACGGCCGATCCGAATGAAATCACGGGTCAGCGGGGAAGGCTTCCCGGCAATCGTTGCCAACCACTCGCAGAGGGTGGCTGCCGCGTAGATCATCCAGAGCGGTACACGGGCGGGTCGCGGGTATCCCCAGACACGACAAGCCTCGTCCAGAAAATGTTGCAGCGTGACCGGTTGCTCGTCCCCAACGTGATAGATGCCCCGCACGGCGGGGTTGAAAATTGCTGCCTCCGTCGCGCTCAGATAATCCGCTGTGGAGACGAGTTGGAATAGCGTCGGCTCCCGCCACACGCACAGGAGCCGTCGTCGGGCCAGCCAGCGAGCCGCGTCGATCATCAGGATCCCGCGCCCGTAGACCATGCCCAGTCGAAGCACGACCGGGGTTGTTGCAGTCCCTTCCGTGCGCCCCAGAAGAAGCCGCTCTTCGTCCAAGCGCGTCCGGGCATGAACCGAGATCGGCTGCCGATCGAGCCGTCCCGTCGCGGGCTCCTCGACCGAAGTTGGCCCCTCAACGTGGGGGAACGAGATCAGGATGACTCTCTCGACTCGCGCTTCGAGAGCGGCAGTGAGGAGGTTGGCGAACCAACCCGTGTTGGTCTCCGGCAGAAAGCGTTCCGGCCGGGGAGCGAACAAGACGCCGGCGAAGTGAACGATGACGTCAGCTCCGATCACGGCCGGCGAGAGTGTCCGCGGATCGCCGAGGTCGGCCTGCACGGTTGCGACATTCGGGGCGCCGCCAACATCGTCAGGCAGCGATCGACGGTGGTACATCAATCGAAGCGGCTGTCGGCAGGGGATGAGGTGGCGAGCCAGCAGGCTTCCAAGGTTGCCCGCCGCGCCGGTGATCAGAATCGTCCGAGAGCGGCCCACTCTTTAGGCGGGCTTACGTCTCGAGGTCCAGCGGGGAGCGCGGCGAAGCCGGGAGAATCATCCCTGAAATCTTACGCCCGCCCGTTGCAGCCTACGTCCAACCACGGCGTGCCTCTCGGAGCCCCAACGCTGAGACTCGCTGGGTGGAGGCTCGCGGTCAAGGAGGCAACCGGGATCCCGATGGGTGCGAAAATGTGTCCGAATGCCGAGCCAATAAAACAGCAAAAAACAGCAAAGAGGCCCGGAAGGCGGATCGAGCGAAATCTGCGAAAAACCTAGGAAAACGCGAGGGACGCCGGGATTCGAACCCGGCGCACACCATCGAGCCGAGACGATGGCAGAATTTCATCCAACGCCAGCTGTCTTGCAGTTCGGGGCCTGTGCGCGAGAGGCGGGTCACTTTCGAGTACGTCACACTTCCGTCACACTGATGGCCTGAGAGACTCGGCGAGACCGAGCAAGTGCCGTGAGGACAAGGGTTTCCGGACTTCTCGATTCTTGGGAATCGGGGGTTCGATTCCACCCCCCACAGCCATCTTCCCGGATCAGATGGGCAACTCCGTGCAAGCTGGCTCGTCTCTTCCGATTTTCAGAGCACCCAGGTTTTGCTCGGGTGTGCCCGCGTTTGCAGCCATTCGCGTCACACTGGACGTCACACCGGAGCTCGGGGAGGGCCACATTTTCGAGCGTAGAATCCGCGCCATTCCATGAGCCTTTGGCCGTATCCGAGCCGCCACGGCCGGGCATCGAAGCCGAGGATTCGCCGGACGTTTCTGACATGTCAGGTCACGCCCTTAACCATTCCGCGGCGGCTTTCTCCTCACTCCTGGTTTGAACTCCGGTTCCCGCGGTCGGTTCTACGGCGTTGTTTCCGGTTCGGCCGGCTTCTGGCGCAAGAAAATGTGCGGTTCCTCGACGCCGAAGCGCCGGGCGACTCTCCTCCAGAGCCGTTCACTCAACTCGGGCGACTTCTGCCCCGCCTTGTTCATCTCCGACCGGATGTCGTCCCAGGCAAGCCTTCGCCTTGCCACGCGACTCCGGAGGGAGCGCCAGGATCTCTTCGATGTCGCGCCGGATCGCCGAGAACCAGTCCGCGGCCGCGCCGTGGAGCGTGGCGTTCTCCCCGAACTTGACCACCGGAATACCCATCTGATAATTCCGGCGCCGGAATCGCTCGGCCACCTCGTAGTAGGCGGTCTGAGCCGCGTAGACCCTGCCGTGCCAGTTCTTCAGAAGCTCTTCGACCGCCGGCGTCCAGGCGGCCGGATCCGGGCCGTTACCGTTTTCCTCGCTCATGGCTTCCACCGCGCGCCGGTTAATTCGACTTCCGGGTCCGGGCGGAATCCCGGGAGACTCTCAGGATCAATCCGAAGAGCGGGATGAACGCGCGGAGCCTCTTCATGACCGGCCCTCCTTTCGCCTGCCAAGGAGTTTATTCCCAAAAGAAGGAAGACAAAGAGGCGCCGCGAGGACCTGTCGGAGTTGTAGCTTCAGGCCCTCAAGGCGCGCTACCAGCGAATGGTGGACGATGTCTCCGCCGAGCAGGCTTCCCGCCGCCCCTGACCCGGCGGCGTCAGGCGGGGGTCAGGCCTATATCAGACGCTGGGGCCGGCCGTAATGCCGGGTGGGGAGAGGCGGCTACCGGGAAAGGTCGAAGTACCAGGTCGCGCCGACGGTGTAGGTCTGGCTTCGGTGAGAGTCGGTTCCCTGGACGACGTTCGTGATCGACGCGAAGACGTCGACCGGGCCGAGGGAGTACGCGAGGCCTCCTCCGACCTTCCAGTTGTTGACGCGCAGGATCCGATCGCGCTGCACAAAACGGTCTCCCCCCGGCGGGCCGAGCTCGCCGGGAAGCGGGAACGGGTGTCCCGTCAGGGACCCGGCCCTCAGGCCGCCATGCGTGCGCTGCCAGAGGCCGTTGGCGTGGGCGTAGAGCCGGCCTGTCAGGGCATAGCCGATGTCCACGAAGGCATTGCTCCTGTCCAGCTTGATGTCGAGGACCTTCTCGACAAACGCGTACGTGTAGCCGGCCTGGACGCTGGCCCTGGGCAGAAAGCCTAGCTTCGTCGCCACGTTGAAACCGGCCTGCGCTTCCCAAAGATCTCGTCCCACAACCGCTTCTCCCTTGTACTCGTAGTCGTGGCTCGGGCGGACGTACCTCGCCAGAGGCGTCACGGCCCAGCGGTCATCTCCGAATCGATACCGCGCCGTCCACGAAAAATCCTGCAGGGACGAGTGCCAGCAGCGACAGTTGTCGCGGGGAAGATTCGAGGGCGCGGGCAGGGTGCCCGTGTACTTTGCGAACACATAGGGGACTTCGAACGTGACGGCAAACCGGTCTGTCACCCCGTAGTCCAGCTCGAGATCCAGGCTCGTCGTGACGCTCTGCCCTCGCGCTGCAAAGAATCCGTCGGAGTAGATATGCCCGAGGTTGTCCACGTACTGCCAGGCCACGGTGACCGCTCCGACGCCCTGCGGAGGAGTGAAGGCCTGGGCCGGCAGGCGGGAGGGAGTCAGGGCGAGCGCCGTCAGGACCGCGGTTGCGAGTAGCAGCCCGCGCCCCGGGTTTACCGCCACGGCTGGCAACCTCCTACGCGCGGGTGTGGGCCTTTCGCGCGTTCTGGTCGTGCCGCTCGACCGCCCTGTCCACCGCATCGAGGAGCGCCCGCTCCTTGGGAGGAGTCTTCACGCACGAGGCGGCCCTGTCGGCCTCCTTCGCTTCCCGTCCGTTGCCTTTCTGGCAGAAGGAGAGCACGACCGGCGCGTCCGGGCTCTCTCCGAGAAGTTTCTCGACGGCCGCAGTGTCGCCGCTCGACACAAGGAGGACGTCGAAGTGGCCGTCCGCCAGGATGGCGGAGAGCTGCTCTGGCGTCTCGACCGTCGTGGTGCGATGCCCCTCGTGCTTGAGCGCGGATTCCACGGGCAGGCCCTTCCAGGCGGCCTGGAGCCCGGCGGAGGGATTGGCGTAGATCAGGACCGACGCCGCTCGGAAGTTTTTCGGCCGTTGATAACGCGTTCCCCGGCCGACGGCGAGGAACTTGTCCCCGCAGGCCAGAAGATCCGCTCCCGTCCAGAGTCCGACGGCGACCACGAGTCCCACCAAGGCGATTCGACGTTTCATCGGAACCTCCAATCCCTCCGGCTAAGCTTTCTATCCTACCAGAAGGTCTCATATTGGAGATCCCGGGGAGGGAAGTCGTCACGGTTCTCTAATGGTTCATCACGATTCTCCTAAGGATCTCTTGGATGAGAATCGCGTTCGCGACTGCGTTTTCGAATGCGGGCGGCCCCGGTTCAAGGGATCCCCACCCGCCGGACGAGAGCGGCGAACCGGGGGTCGTCACGGATCCGGTCCCACGCCCGGTCCACTTTGAGGAAGACGAGCCCCGCGGACCGCTCGGCGAAGGCGGCTTCGAGGCTCGCAAACGCCTTCTCGCGATCTCCCACCTGCGCGTACAGCCGGGCGAGGTCGAGCGGAGAGACATACCGCTCCTGCGCGAGCGCCTCGAGCTCACCGAGTCGGGACCGCGCCACGGCGGCTTGGGCGTTTTCGTAGTCCTTCTCCGTGCGCGCCGCCGCGAGCGCCTTCGCGCCGGTCTCTTCCCCGGACAGCTCGTACGCCTTCCGGAGGGTGCCGATCGCGCCCGCCACGTCCCGCCGGCGCTTCAAGACGTCGGCCAGACCAAACAGCGGGCGCGGATCGGAAGGTTCCGACTCGATGGAGGACCTGTAGACGGCGATTGCCTCGTCGAGCTGTCCGGCCTGCGCGAGGAAGTCGGCCTTCATCATCAACGAGTCGAAGTTGCCGGGATCGACTCGCAGCGCTCTTTCCATGAGGGCGAGGGCATCCTCGGTCCGGCCGCGGGCCCAGAAGGACAATGCGATCGGGCGGAATTGCTCTCCGGAGAGCACCCGCGGGTCGTTACTCAGCTCGGCGAACTCCCGCTCGGAGCCCTTCCAGTCCCAGTCGAAGAATCGGCGGACCGCGAGGGCGCACCGAGCCAGGACGTTGCCCGGGTCGAGAGCAAGGGCTTTTTGAATCTCTTCGTCGGAATGCGGCCGTGCTTCAGCGGGCCGCGCGTAGCCATACGCGGCCATGGCGGCGTACGTCAAGCCAACTCCGAGATGAGCCTCGGCGAATTTTGGATCTTTGTCGATGGCCTGCAGATACAGGCGCCTCGCCTCGAGATACCCCTCCTCGCTCTGGCTGACGAAGTAGTGGCGGGCTTTCAGGAAAAGCTCGTAGGCCTCGGGGCTTTCGGTGCCGTGCCGGCTCAAAGCGCGCTTCTCCTGCTCCGAGAGCTGCAGGCGGAGTCCCTTGGAGATTTCCATCGCCATGCCGTCCTGCACGCTGAGCAGGTCCGCGAGTGGCCTGTCGTATTTCTCACCCCAGAGACGGGCTCCGGTAGGGATCTCCACCAGCTCCGCCGAGATCAGGAGCCGGCTTCCCCGGCGGGAGACGCTGCCCGTCAAGACCGCACCGACGCCGAGCTTTCGCCCCGAGTCCTGCGGATCGGCGGTCCCCTTGAAGCGGAAGACCGTGGCGCGGGCCATCACCTTCAAGGAAGGGAGGCGGGACATTTGGTCGATCAGGCTTTCGGTGAGCCCGTCGCTCAGATACTCGCTATCCGGGTCCTTGCTCGCGTTCTCGAACGGGAGAACGGCCAGGGATTGGATCGCGCCGGTGGCGGCTCCTGAGGAATGACTGGAACGCCAGATCCAGACAGCCGCCGCCAGAAGCAGTGCGACCGCGGCGCCCGCCGCAGAGACCTTCCGAAGAACGCGGGACTGCCGCGTCTCTCGCGGGACGGTCGGCGCCGAAACCGCCGCGCCCGCCAGAATCGCCCGCAGATCGAAACAGAGATCACGCGCCGACTGAAACCGCTGCTCGGGCTCTTTGCTCAAGCAGTGCAGAATCACGCGGGCCAATTCGCCGGGGATCTCCCGTCCCGACTGCCGCAAATCCGGCGGATGCTCCTTCAAGATCGCCGACATCGTTTCTGCGCCCGTCCTCCCGGAGAACGCGCGCTGGCCGGCGGCCATCTCGTACAGCACGCAGCCGAAGGAAAAGATATCCGAGCGCGCGTCCCCCGGCTGCCCGATCACCTGTTCCGGCGACATATAGCCCACAGTTCCCATGACCGTCCCTGGCACCGTCTCCTGCGTCACCGTCGGCGCATCTGCCTGCTCCATCGGAGAGAGAAGTCTTTCCCGCCGCGCCAGGCCAAAGTCGAGAATCTTGACGCGTCCGTCGGAGGTCAGAAAAACATTCTCGGGCTTCAAGTCCCGATGAACGATCCCGCGGGAATGCGCCGCGGCCAGACCGTCGGCGACCGCCACCCCGATCTCGACGGCCTCCCTCCATGGGAGCTCGGATCCCGACAGCCGGCTGCGCAGGGTTTCTCCCTCCAACAGCTCCGTGACGGCGAAGGTGACGCCGCCCTCCCTTCCGAAGTCGTGAATCGCCAGAATGTTCGGATGGGAAATGGCTGCGATGGCCTTCGCCTCCCGCTCAAACCGTGAGAGCGCCGCAGGATCGTCTGCGAGATGTTCCGGCAGAACCTTGATCGCCACTTCTCGATCCAGCCGCGAGTCACGCGCTCTGTAAACTTCTCCCATCCCGCCGGCGCCCAACGGAACGAGCACCTCGTAAGGACCGAGTCGATCTCCGGCGGCGAGAATCATTCCTGCGAATCCTCTTCGATCGCCGGCTCGGTGGAGCCGGCCTGGCGGTACAGCCGGAACACCATCCTGGCGGGCCCGATCTGGATGATGTCGCGGTCGGCCAGCCGCGCCGCGCCGTCTATCTTCTTGCCCTGAAGCTTCGTCCCGTTCCTGCTTTCAAGATCCTGCAGCGAGGCGCCGTCGGAGTCCACGAGGATGCGCGCGTGCCGGCGCGATACCCTGGAATCGTCGATCCAGACGGCCGCGCCCGGCTCCCGGCCGAACAGGGTTTCCCCCTCCGGGAGCGGGATCTCGCGGCCCTCCCACAAGATCCGACACTCGATCCTGCCGAGGGGCTCCGGGGCCGATCGCGCGGCCAGGCTCTGCACCTCGGCGCGGAAGGCGTATCCGAAGCGATGGACCGTCCGGATGATCCGGGGCTTGCTGGCGTCGTCTCCCAAAGCCGCCCGCAACTCCGCCACGAGGTTGGCCAGGCTCGCGTCCGACACGAAGGTGCCCGGCCAGAGCCGCTCGTGGATCTCCTCCTTGGACACGGCGTTCGGGCGCCGGGCGATCAGAAGATCCAGCAGAGCGAAGGCCTTCGGCGACAACGCCGACGCGCGGCCGCCGCGGAAGACTTCGTGAGTCCCCGAGTCGAAGACGCAGTCGCAGAAGGCGAGGCGCATTCAAACAACCCGATGAGAGAAACCGTGAAAAACCGTTAGAAAGCCGTTACGACTTCTCTCGTCGTGACCTTCAATCTTACAGGCGTTCCGCCCGCGGCAGGAGGTCACGACGATCATTCTCCGAAAGGCGCGTTCCATTCGCGCCCCCCCGTTTCGGAACCGGAAATTGTCTGACGGCTGAAGAAGTCGTCCGGAACGAAACCTCGTCCGATTGATTTACGAAGACTGGAGGAGCAGATGAAAAAGCGGATGACCAGGCAACTCCTGATAGCGGTCGTGATCGTGTTCGTCGGCGTTACCGGCGTTGCGCAGGCAAGCGACGACGACGAGGGGACGTGCTCGGGTGCCACCCTGCACGGCCTGTATGTGTTCGCCGCGAGCGGCTACAACATCGTCGGCGGCGCCGCGCAGCCGAAAGCCATTATCGAATCCATCCGTTTCGACGGAAACGGCGCTCTGACTGTCCCGACGGCAACGGTCAGCATCAACGGAGGGATCGTCCATTTCCCGCCCAACGGGACCGGGACCTACACGGTCGCGCCGGACTGCACCGGCACGCTCACGTTCGCGTCCGGACCGACGTTCGACCTCTTCCTCGCGCCGAAAGACAGGGACTTCTTCATGATTCAAACCAATTCGGGCACGGTGCTTCAGGGCAGCGTCGTGAGGCTGTCGCGCTAACTGGAACCGGGAATCCGAGGGTCAGTCCTGGCTGCGGGTCCAAACGATGATCGCAGAACAGGCCCGGAGCTCAGGACTGACCCTCTCGCCCGCCAGCGCGTTCACAGGGCGAGATGTCGGACGCGGCCTTCCGGCCGGAGCGCGACGCCGGCCGGAGATAAAGCCGGCCGAGAAAGGTCAGCGCAGAAGGGCTTCGATGGCGGAGGACAGGCGCTCTTCCGTCATTCTGGTCGGGGAGTAGGCGGCGACGTTGCCTTTCCGGTTAACGAAGACGAAGGTCGGCGTCGCGGAGACGCCGTAGCGCAGCATGGCTTCGTCGCTGATCGGGGCGGAGACGGACTCGGGAAGCGCGTAGATCTCTTTCCAGGCCTTTTCGATCTTCTGCTTCTCTTCGCCGAGATCGGCGGAATAGAAGCGCGTCGGCGCGACGAAGGCGACTCCTGGGAGCGTATTTCTCCACGGTCCGGCGGAGCGTCCGCGCCTGCATCCTGCAGTCACCGCAGGATTCCCACCAGAAGAAGAGCACGACCGGTTTTCCGCGCAGAGACTCGAGGGACTGGAACTCCGCGCCGACGTGATCCTCCGAACGGATCACGGGAGCCGGTTTCCCCGCGAGCTCGATCATGTTGCGGCGTTTCCAGATTCGCGCGCGCAGGTTGAACGGCGCGTGCTCCTGCGCCCGCGAGCTCTCTTCGAGGTAGCGGACCGCTTCCCGCTTCTTCCCGGCTGCCGCGAGCGCCTGCGCGCGCACCTCGATCGCCGTGCCGCGCGCATAGACCGCTTCCCGGTTGGATTCGTAATCGGCCGGGGTCTTGAGGCGAGACTCGGCCATCTCGCGGGCCGACGCCGCCCAGCTCGAGGCCGCCTTCCAGTCGCCCATCAACGCCGCTCCGCGCGCGACCCAGGCCAGGCCGAGCAGGTAGTCGCCGTCCTCGCCCTTCTCCGCGCGGTGGTACTCCAGGATCGACTCGGCGCTGGCGAGATCCCCGGCGGAGATCTTGAAGCGGATCATGCGGACGTCGACGTCCGAGGGAGGCGGCGTTGGAGATTGCCGGGCGGATGCCGCCGAGGTCAGGCCGCAGAGGAAGAGCAAGGGGAGGAGTCGGACGCGCATCGGGCCTCCTTGCGGATTCGGGGACCGCAACCTCCGGGCGCGAATCCAGATTCCCGCAAGTGCAAGGTTTCGGCGGCCGCTCAGGTCCGAGCCGCCGGTTTGCGGAGCCGGATCGCGTGGTCCAGGCTCCAGGGGCCCGGACCGTTGGCCGCGAAGAACAGGAAGACGAAGCAGAGGAGCACCGCGGGCTCGCCGTGGTTCTGGATCGGCCAGAATCCGCGCGGGAAAGGAACCAGCCGCGCGAGCCAAGTTGGGAGCCTGCTGACAGCGGCAAGGTGGGAAGATTCTATTTCGCAAAGCGCCGTCAGGAAACGTCGTCGTCTCGCAGATCACGGCTCGCGGTTCGACTAACTAGGGACGAATCCGGGATTCTCCAAATCCGACGGATCAGACCGGCGCACACTCGAGAAGTGCGTGCGCTATTTCTTCGGCGTGACGATGACGAGGTCGGAAAATGTGGCTAGACCGGAGTGGCCGAGGAAGACGGTGCCGTCCGTCGTGACGACACCATTGCGCGCGCCCACGCGAGTCGGGATTTTCGCAACGACGGAGAGCTTGCCGGTGGCGTCGAGGCGGGCGACCGTCAGTTCCCCGGCTTTGGCGGCCCCGACGTAGACCAGGCGGGTCGACGGAGCGTAATCGAGGTCGTCGACGCCATCCCCGGTATCGACCGAGGAGATTACAGCACCCGAGTGGCCGGCATCGAGCACCTCCGTCTTCGTGCTGCAGGCCACGAGCAGGTATCCGTCCTTCTCTTCGATCTTGAGTCCGTGCGGCCCGTCCTCACCGCACGCCGGCTTCCAGGTGGCGATGATCTTGTGCGATTTGAGGTCGATAGCCAGCGTGAGGTCCTTGTCCTCCATGTTCGTGTAGAAGCGCCCGCGGGTCGGGTCGACGGCGAAGCCCTCCGGATTGCCGTCAAAGGTCAGCTTCTCTTTTTGCGCGAGCGTGGCGGCGTCGAGGATCCGGATCGTCTTGTCCCGCGGGGTCGTCACCCAGACCTCATTAGTCGACGCGACATAGGCGAGTCCGTCCGGCATCGAGTCAAGCTTGACGGAGGCACCGCGCTGATGCGTTCGGGTATCCAGTGCGGTGACACTGGAATCGAACCGGTCGCCGATGTAGGCCGTGCCCTTGCCGAACGTCACCGAGCTCGGACCGACGATCCGTTTGCGATTCCCGGAGCCCATCTCTCCGGCGGGAAACCCGGTCACTTGCGTGACCTTCTTCGTCGCGGCGTCCACGACGTCCACCGACCCGGTGTTGCCCGCGGGCACCCAAACGGCATTGGTGGCAGGCTCGTAGCTGAGGTAATCCATGCTGATTCCAGCGGGGCTGGCCCCGGGAAGCCGCAGGGTCGTGACGGTGAACTGGGTGGGATCTGCCGCCTGCAACGAAGCGGCGGCAATGCCCGCAACGAGAGTGGCAGCACGACGGAGAACTCGGGTTAATTGCATCGGTCCATTCTAAGGCGTTTGAAACCTGACCGGGCCCGATAGATGCGAAAAGAGTCGATCGCCCTCCGTCCGGAGCGGCAAGCCAAGGAATGAGTGGTACCAAGCGGAGCTGGCCGAGCCCTCCAGCGCGCGGCTAAGCGGCGGGACGCTTCGGGACGCTTGCTCACGCTGCCTAACCGGGTGATACGCGACCGCCCGGAAACGTCCCGAAGGGCCTCCTCTTCTTGCCAACGTGGATGTCGCGGGTTCGAACGCCGTTGCCCGCTTCAGCCTCGGCTTGGCCCGCTTCCGAGGGCCGAGATCGCCGCTCAGGCGTGGCGTTACCGTCCGAACAGGACGAGGACGCCGGCCGCCACGGCGAGAACGTTCATGAACGTTCCGCTGCGCTCGATGTGGATGGACAGCAGCGGAATCAGACCCGAAAGAATCAGCCAGGCGGCGAGTAGGATCATGCCCCAACTCCTCTTGGTCAACCCGATTCGCATGGGTGCCTCCCCGGAGAGAATGCTACTGCCTGCCAACTCGCAAGGAGGCTGAAGAAATAGCTTTCGAACCGAGATTCAAGCGATGGCACCGCAAATGATTCGGATTCATCATTGCCGGCCTCTTGAGTTCCAAAGAAGATTCCAATCAACTACGCTTCGGAAAGTCCACCGCGAAGACGATCGGAGACACTGATGGATACGGCCCTTGTTCTGGGCATCATTCTGGTGCTTTCGGCAGCGATCTGTGTCCTTTCGATTCTACTCGGCAAGAAGAAGTTCGCATTCAAGTCCCCAGATCTGGAAGCCGCGCTTTCGGCGCTGGAGACTGGACAGGAACGCGCTGACCGAATGCTCCGAGAGGAAATGGCGAAGAACCGCGAGGAGGGTGGTTCCGCCGCCCGGCTGGGTCGCGAGGAGCTCGCTGGTGGAATCAAAAGCCTTGGTGACTCCCTCGTGAAGAACATCGGAGAAATCGCAGGTCTTCAAAAGGTTCAGCTCGACGTCTTTTCCGAGCGTCTCCAGACCTTGACCGGTACCAACGAAGCGAAGATGGAGGCTGTCCGCGGGACCGTCGAGAACCAGCTCCGGCTCCTCCAGTCTTCGATGGCTGACCGTCACACCGAGATGCGCGAAGAGGCAAACGCCAACCGGCAGGCCCATCGCGAGGAGATCGCCGCCTCGCTGAAAAACCTCAACGATTCTGTCTTGAAGAGTATGACCGGTCTCACGGCTCTCCAGAAAGCAGAACTCGGAGCGGTTATCGAGGAACTTCAGAAGCTGACGCTCTCGAACGAATCCAAGTTGGAGGGTCTCCGTGGCGTAGTGGATGGGAGGCTGAAGGAGATCCGGGAGAACAACGCGAAGCAACTCGACCAAATGCGGGCGACGGTTGACGAGAAACTTCAGGGCACTCTGGAGAAGCGCCTCGGGGAGTCCTTCAAGCTCGTGTCGGAGCGATTGGAGCAGGTCCACCACGGCCTAGGCGAGATGCGGAACCTCGCAACTGGAGTTGGGGATCTCAAGAGACTCTTCGGGAACATCCGAGCCCGCGGCGCTTGGGGCGAAGTCCAACTTGGGGCGCTCCTTGAAGACATGCTGACCCCGGATCAGTACGCTGAGAACGTAGCCACGAAAGAGGGTTCAGGCGAAAGGGTTGAGTTCGCGATCAAGTATCCGGGCGATGAGGAGGGTGGGATTGTCTTTCTCCCGCTGGACGCGAAGTTTCCCTTGGATGATTACCAGCGGCTGGTCGAGGCTCAAGAGAAGGTGGACCTGGTGGAGATCGAGTCCGCCGGGCACCAACTCGAGGCAGCGGTGAAGGCATGCGCTAAGAAGATCAGCGAGAAATACCTCGACCCTCCGCGAACCACGGATTTCGGTCTAATGTTCTTGCCGAGCGAAGCCCTCTATGCGGAGGTTGCCCGTCGCACTGGGCTCCTGGAGGTGGTCAGACGCGAGAACCGGGTTGCGGTCGTGGGGCCATCGACCCTTGCGGTCACATTGAACGCTTTTCGGATGGGGTTCCGCACCCTGGCAATCCAAAAGCAGTCAAGCGAGGTCTGGAAGCTGCTCGGAGCCGTAAAAACCCAGTTCGGACAGTTCGGCGATCTGCTCGACAAGCTGAAGAAGAAGCTTGAACAAGCCACGGACACCGTAGACGGCGCTTCGAGGAAAACGCGAACGATCGAGCGAAAGCTCCGCGGCGTCGAAGTACTGCCTGAGCCTGAGGCGCAGGCGTTGCTGGTAGCGGGAGAGCTCGAAGAAGATGTGGAAGAACCCCGCGTCGCGAAGCACCCGATCGAGGAGACAGAGCCCGTTGGGGTCTTCTGACCGCCCCCAAAATCGGCAGCCCTCCTCAAGGTGAGGTATGATTTATTGAAAACCGTCGTGGCAAGAGACCCTGAGATGCGTTGCTTTCGTCTCACCGATACTGCCCTCAACGAGGCTGCGTGACCTGCGATCGCAGGCCGAGCGACTCCTACTCGCGAAGGGCTGTTCTCAATTCATGTGTCCCTCGCGGGTCTAGAAAGGAGACTTGAATCATGCCCTATGCTGCCGAGATCAGCAGGCGGAACCCCTCGTGCTTTGTCTTCGTAATTGACCAGTCTGGCTCGATGTTGTCTCGCCCATGTCGCTTTGCCTCCGCGAAGAGTACTCCTTCTGGCGACCAACAGAAAACGACTTCATCTTGAAGTAGGCGAGAGAGGTTGAGACGCCTCTCGATCAAGTTGATTGGGCGTCGGTCGGGAAGGGCGACCGCAGTTGTAGGGGCGGGTTCTCTGGAACAACATGCTCCTCTTGCGGTGTGCCAGTCCGCCCGACAGGAACTGAGTCCGCGCGCGGTTCCCCTGGCACACCTCCAGCTCCTACTGGAGGCCAGGCCGCCCCCCAAAGACCAATAGTGGTTATTGACGGGCCGGCCATCTGGGACCTTGGCGAGCGTCGTGCGGCTAGCGGTCCTGAAGCCCCGCGGCCCAGTTCGTTACGAGGAAGACAGGCGCGGACCTTTCTTCGTGGATCGGCACATCGACGAGGAACCTCTTCATGGCAAGCGAATAGTCTGCCCAGTTTCCAGTAGGCGTCTCGCCGAGGATCGCCCGGGGCGGGCCGATCTCGAGGGCCTGCGCGCGGGGTGTTAGCGTCACGGCGTACCACTTGTTCTTTTCTGACCGGTACGCGAGCTCGCTGCTGCTCAACCAGGCGTAGTCGCCAAACGCGCCTTCGATTCCTCCGGAAGAGATCTGCCATTTGCCGCCCGGACCTGGATAGGGCACGACATAGAGCTCGGCCTTGCCGGATTCGTCCGAGAGATAGCCGAACCAGTGACCGTCGGGAGAGAACCGTCCGCTGAACTCGTTCGCGCGGCTCGCGAGGAAGGGACGTGCCTTGCGATCGGCGACGGAGAGAAGCCAGATGTCGAAACTCTTCGTCTGGCTCGACTGCGTCCTGAATGCGAGTGTCTGTCCATCGGGAGACCAGCTTACGGGACCGAGGGAATCCCCGTTGGAGAATAGCTCCTGCTCCCCGGCCGTTCCATTTGCGTCCTTGAGAGCGAGGTGCATACCGCCGGCTTCCGAGATGGAATACGCCACTTGCCGGCCATCGGGCGACCAGACAGGAGATCCAAAGCCTCTGCTTCCGGCGCCGAACGTGAATCGTGTGCGCACGCCGCGCGCTGCATCGATCATCCACAGGTCGGTACCCGCTTCCGATCCCTGGATCGCTGCGACGATTCGCCTTCCGTCTGGAGAAATACTGAAGGGCGGGATCTCGTGCAAGAATCGGACGGCCTCACCGACCGTCCCGACCCTCTTGCCGTCGAGGTCGAGCCAGGTGAGCTGACTCACCTCGCCGACGCCGGCTTGAAAGACGAGGAGACGCGTTCCCGCAAGCGAGAAGGCGCCAGTGCAGCGAGACGGGGTGAACTGCACGCCCTCGGCGATCGGCCTGGCCTCGCCAATCGTCCGCAGGGTCCTGGCGTCGAAGCGCTGCACCATGAGGTTTCTCTCGCGGAGAAAGGCGAGGTAGCCCGGCTCGACATAGCGCGCCTCGCTCTCGCTGCGGAAGAGCAATTGTGCCTTCCGGGTCTGGAGATCGAAGGCATAAACGCCGGGCTCCTTCGCTCCCTGCGAATAGAAGAGAAGATGCCGCCCGTCGGGGAGGAAGTGCGGCAGCCGGTGGCTGGTGCCAGCGCCCGGGTCCGCTTCGAGTGGAGTCGAAGATCCGCCGCCGGAGGCGACGAGAGCGAGCCCGCCATAGACTTCCGGTGCGAAGACGATGGTGCCGTCTGGATTCCAATCGGCGCCGCGCCCCGCTGGCGCCTGGCAGATCGTCTGAACGGAGCCGCCGGAGGCCTCGACCTTCTTCAGCTTGCTGTCGGCGAAAAAGCCGATGAATCGACTGTCGGGGGACCAGAAGGGATAGGTCGCCCCCTCGGTGCCCGCGAGCGGTTGTGCCGAGAGGCTGTCGAGCGGGCGCACCCACAGCCGTAGCTTCTCGTCTTCCCCGAACGCTGCGATCGCCAGGCGCCTGCCGTCCGGCGAGAGCGCGAGAGGAGCGTTCGGATCGAGTCGGGTGTTGGCAGGAAGGTCGAGCGACGCGCGCAGGATTCGAGGCGGTTCGGGCGCGCGACGGACATACGAGATGCCCAGCAGGATGACCGCAACGAAGAACGCCGCCGCGAATCCCCAGGCCATCTTCTCCCGGCTCATGCGGCGGGCGACAACCGGCGCCGGGATTCCGACGAGTGAGCCTCCCTCCGCGATCCACTGGAGCTGAAGCCTTGCGTCGTGGGCCGTCTGGAACCGGTCTTCGGGGTCTTTGGCGAGGCAGGTCTTGACGACGCGGTCGAGCGCGGGCGGCGTCATAGGGGAACCTAACGCGATCGGCGCAGGCTCGGCCGTCATGATCGCCGAGATCAACGACGCCTGGCTCGTCCCGGAGAAGGCCTTCCTTCCCGTGGCCATCTCATAGAGCACACAGCCGAATGCGAATATGTCAGTTCTGGCATCAGCCTCTTTCCCTTCCAGTTGCTCGGGCGACATGTACTGGAAAGTGCCGAGGATCGTCCCCGCCTCGGTCAAGTTCCCGGCTTGCGTCGGCAAGGCAGTCAATCCCTCACCGTTGGCGGAAGAGGGAAGAGCCTTTGCGAGCCCGAAGTCGAGGAGCTTGACGCCGGACTTCGTGAGCATGACGTTGCCGGGCTTCAAGTCCCGGTGCACGATCCCCTGGCGGTGCGCCTTGTCCAGCGCGTCGGCGATCTCTATTCCGAACCGCAACATCTGCTGAAGCGGCAGGGGACCCTTCCGCAGCCGCTCCTGGAGCGTCTCGCCCTCGAGCAGCTCCATGACGAGATACTCGGTCCCATCCTGGTTGCCCACGTCGTAGAGCGCGCAGATGTGCGGATGCGAGAGCTGCGAGATCGTCTTCGCCTCTCGCTCGAACCGCTGGCGGATCTCGTCGTTCTTGGAGAGGTGAGACGGCAGCACCTTGATCGCGACCGTTCTCTCGAGCCGCGTGTCCCTCGCCCGATAGACCTCACCCATTCCTCCCGCGCCCAAAGGCGACAGGATCTCGTACGGGCCGAGACGGGTGCCTGGTGACAGCAAGGTGGGAGGATTGTATTTCCCCAGGCATCGTCGGCCTTTGACAGATGTGTCCGAGAATGTGTCCGAATGCGGAGCCAAGAAAACAGCAAGAAACGGCAAAACGGCTCGGAAGGCCGGACGAGCGAAATCCGCGAAAAACCTACGAAAACACGAGGTTTAGGTTTTGGTCGATTGGATTTCGCGAGGGTTTTATTGGTCGGGACGCCGGGATTCGAACCCGGCGCACTTTACGCGGACAAGACACGGACAACGACACGGCCAGCCAAACTCAAGTTATTCGATTGCCTTTGGTTAGCATCGTTTTCCATCGGGTTCGAGTCCCGTCGGCCCCGCCAACCCACGTCAACCCTCGCAGCCCCTCCCACGGGCTGCGGGCCGGAGGAGCCTGCCGCGTCCTCCGGACCGTCGGCCGGAGTTGCTGCGTCGGAACGATAGCCCGATATAGACTCCTCGTGCCCGGGTCCGGGCGCTCGGCCATGACTCGTGAACTCTCCTCCCCGCAGATGTACGGGTACTACGCTGAACCCTTGCCCTGCCCACCGCCGCTTCTGGCGACAATCCGAACAACCAATGAGAAAGGAGAAGACGATGTCCAGACTTCGTATTGCCGCAGTATGCGCCGCCCTAACAGTCTTGCTCACGACGACGACCCTTGTCGCGATCCAGCTCACTCCGGTTGCGACCGGCCTCGCGAGCCCGCTCTTTGTCGGGAACGCGGGGGATCATTCGAATCGGCTCTTCATCGTGGAGCAGGGGGGCGTGATCCTGGTCCTCCAGCCGGGCTCCTCGACACCCACCACCTTCCTCGACATTCAAGCGAAGGTCGTGGCAGGCGGTGAGCAGGGGCTCCTCGGCCTGGCGTTCCACCCGCAGTACGCCGGAAACGGGCGCTTCTTCGTCTACTACACTCGTACCGGGGACGGCACGATCGTGATCGCCGAATACCACGTCTTCGGCGACCCGAACGTGGCCGACCCGACCGAGACCATCCTCCTGACGATTCCGCACCCCACGAACACGAACCACAACGGCGGCATGATGGCCTTCGGCCCCGACGGCTATCTCTACATCGGGGTGGGCGACGGCGGCTCGGCGAACGACCCGCCGAACAACGCGCAGAACATCAACGTTCTTCTCGGGAAGATCCTCCGGATCGACATCAACGCCCCGGGCGTTCCGTACCAGTCGCCGCCGACGAATCCGTTCTTCGGGGCCACGCCGGGGCGTGACGAGATCTTCGCATACGGCACGCGGAACCCCTGGCGCTTCAGCTTCGACCGAAACACGCACGTGCAGTGGGTCGGAGATGTGGGACAGGGAGCGCGCGAGGAGGTTGACACGCCCATCGTGAGCGGCGGCAACTACGGCTGGCGCGTCTTCGAAGGCAACCTCTGTACGAACATCGACCCGGCGCTCTGCAGCAGCCCCCAGAACTACATCTTCCCGATCTTCGACTATGAGCACACGCTCGGGCGGTGCTCGATCACCGGCGGGTACGTCTACCGGGGCTCGCAGGGCGCCCTCCCCACCGGTACGTACATCTACGCCGACTACTGCACCGGAGAGATCTTCGGGTGGAACGGCAGCAGCCAGAGCCTCCTCCTGGACACCGCAATGAACATTTCCTCCTTCGGCGAAGACGAGGCGGGCGAGCTCTACGTCGTGGGGCTCGGCGGCACTGTTCACAAGATCGTGGCCAGCGCGACCTGCACGTACTCGATCAACCCGACGAGCGCCAGTTTCGGAGTCGCGGGCGGCGCGGGGAGTGTCACCGTGACAGCGGGCGCCGGCTGTGTCTGGACCGCCACGAGTAACGCCTCGTGGATCACAATCACCGGTGGCTCGAGCGGCAGCGGAAACGGAGCCGTGACCTACTCCGTGGCGGCGTACACCGCAAAGCCGAAGAAGCGTAGCGGGACGATGACGATCGCCGGGCAGACGTTCACCGTGAAGCAGACGAGATAAGGAGGGGAGGGCAAGGGGACGGGCAGCGCTCTCCGACGGGCTACTCTCGCAAGTTGCCCTTGCCCTCGACCACCCACTTGTCGGTCGTCACTTCTCGAGGCCCATCGGGCCGCGGGCGTGGAGCTTGTCGGTCGAGATGCCGACCTCGGCCCCGAGGCCGAAGACGCGGCCGTCGGCGAGGCAACGGATACTTCAGCGCACTACCGCTTCGGCACCTTGAAGCGTGCGATCGTCCACCGCGTGACGTCTTCCTCTGGCTCGTCGCCCACGGCGGTCGTAAGCGGTAGCGAGAGGTTGGTCACATACATGTGCTCGCCCAGAATCACCATGCTCGCTGGAAACAGCAGACCCTGGGGCGTTCCGTCGTGACGAATGCCCTCGAACTCGCCGACGCGGGCGACGGGCCGTCCTTTGTCGTTCAAAGCGACGATCTGGTCGCCCTGGTTTGCCGCGACCCAGAGAAGGCCCGTGGACGTATCGAAGAGCAGACCGTCCGCTCCATGAACGCTCTCCGCGAACACGGAGACAGCCTTCGTGGCGATATCCATTCTGAGCACGCGGTTGTCCCCCGTGTTGGCGATGAACAGCGTGGTTTCAGCCGCGTTCAACGCCAGGCCGTTCGCGCCGAATGGCGGGAAGCCCGCGGTCGCGAGCAGTGGATCCTGTGAGACCAGGGTCGCCGTGCAGGGCGTCGGGCAGGTCTTTGCGTTGTCGATGCGAAAGATCGCCCCCTGGAATGAGTCGGAGACGTACAGGTTGCCGAGATGGTCGAAAACCATCCCGTTGGGAGCTGGATGGGTCGCTCCGAACGTGATCGTGTCAGAGCTCCCGTCCGGGTTGCCGACGGTCCGTGGGACTGGCGGACCGATTGCTGGCAGGGTGGCGACGTCTTCCACTGTCGTCGTGTTGTCGAACTGCGCCGCGATGCGCTGAACCTTGGACGCCCCGAAATTGAGGATGAAGACTTTGTTGTTCGTAGCGTCGAAATCGAGGCCGAGGAGCGGCGTCGCGCCAAAGTCGCGCTGGGCGGCGATCCGCCCGTTTCTCGTGAACCGCAGAAGTTTGTTCACGTTCGGCCCGAAGTCGAACGTTCCCGCGTAGATCTCGCCGGTGGCCGGATTGACCGCGATGCCCTCGGGGAAGCGCACGCCGTCCGGCAGTACGGCAAATTGCTCAACACCGACGAACTCGAGCGGTCCACTCCCGCTGGCCTGGCAGACAGTCGCGCCCGTCACCAACGCACCCGCGACGACACCCGCAATGAGTGATTGCCTCATGGTATCCCTCCTAAAAATTGATCATCTCCGCAAGTTTCTGTGAGCCTTGGCGGGAGTGTCAACCGCGGCATTGGTCCTGGACGGGTCGCTTCGAGCGCTCCGCTGGATCTCTCCACGTATGCTCCGGTGACACGAAACCTCGTCACGCCGCCGGCATCCAAGGAGTGCATGGGCTTAGTCTTTAGATGACCGATGGATGAGCGGGCTTACATCACCTGCCGGGAGCTGATCGAGTTTCTCCATCTCTATCTGGACAAGGAGCTTCCGCCGGACAGGGTTATGGAGTTCGAGAGGCACCTGGCGGTCTGCGAGTCCTGCGTCAGCTACATCAAAACCTACCGCGAGACGATCGCCCTCGGGAAAGCGGCCTGCCGGGATTGGGACGCTCCGGCGGAAAACGAAGCCCCCAAGGAGCTCGTCGCGGCTGTCCTCGCGGCGCGGCGCGGGAAGGCCTGACGCCATGTCGGACGCGCGCCCCCGGTTTGACGAGAGTCACGAGACGGATCTGGTCTCGCGCCTGAAGAAGGGGGACGAGCAGGCCTTCGAGCGCGTCGTGCGGGAGCACGGCGGACGGCTTCTGGCCGTGGCCCGCCGATTCCTGCGGGACGAGGAGGAGGCCCGCGACGCGGTGCAGGAGGGCTTCCTCTCCGCCTATCGGTCGATCGACGACTTCGAGCTTGGCTCGCGGCTCTCGACGTGGCTCCACCGCATCGTGATCAACGCGTGCCTCATGCGGCTGCGCACCCGCCGGCGCAAGCCCGAGGAATCGATCGAGGAGCTTCTCCCGCGGTTCCAGGAGGACGGCCACCAGATCGGCCACCCGACGCCGGAGTGGGAGGGTTCGGCGGAGATGCTGCTCGCGCAAAGCCAGACCCGGGCCATCGTTCGGAAGGCGATCGACCGCCTTCCCGAAAGCTACCGCGCCGTGCTCCTGTTGCGCGACATCGAGGAGCTCACGACGGAGGAAGCGGCGCGCTCCCTCGGCGTGACGGCGAACGCCGTCAAGATTCGTCTCCACCGCGCCCGGCAGGCGCTGCGCGGCCTGCTCGAGCCGCATTTCCGGCGGGCGGTGCTGTCTTGACCTGCAGCGGGTTGATCGCGCGCCTCGCTGACCTCGCCCGCGGCGACCTGCCTCCGGTCGAGGCGCGGGAGACCAAACGGCATCTCGCGGGTTGCGCATCCTGCTCCGCCTACCGGCGCAGCTACGCGGCGACGATTGAGATGGCGGGCGAGGCATTCCGCTCGGAGGAGGACTCGGAAACCGCGATGCCCGAAGCGCTGACCCTGAGGATCCTCGCCGCGGCGCGAACGAGGCCGTCCGGGACCTCCCCGCGAGCCTGGCATGTCGTCCACCTCCTCTCCGGGATCGCGGCGGGACCGCTCCTCGCGTTTTTTCTCCCTTAAGAGCACGTCGATTTCCGCCGTAACCCGGCGCGGGCCCCAAGCATCGAATTTACGGTGCCGACGTTAGAAGAGACCCTGGAAGAGTCATACAGTGAAGTCGTGACGCGCTCAACGGAACGGCTCGCGAGCGGCCCCCCGGCCGCGGCGGCGGAGTGGCTCGAAGCCGACGGGAGCGGCGGGTTCGCTTCCGGGACCGCGGGCCTGGTCCGGACGCGGAGGTATCACGCCCTCCTTCTGACGGCGGCGACGCCTCCCGCCGGGCGCTTCGTGCTCGTCAACGGATTCGAGGCGTGGGTCGAGACGCCGGACGGCCGCTTCCCGATCTCGTCGCAGGAGTACGCGCCGGGCGTCGTCCATCCCAACGGCGCGTCGCGGATCGCGGCGTTCCACGCCGACCCGTGGCCGACCTGGATGTTCCGCGTGGAGGACGGCGTGCGCCTGACGCAGGAGATCTTCGTCTCGCGCCGGACCGGCACGACGGCGCTCGTCTGGCGGCTGCCGCGCCGGAATTCCGAAGTGACACTCTCCGTGCGACTCCTCTTCTCCGGGCGCGACTATCACTCACTCCATCAAGAGAATCCCGCCTTCCGCTTCCAGCCGCAGCGCCGGGGCTACGGCTGGATGTGGGTGCCGTACGAAGGCGTCCCCGCCGTCAACGTGACGACCAACGGGTCGTACTCGCACCGGCCGGACTGGTACCGCAGCTTTCAGTACTCGTCGGAGCGGGAGCGCGGGCTCGACTTCACCGAGGACCTCGCCTCGCCCGGCGTCTTCCGTTTCGACTTCTCCAAGAGCGAGGCGGTGATCCTCCTCTCGACCGAGGCGCCCGCCGGCGAGAACGACGCGGTCCTTCTCTCGCGGCGGTTTCGCGCCGAGGAGAAGCGCCGCCGGGCGAGCTTCTCGTCCCGGCTCGATCGCGCGGCGGAGGACTACATCGTCCGGCGCGGCGAGGGGAAGACGATCGTGGCCGGGTATCCCTGGTTCACCGATTGGGGGCGCGACACGTTCATCGCGCTGCGGGGCCTCTGCCTGGCGACGGGACGGCTGGACGAGGCGCGGCCGATCCTCGTCGAATGGGCCGGAACCGTCTCCCGGGGAATGCTCCCGAACCGCTTCCCCGACAAGGGGAACGATCCCGAGTACAACGCCGTGGACGCGTCGCTCTGGTACGTCGTCGCGGTTTCCGAGTACCTCGCGGCGTGCGAGCGCGCAAAGCGGCGCGTCTGGAGCGCCGATCGCGAGGCTCTTCTGGGCGCCGTCGAGGAGATCCTCGAGGGATATTCGAGCGGAACGCGCTATGGGATCCGCTGCGATTCGGACGGGCTGCTCGCGGCCGGCGTGCCCGGTATCCAGCTCACCTGGATGGACGCGATGGCCGGAGACCGCGTCATCACGCCGCGCGTCGGCAAGCCGGTCGAGGTCGAGGCGCTCTGGATCAACGCGCTTCGCATCGGAGGGCGTTTCTCGGAGCGTTGGGCGCAGATGGCGCAGACGGCGGCGCGCTCCTTCGCCGCGCGGTTCTGGAACGAGAGCGGCGGCTCCCTCTACGACGTCGTGGACTGCGACCACGTCCGCGGGACTGCCGATGCGAGCTTCCGCCCCAATCAGATCCTCGCCGTCGGCGGGCTCCCGTTCGCCGCTCTCGCCGGGGAGCGGGCGCGGCGCGTCGTCGAAGCCGTGGAGACGCGCCTCTGGACCCCGATGGGGCCGCGGTCACTCGATCCGGACGACCCCGACTATGCCGGACATTACTCGGGCGGCCCCGCGGAGCGCGACGGCGCCTACCACCAGGGAACGGTGTGGCCCTGGCTCGCCGGACCGTTCGTCGAGGCATGGGTGCGAGTGCGGGAGAGCTCCGCGGCGGCGCGGCGCGAAGCGCGGGAGCGGTTCCTCGATCCGCTCCTCGCCCACGTCAACGACGCGGGGCTCGGGCACATCAGCGAGATCGCCGACGGCGATCCACCGCACACGCCGCGAGGCTGCCCCTTCCAGGCCTGGTCCGTCGGCGAAGCGCTGCGTCTGGACCGGACCGTGCTGGCGGAGTAACGTCATGACCCCAAACGAAACGCGGCCGCTCTTCATCCCGGTGATCCTTGGGACGCCTCGCCAGGGGCGTTACAGCGAGCACGTCGCGAAGTTCGTGGCGGGCGAGATGGCGCGATTTCCCGGAGTCGAGACCGAGCTCGTGGATGTGCGCGACCTGCCCATGCCCGTGACCGGCGCCGGCGAGGACGTCAAGGACCCGGGCTCCTCGGAGCTCTGCATGCGCGCCGACGCCTTCGTCGTCGTCGCGCCGGAGTACAACCACGGCTACCCGGGTCTGCTCAAGCACGTCCTCGACACGAACCTGAAGGAGTACATCCACAAGGCCGTCGGCATCTGCGGCGTCTCCGCGGGGGGCTTCGGCGGAACACGCGTCATCCAGAATCTGTTGCCGGTCCTGCGGGAGCTCGGCCTCGTGACGATCTTCTGGGACGGGAACTTCTCGAACGTTCAGAAGGTCTTCAGCGCGGACGGCACATTGCTCGACGCGTCCTATCCGCGTCGCATCGAGAAATTCGCGAAAGAATTGATCTGGATGGCGAAGGTTCTGCGCCACGGGCGCGAGAACATCCGCTTGGAGTGACGATCATGAGCCTGGACAAACGAGCGAAGATCTCTCCTTCCGGGCGCCTGCTCTGCCCTCGCTGCGGCGGCGAAATGAACCTGCACGCCGAGAAGATCGACCGTCGCGCCGACCCCTCCGACGCCGATGCGAGTCTCGACGGCGTCGTCGCCGAGTTCCACGCCTGTCCCGCCTGCAAATACGTCCTCGAACGTGTGGCGCGGTAGCCCACAGCCCTTGACTCTCGACCCTCGACTCTCGACTATCTCCTCATGAAAGTCGCTGTTGTCGGGGCGGGGGGAATCGGAGGATATTTCGGGGGCTCGATCGCGCGCGCCGGGCACGAGGTGCGCCTCTTCGCGCGGGGGGAGAACCGAGACGCGATCCGCTCTCGCGGCCTCGAGGTCCGCGAGCCGGAGGGAACGTGGACGGTGAAGGTCCTCGCGACGGACGACGCCGCGGAGCTTCTGCCGACGGATCTCGCGATCGTCGCGGTCAAGAGCTACTCCCTGTTGGAAGTGGCTCCGGTCGTCGCGCGGCTGGCCGCGGCGGGCGCCGTGGTCGTGCCGCTCTTGAACGGCGTCGAGGCGTTCGAGTCGCTCGTCGCGGCCGGAGTGCCTGCCGATCGGATGCTCGGCGGGTTGACGGCCATCAGCGTCGAAAAGAGCGCTCCGGGAGTCGTCACGAGGAAGAGCGACTTCCGCACGGTCGCCGTCGGCGAGCGCGGCGGCGGAACTTCGGAGCGGGCGGAGCGGATCGCGGCGGCCTTCCGGGAAGCGGGAGCGGAGGCCCGCGTCTCGGAGAACATCGAGGTGGACCTCTGGCGGAAATTCCTCTTCCTGGCGACGATCGCGGCGGCCTGCGGCCTCGCGCGCGCGCCGATCGGCGCGGTCCGCGACGCTCCGCTCGGGCCGGAGCTGCTCGAGCGCGCGGGACGCGAGATCGCCGCGGTCGCGAGGGCGCGCGGCGTCGCGCTCCCGGCCGGCGAGGAGGACCAGGTCTTCCAGCGGCTGTCGGCCCTTCCTCCCGGCTTGAAGCCGAGCTTTCTGGTGGATCTCGAGCGGGGCGGGAGAAATGAGCTGGACATCCTCTCCGGCGCCGTTGCCCGTTACGGCCGGGCGTGCGGCGTCCCGACGCCGGTCCACGACACGGCGGTCGCGGCCCTCTCGGCGGCGGCCAGCCGGCGAGACTGAAACCCCGGGCCGCGCCGCGGCATCCAAACCTCAGACGGAAGGAGAACGAGACAGGGAATCATGAAAGCGATCGCCGTCTTCCCGCGCAAGCCCGGTTCTATCCACCTGGCGGAGCTTCGCAAGCCCTCGGTCTCCGACGTGCCGGGCGGGCGCGGCGTGCTCATCCGCGTCCTGAAGTGCGGCGTGGACGGCACGGACAAGGAGATCAACGCCGGCGACTACGGAGCGCCCCCCTCGGGCTTTGACTTCCTCGTGCTCGGGCACGAGAACTTCGGGCGCGTCGAGGCGGTCGGCGGGAACGTGACGGAGGTCGCTCCGGGCGACCACGTCGTCGCGACGGTGCGCCGTCCAGGGATGAGCCTCTACGACGCCATCGGGACCTCCGACATGACGACGGACGACTCCTACTTCGAGCACGGAATCAACCTCCTCCACGGGTTCCTCACGGAGTACTCCGTCGAGGACGCGGATTTCGTCGTCAAGGTCCCGCAGGGACTGAGGGACGTCGCCGTCCTGCTCGAGCCGCTGACGGTGGCGGAGAAGGGGATCACCCAGGCCTACGAGATCCAGCGTCGACTGCGCGTTTGGCGCCCGCGGCGCGCCGCGGTCATGGGCGCGGGCACGATCGGACTGCTCGCGACGCTCGTTCTGCGGCTGCGCGGGATGGCCGTCACGGCGTTCGGCCTGACGCCGCGGCCTTACCTCAACTCCGACCTGATCGAGGCACTCGGCGCCCGCTACGTCTCGACAAAGGAGATCCCCATCTCAGACGAGGCTGCGCGGAGCGGTTCCTACGACATCATCTTCGAGGCGACCGGGTTCTCTCCGGTCGTCTTCGAAAGCATGCGGGCCCTCGGGAAGAACGGCGTCCTCGTCCTGTCGAGCGTCACCGGCGGGAACCGCGAGGTCACCGTCCCGGCGGACCGGATCAACCTCGAGTTCGTGCTCGGAAACAAGGTGATGGTCGGCACGGTCAACGCCAACCGCGAGTACTTCGAGAGCGGCGTGAAAGACATGGCACAGGCGGAGGCGCAGTATCCCGGGTGGCTCTCGAACCTCCTGACGCACCCGGTGCGCGGTCTCGAGAACTACCGCCAGCTCTTCGACGCGTTGAACGGCGGCAACGGCGCGATCAAGGTCTTCTGCGAGATCGCCGAGCCATGAGCGCCAGGGCGGGCGCGCGGGCCGAAGAGATCCGCCTCGAAGAAGACACGGCGCGGCGGCGCAACTGGAAGCGGTGGGGCCCCTATCTTTCCGAGCGGCAGTGGGGGACCGTCCGCGAGGACTACTCGGAGTACGGGACCGCGTGGGACTACTTCCCGCACGACCACGCCCGCAGCCGCACCTACCGCTGGGGCGAAGACGGCCTCCTCGGGATCACGGACCGGGAGGGGCGCCTCTGCTTCGCGCTCGCGCTCTGGAACGGCCGCGATCCGATCCTGAAGGAGCGTCTCTTCGGCCTACCGGCAACGAGGGGAACCACGGCGAGGACGTGAAGGAGAGCTATTTCTACCTCGACTCGACGCCGACCCACTCCTACATGAAGGCGCTCTACAAGTATCCGCAGGCGGAGTTTCCGTACGCCCGGCTCGTCGAGGAAAACCGCCGGCGCGGCAAGCATGACCGGGAGTTCGAGATCGCGGACACGGGAGTTTTTGACGGCGGCCGTTACTTCGACGTGTTCGCGGAGTACGCGAAGACCTCTCCCGACGACGTTCTCATCCGGATCACCGTCGCCAACCGCGGGCCGGAGGCGGCGCGTCTCGACCTCCTGCCGACGCTCTGGTTCCGCAACACCTGGTCGTGGGGGCGCAAGGGGGAAGGGTACTGGGGCAAGCCTTCGATCGCGGCCGAGGCCGGCAACGTCCTCGTGGCCGATCACGAGGACCTCGGCCGGTTCCGCCTCTACGCCGGGGAAATGCCGGCGGCGCCGGAGCTGCTGTTCACGGAGAACGAGACCAACGCGGCGCGCCTCTTCGGCGGCACGAACACGACTCCCTTCGTCAAGGACGCCTTCCACGAGTACGTCGTCGCGGGGCGCGGCGGCGCGGTCAATCCGGGCAGGACCGGGACGAAGGCCGCCGACCTCTACCGGCTCGAGGTTCCAGCACACGGCGAGGCCGTCGTCCGCCTCCGGCTCTCGGCCGACGCGGAGGCGCCGGCCCAGCCGTTCGGCTCCGAGTTCGACCGCGCGTTCGCCGCGCGGATGGCCGAGGCGGACGCCTTTTCGGCGTCGCGCCTTCCACCCGAACTGACAGGGGAGGAGAGCCGCATCGCGCGGCAGGCCTACGCAGGCCTCCTCTGGACGAAGCAGTTCTTCCACTTCTCCGTGAAGGAGTGGCTCGAGGGAGACCCGGCGCAGCCGCCTCCGCCGGAGTCGCGCAAGAGCGGGCGCAACTCCGGCTGGCAGCACCTCTACAACCGCGACGTCATCTCGATGCCGGACAAGTGGGAGTACCCGTGGTACGCCGCCTGGGACCTCGCGTTTCACATGGTGCCGTTCGCGCGGATCGATCCCGATTTCGCGAAGCAGCAGCTGATCCTTCTTCTTCGCGAGTGGTACATGCACGCGAACGGTCAGATCCCCGCCTACGAGTGGGCGTTCGGAGACGTGAACCCGCCCGTCCACGCCTGGGCCGCCTGGCGTGTGTACAAGATCTCCGGCGCGCGGGGAAAGCGCGACCGCGTGTTCCTGGAGCGCGTCTTCCAGAAGCTCCTCATCAACTTCACGTGGTGGGTCAATCGCAAGGACCCGGAGGGGAAGAACCTCTTCGCCGGCGGGTTCCTCGGCCTCGACAACATCGGCGTGTTCGACCGGTCCGCGGAGCTGCCGACCGGCGGGCACCTCGAACAGGCGGACGGAACCGCGTGGATGGCGTTCTTCTGCGCGACGATGCTCTCGATGGCGCTCGAGCTCGCGAGCGAGGACCCGGCCTACGAGGACGTCGCGTCGAAGTTCTTCGAGCACTTCGTCTCGATCGTGGACGCGATGAACACGCTCGGCGGAATGGGGCTCTGGGACGAGCAGGACGGCTTCTACTACGACCAGCTCCACGTGGACGGCCAGCACATCCCGCTCAAGGTGCGCTCGATGGTCGGTCTGATCCCGCTCTTCGCCGTCGAGATCCTGGAGGAGGACGTGATGGCGAAGCTTCCCGGGTTTCGCCGGCGGATGCAGTGGTTCCTGGAGAACCGGAGCGACCTCGGGCGCAACATCTCCTACATGGCCTGCTCCGGCGACAAGGGGGAGTCGCACCGGCTCCTCGCGATCCCGTCCCGCGAGCGGTTGGAGCGCGTCCTGCGATATCTCCTGGACGAGACGGAATTTCTCTCTCCCTACGGAGTGCGCTCGGTCTCGCGCGTCCACCGGGATCACCCCTACACCTTTCGCATCGGCGATCAGGAGCACCGGGTCGATTACGATCCCGGCGAGTCCACGACGGGTCTCTTCGGAGGCAACTCCAACTGGCGCGGCCCGATCTGGTTTCCGGTGAACTACCTCCTCGTCGAGGCGCTGCAGCGATACCATCATTTCTATGGCGACGGATTCCGCGTGGAGTGCCCGACCGGATCGGGAGTCTTGATGAACCTCGCGCAGGTCTCGCAGGAGATCGCGCGGCGGCTTTCCTCGCTCTTCCTTCCGGACGGCCGGGGACGGCGTCCCTGCCACGGGGAGGACGAGCGCTTCGCGAGCGACCCCGCCTGGCGCGACCTCGTTCTCTTCCACGAATACTTCCACGGCGACACGGGGCGGGGCGTCGGGGCCAGCCACCAGACCGGATGGACGGCGCTCGCGGTGCGCTGCCTCGAGGATCTCGCCGCGCAGCGCCGGGACACGAAACGGGCGCCGGAAGCCGCGCCGAGAGCGCCGAAGCGCGCGGCGGCCCTGTCGCCGGCATGAGCGCGACGACGGCGGGGACGGTCTCCCGCGCGCCCGCCGTGCGGCGGGTCGTGTCGAAGCACCACGCGCTCGTGCGTCTCTCGCACTGGTTGAACGTGCCGCTGCTTCTCGGCCTGATCGCGACCGGGATCTCGATCTACTGGGCCGCGCCCGTCTTTCTGCATCCGCCGAGCCCCGTGACGCGATCGACCGATTACGTCGCGGACATCGGGATCTGGATCGTCCGGCACGTGCCCGGGGCGGGACCGACGAAGGACGCCGGCGGATGGGTGTACGACGCGATCGGCATCGGGACGTTCCGCCTGGCCGAGGCGTTGCGCCTCCACTGGCTCTTCGCGTATCTCTTCATGGCGAACGGGCTCCTGTACATCCTCGGGCTCTTCCTGGGAGAAGGCTACAAGGCGCTCCTGCCGCGGCTGTCCGACGTTGGAGAAGCGCTCCAGATGATGCGGTACTACATCGGCGTGATCCCGGCGAAGCTCCTGCGCCGCCCCTGGCCCCATCCGCCGCTGCGCTCCAAGTACAACGCGCTGCAGCGCGGCGCGTACTTCTCGATGCCGCTCCTGGGAGGCCTCGCGGTCGCGAGCGGCTGGGCGATGCACAAGCCGGCGCAGCTCGGTTGGCTCGAGTGGCTGTTCGTCAATTACAACGGCGCGCGCATCGTCCACTTCTGGGTGATGGTCGCGTTCGCGTCCTTCCTCATTCCGCACGTCGTCCTCGTCATCGCCGACGGATGGGACACGTTCCGTTCGATGATCGTCGGCTGGTCGGAGCGCCTCGGAGGCACCCATGGACGAGACTGACGAGCATCCCCCTCTCTCTCCGGGAGAGGGACAGGACGAGGGCGCCGCCGGCGCCGAGGCCGTCCCGCATGTCGCCGCAGGCGGAGAGACTCAGGAAGGCAAGGCCGCGGCGGACACTCGGCCCCTCACCCCGCCCCTCTCCCAGGAGGAGAGGGAGGAGAAGGACGCTCTTCCTCCGCCGGCCAAACCGCCCGCGCCGGCCAGACGGCGTATCTCACTCGCGGATCGCCTGCGCGAGCCGGAGGAGATCCCCGTTGAGGTGCCGGCGGCGAAGCTGCGAGCGCGGTCGCGCCGCGATTTCCTGATGTTCGGCGCCGGGGCAATCGCCGCCGCCGCGGGGCTCTGGTGGCTCCTTCCCGACGAGACGAAGACGAAGCACCTGACGCCCGGGCTGCGGGACTGGATCGACTCGCTCGAGGCGCGGCTGGGAGCCACCCGGGAGCGCCGCGACCGGTTCTTAAACCGCGCGCTGACGTTCGACGACGACGTGGCGGAGGCGCTCTACTCGGCGGACCGGTCGGTGCGGACCTATTCGCGCTCGCAGGTCACGCCGCTTCGGAACAACTACGAGGGGATGACGCCCGACCCTGATTACATCCCGGGGTGGACGCTCTCTGTCTCGGGGCTCGCGTCGGGACGGACCGAGCGTCTCACGATCGCCGACCTGCTTGCGCGTTTCGCGCGTCACGACCAGGTCACGCGGCTCTGCTGCGTGGAAGGGTGGAGCATGGTCGCGTGGTGGGGCGGATTGCGCTTCGCCGATTTCCTGCGCGCTTTTCCCCCGGCGCCGGACGCGCGCTGGGCGCGCCTCGACTCCGCCGTCAATCTCGACTCGGCCGGGAACTCCGATCCGTACTACGTCTCGATCGACCTTCCGACCGCCCGCCATCCGCAGACGCTCCTCGCGACGCACGTCTCGGGACGTCCCCTTCCCGTCGAGCATGGCGCGCCGCTGCGCCTGGTCGCGCCGATGAAGCTGGGATTGAAGAACATCAAGGCGATCACGTCGATCGCCTATACCGTCGAAGCGCCCGCCGACTACTGGAACGAGCGGGGCTATTCGAAGTACGACGGGTTGTGATGCGACCGCCGCTGCTGACGGCCGCCGCCGCCGGGCTCCTCCTGGGCGTCGCCCTGCTTGCCGGGTCCGACAAGGACGCGGCGCCTCTCGCGACGGCCGGGGCGGGTCCCGGGGGAGCGACGAAGCTCGCGCTCGCGCCGAACCTCTCCTTCACCGACGACTCCTCGAGCAACTTCCCGATCCGCGGCGAGAACATCGGAGACGGGAAGATCGCCACCGACCGTCCGACGGCGATCTTCTTCGGGACCGCGCACTGCTGGAACACCAACCGCGAGGCGGAGCGCTTCGTCGCCGTCGCGGCGAAGGAAGGGGAGGCGGTCCGCTTCCTCGTCGTGGACCTGGACCACCCGACCCGCGAGCAGAAGCCGCTCGTCTCGCGCTTCTACCGCGGCTACATCCCGACGCTCGCGGTTCTCGACGCTTCGGGAAAGATGATCTACAACCAGTCGGGTGAGACCGCGGCCCGGCGCGGCGACACCGCCGGCCTCGAGGAGATCCTTCGCAAGGCCAGCTAGCGCTAGCCGGCCCGGCTCATCCTTCCCGGCGGGCGGCGAGCGACGGCGGCACGAACGCCTTCCCGAGCTTCTCGATCGTGGCGTAGTGCCTGGCGGCGAGGCGCTCGAGCACGTCCGAGCCACGGCGGGTTGCCTCGACGAGGACGCGCCGGCCGTTCTTCGGATCGCGGCGGCGCCGGACGAGGCCGGCCTTCGCGGAGCGGTCCACCAGCCCGACGGCGCTCTGGTGGCGGATCTGGAGTCGCTGGGCGAGGTCTTCGATGGCCGGCGCGCCGTTTGCAAATCCCCGTACGAAGAGGAGGAGCTGGTACTGCGTCGGGGAGACCCCGTGCTCCCGCGTGATCGCCTCCGAGGCCGCGAGGAACGTCCGGAGGGCGTGGCGCCAGTCGGCGAGGGCGCGGTAATTCCGGTCTCTCAGGCGCCGCATGAAAGTATCCTAGCACGATATGTTACGCATCGTGATACGATATGTAATCGAAGGAGATTCGAAGCTATGTTGAAGAGCCGTTCCGTTCTTTTCCTTTCCCTGCTTGCCGCATCTCTCCTGGTGCTCCCGTCCTGCGCCGCGAAAAAGCCGAAGACGGCGGCAGCGCCACCCGGAACCGCCGCCGCCCCTCCGGCGACTTCCGTCGCCCCTCCGCCGTCGGCGCAGCCGCCGTCCGTTGCGGCCGACGTCCTCTCCGAGGACATCGCGACGTTGAACCGGAAGGGGTATCTCAAGGACGCGTTCTTCGACTACGACCAGGCGGAGCTGCGGCCGGACGCCCGGGAGGCCCTGTCGGCCGACGCGCAGTGGCTCAAGAAGTACCCGTCCGCGAAGATCATGATCGAGGGGCACTGCGACGAGCGCGGGACGGAGGAGTACAACCTGGCGCTCGGCGACCGCCGGGCCAATGCCGCGCGGGAGTACCTCGCTTCGCTCGGGGTCCCTGCCACGCGCATCGCGTCCGTCTCCTATGGAAAGGAGCGCCCCTTCTGCGCTCAGGAGACGGAGAGCTGCTGGCAGGAGAACCGGCGCGGCCACTTCGTGATCACCGCCAAGTGAGGTCCGGGATTCGGTGGGCCGTGAGCGGCGGCGCGGCGTGAAGCGGCCTCGGTGAGGGAAGCGGAACCGGAGCCGCTCCAGCTCGCCGACGAGAGCCGCTGGTATGTCGAGCACACCGCGCTCCTCATCAGCACCCTGAAGTGGGCACTTCTGGGCGCGCTGGCGGGGGTCTGCGTGGGCGCGGGCACCCGCGCATTCCTCTGGACGCTCGGCGCGTCGGGAGGACTCGTCCGCCGGATCTGGCTCGGGCCGCTGCCGTATTACGTCCTGCTTCCCCTCGCCCTGCCCGCCTGCGTCTGGCTCATCCGGACATTCGCGCCGACGGCGAGAGGACACGGCACGGAGGCCGTGATCGCCGCTGTCCACGAGACTTCCGGGAAGATCCCGTGGAAGGTGGCGCCCGTCAAGCTCTTCGCTACCGTGCTGACCCTCGCCTTCGGAGGCTCCGTCGGCAAGGAGGGGCCGTGCGCGCAGATCGGCGGCGCGATCGCCAGCGCCTTCGCGGACCTCCTGCGGTTGAACGACGAGGACCGCCGCCGCCTGGTGATCTGCGGGATCGGGGGCGGGTTCGCGGCGGTCTTCGGGACGCCGATCTCCGGCGCGTTGTTCGGCATCGAGGTCCTGTATCTGGGACGGATCGAGTACCCGGTCCTCTTCCCCTGCCTCGTGTCCGGCATCGTCGCCCATCTGGTCTGCGGCGTCCGCGCCCCGGTGCCCGCGGTCGCCGATTCTCTCGTCTCCTTCGGCCGCACCGAGATCGTCGCGCTCTCGATCGTCTTCGGCGCGATCTTCGGTCTCGCGGCGCTGATCCTGATCGAGACGATGCGTGGGGTGGAGAAGGGGCTCCGGCGCTTCGAGCGCCATCCATACTGGATCGCCGCCGCGGGCGGCCTCTTCCTCGCCGTCCTCTACCGGCTCGCGGGGACCGAGTACGCGGGACTCGGGACGGAGGCGATCGACGCGGCCCTCTCGGGCGTGGCGCACGTCGCGCTCCTCGCCTTTCTCTGGAAGATCCTGGCGACCGCCGTGACGCTCGAGACGGGAGGAAGCGGAGGGATCGTGACCCCGCTCTTCTTCATCGGCTCGACCTGCGGGGCCGTCCTCGCGCGCCTCTTCCACCTGCCGGTCGGGGCCTTTGCCGCCTTCGGATTCGTCAGCGTCGTCGCCGCCGCAGCCAACACTCCGATCGCGGCGGCCGTGATGGGGATCGAGCTGCTGCCGGCCGACATCGGCGTGTACGCCGCCCTCGCGGCGGGGACGGCCTTCCTGATCGTGGGCCACAGGAGCGTGTACGCCAGCCAGAAGATCGGCCTCTCCAAGTCCGCGGGCCTCGACGTGAAGCTCGACGTGCCGATCGGCGAGCTGACCCGAGCCGGCATGCGTGTCCGGCAGGGAAGCCTGACGCAGCGCGTGCTGCGCCGCCCTCCGCATCGGCCGGAGGACCCGGGGACCCCAGAGCTGTAACAGCCGCGCGGAGATGAGAATCCGTCGCCTTGTTCGCGATCCCCCGGGGTTACTGAATCGACCGCCACCGCGTGGCCCGCACGCCGGATGGCTGACATCTTGCGGAAGGAGCTCCCGGGCAGCGCGGTGCTCAGCGTTTCACGCCGATCACGAGCACGTAGCCGAGGTGGGGACTCGCGAAGATCCGTTCCGACTCGAGAACCCTGCGAAGCCCCCGGAGACCCCAGCGCTTCAGGACGGTCACGCCGATGGCGAGAGACCCGGCCGGGCCGAGCCCTCTTCTGACCCCGCGCATCCAGCCGGCCATCCAATGCGACCGGTCAAGTGCCCGGACCCTCTCGAGGCGTGCGCTTTCGAATACGTTGATCCAACCGCGAATGGTCTCGGGCTGTTCCTTCTCGATCTCGAGAAGACGCCGCTGGAGAGACGCGGGCGCGCCGTCCTTCCAGAACAGATCGTGAATGCCGACGCGGCCTCCGGAGCGGACCACGCGGGCCATCTCGCCGACCGCGCGCAGCTTGTCGAAATGACAGACGGCGCACTCCGAGAGGGCGACGTCGAAGGCTCCGCTCCGGAAGGGCAGGCAGTGCGCGTCGGCCCGGACGATTCGCGGCGAGGCTTCCAGCGCGAGGAGCTTCCGGCGCTCGCTGGCGATCATTCGCGCTGAAAAGTCCATGGCGGTGACACGCGCGCCGAATTCCCGGGCGATCAGGCTCGCCGTCTCGCCCGTGCCGGCGGCGACCTCCAGCACCGACGAGCCCGGCGCGATCGCCGTGAGCGTGGCCAGCTCGCGGGTGATGTCCAGGGCGCCCGGGTGCAGGACCGTAAGCCCGAGGTCTTCGGATTCGACCAGAGCCTCCAACGACGGCTGATCCACGTGTCAAGAACTCCTTTCCGGCGAACCCTCGGCGCGACGCCGTCCCCGAAGACGGCTCTCCCGACGTGCACAATACATCGTGTTACGATATGTTATCGGTTTCCGGCGCTGCCGGCGGCCGCCCCGCGGCCGGAAAGGTCGGGCAATCCGGGCGGCAAGAAGGCCCGTCGTGGAGGGAAATGAAGAATGGCCGCGGTTCCCGAAATTGTCTCCGGCGTTGCCGGCCTCGACATGGACGGCGTCACCCTACAACGCGATGATCGCGTTCTGCGACGACGTGGCGGACGTCATCCACGCCGTTCATTTCGCCGGGGGAACGACCTGCTGGTCTCGATCCGGGGCGGCGGCCACAACGGGCCGGGCCTGGCGCTGTGCGACGACGGGCTGGTCATCGATCTTTCGCGCCTGAAGGGGGTGCGCGTGGATCCGGCGGCCCGCACGGTCCGGGTCGCCGGAGGCTGCACCTGGGGGCGATGTGGATCACGCCACGCACGCCTTTGGCCTCGCGGTTCCCACCGGCATCATTTCCACAACCGGCGTCGGCGGCCTGACGCTGGGCGGCGGCCTCGGCTACCTGGCGCGCCGGTACGGCCTGACCATCGACAACCTGCTGGAGGCGGACGTGGTGCTGGCCGACGGCCGGTTCGTGACGGCGGGCGCCGGACACGAACGAAGACCTGTTCTGGGCGCTGCGCGGCGGCGGCGGGCAACTTCGGCGTCGTCACGTCTTTCCTCTTCCGGCGGACATCCGGTGGACACCGTTTACGCGGGGGTGACGCTGTGGCCGCCGGAGCGCGCGGCCGATGTGCTGCGCTGGTATCGCGATTTCCTTCCGGCGGCGCAACACGACCTCAACGGCTTCTTCGCGTTTCTGGTCGTGCCTACGGGTCCCCCATTCCCCGAGCCGCTGCACCACAGGCCGATGTGCGGCGTCGTCTGGTGCTACCGAGGCCCCTCGACAACGCCGAGACCGTGTTCCGTCCGGTTCGCGCGTTCGGACCGCCCGCTTTCGAGTTTCTCGTGCCGATGCCGTTCCCAATGCTCCAGAGCATGTTCGATCCCCTCCTCCCGCCCGGTCTCCAGTGGTACTGGAAGGGGGACTTCGTCAACGAGATCGGCGACGAGGCCATCGCGGTGCATCTGAAGTACGGGCTGCGGCTTCCCACGACGCTCTCGACGATGCATCTCTGTCCGGTCAACGGCGCCGTCCATGATGTCGGAGAGAGCGAGACGGCGTTCAGCTACCGGGGCGCGACATGATCTCGGTGATCGCCGGCATCGATCCCGACCCGGCCAACAAGGAGCGCTTCGGCGCGTGGGCGCGCGAATACTGGGAGGCCATGCATCCCTACTCGGCCGGCGGCGCCTACGTCAACTTCATGATGGAAGAGGGTCAGGACCGGATCCGGGCGACCTACCGTGGCAACTACGACCGTCTGGTGGAGATCAAGACAAAGTACGACCCGGCGGACTTCTTTCGGGTAAACCAGAACATCAGGCCATCTGCTTGAGAGGCATGAGCGCCGTTACCACCAGCGCGACGGCGCTGGCGACGGCAAGGAGAATGAGAAAGACGGTCTCCAACCGCACGCGTCGAAGCCTGCTTCCACGACTCGGGATGACGAGAACTCCGGACTCATCCCCTGGGTCGAAGCACCTCCTCCCGCTCGAAGAGGTCCTTCCGGTCCGGAGAGCCCTCGCCCCGCACTTGCGCGCGCACGCGGGGAAGGCTGTCGGGATAGCGGCGCTGGAGAAACTCGATCAGGCGCTCGCGCACGTGGCAGCGGAGGTCCCACGCGGTCGAAGCGTCGCCGGCGCTCATCAGCGCGCGCAGCTGGAGCGTCCTCTCGCCCGCCTCCGTGACCTGCAGGTTCCAGACTCTCCCGTCCCAGAGCGGGGAGGCCTTCAGGATCCGGTGCAGCTCCTGCCGGACCTCCTCGACGGGCACCGTGTAGTCCACGTGGACGAAGACTGTCCCGAGAAGGTTCGACGCCCGGCGCGTCCAGTTCTGGAACGGCTTCTCGATGAAGTAGGAGAGCGGAACGACGAGCCTCCGGTCGTCCCAGATCCGAACGACGACGTAGGTCATCCGGATCTCTTCGATCCTCCCCCATTCCCCCTCGACGATCACGACGTCGTCCAAGCGAATGGGCTCGGCCAGGGCGACCTGGATTCCCGCCAGCAGGTTGGAGATCGTCTCCCGCGCCGCGAGCCCCAGGATGATGCCCGCGACTCCCGCGGAGGCGAGAAGGCTCGCCCCGAACCGCCGGATCGCGGGGAACGTCATCAGCATCAAGCCGACTGCCACCGTGCCGACGATGACGACCACGACGCGCCGGAGCACCTCCATGCGGGTCCGCACCTGGCGCGCCGCGAGGTTGTCGGCGGCCGCAACGTCGTAGCGGCTCTCGAGGAAGTCGTCGAGTACGCCGGTCATCGCGACGACGACCCAGGCCACCGCGGCGATCAGTCCCAGGCCCGCGCCGTGCTGGATCGGCCCCTCCAGCGCGGCGGGCAGGGGCGTCGCCGGCAGCGCCAGAAACAGGGCGAGCAGCGAGAGCAGGAGCCGCGCAGGCCCGCGCGAGTGCCGCACGAGCGAGTTGTCCACGACACTGCGGGTGCGGCGGGTGACCCGGTCGAGAACCGAATAGAGGACGCGGTGGAGCCCGAACGCCGCGAGGACCGCCGCAACCAGAATGCCCAGCGACCAGAGCCACTCCCGGCCCACGGCCAGAAGTCCGCTCACATGGGGAGATTACCTCATGTCAGGAGGCGCGAATCCAGGCGCATCGTGGGCGCGCTCTTACGGCTTCGGACCGCTGGTATGTTAGAGGTGAGGCTGCGGGCGTTCGGCCCGCGTTCGGAAGAGGGCCGCGGGCCTCTCTCCGAGTCGGAGAAGACCTCCCGGACCCGGAACGGGTCTTGTCGCCAGGAACCGGAGGGGGTCTTGCTGGCCGAAGAGGTGAAGCGATGCGACTACCAGGGATCTCGCCGATTTCCCCCCGCCGCGAGGAGTACATTCCGAAGCCCGGAGGGGTGACGCGATGAGCTATCCGCCGATCGAGCACCACGGGGTCATCGGCGACCTGCACACGGCCGCGCTGGTCGGCATCGACGGCTCGATCGACTGGCTCTGCCTCCCTTACTTCGATTCCCCCAGCCTCTTCGCCTCCATTCTGGACCACGGCAACGGGGGCTTCTTCCGGATCGCCGCGACGACCCGGGAAGCGCGGCGGCGGCAGATGTACCTGCCCGATTCCAACATCCTGCTCACGCGTTTCCTGACCCCCGACGGAGTCGGCGAGGTCGTGGACTTCATGCCCATCCACGCGGGCGGCGGGCCGAAGAAGAGGACCGACCACCAGGTCATCCGGATGGCGCGGGGGGTGCGTGGCGAGATCCCCTTCCGGATGGAGTGCCGCCCGGCCTTCGACTACGCCCGCGGGGAAGCCCGGATCGAAAAGACGTCGTTCGGAGTCCGCTTCTCCCACCGTGATCTCGCCGTCGACCTGGTGACCCCGCTGGAAGTGCGCGTGGACGAGGGCGCTGTCCGGGCGGAGTTCGTGCTGCGCGAAGAAGACCACATCCCTGTCGTGCTCGCCCAGTCCGACGGCCGGGCGGAACCTCGGCTCGAGGGGTTCGGCGAGGCCTGCCAGGCCGAGTTTCGCCGGACGCTGCGCTTCTGGCAGGACTGGATCATACGAAGTCGTTATCAGGGACGCTGGCGGGAGAGGGTCAAGCGGTCCGCGCTGGCCTTGAAGCTGCTGACCTTCCGGCCCACCGGCGCGATCGTCGCGGCCGTGACCTCGAGCCTGCCCGAGCGGATCGGCGGCGACCGCAACTGGGATTACCGCTACACCTGGATCCGCGACGCGGCTTTCACCGTTTACGCGTTCCTGCGCGTGGGGTTCACCGAGGAGGCGCGGCAGTTCATCGAGTTCCTGGAAGAGAAGTGCCAGATCGAAAAGGGACTTCAGGTGCTCTACGGGATCGACGGGCGGCGGGAAGTCCCCGAGATCCGCCTCGAGCACCTCGAGGGGTACCGGGGTTCCCGCCCGGTCCGTATCGGCAACGAGGCGGCGAAGCAGTTCCAGCTCGACATCGCCGGAGACCTGATGGACGCCTTCTACCTCTACGACAAGTACGTCGAGCCCCTGTCCCACCGCCTGTGGAACATCGTGCGCGGGATCTCGGACTGGGTCTGCGACAACTGGAAGAAAAAAGACGAAGGCATCTGGGAGGTCCGAGGCGGCGCGCAGGACTTCACTTTCTCCAAGATGATGTGCTGGGTGGCGCTGGACCGGGCCTTCCGGCTGTCCATGAAGGAGAGCCTGCCCGCCGACCGCGACCGCTGGCTCTCCAACCGCGACGAGATCTACGAGACGATCATGGATCGGGGGTTCTCCCGGGCCAAGAACTCCTTCGTTCAGACCCTCGACGGCGAGACCCTGGACGCCTCAATGCTGCTCGCGCCGATGGTCAAGTTCGTGTCCGCGTCCGATCCGCGCATGCTGGGCACGCTCGACGCCATCCAGCGCGAGCTCGAGAGCGACAACCTGGTCCGCCGCTACGACCCGAGCGTCGCTCCCGACGGCATCGGAAAGGAGAGCGAAGGGACCTTCTCGATGTGCACCTTCTGGCTCGCCGAGGCGCTCGCCCGGGCCGGGCGGCTGGAGGCCGCGCGGCTGACGTTCGAGAAGATGCTCGGCTACGCCAACCACCTGGGACTCTATTCGGAGGAGATCGGGCTGACGGGGGAATCCATCGGCAACTTCCCCCAGGCCTTCACGCACATGAGCCTGATCTCCGCCGCAATCAACATCAACCGGGTGCTCGACGGCCAGCCCCAGGGCACCGGACACGATCCGGACACGGAGTTCTAGACGGCCATGCTGGAGAATCGCCCGTTCCGCGTCGTGCTGGAGAGGGTCGCCCCCGAGATCGACTGCGGCCGCTTTCCGATCAAGCGCACGGTCGGGGAAGACGTCGTCGTCGAGGCGGACGCGTTCGGGGAAGGGCACGATCGCGTCTCTTGCGAGCTCGCGTTCCGGCACGAATCCTCCGATTCCTGGAGGATGGCCCGCATGGAGCCCCTGGGCAACGACCGATACCGGGGATCTTTCCGGACCGAGCGGCTCGGCCGCTATCTCTATACCGTCCGGGCCTGGATCGACCGCTTCGGGACCTGGTCCCGGGACCTCGAGAAGCGCCTCGACGCGGGACAGGACGTCGCCGTGGACCTCGCGATCGGCGCGCGGATCGTGGCCGCCGCCGCCGGCCGCGCGGAGGGGGAAGAGGCGCGGGCCCTCGCGCGCTACGCCGAGCGGCTCGGCGCCGCCGACGGCGATGCGTCTTCCTTCGCTCTGTCCGAAGAGCTGGCCGCGCTGATGAGCCGCTCCGGCGAGTCCGGCGGCGTCACCGCCTACGGGCGCGAGCTGGCCGTCGTGGTGGACCGCGATCGCGCCCGCTTCGGGGCCTGGTACGAGATGTTTCCCCGCTCCTCTTCCCCGGAGCCGGGCCGGCAAGGGACCCTTCGCGACTTCGAGGAACTCCTCCCCTATGTGGCCTCGATGGGTTTCGACGTGCTCTACCTTCCCCCCATCCACCCGATCGGCCGGGCGCACCGCAAGGGGAAGAACGGCTCGCCGGCGGCCGCCGAGGGAGATGCCGGAAGTCCCTGGGCGATCGGATCCTCCGAAGGCGGGCACACCGCGATCGATCCCGGCCTTGGAAGCCTCGAAGACTTTCGCCGCCTGCTGAGGCGGGCCGCGGATCACGGCCTGGAGGTGGCCCTCGACATCGCCTTTCAGTGCGCGCCGGACCACCCCTGGGTCCGCGAGCACCCGCGATGGTTTCGCCGGCGCCCGGACGGCTCGATCCAGTACGCGGAGAACCCGCCCAAGAAGTACCAGGACATCTACCCACTCGATTTCGAAACGGACGACTGGCGAGCGCTCTGGGCCGAACTGAAGAAGGTGGTCTTCTTCTGGGCGGAGCAGGGGGTCCGCATCTTCCGCGTCGACAACCCCCACACCAAGCCCTTCGCCTTCTGGGAGTGGCTGATCGGCGAGGTCCAGCGCGCCTTTCCCGAGACGATCTTCCTCTCGGAGGCCTTCACGCGCCCCAGGGTCATGTACCGCCTCGCCAAGCTCGGATTCACCCAGTCCTACACCTACTTCGCCTGGCGCAACACCGCGGCGGAGATCGCCGATTACTTCCGCGAGCTGACGCGCCCGCCCGTCTCCGAATTCTTCCGGCCCAACCTCTGGCCCAATACGCCGGACATCCTGACCGAGTACCTCCAGCTCGGAGGCCGAGCGGCGTTCGTGGCGCGCCTGGTCCTTGCCGCGACGCTCGGCGCGAGCTACGGCATCTACGGCCCCGCCTTCGAGCTGTGCGAGCGGCTCCCGCGCGAGGCGGGGAGCGAGGAGTATCTCGACTCCGAGAAGTACGAGATCCGCAGCTGGGAGCGTGAGCGGCCCGGGAGCCTCAAGGAGCTGATCGCGCGCGTCAACCGGATCCGGCGGGAGAACCCGGCCCTCCAGAGCGACCGCGGCCTCACGTTTCACGAATCGAGCAATCCCCGGCTGCTCTGCTACAGCAAGGCGACGCCGTCGCTGGACAACGTCGTCCTGGTGGCCGTCAATCTCGACCCGCACCATACCCAGTCGGCGTGGGTCAATCTCGAGATCGCGGAGCTGGGCGTCGAGCCGACCGAGAGCTACCAGGTCCACGATCTGATCTCCGGGGCCCGCTACCTCTGGAGCGGAGCCCGCAACTACGTGGAGCTCGATCCGGGAGTGGTCCCCGCGCACGTGTTTCGCCTGCGCCGGCACCTCCGGACCGAAAAGGACTTCGACTACTTCCTCTGATGGCGAAGGGAGCGCAGGAACGGGGAGGCGCCGGCAGCCGCAACGAGATCGCGATCGGCCGCGAGCCGCTCTGGTACAAGGACGCGATCCTCTACGAGACCCACGTCCGGGCGTTCTTCGACAGCAACGCCGACGGCGTCGGGGATTTCCCGGGTCTGACCCAGAAGCTCGATTATCTGCAGGATCTCGGAGTCACGGCCATCTGGCTCCTCCCGTTCTATCCCTCCCCCCTGCGCGACGACGGGTACGACATCGCCGACTACACGAGCGTCCACCCCGCCTACGGGACGCTCGCCGACTTCCGGGGCCTGCTGCGCGAAGCCCACCGGCGGGGCCTGCGCGTCATCACCGAGCTCGTCTTGAACCACACGTCCGACCAGCACCCCTGGTTTCAGAGGTCGCGCCGGGCCAGGCCCGGCTCGTCCGCCCGCAACTACTACGTCTGGAGTGAACGCCCGGAGAAGTACCGGGAGGCCCGCATCATCTTCAAGGATTTCGAGACGTCCAACTGGTCCTGGGACCCGGTCGCCAATGCCTACTACTGGCACCGCTTCTACTCCCACCAGCCGGACCTGAACTTCGAGAGCGCCCAGGTCCGCCGGCAGCTCTTCCGGGTGCTCGACTTCTGGCTGAAGCTGGGAGTGGACGGAATGCGCCTGGACGCGATCCCCTACCTCTACGAGCGCGATGGCACCAACTGCGAGAACCTCCCGGAGACCCACGCCTTCCTGAAGATGCTGCGGCGCCACATCGACCGCCACTTCTCCGACCGGATGCTCCTCGCGGAGGCCAACCAGTGGCCGGAAGACGCCGCGGCCTACTTCGGCGAAGGGGACGAATGCCACATGGCGTTCCACTTTCCCCTCATGCCCCGGATGTTCATGGCCGTCCGAATGGAGGACCGCTTCCCCATCATGGACATCCTCTCCCAGACGCCTCCGATTCCCCCTCCCGCGCAGTGGGCGCTCTTCCTTCGCAACCACGACGAGCTGACCCTCGAGATGGTTACCGACGAGGAGCGCGACTACATGTACCGCGTGTACGCGGAGGACCGGCAGATGCGCATCAACCTGGGCATTCGCCGCCGCCTGGCCCCCCTGCTCGGCAACGACCGCCGCCGGATCGAATTGATGTATGCGCTCCTCTTCTCGCTGCCCGGAACGCCCGTCGTCTATTACGGCGACGAGATCGGAATGGGAGACAACATCTACCTGGGGGACCGCAACGGCGTGCGGACGCCGATGCAGTGGACCGGGGACCGCAACGCCGGTTTCTCCCGCGCCGCTTCGCAGCGGCTCTACCTTCCCGTCATCACGGAGCCGGGATACCACTACGAGGCGGTCAACGTCGAGGTCGAGCAGAACAACCCCAGTTCTCCGCTCTGGTGGACCAAGCGCTTGATCGCGCCTGCGCAAACGGTTTCGCGCGTTCGGGCGCGGGGGCCTCCGTTTTCTCTTCCCCGACAACCGGAAGGTCCTGGCCTTCTTGCGCGGCCACGCGGAGGAAAACGTCCTGGTCGTCGCCAACTTGTCGCGCTTCCCGCAGCATGTCGAGCTCGATCTCTCGGACTACGCGGGCCTCGTGCCGGTCGAGCTGTTCGGGCGTAACGAGTTTCCGCCGGTCAGGAACCGCGTGCTACCCGTTGACGCTGGGCCCACACGCCTTCTACTGGTTCGCGCTGGAGAAGGCGCGCGCGGCCGCGCCGGGGGCCGGGGCCTCCGAGGACATTCCCTCGCTCGCGGTTGCGGGCGCGTGGGAGTCCGTATTCCGCGGTCCGGCGCGCCATAGCCTGGAAGCGGCGCTCCCCGGCTATCTTCGTCGGCGCCGGTGGTTCGGCGGCAAGGCCCGCAAGATCCGGGCGACCACGATTCTCGAGGCGGCACCGATGCCCGCGGACCCGGACCGCTTTCACTGGACGCTGATGCGCGTCGATTATGCGGATGGAGAACCGGAGACGTATCTGATTCCGATCGGGTTTGTCGGCGGGGAGAAGGCGGCGGCCCTCCGCCGAGACGCTCCGCAGGCCGTTCTCGCGGAGATCCATCCCGGGGAGGACGCCGGCGCCGACGGACCGGAAGGAATCCTCGTGGACGCGCTCTACGACGCCAACTTCGGAGCAACTCTGCTCGAAGGCATATCGCGGCGCCGGCGCTGGAAGGGAGAACGGGGGGAGTTCGCGGCGACCCGGACTCCGGCTTTTCGCCGGCTCCACCCGCAGGGGGGACAACTTCCCTACTCCGTCCTGAAGGCCGAGCAGACCAACAGCTCCGTGGCTTACGGGGACCGATTCATCGCCAAGATCATCCGCCACCCCGAGGTGGGGACGAACCCCGACCTCGAGGTCGGCCTCTTCCTGACGGAGAAGGCCGGATTTTCCCACGCTCCTCCGGTTGCCGGCGCCGTCGAGTTCCGGCAGAAGGGTAGCGATGAGCCGATGACGCTCGCGATCCTGGAGGGCTTCGTTCCCAACCAGGGGGACGCCTGGGCCTACACGCTCGACGCCGTCGGCCGCTACCTCGAGCGGATGCTCGGAAAGGGGAGCGAGTTCCCGGAGCCGCCCATCCCGCAGGGCCGGCCGCTCGACCTCGCCGCTTCCGACCCGCCGCCGCATGTCCCGTTGCTCGTCGGCAGCTATCTGCAATCCGCGCAGCTGCTGGGCACCCGCACGGCCGAGCTGCACCTGGCGCTCGCCTCGAGGGCGGAGGATCCCGATTTCGCCCCCGAGCCCTTCTCCATGCTCTACCAGCGCTCCCTCTACCAGTCCCTTCGCAGCCTCGCCAACCAGAACCTCCAGCTGCTTCGCAGAGCGCTCCCGGGCCTCGGCGCGGAGTCCCGCCCGCGCGCCGAGGAGGTTCTCCAGCGGGAAGAGGAGATCGCGGCTCTCCTGCGCGCCCTCTATTCCCGCAGGATCGAGGCCCTGCGTATCCGCATCCACGGGGACTTCCATCTGGGCCAGGCGCTCTATACGGGAAAGGACTTCGTCCTCATCGATTTCGAAGGAGAGCCGGCCCGAGCCCTCTCCGCCCGCCGCCTGAAACGGTCCGCGCTGGTGGACGTCGCGGGCATGCTGCGCTCCTTCGACTACGCGGCGAGCGCGGTCCTGATGGGGCGCGCGGAGCCGGCGCATCTCCGATCCGAGGACCGGGAAGTCCTGCGCCCCTGGGCGCGCTTCTGGGAACGCTGGGTGGCGGCCGCGTTCCTTCGAGCGTATCTGGAGAAGGCCCTCGAAGGAGAGTTCCTGCCCCGGGACCCGGACGACCTGGCGCTGCTTCTGGAGGCGTACCTGCTCGAGAAGGCGATCTATGAAATCGGCTACGAGCTGCAGAACCGGCCCGACTGGATCGGCGTCGCGCTCACCGGGATCCTCCAGATCCTGACTCGGGGCGAGACGGCCCCGGAAGGAGAGAGGAAGGCATGACGGAAGGGAACCCGCCCGGCCTTCTGACGGAGGACGACCTCTCTCTCTTCAACGAGGGGGGCCACATACGGCTCTACGAGAAACTGGGCGCGCACCCGATGAGCCTCGACGGAAGATCCGGCACTCACTTCGCGGTCTGGGCTCCCAACGCGGAGCGCGCCGCCGTGATGGGAGACTTCAACGGCTGGAAAAGGGAGTCTCATCCACTGGCGCCCCGGGGAGCGTCCGGCATCTGGGAGGCGTTTATTCCGGGCGTCGGACCCGGCGAGGCCTACAAGTACTTCATCGCCTCGCGCCACCGGGGCTACGCCGCCGACAAGGCGGATCCCTTCGCCTTTTGCGCGGAGGTCGCTCCCCGCACGGCGTCGATCGTCTGGGGCCTCGACTACGACTGGGGGGACGGGGAGTGGATGGAGACAAGGTCCCGCCGCAATTCGCTCTCCGCGCCGATCAGCGTCTACGAAGTGCATCCGGGATCCTGGCGGCGCCCAGCGGGCGAGGAGCGCTTCTTCACCTATCGGGAGCTCGCGGAGCCCCTGGCCGATTACGCTCTGTCGATGGGCTTCACGCACGTGGAGTTGATGCCGGTGATGGAGCACCCTTTCTATGGCTCCTGGGGCTATCAGACCACGGGCTACTTCGCGCCGACCTCGCGCTATGGAACGCCGCAGGACCTGATGTTCCTGATCGACCACCTCCACCGCAAGGGCATCGGCGTGCTGTTCGACTGGGTCCCCTCCCATTTCCCCGCCGACGAGCACGGCCTGGGCTTCTTCGACGGCACGCACCTCTTCGAGCACGAGGATCCGCGCCAGGGCTTCCATCCCGACTGGGGCAGTCTCATCTTCAACTACGGGCGCAGTGAGGTGCGCAGCTTCCTGCTCTCCTCCGCCCTCTTCTGGCTCGAGCGCTACCACGCCGACGGCCTGCGGGTGGATGCGGTGGCCTCGATGCTCTACCTCGACTACTCCCGCAAGGAGGGGGAATGGATACCCAACGCCTTCGGCGGCCGGGAGAACCTGGAAGCGATCGGCTTCCTGCGGCGGTTGAACGAGGAGGTTTTCCGCGCCTTCCCCGGCGCGCAGACGATCGCCGAGGAGTCCACCGCCTGGCCCATGGTTTCGCGCCCCACCTACGTGGGCGGCCTCGGCTTCGGCTTGAAATGGGACATGGGTTGGATGCACGACATGCTCGCCTACATGTCCAGCGATCCGATCCACCGCAAGTACGACCACCGCAAGCTGACCTTCCGGATGGTCTACGCCTTCTCGGAGAACTTCCTGTTGCCTCTCTCGCACGACGAGGTCGTCCACGGCAAGGGATCGCTCGCCGGAGAATGCCGGGCGACGACTGGCAGAAGCTCGCCAACCTTCGATTGATGCTCGCCTGGCAGACGGCCCAACCCGGAAAGAAGCTGCTCTTCATGGGAGGCGAGCTGGCCCAGTGGCGGGAGTGGTCGCACGAGCGGGAGACTCGACTGGGAGCTGCTCGAGCGTCCCGAGCACCGCGGCGTTCAGAAGTGGGTCGAGGACCTCAACCGGCTCTACCGCGAAGTGCCCGCCCTGCACCAGCTCGATTGCGACCCTGCCGGCTTTGAGTGGATCGACGCCAACGACGCCGACCACAGCGTAGCGACCTTTCTGAGGCGCGGGCGCGACCTCCCCGACGTCCTGCTGGCCGTCTTCAACTTCACGCCGGTTCCTCGCCACAACTACCGTTTCGGAGTCCCCCGGGGAGGGTTCTGGAGAGAAGCCCTCAACAGCGATGCCCTGGAATTCGGAGGCAGCGGCTGGGGCAATTTCGGCGGCGTCGAAGCGACTCCGGTCCCGTCGCACGGGAAACCCTGGTCGCTGAACCTCACGCTACCGCCGCTCGCGGCGCTCTTCTTCCTGCCCGAGGTGGCCGCTTCCGGCGACGAGAAGCGGTGACCTCCAAGCTGTGGCCGCTCGGAGCGCACTACAGCGGAGACGGCCTCTGTACGTTTCTGGTGTGGGCGCCCGCCGCTCAACGGGTCGAGCTGTTGCGGTTGGGGCCGCCGGAGCGCCGCGTCCCTCTCCAGCGCGGAGAGCGCGGCTACCATCACGCCGCCTGCGATGACGTCCTCCCGGGAGAGCTCTATGCGCTGATCCCGGACGGGCACCCGCCGCGCCCCGATCCCGCCTCTCGGTTCCAGCCTCGGGGAGTGCATGGGCCCTCCGCCGTCGTCGACCCCGAGTTCGCATGGACGGACGCGCGGTGGCGCCCCCCGCCGCTCGAACGGATGGTCTTCTACGAGATCCACGTCGGGACCTTCACGCCGGAAGGCACTTTCCAAGCCGTGATCCCGCATCTGCCTCGCCTGGCCGAGCTCGGCGTGACCGCGGTCGAACTGATGCCGGTCGGGCAGTTTCCCGGAACGCGCAACTGGGGCTACGACGGCGTCGCCGTCTACGCGGTCCAGGACTCCTACGGCGGGCCGGACGGCCTGAAGCGGCTGGTGGACGCCTGTCACTCCGCCGGGCTCGCGGCCTTCCTCGACGTCGTCTACAACCACCTCGGGCCGGAGGGAAACTACCTGGCCGAGTTCGGTCCCTACTTCACAAATCGCTACCGCACGGCCTGGGGCCGGGCTCTCAACTTCGACGGGCCCGGAAGCGATGAGGTGCGACGCTTCTTCGTCGAGAACGCGCGGCGCTGGGTCGCGGAGTTTCACTTCGACGGCCTGCGGATCGACGCCGTGCACGCCATCCGCGACCATTCGGCCAGGCCCTTTCTCGCGGAGCTGACCGCGGCGGTCCACGACGAGAGCGCCCGGGCGGGCCGGCCGGCCCTGGTCATCGCGGAGAGCGACTCCAACGACTCACGCCTGATCCGTCCGGCCGGACAGAGGGGCATCGGCATGGACGCGCAGTGGAGCGAGGACTTTCATCACGCGCTCCACGCCCTCGCCACCGGCGAGCGGAACGGCTACTACCAGGACTTCGGCCGGGCGGGCGACCTCGCCGCGGCGTTCACCGGAGGATACGTGTACACGGGCCAGCCCTCCGCCTATCGCGGACGCCGCCACGGCAGTTCGGTCGAAGGCGTGCCGGGCGAGCGGTTCGTGGTCTTCTCGCAGAACCACGACGAAGTCGGCAACCGGGCGCGCGGCGAGAGGCTCGCGGCCCTGACGGATTTCGAGCGGGCCAAGGTCGCGGCCGCGGCGGTGATCCTCGCGCCCTACCTCCCGCTGCTCTTCATGGGGGAGGAATACGGAGAGCGCTCCCCCTTCCTCTACTTCATCAGCCACGGCGATCCGAGACTGGCCGAGCAGGTGCGTCGCGGCCGGCGGGAGGAGTTCGCCCGTTTCGCGTGGGAGGGAGAGGTCCCCGATCCCCAGTCCGAGGAGACCTTCCGGCGCTCGCGCCTCGATCATGCGCTGGCGGAGCGGCCGGGGCACCGGGACCTTCTCGTCTTCTACACCGAGCTGCTGCGGCTGCGCCGTGAAACGGAGGCGCTCGCCCGCCCGCGGCGAGACCGCGCCACGGCTTTCGCCTTCGAGCCGGAGCGCGCTATCGCGGCGCTGCGTTCCGCCGCCGATGGCTCTTCCGCTCTGATCGTTCTGGCGATGGGCGGCGGCCCGGCGCAACTGCGGCTGCCTCTGCCCTCGGGCGCCTTCAGCCGCGCTCTCGATTCCGCGCAATCGCGCTGGGGCGGTCCGGGCGTGAGCTTCCCCCGGAAGATCTGCCCTTCCGCCGGACAGGCATCGCTCTGTTTCTCCGGGCCGGCGGCCGGCCTCTTCCTTAACCCGGGCGTGCCGCCGCCTCCGTAGCCGGCAACGCCCTGGATCCCGGCCAACCAATCGAGAAGAGCGGCAAGTCGCGCGTTTGTGTTTGAATGGCTCGATGCGCCGCGCGCTCAAGTTCATCGTCGCGCTGATTCTCGGGCTGGCGCTGGTCACCTGGGCAGCTTCCATCGCCGTTCGCGAGACCACCCGCGCCTGGTTCGAGAAGGACGTGAATCTGCGCGCGCAGCTCGTGGTCAACGGGGCCCGTCAGGGCCTGATCGCGAACTGGAGCAAGGAGCAGCGGGCCGGCCTGCGGGACTTGCTCTCCGAGATCACGCACGACGAGCGCATCATGGCGGCCGCGGCTTGCTCGGCGGACTTCACGCTCCTCACCCGCACGCGAGACTTTCCGGAGCAGTTCAATTGCCGGGAGCTCGGCGGGCACGTCCGCGCGCCGAACGAGCGGACGCCGGCCGGCTGGGTCTCGTGGCAGAGCGTCGAGTCGCTCCCCGGTGGAGACGTTCACGTCAGCGCCATCCCCGTGCTCGATCGAGAGCGACCGCTGGGGTTCGTCGTCCTCGTCCACGATCTCAGCTTCGTCGAACGGCGCGAGGCGACGACCCGCCGCTTCCTGCTCCTGGCTTTCGGGTTCCTGGCGGCGGCCGCCGCCGCCGTGACCATGGTCGCCGCGCGCCTGTCCTGGCGCGGCTGGAGCCGGGAGCTGCGCAGCTTCATCCGGGGCGGGACGCACCGGCCCGAGTTCCAGCCCATCCTCCGCGACGTCCGGGAGCTCGTCGACCGCATCGTCGCCGAGAAGGAGGTCGACCAGGAGAGGCGGCGACTGGACGCCGCAGCGGCTCAAGCAGACGCTGAACCGCTACCTTCACGGCGAACGGGTCGTCATCGTCGCCAACCGGGAGCCCTACATCCACGAGCGCGCCGAAGACGGGCGGCGTGCGCGTCGTGCATCCGGCGAGCGGCCTCGTCACCGCGCTCGAGCCGGTCATGCGCGCCTGCTCCGGCGTCTGGATCGCCCACGGGAGCGGCTCCGCGGACCGGGAGACGGCCGACGGCCACGGCCGCGTGCGCGTCCCGCCCGGGGAGGAGTCGTACCTCATGCGCCGCGTCTGGCTCGCCCCGAGGAGGAGAAGGGCTACTACTACGGCTTCTCCAACGAGGGCCTGTGGCCGCTGTGCCACATCGCGCACACGCGCCCGATCTTCCGCAGCGAGGACTGGAAGCAATACCAGGCGCGTCAACCAGCAAGTTCGCCGACGCGGTCTGCGAGGAGGTCGACTCCGACGACCCGATCGTCCTGGTGCAGGACTACCACTTCGCCCTCGTGCCGCGCCTGATCCGCGAGCGGCTGCCGCGGGCGACCGTCATCACGTTCTGGCACATCCCCTGGCCCAACTCGGAGCGGTTCGGCATCTGCCCCTGGCGCGAGCGAGCTGCTGGACGGGATGCTCGGCGCAGCATCCTCGGCTTTCACACCCAGCTCCACTGCAACAACTTCCTCGACGCCGTGGACCGCTACCTGGAGGCGCGCATCGACCGCGAGCAGCAACGCCGTCGTCCAGCACGGCCGCAGCACCCTGGTCCGGCCCGTACCCGATCTCGCTCGAGTGGCCCGTGCGCTGGCTGAAGCAGGCTCCGCCCGTCCAGGAGTGCCGGCCAGGCGTGTTCCGGGAGCTCGGGCTGGCGCCCGACGCCCTGCTCGGGGTCGGCGTCGACCGCCTCGACTACACCAAGGGGATCGAGGAGCGGCTCCTCGCGGTGGAGCGCCTGCTGGAGCGGTTCCCGGAGTTCCGCGGCCGCTTCACGTTCGTCCAGCTCGCCGCGCCGAGCCGGACGGCCATCGAGCGCTACCAGCAGCTCAACGAGAACGTGGAGCAGCTGGCCGCGCGCATCAACGAGCGCTTCGGCCGGGAGGGCTACCGGCCCATCGTCCTGCGGCGCGCCCACCACGAGCCGCCGACTGTGTTCCGGTACTACCGCGCGGCCGACGTCTGCTACGTCAGCAGCCTTCACGACGGGATGAACCTGGTCGCCAAGGAGTTCGTCGCCGCCCGCGACGACGAGCGCGGCGTGCTGGTCCTTGCGCAGTTCACCGGCGCCGCCCGCGAGCTGACCGAGGCGCTCATCGTCAATCCCTACGACCTCGAGGAGGCCAGCTCGGCCCTGGCCGCCGCTCTCGCGATGTCGCCGGACGAGCAGCGCGACCGCATGCGCTCCATGCGGGCGTTCCTGGCCGAGTTCAACGTCTACCGCTGGGCCGGCCGGATGCTTGTGGACGCTGCTCGGCTCCGGAGGCGAGACCGTCTCACCGGTCGCCTGACCGATCACCTCGTCGAGGCAGCGGATCGGGCTTCTTGAAGAACATCCTCTCGGCAGCCAACCGCCAGACTCTCCGGGAGTTCGCCTCGTCCAATGTGCTTCTCGCCTTCGACTTCGACGGAACCCTGGCTCCGATCGTGGCCGTCCCCGAGCGCGCAAGGATGCGGAAGATGACCGCGCGGCTGTTGCGGGACCTCGCGAGGCGCTATCCCTGTGTCGTCCTCTCGGGCCGGGCGCGGCCGGATGTCCTGGAGCGTCTGCGGGACATCCCGGTGGACGGAGTCGTGGGCAACCATGGCGCCGAGCCCCGGCGGGCTGCGAAGCGTCTGGCGACGGAGGTCCGGAAGTGGCAGTCGCCTTTGGACAAACGACTCTCGGCCTTGCCGGGAGTGTGGATCGAGGACAAGGTCTTTTCGATTGCGATCCACTACCGCCAATCGGGCGAGAAGGCGAGAACGCGCGCGGCGATCCTGGAAGCGATCGAGGACCTCGGTGACGTGCGAGTCATCGGCGGCACTCAGGTGGTCAACATCCTCCCGAAGGGGGCCCCTCACAAGGGCATGGCCCTGGAGAGGGAGCGCAAGCGGCTCGGCTGCGAGGCCGCGATCTACGTGGGCGACGATGATACCGACGAGGATGTCTTCGCCCTCGACCGACCGGCACGGCTGCTGACCATCCGGGTCGGAGCCAGGGCGGGGTCCGCCGCCTCGTATTTCATCCGCAGGCAGGCCGATGTCGACGAGCTGCTGCGCGCCCTGATCGGCGCGCGCCGCCGTCCCACCCGGGATCTCGTGCCGTCCTGCTGAAAACTCAAAGAGGACGGCCTCCGGCAGTCACCGGCCGCACCGGGCGAGGACGCGGGCGGTGATCTCCTGGCTCAACGGCGGATTCTCCGAGAGTCCGAGCGAGTGGAGCTCCTCGTGGAGGACGAGCGACGCTCCGAGCCGGGGATTGGTTCGCTGTGTGGCGGCGAAGCGCGCTCCGCAGAGATAGATGAGGCGGCTGCCCGGTCTCGTCGCCGCCAGGGTGCCCGAGGAGCAGAGAGCGAGGTGCTCTCCGTTGGCGAAGCGGAGGCCGCGCAGGTAGATCCCGCCCGTCGTTCCGAAGGCGTCCAGCACGGCCTGGAGCGGAGCCCCGGCAGGGTCGCGGAAGTCGGAGAAGATCTGCTCGCAGCGCGGGTCCGACAGGAGGCGCTCGGCGGCGGCGATCGCGTCGGCCGCCGCCCTCGCGAGGAAGGCGTCCACGGGGCTCACGAACCAGCTCTTCGCCTCCGCGAGTGGCGCGGCGCGCATGCCGGCGGAGTGAAGGAGCAGGAGAGCGAGAAGAGCACGGGCAAACGCGGGCGGCGTGACGGCGGAAGAGAATCTGTTCGGCCTCGCTCGCATGATTGCCGGTACGAGCGCGGTTGCGGGCCGATCGTCGCGTCATCACGCGGCGGATGCGCTTCGTCACATTGTCCGAGAGAGTTCGAAAACTTCGTTTAAGGTGACGAGTCCGCGCGCGCGCGTGCCCGGGAACTCGCGCGCCGGGACGAAGAGCGGTCTTGCTGTGGATTCTCAAGACGTTGTTCCCATCATGAGCCGACCAGGGCGCTCGTCGACGATTTGTCGCGGATAATCCGCCCGGAGTCGACGTCGTTGCCCTCTGCGGCACGCGGCGGCCCGGCCGCATGGAGATTCTCCTGGCCGCCGCTCCGGTCCGAGGGCACACAAACAGCTTCGCTAACCCAAGTTCGAGGTGTGTGCCCTCGGACAGGGCCGCTGCCGGGCAACGCCGTCGCCTCCGGGCTCCATGGTTCTGTTCGAGCCGTGCGGGTTGTCAGCCCGGGTCGTGGACGCGCCGCGGTCGCTCCGTCCACACCCACATCGGATAGCTCACGGGAACAACCTGTTGAGAAATGACATCTGGCGCGCGCGGCGGTCACGCGCGTTCTCATTCGTTCACTCGCGCGCGAGGGATTTCCGATCGCGAGCGCCTGGGTCTCTTGCGCCCGTGGATCAAATCGCCGCCGGCCGTGCCGAACCCGTTTTCCGGCGGGACGCGCGCCGTAACCTTCGCCGCTTCGCCGCGTACTTCGCGAGAGAAGGAGCTCCACGGCCATCGAGATCGCCGCCGCATCGACGATCCGGGTCCTGATCGTGGACGACGAGCGTCCCGCGAGGGAACGCGCGTGGGAGATTCTCGCGGGCGAGCCGGGCGTTGAAATCGTCGGGGCCTGCGCCGGAGCGGAGGAGGCGGCCCGCGCGATCCGGGCGTGCGAGCCGGACCTGATGCTCTTCGGAGTCCGGACGCCGCCGGCTCGCGGCCTGTCGGAGCTCCGGGAGATCGCCGTCGAGCGGATGCCGGCCCTCGTGCTCCTGATCGCGCGGGACGAACGCGCCGTACGAGCGTTCGAGTTCCACGCCTTCGACTACGTCTTGAAGCCGATCGAGGCGGGCCGGCTGCGGGATGCGCTCCGAAGCGCCCGGGAGCGCTTCTCTTCCGCGGCCCCGGACGCGTTCCAGCGGCGTCTCCTCTCGCTGCTCGAGGACCTCCAGCCTCGCGCCCGCTCGTTCGATCGCCTCGTCGTCAAGACGGGAGGGAAGCTCGCGTTTCTGAGACCGGAGGGGATCGACTGGATCGGGGCGGAGGGGAACTACATCCGGATCCACGCGGGCAAAGAGTCCTCGCTCGTCCGCGAGACAATGAGCGAAATCGAGGCGCGATTGGATCCCTCGCGCTTCGTGCGAATCCACAAGTCCACGATCGTCAACGCCGACCGGATCCGCGAGATCCAGCCCCTCTTCAACGGATCGCATTCGGTCCTCCTGCTCGACGGAACGCGGCTGACCTGGAGCCGCGGCTACCGCGACCAGCTGCGCGCGCTGACGGGGGAGGAAGGCTGAGGGGCTGTTAAGATCTGCGCCCGCTTGACCCGGAGGAGCTGGCCGTGTTCATCGGGCACTTCGGCGTCGGGTTCGCGGGCAAGAGGGCGGCGCCCTCGGTCTCCCTCGGCACGCTCTTTCTCGCGGCGCAGTTGCCCGACGGGCTCTGGCCGCTCCTGCTCCTTCTCGGAATCGAGCATGTGCGGATCGTGCCGGGGATCATGAAGCTCTCGCCGTTCGACTTCTATGACTATCCGTGGAGCCACAGCCTCGTGGCGCTCGCCGTCTGGGGCCTTCTCCTGGGCGGGGCGTATTTCGCGATGCGCCGGAGCGTCCGGGGGGCGGCCGTCGTCGCGGCGGCCGTCGTGAGCCACTGGCTGCTCGACGCTCTGGTTCACCGTCCCGACGTGCCGGTCTTGCCGCGGGGACCGTACGTTGGCCTCGGGCTGTGGAACTCGCTTCCGGCGACGGTCTTCGCGGAGATCGCGTTCTACGGAGGTGGGCTCGCGCTCTACCTCGCTTCGACGCGGGCGAAGGATCGGGCAGGATCGTGGGCGCTCTGGTCTCTCGTCCTGCTGCTCCTCGCGATCTGGATTTCGACGTTCTTCGCGCCACCTCCGCCCGGCACGCTCCCGGTGGCCTTGTCCGGCATCGCGATGTGGATCACGATCCCCTGGGGCTACTGGATCGACAACCATCGACTGCGGCGCTCGCAAGCGAGCGGCAGTCGAGAGAGTTAGAGACGTGAGCCGGACAGGCGGGACAAGCGCACCGTTCTTCATCGGGTCTTCGCCAGGAGCGCGATCGTGTCGCGGGCGATGACGGATTCCTCGTCGGTGGCGAGGGCCCAGATGTCGATCCTCGAATCGCCGGCCGAGATGCGGCCGTCTCCGTCGCTCTGCTTCTCGTTGAGCGAGGGGTCGAGGCGCAGGCCCAGATCTTCCAGGCCATCCAGGATCGCGGCGCGGATCGCGGGCATGTGCTCGCCGATGCCACCGCCGAAGAGGACCGCGTCGGCGCGGCCGAGGACGGCGAGGTAGGCGCCCAGGTACTTTCGCGCGCGGTAGGCGAAGAGATCGAGCGCGACCGTGGCGCGGGCGTTGCCGGCGCCGGCGGCGCGCTCCACCTCGCGGGCGTCGCGAGAGACGCCGGAGACTCCCGCGAGGCCGCTCCGATCGTTCAACCAGGCGACGATCTCGCTCGCCGCGACTCCTTCACGCGCGGCGAGATAGGGGACGAGGGCCGGATCGAGGTCGCCGGAGCGCGTTCCCATGACGAGTCCTTCGAGCGGCGTGAAACCCATCGAGGTGTCCACGGATCGTCCCCGGTCGATCGCGCAGGCCGAGGCGCCGTTGCCCAACTGGAACGCGATCAGCCTCAACTCCTCGGCCTGGCGACCCGTGCGGCGAGCGTACTTCTCCATCAGAGATCGAAAGGCTGTCCCGTGGAAACCGAATCGGCGCACGCCGTGGCGCGAGGCGAGATCGCCCGGGATGGCGTAGGAGGAGGCCCGGTCGGGCATTCCATGGTGGAACGCCGTGTCGAAGACCGCGACCTGAGGCAGATCCGGCCGCGCGCCCCGGCAGGCCTTGACGACCGCGAGGGCGCGCGCATTGTGGAGCGGCGCGATCTCGCCAAGCGCCTCGAGGGCGGCGATGGCCGGGTCGTCGAGCACCACGGGCGCCGAAAAGCGCTCGCCCCCGTGGACCACGCGGTGCGCGATGACCTCGTAGCCCGCCGCGGCCGCCTCTCCGGAGAGGATCCCGTGGGCCGCGCCGGCGTGGTCCGGCGGAGCCTTGTTTTCGCCAATTCGCTCGACGTGTCCCGAAAGCAGCGTCCGAGCGGAAGCCATGTCTCCGGCGGATCCTTCGACGAGGAGATATCTCAGGGAAGAGCTGCCGGCGTTGAAGACGAGGACCTTCATTTCGTCCTCGGAGGAATCAAGCCGGCTCGCCGCAGAGCCGGTGAACGCAGTCGAGGAGCCTGTCGGAATCGATCGGTTTCCGGATGAAATCCGCCACCCCGGGCGCATCGCGAATGAATTGCATCCCCGAGAGGAGCACGACAGGCGCCCGGGGAAAGCCCGCCTCCGAATCGCGGCGGGCGAGGAACTGCCACCCGTCCACGCCCGGCATGGCGAGGTCGAGGAGGACGAGGCTCACGCGGCTCGCGCGCAGTTTCTCGATCGCCTCGGCGCCGTCGGACGCCGTCGCCACGGCATACCCCTCCCCCTCGAGGAGGGCGCGGACTCCCTCGCGCACCCCCGCGTCGTCGTCCACGACGAGGATCGCTCCCGGCTCGCCCCTCACGCCTTCCCCTCGGCGGGCGGCGGGACACGCGCTTCGCCCGAGCCCGGGCCCGTCAGGCGGTCGGCGCGCTCGCGCTTCATGCATCTCAACTCGAGCTGGGCCACCGCCTGCCTCGAGAGGGCGCGAAGCGATTCGATCTGTTCGCCCGACAGGTCCCTCGGCTGCCGGTCCATCACCGCGAGGGTGCCGACGACGTAACCGTCGGGATTCTGAAGCGGAGCGCCCGCGTAGAATCTCAACGCGGGAGCGGCGGCGCCAGGGACCTCGGAAGCGAAGCGCGGATCCTCGACGGCGTCACGCACGACCAGGACGTCCGGGCTGCGGATCGCCCGCGCTCCGAGAGAGGCCTCGAGCGACATGGCCGATTCCTCGATGCCGACCCTCGACTTGCACCAGAGGCGGCTCGCGTCCGCGAACGAGAGAGACGCGAGCGGTGTCCCGCAGAGGAGCGAGGCGAGTCGCGTCAGGTCGTCGAACTCCGGTTCGGGCTCCGTGTCCAGGATCGCGTAGCGGCTGAGCGCCAGGAGCCTCGCGGCCTCCCGGGTCTCGGGCGCCGCGCCGTCCGGGCCGGAGGCGTCATGAAGCGATTCCAGCGCTGATTCCAACGCGGACTTCATCTCGGCCGCGGACGCGAAGCGATCGTCGGGCGCCTTTTTCATCGCGCGCTGGACGACGGCGGCGAGCGGCTCGGGAACGTCGGGCGCCAGCTCCCGAAGGGGGTTCGCCTCCGACTTGACGATCTGCTCGAGCAGGAGAAAGAGCTTTTCGTGCTCAAACGGCTTGCGGCCACTGAAGAGCTCGTAGGCGACGACGCCGAGTGAGAAGATGTCGGTGCGGGCGTCCAGGCTGTCGCCGACGATCTGCTCGGGCGACATGTAGCCCGTGGAGCCCACAGCGGTGCCGTCTTTCGTGATGCTCGTCGTGGAGGCGAGGGATTTCGCGATTCCGAAGTCCATGATCTTCACGACCCCGTTGTCCAGGATCCGGATGTTCGCGGGTTTGATGTCCCGGTGGACGATCCCCGCACCGTGGGCGAATTCGAGGGCCGACGCGACGGCGATCAGAATACGGACCTTCTCCGGGAGGGGGAGCGGGTCCCGGCGCGCGATGATCCGGTCGAGGTCTTCGCCGGAGAGCAGCTCCTGCACGATGAACGGAACGATCCCGTCGACGCCGAATTCGTAGACGGTCGTGATGTTGGGATGGTGGAGGTTACCGGCGAGCTGCGCCTCCCGAAAGGCTCGCGCGCGCATGTTGGCGTCCGGGAACTCGCAGGTTTTCAGGGCGACGGCTCGCCGGATCATCGGGTCCCAGGCCTTGTAGACCGTTCCAAAGCCTCCGGTCGCAATCTTCTCGACAATCTCGTACTTGCCGATCTTCCGGCGTGGTTCTTCCGGAGGCTGCGGCTCCTTCGGCGTTGCGACCTCTTCCACCGGCTTCCTGGGTCCGAACCAGCCCATCAGGCTCCCTTCTCCATCCCGGGTGGAGTTCGCGCCGGAAGAAGCAGGTTTCATGCCGTCGGCCGTTCGACCCTCGACTTCCTCCCTAATCCTCCCCGAACGCGGTTTCCTTTTCCGACTGCACGTTCAGCGTCGTCTTCTCCATGGCCGCTCCCGACCGGATCTCGATTGTGTACTTGCCGGGCGGAAGGTACCGCTTGCGCGTCGCGCGCAGCGGATCGGCGAGCAGGTTATAGAGCTCCGGATCGAGCGGTTTGGACGGTCCGGCGGAGGGACGCTCCTCCACCGGCTTGCCGGCGTCGTCGTCTTCGTCCTCGTCTTCGTCGGAAGCGGGCTTCGCCGCGGCGGCCGCGCTCTTCGCCGCGGGCTTTGTGGCGTCCCCCTCCTTTTCCTTCTCTTTTTCCTTGTCCTTCTCTTTCTCCCTCGCGAGCGCCTTGTCGCGCGCCTTCGCCTCGGCGGCGTCGGCGAGCTTCGCTTCGGTCGAAAGGTCGTACTCGACGACGTTCATCCCTCGGTGCGAAGTCCCTTCGAGCTCCTTCCAGAGCATCCCGTTCTCGTCCCTGACCGCGAGCTTGACCGACGCGCCTCCCCTGGTCCAGTAGGCGATCCGGACGGTCGGCTCGATCCGGAAGAACGGGGTCCACGGATCTTCGCCGTATCCGCGGCGGCGGCTCTCCTTGATCGTCCTGACGGGGAAGGCGTGGAGCCCGCCGGAGGCCACTCCGTCCTTCAGCTTGCGCAGCGGCGCCGCCTCCGCGACGAAGACGCTGCGCCCGTGGGTGCCGACGACGAGGTCACCGGAGCGCGGCTCGACGACGAGATCCTGGACCGCAACGCGCGGGAGACCTCCCGTCATCGCCTTCCAGGTCTCGCCCCGGTCGAGCGAGACGAAGACGCCCGAATCGGTGCCGAGATAGAGGAGGTGCTTCGCCTTCGGGTCCTCGCGGAGGACGTTGACCGGCTCGGCCGGGAGCCCGGCGGCGAGCGAACGCCACGTCCGACCGTAGTCGGTCGAGCGGAAGACGTACGGGGCGAACTCGTCGTTGCGGTATCCGCTCTGCGTGACGTAGACCGTCCCCTCGTCGAAGCTCGACGCGAGGACGCGCGTGACCCAGCGCTCCTTCGCGAGCCCCTTCGACAGGTCGCCCCACGTCGCGCCGCCGTCGCGGGTGCCCCAGACTCTCCCCTCGTCGGTTCCGGCGTAGATCACGCCGAACTTCTTCGGGGATTCCGAGATCGACGTGATCGTCCCGAACGGGACATCTCCCTGCTCGGGGTTGGACGTCAGGTCCTCCGAGATGGCGGTCCAGGTGTCGCCGCGGTCGAAGGAGCGGTAGAGCCTGTTCGTGCCGTAGTAGAGGATGTCGCGCGAGTGCGGCGACAACTGGAATGGCGTGATCCAGTTGTACCGCAGCGGCTTCTCCTTCTTCTTCGCGGAAAGCTCCGGGCGGGGACGGATGCTCGAGCGGTCGCCGGTCTTGACGTTCAACCGCGCCGCGATGCCGAACTGCAGCGCCGCGTAGACGACGTTCGGATCCTTCGGGTCGATCGCGACACAGCTCCCGTCGCCGCCGTAGATCGACTTCCAGGCCTGCGGGTCGGTCTTGCCGTAGCGGTAGGTCGAGGGGCCGCGCATCACCCCGTTGTCCTGGAGGCCGCCGACGATGTTGTACGGGTCGGCGCTGTCCACCGCGATGATCGTGAACTGGCCGACCGGCAGGTTGTTGATCTTCGTCCAGGTCTCGCCGTAGTCATACGACACGTTGATGCCGCCGTCGTTTCCGATCGCGAGGCGCTGCGGCGCCTTCGGGTCGATGAAGATCGCGTGGTAGTCGCCGTGGACGCCGCGCCCGCCGATTCCCTTCCAGCTCTTCCCGCCGTCCGTGGACGTGAGCATCGGGACTCCCTGGATGTAGATCCGCTCGGCGTCCATGGGATCCACGGCGATGCGGCCGAAGTAGTAGCCGTAGCTGTGGAACACCTTGTCGATGCGCCCCTCGTGCGTGCGCTTCCACGACGCGCCGCCGTCGTCGGAGCGATAGACCTCGGTCGCGATGACCTGGTTCTCGAAGATCTCGCGGTTGGCGTCCTGCATGTACGCGACGAGGTCGGCGATCGTGATCCGGCCGGCCTTGACATCCTTCTTCAACCTCGCCGCCTTGAGCGACTTCGGGAAGTCGTAGCGGCGCAGGAAGCGCGCCACGACCGCGTCGTCGAGCTTGTTGAAACCCTCCGCGGTCATCTTCTTGAGCCGCCGCGGCGTGAGCTCTCCCGGCGGAGTCTCCTCGTCGAAGGTCTCGGACTCCGGCCGGCGGGCCTGGTTGTCGAGGACGGCATAGACGGTCTGCGGGCGCGAGGCGGCGATCGCGAGGCCGATCCGGCCGACCGTGGCCCCGGCGGGGAGCCCCGCCGACAGGCGCTTCCAGTTCCTGCCGGCGTCCACGGACTTCCAGACGCCGCTCCCCGGTCCGCTCTCGAGGAAGTTCGCCGCCGAGCGCGCGCGCTCCCACATCGCGGCGTAGAGGACATCGGGGTTCTTCGGGTCCTGAACGAGGTCGATGGCGCCCGTGCGGTCGTCCACGAAGAGCGTCTTCGCCCAGCTCTTCCCGCCGTCGCGCGTCACGAAGACGCCGCGCTCCGCGTTCTCGGTGTAGAGATGCCCGACCGCCGCGACATAGACGGTCTGAGGATCGCGCGGGTCCACGACCACTTTACCGATGTGGTGCGTGTCGGAGAGGCCGATGGGCTGCCAGCTCTTCCCGCCGTCGGCCGTCTTGAACATCCCGGCGCCGGCGTACGAGGTCCGGCTGGAATTGGATTCGCCCGTCCCGACGTAGATCGTCCTGCCGTCCCCGTCGGCGAGCGCGAAGGACCCGATCGTGAGCGTCGGCTCGTCGTCGGACAGGGGAGACCAGGCGCCGCCGCGGTCGTCCGTGCGCCAGAGGCCGCCGGAGGCGAACGCGACGAGGAGCGAGTCGGGATGGTTGGCCGGCGCGGCGATCTCGACGACCCGCCCTCCCTGCACCTCCGGCCCGACGTTGCGGAAGCGGATCTCGGACAGCAGCGACGCCTTCTCCATCTCGAGCCGCTTCTGGTAGCCGGCCTGTCGCGCCGCCGCCTCCATGCCGAGGCGCCGCGGGTGGAACATCTGCCGCTCCTGCTCCTTCGTCAGCGGAGGCTTGTCGTCGGCGCGCACCGTGAATATGGCTGGCGCGAAGAGGAGCACGAGCGAGGCGAGTCGGAGGATACGCAAGGTGACCTCCTGGAGGATTTCGTTGTTGCGAGACGTCAGCGTATTTCGCAAGACACCGATTGGTCAACGACGAGCCCACGTCGTGCTCCCGTGTCGTAGGGCGACGTGGCACCACCCGGGCAAGCCTCCGGGGCTATTCCGGCGGCAGCTCGGCGAGGAACTTCTTCAGGTGCTCCCGCCAGACGGCGGGCCAGGAGTGGGTTCCGTGACCGCGGGTCTCGGGTCCGGTGGGAATCAGGACGTAGCGGCCGCGCTTGACGCGCGGCATGAGCTTTTCCATGAGACCCAGCTCCGGCGGGTTCACGACGTCGTCGGCGGAGTTGATCGCGAGGACGGGCGCGGTGATCTTCTCGAGCTCCGGAGAGGGGTCGTAGTCGCGCGAGGCCTCGAACGCGTAAAGGAAATCGTTGGCGTCGGCGCCGGAGCCGCGCGACTTCATCTGCTCGCCGAGGAACCGGTCCGCGTCGTCGCGGGTCGGCGCGGCCTTCTGCCACTGCAGCGGGCTCGAGACCATGAAGAGGAGGACCTGCAGCGCGGCCGTCAGTCCCTGCGGCTGCGCAGTGTAATCGCCGTTCCTCCAATCCGGGTCGCCGCGGATGTCGTCGCTCACCATCTTGCGGAACATGCGGTTCCTGCCGGCGATCTGCGCGGGGACGCAGGCGAGCGGCACGAGCCCATCCATAAAGCCGGGGTGCTTCTCTCCCCACACCCACGCGTGCATTCCGCCCATCGAAGTCCCGAGCACGAGGCGCAGGTGATCGACGTGGAGCCCTTCGGTCAGGAGCCGGTACTGCGCCTCCACCATGTCGTCGTAGGTGTAGCGCGGAAACTTCGCGCGCAGCCCGTCCGAGGGGCGGGAGGACTCCCCGTGGCCGATTCCGTCGGGAATCACGATGTAGTTCCGCGCCGCGTCGAGGAGCTGTCCCGGCCCGAAGAGGACGCCCGCGAAGTTCTCGGAGAGGAACGCCTTCCCCGAGCCGGTCGTGCCGTGCAGGAGGAGAACGGCGTTGCGGACGGCGCCCTTCGCGTCGCGCCGCGGAGTCCCGATCGCGCGGTAATGGATCCTGAGCTCCGGCAGCGTCTCCCCGCTCGCGAACCGGAAGTCGCGGATCGTGTAGTCGGCGGAGACGGGTTCGGGATACGAAGCGGCGAGGAGAGGAGCCGCGAAAAGGAGCGGCAGGAGCAGAGCAACTTTATTCATCGCGCACATTCTCATCCGAATTTACCCCCTCACGCCGGACCTCTCCCCGTCGCGGGGGAGAGGGAGATCGACCAGGAGCCGGTCCCGATCATTCGGTCGTTGCCCCGACGGGAGCAGATCCTTCGCTTCGCTCAGGATGACCGATGATCTATCAACGCGCGAAGCGCCCCTGGTTCGCGGCGCGCGAAGTCTCCCAGAGGGGAGGAGGCGCGCGCCGCGGGAGCGAAGCCCGGAGCGGATGAGCCCGCGCAGCGGGCGATATCCCAGCGCAGCGGGCGTAGCGACGGTCTACGCCACGTCCCAGCGCCGGGCGAGGCGGCGCGCCGCGGCGAAGAGAAGGACGGAGCCGGCCAGCAGGGCCGCAACCTGGGGCCAGAGGTTTACGATCGGCTCGTCTCTCCAGAAGACCTTCATGAAGCCGTCGATCGCCCAGGCGTTCAACGTCACGAGCCCGAACTTCTGGATCGTCTCGGAGAGCAGATAGCGCGGGACCATGCTTCCGCCGAGCGCCGACATCGCCAGGATGAGGAGGTTCGACAGGGCGACGAGCTGCATGCGCGACCGGGAGAGCGCGGCGAGCACGAGGCCGAAGCAGGAGCAGGCGATCGCGGTCACGACCGTCATGATGAGGAACCCGGGGATGTGGCGATGCAGCTCGAGTCCGAAGAAGATCTCTCCCCAGACGAACATCACGACAAGCTGCGTGACGGCGACGCCCGAGAGATACGCGACCTTACCCAGGAGGAGTTTTCCCATCGAGACGCGCGTCGAGAGGATCCGGTCGAGCGTGCCGCTCTCCGCCTCTTCGATGAGCGCGCCTCCGGCCCCCGACGCGGAGAAGAGGAGGAACATGACACCGAGGCCGGCGGCGAGCAGAGCCGACGTCGGGTTCTTCTTCGTCTCGCCGAGAACGTCGTGGACCTGGACATCCACGAGCCCCGCGGCGGCGCCCCCCGACAGCGCGCCGGAAGCGGTCCTCTCCCTCAGGATCTTGAGGTTGTCCTCCATCTTCGCCCGCTGCTCGGCCGTGAGGCCGCCTCCCCAGCGGTCGAGCTCCTCCATCCCGGTCCGCGCCATCGTCTCCGGCATCGCGGTCGCCGCGATCCCCTGGAGGAGGCCCGAAGCGACCTGTGGCGCGACGGGATCCGAGCTGTCCGCCAGGATCTCGAGCTTCGGCCGGCTCGCCGACGACCCGAAGCGGAGGGGAGTCTTTCCGAAGTCCTTCGGGATGATGAGCGCGAGTGGCAGATTCCCCGCGCGCACGGCCGCCTCCGCGGATGCGCGGTCAAACGGCCTCTCGGGGCCGCCCGCTTTCGAGACTTCTCCCGTCACGATACGGACGCCCTTCTCGCCTTTCAGGGCGGCAACCAGGCGGCGGGAGTTCTCGCTCCCGTCCTCGTCCACGACGGCGAGAGAAATCCGCCGCGTGCCGCCGCTGCGCGAGTTTCCGAAGATGCCGGCGAAGATGGAGAAGAAGACGATCGGCACGACGAACGCCAGGACGAAGGCGGCGCGGTCGCGCTTCAACCTCGCCAGGTGCGCCCGGACGACGGCGAAGATCATTCGCGCAGCTCCCTTCCGGTCAGGTGGAGGAACACCTGTTCGAGCGTGGCGCTCTTTAAGGCGAGGTCGCGGATGCCGATTCCCTTCTCGTGAAAGATTTCGAGGAACTCCCGGATCTGTACGGCCGGGTCCGCGACGGAGGCCTGGACCTTCGTTCCGTCCACGGTCGCCCCGAACTTCCGGAGCGCCTCGCGGACGTCCGCCGGGATCGCCGCATCGGTCTCGATGGAGACGGTCTGGGCGGCCCCGAGCGTCTGGCGCACGAGCGTGTCCCGCGTTCCCGACGCGATGATCTTGCCGTGATCGATGATCGCGATTCGGTCGCAGAGGCGTTCGGCCTCCTCCATGTAGTGCGTCGTATAGAGGAGTGCGACCCCGCGCGACTTGAGCTCGCCGATCATCTCGTAGATACGCTCGCGGGATTGCGGGTCGACGCCGACGGTCGGCTCGTCCAGGAGCAGCAGCCTCGGGCCGTGGATCGTCCCGGCCGCGATGTTCAAGCGCCTCTTCATGCCGCCGGAGAGCCGGTCGGTGCGCTCGTCGGCACGGTCGGAGAGGCCGATCCAATCGAGGTTGGATTCGATGGCGCTCTCGAGCGCCGCTCCTTCGAGCCCCTGGTATCGCCCGAACGTCCAGAGGTTCTCCCGCGGCGAGATGAGCGGATAGAGCGCGATCTCCTGCGGCACCCAGCCGCGCAAGCCCCGCGCCGCGGAATCGGCGGGGGAGAGCCCGAAGAGACGCAGGCTCCCGGCGTCGGGGAGCACGCGCCCGGCGACGCCGCGCACGAGCGTGGTCTTTCCCGCGCCGTTGGGCCCGAGCAGTCCGAGGATCTCCCCGGGAGAAATCTCGAACGTCACGCCGTCGAGCGCCTTGCGTCCGGCGAACGCCTTGGAGACATCGCGGACTTCGAGAGGGAGTGGTTCGGGCATCGCGGGCTTGGAGCTCTCCTCGCGCCGGAGTTTAACCCGCGCGCCGCGGCGGCGGTCGCCGCTTCGAACTGTTGTATCCTGCGCTCCTCGCCACTCGTCGGTTTCTGGTTTCTGAGGGAGATCCGCGAAGGACATGAACGGTACAGTGTTTGCCCTGCTTCTCGGCGCCGGGTGCGCCGGGATTCTGATCAGTTTCGTGAGGGCGCGCTCCCGAGCCGTCTTCGCTCAGGACGGCTTCGTGCAGCCCGGACGCCGCAACGTGGCGGTCGCGCTGCTCGCGGCGGTGCTTCTCCTGACCGTCGCGATTCCCTTCGCGGGGGGGCTCGCGGGCGGACAGCCGGAGACGAAGGATTTCACGCTCGTCTCTCTCTTCGCGGTGCACCTGATGCTGATCCTCTTCCTGTCGATCTATTACGTGCTGTCGGGGCGCCGCTCCGTCCCGGAGTTCCTCAAGCTCACGAGCGCCCGTCCGGCGGCGGACCTGGGCGCCGGCTTCCTCATCGGATTCGCGGGATGGCTTCTGACGATCGTCGTGCTCTTGATCGTCATCGGTCTCTGGTATGTCCTGAGGCGGGCCGGCGCTTCCGCCGCGCCGAGCGGGGATGTCTCGCCGACGATCGTCTGGCTCGTCGCCCAGCCGCTCGCCATCCGGATCCTGATCGTCGTGTCGGCGATGATCGTCGAGGAGCTCTTCTTCCGCTCCTTTCTCCAGCCGCGCGTGGGCGCTCTCGCCGCGACCCTGATGTTCACCGCGGCCCACGGTTCCTACGGGCAGCCGCTGGTGCTGGTCGGGATCCTCGTGATCTCGACGGTTCTCTCGGCGACCTTCGCGCTCTACGGCAACGCCCTGCCCTGCATCGTCGCCCACGGCGTCTTCGACTCGATCCAGATGTTCGTTCTGATCCCGCTGGCGTTGAGGCCGATGGGGGCGGCCAGCGCCGCGACGTTCGGCCCTCAGCTCCTGGCCTTCCGCTTCTGGTGACCGGCCCGCGGCCGGGCGTCTTCAGTCCCTGGTCTTGAAGCCCGGGACGTCGGGCAGGCTCGGGTATCCGGCGGCCACGACGACGTCTGACCCCTGTCTCGCGACGATCTCCTTCGCGGCTCCCTTGCGCCGGGCTTTCGTCCAGGCCGACTGGAACCGCTCCGCGGACGCGGCGGAGTCGAAGCGCGCGCGCAACACGTAGGCGATCGTCCGCCCGGAGCCGAAGAAGGCGATCCGGTCTCCGCGCCATCCCGCCGCCGCAGCGTCCGCCTCTTGCTCGTCGAGCGAGCGGCGCAGGAGGAAGCGCACCGTCCATTCGCCGAGCGTGTCGGCATAGAGAAAGTGCAATCCGGAGGGGGAGAGCCGCTCCGGGTTGCCCGGCAGGAGGTTCTCGGCCGGCACGAAGGCCGTGCCTTCGTGGAGGATCTCCGAGCTCGACAGCGGCGGGTTCTTCCAGAGCCGGTCCACACCCGGCCACCCCTTCTTCTTGACGATCCGGCGCACGAACGCGGTCCCTTCGGTGTAAGGGAAGAAGAGCTGCTCGACGAAGTAGTCGGGGATGTCCTTGGGGACGCCGGATCGCTCGAGCGCGCCGGCCGTCAGGAGAGGTCCCAGCATCTCTTCGGCGCTCTCGTCGGCGCCCGGGACTCCCGCCAGGACGACGCGGACCATGACGAGCGTCGCTTCCCCCTCGAGAAGGCTCTCGAGCGCGAGCGCCTTGTCGCCGTTTTCCTTCAGATCCTTCATCCGCCGGTCGAGCTTCAGGCTCTCGTCCTGGAGCGCGTGTGTGAGCTCGTGGGCGAAGATCAGCTTCTCGGACATGCCGGCCATGTCCGCCACCCCGCCGAGCGCCTCGATTTCCTCCTCCTCCTTCGCGCTCTCCCGGGAGCTCTCCTTCAGGGCCTTCTCCGCCCCGCGGACGACGTAGAACCGCCTCGGCTCCGGGTCGTAGAACGCGATGACCTGCGAGGCATAGAAGTCCACGAGCCGCTCGAGCAGGTTGGGGGTCTCTTCGATCAAGCCGAGCGCGACGAGGGTCCGGAGCGTATCCTCGGGGGGCGCGGGGAAGGACTCGGCGACCTTCCCGCGCAGGACCTTCTTCAACTCCGCCGCGTCGATCTCGCTCGCGGGGACCGCTCTCTCGAACCGGCGCCCCCGGACCTTTTCGACCTGGCGCGCCACCTCCGATACCCGCGCCGGAAGCAGGGCCGTGGCGCCCAGGGCGGCGACGGCCAGCAGGACGGCAAGCCGGCGCGCGATCTTCACGGCCGGCAGGGTAGCATGCCGAAAGGGCGGCTATCTTTCGTGACGGGCTTTCGCTAAGATGCCGCGGAATTTCGAACGTGAATGAGCTCGCCACCCTCGTCCAACGAGACCGGACCCATCCGGATGTCTCTCTCCAGCCGTTTCGAGAACATCGAAATGGCACAGCATCTTTGCGGCAAATTGCTGGAAGGGTGGGACTTGAGCGAGGAGACGACTCACTGGATCCTGATGGCCCTGCGCGAGGCCCTCGCCAACGCGATCAAGCACGGCAACGCGCAGGACTCGGACAAGCGCGTTCATCTCGAGATGGAGGTCGCCAACTCCACCCTCCGGATCCGGATCCAGGACGAGGGACGCGGGTTCGATCCCGGGAAGGTCGTAGACCCGCTCGCTCCGGAAAATCGGTTGAAAACCTCGGGACGCGGTATCTTCTACATGAAGACGTTCATGGATGAGGTCCGTTTCCGTCAAGTGGACGGGGGCGGTATGGAAATCGTCCTGACAAAAGATTTGGCTCAGGGCAGGCAGAAGGAGGAGGGGAACTGACGATGAAGACGACCGTGCGTGAAGCTGCCGGCGGCGTTCAGATCGTGGATCTGAAGGGGAAGATCACGATCGGAGCGGGAGACGTGCAGTTGCGGGAAACGATCAACCATCTCGTGGAAGCGGGAAAGAAGAACATCCTGATCAACATGCACGATGTGACGACCATCGATTCGTCCGGAATCGGCGAGCTGGTGGGGTGCTACACGTCGGTCACGAACAAGGGAGGGAAACTGAAGCTCCTCCACCTCCCTCCGAAGATCAACGACGTGTTGACGGTCACGCAGCTGATCACCGTGTTCGACGTGTATGAGTCGGAGCCGGAGGCGGTGGCGAGCTTCGCCTAAGCCACCGTTCACGGACCCGGCGGCGGCTCGAACGCCGGCTTTCGACGGTTTCGCGGCGAACGCGCTCCCCCGCCTGGAGCGCGAGCTCGCCCGGGAGCTGCCCCCGCGCGCCGGCCGCGCGCCCGCTCTCTCGAGCGCCATCGAGGAGGCGGTTCTCTCGCCCGGGAAGCGGCTTCGGCCGCTCGTCGCGATCGCCGCGGGAGAGATCGTCCGCGCTCCGGCCGCCGCGTCGCTGGCGGTCGCGGTGGCGGTCGAATTCCTGCACGCCGCTTCCCTGGTCCTGGACGACCTCCCCTCCATGGACGACGCGCGGCGGCGGCGCGGAAAGCCGGCGCTCCATCTCGTGCACGGCGTCGCGACGGCGGAGCTCGCGTCCGTCGCGCTCGTCGCGCGAGCCTTCGAGGTCGTCTCGGAGGCCCCGGAGACCCCGGCCCGAATGCGCGCGCGCATCGTCGGCGAGCTCTCCCGGGCGATCGGCGCCGAAGGGTGCTGCGCCGGACAAGCGGCGGACCTGGCGGCCGATCCGTCGGCCCTCGCACTCGAGGACCTCGAGGCGATTCACTCCCGCAAGACCGGGGCGCTCTTCGTGGCGGCGGTCCGGGGCGGAGCGCTCTCGGGCGGAGCGGGCGAGGAGACGCTCGAGGCCCTGACGCTCTTCGCGCGCAACCTCGGCCTCGCGTTTCAGATCACCGACGACATGCTCGACGTCTCCGGGGACCCGGAGCGAATGGGAAAGGACACGCGGCGTGACGCGCACCGGGCGAACTTCGCGACGCTCTTCGGGACCGCGTCTTCCCGCAAGCTCGTCGAGGAACTCCTCGAGTCCGCGGTGGCCTCGCTGTCGCCCCTCGGCCGGAAGGGCGCGGTGCTCGCCGACCTCGCCCGCGTCGTCCGGGACCGCCAGACATGAAGAGTCGCGACGCGCAGCGTCGCCGCGAGGACTCCCCGGCGACGATCGCCGAACACCCTTCTCCCTTTCTCTTCGATGCGAAGGCGCGACGTTGAGCGAAGACTCTCTCTCCCTCGACGAAGCGCGCCGGCGCCTGCGGGATCTCGGGTATCTGAATGGAAGCGTCGAGCGGTACGTCTTTCGCCGCGCCTTCGCCGGCCGCGGCGGGCTCTTCCTTCCGGCGATCCTCCTCGGCGCCTTCGCTGCGGCCGTCGCCTCCGTAGCCGCCGTCGAGACAGCCGAGGCGTCCTCCGGAGATTCCCTGACCGCGGTCGTGGCGCTGCTCGTTCATCTTTTTTTCGCGAACCTCGTGATCGGCGGAATCCTCGCGATCCCGCTCGCGGCGATCGCCGACCGATCCCGCTCTCCGGCGGGGACGGCGACCGCGTCGGGTCTCGCCTCGGCGGCGGCAGTCTTCTTCCTCTGGATCGCGGGCGCCTACAGCCTCTCGCGCGAGATTCCGGCGCGGTCGCTCGTCTGGGGAATCCCCGTTGCGCTCGCCGCGTTGATCCTCGCCCGGAGCGTCCGCTCCGGGTTCCTCGCCCGCGCCTACGCGCATTCGAGGGTCCTGCCCGGCCGGCCGCGCCGCCGGGTCTTTCTCGCGGCGGCCGTCGCGGGAGTCGTGGTCGCGCTGGCGATCTTCTCTTCCTCTTCGCGCCGCGGCCGGCCGGCCGCGCCCCCGGTGCTCCCCTCGCCGCGCGCCGGCGGTGTCGCCGTCATCGCCGTGGACGGGCTGGCGCTCGACGCTCCCGGCTCCGACGGACTCTCGGGGATTCGAGAGCTCCTCGCGACCGGGGTGACCGGCTGGTGGCCTGCCATGGCGGCGACTCCGCCGGAGATCTGGAGCGACCTCGCGACGGGGGAGCCGCCGTCCCGCCACGGCGTGCGCGCGCTGGCGCGGGTCCGCCCGCGAGGGTCCCCCTCCGGGCTGCGCCCGCCGCTCGCGACCGCGTGGTATCTGCGAGGGCTCGGTCCCGCGCTCCGGCTCGTCGTGAACTCGCCGGTGTCGGCGTCCGATCGGCGCAGCCTCGCCTTCTGGGAGATCGCCGCCTCGGCCGGCCTCCCCGCGGAGGCGGTGGGATGGTGGGCCTCCGGACCGTGGCCCGGGGCGGACGTTGTCGGGAACGAGCAGATCCTGGCGGGCGCGGTGGATGGGATCTCCGCGGACCGCCGGGCGATCGATGCGTTCCGGATACGCCGGCGCGGCGGGCAGCAGGTCGCGACGGTGTACCTGCCGGGACTGGACATCCTTCGGGGCAAAATCGGCTCGGAGGAGCGGCTGCGCGCGCTCGATCAGCTCCACCTCTTTCTCGAGGACGAGGTCTCGCGCGCCGTCGCCGGGCAACAGGCTCTCGCGATTCTCGCCGTGGACAGCCACGCCGCGGCGTCCGCGCTCGGACGGATGATCGTCTTCGACGGGCGGCAGCCGGTCAAGACTCTGCGAATCCGCTGGGAGGACGTCGCCCCCTCGATTCTCGCACGCGCGGGAGCGCCCGCGGCGGCGGACCTCCCCGGCCATCCCGTCGCGGCGCTCTTCTCCGCCGGCACTCTCGAGACATCGACGGTCTCGACGTACGGCCCGCGCTCCGCGCCGGAGGGCGCGCGCTCCGCCGCGACCGACCGCGAGTATCTGCGGAAGCTCAAGTCGCTCGGTTACCTGAACTGACGGGTCGATGGCTTGACTATCGACGATGAACTCTTAACTATCGACTTCCCATGAAAGCCGTCTTCTTCCGCAAGCACGGCGGAAATGAAGTCCTCGAGTACGGCGACTACGAGACGCCCGAGCCGCGCGCCGGGGAAGTCCGCGTCGCGATCCGCGCGGCCGCGATGAACCACCTGGACGTCTTTGTCCGCGACGGGATCCCCGGCGTCCCGCTGCCGCAGATCCCGGGAGCGGATGGGGCGGGAGTCGTGGATACCGTCGGCGACGGAGTGGAGGGGCTCTCGCCCGGAGACCGCGTGCTCGTCCAGCCGGGGCTCTACGACAACACGTGCGAGTTCTGCCGCGCGGGGGAACAGAGCCTCTGCGTCCGGTTCCAGATCCTCGGCGAGCACGTCCCCGGCACGTTCGCCGAGGCGGTCGTCGTCCCGGCGAGGAACGTCTTTCCGATCCCGGAGCGGCTCTCCTTCGAGCAGGCGGCCGCGTTTGCACTCGTGTACCAGACCGCCTGGCGGATGGCCGTCACACGCGGCGATGTCCGGCCGGGGCAGACCGTCCTGATCCACGGGGCGGGAGGCGGCGTGGGAGGGGCGTTGCTCGAGATCGCCAACCTCGTCGGGGCCCGCGTCTTCGCCACGACCTCGGGGGAGGAAAAGGCCGCGCGCCTGACGGCAGCCGGCGCCGCGGTCGTGATCGATTACGCGAAGCAGGACGTCGCGAAGGAGGTCCGCTCGCTGACCGGCAAGCGCGGCGTGGACGTCGTGTTCGACTCCGTCGGCGAGAAGACCTGGATGACGTCGTTGAAGTGCGCCGCGAAGGGGGGGCGCATCGTCACCTGCGGCGCCACGACCGGACCGAACCCGAAGGAGGAGCTGCGACTGGTCTTCTGGAACCACCTCTCGATCCTCGGTTCCACGATGGCCAATGACCGCGAATTCCGCGCGATGCTCGCGGCGGTCGGAGCCGGGAAGCTCACCCCCCGCATCGACAGCGTCTTCGCCTTCTCCCGCGCCGTCAAGGCCTACGAGCGCCTCGAAAAGGGGGACCACCACGGCAAGATCGTTCTCGTCCCCGACGCCGCCACCCGCGAATGGCCGGACGGCGATTAGCGAGAGACTGGGGGACTGGGTGACTGGGGGACTGGGCGACGGATCTGATTCCCCCAGTCTCCCCGTCTCCCAGTCGCCCAGTCGGCAACGTCTCTCGATTCTCCAGATCCTGGAGAAGGGCCTCTTCTCGACGGGGAGCGTCGTTCAGATGTTCCAGCTCGCGCGCGGGCTGGCGGGGCGCGGGCACCGGGTGGCGATCGTTTCGCGGCCAGCCGGAGATGTCCCGTCGCGGGCGCGGGAGGAGGGACTCGACTTCATCGAGCTCCCCTTGAAGCACGAGTTCGATTTCGGCAGCGCGCGCCGGCTCGCGAAGGTCCTCGACGAGCGCGCCGTGGACGTCGTTCATGTCCACAAGGGGATCGCGCACTCCGTCGCGCTGTTCGCGACGGCTTTCTCGCGCCGGCGTCCGGTCCTTGTCGTCAACCGAGGAGTCTCCTTCCCGCTCGACGCCTTGAACCGCATCAAGTTCCATATCCGGATGGATGCGGTCGTCACGGTCTGCGAGGACATCAAGAAGGTGATCGTCGCCTCGGGGAAGCTCCCGCCGGAGAAGGTCAACGTGATCTATGCCGGCGTGGACCTCTCCCGCTTCGACCCGGCGAAGGCTGTCCGCGACCGGATCCGCCGGGAGTGGAACGTCGCCCCCGACGAGAGGCTCCTCCTGCAGGTCGGCGCCCGGGAATGGAAAGGGTGGCGGGACCTGATCTGCGCCGCGGCTCTCCTGGCGTCCGAGTTCCCGAAATTGAGGACGGCCGTCGTCGCCTGCGAGGACGAAGCAAAGAAGGCGGAAGTCAAGCGCCTTCGCTCGCGAGAAGGGGATCGAGGCGAGCGTCCTCCCGATCGGGTTCCGTGCCGACATGCCGGATGTCCTCGCCGCCGCCGAGATCGTCGCGGACCTCTCCTACGAGGGGCTCGGCATCACGGGCACGCTGCGCGAAGCCATGGCCCTCGGCGTCCCCGTCATCGCCAGCGCCGCGGGCGGCAACCCGGAGCTCGTCGTGGACGGAGAATCGGGCCTCCTCGTGCCGCCGCGCGATCCCGCCTCGATGGCGGCCGCCATCCGGCGCCTCCTGACGGACTCCGCCCTCGCCTCGCGTCTCGCCGGGGCTGGTCGTGAGCGCGTTGAAAAGGGCTTCTCCTCGGAGGTTCGCCTCGACCGGATCGAGTCGCTCTACGCGCGCCTCATCGCCGAAAGATCCAGAGCAGGAGCGTCAGGAGGAGCGACAGCGCCAGGCAGGTGACGACCGGGAAGACGAACGTGAACCCCGGTTTTCGGATCACGATGTCTCCGGGAAGCCTTCCCACGAACCGGGAGAGGATCGGCCAGAGGACCCCGGCCGCAAGGAGCAGGATCCCCAGGACGATCAGCGTGGTCCTCACGGGACTCTCTGTCGGGGTCGTGTCTCTCCGCGAGGGACACTCATCTGTATCTCCACCTCCGCCTCGGGCACGGCACCTTCAGTATGACGCAACAATTTGACAGCCGAAGGACCGGCGCATATGCTGGCCAGACTCCGGAGGACCGAAAATCAAGCACCGAACAAAGTGGATTCTTGGAGCGCTCGCTGTCTTGCTACTATCGGGCGCGACTGTCGCTCCTTTGAGCAGGGCCCAGGTTGCGACGATCTCGAGAGCCGCGCTGCTCCTTCCAGGGAACGTCTTGTCTCTGCGGCCGCGGGTCGCCGGCAGCGCCCTGTCCGGTCTGCCCGGAAGGCCTGCGGCGGAACCGGCAGGCAACGGCGTCACCGTGGGCGCCTCGTATCACAACGATACCTCGCCGCCGCTGCGCGAGATGAAGCCCCTGCCGGTCCAATTGAGCCCCGAGCACGAAGCGAACGTGAACCCGAAGATCCCGTTCCATCACAAAGACAGCCCCGATGAAGTCGTCCAGAGCGGCACGCCCCCACGCCGAACATGCCCGCAGCGATCCTGAACTTCGACGGCATCCCGTTCCCCGGCGTGGTCTGCAACTGCGCGCCGCCCGACACCGACGGCGAGGTGGGCCTGACGCAGTATGTCCAGATCGTCAACAGGGGGTACCAGGTCTTCAACAAGACCACCGGCGCCTCGGTGTTCGGGCCCGTGGCCATCTCCACGATCTGGGCCGGCTTCGGCGGACCTTGCCAGACCGGCAACGGCGACCCGATCGTGCTCTACGACCAGCTTGCCGACCGCTGGCTCGTCAGCCAGTTCGCCGGCTCCGGGCACCCGACGGACGAGTGCATCGCCATCTCCACCACGTAGCGATGCCACCGGCTCCTATAACCGGTACGGCTTTCACCTGGGCACGAACTTCTTCGACTATCCCAAGCTCTCCGTCTGGCCCGACGCCTATTACATGAGCATGAACGTGTTCAACTCGGCGGGCACGGCGTTCCTCGGCCCGCAGCCGTTCGCCTTCGACCGGGCGGCGATGCTCGCCGGCTCCCGGCCACCTTCGTGAGCACCGGGCCTCACCGGCGGGCCCACAGAGGAGCCTACCTGCCCGCCGATCTGGACGGCTCGATCCTGCCGCCAGCCGGCGCGCCCGCGACGTTCGTGGAATTCCCGTCCACCGGCGCCTACAGGGTCTTCCACTTCCACGCCGACTTCGCCGTGCCGGCCAACACGACGTTCACTCTTTTCGCCAGCCCGCCCGCCGCGGGCTTCACGGCGCTCTGCCCACTCGACGTTTGCCTGCATACCGCAGATGGGCGTGACGTCGGCGAACAACCTGGACGGCATTGGCGACCGTTTCATGCACCGGCTGGCTTACCGCAACTTCGGCGACGCACGAATCGGTGGTCGGCAACTACACCGTGAGCTCGGGCGGCGTGGCCGGCATCCGCTGGTTCGAGCTGCGAAACGTGACGGCCGGCCCGGTGACGGTCTTCCAGGAGAGCACCTACCAGCCCGACACCGACTGGCGCTGGATGGGGAGCGCCGCGATGGACCAGCATGGGGATCTGGCCCTCGGCTTCAGCGCCTCGAGCCCCACGATCTTTCCCCAGATCCGCTATGCGGGCCGGCTGGTCACCGACCCGGTCAACACGCTGGCCCAGGGCGAGGCTCACCTGTTCGACGGCACCGGCAGCCAGACTCGGGCACGAGCAACCGCTGGGGCGACTACAGCGCCATGACCGTCGACCCGGTGGACGACTGCACGTTCTGGTACACGCAGCAGTACTACCCGACGACGTCGAGCTTCAACTGGCGCACCCGCATCGGGAACTTCAAGTTCGCGGCGTGCGGCTCGACGACGCCGACGCCGACCCCGACGAACACTCCCACGAACACGACGACAAGCACTCCGACCAACACGCCCTCGAGCACAAGAACACCGACGCAGACTCCGACGAACACCCCAACCATCACTCCAACGAATACGCCGACTCGGACTTCGACGAACACTCCTACGAACACGCCGAGCAGCACACCGAGCAACACGGCGACGAACACACCCTCTCCGACGCCGACCAATACGCCGACGCTGACCCGGACCCCGACGAGCACGCCGACCGTGACGCCGACGGTCACGCCGACGCCGACGATGACGCCCACGAATACCCCGGTCACGCCGACGAACACGCCGACGGCCACCCCCACGCCGCAGGCCGCGAGCTACTTCACGGTTTCTCCCTGCCGGGTTGCGGACACGCGCAATCCGCCCGGCCCGTCGGGCGGCCCCGCCCTGTCGGCGAATACGATCCGGACGTTCCCGGTCTCCGGCCTCTGCGGGATTCCGTCCTCGGCCAAGGGCATCGCGATCATTCTCGCCGTCGCCCTGCCCTCGAACGACGGCGATCTGCGTCTCTTCCCCGCGGGTGGCGCCGCGCCGCTGGCCAGCGCCATCAACTTCCGCCCCGGCATCGTCCGCGCCAACAACGCCATCGTCCCGCTCGGCGCCGGAGGGCAGATCTCCGTCCAGTGCGACATGCCCTCGGGCAGCACCAACTTCTTCTTCGACGTCTACGGCTACTTCCAGTAGGAGCTTTTCCCTGAAACCTGGCGCCTGAAACCGGATCCCTGCTACGATCCGCGGGTCCTCGCGGTCCCGCGACTGGCCGTTTCCCGGCCAAATTCATGACGGAACAAACGAGTCGGGTCGTGCTTCGGATCTCGGATCTGCCTTCGAACGAACGGCCGAGGGAGAGGCTCGCGCGTCTGGGAGCGGCCGCGCTCTCGGGCGAGGAGCTGGTGGCTCTCTTGCTCGGGTCGGGGATCCGCGGGGAGAGCGCGCTCGATTCCGCGCGCCGGATCCTCACGGCGCACGGAGGGCTGGCCGGCCTGGCCGGGCTCTCCGGAGCGGAGCTGCGGCGGGAGCGTGGCATCAAGACGGCGCGGGGAGCGGTCATCGAGGCGGCGCTCGAGATCGGTCGGAGGCTCGCCGAGGAGTCGCTCTCGGGGCGCGATCTGCTCAACGAGCCCTCGCTCGTGAAGGACTACCTGCGGCGGGCGCGCGGCGACGGCACGCAAGAACGGACCGGTGCGCTGTACCTGAACGCCCGCAACCGGCTCCTGCGGGACGACCCGGAGATCTACCGGGGCACGCTCGACCGCGCCGTGGTGGAACCGCGGGAGATCCTGAAGCGCGCGCTCCTCGCCAACGCGGCCGCCGTGATCCTCTACCACAATCACCCCTCCGGCGATCCTTCCCCCTCGCGGGAGGATCGCGAGTTCACGCGCCGCCTCGCCGCGGCAGCCGAGTCCGTCGGCCTGCGCCTCCTCGACCACGTCGTCGTCGGGCGGGAAGGGTGCGTCTCCTTCCGGGAGGCCGGGCTGATGTAGTGCGGAGGCTCGGAGGCGCCACTCCTCGGGCTTGGGGTATCTTCCCCTCTCCCATGCGGACCTTCTACGCGACGACCCCGATCTACTACGTCAACGACCTGCCCCACATCGGGCATATCTACTCGACCGTCGTGACGGACACGGCGACGCGGTACCACCGGCTGGTGGGGGAGAAGACGCGATTCCTGACGGGAACCGACGAGCACGGCCAGAACATCGAGAAGGCGGCGGCGGGGCAGGGAGTCACGCCGATCGCGCTCGCCGACCGCGTTGTCGCCCGATACCACGACCTCTGGAAGAAGTTCGAGATCTCCAACGACGACTTCATCCGCACGACGGAGAGCCGGCACCTGGCGGGGGTCGAGGCGATCATCGGCCGCATGGAGAACGCGGGCGACCTCTACACCGCGAGGCACGAGGGGTGGTACTGCGGCAACTGCGAGGCCTTCTACACCGAGAAGGAGCTCGACGAAGAGAAGCGCTGCCCGGTCCACGGCACGCCGTGCCTTTGGGAGTCGGAGGAGAACGTCTTCTTCCGCCTCTCGAAGTACGCGGCGCCGCTGCTCGAACACTACGAGAAGCATCCGGAGTTCGTCCGGCCGGAGACGCGGCGGTCGGAAGTCATGTCCTTCGTGCGCGGCGGGCTGACCGACCTCTCCGTCTCGCGGTCGAAGGTCAAGTGGGGGATCCCGTTTCCCGGTCGGCCGGGGCAGGTCGTCTACGTCTGGCTCGACGCTCTCTCCAACTACGTCACGGCGCTCGGCTACGGTTCCGGGGACGACCGGCTCTACCGCGAGTTTTGGGAGAACCCGGAGGGACGCCGCGTCCACCTGATCGGAAAGGACATCCTCCGTTTCCACGCGGTCTTCTGGCCGGCCTTCCTGCTGTCGGCGGGGCTGCCGCTCCCGACGACGGTCTGGGCGCACGGCTGGTGGCTGCGCGACGAGAAGAAGATGTCCAAGTCCGTCGGGAACGTCGTGCGGCCCGACGCCCTCGTCTCGGAGTTCGGCCCGGACGCGCTGCGCTACTTCCTTCTTCGCGAGATGACGTTCGGCCAGGACGCCCATTTCTCCGACGAGGCGTTCCTCGGCCGGTTCAACGCCGACCTGGCCAACGACCTCGGCAATACGGTGTCGCGGGTCGCCGCGCTCCTGCGGCAGTCCTTTGGCGGGACGCCGCCGGAGGCGAGCGACACAAACGAGATCCGTTCCGCGCTCGCCGCCGCGCAGTCGGAGTGGCGCGCCGCGATGGAGGACTTCGCCTTCAACCGCGCGCTCGAGGCGGTCTGGCGATTCCTGACGCAGATCAACGGCTTCGTCGTCGTCCAGGAGCCGTGGAAGGTGCGCAAGGAGGAGGGCAAGTCCGCTCGCCTGTCGCGGATCCTCTACGCCGCGGCGGAGGGCGTGCGTCTCTGCGGCGTGATGCTCTTCCCCTTCATGCCGGGCACGTCCCGAAAGATCTTCGCCACGCTCGGCCTTGCCGGAACCGACCCGGGCCCGGAGGACCTCGACTGGGGCCGCCTCCCGACCGGCGCTCCGGTGCCCGAAAGCGGCCCGCTCTTCCCCCGCGCCGACGCCGGCGCGTATTTCAGCGCAAAGGAGAACACCATGTCGCAGGACACTCCCGGGACGCCGGCCGGATCTCCACCTCCGCCGGAAGCCAGTCAGGCCGTGACCCCTTCCGACGCCCGCATCGGTCTGGACGAGTTCCAGAAGGTGCGGCTCGTGACGGGGAAGATCCTCGAAGCGGAGCGGGTCCCCAAGTCCAACAAGCTCGTCAAGCTTCAGGTGGACCTCGGAGCGGAGAAGAGGCAGGTTGTCGCCGGGATCGGAAAGGTGTACCCGCCCGAGGCTCTCGTCGGACGCAACGTCGTGATCGTCGCGAACCTGAAACCCGCGACTCTCATGGGCGTCGAGTCCAACGGCATGGTCCTGGCCGCGACTGTTGGAGACGCCGGGGAGCCTTCTCTCCTCGAGGTCGCTCCCTCCGTACCGCCGGGGTCGCGAGTCAAATAATCGGGTGATCGGGTGATCGGGTCATCGGGTGATCGCGTCGGATACTTGTATCGGGGCATGTGAACCGATGAACCGATGAACCGATGAGCCGATGACCCGATTCTTCTCGGACAGCCATTGCCATCTCCAGATGGCGAAGAGCGATCTCGAAGCGATGCTCGAGCGCGCCCGAGCTGCCGGGGTGGACCGGTTCCTCGTGCCGGGGACGACCCTGGAGGACTCGGCCGCGGCGGTCGAGCTGGCACAGAGGCAGGAGGGCGTGCTGGCCGCGGTCGGGGTGCATCCGCACGAGGCGAAGGACTTCGATCCACGCCGGGACGGCGCGGCGCTGGAAGCGCTCGCCCGGAAAGAGAGGGTCGCGGCGATCGGGGAAATCGGGCTCGACTTTCACTACGACCTTTCTCCGCGCGGCAAGCAGATCGAGGTGCTCGAGTGGATGCTCGACCTCGCGGAGCGGCTCGGCCTGCCGGCGATCCTTCATAACCGGGAGAGCGGCGCGGAGATGCTCGCGGCGCTGCGCCGGAGGCCGCCGCGCAGGCGGCCGGGCGTCTTTCATTCGTTCACCGAGAACGCCGACTACGGGAAGAGGGCGATCGACCTGGGTTACCTCGTCTCCTTCTCCGGGATGATCACGTTCCGCGCCGCCGACAACATCCGGGAAGCGGCGACGGGTCTGCCGCTTGACGCGATGCTCGTCGAGACCGACTCGCCGTTTCTCGCTCCCGCCCCGCACCGGGGAAAGCCGTGCGAGCCGGCCTACGTCGTCGAGACGGCGAAGAAGCTCGCCGAGGTGAAGAAGGTCGACATCGGCGCGGTCGCGGCCGCGACGACCGCGAACTTCGAAGCTCTCTTTGCCCGCGCATGAGCTCTTCGCGAGTCACCCGGCGCCAGTTCGAGGCCTACGTGGACGAGGCCGTCGCCCAGGTCCCTCAGGCTTTCCGAAAGTATCTCGAGAACATCGTCATCGTCGTCGAGGAGGAGCCCCTCGAAGAGGACTACGAGGAGACGGACACACCGGACGAGGACGAGCTCTTCGGGATCTTCCGGGGCGTCCCTTACTTCGAGAGGGAGACGGCGATCTCTCCCTTGCCGGCGCAGATCGCGATCTTCCGCGGGCCGATCCTGCGCTGCTGTCCGACGCGCGGCGAAGCCATCCGCGAGATTCGCGACACCGTCGTCCACGAGATCGGACACATGATCGGCCTCGGCGACGACGAAATGCCTTACTAGGGATTCGGGACTCGGAACTCGGGACGCGGGACTCGATCCAGGAAACGACAAGCGCGGCAGATGCCGCGCTTTGTCCCTGACACCTGGTACCTGATACCTGCTTTATCGCCTCGGTCCCCGCGGGCCGCGGTCGCGGTTTGGATGGCCGTGGTGCTCGCCCGGGCCGCGCGCGCCGCGCGGGAACTCGTCCCGGCCCTCGTCTTCGCCGACGGTGACGGGCGCCATGGCCATCTCGGCCTCGAGCTGCTCCTTGGTGAGCGCCTGCTTGCGCGAGAGCTTGATCTTCCCCATGGGGTCCACGGCGATGATCTTGACCGTGACCTCGTCCCCTTCCTTGACGACGTCAGTCGTCTGGCGGACGCGGTAGGGAGCGAGCTCGGAAATGTGCACGAGCCCGTCCTGCCCCGGCATGATCTCGACGAAGGCTCCGTACGGCTCCACGCGGCGGACCTTGCCGGTGTAGACCTTCCCGATCTCCGGCTCCTGCGTCAGGCCTTCGATGATCTCGATGGCGCGCAGCGCCGCCGCCTCGTCGGAGGAGGCGATCGAGACCTTGCCGGAATCCTCGACGTCGATCTTGCACCCGGTGGACTCGATGATGGACCGGATCGTCTTGCCGCCGGAGCCGATGACGTCGCGGATACGGTCGCGCGGGATCTGCATCGTGAAGATGCGGGGCGCGTAGGGGGAGATGTTGGCGCGCGGCCGGTCGATCGCGCCGGCCATGTTCTCCAGGATGTGGAGGCGGCCGGCGCGCGCCTGCGCGAGCGCCTTCTCCACGATTTCCCGCTTCAACCCCTTGATCTTGATGTCCATCTGGAGGCCCGTGATCCCCTCGCGCGAGCCCGCTACCTTGAAGTCCATGTCGCCGTAGTGGTCTTCCTGGCCGGCAATGTCGGAGAGGATCGCGAAGCGGTCTCCGTCGGACACGAGGCCCATCGCGACTCCCGCGATCGGGGCCTTGATCGGAACGCCGGCATCCATGAGCGCGAGCGTGCCGCCGCAGACGGTGGCCATCGAGGAAGAGCCGTTGGATTCGAGAATGTCGGAGACGACCCGGACGGTGTACGGGAACGCGTCCTCGTTGGGCAGCACCGGGGAGAGCGAGCGGCGGGCGAGATTGCCGTGCCCGATGTCGCGCCGCGACGGCCCGCGCATGAACTTCGCTTCCCCGACGGAGAACGGCGGGAAGTTGTAGTGGAGGAGGAACGTGTGCTCGCTCTCCCCCTCGTACTCCTCGATGATCTGCGCGTCGTCGGAAGTTCCGAGCGTGGCGGTGACGAGGGCCTGCGTCTCCCCGCGCGTGAAGAGCGCCGAGCCGTGGGTGCGCGGGAGGAGACCGACCTCGCAGGTGATCGGGCGGATCTCGTCGAAGCGGCGGCCGTCCAGGCGCTGGCCGTGATTCAGGATCGTCTCGCGCGTCAGGACCTTCACGAGGTCGTCGGCGGCCTTCGCGACCTGCGCCTTCTTCTCGGGCTGATCTTCCGGCACGACGGACGCCGCGGCCTTCTTGACGGCCTTGATCTCGGCGTACGAGAGGATCTTGTTGGGCAGTCTCATGGCGGCCAGCATCACGGTCTCCCACTGCGAGCGGACCTGGGAGAAGACGTCGGCCGGGTAGGCCTCGGGCGATTTCCATTCCGGCTTCTCCGTGAAGCCCGCCTCCCGCTGCAACTCCTTCTGGACGGCGACGATCCGTCGGACCACCTCGTGCCCGAAGAAGATGGCGTCGATCAGGACGGCCTCGGAGACTTCCCGCGCGAGCCCCTCGACCATGACAACGGCGTCGTCGGTTCCGGCCACGATCAGGTCGATTTCGGATTTCTCGCGCTGGGCGTTCGTCGGGTTCAGGACGAGCTGCCCGTCGATCCGCCCGACGCGCACGGCGCCGACCGGGGAGTAGAAGGGGACGTGCGAGCAGATGAGCGCCACGGACGCCGCGTTCATCGCGAGGACATCGGGGTCGTTCTGTCCGTCGGCGGAGAGGACGAAGGCGATGATCTGCGTCTCGTGGTTGAAGCCCCTGGGGAAGAGGGGGCGGAAGGGGCGGTCGATGAGGCGCGAAGTCAGGATCTCCTTCTCCGTCGGCCGGCCCTCGCGTTTGAACCACCCTCCGGGGATCCGCCCGGCGGCATAAGTGGCCTCGCGGTAATCGACCGTGAGCGGGAAGAAGTCGGCGTTCTCCTTCGGCTCCTTCTGGAAGACGGCGGTCGCCAGGACGACGGTGTCTCCGTAGCGCACGACGGCGGCGCCGTCCGCCTGTTTGGCGAGTTTGCCGATCGAGATCTGGAGAGGGAGGGCCCCGACCGGGAGGGAAGTCTGGTGTTGGGTCATTGCGTGTTCCTCGTCATCGGAGCGGCAGGCAGGCGAGGCGCAACCCTGCGGCCGCTCGGCCGCCGGCCCGCCCCTCTGGCTTGCCGCGGGTTTACTTGCGCAGACCGAGCCGCTCGATCAACCGGGCATAGCGTTGGGGGCTCTCGTCCTTCAGGTAGTCGAGCAGCCTCCGGCGCCGGGAAACGAGCTTCAACAGGCCGCGCCGCGAATGGTGGTCCTTGGCGTTGGTCTTGAAGTGTTCGGTCAGGTAGGCGATCCGGTTGGTCAGCAGGGCGACCTGGACCTCCGGAGAGCCCGTGTCGGTTTCGTGGACCCGATACTGCCCGATGACTCCGGGCTTCTCGGTCTGATACTCGGTCACGCTCACTGGTCTGTCTCCTCTTCTCTACTCACTCTTTTTCTATAAACGAATAGCCTACCATGACTTGCGCCGTTCGTTCCAGCGGGAAGCCGACCCTCCGACTACTCGGTCAAAACGATCTTCGGCCGGATGAGGCTGATCTTTCCGGTTCCCATGGGCGTGACCTGGCCCAGGGCCACCACCTCCTCGGAGGGCCCGAGGAGCGTGACCCAGTCCCCCTCCTTCGAGGAGACGCCGCGAAACGGGATCGGCTGTCCCTTCCGGACCTTCCAGACCTCGAGCGAGGCGAGCCGGAGACGCTCGAACGGAAAGGCGATCCGCGAGAGCGGGACCGCGTGGGGAGGTTGAAGCCGCTCTTGCGCAGACATCCGCTCGAACGCCTCGAGCGGCACGGCATCGGCGACGCCGAATTCTCCGATGCGGGTGCGCCGGAGCGTCTCCAGGTGCGCGCCGCATCCGAGGCTCTCGCCGAGGTCGCTCGCGATCGCGCGCACGTACGTCCCCGAGGAGCACGCGATCGTGACGGGGAGGCGGCCCATCTCGTCCAACTGCCCGAAGGTCAGCTGCGAGACGCGGACTCTCTTGGGCAGGACGGGGACGGCCTCGCCGCGCCGGGCCATCTCGTAGAATTTCTGCCCCTTCACTTTCTTGGCGGAGTAGGCCGGCGGCGACTGGAGGAACTCCCCCCGGAAGGCGGCCGCCGCGGTTTCGATCTCCTCCGGCCCGATCCGGCTGGCGTCGCGCTCGGGCCCGACCGTCTCCCCCTCGCGGTCGAACGTCGTCGTGGAACGCCCGAGGCGGATCACCCCCTCGTAGGACTTGTCCATCTTCGTGAAGAAGCTCTGGAGGCGCGCGGCTCCCCCCGCGCAGAGGAGTAGGAGGCCTGTCGCCATCGGATCGAGCGTCCCGCTGTGGCCGATGCGGGCGAACGACGTGGCCTTGCGAACGCGCTCGACGACGTCGTGGGAGGTGAATCCCGGCGGCTTGTCGATCAGGAAGAGGTATCCGCGCTTGAGCGAATCGGTCAAGGCTCCTCTTTCCGCGGGGGGAGGACCTGGGCCAGCAACTCCTCCACGCGCGCCCCGCGCTCGAGCGAAAGGTCGGCGGCGAAGTGGAGCTCGGGGGCGTAACGAAGGGCGCAGCGCTGGCCGACCTCGCGGCGCAGGAACCCGGACGCCCGCGCGAGCCCCTCGGCCGCGCGTTCCCGCTCCGCTTCCCCGCCGAGCACGGAAAAGTAGACGCGCGCCGACTGCAGGTCCGGCGACATCTCGACGCTCGTGATCGTGACTCCCTTGACGGCCGGATCGTGCGCCTCGATCAGGAGGAGATTCGAAAGCTCCGCCCGGACGAGATCGGCGACGCGCTGGCTGCGGCGGGATTCCTTCTTCATGCCGCGACTCGGGACTCGGGACTCGGGACTCGCGCGGGACGCGGAACTCGGGACTCGGGACTCGGGACTCGGAGGAGATCAGACATGGATGAACTCATTCCGGTAGTCGAGGAGCTGGCCGTCGAGGTTGTTCTCGACGAAACGGAGGACATCCTGCAGCAGGGCGTCCAGGGGCTGCTGGTCGGGACCGACGGCGGCGACCCCGAGCTGGGACCTCTGGAGGATGTCCTGATCGCCGACCTCGGCGGCCGAGACCTCGAATTCATTGCGGATGCGGCTCTTCAGGCTCCTGACGATCATCCGCTTTTCCTTCAGGCCGCGGCATCCCGGGAGGTGAAGATCAAACACCGCGTAGGCGATCACCATCTCTTCTTGGTTCGAGTCCCAGTGCCGAGTCCCGTGTCCCGAGTCCCGTCTCCTCAGCCGTTCATCACCCCGGCGACCTTCTCGACCTGGTAGGCCTCGAGGACGTCGCCGACCTTGACGTCCTGGTAGCGGTCGAGGCCGATGCCGCACTCGAAGCCCTGCTTGACCTCGGAGACGTCGTCCTTGAAGCGCCGCAGGGAGCCGACCTTTCCCTCGTAGATGACCCGGTTGTCGCGCAGGAGCCGCAGCTGGGAGTTGCGGGTGATCGCTCCCTCCGTGACGAGGCAGCCGGCCACGACGCCGAACTTCGGGACCTTGAACGTGTTGCGGACCTCGGCGCGGCCGCGAGCGATCTCCTTCAACGTCGGCTCGAGGAGGCCCTCCATCGCGGCCTTGATCTCGTCGGTCACGTTGTAGATGATCGTGTGGAGGCGCATCTCGACGCCGTTCTTGTCCGCCTCGATCTCCGCTTTCTTCTCCGGCCGCACGTTGAACCCAATGATGATCGCGCCGGACGCGGAGGCGAGGAGCACGTCGTTCGTGTTGATCGCGCCCACGCCAGCGTGGAGCAGCGAGATCTTCACTTTCTCGTTGGAGAGGCCCTGGATCGCCTGTGACAGCACCTCGACGGAGCCCGCCACGTCGGCCTTCACGATCAGCGGCAGCTCCTTGATCCTTCCTTCCTGGATCTTGCTGAAGAGCTGATCGAGGGAGATCTTCGACGACGCGGCCATGATCTTGTCGCGGTCCTTCTGCTGGCGAAAGGAGACGATCGAGCGGGCCTTCGTCTCGTCCTCGACGACCTGGAACGTGTCGCCCGCGAGCGGCAGGTCCTCGAAGCCCGTGACCTCGACCGGTGTGGCCGGGCCGGCCACCGCGACCTTCGCGCCCCGGTCGTCGTGCATCGAGCGGACGCGGCCGAAGACCGATCCCGCGAAGAAGACGTCTCCCACGGAGAGGGTTCCGGACTGGACGAGCACGGTCACGACGTTGCCGCGCCCCGCGTCGCGCCGCGCCTCGAGCACGACGCCGCGCGCCTCTTCGGCAAGCGGCGCGGAGAGCTCCTGCATGTCCGCGACGATCAAGAGGAGCTCGAGCAGATGCTCGATCCCCGTTTTCTTGAGTGCCGAGATCTCGGCCGACGGCACGTCGCCACCCCACGATTCGAGCAGCACGCCGCGGTCGGCGAGCTCCTTCTTGACCCGGTCGGGATTGGCGTTGGACTTGTCGATCTTGTTGATCGCGACGACGATCGGGACTTTCGCCGCCCTTGCGTGGTCGATCGCCTCGATCGTCTGCGGCATCACGCCGTCGTCCGCCGCGACGACCAGGACGACGATGTCCGTCGCCTTCGCGCCGCGCGCGCGCATCGAGGTGAACGCCTCGTGGCCGGGCGTGTCGAGAAAGACGATCGGCTTTCCGTTGACTTCGACGCGATAAGCGCCGATGTGCTGCGTGATGCCTCCCGCCTCCCCCTCTGCCACCTTCGTCTGGCGGATCGCGTCGAGCAGCGACGTCTTCCCATGGTCGACGTGGCCCATCACGGTCACGACCGGCGCGCGCGGAACGCGCGGGGCGAGGGCGCGTGCCCCTCCTTCGTGTCCTGCGCGGCGCGGGAGAGCTCCAGCTCCTCTTCGAACGAGACGACGGCGGCCTCGACTCCGACTTCCTTCGCGAGCTGGATTGCGGTGTCGGCGTCGAGCGCCTGGTTGACGGTGGCGAAGACGCCGCGCCCCATGAGCAGGCGGACGATGTCCTTGGCGAGGACCCCGAGCTTCTCGGAGAGCTCCTTGACGGTCACGCCCTCCGAGAGGAACACCGGGCCGGTCGGCAGCGGCTTCTTGAACTCCAGGAGCTTGCCGGAGTCGTGCGTGCGCGTCTCCTTGGCGGCGCGCCGCAGAGCGGACTTGGAGACCGGCTTCGGGGCGGCGGCCTCCTCGGTCTCCGCGGTCTTCTCGATCAGCGGCAGAGTGATGTCGGAGTAGGTGTCTTCCTCGTAAGCGCCCACGAACTCCCGCAGATCGACCTCGTCGGCGACGGTGATCTTCGGCTTCGCGCCGCCCTTCTTGGCGGGCTTCTTGGCCTCCTCCTTCTCCTCCTTCTTCCGCTTGGTCGGGCCGCTTCGCTCGAGCGTTGCGGGAGGAGCGGCGGGGCGGGCTCCGGGAGCGCCCGGCCGGCCGATCGGCGGGCCTCCTCCGGGACGCCCGGGCTGGCCCGGCCGCGGCGGTCCGCCCCCCACGGGACGCGCTCCGGGGCCGCCGGGCGCCGGGTGATAGACGGACGGGGCCGGCCCGCTCGGGCGATTGAACCCGGTCGCGCGCGCCGCCGCGCCCGTGCGCATCGGAGGCGATGGGGAAGTGGACGGACGTGGCGGGAGATGTCCCGCCTGCGCGCCGGCTGACGGACGTGGTTGAGGAATCGGCCGCGGCGGCAGGATGATCTTCCGCGGAAGGGGTTTCGGGGCCTCCGGCTCCGGCTCAGACGGCACCACCGCGGTGCGCGCCGGCTCCGCGGTCTTCGTCCTCGCGTCGCCCGCGACCCTCGTCTCCGGCGCGGGACGCTCCACGGCCGCCGAGGGACGCGAGATCTCCGGCTCTTCTTCGGCCGGAGCCTTCGCGGGAAGGATCGGCTTCTCGACGATCTTGATCCGCGACAGCGCGCTCTTCTGAGGGCGAAACGCCTTGGCCTCGGTGTCGCGGACGATGAGCTGCTTGGGCGCGTGCGTCTTTCCCTGGAGGATCGCGAGGACGGTCGCTTCGTCCAGCGCCGCCTGGGGCGACTTGACGTCCACGCCGATGGATTGCAGGAGGAAGAGAACTTCCTTGCTGCCGATGCCCATCTGGGCTGCCAGTTCTTCGACTCGGATCTTTCCCATGAAGGTGTTTCGTTACTCCCGGACGGTCGTTTCCTCGGCCGTCTCTGCTTCCGTCGTCTCCTGCGATCCCTCGGCGGCCGGTTCGGCCGGTTCGGCCGACTCTTCTGCGGATTCTTCGGCCTGGGCCGCGGCGTTGCGCGTCTGCTCGAACTCGGCGGCCGCGGCGAGGATCTTCTCCGCCGACTTCTCGCCGATGCCGGGAATCTCGGAGAGCTCCGCCGCGCTCTTCTCGAGCAGGTCGGCGAGCGTCGTGATCCCCGCCTCGACGAGCCGCTCCGCAGTCTTCTCGCCGACGCCCGGCACCTCGGAGACGGAGACCTGTCGCTGCCGGGACGCCTCGAGCATCCGGGTCAGGGCCTGGGCGACCTCTCCCTTGACCTCGGTCTCTCCCTTGATCTCGATCTTCAGTCCGATGAGCGCCGAGGCGAGCCTCACGTTCTGCCCCTTCTTGCCGATCGCGAGGGAGAGCTGGTCGTCCTCGACGACGCAGTCGAGGCTCATCGTCCCGTCCTCCCGGTGAATCGGGGACACGCGCGTGATCTTGGCCGGAGCGAGCGCGTTCTGGGCGAATGTGATCAGGTCGTCCGAATAGAGGATGACGTCGATCTTCTCGCCGTGCAGCTCGCGCATGATCGACTGGACGCGGCTCCCGCGCATTCCGACGCAGGCGCCGACGGGATCCACGTCGCGCTCGCGCGAGCGCACCGCGACCTTGGCGCGCTCGCCCGGCTGCCGGACGGCGCCCTTGATGACGACGGTCCCGTCGTAGATCTCCGGGACCTCCATCTCGAAGAGCCGGATGAGCAGCCGCGGATCGGTCCGCGAGAGGACGAGCTGCGGCCCCTTCGGGTTGCGGTGGACGTCAAACAGGATCGACCGGATCCGCTCTCCCTGGCCGTAGCGCTCGGCGCGCGACTGCTGGTCGCGCGGGATGATCGCCTCGGTCTTGCCGAGATCGACGATCATGTCGCCGCGCTCGAAGCGCTTGACCGTTCCGCTCATGAGCTCGCCGATCTTCGGCTGGAACTCGTTGTAGATGTTGTCGCGCTCCGCCTCGCGGACCTTCTGGTAGAGCACCTGCTTGGCGGTCTGCGCGGCGATCCGGCCGAGGCCGATCGGCTCCCGGTCCTGCACGACCTCGTCGCCGGTGGCGACGTCGGAGACCTCCGCGGGAGGCTCTCCTTCGCCCGCCGGACGCAGGACACGCACGTCTCCCTTTGCTCCCCTTCCTGGCGAGGAGCTCCTGCGCTTCCGACAGCAGGATCTGCGGCGGCGGCTCCTCCGACTCCGTGTCGAGCTCCTCGACGACCGTGCGGCGAGAGGTGACCGACATCTCGCCGGTCTTGCGGTCAATCGCCGTCACGACGGCCTTGTCGCGGTAGAACTTGCGCGCGGCCGAGGACATCGCCTCTTCCAGCGCGGCGAACATCTTCTCCGGATCGATGTCCTTCTCGCGCGACACCTGTCGGATGACCGACGGATCGATGATCATCGGAAAGCGCCTCTCCTCAATTCCCCTTGCCCCCGTCCGGCCATTGGAACTCGAGCCTCGCCAGCCGGATATCGGCAAAACGGACATTATAGATTCTGTGGTTTTCCTCATCAACGACCCGCAGGATGCCCCCGTCCACGCGCTCGAGGATCCCCGAGAAATTGCGGGCCCCCGTCAAGGGCGCCCGCCCCGGCACGCCGAGCGGCTCGGGCATGACGGGCGTCTCTGTCTTGACCCTGACGCGCCGTCCCGCGAAGCGCTCGGCGTCCTCCACGGAGTAGAGCCGGCGCTCGAGCCCGGCCGAAGAGACCTCCAGCGTGTAGCGGTGCGCGACGTCGGCCGTCGAGTCCAGCAGCGTCGAGACCTCCCGCGAGACCGTCTCGCAGTCCTCGATCGTCACCGGGTCGCCCGTCGAGCGCTCGAGAACCAGGCGCAGGACCGAGAAGCGTCCCGCCCCGGCGCTCTCGACCGCGAGCAGTCGGCAGCCCTTTTCGGCCGCAATGGCCCGGATTTCCCCGGTCGTCTCTTCGCTCAGCCTCATCTCCTGTCCCGGCGAATAAAAAAGCGGGCCGCGGCCCGCTCGTCCGGATTCACAGATCGCCGGACGTTTTTTATCAGAACGGGCGAGGAAAGTCGAGAGAAGGGGGCGCAAGCCCGGACAGGGCAAATAATTGAAGCATCTCGAAATCGCCGGACTGCTTCGCGCGTTTAAGAAGACGGGGTATCCCTTTGGGCCAAAAACTGCGTGCTTGATCTCAGTCCCCGGACGGAGGAGGAAGAGCGGCCGGCTCGGCCGACTCGATGGTCGCTGCTCGACCTGGACGAGAAGAGTCCTGCCCCCCCGGAGATTCCCGAGAGAGACATCTTCGACCTGGAGAGGAAGGCCGACCGTGCCTTCCCGATCGAACGGGCGATCCTCTTCTCGATCGGCGCGCACATCCTGATCCTCATCTTCGTCCTCAAGGCTCCCGGCTTCTCCTCTGTCGGATCGCACCGGGGCATCCTCGGGGAGCTCGTCGAATCGGAGCGGCAGAGAGAGCTCGACCAGAAGATCCCGGTGGTCTTCCGCTCGGCCCCGGGCCCAGCGCGGGAGAGCGCCCGCCGGTCCGAGCTGTCGGACGCGACCCGGAGGGCCGGCGGCGGCGATCCCTCGCGCGGCCGCTCGGAGACCCCGTTCGTCCCGCCGAGGCCCGGCAAGGAGGGGCTCGCGCCCGGAGCGGCGGCCGCCGCGCAGGCGCCGCGGGTGCCCCGGGCCACGGGAACGGGGGCCGAATCCTCCCCGCCCGCCGCTCAGAGCGAGAAGATGGCCGCCAATCCGGAGGCGTTCCAGGTGCCGGCGCCGGGAAAGGCCTCGGCCGGGCGGGAGGGCCCGAAGCTCCAGGACCTCCAGAGCAAGATGGAGGAAGCCGCCAGGGGAGTCGTCGGGAAGCCGGGAGAATCGGGAGCGGGCTTCCCGAATCCCGAAGGGGGCTTCGTCGATTCCGGCCCGATCTCCTTCGACACGACCTGGTACGACTGGGGGGCCTACGCCGAGGAGATGGTCCGCCGCATCAAGCTGCACTGGGAGATCCCGGAGCTCGCGCGGCTGGGGTGGAAGGGACGGCTCTCGGTGCGCTTCTTCATCCGGGGGGACGGCCGCGTCGAAGGGGCGAAGATCGTCAGCTATTCCGGCACCCCCCCGTTCGACAACGCGGCGCTCCAGGCGATCCTGACGTCCTCTCCATTCCGCCCTCTGCCCAAGGACCTCGGGTCGGACCGGGAGGGCGTGACCGTGACCTTCTTCTACAACATAAGACCCGAGAAGACTCCCCCCGAAAAGGCTTCCGGGCGCAACTGAAGGTTTTCGTCCTGCTCGGGACGAGAGCCCGGCCCCGGCTCGCGCTATCAATGCGCTCTCCTCGTCTCTACAGAAAGGTCTTTCCAGTTGTTTGCCCTTCGATTCGAGAGCAGGATGGGCGTAACTTTCCTTCTCGATCTTCGTCCTTCGAAGCGGGGACAGGGGACTGGTGGGCATTGAACGACCCGGAAGCGATCGGGAACGCGCTCAGGCAGGCGAAGACCGTCGCCGTCGTGGGTTGTTCTCCCAACCCGGCGAGGCCTTCGAACACGATCGCGCGCTACCTGCAGCGGCACGGGTACCGGGTTGTCCCGGTCAACCCGGGACACCGTGAGATTCTCGGGGAGAAGTGCTATCCGGTCGCTCCTGGAGATCCCGCAGGAGGTGCGCATCGATATCGTGGACGTCTTCCGGCGGTCGAGCGAGGTCGGCCGCGTGGCGGACGAGGCGATCGCCCGCGGCGCGGGCTTCTTCTTCATGCAGCAGGGGGTCGTGGACGAAGAGGCCGCCCGCCGCCTGGAAGAGGCCGGGATTCCGGTCGCCATGGACCGGTGCATCCTTGTCGAGAGGGAGCGGCTGGTGATCCCTCCTGCCCAGGAATGAGAAACCGGCCGGGGCTGTTACGTTTTGGGGCGCCGGCTCTGATCGCCGGCTTGAGGAGAAAAAAAGGTCATGCACAAGTCAACCAAGAGAGCCATCTCCTTCTCGGCGCTGATCGGCGCGGCGGTCATCTTCGGGATGATCGTGGCCGGGTCCGTGAACGTCACGCCGCGATCGGAGGCTCAGAAAGAGGCCCCGGCGCGGCCGAGGTCGAATTCCGTCGTCCTTCCCTCCTTCGCCGACATCGCCGACGAGGCGATGCCCGCGGTCGTGTCTATCACGTCGACCAACATCGTCAAGGGCGCCCGCAATCGCCAGCTTTCCCCCTTCGGCGGGGGGAGCGACGGGGACCCGTTCGAGTTCTTCTTCGGCCCGCGGCGCAACCAGCCCCGTGACGACCAGGAGGAGCACAAGGATGTCCAGGGGGGCACGGGCTTCGTCGTCTCCGAGAGCGGCGAGATCGTGACCAACTACCACGTCGTCGAGGGCGCCGACCGCGTGGAAGTGCGCATCAACAAGGAGCGCTACACCGCCAAGGTCATCGGCAAGGATCCGGCGACGGACCTGGCTCTCTTGAAGATCGACGCCAGGCGCTCTCTCACGAAGCTCCCGCTCGGCGATTCCGACCGGCTCCGCGTCGGGGAGTGGGTGATGGCCGTAGGCGATCCCTTGAACTTCGACAAGACCGTCACGGTCGGCGTCGTCTCGGCCAAGGACCGCTCGGGCCTGACGGCCGACCTCTCCACGCGCTCCTTCGAGAGCTTCATCCAGACCGACGCGGCGATCAATTTCGGTAATTCCGGCGGGCCGCTCATCAATGTCAACGGCGAGGTCATCGGGATCAACACGGCGATGTACCGGCCGGCCCAGAACATCGGCTTCGCGGTGCCGGTCAACGTCCTGAAGACCATCCTTCCGCAGCTTCGCGAGAAAGGAAAGGTCGTCCGCGGATACCTCGGGATCAACATCAATCCCGTGGACCAGGATGTAATGGGGGCCTTCAAGCTGAAGTCCATCGACGGAGCGTTCGTCGAATCCGTCGTTCCGGGCGATCCCGCGGACAAGGCGGGAGTGAAGCCGGGCGACACGGTCGTCCGCGTGGACACCGTGCCGGTCAAGACGACGCGCGACCTGATCGGCTATGTCTCGAGCAAGGCGCCGGGAAGCAAGGTCCACCTGACCGTCATGCGCGACGGCAAGGAGGTGCCCTTCACGGTGACGCTGGCCGAGCGCGGCGCCGAGAGCTCCGCCGAGAACGAGAAGGGGTCCAAAGGCTCTGAGGACTCGCACGGGAAGCTCGGCGTGTCGGTGCGGCCGATTACGCCGCAGCTGCGGCAGATGCTCGGCCTGGACGCCAAGATCGAGGGAATCTACGTGGAGCACGTCCGGGAGGTCTCGCCCGCAGCCGACGCGAACCTGAGGGACGGAGACATCATCACGCAGGTCAACGGGCGCTCGATTACCTCGACGGAGGAGTTCGCGAACCTCGTCAAGGGCACGTCCAAGGGGGAGTATCTGCGGGTCTACTACTATCGTCCGCAGGCCAAGGTTTCCCTCTTCGCCCTGATCAAGATCGACGACTGAGGTCCTGGTCGAGGTGGACTCTCGCGAGCGTCCGACGGCGATCCCGGAGCGGGCGGCGTGCTCCCCGGCCGCCCGGCCGGGCCTCCCCTGAGAGGGCTCGCCGTTTGCTAGAGACTCGCCATATGGCCAGACGCGTCCTCGTCGTGGACGACGATTCGGGGATCCGGGACGCTCTCCGGATGATCCTGGAATACGAGGGGTACCAGGTGGCGACGGCCTCGGAAGGGAAGACCGCGCTCGCGGCCCTCGACGCCGAACGCATCGACGCGGTGCTCCTCGACATCAAGATGCCCGGGATGGACGGGCTCGAGATCCTCGACCGCATCGTCGCGCGGGAAGGGGCCCCGCCGGTGCTCATGATCTCGGGGCACGGCGACATCGCCACCGCGGTCGAGGCGACGCGCCGCGGGGCCGTGGATTTCCTGGAGAAGCCTCCCGAGCGCGAGCGGATCCTGGTCTCTCTCCAGAACGCCCTGTCCCGCAACTCGCTCGTTGCCGAGAACGAGCGGCTGCGCCGCAAGCTCGAGGAGGAGTCGATCCTCGTCGGCAAGAGCGCCCCGATGCAGCGGCTGCGCGCGGAGGTCGCGCGCGCGGCGCCCACGACCGCGACGGTCCTGATCGGAGGGGAGAGCGGGACGGGCAAGGAACTCGTGGCGCGCGAGATCCACAAGGGCTCCAAGGTCGCGTCGGGCCCTTTCATCCAGGTCAACTGCGCGGCGATCCCGGAGGAGCTCATCGAGTCGGAGCTCTTCGGGCACGAGAAGGGCTCCTTCACGGGCGCCGTGCGCCGCCAGACCGGGAAGTTCGTCGAGGCGGACGGCGGCACGATCTTCCTGGACGAGGTGGGCGACATGTCCGCGCGGACGCAGGCGAAGGTGCTTCGCGTGCTCGAGGCGGGCGAAGTGGAGCCGGTCGGAGCGGCGCGCGTACGGCGCGTCAACGTGCGCGTCATCGCCGCCACGAACCGGGACCTGGCCGAATCGATCAAGGAGGGGCGCTTCCGGGAAGACCTCTACTTCCGCCTGAACGTGCTCCCCGTGCGGACTCCGCCGCTGCGCGAGCGGGCGGAGGACATCCCGGAGCTCGTCGAGCATTTCACGCGCCTCTTCTCGCAGCGCGACAACCGCAAGCCGCGGCGCTTCGCGCCGGGCGCGCTCAGCGTCTTGAAGGCGCGCTCCTGGGCGGGGAACGTGCGGGAGCTGAAGAACCTCGTCGAGCGGGTGCTCATCATGGCCGACAGCGATCCGATCGAGGCGAAGGACCTGCCGGCCGAGGCCCGCGTCTCTCCGACCGAGATCTCGGAGCGGGGCCTGCGAGCTCGGCACGCTCTCCGCGTTCAAGGAATACGCCGAACGCGAATTCCTCGTCGCCAAGCTCCGCGAAAACGGATGGAACATCAGCCGCACCGCCGAAGTCATCGCCACGCCCCGCTCCAACCTCTACAAGAAGATCGAGCACCACAAGATCTCCCGAGACGCCGACGCATAGTCGGTATCGGCTGTCATCCTGAGGAGCGGAACGACGAAGGATCTGCCCTGGTCGTGTGAGCAGATCCTTCGCTTCGCTGAGGATGACAACGAAAGAGCGATGGGCTGACACGAAGACCCGCCCGCCAGAAAGCCCGACAGGCCCGCGCCTCGGTTGATTTTGAGCGGAGAGGCGCGGAGACTGGGCGGCGCGCCATGCCTGCAAGCGAGCACTTCGAGCTTGTCGTGATCGGGTCCGGGCCTGCCGGGGAGAAGGGGGCGGCGCAGGCCGCGTACTTCGGCCGGAAGGTCGCGCTCGTCGAGAGGGCGCCGGCGGTCGGCGGAGCGAGCGTTCACACCGGCACGCTTCCGTCCAAGACGCTGCGCGAGACCGCCCTGTACCTGACCGGATTCCGGCGGCGCGAGCTGTACGGGATGAGCGTGCGCCTCGACCGGAAGAAGAGCCTGCGGCAGCTCGTCGGCCGGCTCAACAGCGTCACCGAGCGGCAGACGGGCCAGGTCTTTCGGAACCTGAAGCGCCACGGCATCGAGCTCGTCGAAGGGTCCGCCCGCTTCGAGGACGCGCGCACTCTCCAGGTGCTCGACCAGGAGGGGCGCCCGGCGCGGCGGCTGTCGGCGGACTTCTTTCTCGTCGCGACCGGCTCCTCTCCGATCCCGCCGAGCGGCATCGCGATGGAGGATCCCGACGTCGTGGACAGCGACCGGATCCTCAACCTCGATCGCGTCCCGACCTCCATGACGGTCGTCGGCGGCGGCGTCATCGGGACCGAATACGCCTGCATCTTCGCGGCGCTCGGGACGCGGATCACGCTCGTCGAGGGGCGGGAGCGGCTCCTGACGGGCGTGGACGAGGAGCTCTCCTCCTCGCTCCAGCTCTCGCTCGAGAGGATGGGCGCCGAGATCCTCTTCGGCGACGCGGTCGAGTCCGTCGAGCGCGTTCCGAGGCGCCGGGCGAACGCGCTGACGTTGAAGCTCAAGTCGGGCCGGCGGCTGCGGGCGGACAAGGTGCTCTTCTCGACCGGCCGCTCGGGCAACACGAAAGGACTGGCGCTCGAGGAGATCGGCGTGGCCTTGAACGAGAAGGGACACATCCTCGTCAACGAGCATTTCCAGACCGCCGTGCCGAATATCTACGCCGCCGGCGACGTCATCGGCTTTCCCGCGCTCGCCGCGACCTCAATGGAGCAGGGGCGCGTCGCGGCGTGCCACGCGTTCGGGATCGCGTACAAGACGGGCGTCTCGCCGTTTCAGCCGTACGGCATCTATTCCATCCCGGAGATCTCGACGATCGGCCCGTCCGAGCAGGAGCTGAAAGCGAAGGGAATCCCTTATGAGATCGGGCACGCCCGCTTCGAGAACAACCCGCGCGGCCAGATCATCGGCGACGCGGACGGGTTCATCAAGCTTCTCTTCGACCCGGAGAGCAGGAAGCTCCTCGCCGCTCACGTCCTCGGAGAGCACGCGACGGAGCTCGTCCACATCCCGATGCACGTGCTCTCATCGGGCGGCACGATCGACTCCTTCATCGATGCCGTCTACAACTACCCGACGCTGGCGGAGAGCTTGAAGTACGCCGCGTACGACGGCCTTCAGCGGCTCGCCGCCAGGGCCTCGGGCTTGTCGTCCGGCGCCGGCGGCGGCCGTCCGCGGACGGCGCCTGCGGTGCGCCCCTGGTTCCTCGGCGTGAGCCTGCCCGATTCTTCGCTGAGCGGCGGCCGCGCGGTGGTCTGCCAGATGGACCGCTTCCGCCGCTGCCGGTTCTCGGCGTGGGAAACGAATCGGAATGCCGCGGGCCTCCTTCCCGCGGAGGCCGAGCGGGAAGGATTCGTTCTCGCGGTCGCCGCGGAAGACTCGTCGGCCTCCGAGTTGATGGGTGCGTTGCGCCGCCGCGGTTATCTCCTGCTCGGCGAGGGCGTGGAGCAGGCCGAGGTCCTCCGGTTTGATCCCCGGTCTCTCTGGAGGGGATGGGGCGTCGAGCCGCCCGGGGAAGGCGCGGAGACGGTCCCGTCGCGCCGGCATTACGAGGTCCTGCGCGCCGAAGGACTCGAGCTGCCCGTCGCGGGGCCCGACAGCCGTCACGAGCTCGACGCGGCCGCGGCGGCATACGCGGCATACCTCTGGGCGACCGGCCAGTTGCGACCGCAAGCGGCCGGAATTCTCCCCGGCGAGAAAGAAATCCGAAAGACCTGACCCCGTCCCGTCCGTCCCCGGCTCAGCGCGCGCCGAGGAGCGGAAGGTGGCGAAAGTACGTCACGGCCAGGAGGAGGAGTCCGAGCGCGCCGAGGTAGGCGGCGAAGGGGCGCAGGGTGTGCGTCTTCAGGAAGCGCAGGAGGAAGCGGACGGCGAGAAAGCCGACGGCCGTGGAGGCGAGGAATCCGGCGGCGAGCGCGGCGGCGGAGACGACGGGTCTGCGGCGCCTTGCGCAGGTCGAGGAGCGCCTTGGCGCCCGCGCCAAGGATGATCGGCAAGGCGAGGAGAAACGAAAAGCGCGCCGCGTCGCTCCGGTCGAACCCGCGCATCCGCCCTGTGCTGATCGTGAAGCCGGACCGCGAGAACCCGGCGAGGAGCCCGGCCGCCCCCTGGGCCACGCCGATCCAGAGGGCATCCACGAGCGTCACCTCCGCGAGCCTCCGCGCGCGGACGGAGCGGCCTCCCCGCCGCTCGGCCAGCAGGAAATAGGCGCTTGCGACGAGCATCGAGGCGCCGATCAGCCCGAGCGTGCGCACGCTCTCGAACTTCTTGAGCAGGAAGAGGCCCGCGAGGACACCGGGGAGAGTGCCGACGGCGAGCGGAAGGATCAGGACGCGCGCGGCCGGGTTCCGTACAGGGTGGCCCGACAGCAGGAGGAAGAGCTCCTCCACGATCTCGCGGATCTCGCCACCGAGCGCGAGGATCAAGGCCGCCGCCGTCCCGAGGTGAAGGACGACGTCGAAGGAGAGGGCGATCGCGTCGTTCTCGATTCCGAGCAGCGCCTGCGCGATGTAGAGGTGAGCGGTCGAGGAGACCGGCACGAACTCGGTCAGCCCCTGGACCACTCCGAGCAGCAAGGCGACGCCGACACTCATGCGATCGCGCGGAATCTAGCACGCGTTCCGGGGGCGCCTGGATCTCCGCGGAGGCCCGATCGCGAACTCCGCTACGGTCCGAGGACGAGAACGGTGAAGGAGCCCGGGACCATCGGCGGGCGGGGACGAGGCTGCTCGGCGGTCGCCGGAGGCGCGGTTCCGAATTCGGCCGCGGCGAGGAAGACGCGGTGCGTTTTTTCGTCGAGCGCCATGGTCCGCGCGCTCCGCTGGGTCGCGGCGTTCTGGACGACACGGTAGGAGTCGGGGCCGTCCTCCTTGACGACGGTCAGCGTGCCGTCTCCGTTGGACGCGAACACGAGCGACGTCGCCGGATCGAACGCGGCGGCGTCCACGCCTTCCCCGATCGGGAGCGACGCGACGGCGCGGCCGCTGTCGGCGTCCACGACCGCCATCGTGCGGTTGTGGCAGACGGCGAAGAGGCGCCGGTGCTCCCGGTCCATGGCCAGCCCGGTCGGCTCTTCGCACAAGGCCAGCGGCCAGCTCTCGACGACGCGGAGCGCGCGCGAATCGATGACGGTCAACTGATTCTTGTCCTCGATGTTCACGAAGACGCGTCCCCGGCCGTCGGCCGCGGCGAACTCGGGCTTGCCGTCCAGCGCGACCGTTCCCGCGACGGTCCCCTGCGCCGCGTCGATGGCGGTGGCGTTCTTCCCCCGGCCGTTGAACGTGAAGACGCGGCGCGAGGCCGGGTCGTAGAGAATCGCGTCCGGGTTCTCGCCGGTCGTCTTGATCTCCGCGAGCACCGCGAGCGTGCGCGGATCGAAGACCGTCACGGTGGAAGAGCGCCCGTTGCTGGTGAAGCCGCGGTTTGACTCCGGCGCGAGCGCGATCCCGTGAACCCCCTGCGTGTTCGGGATCTCGCCGACCGCCGCTCCCGAGTCCGCGTCAAGGACGACGACCCGCGTTCCCCGGGAGAGGTAGAGACGGCGGGCCGTGCCGATCGATCGTCAGGTAGTCCCATCCTCCCTCCCCGCCGACGGGCAGCTTCTTGAGGAGGTGGTAATTCGGTGTCGAGGGCGCCGGCGCCGCCGAACCCGCTGGCGGACCGGAAGAGGCGCAGGCGAACGCCCAGAGCGCCAGCGAAACGGAGGCCGCGAAACGGCTCAAAGGCTTCATGGGGAGCATTCTAGTAAACGTATGAGCGGTTAAGAGTTTCATAAATCCCCGGCACGCGGGCGCCTGTCGAAATAGCCTTCCGGCCCATGATCACATCTACAACCGCCATCTTCAAGACTCTGGCTGCCGTCGCGCTCTCGCTGCTCGCGGCGATGAGCGAGCCCGGGTCGCAGCCGACCGCGGCTTTCTCGATCGAGCCCGCGACCGCCGCCGCCAACTCCGTTGTCCGTTTCGCGGACGAGAACGCGGCCGGCGCGGCGTCGTGGCGCTGGGATTTCGGAGACGGGACGACCTCCGCCTCGCGCAACCCCGCGCACGCCTACGCGAACCCCGGCTTCTACCCGGTGACGCTGACGGTCACGACGGCTTCCGGGGCCGCGTCCGCCAGCAGGATGGTCACGGTCACTGCCAGCGACACGCTGCGGCTCATGTCCACGCACCCGTTCGACGTCACCCTCTCGGCGACGGACCCGCGGACGGGGACGGTGGGGCAGGGGCAGGTCATCGCTCAAAATGACATTTACGGCATCTTCAGCATCCCGGCGATCACGGGCAACGCGGCCAATCCCGAGGTCATCGTCAAGATGGTGGACGCGACCGGCATCGGGCAGAACTACTGGGTGTTCTACGGCGCGCTCACGGACCTGAACTACACGCTCTCCGTAAAAGAAGTGGGGACCGGGACGACCAAGGCCTACACGGACACGAAGGTCGGAACGACCGTCTGCGGGAAGTTCGACACCTCCGGGTTCGGCGGCTCGCGCGTGGCCGAGCCGGCCGACTGGTCCACCCTCCCGACCGCCAGCCGGACGCTGACGACCGCGGAGGACACGCTCTCGCTGATCTCGGCTCATCCCTTCGACATCTCGCTGTCGGCGCACGACCCGAGGACGGGGACCGAGGGGCAGGGGCAGGTCATCGCCCACAACGATATCTACGGGATCTTCAGCATTCCGGCGATCACGGGCAACGCGGCCAATCCCGAGGTCATCGTCAAGATGGTGGACGCCTCCGGCATCGGCCAGAACTACTGGGTCTTCTACGCCGCGCTGACGGACCTGACCTATTCCCTCGCCGTCAAGGAAACGGCGTCCGGGAATACGAAGACGTACAGCGACGCGAAGGTCGGAACGACCGTGTGCGGGAAATTCGATACCGCCGGCTTCGTGTTCACGCCGACTCCGACGGCGACATCGCCGGGCCCGGGCGCGACGGCGACCCCGACCCCGACTCTCACGCCGACGCCGACACCCACGAATGCCGCCGGGAGCACCGTCGTCGTTAACGTCGGCCAGGGTGGCTCGCAGAGTTTCTCGCCGAACACCGTGGTCGTCCACGCCGGCGACACGGTTCGGTGGGAGTTCAAGGACACCACCGGCTACCATTCGACGACCTCCGGCACGTGCACTGTCGACCCTTACTACGGTGGGGGCACCTGCGACGCGCTTCCGTCCGGCTTGAACTGGGATTCGGGTCCGAGGCTCGCCGGGGACCAGTTCTCGCAACTCTTCGCCACCGCGGGCTCCTACCGCTACTACTGCATGGTGCACCAATCCATGATGACCGGAACCGTCCAGGTCAATCCCTGACTCCGTTCCTCCTCCGGGGTCGTTTGAGGGGCGGTTGCTGCGACCGCCCCTCACCTTTTAACGTCGCTCCGCGCTTGCCCGGGAAATGCGCCTGACGGTGCACCGGCGAGCGCCGGCGGCCGCGAAGTGGATAAACCTCACCACTCTGTCATCCTGAGCGAAGCGAAGGATCTGCTCTCGTCGCGTCCTGCTTGCGTGGCGCGCGCTTCCTCCGTTTTGTCGTGCTCGTGGCATTGCCGCGCGGACCGGGGACGGGTACGCTTGGGATCCGGAGGTGTGAGATCGCGGAGAAGAAACCCCCGAGAACTCCACGCGCGCCCAGGAAAGCGGCTGAATCCCCGGCGGCGTCCTTCACGCTCCTGGGAGACGACGATCTGCACCTCTATAACGAGGGGACCCACTTCCGCGCCTACGAGAAGCTCGGGGCGCATCCGGCCATAGCCGGGGGCGTCGCCGGCTGCGTCTTCGCCGTCTTCGCGCCGAATGCCCGGACGGTTTCCGTGATGGGGGAGTGGAACGGCTGGGACAAGGAGAGCCATCCGCTCCGGCCGCGCGCGCGATCCGGGATCTGGGAGGGATTCGTCGCCGGAGTGGGACCCGGGGCCGTCTACAAGTACCACGTCGCCTCGCGCTACCGCGGCTACCGCGTGGACAAGGCGGACCCGTTCGCCTTCGCGGCCGAGCTGCCGCCGCGCACCGGCTCCGTCGTCGCCGCTCTCGACTTCGAGTGGGGGGACGCGGAGTGGATGGAGGGGCGCGGGGAACGCCAGCGTCCCTCCGCGCCGATCTCGATCTACGAGGTGCACCTCGGCTCCTGGAGGCGCCCCTGGGATGTCGACCGCTTCCTGACCTACCGCGAGATCGCGCCGCAGCTGGCGGCCTACGCTCGCGAGATGGGATACACGCACGTCGAGCTGCTGCCGGTCATGGAGCATCCGTACTACGCTTCGTGGGGGTACCAGGTGACCGGCTACTTCGCTCCGACCTCGCGTCAGGGCTCTCCGTCGGACTTCCAGTACCTCGTGGACTACCTCCACCGCGAAGGGATCGGCGTCGATCCTCGACTGGGTCCCGTCCCATTTCCCGTCCGACGAGCACGGGCTCGGCTACTTCGACGGGACGCACCTCTACGAGCACGCGGACCCGCGCCAGGGCTTTCACCCCGACTGGAAGAGCGCGATCTTCAACTACGGCCGCGCCGAGGTCCGGAGCTTCCTGCTCTCGAGCGCGCAGTTCTGGCTCGAGAAGTACCACGCCGACGGCCTCCGCGTGGACGCGGTCGCCTCGATGCTCCACTGGAACTACTCGCGCAAGGAAGGGGAGTGGATCGCCAACATCTACGGGGGGCCGGAGAACCTCGAGGCGATCTCGCTCCTGCGGCAGCTGAACGACTATGTCCACCGGGCCCATCCCGGCGTCCTCATGGTCGCGGAGGAGTCGACGGCGTGGCCGATGGTCTCGCGCTCGACGCGCATCGGCGGCCTCGGCTTCGACATGAAGTGGGACATGGGGTGGATGAACGACACGCTGAAGTACTTCCAGCGCGACCCGATCCACCGCAAGTACCACCACACGGAGCTGACCTTCCGGCCGATGTACGCGTATTCCGAGAACTTCCTGCTCCCGCTCTCGCACGACGAGGTCGTGCACATGAAGGGCTCGCTCCTCTCGCGGATGCCGGGAGACGACTGGAGAAAGTTCGCCAATCTGCGCCTGCTCCTCGCCTACCAGTGCGCGGTCCCGGGCAAGAAGCTCCTCTTCATGGGGGGCGAGTTCGGGCAGCGGGCCGAGTGGAACCATGACACGGCGCTCCAGTGGCCGCTCCTGGATTCTCCCGCGCACGCCGGGGTGAAACGGCTGGCGGCGGATCTGAACCGGCTCTACGCGACTCGAGCCGGCGCTCCACGCGCGCGATTTCGATCCGTCCGGCTTCCAGTGGATCGATTGCAACGACTGGGAGGACTCGACGCTCACGCTCGCGCGCCGGGGAGGGACGCCGGAGGAGACAGTCCTCGTGGCGATGAACTTCACTCCGGTCCCGCGCAACGGCTATCGCGTCGGCGCTCCCGCCGCCGGCTTCTGGCGCGAGATCGCCAACACCGACGCGAAGGACTACGGCGGCAGCGGCCTCGGGAACCTCGGCGGCCTCCACACCGAAGATGTCCCGACGCACGGCCGTCCCTGGAGCCTCTCTCTGACGCTGCCGCCGCTCGCCGCGGTCTTCCTCAAGCGCCGAAGTCCCGACGAGTCGAGAGACGAGAGTCGAGGGTCGGGAAGACCAGGAATCACCAATCACCAATCCCAAATCACGAATCTCCTCATGACCCGCTTCGTGTGCGTGCACGGCCACTTCTATCAGCCGCCGCGGGAGGACCCGTGGACGGGAAGGGTCCCGGCGGGAGGCTTCCGCCGCGCCGTTCCACGACTGGAACGAGCGGATCACGGCGGAATGCTACGCCGCGCGCGCCGAGGACGCGCGCGAGTGGCAACTACTCGCGGATCTCCTTCAACTTCGGTCCGACGCTCCTGACCTGGCTCGAGCGGGAGGCGCCCGCAGTCGTCGAGGCGATCCGCGCCGCGGACCGCGACAGCCGCGAGCGCTTCTCCGGGCACGGCTCCGCGCTCGCGCAGGCGTACGGGCACATGATCCTCCCCCTCGCGCGCCCGCGCGACAGGCGCACGCAGGTCTTCTGGGGAATCCGGGACTTCGAGCGCCGGTTCGGCCGTTCGCCCGAGGGGATGTGGCTGCCGGAGACCGCCGTGGACACGCCGACGCTGGAAGTGCTCGCCGAGCTCGGCATCCGGTTCACGATCCTCGCGCCGCACCAGGCGCTCCAGTGGCGAGAGAGCGGAGAGGTCGGGTGGCGCTCCGCGGCCGACGGGTTCGACACGCGGCGCCCCTACGAGACGAGACTTCCCTCCGGCAACCGCATCGCCCTTTTCTTCTACGACGGCGCCGCGTCTCCCGCGGTCGCGTTCGGCGGGCTCGGCCGGGGGACCGGAGCACTGGAGCGGATCCTCCTCGACCGCTTCGGCGCCGGCGCCGGCGCCGGCGCCGGCGTCGGCGGCGAGGCGCAGCTCGTTTCCGTCGCGACCGACGGCGAGACGTACGGGCACCACTTTCGCGGAGGCGACCGGGTCCTCTCCGGCCTCCTCGATCTTCTGGAGAAGGGGCCCGATGTCCGCCTGACGAACTTCGCCGAGTACCTCGCGAAGCGCCCTCCTCGGCATGAGGTCGAGATCCGCGAGGAGACCTCCTGGAGCTGCGCACACGGCGTGGGGCGGTGGAACGAGGAGTGCGGCTGCACGACCGGGGAGCATCCCGGCTGGCGGCAGGCCTGGCGGAGGCCGTTGCGGGAAGCGCTCGATTCTCTTCGCGAGACGCTCGACGCGCTCTTCGAGAAGCGGGGCGGGCAGCTCTTCCGCGACCCCTGGTCGGCGCGCGACGATTCGATCGACCTCGTCCTGAACGGATCTCTCGGGGTGGAGGCGTTTCTCGCTCGCCACGCTGGCCGGAGTCTCGACCCGGAGGAGACCTCGCAGGCGCTCAACCTCCTCGAGATGGAGCGGTGCGCGATGAGCATGTTCACGAGCTGCGGCTGGTTCTTCGAGGACCCCTCGGGGCTGGAGACGCGTCAGGTCCTCCGCTACGCGGCCCGCGCCCTGGAGCTCGTGGAGGGACTTTCGGGCGAGCGCCTGGAAGAGGAATTCCTGCGCCGGCTCGAGGGGGTCGCGAGCAACGATCCCGCCGTCGGCAGCGCCCGCCGGATCTACGAGGAGTCTCGGGGGACGGCGCGGCTGACGGGGGCAGATCCTTCGTCGCTTCGCTCCTCAGGATGACAGCCGCTTCGCTCCCCGAGATGACGGTGGAAATGGGATTTCTTCGGATATCATCGGCCAGCCGTTGATCCAATCAGCCGACTTACCGCATTCCCGCATTCCCGCCGCGCTCCACCCGCTGTGGAGCCTCGCGCGAGACCTGCGTTGGACCTGGCGCCCGACGATGCGGGCGCTGTTCGCTTCGCTCGACCGAAAGGCCTGGGAAGAAAGCGGCGGGAACCCCGTGGCGCTCCTCCTCTCGGTCTCGCAGGAGCGGCTCGAGGCGGCGGCCGCCGATCCGACGTTCCTCGCGCAGATGTCCGCCGTGCAGACGGAGGCGGCAACGGAAGACGCGTCCCCGTCGTGGCATCCCGCCGTCCGGATGTTCCGGGAGCGCGGGTACCGGATCGCCTACTTCTCGGCGGAGTTCGGGCTGACCGAGCACCTCCCGATTTACGCCGGCGGCCTCGGCGTCCTGGCGGGCGACGTCCTGAAGTCGTCGAGCGACCTGGGACTGCCGGTCATCGGCGTCGGTCTCTTCTACCGGGAAGACTATTTCCGGCAGGTCCTCGACAAGGAGGGATGGCAGCGCGAAGCGAATCCGCCTCTCGATCTGGAGCGTCTGCCGCTCTCCCTGCCGCTCGCTGCCGGGAGGAGGCCCTCCCGTCGTCCAGTTGACGGTCGGCGAGCGGGAGGTGTCCGTCCTGATCCGCTTCGTGCGCGTGGGACGCGGTCCCTCTGCTTCTGCTCGACACCAACGTGCCGGAGAACGACGCCCGAAGACCGGGACGATCACCGCGCGCGCTCTACGGCGGCGACCAGGAGACGCGCATCCGCCAGGAGCTCGTGCTCGGGATCGGAGGGCTGCGCGCGCTCGAGCTGCTGCGGCTGCGGCCCACGGTCCGCCACATCAACGAAGGGCACGCGGCGTTCGCCGGCCTGGAGAAGATCCGCCTGCTCGTGTCGCTCGGCGGCCTGACGTATCCGGAGGCGCGGGAGAGGGCCGCGGCGACCAACGTCTTCACGACGCACACGCCGGTGCCGGCGGGGATCGACCGCTTCCCGCCGGAGCTCGTCGAGAAGTACCTGGCTCCGTATGTCTCGGGCGCCGGGGCTCGCCTGTCGACGAGTTCCTGCAGCTCGGGCAGGAGGTCCCCGGCGAATCCCGGCGAGCCCTTCTCGATGGCCGTCCTGGCGCTGCGTCTCTCCGGCCATGCGAACGCGGTCTCGCAGCTCCACGCGAGGGTGTCGCGGCGGCTCTGGCTCGGGCTCTTGCCGGAGCTCGCCGACGAGGACATCCGCATCCGCGCGATCACCAACGGCGTGCACCGGCCGACCTGGACGGATCCCGAGGTGGCGAAGCTCTCCGCTCGTCGAGAGACCCGGACGTCGTGGACCGCGCCGCGTTCTGGGGCGTGCACGAGCGGCTCCGGGCGCGGCTCGTGGACGTCGCGCGCCGGAATCTCGCGAACCTGCGAAAGCGAGCAGGGCGCTTCTCCCGAGGAGATCGAGGAGGCTCGCGGGTGCTCGACCCGCGCCGCGCTGACGATCGGGTTCGCCGCGGCTTCGCGACCTACAAGCGGCCGAGCCTGATCTTCCGCGACCCGGAGCGGCTGCGCGCATTCTCCACGAGCCGGCCCGTTCAGATTCTCTTCGCCGGGAAGGCGCATCCGCACGACGAGCCCGGCAAGCAGCTCCTCCGCGACGATCGCGCAGTTCTCGCAGCGGCCCGAATTCCGCGGCCGGGTCGTCCTCCTGCCCGACTACGACATGGGGCTCGCCCGCGCGCTCGTCGCCGGCTGCGACGTCTGGCTGAACAACCCGATCCGTCCGCACGAGGCCTGCGGGACCTCCGGGATGAAGGCGGCGATGAACGGCGTGCTGAACGTCTCGGTGCTGGACGGCTGGTGGGACGAGGCGCCGTACGAGGAGACCGGCTTCGTGATCGGCCCGGCCGCGGAGGACTGCCGACGACCAGAGCGCGGCGTCGCTCTACGACGTGCTCGAGAAGCAGGTCCTGCCGCTCTTCTTCGAAAGGAGCGATGCAGGGGCTGCCGCTGCGGCTGGATCGAGAAGATGGTCCAGAGCGCGTCGCGGATCGCGCCGCTCTTCTCCTCGGATCGGATGGTGATCGAGTACCTGGAGAGCTGCTACGTGCCCGGCGCCGAGCGGCGCTTCTCGCTCCTCGGCCGGGGAGGCGAGCGCCTCCGGGCCGGAGACACTTCCGTAAGCAGCCCTGAGCTCTCATCCTGTGGATTCCCTCTGCTCTCATCGCAAGGGTTCCCTCTGTTCTGTCGATCCTGAGGAGCGAAGCGACGAAGGATCTGCCCTGGAAGGAAGGAGAGCAGATCCTTCGCTGCGCTCAGGATGACAACCAAGAGATGACGGAGGGAGAGTCGAAACCATGAACGGGGAGGAAGTCCTCGTGAAGGGCAGCGAACCGCCGGGATCCTGCTTCATCCGACGTCGCTTCCCGGGCGGTTCGGGATCGGGGACTTCGGGCCGGAGGCGGAGCGATTCCTGGACTGGGCGCGGTCGGCGGGACAGGGAGCTATGGCAGATCCTGCCGCTCCATCCCGGCGCCGCACGACTCGCCCTACGGCGGCGTCTCCGCGTTCGCCGGCAACCCGCTCCTGATCTCTCTCGAGCGTCTTCGAGAAGAGGGGCTTCTCCCGGCGGACGCGCTCGAGCAGCGCGCCGGCTTTCCCGCCGGAGAGCGTCGACTCCGGCGCGGACCGCCGCCTGGAAAGAGAAGCTTCTCCGAGCGTCCTGGGAGAGTTCCGCGCGGCTCTCCCCGCTGCTCGAGGAGCTCGAGGCCTTCCGCGCGGCGCCGGCGCAGACGCGCGTGGCTCCCGGACTGGGCGCTCTTCGCGGCGTTGAAGGCGACGGAGCCGCGGCCGGCTGGACCTCCTGGCCCGAAGGGCTCGCCCGGCGCCGCCGGACGCCCTCGCCGCGGCGCGGCGCGAGCTCGCCGGCGAGATCGCCTACAGGAGTGTACGTTCAGTTCCTCTTCTTCCGGCAGTGGGAGCGCGTGCAGGCGCAGGCCGCCGGCCGCGGGATCGCGGTCCTCGGCGACGTGCCGATCTACGTCGCGCACGACAGCGCGGACGTCTGGGCGCACAGGACCTCTTCGCGCTCGACGAGACGGCCTGCCCGGAGGCGCGTCGCCGGCGTGCCGCCGGACTACTTCTCCGAGACCGGCCAGCTCTGGGGCTATCCGCTCTACCGCTGGGACGAGATGGAGCGGGACGGCTTCTGCCTGGTGGATCGCGCGCCTGCGCCAGGACGCTCCGCTTCGCCGACCCGTGCGCATCGACCACTTCCGCGGGTTCGCCGGCGTACTGGGCCGTTCCCGCCGGAGCCGACCCGGCGCTCGAGGGGCCGCTGGATCGCCGCGCCCGGGCGTCGAGCTCTTCGAGCGCCGCGCGCCGGGCGATCGGCGACGCTGCCGCTCGTGGCCGAGGACCTCGGCACGATCACCGACGACGTCCGCGAGCTCCTCGCGGCGCTCGGCATCCCGGGGATGAAGGTCCTCCAGTTCGCGTTCTCCGAGGACGACAGCGCGCACCTGCCGCACCGCCACGTCGCCCAACGCGTCGTCTACACGGGCACGCACGACAACGACACGGCGCGCGGCTGGTTCGCGACGCTCTCCGAGGAGCGAGCGCCGGCGGGCGCTCGACTACCTCGGAGGCGACGGGAGCCGGATCGAGTGGGACCTGATCCGCGCGGCGTACGAGTCGGTCGCGGCAGCGCGCGGTCGCCCCGCTTCAGGACGTCTTCGGCCTCGGCAGCGAGGCCCGCATGAACACACCCGCCGTCGCTGCGGGGAACTGGGGGTGGCGAGCCTCGGCTTCCGGCTTCACAGCGGACCGGGCCGGGCGCCTGCGCCGCCTGACGCGGCTCACGGGCCGGACGTAGAACCCCCGACCTCCGGTTCGTCGTCCCGAGTCCCGAGTCCCGAGTCCCGAGTCCCGAGTCCCGAAAAAGGTCTTGACATGCGGGGGAGGTTGGCCCAAGTTATTGCCTCCATGATGGCCGCGATTCTCGATGGCAACGCCTCGCACGCGAGGATCGCGCGACGCGCCACTTCCGCCAGGAGGAGGACCTCCATGGCGGCGGCGCGTTGATCCCGTAAACACCCCGACAACCCGCCGCTTCATGAAACGCCGCATGCCGGCCGTGTGCCTCGCTTTCTCCGGTGGTCTCGACACCACCTACTGCGCGCTCCTCCTGCGCGAGGAGGGGTATCGCGTCCATGCGGTCACCGTGGACACGGGAGGCTTCTCGCCGCGGGAGAAGCGGACGATCGCGGCGCGCGCGAGGGCCTCGGGAGTCGAGCGCCACCTCTTCCTCGACGGCCGCGGGGAGGTCTTCGAACGCTACGCGCTGCCGCTCATCTTCGGCAACGTGCTCCGCGGCGGGGTCTACCCTCTGTCTGTGGCGGCGGAGAGGGCCGTGCAGGTCGCTGCGGCGGCGGCCCACGCGCGGCGGATCGGAGCCCGCGCGATCGCGCACGGCTCGACGGCCGCGGGCAACGACCAGTTCCGCTTCGACGCCGCGCCTGCGCGTGCTCGCGCCCGGAATCGAAGTGCTCGCCCCGGTTCGCGATTCCGGGATCTCGCGCGGAGGGGAGACGGAGTACTGCGCCGCCCGCGGCGTGAGGATCCCGGAGAAGACGACGCGCTACTCCGTCAACGAGGGGCTCTGGGGAACGACGATCGGCGGGGGCGAGACGCACGATCCGTGGCGAGCTCGCCTCCCGAGACGCTCTATCCGGGCAACACGCTGGCGAAGGCGCCGCGCAGGCCGCGTCTGACGGTCGTCGGGTTCCGCAAGGGGCGGCCGGTCGCGCTCGACGGCCGGAGCCGCTCCGGGCTCGACCTCGTCGAGAGGTTGAACACGCTCGGGCGGCGCTACGCGGCCGGGCGCGCGATCCATCTGGGCGACACGATCCTGGGCGCCAAGGGCCGCATCGTCTTCGAGGCGCCGGCGGCGCTCGCGCTGATCGCGGCCCACGGGGAGCTGGAGAAGCTGGTGATGACGAAGGAGCAGCGGCAGTTGAAGTCGCTTGTCGCCGAGACGTACGGGCGTCTGCTGCACGAGGGGCTGGCGTTCGAGCCCGCTCTCTCCGACGCCGACGCCTTCCTGCGCGCCACGCAGGCGCGCGTGACCGGGGAGGCGAAGCTGCGCTTCTCGCCGGGGCGGTTCGAGGTGGTCGGCGTTCGGAGCCCGCACTCGCTCCTTCGCTCCTCCCTCGTGCGCTACGGAGAATCCAACGCGTACCTCTCGCCGCCGGAGGCCAAGGGAGTCGGCAAGACCCTCGCGCTGCCGGGCCGGCTCTGGAAGCTGGCCGGCGCAACGGCAAAGGAGCCGCGATGAAGATCACGCTCGACAAGATCGCCTCCTCGACAGCGCGCCTCGAGCTCCCGCGCGAGGTCGAGCTCACCCCGCACATCGAGTCGAAGGAGGGAAACGTCATCGCGGTCCGGGCGCTCATGGAGAAGAGCGTGTACGACCGGCTCGAGCTGACGAGCGGGCGCATGGCAAAGATCAATCGGGGGACGTCATCGCGGGCACGCTCGGATTCCGCCGCGCGCTCAAGGGCTTCGTCGGCGTCGTGCCGGACTCGCTTCACGTCGGCGACACGATCCACGTCCTGAATCTCGGGGGCGTGCTCGGCCTGTGCGTCGGCCGGAATCCCGACGTCGGGTCGCCGCTCGAGGCCGAGGTCCTGGGCGCCGTCGTCCTGGACGGTAAGCCGGCGAACATCTCGCGGAACGCGCTTCCCCCGAGAGACGAGCTCCCGGACGGGCCGCCCCTGATCGTCGTCGCCGGCACCTGCATGAGCGCGGGGAAGACGGCCGCGGCTTCGGAGATCGTCAAGCGCTTCGCCAACGCGGGGCTGAAGGTCGCCGCCGCGAAGCTCTCCGGCGTCGCGTGCCTCAAGGACACGCTGGACATGGAGGACCACGGCGCGTTCGCCACGCTGTCGTTCCTGGACTGCGGACTTCCTTCGACCGCCCACGTGAAGGACCTCGCCCCGTACGCCCGGGCGATCCTGGCGGACCTCGGCGCGAAGAACCCGGACGTCATCGTCGTCGAGCTGGGGGACGGGATCCTCGGCGACTACCGCGTCGGCACGTTCTTCTCCCATCCCGACCTCGTGCGCGCGACCCGGGCCGTCGTCATGTGCGCCAACGACCTCGTCGCCGCCTGGGGCGCGCAGAAGCTGATGGAGCAGTGGCACATCCCGATCACGGTGATGTCGGGGCCGGTGACCGACAACCAGACCGGCACGGAATACATCAGCCAGGAGATGAAGCTCCCGGCTGCCAACGCGATGACCGACGGCCGCGCCCTCTTCGGCATCGTGTACGAAGAGATCCGCAAGTGAGGGCGATTCGTTGAGCATCAAGGCCGCGATCTTCGGCGCGAGCGGCTACGCCGGGGGCGAGCTGCTGCGCCTCCTGCTCGACCATCCGAAGGCGGAGCCGGTTGCCGTGATCTCCCGCTCGCAGGCGGGGCAGCCGGTCGCGAGCGTTCACGCGCACCTCTCCCGCTTGACCGAACTCGCGTTCGTCTCCGAGCTTCCCCGCGGCTCCGGCGAGCCGGAGGTGATTTTCCTCGCGGGCGGGAGCGGCTACGCGGCCGAGATGGCGCCGGCGCTTCTCGACACGGGCATCCCCGTCGTGGACCTCTCGGCGGACTTTCGTCTGAAGGACCCCGTCTCCTTCGAGAGGTTCTATGGGCCTCCACCTCCCGCGTTCGCGCGCCGGGGCGAGTTCGTCTACGGCCTGCCGGAGCTCTTCCGCGAGCAGATCGCGTCTTCGCGCGCGGTCGCGTCGCCCGGCTGCTTCGCCACGGCCGCGATCCTCGCTCTCGCGCCGCTCTGGAAGAGGGGCTCGTGGACGAGACGGCGCCCATCTCGGTCTTCGCCATCACCGGCTCCTCGGGCGCCGGGGTGACCCCTTCGCCGACGACGCACCATCCGCGGCGGGCCTCCGCGTTCTTCGCGTATGGAATCGACGGGCACCGCCACCTTCCGGAGATCGAGGAATCCTCTCGGCCGTGGGGCGTCCCGCCGCCGGCCGAATCGTCTTCCAGACGCACTCCGCTCCGCTGGTGCGCGGGATCTTCGCGACGGCGTCGGTGCCGCTCAAGCGCCCGATGGACAAGGCCGCGCTCCAGGAGCTCTTCCGGGAGGCCTACGGGTCGGAATTCTTCATCCGCCTGGTCGAGGGCTCTCCCGACGTCGCCGCCGTCAAGGGGACGAACTTCGCCGACATCGGGGTCGCGAGCCGCGGATCGACCGCGCTCGTCTTCATCGCGATCGACAACCTCGTGAAGGGCGCGGCCGGCCAGGCGATCCAGGCGATGAACATCCTGTTCGGCCTGCCGGAGCCGACGGGACTCAAGATGACCGGAGTGTTCCCGTGAGCGCGATCCCCTCTCGACGGCGGAGCTTCCGACCTACACGCGCTGGGGCCTGACCATCGTGAAGGGGGAGAGGTCCACGGTCTGGGACGACACCGGCAGGAGCTATCTCGATCTCTACGGCGGCCACGCGGTCGCCGCGACCGGGCACTGCCATCCGGAGGTCGTCCGGGCGATCCGGGAGCAGGCGGGGGAGCTGCTCTTCTATTCGAACGTCGTGGCGCTCCCGGTGCGGACCCGCGCGGCGCAGGCCATCGCCGCTCAGGCGCCGGTCCCGCTGTCGAAGGTCTTCTTCGTCAATTCGGGAACGGAGGCCAACGAGAACGCGATGCGCCTCGCGCGCCGGTTCACGCGGCGGACCGACGTGCTCACCTTCGACGGCGGCTTCCACGGCCGCACGGCGGACGCGATGTCGGGCGCCGGGCTCGCGAAGTACCGGGAGCTCGCGAAGCCCAACGTGCCAGGGCACCGGCTCGCGCCGTTCGGTGATCTCGCGGCGGTGGAGGCGGCGCTGGACGAGAGCGTCGCGGCGGTCCTGATCGAGCCGATCCAGAGCATGGCGGGGGTCATCACGGCGCCGGCGTCCTACTTCCAGGGGCTGCGCACGCTCTGCGACGAGCGCGGCGCGAAGCTCATCTACGACGAGGTGCAGACCGGCTTCGGCCGGACGGGCACGTTCTTCTTCGCCGGTCGGCACGGCGTCGTGCCGGATCTCGTCGCGCTCGCCAAGGGGATCGGCAGCGGAGTTCCGATGGGGGCGGTCCTGGTGTCCGACGAGATCGCGGCCACGGTCAAGCCGGAGGATTACGGGACCACGTTCGGCGGCGGTCCGCTGGCCTGCGCCGCGGCGGAGGCGACCGTGCGGGTCATCTTGGAGGAGGGGCTTCTCGCAAACGTCCGCGCGGGATCGCAGCGCCTGAGAAACGGGCTCGCGCAGCTCCCCGGAGTCCGCGAGGTGCGCGGCGAGGGCTTCCTCCTCGGCGTCGCGCTCGACAAACCGGCGAGGCCCGTCCGGCAGGCGCTTCTCGAGCGCGGCTTCCTCGTCGGGGGAAGCGACCTGCCCGACGTGATTCGCCTGCTTCCGCCTCTCGTCCTGGCGGCGGAGGAGATCGACCGCTTCCTCGAAGCGGCGAGGGGGATCCTGTGAGGCACTTTCTGACGACGCAGGGGCTCACGCCGGAGCGATTCGAGTCGCTCCTTTCGCGGGCGAGGAATTCCGCCGCGGCGCGTCGAGCGCGGCGCTCGCGGGGCGGCACGTCGGCCTCGTCTTCTTCAATCCGTCGCTGCGGACGCGGGTCTCGATGGAGGTCGCGGTCTCGAAGCTCGGCGGCATGCCCGTCACGCTCTCCGTCGGCGGCGAGGCCTGGGCGATGGAATATGAGGACGGGACGGTCATGGACGGCGCCGCGGCCGAGCACGTGCGCGAGGGAGCCGGCGTGCTCGGGCGCTACTGCGACATCCTGGGCGTGCGCTCGTTTCCTCAGGGCAAGGACTACGCGAAGGACCGCGGCCGAGCCGGTGCTCGTCGCGTTCGTCCAGCTATTCGGGCGTGCCGATCGTCAACCTCGAGTCGAGCCTCTCCCATCCGTGCCAGGCGATGGCGGACGCCATGACGCTCTCGCAGCGCCTTTCGCGCCCGCGGCGGACGGCGCGTTCTCCTGACCTGGGCCTACCACCCGAAGGCGCTCCCGATGGCGGTGCCGAATTCCTTCCTGCTCGCGGCGACGCGGCTCGGCGTGGACCTCGTCCTCGCGCGTCCCGGAGGGGTACGACCTCGACGCCGAGATCGTCCGCGAGGCCGAGGCGAACGCGCGACAATCGGGCGGCTCGCTGCGTGTGACGGACGACCTGGAAGGCGCCTATGACGGCGTCGAGGCGGTGTACGCGAAGTCGTGGGGATCGTCGGCGGACTACGGGAAACCGGAGGCCGAGGCGGTCCGCCGCGCGAAATTGAAAGACTGGCGCGTGACCGAGGCGAGGATGGCGCGGGGAAGCAACGCGTTCTTCCTGCACTGCCTGCCGGTGCGCCGCAACGTCGTCGTGGACGACGAGGTCCTGGACGGGCCTCGCTCCGCCGTGCTGGACGAGGCGCAGAACCGGCTCTACGCTCAGCAGGCGATCCTGGAATGGCTGGCGAAGGAGAATTGGTGATCTCCTGCCGCTCCGAGGATCCCGTTCGTTCTGTCATTCTGAGGAGCGAAGCGACGAAGAATCTGCTCCGGTGGAATCAGCTGTCGTCACCAGGGCAGATCCCTCGCTTCGCTCGGGATGACAGGAAGTAGAGACCCGATGACTGTCAAGAAACCCTCTGTGCCTCGGCCTTCCATAGACGCGGAGATCCTCCGCGAGGCGCTTCCCTACATCCGGCGGTTCAAGGGGAAGACGTTTGTTGTGAAGGTCTCGGGGAAGGTCACGGAGAACCCGGGCAACCTGAACTCGCTGGCGGAGGAGATCGCCCTGCTCCACCAGGTCGGGATCCGCGTGACCGCCGTCCATGGAGGCGGCGCGCAGGCGACGCAGCTCGCGGAGCGGCTGGGGATGGAGACGCGGCTCGTCAACGGCCGGCGCGTCACCGACGACGATACGCTCGAGGTCGTCAAGATGGTCTTTGCGGGGAAGATCTCCGTCGAGATCCTGTCGGCCCTCCGCGCGCACGGCGTGCACGCGGTCGGCGTCTCCGGCATCGACGGAAACGTGGTTCTCGCCCGGCGCCGCTCGAAGAAGCGAGTGGTCAACCGCGAGACCGGAAAACGCGAAACGATCGACTTCGGCAACGTCGGCGACGTGGTGAACGTTGACCCGCGCCTGCTGACGACGTTGCTCGACGCCGGATACCTGCCGGTGGTTTCTCCGCTCGCCGCGGACGAGGAGGGGCGGGTCTTCAACGTCAACGCGGACGCGATCGCGTCGGCCCTCGCCATCGAGCTCGCGGCGGAGAAGCTGATCCTCCTCTCCGACGTGCCGGGCGTGCTCGCACGGCCCGGCGAGGCCGCCAGCCTCCTCTCGCGCCTGACGGCCGCCGAGGCGCGCCGGCTCGCCCGCAGCCCCGCCGTGACGGGAGGAATGGTCGCGAAGCTGCAGGAGATCTCGCGCGTGGCCGAGGCGGGCGTGGGCGCGGTCCACATCGTCAACGGCAACCAGAGGAACGCGCTGCTGTCGGAGATCTTCGGCGACCGCGGCAGCGGCACGATGGTGGTCCGAGAGTAGGGCAAGACCGGCGGTATGAGCACGGCGCAATCGACGACGGGAATCGTGGCCCTCCTCTCCGAGTTTGTCTCGATCCGGAGCGTCTCGGGGAACGAGGCGCGGCTCGCCGACCGGATCGCCACGATCTGCCGGGACGCGGGGGTGAGCGCTGAGCGCCGCGGCCGCAACGTCCTCGCGCGGCGCGGCGAGGGGCGGCCCTGCCTGCTCTTGAACTCCCACCTCGACACGGTCCCGCCCGTGGAGGGGTGGAGTGGGGATCCCTGGACTCCGCGAGTGGAGGGAGAACGTCTGGTCGGCCTCGGCTCCAACGACGCGAAGGCCTCGGTCGCGGCGATGCTCGAGGCGTTCCTGTCGGTCCCGCTCCCGCCGGCCGGCACGCTCCTCTTCGCGGCGACCTGTGACGAGGAGACGGGGGGCGAGGGGCTGGAGAAGCTCGCGCCGGAGCTGGAATTCGATGACGCGATCATCGGCGAGCCCAACGGCTTCGCCGTCGCGGTCTCCCAGAAGGGGCTCGTGAAGCTGACGCTGACGGCGCGCGGGAGAGCGGGGCACGCGGCACGGCCGCCCCTCGCGGACAACGCGATCGCGCGCGCCGCCAGGGACACGCTCGCGATCGAAGGGATGGCGTTTTCCGTCGAGGACCCGTGGCTCGGGAAACCGACCGCCACGGTCACGATGATCGCGGGCGGGATCAAGTCGAACGTCGTACCGGACCGCTGCGAGCTGACGGTGGACGCGCGGACGATCGGCGGCTTCGACAACGACGCGATGATCGCCGCGGTGCGCGGGGCCGTCTCCTCCGAAGTCGAAGTCCGCTCGGCGCGCCTGAAACCGGTCTCCGGCGACCCGGCCTCCCGGATCGCGCGGGCGGCGCTCGCGGCGACCGGCGCCGCCGGGGTCACGGGATTCGCGAGCGTGAGCGACCTTGCCCACGTCGGCGGAAAGCCGGCGATCGTGTTCGGTCCCGGCAGCCCGGCCGAGTCGCACCGCGCCGACGAATCGGTCGCGGTCGAGGCGCTGCTCGAGGCGCCGGGCATCTACGCGCGGACGATCGCGAGTTACTTCTCGTGAAACGGAAGAGACGCGCACGGGCCCTCTGGGCCGCGGGGTACACCGGCGCGACCGGCGAGGCGCTGGCGAGACTCTCCGTCTCGCACCCGTTCGACCGGCGCCTCGCGGCGGAGGACATCGCGGGCACGCGCGCGCACGCCCGGGGCCTGAAACGCGCCGGGCTCCTCACGGCAAACGCGCTGGCGCGGATCGAGCGCGGCCTGAAGACGATCGAGAAGGAGATCGCGGAAGGGCGGTTCCGCTTCGAGGACGCGGACGAGGACATCCACCTGAACGTCGAGCGGCGCCTGATCGAGCTGGCCGGCGAAGCGGGGCGCCGCGTCCACGCGGGACGCTCCCGCAACGACCAGGTGGCGCTCGATCTGCGCCTCTGGACGCTCAACGCGATCGCCCGCGCCGAAGGCGGCCTCCGGCGCCTCGGCCTCGCGCTGCTCGAGCGCGCGGACGCGTTCCTCCGTGACGGCGTCATCGTCGCCGCCCGGACGCACACCCGTCCCGCGCAGCCGGTCCTTCTCGCGCACGCGTTGCACGCCTACGTCGAGATGCTCCTGCGCGACCTCGGCCGCCTTGGCGACTGCCGCCGCCGCGCGGCCGTCTCGCCGCTCGGCTCGGGCGCCTGCGCCGGGACGACGCTGCCTCTCGACCGGGCCGGGGTCGCGAGCGACCTTGGGCTTCCCGAGATCACGGCCAACAGCCTCGACGCCGTCTCCGACCGCGACTTCATCGTCGAGTTCGAGGCCGCCGCCGCGCTCGCCATGACGCACCTCTCGCGCCTCGCGGAAGACCTGATCCTCTGGACGGGCGACGAGTACCGCCTCCTGGCTCTCTCGGAAGCGACGACGACCGGCTCCTCGATGATGCCCCAGAAGAAGAATCCGGACGGCCTCGAGCTCGCGCGCGGAAAGACGGGGCGCATGGCGGGGAATCTCATGGGCACACTCCTCGTCGTGAAGGGGCTCCCCCTCTCCTACAACCGCGACCTGCAGGAGACGCAGGAGGCGCTCTTCGACTCCGCGGACACTTTCGAGGCCTCGCTCGCGGCGATGGCGGAGACCGTCTCCGGCCTCGCGCTCCGCCCGGCCGCGGAGCGCCCGCCGCTGGATCCCTCCATCCTCGCGACCGACATCGCGGAGGAGCTCGTCCGCCGTGGAGTCCCCTTCCGCACCGCGCATGAGCACGTCGCGCGCTGGATCCGTGCCGCGGCGCAGTCCTGCGCGGATCTGCGCGAGGCTGCCGCCCGCGAGGCGCCCGAGCTGCGCTCCTTCGCGAAACGCCTGACCTTCGAGTCGTCCGTCGCTCGGCGCGACCTGCCCGGCGGCACCGCGTCCCGCCGCGTCCGCGCCGCTCTCGCGCGCTCCCGCAAGCGGCTGCGCGATCCGGGAGCCTGAACCGGAACAGCGCTCAGAGAGTGCGGCGGAAGAGGGCGATCGTGTCTTCCCAGGAGACCTTCGAGGCGTGGATGCGGTAACTGTCCCGCTCCTCGAGGAAGAATTCGCCTCCCGCATTGTGGTAGGTCTCGATGCGGAAGTCCTTTCCGAGCGCCGTCAGCCGGTCGCGGATCGCGTCTCGCTCGCGGCGTGAGACGGTCGTGTCGAGCTCGCCGTAGAAGAGGAGGAGCGACGCGCGGAGGTTTCCCGCGAGGTCGAGCGGCGCCGGCCTCCCGTGCGGCAGGGAGGCGGAGCCGGCGAGCCCCTTTCCGTAGAAGGCCACGCAGGCACGGACTTCCTCGGGGAACCGGCAGGCGGCAAGGAACGCGAGCCTCGCCCCCATTGAGAAACCCAGGATCCCGACGCCGGCCGGGGCGCGGACCTTCGCGCGGCCGATCGCGTAGGAGAGCGCCTGCCCGAGGACCGCCTCGGCGCGCTCGTCCGACAGCATCGCCGCCGCCTCGTCCGCCCGTTCCTCGTCGTCGTATCCGTAGTGGATGACCCGCGAGGGGCGCATGAACTCGGGAGCCACGTCAGCCACGCTCGTCGGCATCGCATAGAGGCTCGGCACGAGGGCGTAGAAGCCCGAGTTCGCCAGACGGTTCGCGACTCCCCGGACGTGCGGGCTCATGCCGAACCGGTCGTGCGCGACGATCACCGCGGGGAAGGGACCCGGGCCGTCGGGGACCGCCTCGTGCGCCGGGTAGCACTGCACGAGCGTCGTGTTGCTCTCCATGTCGATCATGCCGGAATGCAAGGCCTGCCCTCCGCGAAAGAAGCTTCCGGGTTGCAGTCTAACCGGGTCGGGCGTGGCCGCCGGCGAGATAGAGTCTCCCGTGAGAGGAGAAAGACCATGCCGCATTTTCTGGTTCGAGGCTCCTACACCGCCGAAGCCTGGGCGAAGATGTGCCACACCCCGGAGGACCGCGAAAAGCTCTACGCCGGGCTCATCGAGAAGGCCGGAGGCAAGCTCAAGTCCTTCTACTTCGCGTTCGGCGAGGACGACGTCTTCGCGATCTTCGAGGCGCCGGACGCGACGACTGCCTCCGCGCTGGCCCTGGCCGTCGGCTCGGTCGGCCACCTCCGGTCGTTCCAGACGACGCCGCTCCTGACCAACCAGGAGGGGATGGACGCGATGAGGAAGGCGGGGAGCTGGAAGTACCGGGGCCCGAAGGGTTAGGCGACTCCGCATCCCGCAACGGCCGCTCCCGCGGCCTATCGAGTCACGGATGGACGAGTTCCTGCGCGGCCTTCCGAAGGCCGAGCTGCACCTCCACATCGAGGGGACGCTCGAGCCGGAGATGCTGTTCACCTTCGCGCGGAAGAACGGCGTGCCCCTGCGGTTCGCCTCGGTCGAGGAGGTGCGGCGGGCGTACCGGTTCCGCGACCTGCAGTCCTTTCTCGAGATCTACTATGAGGGGGCGCGCGTCCTCGTCGACGAACAGGATTTTTTCGAGCTGACGGCGGCATACCTTGACCGAGCCGCTGCCGACGGCGTCCGCCACGCCGAGGTGTTCTTCGATCCGCAGACCCACACCGCGCGCGGGATCCCGTTCGGGACCGTCGTCCGCGGCATCCATCGCGCGCTCGAGGAGGGGGAGAAGAGGCTCGGCATCACTTCCGGCCTCATCCTCTGCTTTCTCCGGCACCTCCCGGAGTCGCAGGCGCAGGCGATGCTCGACGCAGCGCTTCCGTTCAAGACCTGGATCCGCGGGGTGGGGCTCGACTCGGGCGAGGCGGGCAATCCGCCGTCGAAGTTCGAAGAGGTCTTCGCGCGGGCGCGCGCCGAAGGGTTCCTCCCGGTGGCGCACGCCGGCGAGGAGGGGCCGCCGGCCCACATCCGAGAGGCCCTCGAGAAGCTCGGGGCCCTGCGGATCGACCACGGCGTGCGGTGCGCCGAGGATCCCGCTCTCGTCGAGGAGCTCGCCGCGCGGCGTGTCCCACTGACGGTGTGCCCCCTCTCCAACGTCCGGCTCGGGGTCTTCCCCTCGCTCGCGCGGCACAACCTGAAGGCGCTCCTGGAGCGCGGCCTCTGCGTCACGATCAACTCGGACGATCCGGCCTACTTCGGGGGCTACGTGGCCGACAACTACCGTGCCGCTGCGGAGGCGCTCGACCTCTCGCGCGGACAGATCGTCCGGCTCGCGAAGAACTCCTTTGAAGCGAGCTTCCTCACCCCGGAGGAGAAGCGCCGGTGGATGAACGAGGTGGACGTTTTCGCGGCTCGGTCACTCTGATCGACCGACGGAAACGCGAGACCGTTTGCGCCCTTTGTTAGAGTTTCGCGATGCGGGTTCTGACGGGAACGAGCGGGTTCAGCTACAAGGAGTGGAAGGGGAGCTTCTATCCGGAGGACCTCCCTGTCGAGGAGATGCTGCCGTACTACGCATCGAAGCTCTCCTGCGTCGAGATCAACAATACGTTCTACCGGATGCCGAAGCCGGACCTGCTCGCGAAGTGGGCGGAGCAGGTGCCGGACGGGTTCCGGTTCGCGCTGAAGGCGTCGCAGCAGATCACCCACCGCAAGCGACTCAAGGAGGCGGCCGACCCGGTGGCCTATTTCTTCCAGGTCGCCGTCACGCTGGGGGATCGGATCGGCCCGGTCCTCTTCCAGCTCCCGCCCAACCTGAAGAAGGACCTGCCCCGCCTGACGGATTTCCTGGCCGTCCTGCCGCCGGCGTCCCGCTGCGCCTTCGAGTTCCGCCACGAGTCGTGGTTCGAGGAGGAGCGTGTACGAGGCGCTTCGGGGCCGGGCGTGCGCGCTCTGCCTCGCAGAGGACGAGGATCTGGCGACGCCGTGGGTCGCGACCGCGGGGTGGGGATACCTGCGCCTGCGCCGCCAGGACTACGGAGAGGAGGACCTTCGCGACCGCGCCGCCAGGCTCGTCGCGCAGCCGTGGAACGAGGCGTACGTGTTCTTCAAGCACGAGGAAGGAGGCACGGGTCCGAAGCTGGCGGAGCGCCTGACGACAATTCTCGGTGCCGGGCGACCTTGAGCGGGGGCCCTTGCGGTTCCCCGAGCCCTCTGGCCTCTTGCCTGCTACACTTTGAGATCTATGAGCGCAAGAGCAATCGGCACCGCAACATCTCGTTCGGGCTCGTCTCCATCCCGGTCAAGCTCTTCTCGGCCGCGAACAGCTCCTCGGGAGTCTCCTTCAACCTCCTCCACGCCAAGTGCGGCTCGCGGTTCAAGCAGCAATACATCTGCCCCAAGGAGGACAACGTCATCGTCCCGCGCGAGGAGATGCAGCAAGGGCTACGAGTTCTCCAAGGACCAGTACGTTCTCTTCTCGACCGAGGAGTTGAAGGCGCTGGAAGAGGAATCGACGCAGACGGTGGAGGTGACGGAGTTCGTGCCGGTTTCGGAGGTCGAGCCGGTCTACTACGACAAGCCGTACTACCTCGGGCCCGACAAGGGGGGCTCCAAAGCCTACTGGCTCCTGAACGAGGCCTTGAAGACGACCGGACGCGTCGCGCTCGCCAAGTACGCCGCGCGCGGCAAGCAGTACCTCGTGATGCTGCGCCCGAGGGACGAAGGCCTCGTCATGCAGCAGCTCCTCTACGCCGACGAGGTGCGGCCCATCTCCGAGATCGGGCTCGACAAAGAGAAGGTCAAGGACGCGGAGCTGAAGCTCGCGACGATGCTCATCGAGCAGCGGGCGGCGGATCACTTCCGCCCGGAGGCGTACGAGGACGAGGTCAAGAAGCGGATCCAGGAGCAGCTGAAGCGCAAGATCGAGACGGGCGAGGAGATCTCGCACGCGCCGAGGCCCGAGAAGGGCGAGGTCATCGACCTGATGGAGGCGCTGCGCCGGAGCCTCGGCAAACCGGCTCCCGCTTCGCGCAAGCCAGCGGGCGCTCAGGCGTCTTCCGAGCGCAAGCCGGCCAAACGCGCCGCGCGCGCGTCGAGCGAGAAACGCGCGGCAAGGAGATAGCTCTCGGCGATCACGACTGATTCCCGGCCCGACGGGCTCCTTCCGGAGACGCTCAAGCTGTTTCCGGTGAAGGGATACACGACCTCGGAGGTCGCGCAGATCCTGGGCCTGTCGGCGGGACAGGTGCGCCGGTCGGTGAAGTCCGGCCTGATCGAGCCGGAGCGGCTGCCCGGAGGATTCCGCTTCTCGTTTCAGGACGTTGTGTTTCTGAAGGCGGCCCGGGGACTCTTCGCCGCGCGCCTGCCGGCCGGCCGCGTGCGCAACGCGTTGGAGAAGCTCCGCGATCAGCTGCCGGCGGGGCGCGGGATGTCGGGGTTCCAGATCACGGTAGACGGCAAGAGGATCGTCGCGACCAACGGAGAGGAGCGCTGGCAGCCCGAGTCGGGGCAGATCCTCCTCGACTTCGGGGTCGGCGATCTCGCGCGCCGCGTCGCGCCGCTGGCGCGGAAGGCATTTGCCCGTGCGACGCGGGAACCGGTCCTGCCGCTCACGGCGCAGGAGTGGTACGAGTGGGCGTGCGACCTCGAGGGGGCGGCGCCGGAGGAGGCCCGGGAGGCGTACCGCCGGGCCCTCGCGCTCGATCCTTCGCATCCGGACGCGCACGTCAACCTCGGCCGGCTGCTGCAGGAGGCGGGAGACGCGGCCGGCGCGCAGGAGCATTACCGCCAGGCGCTCGCTTCGAGGCCTGACGACGCGATCGCCGCGTTCAATCTGGGCGTTGCCCTCGAAGACCTCGGGCGCGACGAGGAAGCCCTCGCCGCCTACGGGAGCGCCGTCCAACTCGATCCGCGGAACGCGGACGCCCATTACAACGCGGCCAGCCTCTGCGAGCGGCTCGGCCGCCCCGCGGACGCGCTGCGCCACCTGAAGGAGTACCGGGCCCTGACGCGAGAGCGGCCGCGGTACGATTGCCGGCTGTCCGGCGCCGCGGATCGGTGGTAGATAGTCTGAGAATGGGAGGTATGAGCATGTCTTCGCGTCGGGTTGTCCTGGCCCTGATCGTTTCTCTTTCTTCCGTTCCGCTCGCGGCGCAGAGCTTCAACCTGAGGGATCTCCTGACCGACTTCTTCCGGCAGGGCATCACGCTTGCCGATCCCCCGGCGGGCTCTCCCTTTCCCAGCCACTCGCACCACTTCATCGGCGACGCGTCGCTCGTTCCCCTCGAGCAGTTAAACAGCGAGCTCGCCGACGCAGCTCTCGACGTTCCCCCTGGCCTCTTCGGCCGGCGGCTTCACGTACCAGCTCGATCCCGCGCTCGGCGTCTTCACGCGCGCCACCGACAGCTTCGGCCCGATCTACGCGGACCGCGCCGATACGATCGGGAAGGGAAAGTTCGCGATGGGGGTGAACTTCAGCCATTTCTCGTTCAACCGGATCGACGACATCGGCCTGCGCAGCAGCGGGGTCGCGATCGTCCTGACGCACCAGGACCTTCCCCCGACGGGGTGCTGCCTGCGCCCCTTCTTCGAGGGGGACGTCATCAAGACGACCACGTTCCTGAAGATCCAGACGGACATCACGGCCTTCACGCTGAGCTACGGCGTGACGGACCGCCTCGACGTCGGAGCGGCGATCCCGGTCGTCCGGGTACAGATCGAGGCCCGGACGGACGCGACGATCGACAAGCTCGCGACGCGGCGGCTCCTCCTCGACCGTCAACATCCACACGTTCCCCAACGGATCGGACAGCGAGACGTTTCAGGAGTCGGGAAACGCCTCGGGGATCGGCGACGTGGTCCTCCGAGCCAAGTACCGCGCGCTCTCCGGCGGCAACGCGGGGCTGGCGTTCGGGCTGGACGTGAGGCTGCCGAGCGGAGAGGAGCGCGATCTGCTCGGAACGGGGGCCTCCGAGATCAAGGGCTTCCTGATCGGGTCCGCGCACCTCGGCGCGTTCTCTCCGCACGTCAACGCCGGGTACACCTGGTCGAGTCGGAAGGCCACGGTTCCCGACGAGATCGATTACACGGCCGGGTTCGACTGGGCGCTCTCCCCGCGCCTGACGTTCGTCGTGGACGCGCTCGGCCGGACGCTGCGCGACAGCCAGGTCCTGCGGGAGGTGGACACGGTCTTCCAGTACAACGCGAATCCGGCCACGGACCCGGTGGACCTGCGCTCCGCGACGTTGAAGCAACTGGTCGCGACGAGACAGGACGCGACGAGTCTGCTCGGCTCGGTCGGCTTCAAGATCAACCCGGTGGGGAATCTTCTCGTCACGGTCAACGGACTCTTCAACCTGAACAATCGCGGCCTCCAGGCCAGGTTCTCGCCGCTCGTGGGGATCGATTACTCGTTCTAGCTTCCGAGCTTCGTGATGACCCAGGCCTCGCCGCGCTTCTCGAGCGTGATCACGCGGTTGTTGACGGCATGCTGCTCGGTGCCGACCTGGGGCACGGCCGCGCGCTTCTCCTGGGCGTGGACGACGGCCGTTCTGCCGCCCGGCGCGAGCTCGATCTTCTGAATCTCGAGCTCCAGCGTCTGGGATCGCAGCTGCCCGAAGGCCGCGCGCACGCGGGACTTGTCCACGGAGGGATAGACGCGCGCATAGAGATCGGCATCGAGCGTCGATTGTGCCTTCTCGTACTGTCCGAGGGCTTCCCGGATCCGGTCCTCTTCGGTGACGCCGCCGCGCGATGCGGCGGCCGGCGGGGGCGGGGCCGCGACGGTCCGGGGCGGCGCCGCGACCGCCGTCGGCGGGAGAGCCGCCGCCGGAGACGGAATGCGAACGGTCGGGACAACCGGGGTCGGAGCCTTTTCAGGGAGGGCGGCGGGCTTCTCGACCGGATGCGTTCGCGTCCACTCCTCCGCTTTGGCGAAGGACTCGCGCCCGGCGTCGAACGCCGCAATGGCTCCGGCGAAATCGCCGCGGGCAAAGAGGTCGCGCCCCTCCTTCTCCTTGCTCGCGGCGAAGCCGTAGAGCGGAGCGACCCGCGCGGGCGCGCTCGCCCGTTGCGCGAGCCGGCGTGCCGCCGCCGCCCTTGAGCGGGCTTCTTCCGCTTCCTTGCGCTGCTGGCGCGGAGCTACCTCCGGCGCGGCCGGGCCGGGAGGCGCTGCCGCAATCGTCGTGGCCGGCAATTCCGCCACGGCGGTCGGCGCCGCCGCCGTCGGGGCCGCCAGAGTCGGCTGCGGCAAGGCCGCCGCGGGCATTTCCTCCCGGGGCGTCCGGGCCACGGCAGGAGCGGGAACGGCGGGAGCGGGAAGATCGGGTTTCGGGGCCGAGCGGGGAAGGACCACGAAGAACACGATGGCCGCCGCGACCACGAGGGAGCCCGCGATGGCCGCGCCGACGAGGAGGTTGCTGCTTCTCTTCGCCGGCCTCTTGAGGGGCTGCGTGTCGATCTGTGTCGTGCCCGGCAGGGTGGCGCGCTCGGAGCGGGGGGCTCCGCTCCTCTCGCCGCCGGCGGAAGGAAAGAGCGTGTCGCGCGAGGGGTGGGGCGTTGTCGCCGCGATGAACTGCCGGTCGAGCCGGTCCTGGACGCTCGGCGTCACTGTCGGCTCCGAAGCGCCCGGAGGAATCACACGAAGCTTCGAGATGATCTGATCCGTGTCGTCCAATTCCTCGGAGACCGCGAAGCGCTGCTGGAGCGCAAGGATCTCTCGGTCGAACTCTTCGGCCGACGCGAAACGATCCTCCCTCTTCTTCTGGAGCGCCTTCACGAGGATCTCCCGAACCTCGAGCGGTACCCTGGAATCCGGATCGGTCCTGGAAAAGGCGAGCGGCGAATCGAAGAGATGGGCCCGCAGCAGCTCGCTCGGGCTCTCGCCCACGAACGGGTGGACGCCGGTCAGGAGCTCGTAGAGGACGACTCCCAGCGCATAGAGGTCGCACCGGCCGTCCAGCTTTTCCCCCGCGTGAAGTGCGCCGAACTGCTCCGGCGAGGCGTATTTGAGCTTGCCGAGGAAGACGCCGGTGGTGGTCATCTCGCCCGGCCGGTCGAGCGTCTTGGCGATGCCGAGGTCGATGAGCTTGACGAGCGGCCTGCGCTCCTCGTCGTGGGTGAGCATCAGGTTGTCGGGAGCGATGTCCCTGTGCACGACGTTCTTGCGGTGCAGGTAGCCCAGAGCGAGGAGCGTCTGGTGGGCGACCTCGAGCGTGAGCGCGAGTCCGGGAGGCCCCTGCCGCTTCAAGAGGTCGGCCAGATTGACTCCGTCGATGTACTCCATGACGAGGTAGGCCTTCCCCTCTTCGTCCAGAGCGAAGTCGTGGATCGTGCCGATGTTGGGGTGTTTGAGCCTCGTCGCGGTCCGCGCCTCTTCGACGAAGCGCCTCTTCATCTCCTCGCTCGAGAGCGCCTGGGGCTTTAAGACCTTGACGACGCGGATCTCGTCCAGGAGACGGTGGCGGACCCGGTAAATGGTCCCCATGCCCCCCTCGCGCAGCTTGCCGAGGATCTCGTATTTCCCCTCGATCAACGTTCCGGGCAGCTGCAAGATCGGCCGGGGACCTCCGCGGCGATTCTACGCCGCGGTTTCGCTTTTACTTTCGTCCAGATGCCCGGCCCCCGCGCCGCGTTCTCCGGGAGGCGGTTTGGAGTGGTCGCGGTTACAATGGCTGAAATGGAAGTCACGTCCTCGAGCGAGTCGGCGCCAGGCGCCGAAGAGTCCGTGTTGCGCACGCTTTCCGCGCTTTTCTTCGCAATGCGCCCGGGACAGTGGGTCAAGAATCTCGTCGTGCCGCTCCCGTTCCTGTTCGGCGCCGCGCTGGGGGAGGCGCGGGGATGGATCCTCGCCGCCGCGGGCTCCGCCGTGTTCTGCGTGATCTCGAGCGCGATCTATCTGGTCAACGACGTCAAGGACCGGGAGCGCGACCGCGCCCACCCCGTGAAGCGGTTGCGCCCCCTCGCGACCGGAGAGCTCGGGGTCGCGACGGCGCTGGCGGCGGCCGCCGTGCTCCTGGCCGTCGGCCTTCCGGTGGCGTTCCTGCTGGGCGCCGCCTTCGGGAAGTGGTGCCTCTTCTACGCCGCGCTCATGATCGCGTACTCGCTCTGGTTGAAGCACGTTCCTTTTCTGGAGGCCCTGATCGTGGCGGCGGGACTCCCCCTGCGGGCGCTCGCAGGCGCGGCCCTGGCGAACGTGCCGGCCTCGCTCTTCCTCATGGGATGCGCCTACCTTCTCGCCCTCTGCCTCGTGGCCGGCAAGCGGCAGTGGGAGCTTCAGAACGCCGGCACCACCTCTTCGGCGGAGCACCGCTCGGTGCTCGCGGTCTACGGGGTCGAGGGGCTCGACTTCCTCTTCCTGACGTCCGCCCTGACGGTTGTCGCGGGCTACGCCGTGTACAGCGTGATCCCCTCGACGCTCCAGCGCCACGGCGGCCGCTCCTTCGCGCCGACGATCCCGTTCGTGATCCTCGGCGTGGCGCGTTATGTCCGACTCGTCTACCGCCACGGGGGAGGGGGAAACCCCACTCGGGCGCTCCTGATCGATGACCCGTGGCTGCTCTTGATTGTCGTGGGATGGGTGCTCACGGCGGGAGGAATCATCTATGGCCGATGAGAGGGCACCGCGCTTCGGCGTGGGATTTCTCGCCTATAACGAAGAGGAGCTGATCGCCAGGACGGTCGAGGAGGCGGTCACGGCGCTGTCGGCGGTCCCGGGGCTCGACTGGCGCATCCTCGTCGTCAACGACGGCAGCCGCGACCGGACGGGGGAGATCGCCGACGGGCTGGCGAAGAAGGACCCTCGGATCTCGGTCGTGCACCACCAGGGAAACAAGGGATACGCCGTGGCGACCGAGACCGCCCTGCGCAACACGCCGGGAGAGGTCGTCATGGTCGTGGACGGCGACGGCCAGCACACGATGGCCGACGCGCCGCGCTTCCTGGCGGCGATCGACGAGGGCGCCGACGTGGTCTTCGGCTGGAAGAAAGAGCGGCACGATCCGCTGCCGCGCCTCGTCCTCTCAAAGGGCTTGAACACGCTCTCCCGCTGGATCCTCGGCTCCCCGCTCCACGACATCAACGGCGGGTGCCGAGCCTTCCGCCGCGAAGTCGCGCACAAGCTCGAGATCCGCCACAGGATCAACTTCGTCGGAGACGAGATCTTCGCGCGCTGCCGCATCGCGGGGTGGAAGGTCTCGGAGGTCGTCGTGCGGCATTTCCCGCGCGAGGCCGGGCAGAGCATCCACCGCCCGTGGAAGATGCTCGGCACGATCTCCCGTGTTCTCCGCTATCTCTTCGAGCTGCGCGACGAGATCAAGCGCGCGGACGCGATGAAGCGAGTGGTCGCCGCGCGATGAAAGGAACCGTCATCCTCGGCGCGGGGCCGACCGGCCTCGGCGCCGCCTGGCGATTGCGCGAGCGGGGCGAGGAGGACTTCCAGATCTTCGAGCGCTCGGACCGGGTCGGCGGACTCGCCACGAGCTTCCGCGACGACAAGGGCTATACGTGGGACGTCTCGGGCCACATCATCTTCTCGGGGTACCCCTACTTCAACGCGTTCCTCGACAAGGTCCTCGGCAAGGACGGAATGCGCCGCATCGACCGGGAGAGCTGGATCAAGTTCGAGGACCGCTACGTGCGCTACCCCTTTCAGAACCACCTCTCCTCGCTCCCCGAGGAGGCGATGCTCGAGTGCCTGGTCGGCCTCATCGAGTCGCAGACGATCGACAAGGACCGGGCGTTCCACAATTTCGAGGAGTGGGTGCTCGCGAAGTTCGGCGCCGGAGTCTCCAAGCACTTCATGTTCCCGTACAACCTGAAGGTGTGGTCCACGCCCTTGAGCCGCATGGGCTTCTACTGGATCGCCGAGCGGGTCAGCGTCGTCGACTGGAAGAAGGCGCTCGACACGACCCTGCGCCCGAAAGCGACCGACTGGGGCCCCAACGCGACGTTCGGCTATCCCGCCACGCAGGGGACGCTCGGATTGTGGATCGCGACGCTCCCTGTCATCGGAGAGGAGAGGGTCCACTACCACAAGCGCGCGGTCTGCGTGGACGAGGAGAAGCGCGAGATCGAGTTCTCGGACGGCTCGAAGGCGCGCTACGAGAGGCTTCTGACGACGCTGCCGCTCGACGCGTTCATCCCGCGGCTGAAGCACGCGCCCGAGAACGTGAAGAAGGCGGCGAAGTCGCTCCTCTTCAACCGGCTCTTCTCCGTCGGCGTCGGCCTGAAGCGCCCCTCGCCGTCGCCGAAGAACTGGATCTACTTCCCCAATCCGAAGACCCCCTTCTACCGGATTACCTATCTTTCCAACTATTCTCCCGACGTCGTGCCGGGGGGAGACACCTCCCGTTACTGTTCGATCCTGACCGAGACGACGTACTCGGGGTTCCGCCCGCTCCCGGAGGGAGACTTCGTCCAGGCGGTCCTCGACGGTCTCCTGGCCGAGGGGATCCTGGAGCCTTCGGACCGGAAGCTCGTCGAGTCGACGTATCTCATCCACGCCGGCCACGCCTATCCGATCCCGAGCGTGGACCGGGACGAGGCCCTCTCCGTCATCCACGCCTACCTCGAGCCGAAGCAGATTTTCTCGCGTGGCCGCTTCGGAGCCTGGAAGTATGAAGTCGGCAACCAGGACCACTCCCTGATGCAGGGCGTCGAGCTCGCCGACCGGTGGCTCGACGGCTCCGAAGAAAGAGTCTTCCGCTCCTGAGCGCTTCGTCCCGTCGGGCCTGGTTCCGTCGTGCCAGGCCCCGGTCGCGGCGCGCGTAGTCTCCCGAAGTAACCGAGGGAGGAGGCGCGCGCCGCGGTTAGCGGAGCGTTTGTGCGGGAGCAGGCGAGCGATCGAGGCCGCATCCGGCCGAGTCGCTCGCCGGTGCGCCGTCAGGCGCAGTTCCCGCACAGACGCGGAGCTAACGTGCGACGGCGGAGCGATCCCAGGTGAAGAGGTGGTGCGAGCCGCGATCCGAGACGGTCATGCGGCCGAAGGCGTCGAGCACGATGCCGGTCGGCTGCTTCGTGTCCTTGTCCGGTTTCCAGGAATGCTTCAGGACCCCGGAAGAGTCGTACTGCACGATCCGGTCCGCCACGGAGTCGGTCACGAAAACGTTTCCGGCCGGGTCGATCGCGATGTAGGGCTCCGTGTAGAAGTCCTTCCACCCCAAGACCGGAAACTGCCGGACGAATTTCCCCTCCGGGTTGAAGACCTGGATGCGGTGGTTGCCGGTGTCGCAGACGAAGATGTTCCCGGACGCGTCCGCGGCGATGCCCACGGGCTCGACGAACTGTCCCGGGCCGACGCCGTTGCCTCCCCACTCGGAGAGCTGTTGCCTTCCCGGTCGAACCGGACGATCCGCTTGTTGCCGGTGTCCGCCACGTACAGGGTGTCGTTGGAGACGAGAACGGCGCGCGGGTCCGAAGAAGCCTCGCTCCGTGTCGATGAGGAGGCGACGAACTTCCCCTCGGTGCTGAAGTGGACGATGCGATGGTTCCAGGTGTCGGCGACCCAGATCTCGCCCCGGGAGTCGACGTTGATGCCGCAGGGCTCGTTGAACTGGCCGTTCTCCTGCCCCTTGCTGCCGAATTGCCGCACGAACTGGCCGTTGCCGTCGAGGACCTGGACGCGGGTGTTCTTCGTGTCCGCGATGTAGAGGTTTCCCCGCGCGTCGGTCGCGAGGCCCCGCGGCTCCGCGAACTGGCCCGGCCCGGAGCCCGGTCCTCCCGACTCCCGCGAGGCTGGGAGGACCGTGGCGTCGCCGGGGTAGTCGCGGGCCGTCGTGTCCTCCGACTTTGATCGTCATCGGGGCGAGCGGTCCGGCTCCCGTCGCTAAGTCCTTGCGGACGTAGAACGTGGCGTCCTGCGACCCGATCGGGCTCCAGAGCTCGTGGAAGAGCCACCAGTGCAGGAAATCCGAGAGAGTGGGCGGACGACGCCGCCCGGCTCGGCCGGCGGCGTCGTCGGGGAACCACCAGGCGCGGATCGGCACACGCCTGGCGTCGTAGTGGTCGGCGAGCTGCTTCTCGAGGGCGCCCTCGGGTCCCAGTCGGCGACGATGATCGGTGTGGTTGCGTCCTCGACGCGGCCGACCCAGCGCGTCGTGGTGTTGCGCAGGTACCAGGTCAGAGGCCACGTCGCCTCGCCCGAGACCGTGATGACCGGCTGCCCCGCCGGGACGCGCAGCTTGGCCTGCTCGACGGCGTCGAGCGCGCGCGACAGGTCCCAGGTGGTCTGAACGTAGGCGAGGAGCTCGCCGTGCTTCGGCTCCTTCTCGATGTCGTAGGCGCCGTAGCGGAAACAGGCAGGTACATCCCCCCGGTGTTGATGGCCAGGAGGCGAGCGCGGCGAGCCGCTGCGCGACGGCGCCGGTCGCGCCAGAGCCGCGAGGCTGACGCGGCGAGGATCGTGACGGGCAGGAGCGGATGCACGGTCAGCCAGGGAACCTGCTCGCGCGCCCAGCCGTAGATCGCCAGCGAGGAGGGCCCAGAGGCGAGGGACGGATGCAGCGGCACGCGGACCTCTCCTTCGCGGATGCCCAGGGGCCGTACGGTCGCCAGCGACCCGAAGGCGATCCAGGAACCCATTCGAGGAAGGCCGCGAGACGAACGCGATCGCGCCGAGCCGCACGCGAGAGGACGCAGAAACGGATCGCGCCGGAACCGGCTGGCGCAGCACGAAGACGGCGGAGGCCGCCGTCTCGTAGTAGAAGAGCTGCGGGAAGTAGTAGTACCAGGGGCCGGGGATCCGCGCGATCGCGTGCTGGCCCATCCAGTACTTGACCGCCTTCGGGATCGCCAGCCAGTCGCCCGGGTACTTGCCGAAGGCCGAGTACATGAGCGCCCAGATGGAGAGGAACACGACGCCGGCCGTCACGAGCGGGACGAGCCGCCGCGGCCCACGCGACGGCGCGCCCAGAGCCGGACGGCGATCGCGGAGGCCTCCCCGTGCCGGCCAGAGCGCGCTCCAGGAAGATCCAGACACCGAAGACGACGAAGAGGACGCCCGTCATGTAGGCGTTTTCCTTGGTGACGCCGGCCAACGCGAAGAGGACCGCGGCCGCCGTCAGCCAGCGGGCCTGGTCGGTCTCCAGGAACTGCCGGAAGGCGAGGATCGTCCCGAGCGTGAAGACGAGCGAATAGAGGTCTTCCCGGATGAACCGGGAGAAGTACGCCATGTGCGGCGAAACCAGGACGAGGACGGCGTAGACGGCGGCTGCTGCCTTGCCGATCCACGCGCGAGGGGCCACGCCAAGCCGATCAGGATGAGCCCGAACACCGCGGGCAGAAGTCGCGCCGTCGTATTGGTCACGTGGGGAAGGCCCACGATCTTGTAGATCAAGGCGTTGGCGTAGTACAGGAAAGGCCCGTGGTAAGCGGGGTCGTAACGCCAGGTCCCGTCTCGTGGCCAGGGTGTGGGACTGGAAGGCGTGGATCGATTCGTCGTGGTGGAGCGGCCGGTCTCCCAGCTCGTAGAACCGGGTGAAGACCGCGAGCACGAGCAGGATCAGGAGGAGGGGAAGACGCGAGGGGGAAGGCGCAGGCGCGCCCGCCGGCCGCGGCTTCGCGCCGCCTGGTGTCTCGGAGTTCGTCACGGACGTCTTCCTCCTGGGAGTTGGATTTTCGAGACCCTATTGTTTCCGGAGTTGATGACGTATAGCAAACGGTTCTTTCGGTCGATCGCGACGCCCGAGGGGCGGGAGAGCTCCCGGCCCGCGTCGTCGCGGTTGTCGCTCTTCTTCAAGGCGCCCGCGGGGTCGATCTCGAGGACGACATTGCGGGGAGGGTTCGACACGAAAAGCGTTCCATCCTCGTCGATGGCGACGTGGGGCTCGATTCCGATCTTCCAGTCGGCGACGGGGATCTCGCGCACGAATTGCCCCGCGGAATCGATGACCTGGATCCGCTGGTTCCCGGCGTCGGCGACAAAGAGGGAGCCGTCCGGGCCGGCCGCGATCCCCACCGGGTCGGAGAACTCCTCCGGGCCCTTGCCAAGGCGGCCGAGCGTGCGCACCTGCTTGAGCTCGCCGTCGAAGGCCACGAGACGCTTGTTGCCGGTGTCGGTGACCCAGACGGTCCCGTCGGGGGCGACGGTGATGCCGCGCGGGCCGAAGAGGTCTCGCGCCGTCGCCTTCCACTTCCCGTCGAGCCCGTACGACTGGATGCGCCCGTTCCAGGTGTCCGCCACGTAGACCGTGTCGTCCCGGATCGCGACCGCGCACGGCTCCTTCAGGCCGTAGGTTCCGCTGCCGCGCCCGCCCCACCCTCCCAGCAGTCCGCCGGCGGGGTCGAAGATGCGCAGGCGCGAGTTGCCGAAGTCGGCCACCCAGACCCGTCCGCGGCCGTCGATGGCGGCGCCGCGTGGCTCCTTCATCCCCGAGAAGGGAACCTGCCCTTCCTCCGCCTTCTCGCGAATGACCGGAGGTTCTTCCGGCTCGTCGCCCGTGTGCGCCGGCGCCTGCGGCGCCGCGACCGTTTCGTGAACGGGAGCGGTGAGGACGTCCTGCGAGTCGCCGCCGACGACGCGGTAGACCTGCGTTTCCTGATTGGAGTAGGCGACCTGGAAGAGGTCGTGAATGGTCTCGAACTTGCGCAGGCCTGCCGTCGAGTAGGTCTGCCTTTCGAGCCATCCGACATAGACGTAGCCGACGTGGTAACGACGCAGCAGGCGCTCGACCGTCGCTCGGTCCGTCGTCGAGTAGATGTCCTGCACGGCCTGGCGGCGCGCGGCGACCTCGGTCTCCGGGTTTCCCCGCTGCTTGACGTGATGCTCCCAGCCCAGGACCGTCGGGAGCCCGGTGAGCATCGAGATCCGGGAGAACTCCTGGTAGGACGCCCCCTGGGCCTCCAGCACGACGGGCGTCCCCGGGAGCATCCGCCGCAGCCAGAGGACGGCGCGATACTCGCCCGGGCGCAGCTTCTCGAGGTAGCGGAGCCCGTCGAGCGAAGGCGCTCCGGGGCCTCCCTCCGGGCGCGAAGGATTGCCCTCCGCGAAGATGCCCCCCCGGCGCGGCCGTGATCGTCGTGAAGAGGCAGCACGCCAGGAGAACCAGGAACACGCCCCGAAAGACGCGCGGCCAGGCATCGAAGGAACCCGCGCGGGAAGCGGAGCCGAAGACCAGCACCGCCGTCGAGATCGCGAGGAGAGGCCACGCTTCCGCGTACAACTTGAAGAACGTGTTCATCCGGTCGTAGATGAACATCCGCTGCGTGAAGAGCACGAGGAAGAACGCGGTGGCGAGGAACCCGAAGGCCAGACGATCCTCCGGCTGCTCTGCGAGCCAGTTGGCCGCCAGGAGAAACAGGAGAATGCCTGCGACGCAGAGGGCCTCCGCCGAGAACGCTCCGAGCCCCAGGAGAAGCGGCGGCACCAGGAAAACGAGCCAGCGCGGCGCTTCGCCCCAGCCGTTCCGGGCCAGGCGAGCCGACGCGGAGACCGCCCAAAAGACCAGGCAAAGAAAGAAGAAGAACCCGAAGTGCGTCAGGACGTCCACGCCGCGGGCGCCCCGCTCCGCGTTCCAGCCGAAGCCGGGAGCGCCGCCTCCCCGCACCCACAGGGGGCGGACGCACACGAGCGCCGCCCCGGCGGCCGCCGCGAGGGAGGCGCCGGAACGCAGGAAGGCGAGGAAACGGGGCCCCGGGTCGCAGAGCGCGGTCAGGAGGAAGAGAAGGACAAACAGTCCGGCCAGGAGGGGGACGTCCCACGCGTTGGTCAGGACCTGCGCCGCCGCGGCGAAACCCAATACCAGCGCGCAGAGGATTCTCCGCTGCGGGCGGGAGGCCGGGTCCGCGTGCGCCCGGACGAGCTGGAGCATGCAAGCCGCGACGAGGAGGAACAGGGGGATGGCCAGCACGTGCGCATGGAGATCCGCGAAGAGGAGGCTCCAGAGCGGGTACTCGTTGATCGTGTCGGGCACGACGCGCGACGTAGCCCAGAAGTAGTGCCAGTCGAGGTGCCGCGGCCCGCCCCGATGCGGCTGGTTGATCAGCCACTCCCGGAGCCCCGAGAGGTTCCCGAGGATCAGCGTGAACCCGACTCCGGCGAGGCCGGCGCGCAGTCTCTTTCCCCAGTCCCGCGCGAGGCAGAAGGCGCCCTGCGCGATCGTTCCGCCGAGGAGCCCGAACGCGAGGTTGAACGTGAAGCGCGTGGAGAGCGTGGTCAGGAGCGTGAGGAAGGCCACCATCTCCTGGCCGAAGACGTAGTAGCCCAACGGCGCTCCCGCGAACCAGGGATCCGAGGAAGGAAGTGACCGGCTCCGAACCAGGACGTTCAGGATCGAGAAATCCATCGGCTTCTCGCCCCAGTAGATCTCCGGGTTGAAGGAGCGCAGCCCGAGGAAGAGGACGAAGCCGAGGCCGAACACGACCTCTCCGGCCAGGATCGCCCGCCGGCGCGCGCGCCAGAACTCCATCATCCCGCGGCCGCGCAGGAGCAGGCAGAAGGCGCTCGCGATCGCCACGAGCAGGAGGCTCGCCCAGCAGACGAGGCTCCCCTGCGAGAGCACGCGGTATCGAACGAGGAGCATCGCCAGGAGGGTGGAGAGCGCGAGTCCGAGCACCTTCGCGAAGCCCGCGCCGCGATCGTCCAGGTAAGGGAAGAGCGCGTAGGCAAGCGGCAGGGCCGCGATTCCGACCACGAGGATCGCGAGGAGCCAGATCACGGCGGCCGTAAACGAGCCGACCGGCAGCTCGCTCAAGGGGCGCGGCGCCGGGCCCGGCCTCGGGGCGGCGTCCGCATCTTGCGCAGAATGGCTGTCCGCGAGGGCGGTGCGGACCGCCGGCGAGGCGGCTTCTCTCCCCGTCGAAGCCGGGACCGAGCCGGCAGAGGCGAGAAAAAGGAGAAGAGCCAGCGCGCCTGTGAGCGTCAGGCGCATGCGTCTCGCGCGATCCTCAAAGGATTTTTGGTGGGTTCCAACTGGTTCTCAGCCGGCGCGAAGTTGGCCGCAGATGACTCGAACAAGGCGCGGAGTCTGTCACCGGGGCACCTCTTGAGTATACGGGAGGATGTCGCAGCGGGGAAGTCCTCCTGCCGAAACGCAATCGCACTTCTGGTACCCTCGAAGGAGAGCGCCGATGCAGTCTCAGACGGGCCGGAACCGCTGGTTATGGGGGATTCTGTTCCTCTTCGCGCTGTCCGTCCGCCTGTTCCGCGTGAACTGGGACCAGACCCACTTCTTTCATCCGGACGAGCGGGCCATCGGCTTCGCCGTCGATCGCCTCTCCTTCTCTCCGCTTCAGTTGAATCCCCACTTCTTCGCCTACGGATCCCTCCCGCTGTACCTGATCAAGGTCGTGACCTCGCTCGCGGGAACTTTCCGCGAATCGTTTCGAGGCTACGACTCGAGCATCTTCGTGGGAAGGGAGATCTCGGCGGTCCTCGGCGCGCTGACCGCCCTGCTGCTCGCGATGCTCGGGACCCGCCTCTACGGGCGGCGGGTCGGCCTGCTGGCCGGGGTCCTGATGGCCGCCGCCGTCCTCCACGTACAGAACTCGCATTTCGCGACGAGCGACGTTCCGCTGACGTTCCTCATCCTGCTCGCGCTCTTCTTCCTGGTTCGCCTCGTCGAAACGGGAAGCCTGCGACACTACGTCGGCGCCGGCATCGCGGCAGGCCTCGCGGTCGCGACGAAGTTTTCCGCGCTCCCGATCTTCCTCGCGATCGGGATCGCGATCCTCTATCGGTGGATCGTCGAGGGGCGGAGGCTTCGTCCCGTTCTCAACGGAGCGGCCCTCCTCCTCTTCATCGCCGTCGGGTTCTTCGTCGGCCAGCCATACGCGGTCCTGGACTTCCCCGCGTTCCGCAAGGACATCCTCGAGCAGAGCCGGATGGTACGCGAGGCGGGGATCTTCCCCTACACGAACCAGTACATCGGCGTCCCGAAATACGTCTACGACCTCGGGCAGATGGTGGTCTGGGGGATGGGACCGCTGCTCGGCCTGGCGGCCCTGGCCGGGACCCTCCGGACGTGCATGGAGACCGCGCGAAAACGCCGGATGGCGGAGGTCCTCCTTCTCGCCTGGGTCGTGCCGTTCTTCGCGATCACCGGCTCGTTCGACGTGAAGTTTCCGCGCTACCTCCTTCCGATCTACCCGATGCTGATCCTCTGGGGCGCCGCGGGACTGGCGGCCTGGGGAAGCCGGAGCCGGATCGGGAAGCTCGCGCTCGCCGCGGTCGTCGTCGCGACGCTCGCGTGGCTCGCGGCCTTCGAGCGGATCTACACGCGTCCCCACACGGTCGTCACGGCGTCGGAGTGGTTCTATCGGAACGTTCCGAAGGGAGCGAACGTCGCCAGCCAGCACTGGGACGAGGGATTCCCCTTTCCGCTGCCCGGCGACCGGAATCCGGACCGGTACAAGGTCGTGAACGTCGGCTACTACGAGCCGGACACGCGGGAGAAGATGACGCAGATCTGTCGGGAGCTGGCCGCCGCCGATTACGCGGTCTTCCAGACCAAGCGGATCTACGGCTCCGTCACGCGGGCGCCGGAGAAGTTTCCGCTGACGACGCGATACTTCTACAGGCTCTTTGCCGGAGACCTCGGCTTTACGTTGACCAACGAGTTCGCCTCCCGCCCGACGCTCTTCGGGATCCAGGTCCCCGACGAGCTGGCGGACGAGTCGTTCACGGTCTACGACCATCCGAAAGTGATCATCTTCCGGAACACCGGGCACCTCCCGTCCACCGAGATCGAGCGGCTGGTCCTCACGGGAGAGCCCTCCCGCCCGTTGACCCGGCAGGACATCCTGCTGGCGAAGCCGGCCCACGAAGCCGGAACCGTGGAGACGAGCGCGACAGCCGAGGGTAAGGCGGCATCCGCGGCCGCGGCGGTCGAGACACCCGTTGTCGCACCCACTCCCGAGCCGAAGCCCCTGGGCCGGCTCGATCAGCCGCGCGGGATCGCCGTCAATCGCGCGGGCCACGTGTACGTCTGCGATTTCGGCGCCGGGCGGATCCAGGAGTTCGACGGGTCTCTCAAGCCCCTGGCGGCCTGGGGCCGCCAGGGAACGGGACCGGGCGAGTTCAACCAGCTGGGAGCGGTCGCCGTCGGGCCGGAAGGAACCGTCTACGTGGCCGACACCTGGAACAACCGGATCCAGGCTCTCGACGCCGAGGGGAAGTTCCTGCGCGAGTGGAAGAGCGAGTTCTTCGCGCCCCGCGGGATCGCCGTGGGACCGGCTGGCCGGGTCTTCGTGTCGGACACCGGAAACCATCGGATCGTTCGCTTCTCCGGCGACGGAGGGAAGGAAAAGGAGTGGGGAGGCCGCGGCTCCGACCCCGGCCAGCTCTTCGATCCGATCGGCGTGGCCGTCGCGGGCGACGGCAGGGTCTTCGTCTGCGACAACGGCAACGGGAGAATGCAGGTCTTCGATCAGGACGGCCGCGTTCTGAAAGTCTTCAAGGTCTCCGGCTGGAGGCGCGAGGTGTTCTCGGAGCCGCAGGTCGCTCTCGACAAGGACGGGACCCCTTGGGTCACGGTGCCGCTGGAGAAGGAAGTCCGCCACTACTCTCCCGACGGCGCCCTCGTCAAGACCATCCGGAGCCAGGAGTCCGGACACCCGCCCTTCGAACGCCCGACGGGAATCGCGGTCGCCCCCGCCGGCGACGCGCTCTACGTCGCCGACCTCGAGGGGAAACTCGTCCGCTTGCCGTTAGCCGCCCGCTGATGCGTCACCGCCGGCGCGGCAGCGAGGCTGTCTCGCCCGCGCTGGAGCTTGAAGCCGGTCCCGGAAGTTCCCGGAGCTCTTAACGGATTGCCGGATTCTTCCTCAGCGTCGCGCGAGCCTTGTTCTTCGGTACCGGTAAAGCAACGACAGATAGCTCTTGCTGGTCTTCCACAGATTCATCTTCGAGGCTCCGTAAACACGATAGATGAAGTGAATCGGCTCCTCGCTGATGGAGAGCCCGGCTGCTGAGGCCCGAAGAAGGATCTCCGGCAAGAACGCGAAACCGGCGCTGTCGAAGGAGATGGATCGCAGCGCACCGGCCTTATAGACGCGGAATCCGGAGGTCTTGTCGCGGATGTGCAGACCGAAGAGGACTCCCATAAGAAAGTTGACGGAGAGACTGAGCATCCTCTTCCAGGGAGGCATGCCATCGATCCGGCTGCCGCGAACGAACCGAGAACCGACGAGAATGTCGCTGCCGTTCTCAATCGTCTTCTGAAGGAGGCGAGGAATCTCCTCGGGCTGATGGTTCAGGTCGGCGTCCATCGTCAGAACGAAGTCGGAGTCCGGCGGCAGGCGAGCGAAACCACGGCGAAATGCGTTTGAAAGACCATCCGGCTGTGCCTGATAAATCAGCTGAATGTGGCGGAGGTCCGTCGATAACCGCTGCACGATTTCCCTGGTTCCGTCGTCGCCGTCCACGACGTAGAGGACCTCCCAGTCCCACCCGCACAGGGTCTGTAGAGCACTCACCAACCGCAGCGTCAGCTGCTCGATGTTGTCGCGCTCATTGTAAGCGGCGATGACAGTCACAACTTTCATATGGCCGGTTTTCGACAGACGACGACGAGATGGATGAGGCAGTCGCGGAGCGTGAAGTCCACGGCGACCGGCTCGAAGTCTGCCTCGCGCATCATCGCGACCGCATGCGCCCGCGATCGAAGGCGGTTCACCTCGTCGGGAAAGAACCGAAAGGGCCTGCCGCCCTTCCATGTCAGGAAATGCTCGATCGGGGCGAGGATCCAGCGGGAGGACCCGAAGTTGGGTGGCCAAAAGAGAATTGCGGCATGCCCGGGGCGGAGAACGCGATGAAACTCGGCGAGGATTTCCGATCCCTGACTCGAATCGAAGTGTTCCATCACTCCCAGGTTCCAGACGCCGGAGATCGAGTTATCCGCGAAGGGGAGCCGGCGGATGTCGCCCTGGATGTGTTCTGTGTAGGTCGAGACGGTGCGGGCAGCCTGGAGCGCTGGCAAAGAGAAATCGAGAGCAACGAGGTGGCGGCCCGAGCGACGAACCCGGCTCGAAGACTGGCCTGTACCGCAACCGCATTCCACAAGCATCCCGTGGGACGGAAAGTATTGGTCGCTATAGGTTCGAACCGCGCGGCTGAGAATTTGCGTTCGAACGATCGAAGCCAGCCTTTCAAAGAGCGAGCCCTTGCTCGCCGAGGTCCAATGTTTGTCCCAGGTCTCGTTTTCCTTCATCGGTGCACCACTCTGGTATGACTCGTGACTATCGGGTGAGCCGTGGGCGTCGACAGTCTCGATCCACAAGTGAGAGGCCCGACGACTAGAACATAGGGTTAAGGAACTGTCAATGACAACTGGGCGAGGTCGGTTGGTGGAGCCGGCCAACCCCGCACGGAACGTTTCGACGCTGCCGCCTCAAAGACCCGGCGCACGGAGTCTGCATCGACGAGCAAGATCAGAATCGGCTGCGGGTTGGTGGTCGACGGAAGTTTCACGGTTCGGGCAGCCGGATAGACAGCGCGAATGAACTCTGCCTTCCTCTCGAGTCCCGGCAGGACGATGAAAGCGACCTCGCGCGGCGGATCCGCCGGCGGGACCGGCAGAGTCTCCTCGAGCGGGTTCGTCATGTCGGAGATGTCCGAGTCGTCGGCGAAGAAAATGAAGGAGGGCTCCGCACAGGTGAGGCCCGTGGAGGTCCGGACGAGATAATAGCGGCGGTTCGGGTTTTCTCGGATATAGAGGGGGACGATCGACCGGGCATCGGCCCGCAGAGCCGGTCGGTCGTTGGCCAGGCGCGATGGGGACCGGCCAACGAGATCCCAGACCGTTCGGAGGTGAAGGGTGCCGATGAATGCCAGCACCAGGACCGCGAAGACGATGGGCGCGATTCGTAGCCACGGCTTCCAGGGATCGGAGAGCGCCAGGAGTCGATCGAGGGTCACTGCGCTCACAAGGAAAATGGGAGGGATCGCCGCCAGGCAGTGATAGAAGTTGGCATTCGGGAAAAGACCGTTTCCGAAAAAGAAGCCGAAGCCGATCCATGGAAGAAGAACCATCGCCGGTGCCCGGCGGCGGGATGTCAGCAGATAGGTCAGGCCGACGCCGAAGAGCGCCGTCTCGGGGCCGAGCACGAGGGGCTTTCCTGTCGAGAGATTCCAGGACGAACCCTCACCGTGCTGGAGGATCGTCCCGAAGGTCTGCTCCAGCTGCTTCTTCCAGAAAGCGGGAGACCGCTGGAGGGAGCCATCGGGAGTGAACACGACGGATGTGTCTCTCATCCGGGACCCGAGGCTCGTGGATCCGCTGATGTGCGGCACCATCGGCAGATAGACAATGGCCCCTCCGAGAAGCATCCACAGCAAGCCGGCGCGGCGCCTCCATAACCAGCGGGGGGAGAAGAGCGCGAAAGCGCCCAAGATCGTCGCGCCGACGACCACGAGAGCCGTCGATGCCCAATAGCTCAACAGGCACCAGCCGCTCAGGACTCCGGCGAGGCACCAGGGAAATCGCCTGCCGCTTCGGAACCCGACGATTGCGCAATACAATGCCAGAACGAAAAAGGCCGCCGGATCCATCACATACGACTGGCGCGAGTACAAGAGCAGAACCTGATTGACGGATGCGAGGAACGCGGCCGCCAGGCCCACCCGCCGATTGAACAGGGAAGAACCGAGCAGATATGTGCCGATGACGAGCACAACGCCCGAGATCGCGGCGGTGAGCCGCAGAACCCAGTAATGGGCGCCGAAGACGCCCAGCAGGGCCGCGCAGACGGCTTCCCAGGGGCGGGGAACCGATCGGTTGCTCGGTTCCAGGATGAAGAATGGACTCCACTCGCCACGCAGGATCTTCAGGGCCGCGCTGCCGAAGATCGCGTGGTCCCAGTGAACGAAGTCCGGGTACTGACCGATTTCCCAGAAGCGCGTGAAGATGGCTCCGAGGAGGATCACTCCGAGCAGAATGGCGGACGCTCTTCGGAGGGAATGACCGGTTCTGAGCGCCGGTCGGTCGAATGCCGCGACCAGGATGAAGACCTGCGCCGCGATCCAGGTCCCGACGGCGAGTCCCGGATGATCGGGAAGGAACAGAACGCCGAGGAGGCAAATGCCCAAACTCGAGAGAGCAAGACCGACCCGGAGAGCCGGGCGGCGAACGTCCCTCGCCTCCTCGAGATCACCCGATGACGTCGGCGAAAACGACGAGAAAGTGGCGCTCGTACCGAGGACCCCGTTGAGAATTCGCAACGCGACGGCCCCGATCGCGCAGGCGAGACCAAACCGAAGCATCTTGCCGGGAGCCACACCTCCGCCCTGGAGGGTCGTCCCCCAGGCCGCGAACGCGGCGAGCAGGAGAGCGACCGTTGCTCCCCCGATTTGCATGGCGCGGACTCCGTCGCCCGGGCGCCTCTCACCGATCGATAAAGGCAGCCTGTCGGGCGGATCGTGGACGGCGGAGCTGTCGGTGATTTGACGTGGGGCTGATACGCTCCTGGTTTCGCGCCATCTCAAACCGGCGCATAGGAGAAGTGCAGCAGAAATGCCGAGAAGAACGGCGCCCGGTAACGTCCGGTGGAAGGGGAGGCGTTTCTGCTGCGCGGAGAGCTGCAGCGTGGCGTTCAGTCGCTCATTCTCCGGTCGCCATTGAAATCCGACAAGAATCGTCCCTCTTGCCGAGACGTTCGCGCACAATGGGAGGTCGGTTCCGGAAGAAGTCCAGGTGCGGACCTCGCCGTCTCTTCGCTCGGTCCAGATGGAAAGCGCCTCGGGATTGACGGCGATCAATTCGCCGTTCGCCCCGAAGCGCGTATCGGAGAAATGCGTCATTCCTCCGACGGTCCAGAAACGGAGGACAAGGTGGTCCTTCGAGAGAAGACGCAGATTGCGCCCGTCGAAGTCCGTAACGAAGATCGTTCCGTTCTCTCCGACATCGAGCGAGGAAGTCGACTGGAAGGTCTGCTCGGGCTCCTCCGGAACCCATTTCCCCTCAGGAGTGAGTCGCGCTCGGGGTTTTGATTGCCAGACGATGGAACCGTCCGGTCGGCGCTCGGTCATCCACCCCTGATCTTCGTTGGAGACTGTCAGGATGTGGCCGCTCGGAAGCTCCGCGGCGGCACGAACCCCTTTGACGGAGATCTCTCGCTCGACCTGGAGCGCACGGTCGGTCAACAGCACCTTGTCTCTGGTTGTCACGACCAGGCCGCCAAGCGGCCGCGGCCGAACCCTCTGAATCCCGGCGAACGGGTGTCGATAGAAGATTGTCCCCTTCGACGGGTCGAACGCGACGACCTCCTGCGCTCCTTCATCGGCGACCAGAAGGGAGCCGTCCGCGAGCGGCGTGACGTCTGTCGGCTTCCGAAAGCCGGCGTACACACGCTGCGGCCGAAATCGGAGGTCGTACTCCACGATCGAGGATGGACCCGGTCCAACCGAGATTGTCGGGCCCGTCGAGGGGCGCGCCGGAGGGGCTTCCAGGAGCATCAAGAGGAGGACGATCCCCGCCTTCCGGAAGAGATGTCTCATTCGGTCGCGGGATTGAGAAGCGACCCTCTTGCCTCGCGAATGGACTCTGTGCAGGGAGAGATTCAAGACCGCGTCCTCTTGAAGATGCATTCTGGAATCACGCGAATCGTCTGCATCAACGGACCTGAGGCCGGGGGGACATGGCCGACATCTCTTTCTTGAATTATAGCCTTGACGATTTTCCGTCCCGCCGCTTCGGGCATGCGATCAGGAACATGCCGGGCCGCCGAACCAGTCCTTCAGCCAGTCGGCGCCGAAGAGGCCGTCCTGGTCTTATACTTCCCGGTCGGTTTCCCAATCGTGAGATGTTCAATGACTTTGCGACCCGCTGACGCCTCGGTCCTCCTGCGAAATCGGACCGTCCGGCCTGATCGAGGCGGCGTCCTTTCCGCCGGCCTTCCGGAATGAAACACCCGCGCGGCGCAGTCTCGCTGGGCATGGGGCTCCTGGCGATCGGGTTGGCCGGGTGGGGAGAGGCTGTCATCCGCGCGAAGAATTTCTCCGGATTGGGAGGAGCGCTTTACTTCCTGGGTATCGTGCTCTTTGCCATCGGCGCATGGCCTCTTCCCTCGGAGCCAGGCGATTCTTCCTCGGCCGCGGGTTCGTCTCGTGTTCCTTCGACCGGCCCATCCCCCCCGACCCCGCAACCCTCACAGGACGAACCTCGCCGAAACAGCCGGCGGGGCCTGGTACTGCTGATCGGCACGATGGTCCTTGCGATCGGCACAAATGTCGCGATGCTTTCCCGGCTCAGGAGAGCGGACGAATCGGCGACGACGGTCATTCTCTGGCTCTCCAGCGTGGCCGTTCTTCTTCTTGCCGGAATACTGGGCGGAGAATGGACCGCCTGGACTCCGCGCTGGAGTACCCCGTCGTGGCCTCGGACGCGGCGGAGTCGCTTGAGCCTCGTTCTTGTTCTCATCCTGCTCTTGGCGGTCGCCGCGCTGTCTCGGTTCCGGGGACTCGACAGGGTTCCTTACGGCATCAACGCCGACGAAGGGGACAGGGCCGCCGTCGCCATACAAATTGTCCGGGGGCAGAACGCTACGAGCGTCTTCGGCACGGGCTGGTATCACTTGAGCATGGTCTATTTCAAGCTCCTTGCCCTGATCATGCAGTTTTCCGGGTTGAACTTCGCGGGCGCCCGGGTGTTCGGCGCCATCTGTGGCCTTCTGACTGTAGCCATCCTCACATTCACGGGGATCCGGCATTTCGGCTGGAGGGCCGGCCTTCTGACCGGAGCGATCTTCTCGACGCTCGGCGTGGCCCTCCAGTTCTCGCGAGAGACGACCGAGGCGGCGCCGACGGCGACACTCTGGATGCTGAGTGCGGCGCTCTTTCTCGAAGCGGCGCGGGCCGGAAAGGCCTGGGCCTGGATCGGCGCGGGAATCGCAGGCGGGGCCTCGGTCTATTTCTACCCGACCGGTCGTCTCTGGGCAGTCCTGGCCGTGTTCTTCTGCCTTTACCTTTTGCTCCGGGGTCCGCAAAGACGAAGGGTCGCCGGCGGCATTTATCTCGCCGCACTCGCAGCGCTGTTGATCGCATCTCCGTTTCTCCTTCACGTCTGGCAGGTCCCGAGTGAGCTCACAATACGCGCGCACGAGACGTCGATCTTCGTCAAAGAGAACCCGTTGCGTCTGACTTACTACCAGCCCACCTGGACAATGAGTGAGCTGCTTGTGGCTCAGTTCGATCACGCGATGGGCATCTTCAACAAGTACCTGGACGGAAACTTCTTCTGGCCCGCCAACAAGCCGATCCTTCCGCCGGCTCTCGCCGTGCTGACCCTGCTCGGCCTGGGGTCCGTGACACTCCGGGTGAAAGACTCTCGACTGTTCTTTCTTTCCCTCTGGTTCTGGACCGGGTTTGTGGGCGTCATCGTGACTGTCGAGACGCCGAACCTCCAACGGATGGCCACCGCCGTTCCCTTGCTGGGGCTGTTTCCTGCTCTCGTCCTCGACGACCTGGCGCGGCGGGCCGAGTCGACTCCAAAGGCCTCGGAGCGCCTTCGAGTCGTCGTACGCCGCGGAGCCACTGCAGTCGTTGCGCTTGTGGCCTGTGTCCTGGCGTGGCGGGAAGGGCGCTTCTATTTCGGCGAGTACGCCGCGATGGATGCGTGGCCCTACACGCGGGTCGAGGGAGCGACCGTGGCGGAGCAGGGGAAGGATGCCTGGGCGATCTCTCTCGGTGACCAGTTCCACATGGTCAACTCCGGCTGGGTCAGGCTGCTCGCCCCCGTTGCGCGTCGGGCCGGCGTCCTCTCGCCGGGCAGCCACCTTCCCTTGCCGATCGTGGCCGATCGCGACCTGGCGTTCCTCGTCTATCCGAGTCAGGCATACTACCTGCCGTACCTCGCCGAAGTCCTTCCGGGAGGGAGCGTGAGCCGGGTCACACACCCACCCGGTGTTTTCATGTTCTCCATTTACCGCGTGCCCAAGGAGGCGTGGGCGCGACAGCAAGGTGTCCTGGTGTTCGCACCGGGATCGCCTCCTGTTCGCGTCGCGGCTCTGGGCGAACCGCCGCCCGGATGGACTCGCTTTCCCGGTCCGATGCGATGGTCGGCCGCCCTCCGGGTAGACCAGTACTGGAACTACGGGTTTCGAATCGGTCCGGGGCCCTCGCGCCTCGTCATCGACGGCAGGGAAGTGCTGAAAGTCCCAGCCGGTGAAGCGTCGGCGGTCGTCAGCGTCAGTCTCGCCCGAGGAGACCATGAAATCCAGTTGGAAGGGGTCGTTAGAACCGGGCAAGCCGCGCTCTTCGAGTGGGCGCTCCTCCCGGCGGAGAAGTCAAGCAATCCGGACAGTCTGAGCTGGCAAAAGGTGCCGACGGAAAGGCTCCGACCCACAGACCGGCCTCCGGAAGGCTTGTTCGGCATCATCGAAATCCCGGACCGCTCCCAGCACCGCCTCGACTCGACGATCGCCACCGGTGGTCTCTGCGAGGAGGTCCATTCCGGGGGACCCTTCGAGGCGACCTGGAGGGGAACCCTGAACGCTCCGAAAACCGGCAGCTATCAGATGGCTCTTCATGCAGCAGGCGGAACGGCCGAGCTCCGGTTGGATGGAAGGTCCATTGTCCGATCAGACGGCGAAAGAGACGAGCTGGTTCGGAGCGAGATCGCGCTCGACACAGGCCCCCACGCGGTCGAGCTCACGTATCACGTCCGCCATTCCCCGGGCGGCATCGAGTGGATCTGGAAGCCTCCCGGCGAGGTCGAGTCGATCGTTCCGCCGTCGGTGTTATCTCCTCCGCCGGGCGCGGGCGTCGATTCTCAACTCCCTCTTGAAGTTCTCGGCGGCCCCGAGTCTCAACCTGTCGATAGGCCCATGCACACGACGCCGTGACGGTGCTCCGAGAGAGCGTGTGCCGCTCATCCCTTCTGCCGTCGGAAAACGAAGAATGCGATCTCTCCGGGATTGTTTCCGGGCTGGGACTCGACCACGGCCTCGGGAAACCGCGACCGAAGACTCGGCAACAGTCGCGACTGGTCTGGAGAGAGGATGAGTGGTAAGGACGCGTCAAATCGGCCCTGCTCGACCTCTGCAGGGTCCAGGTCTCCAATGAGTTGCCCCGGTGCCAGAAAGCGGAACTCACGGCTGAGTGCCCACCAATTCGGCACTGCCACAGAGTACGCATGCAACTCCGGCCGGGCAGCCAGGTAACGAGCCAGACGGGCGCTGCTCGTAGCCCAGCTCTCGAAGCTCCTGACGTACCAGTTCCAGTTGGCGGCGCCCGTGAGAGTGAGCGCGGTCGCCAGCGCGGCGCCCGGTAGAAGCGAGCCCCAGACCCGGCTTCGCCGCGAAAGAAGTGCCTCCACCGAGAAGTACAGACGGTCGAGAGCAATGCCGCCCAGAAGCGCTGCGGGAGCGACGAGGATCACCAGGCGTGGAAAGAAAGGAGGGTTGATTGTCAGAAAGCAGCCGAGGAAGAGAATCGTCACGAGCCAGCCGAGGTTCAACGCGCTGCCCAGCCGCCGCACACTAAAGACTGCGTAGCCAATGCCGAGTGTCAAAGCCATGGCGCTGAAGTCGTCCAGGAACGCACGTCGAGCGCCGAACTGCGTGCTGGCGTCCGTATACGTGTAGAACAAAAGTGCGGCGCGCTGAGCCTGCTCGCCGAGCACGGCAGCAAGCGACTGCACCCCGTACAACGACTTCATGTGGTGAAGCGGATCCGGGGTGAAGATGAGCACCTCTCGGCTGCGACTCGTGAATGCTTCGCGGTCGCGCACGAAGAGAACACACATCGGCCCGAGTACGATGATGATCGCAAGTGCCAGGAGAATGAGTTCGCGCCATCGCGCCACCAACCACTCGCGGCTCTTGCACACGACGAGCAGGGCGGTCATGGCCGCGACGAATACGATGACTCGCCCCGAGTAATACATCTCCATGTCGAAGGCCATGAACGCACCGCTTGCGACAGCCGCCAGGCCGCTGCCGGACCTGAGGGCACGGATCAGCAGGTATAACGCCCAGACCGTGAAAAAAGCCGGATCGATGTACTGGCAGGTGCGACTGAAATGGAGATGCGTATAGGAAATCGTCAGCAACGCCGCCGCAAGGATGCCCGCCCGAGGGCCGAAGAGGTCGCGACCCAGCAGGTACACGCCAACGATCACGAGGAGGCCCTCGACCAATCCGGACAGATAGAGGCCGAAGAGATCTGGTTCCGCCAATCGCATCGTCAGAGCTGCTGGCATGAAACCCATTAACGGAATGGCTGCCCAGCCGTATCCAAACAGCCGGTGTTCCTCGCCGGTGGCGATTGCTCGCGCTTGAAGACCAAAGTCGGCGTAGTCCCCGTCGAAGTTATAGGGCAGGGTCCCGAGGTGATAGATGCGGCTCGCGAGCGCCACACCGAGGAGCAAGAGGACGACGACGGTCCGGAACTTTCCACGAGTGGGCCGGTCGTCCCGACTCCGCGAGCGCCACTGGCCGACGAAGAGCGCGAGAACGCTTATGAGCCAGGCCGCGTCGACGAGACGGTTCTCTTGCACCCTCACGAAGCGGAGCACCGCGTACCCAGCCGAGATCAAGGCCAGAGCCGTCCAGCAGGACATCCAAAGGTCCAACCGGACGCGCGACGAAGGCGGCGAGGCGGGGATATCAAGGCGTTCCGCCGGGGGCGCGGGCCGCCGAGCGAGTGCGCCAAACAGAAGAGCGCCGGCCAGGAGCACCGTTCCGCCGTAGAAGTGCGCGCGCTCCGGCCCGAAGCGGCCTGTGTTCTGGACGAGATGCAGACCGGCGATGACGATCGGGACCGCTGCGAGGATTCCGGCTGTCCGGGAAAGCGAGGAATGCGAATCCGTCATGGGAGTCTCGTGAACGCCTGGAACATTCATTCGATGGATCCCTGGCTTTCTTCTCCGATGGATCTTAGCAGGCTTCGTCCTGATCCTGGTTCTTGAATCCTCCGCGCGATACGGGTATGGACGGCGAATCCGCTAACCCAGCTCGGGATTCCGCGCTGCGTTGGGGATCTGCAGCACACCGGCCGTGACAGCGCCGGCCAGGCTTTGGTATGGCGCTGGCGAAAGCGCTGATCTTAGAGGTCGGATCTTGTGCCAAATGGCGGTACGTGCTACGTTCGCAGAAGATCTCGGTACGGCTGCCGCTGCGGGAGGTGAGTATTGAGAGTCTATTTGATCGGATGGACGATCTTCCAAGACACGGTCCTTCGCACCCCACGAAAGACTGTCCTTGGGTTCCGGCGGACTCATCGAGGCTTTCTCGGCGCTTTCGTGCTTGCCGTCCTCTCGGCGGCTTTCGGACCGTTGGCAGGGTGTAAGTCTGAAAGCCCTGCCGCCCGCGCACCCGAGGCTCCCACGCCCATGCCGACCCTGGAGGGGGGCAAGACAAAGCTCGGGGACATTCTGGTCAAGAGCGTTACGCAAGGGTCGGGGACGCCTCAGCTCAACCTGAGCGTGAACAGACAACCTTTCTCGATCGGAGGGAAGGCGTACCAGACAGGCTTCGGGACGCATGCGGACTCGCGGATCGAGATCTCTTTCCCCGCCAGATACGAGACGTTCTCCGGGTCAGCCGGCATTGACGACGAAGTCTCAACGCGCGGCGGCTCGGTCGTATTCAAGATCCTGGCCGGCGAGAGGGTTCTCTTCGAGAGCCCACCGATCAAGGCGACAATGAAAGCAGCGGACTTCAATGTCTCCGTGAAAGGCCTGACCGGCCTGACTCTGATCGTTCAGAAAGCCGGAGTGACTATCGACTCGGACCACGCGGACTGGGTCAACCTGAATCTCAAGTAGGTCTTCGGAAGAGACGGCCATTCTCATCAGCCCAGCCACGCGCTTGCGGCCGACCGGACACCCTTCACCGCCAGCTCAAAGTACACTCTTCTTGTGGTCCTCGCCGTGCCTGACGCCCCCATCGGCCTGGTGAAATTCTCCGCCAGGACGTAGTCGATGAGACCAGCAGCGTGCTCGAGCTGAAGCGGCCAATGCGGGCGCTGGTGCTGGCGGCGGTCTCAGGCCTGTGGCTGCTGAGCGCCATGGTGAGAGCAGATACCGGCGAGCAGCGGGGTACGCCGACGACGGACTTCCGTTTGCGGGACGGCGGAAGCGACATGCTGATGCGCTATCGCACCGACGGGTCGGCGCTGGCGCGTTACGCGGGGCTTGGCCAGATCACCGACATCGCCCTCTACGACCCGACGACAGTTCTGGTAGCCGAACAGGATCGGAACACGATATCGGCCATGACGCTGGGCGGCAACATCCTCTGGACGATTTCCGTGCACCAGCCCCGGTGCATTCGATTTCTCGGGCCGGGCAGATTCCTGGTTTGTCAGGACGACCCTGCCGGCGTTCTGGAGATCGATAAGACCGGCAATGTCTCCTGGAGAGTCACGGGGCCACTGGTCGATGCGTCTGGTGCGGTGCGTCTGCCGGACGGCAACACTGCCGTCGTCGAGGGGCGGGGCGACCGTAGCGCCGTTCACATCCTGAACCGCATGGGGGAGATCGTCTGGACCGGCACCAGGCTCCTGGTGCATCCGCGCGGATTGGGATTGTTGCCGACGGGGGAGCTTGTTACGTCCGGCTTCGAGAGCGGCCAGGTCGTCTTCTTCCAGCCGTATACCGACAGGGTGCGTTCATTTGCATTTCCGAACGCGGGAGCACCAACTGTGAGACCGGGCGGCGGAGTGATCGAGGTCTCGGGCGAGCGACAGCTTGTCCAGGCCTGGACCGCGAGTGGAGCGTCCGCCTGGCAGTTCACGACCCTGTACCCGCCAAACCGAGCGCTGGAGCTTGCCGACGGGACGGTGTTGGTCAGCGTGTCGCGGGTTCCGGACCGTCAATGCCTGTCTGCAGCACTGGCGGAGAAGCGGGCGAAGCGTCCGCTCGCACCGTACTGGAGGTGGCTCGGAATCGGGGTTGGATCGGCGCTGCTGCTGGTGCTCCTCATCCAATCGCCCGTGCTGTGGCGTAACTGGAGAATGCCCACGGCGATTGCGGCACGACTCGAGGGCGATGATCCGGATCCGGCGCAGCCACTCTCGCTCCTTCGGCGACGCCAGATTGGACTCTATGCGCTGGCTGCGGCGGGTATGGGTGCGGCCGCTGCCGTGTACCACTATCGCATTCTCCGGTCGGACAAACTGCAACTGTGGCCGTACGCGGTCGCCGTGGGTCTTGCGGGTGTGTTCCTGGCGTTGCTGCAACATCGCATGCCCGTCGCGCCGAACGATTGGACGGCGCGCATGGGACGTCCTGTCTCGATGCGCGCCCCCTCGCGGCGGATGTGGGTCCTGTGGATCCTGGGATTCGTGTTGCTTGTCATCGGCCTGGACGGCGTGCTACACCAGCGCGGGGAGTGGGTGCTGGTTCCCTGGAGTGCCGGGCTTGTCCTGATTGCGGGTGGCGCGATTGAAGAGCGCACTCCGCGCGCGCGAGCCCGTTGGCCGGCAGTCGTGGCAGCACTGGCGGTTGTTGGCGCTCTCTTGCTCTTACGGCTCTATCGTCTCCAGGACTATCCGCGCAATCTGCACCCCGATATGGCGCAATGGTCGGTCGCCGTCTTTCGGCTACTGGATGGCGACACGCCGACGATCCTGCAACACGGATTCGCAGAGATTCCGCTGCTCGGGCACGGATGGTCGGCATTGTGGACGGCGATTGGCGGGCGGTCGCTGGCAGGGACCCGGCTTCCATCCGTCGCCGGCAGCCTCGTCGCGATTGCGGCCTGCTTCTTCTTGACGCGGCGTTTGTACGGTATTTGGCCTGCCGTGGTGGCGGCATTGATCCTCGGTACCAATCATGGGTTTCTGCACTTCAGCCGGATCCAGGCTTATATGGATCCCGTCCCGTTCCAGGTGTTGGGCGTGCTGGGCCTGGTTGCAGGCCTGGAGACCGGCCGCTATGGCTGGTTTGCCCTCAGCGCCCTGGCGGGAGGGTACAGCGCGCTCGGGTATCACGCCGGCCGTATCACGCCGCTGATCATCGTGTTCCTGGGTGGCCTGCTGCTCGTGCGCTACCCGCGCACGGCCCGGAAACGCTGGCCCGGCATTCTCCTGTGGGCCATTCTGCTCATGGGTGTCATCGGACCGTACGCCATCCTGTATCGCACCGGGCGCCTCAACGCCCTCGGCCGCAGCGATGTCTTCCCTTTCGTTCATGATGGCCGTGTCGATCCCCAGTTGCTGCTGCAGACGCTGGCGCGCGGTCTGCCGCGGGCTGTCGGGGCGTTCTGGTTCTACGGGGACACGAGCACGCAGTACGGGGGAGGCTGGCCGATCCTCTTTCCCGCCTGCGCGGCTCTGCTGGGTATGGCGGTGGTCGCCGCGATTCTGCGCGCGCGGGATGTTCGCGGACTGTGGCTGGCGCTGTGGGCCTTCGCGGTGCTGCTCGCGGGCGGTGCGCTCACGATCGATCCACCCTTCTGGCCCCGGCTCCTCGCTGCGATCGTTCCGGGGATCATCGTTGCGGCAGTCGCGGTCGGTTGGCTGGGCCGCGCCGCCGAGGTTGCCGCCGGACGCCTGGGACGAGGCATCGCGATCGCCGCGACCTGTCTCCTGGTAGGGCTGACGTCCTGGCAACAGTTGGCCGCGTACCGTGACTACTGCGAGGGAATTCGGCCGGGTCAAACGAAACCGTCGCTCTCAACCGAATGGGTGCAGAGCATCATGGGGCGAGACATCCAGCGCTGGGGTGATCGGGCAATGATCTATCTCGTCGCGATCAATCCGATCGACAACTCCTGTATGCATCCCACCATGCAGTTCTACGCGGATGCTGTTGACCTCCAGGACGCCCGGGACATCAGCCAGTATTTGCCCTTCAAAGACGGACGGACGATCGTGTGCTACGTCCTGCCCGAAAAGACAGAGGACATTGCCACCGTGCGACGCTTCTACCCGCAGGCAAAGGGAAGAGAATTCTACAATAATCTGGGGCAACGCATCTTTACACGTCTTGTCATTGGCGCGCCCCATTCCTGAGGGCGTCAGGCACAAACCGCCGGTCCTCTGGTCTGTGCGTTCCGAAGAGGCCGGCCGGATCAGCAAAAAGCTCTGGCGAGTTCTTCGAAGGATGAGCGCGGGTAAGCGGCCCGCCCTCGGACGCGCGTTCGCACCACTGCGGTTACTTCGGGATCAGATTCTCTTTGTCGAGGCCGGCGAGGAGAGCGTGGGCGACCGCCGTGTTGCCGTACGGGGTGTAGTGGCAGTGGTCGTAGAAGAGCTTCTCGTTCTTCGCCTGCCAGTCGGCGCGCAGGGCCGGCAGAATGTCCAGGTAGGGGATTGTGCGGCGGGCGCAGAGCTCGCGGCAGCGGTCCTGCGGATAGTGGTCCTCGTAGCTGCCCAGCGCCTGAATGTGTACGGGAAAGAGCGCGATCGCGAGCGGGGTGCCTTTCTCGCGGGTCTCCAGCCGGAGGGAAGCCACGACGCCGTCCAGGATCTCCCAGGACCTGGGATTCCAGGCGAGACCGAAGTCCGTGTAGGCGTTGTAGATCTCGAAGTCGAAACCGTCCTTGGAGCCGAACATGTTGCCGCTCTTCAAGTCACGTCCCGCGCGGAACCCCTCCTTCCACTTCGGGTCGATCTTGACGCCCCCCTCGCGGAAGAGCGTCTTGCCCAGGATCTGGACGCGGTTGGCCGCCCAGGTGAGGAAACGGCTCCTGGAGAACGGAGGGGGAATCGACCGAACGTAGAACTCGCCGGCCGTCTGCGCGTCGTTCAAATACATCTCCACGAGCACGAGGTCGGGTTGCACGCGGCCTCGCACTTCTTGATAGAGGTAGAGCTCCTCCATGGCTCCGGCGCCCGGAATACCCGCATTGATGAAAAGAATCTTCTTGCTTCGCCCGGCGACCAGCTTCTCCAGTTGACGCGTAAAGGTCTCATCCTCCGGCACGAAGTCGCCAAGCGTGATCGAGTCGCCCAGGACCAACACCCGAAACTCGTCGTCCGCCTTCTTGCCGAGCTCGGCGTAGCGCAGGCCCATCGAGTTCACCTCGATCAGCACATCCCGCTTCGAGAGCGAGTGATTGAGGATCTGCGACCGCGTGTTGGGACGCAGGCGCGCGCCGCGAGACCCGCCGAAGAGGATCACCGAGTTGATGGAGCCTTCTTCGCGTGTGTCGACTCTGGCATACGGCTCGCCCGACGTTGGCATCGACGAGATCACTCTGACTGTTTGCTGCGGCGGGAGAAGGAATCGCGCGCCGACCTCGCAGAGGAGGAAGACGAAGAGCAACGAGCCGATTAGAAGAAGGAGGTTAGCGCCGGCGGCCGACCGGCGGCGCTCACCGGGCGAGGGCGAGGTCACATCAGCTCTTGCTCCCGACCCTGAAGTCGTGGGTGCCCAGATTGTCCCATCCCTTGCCCTGGGGGAGCTTGAAGTACATGTTGACGCGGTAGTTGCCCTCGGGCGAAGCGCTCGTCTGTTTGAAGGTCACGAACCCCTTGTCGCCGACCGGCTTGACCTCCTCGCCCATCGCCACATTCCTGGCGGGATCGTTCCAGACGACGCGTACCTGGGTGCCGGCCGGTACGTTTCGAACGTAGAAGGACATCGCCGCGGTCGAGCCGGGAGCGATCACGCTGGTCTCTCTCACCACGATCCCGTCCGCGTCGGTGGTATCGCCGAACCGGTAGCGGTCCATGTACAGATCCGTGCGGGTGCTCGACGGGATGTCGTCGGACGCCTTGCTCAGAGCCGGCCGGCCGCTCGTGGACGGCGCCTCGCTCTTCGTGGCGGCCGACCCGCCCGCCGGCGCGTCGCTCTTCCTGCAACCGGTGGCGGCGAACGTCGCGGCCAGCGTGAGGAAAGGGATGATTCTCAGCGGCTTCATCATCTTTGACCTCATCAGAAGATCGTGTAGATGAAGGGGGCCAGCGCCGACCCCTGCGCGAAGATCAGAAGCAGTCCAACGAGCAGCATCGTGACGATGATGGGAAACAGCCACCACTTCTTCCGCTCCCGCATGAAGGCCCACAACTCGCTCGTGATGCCTGAACCGCTCATGGATCATGTCTCCTCAGAACTGATGTTCCATTCTACCGCGCTGGCCGCCCCCGGCGGGCCTCCGCACCCAGAAGCTCCCTTCCGAGGGGGGGCGCCGAATGGGATTCCTTCCGAAGAGACGGATGATCCCACCCGTCGGCGTCAGGACCAGGAAGTAGACGATCCCCATGAAGACGGGGGTCGTGACTCGCGACATCAGGCTGGCCAACCCCATCCAGGCCCGGTGGATCGACCCCAATCGCGTCGGTGCCGCGAGGCCGGCCAGGACGAGCACGGCGCCCGGAGCCAGGAAGACAAGCGCCGCCGAGGGGCGCCCGCGCCACCAGAGCAGGCCCGACAACACGAGGAAGGCGCCGCCGACGGTCAGGCCGAACTTGCGCCCCTCTTGCCGGGTCAGTCGAGCTGAAATTCCTGTTGCCACGCCTTCGACTCCTTCCATTCGGGCTGCTCGGTCTTGTTCAGAAGGAAGGGCCCGAGCGCCAGATGGTCTATGTGAGTGCGCATGAAGCACTGATACGCGTCCGCCGGCGTGCAGACGATCGGCTCTCCGCGGACATTGAACGATGTGTTGATCAGGACGGCGCACCCGGTCAGCCGCTCGAACTCCTCGATGAGCGCGTGGTAGTTCGGGTTGGTGTCCTTCGCGACCGTCTGGACCCGCGCCGAATAGTCGATGTGCGTGATGGCCGGCAGGTCCGAGCGGGGAAGGTTCAGCTTGTCGATTCCCCACAGCCGCTTCTGGTCCTCGGTCATCGGGATCTGCCGCTCTTTCTTGACCGGGGCCACCAGCAGCATGTAGGGAGAGTCGCAGTCCATCTCGAAGTAGTCGCTCACCCTCTCCCGCAGCACGCTCGGCGCGAACGGCCGGAACCCCTCCCGGAACTTGATCTTGATGTTCATCTGGGCCTGCATCTTCGGGTTGCGCGGGTCGCCCAGGATGCTGCGCGAGCCCAGGGCCCGCGGCCCGAACTCCATGCGGCCGTCGAACCAGCCGACCACCTTGCCCGCTGCGATCTGCTCGGCCACGTGCCGGCGCAGCTCGCCCCGTTCGAGCCGGTGGTACGGGGCTCCCTGCGATTGCAGAAACCCCTCGATCTCCTCGGGGGAGAACTCCGGTCCGAGGTAGGCGCCCTGCATCGAGTCCTTTCCGGGCGTGACGGCGCGGGGCTGCTTGTGGTGGCGGTGCCAGATCAACTGGGCCACACCGAGCGCGCCGCCGGCGTCCCCCGCGGCGGGCTGGATCCAGATTCGCTCGAAGGGGCCCTCACGCAGGATCCGTCCGTTGCCCACGCAGTTGAGCGCGACGCCGCCCGCGAGGCAGAGGTTCTTCGAGCCGGTCTCCCGATGGGCCGTCCGGACCATCCGCAGCATCACCTCTTCGCACACCACCTGGACGGAGCGTGCCAGGTCCATCTCTCTCTGCGTCAGCTTCGTTTCCGGCTCCCGCGGAGGACCGTCGAAGAGCCGGTCGAAGGCTCTGTTGGTCATGGTCAGACCGGAGAGATAGTTGAAGTACTTCTGGTTCAGAGTGAACGACCCGTCCTCCTTCAGGTCGATCAGCTCCCGGTAGATCAGGTCCACGTACTTCGGTTCTCCGTAGGGCGCCAGCCCCATGACCTTGTACTCGCCGGAGTTCACCTTGAACCCGGTGTGATACGTGAAGGCCGAGTAGAGCAGGCCGAGCGAGTCAGGCCACTGGAGCTCCTTGATCAGCTCCAGGTTGTTGCCCGCTCCTCTCCCGAGCGAGGCGGTCGCCCACTCCCCGACACCGTCCATCGTCAGGATGGCGGCCTCCTCGAAGGGGGAAGGAAAGAACGCGCTCGCCGCATGGGACTCGTGATGCTCGGCGTAGAGGATCTCCCCGTCATAGCCGAGCGCCTCGCGCAGCTGCCGGTCCATGAACAGTTTTTCCTTGATCCAGAGAGGCCCGGCCTTGAGAAACGAGAGGAAGCCCTTCGGCGCCACGCCGAGGTAGGTTTCCAGAATCCGTTCGAACTTGAGCAACGGCTTGTCGTAGAAGCCGACAGACGCCAGATCCTTGACGGTGAGACCGGCCGAGCGGAGGCAGTACTCGACCGCGTGCGCGGGGAAGCTCGCGTCCCCTTCTTCCGCGTGAACCGCTCCTCCTGCGCGGCGGCGACGATCCTGCCGTCGGAGAGGAGACAGGCGGCGCTGTCATGGTAGAAGGCGGAGATCCCGAGAATGTGCACGGTGGAGGGTCTCGGCTAGAGCCGCATTCTCTTGAAGATCCTTTCCGGAATGAGACGAATGAGGAGCATGACAGGGCGCCAGAATCCGGGCACATAGGCCTGGTCCCTGCCTTTGAGGATGGCTTCGACGACCTGTGTCGCCGCGGTTTCCGGCGAGGCGACCAGGAACATGCCGGGCCGTCCGAAAGTCATCGCGGTGTCCACGAAGCCGGGTTTGATGGTGATCACCCGGACGCCGGAGCGAAAGAGCCGGTTCCGAAGTCCCTGGAGGAAAACAGACAGCCCCGCCTTCGAGCTCCCGTAGACGTAGTTGCTCTGTCGGCCTCGATCGCCGGCGACCGAGGAGAGCGCGCAGAGGAAGCCGGCGCTTTTCTCCTCGAAACGGTTGGCGAGGAGGCTCAGGATGGAAACGGGGCCGATCAGGTTCGTGTCGAGGATTCTCTTTGCCTCCGCGGGATCGCTCTGCGCCGAGGACTGGTCGCCGAGATAGCCGAAGCAGAGAACGGCGCCCTCGAGCGAGCCCCCCGAAGCCTCGAGGCATCCCTCGACGAAGGCGCCGTGCGTGTCGAGGTCTGTCGCGTCGAAGTGCCGCGACTCCGCCTTGACACGATGTCGAAGCCGGAGGTCCGTCGCGAGGGCGTCGAGCTCTCCCGTGTCGCGGCCGGCCAGCTGCAGGTCGTAGCCCCGGCGCGCGAACTGCTCCGCGATGGCCCGCGCGATCGCCGATGCGGCTCCGAGAATCAGGACCGTTCCTCCCCCGTCGGGGATTCTCGGGGTGGCCGTCGCGGCGCTCATGACGGAAGGATCCCCACGCGGCGGGCGAGAGAGGACGAAAGCTTCTTCCTCGGGTCGAGCGCCGCCTGAATCCGGCGGAACTCGTCGAGCCTCGGATACATCGCGGCGAATGTCTCACGGCTCATGAGCGCGTCCTTGGCGAGATAGAGGCGGCCGCCGTAGCGCAGGACGAGCGCGTCGAGGCCGGCCAGGAACGAGACCAGCCCGTCGCTGCAGGGCAGGTCGAGCGCGAGCGTGTAGCCGGGGAACGGGAAAGAGAGAAGACCGGGGGTGGCGTCGCCGAAGCGCTTCAACACTCCGAGAAACGAGCCGCGTCCCGACGCGCTCACCCGCTCGAGCACCTCCGTCAGCCCCGCCCGGCTCGTCTCCGGCGGGAACGCGAGCTGATACTGGACGAAGCCGCGCCGCCCGTACATCCGGTTCCATCCGCGGATCGAATCGAGCGGGTAGAAGAACGTGTCGATGTCCGTGAGCCGCCCCGAAACCGTCCGGTGCAAGCGGTAGAAGAGAGCGTTGAACGCGCGGACGGTGAGCGAATTCAGAAGTCCCGACGGGAAATCGATCGGAACGGCTCGCTCGGTGCGGCGCCGCGGCGAGAGCGCATCGCCGGAGGTTTCTCGCAGGTCGCTTCGCAACGCGGGGTTGGCGCGCATCAGGACCGACCGGCCGAGCGAGTTCCCCTTCGCCAGGCAGTCGATCCAGGCGACCGAGAACTCGTAGAGGTGATCGGACTTCTCCATCGCGTCGATCGCCGCCTCGAAATTCGGGACCTTCAGGTAGTCCACCACGACCTGCGCCGTCTCGACCCGCTGGAGACGCAGGCGGGCGGAGAGAATCAGGCCGGTCAGCCCCGCGCCGCCGACGGTCGCCCGGTAGGCCTCCGAGTTCTCCGCGGGAGAGCAGGTGAGGACCTCTCCCTGCGCCGTCCTCAAGCGCAGGTCGAGCACGAAGTTGGAGATCGTTCCCACCCGATGGTGGTTCTTGCCGTGGACGTCGTGGGCGATCGATCCCCCGAGCGTGACGAACTTCGTCCCGGGCGTCACCGGCAGGAAAAAACCGCGCGGAAGGAAACAGTCGACAATCTCCGCGAGCGAAACGCCCGCCTCGCACTCCAGGACCGCCGTCTCCGGGTCGAACGCGATCAGGCGGTTCAGGCGCTCGAAACTGATGACTCCGCCCCCTCCGTTCACCGCGGCGTCGCCGTAGCTTCGCCCCAGGCCGCGCGCGATATACGTCGCTTCGCCGCCGGAATCGAGGATCGCCGCGAGGCTCACTCGCTTCTCGGGTCGGAAGAGCCGGCACTCCTCTACCGGGAATCTCCCCCAACCGGAGAGCGGGCGAACCGCCGACGGCTCCATGGTCCTCGGTTCCTATGAGATGCGTCGGGCCGGATTGCGGCTCATGGCCCGGCCGCGACCCGGTAGATGGTGGTTCCGCCCGAAAGGGCGGGAACCAGGAATGGAAGCGAGGCGACGTTGTTGTCGGCGCCGGGATAGATGCGGCGTTCCATGTCGCCGACGATCACGTGCGTGACCCCGTACTTCTGCACCACCGTGGCGGCTCTCCTCGCATCGTTCGTCGTGTAGAACGACTTGACCGCGGAGGCGCGGTCCGCGATGTCCGGATCGTTGGAGCGCCAGAGCGACTCGTGGTTCGACCAGCCGAGGACCGTGGGGATCCCCGTGTGCGAGGAGATCCTCGCGAACTCCGAGTAGGGATCTGCGGTCGCTTCGAGAATCACCGACTTCTTCGGGGCGTGCGCGATCAGCCACTCGATCGCCGCCGCGTCCCCGGCGTTGCGCCGCGCGAGCGCCCCGCGCAGGTCGAGCGAGAGAGCTCCTTCGTGCTGCCGGAGGCGCGAAGCCGCGGCCTCCACGGGATAGAAGAGGGAGAGCGCCATGGCCGCCGTCAGCGTGAACCGGATCGCGAAGGAGCGCCGCCCCGATTCGCGCCACGCGCGCTCGGCCAGGACCGCGACGCCGACGGCGAGGAGGGGCCAGGCCTGGTGGTAGAACTTGAAGATCGTGTTCATGCGCTGAAGCGCCTGTCCGTACGTATCCTTGAAGTAGATGAACTCGCACCCGACGATCATGCCGACCGCCAGGACGATGAGGAAGGCCGTGAAGAGGTCCTCCGGATCGCCCTCGGCGGACTTCATGGCGCGCAGGCCGAGGCGGACGCCGAGGAAGCCGAGCGGCAGGATCGCGATCAGCGCGGGGGACTTCGCGAGAAACGCGGCGAGCAGACACGCCCCCCGAAGACCGCCAGCAGGAGGTCCCTGCGGCGGCGCGCCTCCTCGTCCTGTTCCCCGGGCGCCGCGAGGAATCCGGCGTAGCCCGCCGCGAGCAGGATCGCCCAGACTCCCAGGAACTCCGCGAGGTCCGACCTGAGCGTGGCCCGGCCGAGCCCCTGCGTCTGGAGGGCGTAAGAACTCGAGTACGGATAGAAGAGGACGAGCGAGACGATCAGGAGTCCGACCCCCACGATCGCTCCCCAGAGCGCGTCCCCGAGCGAAGGGAGGCGCCGGCCGCCGGTCGTGCGGGCCACGCAGGTGAAGACGAGGAGGATTGCCATCGCCGGGAGATTCCAGTTGTTCGCCGCGCGGTTCGTGCCGACGAGAAGCGTAAGAAGAAAGGCCGGCCAGACCCTGCGCAGGAGGTCCGACACCTTCCAGGGGGTTGGGAGCGGCTGTCGGGGAATGGTCAGATAGCGGTGGGCCGCGACGAACGCGGCGAGGAAGAAGGGAAACGCGACCAGGTGCGGATGCAGATCCGCGTGAAAGAACGTGAAGAACGGAAACTCGTTGATCGTGCTTCCCGATCCGATGACGCGCGAGGCGTGCCAGTAGTCGAAGTCCTTCGCGAACGGGGAGTGCCAGGCGTCCAGGGCGCCCGTCAGGTTCCCGGCGAAGACTGCGCCGATCCCGGCCCAGATGCCCGCGGCCCGCCGGCCGCCCGAGAGCCGCAGCGCCAGGCAGGCCGCCGCGGTGAAGGAGTATCCGGCGAGCGTCGCGATCGAGAGGTTGTAGGCCACGAACGTCGGAACCCCCGCGAGCTTCGCGAGGACGGACGCGAGCAGGTATCCCCAGTAGTAGTAGTTGATCGTCAGCCCCGACATCCAGGGGTCGGCGGGCGGCATGGCGCCGAACCGGGTGAGCGAGTTCATGAAAGCGAGGTCCATGAACTTCTCCGCCCCGAGGACCTCGGGCTGGGCCGCGCGGATCAGGATGAAGATGAGGGCCGGGATCCAGAAGTAGAGCGCCGCGCGTTTCTCCTCGGGCCCGAAGAACCGCTGTGCCGATCCTCCCGCGCGCCGCGCCGCGCGGTGGACGAAGAAGGAGGCCGTCCCGACCAGGGCGAGAGCGAGGAGCAGCGTGCCCCGCTCGAAGCCGATACGCCTGGAAAGCGACAGGGCCCATCCCAGGTACGCCACCAGCGCCAGCCCCACCGGCCGGGAGAGGAGGGCCGCATCGCGCCGGTCCTCGAAGAAGGTCCGGAGCAGCGGGAGGCACGCGAGGCCCAGCACCTCGACGGTGAGGACCCAGATCAGAATGTCGCGCACGGAGATGAGTTTAACAGGTTACTCCCGGGGCACCGCGCTTGCACGAGGAGGGGGAGAGGGCTCTGATGGGACTGACCGAATACCGCAAGAAGCGCCGTTTCGATGTGACCTCCGAGCCGGCCGGGAAGGAAAAGGATCGGAAGGCCCGGCGCAGGCCGGGGTACGTCATCCAGAAGCACCGCGCGACCGCGCTCCACTACGACTTCCGGCTGGAGTGGAACGGCGTGCTCCTTTCCTGGGCCGTGCCGAAGGGTCCCTCGCTCGACCCGTCCGTCAAGCGACTGGCGATGCAGGTCGAAGACCATCCGATCGAGTACGCGAAGTTCGAGGGGATCATCCCGGAGAAGGAGTACGGAGGCGGCACCGTCATGGTCTGGGACCGGGGATTCTGGCTTCCGGAATCTCCCGACGTGGACGCCGCGCTGAAGAAGGGGGACCTGAAGTTCGCGCTGGACGGCGAGAAGCTGAAGGGCTCCTGGGTGCTCGTCCGCACGCGCGGCCGCTACCAGGAGGGGAAGCCGACCTGGCTCCTGATCAAGCACCGCGACGAGTTCGCGTCCACCGAAGACATCGCGGAGAAGGAGCCGCGCTCGGTCGTGTCGAACCGTCTCCTGATCGAGATCGCGAGGGACGAAGGGGGCAACATGGAGAAGGCCGCGACCGGCGACCCCCCGGCCCTCCTCGAGAAGATGTTGAAGAACCCAAAGCTCGTCACGCCTCCGAAGAAATCGAAGAAGAAATCCGTCTGGCACTCGAACAAGGGCGGCAGCTAGATGTTGGTTCTCAAGACGTTGTTCCCACTCGGGGTTCTCGTCGTAGAGAATCCGCCCGGAGTCGCCGTCGTTGCCCTCTGCGGCACGCGGCGGCCGGGCCGCACGGAGAACCTCCGGGCCGCCGCTCCGGTCCGAGGGCACAGAAGCAGCCTCGCTAACCCGGGTTCTCGGCGTGTGCCCTCGGACAGGACCGCTGCCGGGCAACGCCGTCGCCTCCGGGCTGCACGGTACCTGTTCGAGCCGTGCTGTAGCCCCGGCGGCGGGACGCCTCCCGGAGGCGGCCGTGAGTGAAGGCGCACCAGCCGGGATCCTCTCTTCGCCTCGCTGCGACTGCGCCTTCGCGATAGAGCGACGGCCGGTTCTCCGTTGGCGGCCCGTCGGAGCGTGCCGCCGCAGGGAGGCGGCCCGACGCCGGGTCGGGTTTGTCAGCAGAAGTTTCGGATGCGCTGCGGTCGCCACCTCCACACAAGCACAGGACACATCGTGAGAACAACGTGTTGAGAATCACGGCCATATCGATGTGCGTTTCGAACCGAGCCGTCGTTTGACGAATCGAGTGCCGTTTCGCGTCAAGCCCATGCTGGCGACACTGACAAAAGACCCGTTCCACCGGGCGGGGTGGGTCTATGAGGAGAAATATGACGGATACCGGATCCTCGCCTACAAGGAGGGGAAGTCGGTGACGCTCCTCTCCCGCAACGCGAAGGACCGGACGGAGTCTTTCTCGGACGTCGCGAAGGCGATCAGGACGCTCCCGGACCGGACGCTGCTCCTCGATGGGGAGGTCGTCGCGTTCGACAAGAAGCTCATTTCACGGTTTCAGCTCCTCCAGCAGGGAGAGGTCCCTTCCGTCTACATGGTCTTCGACTGTCTCTATCGAAATGGCAGGGACCTGCGGGGCTCTCCCTTGCCCGTCCGGCGCGCGGCGCTCGAAGCGGCGATCGGCGACACGGAACGCCTCTTCGCTTCGCGCCGGCTCGCGGACAACGGGATCGCGGCCTTCCAGTTGGCGAAGAAGATGGGTTACGAGGGGCTCGTCGCCAAGGACGCGTCGGCGCCTTACATCGAGGGACGCTCTCCAAAGTGGCTGAAGGTGAAGGCCCACGAGGAAGATGAATTCATCATCGTCGGGTTCACGCCGCCGGCCGGCTCGCGGACGCATTTCGGCGCGCTCCTGCTCGGCGCTCACCGCGCCAAGGAGTTGCTCTACGTCGGCAAAGTGGGCACCGGCTTCGACCACCGGGCGCTCAACGAGCTCTACACGAAACTGAAGCCCCTGGCAGTCCAGGCGCCTCCCGTCGTCAACCCGCCGCGCGAGAAGGGGGCGGTCTGGATCGCGCCGAAGCTCGTCGCGGAGATCTCGTACCAGGAGCTGACGGCCGACCTGCGCCTGCGTCAGCCCGTTTACCTTGGTCTGCGTGACGACAAGGCCCCCGCCGAAGTCACGCTTCCTGGAGGAAAAGGATGAGTCCAAAGTCCAAGGTCCAGGGTCCGAAGTCAAAATCACCAGGCCCTCTCCGTCTTTCCAATCCCTCAAAGGTCTTCTGGCCCGAAGAGGGATACACGAAGTTCGATCTGGCCCGCTTCTACGACATGGTCTTCCTGCGGCTGAAACCGCACGTGAAGGACCGGCTGCTCTCGCTCGAGCGCTGCCCGGACGGCATCCAGGGGCAGTGCTTCGTCCAGAAGGAGAAGCCGCCGGGAATGCCGGAGGACACGCCGACAAAGGCGGTCAAGCACGAGAAGGGGACGACGAACTACGTCGTGGGGGGAAGCTCGAGACGCAGCTGGCGCTCGTCAACCTCGGCTGCATCGCGGTGCATGTGTGGGGCGCGCGCGCAACCGATCCGCGCAAGCCGGACTGGGTCTGCTTCGACCTCGATCCGGACTCCGGCGCCTTCGCCGATGCGGCCAGAGCGGGTCTCAAGGTGAAGGAGGCTCTCGACGCGCTCGGCCTCGTCTCTTTCGCGAAGACCTCGGGGAAGAAGGGGATGCACGTCTTCGTCCCGATCCGCTCGGGGCCCGATACCGACGACGTTCTCGGCTTCGCGCAGGGGCTCGGCGCGCGCCTCGCGGCGGCGTACCCGAAGGAGTTGACGGTCGAGGGGCGCATCGCGGCGCGCAAGGGGCGCGTCTATCTCGATCCCTTCCGCAACGGTTTCGCCCAAACCGTCGTCTCTCCCTTCTGCGTCCGCCACGCCCCGCACGCCCCCGTGTCAACTCCTCTCGCCTGGAAGGAAGTCCGACCGACCTTGAAGCCCGCCGACTTCAACCTTGGAAACTTCCAGGACCGTCTCGAGAAGCCCGACCCGTGGGCCGACTTCTTCGAGAGCCGGCAGGACTTGAAGCCGGCGATCAAGGCTCTGAAGAGCCTCTGAGGCAAGAACGACCTTAGACTTACCGCGTGGATTCGCTCCAAAAACTGATCTCGTTTCTCGGACGGCACTTCGGGCCGCCTCGCCTCTTCCTCCTCGTGGCGGGATGGATCCTCGCTCTGGGCGTCTGGGGGATGGTCGCGCGCAACTGGCTCCCGATGGAGCACAAGATCCGCTGGGAGATTCCGCTGGAGCTGCGGGCGCCGCTCTACGCGAAGTTCGATTCCGGCTGGTACTTGTCGATCATGGATTGGGGGTATGGTCCGCCGCCGCCGGTCGGGAAGCCGTCGAGCCACGCGTTCTTTCCGCTCTATCCCTATACCGCGAAGGTGTTTCGCGACACGCTCGCGATGGACGGGTTCCACGCCGGGCTGCTCGTTTCCTATCTCTGTCTCTTCCTCGCGGCCTCCCTCTTCCTGCGCGAGGCGATCGAGAGACTGGGAGAGGAAAACGGCTGGCGCGCGCTCTTCTTCCTGCTTCTCTTTCCGACCGCGTTCTACTTCGCCGCGGTCTATGCCGAGTCGATGGAGCTGCTCTTCCTGCTGCTGGCCTTCCGCGCCGCGCGCCGCGGCGAGACATGGCGCGCGGCTCTCTGGGGCCTGCTCCTGGGGCTGACGCGGGCGTTCGCGCTCGCGGCCGGTCCGGCGCTCTTCCTCGCGGCGCTCGAGGCGCGCCCGGCGGGAGGGCGGCGATTGCTGCGGGCGCTCTTCGTGGGCGCGGTCCCGGTGGCGACCGTGTTCCTCTGGATCTACGGCATGGGATGGGCCAAGGGGGAGCCCGGCCTCTTCTTCCGCTCGATGGAGGGGTGGCACCGCGGGGCAAGCACGCTCGCCGGCGTCCAGGACTTCTTCCGGGGGTTCTACGACCACGCGCGGCTCGGGGACCTGAAGCGAGACTTCTCGCTCGCTCTCGACTACTCGATGATTCTCGTCTTCGCGGCAATCGGCGTGTATCAGCTCCTCCGCCGCCGCTGGTCCGACGCCGCCTGGACCGCCTGCGCGGTCGGCCTCCCGATCACGACAGGCCACCCCGGCGGCATCCCGCGCTTCTTCGCCGTCGTCTATCCCGCCTCCTTCGCTCTCGCCGAGGCGACGCGCAACTCTCCTCGTGCCCGCTTCGTCCTCTGGACCGTCTCCGGCCTCCTCCTGCTTACGTGCGCCGCCCGGTTCGTCAACTGGCAGTGGGTGGCGTGAGAGGGCGTTCCGCGCGCCGCGCATGAATCCTCGCGAGTACGAAGTCCTGCGCCAAGTCGAGGACCGGCACTGGTGGTTCGCCGGCCTGCGGCGCGACATCGCGGCGGAGGTCGCGCGGACGGGGACGCGGATCTCTCGCTGGCTCGACGCGGGGAGCGGGACGGGAGGTTTGCTCGCGAACCTGCGGCTGCCCGAAGCAACCACCGCGTTCGGAGTGGAGGTGTCGCCGCATGGAGCGGCGCTCTCTCGCGGGAGGGGACTGCGGCGGGTGGCGCGCGGGTCCGTCGCGGAACTGCCGTTCTCAGACGGGACGTTCGATCTCGTGACGTCGATCGATGTGCTCTGCCACCGCGGCGTGGACGTGCCGCGGGCGCTCGCGGAGGCGCACCGGTGCCTGCGGGAGGGAGGGCTTCTCGTCGTCCAGGTCCCCGCGTTCGATTTTCTTCGGGGCGAGCATGACGAGGCGGTGTGGACGAACCGGCGTTACCGGAAGGCGGAGGTCACCGGCGCGCTCGAGGCAGCCGGGTTCCGGGTGGGGCATGCTTTCTACCGCAATTCGATCCTGTTTCCGGCGGCGGCGCTGCGGCGGCTGCTGCGGCGCCGGTCGCCCACCGGCCGGGAGGCGCGCTCCGACGTCGCGCCCGCCCCGCCGATGCTCGACGCTCTCTTCTCCACGCTGCTCGGGCTCGAACGGGGTCTGAGGCGGATCGGCCTCTCGTTTCCGGTCGGCCTTTCCGTCTTCTGCGTCGCGGAAAAAATCGAGACTCGCGTTCCACGATAAGATTTTTCGTCAAGCGGTACGGAGGTCTCGACGCGTGATCCCCGTCTGGGAGCCGGTCCTGGACGGCAACGAAGAGCGGTATGTGCGCGACTGCCTGGAGACGAACTGGATCTCCTCGCTCGGGCAGTACATCACTCGCTTCGAGGAGGCGTTCGCGCGCTGGTGCGGGATGCCGCACGCGGTGGCGTGCTCGAGCGGAACGGCGGCGCTCCACCTCAGTCTCGTCGCCCTGGGCATCGGCCCCGGCGACGAGGTTCTCATCCCCGACTTCACGCTCATCGTCTCTGCGAACACCGTCATCCTCGCGGGCGCGCGTCCCGTGCTCGTGGACGCGGACGCGAAGACCTGGTGCATCGACCCGCGAAAGATCGAAGAGAAGATCACTCCCCGCACCCGCGCGATCATGGCGGTGCACATGTACGGCCACCCGTGCGACATGCCGGCGATCCTGGAAATCGCGCGGCGGCACGGCCTCGCCGTCATCGAGGACTGCGCCGAGGCGCACGGGGCGGAGATCGCGGGCCGGAAGGTCGGCACGTTCGGCGAGGCCGGCTGCTTCAGCTTCTACGGCAACAAGATCCTGACGACCGGCGAGGGGGGCATGGTCCTGACGCGCGACGCGGAACTGGCGGCAAGGCTCCGCCTGCTGCGGGACCAGGGCTTCGAGCCGCCGCGCTTCGTCCACCGCGTCATGGGCTTCAACTACCGGCTGACGAACGTGCAGGCCGCGATCGGACTGGCCCAGACCGAGAGGGCGGACGAGAAGGTGCGCGTCAAGCGCGAGATCGCGAGCTGGTATCTCGCCCGGCTCGGTCTCTCCCAGGAGGTCGAAGTCCCGATCGAGGCGCCCGGAGCGAAGAACGTCTACTGGATGTTCGGCATCAAGCTCGGTCCCCGCTTTCCACAGGGGCGGGACGCCGTCATGAACGAGCTCAAGGCGAAGGGGGTCGAGACGCGTGCGTTCTTCTGCCCGATGCACCGGCAGCCGGTCTTCCAGGGAAACGACCCGCGGTATCCCGACATCGGCGGAGAGTACCCGGTCTCCGACGACCTCTGGGACCGCGGCCTCTACCTCCCTTCGGGCCTCGGCCTGACCCGGGACGCAGGTCGAGGAGATCGTCGCGAAGCTCCTGGAGTGCCGCCGATCCTCTCCCTCTCCTCCCGGGAGAGGGCCGGGGTGAGGGCGCCGATGCCGCCGACCACCATGAACAGCGCCAACAAGACCCCCGCCGCCTCGCTCCCGGACCCGCGCGTCTCGATCGTCCTCGCCACGTTCAACGAGCGGGACAACATCGTGGGCACGATCCGCGAGCATCTTCGAGCACCTGGGCGACTCCGCCGAAGTCATCGTCGTGGACGACGACTCGCCGGATGAGACCTGGCACCTCGTGGAAGACCTGCGACATCCCCGCGTCAAGCTCATCCGCCGCGTCGGGACGCGCGGCCTCGCCTCCGCGTTCAACCGAGGGATCCTCGAGAGCCGCGGCGCGATCGTGGGGTGGATGGACGCCGACATGTGCATGCCGCCCGCGATGCTCCCCGGCATGGTCGGCGCTCCTCGAGCAGTACGACGTCGTCGTCGGCTCGCGCTACGCCCCCGGCGGCAAGGACGACCGCGTGTGGCTGCGTGTCCTCGCCAGCCGCGCGATCAACCGGCTCGCGACCCTCGTCCTGGGTTACGGCATCCGCGACTACGACAGCGGCTTCGTCGTCTTGAGGCGCGGCGTCTTCGACCGTGTTTCCCTGATCCCGACCGGCTACGGCGCCTACTTCATGGAGTTCCTCTACAACTGCCGGCGCAAGGGGCTGACCGTGCACGAAGTCCCGTACACGTTCCGCGACCGCCAGAAAGGGATCTCGAAGTCCGCCCCGAGCCTGTGGCGCTTCTTCCGGACGGGCCTCCAGTACGTGACCCGCATCTTCGTCGCGCGCCTGAGGCACAAGGACTGAATGTGGGCGGGACTCGGGACTCGGGACTCGGGACTCGGAAGCGGGAGGGCTGAGAGTTGCCGCATGAGATCGTCACGGCGGGGTTCGAGAGGCGCGACTCGCGGGGGGTGTTCCGCGAGGTCCTGAACGGTTTCGAGGCGCGCACGTTCGTCTGCGGAGAGATGAAGGAGGGCGCCGTTCTCGGGAACCATTACCACAAGAGAACTCGCGTGTTCTTCTACCTGACGCGCGGAGCCGCGCGGGTCGTGACGTGGAACGTCGAGTCGGGGGAAAGGGACGGCTTCGACCTCGAGGCGAACCAGGGCTGCTTCTTCGAGGTGAACGAGTCCCACGCCGTGCGGTTCACGCAGAAGAGCGAGTTCGTGATGCTCAAGTCCCTTCCCTACGACGCCCTGGACCCGGACACGTTCTCCCACCCTGTCCATCCGGCCTGACAGGTCCTGACAGCCGGGCGAGGTTTATGGAGCCGCGATGCTCTTGCGCCGGAGGTAGATCGTCTTTTCGACTTCCGCGTGGACGGTCCCGGCGTCGTCGGCCAGGTCGACTCTAAAGACGCGATCGATGGAGGGGGCGGTCTCGAGGAGGCGGCGAATCGTCACGATCTCTTCTTCCTCGATCCGGAACCGGGCGTAGAGAGTCCCGCGGCCGGGCTTTCTGAATCGGATCGTCGCGGCCTTGTCCCAGAAGACGTACTCCGGTCCCAGGATCTTGATCAGCATGATCATGTAGATCGGATCGACCGCGCCGTAGAGGCTGCCGCCGAAGATCGTTCCGACGTAGTTGCGCGTGCGCCAGTTCAAGCGAAGACGGATGCGCGCTTCCCGGAAGTCTCCCGAGATGTAGGTCACGCGCCCCCCGGTGCCCCGGTACGCGGGGAAGAGGTTGAAGCCCCAGCGCATTCTCCGGCTCGCGAAGGATTCGGCCATCGCGCGAAGATCCTACGGCGGTTCGACGACCAGGCGCGGGTCGTAGAGGGCGAACGCCAGAAGGCGGGCGCCGGGGCCCGGCCCCTCGGGGACGCCCGGCGAGTCGGTCTCGAACTCGAGCTTCCCGCGTCCGCCCGGGAGCCGCAGGGGCACCGATTGCCGCGGCGTGAAGTCCGCGCCGACGCTCGCTCGCCAGACCTCGCGGCCGTCCTGGCGGGCGATCACGACGCGCGGCGCGAGGCTGCGAACGCGAAACTCCAGCCGGGCCGCCGCCGGGCGCGCGGGCCAGCTCTCGAGCGTGATCGAAGAGCGGCCGCGGCTCCACGCCCACGTCGTTCCGGCGCCCCGCTCCATGCCGAACCAGCCATCTCCCAGGCGGGCCACGCATGCGGTTCCGCGGGAGCGCGCGGCCGCGATCTCGGTGGGATCGCGCGGGACGTCCTCGAGGGCGCAGAATCCCGCCGCCACAGTGAGGTTGCCGGCGAGCAGCCACCAGAGCGGAGAGCGCGCGCGCCGGACCAGGACGTTGAACGCGAGGTTCATCGGCAGGAGCACGCGCGTCGCCGCGCCGGGGAGCCCTTCCCAGACGGCGGGGCCGAGGACGAGGAAGAGCGCGGCGAACGCGGCTCCCAGGCGCCACCACCGGTCCTCCCGGCGCGAGCGCCTCAGGAAGTACGCCGCCTGGACCGTCAGCCCGATCGTCGAGAGGAGCGTGGCCCACACGAGGAGATCGGGCTCCCTCCGAAGCGTCGCGAACGTCTCGGTCCATTTTCCGATCCAGGCTTGCAATGGCCACGCGAAGTTGCGCGTTCCGGCGCCGCCGGGCCCGATGCGCCAGCGGATGTAGGCGATCCAGGCCGCGAGCGGCGCCGCGGCGAGCAGAGCCACGGCGGCGTTTCGCCTGGAAAACCAGGGGCGCTCCCAGAACCCGGTGACCGCCAGGAGCGACGTCTCCCGCGCCAGGCCGGCGGCCGCCAGCGCGCCAAGCGCCGCGCCGCGGCGGCCGCTTTCCAGGGCGAGCATCGCGCCGGCCAGGATCGCGAGCGCGACGAGATCGGGAAGCGCGAGGCGCACGCTGTAGAGCGCGCCGGCGGAGAAGAGGAGGCCCGCCCAGGCGATCCAGCCGCGCGTGTCATCGACCCGAAGGAGGCTCCAGAGCCACGCGGCGAGAAGAAACCACGCGGCGACGTTGACGAGCGAGTAGACGTGAACGATCCAGGCCGGGTTTCCGAGCGCGATCGCCCACGCGAGGAGCGGCGCGAGAATCCTGCGGCCGCGGTAGGGAATGCTGTCCACCGCCCGCGCGAGCTCCGGGGCGGTCAGCGAGGAGGTGGTAGGCGACCTGCGCGTAGAAGAGGCCGTCGTAGCCGCCGCTCTCGCGATCGACGAAGACCGGGTTCGCGCGGAACGCCTCGATCTTGATGTCGTCGTTGGAGGAGTCGAGCTGGAGGAACCGGGTGAACCCGTAAACCGGGTGCCAGAACCGCGCGACGAGCCAGAGAAACAGGAGGACGGCGGCGAGTCCCGCCGCGCGCGTGGGCCACCGGCCCCGAGTCGCGGGCCCGGTCACACCGGATTCGGCCATCTGGTCCGCGAAGATATGCCACGCCGGCGCGCCCGGGTTATCCTTCCGACATGAGTTCCGGTCCCGGATACCTCGAGTTGCTCGCGTCGGGCGAGCTCGAACGGCGCGTGGAACGGCTCTACGCCCTGCTCGCCTCGTGCACCGTTTGCCCGCGCGACTGCGGCAACAACCGGCTGGAGAACGTGCTCGCCTCCTGCGCCTCGGGGCTCCACCCGGTCGTGTCTTCCTACACGGCGCACTTCGGCGAGGAGCCGGCGCTCTCGGGGACGCGGCGGCGCCGGCAACATCTTCTTCGGCAACTGCAACCTGCGCTGCGTGTACTGCCAGAACTACCAGATCAGCCAGGATTTCGCCGCCCAGAGGAAGAACGAGGTCACCGTCGAGCGGCTGGCGGAGATGATGCTGGAGCTCGAGGCCCGCGGCTGCCACAACATCGGCCTCGTGTCGCCGACGCACTACGCCCCGCAGGCGGCGAAAGCGGTGCTGCTCGCGGCGCGCGCGGGGCTCTCCCTCCCGATCGTCTACAACACGAACGCCTACGATTCCGTCGAGGTGCTGCGCCTTCTCGACGGGGTCGTGGACGTGTACCTGCCCGATTTCAAGTATGCCGACTCCGCGGCCGGCTGGCTCTACTCGAAGGTGCCGGACTACGCCGAGCGCTCCCGCGGCGCGCCTCATCGAGATGTACCGGCAGAAGGGCTCGCGCGCTCGTCCTGGGCGAGGACGGCCTCTTGAAGAGCGGCCTCCTCGTCCGGATGCTCGTCCTTCCCGAGAACGCGGCAGGCATCCCCGAGTCTCTCGCCTGGATCGCGGAGACGCTCTCTCCGCGCGTCGCGATCTCTCTGATGGCGCAGTACTACCCGATCCACCGCGCGGCCTCGAGCGAAAGGTACTCGCGTCTCTCGCGATCGATCACGGCTGCGGAATGGGAGGAGGCGCTGGCGGCGCTCGAGTCCAACGGGATGGAGAACGGCTACCAGCAGGAATTCGAGACCGCCAACAAGTACTACCGCCCCGACTTCACCGATCGCGAGACGCCGTTCCACGACATCCGCGACTTCCGTGAACGGGAAGAAGTGACCTACTTTGAGCTTCAGGAGTTTATCGGCGAAAAGGTCGGGCCGGCGGGTCCTGTCGCCGTCCACCTCGCGCGCGGACTGCGGCTGCCGGAGAAAGTCGGACTAAGGGAGGGCTCCTCCGCCCGCGCGCGAGGACTCCGTCCGGCGCCACCCGCCGACCCTCGTAACTCGGCTTAAGCCGGACTGCAAGCCCCGGCGGCGGGACGCCTCTCGGAGGAGGCGATGAGCGAAGGAGCGCGCCACGAAAAAACTGTCGCCCTCACTGCTGATGCGACTGAGCGACCAGCGACGGCCCGGACTCTTTGTCACGGCCATGCCGTCGCGTGCCGACGAGAGAGGCGGCACGACGCCGGGGCGATGATCCGCCTCAGTCTCAAACTGGGTGACTCCCAACAGGAGCGGGCTGAGCAGGGACCAGATCGAATAGCCACTCTCGGCCTCAAAGTACCGCGAGGAGGCGGAGCTTCTCCTCGACCTCGCGAAGAACCGGTCGCGGTAGCTGGCGAAGCACGCGAACGAACCGAGCGTTGTCGATCGCGCGGCTCTGATCGATCATGATCTCGCACTCGTTCCGGTTCCCGGCGATCCCCCTCGGAAGAAGGACCCGAAGGAGGTTTGCGCCCGACAGTCGGGTGGTGCACGGGAGGATCCAGGTCGAGGTGTGCCCTGCCTGGTTGAGCAGATCCGACTGGATCACGAGCACGGGCCGGACCTTCCCCGGCTCGGTGCCTCGGCGAGGACTGAGAGCGGCCAGGTAAAGGGAGCCGCGGCGGACCCTCACCACCCGTCGAGGCCTTCGCCGACGAGGGGATCGAGTTCCGACAGCTCCTGGGCCAACGCCTTTCGCGTCGCTCGCGAGGCCTGCCGGTACGCCTGCCGCAACCTCTCCCGATTCGTCGTCTCCTCGAGCAGGCGAAGGCCGCGCCGAACGACTTCGACCTTGCTTCTGGCCTTGAGTTTCGTCTGGAGCGACAGAACGAGCTTCAACTCCTCCGGGGGCAGCGTAATGCTCGACTTGGTATTCGATTTCATACCCTGAGCATACCTTCCCGAGACCGGCGTTGCCAGGGGCGGGCGGGGTGTACCGAGCGTCGTCGGCCGCTTCGAGCGGCCGAGGGACCGGCCTAGAAGAGCCGCCTCTGAGGGCCGGGCGCGGCGGCGGCGGTGACGGGGATGAGGGCGGGGTAGGTTTCGCGCAGCGTCTCGGGGACTTCTCTGGTCTCGCCGGTCAGCATCGTCTGGAGCTGGATCGCGTTGGCAACGGCCTGGCCGCGGAAATGGTTGTTCAGGATGACGTACACGCCGCGTGACGCGGCGTCCTCGCCCGCCGTGGATGCCATTGCTTCGGCGGCCTTGCGAATCCGGTTGACCCACGGGTGAAGCTCCCTCTCCGAGTAGAGGTAGTTGTAGCGCTCCTCGTTGGACGTGTCGGGGCCGAACCACCTGGCGTCGTTGTGACCGTGGAAGCGGTAGTACGCGAGGGGCGCGGTGACGTGGCTCGTGGGCCGGAGGTTTCCGTCGAGGAGCGGCTGGTCGATGTTCGCGAACGCCGCGCGATGCCCTGCGAGCAGGGTGCGCGTCTCCTCCGTGTCCCAGGAGGCATGGCGGAACTCGACGGCGAGCGGAAAGGCCGAGAACTTCGTGAGCAGGCCCGCAAGCCAGCTTCGGTTCTCGGCCGAATCGTGGAAGGAGAACGGGAATTGCGCGAGGAGGCATCCCAGGCGCCCCGCCTCGGCGAGCGGCTGCACCGCCTCCGAGAACGCCCTCTGGTCCTCGGCGCCGGACTTGCGCTCGTGCGTGAAGCCGCGAAAGAGCTTGGCGGTGAAGGCGAAGCGGCGATTGTGCGAGACGCGTCGCGCCCAGTCCGCCGTCATCCGCGGCGTCGGAATGCGATAGAAGCTCGAGTTGATCTCGTTGGTGTCGAAGAGGGACGCCATCAGGCCGAGGCGGTCGAAGCCGCGCGCGGGCCTGCCGGGATAGACGATCGCGTTCCAGTCCTCGTAGGCCCAACCCGCCGTGCCCACGCGAATCGGGACCGCCGGAAGACATCTCTATTTCTTGGTCTTCGGCCGCCGGCGTCGCGGCGCGGGTGGGCGCCTTCTTCAGGCCCGGCGGCGCGGCCGACTGGCTCGTCGGGGGCGGCGGCCCCTTCCCCGGCAGGACGAACTGGAAGTGCTCCGGGTCTCCCGCGAGCCAGAACTGCCCGCCGCCGGCGTCCTTCGCGTCCACCTGGAAGCGGAGGAGCCAGACGCCGTCCTCCCAGTCGGGGCCGACCGCCGGCGTGAACGGGATCTTGACCTCGGCGGTATTCGGATTGACCGTCACCAGCTCTTCGTGGATCAGGAGCCGTCTTCCCTTAGGCGAGACCGCCTGGACGGTGACGTTCACCTTCCGGGGTTTCGGGTCCGGCGTGACGTCGAGGACCGACTCGATCCGCAGGCGGGGATCCGCTCCGCGCCGGACCGGGAAGCCCTCGGGCGCCTTCGCCTTGCCTGCCGCGTCGGCGGGGAAGACCGCGAGGTCTCCGAGGATCGCTCTCCCGACTTCTCCCTTGTTCTTCACGTCGAGCCGGAAGCGCAGCGCGATGTTGGCCGCGATCTCGACCGGCTTTCCGCCGCGCAGGGCCGGCCTGAACTCCCAGGCGTTGACGGCGGCCACGGCCGGCTCGACGAATGCGTCGAGCGAGGCATCCACGTAGCGGATGTCCTGCACCTTTCCCTTCACGTCGATCCGCCCGATGAGATTCACGTTGCCCTGGCGCTGCCCCTTGCTCGCGTTCTCGGGATACACGGGCTTGGGCTGCTTGACGACCTTCGCGCCGGACGTCTGGCCGGCGGCCGCGCCCGCGAGGACGAGACGAGGGCCGGGGGCGGGAGGCGGGGGCGGAGTGCCGAAGGCCCTGAAGTCACCGAGTCCCGGCCTCCGGCTCACAAGCGCCCTGCGCGCGTGGTACGAGGAGCGCACCAGCGGCCCGGACTCGACGTGCGTGAAACCCATCGCCTCGCCCTCCCGCCGGAGCCGGTCGAACTCCTCCGGCGTGTAGTACTTCTCGACCGGTAGCCGGCGCTCGTGCGGCTGGAGGTACTGGCCGATCGTGGCGATGTCGCATCCCGCGCCGCGCAGGTCGGCGAGCGTCGCAAGGAGCTCCTTCGTCGTCTCGCCGAGGCCCGCCATGACGCCGGACTTCGTCTTCATCGCCGCGCCGCTCTCGCGCCGGAAGGCGTCCGCGCGGGCGAGCAGCTCGAGCGACCGCTCGTAGCGGGCCTCCGGGCGCACGCGGCGGTAGAGGCGCGGGACCGTCTCGGTATTGTGGTTGACGATCTCCGGGCGCGCGTCGAGCACGAGGTCGAGCGCGTCGCCAGTTGCCGCAGAAGTCCGGGATCAGGACCTCGACGGTGCAGCCGGGCAGGCGCCGCCGGATCGCGCCGGATCGTCGCCGCGAAATGCGCGGCGCCGCCGTCTTCGAGGTCGTCGCGGTTGACGGAGGTCACGACGGCGTGGGAGAGCGAAAGCTCCGCCGCGGCCTGCGCCACGCGCTCCGGCTCCTCCGGGTCGAGCGAGCCGGGCCGCCCCTTGCCGACCGCGCAGAAGCCGCAGGTGCCGCGTGCAGATGTCCCCCATCAGCATGAACGTCGCGGTCCGCTCGCGCGCCCAGCACTCGTGGATGTTCGGGCAGCGCGCCTCCTCGCAGACCGTGACGAGCGAGAGCCGCCGCATCATGTCGCGGACCTCTTCGTACTCGCCGCTCGTCGAGAGCGCGCACCTTGAGCCACGGCGGCCGCGCCATGCGCGAGGCGGCGAGGGGAGGCCGGCGGAAAGACGGGCAGACTGCTCACGGGGCGATTATCTCCCGGCCGAAGACGTCTCCGAAATGCGCGACGAGCGGCGGCACGACTTCCGATCAGCGCCGCGCGCCGCGAGGCCGCGCGTTCCATCGACGTGACGCCGCCGTCCGCGATCCCGCACGGCACGATGCCGAGAAAGTTCTGCAGCGCCTCGTCGCGTGACGTTCAACGCGAAGCCGTGCGTCGTGATCCAGCGCGAGAGGTGGACGCCGATCGCGGCGATCTTGTCGTTGCCGACCCAGACCGACGTGACGCGCTCGGGGAGAGGCGAGCGGCCGGCGGCGATCCCGAAGTCCGCGAGCGTCCGGATCAGGACCTCCTCCAGGTCCGTGACGTAGCGCTTGACGTCCCTGCGGTCCGGGCGAAAGGTTGAGGATCGGGTAGCCGACGAGCTGCCCCGGGCCGTGGTAGGTCACCTTGCCGCCGCGGTTCGTCTCGCGGATCGCGATGCCGAGCTCCCGGCACCGCTCGGGCGTGAAGAGGATGTCGGAAGCGGACGCGTTGCGGCCGAGCGTGAAGACCGGCTCGTGCTCGAGCAGGAAGAGCGTTTCCTCGCCTCCGGCGGCGACCCGCTCCGCCGCCTCCCTCTGCAGCGCAAGCGCCTCGTCGTACCCGACCCTGCCGAGCCACACCGCCCGGACCGGCCGGCGCTCCAGAACCGCTTCCATCAGGACGAGTCTACCCGCGGATCAGAGCCCGAGAAGGAGGATGTCCTGGCCCGTCAGGCGCGCGGCGCCCGGGAAGTAGCCGGCCGACATCCACTGGACACGCAGCCCGGCCCCTTCCACCATTTCGAGGAAGAAAGCTCGCTCGTACGCAACCCCGGACGTCGGACGCAGATCGAGCGCCAGCGCAGCCGGCCGTCTCCAAACGGGAAAGCCCGTTCGACTAGCCAGAATTCGGCGAGTTCGCGGCTCGAAGAGAAACGCCGTGACGATCGCTGCCCGTCCGGGCTTGAGCGTCCTTCGGATCTCCTTGAGATAGTGGCGCGTGTCTTCTTCGAAAAGGTGAGTGAAGACCGACTTGGCCAGGATCAAGCCGGCGGCGCTGTCCTCGAAGGGAAAGCGATAGTCACCAGAGGGGAGGCCGGAGCGCGATCCGTAGGGTGACGCGACCGCGGCGAGCTTGAAAGAAAGACGCTGGTCTCCGCCGAAGTTGCTTCGACACCATCGGATCGAGGGCTCGTGGACGTCGAATCCGACGTAACGGCGGCCGGGCCCGAGGCGCCGGGCGATTTCCGGCACCATCGCTCCCGGTCCGCAACCGATGTCGAGGACGTCGTCGGTTTCCGCCAGGACACCCAGCCGATCGAGAAATGCCGCCATCTCTCGAGCCGAGCTCTCGAACCGCCTAACCGCTCCGACGTGCAGTCGAAGCCACAGGGGAGGCAAGACCGGCTTGCCCGCGATCCGTCGCGCGAGTGCGTCGAGAGGGCTCGCCAACCGAAATGCGGCGGTGCGTCCTGTGCGCAGAAGGGTTCCGATCGCGGCCGAGAAGGATGAATCTGTTGACTTCATCTTCGCTGCGGAGAGGCCTGTTCGAGCACGGTAAGCGGTACGCCCGCGCGACGCGCAAGCGATTCCGCCAGGAAGAAGGCGCCGGAGACGCCGTAGAGAAGAAGCACGGGGTCCCAGTAGGGAACCCTGTATCGCCAGACGACGATGATCGCGACGTGCGCGGCCATCGTTATGAGGAGAAGAGCGAGCGAGAAGGCGCGGACGCCCGGACGGGGGGCGGAGAGGAGGCCCACCGCCGCCAGGAGGAACAGGACCGTGTAGTAAATGCCGGTCCCGATCACGACCGCGGGCGGCCAGAAGAGAGGGCTGGGATACGGGCGCAACCAATCCCATGCCTTCAGGAGAAAGAGCCTTGCCCAGCCGCCCGGGTCGGCCCTCCTTTCGGCGAGCGCCATCCGGGTGAAGGCGCGGGATTTCTCCGCCGCGGTCGCCCCGGCACGGTCGAGCTCCCCGTTCCTGCGCTCCATGTCGCGGGCCATCGCGACGATCCATTGACCGTATTCCGCGCGGTCGCGGATCCGATAGAAGCGGATCGTCCAGTCCGAGTTGCCCTGATAGAACGCGGTCCCGCCGGCGTCGTTGACGGGAAGGAACGCGTGGAAGACCGTTGCGTTGCGAAGCGTCCAGGGCGCCAGCGTCAAGAGGAATCCCGTCAGAGCCGACGCGGCCAGGTGCGACCGGACCCGGAGCGGATAGCGGCGGTCGAGCAGCGGAGCCAGGAGCAGGAGTGCGAGGGCGAGCGCGGTCGGGCGCGTCAGGGCGGCCAGAGCGAGGAAGACCCCCGAGCCGAGGGCCAGGCCGGAAGAGGGGCGGTCAGCCGACGCCAGGAGCAGAAAGCCCGCGATCAGCAACAGGACCAGGAAGAGCGGCTCGCTCTGGACGTCGGTCGCGACGAGAACGAAGGCGGGATGGAGAGCGGCCGCGATTCCCGTCGCGAGCGCGACCGGCCGGCGGCGAAAGATCTGTGCCGAAATTGCGGCCAGCAGCAGGGCGGCCAGGGAACCGAGCACGGCGTTGGCCGTCTTCGCGAGCGCGATGCGATCGGGATCTCCGAACGTCGCGAAGGCGAGGAAGAAGGGGTATCCCGGAGGCCGGAAGAAGAGGCCATCGGTCGTCAACGGATAGCGGTGCTCGTGGGCGATCGTCCGGGCCGCGAAGAGATAGGCGCGAGCGTCTCCGAACTGGACGGTCGAGAAGCCGGCGATCGCCGTCGCGGCCAGGCGTACGGTGAGGGCGAGGAAGAAGATGGCGATGCAAGCCCGACGTCCGAGATGGGGAGTCATCGTTGGGAGAATTGAGCCGAAGATCCCTTCTGTCATTCTGAGGAACGAAGCGACGAAGAATCTGCTCCGGGCGAATCGGCCGACCGCGACCGGGGCAGATCCTTCGCTGCGCTCAGGATGACAGGCGAGTCAAGGGCTACCCTAAATCGAATTCCCCCTTCTCCAGGGTCTTCTTCAGGACGGCCATGAACTTGTCGGCGTCGGCGCCGTCGATCAGGCGGTGGTCGAAGGAGAGCGCGAGGTAGCCGACGGTGCGGATGCCGAGCGCGTCGTTGCCTTCTCGTCGGTGACGACGACGGGGCGTTTCTCGATCGTGCCGACGCCCAGGATCGCGACTTGCGGCTGCGGGATGATCGGCGTGCCGAAGAGGGAGCCGAAGACGCCCGGGTTCGTGACCGTGAACGTCCCGCCCTGGATCTCCTCGGGCTTCAGCTTCTTCGCGCGCGCCCGCTCGGCGAGGTCCTGCGTCGCCCGCGCGAGGCCGAGGATCGACTTCTCGTCGGCGTTCTTGATCACCGGCACGATCAATCCCCAGTCGAGGGCGACCGCCATGCCGAGGTGGACGTCCTTGTGGTAGACGATGTTCTCGCCGTCGATCGAGGCGTTGACCTGCGGAAACTCCTTCAGGGCCTGGACGCAGGCGCGGAAGATGAACGGCAGGTAGGTCAGCTTCACGCCGTTCTTCTGCAGGAACGCGTCCTTGTGCTCGGCGCGCAGGCGGCGCGACGTCGAGTAGTCCACCTGGAAGACCGTCGTCACGTGCGCCGACGTGCGCTTGGAGAGGGTCATGTTCTCGGCGGTGATCCTGCGGATCTTCGTCATCGCGACGACCTCGTCGCGGTCGGTGATCGCCGAGGCCGGGCGCGGGGACGGCGCCGGCGCGGCGCGCTGCGGCTCCGCTCGTCCGACTTCGACGGCTTGCGCCTGCGCGGCGGCCGCGGGCCTGGCGCCTGAGGGCGCGGGCGCGGCGGCGGCGGCACCTTGCGGTTCTCGATGTAGGAAAGGATGTCGTTCTTCGTGACGCGGTTGTGGATCCCCGTTCCCTCGAGCTGCGTGATGTCGACGGCGTGCTCGGACGCGATCTTGCGCACGAGCGGGGAGGAGCGCCGGCGGATCCGCTCCTCGATCGACTCGACGCGTCCTCCTTCCGCCGCGGCGGGAGGAGCTCGGCTGCGGCGCGGGAGCGGCGGGCGGGGGCGCCGGCGCGGCCGTCTCCGCCGGTTTCTCGGCCGCCTTCTCGGGAGCGGGCGGGGCGCTGCAGGCGCCGGAGCGGCAGCCGGAGGCGCGGCGGTTTCGGCGGCGGAGCTGCCTGTGCGGGAACCGAGTCCGCCTCGGCTTTCGCGGGCGCGGAGGCTGTGGGCTGCTCGGCGGCCTCGCCGATCGAGGCCACGACCGTGTTGATCGCGACCGTCTGGCCCTCCGGGACCTTGATCTCCAGGAGCGTGCCGGCGACGGGCGACGGGATCTCGGCGTCCACCTTGTCGGTCGAGATCTCGAAGATCGGCTCGTCTCTCTTGACGGTCTCGCCGACCTTCTTCAGCCACTTCGTGATCGTTCCCTCGGCGATGGACTCGCCCATCTGCGGCATGATGACGTCGGTGGCCATACGCCTCCTCTCGCCTCCAACACCCTCGACATCAAGAGAATAGCATCGGGATCAAGGGTTGCCGGCCGTGAGTCGCGAGTTGTGAGAAGAACGGGCGCCGCCGTGTCTCCACCGTTCACCGACGCGGCGCCACCGTTGGCCGAGAAAGGCGGGACATCGAGACGCGGCGCGCGTACGTTCATGGCGAGGAGGTCGAGCCAACATGACATACGTCAGTGAAGGGCGGCGGGTCTCGAGGCTGATCGCCGGCGCGTTGTTGCTGCTCGTCGGCGCCCTGTTCGTCCTGCAGAACCTGGGATACGTGCGCGCCGGGCAGTTCGGAGACTACTGGCCGCTGTTTCTCGTCTGGGTCGGACTCTCCCGGATGCTCGGGCCCGCGCGGGCGCGGCACTTCGCCTCGGGGCTCGTTCTCTTCGCGCTCGGCGTCTTCTTCCAGCTCGACCGGCTGGACGTGATCTGGGTTCCCATGCATCGGTTCTGGCCTCTGCTCCTGATCGCGATCGGCTTCGGCCTGATCGCGGATTCGCTGCTGGGCCGCAGGCACGTCGAAGGCGGGGTCTCGCCCACCTCGCAGGTCGGTCCCGGAGGTGGCGCATGAACGAACGGCGCGGCTATCACGGCGACGGCCGGATCGTCTGGGGCGGAATCCTGATCCTGCTCGGCCTCGTGTACGCGCTCGACGCGTTCGGCGTTTACCGCGCCGGCGACATCCTGGAGTTCTGGCCGCTGATCCTCATCGGGATCGGCGCGACGAAGATCTCGCAGGCGCGCATCTCCTCGCAGCGGACCGGCGGCTTCATCCTCGTCGCGATCGGCAGCGTCTTCCTGCTCCGCGCGTTCCACTTCGTCTGGTTCCGGGGGAAGGACCTGTGGCCGGTCGTGTTTCTCTTCGTCGGCGGGTTCCTCGTCTGGCAAGCGCTGACGCACCGCCGCTCCTCCGCCGGAATCGACGGCGGGAAGAGCCCCGGCGAGGCCGTCCCGGACAACGCCCGGGAGGGGCTCGCGCCGTCGCGGGACGGGAAGATGGAGCTGGGCTCGGTGCTGAACGAGTTCGCCTTCATGGGAGGCGGAGACCGCGTCGTGCGGGCCCAGGACTTCCGCGGGGGAGACGTCACCGCGATCATGGGAGGCTTCGGCATCGACCTGCGCGGCGCCGCGATCGCCGGCGATTCCGCGACGATCAACATCTTCACGCTCTGGGGCGGCGTGGACCTGAAGGTCCCGGAGGACTGGAACGTGGCGGTCGCCGGCGTGCCGCTCCTCGGCGTGTTCACGAATTCCTCTCACGCGTTGCGGCAGGGAGACCCGGCGGCGAAGACGCTCGTGGTCAAGGGGGTCGCCATCATGGGGGGCGTCGAGGTGAAGAACTGAGGGACGAGTTTTCAGTTGTCAGTATTCGGTTTTCAGTTTTTGGGAATGGGACTGAACGGAACTGATAACTGACAACCGAGAACTGACAACTACTACTCATGCATCCGATCCTTGAGCGCAAGAGAAGATTGCTGCCGTATCTGGCGGCGTCCTTGCCGCTCGGCGCGCTGCTCACGGTCCTCCTCGCGCGTCCCGGGAGCCTACTCGCTCGAGCAGGCGGCCGCGGTGGCGTTTCCGCTCGCGGTCGTGTACGCGTTCCTCGGCCTCTCGGCGTGGTATCCGTGCCGAAGCCTTCCGCTGACGCGCGCGAAGGCGCCGGTCCTGCTCGCGTCGCACGGCGGCGCCGCGCTCGTCACGAGCGCCGCATGGGTCCTGCTCGGAGCCGGGATCGGCCGTCTCCTCGACCAGGTCCCGCGGTTCGCGGGGATGAAGGAGGGATACGCCGCCCAGATCCCGGCTCTCTTCGCGGTCGGCGTCCTTCTCTACCTCCTCTCCGTCGCTCTTCACTATGTCCTCCTCGCCTTCGAGGCCGCGCGGGAAGCGGAGCGGCGGGAGTCGCAGCTGCGCCTCCTCGCGCGGGAGGCGGAGCTGAAGGCGCTGAAATCCCAGGTGCAGCCGCACTTCCTCTTCAACTGCCTGAACTCGATCAGCGCGCTCGCCGGAAGCGATCCGGCGCGCGCGAGGGAGATGTGCCTGGGCCTCGCCGGTTTCCTGCGGCAGAGCCTCGCCGTGGGCGAGAGGGAGAGCATCTCCGTCGGCGAGGAGCTGTCGCTCGCGCGGAGTTATCTCGATGTCGAGCGGATCCGCTTCGGAAAGAGGCTCGCCGTGGAGGAGACGATCGAGCCGTCCGGAGAGGAGTGCATGGTGCCGCCGCTCCTTCTGCAGCCGCTCGTCGAGAACGCCGTGGTGCACGGGATCGCGACGCTCGCGGAAGGAGGCGCCGTGCGCCTCGAGGCGGGACGCACCGGCAATCACCTCCGCATCGTGATCGAGAACCCCTTCGATCCCGAGGCCCCGTCCCGCGCCTCGAGCGGCCTCGGCCTGAAGATGGTGCGCGACCGGTTAGCCGCGCTGTACGGCTCGGACGCGATGTTCGCGGCGAGGAGGCTGGAGGGACGCCACCTGGCCGTGATCTCGATTCCGGTGAGGGTTTAAGCCGGGGCCGGTGTCAGGTTTGTTCCCTGACACCTTGGCCCCCGTTACCATTCGTGCATGCCCTCTCCCACCCGCGTTCTGATCGTAGACGACGAGCCTCCGGCTCGGACCGTCTTCCGCGAGATGCTCGGCCGCATTCCCGGCGTCTCCATTGTGGGGGAATGCGGCGACGGGATGGAGGCGGTCAAGGCTGCGGGTCAGCTCAAGCCGGACGCCGTCTTCCTCGACATCCAGATGCCGAGGCTCGACGGCTTCGAAGTGATGGAGCTCCTCGATCCGGAGATCGCCGTCGTCTTCGTCACCGCCTATGACAACTACGCCGTCAAGGCCTTCGAGGTCCGCGCCGTGGACTACGTCCTGAAGCCCTTCAGCGAAGCGCGCCTCGCCGAGGCGCTCGGCCGGGCGCGGGAGCGGGTGCGCGAGAGGGAAAAGCCCGATCCAGGCGCCCTGGCTGCCGCGGCGCGGCCGCCGGGCCAGTTCCTCTCGCGCATCGTCGTACGCGACGGTCCGAACATCCGTGTGATCCCGGTCGAGAAGCTCGAGTTCGCCGAAGCCCAGGACGACGACGTCCTCTTCAAGACGGAAGGCAAGAAGTATCGCAAGCCCCAGACTCTGGCGAGCCTCGCCGCAACGCTCGATCCCGCCCGCTTCCCGCGCGTGCACCGCTCCTATCTCATCAACCTCGACCGCCTCCAGCGCGTCGAGCTCTACGCCAAGAACAGCCACGTCGCGATCCTCGCCGACGGCTCCCGAATCCCGGTGAGCCGCGAGGGCCACGCCCGCCTCCGCGGGCTGTTGGAAGGGCGTTCCTAGCGGTTTGGCTGGACCGATACCGTAATGGACTTACTGCCGGCGTCGTCCCTGGTCTGAACGACCTGGACCTTGGTCCCTATCGTGACGCGCGGCTCGATGTCCACGCGAGTGTCTTTCTGGTTGAGATCGAAGCTGTGCTTCTTGTTGTCGCCGGTCAGGACAACGATCTCCTTGCCTGCCTTGTAGGCGGTGACTGTGCCGATGACTTCCTCGGTCTCTGTCTTCGACTTGCCCTGTGGCGTATCCGCTTTGGTTTCCGTCGTGGCAGAGAGGGTCGAGCCGATCTGCACGGATTCGGTCGTCGTCGTTGCCTTCGCTCCGTCCGGCCCGGTGTTCTTCGCCTCAGATTTGACCTCGAGCCGCGGCGTCTCTTTCTTCTCGCACGCTGCGGCTGCGAGAAAGACGAAACCCAAGAGAATGACCATTGCTGCTCGGCGCATAAGTCCTCCTTTCCGAGGAGTGAGCATGCACCGTGCCAGCCAGGTGTGATCTGCGGCCTTCTCACCTTGCCTCGAAGCCGTACTCCTCGTTCGCGCGGGCCGCGGCTTCCTGAAGGAGCCGCGCATCGTGCTCGGACAACTCCACGACCGCGCCCGACCGAAGAGTCAGGCGGCCCGGAAGGCCGATCGGCGACTTCCCGAAGAGCCGCGCGTAGATCACGGCGCCGGCGAGATACGACCCGGCGGCGGTCGGATGCAGTCCGTCCGCGGAATAGCGCTGGATCGCCGGCGCCTTCTTCGCCGCGATTCGCCACGCCTCTCCCGCCGGCAGGAGCGCCGCCCCGATGTCTTTGGCCGCCATCCGGTACGAATCGCCGACGCCGCTGAAGTCCTGCCGTCGCGCCACCGACGGCCAGACCATGTAAAGCGCGGGCTTCGCGCCGGCTCGGCGAATGGGGGGATCGAACTGCCGGGCAAAGCGCAGCAGGAGCGCGCGCCCCTCCGGCGACGCCGAAGGCCCCTGCTGAAGCACGACGAAGTCCCACTTCTCGAGCTCGAGCGTCTTGCGCGCCTCCCGCTGGTTCCAGTGGTCCTCCAGGCTGAATCCTCCCGCCACGACCGCCCGGCAAACCGGAGCGGCTTCCCCCGCCGCCTCCGCGAACGCCGCCACGATCCCCGGCAGATCGTTCACATACGTGAGGCTGTTGCCGATGAACAGGATGCGGACCGCGCGCGAGGGCCCAGCCGGCCGAGATATCTGTTCAGTACCGGCTGAGGAGATCCCGCCAAGCACAAGTGACAGCGCAGCACACGAAGCGAGAACCCGCATCAGCTCACAGCGGGCTGCGCCGGTGAAGGCGCAAGGGAGCGGGCAAAGCGCATGGAGGCATCATGCGGCTTGAGGATGAGCTGTCAAGCTGTCTCGGCCGCGGTCCCAAGGCCGCTGGGGCGTCGCCGGCTCAGGGTTTCCACATACGGGGGTCGAGGGAGAGAGGCTCGGGTTTTCCGATACGGATTTCGGCGAAGAGGGGATGGGCGGGGTTGAGGAGGTAGTTCTTTTCCTGGGGGACGACGGCGGACGGGACGGCCAGGATCGGGGTCTTTCGGTCTTCGGCCCAGCGGGTCCCGATCTCGGCGAGTGCTTCGGGGGCGGGGTACTTTCGCCAATTGCGCGGCAACGTGGCCTCCTCGACGGATGTCATCGGAAGATCTTTGGGGATCTCGGCGGAGATCGCGACGAGGTCCGTCGGCGCGGCGGCTCTGGGGAGGTTGACGAAATACTCGAGGACGGCGAGCGAGAGGGTGGCGGAGGTGTAGACGACGGCAGTTCCGCGGCGGTTCCATCGGCCGCCGGCGAGACGGGAGCCTTCGCCGTCGAAGGCGACGTTCTTTCTTCGGCAGAGACGCCAGAGCTGCACGGGACTACTCACTCGGTGTCATCCTGAGGAGCGTAGCGACGAAGGATCTGCTCCGCAGAACCGGAACGGACGAGGGCAGATCCTTCGCTTCGCTCAGGATGACAGAGAGGAGAGTCCCGTTCTTCAACTGTCAGCTGTAGACGCCGTGGGAGATGCGGATCAGGACGTCCTCGACCTGGCGCGCGCCCAGGTCGCTATCGAGGTGGCGAAGAGGAGACTCGTTTCCTAGAGCGGCGTTGGGCTCGTGGAGAAAACGCGTGGCCTTTTCGCGGGTGCCGAGGGCTTCTTCGGCCAGGGCGGCCACGCGGCCCAGGCGCAGGAGGCGGTCGGATTCGTCGGCGTGCAGGCGGCGCTCCTTCTTGCGGCGCGCCATTGTGCGGGGCGGGAGGTCGAGGATCCTGCCGAGGTCTTTCGCGCTGATCCCGTAGGCGGTGGAGACCGCGTCGAGGGAAGCGTAGGGGAGGCCGGACTTGCGTCGGGCCTGCAGGTCTTCGAGCGTCGCGGCCTTCACGACCTTCGGGCCTCCCAGAGTCTGGACGATGCGCCGGGCTGTCATCATGTCTGGTTCGACGCCTCCTCAAAGCTGGCAGTCATTGTAGTGCCAAATGGCACTGAGGTGCAAACGGTGTCCTCACCCGGCCGTCTCCCGGGAGGAGAAGGGGTTCTTGGTAATCTTCGCGGCCAGACAACGATGCGACGAATGATGCGGGAGCTGACGGTCCATAAATTTGGAGGGGCATCGCTCGCGGATGGGCGGGCGATGCGGAATGCCGTCGCTCTGGCGGCGGGGCGGGAAGGGGCTGTCGCCGTCGTGGTGTCCGCGATGGCGCGGGTGACGGACGCGCTGCTCGAGTCCGCCGGGGCGGTCGGGAAGAACGCGGGGCGGATCGAGGAGATCGCTGCGGAGCTGGCGAAGAGGCACCGGCAGGCGATCCTGGCGGTCGTCCCGGCTGGAGCCGTCCGTCAGGAGTTGCTCGCGACGGTGAAGCGCGCGTTCGAAGAGCTGGCGCTTCTCTCGCGGACGCCGGTGTTCGTCCGGGACCTCTCCGCGGGCGCGCAGGACGCGCTCCTCTCCCGCGGCGAGGAAATGTCCGCACGGATCTTCGCGGCCGGGCTCTCGGCGGCGGGGCGGCCGGCGGTGTTCGTGGACCCGGTCGGACTGATCGCGACGGACGGACGCTTCGGAGGGGCCTCGCCGCGGCTGGCGGAGACGGACCGCAACATCCGGCGCGCGCTGTCGCCGATTCTGAAGAAGGGAGTCGTTCCGATCGTCGCGGGCTTCTACGGCGCGGCGCCGGACGGCCGGATCGTCACGCTCGGGCGCGGCGGCTCGGACCTGACGGCGACGCTTCTCGGGCGCGCCCTCTCGGCGCGGGCGGTCTTCCTCTGGAAGGATGTGCAGGGGATTCTCACCGCGGACCCGCGAGTCGTGCCCGACGCGCGCGTCATTCCGCAGCTCAACATCCGCGAGGCGGCGGAACTGGCGTACTACGGAGCCAGGGTCCTCCAGCCGCGCGCGCTGATCCCGGTCGGCCGGCGCTCGATCCCGGTCTTCGTGCGGCCTTTCGAGCATCCGGACCGTCCGGGCACGGAGGTCTCGCGGCGGACGACGCTCAAGCGCTATCCGGTCAAGGCGCTGTCGGCGATCTCCGGCCAGGCCCTTCTGACGGTCACCGGCAACGGCATGCTCGGCGTGCCCGGCATCGCGGCGCGCACGTTTGCCGCGCTCCACCGCGACGGAATCTCCGTTTCGTTGATCTCCCAGGCTTCCTCCGAGCACTCGATCTGCCTCTCGGTCCCGCAGGCGAGCGCCAGGGAAGCCCGGCGGAGCCTGCTCGAAGCGTTCGCCGAGGAGATCGCTCGGCGGGAGATCGACGGCGTCGAGCTTCTCGCCGGGCTTTCGACGATCTCCGTCGTCGGCCTGGGGATGGCGGGGACGCCCGGCATCGCGTCGCGCGTCTTCTCGGCGCTCGCGGCGGGCGGAATCAACGTCGTCGCCATCGCACAGGGCTCGTCGGAGCTGAACATCTCCTTCGTCGTCTCGGACGCCCAGGCGCCGGAGGCGCAGCGGCGCATCCACGACGCCTTCCAGCTCTCGAAAATCGGCGGAGGCGCGGCGGTCGCGAAGCAGCCGGCCGACGTCGTCCTGCTCGGGTTCGGGTCTGTGGGCCGGACGCTCGCCGGGCTGCTGCGAGCGTCGCGTGGGAAGCTGCGTCTCTCCGCGGTGATCGATCGCGGCGGCTTCTCCTTCCGGCCGGGCGGCTTCTCCACCGCGGACATCGCCGAGCTCGCCGGCGCGAAGAAGCGGGGGCGGACGGTCGCGGCGACGCGGCGCGGAAAGAAAGCCAGTCCGTCCGATGCGATCGCGCTCCTCGCCGAGCACGCGCTCTCCCGCCCGATCCTGGTGGACGTGACGGCCGAGTCCACGGCGCCGCTCCTCGAGAAGGCCGCCGTCGTCGGGTTTCGACCTCGTGCTCGCCAACAAGCGCCCGCTGTCGGGTCCGCGCGAGGAGGCGAGAAGCCTGGAGCGGATGGTCGGGGAGAAGGGGCGGCGGCTGCGCTTCGAGGCGACGGTCGGAGCGGGCCTGCCGATCCTGGACACGCACCGGAAGCTCGTCGAGTCGGGGGACCGGGTCTTGAAGATCGAGGGATGCCTCTCGGGGACGCTCGGCTTCCTCCTCTCCGAGATCGAGCGCGGCGCGAGCTTCTCCGCCAGCCTGCGAAGCGCGATCGCCAGCGGCTACACGGAGCCCGATCCGCGCGACGATCTCTCCGGCGCCGACGTCGGAAGGAAAGCCCTCATCCTCGGCCGCCTGCTCGGCTTCGCGGGGGAGCCGTCGGACGTGGAGGTCGAGTCTCTCGTGCCCGCGCGCGCGCGCAAGCTCGACCTGCCGCGGTTCCTCGAGAAGCTCTCCGACTTCGACAAGGAGTGGGATGAGCGCGCCGCCGGCGCCCGTTCGCGGGGGAAGATCCTCCGGTACGTGGCCTCGGTCACGCGGCGGAAGATCCGCGTCGGCCTCGCCGAAGTCGCGCAAGGCTCGCCGTTCTATGGCCTCAAGGGCACGGACAACCAGGTGGCGTTCACGACCGTGCGGTACAAGACGAACCCGCTCGTGGTCCAGGGCCCCGGCGCGGGGCTCGCGGTGACGGCGGGGGGGATCTTCAACGACATCGCGGAGCTGGCGGGCGAATGACCGGGATCCGCGCCTTCGCGCCGGGCACGGTCGCGAACCTGGGGCCAGGTCTTGACATCCTGGGGCTCGCCGTCGAGGGGGCCGGCGACACCGTCCGGGTCGAGCGCGCGCCGGGCCCCGGCATCGTCATCCGCGATTCCGGCCATTCCGAGATCACGCGAGACCCGTCGGCCAACACGGCCGGCATCGCCGCGGCGAAGGTGCTCGAGCGCGCCGGCGCGGCGGCAATGGGGGTGGTGATCGACGTCCTCAAGGGGCTGCCGCTCTCGGGCGGCCAGGGGGGGAGCGCCGCTTCCGCCGCCGCGGCGGCCGTCGCGACCAACGCGCTCCTGGGATCGCCGCTGCCGAAGGCGGAGCTGCTCGGCGCGTGTCTCGCGGCCGAGGAAGCCGTGGCCGGGCGCCATGCCGACAACGTGGCGGCGGCGCTCTTCGGAGGAGTGATTCTCGTCCGCTCCCTCGACCCGCTGGAGGTCGTCGCGCTCCCTTATCCCGACGACCTTCTCGTCGTGCTCGTCGCTCCCGAGCAGCGTCTGCGCACGGAGGAGGCGCGCGCCGCGCTTCCGGTGACACTCGATCGCGGCCTCGCGCTCGCCCAGGCGGCGCAGGTCGGCGCGATCGTCGCGGCGCTCGCCACCCGAAACTACAGCCTGCTGTCGCGCTCGGTCGTGGACCGGATCGCGGAGCCCGCGCGCGCGCCGCTCCTCCCCGGGTTTTCCGAGGCGAAGGCCGCGGCGCTCGCCGCCGGCGCGCTCGGCTGCTCGATCTCGGGCTCGGGCCCGGCCGCGTTCGCCTTCGCGAGGGGGAAAGACAGCGCCAGCCTCATTGGAGAGGCGATGATCGCCGCCTACGAACGCCGCGGCGTGGCCGCGCGGGCGCGGGCCTGCCGGATCGACTCGCGCGGCGCCCGCGTGCTGGAGCAGAAGGCGTGAGCGGGGGAGCGCTGCCGGAGAGGCCGGTCTCCTGGCAACTCTGCCCGGCGTGCGAGCGTGAGCTGCCGGCCTCGTCCCCCGCGAGCCAGTGCCCCGATTGCGGAGGCTTGCTCGAGGTGCGGCACAGGCCGCCGCTCCCCCACGAACGCGGGAAAGCGCTGCGGGCTCTCTTCGCCGGCCGCCGCGGTCCCGATCCGTTGGACGCCTCGGGAGTCTGGCGATATCGCGAGGTCGTGCTTCCGGACGCGCGGCGCGAGGACGTCGTGACCTATCCGGAAGGGAACACGCCGCTCCTGTCGCGGGACGCGGTGTCGCGATTCGCGGGGGTCGAGAGCCTTCTGTTGAAGCACGAGGGGATGAATCCGACCGGCTCGTTCAAGGACCGCGGCATGACGGTCGGAATGACGCAGGCGCGCCGGATCAAGGCCCGGGCCGTGGCGTGCGCCTCGACGGGCAACACGTCGGCGTCGCTCGCGGCGTACGCGTCGAGCGCCGGGCTCCCCGCGCTCGTCTTCGTCCCGGCGGGGCAGGTGGCCCTGGGCAAGCTCGCGCAGACGCTCGCCTACGGCGCGCGCACCCTCCTCGTACGCGGCGACTTCGACGCCTGCTTCGCGCTCGTCCGCGAGGCGGCGGAGAAGCTGAACGTCTATCTCCTGAATTCCGTCAATCCGTTCCGCATCGAGGGGCAGAAGACGATCGTGCTCGAGACGCTCGAGCAGCTCGGCTTCGAGCCGCCCGACTGGATCGCGCTGCCGGCCGGGAACCTCGGCAACACGTCCGCGTTCGGCAAGGCGCTGAAGGAAGCGAGCGAGCTCGGCCTGATCGCGAAGATGCCGCGCCTCGCGTGTATCCAGGCCGCGGGCGCCAATCCTTTCGCGCGCGGCTTCCGCGAGGGGTTCGCGCGGCCGCACCGCGTGAAGGCGGACACGATCGCGACGGCGATCAAGATCGGCGACCCCGCGTCGTGGGACCGGGCGATCGCGGCCGTGCGCCTGACCAACGGCGTCGTCACCGACGTCACCGACGGCGAGATCCTGGAAGCAAAGGCCGTCGTGGACGCCTCGGGCGTCGGCTGCGAGCCGGCGAGCGCCGCGAGCGTGGCGGGCGTGAAGAAGCTCGCCGCGCGAGGGCGTGATCCGTCCGGGGGAGCGCGTCGTCGCGGTCCTGACCGGCCACATCCTGAAGGACCCGGGGCTGCTGCTCCACTACCACCAGGAGTCGGACCCGCCGCCGCCCCGCGCCAACCGGCCGATCGAGATCGAGCCGACGCTTTCGGCCGTCGAAGACGTCCTTTCCGACCACGGCCGCGCATGAGCGGGGCCATCGGGCGCCTGCTCGCGAGGCTGGACGACGCGAAGAGACGGCGGCCGGGCGCGGGCGAGGCGGCGCGAGTCCTGCGATTGCTGCGGGAGCGCGACGTTCCCGACGCCGCGAGCCTCGTTCGCTTCCACGACGCGGTGCTCTTCCTGCGTGCGTACCCGCATTCGCGGACCGTGCTGCGTCTGTCCGAGGCGATCCTCTCGACGTTCGGATCTCGCGTCGCGAAGCTCGCGGCGTCCGGCGCGGACCTGTCGCCGTTCGATCACACGGAGGTCTCGGGAATCGCCGGCACGTCCGTCACGACCGACTACTCCTACGACGTCGTGCGGTGGCTGAAGAGGCGCTTTCAGAAGAGCGTCACGATCGACTGGGAGGGGTACGAGGGCGCCGACCGCCTCCGGGCCGCGCTGCCGCCGTTTCTTCCGCTCCTCGAGGAGGAGGCGCTCGAAGACGCGAACGTTCCTTACCGGGACTACCTCGAGACGGCCCGCCGTCACGAGCGGCGCGGCGGACAGGACGATCTCGCGTGGCTCCTCTCCAGGATCGAGTCGCTCGCCCTCCCGCCCGCCGACGAGGCGGAGCGCTTCGACGCCCTGGGGCTCTCCGTTACCTGGAAGGTCGGCAACGGTCGCGCGACTCGAACGCGGATGCGGCGCCCGGCGCGGGCCATCGTCTTTCACGACGAGCCGCTGATCTCCCGCCGCGACGTCTCGCTTGCCCGCGAGTTCGCATCGCCGCGCCTTTCGATCCGCAGGCTTTCGCGGCGCGAGGGACGCGCGATGCTGGAGACCGTCCGCGAAGCGACGGCACTGCGCTATCGCGAGTACTACGCCTTCACATACGGAGATCCCGCCTCGATCCTGCAGAGTCACGTGGGTCGGGGCCTGGAGATCAGCCTCGTCGGCGTCGAAGCGGGGCGGCGGCTCCCTCTGCGCGCGAGCTACGGAGGCTTTCTCGTCAAGAACGGCGTGCCCATCGGATACTTCGAGGCGCTGGCGTTCTTCGAGCGGATGGAGCTGGGCTTCAATCTCTACTACGCCTTCCGCGACGGAGAATCGGCGTGGATCTTCGCCCGCTCCCTGAAGTTCCTGCGCCAGGCTCTCGGCGTCACGTCGTTCTCCCTCGATCCCTACCAGATCGGCTACGAGAACGAGGAGGCGATCTCTTCGGGCGCCTTCTGGTTCTATCGCAAGCTCGGCTTCCGCTCGACGGACCCGGAGCTGCGCGCGCTGACCGCCCGCGAGGAGGCAAAGCTCGCGGCCGATCCGGCCCATCGGACGCCTCCTTCAGTTCTGCGCCGGTTGGCCGTCCACAACCTCCTCTACGACGTCCCGAGCTCCGGCAATCCAAAATCAACAACTCAGAATCCAAAATCGGATTGGGACCGGTTCCACGTCCGTAACATCGCCCTCGCCTCCGTCGCCCGGATGGCGCGGGAATTTGGGGGAGACGCCGCGAGGATCCGGTCGGCCTCGGAGTCGCGCGTCGGGCGACTCCTCGGGATGGATCCGCGCCGCATGACGGGATCAGAACGGCGGGCCTTCGCGGAGTGGGCCCTCGTGCTCGACGGCATCCGAGGCCTTGCTCGCTGGCCGATCGCGGATCGGCGCGCCGCCGCTGAGATCATCCGTGCAAAGGCAGGCCCGAGCGAATCCCGCTATTTGAGCCTGCTTCGCCGCCATACGCGTCTACACGCCACGCTCCTCGATCTCGGCTCCCGCTGATTTGTCATCCCGATGACAGGGGACGCGGTCTCGTGACAATAGAGAGTTAGGCGGCTCGAAAAGCCGCCGAATCGATCCGGCGCAGGTCGTTTCCCGACCCGGGCGCCAAAGAAGAAAACGAGACGGAGCTCTTCGAGAAGGCCGCAGGCCTGCTCGCAACGGTTGGTCCTCGACTGTTTGTCGCCTCGCGCGACTCGGGAGTGTAGTGTGATGAGACACAAGATCCTCCTGGCCTCCATGGTCTGGGCACTCTGCGCCATCGCGGGGCGGGCGCAGAACGGTCCCGACAACGATCCCGACGGCGCGAAGGGATACGTGGACAACCTCTTTCACCATTCGCAGGAGGACTCGATCAATCTCTACAACGGACAGTTGACGATCCCGATCGCCGTCGGCCCGTCGTATCCGATCGGGTCGAAGCTGAAGTTCCAGGCCACGCTGGCCTACACCTCGAGCGTCTGGGAGTACGGCAATCCTGGGCCGAACAATCAGAGCACTCTGGGTCTCTGGATGCCGATCAAGGCGGACCCCGCGCTCGGCATCGGCTGGAGCTTCACGCTGGGCGCCATCAAGCCGTGCGGGATCGTCCAGAACTCCGTGTGCTACGTGAGCCCCGACGGAGCGGAATACCTCTTCGATTTCTCCCTGACCGGCTACTTCAAGGCCAACGACTCGAGCCAGCTCTACCTGCACAACCTGGGCGCGGCGGGCTACGAGATGTGGGACGGCGATGGCAACCACTACGTCTTCGGCTGGCCGGTGACGGGCTACGACGATCTGCCCCAGGACTACCTGAACGACATGGGCCGCGGCCGGAACGGCTGGTATCTGACCTCGCTGTCGGATCCGTTCGGCAACGGGTATTCGGCGACCTACTACAGTGACCTCGGCGCCCAGACTCCGTGCTGGACGGCGCACTGTCCCACGCCGGCCAATTCCTGGATCGTCGCCTCGGTAAGCCGCAACGCGGATGCCACGAGGCTGGTGAGCGTGACGCTCGCTTCGGAAGCGGGAATCGGCAGCATGATCCGGAGCTTCGATTTCCCTGTCGTGGCCGGCGGCTTTGCGGCGACGGCGAGCTGGAGCGTGACTCACGGAACCGCCAGCGTCACCCGGCACGAGCCGAACGCGGCAAGCCTCAACGTGCCGACGATCGCCGCGATTTTGCTTCCGGCGCCGGCCACGCAGTACTCCTTCACCTACAACTCGGGGAGCTCGGACAACAGCTGGGGAGGTCTCATGAGGACGATGACGCTGCCGACGGGCGGCATCATCTCCTATGTCTGGGGAGGCTACAGCTTCTATCACGGCCGAACGGCGTCCATTTCGATCAACTGCGCGCCTCTCGGACCGGCCAACGGCGCCGACGTCAAGCAGTCGGGCCGGGCGGCTCCGGGCCAGACGACGAACCTCCCGGGGAGTCCCCCCGCGGCGCCTTCGATTCCCGGCACCGACTGTTCGCCCACGAACCCGAACCGCTTTTCCGACGTGCAGATTGGCGTGATTCGCCGGACGGAGACCGTGAATGGCCAGGATTCCGCGACCGATTACGCGCAATGGTCCTTCCCGTTCGGCGAGCGGGGCACGTCTCCGACCGACAGCGTCGGTCCGCAGACTCTGACGCTCGTCACGCATCCGCCCGACGTGGACGGCCGGCGGCGAGCGACGGCGACGCTCTTCTGGGGAGCCAGGAAGGGAGCGGCCGGAAGCTCCGATTCCGGCGATCGGAGCGGCGCGGACATCCGGATCGCCTCGTACGACCACGACCCGTATCCCGGAATTCTGCTTCCCTTTCCCCAGCCACTCTGCGGCGGAGCAGCCGATTCACTTTGCGTGACGAATTCGGTCCGAGTCATACAGAGAGTCTTCGACTACGACAGTCCAGCCGGCGAGACCGGGCACCGAAGACTCCTGGCCGAGACGACGTTTTATCAAGCGACGGCCGCGGACGGCAGTTGTCCCGGCTGCCAGTACCACGGCTACACCATGTCCCTCCTGAACGGGAAGACGTGGGAAGACAACGGCCGGCACTACAACATCGAACAGCATTTCGGGAATCTCGGAAACGACGGCCGCACGACGACGACTTACTGGAAGGCGTCGGTCTCTCCCTGGCTGCCGAATCTCTTAACCCGGCGAACAGTGACGGAGGGGGCGAGCACGCTGGACCGCTACTTCGAGTTCACGCCGTCCAACGGTTTTGCCCGCGGCGACTTCGTCCACGACGCCAACCGGCAGATCGTCTTCCTGAATTGCCGCTACGACGACGGCGCGGGAAACGTCGGACAGGACTTCACCGCGACCTATACGAGCTGGCCGGGCTTTCCCGCGGCTCCTCCCTCCAACGCCTGCTCCGCGTTTTATCCGGCTTACCCGACGGCGGCCGTCGGGGTCAACGGCGACGCCTTCGGAAAGACCTATACGCACCGCAACGGCCTCCTCCTCTCCACCCGCTGGATGGCCAATCCAAGCACTCCGGCAAGCTGGTACTCAAACAACCTGTTCCGGGACGCCGCGACAGGCTGGATCACGTTCTCCGCGGATCCGTCCGGGCTCGGGACTGGTTATTCGTACGACAGCCTGGGACGGGTGACGGGCATCTTCCCTCCCGCCGACGCGCCGACGACCGTCAGCTACGATTCGACGACACAGACGACGGCGACCCGCGACACGGGCGTCGCCGGGCTCTTCACGCTTCAGCGCTACGTCTACGACGGGCTCGGCCGGGGCAGCCGCGAGATCCGACTGATGCCCGCCGGCTCCGCCTTACCGTACGCCGTACGATTCACGCAGTACGACGGAGCCGGGCACACCTCGTTCGTATCGGAGTGGGCGGGCTGCGCGACTCTTCCAAGCTGCGCCGGCTCGACCCCGACAGCGGGAACGAGGTCATCCAACTTCGATCCGATGGGGCGGCCGCAGACGATCCGCAACGCCGACGGAGCGACGACGGCGGTGTCCTTCGTGGACTCTTCATCCCAGTACTCGGACACGCAGAAGACCGTTACCGTGGGAAACCTCAACGGCGTCTGCTCCGGTGTCTGCTCGGGCGGAACCTCAGCGTCAACTGTCTATCGCTACGACGCCTTCGGCCGATTGACATTGGTCACCGAGCCGGGCGGCGATGTCACGAGCTACGGCTATGACGTCAATGGTAAGCTGACGCGAGTCTCGCAGGGGGTTCAGACGCGGACCTTCGCCTACGACCTGGCGGGCTTCCTTCGCTCCGAGACGACGCCCGAAAAGGGGAGCGTCAGCTACGACACGTACGGCGGCCTGGGCAACCTCCTTTCAGAGACTGGAGCCCGGCAACCTCGCCGTCACCAGGACCTACGACTTCGCCGGGCGCCTCACCGGCGTCGTGTCCGGCGGCTTTCGCTATCTGACCAACTGCTACGACGGCCAGCCCTGCGTGGACGGCGACCCCGGATACCCCGGCGGCGCCCATCCGGCCGGGAAATTGACCCGGCGCATCGGCTTCAATCCGCTGGCTCCTTCGGCCCCGAGAGTGACTGACGATCTGTCCTTCTCGGACCCGGCCGGCCGTCTCTCGAGCCAGACGACGAGGATCACCGGCGGCGACAGCCTCGCGACGACACAGCAATGGCAATACAACGCCCTCGGGCTCTTAGCCCATCACCTGCACCCGCGGCCGGTCGGCACAGCTCCGTTCGTGGTCTCGACCGACTACGACGCCGGCTCTCCGACGACGCAGTACGTCAACGGGATTCCTGTCGTCGCCGGCATCATCCATCGGGCCTCGGGCGCGATCGCCTCGTATAGAACGGGGCTCGGGATCGGACACGACGTGACGACCACGATTGGCGAGGACGCATCGTCGCTGCTCGAGCGGCCCACCCGTATTTCCGCGACCGAGGAGGGTTCCCAGACTCCCGCCTTCGACACCCAGGGCTACAGCTATGACGGCGCCGGCAACATCGTCGCGATGGGGCCCGACGGCTTCGGATACGACACCCGCAGCCGTCTGACCTCGGCGACGCTCGCTGGATTCGGGAGTCAGGGCTTCGGATACGACCGGTACGGCAACCTTCTTTTCAAGGGGGGAACGACCTACTCCGTCTCTCAGACGACGAACCGGATCACCACGGCGAACTACGACGCCCGCGGAAACCTGACTGGCAACGCCGGCGAGAACTACGACTATGACAGCCTGGATCGGCAGATCCGCCACACCTCCGCGCCGAACGTCTGGAACTACCTCTTCGACGGCGCCGACGAACGGATTGTGAAGATCCCTCCTCCTTCAGGAAACTGGACCTACACCCTCCGCGACGAATCCAAGCGAGTCGTCTCCGAGTTCTCCGGCCCGAGCGCGTCCCGAGACAACGTCTTCCTTGGCAACCTCCTCGTCGCCTCTTACGCCAATGGCGTGGCTGGCGGCAACGACCGAGTCTGGACTTTCTACTCCTCGGACCACCTCGCCACCCCGCGCCTCGTGACCGACTTGACCGCGGCGACGGTCGAGACCCCCCGAAACTGGCCCTACGGCGAAAACGCCACCTCCGCCGGCCTCTTCCAGCGCATCCGCTTCGCCTCCATGGAACGCGACAACGAAGCCTCCCGCTACTACGACCACGCCCGAAACCACGACTTCAACCTCGGCCGCTTCCTCTCTCCAGACAAAGATCACGTCAATGCTGCCGATCCCCAGGATTGGAACAGATATGTCTACTCGGGAAACAACCCAGTGAAGTTCGTAGATCCGAATGGGGACGAGAAGTGCTGGGCTGAAGAGGTGGCAGCGACGGTGATGGCAGCCGGCTCGGCAGTGCAAGGTCTTGGAGCCTCTCTCAATCAGGGCGGCACTGTGGGGATCACCGCCGACTTTGTCTTGGGTACCGCTGGCTCCTTGGTGCACGGCACTGGCGACATGTTTAACCTTGGGGCATCAACTGGGGGGGCTATTGGCGCCGGTGAGGATGCCATTAACACCACGATCGCTGTATCGCAGGACCTTGGGCGGTTGGGAGGATGGCTCGCTCACCGTGGCTGGTGCCGGTGGTGCTGCAGAAGCTCGATTTGGTGGTACGGAGCTCGTCCAAAGGGCTATGTCATCCAGGGAACTTCAGGCAACGAAAGACACCAACCTGATTCGAGGAGGACGAGAAGGAACCCATTTCGTCAGCGACTCGGTTAATTCAAACGCAAATAGAGCTCGGCAGCGTTTGGCGCTTTACAAGACGCCGGAGGTGAGGGCCACAATGGAAGTCAGGAAGGGTGTTTTCAGTAAGCCGACGAAGATCAAGCCGGCGAACAAGATGCCTGGAGGTGGAACTGAGCGTACGGCAACGGGAAAAGTGAAGGTGAAGATCATAGATGAGACTGAGTATTAGCCATGACGACAAATAGCCTGGAGTCGCTAGTGGGAAAGAGCCTGGCAATGTCTATCAGCGAGCCATGGGAGGTGGCCAGCTCACCCGGGAAGGGGCCGCGGCTCGCCGAGGTGGTCCAGGCAGACGATGGAGAAAGCCGTGGGCGGGAGGCGTCTATCCTGGTCCGCCTGCAGCAGCCTATCGAGCACGGGGCGTCGGAACACGAGTATTTCGTCGGGACGAGTCGGCATGAAGGCGAGAAGCTGACGGATCTCCTGCGCGGCAAGCAAATCGTTTGCAATCTGACCGCGGTCACGACTTCGCAGGCTAAGTCGGCTGATCCTTTCGATCTTAGTGCTTGGAGAGGTGGTCTGGGATTGGTCGCCACGCTGAATTCTGCCGAGTGAAGTACTGAGCAGGAAGGAGTACTTGAGCTAAAAGCTCGGGTTGTTTGTTCCTCGCCTCGGTCCTTTCCTTCTCGAACGCTCTTTGTGTCTGTATGCGAGAGGTGTGTTGAGCCGACAACGGATAGAGGAGAGAACCGATGAGAGTAGGTCTGGGGCCCTGGCGAAAGGCTTTGGTAGCGGGAGTCTTGAGCGTGATGTCGCTGCTTCTTCGAGGCCAGTCCGCGCGCGACCTGTCCGTTAACGTGTCGGCACCCGCAGGAGTCGCGGTTGGGAGCGCAGCCAGTTTTTCGGTGGAGCTTGGAGGCGCAACCGGTGCGGGTAGCGTTACGGTGACGGCGGTGTTTCTGCCGAAGGCTACTCTGGACTCGTCGCTGCCGGCGGGGATCTGCTCGGCGAACACGGCTTCCGCGGAAATGTCTACGACGGTGACTTGTTCGGCTACGGGGTTGAGCAGCCTGATGATCAAGGTGGTTCCCCTGTCGCCGGGGACGTTGACGGCGGTTGTTGGAGTGATCGGGAGCGATCCGGATCCGTTCATGGGGAATAACAGGACAACGGCGGTGGTGATGGTTACCTCGGGAGTGACTCCAACACCGACAACGACGGTTACGCCGACGAGCACTCGGACGAGCACGACGCCGGCAGGACCGACGTTGACGCCGACTTGGACGCCGACCGTTACCATGACGCTGACTCCCTCGAGCACGGCGACGCGTACTCCGACGGTGGCGGCAACGGCGACCCCGACGAGCGTTCCGGCGCCTCGGGTGGATTCGATCAGCCCGGCATCGGGACCGGTCTCGGGGGGCTCGCAGGTCTTTGTTTCCGGTGCGAACTTCGTCGCCAGCGGAGCGGGGGGACAGCTCCGGTTGACGCTCGGGGGCGTTCCGGTGTCGATTCCGATGGGAGGAGTCAGCTCGACTCTGATCTTTGGAGTCACGGGCGCCCACGCCGCGGGACTCGTGGATGTCGCCGTGACGAATCCGGACGGGCAGACGGGCACGCTGTCCGCGGGCTACCTGTACGTGGATCCGTCGGGGACTCCGACGAACACGCCGACGGCAACCGCGTCGAACACTCCCACACTCACGGCTTCACAGACGCCGACGTCGCCTCCCAACGCGACGCAGACACCGACGAGAACTCCGACGCCGACCGTGACCGCTACGGTGACTCCGACCTGGACGCCGACCAACACTCTCACGCCGACGGGCACTCCGACGCCGACGTCGCCTCCCAACGCGACGCAGACGCCGACGAGAACACCGACGCCGACGCCGACCGTGACCGTTACGGTGACTCCGACCCGGACGCCGACCAGCACCCTCACGCCGACGGGCACACCGACGCCGACGCCGACGCCGACGCTGACGAAGACGCCGGCGGCCACGCTCACGCCGACTCCCGGCTCGAGGACATTCACCGATTCCTTCGATCGCGCGGACTCGACGGTCCTGGGCAATGGCTGGACGGAAGTGACAGGAGACCTGAACCTCGCCAACATGCAGCTTCACAACGCCGCGGTGGCGGGGGATCATCTGGCCGTTCAGAGCGGCCTCACTGGCTCGACGCAGACGGTCTCGGCAGACTTCGCGTCCGCCGGCAACGACTCCGCGCCGAATTTCGGCCTCATCCTGAGATATCAGGGCCCGGGCAGGTACTACCGGATCTATCGGAACACCGGGGGCTCGAAGGTGCTTCGGATTTCGAGAGTCGTCAACGGCGCCGAATCCGTTCTGAAGTCAATCGGTGTTCCCAATCCCGCCGCGAACGTGTTCTTTCATCTGGAAGGTCGGGTGATCGGGACGACGCTGACGGTGACGCTCGACGGCGTGCACAAGACCTCCGTCACCGACTCAACGTATGGCCCGGGAGCCGTCGGCATCGTCATCCACTCGGGCGGCGGAGCGACACCGGTGCACACGGCGGACAACTTCCGGGCGACCGTGGAGTAGGACTGTCTTTGTCATCCTGCGCGCGGCGAAGGATCTGCTCCGGTGTCCCCGGTCGAGGGGGGCAGGTCCTTCGTCGCTGCGCTCCTCAGGATGACGAGGGGCTTCCGGAACGACGGTCGAAAACAGCGGGGAAGTGGTCCTCGGAGACTGCGGCCGCGCGGCGGACGTGCCGACTTTCTCGAGGTCGGCGTGGTTGTTGCACGTCGCTCATTTCCCAGAGCTTTCGCCGCGTTCTCCTGTATTCGAGGCCGACCGCCGAGAGCGACTGCTTTCGAGGGGGATGTCGTAGCGCAGGTAGGTCGGAGGGGCCGGGCGCCCGGCAGGTCGCCCGACAGGCGCCCATTTGCCGGTCGATGACCTGCGGCGTTGGGGAGCTGGAAAGCCACTGGAGGATGGTCTCGTTCAGCTCGCCGCGTCGTCCATGAGCTGGTTGATCAGGAGGCCGACCCATTGCAGGTTGTTGTAGCCGGCGAAGCCGGTCCTTCCTGGGCAGCTTGAAGAAGGACCCCGTGCCGGCCGAGCAAAGGAGCATTCGCTCCTCGCCGAGCGGCCAGCGGAAGCCGAAGCCCTTGAGCGTTGCGGCCAGCAGGAGCTGCCAGGGCCGGGTTGTTGTGCATGCGAACGCCGCCGTCCACGAAGATCGCTTCCTCGCCCTCGCCGACGTCCCCGATCTCTGCGGGTCAAAGTAGGTGGGGGCGGCGGTCGAGGAGCGGACGAGCTCCCAGAGTATCAAGTCCTTGTTCATTTCGAAAGAGACTCTGCTCCGGGCTGTTGACGAGGTGCCAGACAGAGCCCGTGTCGGCGCGCTTGGCGACGATCATCAGGCCGACCGTAGGTCGGGGCTCGAAGGCGTCCGATCGCCCACGTGCGCCTTCAGCAGGTCCTCGAGCGGAGCGCGTCGAACCGCGCCTTCAAGAGCTGGAGATGGGGTGCCGACCAGGACTGCCGGGGCCGGAAGGCGTCGTGCCCGAGGAGTCACGTAGAGGTCGCGAATTCGGGCGACGGGCGAGCCCAGCGCGAGAAGCGTGGCGATGATGGAGCCGGTCGAAGTGCCGCCGATCAGGTCGAAGTAGTCGGCCAGCACGAAGTCCTCTTGGCCCGACCGCTCCGAGGATCTCTTCGATCCGCGCCAGGTAGCCGAGCGTCATGAGGCCCCGGATGCCGCCCCCGTCCAGCGCGAGCAGGCGCTTGGGCCCGGGCTCGCGGAGCCTCTCTGCCAGGACGTTTGAACCATTCGCCTTGTTTCTGGGCATGACACTATACTTTTTTGCCTTGACCGCCCGATTACGGAGCGAGAGAGCGTGGCCCGAGAAGTCTTCGTCAGCTACTCGCTCGAAGGACAAGGTCACGGCGGAGGCCGTCGTGGCGAAGCTCGAGGCGGGCGCTGTCGCTGCTGGATGGCGCCGCGGGACATCCTGCCCGGCATCGAGTGTGCCGAGGGGATCATCGAGGGCATCAACCGGTCGCGCGTCATGGTGCTCGTGTTCTCCGCCTACGCCAACGCCTCGCCGCAGATCCACCGCGAGGTCGAGCGGGCCGTTCACAAGGGACTGCCGATCATCCCGGTGCGGATCGAGGACATCTTCCCTCCGCGCGCGCTGGAGTACTTCCTCTCCTCTCCGCACTGGTTGGACGCGTTGACGCCGCCGGTCGAGGCGCACATCCATCGTCTGGCCGACGCCGTGACGACGCTCCTCTCGCGGCTGGACGGGACGGCGACGCAGACCGCGCCCCCTTCCCCGGCGCGCGAGCGCGTCCGGAAGGTCGTGGACACGGTCCTCGGCAAGCCGCCGCGCATCGCCTCCCCGGGGCCGGTGGCCGGGCTGGCAGCTCCGCCCGGCGTCCGCCGCGTGCCCGGCGCGCGTCCCCCGCGGCCGCCGACCAAGCCCGTGCCGATCGCCCTGATCATCACGTTTGGAGTCCTCCTCGCCATCGCGCTCTACGTGCTTCTCCTGAACCGCGGTCCTGCCAACGGCAGGGCCGCCGCCCCCGCGCGCGCCCTCGCGCCGGCGCGGACCGCCGCCGCCACCAGGGTGACGCCGATCCAACCCGCCCCCGAGTCGCCCGTGGCTGCCGCATCCGCTCCCGACGGCAAGGCCGCCAAGCAACCGCCGCGCGTCTCCGCGACCTACGAATGCCGCCGCGGCGCGAAGTTCCGCATCGACCCGGACAAGGCGACGGTGTGGATCGACGGCCGGCGCATCGGAATCGCCGACGACTGGGACGACCGCGGCGGCGGCAGGATCTGGTACTTCATCCGTCCCGGCACCTACTACGTGAAGTTCTCTCTCCGCGGCTACCGCTCCGACTCGGTCAAGATCGTCGTCCGCCCCGGCGCCGGCGAAGAAATCGCCGACGTCAAGCTCGACCTGCGCCGCTCCAACTGACCGCGGCCATCCCGTTCCCGCGGGATTCCCGCAAGACATGGCACCGGACGACGCGGTTGAGTGCATTTGAACCATTGCGCCGGCGGCTTTGCCGGCGCATGATCCTCCGGTCCTTTCCGGACCGGGTATGACCATCGTCCAGCGTCTCGCATCTGTGTTTCTCTTCGGCCTGCTCGCGGCCGGATCGAGCGCCGGCGCCGCCGTGATCTACGTGAATGCCGCGGCCGCCGGAGCGAACGACGGAACGAGTTGGGCAAATGCCTACACGAGCCTTCCGACGGCCCTGACGGCTGCCGGTTCCTCCGACGAGATCTGGGTCGCGGCCGGCACCTACAAGCCGACCGGCACGACGTCGAGAAGCATCAGCTTCGTGCTCAAGAACGGCGTCGGAGTGTACGGCGGCTTCGTCGGCACCGAGACGCTCCGCGAACAGCGCAACCCCGCGGCCAACGTCACGATTCTGTCCGGCGACATCGGGATCTCGGGAAATTCCTCGGACAACAGCTACCACGTCGTGACCGCGGACTCGACCGTGACGGCGTCGGCGGTTCTGGACGGCTTCACGATCACCGGCGGAAATGCCAACGGCGCGACACCCGACGACCGCGGGGCGGGTTTGCTCGGCTCCAACGCGAGCCCGACGGTCGGGCATTGCGTGTTCACTGGCAACACGGCCTCGAGCCGAGGCGGGGCCTTTCGCGTGGAGGACGGCGGGAGCGCCACGTTCCAGGACTGCACCTTTACCGGGAATTCGGCGGGCCTCGCGGGCGGCGCCGTCTCGGCCGGCACCGTGACTTCCCTGACGCTGACGCGATGCCTGATTCGAAGCAACACGGCCTCCGACACGACGCGCGGGGGCGGCATCGACGTCACGAACAATGTCGCGGTCGTGGACTGCCTGATCGCGCAGAATTCCAGCAACGGGGTCGTCTTCTTCGGGGGAGGCAACACCCTGACGAACACGACCGTGACGGGCCACGCTCTTTATGGCGTGGCTGTTTACGCGGGCACGAGCACGGTCGCGAACTCCATCCTCTGGGGCGATATCACCGGAGAGGTCTTTCTTGGGGCCGCGTCTCTCGACATCAGCTACAGCGACGTTCAGGGAGGCGGCTTCATCGGCTCCGGAAACATCAACGCCGATCCGCATTTCGTCAATCCGGGCGCCGGCAACTGGCAGCTCGGCTCAGGTTCCCCGGCCGTGGACTCGGCAAACAACGCTGCGGTGCCGGCCGGCGTGACAACCGATCTGGCGGGCCTTCCGCGCTTCTTCGACGACCCCGCCATGCCGGACACCGGAGCGGGAACGCCTCCGATCGTGGACATGGGTGCCTACGAGCGGGTTCCTCCGCCCCCGACGAACACGCCAACGCAGACCCCGACCAACACTCCGACGAATACGCCGACGCGGACTCCGACAATCACGCCGACGAATACTCCGACCATCACACCAACGAGCACGCCGACTCCGACCATCACGCCGACGCCGACTCCGACGCCGACGCCAACTCCGACGAACACGCCCACCAACACTCCGACCATCACTCCGACGCGGACGCCGACCAGCACTCCGGCGGCCGGCAGCCTCTTCGCGGTGGCTCCCTGCCGGCTGGCGGACACGCGCAATCCGCCGGGGCCCTCGGGCGGCCCGGCTCTCGCCGCCAACTCCGTCCGCAGCTTCCCGGTCGCCGGCCTCTGCGGCATTCCGTCCTCGGCCACGGCCGTCGCGATCAACATCGCCGTCTTCCTGCCGAGCAACGGCGGCGACCTCCGCGTCTACCCCGCGGGCGCAGCCCCGCCGCTCGCGAGCTCGATCAACTTCCGTCCCGGCATCGTCCGCGCCAACAACGCGATCATCCCGCTCGACGCCACCGGCCAGATCTCCGTCCAGTGCGACATGCCCTCCGGCAGCACTCACTTCTTCTTCGACGTCTACGGCTACTTCCAGTGAGCGGATGTCTGCCCAGAATTTGCTTGAGGTAGGATTGACACGAGGAGTTGGCGATGTTGCAGAAAACCGCGCGGCCTGCTCGGCCTGGTCGGCTTCGGTCTCCTGGTGTCGGAGGCGGCCCGGGCCGCGGGGCTGCACAGCTTTTTTCCGCTGACCCCTGCCGCATCATAGATACCCACGGCCCTGTCGGTCCCACCGGGAGCTACTTCCAGTAGCCGGCCGTCCCCCGAGTAACGGACAATGAGGGCGCGCAGACGAAGCATTCTCACAGTCCTTGTGACGGTGTCGGCGTCAGCGCTCGTCCTTCAGAGTGGTGCCGCCGACCGGGCGGGACTCAAGACCGTTCGTCTCGCCCGCTCGAATGCCGCGGCCCCGCGAAGCGGAAGCGAGCCGGCGAGCCCCGGCCCGAGCAACCGGGTCACCGCAAAGCGCGCACTCGAGCGCATGCCGCTCTACTTCATCGAGAATCGCGGCCAGCTCGACTCTCGAGTCGCCTTCTACGTTCAGGGCCGCGACACGACACTCTACTTCACCGCCGGGGGCATGACCCTCGGGCTGACCGGGCCGAGGCACGGAGAAGAGACGAAAGGAAAGATGGAGAGGGCGTCCCTCGGCCGGAACCGGCCGGTACCCGCGGCGTCGAGCCGTCATGTCGTGAGGCTCGACTTCGTTGGTGCCAACCCGAGGCCGAAGATCCTGGGGGGAGAACCGACGCCTGCGATGATCAGTTATTTCAAAGGACGGCCGGACGAGTGGAAGACGGGTCTTGCAACTCACGCATCGATCACGTACGCCGATCTCTGGCCGGGGATTGATCTGGTCTATTCGGGGACCGCCGACCGTCTCAAGTACAGCTTTCTGGTGAAGCCCGGGGCCGATCCGGGTCGGGTCCGGCTGGCGTATCGCGGCGTCAGCGCCGTCCGGGTGAACGGCGCCGGGCAACTGGAGATAGAAACGCCCGCGGGGGGCCTCCAGGACGAGCGGCCCTACGCGTACCAGGAGATCGACGGTCGCCGCGTCTCCATTGCCGTATCGTACTCGCTCGATCGAGCGTCCGGCGGGGCGTCTTCCGGCTACGGGTTTGCGCTCCAGCCCTACGATCGGACGAGGCCTCTTGTGGTCGATCCGGCCATGCTGGTTTATGCCGGCTACATAGGCGGCGGTGACGACGACGAGGGCCTGGGCATCGCGGTGGACGGTTCGGGCAACGCCTATGTCACGGGACAGACCCTCTCCACCGGGGCAAACGGGTTCCCTGTAACAGTCGGGCCGGACCCGACTCAAAACGGCGGCTACGATGCCTTTGTGGCGAAGGTCAACGCCGCGGGCACCGCACTCATCTACTGTGGTTACATCGGCGGCAGCAACGATGACTCCGGCCTGGGCATCGCGGTGGACGGTTCGGGCAACGCCTATGTCACGGGACAGACCCTCTCCACCGAGGCAGACGGGTTCCCCGTAACAGTCGGGCCGGCCCTGACTCAAAACGGCCTCAACGATGCCTTCGTCGCGAAGGTCAACGCCGCGGGCACCGCGCTCGTCTACTGTGGTTACATTGGCGGCGACGATGACGATGAGGGCTTCGGCATCGCTGTGGACGGTTCGGGCAACGCCTATGTCACGGGAATCACCGCCTCGACCGAGGCTACGTTCCCCGTGAGCGTCGGACCGAAACTGACCTACAACGGCGGCTTCAGCGACGCCTTCGTGGCGAAGATCAACGCCGCGGGCACCGCGTTCGTCTACTGCGGCTACATCGGCGGCGCCGATTACGATGAGGGCTTCGGCATCGCGGTGGACGGTTCCGGGAACGCCTATGTCACGGGAGACACTGGTTCCACCCAGGGCATGTCCCCCCCGTTCCCCGTGACCGTCGGGCCGGGTCTGACCTACAACGGCGGCGGCGATGCCTTCGTTGCGAAGGTCAACACCGCGGGCACCGCGCTCGCCTACTGCGGCTATATCGGCGGCATCAACTCGGACATCGGCTTGGGCATCGCGGTGGATGGTTCGGGCAGCGCCTATGTCGCGGGATCCACCTCCTCCAGTGAGGCCACGTTCCCCGTTGCCGTCGGGCCGGACCTGGGCTACAACGGTGGCGGCGATGGCTTCGTGGCGAAGGTCAACGCCGCGGGCACCGCGCTCGTCTACTGCGGCTACCTCGGCGGCATCGGCGTCGACGAGTGCTTCGGCATCGCCGTGGACGCTCTGGGCAACGCCTACGTCACGGGGGATACGACATCCAGCGAGGCCACGTTCCCCGTGACCGTCGGGCCGGGGCTGACCTATAACGGCGGTACGGATGCTTTCGCGGCGAAGGTCAACTCCTCAGGCGCCGCGCTCGACTACTGCGGTTACATCGGCGGCAGCAACTTTGATCAGGGCCGCGGCATCGCGGTGGACAGTTCGGGCAACGCCTATGTCGCGGGACTCACCGCCTCAACCCAGGCTTCGTTCCCCGTGACCGTTGGGCCGGACCCGACCTACAACGGCGGCGGCGATGCCTTCGTGGCGAAGATCCAGAGCTCTTCAGTGGTTAGTCCAACGAATACGCCGACTCAAACGACAACGAACACGCCGACTCGGACCCCGACCAGCACGCCGACTCCCACACCGACCAACACGCCGACCCGGACCCCGACCAATACGCCGACGGGGACGCCGACCAACACCCCGACTCGGACTCCGACCAACACTCCGACTCTCACACCGACCAACACACCGATCGGGGCGGCGACCAACACGCCGACCAACACGCCGACCCGGACCCCTACCAGCACGCCGACCGGGACTGCGACCAACACGCCGACTCTCACGCCGACCAACACCCCGACTCCGACGACCACCCCGTTGGGGACCAGCTTCTTCACGCTGGCGCCATGCCGTGTGGCGGATACACGCAATCCGCCCGGTCCTTCAGGAGGACCGCCGCTCTCCGCCAACACCATCCGCAGTTTCCCGGTTAGCGGTATCTGTGGGGTTCCTGCCTCGGCCACCGGGGTCGCGATCAACGTCGCCGTCTTCCTGCCAACCGACGGCGGAGACCTGCGCGTCTATCCAACGGGAGGGGCCGCCCCGCTGGCCAGCACGATCAACTTCCGCCCGGGCATCGTCCGGGCCAACAACGCCATTGTTCCGTTGGGCGCCGGCGGCCAGATCTCCGTCCAGTGCGACATGCCCTCCGGCAGCACCCACTTCTTCTTCGACGTCTACGGCTACTTCCAGTGACCGAGGGGTGAGGCTGCACGCGATTCAAGACGTGACCCCGTTCTGGTGCCTCACCGCGACGCTGCACAAGCCTCTTTCACTCAGTAGTTAGCTCGGTCATGAGCGGCTGGACCTCGATTGCTCCACCGGCGAAAGCGGTGCGTCTGCATCATTGCCGCACGATCCTCGAAAGGCGATCTTTCTAGATTGCTTGGGACGTAAAATCGCTGTCTCGATCGGACAATCCGGCATGAGCTACTCCTTCAACTTGTGGTCCATTCGAGACATGCCGTCGCTTCACCAGAGCCCGGCAGGCCGTTGCATCGGAAGGCCATGAAGTCAATCTGGACTCGACGTTTCGGAAGACCTGTTTCAGCCGTTTTCGTCGCGGCGGCTCTGGCCCTCGTCTCTGAGGCTGCCGGCGGGCAGCCTGCTTCGCTCGTCAAGGACATCTATCCCGGGGCCAGCCCGCAATCGGTCTTCCAGCAGCATTCGGACCTCGTCCGGTCCGGCAGCCTCGTTTACTTCGTCTCCGAGGCGGGGGGCTCGGGGATGGAGCTCTGGAAGACCGACGGCACTCCCGGCGGCACCGGCCTCGTCGCGGACCTGGCAGCGGACAATACCTTCGGAGTCACGGAAGACCTGACCGACGTCAACGGGACACTGTTCTTCACCACGAGAAACAGCGGGCCTGGCCAGAAGCTCTGGAAGACCGACGGCACCGTTGGCGGGACGATCCTCCTCGTCCAGCGCCCTACGTACGGCCTCTTCTTTCTCCATAAGGTCGGAGCGCTCCTCTTCTTCATGAATGGATCAGAGCTCTGGAAGAGCGACGGGACGTTAGCGGGGACCGTTCCGATCGCCGCCGTCGGTCTCCCGGAAACGGAAAATTCCACCCCCGCGGTAGTCGGTAACACACTCTTCTTCACGGCGAGCGACAGCGACCACGGGGCCGAGCTCTGGAAGAGTGATGGAACACCGGCCGGGACCGGGCTGGTCAAGGACATCCGGCCCGGTACGCTCGGATCCCTTCCCAACCGTCTGGCCGCATTCGGGGGCGGCATCGTTTTCAGCGCGTACGACGACGACCATGGATGGGAGCTCTGGAAGAGCGACGGGACCGAAGCGGGAACAGTTCTCATCAAGGACATTGTGCCGGGCGTGGCAGGCTCTTCCCCGGCCTATCTGACGCCGTTCAACGGATTTCTCCTTTTCACCGCGACGGACGGAGCGATTGGATCGGAGCTTTGGCGCAGCGACGGGACGAGCGCCGGTACCGTCCTGGTGCGGGACATCAAGCCGGGGGCCGCCTCTTCCTTCATCAGCCTCATGACGCCGGGCCCCGGAGGGATCTACTTCAGCGCCGACGATGGCGTCAGCGGGCTCGAGCTGTGGAAGACGGACGGAACATTTTCCGGGACTGTCCGGGTGGCGGACCTCTACGCCGGCACCGGCGGATCGTTTCTGGACCGTCTGACCTTCATCGGGGGGGTCCTCTACTTCACCGCGATCGACCCGGACCGCGGCCGCGAGCTGTTTCGGACGGACGGCTCCGAGGCCGGCACCTTCGTTGTCCGCGACGTCGGCGTGAGCTCCTCGATGGTGGAACTGCAGGGATCATTCCTGTTTCTCGGCACCGACGACGGGAGCTATCACTTCGACACGCTCTGGAAGAGTGACGGCACCGGCAACGGGACCGTTTCCTACTTTTCCTTCGATGTTCCGGCGGGCTCTCGTCCGCAGAACATCACCGGTTTGAACAACGAGGCTTACTTCCTTGCGGACGACGGCCAGAACGGCCGCCAGGTCTGGAAGACCGACGGCACTGCCGCGGGGACTCAACAGCTCTCGTGGTTCGACCCTCCGCCGGCCGAAAACTCGGTGAGTCAGCTCATCACCGCCGGAAGTCACGTGTTTTTCTGCGGCCCCGGCGATCTCTGGGCGTTCGCGGCGGGGGCGACAGAAGGGGCGCTCCTGTCGTCCTCGGCGTTCTATCCCAACCCTTTCCAGGGCAGCCTCTTCTTCATGCAGTTCAACCCGGTCTCGAGCAGCATTGAATTCTGGAAGACGGACGGCACGCCGGTTTCGACCCACCTCTTCAAGGCGTTCCCCTCGACGTACAGCTTCGACGGCGGTCCGATTGTCGAGGTTGGACCGGTCGGGTTCTTCATCATGAGGCAGAGTTCGAACGACGAGCTCTGGAAGACGGATGGAACCCCGGAAGGAACTGTTCTCGTCAAGCAGCTGTCTTCTTATTCTCCCTCGTTCGGGGCGTACAGGATGACGCCCTTCCACGGTTTCCTCTACTTCCGCGTCGAGGCCTTTCCCACGGCGACGATCTGGGTTTCCGACGGAACGGAAGCGGGTACTCACACGGTCATCCCTCTGGCAGGCGAGAGCCTCACGGTCGTCAATGACACGCTCTTCTTCGCGGCATTGGACGCGACCGCCGGCATGGAGCTATGGAGGTCGGACGGTTCGGCGGGGGGCACGTCTCGTCTCAAGGACATCCGCCCGGGAACGGACAGCTCTTACCCAGCTCAGCTCGTCGGACTCGGCAACGCCCTCTACTTCGTGGCGGACGACGGCGTCCATGGCGCCGAGTTGTGGCGCAGTGATGGGACGGAAGCGGGAACAACTCTCGTCGCCGACATTCGCGACGGGCCGGAGTCTTCCGCGATCCAGTCTCTGACCGCTTCCGGCGGCCGGCTCTTCTTCTCCGCGTCGAGCCCTGCCTCCGGCGCGGAGCTGTGGACGAGCGACGGCACGCCCGGCGGCACCGTTCTGCTCATTGACATCCACCCCGGCGCCGGGGCCTCGAGCCCCGGCTCATTGACCGACGTCGGCGGAACGCTCTATTTCGCGGCGCTGGACCCGCTGACCGGGCGAGAGCTCTGGAAATCCGACGGGACTCCGGCAGGTACGGTGCTCGTGAGGGACATCAATCGGAGCCTCAACGACTCGGCCCCCGGCAGCGGGGTGGAGAGCGGCGGCCTGCTCTTCTTCTCGGCGGTCAACGCCGACAATGGGCGGGAACTCTGGAGGAGCGACGGAACTGCGGGCGGCACCGTTCTCGTCAAGGACCTCATTCCGGGAAGATTCACGTCCTTTCCCCGCATCATCTCGAGTTATCGGGGCAAGCTGTTCCTCTCCGCCGAGGACGAGGGCCGCGGCTTCGAGCCGTGGGTCAGCGACGGGACCGAAGCGGGAACGTTTCTGTTGAAGGACATCAGGCCCGGGTTCGCGTCCTCGTCGCCGGCCGGTTTCATCGCGTACGCTGGCGGGGTCTACTTCAATGCGGACGACGGGGTTCACGGCCGCGAGCTCTGGGTGACCGACGGCACTCCGGCCGGTACCTCTCTGTTCAAGGAGATCGTTCCCGGTTCCGGCGGCGCGGCCTTCGGGGGCGGCCTGGTCAGCGGTTCCTACCTCTTCTTCTTCGCGACGGCCCCGCCGGGATTCGGGGGAGGCCAGGCGCTCTGGCGAACGGACGGAACCTCGAGCGGAACGATCCCGCTGGCCGGCTTTAATGCCGTGTCGGGACAGGTCTCTCTCGGAGCCACGCTCTTCTTCGTCGCGACGACGGCTCAGGGGATCGGACTGTGGGGAAGCGACGGAACACAGGCGGGCACGCACCTGATCCGGTTGATCTACACAGGCACTTCATTCTTCCCGGGCCTGATTCAGTCTTCCGGGTCGCTCTTCTATTTCTATATCCAGGACACCTCCACCACCAATTCTTTTGAGTTGTGGGCGAGCGACGGCACGTCCGGCGGGACGGTCCTGGCAAAGTCGGGATTCGGTCCGTATCCTCAGGTCCTGACGGCTGTCGACGGCGTCCTGTTCTTCGTCGCCGACGACCGCGTGCACGGCAGCGAGCTCTGGAGAAGCGATGGAACGCCGTCCGGCACGGTCCTGCTGAAAGACATCTTCCCCGGCGCGGGGGGCTCCGGAATCGGAAGCCTGCTGAACGTGGGGGGAAAGCTCCTCTTCGGTGCGAACGATGGAGTTCACGGATCGGAGCTCTGGGTCAGCGACGGCACCGGTCCGGGGACCGTCCTCTTCCAGGACATCGAGCCCGGTCCTGCTTCGTCCGGCCCTGGACGAGCTCTCAATCCGTACTCCGGGCTCTTGACGATTGCCGGGACCCGGGTGTTCTTCTCGGCAACCGATTCGGACATCGGGACGGAGCTCTGGTCTCTGCCGATGTCGGCGGTCTGTACGCCGCCGCCTGCGCCGGTGATTGTGTCCTCCCGGAATCCGGGGTGCGGCGAGGTAACTCTCGACGCGGGCCCCGGGTACGCTTCCTACCTTTGGTCCACAGGTGAAACGACGCAGACGATCATCGTGAGCCCCGTCGTGGCGACGGCGTACTCCGTTTTCGTCGGAAACGCGATCGGATGCCGCTCGTCTTCGAGCATCCTTCAGCAAGTGGATCCGACCCCGGTTCCGGCCGCTCCCACCGCATCCAATAACGGCCCGATCTGCGCGGGCGAAACCCTGCAACTGAGCGCCTCGACCGTGCCCGGAGCGCTTTACAGTTGGACCGGTCCGAGCGGGTTTGTCTCCAACCTGCAGAATCCCGTGATCCTCTCCGCGCCGGCCTCCGCTTCCGGAACGTACAGCGTGAGGGTCACCGTGAGCAGTTGCACCTCGCATCCGGGCGTCACCATCGCGACCGTCGCCCCTCTGCCCTCGGCGGCGATCGCCGCTCCCTCCGGCGTCTGCCCGGGCACCGGCGGACTGAGCGCTTCGGTGCCATCGGCCGGGGCCGGGGCGACCTACCTCTGGTCCATCACCAACGGCGCGATCACCGGCGGCGCCGGGACGCCGTCGATCGTCTTCAATTCCGGCGCGTCGGGCGCGGTGCAGATCGATGTGACGGTGACCGATGCGAACGGATGCGCGGCGAGCGGCTCGAAGAGCATCGCGGTCACGGCGGGGCCCTCCTGCGGGAGCGGGTTCTTCACGGTGGCTCCCTGCCGCGTGGCGGACACGCGCGACGCGCCGGGCGTCTCGGGCGGGCCGGCGCTGGAGGCGAACACTGTGCGCGGGTTCCCTGTGGCGGGAATTTGCGGCATCCCGCCGACGGCCAGGGCCGTCGCGATCAACCTTGCAGTCTTCCTGCCGTCCGACGACGGCGATCTTCGCGTCTATCCGGCCGGAGGGGCGGAGCCTCTGGCGAGCTCGATCAACTTCCGCCCGGGAATCGTGCGCGCGAACAACGCGATCGTCCCGTTGGGTACGGACGGAGGGATCGACGTCCAGTGCGACATGGCCTCGCCCACCGGCACGACACACTTCTTCTTCGATGTGTACGGCTATTACGAATGAGCCTCATCGCCTTAAGTATTAAGGAGCTGACGATGTACCGGAAACTCGCGCGATTGCTCATCCTGGCGGGTCTCGCCCTGCTGCTTTCGGAGGCGACTCGAGCCGCGGGTCCGTATAGCTTCTTTCCGTTGACGCCGTGCCGCATTATCGACACGCGCGGGCCCGTCGGGCCTCAGGGTGGACCGGCCCTGGCGGCCAACACGATCCGAAACTTCACCGTGATCAACGTCAACTCGTGCGGCGTGCCGAACACGGCGAAAGCGGTCGCGTTCAACATCACGGCGATCCTGGCGACCGATGGGGGCGATCTGCGGATTTTCCCGTATCTGAGCGCGGTGCCGCTGGCGAGCGTGATCAACTTCTCGACGGCGGACTTCGCTCTGGCCAACGGGGCGATCATCCCGATCGCGAACATCAGCGGCCTGGACATCTCGGTGCAGACCGACATGCCGCCGGGCAGCTCCGGCACGGTTCACCTCGTCACCGACGTCACCGGCTACTTCCAGTAGGCGCCCGGGGTCCGGTCTGCGCGATCAGTAGCCGGCGAGGGCTCGGGCGGCCCGGCAGACTTTCTCCGCGCTGGGGAGGAAGGCTTCTTCGAGAGGCGGCGAGTAGGGGACGGGGGTGTCGGGGGCGGTGACCCGGACGAGCGGGGCGTCGAGGTATTCGAAGCAGCGCTCCGAAAGAACCGCCGCGATCTCCGCGCCGATGCCGCCGGTCCTCGTCGCCTCGTGGAGGATGATCGCCCGGTTCGTCTTGGAGACAGAGTTGACGATCGTCTCCTCGTCGAGAGGGAAGAGCGTACGCAGGTCCACGACCTCGGTGTCGAGGCCCTCCCGCTCGAGAATCGCCGCGGCGTCGAGCGCGGTCCAGAGCATCGCGCCATAGGTCAGGATCGAGAGATCGCGCCCCTCGCGGCGCACAGCGGCTTTGCCGATCGGGACGACGTAGTCCTCGCGCGGCAGCGCCTCCTTGATGCGCCGGTAGAGATACTTGTGCTCGAAAAAGATCACCGGGTCGTCGTCGCGGATCGCGGCCTTGATCAACCCCTTGGCGTCGTAGGCGGTCGCCGGCTGGACGACCTTCAGTCCCGGCGTGTGGGCGAAGTAGGCCTCGGGGTTCTGCGAATGGAACGGGCCGCCGTGGACGCCGCCCCCGGAGGGACCGCGCACGACGAGCGGGACGCCGACGCCGGTGCGATAGCGAGACTTCGCGGCGAAATTCGTGATCATGTCGAAGGCGCAGGAGATGAAGTCGGCGAACTGCATTTCCGCGACCGGCCGCAGCCCCATCATCGCCGCGCCCACGGCGGCGCCCACGATCGCGGTCTCGGAGATCGGCGAGTCGATGACGCGTTCTTCGCCGAAGCGGGCGAGGAGGCCCTCGGTCACCTTGAACGCGCCGCCGTAGACGCCGATGTCCTCGCCCAGGAGGAAGACGCGCCCGTCGCGCTCCATCTCCTCGAGGATTCCCTCGCGGATCGCCTCGACGTAGGTCGTCAGCGGCCTGGACGCCTCGCGCGCGGCGGCCGCGATGCCGATGTCGGATTCGCTCACGAGAGCCGCCGCAGGATCGGGATTCCGGGTTCCCCCGGGCCGCCGGCATAGACGTTCTCGAGGAGAAGGTCGGGGGAGGGGAACGGGCTCTTCTCGGCGAGCTCAAGATCGCGGTCGAGCTCCTCCGAGACTGAGCGGTCCACGGCCGCGAGATCTTCAGCCGTCGCGGTCCGCGACTCGACGAGCGTGCGGATGTAGCGCTCGATCGGGTCGCGACGCTTCCAGTCCTCGAGCTCTTCCTTCGGCACGTACGACTGCGAATCGTGCTCGGCGTGCCCCTTCATGCGGTAGGTGACCGACTCGATGAGGGTAGGTCCTCCTCCGTCCCGCGCCCGATCGGCCGCGCTCCGCGTGGCCTCGTACACCGCGAGGGCGTCGTTGCCGTCCACACTGACGCCCGGCACGCCGTAGCCCTGCGCCTTGTCCGCGAGGGAGCGCGCCGCGGTCTGCTTGCGCATCGGCGTGGAATAGGCCCAGCCGTTGTTCTCCGCGATGAGGATGAGCGGCAGCTTCTGCACGGCGGCGAAGTTGAAGCCTTCGTGGAACGCGCCGGTGGACATGCCGCCGTCGCCGATGTACGTCAGAGCGACGATCTTCTTCTTCTGAAGGCGCGCGCCGAGCGCGACGCCCGCCATGACGGCCACGAGCGCGCCGAGCATCGAGATGGGGGACACGAGGCCGCGCTCGGGCGTTCCGAAGTGGAGGTTCGAATCCCGGCCTCCCGACGGCGAGGTCGCCCGCGCCATGGCCTGCGCGAACACGTCGCGCGGGGAGTAACCCATGACGAAAACGGAGCCGAGGTTGCGAATCAGTGGACCGACGACGTCCCCCTTCTCCAGCGCGTAGGCGCTCCCGACCGACGTCGCTTCCTGGCCGAGCGAGCGATAGAGGCCCCCGAGGACCTTCCCCTGTCGGTAGAGGTTGACGAGCCGATCCTCCGCGCCCCGATTCAGGCGCATGAACCGGTAGATCTCGATCTTCTGCTCCCGTGTGAGATCGGGCATCGCTCTTCCGAGGCGGCGATTATACGGGGCGGCTGCTGTGCACAGACGAGCGGCAAAGAGTGTTTCGTCTTTGCAATCCGCCCCGGCGTCGGGCCCGCCTCCCTCGTCGGCACGCGACGGCCTGGCCGTGACAGGAGTTCCGGGCCGTCGCTGGTCGCTCAGTCGCATGGAGAGTGAGGTGACGGGTCATGCGTGGTGTGCTCCTTCGCTCATCGCCTCCTCCGGGAGGCGGTCCCGCCGCCGGGGCTTCATCGTGGCTAAGCCAGACTGAGAGCCCCGGAGCCGGCGGCGTTTCCCGGAGGAGGTGATGGGTGACGAGCATGGAAGAGCGCGACCGGCACTACGGTGCGACTGCGAGGAACCCTCAGCGCCGGCCGGTTCTCCCAATCACGGCAAACCGGCGCGTGCCGACGCAGGGAAACGACGCCGGCTCCGGGGCGGCCTTTTCAGCGCGAATACATCAATCGTGACAGGCCAAGACAGTACTGAAGAAATGGAGGCTACAATCCGGATTGTGCAAGGGCCGCGCGTTTCTGTGGTGATCGCGTCGGACCGGGTCCGGGATTCTCTTGGCGATTGCCTTCGGTCGCTCGCGGCGCAAACCGAGGCGCCGGACTTCGAAGTTCTCGTCGCTTCGGCGATCGAGCCCGAGGCGCCGGCCGGCCGGCCGTTCCCGTTCGCGTGGGTGACGGTCGAGGACCGGAACCCGGCGCTGCGGCGAAACCGCGCCGCCCGCGAGGCCCGCGGCGAAATCCTCGCCTTCCTCGACGACGACGCGCAGGCGGAGCCGGGCTGGCTCGCGGCCGGCGCCCGCGCGCTGGATCGGTGCTCGATCGCGGGAGGCCCGGACCTCCTGACGCCCGGCGCCTCCTACGCCGAGCGCCTTTCCGATCTGCTCCTCGCGACGCCGGGGATCGGCAGCGGCGTTCCCGCGCACGAGCGCTTTCCCCGCGGCGGAGCCGTTCGGTCGGCGCACGACGTGGCCCTCTGCAACCTCTTCGCGCGGCGGGAGGCGTTCGAGTGCTCTCGGCGGTTTCGACGAGACGCTCGGCTACATCTCGGAGGATACGGATTTCGTGCGCCGCGCTCTCGAATCGGGCTTGCGCGTGGAGCTCGATCCGACCGTCCGCGTGCGTCATCGCCGCCGGCGGTTTCCCGTCGAGTACCTCGCGCAGCGCTGGCGCTATCGGGTCAAGACCGGGCGAATGCTCCTGGAGCGGCCGGGCGTGCACGCGCGCGGGCGCATCGCCCTCTTTCTCGGCGGCGGGTTCTTCTTCACCGCCGGGGCGGCGCTCTTCGGGCCGGCCTTCGCTGCGCCCGCGCTCCTGCCTCTACGCCGCGGCGGCGTGGGCCTTCTCTTTTCCGATCTGGCGGCGCGACCCGCTTCTCTTTCCCGCCGTCCCGTTCGCGTTCGCCCTGCATCACGCGGCGTACTTCGGGGGCCTGCTCGCCGGGATGGCGCGCGGCTCGGTGTCCCTCCTCCGGGCTCCGCGCCCCCGCGCGGCGCAGACGCGGGGCGGCCCTTGAAGAGCCTCGACCTCGCGGCCCACTGGGTGCGCGGGCGGGAGACGCTGCCGCGCTATCTCATCCTCGGCATGACCAACCTCTGCAACTCGAAGTGTGTGACGTGCTTCTACTGGGACCACCTGAACGTCAACCGCCACCTCGAGATGATCGCTCGAGGAGTACGACCGCGCGCTCGCGGACCTGCCGTCGCTCTACTCCGTCGTCCTGACCGGCGGCGAGCCGACGTTGAACCGTGAGCTGCCGGAGATCACGCGCCTCCTCTACGGCCGTCACGACGCCTCGAACGTCACGATGCCGACCAACGCGCTGATTCCCGAGCAGGTCGAGTCGATCGTGGCGCGCGTGCTCGAGTCGCGCAAGGACGAGCGGCAGACGTTTACCGTCGGCCTCTCGATGGACCACCTGGGGGATCGGCACGACACGATCCGCGGAGCGCCCGGCAATTTCTCCAGGCTCCAGGAGACCTATCGCCGTCTCGCGGCGATGAAGGTCAGGACGCGCGGCCTGACGCTGAACGTGCAGACGGTGCTCGCCTCCTTCAACCGCGACGACCTGCCCGAGATCACCGGCTGGGTCGCGGCCAACTTTCCGGAGATCGACTTCCACTCCTTCGAGCTGCTTCGCCCGCCGTTTCCCGATCCTTCGATTGCGCCGCTGACGACCGCGGAATACGCGACGGCTCTCAAGTTCCTGAGACCGTATTGGGCTCGCTTCGACCGATACCGCCCCATCTTGCGCAGCCTGAAGGTCGCGGCGCGCGAGGCGGAGCTGACGACTCTCCGGGAAGAGCGGATGGTCTATCCCTGCTACGCCGGCACGATCTCCGGCGTGCTCAACCCGGAGGGAACCGTTTCTCTCTGCGAGGTGCAGTGGGAGATCGGTAACATCCGCGACTTCGGCTATTCCTTCGCGAAGGCCTGGTTCTCCGAGAGGGCGCGCGCCATGCGCCGGAAGATCGCGAACCGCGAATGCTGGTGCACGCATTCGTGCTTCATGACATCGTCCCTGCCGTTCTCGGTAAAAGGAGCAGCGCACATCGCGAAGAGCGCGCTGCTGCCGGGGATGTCATCGTGAGATCGCTCCCGACGCTGTCATCCTGAGCGAAGCGAAGGATCTGCTCCCGCTTCCGTTGAAAGGGCAGATCCTTCGTCGCTCCGCTCCTCAGGATGACAAGGAGCGTCTCACTCCGGCGATTACGAGCTGCTCACCATCAGCCGGTCTTCCACTCGCTGCACACCTTCTGTGTTGCGCGCGGTCTGGATGACCTGATCTTTTTCCTCCGGCGTCTTCACCTGTCCGGAGAGCGTCACGATGCCCTGGTGCGTGTCCACCTCGATCGTCCCGGCGGATGTTTCGGGCTGTTTGAGGAGCTTCTCCTTCACGGCCAGAGTGATCGCGGCGTCATCCGGCGCACCGCCGGGCATCGCCGGCACCGCGGCCAGGGCCGTGGAAACTGTCAGGTTGTCAACGACGTCCACGACTCCCTCGACACCGCGCGCGACCGTGACGGCCCGTTCCTTGGAGGCCGGGCTCTCAACGGGACCGGAGAGCGTCACGACCTTGTTCTGTGTGGCGACCTGAACGTGCGAGGCGTTGACGTTCCGGTCCGCTTCGAGTCTCGCCTTGACCTTCGTCGTGATTCCCAGGTCCGATTCGGCGCAGGCGCCCGTGAAGAGCGCCAGCATGATCACACCGAGAATCGCGAGTGCGGTTCTCCCATCTCTTCGCATGAACCCTCCTATTCCGGTCTCCAGCGCGCCAGATTCCTGCGGCGGCGGCACGCCTCGTGACCTGTCTCTCTTCCATTGCAGCATTCATGCCCTCTCGCGCCGGCGGCCCCGGCGCGGGCGGTTTGGCGATCGGACCGACAGCGGCTATCCTGTCTCACGGAGGCACAGATGGCTGAACGCAGCGGAGACGATCCGACGGTTTCCGAGGGGACTCGCCGGGGGCGCGGGCAGTGGGAGAAGGCCGCCGCCGGGAGCTTCGCGAAGACGCCGGCCCGCAAATCCGACTTCACGACGGTATCCGGCGCGAAGGTCAATCCGCTCGCGGGGCCCGACACGCTCGCCGGGTTCGACCCGGAGCGCGATCTCGGATGGCCGGGCGAGTACCCCTATACGCGCGGCGTCCAGCCGACCATGTATCGCGGCAAGCTCTGGACGATGCGCCAGTTCGCCGGCTATGGCACCGCGAAGCAGACGAACGAGCGCTTCCATTACCTCCTCGATCACGGCCAGACGGGCCTCTCGACGGCGTTCCATCTCCCGACGCTCTACGGCTACGACTCCGACCACGAGATGTCGCGCGGCGAAGTCGGCAAGTGCGGCGTCGCGATCGACTCGCTCGCCGACATGGAGGTCCTCTTCGACGGGATCGACCTCGGCCGCGTCACGACCTCCATGACGATCAACTCGACGGCGCCGATCGCGCTCGCCATGTACCTCGCGGTCGCGGAGAAGCACGGCACGCCATGGGCGAAGGTCGGTGGCACGCTCCAGAACGACATCCTGAAGGAGTACATCGCCCAGAAGGAGTACATCTTCCCGCCGCGCCCCTCGATGCGCCTGATCACGGACCAGTTCTCCTTCTGCATGAAGCACGTCCCGAAGTGGAACACGATCTCGATCTCCGGCTACCACATCCGCGAGGCGGGCTCGACCGCCCTGCAGGAGCTGGCCTTCACGCTGCGCGACGGCATCGAGTACGTGGAGTACGGAATCGAGGCGGGCCTGGCGGTGGACGAGTTCGCGCCGCGCCTCTCCTTCTTCTTCAACTCGCACAACGATTTCTTCGAGGAGATCGCCAAGTTCCGGGCCGCCCGCCGCATCTGGGCGAAGACGATGCGGGAGCGCTTCGGCGCCAAGGACCAGCGCTCCTGGATGTGCCGGTTCCACACGCAGACGGCGGGATGCTCGCTGACCGCGCAGCAGCCGTACAACAACGTCGTGCGCACGGCGATCCAGGCGCTGGCCGGCGTCCTCGGCGGGACCAACTCCCTTCACACCAACTCGCTCGACGAGACGCTGGCGCTCCCCTCGGACTTCGCCGTCAAGCTCGCGCTCCGCACGCAGCAGGTCATCGCCTTCGAGTCGGGCGTCGCCAACACGATTGACCCGCTCGGCGGCTCCTACTTCGTCGAGGAGGCGACGACGAAGATGGAGCGCGGCTGTTTCGACTACTTCCGCCGCATCGACTCCCTCGGCGGGATGGTCGAGGCGATCGAGGCGGGCTTCCCCCAGCGCGAGATCATGGACGCGGCTTACGCGTACCAGCGCGCGGTGGACGCCGAAGGAGAAGATCGTCGTCGGCGTCAACGAGTTCACCGACGCCGAGGAAGCGCCGCTCGAGATCCTGTACATCGACGAGTCCGTGGAGGAGCTGCAGAAGAGCTCGGTCCGGGAGCTGCGGCGCTCGCGCGACGGGAAGGCCGTGACTTCGGCGCTCCACGCGCTGCGGCAGGCCTGCGCCGACGGCCGCAACGTGATGCCCCCGCTGATCGACGCCGTCAAGACCTACGCGACCGTCGGGGAGATCTCCGACGTCATGCGCGAGGTCTTCGCGACCTACGAAGAGCCCGCCGTCTACTAAGCCGACAAGCTCGCGCAACCGGCGATGGATGCCGGCTGGAAAGGAAACGAGGATGAAGACACCGGAAGAACCGGATGCCATGAGCCTCGAGCATCAGGAGTTGCACAAGGAGCTGACGGCCGCCGCGAACGCCGGAGGGGAGACCTCCGAGGCCGCCAACGAGGTCATGAAAGTGCTCTTTCCTCACATGCTCCTGGAGGAGGAGCTCGCGATTCCCGCGCTGAAGCTCCTGCCCGCCCTGGCGCGTGGCGAGATCGACCCCGACGTCCGGCACATCCTGCGGAGGACCGAGAGGCTCAAGGTGGAGCTTCCGGCCATGCTCGCCCAGCACAAGGTCATCGTCCGGGCGCTCCGGAAGATGCAACAGGCGACGATGGCGGAGCATCACGCGCAGCACGCGCGCCTGGCCCAGAAGTTGATCCGCCACGCGCAGACCGAGGAAGAAGTCCTCTATCCCGCCTCGATCATCGTGGGCGAATACCTGAAGCTGCGCCTCGGCAAGTCCTGACGGCGGGTTCCGATCTCCGGTCGTGAAGGTGGTCTTACACCTTTCTGGTAGTATTACACCATGGCGCTGAACATCAAGGATCCGGAGACAGTAAGGCTGGCCGGGGAGGTCGCGGCGATGACGGGGGAGAGCAAGACGAAGGCGATCCGCTCCTCGCTCGCGGAGCGGAAAGAACGTCTCTCCTACCGCGTCTCGCGCCGAAACCGGCGCGAGGAACTTCTCCGCGTCCTGGAAGAGGAGATCTGGCCGATCATCCCGCGGGCGCTGCTGGGAACCCGGCTCTCGAGGCGGGAAAGGGAGCGGATCCTGGGGTACGGAAAGGATGGAGTGTGATCCTCGACTCGTCGGCCATCCTTGCCATTCTTTTTCGAGAGCCCGGGTTCGATACGTTCGTGGAAAAGCTCGCCGCCGTTTCGACCGCTGCGGTCGGCGCTCCAACCCTCGCCGAAACAGGAATCGTCTTGATCGCGCGGCTGGGATCGGATTCGAAGAGGGCGCTCTCCCTGTTCCTCATCGAGACGGAGCTGACGATCATTCCCTTTGGCGAGGCCCACTGGCGAACCGCGATGGACGCCTACCAGCGGTATGGGAAGGGCCGTCACCGCGCCGGCCTGAACTTCGGGGATTGCCTGACCTACGCCGTCGCGAAGCTCGCTCAGCAACCGCTCCTGTGCGCCGGCTCCGATTTCGCGAAGACCGATCTGGCGCTGGCTTAGCGGCGGAAGGCCTATTCGGGCCGCCCCGTTCCTGATTCGTTCACATCATGCGGCGGGTCCCGGGCGGGGACACACTAAAGCCCAGGCGTGGAGGTGCCCAATGACTCTCCTCTTGGTCTTTGCGGCCGTCCTGATCCTTTCGTGCGTTCCTCTGGCGTGGGTGATCATTCGCAACTACCGTCGCTTTCGCGGACCCCGGGTCGTCCTGTGCCCCGAGACGATCACGCCCGAAGCCGTGGAAGTCGGCGCCTTTAAGGCCGCCTGGTCCGCGGCGCGCGGCGACACGCAACTCCGCCTGGCGTCCTGCTCCCGGTGGCCGGAGCGGCGCAAGTGCGGGCAGCGCTGCCTGAACCAGATCGAGTCGGCGCCGGATGGATGCCTCGTGAAGGACCGCGTTTCGCGCTGGTACAAGGACGCCAAGTGCGCGCTCTGCGCGAACGCGATCGGCGACCTCCGGTCGTCCCGCCGCGGTCCCGGCCTGGTCGGTCCCGACGGCAAGGTCCGCCGGTGGAGCGACTTCTCCGTCGAGGAGCTCGCCGAGGCCTTCGCGACGCACCACCCGATCTGCGTCGCCTGCTGCTCCCGGACGACCGCAGCCCCGGCCACGCACAACGTCGCGTAGCGATTGCGCGGAATCTGCGCCTGACGGCGCACCGGCGAGCGGCTCGCCGGGATGCCGGCTCGACCGCTCGCCTGATTCCGTGCAACCGCTCCGCTCCCGCGGCGCGAGGCTCCTCCCTCGGTTACTTCGGGAGACTCCTCGCGCCGCGACCAGAGCCCTCCGGTCGCGCGGCCGCGAGTACTGACGACGGCTGGAATGCAACCCTCTCTCCCCGGAGAGGGAAGGGGTGAGGGCGCGACCGGCACCAAGGCTCCCTGAAACCGCCTCCCTGCGAAAGTGGCGGAACTGGTAGACGCGCGGGCCGGGGGCGCGGGGGTGTCCCCCGCATCAGTCCAGCCGAACCTGTGCCCACAGGTTCCCTTGACGCCAACGGACTCGACGGCTAGCATCAGCAGCCCTGCGAAAGTGGCGGAACTGGTAGACGCGCAGCGGGGGGCGCGGGGGTCTCCCCCGAACACTTAAGCCGGAACCTGTGGCCCACAGGTTCCCTTGACGGCACGGAGCCGATCGCTAGCATCGCACGCCCTGCGAAAGTGGCGGAACTGGTAGACGCGCAGGTTTCAGGAACCTGTGGGTAACACCGTGAGGGTTCGAGTCCCTCCTTTCGCACCAGCGGCCCCTTTTGCCCGACTCTTCATTCCGGGAGCTCCTCGAAGACGCCGAGGGACTTGTTTTTTCGGACTCGGTTCCAGGGGAAGCAGCGGCCGTTCATCGCGATGGAGACGCCCGGTGGGAGGACCTGGACGAAGGAGAGGGCGCTGCCGAGGTTGAAGAGGCCGTCGGAGCTGCCGAACGCATAAGGGACCATCGCGCCGGTCAGGACGATCGTCTTGTCGGGAACTCCGGCGGCCAGAACTCGGGCCGTCTCGACCATCGTGTCGGTGCCGTGGGTGATGACGATCCGCTTCTCGGGCGCCTGCCGGCAGGTGACGAGGATCGTCTCGCGGTCCGCGTCGGTCATCTCGAGGCTGTCCACCATCATCACGGTCCGCACGGCGACGTCGAGGCGGCAGCGGCCGAGCCGGAGCATCTCCTGGACGTGCGTGTCCTTGAAGTAGAGGGAGCCGGAGAGCTCGTCGTACTCCTTGTCGAACGTTCCGCCCGCGATCACTAGCCGGATCGGCATGGTGTTTTCCTCGGTGCCCGAACGATACATGACTGAGCCTCTCGTCAATGACAGCGACGAAGGGCGGGAGGCGCAAGCGCCTCCCCTACAGTACCGCGAGAGCAGGGAATGCGCTGTGCTGCGCATCCAGGGCTTCCTGCGCGTTGGCCGCGAGGACCACGTTGAATCCTGCGGCGTCGAGAACCTCGAGAATCGCCGCCCGCAGATCGAGATCGTTCTCGACAACCAGAATCGTTTGTCTCATGGCTGGCTCGAGAGTGTGCCGGGAGGCTGGAGGAAGGCGATGAGGGGAGGACCTCATTTGTCTCCCCCTCTCTTCGACAAGGTAGACTTCGGCGCGTGTTGCCGCGCGATTCGGAGATCCTCGAGCGTCTCCGGCAGAAGGGCTCGAGGGTCGCTCTCCTTCAAGGACCTCGTCCGGTTCTTCCATGTTGGCGACGACGAGGAGGAGACGTTTCCGCGAGCGGCTCGACGCGCTCGAGCGGACGGGGCGAGATCGCCGTCGTCCGCGGCGAGAAGTACTCCGCCATCGAGTTCTCGAACCTGACGGCGGGGCGCCTGACCGTCCGGCCCGAGGGGTTCGGATTCGTGCTCGTGGACGGAGGCCCCGATCTCTTCGTGCCGCGCAACGGGATGCACGGCGCGATGGACGGCGACACGGTGCTGGCCCGCGAGGAGCGCACGCGCGCGCGCCCGGGCGCCGGCGCGACCCGGACAGGATCTCCGGCAGCGTCGTCAAGGTGCTCGACCGCGCGCGCGAGCGCGTCGTCGGCCGGTTCGAGACGGAGGAGGGCCACAAGGTCGTCCTGCCGTACGACCCGAAGATCGACGCGATCGTCCGGATCGCGGACGGGAAGGCGCGCGGCGCCCGCGAGGGGGAGATCGTCGAGGCGCGGGTGACCTCCTTCCCCGACGCGCGCCGGTCGCGCACGGCGTCGTCGAGGAGCGGATCGGGTTTCTGGGGGAGCCGGGCGTGGACATCGAGATCGTGCTGCGCTCGCACGGGCTTCCGACCGCGGTTCCCGCAGCCGGTCGTCGAGGAGTCGGAGGCGTTCCCCGAGGAGGTCCGCGCAGGAGGATCTGCTCGGGCCGGCGGGACTTCCGCGACCGCCGCATCGTCACGATCGACGGCGAGACCGCGAAGGACTTCGACGACGCGGTCGAAGTCGAGCGAACGGCCGGCGGCTTCCGCCTCGGCGTCCACATCGCGGACGTCTCCCACTACGTCGCGCCGAGGGACGGCCCTCGACGACGAGGCGCGCTCGCGCGGGACGTCCGTCTACTTCCCGGGCCGCGTCCTGCCGATGCTGCCCGGAGCGGCTCTCCAACGGCCTCTGCTCCTTGAACCCGCGCGTGGACCGGCTCGTCCTCTCCGCGATCCTCGAGACTCGACCGGAAAGGGCCGCGTCGTCTCCGGTCGCGAGTTCGTCCAAGGGCGTGATCCGGAGCGCGCACCGGATGACCTACACGGAGGTCGCGCGGCTGCTCGAGACGAAGCCGAGCTCGGAGGACGAGCGCCGCTACGGCGCGCTTCCTCGAGGACTTCCGGACGATGGGGGAGCTCGCCGCCCTGCTCCGCGAGCGGCGCGAGGCCCGGGGCTCGATCGACTTCGACCTGCCGGATGCCGACGTCGTGCTGGACGACGAGGGGCTCGTCGTCGGGATCGTGCCGGAGTCGCGCAACGTCGCGCACCGGCTGATCGAGGAGTTCATGCTCGCCGCCAACGAGGCGGTCGCGAAGAAGCTCCTCTTCGCCAAGCAGCCCGCGATCTATCGCGTGCACGACCGGCCCGACCCGGACCGGCTCGTGGACCTGCGCGAGGTGCTCGAGAGCTTCGGCTACGAGCTGAAGGGCGACCTCGCGGAGGTGCCGCCCTCGGCGTTCCAGCAGCATCCTGAGGAGATCGAAGGGAAGCCCGAGGAGCGGCTCCTCTCGGACCTGCTCCTGCGCGCGCAGCGCAAGGCGATCTACAGCCCGGAGTGCCGCGGCCACTACGCGCTGGCCGCGCCGTACTACTGCCACTTCACCTCGCCGATCCGCCGCTATCCGGACCTGATCGTCCACCGGCAGCTCTCCGAGCTCCTCGTCGACGGACGGCCGGTCCCGGCCGCGGATTTCGAGGCGGTCAACGAGAGCCTGGCCTCGATGGCGAAGCTCTTCGCTCCGAGCGCGGGAGCGGCGCGCGGAGCAGGCGGAGCGGGAGAGCCTGCTCTGGAAGAAGATCGTCTTCATGAAGGACAAGGTCGGACGCGAGTTCGACGCGTTCGTCACCGGGGTGACATCATTCGGCGTGTTCGTGACGCTGCAAGGACTTCTTCGTCGAGGGGCTCGTGCCGGTGTCGGCGCTCGGGGAGGACTTCTTCGTGTACGAGGAGAAGCAGCATCGGCTGCGCGGGCGATCGAGCGGGAAGACCTACCGGCTCGGCGACTCCGTGCGGGTGCAAGCTCAAGGCGATCGACGAGGTGCGGCGGCGCCTCGACTTCGTCCTCCCGACCAGCCCGCGCCGGCCCGACGAACGTGCGGCGGCCGCTGGAGGGCCGGCGCGCCGAGGAGGGTGTAGCGATGATCCGGAGATCCATGTTCCTCCCGCTTCCTGGTGGCGGCCCTGCTGCTTTCGCCTGCCGCGAGCAGGGCCGGCCGGAGCCGGAACGTCCGGATGGCCGATCTCGCACGACCGCGAGGAGGCGCCCGGCCGACGCGCCGGCGCCCGGAGCGAGGGCGGGAGCGGGGCCGGCGCGAGCCCGAAGGTCCCGACGCGCCTCGAGGTTCCGCCGGAGGTCGCGAAGGCGTACTCGGCGGTCCGCATGGCGTGGAAGGACAGCGGCAGCGGCAAGGAGGGAACGTCGAGGTGCCGCTCGGCGGCGCGGCGCAAGCTGCCGGACTCGGGCCTGGAGGTGCGCGGCGACGTCTTTCTGCCGGCCTTCACGATGGCGAGCGGACGAGATCACTTCGACGGGGGTCGAGGCGGACCAACCCGGCGGCGCGCATCGACCGTCGCCGAGAAGGGGCAAGGAGATCTTCAGCCGGATGGATCTTCACGAATTTCCCCGACGTGCACCCGTTCCAGCACCCCCGCTTCTCTCTGCGGCTCGTCGGAGGCGTCAAGGTCGCGGCGAAGGGGTGACGTGGTGAAACGGTCGCCCTCACCGCTGCCCTCTCCCGGGGGAGAGAAGGTTTTCGGTCGTCATCGCGGGGCGGCCGAACGTCGGCAAGTCCGCGCTCTTCAACCGCCTGCTCCGGCGGCGCCGCTCGCTCGTGCACGACCTTCCCGGCATGACCCGCGACGTCCTCGAGGCGGAGGCGCGGCTTCCGACGGGCGGGCCTACCGGCTCGTGGACACGGGCGGCTACGACCCCGAGGGGCGAGGAGCGATCCCGTGGCCGTGCGGGACAAGGCGGTCGCCGCGATTCCGGGCGCCGACCTCGTCGTCCTCGTCATGGACGCGTCGGCCGGCGTGCTGCCGGGCGACCGGGCGGCCGCGCGGGCGATCCGCGAGGCGGGCGCGCGACGCCATCGTCGCGGCGAACAAGATCGACCGCAAGGAGGGCAGCGAGGGCGAGGTCGAGGCGTGGGAGCTCGGGTTTGCCGGAGGTCTACGGCGTCTCGGCGGAGCACGGGATCGGCGTGGACGACATCCAGACGGCGATCGCGGCGAGGATGCCCGGCTTCCTCGCGGAGGGCGGAAGGCGGAGGACCGCGGCGGACGGGCCCGCGGGAGATCGCGCTCGCCGTCGTCGGTCGCCCCAACGTCGGCAAATCCTCGCTCGTCAACGCGCTCCTCGGTCGAGGAGCAGGGCGATCGTCTCGGAGATCGCCGGAACGACCCGCGACTCCGTGGACGCGGTTCTCGTGCACGGAGGCCGGCGGTTCCGGCTCGTGGACACGGCGGGGATCCGGCGGAAGGCGCGCACGGAGCGGGGGCCGGAGGTCCTGTCGGTCGTCTCCAGGCGCGCAAGCGGATCGAGGAATGCGACGTCGGCGGTGCTCGTCTGGACGCCGCCGAGGGGCCGAGCGGCGCAGGACGCGACGGTCGCCTCAGCGTCCGTAGACGACAGGGCAAGGGGCTCGTCCTCATCGGCAACAAGTGGGACATCGCGGGCCGGGCCGGCGAGGACGCGGCGCAGGAATTTCCAGGAGGCGCTCGAGTCTCAGATCCCCTTCGCCAGCCACGCTCCGATGCTTCTCGTCTCGGCGAAGACGCGGGCGGGGGGTCGGCCGGCGTCCTCGACGCGGCCGCGCGGGTGGCCGAGAACCGGCGCCGGCGGATCACGACGGGGGAGCTGAACCGCGTGCTCGGCCGCGCCCTTCGCGACAAGCCGCCGCGGACGGCGTCGGGCAGGACGCCTCAAGGTCTTCTACGTCGCGCAGACGGGGGTCGCGCCGCCGACCTTCACCCTCGTGGCCAATCGCGCGGAGCCGCTCCACTTCTCCGAGTCGCGCCGCATCGAGAACATCGTCCGGGAGGCGGCGGACTTCCGGGGCGCCCGATCCGGATCTCGGTCCGCGGCCGGGCGCAGACCCGCGCGAGGGGCAAAGGTCCGGAGGCGGCAGGGAGAAGTCGAGAGTCCAGGGGCCAGGATCCAGGTCCGAAGGAGAGGAACAAAGAAAGAGTCAGGAGTCGGGGAAGAAGCAGCGATAATGAGCGCGGGTTCGAGGAGACCGGGGTAGAGTATTGCCGCCATGAAAACGGAGCCGGATCTACAAACCGGCCGAGGCATGCCGGATCGCCGAGGTCGCGCCCTACGTCCTGCGCTACTGGGAGACGGAGTTCCCCGCCCTCTCCGAAGGGCAAGGAGAAGGGAGCGGCGCGGCTCTACTCCTCCCGCGACGTCAGGATCATCGCCGCATCCGGGAGCTCCTCTACGACGAGGGCTTCACCGTCGCGGGCGCGAAGAAACGCCTCGAAGCGGAGATCTCGGAGGGCCGCTTCGAAGACGGGCTGACGCCCGCGCCGCCGCCGGCCGAGCAGAAAAAAGGCGGCGACCGCCGCGCCGGCCGTCAGACCTCCGACCCGCTCCCTCGCGGAACCGGCCGATCCCGAGTTGCCTCCGAGATCGGCTCATCCGCGCCGAAGGGCGCGTCCGCCATTTCCGGAGCGCAAGAAAGTCGTGCGGGAGCTGAAGGAGATCGTGAAGCTCCTCGGGCGCGGAAAAGCGACGAGGTAGCGGCACTATGCCGCTTCGAGCCTCCGAGCGAGGTCATCCAGCGCGTCGCTCAATTCCCGGAGGGAGATCTGCTCCCCTTGAAAGGTCAACGTCTCGCTGACCGGGTCGTAGTTGCGGAACCGGTTCTTCATGTCCGCGACCCGGGTCGTGGGCCCCGCTTCCGCGTCGGCGAGGTTCTTGCGTTCGCGCTCGGCCCAGAGATCGAGCCCCTCGTCGAAGTGCTCGAAGAAGTTCCGGACGGCGCGATCCGTGAGCGGCGATCGGGCGGGAAGTCCGAGGAGCACGCGAAGCTCGTTGCCCCGTGACACGGAGACCCTGCTCTTCCCTCCGGGATCGACTTCGGCCGGCCAGAGAAGCCTCGAGATGTTCGCCACGGCCAGAAGGAAGCCCTGCGCGGAGTACCAGAACCGCCGCGTGGCGGCGGTACGCCGACGATTGAATTCCTCGAGCAGCGTCGTCCACGAACCGACGTCGAACCATTCGCGCTGGGCGCGGAAGTCGCGCGCGGCCTGGTCCATCTCGGTCAGCGCGGCGCGCAGGTCCCTCATCGCGATCCGGGCGAAGGAGACCTGCCATTCGAGCTCCCGGCGGCAGTTAGTCCGGAGGATCTCGTCCATTCGACTCCGTCCGCGCGGCGCGGCTTCTACTTCTTCACCGGCCCGATGTACTTGTCCAGCCAGTCGAGGCGTCTCCCGGATGAATTCCTTGCGCGGAACGGCATGGCCGGTCTCGTAGATAACATGCTTCTTGTCCTTCTCCGGGGTGCCGATAACCGAAACAGCGGGATGCTGTGAGGACTCGACCGGGAAGAAGTGGTCGTACCGGCCGTTGAACATGAGGACCGGGATCCGCACGCGCGTGACGAAGTTGATCTGGTCGGCCTCGGGAAGCGCCTGCTGAAACTCGAGACCTCCGGACTCCAAAACAGCGGTCTTGAAACGGCTCTCCACCGCGAGCACGATCGGCGCGACGGCGCCGCCCCAGCTCAGGCCCACGTAGGCGAGCTTTCCCTTGTCGATGTCTGGCGTGTCTCGAGGTAGTCGATCGAGCGGCCGACGTCCTTCGACCAGGCGATGACGTGGTCGCGCCAGAACGCCGTGGGCTCCGGATAGTCGGACTTCAGATCGTCCCGCCTCTCGAAGGTGCTCTTGTAGATCGGGGCGATGAGGGCCCGGCCGCTCTTCGGAATGAAGTCGGCGTAGACGGAGAGACTGAACTTGTCCGTGTGGATGGCGCTCGAGCCCGGAAAGTAGACGACCGTCTGGTAGGGCGGGGACGCGTTCTTCGGGAGAAACAGATAGGCGATGACGCGCTCGCCGCCGTACGCCGCGTTGAAGCTGACTCTTCTCCTGGGTCCAGTCCTCGGTGGCCTGCCGTCGTCTTCGACTGCGCGGCGAGATCGCCCTTGTCGTAGGCATAGAGACCCTTGAAGGCGTGGAAGACTTCATCGGAGACCGGTTTCTCCTTGGAGAAGTCGCGGAACGGAGCCTCGATCCGGCGCCGTCGCGGCCGGTGGAGGCGGCGAGGAGAGCTTGACGCAACGGAATCCGTAGTTCGGCGCGGCGGTCCCAGGGCGACTGCGCGTCCTGGTCGATGAACATGTACGTCGGCTCGCCGAATCCGCCGCCCAGGATGTAGCGGCTTGCCGCCCGTGCTCTCGTTCCAGCACCACTCCTTGACGTTGCCGGCCATGTCCGTCGTTCCGAAGCCGCTCAACGCGCCGTCGCCTCCCACCGCGACCGTCTCGGTGCCGCGGAAAGTTGCTTCCGGGCACGATCGAGCATGCTCGCGCGCGTCTGCGCGGCCTCGTTCCAGTGGTAGATCGTCGGAAGGCTCTTGCCCGCGAATTCCGCGTAGGCCGCGGCCTCGTACCAGCTCACGCCCGCGACGGGATGTTTCTCCTGTCCCTTCGGGAAACTGCCGAGCTCCCAGGTCGCCGGGCCGGGCCGCCCCGTGGCGTCGCGCAAGCGCGCCGATGGCTTCCTGTCCAGGTCGAGCGGCTGTCCATTCGCGACGAAGGACTGCTTCCAGAACTCGGGCTTTCTGGTAGCCGCCGGCGTCGACGAATTCGTTGAACTCCTCGTTGGTCACTTCATGCTGGTCGATCCAGTAGTCGTCGAGCGGCACTTCGGGAAGATGGTCGAGCCCGGGGATCGCGAGGCCGATGTTTCCCCCGGCGACGCGGCACCATTCCGGGCGGAGCGCTCGCGGCGGGATCGAGGCGGCACGAGAAGATCCGCCGGCCGAACCCGTAGGCCCAGGTCGGCGCAATGCGGTACGCGGTTCGTAGCCCGGCTTGACAATCCGCCAGAGTAGAAATTCTTTGGACACGCGGAGCTTCTGGATCGGCGTCTTTCCCAGGCTGTCCCAGGCCGCCGGCTCCCCGCGGTAAGGCCGATAGAACGCGTCGGCGCCCGGCGGCGCGCTCTCGACGGAGAATTCCATCGTCGCCTCGGTCCAGAGCTTCTCGAGCGCCGGGTCCTGGGGAAGGACGAGACGGGCCTGTCTGGCCGAGCGCCGCCTTGCCGAAGTCCTCCGCCGCCACGAGCCGCGCGATCTCGGGCGCGGCGGTCTCGCGCGGCCCACCGCGCGCGGGACGCGCGCTGCCAGAGCCAGCCGCCGAGCGCAAGGATCAGCGAGGCCGGCGACGCCAACGCGGCGACCATCATCATCGAGAGGCGCCCTTTGCCCGCCGGGGTGAGCGAAGCTTCGATTGCCGCGAGCTCGGTGTTCAATTCCTCGGCGCTGCCGAAGCGGCGTCCCGGGTCTTTCTCCAGGAGCCGCAGGATCGCGGCCTTCAGCCGTTCCGGCGCGGCGATTCCGCCGATGGGTCGGGGAGGAGCGTGGAGGATCGCGTCGGAGATCGCGACGGCCGTGCTGCCGGCAAACGGCAGGCGGCCCGTGACCATCTCGTACATCACGACGCCGAGCGAGAAGAGGTCGCTCCGAGCGTCGAGCGGCTTGCCGAGAAGCTGCTCGGGCGACATGGACGTCAGCGTTCCGACCGCCATCCCTTCGCGCGTCAGCTCCGGCGCCGCCTCGCCCGTGCCCGGCGCCCGGCGCGAGCCGCTTCGCGAGCCCGAAGTCGAGGACCTTGACCTGCCCCTGCGGCGTCAGGACGATGTTGCCGCTCTTGATGTCGCGGTGGAGGATTCCCGCGCGGTGCGCCTCCGAGAGCGCCGTGGCGATCTGCCGCGAGATCGCGACGACCTGCGGCGCCGGCGGCGGTGTGCCCGAGGCAGGACCTCGTGAAGCGTGCGCCCTTCGACGAGCTCCATGACGATCAGGTACCGCCCGCCGGCCTCCACGAGGTCGTGGACCGTGCAGATGTTCGGGTGGTTCAGTGCGGATGCGGCCATCGCCTCGCGCCGGAATCGCTCGCGCCGGTCGACGTCCTGGGCGAAGTCGTTGGGCAGCACCTTGACCGCCACCATCCGCTCCAGCCGCGCGTCCCGCGCCCGGTAGACCTCGCCGAATCCCCCAGCGCCGAGCAGCTCCTGGATCTCGAAGTGATCGAGCGTCGTCCCGAACCCGACCGACGGCCCGGCCGCCCCGCGCGCGCCGGATCCCGGCAGGGGCGTCGCGACCGTCAGCTCCCGCGACAGCTCGGAGCTTCCGCTCGTCGCCTCGCCGCCGCCCCCCGGCTTCACAGAGTCATCCCCCCGCGAAGTCATCCGCCCGGGCTCCTCGCTTCTCCGTTTCGATTTTGACGGACGCCGATTCTACTCCGCGGGAGACCGAGTCCCCCTTTGAACTGCTACGCCGCGGGCCTTCATGTAGTTGATCCCGGAACGGAAGGCCTCACGCCACACCCGGGCAACTTCCGCGTCGTAGTGATCGGAGCATTGCTCGACGGCGGAGAGCAGGCTTTGCATCCAGAGCTCGTAATGATGGGGCTTGATGCGGAGCGCGCGGTGGCGTTCTGCGAGTTCCGAGAGGGTCGAGAGCTCGGCCAGGTGTCGAGCGGAGGCGGAAACCATCACGTACAGGGAGGCCCGCAATGCCCGGCGTTGCAACGCGAAATCGGTCTCTGCGAACAGGGCTCGAATCTCCGCGGACGATTTCAGGAATGTGTCGTAGAAGACACGAAGAAAGGTGTCGTTCTTGATGCAGCTCTCGAAGCTGGCGAGAAACAAGGCCAGTTCGGTCTCGTTCATGGAGGAGGAGCAGTGTACCGCGACTGTCCGTGAAGCCGTGGAGCGGAATCTGCCGTGTCGGCGGAGAACTCGAAGGGACCGATCGGGGCCGGCCGGCGCCGGCCGGCCCCGGAGCCTGCCTACTGCTTGTCGTAGACCGCGGTGCTCGAGACCTTCTTGCCGTTCTCGGTGACCGTAAAGGTGACCGTGCGGCTCTTGCCGTCGGCCGCGACGACGACCTTGCCCGTCCCGACGAGCTTGCCACCCTTCTTGGAGTCGAAACTCAGAATCCGATCGCTGACTCTCTTGTACGCCCGCGTGTCGTGAGTCGGATCCCCCGTGACCGGGTAGTCCTTGCCGTCGTACTTGCCCGTCCACTCATGATGCACTGCCTTGCCGTCGCTGCCGACGCCGTCCACCGTGATCTTGACGCTGTCGCCGACGGCCTCATAGACGACCGTCGAGTTCTTCGTCCCTCCCGCCCCGATCTTCGACTTCGCCTCGTTCAACGTCCACGTGCCCATGTTGGGATCCGCCGCCAGACAGATCGCGAGGCCCGCAAAGAACGCCGCCAGAGACGCCAGGATGGTCTTGGTCTTCATTTCCCCCTCCAGTTTTCGAGGGCAGGGATTGCCCTCGATGCAATCACTTCAATCACTTCAATCCCTCGCTGACATAGAGCTGCGAAAGAATTCGAGGATAGCTGTAAACGTACGATTGCCCGTCCGGCGTGAAGAGAAGCGGCGCGATCGTGACGACGCCGGCCGGGTCCACCGGAAGGATCTCTCTCCACGGCTCGCGCTTGCCCGTGGCGAGTTCGAGGCGAACGACTTTCGCCGGAAGCTGGCCCTGCGGGTACGCGAAGACTCCCCGGCCGTCTTCCGTCCAGCCGCACATCTCGTCGATCCCGGTCCAGCCGGGGATCGCTCGAGGTTCGCCGCCGTCCAGGGGATAGACGGAGGCCTTCCCATCGGGTCCGAGCGCGACGACGAAGAGGCCGTCGCCGGAGATCTCCCGGCCGTCGAAGAGACGCACGCCTTCCGGAGTCAATGCCCGGGGAGCTCCTCCGGCGACGTCCTGAAGGAAGAGGCGAGAGCCTCGGCCGGCCTCGTTCCCCTCGAACAGCACCCGTTTCCCGTCGGGAAGCCAGCGGGCGAAGTGAACCTCGACGTCGCCTTCGAGACGCCGCGGCTGCCCGGGTCCTGTCGGCTGCAGCGTCATCCGGCGGGGCGTCGCGAACGGAACGGAGATCACCAGTTTGCCGTCGGGCGACAGCGCATCCCCGTTGCCGTCTCCCAGCCGCACGGGGGAGGAGCCGTCCATCCTCCTCAGGAAGAACGAATAGTTCGGCCCGCCTCCGAACCCTTCCTCGCCGAAGAGGACGGTGTTTCCGTCGGCCGAAATGTCTTTCGGGATCGTCCAGTCGAACCCCGTGAGATCGCGCTCCTGTGCGTCGCCCCGGCGCAGTCCCCGCATCTCGCGCTGGTTGCTCTGGCGAGCGAGAAGGACCCGCCCATCGCGCGAAGCGTCGAGGATGGTGGCGTCCCCGGTCGCTCGATAGAGGACGTGCCGGCGGCCTCGAAGATCGACGGCGAAAATGTTGTCTCCCGCGGTGCCATACCCCGCGGAGTACCAGACTTCCTTCCCGTCGGGAGACCAGGCGAGACCCGACTCGGAAGTCTCCTCCGCCGTCTGCACTCTTCTCTTGCCGGACCGGTCCACGATCGCGAGCGATCCCCGATTGTCGTAACGAACCGGATGGTCGAAGAACGCGACGAACGCGCCGTCGGGAGAAACCCGGACTCGCGTGATCCAGCCGATCGTTTCGTAGAGGACTTTTCCAATGGGGAACTCCAGCCGATAGCGTCCGCCCACTTCGTGAGCGACGGCGATCTCCCTGCCGTCGGGCGACCAGTCGGCGTCCTCGACACTCTCGAGGACCTCTCGAGGGGATCCGCCGGACAGCGGCGCGACCGCGAGTGTCCCCACCGAGTGATGGGTGGTCAGGAAGCGCCGGCCCAGCGAGATCGCCATCTCTCCGTTGCGATTGATCGCGAGGATGTCGGCGTCCGGAAGCTCGACATGTCCCGCTTCGGAACTGTCCCGCCGCGCCGTGAAGAGGCGGATCGGCGCCCCCTGCCAGGCCGCGCCGTAGACGATCGTCGACCCATCCGCGGCGAACCGGGCGGAGCGGATCGTGCCGCGGCGAAACGTCAGCGGAGAGAAGTGGGGGAACGTCTGGCGGCCGGTTCCCCGTCCGACGAAGAGACCCAGGACGAAGACGACCCCGGCGATCGCGATCGCCGCGAGCGCGAGCGGGAGCCGGCGAACGCGTCTCGGACCGGAAGCGGCGGCGGTGAGATGCGCCGGAATCGATCTGCCGGCGACGGAGTCGAGGTCAAACGCGAGGTCGCGCGCGGACTGGAAGCGCTCGCCCGGGCTCTTCTCGAGGCAGTGCCGCACGATCCGGTCGAGCGAGGGAGCCAGGGCGATCTCCACGCCCGAGAGCTCGGGCGGGTCCTTCTGGGCGATCGCCGCCATGGTCTCCGCCGCCGAGTCGGCCCGAAACGCGCGCTGTCCCGCCAGCATCTCGTAGAGGATCGAGCCGAAGGAAAAGATGTCGGACCGGTGGTCGGCGGCCTGTCCGCGCACCTGCTCGGGTGACATGTAGCCCACGGTCCCCAGCACCGTCCCCGGCTCGGTCGCCGCCACGGCTGTCGGCGACTTCGTGAGCTCGCTGCCGAATTCCACGACCTTCGCCAGGCCGAAGTCGAGGATCTTGACTCGCCCATCCTGGGTCACGAAGACGTTCTCGGGCTTCAGGTCCCGATGCACGATCCCCTTCTCGTGAGCGGCGGCGAGGCCCTGCGCGATCTGGACCGCATACTCGATGGCCTTCCGCGCCGGCAGCGCCCCGCGGGACAGCCGCTCCCGCAGCGTCTCGCCGTCGAGCAGCTCCGACACCGCGTACACCACGGCTCCCTCGCTGCCGAAATCGTGGAGCGCAAGGATGTTGGGATGCGAAAGCGCGGCGACCGCGCGCGCCTCCCTCTCGAAACGGGAGAGCGCATCGGCGTCGGCCGAGAGCTTCTGGGGGAGGACCTTGATTGCCACCTCGCGGCCAAGCCGCGTGTCCCGCGCCCGATACACCTCTCCCATCCCGCCCGCGCCGAGCGGAGCGAGGACCTCGTAAGGGCCAAGCCGAGTGCCTTGTGACAGTGCCAAGTGGGGGGATTATCTCAGAACGTGCCGCTTGACCCGCCGCCGCCGAAACTTCCGCCGCCCCCCTCGAACTTTCCCGGTCCCGGCGAGACGCTCCGCGCCTGCGGCGACAGAGACAGGGCCCCGAGGGCGCCGAGGGTCTGCTGCCTCTCCTTATCTTCGAAGAGAGGCTCCGCGGTGAAGCCTCCGCGCTCACGGCCGGGCGACCGAGCGAGCCAGCGGTGGACGCCGAGGGCCAGGAGAATGAGGCCGCTGCCCGCAACGGAGAGGATCGTCCACAACGGGGCGAGGTGGACGTAGAAGCGCAGCGTCGCGAGTGACAACGCCGCGGTGACGATCCCGACGTCGAGCAGCAGCGTCCGCCGCGCGCGGATCGCCCAACCGAGGACGAAGAGCGGAAATACGGCCGTCGCGACCGCCGCCAGGACGCGGACGGCGGCGGCAGGGGACTGCGGCGCGCTCCCTCCGGGTGCCGACATGCTCTCGACGGCGCGGTGGTCGAGAGCGTAGAGATTGACCGCGCCGTAGACCGCGGCGAGCGACGCGATGAGGACGCCGGCCGCGCCGCGCCGGTGAGACGGAGCGAACGAGGGTCGATCGAGCAGCGGGGCGCACGCGGCCGCAAGAGCCGCTCCGAGCACAAGCCAGAGCACGCGGCCGAACGGGAAGCGGGCGAGGAGAAGGAAGCAGAAGACAGCCGCGAAGAGAGCGAACGCGGGATAGCCCCAGCGCCACGCCGCCACCGCCCAGGCCGCGGCGCCGATGAGAAGCAGCGGAGTCAGGGCTCGCTCTCCCCAGGCGATCGCCTCTCCCGATCCGATGAGAAGGCAGACGACCGACCAGAACGCGGCGGCGCTCGCCGTCGCGGCCTTGACCGTCGAGGCCGCCGGCCGGAGCCGGTCCGCGGCGAACGCCAGGCCGCCGGCGAGCACGAACGCGGACGCCTCCAACTGGTGCGCGATTCCTACCGAGAACAGAAGCGCCGCGACGAATAACGTGACGAAGAAGAAGAGAAGAGCGCTCCACAGGACGGTGGGATCGGGCCACGCCGCCGGATAGAGCGCCTCGATTGCCGAGAGCGTGCCCTCGTCGATGGCCCTGGCCTCGCGCCATGAGCGGGCAGCCTGACGGACCTCGCCGTCGCGCTCCGCCTGAACCCACGCGGCCTTCATGCCTCCCTCCGCATCACGCGATAGGTCGCGGCGAGCAGCACGATGACCGCGAGGCTCGACGCGGCGACGCCGAGGAAGAACAACTCGTCCGTGGCGCCGCCGGCCTTCCAGAGCCGCAGCAGCGCCAGGTAGCCGGCAATGACGCCGACGGTGAAGTCGAACATCCGCCGGAACCTGTAGGCGAAGACGATGACTGCCGCAGCGGTGCCGCACGCGGCGACTTCCCACGGGATCCACCCCGGCCCGTCCTGAAACACGCCCGAAAGCAATCCGCCGAAGAGCAGCAGCCAGCCAAATGCCGCGAAGACGCCCTCGAAATGGGCCTTCTTCCTGGCGCGTACCGAGAGGAGCGCGGCGGCCAGGAAGAGGGCACCGCAGGCCAGGGCGTTCGCGCGGACTTCACCGGGGCGTTGGGTCAGATGAGATTCCAGCGAAAGCCGTGTCGAAAGGCCGCGCCAGGCCGCGAACGAGGAGAGCCCGAGCGACAGCAAGACGCGAGAATCGAATCGATACGCCGCCGCGAGCGCGATGGCCGACAGGACGAGCAGGTGGTATGCCCAGTTCGGTCCAAGGAAATGGAAGCGGCGCTCGATGTAAGCGAGGTCGGAGCCGACGAGCAGCACGCCGAGCAGCAGGAGGTAGTCCGCCGCGACGTGCGATTCGCGAGAGGCCTCCCACGAAAATCCCGGCGAGCGGCGAAACACGAAGACGAAACACGCGACCGCCGCGGCCGCGAGCAGCGACGCGATCGCCACCGGCCCGATTCGCTCCTGGTTCTCCTTCAGAAAAATCCCGACGCCCGACACCACGAGCAGCACGCCCGCATAGAGCAGCGCCCGCAGCTCGACGCGGATGGACACGAGATCCCGCCGAGCCATCCGCGCGAGCGTCGCTGACTGATCGGGGGAGAGGATCCCCTTCTCCTTCAGAACACCGATGGCGCCGGCAACCTCGGGACTCAAGACCACGCCTCAATCAAGGCAATATCTCGTCGCAGCGGAATGAGAGAGCGAATCGCGGGAGTGTACGCCTCCACGGGTCGGGACGCAGGACGTCCTGGCGTCACTTTCGCGTCAGTAAGGAACGCAGTTGCTCGAGGATTCCGGGCGATGGGACGGGCGATTTGCCGTTGACCAGCAATACGAAGTTGTCCGCCAGAATCTCTTCTGGATGGATGATGTACTCCGTGTTCCTGCCGACCTGATCCAGGTAGCCAGGGACTTCGTTGGGATTGAGCAGGCGGGGCTCTCCGCCGGGAAGCACGGACGGCTGAAAGCGGCCGTTGACCTCGTCGAGAACGAGCAGCCGGAAATCCATGCTGTCGAAGAACTCGCCCCCCCGCTTCACGTCGTACCGCTCGGTCCTCGCGATCAGGACCGGAGCGGCGGCAACCCGCTTGCCTCCGACCCGGACTCGAATGAACGAGTCCAGGAGCGGAGCGTCCGGATTGGTGATCTTCCGCCGGCGCAGTGGCTCGGGCAAGGCGATCTCCGGGCATGTATCGAAGCCGATGATCTTGTAGAGGGGCCGTCGATTCTCGTCAGAGCGCCGCCGATAGATGTGAAACAGCTCGTGGAAGACCGTGCTCTCCAGTTCCGCCGGATCTCGCAGGAGGAGCCTGGCGGGAAGCACGACCGCCGCGTCGCGGCAATAGGCCGCCATGCCTTCTTCCAGGCCGGTCGTCTTCACGAACGAGATCGAGCGTGGAAATCGAAGGTCCAAAGCCTCGATCTTCGAACGAAAGGACTGGAGGATCGCTCGCAGCGCGAGCTTCTCGCCCTCCGTCCAGTCCCTGGCCTGGCGCGCGACGAACGCGAGGTACTCGGCCTCCGAAACGTCCCTGTCCGTCTTGAGCCGCGCGGCCCGATCGAAGGGACTGAGGGCCCGAACGAAGACGTCTCGCGAAGCGAGCAGCCGCGCGCAGGCCTCCGCCGACGCGAACTCGACCTTCACTCCCTCGCGGATCTCGACAGCATCCTGGGCGGCAACGACTCTGCTCGATACCCCCAGGAGCGCCAGCGCCACGACCCACCGATTCATCGAGGACTTCTCATGCCTGATCGACCATATGCCGCTTTGGGTCAAAGCGTCGGGAGTCCGTCCTTCAGCCTTGGGTACTTCGACTGCAGAAGAAGCTCCTTACGCGCTCGCCTGGTGTCGCCCCGGTGCGAGACGCCCCGCCGGCCCGCGGACAACGGTCGTAAACCATCTGGTTGGATCCACCGTCTAAGGCAACGTTACACTCGTTGTGTCGAGTCGGAGGGCGCGATGAGAGACTCAATCCACTTCTTCAGTTTATCGACCTCCGACCTCAGGCGCCTTCGACGTCTGGCGATCGTTCTCGTGCCGGTGTTTGCAGGCCTTGCAGCTGTGGGTTCGCTGCCGGCTCAAGGGCAAACTTCTCCAGGTGTTCATCGACCGTCGACGAGGGTGCTTCCTCCGCGCGGTACGACCACGGACCCCACCGCAGACATCATCCGCTTCCTCGAACAGGCGACGTGGGGTCCGACGGACGTCGAGGCGGGGCGTGTCCTTCAGATGGGCATGTCAGCCTGGATCGACGACCAGTTCGCAAAGACCCCCACAGGCTACCCGGCGTTCACACCGGTGACCGACAGCCCGGGTACGAGCTGTACGGGCAGCTGCCAGCGGGACAACTACTCGATGTACCCGCTGCAGAGGCAGTTCTTCCTGAACGCTCTCTACGGCCAGGACCAGTTGCGGCAGCGCGTCGCCTGGGCCCTGCACTCGCTCATCGTCACCTCGGGTCTCGACCTGAATCGGCCGAGCTGGTACCAGCCCTATCTCGATGTGATCTATCGGAACGCCTTCGGCAACTACCGCCAGCTCCTCTACGAAATGACGTTGAACCCGGGCATGGGCGACTACCTGAACCTGAAGACGAGCACCGCGACCCTCCCCAACGAGAACTACGCCCGGGAGATCATGCAGCTCTTCTCTCTCGGGACGGATCTGCTCAACAACGACGGCTCACCCCGGACGCGCGCCGATGGCACGATCATCCCGACTTACGATCAGTTCGCGGTGACGGAGCTGGCTCGCGCGCTGACGGGCTGGCGCTTCGCTCCGGATATCGGCCCCGGCATCACGAACTACCGCGACCCCATGGTCGCGTCGACGGCGAGGCACGACGCGGGCTCGAAGACGCTCTTAAACGGATTCGTGATCCCGCCGGGACGGTCGCCGGACCAGGACCTGAACGGCGCCCTCGACAACATCTTCCTGCATCCCAACATAGGGCCCTACGTCTCGCGTCACCTGATCAAGTCCCTCGTGACGAGCAATCCTTCGCCGGCCTACATCCAGCGCGTCGCGACGGTATTCAACGACAACGGCTCCGCCGTGCGCGGAGACATGCGAGCTGTCGTGAAGGCCGTCCTCCTCGATCCGGAGGCCCGCCAGCCGACGCCCGCGAGCGCCGATTTCGGGCACCTGAAGGAGCCGGTTCTCTTCGCGCTGAATCTCCTTCGTTCAACCAACGCGCGGTCCGCCGACGGCAAGACGACCTCCGACGGCTATCTCAATCCCACGGTCTCCGCGCTCGGTCAGGACGTCTTCCGGCCCGCCACGGTCTTCAGCTACTACCCGGCCTTCTATCAGGCTCCGGGCACGACGATCGTCGGGCCGGAGTTCGGCATCTTCGATCAGACGACGGCGCTGAAACGGGCCAATTTTGTCAACACGATGGTCTTCTCGAACATCCCGGCGACGGCTGCGACTGGGAACGCTCCGAATGGGACCTCGCTCGACCTGTCTGTTCTGACGGCGCTCGCGGCAGACCCGGCGGCGCTTGTCCAGCGGCTCAATCACTCGTTCCTGCACGACAGCATGTCCCCGCAGATGCAGACGGAGATCTCAAACGCCGTCAACGCGGTCCCCGCGACGAACCCTTTATTGCGCGCGCAGACGGCGCTCTATCTCGTCGCCAGCTCGTCGCAGTACCAGGTGCAGAGGTAAACCATGAATGAGCAGTCCCGGCGTCAATTCCTTCTGCGCACGGGTTGCGCGGGCCTCGGCGCGATGGCGCTCTCGGCCGGTTTCAGGAAGCTCGGCCTGATGAACCTTTACGCTCAGGACGGGTCCCGCGAAGCCGCCGCGGAAGAGGGCTACAAGGCGCTCGTCTGCATTTTCCTTTTCGGAGGAAATGACTCGAGCAACATGTTGATCCCGATCGACACCAATCCGAGCCCGAATCTGGGGTTTTCGTATCCGGCCTATTCGAGCGTCCGGGAGGGCTCAGGCCTGGCGATCCCGCTGGCCAGCATCCTGCCTCTCAGCACGCAGCCGTTTGGCGCTTTCGGTCTCCACCCGTCGATGCCCGAGGTTCAGAGCCTGTTCAATCTGGGCAAGCTGGCGATCGTCACGAATGTCGGCCCGCTCGTCCACCCTCTGACACGCACGACGTACCTCAACGGCACGGTGCCGCGACCCTATCAGCTCTTTTCCCACGCCGATCAACAGGAGATCTGGCAGAGCGGACGGGCGGACGCTCGCACTCAGAGCGGCTGGGGCGGCCGCACGGGAGATCAGGTCGTCTCGTTGAACAACGGCTCGAATTTCCCCGTGACGACCTCCGTCGCCGGCTCTGCGGTGTTCGGTCAGGGCCTTTCGACCCGGCCGCTCGTCCTCTCCTCCGGAACGCCTCTCAATCAGGTGCTCGTGCTCTCTGGCTTCTCCACGAGCCCGACGGACGTCGCCAGGCGCAGCGCTTTCGACCTCCTGAGAACGATCGATCGGTCCGCGACGCTCATCGCCGCCGCGAGCGACGGGACTTCGGACGCCCTCGACATCATGAACGACATCACTGCCGATCCGACGCTCACGACGGTCTTTCCGAGTTCGAGCCTGGGCAACCAGCTCAAGCAGATCGCCAAGGTGATCAAGCTGAACCAGACGACTCCGTCGCTGGGCCTGCGGCGGCAGATCTTCTTCGCGTCGTTGGGCGGCTTCGACACGCACCAGAACGAGCTTTCCGCGCATAGCAGCCTGTACGCCCAGCTCTCCGCCGCCATGAATGGCTTTTACAACGCGACCATCGAGCTCGGCGTATCCAGCAGCGTCACGACGTTCCTGCTCTCGGATTTCGGGCGCACGCTCCAGCCGTCCGGTACGAATGCCGGCACGGTGGGAACGGACCATGGCTGGGGCAGCCATCTCTTCGTGATGGGCGACTCGGTCAGAGGCGGCGCGTTTTACGGGACTCCCGGATCCAACGGCACCCTGTTTCCGACGCTCCAACTCGCCGGCCCGGACGACGCGGACAACCGGGGTCGGTTCATCCCGACGACGGCCGTCGATCAATACGGAGCCACCATCGCGAAGTGGTTCGGCGTTTCGGCGGCCAACATCCCCACGGTCTTTCCGAACATCGGCAATTTCGCCGCCTCGGATCTGGGCTTCTTGATGTAGAGCCCGATGACCGACGGGAACTGGGTCGGCAAGGCCGCGAGAGGAGTGGCGGTCCTCCTCGTCGGCGCCGCTCTCTTCACCGCCTGCCAGGATCACGCGGGGCCCACAACGCCGACGGGCACGCCGACGCCCACAAGCGGAGCCACGACCGTGATCCGGCTGCGCGCGGTGCGCTGGGCGTGGCAGTGGATCGAGGGACCGGGAACGACACCGGGCAGCCCCTCCTCGTCGATCACGTTGAGGACCGGCCAGACCTATGAGCTCCACGTCTTGAACGGCGACATTCCGGACGACGTCTACCGCCCGCACTGGTTCAGCGGCATATTCGGGTGGATCGCGGGCTCGCAGCTGCCGTACAACTCGCCGGACTACGTCGTGACGGTCGTGGCCCCTGCTCCCGGCACGTACGGGTTCTCCTGCCAGGAATTCGACTGCGGTCCGACGGCGCAGCACGAGGGCATGCTCGGCTCGATCGTCGTCATCCCGTAGTCTTCCAGCGTCGGCTGACGGTGTGAACAACCGGGCCTCGAGAATGCTCGCCCGGCGCGGTTCGCATACAAAAAAGGCAGGGCGGAAGATCCGCCCTGCCGAAAGTCCTTCGAGCTATTCGCGATCGTCAGGGCAGCGGGCACCCCGCGGAACCGTTGTTAAAGCCGTCCAGCCTGCTGGCCTCGGTGAGCATCGTAGCTCTGTTGCAGGAGGCAAGCGCGGTGTTGACCTCACTGATCACTTGCGCCGTGCTCAGCGGATAAGAGACCGAGCACGAATTGAGCAGAGCCGCCGCCGCGGCACGCAGCAGAATCTCCTCGGCGCCGCACAGACTGTTTCCACCCTGCAGACTCAACGCCTGGAGGAGCGTGAGAGTCGCCGGCTTGCAGCTCGAGAGGCATGAGGGAATCGTAAACACACTCGAAATCCGCGTCGCACTCGCACCCGTCGGGATGAAGCCTCCGCACCAGGAACCGAGGTGCTTCTGCTGCTTCCAGTAGCCGGGGCCACAGCCTTGATTGCCTGTCACTGCCGTCGGCGTCGGTGTCGGCGTGTTCGTCGGCGTGTTCGTCGGCGGCACGGGAGTGTCCGTCGGCGTGTTCGTCGGCGTGTTCGTCGGCGGCACGGGAGTGTCCGTTGGCGTGTTCGTCGGCGTGTTGGTCGGTGTCGGCGTCTGACAGCTGGCGGAGAGCCAGCGGCCCGCGTTGACGATCACCCGCCCCCAATGTCCGCTCTCCGTGGCTGCCGCGCCGACATAGGCTGTGATCCCCACCGTCGTGTGCCCCCCGCTGACCGGGCAGTACGCGACCAGTGAGCTGCCGTCGCTCGCCGCCGCGACCTCGGTCGCTCCCGCGGCGGGCGCCACGATGTTCTGGAAGTTGCTGTTGAGCGTGGTCACGCCGGCCATGAGCGGGTGCGCCGCGTTGAACGTGCCGAGCGTGAAGGCGGTGAATCCCAGGTTCGCTGAGTAGTCATAAGGATTGTAGTTGCCGGTCAGCCATCTGCCGTTGATTCCGTACGGCTGGCCGGGCCCGTAGTGGCTGAAGCCAAGCTGCGCGACGATTCCGCCCGCGTCCACGTAGTCCGCCAAATTGTTGCCGAGCGTGTCGCCATCCAGGAACGGGGTATTGCTGAACGGCACGACGATCTCGTAAGACTGAAGCTGGGCCAGGGTGGGAGTTCCGGCGGCGGCATCAAAAAGGTCCGCGGAGATGACACCGGATTCAGCCAGGATCTGGGATTGCAGATCGGCGGGCGTGCCCTGGCTATCGGCGTAGGCGATGAGGACATGAAACTGACACCCCGGTGGGGGTGTCGGCGTCGGTGTTGGGCTGACGATCGTACCGTTCAGGCGGAAGACCTGGTCGGGCCCGCCCGCGGTGGGAACGCAGGTCGCCTTTCGAGTCCAACTGGGGCAGATCCCGAAGCCGCCACCCGGGTTTTGCCAGGCCGCGGTGTTGTTCGACTGCACCGTTCGGTCGGTCCAACCCCACTCACCCTCTGCAGCGAAGTTCATGTTGGCCTGCTCCTCGACCCAGTACGTGCCCGCGGCGAGGACGGCCGGCACGGCAAGGTTGACCGTAAAGGTGGTGCCGAGTTGCGTGACCGGTTGGTTGAGGGCCGAATAGACCTGCGCGCCGGGAAGACCCGCGTTGTCGGCGTAGAAGAAGACATTGAAACTGTCGGCAGGTCCCGCGCCATTGAAGTACACCCCATCGGCGTCGACCGACTCCACACTCCAGGTCTGCCCTGCGGGCACGACGAAGTCGTCGCCGAGATCAGCGCCAAAGGTGGGGAAATCGCTGAACGTCGCGGACAAGGTGGCTAAGGCGGAACCATTATTGTACTGGTCGTAGAGGACGACCTGCGGAGACTTCGGCATTGGCGGAATGCCGATCGTATGTGCGGTCGTTCCACTTGAGGTGGTGAGAAGCGGCGACCCGGCCATCGCCTGGATGCGCGCCGCCGGAGCGGCGGCGGCCCCGCCGGAGAGCGGGGGGAGCTGCGCCCTGTTTGCAGACACGCCGTTTCTCGCGGCGACTTGCTGTCCCGGCGCCTGGGGCATCAGCTGTGCGATCGCGGCGCGGAACAGCTGAACCGGGTTCCTGGCAGCCTGAGCCTTGGTCAAAGGCACCAGGACCAGGACCGGCAGAAGCAGGACGATGAGCGCGGCGAGAATCCACCGGGTTCGGGTCTTCATATCGAGCCTCCAAACTCACAAGGCGACACTGCCTTGTGCGACCGAGAACGGGTCAATCGTCGCTCCCCCGGCCCGCATTGATGAGCCGAGGACTGAGCTCCTGAGAATGCTCGCGAGAAGGCACAACACCGTCTTCTGAAAGAGAAGGGCATCGCCGGGCATAGTGGCGGCTCGGGTGCCGCTCGAGGGGACCAGAACGAGCAGCGGCAGAAGCGAGACGATTCTCGCGATCAGGGTCGCCCGGGCGCCGCTTCACACCTTGTCTCAGAGGCATTAATGAGGCGGCAAGGCTATCTCCACGCTCCCGAACAGGTCAAGAAGATTAATTGGCGCAGCGGCCCTACGACTTTAGTCTAATAAGGAAATGGCTTGTCCCGGCCGCGAGCCCGTCCGGCATCGAGTCGAGCTTCACGGACGCTCCGCGCTTGTGCGTTCGCGCATCGAGCGCTGTGACGCTCGAATCGAATCGGTCGCCGATGTAGGTCGTACCCTTGCCGAACGTCACCGAGCTCGGACCGACGATCCGCTTGCGGTTCCCGGACCGCATCTCTCCGGCGGGAAATCCGGTCACCTGGGTGACCTTCTTCGTCGTCGCGTTCACGACGTCCACCGACCCGGTGTTGCCCGCCGGCACCCACACGGCGTTGGTGGCAGGCTCGTAGCCGAGGTAATCCATGGTGATCCCGGCGTCGCTGGCGCCCGGAAGCGGCAGCATCGTGACGGTGAACTGGGCGGGATCCGCGGCCTGCAACGCAGAGGCGGCAAGACCCGCCTCGAGGACGACCGCAGCAGCCGGAAATCCATGCTGGAGAAGAACTCTCCGCCTCGCTTCACGTCATAGCGCTCGGTCCTCGCGATCAGGATCGGAGCGGCGGCAACCCGCTTGCCTCCGAGCCGGACTCGAATGAACGAGTCCAGGAGCGGAGCGTCCGGATTAGTGATCTTCCGACGCCGCAGTGGCTCGCTCCCGGCACGTACGGGTTCTCCTGCCAGGAATTCGACTGCGGTCCGACGGCGCAGCACGAGGGCATGCTCGGCTCGATCGTCGTCATCCCGTAGATCTTCCAGCGTCGGCTGACGGTGTGAACAACCGGGCCTCGAAAATGCTCGCCCGGCGCGGTTCGCATACAAAAAAGGCAGGGCGGAAGATCCGCCCTGCCGAAGGTCCTTCGAGCTCTTCGCGATCGTCAGGGCAGCGGGCACCCCGCGGAACCGTTGTTAAAGCCGTCCAGCCTGCTGGCCTCGGTGAGCATCGTGGCTCTGTTGCAGGAGGCAAGCGCGGTGTTGACCTCACTGATCACCTGCGCCGTGCTCAGCCGATAAGAGACCGAGCACGAATTGAGCAAAGCCGCCGCTGCGGCACGCAGCAGCGTCTGCTCGGCGCCGCACAGACCGGGTCCGCCCTGCAGACTCAACGCCTGGAGGAGCGTGAGAGTCGCCGGCTCGCAACTCGACAGGCATGAGGGAATCGTGAACACACTCGAAACCCGCGTCGCACTCGCACCTGCCGGGATGAAGCCGCCGCACCAGGAACCGAGGTGCTTCTGCTGCTTCCAGTAGCCGGGGCTACAGCCCTGATTGCCTGTCACTGACGTCGGCGTCGGCGTCGGCGTGTTCGTCGGTGGCACAGGAGTGTTCGTCGGCGTGTTCGTCGGCGTGTTCGTCGGTGGCACAGGAGTGTTCGTTGGCGTGTTCGTCGGCGTGTTCGTCGGCGGCACGGGAGTGTTCGTCGGCGTGCTGGTCGGCGTCGGCGTGGACGTCTGGCAGCCGGCCGACTCATACGTGCGCGAGACGTTCGCAGGGGCGGTGGTATTGCAGAAGTCCTGCGTGAAGAGTCCGGCCGCCACGTTGCCCTGGACTCCGCCGGTATCGGACCCGGTGACCCCGTTGATCGCGCCAAAGACCACGTCGAACTGCTTCGTTAGCGAGGCCTCATACAGGCGCGCCTCGAAATTCTCCGTCTGGGTGGTGTCGGCGAAACGCACGGCGCGCCACTCGATGTTGAAGATACGGTTGGGCGCGGAGCCCGAAACCGAGGTGAAGATCCCGCAGCCGCTCGGAAAGCTTGCGCAGCCGCTACCAATGGCGTCGGTGCGCATGTCGTGCCACAGGGGGAAGATCGTGTAGTCATTAGTGGGCGGCGCGGGCAGGCAGCTCGTAGTGAAGCCGGTTGCGGCTGCGAAGTCGAGGGTGCCGTTGGAGCTGACGTTGACGCTGTTGAAAGTCTGGTCATACAAGGTGAAGGGGAAGGGCAGGGCAATGAGAGTATCGCAATCGTCGCAGTGATTGCCGACGTCGGTCGTCCCGGGCACGATCGTGTCGGTTCCGCCCGTGATCGTGTACTGATCCCCGGGGCAAGGCGTCGGGGTCGGCGTCGGCGTTGGAGCGGCGCACAACCCTGACACGGTCATGGTATAGGCAGGGCAACCTGTGTCAGGAGTGATTTCGCTTACCACCAGGACAAAGGTCTGGCCGTCAGGGATGTTGAACGAGAACGCTTGGTCCGGGTTCGGGCTGGAGCCACTGTCTCCAATCCAGTTGGTGCAGACGTTGTTTGGATCAAAGCTGCCCAGATAGGCTGCCGTGAAAACGAAATTGGTGCCCGTGCAAGCCGTATTGACGTCCGCCGTCACGCACTGAGTCGATCCGGTCGTGTTTGTAAACGTGTACGCATCGTAATGACGGGGGAGTCCATCACCAAAGGTTGCGCATGAGGTACTGGCGGGACAGGTTTGGGGAATACCGCTGCGGAAGAGCCGGTCAGTCTGCGTGGGATCACTGTTATCGATGCTTCCGTTAATCACGATCGGGGTGCAGGAAGGTGGGGGTGTCGGCGTCGGCGTGGGAGTCCCCTCCGTCTGTATGGTCCCGTTCAGGCGGAAGACCTGGTCGGGCCCGCCCGCGGTGGGAACGCAGGTCGCCTTTCGAGTCCAACTGGGGCAGATCCCGAAGCCGCCACCCGGGTTTTGCCAGGCCGCGGTGTTGTTCGACTGCACCGTTCGGTCGGTCCAACCCCACTCACCCTCTGCAGTGAAGTTCATGTTGGCCTGCTCCTCGACCCAGTACGTGCCTGCCGAAAGGACGGCCGGCACGGTCAAGGCGACCGTAAAGGTGGTGCCGACTTGCGTGACCGGTTGGTTGAGGGCCGAATAGACCTGCGCGCCGGGAAGACCCGCGTTGTCGGCGTAGAAGAAGACATTGAAACTGTCGGCAGGTCCCGCGCCATTGAAGTACACTCCATCGGCGTCGACCGACTCCACACTCCAGGTCTGCCCTGCGGGCACGACGAAGTCGTCGCCGAGATCGGCGCCGAAGGTGGGGAAGTCGGTGAACGTCGCGGACAAGGTGGCTGTGGCGGAACCATTATTGTACTGGTCGTAGAGGACGACCGCCGGGATTCTCGGCATTGGCGGCTTGCCGACCTTCACTGCGGTAGGTCCACTTGAGGTCGTGGGAAGCGGCGACGACGCCACCGCTTTTGCACGCACGTCGTTTCTCGCGGGGACTTGCTGTCCCGGCGCCTGGGACATCAGATGCGCGATCGCTGCGCGGAGAAGCTGACCCGGGTTCCTGGCAGCCTGAGCCCTGGTCAAAGGCACCAGGACCAATACCGGAAGCAGCAGGACGATGAGCGCGGCAAGAACCCACCGAGTTCGGGTCTTCATATCAAGCCTCCAAACTCACAAGGCGACACTGCCTTGTGCGACCGAAACCTGGTCAATCGTCGCTTCCCCGGCCTGCATTGATGAGCCGAGGACTGAGCTCCTGAGAATGCTCGCGAGAAGGCACAACACCGTGTTCCGAGAGAGAAGGGCATCGCCGCGCATAGTGGCCGATCGGGTGCCGCTCGAAGGGACCAGGACGAGCAGCGGCAGAAGCGAGACGATCATCGCGCTCAGGGTCGCTCGCGTGCGCCGCTTCACACCAAGTCTCAGAGACATTGATAAGGCGGCAAGGCTATCTCCGCGGTCCCGAACAGGTCAAGAAGATTAATTGGCGCAGCGGCGTACGACTTTAGTCCAATAGAGAAGACGTCCTCGAACTCGGCCCGTGTCACAGCTACGGATTGGGAACCGTAGGGCGACCCTGATCACCAGAATCCATCTGCAGGGAGCTGCTCGATCACGTCTCGGCGGAAATCGAGACGGGTGAACGATAGGTCGCGATCTGACGGCCATCGCGGCTCAAGACGGTCGGCTTGGTGCCAGGAGCCGGCCTGGCAGCAAGTTTCCTGACCACTTGCAAAGAAACGGTTAACGAGTCTTCCGCCATTCGACCTGCTCTTCTGCTCCGGGGGAAAGAATTGATTTCTTCTTGGCCGCGTGGGCTCAGCGTGACCATGTTGCGAATGCCCCAGGCGCTGCGCTCTAGGCCGCGGAGCGGGCGAAGCGACGTGTTGGTCGGGACGCCGGGATTCGAACCCGGGACCCCCTGAACCCCATTCAGGTACGCTACCAGACTGCGCCACGTCCCGACCGGAGCGCGCATTTGAGCAGGGCCACGGCGGGAAGTCAAACGGTCCGATTCCGCCTCGTCCAGCGACGGGAGCAGATTCCTCGCCGCTGTGCTCCTCGGAATGACAGGGGGCGCTCCCTGGAATGACGGAGAGGAGCGGGTCTCGGAATGACGGCGGGGGAGGCTAGAATCCGGTGCGTGAGGGTTCGGCTCGTCTCGTCGGCGCACTTCTCGGCGGCGCACCGGCTGCACCGGGAGGAGTGGGACGCGGAGAAGAACCGGCGGATCTTCGACAAGTGCAACAATCCCAACGGTCACGGCCACACCTACATGCTCGAGGTGACGGTGGACGGGGAGATCGATCCGGAGACCGGCTACGTGATGGACTTCGGAGACCTGAAGCGCGCGATCCGGGAGAACGTCGTCGTCCACCTCGACCACAAGCACCTGAACTTCGACGTGGAATTCCTGCGCGGCGTCAATCCGACTGCCGAGAACATCGCGGTCGGCATCTGGCGGCAGTTGGAATCCAGGGTGGCTCCGGCGCGCCTGGTGCGCGTAACGCTGGACGAGACGGAGAAGAACCGCGTTGTGTACGAAGGAGGAAGGTCATGAGCAGCGCGCCGCCGCGCCGGCTGACGCGGTCGAGCAAGCACAAGATGATCGCGGGTGTGTGCGGCGGCCTGGCCGAGTACTTCCAGCTCGATCCCACCCTGGTCCGCGTCGCCTACGTGCTCCTCTCGATCATCTCGGCCGCCTTCCCGGGAATCCTCGCCTACATCATCCTGATGTTCGTCATGCCGCCTCCGGATCAGGCGCCCTTCCCGCCGTGAGCCGCCCGCGGATTCTCGCCACCAACGACGACGGCATCTTCTCGGAGGGGATCGAGAGGCTGGCCGCCGCCCTGTCCCGCGTGGGGGAGGTCTTCACGGTCGCCCCGGACCAGGAGAGGAGCGCCGCCGGGCATTCGCTGACGCTCCAGAGCCCGCTGCGGGCGAAGCTCGTGGGGCCGAACCGCTGGTCGGTGGACGGGACCCCGACGGACTGCGTCAACTGGGGAGTGCTGCACCTCATGAAGGACGAGCGGCCGCAGCTCGTCTTCTCGGGAATCAACCTGGGCTTGAACCTCGGCGACGACGTGACGTACTCGGGCACGGTCTCGGCGGCGTTCGAGGGGACGCTCATCGGGATTCCCTCGGTCGCGATTTCGCAGGAGATCGAGACCGGCTTCACGTTCGACGCCGCCGCGGCGTTCGCGGAGCGTCTGGCGCGGCGGCTGCTGGAGGAGCCGTTGCCTCCCGGCACTCTCGTCAACGTCAACATTCCCGCGGGGGAGCCGCAGGGAGTGCGGGTCGCGCGCCTCGGCAAGCGCCGCTACGGCGAGACGGTGATCGAGAAGACCGACCCGCGCGGCCGGCCCGTACTACTGGATCGGCTCGACGATCCCTGCCGGCGAGGCCGAGGAGGGGACCGACATCAGCGCGATCGCCGAGAAGTTCATCTCGATGACGCCGCTGCACCTCGACCTGACCGACTACCGCTCGATGAAGCTGCTGGACGAGGTCGCCGCGGGAATCTCCCAGACGGCCGCGCCGGTTACCGAACAGAAATCCTGACGAAAAAAAGCGCCCCGGCTCGCGAGAGACCGGGGCGCGAAGAAAGAGAGATCGGCTGGGCCAGCCCGCATAATTCACGAACGACTCCGGCCGTCCCGCGGATCTTTTCCGCCGGATACTTCGTCAGGCCTCCTCCGCGATGCCCGCGGCATCGCCGTCGTCGGCCTTCCTCGTCCCGACGAAAAATCTCTCGCGGGAACAAGTCGTACCTCGGCGCCACGCGGTCTCGGCGCAACAGTCAGGTGATCTCTCAGCGAGATGCACGTGTTTCGGCCGGGTGTCCGTGAATTATCCGGGCTAGTCGAACGCGTTTTCCCGCAGACGGCCGACCTTCGACGCCGCGAGGCAGTCGCCGATCCTGGCCTTCTGATCCACGGTCAGCTTTGAGGCGACCTGGTCCTTGACCGATTGAAGCTCCGCCTGCGCGGCTTTCATGTCGGCGTGCAGGTCGAGCACGTCCTGCCCGAGGACGGTCCTGTCGGCTCCGGCCTCGATGTCGGCATGGAGCTTCTGCCGGTCGGCGCGGACCTTCTGGTGATCCGCCTGCAGAACGGGGCGGGCGGCCTCGAGAATCGCCTTGATGTCGGCCTTCTGGGCCTCGGTGAGATTGAGGTCCGCGCCGCGCAGGCAGCGCAGGACCGGAAATCCCCGCCCTTCCGCCCGGGCGATCGCACCGCGCTCCTGCGCGAGGGCTGGGATAGCGAGCAAGGCCAGAGCGCCGGCGAGCGTGAGCGTGCGGTGAAGGTGTTTCATTCGGATCTCCTTTCGGGAGACAGGGACCGTATGATCAGACGAAAAGACGCGCCAGCCGGAGGGCGGTTTACATCCGCACCAAATTTGATGCGGACGCATCACCGTTGCCGTCGTCTTGTCCGGAGGCAGGAGTCCGTGCATCAGAACTCGGTTCCTGTGCGAGACGATCCCATCCCGTGGCCGGAGGAGTCGAGGCAGGACTGGACCTTCGTCTTCTGGTCCGGGGTCAGCCTTGCCAGGATCTGATTCTGGAGCGCCGTGGGGTCGTCACGGAGTTTCTGAGAAGCGGCCCGCACGTTCAGGAAATCCTGGCCGAGGACCGACTTGTCGGCTCCTTTCGTCGTGTCGTCATTCAGGGTCTTGCGGGCGGCGCGGATCGCGGCGACGTCCGCTTCGAAGCCGGGACGGGCCGCGTCGAGGAGCGCCTTGACGTCCGTCTTCTGGGTGTCCGACAGGTCAGCAGCTTGCAAGCAGCGCATCGCGCCGTGTCGGTGTCCTCTTCCGGCGAAGCCGTGATCTCCCGCGAGGGCGGGCAGGGCGAGAAGTGCGGCGACGAACGCCGCGAGAGCGATTTTCCTGGGGAAATGGGTCATGGGTTTCCCTGGCTCCTTTTCGTTGACCGGCTCCATGCCGGCCTACGCTAATAGAACGAGCGGAACAAGCCAGGGATTACCAGAGTCGGTGGCACCGGTCTCGCCGCGCCTCTCCCGGGGGAGAGGGAGAAGCTCAGTAGGCGAGGGTCTTGCGGGCGGCTTCGAGTACCTTGTCGGCGTTGGGGAGGATGGCGCGCTCGAGGATCCGGTTGAAGCCGACCGGAGTGAACTCCGATCCGACGCGCGCGATCGGCGCGTCGAGAAACGGGAAGGCGGTCTCCTGGATCTGCGAGGCGATCTCGCCGCCGAAGCCGCCGTGCACCTTGTCCTCGTGCGCGACGACGACTCGGCTCGTCTTCTGGACCGAGCGGCGGATCACTTCGAGATCCATCGGGACGAGCGAGCGCAGGTCGATCACCTCGACGCTCTTTCCTTCCGCCTCGAGCTTCTTCGCCGCTTCGAGCGCGAAGTGCACGGGCGTGCCGTAGGCGGCGATCGTGAGGTCCTTCCCCTCGCGGCGCACTCGCGCCTTCCCGAACGGAACCGCAAATTCCGCGGGCACCTTTGCCCGTGCCATCGGGTTGTTGTAGAGAAACTTCGGCTCGAGAAAGAGCGTCATCCCGCGCGAGCGCATCGCTGTCCGCAGCAGACCGGCCGCGTCGTCGGCGAAGGCGGGATACACGATCCGGATCCCCGGCAGCGTCGTCAACCACCCTTCGATGTTCTGCGAGTGGTAGAGGCCGCCGCCGATGTAGCCGCCGGACGCGAGGCGGATCGTGACGTTCGGCACGTACTTGCCGTTTGTCCGCCAGTACTCGTGCGACATCTCGACCATCTGCTCGGCCGCCGGCCAGAAGTAGTCGGCGAACTCCGCACCTTCGACGACGACGCGGATCTTCTCGTTCAAGCGGGAGAACCCGTCGGAGGTACCGAGGATGAAGTCCTCCGCGAGCGGGCCGTTGAAGACGCGTTTGGCCCCGAACTCCTGCTGCATCCCCTTCGTGACGTTGAAGACGCCCCCTTTGTCGCGGTAGGCCACGTCCTGTCCCCAGATGTACGTGTCGGGGTTCGCGCGGAACTCCTGTTTCAGCGTCGTGTTGATGGCCTGCACCATCGTCTCGGATTCGCCCGAACCGTCCGGCAGCCCCTCCGGCCAGTCCTTCGGGACCCACGGCTCGGGCTCGACGAAGTCGTGGATCGAGGCGGGGTCGGGATCGGGAGCGGTCTTCGCGCGGTCGGCCGCCGCCTCGTAGATCTGCTGGTTGCGCGCCTCGATCGCGGCGATCTCCTCCTCGTTGACGAGGCCGTTGTCGATCAGCGTGCGCCGGAAGCGCGGGAGGGGATCGGCGTTGCGCGCCGCCTCGAGCTCTTCGGGCGTCCGGTAGAGCTCGTGCCGGTCGGAGTTGGAATGCGAGTGGATGCGCACGCAGGTCGCGTACACCATCGCGCAGCCGGCTCCCGAGCGCACGAACTCGACCGCCTCGCGCATCGCGCGGAAGGAGTCGAAGACGTCGAGGCCGTCGCAGTGGACGATCTTCAGGTTCAGGAACCCGGAGAAGTTGTCCGAGACGTACGGGTTGGCGGTCTGGTCCGTCTTCGGGACCGAGATGCCGTAGCCGTTGTCCTGGATGACGAACACGACCGGCAGCTGCTCGCGCGAGGCGCCGTTGACCGCCTCGTAGAAATACCCCTCCGAGACGGAGGACTCGCCGAGCGAGCAGAAGACGAGCGAGTCCTTTCCGTAGGTCTTGATCGCGCGCGCGAGGCCGACGGCGTGCTGGGCGTGGTTCGCCACGCAGGAGGAGACGTTCTGGATGCCGATCTCGGGCTTGGCGAAGTGGTTGGACATGTGGCGGCCGCCGGAGGCCACGTCGGTGGCCTTCGACATGCCGTTCAAGAGGATCTCCTCGGCCGTCAGCCCGGCCGCGACGCAGGTCGCGAGGTCACGATAGTAGGGGAACAGGTAGTCCCGGTTGGGGCGGAAGGTCATTCCGAGCGCGAGCTGGATCGCGTCGTGGCCGGCGCAGGGGGCGTGATAGCTCCACCCCAGCCCCTGCTTCAGGTAGTTCGGGGCCTTGTCGTCGAGGACCCGGGACAAATGCATCAGGCCGTACCATTTCTTCAGTTCCTCCCGCGAAACGTCGGGGTGTCCCGAGACGCGGGTCAGCTCTACTGTTGTTGTTTCTTGGGGCGTCAACTCTCCTCCATTTGAATCAAAACGCCATTCTAACCCGGGCGATTTCCCGGCTCCGCGCGCGGCCGAAATCCCTTAAGATAGAAACACATGCCACTCAAAGCGGAGCTGTCGGCACAGGCCGAGCGTGAGGCGGCCCTGCGTCGCGAGATGGTGGCCCGCTACGTCGAGCCGCGCGGCGTGGACGACCCCCGGGTGCTGGATGCCCTCCGCCGCGTTCCCCGGCACCGTTTCGTTCCGGAGCCGCTCCGGTCCAAGGCCTACGGCGATCACTCCCTTCCGATCGGGCACGGGCAGACGATCTCGCAGCCCTACGTTGTTGGGCTCATGACGCAGCGGCTCGCGATCGATCCCGGGCACAAGGTGCTCGAGATCGGCACCGGGTCGGGTTACCAGGCGGCGGTCCTGTCGCTTCTGGCGCGTTCGGTCTATTCGCTCGAAAGGATCGATGATCTCGCTCGCTCGGCGGCGGCGCGCTGCGCTCGATCGGCTGCGACAACGTCTCCGTCAAGGCCTTCGACGGAACGTACGGGTATCCCGCGGCGGCTCCCTACGACCGGATCCTCGTGACGGCCGGCAGCGACGAGGTCCCCAGGCTCCTGCTCGACCAGCTCGCGGTCGGCGGAAAGCTCGTCGTTCCGATCGGTCCTCCGCACCGGCAGCGGCTGCGCGTGATCCGCAAACGCAAGGACCACTTCGGCCAGGAGGATGGCGAGGAGGTCGTGTTCGTGCCGCTCGCTCGGGCGTTTCGGTCGCGACGGAGCGTAGCGGGCCCCGCGTGATCGCCCGTCGCGCCGTGGTCTCGGGCCGGGTCCAGGGAGTGGGATTTCGTTTCTTCGCCGAGAGGGCCGCGCGGGACGCCGGCGTGAACGGATGGGTCCGCAACCGGTCAGACGGAACGGTCGAGACCTTCGTCGAGGGGAGCGTCGAAGCCGTCGCCCGCTACCTCGAGCGGCTGCGGGAGGGCCCGGGAGGAAGCCGCGTCACCGCTCTCGTCGAAGAGGAAGCGACTCTCCGGGGGCACGTCTCCTTCGAGATCACGCGATAATGAAGCGATGACGGACCTCCGCTCCTTCGTGCGCGACATCCCCGACTTTCCCTCTCCGGGAATTCTCTTTCGGGACATCACTCCGTTGCTTGCGTCGCCCGAGGCGTTTCACGCAGGCGGTCGCCGCGATGGCGGAGCCTTTCCGCGCCGATCCGCCCGACAAGGTGCTCGGGATCGAGGCGCGCGGGTTCATGTTCGGCGCCGCGATCGCGCGATACCTCGATGTCGGGTTCGTGCCGGTTCGCAAGCCCGGGAAGCTCCCTCGCGAGACCTTCCGCGTGGATTACGGACTGGAGTACGGCCGGGACAGCCTCGAGATCCACACCGACGCCTGCCGCGAAGGAGAGAGAGTCCTCGTGACCGACGACGTCCTGGCGACCGGCGGCACGGCGCGGGCGGCGGCCGAGCTGGTGGACCGTCTCGGGGCCGAGATCGCCGGAATGACCTTTTTCATTGAGCTGGAAGGACTAAAGGGTCGCGCGCAACTGGCCAGCCGGAGGCTCCACTCGGTTCTCCTCCTCTGAGACGCCGTTCCCTGTTACAATAGGCAAATCCCGTAAACGTCTCGCGAATCACAGCTTCAGAGGCTGCCAGCCGATGTCCGCAGAGAAGATACTCATCGTTGATGACGACGACGACATCCTGCTGATCGTCCAGACGATTCTCAACTCGGCCAACTACACGACCTTCACCGCGCGAAACGGGCGTGAGGGCGTGGACATGGCGTTGCAGATCCAGCCCGACCTGATTCTCCTGGACGTCATGATGCCGGAGCTGTCGGGCTGGGAGGTCTGCACGACTCTGAAGAACGCCCCGGAGACGCGGCAGATCCCCGTCGCCATGCTGACGGTCAAGAGCGAGATCCGCGACCTCATCACCGGAATGCAGGTCGGAGCGGACGATTACGTGACGAAGCCGTTCACCCGCCGCCGGCTCCTCTCGACCGTGCGCAAGCTCCTGGACGAGCGGGGCGAGACCGCGTCCTCGGCGTATCTGCCGAGCGAGAACGAGGACGTCCGGTTCCGCAACCTCCTCTTCGATCCGATCACGGAGCTTCCGACCGTTCCCGTCATCATCGACGCGCTGAGGGACCGCCTCCTCGACAGCCGGGACCTGGGAGTTCTCGTCGTGGACGTCGAGCAGTACAGCCACATCGAGGACGCCTACGGCTGGGAGGTCTTCGACAGTCTGCTGCGCGCCGCCTCGAAGGCCCTGCGCCGGATGCTCGGGACCGTGTTCGCGACGGAAGACTTCGTCGCCGTCAACCGCGCCGGCGGATCGGACTTCTACGTTTTCACGACGCTCGAGGCGGGGGAAGACACCCTGGAGCGCCTCCAGCGCAAGGCCCGGCAGGTCGAGGAGTCGCTGCGCGGGACGCTCGACGAGGCGTTCGGCCCGCGCATCCACAAGCGGATCGGCGTCTTCGTCGGGCACACCGTCATCCAGTCCAACCCGCAGATGAGGATCGAGCGCCTCGTGTACCGCGCGCTGCGCCAGGCGATTGCCATCGCGACGACGAAGGAAGGGGAGCGGCAGGCGCGCCTTCGCGAGACCTTCAAGGAGATCCTGCGCAAGCGCCGCATCCGGACCGTCTACCAGCCGATCTTCGACTTGAACACCATGGAGGTGTTCGGCCACGAGGCCCTGACGCGGGGCCCGGTGGACACGGCCTTCGAGAGCCCCGAGCTCCTCTTCGAGTTCGCCAGCGACCACGAGGCCACCTGGGACCTCGAGCAGCTCTGCATCGAGTCCTCGGCGGGGCATTACGAAGGGCCTGGCGCGGGCCTCCTCTTTCTGAACGTGGAGGCCGATTCCGTCGCGTCGCTCGCCGCGCGACCGGGGGCGCTCGCGCCGCTCGAGCACATGCGCCACCGCGTCGTTCTGGAGGTCACGGAGCGTTCGGCGATTCGCGACATACCGGTCTTCCGGGAAGCGCTCGCGTCGCTGCGTCGCCAGGGATTCCGAGTCGCGATCGACGACGCGGGGTCCGGTTACGCCTCGCTGCAGTCGATCGCCGAACTGCGTCCGAACTTCCTGAAGGTCGCCAATACGCTCGTGACCGGGCTCCACGGGGACACGATCAAACGGGACGTCGTCGAGATGCTCGTCAACCTCTCGCGCCGCATCGACGCGCTCTGCGTGGCCGAGGGGATCGAGACGCCGGAGGATCTGGAGGAATGCCGCCGCCTCGGCATCCCGTTTGGACAGGGCTTCTATCTTGGGATTCCGGAAGAGGTCGCCTCCTCCTCGCCGGCGCGGGAATTCCCGCTCGAACGCTTGGATCTCCGAAACGCGTGACGATGCGCTAAGCTTCAGCGTCTCCGGACCCGAGGACATCCTGCTCTCCGCCGGGGCTCCATCGGGGATGTGCACTCTCCCGTGCCCGGCCAGGATTGAGGCCTAAGCGGCTGTATTTCGAAGGTTTATGATGTCTCTCCGTTTGCGGGGCTCTGGCTCCGAACTTGCTCCTACAAGAGAACGGAGGATGCGAATGAAAGCAGCTGCACGATACTTCGCGTTCGCAATCGCGGCGCTCTTCGCCTCCGTGGCCCTCGCCGCGGAGCAGCCCTATGTCGGCCTGGCGAACCAGCTCATCGGCCACTACGACGCAGTCGCCGGACCGGCGAACAAGCTCCGCGTCATCATTCAACCGGCGCGCCCTTCCGTCGACGAGCAGCGGTTGACCGTCACGGTTCAGGGGAAATACAACGGCAACAATGTCCGCTTCGACGGGTTCCTGACGCTCGAGCCGCAGGGAGAGACCGCGCGCCTGACCTGGCTCATGCGCCGCGGCAACAGCTGCCAGGTGGACATCCATCCGGAGGGGGACGGCTTCGTCGGCGTGACGCTCGCGAATCTCTGCCAGACCGCGTTCCAGAATCCGACCCCCGGCAAATGGGAGTTCCAGATGGAGCCCGGCTCCTTCCGGATCCGCAGCCTCGACACCGGCGAGACGCTGCGTTTTCGAAAGGTGAAGGGCATGACCGAGAAATGAACCCTCGGCGGAAACTCCGAGAGCCGTCGCAATCTCCTCCAGGGACGAAGGATAGCGGGAGCTGCTGGCCGGGGGCAGGACCCCTGTCCGTATGGACAGGTATCCGGTGGTAATATGTCTCGGAACAAATAAGGGGTCCGTTCACTGCGTTGGCCGCCGAGGAGGCGGATCCGTCTTGAAAATGGTTGCGATACAAGACAGAAACAATCTTGAGATGGTTCCGTGCTCCGGCGTTGGAGAATTGCCGGCTCGATCAGAGGCATGGCTCACCTCCGCCCGAAGTCTTCTTGCCCGATCGGTTCTCCTTTCCGTCGCCTTCGCGTGCGCCGCGCCTCCACCCGGCTCGCGAGCGCAGGATTGGTCCGGTCCCGTCCCCCAGACCCGGATCAGCTCCTCCCGGGAAGCGATCGAGCAGGAGATGGAGAACGCCCGCTACCGGCTCGGTCCGGTAAGGGTCTTTCCGAAGCTCTCGGTCGCCAACGCCGGCTACAACTCGAACGTTTTCGGCACGAGCGAGAATGAAGTGGGCGACTGGGAGGCGACCGCCACGGCGGGCGCGCGCTTTCTTCTGCCCTTCGGAAAGAAGGTTTATGTCCAGGCCGACGTGTTACCGCATTACAATTGGTATGCGAGCGAGACGGGCCGTCGCAATTTCGGCGGTGTTTACGGCGGAACAGCCTTCGCGTTCTTCAATCGTCTTTCTGTCGAGGCGTCGGGGCTGTACTCGGATTCGACCGTCGTTCCGACCTCGGAGACTCCGGCTCGTTCGATCCAGCGTGCAGACGTCCGGTGCGGGAACACTCGCGCTCGACCTCACTCGAGCTGTATCCGTCCTTGGCGGTGGCAGTCAGCGCCGGACGCGCTACGACAGCCTCCCCGGTTCGCCGATCTCGACCGCCTCGCTCGCCGACCAGGATCGGACCGACAGCTCGTTCTTTGCAGGGGTGCGCCACTCGCTGCTCGGTCCGCTGGTCGTGACGTTAGTCGCGTCGGACGCGCGCGCCGAATTCGTCAACAAGACGTCGCAGCGAGACAACGAGACACGCTCGTACGTGGCGAACGTCCTCGTGAGCACAACACAGCATATCTTCGTCAACACGACCGTCGGATATCGGCAGGGCCGGTCCCTGAACGGCTCGCTCCTGCCGGCGTTCAACTCGCCGATCGCTTCGGCATTCGTGTCGTGGTTTCCCTCCTCGATTCTGGAGCTCCAGGCCTGGGGCTACTACCGCAACGTTTCGTACAGCCTCGACCCGAACTATCCCCTCTTCTACGAGTCGCGCTACGGTGGCGGACCGGTCCTCCGCTTCGGCCCGAGGATTCGCGTTCAACTCTACGGAAGTAACGGGAAGAACGACTACTCGGTCACGTCCGCGGCTGCCGCCCCGCCGCCGCAGGCGAGCACGAGCTAGACCACCTACGGGGGGTCCATGTCGGTGCTATTCTCGCGGGTCATCGTGCTCAACGTGGGCGCGGCCGCCGATCGGTACCGGTCTCCCGTCCCGGACCAGAACCGGACGGTCGTCCGGCTGCTGACGGGCCTGTCCTTCGAGGGGTTTCCGACACCATGAAAATCGGTGCAGCCTTCGTCCTCCTCGCAGTGCCGGTCATGCTGATCGCGCAGGCGACCCCGACGCCCGCTCCGACCCGGACGGGCGACGCGGGGGGCGGCGGTTACGTGATCGGTCCAAAGGACATGCTGGAGATCCGCGTGATCGAGATCCCGGAGCTGAACGTGGAGCGACGGGTGTCGGATGACGGCTCCATCGCATTGCCCCTCCTCGGCGATCTCGCCGTGGGCGGGCTGACGGCGGCCCAGGTGCACGAGAAGCTCGAGACCGTCTTGAAGGAGAAGTACGTCAACCGCGCCAACGTTTCAGTCGTCGTCAAAGAGTTCGCGGACAAACCGGTCTCGGTTCTCGGCGCGGTCCACACGCCGGGGGCGCTGCGGATTTCAGGAAAGTTCACGCTGCTTCAGGCGATCTCCGCGGCCGGGGGTCTGACGGAGCAGGCGGGACGCAGGGTATACGTCTTGAGGCCAGAGGCGGGAGGGGGCTCGCACACGGTCGAGGTCGATGTCCAGAGCCTCTTCCGGGGGGATCCGGAGGCCAACGTTTCGATCTACCCGTCGGATATCGTCAATGTTCCGGCGCGCCAGGCGGTCCGGATCCTCTGCCTCGGAGAGGTCAAGAGTCCCGGCGCGTTCGACTTCGACGCCGAGCAGCGCGTCACACTTCTGGCAGCGATCGCCAAGGCGGGAGGCCTGACGGACCGCGCCTCGAAAACGATACGGATCCGGCGCCGGCAAGCGGACGGCAGCGAGACGCAGATTGAAGTCAACTACGGGCGCGTTTTGAGCGGCAAGGTTCCCGATCCGGTCCTGCAGTCGGAGGACATCGTCGTCGTGAAGGAGTCGTTCTTCTGATGCGGCCAGAGCCGGAATTCCCGCCCGACGAACTCAGCGCGCCGGAGCCTTCTGCCCCGGATCTGAACCTGCGCGAGTACGCCGCGCTCGTGCGGCGCCACTGGCGGATCCTGGTCATATCGCTGGCCGTCGCGCTCGTCGGTTTTCTCACGTACTGGGCGCTGGCGACGCGGCTCTATCGCGCGACCGTCGTCCTGAATGTCGTGCCGGAGCAGGCCGGGATCAGCGACATCAAGGCGTCTGACGACGGCCGCAGGCAGGTCGATCCGGAGTTCCTTCAGACACAGACGCGGCTGCTCACGAGTCGCGAGATCGCGGAACGCGTGGTTCGGGACCTCCAGCTCGCGGTCTCGCCACGGCAGGGGGGCGCCGGGGAAGACGGCCGAGACGAAGGATCAACCGGACGCGACGACCCGAGCCGCGCTGGCGGTCCAGCACAGCCTGGAGGTCCAACCCGTACGAAACACGACGCTCGTCGAACTGTCCTCCGTGTCTCCTTCGCCGGTCAAAGCCGCGCGTATCGCCAATGCCGTCGCGAAGGCCTACGTCGACTGGGGCCTCGAAGCGCGGGTGCGCTCCTTGAACGAGCGCGCGGGGTTCTTCCTTTCCCAGATCGCGCAAGTCAAGAAGGAGCTCGACGAGAAGGAGCAGAAACTGCTGAGTTACGGGCGCGAGAAGGACATCATCCCGGCCGATCAGGGGAAGAACCCCTCCTTCCAGAGCCTGGACGCTTTCAATGCCGACTACGCGGCGGCCATGGCGGACCGGGTCACGAAGGAAGCGCGCTACCAGGAGGTGCGCACGGCGCCGCCGGATTCGATCGCCAACACGCTGTCGAGCGGGCTCGTGGCACAGCTGCAGGGCGATCTTGCGAAGCTGGAGCGCGATTATGCCGAGAAGCTGAACATCTACAAGCCGGAATGGCCGGCGATGCAGCAGTTGAAGACGCAGATCGACCAGGGGCGGCAGCATCTCGATGCCGTCATTCAGCAGACGGTCAACAAGGCGCGCGAATCCGCGCGCAGCGAGTACGTGACGGCGTTGCGCCGCGAGGCGAGCCTGAAGGCCGAGCTCCGGTCGCAGAAAGCCGAGGCCCATGCTGCCAGCAGCGACGCGGTCGAGTACAACAACATCCGGGTCGAGGTCCAGACGCAGCGCGCCCTGCTCGACACGCTGCTGCGCCGCGAGGCGGAGACGGAAGTGCTCTCTCGCCTCCAGGGGGAGCGCGCGTCCAACGTCCGGATCGTGGACCGGGCGCTGGCTCCGTCGTCTCCCTTCGCGCCCTCTCTGGGGAAGAACGTCCTGTTCGGAATCGCTCTCGGCGGATTCGTCGGCCTGGGTCTCATTTTCCTGTTCTCCCATCTCGACCGCAGCCTGCGCTCGCCGGCGCAGGTCCAGGAGACTCTCCAGCTTCCGACTCTCGCCGTCATCCCCGGTCCGGCGGCGGGAAGCCGCTACGGTGCGGCACGCCCGTACGCGAGGGAGAAACCTCGAGAAGAAGAGAATCTGCCCGAGGAGCCGGTTGTGATCCACCAGCCGCGCACGCGAACAGCCGAGGCATTTCACGCCCTGCGCACTTCTCTTCGTCTCTCACGCGGCGTGGCACGCCTGTATCCGCGGCGGAAACAGGCGGAGGAAGAGCTCGGGGCACCGGAGCTGGTCGTTTTCGACCGGCCCCGCACCCGGATGGCGGAGGCCTATCGTGCCCTGCGGACCTCTCTCCTGCTCTCGCGCGCCGGCGGAATCAAGTCGATCGTCGTCACTTCGGCTGCGCCTAAGGAGGGTAAGACGACTCTCGCCTCCAATCTGGCGATCGCTCTGGCGCAGCTGGACCGGCAGGTCGTTCTCGTCGACGGCGATCTTTACAACCCGCGTCTCCACGAGATCTTCGGCGTCTCCAACCGCCTGGGTCTCGCGTCCGTCCTTGCCGGCCAGGTCCACTTCCTCGAGGTTTTCACGGCGACCCGGGTCCCGGGAGTGACTCTGGTTCCGGCCGGGCCCACCCCGCCGGATCCGTCCGTGCTGCTCGCCTCCGACTCGATGTCGCATTTTTTGACCGCGCTCGGGTCGACCTTCGATTTCGTCGTGATCGACTCTCCGCCGGTGGGAGCCGTCACCGACGCGGTCCTCCTGGGCACACAATCGGACGGGGTGATTCTCTGCGTTCGCGCCGGGAACACGCCCCGGGAGGTCTCGGCAGGCGCCCGGGACAAGCTGATGTGGAGCGGCGTTCGGATCCTGGGCGTCGCGCTGACGATGGCCGAAGACGAAACGAGGCGGGCCGACTACTATGACACCTACTACAAGCAACCGGCCGGAGGGGCGGACGAGACGACGAACACAGCCGCGCGGCGCGGATGACCGACGCCCTGATCGAGCTCCACTTCCACTGTCTGCCAGGCCTCGACGATGGGCCGTCGGAATGGGATGAGGCAGTCGCGCTCTGCCGCGCGGCGGCCGGCGACGGCTCGACGATCATTGTCGCGACTCCACACGTCCTGCGCTATCCGTGGGTCAACGACGACGCTGCGGCCCGGAACCAGCGGATCTTGAAGCTCAACACGCTGCTCGGCGGGCGACCGAAGGTGCTCGCGGGGTGCGAGTATCTCTTCTCCTCCGACGTGCTCGATCTCTGGGATCGGGGGACGGCCGGCCCATTGACAGGCCTGAACCGGACCGGCTACCTGCTGACCGAGTTCCCCTGGGAAATCGACGTGGAGAACGTTTCGCGAATCCTCTACGAGTTCTCTTTGATAGGGGTAACTCTCGTGATCGCTCATCCGGAGCGTCAGAGAGACTTCATCCGAGACCCCGGCGCCCTGGAGCTGCTGGTGAAGCGCGGTGCGATCGCGCAGCTGACGGCGGGGAGTTTCCTGGGCGACTTCGGGGAACTTCCGCGCAAGGCCTCGTTCGAGTTCGTCGAGCGGGGGCTCGTGCATCTGGTCGCCTCCGATGCCCACTCGCTCTCGTCGCGGCCTCCACGCCTGGCGGCGGCGCGTGACCTTTTCGAAGGGCACTGGGGGAAAGAGGCGGCTGCCGGGATCTTCGGAACGAATCCGGAAGCCGTCCTCAAGGGCAAGCCGGTCCCGTTCCGGCTGCCCGGCGGTGGATCCAGGTGGAGACACGCGATTTCGCCGCTTCGCGCTACCGGGTCAGCCCGGCGTCCGCGTCGAGATCCCTGACGGGGTGCCCGCGGCCCAACTTTTTGATTCTGCACCACTTGGACGGGTCTCCAACCAGCAATCCGCCCAGTGGTGTAAGCTTTCCTGCAAATCAGGCCGTACCTGTACTAAAGATCAGTGGACTGTCCTTCCGGACAGTGCTAGATTCCCCACAACAGAACATCGGGATAGATCCAGCCGTGATCGGTTTCAGATTAGGGAGATCCGGAGACATGGCGCTTCTGAGACACGAGACAGATCTCTTCCCGACCGATGTCTTCGGCATGTCCGAAACAGCAGTTCCCTGGTGGGTGGCGCACGTGCGCAGCCGGCAGGAAAAAGCTCTCGCGCGCCATCTCGTCCAATTCGGTGTTCCCTTCTACCTGCCGCTCCACGAGAAACGGGTGCGGCGAGGCGGACGGCAATTCGTCTCGCACCTGCCGCTCTTTCCAGGCTACGTCTTCTGCCGCGGCAGAGGAGAGGAACGGCTCGCGGCGCTCCGCACCAACCTGGTGTGCCAGATTCTCGATGTTGCCCAGCAGGAGATGCTCAACGGGGAGCTCGCGCAACTGCGGCTTCTCCAGGAGTCAGGCGCCAGCCTCGCGCCGCACCCCGCGTTTGCTCCGGGTGATGCCGTGCGGGTGATCGAGGGCCCGTTCGAAGGATACGTCGGTGTGGTCGCCCGCTGCGGCGGACGGCCGCGCCTGGTCATCTCGATCTCGATGCTGCGGAAGGCCGTGGCCGTCGAGTTCGACAGTGCCGTGCTCGCGCCGGTGTCTCGGTTCCGGCCGGCAACCGCGGCTCTGCGCGCAGCAACAGCTTAGCCATCGGCGCGTCCGACGCAGTGCTGGTCCCTTCGGTGTTCGTACACCGAAGGGGACGGAGTCTGATCGGGCAAGCAGGAGAAAATCATGAGCGCTTTGGCCCCTCCCGTCGCCGGTGCCGATCTGCATCGGCGCATCGGCGACCGCACGGCCGTCGTCGGCGTCGTCGGCCTGGGCTACGTCGGTCTCCCCCTGGCCCTGACCTTCGCCGAGCGTCAGTTCCGCGTGCTCGGCTTCGACGTGGATCCGGCGAAGGTCGAGACGCTCTCTCGCGGGGAGATGTACATCAAGCATCTCGACGGGCGGCGCGTGGCGGCGGCCATGGCTTCCGAGCTCTTCCGTCCGACGGACGACTTCGCGCGTCTCGGCGGAGCCGGACGTCCTGGTGATCTGCGTGCCCACGCCGCTGACTCCGCAGCGCGAGCCCGACTTGAGCCACGTCGTCGGCACCGCGCGACGGATCCGCGACCACCTGCGACCGGGCCAGCTCGTCGTGCTCGAGTCGACCACCTATCCGGGAACGACCGATGAGCTCGTACGGGGCATCCTCGAGGAGTCCGGTCTCAAGTGCGGAATCGACTTCTACCTGGCCTTTTCGCCCGAGCGAGAGGACCCCGGCAACGATGTCTTCAAGACGGCGACGATCCCAAAGGTCATCGGCGGCGTCGACGCGACGGCGGGGGACCTGGCCCAGGCGCTCTATGACCAGATTGTCGTCGAAGACGATACGGGTTTCTTCGTGTCGGACCGCCGAGGCGACGAAGCTGACGGAGAACATCTTCCGCGCAGTCAACATCGCCCTCGTCAACGAGCTCAAGGTGATCTACGACCGCATGGGCATCGACATCTGGGAGGTGCTCGACGCCGCGGCGACCAAGCCGTTCGGGTTCATGCGGTTCAATCCCGGGCCCGGCTGGGGGGGACACTGCATTCCCCTCGACCCCTTCTACCTCGCCTGGAAGGCGCGTGAGTACGGCGTTACTCCGAAGTTCATCGAGCTCGCCGGCGAGGTCAACATCCAGATGCCACACTACGTGGTCGGCAAGCTCCAGGCGGCATTGAATGAGCGGGGCAAGGCGGTCAAGGGGAGCCGGGTGCTCGTCCTCGGTCTGGCGTACAAGAGGGACATCGACGATCCGCGCGAGAGTCCCGCCTTCGAGATCATCGAGGAGATCCTGCGCCTGGGCGCCATCGTGGCATATCACGACCCGCACATTCCGCGGGCGCCCCGGATGCGCACCTGGCCGGCCCTGCCCGAAATGGTCTCGCAGCCGCTGGCACCAGAGGTCCTCGCCGGACAGGACGCGGTCGTGATCGTGACCGATCACACCGCGGTCGACTACGACCTCGTCGCACGGCACGCGCCGCTCATTATCGACACACGCGGCGTCTACCGCGCGTCGAGGTCCAACGTCGTGAAGGCTTGAGCGATAACGAGGCCGGAGGGAGCCGCGTGATGGCGACGGAGGCTGGGCTGGGCCGAGTGCCGGACTTTCGGGGCGAACTGGTCCTCGTGACTGGCGCCGCCGGCTTCATCGGCTCGCACCTCGTCGACGCCCTGCTCGAACGCGGCGCGCGCGTTCGCGGGCTCGACAACTTCGCGACCGGGAAACGCGAGAACCTCCCGTCGGGAAACGGCAGGTTCGAACTCCTCGAGGCCGATCTGCGCGACTCAGAGGCATGCCGGAAGGCGTGTCGCGGTGTGGCGTACGTTTTCCACCAGGCCGCCCTCGGGTCGGTACCGCGCTCCCTGGCCGATCCGGCGTCGACCATCAGCGTGAATGTCGCCGGTACAGCGAACGTCCTGCAGGCCTCCCGCGACGCGCGGGTCCGTCGCGTCGTCTACGCCTCTTCCTCGAGCGTCTACGGCGACAGCGAGCGGCTCCCCAAGAAGGAGGGGGAGGAGGGACTGCCACTGTCCCCCTATGCGGCCTCCAAGCTGATGGTCGAGCAACTCGCGAACATTTTCGCTCTGGCGTTCGGACTGGAATCGATCGGCCTGCGCTACTTCAATGTCTACGGTCCGAGACAGGACCCGGAGGGCCCGTACGCCGCGGTCATCCCGCGCTTTTTCAAGGCGTACCTCGCGGGCGAGGCCCCTGTTATCTACGGCGACGGCCTTCAGAGCCGCGACTTCACATACGTCGATGACGCCGTGCGCGCCAATCTGTTAGCCGCCGCGGCTCCGCCCGATGCCTGCGGGAGGGCCTACAACGTCGCGGGAGGTCACGGTGAAACTGTCGTTGAGCTCGCGCGCCTGATCCGTGAGCTTCTCGGGGGAGGGCCGCCGCCCCGGCACGCGGACGCGCGGCCCGGCGACGTACGCCGCTCCACGGCGGACCTGACGCTCGCGGCGCGCGGACTCGGCTACGCTTCGCAGGTCCCCCTCGGCGACGGCCTCCTGAGGACTCGGGAGCACTACGTCGCGGTCGCGGAAGCCTTGACCAGAATCGTGAAAACGTGATCCAAGCGCGCGAGCACTATGCGCGGGCGGCTTCGTCCGCCTCCGCGCGCGCAGTCACAGAAAGGGCAGCATAATGGGCGCGATGACCTCTGCCGCGCACTCGTCGGCCATCCCGACCGTGGTGATCGAACCGTCCCGCGGGTGGACTTCCCTTCGTCTGCGGGACGTCTGGGAATATCGCGAGCTGCTCTATTTCCTGGTCTGGCGCGACGTGAAGGTCCGGTACAAACAGACGGCCCTCGGAGCCGCCTGGGCGGTCCTTCAGCCTCTCCTCGCCATGGTGGTCTTCACGATCTTCTTCGGCAAGCTGGCGGGCGTTGGCTCGGACGGCCTTCCGTACCCGATCTTCTCCTACACGGCTCTGCTTCCGTGGACGTTCTTTGCGCAAGGATTGAGCCAGTGTTCCAACAGCCTGGTTGGCTCGGCCAACCTCTTGCGCAAAGTCTATTTTCCGCGCCTCGTGATTCCTGCTGCGTCCGTCCTCGCCGGAGTTGTCGATTTCGCTGTCGCCTTCGTCGTGCTCTTCGGCCTGATGGCCTACTACGGCGTCTGGCCGTCATCTGCGATCGTCTTCCTGCCGCTGTTTCTCCTGCTCGCCTTCGCCACGGTTCTCGGTATCGGAATGTGGCTGGCGGCGCTTAACGTGCAGTATCGCGACGTCAAGTACGTAGTTCCCTTCTTCATTCAACTCTGGCTCTTCGTCACGCCGGTCATCTACCCGGCAAGCCGGGTCACAACGAAGCTCGCCCAACTCGGACTTCCGATCTGGATCTACGGCTTAAATCCGATGGCCGGAGTCGTCGAGGGATTCCGGTGGTCGCTCCTGGGGAGCGGCAGGCGACCCGGGCTGGTTGTCCTGACAAGCGTGGCGGTCACTGCTGTGCTCGTCATCTCAGGGGCGTTCTATTTCCGGCGCATGGAGCGAACCTTCGCCGACGTGGTCTGACGGGAATTGACGGTTGGAAGATGCAACTCTCTTCGCTCTCCACTTCAGGCCGATGAAGCTGACCCGATCATTCCGAGACTCCTGGCCTCGAAGAGTAAATCGGCCTCTCGACGCTGGCTGCATCGTGATGGGCGAGGTCGTCCGGTGTATCGACGGCAGCTTTGGTATGGCTCTCGTCTTCTTCGCTGCGATCGCTGGTATCGCATGCGTTCGGCTCAACACGCAGGGAGGCTTCGGGCCACCTGCTCTTTCGATGCTCGATCGGTGCGCTTCGTCGGGGCATGTCCCCGTGGCGTACGCTCGGCCCCATTCGCTAGAAGAATGCCCGGCTCGAGATGAGGCCGCACTCCTGCGTTTTCTGGAGCGGGTTCGGGAACTGCAGCGGCAGGGACTGATCCGGGCCTGTCGGCCGCAGGATCTTGCACGCTCAGCATGAAGCAGCCAGCGCGCCAACTCCGAGCTGTGGCTCGCGGAGCCTCTGGTCACGCCAGCGCCCGCGCCGTGACGGGCGTCGCAAAGGACAAGACGTCGTGATCATTGCGGTCGTCCCGGCGCGGGGTGGTTCGCAAAGGCTTCCCCGAAAGAACATCCGGGCGTTTGCAGGACATCCCATGCTGGCTTACAGCATCGCGATTGCCGAAGCCGTGCCGGCGATCGACCGTTGTGTCGTCTCCACCGATGACGCGGAAACGGCCGCGATCGCTCGATCCTACGGTGCCGAGGTGGTAGAACGACCGGCCGAGCTGGCCACGGACACGGCCAGCACTGGCAGCGTGATCCAGCACGCTCTCGCCTGTCTCTCGGTGGATGGCAGTCGCGATACCGTCATCACCCTTCAACCATGCTGTCCGCTCCGTCCGGCGGATCTGGTTTCCGATGCCCTTGAGCTCTTCGAACGACGCGAATGCGACTCCGTCGTCTCCGTGACACAGTCCCATCAGAAAACCGGTCAAATCGTCGCTGACCTTTTCGTCCCCGCATATCAACCGGGAATTCGGTCGCAGGACCTCCCGTCCCTCTACTTCGAGAATGGCCTGGTGTATGTGTCGGGCGCCGCCCAGGTGCGACAGCGCGGCGACCTCTTCGGTCGGCAGGTTAGACCGCTCGTCACGGATCCGCTGTATGCGCTCGGCGACATTGATACCGAGCTCGACTTTCGCGTTGCCGAGTTCCTCTTTCAACAGCATCGGCAGCGCTTTCCAGTTCCCAGAGCGAGGCGATCATGACTGGACCGTTAAAGACACCGGCCATTCAACTCGGATCCCGGCGCATCAGCTCGGCAGATCCGCCGCTCGTCATCGCGGAGATCGGCATCAATCATGAAGGCAGTCTCGCCAAAGCCATTCAAATGGTTGATGACGCTTCGCGAGTCGGCTGCGAGTGTGTGAAATTTCAGTCCCACGTAATCGACGATGAAATGATCCCAAACGACGTTGTGCCAGCAAATGCCGCGGAGTCGATCTGGGCAATCATGGCGCGGTGCGCCCTCTCCGAGGTCGAGGAGAAGCGGCTCAAGCAGCATGTGGAGACTCAGGGGATGCTGTACCTGTGCACGCCGTTCTCTCGAGCGGCGGCCGATCGGCTGGCACGAATGGACGTCGTTGCCTTCAAGATCGGGTCGGGAGAGTGCAACAACTATCCGCTGGTGCGGCATATTGCGGGTGCCGGCAAGCCAGTGATCTTAAGCACCGGGATGAATGACTTGGCGAGCATTGCTCCCGCAGTCGAGATCCTACGCGAGAGTGGTCACGGATTCGGGTTGCTGCACTGCACCTCTATGTATCCGACGCCCTATGAGCAGGTCCGACTCGGGGCACTCGCGATTCTGTCGGAGGCCTTTCCAGATGCCGTCGTTGGACTAAGCGATCACTCACTCGGGATTTATACCTGCCTCGGTGCTGTCGCCCTGGGTGCATGCATTCTTGAGAAGCACTTCACGTCTGACAAGCTGTGGCCCGGTCCGGACGTGCCGATATCGATCGATCCTGAAGAGCTGCGACAGTTGATTGAGGGCAGTCGGGCCGTGTTCGCGGCGCGAGGCGGAAACAAGGAGATCCTACCCGGGGAGAAGCCAACCATCGACTTCGCGTATGCCAGTGTAGTCTCGACACGGGCCGTTGCCAAAGGCGAGATCCTGAGCCTCGAGAACATCTGGGTACGGCGGCCGGGCACGGGAGAGATACTCGCGCGAGACCTTGATGCGGTCTTGCAGAAGAGAGCAACCCGGGACATCCCGCCGAACACGCAGTTGAGATGGAGCGATGCCACCTGAAGGGGCGAAACCGCCTAGAGGGGAGGGCGACCCGAAGGTGCGCGAGCGCCGCGAACTGCTTTTCCTGACGGCGACGCGCGCCGACTTCGGCAAGCTGAAGTCACTGATGACTCGCGTGCGGGATTCAGAGGACTTTTCCTACCGAATCTTTGTGACCGGCATGCATATGCTGGCCCGGTATGGCTCGACCGTGAATGAGATCACGAAGGCCGGTTTCACGCGGCTCTATCCTCACATCAATCAGGACGGCGCGGTCACTTCGCAGATGGATCTGGTGTTGGCGACCACGATACAGGGGCTTGGCCATTACATTCGTGAGTTTCCGCCTGACCTCATTGTCGTGCACGGCGATCGCCTCGAGGCGCTTGCGGGTGCAGCTGTGGGCGCCTTCACCAACACTCTTGTCGCTCACGTCGAGGGCGGCGAGCGCTCCGGAACCGTGGATGAGCTCGTGCGGCACGCCGTAACCAAGCTCTCGCATCTGCACTTCGTCGCCAACGAAGAGGCGAGGCTACGCCTTATCCAGATGGGTGAGATTTCGAGCAGCATCTTCGTCATCGGGTCGCCGGATATCGACATCATGCTTAGCGATGCACTGCCCGGGATTGATGAGGTAAAGCAAAAGTATGGGATTCCGTTCGATGAGTACGCAATCCTCATCTATCATCCCGTCACCACTGAGCTACCGCAGTTATGCCGGAACGTCGCCGAGGTTGCGGCGGCGGTGGAAGCGTCCGGCCTCAATTACGTGGCAGTGTTTCCTAACAACGACGCGGGAAGCGAGATCATCCTGGAAGCACTGAAGCGGCTAGAGGTCAGCGGTAGGGTGCGACTGATCCCGTCGATGCGGTTCGAATACTTCCTAAGCCTGCTCAGGAAAGCCACTGCCATTGTCGGCAATTCCAGCGCCGCTGTTCGAGAGGCGCCGGTGTACGGTGTGCCAGCCGTCAACATCGGCTCACGCCAGCTCAATCGATTTCGGAGTGCGTCGGTTATGGATGTTCCCGAGGAGCGGGCGGCGATTGTGGCCGCACTGAAGAATCTGCCGCCTCAGTTTGTGTCATCTCGGTACTTCGGCGAGGGACGAAGTGCCGAGCTGTTCATGGCGGCGCTGAGAGATTCGCACTTGTGGGAGACATCCCGGCAGAAGCAATTCCGGGATGTGGCGATTCTCGGTGCAGAGGGAAACCCTTCCAAGGACTGAAGGTGTCGGGCCGGCAGAGCATGGCGGGCATCGCCGCGGCCTTAGTAGCCGCCCCCCCGCCTCCCCTTCGGAGCCCGATTCATGCATGTGTATGTCGATTGAAGTGAACGCGAACATATCGATGACCACGATCGCTGCGGAGACCGCGTTGCCGCGCGCCTCGAGCACTGCGTCTTTTCAACCTCGGAGTCCGGGTGGAGGTGATCTCCAAGAGGTGGGTCGGACTGAGCCTGTCGGCTTGACGGAAACGGTTCGCACTCGTGGCTGATATCGCGACGCGAGCCGAGCGCCCTTCCACGACATCGTTCGAAAGGCTCTATCTCTGCGCCGAGCCCTTTCTTCTGCCTCTCCACAAGATTGTCCGCAGGCGCCTTCGCGACCTGGCGGCAGGCGTGGAGCGCTCTCCGATCGTCCTCGACGTCGGGGGCCGCAAGTCGCACTACACGGTAGGCGTGCCGGCCGAGATCACGATCAGCGACCTGCCTCGCAAGACCTCGCTCCAGGAGCAGCTTCACCTCGGCGTGAACGACGCGATCCGGCAGCAGACGCTGGAGCGGAGGAGCAACGTCCGAGAAGTGCTCTATGACGACATGACGCACTCCGAGCTTCCCGACGCGGCGTTCGACATTGTGGTCGCGGTGGAGGTACTCGAGCACGTGGAGGACGACGCCGCTTTCGTCCGAGAGGTTCACCGTGTGCTGAAGCCGGGTGGGGCTTTTCTGATGACGACACCGAACGGCGACGTCGTGCCCAACACGAATCCCGACCACAAGAGGCACTATACACGGGGACAGCTGTTGGAGCGGCTGGCGTCCTGTTTCCCGGAGGTCCAGGTCGAGTACGCGGTGCGGGCCGGACGGTGGCGTACCCTGGGCCTGCGGTCTTGGTCGGCGCGCCATCCGTTGCGCACGGCGATGAGCATGATCGGCAACGTCGTGAACACTTGGCAGTCGGCCCACGTCGACCCGAACGAGGCGGCCGGCGCGCGCCATCTCGTCGCGGTGGCGGCGAAATTGGGTGTTGCGGAACGGATGGCTGAGAAGGCGGTTCGCAGCCGTGGCTGAGATCGCGATTCGAGCGGAGCGTCTCTCGAAGCGATATCGCATCGGTGAGAAACGAGCGAGCTACAAGACTCTGCGCGAGTCGGTGTCCGGCCTCGCGGAGGCGGCCTGGCGCCGGCTGGTGGCTCGCTGTTGGCATGATGCGGAGACGACTTCGGACGATACGATCTGGGCTCTTCGTGACGTCTCCTTCGAGATTCGCCCGGGTGAGGTCGTTGGCGTGATCGGGCGAAACGGCGCGGGGAAAAGCACTCTTCTCAAAGTCCTTTCTCGAATCACGGAGCCGACGGAAGGGACGGCGGTGATTCGAGGCCGGGTCGGGAGCCTCTTGGAGGTCGGGACCGGTTTTCATCCCGAGCTGACCGGGCGCGAGAACATGTATTTGAACGGCGCGATCCTCGGAATGCGCCGTGGCGAGATGAACCGGAAGCTCGACGAGATCGTCGAGTTCGCCGAGATCAGCCGTTTCATCGACACCCCGGTGAAGTTCTACTCGAGCGGCATGTATCTCCGACTCGCTTTCTCTGTTGCCGCTCACCTCGAGACCGAGATTCTGCTCATCGACGAGGTCTTGGCTGTCGGAGACATTCGTTTCCAGAAACGATGCCTCGGGAAGATGGAGAGCGTGGCGGCAGAAGGCCGGACGGTGCTGTTCGTGAGCCACACCCTCGCCGTGCTCAAGGAGCTTTGCCGGACAGCTTTGGTCCTGGAGAAGGGGGCGCCGGCCTTCCGAGGCCCAATCGCCGAGGGCCTGGCCTTCTACAGCCACATGCTCAACAGTACCGAGGAGGCGCCGGTCTGCGGAACCAGCTGGAGCCGAGTAAGAATCAACGACGGCGAGGCAGGGATCGAGCCGGTGCTCTCGGCGGCGCCTTTCGTCGCATCGGCCGTTCTGAATGTCGAAGAGGATCTGACGGGGACGCATGTCTACTGCACCGTGCAGAACTCAAGAGGGGAAGGAGTTGTTCACAGTTACTATGATCGCGGCGTCGATGGAGCTTCCGGGTTACCGGCCGGACTCTATGAGATCCGCGTTGATATCCCGCCCCTTTGGCTCTTTCCGGATGTCTACAGCCTCTACTTCACGCTTTCCGCGCGACCCCCCTCGGGTGTCTACGAGAAACGGCAGTCGCCGCAAGTGGTTCTCAATATCTCGGATCATTCGGGGCGGGCCGCGGCCAGGGTGAAGACGGCACTGATCCCGCCGCTCCAGTGGTCGATTGCCGAGACCGCCGGGAGCGCCTCGTCCGACGACGCCAGGGTCGGCCGACCTGTAAATAGGAAGGCATAACCATGCCCCTATCGCCTTGCGGCAGGATCTTGATCCTTTCGTCATCGATTCTGACGGATCGCATGCTTCTCTACTCCGAAGCTCTGGACACGCTCAGCCGTGATGCGGCGGTCACGGTTTGGGCGAAGTCCTTCGCGAGCGCTGAGGGGCGTGCGCCCTGGAAGCAATCGCGAGCGACCGTCGAGGCGTTTCCGGAGGTTTTTGCATACCGGGAAATTCCCCATAACTATTTGCGGAGGTTGAACGAGTTCACCTGGGACTTCCGTCTGTCGGTGTCAAGTCGACTGAGCATGCAGCGACACGTTAAGAATAAGCATCAGGTACTGTCAATCCGAAGCTTGAAAGCGCCCGCTCGGGTGCTCGCTTGGCTCCGCGCGGAACGCGTGCTCGAGAGGTTCACCGAGCGATGCCTCCTCAGCTACCCGAGGAGTCCCGAGGCCGAGCTGCGGCTGCGAGCTCTGCGGCCGGACGTTTTGGTCATCACTGGGCCCTTCTGGTTCTGGGAGCCGGCCGTCGTCGCGGCCGCCAGGAAACTCGATATCCCGATCCTCGCGATGATTCCCTCCTGGGACAACCTCTCGACCAAGTCCCGGATGGTTCTCCGTTACGACGGCTATCTGGTCTGGTCAGCTGAGGCGCGGCGCCAGCTGCAACACTACTATCCCGAGAGCCGGAGCGTTCCCGTCTACACGATTGGAACACCGCAGTTTGACGTCTTCTTTCAGAAGCGCGTCTACCGCTCCCGGGAGCAGTTCTGCGCGGCTTATGGCTTCCGGCCGGACCGCCCGATTGTGCTGTATGCCGTTGCCTCCCCCAATTTCTTGAAGGAACGATATGGGGCAGTGGAGATGGCAAGACGGGTCAGTTCTGGCGAACTCGGCGACGTCCAGCTCCTCGTGCGGCCCCACCCGGCCCACGACAAGGGCGACATGGTCGGGTTGTTCACCGGCTTCGGCCCGCAGGTCGTCCTGCAGCAGACGGCACAGGGCCGGCGCTCACAGGACGAGGAACAGATCGTCGAATGGGTGAACACGTTCCGCCACGCGGACGTCGTGATCAATCTGTCCTCCACGGTTACGGTCGATGCCGCCATGTTCGACCGCCCGATCGTCAACCTAGACTACGACCCCGAGCCCGGGCGGCCAAACCAGCAGCTCGTACATGACGTGAATCATCTCTGGACCCACTTCAAGCCGGTCGCCGAATCGGGCGGCGTCTGGCTGGTGCGGACTCCTGACGAGCTGGTCCATGCCGTGAAGACCTATCTGGCCCATCCGGAGATGCACCGCGAGAAGCGCCGGTGGATCGTAGAGTTTGTCTGCGGCTATGTGGACGGACAGTGTGGTAGGCGTCTTGGGAGTGCTATCCTGGACTTCGCGCGGCGAGGCGGCGGCCAGTCCTCGGGGGCGGTGCGTGAGGGGACCAGCGTGGCGGTGGGAATCGGGGCGGGCCCAGACCAGGAACGATCCGCAGCAGGCGGAACGGGTAGCTGAGCGATCCACAGAGTGGCTTGTAGGGTTGGAGCGATGGAGCAACGTCTGCAATCCCCACCTGCGATGAAGAAGTGTCCAGAAAGACAAGTATCAGCGACGTGTTGTTTAGTGAGAATGATCGCTACCACTCTTCCCAGTGAGCGACGGTTCTGTGGCCTTTAAAGTTCCGTTGTTTGAATTGAATTTCGACCAGAAGGAAGAAGAGGCCGTCCTCACGACTCTAAGGTCCAAGTGGATATCTACGGGACCGAACGTCAAACACCTCGAGACCGCATTTCAGGAGCTCCTTCGGGTTCCGAATGCTGTCGCCGTGACGAACTGCACCGCGGCGCTTCATCTGGCGCTCGAAGTGCTCGGTGTTCACGAGGGCGACGAAGTCCTCGTCCCGTCCCTGACTTTCGTGGCCACCGTGAACGCCGTCCGCTACGTGGGGGCGACGCCGGTCTTCGTGGACATCCGAGGTCCCGAGGACCTTTCGATCGACCCGGACGACCTGGAGAGCCGCATTACCCCGCGCTCGAAGGCCATTGTCCCGATGCATTTCGGGGGATTCGGGTGCGATATGGAACGGCTGATGGCCCTCGCTCGGCGTCACGGGCTGTTCGTCGTCGAAGATGCGGCCCACGCCCCCTGCTCGGAATATGCGGGGAAGATGCTTGGCACCTTCGGCGATATCGGTGTGTTCAGCTTCTTTTCCAACAAGAACATGACATGCGCTGAAGGCGGCATGCTGGTCACGTCGAACGAGAAATACGCCCGACAGGCGAGGCTGCTTCGGTCTCACGGAATGACGACCCTTTCCTACGACCGCGCGCAGGGTCACGCCACGAGGTACGACGTGGTGGGACTCGGTTACAACTACAGGTTGGACGATGTCCGGGGCTCGTTGGCCCTGGCCCAACTGGAAAAGCTCAAGCCCGGGATTCAAAAGCGGCTGGACAGGCGTCTCGCTTATCTCGAGGCGCTTCGGAATGTCTCGGCGATTTACATACCTTACAGGGACTACGCGTTCGCGGCCTCCCACTATATCTTCCCGGTCGTCCTGAAGCACGGAGGCCCCGCGTTCCGCGACGGTGTGAGAAGCCGGCTGGCCGAAGCGGGGATCGAGACAAGCGTCCACTATCCTGCGGTGCATCGGTTCTCGTATTACGCGCCCTACTCCAGGGCGCTGCCCCGCACGGAGTTCGTGGCGGATCACGAGATCACACTTCCGCTCTACGAGGGCTTGTCTGCGGACCAGATCGCGTTCGTCGCGGGCACCCTCGAGCGGGCGCTTGCCGCTTAGGTCATGGAAGATCCCCTGTCGATCTCGAAGCTGACGATTCTCGTGAACAACCCGGAGGGCTGGGTCCAGCCGCTGGCGAGACGGTTCGTCGAAGAGCTGTCGAGGTCTTACCGCGCAACCTACGTCGAGCATACGCCGGACGTGCCGGAAGGGGACGCGGCCTTCTTCCTGGGCTGCTCGAGGATCGTGCCTGGCGAGATCCTACGGCGCAATCGGCTGAACCTGGTGGTCCACGGGAGCGATCTTCCTCGAGGCCGGGGCTCTTCTCCAATCCCCTGGCAGGTCCTGGAAGGGCGGAGTCGGATCCCCATCGTCTTGTTCGAGGCAGAAGAGGAGTTGGACTCGGGCCCCATTTACTTCCGAGACATGATCGAGCTGGATGGAACGGAGCTTCTCGACGAGATCCACACGAAGACGTGGGAAAGAATCGAGGTCTTGATAACGCGGTTCTTGCAGAGTCATCACACCGTGTCGCCGGTCCCCCAGGAAGGGCAGCCGAGTTTCTATCCGAAGCGGAGTCGCAAGGATGAAGAGCTCGATCCCGACAAGACGCTGGCAGCGCAGTTCGATCATCTACGGATTGTCGACAATGACCGCTACCCGGCATGGTTCACTTACAGGGGCCAGCGCTATATCCTCAGAATATCCAAAGAAGGGCGATGAGGCGCTTGCCCGTTACCTTTTTGTGCGATGCGAATACATCGGTGGGCTTTGGCCATCTCAGTCGTTGCCTCAAGCTGGCATTCAGCCTGCGGAGATCCCGCGCGATCCGGTTCGGGGGCAGATTCTCGGCCGAGGCAAGGAGGCGCATTTCGCAATACGGGTTCTCCGTCGAGGAGCCACCGGCTCGGTACTCGGGAGGCCTGGCTGTTGTTGACATCATGTTCGACAAGGAGGACATGGATTACTACGACCTGCGGCGCCTCGGGCGGATCCGGAAGCAATTCCAGAGGGTCGTCGTCTTGTCCAGCGCCATGACGGTTCCGGATGATCTTCCGGCCGACGCCGTGATCGGGCACGTGTTGCAGGGCGGCCGGGCGGCGCGAAGCCCGTTGCGAGTTTTCGCCGGCCTCGACTATTCGCCGGTATCCACGGAGTTCCAAAGCAGCCGGGCCCGCCGAGCCGAAGTGCGGAACGACATTGGCCGCATCTTCGTGGGCTTCGGCGCTTCGAGAGACATGCATGGCTTGGAGAGCGTCCTGGACGCCCTCACCCTGTGGGGCTTCTCGGGAAGAGTGGACGTGTTGTTGTCGCCGTTTCATCGGCGGTTCGAAGCGTCGCTCGGCCGGCGAAAGGCACCGTATGGCCTGCGCATCCATTCCAACGTGCGCTCGGTGGCCCCCCTGATGCGGAGGGCGGATGTCGCGTTCGGAACGTACGGAAACATCACCTTCGAGGCGTTGTGCCTGGGGACTCCTTTTCTCGTGGTCGCCGTCAAAGACTTCCAGCTCGCCTACGCGAAACGATTGGAAAGGCAAGGACTGCTCGTGTGTCTCGGCAGAGACTCGGAGTTGGATGCTGCGACGGTTGTCCAGGCCCTGAAATCGCTGACGCGAAGAAAGCGGGAAACGTTGGGTCGGCGAGGCCGCAGCTCAGTCGACGGTCTCGGAATCGAGCGCATCCGCCGGGTGATCGAAAGCGAAGCGCTCCGGACCGAGATCGCGTAGCGAAGGGAAACCAATTCGAGTGGCAGCAAACGAGAAGTTGATGATCGCGGGACGGGTTGTCGGGCCAGGCGAGCCGCCGTGGGTGATCGCGGAGATCGGCGCGAACCACAATGGGGACATGATGCTCTGCCGCCGCCTGATCGACGCTGCGCAGGAAGCGGGAGCGGACGCGGTGAAGTTCCAGTCGTGGTCGAAGGACTCGCTCGTCTCGCGGGCGGAGTACGAGCGGAACACACGCTACGCGAAGTTCGACCCGGGGGCGCTGGGCCTGGAGAAGGAAATTGAGCGCTATCAGCTGACTCCGGAGCAGCACCGCGAGGTCGCCGCGTATTGTCGGCAGAGAGGTATCACGTTCTTTTCGAGCTGCTTCTCGGCTCGAGAGGTGGAGTTGCTCGCGGGTCTGGAGGTGCCTGTTTACAAGGTGGCCTCCATGGACGTCAACCACCTCCCGCTGCTCGACGTTGTCGCGGCGACTCACAAGCCCGTCGTCCTGTCGACAGGCATGGCGACTCTGGGAGAGATCGAGCGTGCCCTCGAGAGGCTCCGCCGCGGCGGAGCCGGACCGGTCGCGCTGCTCCATTGTGTGTCGATCTATCCCTGCCCACCGGAGGAAGTGAACCTCCAGAACATTCCGATGCTCGCGCGCGTGTTCGGCGTGCCGGTCGGTTTCAGCGACCACACAGCCGGTGTCGCAGTCCCTCTGGCTGCCGTGGCTCTCGGTGCCTGCATCCTCGAGAAGCACTTCACGGTCGATAAGGCTCTGGAGGGTTGGGATCACGCCATCTCCACCGATCCGACGGAGTTGTCCGCCATCGTGCGTGGGGCCCGCGCAGTCTACGAGGCGCTTGGCAGCGGCGAGCGGATGCTCGGGCCGGCCGAGCTGGCGAATCGCAAGGTCTTTCGGCGCCGCGCCGTGGCGCGCCATTCTTTGAAGCAAGGGACCCGGCTGGCCGCGGGTGACCTCGAGTTCAAGCGGCCGGGTACGGGAATCGCGCCCGACGAGGTCGCGTTTGCCGTCGGCCGTGTACTCGCCCGCGACGTTGCGGCTGAGGAGGAGCTCGAGTGGCGCGATCTCGGTTGAGCCCTTGAGGGGCGCGAGCGGCCTCGAGACCTGAAGGACATTATGAGTAAGGATGAATACAGCACGCGCCTCGCGAGCTCGCTGATCGATCCCGGCGCCACGATCACGAAGGCCGTGGAACGCCTGGAGCAGGCGGGGACTGGGGCGCTTCTGCTGGTCACCGGTGACCGGCGCCTGTGTGGGCTCTTGGTCGACGGTGACGTGCGCCGCGCCCTGCTTCGGGGAGTCCCCTTCGACCAGCCATGCAGCTCGATCGCGACGGCCGACCCGGTTTGCGCCAACGAAGGGACGGCAGCCGTGGAGGCCCTCCGGATGATGAATGAGCGTAACGTTAATCATCTTCCGGTCGTCGACTCCGGAGGGCGGTTGGCGGGCCTCTTGCTCCGGCGGGATCTCGTTCGCGACGACACGGACCCGTCGCGGCCGTCATCATGGCGGGAGGCTTCGGCACGCGTTTGCGCCCGCTGACCGACCAGGTCCCCAAGCCCATGCTCCCGGTGGGGGACCAGCCGTTGCTCGAGCGCACGATCGGCCGCCTGCGCGAGGCGGGCATCCGCCAAATCAACGTGACGACGCATCACCTCGCCGATAGCATCATGAGCTACTTTGGAGACGGGCGCGCGCATGGCGTGGAGATTCGCTACGTCTCCGAGAGGCGCCCCCTCGGGACCTGCGGCGGCCTCAAGTTCGTGGAGGACACGAACGGTCCGCTGCTTGTGATCAACGGAGACATCCTGACGGGAATCAATTTCGGCGAACTGGTGGCGTTTCACCGCCGTCATTCGGCGGACGCGACGGTTTGCGTGCGCAAGTATGACGTTCACGTACCGTATGGCGTCGTCGAGTGCGACGGGGCGTGGTTGCAGGCGATCCGGGAGAAGCCGTCGGTCAACTTCTTCGTCAACGCCGGGATCTACCTCCTCGAGCCGGTTGTCCAGCGCTACATTCCGAGGGGCGAGCGGTTCGACATGAGCGAGCTGATCAACCGCCTGGTGGCGGACTCGCGTTGTGTCGCGAGCTTCCCGATCATGGAGTACTGGCTCGACGTCGGGCAACCTGCCGACTACGCGCAGGCGCAGCGCGACGTCGAGGACGCCAGGGACCCGATGAACGTTTTGATCACCGGAGGGGCCGGCTACATCGGCTCCACACTGGCGCCGCAGCTGCTCGCGGCGGGCGACGGC
>CAWFIK010000002.1:0-744498 GCA_963815865.1 uncultured Acidobacteriota bacterium
CGGGCGGCGTCACGCCCACCATCGCACGGGTCCGCAGGTGGTCACCTCGTGGTCGTCGTGGAGGAGAACCACTCCTACGGCCAGATTCCGTCGGTTCTCCGGACTACTGGCCTTGAACCGGATCGCGGCCCAGGGTGTGTCCCTGACGAACATGTACGCGACTACGCATCCTTCGCTGCCGAACTTATCTGGCCCTTACCAGCGGCAGTACCCAGGGGATCACCACCGACTGCGGCAAGTGCAGCTCCGGGGCCGACAATCTGTTCTCGCAGCTGCAGGCCGCCGGGATTCTCGTGGAAGCTTTACGTGCAGGGCTACCCGGGGATGTGTTTCCTCGATCCGGGCGTGGGCGCCTACGCGCGCAAGCACGTGCCGGCCTTGTACTACACCCGGGTCACCGACGAACCGGCGGTGTGCGGCAACGTGGTACCGATGAGCCACGGAAGCAGACGCCGCGGCCGGCCGGTTGCCGAGCTTCGCCATGGTGATCTGGGACCTGGACAACGACATGCACGGCGTCGGAGAGGGCCAGAACCCTCAGGCTGTCCTGCAGAGCCGCTGACAGCACGGCCAGAGATCTCCGGGATGCTGCAGTCGTCGCCGGGGTGGAGCCACGGAAGTCGGTTGATCTTCACCTGGGACGAGGGCGGCGGCGGGAGCGCACCCAGCACGTCCTGCTGCGGCGACCGTTCGCGTGGCGGCCACATCCCGACGTTCGTGGTCGGGCCGGGGCTGTGGCCGCGCACGGACAGCACCGAGTACGACCAGTACGCGCTGCTCAGGTCGATCGAACAGCGCTTCGACCTGACGTTTCTGGGTGCGGCGGCACAGAGCCCGCCCCGGGCCGTCCCGGCTGTGCTCGGCTGAGCTGCGCCGCCGCCGGCGGCGGAGACATCGAGCAGCCGAGCAGTTTCCAGCGGCCAGAATCAGAATGCCCCGCGGCGGGTGAAAACACTCCTCGGTGTTTGCGCAAGAATGCGCAGGTCCCACCAGAAAGACCAGGACGACACGTAAAGGGTGTCCAGAAAACGAAGGTCGTCGTAGGTGAGCTCGCTTCGCCCGCTCACTTGCCAGAGCCCGGTGATTCCCGGAGGCACGTCGAACCGCCGGGCGGCAAACCCGCCGATCTGCTCGGACTCGGAAATCAGGAAAGGCCGTGGACCGACCAGGCTCATGTCCCCCCTACCACGTTGAACAGTTGGGGGAGCTCGTCGAGGCTGGTCCTGCGGAGCATCCGGCCGATCGGTGTGACGCGCGGATCCGCACGCATCTTGAACAGCGGGCCGTCTGTCTCGTTGCTGGCGGCGAGCCCGGCGCGGCGCCCGTCCGCGTCCACGAACATGGTGCGGAATTTGTAGATCGTGAAGGGCTGCCGGTGCCGCCCGGTCCGGGCCTGGCGGATGAGCGCCGGGCCCGGTGAACTGACCTTGATTGCCGCCGAGATCGCGACGTAGAGCGGCAACAACAAGACGACCATCAAAACACTTGCCGACAGGTCGAACAGGCGCTTGGCGACGCGGGCGGCTCGGGACTGCTGCGGCGCCGCTACGTTCAACAGCGGCAGCCCATGGAGCTCGCTGACGGTGCAACGCCACAACAACAGCTCGTACATCCGGGGGACGACAGAGACCGCCACTGACGAGCCCAGGATGCGCAGGACCGTCAAGGTCTGTTCCGAGGGAGTGCGGGAGAACGCGACGACCACATGGTCGATGCGACGCTCCCGGACGATCCTGGGCAGGTCGTCAAGGCATCCGAGGACCTGTTGTTTCGCAGTGGAAGCATTATCCACCATTCCGACGACCTCGACGTCACCGTAACGGCACAACCGTCCCCGGACGCTTTCGGCCACCTTTCCGGAGCCCACGATTACGACCCGGGTCGGCTGCCGCCGGCCGGGCAGCAACCTCGGTAGGCGGCGGGCTGCGGGAATCAGAGCGACCGCGAACCCCCCTACCAGGCAGACCTCTGCGACTTGCGCGTGATGCTCCGGGGACGCGAACACAACAGCCAGAAACAATGTCAGTAGAATGCCCGACGAAAGGGCACGAAGCATCATCCTGGCCGGCTCCGCCACCCCGATCCGCACGCCCCGCTTCTGATACGAACCGTTCAGGAACAGCGCCAGCAGAAACCCGGGAATGCTCAGGAGCAGCAGTGTGTCCGGGTCCAGGCCCGAACCCGGATAGCCCGCGTCGGCCGCGAGCGCGGCCAGGGCCAGGGCCAGGACGTCGAGCAGTACCAAGAGCAGCGGGTTGTCGGAACGTGAGGGACGATTCGACCGAGGCGTGCGCACCGCGTCCGCCTGCGCGGAAAGGCAGCTCTCCTGGCGCCCGGGCAGTGCCGGAGAGCGGCCCGATGCGTTGTCGAAGGCGTGCAGGTGCCCTGGTTGACGCACCGCCGCCCGGACAGGCATCGGCGACTCGTGGCCGTTGTTCAACTGGGTCTCCCCCCGAACGGCGGGCACATCCCCGCCGGCCCCCACCTCAGTAAGCGATGAAGCCGCCCGAAGGACACGCCCGCCCCGGCCGAAATCGGCGGCACAAGTACCTGCGACGGGCCGAAGGGAACCACGTCGCGTACACGAATGCCGGCTCTTCCAGGCCACCGGGCGACCTGCCCGACCGACCTCCCATCAACGTTTCGATCTTGGACAAATCGCTCCTGTCGATCCCCCGGCCGGCGGCGTTGGCCGCACGCATGACAATGTCGGCCGGGAGTATTCGGGACCCGATCAAGAACGCGAGGTAGGCCCGCCACTCGCGGGCGTTCAGGCGCAGCGTCTTGGCGGCCCAGCGCCAAGCCTCGCGACCCCGACCGAGGGCCGCATAGGCGAAGGCCTTCTGCCCGTAGATCCGTGCCAAACCGACCGGGTCGGCCGCGAAGCCTGGATGTTTGTCGATCAGGTAGTCCAGCGCTTCGATGATTGTTTCGTACCCGCGGCTGAACAAGGACGTTCTCCCCCACAGCACACGTACCAGCGGTTCGGAGACCGCTGCGACGGGACTGTGGCTCGCCGCGCGAAGCAGCCAGTCGTAATCCTCGCCGTAGCTGCCTGGGATCTTTTCGTCGACCAGTCCAATGTCGTCGAGGAAAACCCTGCGGCGCACCACGACCGTGGAGGGGTGAGCCGCAAATGCGCGCTCCCGTAGCAGTGCCTCGACGGTGAGGTCGTATTCGTGCGGGACCCTCGGCTTCAGCCGACCCTTCCCCCGATAGTCCACGTAGATGCCGCTGACAACGGTGTCGGCATCCGTCTCGGCGAGACGGGTCAGCTGCTTGGTCAGCTTGCGCGGCAGCCAGACATCGTCGTCGTCGCAGAACGCCAGAAACTGTCCGCTGGCGGCGAGGGCCCCGCAGTTGCGGGCGCCCGCCAGCCCGGGCGAACGGTCGTTGCGAAGTACTCGAACCGACCGGTGGCCGTCGGCGCGCTGCAGATTCATTTGCGGGGTGGTCTGGTCGAAGACGGCGATCACTTCGACCGGCCCGTCGTACACCTGTTCCACCGCGGCGGCTACCGCCTTTGCCAGCAGCTGCGGGCGGTTGTGCGTCGCGATCACCACGGAGACGCTCGCGCCGCCACCGTCGGCGGTCATATGCCCACCGCCGGCGCCGACCCGTTGATGAGCAGGGGGCTTCGCGGCACCCTTCCGGGCGGTGCCGGCCGGTGTCTTGTCTGATGTCTCATCTGCATTCGCCAAAGCACGCCGAGTGCGACGAATATGTAGACAAGTGGCGAGCCGACGAGCTCGTAGAAGAACATCTCGATGACGGCGACGGCCAGGACCGTCTGTGCGGCGAGGCTCACCGGGTCGGTGAGCCACCAGTAGGCAGCGGCGGACCGGAACAGGAACATCAAGTAGAGGGGGTCTCCATGCCGCGGAAGGCGGTCTGCATCTCCCTGGGAAATTCCGTCTTCTCGAGGACCAGGTGGCGGCGCATCTCGATGATCTTGTCCACCGTCGGGATGATGAAGACCGGGCAGGCGCTCGTGCAGTAGCCGCAGGTCGTGCAGGCCCAGATCGTGTCCTCGGGGATCCAGCCGCCGATGAGCTCCCTGCGCGTCTGGCCGGAGGCGGCGCCGTTGCCGCGGCCGGTCGCCGCCGCGAGGATCTGAGGCGTCGCCTCGTACACGGCGTCGCGCAGCGTTCCGATGAAGATTTTCGGGTCGAGCGGCTTGTCCGTCAGCGCCGTCGGGCAGACGACGCGGCAGCGCCCGCATTCCGTGCACGTGTACCCATCGAGCCCGGACTTCCAGGCGAGGTGCTCGATGCGCGAAACGCCGAAGTGCTCGGAGTTCTCGAGATCCGGCGTCCCGAGGCGCCCCATCGGCTCGAGCTTCATCAGGAAGACGTTGGGGATCGCCGTCAGGATGTGGAAGTGCTTGGAGTACGGCAGGTAGTTTCCGAAGAAGAAGATGTCCACGAGGTGGACCCACCAGCCGCCGGCGTAGAGAGCCTGGAGCGTGGCCGGAGCGGTCCCGGCGAAGAGCCCCGCAACCGCTGCCACGGCGGGCGCCCAGACGGTCGCGAGCTGCGGCGCGAGAGCGACCTTCGCTCCTTCCGAGACGAGGTCCGCGGCAACCAGGAGCGCGATGAGAAAGAGGATCAGCCAGGCGTCGAGCGTCAGGTCGAGGCGCCTGGGGCGCGTGAACGCGCGGCGCACGACCGCCATCGTCACGCCGACGAGGACCAGGACTTCAAAGAGGTCCTTCGCGAGCGTGTAGATGTCACCCGCTCTGCCGTGCAGCAGCACGAATCCCGGCACCAGCCCTTCCACGACGAGCGCGATCGTGCGGACGGTCAGGACGAGGAACCCCGTGAAGAGGAGGATGTGGAACGTGCCGGCGTAGAGGTCCTTGAACATCCGCTTCTGCAGGAACGCGAACTCCAGCGTCTTCCTGATCCGCAGGCCGATCCGGTCGAAGCGCGGCTCCGGCGCGAGCGCGAGCAGGAGCCGGATCCGGCGGCTCGCCGAGTACGCGAAGACGAGCACCGCGAGGAGGACGAGGAGGGCGAAAATCACCCGGCCGCTCAGGCCGAGAATCACGATGTCGGTGGGAAGGGTCACACTCGAACTCTAGCCGACGACCCCGACCTTGTCATCCTGAGCGGTCCTCCCTTGTCATCCCAGGCAGTCCTTCCTTGTCATCCTGAGCGAAGCGAAGGATCTGCTCCGCCGTCAGAGATAGGACGGGAGCAGATTCTTCGTCGCTGCGCTCCTCAGAATGACAGGGACTGTGAAGCCGACGCTATTCCGCTTTGGCTTCGCGAACCGCCTTGGCCACTTCCGGCACGATCTGGAAGATGTCTCCCACGATCCCGTAGGTCGCGACCTTGAAGATCGGGGCTTCGGGGTCCTTGTTCAAGGCGACGATGACCTTGGAGGTGCCCATGCCGGCAAGGTGCTGGATCGCGCCGGAGATGCCGCAGGCGACGTAGAGCGTCGGGGACACGACCTTGCCGGTCTGGCCCACCTGGTACTGGTGGTCGATCCACCCCGCGTCCACGACCGCGCGCGACGCGCCGAGCGCTGCGCCGAGGGACTCCTGGAGGTCGCGGATCAGCGGCCAGCCCTCCGGGCCCTTGATGCCGCGCCCACCCGACACGATGATGTCCGCTTCCGAGACGTCCAGCTCCTTGGAGGCCGAGGTCTCGACCTTCACGACCTTCGCGCGCGGGGCGATCGCGCCGAGATCGAGCGCCTCGACGCGCGGCTCCGGCGCCTCCCGCGCCTCCGCGGCGAAGACGTTGGGGCGCGTCGTCGCGACCTGGAGCGCCGCGCTGCCGCAGTCCACTTCGACCCGCGCCTTGCCGGAATAGACCGGACGCGAGCCGACGAGCCTTCCCTCTTCGACGCGCAGGTCCATGACGTCGGCCAGGACCGAGACGCCGTTGCGCGCCGCGAAGCGCGGGGCCATGTCTTTACCCATCGCCGTTGCGGCGACGAGAACGGCGTCCGGGCTTTCCTTCTTCGCGGCGGCGTCGAGCGCCCCGACGTACCCCTTGGCGCTGTAGAGCCCGAGCTCCTCCTGATCCGCGACATACACGACGCCGGCGCCGAACTTGCCGAGTCCCGCCGCGAGGCCGCCGATCCCCTTGCCCGGCAGCACGGCCGCCGCCGGCGCTGCGCCGAGCTTGCTCGCGAGGGAGAGCGCTTCGAGGGAGGCCTTTCGGATCTTCCCCTCGCGCTGCTCGATGAAGACGAGGAATTTCATTCGTAGTTTTCAGTTCTCAGTTTTCAGTTCTCGGTTTTAGGTTCCGGTTTTCCAAGTGACAACTGATAACCGACAACTGACAACTCATATGACTTTTGCTTCTTCGCGGAGGAGCCGGACCAGCTCCTTCGCGGCGGCGGCGGGATCGTCGGCGGGGATCAACTTGCAGGCCTGGCGGGGAGGAGGCAATTCCAGTTTCCTCCAGCGGACCCTGGCCCCGGCTGTGTCCGCCTCGGCGATTCCCATGTCCGCGAGCTTCTTCTCGGCGATCGTCTTCTTCTTCGCGCCCATGATCCCCTTGAGAGAGGCGTAGCGCGGCTCGTTCAGCCCCTTCTGGGCGGTCAGGACGACCGGGAGCGTGGACTCGACGACTTCGTGGGCGCCTTCGATCTCGCGGTGCGCCGTGATCTTCCCGTCCCCGACCTCGAGCTGGATGACGTTTCCCACGTGCGGCAGGTCGAGAAGCTCGGCGACCATCGGGCCGACCAGGGATTCGTCGTAGCCGACCCCCTTCTGGCCGAACCAGAGGAAGTCGTAGGACCCCTCCTTCGCCGCGGCCGCCAGCGCCTTCGCCGTCGCGAGCGCGTCGAGATACCGGGAGTCGCCCGAGTCGATCCAGACCGCGTCGTCAGCGCCGCGCGCCAGGCACTCGCGCAGCCCCGTCTTCGCCCGCTCGGGCCCGACCGCGGCGACCCGGACGGTCCCGGCGCCCTTCTTCTCCTTGATCCGGAGCGCCTCCTCCAACGCGTACTCGTCGTACGGCGAGACGATCCACTTGATCTCGGACTCGTCGATGGACTTGCCGTCCGGACCGATCTTGATCCGCGTCTCGGTATCCGGCACGTAGGCAATGGCGACGAAGGAGTTCATGAATGAGTTTTCAGTTTTCAGTCTTCAGTTTTCAGTTCAATTCCCTTCCTACACTGAAAGCGGACGGCGGGCAACCGGCAAATTCCCCAGTTTGTAAACTGATAACCGAGAACTGACAACTGACAACTACAATTTCTTGAAGACGAGGCAGCCGTTCGTGCCGCCGAAGCCGAACGAGTTGGAGAGGGCGTAGCGGATCGGGGCTTGCCGGGCGGTGTTGGGGACGTAGTCGAGGTCGCATTCCGGGTCCGGGGTCTCGTAGTTCGTCGTCGGCGGCATCACCTGGTCGCGGACGGCGAGCGCGCAGATCCCCGTCTCGAGGCCGCCGGCGGCGCCCAGCAGGTGACCGGTCATGGACTTGGTGGAGGAGATCGCGACTTTCCGGGCGTGGGCGCCGAAGACCATCTTGATCGCGATCGTCTCGACCTTGTCGCCGGCGGGCGTCGAGGTGCCGTGGGCGTTGATGTAGTCCACGTCCTCGGGATTGATCTCCGCATCCAGCAGGGCGTTGCGCATGACGCGCGCCGGGCCGTCGCCGTCTTCCGAGGGGGCCGCGATGTGGAACGCGTCGCCGGACATTCCGTAGCCGACGAGCTCGCAGTAGATGTGGGCGCCCCGTTTCTTCGCCGCTTCCATCTCCTCCAGGATGACGAGGCCCGCCCCTTCCCCGATGACGAAGCCGTCGCGTCCGCGATCCCAGGGACGGGACGCGTGGAGCGGGTCGTCGTTCCGGGTGGAGAGGGCCCGCATGACGGCGAAACCGCCGATGGCCAGGGGCGTCATGACCGATTCGGCTCCGCCGGCGATGGCGGCGTCTGCCTCGCCGTACTGGATCTTCCGGTAGGCCTCGCCGACCGCGTGTGCCCCGGTCGTGCACGCCGTCACGGTGGCGAGGTTCGGGCCCTTCAGCCCGTACTTGATCGAGATGTTCCCCGCCGCCTCGTTGACGATGAGGCCCGTGATGAAAAACGGGGAGATGACCCGCGGGTTGTTGCCGCTCTCGACGAATTCGCGCTGTGTCTTCTCGATCAGCGGAAGCCCGCCGATGCCGGACCCGACCACGACGGCGATCCGCTCGCGGTTCTCGTCGGTGACGGGAATCCCCGAGTCCTCCATCGCGAAGTGCGCGGCCGCCATCGCGTAATGGATGAAGGTGTCCATCTTCTTGATCTCCTTCTTCTCGATGAAGAGAGAAGGATCGAACCCCTTCACCTCCGCCGCGATGCGGCAGGTGAACGCGGGACGCGTCGAAGCGGGTGATCGGGCCGATACCGCTCCGGCCGGCGAGCAACGCCTCCCAGTTGGCGGCGTTGCCGACCCCGATCGGCGAGACGAGGCCCAGTCCCGTCACGGCCACCCGGCGGGGAGAGGAGAAACGGGGCATGGTTTTTCTAACGGGACACGAGATCAGTTCTGCGAGGAGTTCTTCTCGATATAAGCGACGGCGTCCTTGACCTTCTGGATCTTCTCGGCGGCCTCGTCCGGGATCTCGATGTTGAACGCTTCCTCGAACGCCATGACGAGCTCCACGGTGTCAAGAGAGTCCGCGCCGAGGTCGTCCACGAAAGAGGCTTCCGGAGTCACCTCGTTGGCATCCACCCCGAGCTGCTCGACGATGATGCTCTTGACCTTGTCTTCCACGCTCATTCGGTTCCCCTTTCTTCACGCTCAGAAAGCCGCCGTATTCTTGCCCAGAAGACCGACAAGGGCAAGAGCCGGAAGGCGGCAGGCGGTAGGCGGTAGGCGGTAGGCGGTAGGCGAACGACGAAACTACGAGGCGCCGTCTTCTCGCCTCCCGCCTCCCGCCTCCCGCCTCCCGAGTTTCACATGTAGAGGCCCCCCGAAACGTTGAGCACCGTGCCGGTCACATAGGCGGCGTCCTCCGAGGCGAGGTACGCCACGGCGGCGGCGACGTCGTCGGGAGCGCCGAGCCGGCCGAGCGGGATCTGGCCGGAAAGAGACTCCTTCGCGGCGTCGGTCATCTTCTCCGTCATGGCGGTGGCGATGAATCCGGGCGCGACGGCGTTGCACGTGATGTTGCGGGAGGCGAGCTCTCGCGCGACGGACTTCGTCAGGCCGATGAGCCCCGCCTTGGTCGCGGAGTAGTTGACCTGGCCCGCGTTGCCCATCAGGCCCACGACCGACGTGATGTTGACGATCCGGCCGTAGCGTTTCTTGAGCATCCCCTTGACGACCGCCTGCGTCAGGAGGAAGACCCCCGTCAGGTTCGTCGAGACGACGCGGTCCCAGGCCTCCTTCGACATCCTGAGAAGGAGGTTGTCGTCCGTGACACCGGCGTTGTTGACGAGGACGTCGATCTGGAGGTGCGACTCGAGGACGTGTTTCACCCCGTTCTCGATGGAAGCCGGGTCGCCCAGGTCGAGGACCAGCGCGTGCGCCTTGCCGCCGGCCGCCGTGATCTGCGCGACCGCGCGCTCCAGCGCGTCCGCCGTTCGCGCCGCCGCGACGACCGTCGCCCCTTCCGCCGCGAGCCGCCGCGCGATCGCCTCGCCGATCCCGCGAGAGGCGCCCGTAACCAGCGCCACTCTCCCCTCGAACCGTTTCATATCAACCAGAGTCTACCTTTCCGCGCCCTGTCATTCTGAGGAGCGCAGCGACGAAGAATCTGTCCTGGTCGGAGAGGCCGGAGCAGATCCTTCGCTTCGCTCAGGATGACAGGGAACGCGACATCGCATTCCCTGTCACTTCGGCTTATCGACGACGTCCGGCAGCTCCCGGCTCCAGGTGTCCACGATGGCCTTCGCGACGTCGGCGATCGCCAGCACAGAGGGGTGCTCCGCCGAGTTGACCGCTTCGGCCTTGCTGCCGTCGGTCAGGACGACGAGGACGAACCGCCCCTTCTTCGTGCGGAGGATGCCGGAGTCGTTTCGCACGCCACGCATCGTCCCGGACTTACCGGCCCAGAGCATCTCGGAGGGGAAGCGCCGCGCGATCCGCTGCCGCGTCGGGTCCTTGTCGAGGTACTCGAAGATCTTCCGCGAGGACTCGGCGTCGAGGACTTCCCCACGCGCGACGCGCGCCATCCAATCCGCGAGCTCGCGCGGCGTCACCACGCCCAGGCGAAGTCCCCGCCACGGAGAAGGGTCGTCGTGGCGCATGCGCCAGCGCAGGGATCGTCGCGAGGAGGCGGAGGTGCGGAAGTCCCATCCCGGCCATCCGCTCGTTGATCGCGTCGATCCCGAGCCGCTCGATCCAGGCGTTCGTGGCCGTGTTGTCCGACGGGCCGATCATGAGCGTGATCAGGTCGTTCCACGTCGGGTTCAACCCGGGGTCGAGGATCAGGAGCGTTCCGGAGCCGTCCGCTTTCTTCTCCTCGGAGAGGGTCCAACGGTCCGACAGGGAAAGCGTCCCCGCCCGCACGCGGGCCATCGCTTCGGTCAGGATCGCGATCTTGATGACCGACGCGGACTCGAACTCCTCCGTGCCGTAGCGCTCGTAGCTCTTCCCGCTCTCCAGGTGCGCCGCCGCGACGCCGATCCGGCACGCGCAGCGGCGCGACGCCGCATCCACCGCCGCGTCGATCGGCGAAGCGCCGCGGCCGGCCCGCCGTCGCGCAGCCGCGGCGAAGGACGCCAGGAGAACCAGGCCGAGCGTCGACGGTCGCCGTTCGATGTTCTCCGATGAGAACGCGAACGGCGCCCCAACGTAGAACGTAGAACGTCGCACGTCGACTCTCCTAGCCATAGTTCTCAACCTTGATTCCGCTCTCGATCCGGCGCGACCAAACCCGACAGCACCTTCCCGGCCCGATCTCGAGCGCCCGATCCACTCCCTCCCGGGCGAGGAGCCGGACCGTGTCGACCCAGCGGACGGGCGCGTCCACCTGGCGCAGCAACGCGTCGCGCAAGCGGCCGCCGTCGGATTCTGCGAGCGCGTCCACATTGGTCACGACGGGGATTCGAGGGTTCGAGAACCGCGCGGCGGCAAGGTGCGGCGAGAGACGCTCGCGCGCCGGCGCCATGAGCGCGCAATGGAAGGGAGCGGACACGGGGAGAGGGATGGCGCGCTTGGCGCCCCGAGCCGTGCAGGCCGCCGACGCGCGCGCGACCGCTCCGGCATGGCCGGCGATGACGGTCTGCTCCGGAGAGTTGAAGTTGGCCGGCGAAACGACTTCTCCCTGCGCCGCCTCCCGGCACGCCGCTTCGACCTCCTCGGGCGGCAACCCGACGATTGCCGCCATCGCGCCGACGCCCGCGGGGACCGCCTCCTGCATGAACTGACCGCGGCGCCGCACGAGCACGACCGCGTCCGCGAAAGACATGGCCCCTGCCGCGACGCCGGCGGAATACTCTCCCAGGGAGTGCCCCGCCGCGAACGCCGCACCCCCCAGCTTCTCCGGAAAACGCGCCTCGAGGTCTCGCAGCGCCGCGACCGAGTGCGTCAGAATTGCCGGCTGCGTGTTCGCCGTGAGCTTCAGCTCCTCCTCCGGCCCCTCGAAACAGAGGCGCGAGAGCGAGAACCCGAGCGTCGAATCGGCTTCGTCGAACACAGCTTGAGCCGCAGGAGAGCCGTACAACTCCTTCCCCATCCCGACGAACTGAGACCCCTGCCCGGGGAAGAGGAGGGCGAGCATCGGTATGGTGAGGGGTTCTACGTTCTACGTTCTACGTTCTACGTTGATTAGGATGAGTGGCGGGCGAGAGCCCAACGTAGAACGTCGAACATAGAACATCGAACGTCAAACGCCCCATCTCACCACCTCACAAGGACCGAGCCCCAGACCAATCCGGCGCCGAACGCGGTCATCAGCACCAGGTCGCCGGTCTTGATCCTTCCGGCTTCGACGAGCTCGTCCAGAGCGATCGGGATGGAGGCGGCGGACGTGTTGCCGTAGCGCTCCACGTTCTTGTAGACGCGGTCGGCCGGGAACTTCATGCGCGCGCCGACGGCGTCGATGATCCGCTCGTTGGCCTGGTGCGGGATGAAGAACTGGATCTCCTCGTTCTTGAACCCCTGCTCCGCCAGCAGCTCCGCGGTGACGTCGGCCATCGCCTTGACCGCCACCTTGAACGTCTCGTTCCCCTTCATCCTGATGTACGGCAGCTTCTGCTCGAGCGTCCTCGGATCGTTGGCGGGATGGTTCGAGCCGCCCCCCGGCATGTCGATGTAGCCGGCGTAGTTGCCGTTGGACTTCATCCGGGTGCCGAGGATGCCGTGGTCCCCCTTCGTCGCCTGGAGGACGACGGCGCCCGCGCCGTCTCCGAAGAGGACGCAGGTCGAGCGGTCGGTCCAGTCCACGTAGCGTGTCAGGACCTCTCCGCCGATGACGAGGACGTTCTCCGCCTTGTTGGACTGGATGAGCCCGTCCGCGAAATGCAGCCCGTAGAGGAACCCGACGCAGGCGGCGCCGAGGTCGGAAGCCGCTGCCTTCGTGGCGCCGAGATTCTTCTGGACGAGGCACGCCGTGGCGGGAAACGGCATGTCGCCGGAGATCGTGCCGACGAGGATCATGTCGAGGTCCTCGGGCTTCATGTGCGCGCGTTTCAGGGCGCCCTCCGCCGCCTTCGTGCAGAGGTCGGAGAACTTCTCCCCCTCCGACATCATGTGGCGCTCCTTGATCCCCGTGCGCTCGACGATCCACTGGTCGCTCGTCTCGACGATCTTCTCGAGGTCGGCGTTGGTCAGGAGCTTCTTGGGCACGGCCGCGCCGGTGCCCAGGATCTTCGCCCGGTTCATGTCAGACCTGGACCGCCCGCGCTTCGCGCGCATGGAGATCGGCGATGGAGGACTGGATCTTCTGCGCCAGGCCCTGGCGGGAGAACTCGGCGGCGAGGCGGATGGCGTTCTTCACCGCCTTCGCGCTCGATCGGCCGTGGCAGATGATGACGCACCCCTTGACGCCGAGGAGCGGCGCGCCGCCGTACTCCGAGTAATCGAGCCGCATCTTGAACCGGCGAAACGCCGACCGCGACAGCAGGAACCCGACGGAGGCCTTGAGCGTCCGCTTGATCTCCTCCCGCAGGAGCTGCTCGACCATCTCGGAGAGCGACTCCGACACCTTGAGGATCACGTTGCCGGTGAAACCGTCCGTCACGATGACGTCCACGCGCCCGTTGAAGACGTCCCGCCCCTCGACGTTGCCGATGAAGTTCAGGCCCGTCTCCTTCAGCGTCTTGAACGCCTCCTTCGTGCGGTCGCTCCCCTTCGTGTCCTCCTCGCCGATCGACATCAAGCCGATCGAGGGCGCGCGCTTCCCGAACAGGAGCTGCGCGTAGATCGAGCCCATGACGGCGAATTCCTTGAAGTGCTGCGTCTTGGCCTCGGGGTTCGCGCCGACGTCGAGCAGGAGGCAGTGGCCGGTCAGGTTCGGAAGGACCGTCGCGAGCGCCGGGCGGTCCACCCCTTCGATCGTGCCGATGACGATCTTGGCGGCGACCATGGCGGCGCCCGTGTTGCCCGCCGAGACGAGGCCCTCGGCCCGCCCGTCGCGGACGCAGTGGGCGGCCACCCGGATCGAGGAGTTGCGCTTCTTGCGCAGCGCCGCGACGGGATGGTCGTCCATCGTCACGACTTCCGGCGCGTCGACGATCTCGATGTCTCCCCCGCGATAGCCCGAGTCCATGAGGAGAGGGGTCAGCTCCGCCGTCCGGCCCACGAGGAGCGTCGCGATGCCGAACTCCCGCGAGGCGGCGACGGCCCCGTCCACGTTGACCTGCGGGGCATGATCTCCGCCCATCGCATCCACAGCGATGCGCACGCTAGAGCCTCCTCCCCATGGGACACACTTGGCGCTGGATCATACCGACAGCGTCAAGCGTTGATCGTCTGCTTTCCCTTGTAGTAGCCGCAGTGCGGGCAGACGCGGTGCGGCTGCTTCGGCTCCTTGCAGTTGGGGCACTCCGAGAGGGCCGGAGGCGTCAGGGCGTCGTGCGCGCGCCGCTTGTCGCGGCGGGCCTTGCTGTGGCGCCGTTTGGGGTTGGGCATCGTTGACCTACACTTTCTTCAGTTGTCGAAGAGCTTCCCATCGCGGGTCGGCCGATTCGATCGCGCAGCCGCAGCTGGCGACATTCCAGTCCTCGCCGCACCGGGGGCAGAGGCCGCGGCAATCTTCCTTGCAGAGAGGCTTCATCGGGATGTCCATCTGGATCCGTTCCTCGGCGATCGGCGCGACGGAGAGGACCGGGTCGTCGTAGAAATATGCATCGAAATCTTCGCCTTCCAGGGAGACTTCCGCGACGGCGGCGACGGCGGGCCGCTTCGTCAGGATGAGGGAAAAATCCTCCCGCGTCTCGAACGGGTAGGACACCAGGCAGCGGCTGCACTCGAGCCTGCCGGAATAGGCGATCCGGGCGTCGAAGGAGAAGCCCTTCTCGATGCGCGAGACGTCTCCTTCCAGGCGCACCGGCGAGATCTCGAGCAGGGGCTCCCGGTCGAGCCCCGCCGTCGAGAAATAGAGCTCGAACGCGAACGGCAGCGGCTCATCCACGACCGCGTCGAGAGAGAGAGTATTCGTCTCTTTCATGATGGAACCGGGTATTTTATCCGCCCCCCGACGGGAGTCAAACGCCTGACGGCGGAGGGTAGTGGGTCAGTTTGCTTGTGGCTTTCAATCCGCCCCGGCGTCGGGCCCGCCTCCCTCCGTCGGCACGCGACGGCAGGCCGTGATGAGAGAACCGGCCGTCGCTCTGACGCGAAAGCACAGTCATAGAGCGGCAATTCGAGATTCGTGGTGGTGTGCTTTCGCTCACGGCGCTCCTCCGGGAGGCGGTCCCGCCGCCGGGGCTCCACCGTGGCGTTAAGCCGGACTGCCAGCCCCGGAGACGGCGGCGTTCCCGTACGGGGTGATGGGTGACGAGCATGGAACGCCACCGCCGGCACCACGGTGAGACTGCGAGGAACCCTCAGCGCCCGCCGGTTCTTTCTGACACGGCCTGCGGGCGCGTGCCCCGTAGGGAACGCTGCCGGCTCCGGGGCGTCCCTTCCACCTCGGTCGGCTCGATGTGCAAAAGTGATTCACTACTCAGCCGAGGGCATCGGAGCGGCGGACGGTACACTCCACCGGTGAAGGTCGCGATTGATGCTCGGGCTCTCCTGCCGCCGGCGACGGGGATCGGCACGTACACGCGCGCGATCGCGAAGGCGCTCGCGGCTCGCCCGGGCATTGAGATCCGCCTCTTTACGCCGCGGCCTCTCCCCGAGGCCGAGGCGGCCGGTCCCTGGAGCGTGGAAGCGGAGCGCCGGAGCCCGGGGACGCTCTGGGTGCAGACAACGCTCTCGCGGCGCGCGCGGCGATGGGGGGCCGACGTGCTGCTCGCCGCGCTGACGATCGGCCCGGTGAGGGGCGCCCTCCCCTTCGTGTCCGTGGTCCACGACTTGACGCCGTGGACCCACCCGGAGTGGCACGCGCTGAAGACCGTCGTCGGATTCGCGCCCCTCTGGGAGCTGACCGCCGAAAAGGCCGCGCGCTTCGTCTGCGTCTCGGCGGCGACGGCCAGGGAGTTGACGTCGCTGTTTCCGGAGACGCGGGAGCGCGCGCGCGTCGTCCCCAACGGCGTGGACCCGGAGTTCGCGCCGGCGCCGGACGAGCCGGCGGCCGCGCGGACGCGGGAGCGCTACGCAGACGGAAACCGGTACATCCTGTATCTCGGCACGCTCGAGCCGCGCAAGAACGTCGAGACGCTCGTCGCCGCCTGCGATCTCCTCTGGAGCCGGTGCGATCCGGCGCCCGATCTCGTGCTCGCGGGCGGATCGGGGTGGAAGTCTTCGCCCCTCTTCGACCGGATCGCGCGCTCGCCGTTCCGAAAGAAGATCCATCTCGCGGGGTACGCCGGCCGCGCGGCGGCGCGCGATCTCTACCAGGCGGCGGACGTCTTCGTCTATCCCTCCCTCGAGGAGGGCTTCGGCCTTCCCGTGCTCGAAGCCATGGCCTGCGGGATCCCGGTTGTCGCGTCCACGGCGGAGGCGCTGCGCGAGGTGGCCGGCGATGCCGCGCTTTTCGCGGAAGCCCGGGACTCCGCCGGGTTCGCGCGAGAGATCGAGCGCGTCCTGCAGGATCCCGCGACGCGCCGCCGCCTGTCGAACGCGGGACCGGATCGCGCGGCGAAGTTCTCCTGGGAGGAGGCCGGGCGGGCCACGTCCGAGGCGCTCGCGCAAGCCGCGGAGGGGACAGCGCCGTGACGCGGATCGGCATCGACGCGCGCAAGCTGAAGGACTACGGCATCGGGTCGTACATCCGCAACCTTCTCGAGGCGATCGGCAAGCTTCCGGAGTCGCGCGCCTACCGCTTCCGGGTCTACGCGCACCGCGCGGACAGCGACGCGCTCCCCGAGCTGCCCGGCCATTTCGAGGTCTCGCACGACGACTCCCCCGGCTATTCCATCAGCGAGCTGACGCGATTCGCCTGGCGGCTGATGCGGGACAAGCTCGACCTGTTCCACGCGACGCATTACGTCCTGCCGCCCCTCTGGAAGACGCGCGCCGTCGTGACGATCCACGACATCATCCACCTCCTCTATCCGCAATTCCTCCCCAGCCGCGCGGCGCACCTCTACGCGCGCTTCATGATCCGGCGGGCGCTGACGCGCGCCGACCGGATCGTCACCGTGTCGGACAACACGCGCCGCGACCTGGTGAACTACTTCGAGATTCCCTCCTCCCGCATCGAGGTGATCTACAACGGCGTCTCCCCGCGGTTTCACCCCGGAATCTCCGGCGAGGAGAAGGAGCGCGTCGCCTCGAAGCTCGGCCTGAAGCCTCCCTATCTCCTGTTCCTGGGAGGCGAGAAGCCGCATAAGAACGTTCAGAACGTCGTCCGCGCGTTTGCGAAGGCCCGGCAGGAACGGTCGCTGCCGCATTCCCTCGTCCTGGCCGGTCCGCTCCCCGCAAATCCAGCGCGCATCGAGGCGCTGATCTCGGCGCTCGAGCTCGGGCAGGTCGTGAGCCGCCCCGGCGTCGTCGAGGAAGAGGACCTTCCGGCGCTCTTCGCCGGAGCGCAGGCCTTTCTCTACCCGACTCTGTACGAAGGCTTCGGCCTCCCGGTCGTGGAGGCGATGGCCTGCGGCACCCCGGTCCTGACGTCGGCGACCTCGGCGCTGCAGGAGATCGCCGGGGGCCACGCCTGTCTCGTGGACCCGATGGACGTGGACGCCATCGCCGCGGGGATCGTCCGCCTGGCGACCGATGAGGCTGCCCGCGCCGAGTTCAGCGCTCTCGGCCGGAAGCGCGCGCTCGACTTCTCGTGGGACAAGGCCGCCCGGCGCACCCTCGAGGTGTACGCCGCCGCGCTGGCCGGGACACGGGACGCGGGACGCGGGACGCGAGGGCTCTCATGACTCCTCCCGTCTCTGGTTCGAGTCCCGAGTGCCGAGTCCCGAGTCCCGTCTCTGGTCCGAGTCCCGAGTCCCGAGTCCCGAGTCCCGTCTCTGGTCCGAGTCCCGAGTCCCGAGTCCCGAGTCCCGCCCCGTCATGAGAACCGCTGTCGTCCACGACTGGCTCAACGGGATGCGCGGGGGCGAGAAAGTCCTCGAGGAGATGCTGCCGCTCCTGCCCGACCCGACCGTCTTCACGCTGTTCCATGTCCCGGGCTCCGTGTCGCGGGAGATCGAGAGGTACCCGATCCGCGTCTCGTTCCTGAACCGGCTTCCCTTCGCGCGCAGGCACTATCGCCACTACCTTCCGCTCTTCGCGCGCGCCGTGGAGTCATTGGATCTCTCCGGCTTCGATCTCGTCGTCTCCTCGTCACACTGCGTCGCGAAGGGCGCGGTCGCGGCACCGGGCGTGCCCCACCTCTGCTACTGCCACACGCCGGTCCGCTACGCCTACGAGCAGTTCGACGCGTACTTCCCCGCTGGACGCACGCGGCTGAGGGCGTTGAAGTCAATCGCCGTCGGCCGCCTGCGCCGCTGGGACCAGGAGACGGCGGGAAGGCCGACGCGGTATCTCGCCAATTCTTCCGCCGTGGCGGAGCGGATCCGCCGCCGCTACGCGCGGGAGGCGGCGGTGTGCCACCCGCCCGTGGACGTGGAGTTCTTCCGCCCCGGGGACGAACGGCGCGAAGACTTTCTTCTCGCCGTCGGGGCGCTCGTTCCGTACAAGCGCTATGAGCAGGCGATCGCCGCCGCGCGAAGCCTCGGCCGGCCGCTCGTCGTCGTCGGGGGCGGTCCGGAGGAAAAGCGCCTCCGCGATCTCTCCGATTCCTCCGTAAAGATCCTCGTGAACCTCGCCCCGGAAGAGCTGCGCCGGCTGTACCGGACCTGCGCGTTCTTCGTCCAGCCCGGGGAGGAGGACTTCGGCATGGCGGCGGTCGAGGCGCTCGCCTGCGGTGCTCCCGTCGTCGCCTTCTCCCGCGGAGGGGCGCGCGACGTCGTGCGCGACGGCGTCAACGGGGCGCTCTACGGCCCGGAGGAGCCCGGAGGCCTCGCCGGGGCGCTCGTCCGGGCCGAGCGGACCGAGTTCGATTACACTTCGCTCCGGACGTCGGCGCTTCCGTTCGCGCGGGAGCGCTTCCAGAGACAGTTCCGGAATGAAATCGAGAACCTGCTCGGAGGAAAGCTGAGAGCCGAGGGTTCCCTCCCGACATGATCCAGAAGTCCTCGCGCCGCATCGCGGCCCTCTTCCTGGTCTCGGACCTCGTTACGACCTTCGCCGCGCTCGTGGCGGCGTACGCGCTCCGCTTCCGCGCCGAAATCGTTCCGGTCACCAAGGGCGTTCCCGATTCCGCGACGTATTTCAAGCTCTTTCCGCTGATCGCCGTCCTCTGGCCGATCGTCTATTACTTCTACGGGCTCTACAGCGTGCGGCGGCACCGCTCGCGGATCGAGGAGGGGTTCGCCGTCCTCGTCGCCACGGGGCTCGCGACGCTCCTGCTGACGGGGCTCGCGACGTTCTACCGCGGGTTCTCCTATTCGCGCCTCGTGCTGCTCCTCTTTTTCGTCGCCGACGTCCTCTTCGTCTTCGCCGGCCGCACCGCCATCCGGCGCTACCTCGAAGAGGCGTGGCGCCATGGGTTCGGCGTGCGCCACGTGCTCGTCGTGGGGGCCGGACGGCTCGGGCGGGCGGTCATCGACAAGCTCGCCGAGCACCCGGAGGCGGGCCTGCGCGCCGTCGCGATGCTGGACGACGACCCGCAAGTCTTCGGATCGGAGTACCGCGCCATTCCGGTCGTCGGCAAGACGGCCGAAGCGGCGGCCGTGGTCGAGCGGCTCGGCGTGGACACGGTCTTCCTCGCGCTGCCGCTCGAGGCGCACCGCGCGATGCTCGCGGTCCTGAAGGAGGTTGGCCGGACCGTCGCCGATGTCCGGGTCGTGCCGGACCTTCTCCAGCACATCACGTTCCGCGCGGGCGTCGAGGACCTGGACGGCCTTCCGGTCGTGCACCTGACGCAGGTGCCCCTCTCGGGGTGGATGAGCCTCGTCAAGAGAACGGTGGACCTCCTCGTGTCGAGCGCCGCCCTCGCGGCGCTTTCGCCCCTCTTCGCGGCGATCGCGCTGGCGATCCGCCGGGAAGACCGCGGCGCGGTCTTCTACCGCCAGCGCCGCATGGGACTGGACGGGCGTCCCTTCGAGATCCTGAAGTTCCGGTCCATGGTCCCGGGCGCCGAGGACGAGTCGGGGCCGACGTGGGCGAGCCCGGAGGACCCGCGATGCACGCGCGTGGGGCGGTTCCTGCGGCGCTGGAGCCTGGATGAGCTGCCCCAGCTCGTCAACGTCCTGCGGGGAGAGATGTCCCTCGTCGGCCCGCGCCCCGAGCGCCCCGAGTTCGTACGCGAGTTCAAGGAGACGTTCCCGCAGTACATGCTCCGCCACCGCGTGCGCGCCGGGATGACCGGCTGGGCCCAGGTCCACGGCTGGCGCGGAAACACGAGCCTGACCAAGCGGATCGAGTACGACCTCTACTACATCGAGAACTGGACGCTGTCTCTCGATGTCAAGATTCTCTGGCTCACCCTGCGCCACGGCCTGACCCACCGCAACGCGTATTGAAGAAGTCCAAAGTCGAAGGTCTAAGGTCCCAGGGTCCTCATCGTGAGGGCCTTCCCATGGACACCCCGAGGGGCGGGAGGGGCAAGCCCCTCCCCTACAGCACCACCCAGAGCCTGAGTCGCGCCCCTCGCGCTGTAGGGGCGGCGCTTGCGCCGCCCGCCTCTTCCGTTGGACACGACGGAGGCAGGAGAGGCAAGCCCTCCCCGCACCACGAAATTCCAGAGGCCTCGCCTGGCTAGAAAGACCTGGCCCCGCTACGCCAATTTCTTGAGGCGGCCGATCCGCTCCTTGATTTCGCGCTCCTCGGCGGGGTCGAGCGGGCGGCCGCCAAAAGCGGAGGCGCAGTAGATCGAAACGACGCGGCGGGCGTCGCCGCTTGCCTGCGGAACCGCGTGGCCGAAGAGGCGGGCGACCTCGAAAGGAGGGATGGCAGGGGACAGGCCGCCGATCCTCGCCGCCAGCAGACGGCGCAGGGCCAGATAGGCGCGGGTCGCGGCGGAGGCCGAGGGGCGTCGCGACGTCCGCCGGGCCAGGAGGAGCGCGAGGACGCCGAGCGAGAACGACGCCCGCGGCGACACCGCCGCGCCGCAGATCCTCCGATCCGAACAGTTCCTTCCACGCCGCGAGGCCTCGCCCCACGCCCGCCGCGGCCTGGCGGACCGCCTCGATGATCCGCACCTGGTCGAGCGAATCGAAGCCGAGGATCCGGCGGTCGTAGAAGTACTCGATCTCGCGACCGAGGTTCGAGAAGAACCGCTTCCAGGAGAGCCGGGTCTGCGCCGGGGGGATCCCGGCGTCCGGCGTCGGGTCGAGCACGGTGAAGCCCTTGCCGTCGATGTCCGCCTCGACCCAGGCGTGGAGGTTGCCTCCGCGCACGACGAGCGCGTTCGAGAGGAGCCCGACCTCGCCGCCGAAGGACCCGGTGACGAGGCGCGAAGGGACGCCGCGCGCCGTGAGCATCATCGCGGCTGCCGAAGCGAAGAACTCGCAGTGGCCCGCCCGCGAGCGCAGGAGGAAGTTGGCGAGCGGATCTCCCCGGCCGCGCGGAGGCGTAAGCGTATAGACGAAATGCCGCGTGAAGTCGTCGCGGATCCGGAAGTAGATCTCCATCGGGTCCGTCACGCCCGCGGTCAGCTTCTCCGCGTAATCGCGAATCTCGGGAGGGACGGAGGCCGGGTCGATGACGCTCGTGCCGACCCCTCGGGGCTCGACGCCGCGCACCGCGGCGGTGTAATGCGCGGAGCGCGCGCCGCTCGAGAGCCGGGCGAGTCCGTCCCGAAGCGGCGTCGCGAAGTCCCTTTCGACCTGGAGTTGCTCCGCGCCGTACGGCAGGAAGAGAAATCCCTCCGCGGAGACGTTCAGGTCGGTCGCGAGGCGGCCGATCAGGAGCTGCTGCGCCCGCGCCTCGAGCGGGAGGCGTTCTGCCGCGCGGTTGGAGGTCCGCGTTCCTCCCTCTCGGACCCAGACCCCGCCGGAGTACTGGGTGAAGACGGCCTCGCGCAGGCGCAGGAAGCGCGGAAGCGCCGACTGCGGCTCGACCTCCATCCGCAGGATGATCTGGTTGCTGCGCTTGGCGGAGCCGAAGGACTCCAGGTCCACCCGATCGGCAACGACAGCCGTGGAGAAGGCCTCGTCGATTCGGAACGGCGCGGTGGCGAAGGGGCGCCGCAGCCTCGGCAGCGAGTAGAAGAGGGGGGCCGTGATCAACGCGCCGGCCAGGATCGCGGCGGCCGCCATTCCGGGCGTCGGAACCGAGCGCAGCACGCGCTCCGGCGGCGCGTCGTCGAAGTCCGCCAGCACGGCCAGCCGCGAGAGCGCTCGGAAGCCCAGAAACGCCATGACGCCGAAATAGAGGATCGACGAGACGTGCGTCGAGGAGGACGCGGACGCGACCGCGATCAGGAAGATCACGAGGAGCGCCGTCCGCACCTCGCCCGAGCGCTTGAGCGACGCGAGCTTCGCGACCGCCGTGAAGAGAAGAAGATGGGAGACGGAGCGCAGGAGCCCGTGGCGCAGAGTCAGGACCTCGAACCCGAGCCAGAGCAGATACCCGAGCCCGAGCGCGTTCAGGGCGGCGTTGGAGAGCCGGGCGGGACGGCCGCCCCTCGCGCGCCACCAGAGAAAGAGGAGAGCGGCTTCGTAGAGGATGAGGGCGAAAAGCGACGCGCCTTCGGTCCAGAGAAGCGGCAGGGGCGCGGCGAGCGCGAGCGGCGCAAGCGCCTCGAAGAAGGCGCGGCGAAGTCCGGCGGGGAACTCGGAGGCGCTCACGTCACCAGCCACCGCAGGTCGCCGCGGCGGACCGGCGGAAAGGCGGGCGCGGCGGCGGGATCGATCGCCTCGAGGCGCGCGAGCGCATCCAGGATCCGCGTGCGCTGCCCCCGGCCGCTCGACGGCGGCACCCGGACGTCGCGGGCCTGGAATCCGACCTCCCCGTCGCGCGAGAGCAGAAGCACGGCCTGTCCGGCGCAGCGGGAGATCCGGCGCTCGAAGTCGACGTGCGCCGCCGGGTCGGCGGGATTCGCCAGCGCGTTGTCCAGCGCGAGGATCACGACGCGGTCCCGTTCCGCCTCGCGCTCCCGGACGATCCAGTGGCGCATCTTCGCCGACTGCTTCCAGTGCAGGTCGCGCGGATCGTCGCCGGGAACGAAGTCGCGCAACATGCGAATCTCCGCGCCTCCGCCGCGACGCCGCGGATGCGGCCGGCCGCCGCGCGAGTCCTCCGGGGGGACCTGCCCGACCGCGCTCGATTCGGGACTCGGGAAGACGACGACCTCGCGCGCGAGCCTCGCGTGCCGGTACTTGCGGAAGAGCCCGAGCGGAAAGCGGGAAAGGAGACCCGCGTCGGCCTCCCGATAGACGCCGCGCCGCGGAAAGACCCCTTCCACCAGCACCTCGCGCCGCTCACCGGGCTTCAAGGGATCGACCCAGAGAGGACCCGGCAGGCCTTCGTGCAGGAAGAAGAGCCCCTGCGCAGTGGCCATCGCGAGCCGGTTCTCGAACCGGATCTTGAGCAGCGCCGGCCGCCCGGCCACGACCTCTCCGACCGGCTCGATCTCGCAATGCACGCCGCGCACGTTGCGGCGCGAGAGCACCCCGGACACCACCATCGCCGCGAGCATCCCCGAAAGCACCAGGTACAACCCGTTGTTGCCCGTGTTCGTCGCGCCGATCGCGACCACCAGGCACATCAGGACATACCCCAGCCCGAAGTTGGTGATGCGGATCTCCCACTCGGGTATCAGCCGCGTCATCTGGTCCGGGCGCCTTCGCTTCGAGAGTCGGCGTTGCTCAACCGGGAATCGGGTGATCGGGTGATCGAGCCATCGGGTGATCTGAGCCAGAACAATTCTTTCCGCATTTCAATCACCCGATCACCCGATCGCAGATCACCCGATTCCTTCACACGGGGACGGGCACCTGAGCGAGGATCTTCTTGATCACTTCGCGCTCGTGGCCGCCGGAGCCGAAGCCGTCGGAGGAGAGGGCGAGGATGCGGTGCGCCAGCACCGGCTCCGCGACGGCCTGGACGTCGTCGGGAGTCGCGTAGTCGCGCCCCTGCATCAGCGCGTAGGCCTGCGTCGCGCGAAAGAGCGCCTGCGCGCCGCGCGTGGAGACGGGCAGGCGCAGGTCCGCGGCGCGCCGCGTGGCCCGCACGACGGCGTGGAGGTAATCGAGCAGGCGGTCGGAGACCGTCACGGACTCCACCCGGTCCTGAAGCGCCAGGACTTCCTCGGGAGCCAGCACCGCGGCGACGACGGCGAGCGCCCTCTCCATTCCTCCGCTGCGCAGGAGCATTTTCTCCTCCTCCTCGGTCGGGTAGCCGAGCGAAAGCCGGAGGAAGAAACGGTCCATCTGCGATTCGGGGAGCGGGTAGGTTCCCAGGTACTCGACGGGGTTCTGCGTCGCGACGACCATGAACGGCTGCGGGAGCGGCCGCCGCTCCGACTCGATCGTCACGGCCCCCTCGTTCATCGCCTCGAGGAGGGCCGACTGCGTCTTCGGCGTGGCGCGGTTGATCTCGTCGGCGAGCACGATGTTGGCGAAGATCGGACCGGCGTGGAACTCGAAGCGCTCCGTGGGAGCGTGGAAGACGGAGATCCCGAGAACGTCTGCCGGCAGCGTGTCGCTCGTGAACTGGATCCTCCGGAACTCGAGCGACAGGCTCCTCCCGAGCGCGCGCGCCAGGGTCGTCTTGCCGACGCCCGGCACGTCCTCGATCAGGATGTGTCCGCGCGACAGCAGCGCCGTCAGGACCAGGTCCACGGCCCGGGGGTCTCCCCGGTAGATCAGGCGGACGTTGTCTCTCAGCCGGAGAAGGCCGCCCGCGACCCTGTCGCTCATCCGATGGTCTCCTTCATGTTCCTCCTCCCTCGCCGGCGGCGAGGCCGGCCCGGCCGTCATTGTGAGAAGAGAGATGGTAGGCGCGATATTCTCGCCGTTCAACGAGCCCGGGGCGCCCTTCCTCATCAAGCCCTTATTCCTGAGGCAATACGTTTGTCCCCCCCCCTCCGCGTCGGGCGGCTCCCGTCATCCTGAGCGAAGCGAAGGATCTGCCCTCGCGTCGACTCTTCCGGGGCAGATCCCTCGTCGCTCCGCTCCTCGGGATGACAGAAGGAGGGTGTTCTCGCGATGACAGGGCAGGGCTCCTCGGGATGACAGGACGAGGCGCTCCGGACCGGTGCTACCCCGGCTTCTTGGGGTCTTCGCGTTTGGCGAGGCGCTCGACGGCGGAACGGAGCTCTCCCTCACGGTCGAAGGGAAGGACGAGGACGCCGTTGGGGGTGACCACGATGGCCGAGTCGCGGACGCCGGGCGCGAGGACGGGGACATCCGACAGGATGAGGTTGTTGCGGTCGTCGGAGGCACCGCGCAGCTCGCGGACCGACCTCCAGCTCCCCACGTCGTTCCACCCGGCGCGCAGCGGGATCGCGCGCACGCCGGCGGCTCGTTCCATGACGGCATAGTCGATCGAGACAGCGGGCATCCTCGCGTAGGCCTCCCGCGCGGCGTCGTCGTCGCGCTCGCGCAGGCACCGGCGGTAGGCCTCGACCTGCCCCATGAGAGGAGCCGCGACCCGGCGGGCCTCGGCGAGCAGACGGGAGGGGCGAAAGACGAAGATCCCGGCGTTCCAGAAACACCCGCCACGCACGAGCGCTTCCGTCTCCTCGCGGGCGGGCTTCTCGACGAAGCGATTCACCTCCCGCCCCTCTCCCGCGGAGTCGGCCGAGAGCTCCAGGTAGCCGTAGTCGCTCTCCGGGCGGCTTGGCTGGACTGCGAGGACGACGGCGGTCGCGCTCTCCGCGACGCGCGCGGCCTGTCCCAGCGACCGGCGGAAGGCCTCGTCGTCGGCGAACGTCTGATCGGAGGGAACGGCGGCAGTAATCGGGTCGCCGTCGCGCTCGAACTGAAGGGCCGCGGAGAGAAGCGCCGGCCCGGAATTGCGCCGATGAGGCTCCGGGATGACGCGGTCCGCAGGCAGCGCCTTGAGCTCGGAGAGCACGAGGTCGGCATGCCTCTCGGTCGTGGCGACGAAGATGTCTTCCGTCAGCGGGAGGAGCCTCTCGAAGGCCTCGGTGAGAAGGCTCTTCTCCGACAGGAGCGGCAGGAACTGCTTGGGACGCTCCTCGCTCGAGAGCGGCCACAGCCGCGTCCCGCCGCCGCCGGCCAGCAGGAGCGCCCTTAGTCCCACTTCAGTCCCATTAACTCGACCTCCGGAGCAAGTGTGATGCCGAAACGCTCTCGCACGGTATCGCGGGCGAGGCGCATCAGGGCGAGAACGTCCTGGGCCGTCGCTCCCCCCTCGTTGACGATCACGTTGGCATGCCGGGTGGAGATCGCCGCCGCGCCGCGGCGCGCGCCCTTCAACCCGCACGCCTCGATCAGCCGGCCGGCATAGTCGCCCGAGGGATTCTTGAAGACGCTTCCGGCGTTGGGCTCGGAGGGGAGGGCGCCCCGGCGCTTCTCGGCGACGGCGCGCGTCTTCGACTCGATCTCCTCGAGCGGCGCCCGGGCGAGCTTCAGTCCGGCCGATACGACGATCTCCTTCGTCTCGACGAGTTGCGTCCAGCGGTAGCCGTGCGGGATCTCCCGCGCGACGACGCTGCGCGCCTGCCCGGACCGGGTCACGAGCCTCGCGCCCTCCAGCACGTTAAAAATCTCTCCGCCGTAGGCGCCGGCGTTGATTCGAACGGCCGCTCCGATCGAGGAAGGGATTCCGGAGATCGCTTCGATCCCCGAGAGGCCGGCGCGAGCCGCCGCCGCGCACACGGCGCCGAGCGCCGCTCCGCCGCCGGCGGCGAGGCGCTCCCCCTCGACCGTCACGCGGAGGAACTCCCCCTCCAGGCGGACGACCGTCCCGGGAAACCCCGCGTCGGACACGAGCACGTTCGAGCCCATGCCGAGTAGCGCGAGCGGCTCTCCGGCGGAATCGGACCAGGCCAGGACGCTGACGAGCGCGGCCTCGGTCCGCACGCGGCAGAAGTGGCGGGCCGGACCGCCGATCTTCCAGGTGGTGTGAGGGGCGAGGGGCTCGCCGGCGGCGACCAACCCCTCCTCCGCGGCGAGCGCGAGGTTCATGGCCACCAGCCGAGGAGGAGCGCGCCGGCCGCCACGCAGCCCGCCGCCAGGAGTCCCGCCGCGATGTCATCCGCGACGATGCCCCACCCTTCGGGCAGATCCTGGAGCCGCCCGATCACGCCCGGCTTCCAGACGTCGAAGACGCGGAAGAGGAAAAAGGAGGCAAACCAGGCGAGCGCCTCAGCCCGCGAGGAGGGGTAACGAAAGAGCGGGACAGCCGCGGAGGCGAGGAGTTGTCCGGCGACCTCGTCAATGACGATGCAGCCGGGATCCTTCGCTCCAAGCGAGCGCGCCGTGCGCGTCGAGGCGGGAACGCCGGCCAGACCCGTGATCAGCCCGGACATCAAGAGTCCGACCGCCGCCGTCAGACTCGGAAGCGTGGTGAGAGATCGGACGAGGAGCCAGCCCCCGGCCAGACCGAGCGCCGAGCCCGCGGTGCCCGGCGCGAACGGGGAGAGCCCCGTCCCGAGGCCGAGCGAAAGGAGCGTCGCCAACGGAGAATCTTGAAACGCGCGGCGCACCTGCGCCGTTGACACGCGGTTCTCGCCAAGAGATGATGCGCCGGTCCTCATCGTTTCGAAACCCCCCGGAGTCTATAATCGCGCCCTCGCGGGACACGGAGACGCGCAATTGCATCGGAGCGAACGCTCCGCCAGACAACGTCAGAAAGGTGAGGAAATGTCCAGCGTGAAATCCACCGAGAAATGGCGCGCCGTCGAAACGGCGCTGACACAGATCGAGCGGCAGTTCGGCAAGGGCTCGATCATGCGGCTGGGAGACCAGCCCGAGCAGATCATGGCGGTCATCCCGACCGGATCGCTCGCCGTGGACGCGGCCCTGGGCGTGGGGGGAATCCCCCGCGGCCGCGTCGTCGAGGTCTTCGGCCCGGAAGCGTCCGGGAAGACCACGCTCTCGCTCCAGATCATCGCTCAGGCCCAGAAGACCGGCGGCCTCGCGGCCTTCATCGACGCCGAGCACGCGCTCGACGCGGACTACGCCCACAAGCTCGGCGTGGACACCGACAATCTGCTCGTCTCGCAGCCGGACAACGGCGAGCAGGCGCTCGAGATCGCGGAGATGCTCATCCGTTCCGGCGCGATCGACGTCGTCGTCGTGGACTCGGTCGCCGCGCTCGTCCCCAAGGCCGAGATCGAGGGGGAGATGGGCGAGGCGCAAATGGGCCTCCAGGCGCGCCTGATGTCGCAGGCGCTGCGCAAGCTGACGGCGATCGTCTCGAAGTCGAAGACGACGCTCCTCTTCATCAACCAGATCCGCGAGAAGATCGGCGTGATGTTCGGCAACCCCGAGACGACGACCGGCGGCCGGGCCCTGAAGTTCTACGCCTCGATCCGGATCGACATCCGAAGGATCGCGTCGCTGAAGGACGGCGAGACGGTCGTCGGCTCGCGCACGAAGGTGAAGGTCGTCAAGAACAAGGTCGCTTCCCCGTTCCGGCAGGCCGAGTTCGACATCACGTACGGCGAGGGGATCTCGCGCGAAGGAGAGCTCATCGACATGGGGATCGAGGCGAAGCTCGTGGAGAAGACAGGCGCCTGGCTCTCCTACGGCGACCTGAGGATCGGGCAGGGGCGGGAGAACGCCAAGCAGTTCCTGAGGGAGAACAAGGACCTCGCCGCCGAGATCGAGACGAAGCTCCGCAAGCATTTGAATCTGCCCGTAGCGCCTCCCGCGGCCGAGAAGCCGGCGGCAGCGGCGGCGGCGCCCGAGCCCGTCAAGGAGAAAGAGAAGGTCAGAAGGTAGAAGGACGGTGCTCGGCTTTCGGTGTTCGGTGCCCGAGTGACGTCCGGAACCCGTCCGTCTCCGAAAACCGCGGAGGAATCGGTCATCGGCTTTCGTTGTTCGGTGTTCGGGTGAAGCACGCCGCCGTCGGGTCCCGGCACACCGCATGACGCAGACCGCACGCCGGTTCTCTCTCCTCGCCGGCGCCTTTCTCCTGTGCGCGGCGGCGCCGCTCTCCGCCGCGCGCATCACGCTGGCGGCCGAACGGCCCGATCACGGTTGCCCGGCCGCCGGGCCTCCGTTCGGCGTCGTCACGCTGCCTGCGTCGGGATCGGCGCCGCCGGCGGGCGCCTGCCTCGTCCGTGTTCCCCTGCCGGACCTGACCGACGTGACGGTGGACGACGCGGCCGCTCGGCTTGCGGCACTCGCCCACGCGGCCGCCGTGGATCTGGATCTGGACATCGCCGGGTGCATGCCGCCCGCGCTCTCGGAGGAGGAGCGCCGGCTGCGTCTCCCCTACGCGATCAAGAAGCTCGCGTCGGCGGCGCGCGCCTCCGAGCCGGATCGAAAGGTCTTCGTCAATTTGACCGGCGCTGCCGCTCCCCCGGGAGCCGCGGAGCAGGTCGCCCGGATCCTCCTCGAGGAAGACCTGGGACCGTATGTCGACCGCCTGGCCCTCCCGCTCGCTCCGACCGGCTCTCCCTCGTTCGATCCGGGCCTCCTCGCGAGGCCGTGGGTCCTGACCCGGTCGGCCGCGCCGGGAGGAGCGGCCGGCGCGGCAATGGCCGCGCTCTCGAACGTCCCGTCGGCCGATCCGGTGGTGATCGAAGGGGGCGTCTCGGACGCGGACTGGCAGGCGCTCGTCCGGCTCCAGCGCTATCTGGCCGAGAACGTCTCCCGCGATCCGACGGAGACGCGCGCGACACGGCGGGACGGGACGCCGGCCACGGTGCTGCGCTTCTACGACGGAAAGAAGTTCACGCCGATTCTCTTCCTGCCGGCAGATCCCGCGGGCGCCGTGGCGATCGATCTGCCCGCCGGCGCGTACGCGAAGGCCACCGCCGAGAACCTCGCCAGCGGCGTGAAGAAGGACTTCGAGCTCAAGAGCGCCAGGACGCTGACGCTCGATCTCTCCAGGGGCCCTCTCGCCGTCGTGCTCCAGCCCGCGCGCTCCGGTAGCGAGACGAGAGCGGCCGTCGATGTCGGCGCCGAGCGCGGCCTGACCGCCGACGAGATCGTGGCTCGCGAGCGCGCCTGGGACGCCGGCCAGCGCGAGCGGACCGGCTCCTTCATCGCGGACATGAAGGCGTCGCTGCGGTTCCGCATCGCGGAAGTCAACGAGACTTTCGACCTGACGATTCTCGGGCCGTTCTACTTCCGCCGCGGTGTTGCTCCCGACTGGGAGTGGGACGAGTTCTATCTGAACGGCGTGAAATGGAAGGGGAAGACCCTCCCCAAGCTCCCGATCCTCCAGCCCGAGAAGGTGACGACGCTGCCGCTCGACATCCGCCTCTCCGAAGAGTACGACTACGCGCTTCACGGCGAGGACACGATTTCCGGCCGCCGCGCGTACCACATCCACTTCACCCCGAAGGTCACGACCGGGGAGAAGCCGATCTACCGCGGGAGCGTCTGGATCGACAAGGAGACGTTCGCGCTCCTCCGCCGCGATTCCGTCCAATTGAATCTGAAGGGGGAGACGCTCTCGAACGTCCAGAGCGAGTTCTACCGCCCCGTCCCGGGATCCCCCGACGTCGTCCTGCCTCTGGAGATCAAGGGAGTGCAGGTGTTCTCGACGGCCGGACGAACGACCGCGATCGAACGCGACGTCGTCATGCAATCGGTCCGCGTCAATCCGCCGGACTACGACGAGCGGCTCGCCGCCGCCCACGCCTCGCAGGCCCAGATGATCCGCGACACCGAGAAGGGGATGCGTTACCTCGTTCCCGATCCCGCAAAGCCGGGGAGCCGCGTCGTCGAGGAGAAGATCTCCAAGAAGAGCACGTTCGGCCTCCTCGGCGCGTTCTACGACGACTCGCTCGACTATCCGCTCCCCCTGCTCGGCGTCCAGCACTTCAATTTCGATCTCTGGGGCAAGGGGAAACAGCTCTCCGTGTTCTTCGGGGGGGCCTTGCTGACGACGAACTACACGGACCCGTCGCTCGGGGGAAGCCGGTTCGACCTGGGAGCGGACCTCTTCGGCGTCGCCTTCGCGTTCGGCGACACCTCCTACCGCAACGGCAAGGAGGTCTCCTCGGAGAAGTTGAAGCACCTCCCCGCCGTCTTTCAGGTCAACGTCGGACACCCGATCGGGCCGTACCTCAAGGCGTCGCTCGGGATCTTCACGAAATGGGACAACTTCCAGCGCGACAAAGACACCGGGCCGAACTTCGTCACGCCCGTGGACACCTTCACCGACGGCGCGGAGCTGCGACTCGTCGGCAACTTCTCCGGCTTCAACGCCGTTGCGACCGGGTCGTACTTCCGCCGCCGGAAGTGGGAGTTCTGGGGGGACCCGACCGATCCCGCCGACTCCGAGTTCGATCCGAAGCAGAAGGAGTACTGGAAGTACTCGCTCTCCGTTTCGAAGGACCAGTACTTCTCCGGGTTCCGCAAGCTGCATCTGGGAGTTTCGTACGAGAGCGGCAGCAATCTCGACCGCTTCTCCAAGTACGAGTTCGGATCGTTCTCGGGAAACCCGATGCGCGGCTTCAAGTCCGGGAGCCTCCGCACGGAGAGCGCGTTCGTCGCGAACATCTCCTACGGCATCAACATCGAGGACATCATCCGCTTCGAGGGCTTCTACGACCAGGCGCTGCTCAAGGACAAGCGCTCCGGCTTCAACAACACCTACTTCTCCGGCGCGGGCCTGCTCGCCTCGATGAACGGCCCGTGGCAGAACTCGCTCCTGCGCGGCGAGATCGGCGCGCCGGTCGTCAGCCACGGGATCCACGGTGTCGTCATCAACGTTCTGCTGCTCAAGCTCTTTTGACCCGCACGGGGAGGCTGGGGGACTGGGAGACGGCTTAGCATTGGGGCGTGGCGGATACCGAAGTGACGTCGATGCCAGAGGCTTGTATTGTCCGATTCCGGTCCTTCGCCTGGCAAAGGCGTTCCGCGGCACCCCGACCGGAAGCGTCGCTCGACTGCTGGCAACCGACCCGGCGTCCGTCGAGGACGTGAACGTGTTCTGCCGCGAGCGCGGCCACAGTCTCCTCGAATCGACTCGTGAAGGCGACGTGTTCCTCTTCCGTGTCCGAAAGTAATTCCCCAGTCTCCCACTCCCCCAGTCTCCCCGTCCCCCAGTCTCTCCACTGTAGAATCGCACTACCGTGGCTGAACCGATTCCCTTTCCCTCGAGCGTGACGCAGGTCCGCCGGGCCCTCGTCTCCGTGCACGACAAGACCGGTGTCGCGGAGCTCGCCCGCGAGCTCGCCTCCCGCGGCGTCCGGATCGTCTCGACCGGCGGAACGGCCGCGCACCTGAAGGAGGCGGGCGATCGAGGCGGGCTCGGTCGAGGAGACGACCGGCTTTCCGGAGATCCTCGGCGGCCGCGTCAAGACTCTTCACCCGAAGATCTTCGGAGGCGTTCTCGCCGACGAGACCCGCGACGACCACGCGCGGGATCTGGCGAAGTCCTCCATCGAAGCCTTCGATCTGGTCGTCATGAATCTCTATCCCTTCGAGCAGACGGTCTCGCGCGGGGCGCGGCCTCGCCGAGGCGATCGAGATGATCGACATGGGCGGCACCGCGCTCATCCGGGCGGCGGCGAAGAACCACGCCCGCGTGGCCGTCGCCGTCGATCCGGAAGACTACGAGGCCCTGCTCGAGGAGATCCGCTCGACGGGCGGAACGACGCTCGGCGACCCGCGCGCGGCTGGCGGCGCGCGCGTTCGCGCGCACGGCCGCCTACGACGCGGCGATCGCCCGGTACCTCTCCGAATCGCTCGCGCTGGGGCGAGGCGTTTCCGGAGAACCTCGTCCTCGCCTTCGAGCGAAGCCGGCGCGCTGCGCTACGGCGAAAACCCGCACCAGCGCGCCGCGCTCTACCGCGAGCCGCAGGCGCCCGCCGACGCCGTCGTGCAACTTCCAGATGCTCCAGGGCAAGGAGCTCTCGTTCAACAACCTGCTCGACCTCGACTCCGCGGTCGCGCTCGCGCGCGACTTCGACGGCCCGGCCGCGGTCATCGTCAAGCACAACAACCCGTGCGGCGCCGCGATCGGCGAGACCATCGTCGAGGCGTTCGGGCGCGCGTTCGCCTGCGATCCCCTGGCCGCGTTCGGCGGCATCATCGCCATCCGCGGCCGCGTGGACGGCGCGCTCGCGTCGCTCGTCCTCCAGCACTTCGTCGAGGTCGTCGCGGCCGACGACTTCACGCAGGAGGCGATCGACTACTTCGGCAAGAAGCCGAACATCCGGCTCCTGAAGGTACCGGTCTCGCGCCGCCTCCCCGGGACGATCGACTTCAAGCGCATCGAGGGAGGGCTCCTCGTCCAGGATGCCGACAACGAACCGGACCAGACCACGGCCTGGAGGCTCGTGTCTGCCCGCAAGCCGACCGCGGTCGAACGCGCCGCCTGCGAGCTCGCCTGGAAGGTCGTGCGGCGCGTCAAGTCCAACGCGATCGTCCTCGCCAACGCCCGCCAGACGATCGGCATCGGCGCGGGACAGATGAGCCGGGTGGACGCCTGCCGGCTGGCCGCGGCGAAGCCGGTGCTGCCGATCGTCAACTGCGCCGCCGCCTCGGACGCGTTCTTCCCGTTCCGCGACGGCCTCGACATCCTCGCCGAGGCCGGCGTGACGGCCGTCGTGGCGCCGGGCGGCTCCATCCGCGACCAGGAGATCATCGCCGCCGCCGACGAACGGCAGATCGCCTTTCTCCAGACGCCCGAAGCGGCACTTCCGGCATTGAAGAAGAATCGACGCATTGATTCATCGGTTCATTGACCCATTGAAGTCCGGCCCCCTGAATGAATCAATGATTCAATGACCCAATGATTCAATTCTTGTTGACCAGCCTGCTGCTGGCGGCGCCGGCGTCTCCTCAAGATCCCAGGTCGCCCGTCTCAGCACGTGGCGTCCCGCTACGGGGACGGGTCGGCGCACATGGCGGCTTTTACGCAGATGTACACACCGGCGGGATTCGCATCGGCCCGGCGCGAATCCGGCGCCGTGATCTGGATCCAGGCGCCGCAGCGGCTGCGGTTCGACTACGCGAGCCCCGAGAAGAAGACCTTCACCTTCGACGCCGGGGAGGGGCGACTCTTTACGCCGGAGGACAAGCAGCTCACGATCCGGAGGCTCTCCGCCGAGGACCGCGCCCGGCTGCCGATCGTCTTTCTCTCCGATCCTTCGGAGCTCGACCGCCAGTACACGATCACCGCCGAGGCGGGAGGCGGCCGCGCCTGCTGCTGACGCCGCGCGCGCCGAGGCCGGATCTCGCGTGGCTCCGGCTCACTCTCGGAGAGGACGGAGCCATCGTGGCCCTCGCCTACGAGGATTCCTCCGGCAGCCGGACCGAGTTCCGTTTCGAGAAATGGCGCAGGGAGAAGCCGCGCCCCCCCTCCGATTACCACGTCACCGGCCCGCCCGGCACCCGCATCCTGGAGAATTGACAGGGCGCGCGATGCCGCGCGTCCTGTCATCCCGAGCCAAGCGAGGGATCTGACCCCGCAAAGGAATCGAGCCTCGCATAGAATCCCCGGCATGCCTCAGGAGTTCTCCTTCGACGTGGTCAGCGGTCGACCTCCAGGAGGTCGCCAACGCCGTTCAGCAGGCCTCCAAGGAGATCGCGACGCGGTTCGATTTCCGGGGCAGCTCCTCGAGGATCGATTGGGACGAGAAGGAGCTCGACGCTGACGCTGACCTCCGAGGACGCGGGAAAGTTGAAGTCCGTGGTGGACATCCTCGAGGGGCGGCTCGTCAAGAGAGGCATCGCGATCAAGGCGCTCGACTTCGGGAAGGTCGAGCCCGCGGCCGGGGCGACGGTTCGCCAGGTGATCAAGGTCCAGCAGGGGATCCCGTCGGAGAAAGCGAAGGCGATCGTCAAGGCGATCAAGGACCGCAAGCTCAAGGTCCAGGCCTCGATCCAGGCGGACCAGGTCCGCGTCTCCGGCCGGAGCAAGGACGACCTGCAAGGCGTGATGGCGCTGCTCAAGGGGGAGGACTACGGGCTCCCCCTCCAGTTCACGAACTACCGATGAAGCTGTCGATGGCCAATCCTCGGCTCCGGCGAGCCTACGACCTGATCGCGGACAAGCTCGCGCGGGTCGAAGAGGAGCTGCTGCTTCATTTCCGCTCTCCGATCCCGACGATCGACCGGATCGGGACGTACCTCGCCTCGGGGGGCGGGAAGCGGATCCGGCCGGCGCTGCTGCTCCTCTCGGCCCGGCTCCTCGAGTACGAGGAGGGGGAGCGGGACGTCCGGTACGCGACGGTCGTCGAGTTCATCCACACGGCCACGCTCGTGCACGACGACATCATCGACGAGGCGCGGCTGCGCCGCGGGCGCACGTCCGCCAACGCCCGCTGGGGAAACAACCTGACCGTCCTCTTCGGCGACTACCTCTACACGAAGTCGATGGGGATCGCGCTCGACGAGGGGGACCTGACGATCCTGAAGGTCCTCTCCGACACGACGCTCTCGATGATCGAGGGGGAGATCATCGCGATCGAGAAGACGGGCAACATCCAGATCACCCGGGAGGAGGCGCTGGAGATCATCCGGCGCAAGACCGCCGATCTCTTCTCGGCCGCCTGCAGCCTGCCCGCGCACTTCGCGCCGCGCGGAAACCTCTTCGCGGCCGAGCGGCTGGCCGAGTACGGCCGCTGCCTCGGAGTGGCGTTCCAGCTGATCGACGACCTGCTCGACTACACGGCGAGCGAGGAGGCGGTCGGCAAGCCGGTGTTGAACGACCTGCGCGAGGGGAAGCTGACGATGCCGCTGCTGCTCGCCCTTCCGCAGGCCACCGCCGCGGAGCGGGAGAGCGTCGCCACCGTCCTGCGCGAGCGGGAGTTCAAGACGCGTCGAGCCGGCGGAGATCCTCGCGCTCGTCGAACGCGCCAACGGCATCGCGGAGACGCGGGCGCTGGCGCGCGATTACGCCGCGGCGGCGCGCGTCGCGCTGACTTCGTTTCCCGGATTCGGACGCGAAAGAAGGACTGCTCCTGGCCACGGAGTCCGTTGTAGACCGCTTGAGCTGACGGACTGGCGCCGTTCGGCTTCTGCTCACTCCCATTTGCCGAATAGAATAACGAATGGATCGATGTATAACTTCTTAAATTAGGATTATCTGTAAGAATTCGAGAAATTTGTTGGTGAAGATCTTCCACAGCCTTTCCGTATAAAAGAAGGAAAGTAAGGTCAAAATCCGAAAAAATTCTTGATTCATTAAGAAAGGCGGCTATACTCAAGCCAATGCGATTGGCTGCCTGGAACAGTCTGGCAACCACCTTCAAGAACCTTTCTTCCTTTCTCCCGTCTCGCGAGGACTCTCTGGAGGAGGCGCAGCTCTACTATCGCCGCGCCTGTCTGGCCGCCACCGAGGAGCGGTACGACGTCGCGCTGATCTTCTGCGCAAAGGCGGTGGACTTGAATCCCAACGACCTCGCGACCCGGCTCCTCGTCGCTCAGATCCACGACTACGGCCTGCATGACGTCAACGGCGCCGTGGAAGCCTATCGAAAGGTCATTGCCCTCGCCGGGTACGACAACGACAATCCCTACCGGGCCGCCGCCGGAGAGGCCCTGGACAATCTCGTCAGGGAAACCGGAGTCCCGGTTGTTCGGGAAACCGAGTTCGAGATCGAGATCGAGATCGAGGTCGAAACGGCGGGTTAGCGCTTCGGCTTTTCACTCCTTCACATCCCCCCACGGATACATCGGCGGCTTTCCCCACACTCCGGCGGGAGCCCCGCCCCCCCGCGAGAGATCCGATTCCGACAGGGCCACGCGCCAGCTCCGATCGGAAACGACACGCCTTCCCCCCGGAAGATCGAGACAGAACAGGATCCCTCCCGCTCCCGTCGGGCTCTCGGCCTCGATCACCACGCGGTTGACCCCCTCGACGAGCGCCGGCGCGATCTCGAGGACCTGCAAGCGGTCCCCCGGGCGATTCTCCAGGGCCGGGAACTTCGATCCATTCACGATCAGGGTGCCGCGCCGGTCCACGAAGAGCTTCGCCTTCGCGGAGGCCGGCGCCCCCTCGAGCGGGAAGTCGCGCTCGGCGTAAAAGCGCACCGGCCTCGAGTGTCGGATGTCGAGCGAATGCCAGATCCAGCGCGCGGGTGCGGTCGCGGGCGAGCCTTCCCGCCGGTTGCGGTTCCACGCGAGGACGCCCGCGGCCGCGACGATGAGGAGGACGATCAGGGTCAGCGCCGAGCGAAACGAACGGGACGGGTTTTCTTGACGCAATGCGCCGCGCAGGATACACTCTTCGTCCCGACGTCATGAAGATCGTCGGAGTCGTTCCCGCCCGCTACGCTTCCGTCCGTTTCCCCGGAAAGCCCCTCGCTCCCCTGGCCGGCAAACCGATGTTGTTGCATGTCCTCGAAGCGGCCCGCGCCGCGCGAAAGCTCACCCGCGTGGCGGTCGCGACCGACGACGAGCGGATCGCCGCGGCCGTGCGCGGCGCCGGAGGGGAAGCGATCCTGACGTCGCCGGACGCCGCGAGCGGCACCGACCGCCTCGCGGAAGCGGCGCGGACGATCCCTGCCGACATCTACGTGAACATCCAGGGGGACGAGCCGATGATGTCCCCGGAGAACATCGACCTCGCCGTGGAGGCGCTTCTCGAAACGGGAGAGAGGAAGATCGCCACGCTGGCGATCCCGATGCCGGCGCAAGAGGCTTCCGATCCGAACGCGGTCAAAGTGGCGGTCGCGCGGGACGGGCGCGCCCTCTACTTCTCGCGGGCGCCGATCCCCTTCCCGCGCTCCGGCGCTCCCGCCTATCTCAAGCACCTCGGGCTTTACGCCTATCGCGCGGCCACGCTCGCCGAGCTGGCCGCTCTGCCGCCGTCGCCGCTGGAGAAAACGGAATCGCTCGAGCAGTTGCGCTGGCTCGAGGCGGGATACGACGTGTGGGTGGCCCGGGCCGTGAACGACTCGATCGGAGTGGACACTCCGGAGGACCTCGCGAGGGTGGAAGGACTCATGCGTAAGGAGGCCGTCTCATGAGCGGAAAATACGTTTTCGTCACCGGCGGCGTGGTGTCTTCGCTGGGGAAGGGAATCGCGGCCTCCTCGATCGGCGCCCTCCTCGAGGCGCGCGGCTACAAGGTGGCCGTCGCGAAGTTCGACCCGTACATCAACGTGGACCCGGGCACGATGTCGCCGTTCCAGCACGGAGAGGTGTACGTCACCGACGACGGCGCGGAGACGGACCTCGACCTGGGGCATTACGAGCGCTTCACCACCATGACCGGCTCCCGCGTGAACAACACGACGGCGGGGCGGATCTACCTGACGGTCATCGAGCGGGAACGGCGCGGTGACTACCTCGGCAAGACCGTCCAGGTCGTTCCCCACATCACCGACGAGATCAAGGAGGCGGTCCGCCGGGTCGGGCCCGAGGCGGACGTCGTCCTGATCGAGATCGGCGGGACCGTCGGCGACATCGAATCCCTCCCGTTCATCGAGGCGATCCGGCAGCTGCGCCAGGAGGCCGGACGCGGCAACGCCGTCAACGTGCACCTGACGCTCGTGCCGTACATCAAGGCCTCCGACGAGCTCAAGACCAAGCCGACGCAGCACTCCGTCAAGGAGCTCCTCTCGATCGGCATCCAGCCCGACGTGCTCCTCTGCCGCACCGACCGCTCCCTGCCCGCGGACGTCAAGCGGAAAATCGCCCTCTTCTGCAACGTGCCGGTCGAGGCCGTCATCAACGCGAAGGACGTCCCGTCCATCTACGAGGTGCCGCTGCAGTTCGCCGCGGAGGGACTGGACGAGATCCTCCTGGACCTCCTGAACCTTCCCCACTACGACCGCGACCTCTCCAAGTGGGAGAGCCTCGTCAACCGCATCAAGAACCCCTCGGGCGAAGTGGACATCGCCGTCGTCGGCAAGTACGTGGACTACGGCGACTCCTACAAGTCGTTGAACGAGGCGCTCGCCCACGGCGGGATCGCCAACAACGTGAAGGTCCGCCTCCACTACGTGGACGCGGAGACGCTCGAGAACGACCAGTACCCGGAGGTCCTGACGCGCGCCGACGCGATCCTCGTGCCGGGCGGCTTCGGCCGGCGCGGCGTCGAGGGGATGATGAAGGCGATCCAGTACGCGCGCGAGAAGAAGGTGCCGTTCTTCGGCATCTGCCTCGGCCTCCAGACCGCCGTCATCGAGTTCGCGCGGCACGTCGCCGGGCTCGAGGGCGCCAACTCCACCGAGTTCGACGAAGAGCCGCGGCACAAGGTCATCTTCAAGCTGCGCGACCTGATCGGGGTCGAGGCGCTCGGCGGCACGATGCGCCTCGGGAAGTACCCGTGCGACCTCGCCCCCGGCTCGATCGCGGCGCGGGCCTACGGCGAGAGCCCGATCTCCGAGCGGCACCGCCACCGCTACGAGGTGAACCAGGAGTACCTGCCGGCGCTGAAGGAGGCGGGACTGTCGTTCACGGGCATGTCGCCCGACCGCAAGTTCGTCGAGATCATCGAGCTGCGCGAGGACCACCCCTGGTTCCTCGGCTGCCAGTTCCATCCGGAGCTGAAGTCCAAGCCCTTTGCCTGCCACCCGCTCTTCAAGGACTTCATCCGCGCCGCGCGCGCGCACCGGGCCGCGAACGTGGAGCGGGTCGAGAACGCGAAGATCCTGGCCGACCGGCGCGAGGAGATGGCCTGAGCGAGATCCCCGCGCCCGCTCCGAAGATCGCGATCGCGCCCGGATACGCCATCGGCGGCGGAGAGCCTCCCCTCTTTTTCGCCGGGCCGTGCGTCATCGAGTCGCGCCGAGCACGCGCTCGCGATGGCCGAGCGGATCCGGGACGTCGCCCGGGAGACGGGCGCGGCAATCGTCTACAAGTCCTCGTTCGACAAGGCCAACCGCTCCTCGATCGGCTCCTTCCGGGGGCCGGGTCTTGAGGAAGGGCTCGACATCCTCGCGGAGGTCAAGGCGAAGACCGGCCTGCCGCTCCTCTCCGACATCCACGAGCCCTCGCAGGCCGGCGCGGCCGCCCGCGTCCTCGACGTGCTGCAGATCCCCGCGTTTCTCTCCCGCCAGACCGACCTCGTGACGGCGGCCGCGCGGACGGGCAAGCCGATCAACGTCAAGAAGGGACAGTTCCTCGCGCCCGACGACATGGAGCGGGTGGTCGAAAAATGCCGCGCGGCCGGAAACGACAAGGTCCTTCTCTGCGAGCGCGGGACGTCCTTCGGGTATCACAACCTCGTCGTGGACATGCGCTCCTTTCCGATGATGCGCCGCCTCGGCTGCCCGATCGTGTACGACGTGACGCACTCGATGCAGCTTCCCGGAGGAGGCAAGGAGACGGGGGGCCTGAAACAATACGCCGCCATCCTCGCACGCGCCGCCGCCGCCACCGGCTGCGTGGACGGCTTCTTCCTGGAAGTCCACGACGACCCGGACCACGCCCTCTCCGACGCCTCGACCCAGCTCGACGTCGCGACATTGGCCGGGATCATCCGCTCCGTCCTCGCTATCGCCGAGGCCGTCCGCGGCCACGACACAGGCGCATAGCGAAAGGAGCAGATCCTCCGCTTTGCTCAGGATGACAACGAAGAGGGAGTCACATCAATGCGTCGCAGAGGCATAACCCGAATACCTTCAGGGTGCCGGTGCGCCCGCAGGGCGCAGATCCCGCACTAGCGCGGAGCGACGGCCGCGCCGGCGACGCGGTTTCGGCCCCGGGACTTGGCGGCATAGAGAGCGGCATCCGCGCGCTCGCGCCAGAGACCGGCGTCCATGCCGGGTTCGAGGACCGCGACGCCGGCGGAAAAGGTCGCGTGAAAGACGGACCCGTCGGTCGCGGCCTGATCGAGCGCGGAGAACTCCTCGCGCAGCCGCTCGAGAAGGCGGACCGCCTGGTTCTCGCCGATGTTCTCGATGATCGCCGCGAACTCGTCGCCGCCGAGCCGGCCAACGTGGTCGGACTGGCGAAGTCGCCGGCGAAGGAGTCCCGCGAGAGAGCTGAGCACCGTGTCGCCGACGGGATGGCCGTAGCGGTCGTTCAAGGCCTTGAACGCGTCCAGGTCGAGGACCACCATCGCCACCGGCGTCCCCGGCTTGCGGGCCTTCTCCGAGATCACGGCGCGCGCCCTCTCGAGGAACGCCGTGTGGGTCAGGAGGCGGGTCAGCCCGTCCCGCTCGAGCAGGTTGCGCAGGAAGCGCGCCCGCTCGATCCTGGCGGCCGCGGTCGAGAGGAGAAGCCCGGGCGCGACCGGCTTGACGAGGTAGTCGTCGCCGCCCGCCCGCATCGACTCGATCTGCGACTCGATGTGGCTCTTCGTCGTAAGGAAGAGGATGGGGAGCGCCGCATGGGCTTCCTGCTGGCGGATGTAGCGGGCCAGGGCATAGCCGTCGGTATCCGGAAGCTGAATGTCCATCAGAACCAGGTCCGGACGGAAGGCCGTGAGATCGGCCTCGAGGTTCTTCGCGTCGGCGCAGACCCGGACACGGTAGCCCGCGGACTCCAGCACCGCGCGGATGAACGCCGCCTGATCCGGATCGTCCTCGACGGAGAGAACCCGCGGCGGCTCCGTGCGCCCCCGCTCCAGGAGATGCTCGAGCCGGCGCATCAGCTCTTCCACGCGCACCGGCTTCTCGAAGTATCCGTCGGCGCCGCAATGGATGGCGTCCACGCGGTTGACGAACGCCGAAGGCCCTCCCACCATCAGAATGGCCAGAGACTCTCCCGCCGGCAGGCCCCGGGCCCGCTCCACGAGCTCGGATCCCGATCCGTCCGGCAGCTGGACATCCACGATCAGGCCGTCGGGCATCCGCCGCGACATCTCCGCCAGCGCCTCCTCGCGGCTGCCCGACGCGCGCGTGGACATCCCTTCCCGTGCGGCGACGCCCTGCAGCAGGGTGCGGATCTCCGAATCGGAATCCACGATGAGAATGTCGAAGGGGACCGGAACCGGGTCGGGAGCCGCGGCTTCCGCCGCGGGCTCGAGAGCCGGCTCGCCCCGGAGCTCGCGGCGCAGAGACTCGTGGAGCGACCTCCAGCGCTCGGTGTCCCGGGCCTCCGGACGCGCCTTCTCCTTCAGGAGCGCGTCGCAGAAGCGCTCCCCTTCCCGCCCGAGCGCGCTGACGCCCGGGAAGCCGTACGTCGAGCCCGCCCCGGAGAACCCGTGGAACTGGATCATCAGGTCGCGCAGCGTCCGCTCGTCTCCGGGATCCGCGTCGAGCCGGTCGATCTGCTCCTCGATGCGCGCGAGCCGGTCGTCGGACCCGCGAACGAAGTGCTCGCGCAAGCCGCGGAGAGCGTCTTCGAACGACATCCTAGCCCGGGTGATTCCGAAGGTTCATCCCGCCGGCCCCGCATCCAGGAGCTCCCGAAGCTGGCGGGGCAGGGTCATCGGGTCGAAGGGCTTGATGAGGACTCCGCGCGCTCCCAGGCTCTTGATGTGCTCCACCTCGGAAGACAGGGCCTTCGCCGTCAGGAACACGACCGGGATCTGCGCGGTCTCCGGGTCGGCTCGAAGCTCCCGAAACGTCGCCAGGCCGTCCTTGTCCGGCATCATCCTGTCGAGCAGGATCACGTCGGGATGCTCCGCGCGCGCCTTGACGATTCCCTCGGACCCGCTGGCGGCCTGCGCGACCTCCATCCCGCCGACTCCGGAGAGCGACAACGCCGCGATGATACGGATGTCGGCCTCGTCGTCGACGAGCAGGACTTTCATGCTCCGCCAACCGACCCGGCGGTGATGCCGACCATCTCGCGGACCGCCGCGCGAAAATCGTCATCGGTGGAGCGCGTCTTCGTCAGGAACCTCGTCGGCCCGAGCCTCAGGCGCTCCCGCTCCTGGGACGTCAGGTCGCTCACGGTGTAAACGAGCACCGCGAGCTCGGCCAGCCGCGGCTCGCGGCGGAGCGCTTCGACGACGTCGAACCCGTCTCCCCGGGGGAGCGACACGTCCAGCACGAGCAGGTCCGGCGCCTGGACGCGGATCATCGCGATCGCCTGCTCTCCCGTCATGGCGCGCCGCACGCGAAAGCCCTCCTGGAGGAGCTGCCGCTCGAGGACGTCGAGGAGGGCCGGGTCGTCCTCCACGATCAGCACCTCGGGCCCCCTCGCGGCGGAATCCGCCGGCACCAGGGTCATGTCTTGCACAATGGCGCGGGCGGAATCCGGGAGCCGGAACCAGAACGTGCTCCACTTTCCTTCCTCGCTCTCGACGCCGATCGATCCGCCATGCTGCTCGACGATCGCCTTGCAGATGGCCAGGCCCAGCCCCGACCCCCCCTTCTGCCGGGCGTCGGAGGCCTCGACCTGGCGAAACCGCTCGAAGATCGCCGCGCGGAAGGTGGCGGGGATCCCCCGCCCCTCGTCGCGAACGCAGACCTGCGACCACCCCTTCTCCTGCCGGGCCGAGAGGTGGACCGTGCTGCCGCGGGGGGAGAACTTCACCGCGTTGGAGAGGAGGTTGACGAGGACCTGAACGAGCCTCTCTCCGTCGCCCCAGACCTGCGCCGGCGCCGGCGAGGTCTCGATCGCCACGCCCTCCTCGTCCGCGAAGCTGCGAACGGCCTCCAGCGAGCGCGTGAAAACGGAGTCGAGCGTGACGTTCTCGAAGCTCATCTCGATCCGGCCCGAGTCGTACCTCTCCAGGTCCAGGATGTCGTTGATCAGGCGGACCAGCCGGACGACGTTGCGCTCGGCGACCGCCATGATCTCGGCGGCCTGCGGGGGGAGCTCTCCGAGCACTCCGCCGGCGAGGAGTCCCAGGGAGCCGCGGATCGAGGTCAGCGGCGTGCGCAGCTCGTGGCTCACGGTCGAAACGAACTCCTTCTTCAGGCGCTCGACCTCGCGCCGTTCCGAGATGTCTCGGATGCTCCCCCCGAGCCGGCGTCCCTCGGGGGTCTGGAACTCGAAGAGCGCGAGCTCGAACGGGAAGGCCGCGCCGTCCTTGCGCCGCCCTTCCCACTCCGTGATGCGTCCGATCGCGACCCGCTTGGCCTTCTTCAGGAACTGGAGCGGGTCGTCCTTCACGGAATCCGGAAGGAGCAGTGAAAGCGGGCGCCCGAGCAGCTCCTCCGAGGAGTAGCCGAAGATCCGCGCCGCGGCCGGATTCATCGCGCGGATGACGCTCTTCTCGTCCACGATGATCAGCGCGTCCATCATGTTGTCCACGACGGCCCGCGTGAGGGCCTCGCTGGCGCGCAGGGCCTGGGAGGCGCGCGCGCGGTCGATCCCCAGCGCGATCTCGTCGGCGACCGAGGCCAGCGCGTCCAGAGCCGATTCCGTCAGGAGACGGGTCCCGAACATGGCCATGACGCCGAGCAGCCGGCCCTCGACGATCAGCGGATATCCCGCGAAGGCGACCATGCCCTCCCGGCGCGCCCAGTCCTTGTCGTCCTCGCGCTCCTGCCCCGTCGACAGGTCCAGCAATGCCGGCTGGCGGTCGCGCGCGATGGCGCCGATTCGAAACTCGCCGACCGGCACGCGCGCGTCCGGCCCGAAGAGAGGGCGGCGCGCCCACGCGCTTCCCTGCAGCTCGAGGACGTCCTCCTTCTCGGCGAGCGTCCAGATCGAGGCCGTCGCCGCTCCGAGATGGAGCACCATCGCCTCGGCGCAGAGTCCAAGGGCCTTCGGGAGCGTCTCCGCCTTGGTCAGGGCGGCCCCGACGGCGGCGCCGAAGACTGCATGGTGCGCCCGCTCGACGAGCTCCTCCTCCGTCTTCTTTCCCCCGGCGACGTCCCGGAAGGCGACGACGGAGCCGATGATCCGGCCGTCGCGCCGGAACGGCGACGAGACGTACTCCACCGGAAAGATCGTTCCGTCGCGTCGCGTGAACACGTCGTCCGTGCCGTGGTACTTCTCCCCCGTCTTGAGGACGCCGAGCAGCGGGCAGTCGGAGCCCGTGACGGGCGTCCCATCCGACCTCTGGAAATGGATCGCGCCGTGGACGTCGCGGCCCATCAGCTCCTCTTCCCGCCAGCCGAGCATGGCCTGGGCGGCGGGGTTCATGAAGGTCAGGCGCCCTTCGCGGTCGAGCGCGCAAACGCCCTCCCCGAGGTTATCGGTGATCGCCGCGGTGAACGAGAGCTGCTCGCGCATCCGCTCCGCGATCCGGAGGCGGTCGGCCGCGTCGCGGCTCATCGCGTAGTAGACGGCGAAGAGAAGGACGAACAGGAGGGCCGCCCCCACCGCCAGGACGAGCAGGGTCGAACGGACGCGCGATTCGGCCTCGGCCGTCCGGAGCGCCAGCTGCTGCTGCTCCTCCCGCTCGATGCCGTTCAACTCGCGCTGGATCTCCTCCGCCACCTCGCTCGCCCGGGGAGAAAGGAGCATTGCCCGGGCCGCGTCCTCGCCCCTCTCCCCGCGCTCGGCGATCGCGCGGGCGTTCCAATCGAGCTTCTCGCTGATGCGCGCCTCGAGGCGGCGGAGGCGGCTGCGCTGCGGCTCCTCCCCCGCGGTCAGGGCCGCCAAGCGGACCATCAGCGGATGGACGCGGCCAACGGACACGGTATAGCGCTCGAGGGACCTCGGCTCCCCGGCGAGCGTGTAGCCGAGCAGCGCGGTCTCGCCCTCCTGCAGGAGCGACTGCGCCGTTCTCAGCTCCGTCAGGACCTCCTGCGTGTTCGCAACGCTCCGGCTCCCGAGGATCAGCCGCCGGGCGCTGATCGACCCGATGACCATCGCGGCCAGCAGGACCCCGAACGCCAGCGCGAACCCGACGACCCTCCCCTTCATCGACCAGGCCCTCATCGGCTGGCCTTCACCGACCGGTGGCTTCCGGGTCTCCGCTCCCAACGAGTCTCTGGAGAAGCGCCCGAAGGTCTTTGAGCTCGAGCGGCTTGGCCAGGTAATCGTCGGCATGGAATTCTCGGAACGCCTCGGACCGGTAGCGCGCCGCCGTGTAGACCGCCGTCATGATGACGACCTTCAGCGTGGCGGTGGCCGGGCTGCTCTTCAGGCGCCGGCACATTTCGCGCCCGTCCAGTTTCGGCATGAACGCGTCGGCCAGGACGAGATCCGGCTGGTATCGGTTCGCGAGCTGGATTCCTTCCAGGCCATCGCGGGCGAGGACGGCCCCGTAGCCGAGCTCGGAGAGGGCGGCCAGCGTGGCCCGCTGGATGTCCGGCTCGTCGTCCACGACGAGGATCAGCGGGCGCTTGACGGCCTGCGGGGGCGGGTTCGGAGGAGGCTCGAAGATGATCCGGCGCTCGGCCATCGAACGGTCCCACATCTCCTGCGGGGCGCGTTCCCAGAAACTCTGCTTGTACGGAGTCGTCGCCTTGCAGAAGCAGTTCCGGCACGAGGGGCAGACGACGGTGCGCTTGCTCGTCAGGCAGGCACACCATCCGGCGGCCAGCGCGTCGAACGGCGCCTGACAGGTGAAGCATGGGACGACGTAGCCGTCTCCCAGGGGTTGGGGTTCGATCTCCATGGAAACGTGCTCTCGATTCTACTCCTTCGCCGCCGGCCGCGACAGTTGGACGAAAGGACAGTGCAATTGGCCACTGTTGTCAGCGGGACTCACCCTCAGTCGTCGGCCGGACGGATCGCGATCAGGGGCGGGGGGACCGCCGCTTCCACCCCGAAGCCCGCGGCGACCCAGCCGTCGAGGCCTCCGGCGAGCGGACGTACCAGCGTGAACCCCTTTTCCATCAGCGCGCGGGCCACACGGGCCGCCGATGCCTCGTTGGGTCACGTGCAATACAGGATGATCTCCCGGTCGTGGGGCAGCCCGGCCAGCTTCTCGGGGATGTCGGCCAGTTCGAGCAGCCTCGCCCCCGGGATGCGGCGGGGATCGGAGAGGCGCGCTCCGGACGTCCGAACGTCGAGAATGACCGGGTCGAGCCCTTCGTCCATCAGCCGGTGGAGGTCCTCCGGGGAGATGCGGGCCATGCGCAGCATCTTGTAGAAGCGTTGCCGCTGCCACCACTTGACCGCCATGAAGAGAACGAGCGCCGCGGCAAGGATGACGAGCGCCCAGCTTCCGATGCCGGTCAGGAACTGCAGGCCCCGGTCGATCGCCCGGTGAAACGCCATCCCCGCCGCGACGCCGGTTCCCGCCCAGACGAGCGCGCCGGCGCCGTCGTACAGCAGAAACGGGAGGAACCGCGCATTGATGGCTCCGGCCAGCGGAGGCGCCACGGTCGAGAAGCCGGGCACGAACTTCGCGACGACGAGCGAGGGCAATCCCCACTTTTCGAAAATCGACGTGGTCTGCCGGACGCACGAATCGGGCGACAGCGAGACCCGGCACAGAATCTTCAGGATCCGGAAGCCGTGGCGCTTCCCGAGCGCGTACCAGAGGGCGTCCGCGATGAGCGAGGCGAGGACGGCGACGAGGAGGACGCGCGCGACGGAAAGGTCGCCCTCGACCGCGAGTGCGCCGGCGACGACCAGGACGGGGATCGCGGGAATGGGCAGGCCCAGCTGCTCGGAGAGAACGTTCAAGAAAATGAGCGAGAGGCCATACTTCGAAACATAGAACGCGAGCTGCTGCATGGCTGCGGAACGTTAACACCGCGCCGCCGAAAGCGTCTGATCGTCGGGACCGGGCTGCACGATACCCTTCTGTCCTTCCGGCGGCCGCTCAGGTTTCGCCTGGCCGCAGCCTAACTTCTCCGGTTTCCCACCGTCTAAGGAATAGGAATGGAAGGGAGCGATGAAGCCGCTGTCGCGCGGGCGAGAGCGGGCGATCGGGAAGGCTTCCGTTGCCTTGTCGAGAAGCACAGCCGGAACGTGTTCCGGCTGGCGTACCGGATGACGGGAAACGAGGAGGATGCGGAAGACGTGGTCCAGGAGACGTTCTTGAAGGCGTACCGGAACCTGCAACGCTTCGCGGGGCAGTCCGAGTTCTCCACCTGGCTTCACCGGATCGCGGCCAACTGCGCAGTCGACTCGCTGCGCCGCCGCGCCACGCGCCGGGCGCAGGAGCGGCCCCTGGAAGAGGAAGCGCGGGAGGCCACCGCGAGCGGGCCGACGCCCGAGCGTGCGCTCTTCGGATCGGAGATCCAGAAGCGGGTCTCCCGCTCTCTCGAGGGCCTCTCGGCGATGGAGCGGGCGGCGTTCGTGCTGCGCCATTTCGAGGGACGGACGATCGCGGAGATCGGAAAGACCCTCGGCGTCCGCAACGGCGCCGCCAGGAACTGCGTCTTCCGCGCGGTGTCGAAGCTGCGCCGCGATCTGCGGCCGGTTGCCGGAGGCGCGCGATGAGACATCCCGACGAGAAGGAGCTGATCCTCTTCCACTACGAGAAAAACCGAAACGTCTCCCGCCATCTCGCCGGCTGCCTCTCCTGCCGGGACAGGGCCGACGAAATCGCGAGAATGCTCACCTCGATCGAGGCCGCGCCGGTCCCGGAGCGGGGCGAGGAGTACGGCCGGGAAGTCTGGCGGCGGCTCGCGCCGAGGCTGCCGGGGCGTCCCGACCCGTTCTGGAAGGGGATCTTCGCGCCGCGCCTCGCGTTTGCGGGGACCCTGGCGGCCGTCGCGCTGGCGGCGTTTCTGGCCGGGCGCTTCCGGGCCGGGACGGAGCGGACGGCTGCCGCCCCTCCCCCGCCGGCGCGCGACCGGATCCTGCTCGTCACGGTCGGAGATCACCTCGAGCGCTCCGAGGTCATGCTCGTCGAGCTGCTCCATGCGCCGGCCGGGGAGCCGCTCGACCGGGCGCGCGCGGAAGAGCTTCTCGCCGCCAATCGGCTGTACCGCCAGTCGGCCAGAGCCGCCGGGGAGCGGGCCGTCTCCGACGTGCTCGACGACCTCGAGCGCGTCCTGCTCGGGGCGGCGCACGGTTCCCTCTCCTCGGCCGAGGCGATCGAGAACGCGCGCCGCCGGGCGGAGGCCGAGGGAGTGCTGTTCAAGATTCGCGTGCTCGGCTCCCGGGTGCGCCAGCGCGAAGAGGCGATGTCTCCGCGCGATGAAAGGAAGAGAACATGATCCGGACGACTCTTCTGTCTTGCGCTTTGATCCTGCTCGGCTCCGCTCTGTCCGGAACCGGCCTTCCCACCGCCTTCGATCCCGGATTGACGGAGGGCGCCGACGGCGCCCGCGAGGACCAGCTCTACGAGCAGGGGACGAAGGCCCTGGACGACGGCGACTGGGACCGCGCCGTCGCGGCGTTCAACGAGATCGCGAAGGGAAACGGCGCGCGCGCGGACGCGGCCGTTTACTGGATCGCCTACGCGTACAAGCAGGAGAGGCGCTACGCCGACGCGCTCGCGCTGTTGAACGGCTTCTCCGCGCGGTTCGCGAAGAGCTCGTGGTTGAAAGATGCCCGGGCACTCGAGATGGAGATCCGCCAGTCGGGAGGCGCGAAGGTCCGGCCCGAGGCGGAAAGCGACGAGGACCTGAAGCTGATGGCGATCAACAGCCTCCTCCACACCGACCCGGAGCGCGCCATTCCGCTGCTCGAGAAGCTCCTGAAGTCCGGCTCTTCCTCGAAACTGAAGGAACGGGCCCTGTTCGTGCTCGCGCAGAGCGACTCGCCCCGCGCGCGGCAGATCGTCGGAGACGTCGCCCGCTCGAGCGCCGATCCGGAGCTCCAGGAGAAGGCGCTCCGCTATCTCGGCGTCAACGGCGGGCGCGCGAACCTGGAGCTCCTCGAGGGGATCTACGCCTCCCCGACCGCGACGCTGGAAGTGAAGGAGCGGATCCTCAAGAGCTTCATGGTCGCGGGAGAACGCGGGCGAATCCTGACCGCCGCGAAGACCGAGAAGGACGCGCGCCTGCGCTCGGCCGCCGTGCGCCAGCTCGGCGTCCTGGGCGCGAAATCGGAGCTATGGCAGCTCTACCAGAGCGAGACCTCGCACGAGGTCAAGAGAGCCGTCCTGCAAGGCATGTTCGTGGCCGGCGACAGCGAGCACATCCTGGAGCTCGCCCGCGCCGAGCGCCAGCCGGAGTTGAGGCGCGAGGCGATCCGCAAGCTCGGGGTCATGGGAAAGGAGCAGACCGGGCCGGCGCTCCTCGCGATCTACAAGAGCGAGAAAGACCCGGAATTGCGCAAGGCCGCTCTGAACGGGCTCTTCGTCCAGGGCAACGCGCACGCGCTCATCGAGGTCGCGCGCTCGGAAAAGGACCCGGACCTGAAGCGCGAGGCGGTGCAGAAGCTCTCGAACATGGGGCGCGACAAGGAAGCGACCGACTACCTGATGGAGTTGCTGAAGGACTGAAGAAGGAGGAGGCGATGGGCGGAACTTTGCGGGTCTTCTGGATCGGGCTCGGGATCTTTCTGGCCGTGATCCCGGCGGCGCGGGGAAACGAGAGGCACGGCCACCACGGCACGAGCGTTTCGACGCAGCGCGATGGGCCGATCGACGATTGCCGCCAGGTGCGCGTGAGTTTCGACGACGAGGCGGCCGCGCGCGCCGAAGAGACGGTCACGGGACCCGCTCCGCGCGGCGCGTTGAAGTTCCGGGCGCCGGCCAACTCCGGAATCTTCGTTCTCGGGTCCGACCGCTCCGACGTCTCCGTGACGGCATGCAAGGCGGCCGCCGCGCCGCAGGACCTCTCGCGGATCTCGGTCTCGTACGACGGCGGAGAGCTCCTCGTGCGCGGGCCCGAAGGGGACAACTGGCTCGTGTACCTGATCGTCCGGGCGCCGCGCGCCTCCGGGCTCGACCTCGACGTCACGAACGGCCCCGTCGCGGCGCGCGGCATGACCGGCGCCGTCACGGCTCAAGCGCAGAACGGTCCGCTCTCCTTCGAGGAGTCTTCCGGACAGATCCGGGCCGAAGCGCGCAACGGCCCGATCTCGCTCAAGGCCTGCTCCGGCACCGTCTCCGCGACGGCCCAGAACGGCCCGATCAGCGTCTCCGGCAGCAGCGGCGACGTGGACATCAACACGCAGAACGGCCCGATCTCCGTGAAACTCTCCGGAAACCGTTGGGACGGGAAACTCGAGGCGCACGCCCGCAACGGACCGCTCTCGCTGTCGCTGCCGGAGGGATACGCCTCCGGAGTGAGCGTCGAAAGCTCCGGCCGCTCCCCCTTCCAGTGCCGCGCGAGGGCGTGCGGACAGGCCCGGCGCGACTGGGATGACGATTCGCGCCGGATCGACTTCGGCGACTCCTCGGCGCCCGTCGTGCGGCTCTCCACGGTCAACGGGCCGGTCTCGATCCGATCCGACGGGTTCGAGGAGGAGTGACGGCGATGAGGCCGCGCGGATTCTTCCCGCTCCTCCTCGCGGCGTCGTTCGCGGTGCTTCCGGCCGGCGCCGCGGCGCAGCCGGCGCACTTCGCCAACGCCCGACTCGAAAGCCGGACGGCTGCGGGCGGCCTGGCGAAGACCTTCCACGCGCTCGCCGCGGCCCAGGAGACCGCCGCCTGGGTCGCGTGGTCCGTCCCGATGCAAGGCGTCCATCACATGTGCTGTTACGGCTCGCTCGAGGACCTCGACTCGAGGCCGTGCTCGGGCCGCTGCTTTCTCGAGAACGAAGGGCGCAACGTCACGGTCATGAACTCCGGCGACGAGGAATGCCTGGACCGGACGGGAAGCGGGCAGGCGCTCGTCCTGATCCGGCTGGAGGCGCGCGAGCCGACGCGGCTGCGCGTGTTTTCGTCCGATTGCACGCTCGATGCCGCCGGCCTCCCGGTGTACTGGCTGTCGCAGGTGCCCGCTTCCGAGAGTGTCGCGCTCCTGGAGACGTTCGTCGGCGACTCCTCGCTGGCGCACAAGAAACCGTGGAAAGGCGGAGAGCCGGCGCTTTCGGCGATCGCGCTTCACGACGACCCCCTGGCCGACGCCTCGCTCGAGAAGTTCGCCTCCGCCGGAAACCCCGAGTCGCTCCGCAAGAAGGCCATCTTCTGGATGGGGAATTCGAGGGGCCGCCGCGGCTACGAGGCCCTTCGCGCGCTGGTGAAGAGCGAAGAGAGCGAGGAGATGCGCCGGAGCCTCACCTTCGCGCTTTCGCAGAGCCGCGAGCCGGACGCCACCGAGACTCTGCTGGAGATGGCCAAACGCGATGCCAGCGGCCCGGTGCGGGGCCAGGCCCTCTTCTGGCTGGCGCAAAAGGCCGGAAAGAAGGCCGCCGCGGCGATCGAGAACGCCATCCGGAACGACCCGGAGACCGAGGTGAAGACGAAGGCGGTCTTCGCGCTGACTCAGATGCCGAAAGACGAGGGGATTCCGCTCCTGATCGAGGTCGCTCGCACCAACCGGAACCCGCAGGTGCGCAGGAAAGCCGTCTTCTGGCTCGGCCAGTCCAGGGACCCGCGGGCGCTCGCGTTCATCGAAGAGGTCTTGAAGTAGACGCCCCGATTCGGTCATCGTGAGCCGCAACCGATGGTGAGAAGATCGGCTCTCGGCGCGATCCTCTGTCTCGCGCTCCTGCCCCTGACCGTCCCGGCGCAGGACCGGACGCCGTCCGAGGCCGACAAATGGCGCGAAGACCTGCGCTTCCTCGCGCGGGAGATGCCGAAGCTCCACAGGAATCTCTTCCACTCGATGACGCGCGAGCAGTTCGAGAGCGCGGTCCGGCGCCTCGACGAGCGAATCCCCTCGCTCGCGCGTCACCAGATCATCGTCGAGATGGCGAGGATCGCCGCGATGGCCGGCGATGGGCACACGAACGTCGCGCCGACGCGCGATCCGAAGATCGGCTTCCGTACGTACCCGGTCCGCCTCTACCTCTTCGCGGACGGCCTCTACGTCCGCGCGGCGGCGCGCGAGCACGCGGATCTCGTCGGGGCGAAGGTCGTCGCGATCGGAAGCGCCTCGGCCGACGAGGCCTGCGCGGCTGTGCGCGCGATCATCGGCCGCGACAACGAGATGGACGCGAAGTTCTTCGCGCCGTTTCTTCTCGCCATGCCGGAGGTGCTCCACGCGCTCGGGCTCGTCCGCGACATGGAGAGCGCCCCGTTCACGCTCGAGACCGGCGGCCGCCGGACGGTCGTCCACCTCGCGCCCGCCGGGCCAGCCGAGATGATGCCATCGGACACGGACACGAGCTGGGCTCCGCGGGCCGGCTGGGTGGATGCGCGCGACGGAGCGCGAGCGCCGTCGCCTCTCTGGCTCAAGGACCCGGGCAACGGCTTCTGGTTCGAGTTTCTACCGGACGCGAAGGCCGTCTACGTCCAGTTCAATCAGGTGGGAAACAAGGAGGACGAGACGGTCGAGGCCTTCGCCGGGCGCCTCTTCAATTTCGTCGAGTCGCATCCGGTCGAGCGCCTCGTCCTGGACCTTCGGTTGAACCGCGGCGGCAACGGAGAACTCAATCGCCCGCTCGTGCTCGGCGTGATCCGCTCGCGGAAGGTGGATCAGAAAGGGCGGCTCTTCGTCCTCGTGGGCCGCAGCACCTGGTCCGCGGCGCAGATGCTGGTCAACGAGCTCGAGCGCTACACGAACGCGATCTTCGTCGGCGAGCCGACCGGCGGCAAGGCGAACTCCTACGGCGACTCGCGCCGCATCACGCTTCCCAACAGCGGGATCACCGTGCGCGTTTCGACATTGTGGTGGCAGGGGGACGAGCGAGACCGCCGTCCGTGGACCGCTCCGCAGGTCGCCGCCCCCCTCACCTTCGAGGACTACCGGTCAAACAACGACCCGGCTTTGAAGGCGGCCCTCGCCTCCGTTCCGAGGAAATCGCTGCCGGAGCTGGTGAAGGACGCGGTCTCGGCCGATGACTTCCCGCGCGCCGCCGCTGTCTATCGGGAATGGAGAGAGGACCCGGTCAACGCCTACGCGCTCGCGCAGATCGAGGTCCCGATGAACGCTCTCGGGTACGAGCTGCTGGCCGGCAAGCGCCTCGATCAGGCGATCGAGGTGTTCAAGCTGAATGCCGCCGCGTTCCCGGAGTCTTCCAACGCGTTCGACAGCCTGGGCGAGGCGTACCGGACCCGGGGGGACCGGGATCTGGCGATCCGGAGCTACGAGAAAGCGCTCGCGCTCGACCAGAACATGCGGTCGGCCGCCGATGCGTTGAAGGAGCTTCGGGCCCATTGAGACGGCCGCCGGCGGGGCTGGCCGCGCAGGCTAAGATAACCGCGTGATCCTCGAGACGGCGCGTCGGGTTCTCCAGATCGAGTCGGACTCCATCCGCGAGCAGATCGCGAAGCTGGACGATTCTTTCGTCCGGGCCGTCGAAGAGATCGCGTCCTCGCGGGGACGGCTGTGCGTGACGGGTCTCGGGAAGTCCGGCCTCGTCGGCCAGAAGATCGCCGCGACGCTCGCCTCGACCGGAACGCCCGCCTATTTCCTCCACGCCGCGGAGGCCTCTCACGGCGACCTCGGAATGCTGGGGGAAGGAGACGTCGTGCTCGCGCTGTCGGCGTCGGGCGAATCGGCGGAGATCGTCCGCCTTCTCGATTTCGCGCGAGCGCGGTCGCTCCGGACGATCGCCCTGACGGCGAGCCCGAAGTCCTCGATCGCCCGCGCGGCCGACGTGACGCTTTCCGTCTCCATCTCGCGCGAGGCCTGTCCCCTGAACCTCGCTCCGACCGCCTCGACGACCGCGCTCCTCGCCGTCGGCGACGCGCTCGCGATGGCGCTCGCGGAGAAGCGGGGGTTCAAGGAAGAGGACTTCGCGGCGCTGCATCCCGGCGGAGAGCTCGGAAGGAAGTTCCTCAAGGTCCGGGACGTGATGCGCACCGGAGAGCGGGTCCCCCGCGTCTCCCGCGACACGCCGATGACCGAGACGATCCATGAGATGTCGCGCAAGATGATGGGCGTCACGGCGGTCGTCAATGGCTCGGGGACCCTCGCCGGCGTCATCTCCGATGGAGACCTGCGCCGGCTTCTGGAGCGGGACCCGAAGCTCCTCTCCCGCGCGGCCGGGGAGTGCTCCCATCTCAACCCCCGCACGATCGGCGCCGAGGAGCTCGCCTCGACCGCGCTCGCGCGAATGGAGGAATGGAAGATCACCGCGCTCTTCATCCTGGACGACAACGGGCGCCTCTCCGGCGCCCTGCACATGCACGACCTGCTCTCGGCGGGAATCCGGTGAGAGGAATTGTGAATGGTGATTTGTGAATTGTGAATCCAATCTGAAACGGCGCCCATTCACAACTCACAATTCGCAATTCACAATTTGCTCCCGATGATCCGGGCTCTGTTCTTCGACGTCGACGGCGTCCTCACGGACGGCCGGATCTACCTTCTCGGCGACGGGCGGGAGTTCAAGGTCTTCGACACGAAGGACGGCCATGGGATGCGCAAGGCGATCGCGGCCGGCTTGAGGGTCGCCTGGATCTCCGGACGAACGTCGCCGGCGACGGCGCGGCGCGCAAAGGAGCTCGGCGTGCACGTCTGCCTGCAGGGAATCCGCGACAAGCTCGCCCGGTACGAGCGGCTCCGCAGGCGCTGGAAGCTGACTGCTGCCGAGACGGCCGCCATGGGAGACGACGAGCCGGACGTCGCGATGCTCAAGGCCGCGGGCTTCTCCGCCTCCCCCGCCGATGGCATGCCCGAAGCGCGCCGCGCCGCGAAGACCGTCCTGAAGAACCCCGGCGGCCATGGCGCCGCCCGCGAGTTCATCGAGCTGGTCCTGAAAAAAAACCGACTGGGGGATGGGGGGACTGGGAGACTGAGGGTTCGGAAATAGTCTTTTTTCTCCCAGGCTCCCGCTCTCCCAGTCTCCCGGTCCGCCCGCTCAGGCCTCGCGCTTCTTGAACATCCACGCGACCGCGATTCCCAGCAGGTAGAGCAGGATCATCGGGACGGCGAAGACGCACTGCGTCGCGACGTCGGGCGTGGGCGTGATGACCGCCGCGATGATGAAGATGATGAGCACCGCGTACTTGAACTTCGCCAGAAGCCAGCGCTCGGAGACGACGCCCATCCGGGCGAGGAAGAAGATCAGGATCGGCGTCTCGAAGCAGAGGCCGAGCCCCAGGATGATCTTGATCGCCGTCCCGAGATACTCGTTGATGGTGATGACGGCGTTGAAGTTCTTGCCCACCCCCACGAGGAACCCCACCACCAGCGGAAACGCCTCGAAGTAGCCGAACGCGCACCCTGCCAGAAAGAAGAACACCCCCGCGAGGATGAACGGCAGCACGTAGCGCTTCTCCTTCCGGTAGAGCGCCGGGGCGACGAAGAGCCAGATCTGCCAGAGGATGACCGGCGACGCCACGATGAGCCCCGCGAAGAGCGCGACGCGGAAATACATCAGGAATGGCTCGGTCAGGGTCGTGTAGGAGAGGTTCTGTCCCGGGGGAAGCACGCGGCGCACCGGTCGCGCCAGGAACTCGAAAATCTGCGGCGCCCAGTTCCAGCAGACGAGGAACGCGACGAAGATCGCGATCAGGCAGACGATGAGACGCTTGCGGAATTCCTCGAGGTGCTCGAAGAACCCCATCCGCGGAAGCTCATCCTCACCTTCCGGAGCGGGCGGAGGGGGACTGCCGGGAAGGAACCGGCTCAAGAGGGTTCGATGGGACGGGAGTCGGGAGGCTTGTCGGCCGGCGCCGGCGTGACCACCGCGGCGGGCGGGACCGGGGAAGTCCCCTCGGAAACCGCGGAGACCGGGGAGGCCCCGTGGCGGCCGGAATGACCCCGGCGACGTGCTCGCGCACCGAGGCGACCTCCTGCTTGCCCTGTTCGATCTCCTGCTCGATCGTTCTCTTCAGGTCGTCGGACGCCCTCTTGAACTCCGCCAGCCCCTTCCCGATCGACTTCCCGATCTCCGGCAGCTTCTTGGGCCCGAAGACGAGGAGAGCCACGATAAAAATCAGGACCAATTCGGGCATTCCGATGGAGCCAAACATGTTTCCCCCAGGTGATGATTCTATCGCGCGGTTCTCACCGGTGGACTGGGAGACTGGGAGGCTGGGTGACTGGGGGAAGGCGAACGCGTCACAAGGATCTCCCAGTCCCCCGCTCTCCCCGTCTCCCAGTCCATCTTCGAGGAGCTACCGTTGGAGCGATCGGCGTGTCAGAATGACAAGCAGAGGAGGCCCTTCTTGAGCCAGCCACGTTCCCGTTTTCTCGTCTCCCTTTGCCTCGTCGTGGCCGCGACCCTGGTCGGCGGCGCCCTCGGCGAGAAGCTTCCGCCGGCGTCGGACCGCGACACTCCGCCGCTCGACGAGTACGCGGACATCCTCACGACGATGTCCGACTGGGCTCCGGAGCCGGTCTCCCCGGACAAGTTCGTCTACGCCTCCATCCACGGGATGCTCTCCCGCCTCGATCCCCACACGGCGTTCCTCGAGCCCGACGACTACGCCGCGATGCGCGAGAAGCAGCAGGGCTCCTTCTTCGGCCTGGGGATCCAGATCCAGAAGAGGATGGGGAAGATCACCGTCATCGCGCCGATGGAAGGGACGCCCGCGTTCAAGCTGGGCATCCGCGCCGGCGACATCATCACGCACATCGAAGACGAGGAGATCGAAGGAGGACTCCTCGACCGACGAGGTCGTCCGGAAGCTGCGCGGCCCGAAAGGGACCCAGGTCACGATCACGATCCGCCGGCGCCGGCATCGACGAGCCGATTCGGATGACGATCACGCGCGCCGAGATCCCGACGCGCGCGGTCCCCTACGCGTTCATGATCACGCCGGACACCGGCTACATCTTCCTGCGGGATTTCACGCACACCTCCAGCCGCGAGCTCACCAACGCCATCGACAGCCTGGAGAAGCAGGGGATGAAGAGGCTGATGCTCGACCTGCGCGGCAATCCCGGCGGCGTGCTCGACCAGGCGGTGGATATCAGCGACATCTTCCTCGGGAAGGGGGCGAAGGTCGTCTACACGCGCGGGCGCACGGCCTCCTCGGCCCAGGACTTCTACGCTCCGGGCGAGGGACCGCATTTCGACAAGCCCCTCGTCATACTCGTCAACCGCGGCTCCGCGTCCGCCTCGGAGATCGTCGCGGGCGCCATCCAGGACCACGACCGCGGGCTGATCGTCGGCCAGCGCACATGGGGGAAGGGGCTCGTCCAGAGCGTCTACACGCTGCCGTACGGCGCGGGACTCGCGCTGACGACCGCCCGGTATTACACCCCCTCGGGACGCTGGATCCAGCGCGACTACAGCGACCTGCTCGCCTACGTGAACCCGGAGGACCCCGACGCGGGCGCCACGGACAAGACGAGCGAGGAGCCGAAGACGGCCGGCCAGCCCTTCTACACCGACGCCGGCCGGATCGTGTTCGCCGCCGGCGGGATCACTCCGGATTTCCTGGTCAAGAACAACTTCGACTCCAAGCTCGTCACGCAGCTCCTGGCCCGGAACATGTTCTTCAACTTCGCCGTGCAATGGCTCCCGAAGCACCCGGAGGTCAAGCAGGACCTCACGATCACGCCGGTTCTGCGCCAGGAGTTCTTCCGGTTCGTGGAGGCCTCGAAGTTCTCCACCGCCGACGAGCTCTCGCGGCAGTGGAGCGAGGAGACGAACAAGGATCTCCTCGACTACGCGCTGCGGATCGACATCGCCAACGTGCGCGCGGGACTGGAGGCCGGCTGGAAGGTGCGCGCCTCCGGCGACATGCAGGTTCAGAAGGGCCTGACCCTCTTCGACGAGGCGGCCCGCATCGCCGCTCTCCCGAAGAAGCCGAACCCGGCCCACGCGGCGAAGACGCTCTAGGTGTGGATTCTCAAGATGTTGTTCCCATCGTGCCGTATTCGTAATTGGCGGGCCGCACGAGCCGACCAGGCGCACTCGTCGACGATTTGTCGCGGAGAATCCGCCCGGAGTCGCCGTCGTTGCCCTTTGCGGCACGCGGCGGCCGGGCCGTAAGGGAAATTTCCTGGCCGCCGCTCCGGTCCGAGGGCACAGAAGCAGCTTCGCTAACCCGAGTCCGCTGTGGTGCCCTCGGACAGGGCCGCTGCCGGGCAACGCCGTCGCCTCCGGACTGCACAGTGCCTATTCGAGCCGTGCTCTAGCCCCGGCGGCGGGACGCCTCCCGGCGGCGGTCGTGAGCGAAGGCGCACCACCCGGAATCTTCTTTCGCCCCGATGCGACTGCGCCTTCGCGTTAGAGCGACGGCCGGTTCTCCGATCGCGGCCTGCCGGAGCGTGCCGCCGAGGGAGGCGGCCCGACGCCGGGGCGGGTTATAAAGCCAAGGTCGTGGACGCGCCGCGGTCGCTCCCCGCACAGGGCCGGAGACGATGGACCAGGAGCCCGGGGCCTATTTCGTGGTCGTGTTGTTGAACACCACGAACTTGCGCCGGCCGACTTCGCTGCGGAACGAAGGACGCCCCGACGACGGGATCGGAGTGTCCCACGCGTAGACGACCAGGTCGTGCTGCGAGTCGGAGAGAGTCGACGTATCGAAGTTGAACGCCCACCCGACGAACGCGGTCGGTCCGGTCGCCGTGAAGGTCGGGAGAACCCGGAAGTCGTTCGCGGGCACGTCGGGGCGGGAGGCGAACGGCGGGAACAGCGTGCCGACGACCTGTCCGTCGATGTCGATATCCAGCTGCGTAATCCCGTTGACGTTGGCGGAATTTCCTCCGTTGTCGTAGTCGAAGGCCCAGCCGGAGAACGAGAACAGACCCTTGACGAACTGGAGCGGCAGCGGCGAGTCGATGTAGCCGAAGGCGGAAATGTCTCCGAACTCTCCCGTGTCGCACAGGACGTCCACCGAGATCGCGGAGAACTGCGAGACGGTCTCCTTCTCGTCCCCCGCGCGAATGGCGATCGTGTGCTTGCCGTCGCCGATGAGGCCAGCGCAGATGGGATGGCCGAACGGGTCGGGGATGAGCACGTCGAAGAGCCCGTTGTTGGGATCCTGCTGGAGAGCGAAGAGGAAGAGGAATCCGGAATTGTCCGCGTTGACATAGCCCGGATACGCCCGGGCGACGTCGGGACGGTTCACGCCGTAGCAATTGGCGAGGATGGTGCCGGCCCGGACACAGTCGCGGCGCGTGTTGGCGATGATGACGCCGTCGATCAACAGCTCGACGTAGGAGACCTGCCCGAGGTCCAGCCGCGAGCCGACGTCGAGCGCCCACCCGGCGACCACGTTCTTGTAGAAGGACACGGGCACCGGCGGCGTCCCGGTCGGGCCCGGCGGGAAGCAGGGCGAGACCGTGCAGGGGGGCGGCGCGGCGGGCTCCAGGGGCGTGCAGGAAGTCGACACCGTCGGACCGCAAACGAGCGAGGCCTTGTCCAGAGGGAGGTCCAGGAACCCGAAGGGAGGGAGATTCGAGCCGTTGTTGATGATCTGGACGGTGCGCGTGCCGAGTACGTTGGAGGCGCCCTGGGTGTCGAACGCGCGGACGGAGATGATGTGGACTCCGTCCACGAACGCCGTCGTATCGAGATTCGCCACGAACCCGGAGTTAAAGGAATTGGGGACGTCCGGAAAGAGCGCGAACACGTCGGGACGGGTCAGCCCGTAGAACGCGTTGGACGGCAGACCGTTCCCGACGGCTCCCGCGACGATCTTCCCGTCCACGAGGAAGTCGATGTGATCGATCGCGCCCGAATCATCGGCCGCCCACCCGGTGATCGGGAAGGAGCCGCTGATGCCCGAGGTCGAATCCGCCGGGGAGTCGATGTTGCCGAACGGCGCCTGGTTCGAGCCCGCGGCGGCGACGAACACCGAGACCGTCGCCAGGTCGATCGCCCTCGTGTTGCCGGTCTCGGTCACCCGGATCGAGACGATGTGCGGGCCGACCGAGAGGCTCCGAGCGTTGAACGAGGTCTGGAAGCCGGGGTCCCGTGTGGGGCTGTCGGCATAGGTCGGAAAGAGCGCGATCACATCGGGCCTTGGGATGTTGATCTCCGCGCTGCCGCGCAGGGCGCCGTCGACTACGAGCTCGATCTTGTCCATACCCGCCTGGTCCAGCACCCAACCGGAGACCCGAACGACGCCGGAGACGGCCTGGCCGGCCGTCGGAGTATCGAGCGCTCCGATCGGATCGGCGAGCGCCGCGCCGGCGGAAACTCCGGAACCGAGGATCAGAGCCGCAACAAGCACCGAAGACGATAACTTGGACATTCGCGATCCTCCCGAAGGTTTAGGAAAAGGATGGGGAAAAATCGATGCAAAGTCAAGGACTGAAGGAACTTCGCCTCATTTTTTTCGGCAAAAAACGCCCGCGGGGTGTTAAAACCAGTCCCAGCGGAGTCCCGAGTCCGAAAAGATGAAGTCGCACCGGCTGAAGATCGTCTTGTCGCTTGCCTTGACGGTGGGCCTGCTCGTCCTCTTCTTTCGAGGAGTGGACGCGGCCAAGACGCGAGCGGCGATCGCGGGAGCGTCGCCCGGCTGGGTCGGGGCGAGCATCCTCCTCGGATTGCTCACGTTCCTTCTCCGGGCGGTCCGGTGGACCTGGATCCTTCGCCCCGTGTCCCGCATCGGCGTGGGGCCCGCCTTCGCCGCCACGGCCGCTGGCTTCGCCGCCAACAACCTGCCGGGCAAGGTCGGGGAGGTCCTGCGCCCCTACCTGCTCTCGCGCTCACAGCGGCTCCCCTTCTCCCCGCTGCTCGCCTCGATCCTGCTCGAGCGCGTCTTTGACGGCGCGTCGGTGATCTTCTTCTTCGTTCTGGCGATGGGCGCCGGTGTGACCCGCTCGGAAGGCTCCGCGAGAATCGTGGTCCCGGCGGCGGTGCTGGCCGTGCTCGTCGCCGGCGTTCTCTTCGCGGTTTTCCGCCGGACACAGACGGAGCGCCTGATGGAGTTCGTCTGGAAGCGCTTTCCCGAGCGGTTCCAGCCGCGCGCGCGGGAGTTCGCCGTGACCTTCGTGGACGGCTTCGCCTCGCTCAGGAGTCCCGGCCTCCTGGCCTCCATCGTCGCGGGATCCCTCCTCATGTGGTTCGTGATCAACGTGCAGATCTACTGCGTGCTGAAGGCCTTCGCGCTGCCGCTGCCGCTCGCCGCCGCCTACGTCGTGACCGCCGCGGCGGTGCTCGGACTGGCGGTGCCGACGCCGGGCGGGCTCGGCTCTTATCAGGTCGCCGTCCAGATCGCGCTGACCGACGTCTTCGGCGTCACGCGCACTGCGGCCACCTCCGTCGCGCTGGTCGCCTGGGTCACGTCTTTCGTTTTCATCACTCTCATCGGCCTGGGGTTCCTCCTCTTCTCCTTCCGGTCCGTGCACCTGCGCGACGTCCCCCAGCCCGGCGAAGCCGGCCAGAAAGGCTGAAAAATTGGACGTTTGTCTCAATCCGGCAGAAAATGAGCCGGTGCAGCCCGAGTCCCGAGTCCCGCGGACCCTCCCTCCCGAGTCCCGGCCATGAAATGCCCATTCTGCGGCGGCGGGGACGACCGGGTGGTGGACTCGCGGGAGAGCCGGGAGGGGGAGGTCATCCGGCGGCGGCGCGAGTGCGTCTCCTGCGGCCGGCGCTTCACCTCCTACGAGACGATCGAGGAGATCCCGTACGTCGTCGTGAAGAAGGACAGCCGCCGGGAGGCCTTCGACCGCAAGAAGCTCCGGGGAGGTCTCGTCAAGGCGTGCGAGAAGCGGCCCGTCTCGGCGGCCAGGCTCGACGCGATCGTGGATGAGATCGAGACCCGGCTCCACGACACGGAGGAGAGGGAGATGGCGACGAGCCAGATCGGGTCGATCGTCATGGAGCGGCTCCGGGAGCTCGACAAGGTCGCTTACGTGCGGTTTGCCTCGGTCTACCGGAAGTTCGAGGACGCGGACGAGTTCTTCGACGAGCTGAAGAGCCTGATCGGACGCGCAGAGACGAAGGCCACATGAGAGACGGGACTCGGGACTCGGGACCCGGGACTCGAAGCGATGCAGGCGCGTCGCTCCGCCTCATGCCTCACGCCTCACGCCTGACGAGGATTCCATGAAGCCGCTGGCGCGGTTCTACGGCCCGCTCGTGGAGTTGTCCCGGCTCCAGAGCGAGCTGAACCGGCTCTTCTCGCTCTTCGTGGAGAGCAACAAGGGCGCCTCCTCCGGATCCTCCTGGGACCCCAACATGGACCTCCTCGACGACGGGGAAAACCTGCGAATCCTGATCGAGCTGCCCGGCGTCGAAGCCGAGGACGTCGAGGTCACGATCCGCGGCCGGGTCCTGACCGTGCGCGGCAACAAGAAGGGGCGCATCCGGTCGCGCGAGGGAATCCGCTTCTTCTGCATGGAACGCTACTTCGGCACGTTCGTGAAATCCGTCCCGCTCCCGCGCCCGGTCAACACGCACCGCGCCGTGACGAAGTTGAAGGACGGACTCCTCGAGATCGTCTTTCCGTGCGTCCCGGATCAGCGGGAGAAGGAGCTCGCGATCGTCGTCCTGAGCGAGGAAGAGTGAAGAAGGATTGGTGATTGGTGATTGGTGATCTGACTCATGGCTGAGCTCGAAGAGAAAGAGCGAGAGGTCGCGCCCGAGCGGGAGCAGGATCTTCCGATCCCGGACATTCTGCCCGTCCTTCCGCTGAAGGACGTCGTCGTCTTCCCGTTCATCATCCTGCCGCTCTCCGTCTCGCGCGAGAAGTCGATCAACGCCGTGGACGCCGCGCTGGCCGAGCAGCGCATCATCATGCTCGTCGCACAGCAGGACGCCCAGAACGAGACGCCGCGCCCCGCCGAGCTCTTCACCGTCGGCACCGTCGCCGCCATCATGCGGATGCTGAAGCTGCCGGACGGGCGCATCCGACTGCTCGTCCAGGGTCTCGCCCGCGCCCGCATCGATTCCTTCCTCGCCGAAGATCCGTACTTGAAGGCGAAGGTCACGAAGCTCGAGGAGCCCGGGAGCCTGAAGGAGCTCCCCCCCGAGCACGAGGCGCTCCTGCGCAGCGTCAAGCAGAACCTGGAGAAATCCGTCTCGCTCGGAAAGAACATCTCCCAGGAGGTCATGGTCATCGCGGCCAACCTCGACGATCCGGCTCGCCTCTCCGACCTGGCGGCGTCCAACCTCGACCTGAAGCTGGAGGACGCGCAGAAAATCCTCGAATCCACCGACCCGATCGAGCGGCTGCGCCTCGTCAACGAGAGCCTCGCCAAGGAGATCACCGTCCTGACGATGCAGCAGGAGATCTCGACGCAGGCGCGCGGCGAGATGGACCGCTCGCAGCGGGAGTACTACCTGCGACAGCAGCTGCGGGCGATCCAGCACGAGCTCGGCGAAGGCGAGGAGATGTCCGAGGAGCTCGCCGCGTTCCGAAAGACGATCGCGGAGAAGAAGATCCCGGCGGAGGCGGCCACGGAGATCGAGAAGCAGATCAAGCGGCTCGAGCGGAGCCACCCGGACTCCGCCGAGACGTCCATCATCCGCACGTACCTCGACTGGATGACGGGGCTCCCGTGGGGCAACCTCTCGGAGGACTCCCAGGACATCGGGCGGGCCCGCAAGATCCTGGACACGGACCACTACGACATCGAGAAGGTCAAGGAGCGCATCCTCGAATACCTCGCGGTACACGCCCTGAAGAAGACCTTGAAGGGCCCGATCCTCTGCTTCGTCGGTCCGCCGGGCGTCGGCAAGACCTCGCTCGGCCGCTCGATCGGCACCGCGCTCGGGCGCAAGTTCGCCCGGCTCTCGCTTGGCGGCGTGCGCGACGAGGCCGAGATCCGCGGGCACCGCCGCACCTACGTCGGGGCCATGCCGGGGCGGATCATCCAGGGGATTCACCAGGCCGGCACGTCCAACCCGGTCTTCATGCTCGACGAGATCGACAAGCTCGGGTCGGACTACCGCGGCGACCCCTCCTCGGCGCTCCTCGAGGTCCTCGACCCGGAGCAGAACTTCTCCTTCCGCGACCACTACCTCGGCGTTCCGTACGACCTCTCGCGCGTCCTCTTCATCGCCACGGCGAACATCCTCGATCCGATCCAGCCGGCGTTCCTCGATCGGATGGAGGTCATCCGCCTCTCCGGCTACACGCTGGAGGAGAAGAAGGCAATCGCCCGGCGGCACCTGATCCCGAAGCAGTTCGACGAGAACGGAGTCTCCGAGGCGAACCTCGACTTCACCGACGCGGGCATCTCGAAGATCATCGAGGCCTACACGCGCGAGGCGGGCCTGCGCAATCTCGAGCGCGAGATCGGGGCGATCTGCCGCAAGGTGGCCGTCTCGGTCGCCAGGGGGAAGACGCGCCGCTACCGGATCTCGTCGTCCACCGTCGAGAAGATGCTCGGCCCGGTCCGGCACTTCGCCGACGAAATCCTGAAGAAGGACCAGGTCGGCGTGGCGACGGGGCTCGCCTGGACCTCGACGGGTGGCGACATCCTCTTCGTCGAGGCGCTCGCCGTGCGCGGCAAGGGGGGGCTGCGGCTGACGGGACAGCTCGGTGAGGTGATGAAGGAATCGGCGCAGGCGGCAATGTCGTACGCGCGCGCCCACGCCGCGGATCTCTCGATCCCGGAGGACTTCTTCGAGACGCACGACGTCCACGTGCACGTGCCGGAGGGATCGATCCCCAAGGACGGCCCCTCGGCCGGCATCACGATGGCGGCCGCGATGATCTCCGCGTTCACGCACCGCGCGGTGCGCCGCGACGTCGCGATGACCGGCGAGATCACGCTGAGAGGCGAGGTCCTCCCGATCGGAGGGGTGAAGGAGAAAGTGCTCGCCGCCCGGCAGGCGAAGTTCTCGACGGTCATCGTGCCGCGCCTGAACCGACGGGACGTCGAGCAGATCGGCGCGCGCATCCTCCACGGCATGGTGTTCCAGTACGTGGACACGGTGGAGGAAGTCCTCTCGTTCGCGCTCCGTCCGGCGGAGAAAACGCCGGCGGCGACGACGGAACCGGCGGAGCCGACCCGCTCCCGCGACGAAGCCCCCGTGGCGGCCCGCGAGATCGCCGTGACGCCCGAAGGCAAGCCAAAGCCCGCTCGAGCGACGTCCTGACGGACTCGGATCCTTCCCTCCCTTTCCCGTGAAAAAATCCCCCGGCATGAGGTCCGAGGATCGGTTCGTCGAGAGGCTGCGGCAGCTGCTTCCCGGCTCGGAGCGGGTCCTCGTCGGACCGGGAGACGACGCCGCCGTCGTCCGGGTCGGAAGCGGGGATCTCGTTGTCACGACCGACCTCGTCGTCGAAGGGGTGGATTTCCTGTCCGGAACGGATCCCGAGTCGCTCGGGCGGCGCGCCTTCGCGGTCAACCTCTCCGACCTGGCGGCGATGGGAGCCCGGCCGGAGTTCTTCCTCCTGTCCATCGGATTCCCCGCGCGGATGGGGGAGGACTTTCCTCTCGCCGTCGCGCGGGGAGCGCTCTCGCGCGCCGGACCGCTCGGCGTGGATCTCGTCGGAGGAGATCTCTCCAGCTGTCCGCAGACGGTCGTGTCCGTTGCCCTCTGGGGACGCCTGGAGTCTCCGGCGGCGCTTCGTTCGGGCGCCATTTCTGGAGATCAGCTCTTCGTCACCGGCTTCCCCGGCCGCGCGGCGGCGGGGCTCTCTCTGGCCCGGGGGCAGTCGCGGGGCGAGGGCGCGCCCGCCGGCCTCGCGCCGGAGCACGCCGCGGAGTTGCTCGCCGCCTACCGGGACCCGGAGCCCCGGCTCGCTCTCGGCCTGGCCCTTTCGCGCGACAATCTCTGGAGCGCGGCGATCGACGTGTCCGACGGAATCGGCGTGGACGCCGCGCGGCTCGCGCGCGCGTCGGGCCTCTCCGCCGTCATCGAGAAGTCGAGCCTCCCCCTCTCCCCCGCCCTCGCGGCCTTCGGCGACGCCGAGAGGAAAGACCCCGGCGACTGGATCCTCGGCGGCGGCGACGACTACGAGCTTCTCTTCGCGGCGCCGGAGAGCGCCGCGGAGGCGATCGGAGCGCTCGCCACCGGCCAGGTCCCCATCACGCGCATCGGCCGCTTGACAAAGGGGGCCGGAGTCTTCCTCCACGACGGCGAGCGGGAGCGCGAGATCTCCTCCCTCGGGCACGATCACCTGGAGGCTTCGGCATGAAGCTCCACGTGTCTCGCGCGTTCCAGCGCCGCAAGCTCCACCCGCTGACGTGGAAACGCCGCCGGAAGGTCCTCGTGCTCGATCTGCTCGGCCGCGAGGAGTCCCCCGAGCGCGTCGCGGCGGCGATCGCCCTCGGAATCGGGATCGGGTTCTCTCCGTTCATCGGGTTCCACATCTGGATCGCGCTCGGCCTCGCGTTTCTCTTCCGCCTGAACAAGATCGACGCCGCGCTCGGACAGTTCGCCGGCAATCCGTGGACGCTCCCCGCGGTCTACGCGTTCGGGTACCGGCTGGGACGCCGCCTCCTCGCCTACGACCGCCGGAGCGTGCCGAGCCTCCCCTGGGACCGCCTCCTCCACAAGGACTTCTGGAGGGCGTTCAAGGGGCCCGCGTTCGCGCCCCGCCTCCTCTCCTTCCTCGTCGGCACGACGGTGATCGCGATCTTCATCGGCCTCGTGGCCTACGGGCTCTTCCTCGCGGTCCTGCGCATCTACCACCGCCGCCACCCGCGTGTCGCGATCCGAGCCGCGCGCCGCCGGACGACCGAGAAGCTGCGCCTCCGAAGGGTCTCCCCCGACGATCGTCCCCATTCATAGATTCCGGCCCGCGCTACTTTGGACCCTGGACCCTGGACTTTGGACTCGCGAGCGAAGCGAGCGATCTCCTCTGCTGCGCGAACCGCCGCGCAGATGCCGCGCTCTTCCCCGCGGCGCGCTCCAGCGCGTTAAAGTCCTCCGGCGTCCGCGAGATCCGGAAGATCTTTTCCCGCGCGAGCGCCTCGGCCAGCCCCAGGTCCGAGCGGGCGTCGCGGTCGGCCAGCAGGCGTAGCGCCGGCAGATACCCCGGTTCGTGGAAGAGCGCCTGGCGCGCTTCCCTGGCCGCGTCCTCGGCCCTGCCGACGCGCAGGAGCCAGCCCGCGAAGTCCGCGTGGACGGAGGGGGTCGAGGGGCCCAGGGCAACCGCCCGGCGCCAGTCCTCGAGGGCCTGCGGCCAGGGGAGCCTCGAGCGCACCATCGCCAGCCGGTACGCGAGCGGGAGCGAGTCCTTCTTCTGAGCGAGCCCGTTCCGGTACGCCTCCTCCGCTCCTGCCGCGTTCCCTTGAGCCTCGCGCGCGAGCCCCAGGCAGAAGTAACCGTTCTCGTAACCGGTGTTGGACTCGATCGCCTGCTCGCACGAGTCCTCCGCGTCGGAGAAGAGTCCCATCTCTCTCTCCACCCGCGCCTTGCCGGCCCAGGCATCCCAGTAGTCGTCGTAGATCTCCGTCGCCTTTTCGTACTCGCCCCGGGCGCGCGCGTACTGCCGCGCGTCCGCCCAGATGTAGGCGATGTCGTAGTGCGCCTTCGCGCTCTCCGGCGAGGTCCGGACGAGATTCAGGAACAGCCCCTCGTCGCTCCACCAGACCGCGTTGCGCACGATCGCGCGCGCCGCGAAGAGAAGGACGACCGCCGTGAGGATCCGCGTGCGGCGCGGCGAGAGCGAGGACAGGTCGAGGGCGTTTCCGGCAAGGAGCGCGCCGGCTGCCAGGCAGAGGCCCGCGCTTGGAAGGTACGCGAGCCGCTCGGCGAGGATCGTTCCGATCGGGAAGAAGAGGTTCGACGTCGGGCAGGAACGCCGCACAGAAGAAGAGGAACCCCAGGGCGAACGGCGAGCGCGAGGAAAGCCGCCGGAGCGCGGCGAGCGTCAGCGCCGCCACGAGCAGCGTCGCGACGATCGCGAGCAGGGACTTCGCCGGCACGACCTCGATGGACCACGCCGACTCGTCCGCGGAGAGGTGCAGCGGGAAGACCGTCCTGCCCACATATCGGAACAGGAGCACGCAGGCGTTGATGGCGCGGGTAACGCCTCCGACCGGATACAGCGCGTTTTCCACCTCGAAGATCCCCGTGTCCGGCGCCTTCAGGAATCCCCCGAAGATCCACTTCCGAAGGAGAAGGATTCCCCCGAGAGTCGCGGCCGAGCCGCCCAGGAGCGGGAACCCGCGCACGAGGGCCCGCCGGAGGCGCTCGCGGAAACGTCCCTCCTCGACGAACAGAAAGAGAAGACACGCCAGCGCCGGCGCCACCGCGCCGCTCTCCTTGGTCAGGATCCCGAGCGCATAACAGAGGAGCGTCCCGAGGAGAACCGCGAGGCGACGGGAGGGAGGCGGGCGCCGGAAGTGCCGGAGCGCGAGCCGGAGGAAGAGCAGCACGAACACGGCGGAAAGAACCTCTCCCCGGCCGACGAGGCTCGTGACGGCCTCGACGTGGATCGGGAGGACCGCGAAGAGGAGCGCCCCCGCGAAGGACGCCGGGGGAGGAATGCCGATCTCCAGGAAGAGCGCCGCGAGCAGCAGCGTCGCGCCCGTGTGCAGAAGAACGTTGACCGCGTGAAACGCGACCGGCTGCTTGCCGTGGACCCACCATTGGACGGCGTAGGACAGGAGGAGCACCGGCCGGTAGACAGTGCCGGAGCCGCGGGGCCCGCCGAAATACGTCGTCGAGAAGATCTGCAGGACGTTGCCCGGCGCGCGGATCCGCGGGTTGTCGCGAACGATCGCCTTGTCGTCGTAGGTGAAGCCGCCGCCGACGCCGTTGGCGTACGTGATGACGCAGGCGAGGATCAGAACCGCCGCGTGGCTCCAGTTCAGGCGTCTTTTGAAACACTCCATGTCTGCCGAAGATTACCTGCTGGTCGAAGGTCAAAGGTCAAAGGTCGAAAAAGCAGGCATCCAGGGGTCCTGACCTTCGACCTTCGACATTCAACCAGCCGCAACCCGCGCCGAACAGGCGGTTAGTGAGAGTTCCGTTGTCGAACGGGAACATTCAGTTCCCTTATCAGATACAGCAATGCCTGCCGCGACAGTCCCAGATCCCGCGCCGCGCGGCTGCGGTTGCCTCCCGACCGTTCCAGGGCCTCGGCGATCAGGCTCCGCCGGTGCTGATCGACCCGCGCCCGGTAGTTCTCGGTGGCGGCCCGCCGCCCGTTTCCCCGCAGCCGTTCCGGCAGAAGCTCCGGGGCGACCACCCCGCCGGGCTCGGCCAGCGCCGCGGCCTGCGCGACCACGTTTTGAAGCTCCCGAACGTTGCCCGGCCAGGAATGCGCGGAGAGCGCCGCGAGGGTCTCCGGCGCGAACGTCAGGGCTCCGCGGCCGTACTCGCGCGCGTAGCGCGTCAGGAAATGCCGCGCGAGCAGCTGCGCGTCGCGCGCCCGGTCCCGCAGGGGAGGAAGCGCGATGACGGCGACATGGAGCCGGTAGAAGAGGTCCTCCCGGAACCGTCCCGCCTCCACTTCCCGCTCGAGCTGGCGCGAGCTCGCCGAGACGACCCGGACGTCCACCTTGCGCGGGCGGTTCTCGCCGACCCGGCGGATCTCCCGCTCCTGGAGGGCGCGCAGGAGCTTGGCTTGCAGAGGCGGCGTCAGGTCGCCGATCTCGTCGAAGAAGATCGTTCCGCGCTCGGCCTCCTCGAGCAGCCCCTTGCGATCCTTCTCCGCGCCGGTGAACGCGCCGCGCGCGTGCCCGAAGAGCTCGCTCTCGAGGAGGGTCGGCGGGATCGCCGGAACATTGACCGCCACGAAGGGCTCGGATCGCCGTGCGGAGAGGGCATGCACGGCGCGCGCGATCGCCTCCTTGCCGGAGCCCGACTCGCCGAGCACCAGCACCGTGACGGCCGCGGGCGCGAAGCGGACCAGCCGGCGGTACGGCTCCTCCATCGAGATGTCCGCGGCCATGACGCCGAGCCTCCTCCACCCTTCCGCGAAATCGGATGCAGTCTCCGGCGCCGCGCAGCGGAACAGCATTGTCTCGAGCAGGAACGCGACCGCCGCCGCCAGCTCCTCCGCGACAGGGGGCCACAGCGCCAGCTCGTAGCTCGCCGTCCCCGCTTCGAGCGGCCTGCGCGCGGCGCCTTCCGCGACGGAACCGAGCCGCACGATCTCCCGTCCGAGCCCGTCGCTGACGGAGAGCCCGGAGAGGCCGAGCGCCGGCAGCGAAGCCTCCCGCTCTTCGCCGGCGAGCGCTCCCGCGATGGCCGCCCGCAATTCCCGGAGCGTTTGCGCGGAGGGGCCGCCGGCGGCGAGGTCCAGCCCGGTCGAACCGGACTTCACTGGGGCGCGCCTAGCGTACGGTGACAGCTTCGAGGTCGGCGAAGAAGCGCGGATAGGACTTGGCGACACAGCGCGGGTTCTCGATCAGGAGGTCGGGAAGCGAGAGCGAGAGGAGGGCCGCTGCCATGGCGATCCGATGGTCCCCGAAGGTCGGCAATTTCCTTGCGGCGCCGGCAGTGGGAGGTGCATTCGCGCCCTCCACGACGAGGACGTCCGCGCCCGCCTCGGCTCGCACGCCCGCGGCCGCCAGCAGCGAGGCGATCGCCTCGATCCGGTCGCTCTCTTTCAAACGCAGATGCGCGATCCCTTCGAAGCGACTCCGGCCGCCCGCCCGCGCCGCGAGCGCGGCGAGCGCCGGCACCGCGTCCGGAAAATCGGTGGCCACGACGCTGACGGGCTCGAGCGCGCCGTGCCCGGCCCGGGCTGTGATCGCTTGCGCCGACGCTTCGATCTCGAGTCCCATTCGTTCGAGCACCGGGATCGCGCCGGCGTCGGCGTCGCCGCTCGGCCAGGCGAGGCCGCCGACGGTTACGCTGCCGCCGGCCATGCCGGCGCACGCCAGGAGAGGAAGCGCCGAAGAGTAATCGCCCGGCACCCCGTAGCGCGCGACCGCGACTCGTCCCGGGCTCACCCGGATCGCGCCCGCCGCCCGGCCGCCGGAATCGCACGCCGGAAGAGACCCGATCACCTCGTGTCCGAAACCGCGCACACACTCTAGTGTTGTCGCGACGTAGGGGGCCGAGGCGACGCCGGATTCCGGCGACACCTCGAGCCCGCCGGGAAGGGCCGCCCCCGCGAGAAGCAACGCGGAAAAGAACTGGCTCGATCGCGAGGCATCCACGGTCACGCGGCCCGAGCGGAGACTCCCGCCGGCGATCCGAAGGGGAAGATGATCCGGCTCCTCCGCGTACTCGATTCGCGCGCCCGACGAGCGGAGCGCGTGGACGAGCTCCCCGATCGGCCTTTCGCGCAGCCGCGCCGATCCGGTCAGGAGGTATCGTCCCGGAATCGCCGCCGCCAGGGCCGTCAGGAACCGCGCCGCGGTCCCCGACTCCTCCGCGTCCAGCGTGACCTCGAGATCCGCGGGCCCGGCCAGCGGCCCCCGCACCCGCCACCCCAGCGACGTCGGCGCAATCTTCGCTCCCATCGCCGTCAGGCAACGCGCCAGAGCCCGCGTGTCCCCCGACTCGAGCGGCCGTTCGATCTCGACCTCGCTCTCTGAGAGCGCCGCCAGAATGAGCGCCCGGTTGGTCGCGCTCTTGGAGGGCGGAACCGCCACCGCGCCTCTGACCTCGCGGGCCGGCGGGATCGCAATGTAGTCCATGAAGGCGAGGGGTCAGGGAACAGGTGCCAGGTGAGATGCAGGTGTCAGGCGCCAGGTGTCAGGCGCCAGGGACGAAGGCGGGCCCCAACCTGACACCTGATACCGGATACCTGATACCTGCATTTACCCTGACACCTTCAAACCTGACACCGAAAGACCCACGAGCTGCGTACTCCCGTCGTCGGCTATCTCCATCCAACGGCGCTCGTCCACGAAGGCGGGCAGAATCTCCACCCTCCCCTTCCCGACCTGCTCGGTCCAGGACTTGTGGAAGTGGCCGAGGAGAAGAACGTCGATCCCCTCCTCGAAACGCCGCTCGGCGAAGGAGCGGATCATCTCGACGGGGAGACGCGTCTTGTGTTTGAAATTGGAGCGGTAGAGTCGGGCCTCGACGTCTCCAGACGAAGCGGTTTCCCGCCCTCTTCGGGATCAGGGCGATTGCCGCGCGGGAAACCGGGTTCTTCGAAAGGAATCTCCAGAACCGGTACGGCAGGTCTTTCTCGTTCAACAGGTCTCCGTGGGTCAGGAGGAAGCGGCGTCCCCCCTGCTCGAAGACCTGTTCGTCGCAGACCTCCCGGAAGTACCTCTCGGCGTATGAGCCCCGCAGGAAGAACTCCCGGTTCCCCTCGACGTAGGTGACGGAGATGCCGCGAGCGGAGAGGTTCTCGACGGCCTGCAGAAATCGCGCGATCGCGGGCGTCTCGAACTTGGGGTGCGCGATGAAAAAATGGAAGATGTCCCCGAGGAGCGAGATTTCCGTGGCCTTGCGGCGGGCGGCCTCCTCGAGGGCCGCCAGGAAGGGTCCGTCGTCGTCCGGGACGCCGCCCCACGTGGCAATCCGCGAAAACGGCACGCACTCCGTAAAGATAGCGTAAGGTGGGAATTCGGCCCGAATCCGGTTGTTGCCTCTATACTCATGACCGACCTTTCCGAGGACCAGATGCGCAAATCCAGGACTCTTCCGCTTCTTCTCCTGTGCCTGCTCGCGCCCGCCGTCGGCCGCGCGCTGAGCTCCGTTTCCCCGGCCGACGCGCCCAACGCCACGCCGGGCCTCCTGAGAGAGTTGAATCGCGGCGCCGAGGAGCTCCGCGTCCTCGTCGGAGTTCGGGATGGCACGCCCTCGGCGAAGAGGCTCGCTGGCCAGTCCCGATCCCGAAGGCGAGCCGGACCGTCGCGTCCTGCGCGTGGCCGCCCAGAAGCGCCTGGCCGAGGCGATGACCCCGCGGCAGCTCGCGGTGCGCCGCTATTACGAGAGCTTCTCGATGCTCGCCGGCACGGTCACGAGGGAAGCCGCGATCACGCTCGCGAACCATCCGGACGTCGCCTGGGTGGAGCTCGACAAGCAGGTCCGTCCGCTCCAGGCGACTCCGCAGAGCTCGCAGATCCTGATCCGAAGCGACCAGACCAACTCGCTCGGCTTCACCGGCGTCGGCCAGGCGGTCGCCGTCATCGACACCGGCGTGGACTACACGATCGCGAGCCTGGGAGGCGGGACCTTCCCCAACACCAAGGTGATCGGCGGCATCGACATCGGCGACAATGACAGCGACCCGATGGATTGCGAAGGGCACGGAACCGAGGTCGCCGGCGTCATCGCCGGGCCCGGGGGCGTCGCGCCCGGCGCCAAGATCGTGGCGATCAAGATCTTCCCCTCCTCCGGCGCGAGCAACGCGTCCTGCGCCGACACGGCCTCGTTCTCGGACATCTTCGCCGGAATGAACTTCGCCGTGATGAACAAGGCGGCGCTCGGGATCACGGTCATCAACCTGAGCCTGGGCGGCTCGTTCGACGACACGCTCGATCACGGCTACTGCGACGCGGACGAGCCGGGTTCCGCGACCGCGGTGGACGCGGCCACGGCGGCCGGGATCGTGGTCGTCGTAGCCGCGGGAAACGACGCGTTGTCGAACCAGCTCTCCGTGCCGGCCTGCATATCGTCGGCCGTATCTGTCGGGTCGGTCTACCCCGAGAGCCGGGGCCGGGTGAGCTGGTCCGACGACAGCGGCGGCATCCTCTGCAGCGACGCGCCGGCCACCACGGATCGGGATCATCTGCTTCTCCGATTCCACGACGGCCCTTTCGCTCCTGGCGCCGGGTGCCTTCTGGAGGGTCGCGACGAAAGGGGGAGGCACGGACACCGGTTTCGCCGGGACCTCGGCCTCCACGCCCGCGGCGGCGGGCGCCATCGTGCTCGTGCGCCAGGCGCGTCCGGATCTGACGCCGGCCGGCGCCGTGGGGGTGCTCCGCGCCACGGGCAAGCCGATCACCGACCCGCGCAACGGCGTCGTGACGCCGCGCATCGACACGCTCGCGGCGGTGCAGCTCTCCGCGACGAGCTTCGCCATCTCCTCCGCTCCCGCCACGGCGATCCCCGATGGCACCGGCTCGGCCACGGCCACGGCGACGATCTCGGGCTTCACGCGTCCGATCGGCGCGGTCCAGGCCTGGGTCGAGATCGACCACCCCGAGCCCGAGCAGCTGCGGGTCACGCTCACCGGGCCCGACGGCGCCACGGCGCTCCTGCAGAACCTGACCGGCGTGTCGGAGCATCCGATCAACACGATCTTCGGCCGGGGAGAGTTCAACGGACGGCAGGCCAACGGGACCTGGACCCTGAAGGTCGAGGACCTGGTGACGGGCGTCACGGGCCGCATCCGGTTCTTCGCCGTGACCCTGGTCCCCTTCTCGGAGAGGCAGACGGTGACGAAGAGATCCTCTCCCCGAGCGCCGCGCGTCGTGAATCCGAGGCCTTGAGCGCCGGGCCTGCATTCCCGATACCCTGAGCCCATCGAAATACTAAAATCCCCCTCATGAGCGAGGGGACTCCGACCACGAAACCCGCCGGCGTCCTTCGGCCGTGGCAGCGGCAGCTCTACGGCTTGCTGCTGGTTCCTCTCGGTCTCATCGCGGCCAACGCGATCTACCTCTACGCGTTCACGCGCGACACGGCGTTCTTCTACGTGATGCTGCTGCTCCACCTGACGCTCGGCGTCGCGATCGCGATCCCGTTCTTCGTCTTCGCGCTGACCCACGCCAAACGGATGATCCGGATGTGGAACAAGCGGGCGAAGTACGCGGGACTGGCGATCTTCACGCTTGCCGTCGTCTGCGTCTCGACCGGCGTCTTCATGACGTTCCAGGGGGCGACGCTCAACAACCGGGCGGTCTGGCTCGCCCACGTGATCGCGACGCCGCTGGCGCTCGTCGCCTTCATCCTCCACCGGCGCGCGCACACGCACAAACTGCAGTTCAAGCGCCTCTTCGCGTGGGGGGGAGCCGTCGCCGTGTTCCTCGCCGCGATGGGCATCGTCGCGAAAATGGAGAAGCCTCCGAAACGGATCGTGAACGTCAACGGCGACACCGTGTTCTTTCCCTCCTACTCGGAGACGTTCGACCAGGGGCTCCTCGACGCGAAGAAACTCGCGGCCAACGACTACTGCCAGTCCTGCCATCCCGATTCCTTCCACGAATGGCAGCGCTCGGCCCACCGCTTCTCCTCGTTCAACAACCCGTTCTACCGCAAGAGCGTCGAGCTGATGGCGGACCGCGTCGGGCGGGAGCGCACGAAGTGGTGCTCGGGGTGCCACGATCCGGTGGTCCTCTTCACGGGGCAGATGGGCGCGGCGACGCAGGCGAAGTTCTCCTACGACTCCTGGGAGGCGCAGCAGGGATTGACGTGCATGTCGTGCCACTCGATCGCCGAGATCAAGGACCTGCGCGGCAACGGCTCCTACGTCATCGAGGAGGCGAAGCAGTATCCATTCGCCTTCACGAAGAACAAGACGCTCGCGGCGATCAACCGCCTGCTGATCCGGATGGAGCCCTCGCTCCACCGCAAGACGTTCTTGAAGCCGTTCCACCGGACGGCCGAGTTCTGCTCGACCTGCCACAAGGTGGAGTTGATCCCGGCGCTCAACAGCTACCGCTGGATGCGGGGGCAGAACCACTACGACACCTGGTACGACTCGGGCGTCTCCGGCCGCGCCGTGCGCTCCTTCTACGATCCGCCGCAGCCCAAGGCGTGCCGCGACTGCCACCTGCCGCCATACCGCTCCGACGAGTTCGGCAACAAGAAGGGGCAGCTGCACGACCACCTCTTCCTCGCCGCCAACACGGCTCTCCCGTTCATCCGCGGGGACAGGGAGACGCAGGAACGCATCCGCAAGTTCCTCGAGAACAAGGTACTGTCGGTGGACCTCTTCGCGGTCAAGCGCGGCGACGAGATCGTCCCGATCGGGGAGAAGCCTCCCGCAGTCAAGCCGGGCGAGACACTGGATCTGGAAGTCGTCGTGCGGACGCGCGGCGTCGGGCACCCGTACACCAACGGCACTTCTGACTCGAACGAGACGTGGGTCTCCGTCGAGGGCTCCGCCGAAAACCAGAAGTTCTTCCGCAGCGGCGTGCTCGACGCGACCGGCCGCCTCGATCCGGCGGCCGACATGCTCTCGCTCCTCGTGATCGACCACGACGGCGGGCACATGGACCGCCGCCAGCCGCAGGACATCCACGTCCCGCTCTACAACAACGGGATCGGCCCCGGCGCCGCGCGCGTCGTGCATTACCGCGTGCGCGTTCCCGACGACGCGAAGGGCGCGATCACGCTCTCCGCCGGCGTCCACTACCGGAAGTTCTCGCGTGACTACACGACCTTTTCGCTGGGCGCCTCCTCTCCTTCTCTTCCGGTCACGACGCTTGCCAGCGATTCCGTCACGCTCCCGGTGAGCCGGGACTCGGGACTTGGGACGCGGGACTCGAACCAGACGAGCCTCCCGAGTTCCGAGTCCCGAGTCCCGAGTCCCGGGGCCGAAGGCCTTCGCGGCAACCCGGACAAGCCCTGGCTCCGATGGAACGACTACGGCATCGGCCTCTTCCTCCAGGGCGACTACCGCGGCGCCGCGCGCGCGTGGACGCGCGTGGCGGAGCTCGCGGCCGACAAGCCGGACGGCCCGTTGAATCGCGCGCGCGCCGAGATCGCGGAGGGACGCCTCGAGGACGCCAAGAAGTCGCTCATGGAGGCGGAGCGCCGGCGGCCCGGCTGGGGAAAGACGGCGTTCTTCCGGTCGGCGGTCGCCAAGGACGAAGGGCGGCTGGACGACGCCGAGCGGGACCTCAGGTTTGTCCTGTCGAAGTTCCCGCTCGACCGGGTCGCCTGGAACAACCTCGGCTCGATCGAGTGGCTCGCCGGCCGTTACCCGCAGGCGATCGAGGCGTACGGGAAGACCCTCGCGATCGACTCCGAGGACCTGAACGCGCACTACAACCTGATGCGCGTCTACCGCGCGCTCGGGGATCACGCGAAGGCGGCGCTCCACGAGGCGGAGTACCGCAAGTACAAGGAGGACGAGACGGCGCGGGCCCTCGCGGCCGACTACCGCCGCGGCAACCCGTGGGACAACCGGGAGTCGCTGCCGATCCACGTCCACGCCGAAGCGGAGCCGCCGCCGGCATCCGTTCCGTCCTGGGTCGCCTCGATCGGCCCGAAGGGATACCAGACCGACATGGGCTACCTGACCCGCACGCACCCGCCGATCATCCGGGAGGCGCGCGACGAGCGCCGCCCCTCAAAGCCGGCCGCCGGCCAGCCTGCCGCCGGCGCGAAGCCGTACTCCTCGCCCTAGATGGTTCGCGCGCCAGAGCACGCCCCTGGGAGGCTGGCGACGCTGTTTCTGCTTCTGACCTGTGCCTTCCTTCCCGCCTGCCGCCGGCAAGAGCCGGTCAAGCCCGCGCCCGCGATCCCCCCGGCTCCCACGCCGGTCCCCGCAGCGAGCTTCGAGGAGATGGCGGAGGCGATGGGGATCCGTTTCACGCACGTCAACGGCGCGCGCGGCGAGAAATGGATGCCCGAGACGATGGGCGGCGGCGTCGCCGTTCTCGACTACGACGGCGACGGGAAGCCGGACCTCCTCTTCGTCTCCGGCCGCTCCTGGCCGGGCGATCCGAGGGACAGAGAGAGGAAGTCCTCCCTCGCGCTCTACCGAAACGAAGGACCTGGCCCCGACGGCCTTCCCCACTTCCGCGACGTGACCCGCGAAGCGGGCCTGGAGCGGGTCTTCTACGGAATGGGCGCCGCAGTCGGCGACTACGATAACGACGGCAGGGACGACGTCTTCGTGACGGCGCTCGACCGCGACTACCTCTTCCACAACCTCGGCGGCCGGTTCGAGGAGGTCGCGACGCGTGCCGGCGTCGCCGACTCGGGATGGGGGACGTCCGCGGCGTGGTTCGACTACGACGGCGACGGCCTCCTCGACCTCTTCGTCTGCCGCTACGTGGACTGGTCGCCGAAGAAGGACCTCTTCTGCACGCTCGACGGGAAGACGAAGTCCTACTGCACCCCGGAGCGCTACCCCGGCACGCCGTCGCACCTCTACCGGAACCTGGGGGCCGGCCGTTTCGAGGACGTCACGAAGAAGGCGGGAGTCTGGAACACGAACCAGAAGGCCCTCGGGGTGGCTCCCTGGGACTTCAACGGCGACGGCCGCGTGGACTTCCTCGTCGCCAACGACACCGCGCCGAACAACCTCTACCGGAACAAGGGGGACGGGACGTTCGAGGACGTCGCCGTCGAGGCGGGCGTCGCCGTGGACGAGGCGGGGCGGTCGCGCGGCGCGATGGGCGTCTCCTGGGGGGACACGAAGAACGGCAAGGGGACGGCCCTCGCGATCGGCAACTTCTCCAACGAGCTGAAGTCGCTCTACTGGACCGACGCGGGCGAGGTTTTCCTGGACGAGTCTCCGAAGAGCGGCGTCGGGCCGACCTCGCTCCTGTCGCTGACGTTCGGCGTCTTCTTCTTCGACGCGGACCTCGACGGCCGGCTCGACCTCTTCCTCGCCAACGGTCACGTCGAGCCGACGGTGCAGCAGGTCCAGAAGGACGTGTCCTACAAACAGGCCCCGATCCTCTACCTGAACCGCGGCGAGAGCCGCTTCGCCGTCGCCGCGGCGCCGGGCCTCGCGACGCCACTCGTGGCACGGGGCGCCGCGTTCGCCGACCTGGACGGCGACGGGGACCTCGACGTCGTCGTCGTCGAGAACGGCGGCCCCGCGCGCGTCTTCGTCAACCGCCTCGACCGCCCCAAACAGAGCGTCCGGGTCCGGCTCGTCGGGACGGGACAGTCCAACCGCGACGCCGTCGGGGCGCGCGTCACCGCCACGATCGGCAGCCGGTCGGTCGTCGAGCAGGTCTCGGGCGGCCAGTCCTACCTCTCGGCCCCGGAGAAGACGCTGACGTTCGGGCTCGGCGCCGCCGGCAAGATCGACCGGCTGGACATCCGCTGGCCCGACGGCAAGGTGGAGACATACCGGGATCTTCCGGGCGGCTCGAACGCCGTCCTGACCGAGGGAAACGCGAAACCGTGACGACGAGGCTTCTCGTCAAAGAAGGAGATGGAAATGTCCGCGACTCATGAAGGCCTGGCACCGGGTCAGGGAATCGTCACCGAACAGCACGTCGCGCTGTCGAAGGACGCGCACGGGAACCTCCACGCGGTCAGCAGCGTCTGCACGCACATGGGGTGCGACGTGGAATGGAACGGCGAGGCCAAGGAGTGGGACTGCCCATGTCACGGCTCCCGCTTCGCCCCGGACGGCCGGGTCCTGCGCGGCCCCGCGTCGAGACCGCTCCCGCCGGCGGACGTCCCGAAGTAGTCCTGGCCCGCTCCTTAACCAGCTGTCATTTCTCGACACGTTGTTCCCATGAGGTGTCCGATGTGCGTGTGGGCGGAGTGACCGCGGCACGTCCACGACTTGGGCTGATACCCCGCACGGCTCGAACCGGCACCGTGCAGCCCGGAGGCGACGGCGTTGCCCGGCAGCGGCCCTGTCCGAGGGCACACGCCGAAGACTCGGGTCAGCGAAGCTGCTTCTGTGCCCTCGGACCGGAGCGGCGGCCAGGAGATCCTCCATGCGGCCCGGCCGCCGCGTGCCGCAGAGGGCAACGACGGCGACTCCGGGCGGATTGTCCGCGAGCAATCAGCGAAGAGCGCCCTGGTCGGGTCGTGCGGCCCGCCAATCGGAACAACGTCGGGAGAATCCACACCTAGCGCGGCTCCAGCGCCTCGCCCGGCCGGAGCCGGTAGACCCTGCGGGCGGCGACGTCGTGAAAGACCTGGCTCCTGCCGCCAGGCCAGGTGACGGTGATCTCGTCCGCCTTCCCGGCGTCTCCCAGACCGAAGTGGAGGTCCGTCAGCGTGCCCGAAGCGTACGACGGGGAGACGAAGAACTCCTTCGTCTGCGACCGGCCGCCGGCGGTCACCTTCACCTTCGTTCCGAGAACGGTCTTCCCGTCCTCGCCCGCGCGCGGCTCGATGCGGATCCAGCTCCGGCGGCTCCCGACCAGGTTCTCGAAAAGGCGGGAGGGCCCCGTCACGTCCACGATGAAGAGGTCGAGGTCCCCGTCGTTGTCGATGTCCGCCACGGCGCTCCCGCGCCCCGACATCTTGAGCTCCGCCAGGTCGCCGGCGTCCTTCCATTCCTCGAAACGCCCGCCGCCGAGGTTGTGGAGCAGGACCGTCTTCTGCGCGTAACCCGGATCGCCCGCCTCGACGTATCTCGCCTTCCCGCTCTTGTAGTGGCCGACCATGCGGACGATCCGCGGGGCGAGGTGCCCGCCGACCGCGTAGAGGTCGGGCCAGCCGTCGTTGTCGAAGTCGGCGAAGTGCGTGCCCCAGCGCACGAACGGCGACCCGACCGGGCCCGCGCCGGACGACGCGCCGGCGTCCTCGAAGAGCGTCCCGCCGACGTTGCGATAGAGGCTGTTCGGTTCTCCGCCGAAGTTCGTCACGAAGAGCGACGGCCGACCGTCGCCGGCGGGATCGCCGACCGCGATCCCCATCCCGGCGCGGGCGCGCTCGCCGAGGACTCCGGCGCCGGTCTCGGCGGTCGTCTCCTCGAAGGTCCCGTCGCCACGGTTGCGAAACAGGCGGTTGCCGACGCGGTCGTTGACGAAGAAGAGGTCGGGCTTCCCGTCCCCGTCGTAGTCGAGCGCCGCGACGCCGAGCGTCTTCGTGTCCATCGGGTCCATCAGCAGGCCCGCCGGCTTCGTCACGTCCGCGAAGCGCCGGCCTCCGAGATTCCGGAAGAGATGCGGAGGCTCGCCCTTGTAGTCCTCCGGGACGCGCAGCTCGAACTGCGGCTGCCGCGCCTCCCACTCCGGCGTCGAGTCGAGGTAGTTGGCGACGACGACGTCCACGCGCCCGTCGCCGTCGTAATCGAGAAAGGCCGCGCCCACGGAGAAGAGCGGGTCCTCGAGACCCGTGTCCTTCCCTTCTTCGAACGTCCCGTCGCCGCGGTTCCAGTAGACCGTGTTCGGGCCGACGTTGGTCAGGTAGAGGTCGAGTTTCCCGTCGCCGTCGAGGTCCGTCCAGAACGCTCCCATGCCGAGGCCGCAGGCGTGGAGGCCCGCCCGCCCGGTGACATCCTCGAAGCGCCCGCCGCCGAGGTTGCGATAGAGCCGGCCGCAGCTCCTGTCGTTCTTTTTCCCCCAGTGTGGAATCGAATTGGTCACGTAGAGATCGGGCAGGCCATCGCCGTCATAGTCTCCGAACGCGCAGCCGCCGACCATCGTCGGGATGAGCTTCAGCCGCCGCATGTCCGCTCCGATCCGGAACCGGATCCCGGAACTCTTCGTGATGTCCCGAAAAACGCCCGTCCCGCCGGAGGATCCGGCCAGCGCCGCCGCGCAAGCCGCGATCAAAGCGACAAGGCCGCCGGAGAGAAGCGTCCCCCTGCGACTTTCCACCTACCGCCTTCCACCGGACGCGCGCAGCGCGTCAACGAACTCCCCGGGTCCCCCGCGTCGCGTCAGCGTCTCGGCGCGAAAACGGTGATGCGGCTCGTCGTCGGGAAATCGCTGCGGCTCGCCGTACCGCGCGTCGTCCATGCCGTGAAAGGGCAACGGCTCGACGGTCTGGCCGGCGACCGTGTTCTTGTCCGCGTCCTTGTCCCAGCCGTCGAGGACGAGAAGGTAATCGCGGACCCACCCGCGAGGCGGATCGGGAAGCGCCGACGCGTCGAACTCCAGCCGCACGGCATCTCCTCCCTTCATGACGACGTAGCGGTCGTCCGCCGCTCCGAGCAGGTCTCGCACGTCGCCCAGACGCGTGTAGAGGCCGGCCATGTCCGCCCAGCGCGGCGCCGTGTCCACCTCGTCATGGACGAAGACCTGCGGACCGCCCGGCGTCTCGCGTGTCATCCGCGAGAAACCGCGGAAGGAAAGCTCGGCGGAAGCGAGAGGAACCGGAGTGGACCGCAGCGGCGCCGGCTCCTCGTCCACCGTGTAGAAGATCCGGTCCCAGGAGATGTCGAGGTTCGTGCGGATGCGCACCCGCGGGTCGCGCCGGTTGAGCACGTCCGACAGGTCCACCGGCATCGTCTTGGACTTGCCGGCCGGATATCCCATCGCGGGAATCGCGACGGTCCAGCGCCCACCGTCGTCGGGGACCTCGAGCAGCGGCGGGAGAGGGGTCAGGGCTTTCCCTTGCGACAGGGAGACGTTGATCGAGGTGTCGGCGTAGAAGATCCAGCCGGTCAGGTACAGCAGGACCTTCTTCCCGCGCCTCGCCCCCGGCAGGTCGAGCACCAGGTCATGAGGAGCGACGATTCCCTGGTAGCGTGTCGGCGCGAAACCCGCGAGGTACACGCCGTCGGCGCGCGCGATCTCTTCCGTTCGGTCGCGTCCCTCCCCGTCCGTCGCCTTCGGCGTGAAAGGGCTCGAAACGGTGTAGAGCGCCTTTCGCGGAAAGGGGGGAGGGACCATCCTCTCGTTGGCCACGAGCTCCACGCCGGCGGGATGGTCCACGGCCTCGAGCTCGGCGAGATCGAAGTACGCCGTCTCCCACAGCTCCTCGGTGAAGTCGAGCCGCAGCCGCCCGCCGGAGGGGCGCAGCATCTCGCCGGCAACGACGAGCCACTCGCGCGTGTCGGCGGCCGCCTGGTGAACTCCGTCGTAGAGCAGCCCGGCCGGACTCCGTCCGAGCGCGTCGGTCACGAAGTGCCAGGCCTTTCCATCGAACGCGTAGACGAACGGGCAGGAGCCCTTCAGCTGCTGCACTTCCTTGACGAGCGTCTTCACCGGCGGCGAGACGAGGTTCTGCGGAATGCCGTTCGTCCACACGACGCGGAGGACCTCGGCCTTCCGGTTGGCGCCGAGACCCAGGTGCGTGACCGGACGCGACACGGTCCGCTGCGCATAGAGCCGGCCCGCCTTGATCTCCACCTCCGAGCCGTATCCGAACCGGTTGACCTTCGCCGAGCCGGTCGGGAGCCCCTCCAGAGCGACGTCGAGCCAGCCGTTCGCGTTGCCTCCCTGGTTCTCGAGGAGCGCGGCCCCCCCTTTCGCCGTGACGACCACGAGGTCGAGGTCGCCGTCGCCGTCGAAGTCCACGGCCTCCGCGTCGAGAGCCGGCGGGAAGGTCCCCTCGACCCGCGTGAACGAGCCCGCGCCGTCGTTGCGGAAGAGCGCGGAGCCGGCCGCGCCGGCGAGGAAGAGGTCCAGGTTCCCGTCGTTGTCGAAGTCGAAGAGGAGGGGCGTTCCTCCCGCCGGCAGCTCGACCGCCGGCAGGAACGTGCCGTCGCCGCGGTTCAACGCCACGAACGCGCGGCTCTCCGTGGTCCAGACGAGATCCGGCCTTCCGTCGGCGTTCAGGTCGCCGGCCGCCACGGCGAGAAAGGTCCCGCTCCCGGGCAGACCCGCCGGCTTCTCCGCCAGGCGACCTCCGCGCAGGTTGTCGAGCAGCTGAAGCCCGCCGCCGCCCGACACGAGGACGAGATCGGGATCCCCGTCGCGATCGAAGTCCGCCGCCGCCGCAAACCGCGACACGACCCCGGCCGGCAACGCCGACTTCGTCGCGTCGGTCCAGGTCCCGTCGAGGTTGTTGCGCAGCAACCGATCGCCTGTGCCGGAGGAGACGTAGAGATCGAGGTCGCCGTCGGAGTCGTAGTCGACCGGCAGGACGCGCTCCCCGGAGGCGATCTCCGTCTTTCTCCATCCTTCCTTTTGGCGGGCCCAGAGCGCTCCCGGCGTCACGAGGTCGAGCTCTCCGGAATTCGTTACGTCGGCGACCTCGACGACGCGCGACGCGGAGCCGGCCACCGGCGTTCCCGCGCGATATCCGTCCCGGGCCAAGGCGAGGACGAGCCCCTTCCTGCCCGCGAAGACGAGGTCCCGCCCCTCCTTCCCCGCGGCCCGCACGGCGGCCAGGTCCTGCAGCTCCGACAGGCCGGAGACCGCCTTCTCGGAGAAGCGAACCGGGATCGCGCGGGGCCGCGCGCGCAGAGCCGCCGCGAGTCCCGCGGACCACTCTTCGATCGGCAGTCCGACGACCCCCGGTTCCACGTCATGGCGCGCCTGCTGAAAGCGCGGCGTCGCGCGCAGGAGGTTCTCGACCACACGGTACTTGATCGACGCCGCCTGGGCGTCTCCCGATTCGAGGGCCGCCCGGGCATCCCCGAGATACTTCTCGAGCTTCGCGTCTCCGGCTTCGATCGCACGGCCCATGCGGTCGCACGCGGACAGCGCCGCCGGCCGGCTCGCCTCTTCGCGCCGGTGCTCGCAGAGCCGCGCCAGGAGGAAGAGGTTCGCCGGCGCCTGCTCGAGAGCCGCATCGAGGTCGCGGATCGCCCGCTCGCGGCCGGCCGGAGCCGCGCCGGCGAGCCGCGCCGCGCTCCAGCGCGAGGCGACGTCCCGGGAGTTCGCGGCGGCCGCTTGCTCGAACGCCTCGATCGCGGCGGCGGCGTTCCCCTCGAGCTCGTGCAGCGTCCCCTCGAGCGCGAGTACTCGCGCGTCCGCGGGAGCGAGACGGGACGCTTGCGCCAGGAGCTTCTTCGCCTCCGCGAGGTCCTTGCCCCGCATCGCCGCGGCCGCGCCGTCCGCCCATCCGAGGGGTTCGCCGGGCGCAATCCTGCGCACCGCCTCGAACCGCGCGCGCGCCTGCGCGACGTCCCCCTCCTCGAGCGCCGCCAGGCCCAGGTTCTTTTCCGCTTCGAGACGCGAGACGTCGGCCGGCGAGGGCCCGTGCGGAGAAATCAGCGAGAAGAAGACTGCCAGCCGGAGGAACGCAAGAACTGTCGGCACGCCGCCGTGATGATAACGAAAGGAGAACTCGTCACTCCGCGGAGAGCGCCTTCTCGAAGGCGGCCCGCGCTCGGCCGTCGAAGAGACAGAAGACGATCCGCTCCAGGGATCGCGCCCGAGGAGAGAAGGCGCGCGCTTCTCCGATCGAGATCCCGGCGGCGCGATCCAGCGGGAACCCGTAGATGCCCGTCGAGATCGCCGGGAGCGCGACGGATCTCGCGCCGATCTCCTCCGCGCGCTCGAGAGCGGAGCCCACCGCGGAGGCGAGCAGCGTCTCCTCCTCCTCGTCCCCTCCGCGCCAGACCGGCCCCACGGCATGGATCACCCATCGCGCGGCGAGCTCACCTCCCCCCGTCACGACGGCCCCGCCGACGGGACATCGCCCGATCCGATCGCACTCGCGCTGAATCGCCGGGCCCCCCTTCCTCCGGATCGCACCCGCCACGCCGGCGCCGAGCTCGAAGTTGGGAGTTCGCCGCGTTGACGATCGCGTCCACGGAGAGGTCCGTGATGTCGCCCTGGACGAGGTCGATGCTGACGGGCATGAGGTGTCAGGGAACAGGGTTCAGGGGAAACGCAGGTTTCCGGTGCCAGGTATCAGGTGCCAGGGACTGGAGCCAGGCCCAACCTGAAATCTGATACCGGAACCTGACACCTGCATTTAACCTGACACCTTCCAACCTGACACCTAGGTCCCCAGCTCCTAGGCCCCCAGCTGCCTCACGATCTCCTCGGCAATCTTCAAATACGCCTCCGTCACACCGGACTTCGGCTCCGCGGCGACGATCGGTTCGCCGGAGTCGCCACCGATGGCGACCTTCGGGTCGAGCGGGATTTCCCCCAGGAACGGAACCTTCAGCTGCTCGGCGGTGCGCCGTCCTCCCCCGTGTTTGAAGATCTCCTCGCGGTGGCCGCACTGCGGGCAGATGTAGTACGACATGTTCTCGACGATGCCGAGCACCGGAACGTTGACCTTCTGGAACATCGCGAGGCCCTTGCGCGCGTCGATGAGCGAGACGTCCTGCGGCGTCGTCACGATGACCGCGCCGGAGAGGTGGATCTTCTGCGTGAGCGTCAGCTGCGCGTCACCGGTCCCCGGCGGCAGGTCGATGAGCAGGAAATCGAGCCTTCCCCACGCCACGTCCTGGAGAAACTGCTCGACCGCCTTCATGACCATCGGGCCGCGCCAGATGACCGGCTGGTCCACGTCCATCAGGAAGCCGAGCGACATCACCTTCACGCCGTAGCGGTCGATCGGCACGATCTGGTTCGCCTCGTTGATGAACGGCTTCTCCGAGATTCCCATCATCATCTGCTGCGACGGGCCGTAGATGTCCGAGTCCATCAGGCCGACCTTCTGCCCGACGCGCGAGAGCGCGAGCGCGAGGTTCGCCGCGACCGTGGATTTGCCGACGCCTCCCTTGCCCGACGCGACGGCGACCTTGAAACGGACCTCCTGCAGGATGTTCGCGGGCGCAGGTGGAACGCCGACCGCTCCCCGTGGAGGGGCGGGCCCCGGCGCCTGCACGTCCAGGCGGACCGTGACCGCATTGACCCCCGGCAGCGAGCGGAGCTTCTCGGTCGCTTCCCGCCGGATCTCCTCGGCCGCGCGCGGCGATTCCGTGATGATCTCGAGCCGGAAGGAGACATTGCCCCCTCCGATCGCAAGGTCCTTCACGAACCCGAACGACACGATATCCCGCGAAAGCCCCGGGAACCGGATCGTCCTCAGGACTTCGAGGACTTTCTCGTCCGTCAGCTCAGCCGTGGCGGTCATGGCTTCATGGAAAATATCAGAGATTGATTCATTGACTCATTGATTCATTGAATCATTGGGCCGGAACAATGGATCAATGATCAATGGTTCAATGATTCAATTCGTCGTTCGCCTCGTTTCGGAGTTGCGCGATCGACTCGCGGAGGTCCCGCGTCACGTCGTGTCGGTCCCGGGCGGAGCGGCCGGCGACCTCGATGGGAGGTCCGATGGAGAGGCGGACGCGGCCGGGCGTCGTCCGGAGGGTACCCGGCGGTAGGACGTGGCGGGTCCCGGAGATGCCCACGGCGAGCAGCGGGAAGCCGGAGCGCAGCGCGAGGAGCGCCGCGCCCGACTTGAACGGGAGCAGCTCGCCCGTGCGCGTCCGCGTCTCCTCCGGAAAAATCACGAGCGAGCGTCCAGCCTTGAGGAGCTTCAGCGCGGACTCCACCGTTGAGACGCCGCGCGAACGGTTCCCGCGGTCCACCGGCACGAAGCCGGCCGCGCGGATGGACCAGCCGAGGACCGGCACGCGGAAGATGCTCCTCTTCGCGAGGAAGCGCACGGAGAGCGGGAGGCTCGCCAGCAGGACCAGGATGTCGCTGTAACTCTCGTGGTTGGCGGCGACGACGTAGGCCCGGCCCCGCTCGATCCGCGCCGCGTGCAGAACGGAAACGCGAACGCCGGAGAAGAAGAGAATCGTGCGGGCCCAGCCGCGTGCGAAGCGAAGGAACCACTCTCCGCGCGGGGGAACGAACGCCGCCACGATGGCGGGAAGGCCGAACAGGACCGTCGCCAGGACGATCCCGAGCCAGACGGCGGCGGAACGGAGCGCATGCAGGGCCTTCAAGTCTTCACCCATCCGACATTTACACGAATCCAAAGTGAACATACAATCGCGCAAATCGAATGAGCGCACCCAAACCGCAGTTCACCGGCCCGCAGCCGTCTGCGACCGCCATCTTTTACCGGAACATCGGCTGGCTCCGGTTCGTGGACCGCTTCGGCCGCAAGGGGGCCGCGGCAATGGATTACCTGGGAGGGCTGGCCGAGCTCGCGGGGCAGACGCTCCACGCCTGCGTCACCCGTCCCTTCTACTCCTCGGAGGCGCTGACCCAGTTCGACGAGATCGGCGTCAAGTCGCTCTCGATCACGGGAATCACGGCGTTCTCCACCGGCATGGTGCTCGCCCTCCAGACCGCGTACGCCCTGGCCGCGTTCGGCGGAAAGATGTTCGTGGGGCGCGTCGTGGCCCTGTCGCTCCTTCGGGAGCTCGGCCCCGTGCTGACGGCGCTCATGGTGGGAGGGCGCGTGGGATCGGGGATCACGGCGGAGCTCGGCTCGATGGTCGTAACCGAACAGGTGGACGCGCTCCGGGCCATGGCGATCTCGCCGGTCCGCCGCCTCGTCGTGCCGCGCGTCCTCGCGACGGTCCTGATGCTGCCGGTGCTCACCGCGCTGGCCGATCTGCTCGGCATCCTCGGTGGCATGCTGATCTCCGTCGTCGAGCTCCAGCTCTCGGCGCAGGACTACCTCGGGAGCATCTGGAACACGCTCGCCATCTCGGACATCATGAGCGGCCTCTCCAAGACCTTCTTCTTCGGCTTCGAGATCGCGCTCATCGGCTGCTACAACGGCATGAAGGTCGAGGGGGGGGCCTCGGCGGTCGGCATCGCCACGACCCGGACGGTCGTGCTGGCGTCGATTTGCGTCCTCGTGTCCGACTTCTTCCTGACGAAGCTCTTCCTGGCGCTCTGAGCCATGCCCGCCTTCGACCCGAACATGCCCCTGGGACGCGCCCCGGCGCCTGCCGCCGAGACGATCGTCGAGTTCGAGAACGTCACGAAGCGATATAGCGGCAAGGAGATCCTGGCGGGCGTCAACCTCCAGATCCGCCGCGGCGAGATCCTCTGCGTTCTCGGGCCCTCGGGCACCGGCAAGAGCGTGACGCTGCGCCACATCAACGGCCTGACGAAGCCGGACGAGGGGGACGTCCGCGTGTTCGGCCAGTCCGTCATCCCGCTGACCGAGGACCAGCTCTCCCCCATCCGCCGGCGCCTCGCGATGCTCTTCCAGGGCGGGGCGCTCTTCGATTCGATGAACGTCGAGCAGAACGTGGCGTTCCCCCTGCGGGAGCACACGACGAAGTCCCCGCGCGAGATCGCCGAGACCGTGGCGGAGAAGCTCTCGATGGTGGGTCTCCCCGGCACGCAGCGGAAGATGCCCTCGGAGCTCTCGGGCGGCATGCGCAAGCGCGTGGCGCTCGCGCGCTCGATCGCGCTCGAGCCCGAGATGATCCTCTACGACGAGCCGACGACCGGGCTCGACCCGCTGACCTCGGAAAAGATCGGACACCTCATCGTGGACATCAACAAGCGCATCAAGACGACGTCCGTCGTCGTCACACACGACATCGTCATGGCGCGCACCGTCTCGGATCGCCTGGCGTTTCTGCACCAGGGGCGCTTCCAGTTCATCGGGACGTTCTCGGAAGCCTCGCGCGGAGGGCCCCCGGTGCTGATGGAATACTTCCGCTCCATGGGCTTCCCGTGCGGCACGGGCCTCGTCCAGACCGTCAAGGACGCCTAGAAGGCAAGGAGAACTCATGACAATCGGTCGCACGCTCCGCCTCCCGCCTCCCGCCTCCCGCCTCCCGCGCGAACGGAGTGAGCGCTAATGCCCGGCGACTTCCAGGTCGGCAAGCGCTTCCGGGTCGGCGTCGTCGTCCTGATCGCGCTCATCGCGGTCATGGTCGGCATCTTCATCGTGGGGCAGCGGGCGCACCTCTTCGTCAAGAAGTTCCCGTACGAGACGAGGTTCGACTCCGCGTCCGGCCTCGTGGCCGGCAACCCGGTGCGGCTGAACGGCGTGACCGTCGGCAACGTCCTCGAGGTCGTGCTCTCGCCCGACCCGGCCGACCGCACGGTGCGCGTCGTCTATGACGTGGACCGCCGCGCCGCGCCGCGCCTCCGCAAGGGGACGCACGCGGCGATCAAGACGATCGGGCTGCTCGGGGACAAGTACATCGAGCTCGAAGGGGGGACCGCCGAGCAGCCGGAGGTCGAGATCGGCGGGTCGATCCCGCAGGCGCCGGGCGCCGGCATCGAGAAGCTGCTCGAGGGGGGAGGCGATCTGCTCGCGGACCTCTCCGGAATCGCGCGCTCTCTCAAGAACATTCTCGGCCGGACCGAGCAGGGGAAGGGGTTCCTCGGCGCCCTGACGTCCGACAGCGAAGAGAGCGACCGCCTCGGCAACAGCCTGAACGCGACCCTCGTCTCGCTCTCCGCCGTGCTCCGGAAGGTCGAGACGGGACAGGGGCTCATCGGCAAGCTCCTGATCGACCCGAAATACGGAAAGGACACCGGCGACGCGCTGCAGGGCGCCGTCCGCTCCGCACAGAACGTCTTCGCGAAGCTCGACGAAGGGCTGCGAAACAAGGACAGCGTGGTCGCGGCCCTGATCGCCGACCCGGAGGGGAAGAAGAAGGTGTTCACTCTCGTGGACAACCTGAACGTGGCGGCCGCCTCCCTGGGGACGACGCTCCAGCGGCTGGAGAAGGACAACGGCGCGCTCGCCATCCTGCTGCGCGACGAGAAGTTCGGGAAGGAGTTCACGAACAACCTCAAGAGCTTCTCCCGGAGCCTCGACTCGATCGGCCGCAAGCTCGATTCGGGCCAGGGAACCGCCGGCAAGCTGATCAACGACCCGGCCATCTTCGACGCCGCCAATCACCTCGTGATCGGGATCGACGAATCCAAGCTGCTGCGCTGGCTCATCCGCAACCGCCAGCGGGCCGGGATCAAGAAGGTCTACGAGCGGGAGGGGGGTGGCAAGGCCTCTCCGGAGTCCCCGGACGTCTCCCCGGCGCCGGCTTTCACGCCTCTGCCGACGCGGCGTCCCGGCTCGTGAGACTTCTCATCACGGGGGGCGCGGGCTTCATCGGCTCGCACCTGGCGGACCGGCGACTGGCAAAGGGCGACCGGGTGGTCGTGCTGGACGATTTCAACGGTTTCTACGATCCGGACATGAAACGCAGGAACGTCGCCCCCCACGCGGGGAGCGCGAACTATCGGCTCGTCGAGGGAGACATCCGCGACCGTGCCCTGCTCGAGCGGCTCTTCTCCGAGGAGTCCTTCGACGCCGTGCTGCACCTGGCGGCACGGGCGGGCGTGCGGCCGTCGCTCGCGGAGCCGGTCCTCTACGAGGAGGTCAACGTCGTCGGCACGCTGCGCCTCCTCGAGGCGGCGGTCGCGCGGGGGCGGCCGAAGTTCCTCTTCGCGTCCTCCTCGTCGGTCTACGGCGCCGGCTCCCGGCTACCGTTCTCCGAGGAGGATCCCGTCTCCCGCCCGATTTCCCCGTACGCGGCCACGAAGCGCGCCGCCGAGCTCCACGTCTTCACGTTCCATCACCTCCACGGCCTCGAAGCGGTGTGCCTGCGCTTCTTCACCGTGTACGGGCCGCGGCAGCGTCCCGAGATGGCGATCGCCCGGTTCATCGCGTGCCTCGAGGAGGGCCGTCCCATCCCCTTCTACGGCGACGGCGGCTCGCGCCGCGACTACACCTACATCGACGACATCGTGGACGGCATCGAGGCCGCGCTCGCGGCGAGGCTCTCCTTCGAGATCATCAACCTCGGCGGCGCGCGCCCCGTCACGCTGGCCGAGCTCGTGCGCGCGCTCGAGTCCGCGACGGGCCGGAGCGCGATCCTGGACCGCCAGCCGGACCAGCCGGGAGACGTGCCAGTAACCTACGCCGCCGTGGAAAAGGCGGAGAGACTGCTCGGGTTCAAGGCGCGCGTGCCGCTCGAGGAAGGGCTGCGGAGGAGCGTTGAGTGGTACAGGAGGGAGAGGAGTTGTCAGTGATCAGTCTTCCGTTGTCAGTTTCCACGCAATGGCAGGTCAAGCTGAGAACTGAAGACTGAGAACTGAGAACTCCTATTCATGAACATCTGCATGGTGGGGACCGGATACGTGGGGCTCGTGACGGGCGCCGGCCTGGCCGACCTCGGCATGAACGTGATCTGCGTGGACATCGACGAGGCGAAGATCGCGGCGCTCGAGAGCGGCGTGATCCCGATCTACGAGCCGGGGCTCGAAGAGCTCGTGGCCCGCAACGAGCGGAAGGGGCGGCTGCGCTTCACGACCGACCTGAAGGCCGGCATCGAGAGCGCGCTCGTCATCTTCATCGCGGTCGGCACGCCCCCGAGGCCCGACGGCTCCCCGACCTGACCTTCGTCCGCCAGGTCGCGGAGGCCGTGGCCGAGCACATCAACGGCTACAAGGTCGTCGTCACGAAGTCCACCGTCCCGACCGGCACCGGGAAGATGATCTCCGACATCATCCGCGGCAAGAACCGGCCGTTCGAATTCTCGATCGTCTCCAACCCGGAGTTCCTGCGCGAGGGATCCGCCGTCAACGACTTCCTCCATCCCGACCGGATCGTCCTCGGCGCCTCCGACGCGCGCGCGATCGAGATCATGAAGGAGGTCTACAAGCCTCTCTTCCTGCGCGAGACCCCGTTCGTCATCACTGACGTCGCCTCGGCCGAGCTCATCAAGTACGCGTCCAACGGCTTCCTCGCGGTCAAGATCTCCTTCATCAACGAGATCGCTCAGCTCTGCGAGCTGATGGGCGCCAACGTCCAGGACGTGGCGACCGGCATGGGGCTCGACCCGCGGATCGGCCCCCGCTTCCTGCGGCCGGGGCCCGGTTTCGGAGGCTCCTGCTTCCCCAAGGACACGTCCGCGGCGGCCGACATCGCCGGCAACCTCGGCATTCGGTTCGAGCTGATCGAGGCGACGATCCGCGTCAACGCGCGAACGAAGGCGCGCATGGTCCGGAAGATCGAGAAGGCCGTCGGCCAACTCGCGGGAAAGACGGCAGCCGTCCTGGGACTGTCGTTCAAGCCCGAGACGGACGACATCCGCGAGTCTCCGGCCCTCGCGGTCGTCACCGACCTTCTCGACGCCGGCGTTTCCGTCCGCGCGTTCGATCCCGCGGCGATGGAGAACACGAAGCCGCTCTTCCCGCAGCTCCACTACGCGCGCGACGCCTACGACTGCGCTCAGGGCGCCGACTTCGTCGTGCTCGCGACCGAATGGAACGAGTTCCGCGCGCTCGATCTGGAGAAGCTCGCCCGGGCCGTCCGTTCTCGAACGATGATCGACCTGCGAAACGTCTACGCCCCCGGCGAGTTGCGGGCCGCCGGCTGGGACTACACCGGAGTGGGACGGTCATGAGAGGCGGGGCGATGGTGTTTCTCCAGTCCCGAGTCCCGGGTTCCGAGTACCGGGGACGCGCCTGATGCGCGTCCTGGTCACAGGCGGCGCCGGGTTCCTGGGGAGTCATCTCTGCGACAAGCTGCTGGCGCTCGGACACGAGGTCATCGCGATGGACAACCTGGTGACGGGCAACGTCCGCAACATCGCGCACCTCTCCGGGGATACGCGGTTCCGGTTCGTCCGCCACGACGTCACGCAGTACATCCTGGTGGAGGGTCCGCTCGACGCCGTTCTGCACTTCGCGTCCCCCGCGTCGCCGATCGACTACCTGGAGCTGCCGATCCAGACGCTGAAGGTGGGTTCGCTCGGAACCCACAACGCCCTGGGCCTGGCGATGGCGAAGAAGGCGCGATTCCTCCTCGCCTCGACCTCCGAGGTGTACGGAGACCCGCTCGTGCACCCGCAGCCCGAGACGTACTGGGGCAACGTCAACCCGATCGGCCCGCGCGGCGTCTACGACGAGGCCAAGCGCTTCGCCGAAGCGATGACGATGGCCTATCACCGCGCCCATGGCGTCGACACCCGTATCGTCCGGATCTTCAATACCTATGGCGAGCGGATGCGCCCGCGCGACGGCCGCGTCGTACCCGCCCTGATCGGCCAGGCCCTCGCGGGCGAGCCGATGACCGTCTTCGGCGACGGCTCGCAGACGCGCTCCTTCTGCTACGTCTCGGACCTGATCGAGGGAATCTACCGCCTCTTCCTCTCCGGCGAGTCGGACCCGGTCAACATCGGGAACCCGAGCGAGCTCACCGTGCTCGACTTCGCGAAGACGATCCAGCGCCTGACGGGAACCGGCAGCCAGATCGTCTTCAAGCCTCTTCCCGTGGACGACCCGAGGGTCCGCCAGCCGGACATCGGAAAGGCGAGGGAAAAGCTCGAGTGGGAGCCGAAAGTGAAACTGGAAGAGGGACTCTCTCGAACAATCGAGTATTTCCGAAGTTGTGAGTTGTGAATTGTGAGTTGTGAATCAGCGTAATCCGAGCCTATTCACAATTCACCATTCACAATTGCCCTCCATCCGAGCCGATGGCTTCGACGGGGCAGGAATCCATCGCCTCCTGGCACTGCGCCTCCTCGTCGGGCGTCGAGGGCTGGCGAAAGACGAAGGAGAAGGCCTTCTCCTCGTGCCGCTGGAAGTTGCCGGGGGCGGTGACCCGGCAGACGTCGCAATCGATGCACTGCGAGTCCACGTAGTATTTCCCGGCGGCGTTCTCGGGAAGCCGGTCGCGCGGATCCGCCATCCGCAGAAGGTATCAGGTGTCCGGTGTCCGGTGTCGGGTCAGGGCGCGGAAAGCCGCTGTTTAGCTGGAGATTAGGAACGCCACTCCTCCCGGACAATCCTCGTTAGACTCGCATCCGTGACAAGACGCGTGATCCCGGTCCTGGTGCTGCTGCTGACCGCGGTTTCCTGCCGCGAGAAATCTCTGCCCGTGGCCGACGGGCGGACCGGGGACCTCGCGGCCGGACAGAGGATCTTCGAGCGCAAGTGCGCCTCGTGCCACAACGCCAACGGGGACGGCAAGACGGTCACCGGCAGCCGGTTTCGTTACTCGAACCTGATCGATGGCGTCTGGCGATCCGACGGGAGCGCCGCGGCGATCGAGCTCCAGATCCGCCGCGGCCGCGACCCGATGCCGAAGTTCGAGGGTAAACTCACCGACGAGGAGATCCGTCAGACGGTGGCGTACGTGCTCGAGCTGTCGAGGTCGGGAGGCGGGAAGCGATGAGGAAAACGATCCCGCTCTTTCCCCTGCCCGGAGTGGTCCTGCTGCCGGGCACGATTCTTCCGCTGCACATCTTCGAAACTCGCTACCGAGCGATGGTCGCGGACGCGCTGGATGGCAACCGGATGATCGGCATGGCGAAGTTGAAGCCCGGCTGGGAGGACGCGCCGGAGAGCCCGGCCGTCCACGAAGTCGGAGGCGCCGGCGAGATCGTCGAGTCCGAGCGGCTGGAAGACGGCCGCTACAACATCCTGCTCGAGGGCCGCTTCCGCTACCGCATCCTCGAGGAAGTCCCCGAAGGGACTCCCTACCGAACGGCCAGCGTCGAGGAGATCGCGTCGATCCCGTTCGGGAGCCGGGACGAGGGGGAGCGCGTCTCCCGGATGGCGGTCTCCCTCTTCGAGAAGATCCGGTCTCAGCTCGACCTTCCCCCGATTCCGGACGGCCTCCTCGCTCCGGAGCGCCTCGCTTCCGAGATGGCTCTGAGGCTGCGCTACGCCCCCGAGGAGTTGCAGGTTCTGCTCGAGACAGACTCTCTCTCCGCGCGCTTCGGCACGCTCATTGGCCGCATGCTCGAGTGGCAGAGACGCATCCAGTTCCTGGCGCCGTTCCGCCCCGAAGACCTGGACGCCACGAAGAATTAGCGCGCCGCGGAGCTCGCGTTCAGGGCGCGGTCGTGCGCCCAACTCTTGATCGCCTTGATCTGGTCTTCCATCGTGATCGCGAGGGGGACGGTGGTCGAGATGACCTTGTGCAGGTCGTTCTCGGTCGGCGCCCGGTTCTCCGAGTAGGCGTCCACCACGGACGAGACGACGATCTGCTCGATCTCCGCGCCGTTCCACCCCTTCGTGGCCTTGGCCAGGAAGACGAGGTCGAACTTGCCCGGATCGCAGCGGTTCTTCTTCAGGTGAATCGCGAAGATCTGCTTGCGCTCCTCCTCGTTGGGAAGGTCGACGAAGAAGACCTGGTCGAAGCGCCCCTTGCGGATGACCTCGGCCGGGAGGAGCTGGATCCGGTTGGCCGTCGCGGCGACGAACACGAAGGCGCTCTTCTCCTGCATCCACGTAAGGAACCCGGAGAAGATGCGCGACATCGAGGCGTCCCCTCCCTCGCGATAGCCTCCGACGCCCATCTCGATCTCATCGATCCAGAGCACGGCCGGCGACACCGCCTCGACCGAGCGCAGCGCCTTCAGGAACGTGGACTCGGGGTTGGGAGTGCCGAAGACCGCGTTCATGTCGAGGCGGAAGAGCGGCAGGTTCCAGAGCGTCGAGATCGTCTTGACGGCGAGGCTCTTGCCGCAGCCGGAGATCCCCATCAGGAGAACGCCGCGCGGAATCGGAATGCCCGCGTCGAGCGCTTCCCTCGAGAAGAGGGTCCGGCGCTTCTTCAGCCAGGTCTTCAGCGTGTCGTAGCCGCCGATGTCGTCGATCGAGAATCGGGGAGGCACGAACTCGAGGACTCCCTCCTTCTTCGACATCTGCTCCTTCTCGGCCAGGACTTCGAGGAACGCCCCCTCGTCGAAGGACTGGCGCTGGGCGAACACCTTGGAGAGCAGATGCCCGATCTCGTCCCCCGTCAGTCCCCGCATCGCGAGCGAAAGCCGCCGCACCGCCGTATCCTCGAGGGGCGCCCCGCCGCGGCGGCGCATGACGCCCTCGGTGATGCGCATGATCTCCGCCTCGTCCGGCAGCTCGTACTCGACGACGTAGATTTCCTTCTTCGCCTCCTCCGGAATGTTCAGCAGCGGCGAGACGAGCAGAACGTGCCGGCCGCGGTCCTTCAACCCGCGGTACAGATCGCGCAGCCGACGCACGACTTCCGGACGCCCGTCGGGCGAGGTCGGGAAGTCCTTGAGCAGGTAGAAGCCCTTTCCCGACGCCTGGAGGATCGCCTCCAGGGCGCGCAGGGGATCGCGTGTCTCGGGCACCGGCACGCCATCCACGACGAGGCCATCCACGACGGACCAGATGCCGCACGGGGCCGGCTGGCCGTAGAACGTCTTGGCGAGGTGCTGTGTCAGGCGCTCGACGCGCGACTCTTCCCAGGTCTGGACGTACAGGATCGGGTGGCCGCCGAGCAGGGCCCTGCGAATCCGGTCGGTCGCCTTCGGAGGCGCCGACACCAGCGGTGCCAGGGTGCTCATTTCACGCAATTGTAGCAACTTCTCTTACAATCACCCCGATGCCCAATCCCGAACACATGGCGTTGCTCCTGTCCGCCGAATGGAACGCCTGGCGCGCCCGCAACGTAAACGTGACGCCGGACCTGACGGACGCCGGGCTCGCGGGACAGGACCTGTCGGGCAAGGACCTGAAGCGCGCCGACCTCTCGCGGTCGGACCTCCAGGGAGCCTCCCTCTCGGCGACCGATCTGTCCCGCGCCGTCCTCACCGAGGCGAGGATCGGAGGCGCCTCGGCTCCCGGCGCGCTCTTCGAGAATTGCATCCTCGACTCCCTCGATTTCTCCCGGGCCTTCCTCGTCGGCGCGCGCTTCCGGTCGGCGTCGCTCCAGGCCTGCTCGTTCGCCGGCGCGAACCTCGCCGGCGCCGACCTGTCGCGGACCCACATGGACGGTTCCAATCTCATGGAGGCGAACCTCGCCGGCGCGACCATCTCCGACGTCAGCTTTCGCGGGGTCCGGACGACGGGCGCCCACTTCGACGGGGCCGACCTGTCGCGTTCCCTCTTCGAGGGAGTGACCCTCGCGCGGGGGTCCTTCCCGAACGCGGACTTCACCGGATCGAACCTGAAGTCCGCCGACCTGACGGGGGCCGACCTGCGGCGGGCCAAGTTCGTCCGCGCAGTCCTCCGCCAGTCGTCCCTGAACGCGGCCAACTGCGAGGGGGCGGACTTCACCGAGGCGGATCTGGAGCTCGCCTCCGCCATCGAGACCGATTTTTCCGGCGCCTGCTTCGACGGCGCGAAGTTGCGCAAGGCGGAGTTGAAGCGCGCGATCTTCCTCGACGCCGTCGGCGAGAAGATCAGCTTCGCGGACGCCAAGATGACGGAGGTGGATTTGCGCTCGGCGCGCTTCACGAGCGCCAACCTGCAGGGCGCGGACCTCTCGAAGGCGAACCTGTCGCGCTCGAACCTGAAGGTCTACTCGTTCGTGGGAGCGCGTTTCGCCAACTGCGACGCCTCGGAGGCCCAGGCCCAGGAGGTGAATTTCTCCCGCGCGGATCTGTCGCTCGGCAACTTCCGGCTCGCGAATCTGAAGCGCGCCAACCTGTCCGGGTGCCGCGCCTTCGACGCCGACCTGTCGGGCACCCTGCTCGTCGGCGCCAACTTTACCGACGCGACTCTCCAGGAGGCGGACCTGCGTTTCGCCCGAGCGATCGGGGCGGATTTTACGGGGGCGGACCTCGGCGGCGCGGACCTCGCCAACGCCGACTTCTCCGAGGCCAAGTTCAAGAAAACGAAGGTCTGGGGCGCCACGGCCCGCCGGATCAAGTCTCCGAAAGGGCGTGGCATGCTCCTCGCCCTCTCGACGATCTTCTCGAAGGCCAAGGAGAAGAAGACGAAGACGGCCGACACGAAGGAACTGCAGCGCAAGAAACGGATCGCCGCCCTTGAAGCCGAAGCCGACCAGAAGGCGCCGCATCACACGGGCCGCCGCTGACGCGCCGGACGCGCAGCGACGCTACTTCTTGGCGGGAGTCAATGCCGGTTTCGCCGGCGGCTGAGTCGGTGGAGCGGTTGGCGGCGGGACCGCGGCTTTCTGGAAGGCTGCTTCGAGGGAGGCGATCGGGTCCGCGGCGAGGAGGTAGGCGCCCGGGCGGCCGCTGACGGTTGCCTGCGCCTCTGTCCCCTTCGGAAAGAACCGGAGAACCCACGGCTCCCCTGTGGACAGCTTGATTGTGATCGTTGCCGGCGGCGCGGCAGAGGCGAGGGCCTTCCCAACGGCGTCGTCGAGGAACGACTTGCTCTTCAGGTCGAGGAGCGCGGAGAGAAGGTCGTCCACCGGCGGCGCGGTCACGGCACGTCCGGAGAGGCTCCACCCCCCTTCCTTGCGGGTGAAGGAGTAGCTCGCACGCGGGAAGGCGCCGTCCACCTGTCCGACGGAGCCGCGGTCGAAGCGGAGGAGGCGCGGCTCCCGGAACGCCTCGGCTTCCCGCGAGAGGTCCTCCACGACCGTGCTCGCGACCGTAAAGACCTGCCCCTCGCGTCGGGCGTAGATCGAGTTCCCGTCCGATCGGGTCGCGCCGAAGTCCACGGAGGAGCCCGGCCCCTTCGCGTCCGCCAGGACGACGTGGAAGAGCGGCGGGGCGAGCCCGAGAGAGGCGAGGCCCTGTCCCGCGGGGGACGGGACGAACTCGAGGACGCGCAGCGCCGTCAGCGCGCCGACGAGCTTCTCGACCGGGTCGTTCTCGGCCAGGTCGGAGAGGGGCTGGCGGATCCACCAGATGCCGTCCTTCTTCTGGAAGGAGAGGCGACCCCTCCCGCGGTCCACGTCCAGCCGCGCGGTGTCCGAGGGCGAGCCGAAGACCTCCTTGCTCTTGAACTCGTCGGCGCCCTTCTTGACGGCCGTGGCGAGCGAGGTCGGGACGAAGAGGACGGCGTCGGAGCCGGCCACGCGCGCCGCGGTCGCGTCCGTGCCCGGGATCTCGATGCCGAACTCCAGGGTGCGCGACTGCTTCCTGGCCGACTTCGGATCGTCCTTCCAGACGATCGTGGCCCTGGCCGACGGGGACTTCAGGCCGTAGTCCTCCGGGCGCGCGTCGGACGCGTCTCCCCCCGCGCGCTTCAACTTCGCCAGCTGCGACACAACGTCGGAAGCAGCGAACCCGTCGGCCGGAAACGGCTCCGGCCTGACGAGCTTCCAGGAGCTCGCGCCCGTCCTCGCGAGCTCGACGACGCCGTCGGGCCGCTCGAGCCGGACCGAGTCGATGCGCTCCTCCGGCAGGTCCCAGACGAGGTCCCCTTTCTGCTGCCGCTCCGAGGTCGTCGGCATCTTCCGCTCGAACAGGAAGACGAACCCGAAGAGAGCGACGACGAGCGCCGTCAGGACGATGAGCTTCTTGGGGGACATGCGGACCCGCTCGGATCAATCCCGGCGCCGGTACCAGACCCACACGCCGAGCGCGACGGCGAACGCGGGGAGCCCGAGGATCGTGAAGAGGCCGATCCGGTTGACCTGCGTCCGCGTCAGGGCGAGGGAGGCCTGCTCCGGCGTCTTCGGCGCAATTCCGACGAGCCGCTCCTGCCCGGAGAGCCAGTGGACCGAGTTTAAGAGGAGGTTCGCGTTCCCCGCGTTGCCGAGGCTTCCGTTCGTCGCGAAGCGGGAGTTGCCGATAACCACGAGGCGGAGGGGCTTCGAAGGAGCCTTCGGGTCCTTCTCCTTCTTCTCGGCCTCGATGGCGACGGCGATCGTCACCGGCCCCGGCGTGTCGTCCTTGTCCTTCTGGACGGCCTCGAGCTTCGTCAGGGACGTCTCTCCCCACCCGTCCTTGCTCGTCTGCACGAGCGCCGTCTCCGTGTACCCCTCCGGCGGCTTGTCCGGCTTCGAGACGGAGCGCGCGAGCGGGAAGACGACCGGGAGCCCCTCTTCCGCGAGGGCCCGCACGATCGCGTGACTGCCGTAGCTGTTCGCGATGAGCGTCTCGGGACCGACCATCGGCACGGCGTTGGTCGGGTCGATCACGATGTCGGCGCCGAGCTTGACGCCGTAGGCGGAAAGGAAAGACCCGACCCCGAGGTCGCTCTCCGGGGCGCCCGCCTGCGGAAGGACCGGGTCGAGCATCAGGAGGATCCGGCCGCCCGCTCCTGCGTAGCTCTTGAGCGCCGCGGCTTCCGGCTCGAGGAAGGCCGCCCGGGGGCCGGCGACCACGACGACCGCGGCGTCGGCGGGGATCGAGCCCTTGCCGAGCGAGTCCCAGGTCGCCACGGAGAGGTTCTCCCGCTCGAGCAGCTGCTTGGCCTGCGCGAGGCCTCGCCCGCGCTCCTGGGAATCGAGCTTCGGCTCGCCGTGGCCGGAGGAGAAGTAGATCTTCGAGACGTTCTTCTCGGTAACGTCCAGGATGGCGGACGTGAAGGCCTCCTCCCCCTTGAACGACTTGATCTGGGGCGCCGCCCCCATCTGCGCGCCGGAGAAATCGAAGTCGGCGAGCTTGTCTTCTTCGACGTATTTCTTCCGATCCCCCGACCGGAAGACGACGGTGTTCTGGCGGATGCCGAACTCCTTGACGAGCGCTTCGGCCCGGAGAGGGTTGCGCTCCGGGTCCAGGAACTCGACCTCGATCTTCGGCGAAGCGACGCGGTAGCGGGAGAGCAGCTCCGACACCGGCTGGTAGAGCCGGGAGTTGCGCGTCATGAAGACAGTGATCTGGACCGGCTTCGTCAGGCCGGCCACGATCTTCCTCGTCGTCTGGGAGAGCGAGAAGAGGCGCGTCTTGGTCCAGTCGCCCCGCACCCAGTGCCGCGCCCCGAGGTAGTTGACGACACCGAACAGCGCGAAGAGGAGCACGATCCCGGCCGCGCCCATTCCCGCGCGCGCCGCCGTTGGCCGGCTCATGGCCGTTCCTTCTTCGCGGTCAGCGACACGACGGAGAGAAAGAGGAACAGGACCGTCGCCGAGAGGTAGTACGCGAGGCGGCGGCTGTCCACGATCCCGCGCGCGAACTCGTCCATGTGGTCCCAGAGGTTGAAGTAGGAGAGCGCGTCGCGCTTGCCCGGGTCGTTGACCATGTTCTCCGCGAGGCCGACCGAGAAGATCGGAATGAGCATTCCGAAGGCGAGGATCGCCGCGACGATCTGGTTCTTGGTCAGCGTCGAGGCGAACGTCCCGACCGACAGGAAGTACGCGCCGAGGAGCACGATCGCGAAATAACCGGAGGCGACCGGGCCCAGGTCGATCGGGGTCTGCGAGCGGAGGATCCAGACGTACACGAGCGTCGGGGCCCAGAGCGTCAGGAAGAACCCGAGCGCCCCGGCGAACTTGCCGAGCACGACTTCCGTCTCGGTGACGGGCGAAGTCAGGAGGATCTCGATCGTCCCGCTCTTGCGCTCCTCGGCGAAGAGGCGCATCGCGATGATCGGGACGACGAAGAGGTTGAAGATCCAGAAATACGTGTTCGTGAAGAGGTACGGGAGCGCCTGCCCCTTCGGGGCGTTGGGCGCGTTCAGGAAGTTCACGATGGCGTAGAAGATCAGCCCGTTCATGAGCAGGAACGCGGCGAGGATCACGTAGGCAAGCGGCGAGAGGAAGTACGCGCGCCACTCGCGTCCCACGATCGCGAAAAACCTCCTCATGGCGTCCCTTCCGGCGAAGCGGCGGCAGGCTCCGGCGGCTCGGGCGCGGCCTCGACCGGCGCCGCGGGCGCCACCGCCTCGTCGTGGCGGGTCAGGCGCACGAAGACATCCTCGAGCGAAAGGCCTTCGCGCGTGAGCTCCCGGAGAACCCACCCTCTCGCGACGGCGAGATGGAAGATCTCCTCGGACAGGTCCGCGCCTTCCGAGCCCTCGATGCGCACCCGCGTCTCTCCGTCTCCCGAGGTCTCCTCGACCGCGACGGCGCCGGGAAGCTCGCCGACGGCCTCCCGGGCGGCGACCTCTCCCTTGAACGCGGCGCGAAAGACGTTCGACCCGGCCAGGCGACGGCGCAGCTCCTGCGGCGTCCCCTCGGCCACGATCCGGCCCCGGTCGATGATCAGCACGCGATCGCAGACCGCGTCCACCTCCGGGAGGATGTGGGTCGAGAGGAGGACGGCGCGCTCGCGCCCGAGGGAGCGGATCATCTCGCGGATCTTGATGATCTGGGCCGGGTCGAGGCCCACGGTCGGCTCGTCCAGGATCAGGACCGGCGGCCGGTGCACGAGCGCTCCCGCGAGCGCGGCTCGCTGCCTGTACCCGCGGGAGAGGTTCTCGACCTTCCGGTCCGCGACCTCTTCCAGGAGGCAGCCGCCGATGATCTCGTCCACCTGCTTCTTCACGGCCGGTCCCACGAGCCCCTCGAGCCTCGCCCGGTACGACAGATACTCGCGCACGCGCATCTCGGGATAGAGGGCGGCGGATTCGGGCAGGTAGCCGAGGTTGGCGCGGGCCAGCCGCGACTGCGCCACGACGTCGTGTCCCGCCACGCTTGCCCTCCCCTCCGAGGGGGGAAGGAAGCCGGTCAGGACGCGCATCGTCGTCGTCTTCCCGGCGCCGTTGGGGCCGAGGAAGCCCACGATCTCCCCCTGCCGGACGGAAAACGAGACGCCGGAGACGGCGGCGTGCGCTCCGTATCGCTTCGTGAGATTCTGAACTTCGATCATTCGGCCAGCGGTCCTAAAAAAGCGCCAGAATCTAACATCTATTCCCAAAAACCCGTAAGGCGGAAGGCGTTAGGCGGAAGGCGTCGGGGCGTAAGGCGAGGCGCCCCCGGAATCTTTCGAGTTTCGCCTTCCGCCTCCCGCCTCCCGCCTCCCGCCTTACGTCCTCGCGCCTCTGGTATCGTCAAAGCGCTTGATCAGCGTGTCTGGCGTCTCGAAGACGTACGGCCGGTTTGGCCGCCGCACGCGCGCGCTGGACGGCGTGTCGCTGGAAGTGCGCGACGGCGAGACGCTCGGCCTGATCGGCCCCAACGGGGCCGGCAAGACGACGCTCCTCTCCTGCCTGCTCGGTTTCCTGCGCCCCGACTCCGGGACGATCACCGTGGACGGCAAGGCCCCGGACGACCTCTCCATCCGCGCGCGGACCGGATACATGCCCGAACGCCTCGGCTTCGACCGCGACCTGTCGGGAGGCGCCTTCCTGGCGCACCACTGGAGGCTCTCGGGCGGCGATTCCGCCCGGACCGGCATGGAGGTGGCCGCGGCCGCGTCGCGCGTCGGGCTCGACGTCGGGGTTCTCTCGCGGCGGCTGCGCACCTACTCGCGCGGGATGCTTCAGCGCATCGGCGTCGCCCAGGCGACGATCGGCAGCCCGAGCATCCTCTTCCTGGATGAGCCCGCCTCGGGCACGGATCCCCTGGGGATCGCGGTCGTGCGCGAGCGGATCCTCGAGGCGCGCGGGAGGGGCGCCACGATCGTCCTGAACTCCCACCAGCTGACTGAGGTCGAGAAGGTCTGCGACCGCGTCGTCTTCATCGACCGCGGCCGCCTGACGCAGACCGAGACGCTCCGGGGGGATGCCGCCACGCCGCGCCGCGCGATCATCCGCGTGCCGCCGGAGCGTGCCGCGGACGCCTCCGCCGCTCTCGCCGGGGCCGGTTTCGAGGCGGCCTCCTCGCCTGACGGCTCGCTTCACCTGTCTTCCGCGAGCGAAGCCGACGTCGCCCGCGCCGTGAAGACGCTGGCTCTCGCCGACGTGCCGGTCCTCGAAGTGCGCGCCTCCGCGGACCTGGAAGAGCTCTTCCGAAGGGCGCAGCCGTGACGGAGATCGTGCGGCGTTTCCTGCGCCAGAAGTTCGGCTCGGTCGGCGTCGTGATCGCGCTCGCCGTGCTGTCGCTCCTGACCGCATTCCAGGCCGTCTTCACGGGAAACGGGCAATCGCTCGAGACCGGCTTCGTCGCGGTGCTGATTCTCGCGGCCGCCTCCGTCTCGAAGGATTCCGCAAGCGGCGCCCTCCAGATGATCCTGGCCCGTCCGATCCTGCGGGTGGAGTACCTCTTCGGGCGGTACTGCGGCATCCTGTTGTGCTACACGATCTACATCGTAATGACCGCCGCCCTCGCCCTCGTCCTGTCCCCTCTCCTGCGGGAGGGGCTGGGAATCCGAGGCGTCAACGCGGTGGCGCTCGGAGACCTCTCGCGCGGCGCGGCGACCGCGCTCCTCTCCGCCGCCCTCCTGTCGTCCGTCCTCCTCTTCTTCTCGACGTTCCTGCGAGGGTACGGCGACGTCCTGGCGTACCTCCTTCTGAGCCTTCTTCTCGGCGCGCCGGACGCCCTTGCGGGAGCACTGAGGATGCCGTGGCTCGCGAGACTCGGAGCGGCCGTCCGCGAAAACGTCCTGCCCCACGTCGAGTGGGAAGAAGTCCTGCGCGGCCGGGGAGCTTTTTCGGCCGCGATCGGGCAATATGCCCTGGCCCTGACCGGTTATCTCGCGCTGGCGGCCTGGATTTTCTCGCGACGGGAGTTCTCGTATGGAAACGACTGAAGCGGCGCCCCGCTCGGGATCCCAATCGAGGATTCCGTCGATCCTGCTCTGGATCGTGCTCGCCGCGATCCTGTTCCGCGTCATCACGGCATTCACGGACCGCGAGAAGAAGGACGAGGGGGCGGGCCTGGTTCGCTGGCAGCAGCAGAGCGAAGTTGTGGCGACGGCGCGGAGCGCGGGAAAGCCGCTCCTCTACGACTTCACCGCCGCCTGGTGCGGCCCCTGCCACCGGCTCGACACGGAGGGATGGGGCGATCCTCAGATTGCCTCGATGGTCAACAAGTCGTATCTCCCGGCCCGCGTCGTGGACCGCGAGCGTGAGGACGGGAAGAACACGCCCGCGATCGACGACCTCGAGCGGCGCTACTCCGTCAACGCCTTCCCCACGCTCATCGTGGCAACCCCCGACGGCCGGATGATCGCGAAGCTCCAGGGGTACGGCGGACGAGAGCGCCTCGTGCAGTTCCTGGAAGAATCCAGTCGCAAGACTCCCTGACGGGGTCCTAGGTCGTCATTCCCGCGCGGCGCGAGTCGGGCGGAGGCGGCGGAGCGAGCTCCGACAGGAACCGTCCCGTCAGGCTCGACGGGTTTCGACGGATCTCGTCGGGCGGCCCTTCGGCCACGATCGTGCCCCCCTTCTCCCCGCCTCCGGGCCCCAGGTCCACGATCCAGTCGCAGGCCGCCAGGAATTGCAGGTTGTGCTCGATCGAAAGCACCGAGTGGCCGAGGTGGATCAAGCGCCTCAAGGTCTTGAGCAGCCTCTCGACGTCGGAGGCGTGAAGCCCGGTCGTCGGCTCGTCGAAGAGGAAGAGCGCGCCGCGCCCCGCCGGCGGACGCGCGTCGATGAAGGAGGCGAGCTTCAACCGCTGCGCCTCGCCGCCCGAGAGCGTCGCCGTCGGCTGGCCGAGCGTCACGTAGCCGAGGCCCGTCTCGGCGAGCGGCTGCAGGCGCCGGACGATGCGGGGCTCTCCCGCGAAGAACGCCGACGCGTCCGAGACGGTCATGGCGAGCACGTCCCCGATGTTTTTGCCGCGGTAGCGGATGCCGAGGACGCGGTTCTGGAACCGCCGGCCGTCGCAGGAGTCGCAGCGCACGGTGACGTCGGCCAGGAACTGCATGTCGATTGTCTGCCACCCGGTGCCGCGGCAGATCTCGCAGCGCCCTCCCGGCGAGTTGAACGAGAAATCGCGCGCGGTGATGCCGCGCGCGACCGCGCGGGCCGAGCGGGCGAAGAGCTGCCGGATCTCGTCCCAGGCCTTGATGTACGTCACCGGGTTCGAGCGCGCGGAGCGGCCGAGCGGGCTCTGATCGACGAGGAGCAGATCCCCGACGCTCTCCAGCCCGTCGATCCGGTCGTGATCTCCGACGTCGAGCGCGACCACGCCCTTCACGCGGCGCGCGTAGGAGTTGTAGAGGATGTCCCGCACGAGCGTGGACTTGCCCGAGCCCGACACGCCGGAGACGGCGATCAGGCGCCCCAGGGGGAAACGGACGGACAGGTTCTTCAGGTTGTGCTCGCGGGCGCCGATCACGGTGATCGCGCCCTCGGAACGGCGGAAGGGGACGAGGCGGCCGGCGGGCGCAAGGGCAGGTGATTTGTGATCGGTGATTTGTGATTTGTGATTGCGGAACCGAAGCAGTTCTCCGGTGGCGGAGGACTTCAGACGCGCGAGAGCCGCCGGGGTGCCTTCGAAGAGGAGGCGCCCGCCGAAACTGCCGGCGCCGGGGCCGAGGTCGATCACGCGGTCGGCCGCCTCGATGACCTCGGGGTCATGCTCGACGACGACGACCGTATTGCCGCGGTCCGCCAGCCGCCGCAGGATCTTGAGCAGGCGCCGGGTGTCGGCGGCATGCAGGCCGATCGTCGGCTCGTCGAGGACGTAGAGCGTTCCGGTCAGCGCTCCGCCGAGCGCGGAGGCGAGGCCGATGCGCTGCGCCTCTCCCCCCGAAAGGGTCCTCGCGGCGCGCGAGAGGGTCAGGTACTCGAGACCGACCTCGTTCATGTATCGCACGCGCCAGCGGATCTCGGAGACGACGGAAGAGAGCCTCTCCTGCTCCGCCTCGGAGAGGGTCAGGTCTTCAAACCACTGCTTGAGCTGCCCGAGCGGAAGGTCCGAGAGCTGCGCGATCGTGCGGCCGCGCAGCCGGACCGAGAGGGCCGCCGGCGTCAGCCGGCCGCCGCGGCACTCGGGGCAGAGCGCGTAGGCGCGGTAGCGGGCGAGCAGCACCCGCACGTGGATCTTGTAGCGCTTCGTCTCGAGCCAGTCGAAGAAACCGTTGACCCCGTAGAACTCTCCCCTCCCCTTGATCAGGACCTCGCGCTCGTGAGCGGAGAGCCGCGCGACCGGGATGTCCGTGCGGACGGAGTAGCGGCGGCATGCGCGGAAGAGGTCGTCGTACGCGGACTCGTACGCCGGCGTGTTCCACGGCGCGACCGGCCGGTCGGAAAGTGTCAGAGCCGGGTCCGGGATGACCTTCTCCAGGTCCACGCCGATGACGCGCCCGAAGCCCTGGCAGACCGGGCAGGCCCCGAGCGGCGAATTGAACGCGAAGAGAGCGGGCGTGGGGTCGCGGAACTCGGCGCCGCAGCCGGGGCAATGGAGCCCCCGTCGGAAGGTGCGCGACCGCTCCTCGAAGACGGCGGCGAGCGATCCCGCCATCGCGAATGCCGAGTCCGCGGCGGCGGCGATCTCCGCGCGCGACTCCTCGCGGACGATGAATCTGCCCACGACCACCGGCAGGCGCCCTTCCGGGTCCAGGAGCGGCTCGACGTCCTCCGTGATCTCGACTGTCTCTCCGGCGGGAGACAGCGCCCGGAAGAACCCGGCGCGCTTCAACTCCTCCAGGCGGATCCGGTCGTCCCTCACGCTCTTGCGCGAGCGGCGGCCGTTCCCCTCCCGGCGCCACGACAGCGGCGCGACGAGCGTCACCCGGGCGCCCGGCTCGGCGCGAAAGAGCTCCTCGACCGCCCGGTCCACGCCGCCGGGAACGGCGGCCAGGTCGCAGGCGGGGCAGAACGTCGTGCCGCCGTGCGCGAAGAGGAGCCGCAGCGAATCGTAGATCTCCGTCTGCGTCCCAACGGTCGAGCGCGCATTGCGCACGCCGTTCTTCTGCTCCAGCGCGATCGCAGGAGGCACCGGCTCGATCGAGTCCACGTCGGGCCGGTCGAGCCTCTCCAGGAACTGCCGCGCATAGGTGGATAGCGACTCCGCGTACCGCCTCTGCCCCTCCGCATACAGCGTGTCGAACGCCAGCGAAGATTTCCCCGACCCCGACACCCCGGTAATGACCGTAAGGCTCCCGATCGGGATCGTGACCGACACGTCCTTCAGGTTGTGGGTGCGGGCGCCGCGGATCCGGATCCCGTCCGACTGGATGTTTGGTGCCCTCTTCATCGAACCGTCCAATTTATCAGCAATCGGATCATCGGTTCATCGGAACATCGGTTCATTACTTCTGACTGCGGGACTTTTTCCTGACTCGCAGGGCAAATGAACCGATGACCCGATCACCCGATGAACCGATTCCCCCTCAGTCGAACGCTCCCTCGACCGGGAGGGATCCGGACGGGCGGTGGAGCGGACAATCAACCCTCGGCTCCGTGCCGGAGATGAAGACTTCGGTCATGCGCTGGGGGCACTGCGGCGTCGCTCGTCCGCCGCTCAGCGGATCGATCTCCGCCGTCACGATGTCGGAAGGAACGGGAAAGCTCTCGGCGAAGAGCTGTGCCGGCACCGCGCGGGAGAAGTCCGCGAAGATCGGCACGGCCGCCTGCGTGCCGGTCAGCCGGATCGGACGGTTGTCGTCGTACCCGACCCAGACGGCCGCCAGGAAGCGCGGCGAGAAGCCGATGAACCACGCGTCGCGATAGTCGTTGGTCGTGCCGGTCTTGCCGGCGAGTACACCGCGCACGCCGCCGGCGCGCGCCGCTGAGGCCGTTCCGCGGTCCACGGCCCCTCGCATGAGCGAGTCCACCAGGAACACGGCGTCGGCGGGGAGGACGGGCTTGAGCGGAGTCTCCTTCCGGTCGAGCACGCGGCCGTCGCTCGTCTGGACGCCCACGATCGCGATCGGGTCGACGCGGACACCCCCGTTGGCGAAGACGGCGTACGCGGACGCGATCTCAATCGGCGAGACCTCGAACGCCCCGAGCGCGACGGAGGGATAGGGGCGCAACTGCGAGCCGACGCCGGCGGCCCGGGCCGTCGCGAGCACCGCCGGCAGGCCCGCCGCGATCGCCGCGCGGACCGTCGGGATGTTGATCGACAGCTCCAGGGCCTTGCGCACGGAGATGGCGCCCCGGAAATCCCCGTCGTAGTCGTGAGGGCTCCACTGCTCGTCCTCTCCCCCCTTGTCCCAGGTCACGGTGATCGGCGTGTCCTCGAGGATCGTGGCCGGCGTGAGCGGCTTCTCCAGGTCCCGGCGCGCGAAGGCCGCGAGATACACGAAGGGCTTGAAGAGGGAGCCGGGCTGCCGGTGCGCCTGCGTGACGCGATTGAACTGCGAGAGTCGATAGTCTCGCCCCCCGACGAAGGCCTTGACCGCGCCGGTGCGGGGCTCGAGCACGATGAGGGCCCCCTGCAGAGGCTCCTCCTTCGCGTTGGCGGCGAGCCGCCGGTAGTTCTTCTCGAGCGTGGCGAGTCCCTGCGTGACCGACTTCTGGGCCGCGCGCTGCAGGTCCACGTCGAGGGTCGTGTAGATCTGCAGCCCCTCGGTCTTCAACTGCTTGCCGAAGCGGGCCTCGAGCTCTCCCTTGACGAAATCCACGAAATGCGGCGCGTTCGTGCGCGACTGGACGCGCGAGGAGGAGACGAGCGGCTCGGCGAGGGCCTGCGCGAGCGCGGCGTCGTCGATCTTCTTCTCCTCGCGCATCAGCTTCAGGACGAGATCGCGCCGCTGCCGGGCCCGCGCGGGATTGTGAAGAGGGGAGTAGGCGTTGGGCGCCTTGATCATTCCGGCGATCGCCGCCGACTCGGCCAGGTCGAGATCGCTCGCCTCCTTGCCGAAGTAATGCCGCGCCGCCTCCCCCACGCCGTTGACCGCGACGGAACTGTACTGCCCGAGGTAGATCTCGTTCAGGTACGCCTCGAAGATCTCGTCCTTGGAGTAGCGCGCGTCGAGGATGACGGCGAGGACGGCCTCGATCGCCTTGCGCCGCAGCGTCCGCTCCGGCGAGAGGTAGAGGTTCTTGACGAGCTGCTGGGTGAGCGTCGAGCCGCCCTGGGTCGCCTTGTTCTTCACGTTGGCGAGGACGGCGCCGAGGCTGCGCCGGATCGAGACGCCGGCGTGCCGGTAAAAGTCGCGGTCCTCCGTGACGAGGACGGCATCCCGGAGCGACTGCGGGAGGTCCTCGAGGCGGACGAGCGTGCGGTCCTCCAGCTCCTCGCCGAAGACCGAGCCCAGGAGCTCCGGCTCGACGACGAGCGCGGGCGAGGGCTCGCCGGAGGCGTCGTGGATCGAAGCCACCTTCCCGCCCGAGAACTCGACGCGCGTCGGGAATCCCCGGAAGAAGTTTCCGGGATAGCGGAAATCCCGCGGGAAGACCTCGACCACGTTGCCGTCCCGGCGGAAGTGGCCCGCCCGAGTCGGGGCGCCGTCGTCGGCCTGGTAGAGGAGCCGCTCCAGCTTGCCGACGAGCTTCTCCGGCGAGCTCGCCGTCGCCGGCGCGCAGCACGAAGATGTCCGAGTAGATGCGCGACGGCAGGTTCCAGCGATGCCCTTCGAACCGCTTGACGACGACCGACGTGAGGTGGGCGAGGACGAGGAGGCCGACGAGCAACACGGCCCCGAGCGTGGCAAGGATGACCACGCGGTGCCGGTAGACCCAGAGGTGAAGCGAGACTCGGCGGCGGCGGGGCGGTCCCGGTCCTCATGGGCGTCGAAGAGCATAACGAACCGGAGAGACGGTGTATTCAGGATCGGGCTGGAATTCGGTCTCGGCGCCCGGAACCTGCTCTAATGTCTCGGCGATGTCGCGGAAGAGGAAGTCCCGGAGCTCCGCCCCCGGAATCGGCGCCTCCGGCGTGGGATCCGGGAGCGGCGATCGCCGCGGCGGCTCTCTTCCTCGCCATCGTCTGCGCGCGGCCTCGCCGTGGATTCCGGCGCCGACGCCGCGTTCGACGCTCCCAAGCGTCTGACGACACTCGTGGCGATCGGCGATCGCCGCGCTCGCGGCCTTCGGCTTCTCGCGATGGAAGAATCCGCTCTCGGCGGCCACGGACGGGCGCTTCCGGGTCCCCTCCGCGCCGCTGCTCCTCCTCGCCTTCGGCTGCGCCATGGCGCTCGTCAGTGCCCTCTCCTCCCCCCGTCGCGCGACCACGCTCGACGCGGCGCGGGTCCTCCTCCTGACGGCGCTCCTCCTGCCGCTCGGGGGCAGCCGCGTCCTCGAGAAGTACAAGGCCCTCCTCCTCTCCGTCTTCCTCGTGGTCGCCGCCTTCGACACGGGCGTGTCGGTCCTGCAGGCGCGCGGTCTCTACACCCCTTCGCGCTCGGTCACGCCGGGAGCCCGCGAGGGGACGGGCGCCTTCGTCGGCAAACGCCGGTTACCTGGCGCTGGCTCTGGCGCTCGCCGCGGTCTGCTGCCTCGGCGTCCTCCTCTTCGGCGGCCGTGCGGGACTGCGCGCCGCGGCCGGGCTGGGTTTCCTGTTCTTCGCGGCCGGCCTTCTCGTCAATCGCAACCTGACCTCCTGGTCGGCGCTGGTGGCCGGGGCGGTGATTCTGTCGTCTGCCGCGACGGCCGGCGCGCCGCGCCGGGGATCGCCCTGCTTCTCCTCCTCGCCGCCGTCGGGGCTTTCGCGTACCGGCCGCTGCGCCACCGTGCTCGCGGAAACCGTGTCGGCCCTCCGGGACCGGGACTGGGACCGCCTCGTGACGTACCGGCTCGGGCCCTGGAGCGCCGCGGCCGGTATGGCGCTCGAGCGTCCCTGGACCGGGTTCGGGCCGGGCACGTTCGGGGCGGAGTTCGTGCCGCACCGCCTCCGCGCGCGAGATCCGCCTGCGCCGCCGGCTCGTCAATCCGCTGGTCACGGCTCCTATGCCGAGGCGCACTGCGACTACCTGCAGGCCTTCGCGGAGACGGGGATCCCCGCGCGGCCTCGCCGTTCTCGCGGCTGTCGCTCTCCTCTTCCGTAACCTCCGAAGGACCGCGCGCAACCCGGCACGACCCGGGGAGCGCGCCGAGGCGGTCATCGCTCCTGGCTTTCCTGGGAGCGGGAGCCGTCGCCGCGCTGACGTGGTTTCCGCTACAGCGCCCGATCTCCGCGATTCCCCTGCTGCTCGCCGCCGGGCGAGCCTGGAGGATTGGAAACCGGCGCCCGGTGCCCGGCGCTCCCGAACCCCGAACAGCGAAACCCGAACACCGTCTCCTCCCGATCGCCCGGGGTCTCGTTCTCGTCGGCGCCCTCGTCTGGGTGCTGGCGCCGGAGCTCCCGCGCTATCGCGCGGAAAGACAGCTGCGGCCGGCCACGGAGTCGCTTCGCTATCTCGTCACGCATCCGGGAGAATTCTCGGATCCTCGAACGACGCTCGATCACATCGAGGAGTTCGCGCTCTCCGCGGTTCCCGGGCTCCCGGGCGACTCGCGCCCGCTCGTCCTCGCGGGATCGTGCCGGCTCGTCGGCGCGGACGCGGCCGGGGCTCTCGCAGTTTTATCGCAGGGCTCTCGACCTCGGCGAGCGGGCCGAGATCGACCTCAACCCGGGCGCGCCTACGAGGCGGCGGGCGAGTCCGAGAGGCCGCCGCCGCCTTCCTGCGCGCGGTGTGGATCAGCCCGGCGCTCACCGCGGCGCTGTTGCCGGACGTGCAGGCGGCGTTGCGCGAGCGTTCGCTCGAGCTGGAGAAGCTCCTCCGCGACGGGAGCCTGTCCGCCCCGCCCGCGCTTCCCGTAGGATTTCGCGCGGGGGCCGGAAGATCCGGGCGGAGTAGAGGCCCCAGGCGTGGAGCTTGTAGAGGAGCATCGTCTTCAGGATCGCGAACCCGTAGCGCACCGACGGCACGAACGCGATCTGGGAAGCCTCGTCGAAGTAGCGGGTCTCGATCGGGATCTCGCGGATCCTCAGCCCGTCGGCGATCCCTGCGCGATGATCTCGGTGTCGAACACGAAGCCGTCGGAGTTCGCCTCGAAGTCGACCGACTCGAGATAGCTGCGGCTGTATGCGCGGAAGCCGCTGTGGTACTCGGTCAGGTAGATCAGGAACGTCGCGTTCTCGACCGCCGTCAGGAAGATGTTCCCGAGGTACTTCCACTTGGGCATCCCTCCCTGGATCGGGCGGCCTCCGAGCATCCGGCTGCCGAAGACGGCGTCGCACTCGTCCGTCGAGCAGCGGCTCGATCAGGTGCGGGATGACCGTCGGGTCGTACTGGTGGTCGGGATGGACCATGACGACGATGTCGGCTCCGCGCTCGAGCGCCGTGCGGTAGCACGTCTTCTGGTTGCCGCCGTAGCCGCGGTTCTGCGGATGGACGACGACGTGGAGCCCAGCCGTCTCGCCACCTCGACGGTCCGGTCCCGCGAGGCGTCGTCCACCAGGATCACGTCGTCCACGACGTCCTTCGGGATGTCGCGATAGGTCCGCGCGAGCGTCTTCTCCGCGTTGTACGCCGGCATCACGACCGGCCGACCTGTCAGGGCGCGATTCGCGGCGCTCATGCGATGCCGCATGCATCAACGATCCTCGTCTCAAACTTCCCCCGCGCGTCAGAATGACGGGAAGCGTTCGAAGCAGGATCGACAGGTCGAGACCGAACGACCAGTTGTTCAGGTAGGCGAGATCGTACCGCAGCTTGATCTCGGGCTCTGTCGCGTAGTCGCCGGAGATCTGGGCGAGCCCGGTCAGGCCGGGCCGCACGGAGTGCCGCAGCGCGTAGCCCGACACGGTCTCCTCGAAGCGCTCCGTGAACTCGGGGCGCTCGGGCCGCGGGCCGACGAGGCTCATGTCGCCGGCGAGGACGTTCCAGAGCTGCGGGATCTCGTCCACGCGCAGCGAACGGAGCCAGCGGCCGACCGCCGTGACGCGGGGATCTCCCGGGGCGGAGAGAACGGCGCCGGTCTCGTCCTCGGCGCCCGACGCGCATGGTCCGGAGCTTCCAGAGCTGGAAGCGCCGGCCGTCCTTGCCGACGCGCTCCTGCCGGTAGAGGACGCCGCCTCGCGACGTCGACGCGACGACGGCGGCGGCCACAGCGAGGAACGGGAGAAGAACGACGAGCAGGCCGGCGGAGACGACCACGTCGAAGGCGCGCTTCAACGCCGCGCGCCATTCCCTCGAGCGGCCGGAGCCGCGCCTCGAGCAGCGGCAGGTCCCCCACGATGCGGAACCGGAGCCGACCGATCATCGTCTCGAAGGGAGACGGCCAGACGAGCAGGTCCGACGCGCCAGTCGCGGGGAAGGCGCTCGGAGATCCGGTCCCGCCAGGTCGCCGCCTCCGGCGTCACGATGACCTCGTCGATCCTGCTCGCGCGCGCGATCTCGGCGAGACTCTCGAGCGGTCCGAGCACCGGAAGACGGCCCGGGGCCTCCGCCGCCTCGCCGATCAATCCCGGCGACCTCGACTCCGGTCCAGGGGTGCCGCCGGATCGCCTCGGCGATGAGCGCCGCGGCGGGCCCGGTCCCAACGATCACGGCGCGCCGGCGCGGCTGCGGGAAGAGCCGGTCGAGCGGCGATCCGCCAGAGCGCCGAGGCGGCCGCGTCGAGCAGGATGTAGGCGACGAGGACCGACCGCGGAAAGGGGTAGGGCTGTGCGAATGCGAGGAAGTAAACGGCCGAGAGCGGCGAAGAGCTGGAAGAAGAGCGCGGGCAGGAGCAGCGTCGCCAGCGGATCGCGGAACCGCTCGCGCGCGCCGTACAGGCCGAAGAGGGAGAGCAAGAAGGCCTGCGCCAGGCGACGATCAGGGCGATGTTTCCCGGCGGTGAAGCGGACCTTTTCGGAGGGAGGAGCAGTCTCCGTCCCCGGCAGCGGAACGTGCGTCCGCAGGAAGAACGCGAGACAGAGCGAGAGCGCGGCGACGAGCCACGTCTCCGGCGAGGGCCGCGACGAGTCGGAAGCCCGAGTGCCTGCGCCCGGTCAGCCGCGACCTCCGAGCGCACCGTGCTTCCCGACAGGCGGCCGGCGGTAGCCCGCCAGCCCGCGACGACTCCCGCGGCGAGAGCGAGGTTGATCACGCAGAAATAATAGAGCCTGCCGGCGAGTCCCGGCCGGCGCGGGCGCGCCGCGACCGACAGCAGCAGCGGACGCTCCCGCGGCGAGAGCGATCGCGCCCGCGACGCGCAGTGCGGGGGTCGCCGAGGGCGGCCGCGGCGGACGCGAGCGCGAAGACCGGAGCGAGCCAGCGCGCGGCCTTCCGCGAGAGAAAGACGAGCGAGAGCCGGCCGGGCGGCGCCGCGTTGAAGAGCCACGCTCCTGCTTCAGGATCTGCCCCGCGCCGCTCCGATCCGGAAACGCCGCGCGACCTCGGCCGCCACGTCCGCGCCGCCGTCTCTTCGCGCGCTACCGCGTCGCCGACGAAGACGACCCGTTTCCCGTCTGCGCGAGCCTCGCGGGGATCGAGGAAATCGTCCAGGACCGCCCCGTCCGGCAGCGGCTCGATCCAGGCTCGCCGCGCGGCGTAGATCGCGCCGTTGGCGCCGAGGCAGACTCCCAGCCGGCCTTCCGCTTCTTTCAGCCGCGTCTCCCGGTCCCAGAAGGCAGTCTCCGACGCTCGCGCTTCCCGCCGCCGTTCGAGGACGAGTCGGCCGCACGCGGCGCCGACGCGACGGATCGCGAGAACGGCGGCCAGCGATGCGGATCGCGCCCGGCGTCGAAACGCGGTGTTCGCGTCGGTGAAAACGATGAGCTCGGCCGACGATTCGCCGACGAGATCGTTCAGGACCGCCGCCTTCCCGCGTTTGCGCGGAAACTCCACGACGCGCCCGCGTCCGCCCGGGCCGCGCGCGCGCTCTCGGCCGTGCGGTCGCGGCAGCCGTCGCATCCGACACGGATGCGAAACGGGCCGGCCGACTCCTGGGCAAGCAGGTTCTCGACGCGCTCTGCGATCACGGCTTCCTCGTCCGCCGCGGAGACGAAGGACCTCGAGCGAGAGCGGCGCGTCGACGCCTTCGCTGTCCGCGCGCCCGGGCGCCGCGCGAGGAACGCGATCAGCGGGGGATAGGCCAGATAGGACCAGGCCGCCATCAGGAGAGCCAGGGCCGCGAGCGCCCGCGGCGAGAACCGTCATTTCCGCGATGCCTCCGGAGCAGCTCGGAGGCGAAACGGCGCGCCGATCTGCCGCCAGTCGGCGATCCGTTCGACACGGCGGCGCGCCGCGGCCGCCTGCGCGCGGCGCGCCCCGGGGTCGGCGAGGAGCCGGGCCACGGCATCCGCGAACTCCTCTGCTGCCTGCGCGAGCAGGATCTCGGAGCCCGGACGAGATCCAGTCCCTCGGCGCCGATCGGAGTCGAGACGACCGGGACGCCGCACGCGGCCGCCTCCAGGATCTTCAGCCGCGTCCCTCCGCCGGCAAGGAGCGGCACGACCGCGGCGGCCGCCCGATTCCAGTGAGGGCGCGTGTCGTCTCCTTCTCCGAGGAACGAGATCTCCGTCTCCGGCCGCGGTTGCCTCCAAGGGGACGTCGCCCCGGCCGAGGACCTCCAGGCGCGCCGAAGGGCGCAGGCGCCGGAGCGCCGGCCAGACCCGGGCGCAGAACCAGCGGATCCCCTCGGCGTTGGGCGGCCAGGACAGGTCTCCGACGAAGAAAACGACCTCCTCGCGCGCCGGCTCGGGGCGAAAGGCGTAGCGGACGAGGTCCACTCCGTTGGCGACGACGAGGGGAGCCGCGCCGCCGAACCCGGCGAGGACCCGCGCGTCCCGCTCCGACACGCACGATGTCCCCGAGGCCCGGCGGAGGATCTCGCGCTCCATCCGCTCGACGCGCGGCGCCTGCCAGCGGGCGAGCGTGCGCCGGACCGGCGAGGCCGCGCTCTTCCCCATCCTCCGCCAGATTTCCGAATCGACGTTGTGGAAGTCCACCCACGAGCGCGCGCCGGAGGAGACCGCCGCATCCCCGACGTGGTACGAGTGTGCGACCACCCACTCCGGCATCTCCCGGGCGACCCAGCCCTCGAGAAGCGCCGAGAGCCGCCGCGACCGGTAGAGAACGGCCGGATAGGCCTTGCCCGCGAGCAGGCACTCCGCGAGCGACGCCGCCCGGCGCAGCGCTCTGCCGGCCTGCGGCACCGATTCGACCTCGATCCCCGGCGGATACTCCCCGCTTCCCTCCAGATGCGGCGGCAGCAGCGCCGCCGCGCGGACCCGAAACGTCTGCGCCAGTCCCGCCAGCAAGTGATAATTGCGGATCGCCAGCCCGTCCCGGGTCGGATGCGGTGGACGCGGGAGCACCGAATAGAGAAGCGGCTTCATAGGGGCGATGGCGCCAGTATAGGGGCGCCCGAAATCGAGAAGCGCGCGACGAGACCCGGCTCAGCCGCCGGACGCGAGACCGGCCGGGCTGGAAATCGACCGTACGGGACCGTCCGCGGGAAGAATCGGAGAAGAGAGCGGGGGCTGGCCTCTCCGAGCCATACCGTGGAGATCGACGTCGTCGGCTCCACGGTCCGAGCGCCGCGAAACCGCGGCCCTCCGAAGCTCTTCGGATCCACCGGGTCAGAGCCTCAATTTCGGACTCGGAGTCCCCGGCGGCTGTTCAGTCCTGGCTCAGGTGGCGTAGTCGGAGCCCCAGAACTCGGGCATCGGCTGGCGGAACTCGACTCCGACCTTGTACTGGGGAATGGAAAACGAGCCCTCGTCGGGAGACGAGGGGGGCGCTAGGGGCGTCAGCCCCGAGAAGACCACCGTCGCCTCCACCCTCCTGCCCGACCGCCGGTTGATGAGCGTCAACGAATTCCCCTCGGGAATCGGTTCGGGGGTGACGAGGAGAACGCCGTGAGCGTTGATCACGGCTGACTGCGCCTCGAAAGTGCTCATGCTGTGGGAGACGGTCAGCGGGACGGCGCAGACGATGCGAGGGCTCCGGCGCTCGTTCTGGTGGTTCGTGGGTTTGGCGGCGGGGGCCTGCTCACCGGAAGCGCCCTGGGTCTTTATGTATCGCAATCCGACTCCTTTCTGCGTCGCCCCGTCGTTTTTCGGTCCGACGTCTCGCCGGTCCGAGCTATCAGGGCGCCGGGAGCCCTTCCGAGAGGCGCCGGATCCTCTCGTCGTCCTCACGCAGACCGGACAGAACGCCGCGGAACTCGTCCAGGAGCCGTCCGTCCCACCATCCCTTGCGCACCTCGTCGGACATGATGCGGAGAGTCTCCTCTCGGGAGAGAGCGCCGCGATAGACGCGTGCCGTCGTCAAGGCGTCGAAGACGTCGGCAATCGTCGTGACGCGGGCGGTCACCGGGATCTTCTCGCCGGCGAGACCGTCGGGGTAGCCTGACCCGTCCATCCGCTCGTGGTGGTGGTACACGACCGGCATGGCGTGGAGGAGCGTCTTCATGTTCTGGAGGAGGTCGCGCCCCTCCGTCGGGTGCCGCTTGATCTCCGCGTACTCCTCGATGGTGAGCTTGCCCGGCTTCAGGAGCACGGCGTCGCGGACCGCGATCTTCCCGAAGTCGTGGAAGAGCCCTCCCCGCCGCACCGTCTCGAGCGCCCGGCCCACGAGCCCGATACGCTCTCCGAGGAGCCCCGCGTAGAGCGAGACCCGCGCGCTGTGGCCGTACGTGTACCGGTCGCGCGCGTCGATCGTCCTCGCGAGCGAGACGATGACCTGCTCGGCGTCTTCGAGCGCGTCGGTGACGAACTTGAGCTCCAGCAGCGCCCGTACCCGCGCCGCGAGCTCCTCGGGCGAGAACGGCTTCGCGATGAAGTCGGTGACGCCCGCTTCGATCGCTTTCAGCTTGCGCTCCTGCGTCGCCGCGCCGGTGATCATCACGACCGGGACCAGGCGGGTGCGCGGATCGGCCCGGATCTCGGTGAGCAGCTCGTGGCCGCTGCGGCCGGGCAGCTGCATGTCGAGGAGGACCAGGTCCGGCGGCGCGCTCTCCAGCTTGTCGTGGGCCTCTTCCGCGGAGGAGGCCTCGTACAGGGGGTGTCCCATCGGGCGCAGAAGCCGCACGATGAGGCTGCGGATCTGCTCGTCGTCGTCGATGACGAGGATGCCGCCGCGGCCGGAATGCGCGGGCTGTTCGCTCATGCGGCTTCCTGCGATGGTCTCGCGCGCGGCCGGCTCACTCTTCCTCCTCGAGCAGCAGGAAGTTCTCCGGTTTGCGGCCGCTCTCGGCCGTCGGGGGCGCGGGACGCCGGCGGGAGTCCGGCTCCTCCTCGAGGCGCGGCAGGCAGATCTTGAACACGGTCCCGTACCCCGGCTCGCTCGAGACCCGGAGGAAGCCGCCGCTCTGTTTCACGATCCCGTACACGGTCGCGAGGCCGAGGCCGGTCCCCTTCCCCTTCTCCTTTGTCGTGAAGAACGGCTCGAAGATGTGGGCCTTCGTCTCCGCGTCCATCCCCGATCCCGTGTCGCTGACCGTGATCATCACGTACGATCCGGGCTGCGCCGACATGTGCTCCCGGGCGTCGGCCTCGTCGAAGTCCACGTGGTGCGTCTCGATCGTGAGCCTGCCTCCCCCGGGCATGGCGTCGCGCGCGTTGACCGCCAGGTTCATGAGCACCTGCTCGAGCTGGCCCGGATCCGCCTTGACCCGGCCCGTCCGCGGATCGCAGACCGTCACCAGGTCGATGTCCTCGCCGATCAGCCGGCGCAGCATCTTGTCGATGTCGGTCACGATCTCGCCGACGTCGACCAGTTGGGGAAGCAGGACCTGGGTCCGGCTGAAGGCGAGGAGCTGTCGCGTCAGCGCGGCCGCCCGCTCCCCCGCCTTCCGGATCTGCTCGACCTCCTGGTGGAGGGAATGCCCCTCCGGAAGCTCGCTGTTCAGGACATCGCTGTAGCCCAGGATCACCGTCAGCAGGTTGTTGAAGTCGTGGGCGACGCCCCCGGCCAGCCTTCCGACCGCTTCCATCTTCTGCGCCTGCCGGAACTGCTCCTCGAGCAGCTTGCGCTCCGACACGTCCCGCACGATCGCGAGCATGAGGCGCTCGCCCCCGATCTCGACGAGCGAGCCGGAGATCTCGATTGGGACGGCTCTTCCGTCGGCGGCCAGGGCGATTGTCTCCTGCGCCTCGGGGGCCCGGCCGGCGACGACCGCCTCGAAGCGCCGCCGCACCTTCTCGCGCTCGTCGGCGACGAGAAGGTCGAAGAAGAGGCGCCCGACGAACTCGGCGCGGGGCCGGGAGTAGAGCACCTCGGCGGCACGGTTGACCTCGACGACGGTTCCCTGGATGTTCGTGACGAGAATCGCGTCCTTCGCGTTCTCCATCAGGGCCCGGGTGCGCTGCTCCGAGGCTCGCAGCGCCTCCTCCGCCTTGCGGCGCTCCGCGCGCTCTCTCGCCTCCGCGAGCGCCCGGCGCACGGCGGACGGAAGCCGCGCCAGGCTGTTCTTGAGCACGTACTCGGCGGCGCCTCGCTTCAACGTCTCCACCGCCTTCTCCTCGCCGATCGTCCCCGAGAAGAAGAGGAACGGGATGTCCGGAAACCTCGCCGCGGCGATGTCCAGAGCCTCCCCGCCCTGAAAGGATGGAAGCGTGAAGTCGCACACAATCAGGTCGAAGTGGTTTCGCTCCAGCGCTTCGACGTAACGCTCGCGGGTCTCCACGCGGACGATCTCGCACTCCAGCCCTTCGGCCAGGAGCGCCTCCCGCATGAGCTCCGCGTCGCGGGGGCTGTCTTCGACGTGGAGGATGCGGACGTGCTCCGTCATCGCCGCCCGCCCCCCCGCTCGCGCTCCCCCCTCCTCATCGGCTTCAATCGGACTTGCGCACGCTGCCCGGCGCCCGCTCGTTCAGGACCGCCCAGAAGGCCCCGATTTCCCGAACCGCATCCACGAACTGCTCGAAGCCGACCGGCTTGACGACGTAGGCGTTGGCTCCCAGCCGGTAGCTCTCCACGAGATCGCGTTCCTCCCGCGAGGAGGTGAGCATGACGACGGGCACGCTTTTCAGCCCCTCGTCGGACTTGATCCGGCGCAGCACCTCCAGACCGTCCACTCGCGGCATCTTCAGGTCGAGCAGGACGACCGCGGGGTTCCCTCCCGAGCGCATCGCGAAACGGCCGCGCCGGAACAGAAAATCGAGCGCTTCCTCCCCGTCGCTCGCAACGACCACCTCATTGGCGAGGTGGTTCTCGGCCAGCGCGGTCAGCGTCAGCTCGACATCCTTCGGATTGTCCTCCGCCAGCAGGATGCTCTTCAGATCTGCCATTCGTCCTCCGGTGACTCGCGCGGAAGCGAGAAATAGAACGTCGCGCCTTCGTCCACGGCTCCCTCCGCCCAGGTCCTCCCGCCATGCCGCTGGATGACCCTCCGGACGTTGGCGAGCCCGATCCCCGTTCCTTCGAACTCGCCGGCGCCGTGAAGCCGCTGGAAGACGCCGAAGAGTTTGTCCCTGTATTTCATGTCGAATCCGACGCCGTTGTCCCGCACGAAGCAGACGACTTCACCGGCGTCCGCCGGCGCGGAGCCCACTTCGATCGAGGCGACCGCGCGGGGGGCCGTGTACTTCACGGCGTTCGACAGCAGGTTGATGAAGACCTGCCGGAGAAGCGACGCGTCCCCCATTACCGGAGGCAGCTCCCCGACCATCCACCGCACCTCCCGGCCGTTGATGTCGCGCTCCACCTCGTGGATCGCCTCCCGGGCGAGCCGGGACAGGTCCACAGCCTCGGACCGCATCTCCGACCGGCCCAGGCGCGAGAAGGCGAGCAGGTCGTCGATCAGCATTCCCATCTGCCCCACGGATTCCTCGATCGTGCCGAGATAATGGCGCCCCTTCTCGTCCAGGCCCTCTCCGGCCTGGCGGCGGAGCAGACGCGAGAAGCCGTCGATGTGCCGGAGCGGCGCGCGCAGGTCGTGCGACACGGAATAGGAGAAGGCTTCGAGCTCGTGGTTCAGGCTCGCGAGCTCTCCGACGCGCCGTTTCAATTCCCGGTTCAGCTTCTCGATCTCCTCCTCGGCCATTCGCATGTCCGTCACGTCCCGGGCCGCCTTGTAGATCCTCCGGCGATCCAGGTCGGTGATCGCGTTCCAGAGCAGCCATCGGTAGGAGCCGTCCTTGCAGCGGTACCGGTTCGTGAACGAAAACGCCTCCTGTCCTTCGGTCAAGGAGGCGTGCTGAGCGGCGGCGTCCTCCCGGTCGTCGGGATGAACGAGTTCCAGGAAGGGCCGGTCCATCAGCTCCGGCAGGGACCAGCCGAGCACCTTCTCCCAGATCGGGTTCAATCGCTTGAAGTAACCGTTGAACTCCACGACCGCCAGCATCTCCAGGGAGAGCTGAAAGAAGCGGTCGAGCTCGTCCTCGGCCTGCTTGCGCTGCGTGATGTCCCGGATCACGCTCGTGACGAGGAGACCCTCCGCCGTCTTCAGGGGACTCAAGGAGATCTCCACCGGGACCTCGGTCCCGTCCTTGCGCACGCCGTAGAGCACCATCCCGATTCCCATTCCCCGCACGTGAGGATCGCCGAAGAACCCCTCCCGCTCGCTCTCGTGGTTCCCCTGGAAGCGCGCCGGCACGAGCAGCTCGACGGGGCGTCCGAGCAGCTCCTCCCGCTTCCAGCCGAAGAGCAGCTCCGTCTGCGCGTTGACGAGGACGATCTTCCCTTTCTGGTCCACGATGACCATCGCGTCGGCGGCCGACTCGAGAAGGCCGCGAAACTTCTCCTCGGCGCGCTTGCGGTCGGAGATGTCGCGGATCGCGCTCGAAACGAGGGTGCCTTCCTCCGTCTCGAGAGGACTCAACGAGATCTCGACCGGAAACTCCGTCCCGTCCTTTCGGAGGCCGTAGAGCTCCATCCCGATTCCCATCGCGCGAACGCGGGGATCGCCGAAGTAGTTCGCCCGGTGCTCCGGGTGTTTCTCCCGGAACCGCGGGGGAACCAGCATCTCGACGCGCTGCCCCAGCAGCCCCTCCCGGGTGTGGCCGAAGAGCCGCTCGGTCTGCGCGTTGACGAGCACGATCTCCCCCTTCCGATCCACGATGACCATGGCGTCGGGGGCCGACTCCAGGAGGCTCTGGAACATCTTCTCGGTGCGAATCTCGGTCATGGCTCTTCTCGCTGAGACCGGGTCTCACCGGCGCCGGAAAAGGGCGTACAGGAAGGCGCGCAGCCGGAGAGTTTTCTGCCCATTCCTCTGTCGAAATTTCGCGACAGCTTAGCAGATCGGCGGCCGGTCGCGGCCGCAGGGAGGTCCGGGGGTGCGCGGCGCACGCCCCCGCGCGGTCGAGACTCACCCCCCGAGCGCTTCGCGGACCTTGCGCCCCAGCGCCCCCGGAGTAAACGGTTTCTGAAGGAACACGCGCCCCTTCTCGAGCAGGCCATGCCGGACGACGGCATCGTCGGTATAGCCGGACATGTAGAGCGACCGGATCCCCGGGTGGGCCTCCTCGAGCCTGGACACCAGCTCCGTGCCGCTCATCGCGGGCATGACGACGTCGGTCAGGACCAGGTCAACCGGCTGGCTCCGGGAGCGCACGATCTCGAGAGCCTGCTCTCCGCCGTCCGCTTCGAGGACGGTGTAGCCGAACGCTTCCAGGATCGTCCGCGAGAGCGACCGCACCGATTCCTCGTCCTCCACGAGGAGCACCGTCTCCGAGCCATAGAGCGCGGAGGGGTCGGCCTGCAGGGCCAGGTCTTCCTCGGCGCCCTCCTCGGCCGGCGGCAGGTAGATCTTGAACGCCGTTCCCTGCCCGGGCTCGCTGTAGACCCAGATGTAACCACCGCTTTGTTTGACGATCCCGTAAACCGTCGCGAGACCCAGGCCCGTCCCCTTCCCCCGTTCCTTCGTCGTGAAGAACGGCTCGAAGACGCGGGAGAGCGTTCGGGAGTCCATCCCGATCCCGGTGTCGCTGACGGCGATCATCACGTACCGGCCCGGCCGGACGGTCAGGTGCTGGCGGGCATAGGCGTCGTCCAGCTCCACGTTGCCGGTCTCGATCGTGAGCTTCCCGCCCTGCGGCATCGCGTCACGGGCATTGACGGCCAGATTCAGGAGCACCTGCTCGAGCTGGCCGGCGTCCGCCTGGACCCGCCAGAGCGCCGGGGCGAGCGTCACGTTCAGCTCGATGTCCTCGCCGATGAGACGGCGGAGCATCTTCTCGACCTCCTCGATCAGGTGGTTCAGATCCAGGACCCGCCTCTCGAGCACCTGCTGGCGGCTGAACGCGAGCAGCTGGCGCGTCAGCGACGCGGCGCGCTCGGCGGCCTTCCGGATCTCCTCGAGTCCTTCGAACTCCTCGGAGCCCGCCTCGAACCTCTCCGAGAGGAGCTCGGAATAGCCGAGGATCGCCGTCAGCATGTTGTTGAAGTCGTGCGCCACTCCGCCGGCGAGCTGCCCGACCGCCTCCATCTTCTGCGCCTGGCGGAACTGCTCCTCGAGATTCCGCCGCTCCGTCAGGTCCACGGTGTAGGCGATGCACCTCCCCTCCTCGGAGGCCTTCAACATCGCGACGCCGATCAGGACAGGGACACGGGTGCCGTCCTTGCGGAGGAGCTCCTTCTCCCAGGGAGAGGCGATCCCCGTGCGCCGCAGCTCCTCGGCCGCCTCCGCGTCCCGCGCCTGGTACTCGTGGGGAGTGCGGTCGGTCCAGCGGACCTTCCCGGCGAGAAGGTCTTCCCGCGTGTAGCCCAGCATCTGGAGGTAGGCGTCGTTGACCTCGTACGTGTTGCCTTCCAGGTCCGCGATCGTGATCCCGATCGTGTTGGAATCGAAGAGCTTCCGGAAGCGCTCTTCGCTCTTGCGCATCTCCTTCTCCGCCCGCTGGCGCTCCGTCACGTCCACGAACGTCCAGAGGACGCACTTCAGACTCCCAAGGTCGATCGGCACGGCCGACCCGACAACTTCGCGGATCTCGCCGGTCCTCGTTCGGATCCGCGTGATCTGGTTGTCGATTTCTTTCTCCGTTCGCACCCGCGCCGCCGCCCGGTCGCGGCTGGCCGGGTCCGCCCAGATTCCGAGCTCGAACGAGGTCCTTCCGAGGACCTCCGCGCTCGAATAGCCGAGGGTCGCGAGAAATCGCTCGTTGGCGTCGAGAATGCGGCCCGATCCGATCTCGCTGATGCAGGTCGGAATCGGACTCTCGTGGAACGCGAGCGAGAAGCGCCGCTCAGACTTGCGCAGGTTTTCCTCGGAGCGCAGGCGTTCGGTGACGTCGTGCTGCACGGCGATGAAGCCCGTCACCCGTCCCTCGGGATCCGGAACCGGACTGATGAAGGCCTCGATGGTCACGAGGCGGCCGCCGCGCGTGCGGTTGACGAATTCTCCCTGGACGGATTCCCCCGCCAACAGTCTCCGCCAGAACTCCTCGTAGTAAGCGCGGTCGTGCTGGCCGCTCTTCAGGATCCGCGGCGTCTTGCCGAGCGTTTCCTCCTTCGAATAACCGTAGAGCTTTTCGAACGCCGGGTTGACGTACGTGATCTTCCCGTCCCGGTCCGTCATGAAGATGACATTCTCGGCATGCTCGACGGCGTGCAACAGCCTTTGAAGCGATTCCTCCGCCCGGAGCCGTTCCGTGATGTCGTACGCCGCGGCGAGCCAGGCCCGCCGGCCCGCGAATTCCATCGGATGCGTCACGATCTCCACCTGGATGAGGGTGCCGTCCTTTTTCAGGTGCCGCCAGACCCCCTTCTTCTCGATGCCGGCCTTCCCCTTCGGGACCGCGCGGCGCACCGACTCGACGTCCTCGGGCGGCCGGATCCGGTCGATCGTCATCGCGAGGAACTCCTCGCGCGAGTAGCCGTAGTGAGCCACGGCGGCGTCGTTGGCCGCGAGATAACGCAGCGTCCCGGCGTCCACGACCCACATCGGGATCGGGCTGTTCTCGAAGAGGAGCCGGTACTGCTCCTCCGCGTTTCGGAGCGCCTCCTCGAGGCGCTTGCTCCCGGTGATGTCCCGCGCGATCGAGGAAGCGCCCAGGACCTCCCCCCCGCCGCCGCGAATCGGAGAGACGGTCAGGGAGACGGCGATCGGATCCCCGCTTTTTCGGAGGCGAACCGTCTCGAAGTGCTCGAGGGCCTCGCCCCGGCGGACCTTTTCCATGATCACCCGCATCTCGTCCTGGCGTCCCGGCGGGATGTGGAACCCGATCGGCTGTCCGACCGCCTCGGACGCCGGCCAGCCGTAGAGGCGCTCCGCGCCGACGTTCCACGACGTGATCGTCCCATCCAGCGCCTTCCCGATGATGGCGTCGTCGGAGGACTCGACGATCGCGGCGAGGCCCCGGAGGCGGCGCTCCGATCCCTCCAGGGCGTCCTCGGCGCTCCGGCGCTTCTCGTCCGCCCGCATGAGCGCCGCCGCGATCGCCCAGAAGATCACGACGAGGACGACGGCATTGGAGACCGCGGTGAGCGCTGTCCCGAGCCCCGGGTTGTACAGCCCCGCGCGCTCGGCGGTGACATGAAGCCAGCCCAGGACGAGCGGAACGCCGAGGGCGACCGGCAGGATCCGGCGCGCAACCTTTCCCCCTACCGTGTCGCTCGTGATCAGCCGGACGAATCCGCCGTCGGCCTGTGAAAGCAGGAAGCCGAACGAGAGCACCAGGAACGTTACGGCCGTGTGAATCGCCATTGCCTTGTACTGGCCGATCCAGGCGATGCCGCTCACGCCGTAGGCGTAGCCGGCGAGCGAGACGAGGCCGAGCAGGCCCGGGAGGAGGGCGAGTGACTCGGACGCCCATCGGGCTCGGCGCAGGCTCGACAGGAGGAGAGCCCCCCCGAGCACCGCGAAGCCGATCGCGGCCGGCACGGCCATCCGGCCGGGAAAGAAGCCGGTCAGGCCGGCGGTGTCGCGAAAGAGCAGTTCGTCGATTCCGGAACCGGCTCCCACGAAATACTCGGCGAGCGAGATGAGTCCGAGCAGACCGGAGATGGCCGCGGCGGCCCGGGAGACGAACAGGCTCGAACGGCTCTCCGCTCCCACCTGCAGCCAGAGCGCGAGGCCCGCCAGGATGAAGGCGACGGCCGTATTGGGCACCATCGCCACGCTGCCCGACAGCACCTGCATCAACGCGCGGGAATCCAGGAGCCACCCGGCGAGGACCAGGACGCCGACCGCAACCGCGAACAGTGCCGCGGCCCGGGCGCCGGTCCGGACAAGCGCCATCCTCCTCGAAAGGGGATCGGCGGAAGTCAGGACAACACCCCTCGGAGCCTCCGGACAGGTCTCATGCTCGCTCCTTCCGTGAAGCTCACAGCACCCGCAGCGACGAAGTTCCCGCCATGGAGAAGATCAAGAGGAACGACCCGGAGTTGGTATCGGCGAGCTAACGACTCGCCTGTAGTATGTGGGACTACATGGCCGGCGGCCGTGCAAGCGGTGACCGTCAGGACGGCCGCGATGATCCGGCGGCGGGGCTCGCCGGGCCGCTCGGGAGACGCAGGGAACTCCCCCGGTTCGAGCGCCCCGCGGAGTCCGGGCACGCCCTCCTGCCGGGCAGCGCCTGGCGTTGCCCGACCCTGGGGCGGTACAGGATCCGACCCCATTGGAACGCCTCCGGTCAGAGAACTCGGACAGCCGGCCCGCCTCGAGAAGACATTGTCCGGTCATTAGTAACCCCTGCGTCAAGCCAGGGATCGGTGCCAGGGCTTGAAGGTTGGGTGTTTCTCCCCCACAAGGAAGAACCCGGGGGTCGGGCCGATCTCACCCTCCCAGGGCTTCGCGCACCTTGCGCGCGAGGGTGTCCGGCGTGAAGGGCTTCTGGAGGAACGCGCGCCCCTTCTCGAGGATCCCGTGGCGGAAGACGGTGTCGTCGGTATAGCCGGACATGTAAAGCACGCGCATTCCTGGCCGAAGCGCCTCAAGTTGGGACGCCAGATCCGATCCCCCCATTTCCGGCATCACGACGTCGGTCAGCAACAGATGAATCGGAAGCGGGTATTGCCTCGCGACGTCCAGCGCGGCCTTGCCGCTCGCCGCCTCGAGGACCGTGTATCCATGCCTCTTCAGGACCGACCGAGACAGCGCCCGCACCGATTCCTCGTCCTCCACGAGAAACACCGTCTCCGAGCCGTCGAGGGAGATGGGCTCGGACGCCGGGACTGGTTCCGCATCCGCGACTTCTCCGGCGGGCGGCAGGTAGACCTTGAAGGTCGTCCCCTTCCCGACCTCGCTGTACACCCAGATGTAGCCGCCGCTCTGCTTGACGATCCCGTATACCGTCGCCAAACCCAGGCCGGTCCCCTTTCCAAGTCCCTTCGTGGTGAAGAAGGGCTCGAACATGTGCGCGAGCGTCTCGGCGGTCATCCCGCCGCCATCGTCGCTGATGGCGATCATCACGTAGCTGCCGGGCCGCACGGTCACGTGCTCGTGCGCGTAGGCCTCGTCCAACTCGACATTCGCGGTCTCGATCGTCAGCCTCCCGCCCCGAGGCATGGCGTCCCGGGCGTTGACCGCGAGGTTCATGATGACCTGCCCGAGCTGGCCGGCGTCGCCAAACACGTGGCGGAGAGCCGGAGACAGGACGGTCACCAGGGCGACGTCTTCCCCGATCAGCCGGCGCAACATCTTCTCGATGCCGGAGATCAGGTCATTGACGTCCAGCACCTTGCGTTCGAGCACCTGCTGCCGGGAAAACGCCAGGAGCTGGCGCGTCAGCGAAGCCGCGCGTTCGCCCGCAGATCGGATCTCGTCAAGCTCCCCAAAGAGGAGAGATTTCGAGCGGAGCTTCGCCGCCAGGATGTCGGAGTATCCCAGGATGACCGTCAGCAGGTTGTTGAAGTCGTGCGCGACGCCCCCCGCGAGCTTCCCCACCGCCTCCATCTTCTGCGCCTGGAGGAACTGCTGCTCCAGCCGGCGGCGCTCCGTCAGGTTCACGATGTAGGCGATGCAGCTCCCTTCGGAGGCCTTCAACATCGCGATACCGATCAGGACCGGGACACGAGAGCCATCCTTGCGGAAAAGTTCCTTCTCCCAGGGAGAGGCTACCCCGGTTCTCTGGAGCTGTTCGACCGCATTCTGATCCCGCCAGAGATGCTCCTCGGGGGTCAGCTCGTTCCAGCGAATCTTGCCCGCGAGGAGCTCTTCTCTCGTGAAGCCCAGCATGTCCAGATAAACATCGTTGGCTTCGAGCGAGTTGCCGCTCAAGTCCGCGATCACGATCCCGATGGTGTTGGAGTCGAAGAGCCGGCGGAAGCGCTCCTCGCTCTTGCGTAACTCCTTCTCCGCGCGCTTCCGCTCGGTGATATCTCGAGCGATAGAGGAAGCGCCCACGACCTCTCCCGCGGCGCCGTGGATCGAGGAGACGGTCAGGGACACTTCGACGCGGTTTCCGTTCTTTCGGAGCCGGACCGTCTCCAGGTGCTTGATGCTTTCGCCCCGGCGGATCTTCTCCATGATGACTCGCATCTCGTCACGCCGATCCGGCGGGATCTGAAGTCCCACCGATTGTCCGATCGCCTCGGACGACGTCCAGCCATAGAGCCGTTCGGCGCCGACATTCCATGTCGTGATGGTCCCATCCAGGGTCTTTCCGATGATGGCGTCGTCGGAGGACTCGACGATCGCCGCGAGGTTCCTGATCGCCTCCCCCGCCTGCTTGCGTTCGGTGATGTCCAGGAAGGTCACGACGGTGCCGACCAGCGCGCCGTCCTTCCGTACGGGATAGCTCCAGGACTCCGCCGAGAAACTCGTCCCGTCGGCGCGCCAGAGGATCTCCTCTTCCGCGTGGCTGCTCCGATTCTCCCGGAGGGCGCGGAACACGCCGGACTCGTCCATCGGGTAAGACTCGCCGTCCGCGCGCGTGTGGTGAACCAGGGCATGCGCATTCCGGCCGAGGAGCTCGCCGGCGCCGGCGTAGCCGAGCATCGTCAGGCCGGTCGCGTTGCAGAACGTGAAATTTCCATCGAGATCGAGACCGTAGATTCCCTCCGCCGTCGAGTCGAGGAGGAGGCGCACCCGCTCTTCGCTCCCGCGGATCTTCTCGTTGGCTCTGGCCAGCCGCTTGCTCGAAGCTTCGAGCTTCCGGTTCGCGGCCTCCAGCCTCCCGACAAGCACTTCGCTGTATTCCCGGGATCTGGCGAGCTCCGCTTCCGGAGGGACAATCTCCCTTCGCTGCCTCCGGGCCCGTGTCGCTTCCCGGAGCGCCAGCAGGATCGCCTCGGCCCCCACCGGGTTGCGAACGAATCGGTCCGCGCCCGCCCTCAGAGCCATGCGCTCGTCGGCCAGAGATGCGTACGTGCGGCTATAGACGATGATCCGAGTGTTCTCGAGATCCTTGCTCCGGCGAACTTCGTAGCCGAGACGATAGCCGTCCATCCTCGGCATGAGGATGTCCGAGATGACGGCGTCGAACCCGCCGGAACGGAGTTTCTCGAGGGCGTCCACGCCGTCCACGGCCTCCATGGTCTCGTACCCGGCTCTCGCGAGCGAGGCAGAGAGAAGCCTTCGGTGTGTCTCGTCGTCGTCGGCGATCAGGACCCGCATGGGGGCGTCGCGAGGCGATTCCTCCCGCGGAGCGGAGCGGGGCGAGTCGCCACCGATTCTTCTCACGAGGGAACCTCCCCGTGCGCCCGTGGAACGAAGGGGACAAGCAAGGGGCCGCGCGGAGAGACATTCCAGACGAGAAGGGCGGTCCACTCCTCCTCCTGCGGCTCGGAAAATCTCGGGTCGATTGTGAAATGGGCGATCGCGGTGAGCGTTAACGTGAGACGAGCTTGAGCCTCCTCGATCTCCCGCGTCAAGATGCAGCTGTCGGTGGTCGGGGGTGGAGTCCTCATCCTCATCCGCCGAGGGGGTGATCCCCTTTGGCGAACGATCCGCAAGCCTACTGGTTCCCATGTCTTAGACAGAAACACCAAAAAAAAGGCCCCGGCTTGCGCCGGGGCCAGAGCTTGAAGCTTTTAACCAATCGTTTAGTACATTCCGCCCATGCCGCCGCCGCCCGGCATCCCGGCGGGCGCCTTCTCCTTCTCCTTGATCTCGGAGACCATCGCCTCGGTCGTCAGCATCAGGCCGGCGATCGACGCGGCGTTCTGGAGAGCGTTCTTGGTGACCTTGGTCGGGTCGATGATCCCGGACTTGATCATGTCTTCGACCTTGTCGTTGTTGGCGTTGAAGCCGAAGTTACCCCCCCTGGACTTCAACTCGTTGATGACGACCGAGCCCTCGGCGCCGGCGTTCGCCACGATCTGGCGCGTCGGCTCCTCGAGCGCGCGCACCACGATGCGGGCGCCGATCTTTTCGTCGCCCGACAGGTTTCCGAGGGCCTTCTGCACCGCGTCGATGGCCCGCAGCAGGGCCACGCCGCCGCCGGGGACGATCCCCTCTTCGACGGCCGCCTTGGTCGCGTGCATCGCGTCCTCGACGCGCGCCTTCTTCTCCTTCATCTCCGTCTCGGTCGAGGCGCCGACCTTGATGACGGCGACGCCGCCGACCAACTTCGCCAGCCGCTCCTGCAGCTTCTCGCGATCGTAGTCGGAGGTCGTCTCCTCGATCTGCGCGCGGATCTGCTTGATCCGTCCCGCGATCCCTTCCTGCTTCTTCTTGGAGCGGTCATCCACGACGACCGTCGTGTTGTCCTTGTCCACGGTGACTTTCTTGGCGTCGCCGAGGTCCTCCCACTTGACGTTCTCGAGCTTGATCCCGAGGTCCTCGGAGATGAGCTTGCCGCCCGTGAGGATCCCGATGTCTTCGAGCATCGCCTTGCGCCGGTCGCCGAAGCCGGGCGCCTTGACGGCGGCGGCCTGGAGGGTTCCCCGCAGCTTGTTGACGACGAGCGTCGCGAGCGCCTCGCCCTCGACCTCTTCGGCGATGATCAGCAGGGGCTTGCCCTGCTTGGCGATCTGCTCGAGGATCGGGAGGAGGTCCTTCATGTTCGAGATCTTCTTCTCGTAGAGGAGCACCTTCGCGTTCTCGAGGATGCACTCCATGCGCTCGGCGTCGGTGATGAAGTAGGGGGAGAGATACCCGCGGTCGAACTGCATTCCCTCGACCACTTCGAGCGTCGTCTCGAGGCCCTTGGCTTCCTCGACCGTGATGACGCCGTCCTTGCCGACCTTGTCCATCGCCTCGGCGATGATCTTGCCGATCTCCGCGTCGTTGTTGGCCGAGATCGTGCCGACGTGGGCGATGTCCTTCCCCTCGACCGGCTTGGACATCTTGTCCAGCGCCTCGACGGCCGCCCGGACGGCGCTGTCGATGCCGCGCTTCAACTCCATCGGGTTGGCGCCGGCGGTGACGTTCTTGATCCCCTCGCGGTAGATCGCCTGCGCGAGCACGGTCGCGGTGGTCGTGCCGTCGCCGGCCACGTCGGAGGTCTTCGAGGCGACCTCGCGCACCATCTGCGCGCCCATGTTCTCGAGCGAGTCCTGGAGCTCGATCTCCTTGGCGACGGTCACGCCGTCCTTGGTGATCGTGGGGGACCCGAATTTCTTTTCGATGACGACGTTGCGCCCCTTGGGGCCCAGGGTGACTTTGACGGCGTCCGCGAGCTTGTTGACGCCGTGGAGGATGCGCTGGCGCGCCTCCTCGCCGTAGGAAATTGTCTTCGCAGCCATTGTTCTCTCTACTCCTTCCGGTTTACTTCTCGACCACGGCGAGCACTTCCTCTTCCCGGAGGATCAAGTGCTCTACCTCGTCGATCTTGATCTCGGTGCCCGCGTACTTGCCGATCAGGATGCGGTCACCCTTCTTCACGTCGAGCGGGAGCTGTTTCCCGTCTTCGTTGATCTTTCCCTTGCCGACGGCGACGACTTCCGCCTCCATCGGCTTCTCCTTGGCGGTGTCGGGGATGATGATGCCCCCCTTCTTGATCTCCTGGGGCTCGAGTCTCTTGACGAGAATCCGGTCATAAAGCGGTCGAATCTTCATTCCTCTCCTCCTGTGATCCTTTCTGTCGAGTTGCCCGTAGCCATCCCTCGTGGATGTTTCAGGCTCGTGGATACTAGCACTCCTCTCGGGCGAGTGCTAGTACCCGGCCGTGCGGGGGAGGCCCGTGCCAGATCACTGAATTGACGAGATTAAGTCGGGAGCTCGGTTCCCCTTACGGAGAGAGGGCCTTACGCAGTTCCTCCGCGACCCGCTCCACCTCGCCGTCAGTCATCTGCGCGAAGACCGGAAGGGCCAGAACCTCCCGCGCGGCCTTTTCGGCCTGCGGGAAGGAGCCTTCGGGGTTTCCCAGACCCGCGAAGCATTCCTGGAGGTGGAGAGGAACCGGATAGAAGATTGCGCTCGAGATCCCCTTCGCCGAGAGGCGCGCCTGCACGGCGTCGCGGTCGCGCAACCGAACGACGAACTGGTGATAGACGTGCCGCTGCCCGGGGGCCTCGAAGGGAAGGACGATTTTCTCCGCGCGGACCTCATCGGCGAGGAGCTCGCCGTAGAGCGCCGCGATCGCCCTGCGCCGCTCGTTCCAGGCCTTCAAGCGCGGCAGCTTCGCGTGGAGCACGGCCGCCTGGATCGCGTCCATCCGGAAGTTCCCGCCGACGCGCGCGTGGTGGTAGCGGGAGGTCTCGCCGTGGAGCCGCAGGTTGCGAACGAGCTTCGCCGTCGGCTCGTCGCCGGTCGTGACGGCGCCGCCGTCCCCCGCGCCCCCCAGGTTCTTCGTCGGGTAGAAGGAGAACGCGCCCATGAGTCCCATGGTGCCGGCGAAACGGCCGCGGTCGGTCGCGCCGACCGCCTGGCAGGCGTCCTCCACGATCGGGACGCCGCGGCGCCGCGCGATCTCCACGATCGGGTCCATGTCGGCGCACTGCCCGTACAGGTGGACCGGCTGGATCGCCTTCGTGCGCGGGGTGATCGCGGCCTCGAGGAGGCTCGGGTCCATGTTGAACGTGGCCGGCTCGATGTCCACGAAGACCGGCTTCGCGTTCAACCGCGCGACCTCTCCGGCCGACGCGAAGAACGTGAAGGGGCTCGTGATCACTTCGTCTCCGGGCCCGACGCCGAGGGCCATCAGGGAGACGAGGAGCGCGTCCGTGCCGGAGGAGACGCCGATCGCGTGGGCGGCGCCGATCTCTTCCGCGAAGGCCTTCTCGAACGCCTCGTTGGAGGGCCCCATCACGAACCGCCCCGTCGCGAAGACTTCCTCCACGCGCCGCGAGATGTCTCGCTTCAACTCCTCGTCGAAGCGAGTCAGGTCGAGCAGCGGAACCGGCTTGCGGGCGCTCATGGAGTCCGGCATTCTAGCTTTTGCGCCGCAACAGGTGGGCGGTGAAGCCGTCGTTCGCCCGCGCGGGAAGGATCCGGAATCGATTTCCCGATACAAACGACGCGAGCCCGGCGGGCGCGTCCATGGGCGCCGGCTCGAGGCCGGAGTCGCGCGCGAGGATGCGATCGACCACCCGCTCGTTCTCCTCCTCCTCGAGGCTGCAGGTCGAGTAGAGGAGGAGTCCGCCGGGCGCGAGGAGCCCGGACGCGGCGAGGAGGCCATCCTCCTGCGCGCGAGACAGCCTCTCGATCGCCTCCGGAGTGACGCGATAGCGGATCTCGGGATTCTTCCGGAGGGTCCCCGTCCCGCTGCACGGCGCGTCGAACAGGACTCGCGCGAAGGCGCCGGTCGGAAGCGGCGGCGACCGGAAGTCGCCGGCGGCCGGCAGGACTTCGGGGATTCCGAGTCGGGCGCCGTTTTCCCGGACGAGCAACAGTCGCTGGACGGAGCGATCGAGTGCGATGGCGCGCGAGGCCCGGCCGTGCAGAAGCGCCGAGAAGGACTTCCCGCCGGGCGCGGCCGCGAGGTCGAGCAACGTCTCGCCGCGCGGCAGGAGAAGCGGGAGCGCCTGGGATGCCGTATCCGCGACGAGGAAGCGGCCTTGCGCGAAGAGCTCCGTCGGAAACGGGTTTCCCGAGAGCACGGTCAGGGCGAGAGGCGAAAGCGGCGACGCAGTGGTGGAGACGTCCGCCGCGAGAAGCGCGGCCGCGAGCGACTCGCGATCGGTCTTCCTCGTGTTCGTCATGAGATCCACGGCCGAGGGAGTGTTGTCCGACTCGAGGACACCAACCGTCGCCGCTTGCCCGAAACGATCGAGCCAGCGGCGGACGAGGAATTCGGGGTGAGAGAACCGGACAGCGAGCGCGGCGGCGCCGGCGGCGCCCTCACCCCGGCCCTTCGGCCGCTCGCTTCGCGAGACGTGGCCTTCGGCCACGGCCGGCGCGGAATCAAGGCGAGGGGAGACCCCTCGCGCTCCCCCGCGGGGGAGAGGGGGAGGAGCGCGGAGGAGGTTTCTCAGGATGGCGTTGACGAGGCCGGCGGCGCCGGCTCCGCCGCTCTTTCGGGCGTGGGAGACGGCGTCGTCCACGGCGGCGTATGGCGGGACGCGGTCGAGGTGGCGGATCTGGTAGAGGGCGACTTCCAGGATCTCCCGCAGGTCGGGAGTCAGGCGCGGCAGCGGCACGCGGGACACGGCGGAGAGCTCCGCGTCCAGCGCCGCGCGATGACGGAGCACTCCGAGCGCGATCTCGCGCAGGAGGTTCCCGTCTTCGGAGGAGAGACCGCGCGACCCTTCCGCCAGGAGCGCGGTCGCGCGGCCGCCGCGCTCGAGCGCCTCCCGCACGACCCGGACGGCCCGGACGCGGGCGGGGGACGGGGAGCCCATCAGGAACCGCTGGCGTCCGCCGCCGGACCGAAGTGGCCGGGGAGCTCGACCGCTCGCGCGAACTCGGCGCCGCTGACCGGCCTGCGGCCCGCGCGCTGAAGCAGGCGGAGCTCGAGCGCCGTGCCCTCCCCCGCCGCCGCGATCAGTTTCCCCCCTTCCGTCCAGAAGGCGCCGGGCGGCTCCCGGCGTCCGCCGGTCGCGACGCCGGCGCCGACGATCTTGATCCGCTCCTTTCCGAGGAACGTGTGGAGCCCCGGCCAGGGCGTGTAGGCGCGCAGCCGCCTCTCGAGCTGGGCCGCCGGCAGCGCCCAGTCCACCTCCCCCTGCTCGCGGCGGATCGGCCGGCAGAACGAGGGCTCGCCCTCCTGCGGCCTCGCGCGGAGCGTTCCCGCCTCGAGGCCTCGCAGGGTCTCGATTAACAGGTGCGCTCCGGCGGCGGCGAGCCGGTCGGAGAGCGAGCCGGCGTCTTCGCTCTCCCCGATCGGGACGCGGCGCGCGAGATACACCGGCCCCGCGTCCAGCTCCTCGACGATCCTCATCGTCGCCACTCCGGTCTCCCGGTCCCCCGCGAGAATCGCCGCCTGGACCGGCGAGGCTCCACGGTACTTCGGGAGAAGCGAGGCGTGCACGTTGACGAACGAGAGCCGCGGCAGGTCGAGAAGCGCGTTGGGGAGGAGCATTCCGAACGCCACGACGACGCCGACGTCCGGCTCGATCCGGCGGATCCGCTCGAGGATCTGCTGGTTGCCGCGCAGCCGCTCCGGCCTCTCGATCGCGATCCCGCGCATCTGCGCCAGCAGCGCGACCGGCGATGGGAGCGGCGTCGAGTGGCGGCCGACCGGGCGATCCGGCTGCGTCACGACGAGCGGCACCTCGACACCCGCGTCGAGCATCGCGGAGAGAGAAGGGACCGCGAATTCCGGCGTCCCGAAGAAGACGGCGCGCAACGAAGGCATCAGGCGATAGCCGGCGCCGCCCAGAGGGCCGGGAGCAGCGTCCGGACGGCCCGGCTCATCGAGGCTGGCGGTCCACTTCCTCGAAGTAATCCTCGGAGACCAGGACCTCGCGCGGCTTCGAGCCGCGCGGCGGCCCGAGCAGGCCGTCGCGGGACATCAGGTCGATCAGTTTTCCGGCCCGCGAGAATCCAACGCCCATGCGGCGCTGCAGGAAGGAAATCGAGGCCATCTTCTCCTTGACGACCAGTCTCGCCGCTTCGTCGTAGAGCGGATCGGTCTCGTCTCCGGAGTCGTCGCGCGCCGCCGTCTCGATCTGCTCCTTCGTGATGCTCTCGTCATACTGGGGCTTCCCCTGCTTGCGGAGAAAGTTGACGAGGCGCGCCGACTCCTGGATCGAGACAAACGCCCCGTGCACGCGCCTCAACCGGGAGGTTCCGGGGGCGAGGAAGAGCATGTCGCCGCGCCCGAGCAGCCGCTCCGCCCCGTTGCCGTCGAGGATGACGCGCGAGTCGATCCGGGAGGAGACCTTGAACGCGATCCGGGATGGGAGATTGGCCTTGATCAGACCGGTCACCACGTCCGCGGAGGGACGCTGCGTCGCGACGACAAGGTGGATCCCGACCGCGCGCGCCTTCTGCGCGAGGCGAACGATCGACTCCTCGACTTCCTTGGGAGCGGTCATCATGAGGTCCGCCAGCTCGTCGATCACGATCACGATCATCGGCATCGGGTCGAGCTTCAGATCCGGGTCGTCCGGATGCTCGGCCCGCACCCGCTTGACGATCTCGGGGTCGCGAATCGCGGCGTTGTATTGCTCGATGTTGCGCACCTGGCCGAAGTCCGACAGCGTCTGGAACCGGTCATCCATGACGGCGACGGCCCATTTCAGGGCGTTTGCGGCCTTCTTCGGATCGATGATGATCGGGGTCATCAGGTGCGGCAGGTGCTCGTAGATCTCGAGCTCCACCATCTTCGGGTCGACGAGGATGAGCTTGACCTGGTCCGGGCGCGCCTTGAAGAGGATCGAGGTCAGGAGCGCGTTGATGCTGACGCTCTTCCCGGAGCCCGTCGTTCCGGCGATCAGCAGATGCGGCATCGAGCGCAGGTCGTCCACGACCGGCTCCCCGTGGATGTCCTTGCCGAGCGCGAGGGTCAGGAGGGAAGGGGACCGCCGGAAGCGATCCGACTCGATGACCTCCCGCAACGAGATGATCTCGCCGCCGCCGGGATTGGGGACCTCGATGCCCACGCTCGCCCGGCCGGGGAGTCTCTCGATCCGGATCGATTCGGCCGAAAGGGAGAGGGCCAGGTCCTCGGAGAGACTCATGACCTGGTTGACCTTGATCCCCGTGGCGGGACGAAACTCGTAGGTCGTGACGACCGGCCCCGGGTGATATTCGACAATCTCCCCTTCCACGCCGAACTCCGCGCACCTCGCGGCGATTGACTTGCCCGTCTCCGCCAGGACCTTCCGGTCCACGACGCCCATGGCGTCCCTCTTGTCCAGCAGCGAAGCGTCGGGATACGGATACCCGTCGAGCCCCGGAAGCGGCAGGCTCTGCTGCGGCTCTTTCTTTTTCGGCCGCGCGGGCGCGGAGGGCGCCGCGTTCGCAGGCGCGGCGGCCGTCGTCTTCCGGATCGAGAATCGTCCTTCGCCCGGCACCTCGCGCAGCCGCGGCGCGCCCTCGTCGGACACGAACGGGACCTCGCCGAGCGTCACAGGCTCGCGGCGCGCCTTTTCGAGGTGCTTGGCCACGACCGCGCGCCGCAGCCGCTCCTTCGTCCGGCGGTCGCGGCTCCGCGCCCACCCAACGGTCATGCGGCCGAGCAGGCCGGCGAACCGAACCCGCAGGCCGGCGAACACCTCCGCGAGGGAGACCTGCGTCGAGAGCGGGACGGCGATCAGGAGGAGCGCGGCCGCGAGAAGCGCGGCGCCGGTCGTGCCGAGGCGCCCGCGAGCGGCATCGGCGATCGCGCGGCCGACAACGCCGCCCGACTCCGATTCCTCTCCGAAGAGGGAGCGCCGCCCGAAAAAGAGCGAGAGGAGGGTGGGAATCGACACGAAGAGCAGCACGAAGCCGGACGCCTTCGTCGCCGGGTTCTCGACGGGCCGCTGGAGGAACATCCGCCAACCCCACAGCAGGAGCAGCACCGGCATGCCCCAGGCCGCCAGGCCCACCAGCGCGTAGAGCGCGGCCGAGAGCGAGGCGCCGGACCCGCCGATCCAGTTAGTAGGAGAGGCGGCCTCTCCTCCCGCCGTGACGGAGAAGAGGTTCGGGTCGCGCGGATCGTGCGACAGGAGCGAGAGGGCGGTCAGGACGCCGACGAGGACGAGGATCACCCCCAACGCCTCGCTCGCGATCCGGCCGCGCCAGAAACTTCCTTGCGACAATCTCATTCATTATCGGGCCTCTGTGGTCCAAAGTCCAAAGTAGCCGAAGAAAGCATGGCGGCAGCGTGCTACCTTGGACCCTGGACCTTGGACTCAAGATGGTTCAGCAAAAGAAACGAATTCTCTTCCTCTGCACCGGCAACGCGGCGCGCAGCCAGATGGCGGAGGCGGTCGCGCGGCTCGACCACGGCGACGTCCTCGAAGCCGTGTCGGCGGGCTCGCGCCCCGCGTTTGGCGTGCATTCCCTGGCCGTGGATGTCATCGCGGAGCTCGGGCAGGACATCTCGGGAGCCCGCTCCAAGTCCGCTGAGGAGTTCCGCGAGACCGTGTTCGACGTTGTCGTGACGGTCTGCGACTCCGCCGCCCGGGACTGCCCCACCTGGCCCAACGCGAAACGGATCGAGCACTGGTCGATCGAAGACCCCTCGTTCGAGCCGGATCCCGAGGTCCGCTACGAGCGCTTCGTCGAAACCCGAGACGATCTACGCCGGAGAATTCAGGCGCTCGTCGAGTCCCTGACCGCGGACGAGAGCAACGCGGTCCAGACCTGACGGGGAGACGGGGAGACTGGGAGAGGAGCCGTTACGGTTGATCGCCCAGTCGGCCCAGTCGCTCCTCCTAACGGGCTTCGTCGTAGGCGGAGCCGGCGTTGGCCTTGAAGCGGTCCTTGTACCCCGAGTAGTCCTTGTAGGCCGGCAGGTCCACGTCTTTCAGAAAGTCGTCCTTCGATTTGCCTGCCGCCTTCGCCTTCTGCGCGGCGTCCATGACGTCGGCGATGTACTGCCGGAAGATCTTGATCCCGGCGACGTCCGTCACCTCGCCGTGCCCCGGGATGACGATTGCGTCTGCCGGCACCTTCGCGAGGACCTTGTCGAGCGCCGCGAGATAACCCCTGACCGAGCCGCCGCTCTTGACGTCGATGAACGGGATGACCGAGTTAAAGAGGTCGTCCCCCATGTGGAGCACCTTCGCCTTCTCGAAATAGATGACGCTGTCTCCGTCGGTGTGCGCCGGCGGGAGGTGCCAGACCTGGATCGTCTCGTCCCCCATGTGGATCTTGAGCTCCGAATCGAACGTCATGATGGGAGCGGCGATCTCTTCGACCCTGACCTTCTTGGCCCACTCGATCTGCTCCGACAGCATCTTGACCGACTGCTCGTTGCCTGCCTTCTTCGCGGACTCCAACATCGCCGGGTAGTCGCGCTGGATGTCGGCGGGAGAGGCGAGCATCCGCGTCCTCACGTTGTCGTGCGCGATGATCATGGCGAACTGCTTGAAGACCTCGTTGCCGCCGACGTGGTCGCCGTGATGGTGGGTGTTGAGCAGGAACTTGATCGGTTTGTCCGAGACCTTCTTGATCTCGGCGACGATGCCGGGGGCGATGTCCTTGAACTGCGAATCGATGACGAGGACGGCGTCCGGCCCGACGAAGAAGCCGATGTTCCCGCCGCGGCCGTAGAGCGCGTACACGCCGCCGGCGAGCGGCTTGACCCGGAAGATGTCCTGAGGCGCCCGATCGTGATGGTCCGCTCCGGGCGAGGGCGTCGCGTTCGGAGCGGGAGTCGCCTGCCGGGCCCCGGCCAATGCGGAAAGCACGACCGCCGAGCCGAGAGCCATCGTCGCGATCCACGCCGGTCTTCTCATCCTGCCTCCTCTATTCGCCGGGGCGAACTGTATCTCCCCGATCACCCATCACCAATCACAAATCACAAATAGAATGCCGAACCGTGAATGCTCGGCGAACCCGCATCCTGTCGGGCGTGCAGCCCTCCGGAAAGCTGCACCTCGGCAATTACTTCGGCGCGATCCGCCAGCACATCGCGCTCCAGGACGAGGGTGAGTGTTTCTTCTTCATCGCGGACTTCCACGCGCTGACGACGATCCAGGACAACCGCCAGCTCGCCGAGAACGTGCGCGCCGTCGCGCTCGACTACCTCGCGCTCGGCCTGGACCCGGACCGCACGGCGTTTTTCCGCCAGTCCGACGTGCCGGAAGTCACGGAGCTCGCCTGGATCCTCTCGACGGTCACGGGGATGGGGCTGCTCGAGCGCGCCCACTCCTACAAGGACAAGGTCGCGCGCGGGATCGCGGCGAGCGCGGGGCTCTTCTTCTACCCGGTGCTCATGGCCGCCGACATCCTGATCTACCGGTCGAACCTCGTCCCCGTCGGACAGGACCAGGTCCAGCACATCGAGATGACGCGCGACATGGCCGGCTCCTTCAACGGGGTGTACGGGCGCGTCTTCCCGCTCCCGGAGGCGCGCCTCGACCGCGCGCCGAACGTACCGGGGACCGACGGAAAGAAGATGAGCAAGTCCTACGGCAACACGATCGAGATTTTCGCGGACGGAAAGGCGCTCAAGGATTCCGTCATGCGCATCGTCACCGATTCCACTCCGGTCGAGGCGCCGAAGGACCCGGAAAAGGACAATCTCTTCGCCCTCTTCTCCCTCTTCGCGGACGAGCAGGAGAAGGCGGAACTCGCGGTGCGCTACCGCTCCGGCGGCCTCGGCTACGGAGAGGTGAAGAAGATGCTCCTCGCGAAGATCGACGCTCACTTCGCCTCCGCCCGCGCCAAGCGGAGGGAGCTGATGAGCCGCCCCTCTGCCGTCGAAGCCGCCCTGAGGAAAGGCGCCGAAAGAGCGCGCGCCGAGGCGGCCGAGACGATGCGCCTCGTCCGCGAATCCGTCGGCCTCAGAGAGCGTCCCCCCTCTCCTTCCGGGCCGGGGAAGGGCGACACCGCCGCAAAATAGATCCCTCGCCTCGCTCGATGACGGGATCGGACGACTTGCGCTATATTTACGCCTCGATGTTCAAACCGGTCTCCAACCCGCCAAACCCCTGGGAATCCACGCATGTCGAGTACCTGGGCGAGCCTCCGGAAGCGAGACTCGAGGTCTTCGAGGAGCACCCGAAAAGCATCCTCGCCGAGAACGAGAGCCCCGACGTCGGCTTTCGCTGGAGCCTCAACCCCTACCGAGGATGCTTCCATGCCTGTGCCTACTGTGCCGGTGGCGACACCGCAGTCCTGATGGCAAACGGGCGCACGAAACGCCTGGCCGATGTCCGGGTCGGAGACGAAGTCTACGGAACCATCCTGGTCGGCCGCTATCGACGCTACGTGAAGACGTCCGTGCTCCACCATTGGCGGCGCATCGAGCCCGCATATCGTGCGACGTTGGAGGATGGAACGCGACTGATCGCGAGCGGCGACCACCGGTTCCTCACGAACCGCGGATGGAAGCACGTGACCGGCCGCGAGCACGGTCGATTTCGACGGCCTCACCTGACTCCGAACAACCACCTGCTCGGGACCGGTCGGTTCGCTCAAGCGCCGGAGGAGACGATCGAATACCGAAGGGGATACCTTTGCGGCATCGTCCGCGGCGACGCCTTGCTCGCGTCGTACGAATATCCCGGGCGACGGCGAGCCACCGACACACAGCACCACTTCCGGCTCGCCATGGTCGATCTGGAGGCCTTGCAGCGCACGAGACGTTTCTTGCAGATGTTCGAGATCCAGACCCGGGAGTTTCTCTTCCAGGCGGCGGTCGGAGAACGAAAAGCCCTCGCTGCGATTCGCACCCACGCCCGGCTCGGGGTCGCTCGCATCGGTGAGATCGTGCGATGGCCATCTGCACCGAGCCCGGACTGGTCCAAGGGCTTCCTCGCCGGGATCTTCGACGCGGAAGGCTGCTACAGCAGCGGTGTCCTTCGGATAACGAACACCGACACCTCAATCATCGGACACATCAAGCAGGCTCTGGCTCTCTTTGATTTCGATTTCGTAGTGGAAACGCTCCAAAGAGAGAAGCCGATCCATAACGTACGCATTCGGCGTGGATTGCGTGAGCACTTGCGATTTTTTCACCTGGTGGACCCTGCGATCACACGCAAGAGAGACATCGAAGGGCGGGCCCTGAAGAACAACTCCCCGCTTCGGGTTGTCTCCATCGAACCTCTTGGCGTCTCGCTGCCGCTCTACGACATCACGACGGGCACCGGAGACTTCATTGCCAATGGCGTGGTAAGCCACAATTGCTATGCCCGGACGAGCCATGAATATCTGGGGTTCGGGGCGGGGACCGACTTCGACCGGAAGATCGTCGTCAAGGTCAACGCGCCGGAGCTGCTGCGCGCGGAGCTGTCGCGGCGCTCCTGGAAGGGGGAGACGATCATCTTCTCCGGCAACACCGACTGCTACCAGCCGCTCGAGGCGGTGTACGAGCTGACGCGGCGCTGCCTGGAGGTCTGCGCGGAGTTCCGAAACCCCGTGGCGATCATCACGAAAGGGGCGCTCGTGCGGCGCGACGCGGAGCTGCTCGCGCGCCTGTCCCGGGAGAGCAAGGTCTCTGTTTCGCTCAGCATCCCCTTCTCCGACGACGCCATGTCGCGGGCCATCGAGCCCAACGCGAGCCTCCCGTCGCAACGCTTCGAGACGCTGCGCCTCCTCTCCGCGGCGGGAATCCGCACCGGCGTCGGCGTCGCGCCGGTCATTCCGGGACTGAACGACAGCCAGATCTCCGAGGTTCTGGAGCGGGCGCGCTCGGCCGGCGCCACGAGCGCCTTCCTGACGCTCGTGCGCCTCGCGGGCCAGACGCTGCCCGTCTTCCGCGAGCGTCTCGAGCAGGTGTTTCCTCAGAGGGCCTCGAAGATCTGGAGCGCCATCCAGCAGGTCCGCGGAGGGAAATTCAACGAATCCCGGTTCGGCCTCCGGATGCGCGGCGTCGGGGCCCGATGGGACGCGATCCACGACCTCTTCGACTTCGAGTGCCGGCGGCTCGGCTTCAACGAGAACCGCGTCGGCGAGCGGGACGGCGAAGAGGAGGAGGAGAAGACGACATTTCGCCGGCCGGGGGAGCAGAGAGAGCTGTGGAAGTTGTGACCCGCGGGGCGCACGGAGCGAGTCTACTCTCTATTGCAAAGTACTTGACGTGACCAGTCCCGAGACGTAGGATCCCGGACCGTGGAGAAGCCGCCCCTTCGCGCCGCTCCGGAACCGCCCGCGCTCGGCAGCCGGGCCATCGACAATCTCCGCTTCATTCGCGAGACCATGGAGAGGGCGTCTTCGTTCACGGCGGTGCCGGGATGGGGAGGCGTCGCCATGGGAGCGAGCGCCCTCGCCGCCGCCGCACTCTCGACGCGCGCGCGCTCGCCGGAGGAATGGCTGGGGGTCTGGCTCGCGGAAGCGTTCGTGGCGCTCGGGATCGGCGCGTGGGCGATCACCGCGAAGGCCCGCCGCGCGAACATTCCCCTCTTCGCCGGGCCGGCGCGCCGGTTCCTCCTGACGCTCTCACCCCCTCTCGCCGCTGGAGCGCTCGTCACGCTCTCACTCCAGCGCGCCGGACAGACGGCGCTCCTGCCCGGGATCTGGCTCCTCCTCTACGGGACCGCGGTCGTCACCGGGGGAGCGTTCGCCGTCCGCATCGTTCCGGTCATGGGCGTGGGCTTCATGCTCCTCGGAGCGATCTGCCTCGTCTCCCCCGTGACCTGGGGGACCGCCTTCCTCGCGGCCGGATTCGGGGGGCTGCACGTCGTGTTCGGGGTCCTGATCGCCAGGAGGTACGGGGGATGAAGGCAGATGTCGGGTGTCAGGTGTCCGGTGTCAGGCACGAGGGATGAGAAAAGCCTCTGCGGTCCGCCAGCACGTGCGAGGAGAACGGGAAACGCGGAAGCGCTCCTCGGCGGCGAGAGCCCGCTCCCTGCCGGATCTGGACCGGATCATCCACGAGCGGATGCGGCTGGCGATCGTAGCGGCGCTCGCGGCCAACGAGTCGCTCTCCTTCAACGAAATGAAGAAGCTCCTGGGGACGACGGACGGCAACCTCTCCGTCCACGCGCGCAAGCTGGAGGACGCCGGCTACGTCGAGCTCTCCAAGTCGTTCGAGAAGAGGATGCCGCGCACCGAGTACCGGCTGACGCCCGCGGGGCGCCGGGCGTTCGACCGGTATCTCTCCCACCTCGAGGCGCTTGTCGGCGGGATCCCGAGAGCGTAGAAAAAAATTTGAGACATGACTTTATGATGCAAAGCACAGTCACTCTTCCGTTCGCTCCCGTGGCCGTCCTCGGTTTCCTCGCGGCCGGGCTCCTCCTCTTCGGGCTGCTGGCGGCCTCGCTCGTCTCGCTCCTTGTTCGGAAGCGGCGACTCGCCACCCTGCTGGGGGCGGCGGGGATCGCCGTCGCCGGCGCGTATCTCGGCGTGCTCCTCGCCTTCTCCTTCGCGAGTCGCGAGGAGACCCTCGCGAAGGGAGGCCGCAAGTATTTCTGCGAGATCGACTGCCACCTCGCCTACTCCCTCGAGGACGTCTCACGGACCCGGGTCCTCGGCGTCGCTCCGCAGCTCGTCTCGGCCAACGGCATCTTCCATGTCGTGACGATCCGGACCTGGTTCGATCCGGCGACGACCGCGCCGTGGCGCGGCGACGCGCCGCTGACGCCGAATCCGCGCGTCGTCTATGTCCTCGACGAGTCGGGCCGCCGTCACGACCCTTCGGCGGCCGGACGACGAGCGCTCGGAGAGTCGGGAGGCGGCTTCACTGCGCTGACCCGGCCGCTGCGCCCGGGGGAGTCGTACCTGACCCGGTTCGTCTTCGACCTCCCGGAAGGAGCGGAGCGGCTTCGCCTCTTCCTCGGCGACCCGCCGGGGATCGAGCGCCTGCTGATCGGCCACGAGAACAGCTTCTTCCACGGACGGATCTTCTTCGCGCTCGGGCCGGCCATCGCGTCCCGTTAGCAAAGGCGGTTGCCCGGCCGTCTCGACGACGACAGAATGCCCCCGTGGCATTCCTGGGAATGACCCCCCGGCGCTGGATCGAGTACACCGCCGCGATCCTGGCCGGCAACGCGATCTACTTTCTCGTTCTCTTTCCCGACCTGGCTCGCCCCCTCCAGCACCAGCCGTTCCGGTTCGACGTCGGGCTGGCACTGGACTTCGCCTGCTGCGTGGTCGTCTATGGAGTGATCCGGCTGGGGGTCATTCAGGCGCGCCGGATGAACCAGAGGTCCGGAGGAAGATGAATGCGCGAGGGCGTTTTTACGGCTTTTCGACGATGTCGGCCCTCAGGGACGAGGCAAGCGCGAGGAACTCGTCCTTCTCCTTCTGCGGGACCTTGAACTTGTCCAGGCTCTCGACCAGGGCCTTCACGGTCAGATCCGAGTCCGCGCCCGTGATCCCGAGCCCCTCGTGCGTCGTCTTATGTCGCGCCCGATGTAGATGCAGGGGCCGCCCGTCGCCGCGCAGAGCTGGTCCACGACGCCGCCCTTCCCGGATCTCGCGCGAAGCGGACGGGCTCGCTTCCGATCGACGGCAGTTCCGACGCCCTCACCTTCCCCCTCTCCGGGGCGGAGAGGGGGAAGCCCGGTCGCGGCGGGAGGGGTCTCCCGAGCGAAGGCAAGGGAGGAGCCTCCCGCCGCGGGAGCGGAGCGCGGAGCTGGGGACCAGGCGAGCGATCGAGGCCGCATCCGGCCGAGTCGCTCGACAGTGCGCCCGCAGGGCGCAGGTCCCCGGCGCAGCGCGGAGCGACGGCTAGACGATGACGGGAACGATCACCGGCCGGCTGTCGAAGGCCCGTCGGCACGCGCGCTTGGCCGCGAGCGCGATCTCGGCGCGCAGCCACTCCGGATCGCCGCGCTCCTCGGGAGTGGCGCGGGCGAGCACCGCGCGCCCCGCCTTGCGGACCTCGGCCGCGATGTCGGCATCGGGGGTGGCGACGCCCCGCGAGACTACCGTGATCTCGCCCGAGCGTGTGTCGGGAGGCACGAACACGACGACGAATCCCTCCTCGGCGAGCTGTCGGCGATCGCGCACCACCGCGGGCTCGACGAGCTCCGGCCGCGAGTCGAAGTAGACGCGGCCCGCCGGCGCGGCACCCGGCTGGATCTCGAAACGGGACGGACCGAGCGTCAGGCGATCGCCGTTGTCCAGGAGTGCGATACGGTCCGGGGCGATCCCCGCCCCCCGCGCGATCGCTGCGGCGGCCGTGAGCATCCGCCGCTCTCCGTGAACCGGCATCACCGCTCTCGGCCGGGTCAGCCGCAGCCAGTCCGCGATGTCCTCTCCCTGCGCGTGCCCGGAAACGTGGACGGGTGGCTCCGCCTCGCGAACGACGCGCGCGCCGCGCCGCACGAGGTGATCCGTCACGCGGTTGACCGAGCGCTCGTGGCCGGGAATCGTGCGCGCGGAGAAGATCACGAGATCGTCGGCGCCGAGCTTCAGGTCCGCGTGCTCGTCCAGCGCGAGACGGTAGAGCGCGGAGAACGGCTCTCCCTGGCTCCCGGAGGTCAGACAGAGGAGACGCTCGGCCGGGCACGCGGCGAGCTCGGAGGGCGCGATGAGGACTCCGGAGGGAAGCGAGAGCCGGGAGAGGCGCTGGGCGATCTCCGCCACGGTCCTCATGCTGCGGCCGAGCAGCGCCACCCGGCGGCGGAGCCGGACCGCCGCCTCGACGGACTGGGAGATCCGCGCCACGTGGCTCGAGAACGTCGTGAGGATGATCCGCCGCGGCGCGTCGGCGAACACGGCGGCCAGCCCTTCACCCGCCACCCGCTCGGAGAGAGCGCGGCCGGCACGCTCGGCGTTGGTGGAATCCACGAGAGCCAGGTCCACGCCGCCGCCCGCCGCCGCCGCGATCCCCTCGAGATCGGTCGTCTCGCCGTCGGGAGGATCCGGGTCGAGCTTGAAATCGCCGGAGTGAAAGATCCGCCGCCCCCCCGCCTCGATCAGGATCGCCGCGGAATCCGGGACGGAGTGGGAGACGCGAAAGTACGTGAAGGAGAACTCCCCCGCGCGCACCTTTTCCCGCGGCTTCGCTTCGCTCATCCCTTCGAGCGGGGCGTCCGCTTCCTCCAGGCGGCGGCGCGCCATGGCCAGCGTGAAAGGGAAGCCATACACCGGAGCCCGGCTCATCTCGCGCAGCAACGGGAGCGCCCCGATGTGATCCTCGTGCCCGTGCGTCAGGAGCACGGCGTCGATCCGGACTCCCGAGAGCGCGGAGAGGTCCGGCGCGATCCGGTCGATTCCGGGAAACGTCTCGTCGGGAAACGAAACGCCGACGTCCACAACGATGCTGGAATCGCCGGATTTGAGCCAGAGGAGGTTCCTACCGAACTCGCCGAGGCCTCCGAGAGGGACGATCTCGACCGTCATGGAATGCGGTGCGGGAGGTCCGGGGCCCGGCGCTGCGGCATCACGGCATCCTTTCCGCGAGCCTCAGGTACTCCTCGAGCGACAGCTCCTCGGCTCTCACCTTCGGACTTCTTCCGATCTCCTCGAGGGCGCGCTCCCATCGTTCTCTTCCCCCCTCGGACGCGAGGGCGTTGGCCACGGTCTTGCGCCGCAGGCGAAAGCCGAGGGAGGCGAGTCGGAGCGCGGCGTCCCGATGGTTCGGGTCGAGGGGCGGGGACCGCCGCCCGAGCTCCACGACGCTCGACGTGACTTTGGGGCGGGGGCGGAAGGCTCCCGGCGGGAGGTCAAAGAGGATGCGGGCACGGGCGAAGGCCGCCGAGCGGACCGAGAGATAGCCATAACTCTCCTGTCCCGGCCGGGCGCAAAGACGCTGCGCCACTTCGCGCTGGACCGTGACGAGGCAGCGCGCGATCGCATCCGGCTCGTCGAGCGCCGCGAACAGGATCGGAGTCGCGGCGTTGTACGGGAGGTTCGCGACGAGAACAGCCGGGCCGCTCCATCCGGCCAGCGACAGCCACTCGGAAAACGGCCGGTCGAGCGCATCGCCGTGCACGATCTTCACCCCGGGCCTGCCGGCGAACTCCTCCTCCAGGGGCGCGGCTCGCAGGGGGTCGATCTCGATCGCGAGGAGACGTCCGGCGCTCGCCGCGATCGGGCGGGTCAGCGACCCGTTCCCGGGACCAACCTCGACGGCCGTGTCTGCCGATGTCAGGCGCGCAGCGGCAACGATGCGGTCGGCCGTCTCTCCTCGCGCGAGGAAGTGCTGGCCCCAGCGCTTCCTCGCCGGGATCATCCGACGGCCTGTCGCGGCGTGCGGCACGGCTTAAATCGTTCTCCCCGACAGACTTCCCCCGGCGTCACGAAAAACAGCGTATCAGATGGTAAACTGCTCTTTTCGCAGGGAGTTGCCTTGCTGCCCGTCCACACACTCGACAACCGCCGCCTCGAGAATTTTCTCGAGCGCCACAAGGCCTACTACCCGTACTCCGGCGAGATCGATATCGACGTCTTCCTGAGGGAGATTCTCCAGAAGGCCAACGAATTCGTCCCGTCGGAGGCCGGCTCGATCCTGCTCGACGATCCGCTGACGAAGAACACCGAGGATCGAATGGAGAACGAGCTCGTCTTCATCGCGACCTTCGGGGCGGACGCGGAGTCGCGCCTCTCGCGGCGGGTCAACGCGCGGATCGGCATCGCGGGCCACGTCTACTCCACCGGCGTCACCTACATGACCGATGACGTGATCGGCGACCCGTACTTCTACCCGACGTTCGACACGTCGGGGGATTTCCGCACGAAGTCGGCGCTCTGCGTTCCGATCCGGATCGAGTCGTCCGTCTGCGGAGTCCTCGAGCTCGTCAACCGGACCGGCCCGCAGTCGTTCCAGGAGAAGGACCGGCGCCTGCTCGAGATCTTCGCCGACTACGCGGCGATCTCGATCCAGAACCTGCTCGACGCGCGGCGCGCGCACGAGGTGGCCAAACGCGACGGCCTGACGGGCCTCTTCAACGAGCGGTACCTGCACCTGCGCCTGACGCAGGAGCTCTCGCGGATCTCGCGCGACGGCGGAGACCTCTCGCTCATCTTCCTCGACCTGGACTACCTGAAATCGGTCAACGACCGCCACGGGCACCTGGCCGGCAGCCAGGTGCTGCGGGAGGTCGGCTATGTCCTGAAGCGGACCGTGACGGACGAGCGGGCCACGCTGACGCGCTACGGCGGAGACGAGTTCGTGCTGATCCTGCCCGGACACAATCTGCGCGAAGGGATGGAGGCCGCGGAAGCCGTGCGCCACGCCATCCGGACGACGACCTTCGTGCCGCGCCCCTACGGCTTCAACAACCCGGCGCTCAATCTCCAGGGGGTGATTACCGCGTCGCTCGGCGTCTCCTCGATCCGCGCCAGCGCCACGCCGGCGGCCTCCGTCGAACAGCAGAAGAACGAGCTCCTGCGCGCGGCCGATTCGGCGCTCTACAAGGCCAAGGAGCACGGCAAGGACCGGTGCCTCGCGGCGGGCCTGCAGCCGGTGTCCGATTCCACCGCGATCTACGAACCGATCCTGGATCCCTCGGCTTCGCGATAATCCGAACGACCCTTGCCGAATTCAAAATCTCCGGTCCAGAATTGACTCTTGGCCATGAAAGGTTAGGTTGAGATCCATGTCTTCGATCACCACCCACCTGTCGCCCGAGGACGTCCTCGGCGTCCTGTCCCGCCACATCCTCGTGGACGGCTACCACGTCGTCATGGACCTGGAGAGGAGCCGCGGCTCCTATCTCTACGACGCGCGCAGCGGCCGTCCGATGCTCGACCTCTTCTCGAACTTCGCGACGTGCCCCATCGGCTACAACCACCCGAAGATGCTCGACCCGGAGTTCCGCGAGCGGCTCCTCGAGGCCGCGCTGATCAAGCCGGCCAACAGCGACATCTACACGGGGGCGTATGCGGAGTTCGTCGAGACGTTCACGCGCCTGGCGATTCCCGCGACCCACGCCGGCCACGTCTTCTTCGTCGAGGGAGGCGCCGCCGCGGTGGAGAACGGGCTCAAGACCGCGTTCGACTGGAAGGTCCGCAAGAACCTCGCGCGGGGGGCGGGCGAGAAGGGGAAGAAGATCCTCCACTTCAAGAACGCCTTTCACGGCCGCACCGGCTACGCTCTCTCGCTGACGAACACCGCCGACCCCCGCAAGACGCTGTATTTCCCGATCTTCGACTGGCCGCGACTCACCTGCCCGCGCCTGCGATTCCCGATCACGCCGGAGGTCCTGCGCGAAGTCGAGGCGGCCGAAGCGCAGGTCGAGGCGGAGATCCGGAAGGCGTGCTCCGAGTCCGAAGGCGACATCGCGGCGCTCATCCTGGAGCCGATCCAGGGAGAGGGGGGCGACAACCACTTCCGCCCGGAGTTCTTCCGCCGCCTGCGCGCTCTGGCCGACGAGCTGGAGTTCCTCCTCATCCTCGACGAAGTGCAGACGGGCGTCGGGCTGACCGGGTCGATGTGGTGCTGGCAGCAGTTCCCCGTGGAGCCGGACCTCTTCGTCTTCGGCAAGAAGACGCAGGTCTGCGGCTTCGCGTCCAACGGGCGCATCGACGACGTGGAGAACGTCTTCAAGGTCTCCTCGCGCATCAACTCGACGTGGGGCGGGAACCTCGCGGACATGGTCCGCTGCGCGAAGTACGTGGAGATCATCGAGGAGGAGAACCTCGTCGCGAATGCGCGCGCCGTGGGAGACCACATGCTCGCCCGGCTGCGCGAGATGGCGGAGGAGTTCCCGGGCGTCGTCTCGAACGTCCGCGGGCGCGGCCTCTTCCTCGCGCTCGACCTGCCCGACAAGGCGATGCGCGACCGGACCCTCGCCACGGGGCTCGAGAACGGGCTGATCGCGCTCGCGTCCGGATCGTCCGCCGTCCGCCTGCGGCCGCCCCTGACGCTCTCGCGGGACGAGGCGGACGAAGGAGTGCGCAAGCTTCGCCGGGCTCTCGTGGCCGCGCGGCGATAGGGCAGGTTTCCGGTACCAGGTTTCAGGTTTCAGGTTCGAGAGCGCTCAGCCGAGAGGATGGACGAAGCTCCGGAGAATCCGGGGGAGAGCCCACGGCGGGAGTCCCGATGGGCTCTCTGGATCTTCGGAGCGATCGGTGTGGCGTTGCTTGGCGCGGCCCTTTTCTACGCGACGCTGCCCGACGTCACTCCGCTGAAGACGGCGTTCCCGAAGACGACGGCCTTCATGGAGCTCCGCAAGAAGGAGCTGGCGCGCTCGGGCCAGAGCTCGCGGCTCGAGTGGATCCCGGTTCCTCTCTCCCGCCTCTCCCCGAGTCTCCCGCCCGCCGTCATCGCGGCGGAGGACGCGCGCTTCTACGAGCACAAAGGCGTCGACTGGGAGGCCGTGCGCGGCGCGCTCCAGCGCGACTGGGAGAACCGCGACCTGCGCCACGGCGCATCGACGATCACGCAGCAGCTCGCGAAGAATCTCTACCTCTCTCCGCATCGGACCCCCTGGCGCAAGCTGCGCGAGTGGGCCATCGCCCGCAGGCTCGAGCGGAGCCTGACGAAGCGGCGCATCCTCGAGCTGTATCTGAACGTCGTGGAGCTGGGCCCGCGCACCTTCGGCGCCGAGGCCGCGGCGCGCCGCTATTTCGGGAAGTCCGCTTCCGGTCTGTCCGATCTCGAGGCCGCGACGATCGCGGCCATCATCCCCTCTCCGCGCATCTACGATCCCGTCCGGCATCCGCAGCGCGCCGCGCGCCGGGCGCGCCGAATCCTGCGCTGGATGGGGCGCTAGCCGTGTGCCACGCGTGGGACGGAGGGCGGACTCCTGCTATTCTTATGCGCATTCTTCTTCTCGGAGGTTGATCAGTTGCCGAGAGCGCGATGGGCCGTGGGGATGTTGCTGTTCGCGGGGCTGGCCGGTGGGTGCGCACGCAAGCCCGCTACGATCGAGGTGTCCCCCAAGTCGGTGAGGATCTTCGGGTTGCAGCGCAGCCAGCGCCTGACCGGGCGCCTGCTGGACAAGAAGGGGCTGCCGATGCCGTCGAGCGCTCTCAAGTGGTCTTCGTCCAAGGCGGACGTCGTCACCGTGGACAGCTCGGGCCGTCTCCAGTCCAAGAGCCCCGGGCGCAGCGTCGTCACCGCGAGCTTCGAGAAACTGACGGCCGACGTGCCCGTCGAGGTCGTGGACCTGAAGACGCTCGAAATCGCGCCGTCGTCGGCGCGCCTCGTCGGTCCGGTCGGCACGACGATGGTCCTCTCCTCGGTCCTCAAGAACTCCCAGGGGGCCCCCATCTCCTTCCCGGTGGCCTGGAGCTCCTCGAGGCCCGCGACCGCGACCATCTCCCAGGACGGGACCGTGACCGCCGTCCAGCAGGGAATCACGACGATCATCGCCCGGGCCGGCGATCTCCAGGGCGCCTCGGAGATCACGATCATCATCGGGGACGTGGACCGCCTGGAGGTCCGCCCGGCGACCGCGCTCGTGCGAGTCGGCGATTCGCAGCACTTCGAGGTCGTCGCCTACGGCTCCGGCGGCAAGACCTACGAGGGATCGGCGGCGGTCTTCAAGTCCTCCGACGACAAGGTCGCGACCGTGGACGGCGCCGGCATCGCCTCGGGAATCACACCCGGCACCGCGACGATCCGGGCCACGGTCGCGGGGATCAGCGCCGAAGCCACGCTCCTGGTCAATTGATTCGGGACTCGGGACTCGGGACTCGGGACTCGAACCGCCGGGGTTAGCATTGAGTGTGCTCCGCCTGACGCCTTCCGCCTGACGGGATGATGGTCCGTCCGCCCGCGGTCGCCGGAATGTTCTACGAGGCGCGCGCCGAGCGCCTTGAGCAGGACGTGCGTTCCCACCTCCGCGCGGGCGGGAACGCTTCGCCGAACCCCGCGTTCGGAGTAATCGTGCCGCATGCCGGCTACGTCTACTCCGGTCCCGTGGCCGGCGCGGTCTACGCGCGCGTTTCGATCCCGTCGACCGCGGTGATCCTCTGTCCCAACCATACGGGGCGCGGCGCCCCGGCATCTCTGGAGCCGTCACAGGCCTGGCGCACGCCCCTGGGGGACGTGAAGGTGAACCGCCGCCTGGCGGAGCGCCTGCGAGAGCTCGCTCCCTCGCTCGAGTGGGACTCCACGGCCCATGCCCGCGAGCACTCCCTGGAGGTCCAGCTCCCTTTCTTGCAGGTCCTGCGCCGCGACGTCGAGCTCGTGGCCGTCTGCCTCGGCGCCCAGGACCTCGATCTCTGCCGCGAGGTCGGGGAAGCGCTCGCGGCGATCTGCTCGGAGGAGCCGCAGCCGCCGCTCCTCCTGGCCTCCTCCGACATGAACCATTACGAATCGCGCCAGATCGGCCGCCGAAAGGACGAGCAGGCGCTCGCCCGGATCGAGGCGCTCGACCCCGAAGGCCTCTTCACGACCGTCGTCGCGGAGGGGATTTCGATGTGCGGCTTCCTGCCGGCCACGGCGCTGCTCTTCGCCGCCCGAACGGCCGGCATCTCGAAGGCCCGCGTCGTCGCCCGCCGCGACAGCGGCGACGAGACCGGCGACACGTCCTCCGTCGTCGGCTACGCCGGCGTCATCCTCTCGTAAGGCGTCAGATCCTCTGCGGTTGGGGGACGGTGCGAGGTCCGCCGGCGTCCCCCGTGTTGACGGTCGAGACGGGCTCGAAGAGCATCACGTGGACCTCCTGGGCGGCGACCGGACGATGCTCGACTCCCTTCGGCACGATCAGGAATTCGCCTTCTCGAAGGAGAACCGTCCGGTCTCGGAACTGCATCTCGAATTGCCCGCGCAGCACCAGAAACATCTCGTCCTCGCCGTCGTGCTTGTGCCAGACGAACTCTCCGAGAAACTTGACGAGCTTGACATGTTGCCCGTTCAGTTCCCCGACGATCTTCGGGTCCCAGTGCGATGAGAAGAGAGAGAGCTTCTCATCCAGGTTGACCCGTTCCCCGCCGGGAGACGTCGAGCCGGGCATCAATCAGTCGGCGGCCGCGCCGATCATGCGCCCTGGGGCTGTTCTTCCGGTGCCTGACGCAGCTCCCGGACCATCGCGTCGAGCTTTTCGCAGGTGTCGCGCATGTACTCGTAGAGGTGCTTGTGCATGAGCGCCAGTTTGACCGCCTCGCGAAACTCACGCGGGCGGCGCAGGGCGGTCTCGAGCAGGAGCGAGGCCGTGAGCCAGGCGCGGCGCGGCGACGCTCGCAGGATGCACGTCCAGAGGACCCGCGGAAGAATCCGGAGGTCCTGCCGACCCGTGACGATCCGGCTCTGGATCTGCGCCCCCTTCTGCAGGAGGAGCTGCATCGCGCGGCGGCGGTAGTTGCGGTAGTCGTAGAGCCGCTCGAGCAGTTTCTTGTACCCCTCGTAGAGCTGCACGCGGGACATCCCCTTCGGAATGATGTTGGTGAACACGAACTGGTCGCCGACGGACTCGGCGATCAGCCGCCCCGCGTCCTTCAGGCGCTGGTGCAGCGGGGTCTTCGGAACGGCGTTCAGCATCCCGGTCATGGAGATCGGGATCCGCGCCTCCTGGATGAAACGGAATTGCTCGTCGAAGATCGAAGGGTCGTCGTGGTCGAAGCCGACGATCATCCCCGCCATGACGTCGATGCCGGCACGCTGGATGCGGTGCACGGAGTCGAGGATGTTCTCGCGGAGGTTCTGCGTCTTGTGCGTCTCCTTCAGGCTCTCCGGCCTCGGCGATTCGATGCCGATGAAGATCGTCGCAAAATTCGCCTCGCGCATGAGGTGGAGCAGCTCGTCGTCCTGGGCGATGTTCAGCGTCACCTCGGTCAGGAACTCGATCGGATAGCCCCGCTCCTTCTGCCATTCCGCCAAGGCCTTCAAGAGCTGTTTCGCCTCCTTCTTGTTCCCGATGAAGTTGTCGTCCACGACGAAGATGTTCGTCAGGCCGAGCCGGTGGATCTCGGCGACTTCCGCCATCACCTGCTCGACACGCTTCGTGCGGGGCACGCGGCCGTACATCACGATGATGTCGCAGAACTCGCAGTTGAAGGGGCATCCCCGCGCGAACTGGATCGTCATCGTCCGGTACCGGTCGATCTTCAAGAGATCGAAGCGGGGCAGCGGCGAGTCGTGCATGCTCGGCTTCTCGTGCTGGTTGTACTCCGGCTTCCATTGTCCGGCCGCGTAGTCGGCCAGGAACCGCGGCCACGTGTATTCCGCCTCGTCGATGAAGACGACGTCCACCTTGTCGCGGAGCTTCTCGGGGCAGAGCGAGGCGAGCGGACCGCCGGCGACGAGGAACTTTCCGCGGCGGCGGAATTCCTCCGCGAGCTCGAAGATCCGTTTCTCGTGGACGACGTATCCGGTCAGGCCGACGATGTCGGCATCCGTGTCGAAGTCGATCGGCTCGACGTTCTCGTCGCAGAGCACGACCTCGTGCTCCCGCGGCGTGATCCCTGCGACCGTCGGCAGGGAGAGGTTGGGGAAGAGGCACCTCTTGTTCAGGCTCGGCAGGATCCGATCGAACGTCCAGAACGACTCGGGGTTCTTCGGCGCGACCAGGTAGATCTTCATCGGCAACCTCCCGTGGACGGATGTCGCGGGAACAGCCGCCCCGAAAGCCAATTCATCGCGTCCAAAAGCCTAATGCAAATGGATCGGAAAAGGCGATTCAGACCCGATCTTCGGTGACGATTTCCGCGATGGCCCTGAGGATGCCGTCCACGACCCCCGGCGACCCGGCCACGATGTTGCCCCGTTCCCAGAAGCGGGTCCCGCCGGAGAAATCCGCGAGCTTCCCCCCGCCTCCTCGATCAACAGGGAGCCGGCCGCGATGTCCCAGGGGGCGAGGCGGAACTCGAAGAAGCCGTCGTGGACGCCGGCGGCGACCATCGCGAGGTCGAGGGCGGCCGAGCCCGCCCGGCGGATCGCGCGGGCAAGGAGGAAGAGCTCCCGGAAGACGGAGAGGTAGAGGTCGATCTTCTCCCGGGAGCGGAACGGGAAGCCGGTCGCCAGGAAGGCCCCCTCCACCCCCTCGCGGCCGGTCACGCGGATTCTCGCGCCGTTGCGAAACGCGCCGGCGCCGCGCTCGGCGGCATAGAGCTCCTGCCTCAGCGGGTCCCAGACGACGCCCGCCACGATCTCGCCCGCTTCGCGGGCCGCGATCGAGACGCTCCAGAAGGGAAACCCGGCGATGAAATTGGAGGTCCCGTCGATCGGGTCGATGATCCAGGTGCGCGCCGCGCGAATCGGTCCCGCGCCGCCCTCCCTCTTCGCCGAGGAAGCTGTCACCGGGGAACGTCTCGAGAATGCGCGCGACGATCCGCTCCTCGCTCGCGCGGTCGGCGCTCGTCACGAAATCGTTCTTCTTCTTCTCGGAGACCTCGCCCGCGGGGAGATTGCGCCAGCTCGCCAGGGCGACGTCGCCCCCGGCCTTCGCGGCGGCCGCGGCGGTCTCGACAAGGGAGCTCACGACGCGGTCATCGCTTCGCCTCCCGGCTCATACGGGCGAACCCCTCGGCGATGGCCTTCTCGGAAGGAGTGTCGAGCAGGTTGTAGCCGCGGTCGTCAGGGCGGGCGCCCTGGCCGCTGGAGAACGCCTTCCACCAGTAGACCCCTCTCCACCAGCTCTTCCCATTCATCGCGCGAAAGACCGCCGTCACGGCCCTGGCGGCGTCGCCGGAAGCGGCGGGCCTTCCGCTCCTCTCGTCGTGCGGCGAGATCCAGGCTCCACGCACGGCGGGATAGCCCGCCTCGGCGAAGACCACGGGCTTGCCGGCCGGCGCGGGCGAGGCGGTCGAGCGGCGCGACGGCGGCGCGCACTCCCGCTTCGAGCGCGGCGTCTGTCGCGGCGGGGTCGGTCGACAGCGAGTCGTAGAAGTCCACGCCGATCGCGTCGAGCGAGTCCCAGTACGGAACCCGCGGGGCGCCGGCCGCCCAATTGGAGGCATAGGTCAGCGGCGCTCCCGTCGCCAGGCGCACGGCGGCGATCGTCTCGCGCCACTCCCGGCCGCGTCCTTCCGTCGCGACGAGCTCCGTCCCGACGCAGAAGAGCCCGGCGCCCGACGCCTCCGCGACGACGGCGTGGTGGACAATGAAGCGGCGATAGGCGTCGAAGAAACGGCGCCACTCCTCGTCGCTTCTCATCGCGACGTCCCCGACGAACCGCCCCCCGCCGATCCAGATCTGCGGCTTGACCATCGCGGACATGCCGAGCTGCCGCGCGTCGAAGACGGCCCGCACCATGCCTTCGTCGGTCTCGCCTCCGGGATTTCGGTGAATGAACGAGATCGCCGGGGCACGCGGCGTCGCGCATGAATGCGAAGGGCATGATCGAGATCGAGTCCACGGACATCTTCGCCAGGCGCGCGAGCGTCTCGCGGGATCTCGGAGAAGCGTACGAGCCGTCTACGGAGTTCGACATCGCGTAGGAGATGCCGCGCAGGAAGCCGGAGGGAAGCCCTCGCCGCGGCGCCGGAGCGAAATGTCGCTCAGCCGCCCGCGCCTCCCACCGCTTCAGGGCCGATTCGAGCGGCGCCTCGGCCTGCGCCAGAGGCCGGAGGACCGCCTGCTCCCCCTCCTGCGCGATTCCCGCGTCGATCCAGGACGCCGCGGAGCCCACCGCGAGAACGGGCGACAACTCGGGATCAGAGGCGATCACCTGCGGCACCGACGGCTCCACGCCCGCCTGTCGCGCGAACGCCGCGAATCCGGGGACGTTCCTCCCCCACCACCGGCCGCAGGCGCGCGCGCCAAGGGCCGCGAGGAGCGTCGGCCGCGCGAGGAGTCTTCCGTCGCGCGCCGCGAACGCGGCCGAAGCCAGGGCAGGCGAGATCAGGTCGGGCTCGCTCGGAGCCGAGACGTCGACGATCGACCTGGATGTCGTTTCCGCTGCGCGACAGGTCCGCGGGGCGCGAGGAGCCGGTAAAGCGCGCCTTTCGTCGCCGCGTCCGGGAAGAGGCGCACGAGGATCGGCGCCGCCGGCGTCTTGCCGAGAGAGCGCCGCAACACGGGCTCCCACCTCGCGACGCCGGCTCGCTCGGAATCCCGTAACCGCCAGCGCACTCCGGCGCGTTCTTCCTCCACGAGCGAACGCAGGAAAGTCTCCCGCGTCGCGATTTCGTCGCGGTCTGGCAGAACGGTCGATCGCGAGCGGCCCGCTCTCGCGGCGCGAAGCGTCCCGCTCTTGGTGAGATCGCCGGAAACGACTGCGATAGTCTTCGGCGCGATCCTCTTCCCGCCAGAAGAGCCGCCGTGCCAGGAGCCGCAGGGCGGCCTGCCGTCCGTCGCCGATGACGAACGTCTCATTGCGGGGAGGATCCGTCAGCGCGATCGCGTCGGTCGGGCTGTCCGTACCTCCTGCCGTCGAACGTGAACTCCTTCCGGCCAGCCGGACGGGGAATCTCGAGACGAGGCGCCGAAAGCCATCCGAGGCGCGGCGGCACCGCCGCGATGCAGACGGTCTGCGCCCCGGAGGGCCGCCGGCGAGGACTCCGGGGACCGACGCTCGACGGCCGAGCCCTTCGCGACGAGCCCAGCCCGAGAAACGTTCGAATTCCGCCCCGGCGCAGGACCCTCGGGGAGGCGAATCGCGACTCTTGCGCGGACGCGCCGGGCTGGAGAAGGACCGCGGAGCAGGAGCAAGAGCGACTCCGGCGCCGCAGCGAAAACTCCGGGGCTACGGTTCGGAGCCTTCGAGACCGCGGCGACCTTGGCCGCGCGTCCTCACCTCCCGCGTCTCCAGACGACGCGTCCCTCGACGATCGTCGCGGCGGCGACGCCCTGGAGCTCCCATCCCGCGAACGGCGTGTTGCGCGAGAGCGATTCGAAACGGGTCGGGTCCACCTTCCAGCGCGTCTCCGGATCGAAGAGCGTCAGGTCGGCCGGCGCGCCGGCGGCGAGCGTGCCGCCCGGCAGGCCGAAGGCGCTGGCCGGTCCGGCGGAGAAGACCTCGGCGAAGCGGTCCAAAGAGAGCTTCCCGGTCTTGACGAGCCGGTCGTGCACGAGGGCCACGGCGGTCTCGAGGCCCACGATCCCGAAGGGCGCCGTTCCGAAATCGAGCGCCTTCTCGTCTTCATGGTGAGGGGCGTGGTCGGTCGCGACGGCGTCCACCGTGCCGTCCTCGAGCCCCGCGGCGAGCGCGTCGAGATCCGACGGCTCTCGCAGCGGAGGATTCATCTTCGTGTTCGTCGAGAAGCCCGAGCGCGCGACCTCCTCGTCGGTCAGGGTCAGGTGATGCGGCGTGACCTCGCAGGTCACCGCGAGGCCGCGGGCCTTCGCCTCGCGGACGAGCTCGAGCGCGCGCGCGGTCGAGAGATGAGCCACGTGGAGACGCCCGCCCGCCACCTCGGCCACGAGGAGGTCCCGCGCCACCGCCGCGGCCTCGGCGATCGCGGGCTGGCCCGGAGGCCCAGGCGCGTCGAGACCGCGCCCTCGTGCATCGGCGCGCCTCCCGAGAGGCTCGAATCCTCGCAGTGCTGAACGACCGGCATGCCGAAGAGCCGCGCGTGCTCGAAGGCGTGGCGCAGCAGCGCGCCGTCCGCGAGCCACTTCCCGTCGTCCGAGACGGCGACGGCGCCCGCAACGCGCATCTCGCCGAACTCCGCCAGCTCCTCTCCGCGCTGACCCTTCGTCACCGCCCCGATCGGGTAGAGCCGCGGGCCGGCGGCGCCGCGCGCCTTCGACACGAGGTACTCAGAGATGGCGCGGCTGTCGTTGACCGGATCGGTGTTCGGCATGGCGCAGACGGCCGTGAATCCGCCGGCCGCCGCGGCCCGAGCCCCGTCGCGACCGTCTCGGCGTACTCACGCCCGGCTCGCGCAGGTGCACGTGCAGGTCGATGAAGCCGGGAAGAACGAGAAGCCCGGAGGCGTCGAAGATCTTCGCTCCGCGCCGTCGAGACCCGTCCCGAGCCGGTGATGACGCCGTCGTCCAGGAGCAGATCGAAGACGCCGTCCCGGCTCGACGCGGGGTCCACGACGCGCCCGCCGGCGGACGAGAAGGCGGCTCACGCCGCCTCCCCTTCCCAGGCGTGGCCGGTCAGGAGCAGGTAGAGCACGGCCATCCGGACCGCGACGCCATTGGAGACCTGCTCGAGGATGAGCGAGCGGGAGGAGTCCGCCACGTCGGACGCGATCTCGACGCCGCGGTTCATCGGCCCCGGGTGCATGACGACCGCTTCCGGCTTCGCGAGGGCGAGGCGCTCCGCCGTCAGGCCGTAGCGCTTGAAGTACTCGCGGGTCGAGGGGAAGAGCGAGGCGCCCTGACGCTCGAGCTGCATCCGGAGCATCATGACGACGTCGGCGCCGTCGAGCGCGGCATTGAAATCCGTCGTCGCTTCGACGCCCATCTCCTCGATCCGCGGCGGCAGGAGCGTCGGGGGCGCGCAGACGACGACGCTTGCGCCCATCTTCTCCAGCACCCAGATGTTCGAGCGCGCCACGCGCGAGTGCGTGAGGTCTCCCACGATCGCGACCCGCAGCCCCTCGAGGCGGCCGAAGTGCCGCCGGATCGTGAGCGCGTCGAGCAGCGCCTGCGTCGGGTGTTCATGGGCACCGTCCCCCGCGTTGACGACTCCGGCGCGCAGGTGTCGCGCGAGGTAATGCGGGACGCCCGGGCAGGAGTGCCGGATCACGATGAGATCAGGAGACATCGCCTGCAGGTTCCGCGCGGTGTCGAGCAGCGACTCTCCCTTCTCGACGGAGCTCCCCTTCGCGGCGAAGGAGAGGGCGTCGGCGGAGAGCCACTTCTCGGCGGTCTCGAAGGAGAAACGCGTGCGGGTCGAGGCCTCGAAGAAGAGATTCACAACCATCCGCCCGCGCAGCGCCGGAACCTTCTTGATCTCCCGCTGACCGATCGGCCGCATCGATTCCGCGGTATCGAGGATCAGCGCGATCTCCCCGGCGGACAGCTCTTCCGTGCCGAGCAGGTCCTTCGAGCGCAGGCGGGTAACCGTCATGGAAGCCTCGGAACGCCGGAATCCGGCCGCGCTGAGAGACAGCCGACCTGGGAATTGGGACGTTCGACCTTAGACCTTCTCTCCTTCAGACGGTTTCTCCAGGATCCAGACTTCGTCGGTTCCGTCGGTCTCCTCGAACATCACCTTGATGACCTCGCGCTGCGCCGTCGGCACGCTCTTGCCGACGTAATTCGCCTCGATCGGGATCTCGCGGTGCCCGCGGTCGATGAGCACGGCCAGACGCACGACGCGCGGGCGGCCGAGGTCGATCAGGCCGTCCAGGGCCGCGCGGATCGTGCGCCCGGTGTAGAGGACGTCGTCGCAGAGGAGGACCGCGCGGCCGTTCAGGTCGAAGTCGATCTCGGTCTTGCGCAGCAGAGGCTGCGGGGCCACGAGGGAGAGATCGTCGCGGTAGAGCGTGATGTCCAGGGTCCCGACCGGAAACGGCTTCTTCACGAGGTCGCCCAGCCGGGACGCCAGCCGCGCCGCCAGGGGAACTCCCCGAGTGCGGATTCCCACGAAAGCGAGGTCCGGGAGGTCCTTCTGCCGCTCGGCGATCTCGTGCGCCATGCGGTCGACCATGCGGCCAATGCGATCCGCGTCGAGGATGCGGGTCTTCTTGATCAGTCCTTCGGCCAAGGTGCCGGCGAGTCTATGAGCAGCTTCGCTCCCCGTCAAGGAAGGCTTTGGCTACAATGGAGCCAGGATATGGCCCTCTACAACGCGGCGACGAAGGAGCTGACCGCCAAGATCGTGTACTACGGCCCCGGACTCGGGGGGAAGACGACGAACCTGCAGCTCCTCCATGACCGCCTCGAACAGGGAACCGTCGGAAAGCTCCTGACTCTTTCGGCGCAAACCGACCGGACGATCACCTTCGACCTGCTGCCGGTCGATCTCGGCGAGATCAAGGGATACAAGATCCGTTTCCAGCTGGCGACCGTGCCGGGACATTCCGCCTTCAACGAGACTCGAAAGGCCGTTCTGCGGGGAGCCGACGGCATCGTCTTCGTCGCGGATTCGCGCTGGGCGATGCTTCCGGAGAACCAGGAGGGGTGGCAGAACCTGAAGGAGAATCTGCACGAGATCGGTCTCTCCCTCGAGAAGATTCCGGTCGTCGTTCAGTACAACAAGCGGGATCTTCCCGAGATCCTCTCGATCGGGGCGATGCAGGAGGCGCTCGGCCTCTCCGCCTACCCGTTCGTCGAAGCCGTCGCGAGCTCGGGGCGCGGCGTCACCAAGACCTTCAAGCTGATCTCGAAGCTGACGTTCATGGACCTGCTGCGCCGCCTCCAGGGGCGCAAGGCCGACCAGGCCGCCGGCGCTGCCGAGGTTCTCGAGCCTCTTCCCGTCTTCTCCCCCGGCGGAGCGGCCGAACCTCCTCCGGGATTTGAAGTCTCCGGACCGGATGACGAAGCCGCAGCGCGGGTCGCCTCTTCCGACCGGCTCGCCGCTCTGGAAGCGCGCCTCGCCGCGATCGAGGAGCGGCTCGCCAACGACGCGGACGAGCGGCGCCGGCTCGCGGGCTCCGCGGCGGAGACGGCTGAGCGACCGTCCGCGGCGGAAACGCGCTTCGCGGCGATCGAGGAGCGCCTCGCGAGCATCGCGGAGGGGGAGCAGCGGCTCACGGCGGCCGCGGCAGAAACGGCGCAGGTGCTGGCGGCCGCCGAATCGAGAATCGCCGCGCTCTCCGAGCGCCTCGCGGACGAAGCGGAAGAACACCGGCGGATCGAGGAGTCCTCGGTGCAGGCGGCGGGGAGGCTGGCGGCAGCCGAGAGCCGCCTCGACGCGGGCGATGCCGCGCTTCGGAACGCCCAGCAGGCGGCCGCAGCCGCGCTCGAGAGCCTCGGCGACCGCGCCGAGAGACTCTCTCGCGAGCGCGCCGAGAACCTCACGCGGCAGATCGACACGCTGTCGGAGCGCGTGGAGGCGCTGGAGACCGGCCTCCAGGAGAAGACCGCGCAGTCCGCCCGCGAGGCAGAGGAGATCCGCTCGCGGATCGCTCCGGTGCTCGAGGCCCACGCGGAGAAGCACGCTTCCGACATCCAGTCGCTTGCCGAGCTCGGCCGTCTCCGGGAGGCCCTGGCCGATTCGCTTGCCGAGATCTCCGATCGGGTCCGTCGCGCCGTCGGCGAGCGGTAGAGCCTAGGTTCCGCGGGGCAATTCGGCGATCAGGCGGGAGAGAAATCGCTCGTCGTTACGCCAGTCCGGCCTGACCTTCACCGTCAGCTCGAGGAAGAAACGGCGCCCGGTCCGGGACTCCAGCTCCTCTCGGGCGGCCGTCCCGATGTCGCGGATCATGGATCCGCCGCGGCCGACGACGATCCCCTTCTGACCTTCCCTCTCGACCACGATCGACGCCGTCACGATGGTCATCCCCTTCTCCGCGTCTTCCCTCACGGCTTCGATGAGGACGGCCGAGGCGAACGGGAGCTCCTCGCGAGTGCGCTGGAGGAGCTTCTCGCGGATGACCTCCGCGATCCACTCCGTCTCCGGCATCGAGGTCAGGAAGTCCTCCGGATACGCGGATTCGCCCTCCGGAAGGCACTCCGTGAGGACGCCGACGAGCCGATCGACGCCGTCCCCCGTCTTCGCCGAGATCGGAACGATCGCGGCGAAGGCGTGCCGGTTCGCGAACTCCGCCATCATTGGCAGGAGCCGCTCCTTGGCGACGAGGTCGATCTTGTTCAGGGCGAGAACGGCCGGTCTGCCGGCCCGCCCGATCAGCCCCGCCACGAATTCTTCGCCGCGTCCCGTCTTTTCGGAGGCGTCCACGAGCCAGAGGACGACGTCCGCGGTCGCGAGCGCGTCGGTCGCGTCGCGTACCATCGCCGCGTTCATGCGGAAATGGGGGCGGTGGATTCCGGGCGTGTCCAGCAGCGCGATCTCCGCTCCGGAAACGCGCGCCACGCCCAGGACCCGCTTGCGCGTGGTCTGGGGCTTCTCGGAGACGATCGCGACCTTCTCGCCGACGAGGCGGTTGACGAGCGTGGACTTGCCGACGTTGGGACGCCCAACGACCGCCACCTGGCCGGAACGAAACGAAGGGCTCTCCCTCATCCGACTTCAGCTCTCGGCCTTGGTCGCGACGTTCGTGCCCGGCAGAGAGCCGACGGGGGACGGTTCCGCGGAGGAAACGGCCTCGATGCGCACGCGGTGAACGCGCCGGCGGTCCGCTTCCTCGACGGTGAAGAGCAGATCCGACTCCCGGTGCGACTCGCCCGGCTTCGGGATATGCCCGAGGCGCGTGGCGAGGAAGCCTCCGACGGTCGTGAATTCTCCTTCCTCCGGGCCTCGGGAGAAGAGCTCGCGCACGGTCTCGATGCTCTCCTTGCCGGAGACGGAAAAGGCGTTGTCTCCCGCCTTCGTGACGGCCTCGCGCTCGTCTTCGTGCTCGTCGGAGATCTCGCCGACGATCTCCTCGAGCAGGTCCTCCACCGTCACCAGGCCGGAGACGCCGCCGTACTCATCCACGACGATCGCCATCCAGAGGTGGCGGCGCTGGAACTCGCGCAGGAGCTCCGACACCTTCTTCGACTCCGGGACGAAGTACGCTTCGCGCGTCAGCTCCGCGATCGGGCGCGGCTTCCCGGCGTGGATCGCCTCGAAGAGGTCCTTGACGTGGACGATGCCGACGACCTTGTCGATCGTCCCGCGGACGACCGGAATGCGCGAATACTTCGACGACACGAAGAGGTCCGCGAGGACCGGCACGGGCGTGGCCGCGTCGATCCAGAGGATGTCCGTGCGCGGCGTCATGACCTCGCGCACGCGCGTGTCCCCGAAGTCCACGATCGAGAGGAGGAGCTTCTCCTCCTCCTTCTCGAGGATCCCCTCCTCGCGGCCGACGTCGATGTAGGCCTGGACCTCTTCCTCCGTCGCCGCCGGCGTCTCCTGGCGGGCGCGCTTCTCGAAGATCCGTCGCACCGGGATCGCGAGCGGCGCCAGCAGCCACGAGGCGGACGTGATGACGGGGAGCAGCCTCGCCGCCAGCTTCTCCGGATCCGAGACGGAGCCGTGGCGCAGCAGGAGGATCTCGGTCAGGAACCAGCCGAGCAGAAACGTCGTTCCACCCCAGGCCCAGTAATGCGCGATCCCGAAGCTGCCGAAGGCCGAGACGACGGTCAGCAGACCCAGGAGGAGGAGGATCTGCACGAGCACCTTCGTGGTCGTTCGCAGGATCTCGACCTCGCCCGGCCCCGCCAGCAGCCCGGCATGCTCCGGGTGTTCCTCCAGCATGCCGCGGATCTTGATCGGCGAGAGCCGGTCGAGCGCGATCGCGAAGGCCTCGAAGAGGACGAAGAGGCCGTAGCAGACGGCGGAAGCGAGGAGGAAGATCAAGCCGCCTCCGCCCCGGCGATGCCGAGCCGTTTCCGCAGTTTCGCCTCGAGCACGTCCATCTCGCCCTCGTCCGTCTCGTGGTCGTATCCGAGCAGGTGCAGGAACCCATGAAGCAGGAGACGGTCGATCTCGCGGGACGCCGGCTCCCCCCGCCGCCTCGCCTGCCGCTGCGCATAGGGAACCGAGATCACGATGTCGCCGAGCAACCCATTGCTCGAAGGAAACGACAGGACGTCCGTCGGCCGGTCCTTCTTCCTGTAACGGCGGTTCAAAGTCCGCATCTTTCGATCGCCGCAAAACAGAATCGAGACTTCCCTGGAGCCTGGACCCTGGACCCTGGACTCCCGCATCGCGCGAGCGATGCGGGACACCAGGCCGCGCACGCGCGACGCCGGCGGAGATCCCGAGACGCTCGAGGCGATGCCGATCTCCATGGCGTTCAGACCGCCCGTGGGCCCGTCGAGCGCCCGGGCTCGGCGGGCGGAGTCTCCACGGTCTTGCGGCGCTGCCGCTCGCGGTTGAAGTCGAAACCGGGATAGTCGATGCGGTGGTGGTACATCGTCGAGACCGACCTCTCGAGCGTGTCCACGATGACCGCGAGGTCCCGCATCGTCAGGTCGCACTCGTCGAACTGGCCGTCGCGCAGGCAATCGTCCACGATCGTCTGGATCATCGCGCGGATCTTTGCCGGCGTCGGCTCGATCAGCGTACGGGACGCGGCCTCCACCGCGTCGCAGATCATGAGGATCCCGTTGACTCGGGTGGCGGGCTTGGGTCCGGAATGGCGGTACTCGTTCTCGCGCACGGCGGCCTGCCCCGGCGGCGCCTTCGTCAGCGCCTTCTGGTAGAAGTACCGGATGAGCTTCGTCCCGTGGTGCTCGCGGATCGCGGAGACGATCGGATCGGGGAGCCTCGCCTTCCTCGCCAGCTCGGTCCCTTCCTTCACGTGCGCCGCGATGACGAGCGCGCTCATCGAGGGCTCGAGCCGGTCGTGCCGGTTGTACCCCTTCGGTTGGTTCTCGATGTAGTAGTCGGGCATCTTCGTCTTGCCGATGTCGTGGTAGTAACCGGCGACGCGGGCGAGGAGCGCGTCCGCGCCGATCGATTCCGCGGCGGCCTCCGCGAGGTGGCCGAGCATCAGGGAGTGCTGGTACGTGCCGGGCGCCTCCAGCGCGAGGTTGCGAAGCAGCGGCAGATTCTGGTTCGACAGTTCGAGCAGCCGGATATCGGTCGTCACGTGAAAGAGGTGCTCGAAGACCGGGAGCAAAAGCCCGATCAGCATCGCCACGAACCAGCCGCCCGCGAGTCCCGCCAGGGCGTCGCCGGCAAAGTCCCAGACATGCGTCTTCTCGGCCGAAAGGAGGGCGATCGCGGAGATCGAAACCAGGTTCGCCGCCGCGACGAGGCCTCCCATCAGGAGCAGGACGCTGCGGGCGCGCAGCTTCCCGAGCCCGAAGATGCCGGCGAGCGAGCCGACAAGCGCGAAGAGGGCGAAGGGAAAGCTCTGCCCCATGAGCACGCCGGCGCCGATCACAGAGACGGCGGCGAAGAGGAGGGCCGGGCCCATTCCCGCCACGAGGCTCGCCATGATCGACCCGGCCGCGAACGGAATCGCGTAATACGTGTGCGAGGCCCAGGCGGAACCCTCGAAACTCGAGGAGAGGTTCTCGGCGAGCCCGAACGCGCCGCGGGTCAGGAGAGCGAAGACGATCCCCGTCGCGAGCACCGAGGCGTAGACCGCCGCGGTGTTCTGCTCCCGGCGGCGCCGCCGGTGCCGCCGAGCGTCCACCCAGAACACGGCCGCCGCCAGGATCTGGAGGGTCAGTACGCCGGAGACCTTCACCCATGAGGAGGGATCGGAAACGGAGGCCCGCGCCACCGCGATCCATTCGGCCGCCCTCGGGGAGATCTCGTCCCCCTTGCGGACGATGACCTTGCCGCGGGGAATCTTGGTCAGAACGGTCTCGACCGAGCGCGCGGCCTGCTCGCGGCGGCGCGTCGTTTCGTTGCCATCGAAGACGAAGTTCGGCCGCAAGGCCGCCGCGAGAAAGCCGGCGACCTCCGTCAGATCGCGGCCGGAGAGGGGGCCGCCGGAGAGCCGCGCGGCGAGAACGGTCTTCGCCTGCGAGCCGTATTCGACGACCTCGGTGAGCTCCCGGCGCCTCGTCTCGCGTCCCGAGGACGAGTCCCGAACCTGGAGACCGCGCGTGCCGTTCTCCAGCATCAGGTCGCGGTTGTCCACGACACCGGACCGATAGAGCTCGACGGCGGCCGTCACCATCCGGTCCTCGATCGCCCGCGGGAAGGAGAGCTTCGCGAGCGCCGTCAGCGCCTCGTCGCGGATCGGCAGCTCGAAGGCGTCGCGCACCGACTGCGGCAGCTGCGCGCCGCCGGGATGGCGCCGCGTGACGGCCCAGGCCTCGCGCGCGTTCTCGAAGGAGTCCCGCAGCTTTCTCTCCACGCGGGACCCCGCTGCGGCGTCCCAGTCGTAAACGGGGAGCACGTCCGCGATCGCCTCGCTCCGGCGCCGCTCGGTCGCGACGGGATCCGGGACGATCAGGTCGCGCGGAGCGACGACGTCTCTCCTCGCGATCGACCCGGTCTCTTCAGGGCGCCCGCGAAAGGAGAGCGTCGGAGAGAACGCGAACGTCGTCGCCAGCACGTACACGGCCGCCCAGAAGAAGGGGCGCAGCCCGACGATCGGAGGCAAGCCTCCCTCACGGGGCGAGCCGCGCCGTTTCCAGAAAGAAGTCGTCGGGCGCCGCGAGGGCGCGTCCGTCGGACTCATCGGCCTAGCGCCCGTTGGAGGAGCGGTTCGCTTCGCGGTCCCGCTCGCGGGTGCGGTCCAGGGCGTCGTAGGCGGAGATGATGGACTGGACGAGGGGGTGGCGGACGACGTCCTTCTCGTCGAAGAGAATGAAGCGGATTCCTTCGACGCGCGACAGGAGCTCCCGCGCCTCGCGCAGCCCGGAGGTCTTTCCCTGCGGCAGATCCACCTGCGTGACGTCGCCGGTCACGACCGCTTTCGATCCGAATCCGATGCGCGTCAGGAACATCTTCATCTGCTCGGACGTCGTGTTCTGAGCCTCGTCCAGGATGATGAACGCGTCGTTCAGGGTGCGCCCGCGCATGAATGCGATCGGGGCAACTTCGATGATGCCGCGCTCGAGGAGCTTCGCCGTCTTCTCGTACCCGAGGATGTCGTAGAGCGCGTCGTAGAGCGGGCGCAGGTAAGGGTTGACCTTCTCGACCATGTCGCCCGGCAGGAATCCGAGCCGCTCCCCCGCTTCCACGGCCGGCCTCGCGAGCACGATCCGCTTGACCTTCTTCTCCAGGAGCGCCGCCGCGGCCATGGCCACAGCCAGGTACGTCTTGCCGGTGCCCGCCGGCCCGATCGCGAACACGAGGTCGTGCCGGTCGATCGTCTGCACGTAGAGACGCTGCTTGATATTGCGAGCCGTCACCGCGGACTTCAGCGTCGGCCCGAACGGGCTCTCCATGAAGAACTCGACGAGCGAGGCGCCCGGGTCTTCCTTGACGACACGGATTCCCGTCGCGACGTCGCTCGCCTTCAGGGGATAGCCGAGGGCGAGCAGCCCGGAGAAATCCGAGAGCAGACGGCGGACCGCCTCCTCCCCGGCTCCGGAGCCGATGACCGAAACCTCGTTGCCGCGGGCGGCCAGCCGGACGCCAAAGGCCTCTTCGATGGCTCGGAGGTTTTCGTCGGCGATACCAAACAGCGCGGTCAACCCCGTATCGGGGAGGGTGACGGCGGGTGTTGCTTCTGGAATCTTGGTCGCTCCTTAGCGAGGAAGTCCGAGGTCTAATGTCGAAAGTCGAAGGCCCCTCGGACGACCCCTGATCTCACTGAAAACGGTACCACGCCCGAAGGACAGCAGGAAGCGAGCCTCCGGGCCCCGGTGACCGGGGCCGGCGGCATCTTCAACGCTGTCAGTTGGATGGACGTATTGGCCTGCCCGGAAGGGTCGGTGCTCGGTGCCCGGTCTTGGCGAACCGGGCACCGATGGCCGAGCTCAGTTCCCGTTGGCCAGGGCCTTGGCGACCTCTTCCAGGCCGTTCTCGACGCCATCCCGGATCGTCGAGCCCTTGGCCTTGTGGCGGACTTCTCCGATGGTCGCGCCCTTGGAGTCCTTGGCCACGACCTCCAGACCCACGCCGGGGCTCGCGGCCCAGCCTCCCCAGTAGCGCGCGGCGCCGTGGGGCTCCCACGCGTTGAAGACGTTCCCCTCGATCGTGTAATCGCCGCCCGACTTCACGACCTTGAAGCCCTGCTTGTCGAGCCACTGCTCCATGTAGTCCCTGCCATCGCGGGAGGCGTCGCGGCACTCGCGCCCGTGGCCGTTGCAGTCGAAGTCCTTGACGCTGACCGACGATCCCTTCTTCAACCCGCTGCCGGGGAAATAGACCCAGTCGGCGTCCTTCCCCTTGGTCAGCTTGTCGTAATCCGCGAGGAACTTCTGGGGCTCGTCCTTCTCCTTGGCGTCGTCGGAATCGAGGAAGGTTTTCTTGGCCGCTTCCGCGGGCCGGGGCGAGAGGAGGAGGAAAGCCGTCAATGCGATGGCAAACAAGCGGGTCATCTGACGAACCATAGACGTTCTCCTTTTCATCCCTATTCTACTAGTCCTGAATTCCCGGTCGTCCCTCGATTACAGGTCCAATTTTCCCACGACGGCGTCCCCGGCCTGCGACGTCGTCAGAGAGCCCCCGATGTCCCGCGTGCAGCAGCACTCCAGGACACACGACTGGACCGCCTTCTCCAGCGCTCCCGCCTCGTCCCGCCACCCCAGGTGGTCGAGCAGGAGCGCGATCGTCAGGATCGCGCCGAACGGGTTCGCCCGCCCTGTCCCGGCGTATTTGGGCGCGGAGCCGTGCACCGGCTCGAACATCGAGACCCTGCCGGGGTGGAGGTTGCCCGAGGCCGCCATGCCGAGCCCCCCCTGCAGGGCCGCGGCGAGGTCCGTCACGATGTCGCCGAACATGTTGTTCGTCACGATGACCTCGAACTGGCGCGGGTCCTTGACGATCTGCATGCAGAGAGCGTCCACGAAGAGCGTCGAAGACTCGATCTCGGGGAACCGCGCGGCCACCTCCGAGAAGGTGCGCTGCCAGAGGTCTCCGACGTATCGCATCGCGTTGGACTTGTCCGCCATCGTGACCTTGCGGCGCCCGCGGGCGCGGGCGAACTCGAACGCGTGAACGATGATCCGCTCGACCCCCTTGCGCGTCGAGACGTCCTCCTGGATCGCGACCTCGTCCGGAGTCCCCTTCTTGAAGTTGCCGCCGCAGCCGACGTAGGCGCCCTCGGTGTTCTCCCGGAAGACGACGAAGTCGATGTCGCCGGCCCCGTATGACTTCAACGGGCAGAGCCTCTCGTCGAGGCACCGCACGGGACGATAGTTGACGTAGAGGTCGAGCTGGAAGCGGGCGCCGAGAAGGATGTCCGCCGCGTGCTTCATGTCCGGCACGCGCGGGTCGCCGAACGCCCCCATGAAGATCGCGTCGTAATTCTTCGAGAAATCGTCGAACGCGCCCGGTGGGATCGTCTCCCCGGTCTTCAGATAGTGGTCGGCGCTCCAGGGAAAATGCGCCGTCTCGAGCGGGATCGAGCGGCGCCGGCAGACCTCCTCCAGCACCTTGACGGCCTCGCGCGTGACGTCCACGCCGATGCCGTCGCCCGGAACCACGGCGATTCGCATTGCGCGGCGGAACATACACCATGGGTCGGGACTCGGGACTCGGGACTGGGGACTCGGAACTCGAAACCGGGGATCAGGGCCTTCGAGTCCCGAGTTCCGTGTCCCGCGTCCCGAGACAATTCGCTAAGATTGGCCGGATGACCTTCGCCGAAGCGGTCCGGGAGATCCTCGTCGAGGCCTCGGCGGCCCCCGAGCGGCCGACCCCGGGGAACCTCGCGGAACGGATCTCGCGGCAGGCGGAGAAGTACCTCGACCGCGTGCGTTTCGATCCGGCGCAGTACGTCCGCCACCCGGTGCTGCTCCAAGACGACTGGGAGGTCATGATCATCGGGTGGGAGTCGGGGCAGATCACTCCCGTCCACGACCATCGGGGAGTCCTCGGAGGCATGGCGATGCTCTCGGGCGCGCTGCTCGAAGAGCGCTTCACGACCCCCGGGCTCGTCCCGAAGCTCGCCGACTCGCGCGTCCGGCCGGAAGGAGACCTGTGCGACATCGGGCCAACGACGCTCCATCGGCTGACGCCGAAGAGCGCCAGGGCCGTCTCCCTCCACATCTACCGCCCTCCTCTGCGCACGATGGGAATCTGGGACGAGAGCGGAATGATCGAGATCCGCTCCTCCGCCTTCGACGTGGGGGAAGAGATCCTCGCGCGGGCAGCCGCGCTGGAGAAAGGCGCCCGATGTTGACGCTCTGAAGAACAGAGCCCGAGCCCGCCTTCGACCTCCCGCTACCACCCCTCGCCTCGCCTTCCCAACACCAGGGCCCACTCCTTTCCCCAGGCGTCGCGCACGCGCTCGACGACCCGCTCTCCCGGGCGGGGCACTGTCTCGTGCTCCTCGATCCGGAAGGCCCTGTCGCGGCGAATCGAGGGGGCAGGCGCCGCGAAATCCGGATCGAGCCGGTAGCGGCGGATCCCTCCGATCGTGATCTCCGAGTGACCGATGTCCGGCGCGACCGCGACGCTTCCGTACTGCTCCCAGCGCAGCGCGGCGCGGGCGATCAGCGTGTCCTGGCCGTGAAAGCCCTCGAATGTCTCGAGCCGTGCGGGCCAGATCACGAGCGTGTCGCGCGCGCCGAGCGTTCCGGAGATCGCCAGGAGACCGGTCGCGGCGATCGCTCCGACACGGCGTCGCGAGGCGGGGATCAGCGCGAGCAGGCAGAGGACGCCGCCCGCCGCCGCGACGGCCGTGACGTTGGAGAGATACCCGAAGCGGTACCCGTTGGGAACGCCCGCATGCCCGCCGGCGATGGAGCCCGCGAGCGCGGCGCCGGCCTGCGAGAGGAGATAGGCGGAGAATTCCTCCCGCGGGCGCAGGAGCGAGCGGGCGAGCGCCGCCGCAACCGGCAGGCCCAGGATCCAGCCGAGCCTCGTCTTGCCCGGCAAGTCGTGGTGCCGGTACGGATCCGTCTTGAACCACGGGGCCGCGATCGAGTCCGCGGCGGCGGCAAAGGCCGGCAGGACCGAGTGCATGTAGCGGATCTCCGCGAGCAGGCTGTGATCGGAGGCGCGGGCGAAGTAGGGCGCTGCTCGTCCCTCGCGCAACAGGAAGATCGGCGCGGCGGCGCAGGCAAAGCCGACGGCGAACAGAAGCGCGATGCCGGCGCGCGGGCGCGCCGTCCCGGCGCCGCGCGGCCAGGCGGCGAGGAGAAAGAGCGCCGCCGCCACGACCCAGGCCGCGAGATAGATGTGCGCGCACAACCCCGCGACCGCTCCGGCGGCGAGCGCAAGCGCGAGGCTGTCCCGGCGGCGCGAGCGCAGGAGGAGAAGCACCGCGAGATCGGCGATCGGAGCGAGCACGATCGCGTTCCACCCCCAACGCGAGAGGAGCAGGTTCCAGCGCAGGCCGGCGAGGATCAGCACCGCGAGCGTCCCTCCTCCGCGCGGCAGGAGCGCGCGTCCGAGCGCGAGGGCCGTGAAGAGCGACGCGGCGCCGGCGGCGGCCGAGACGAACCGCACGCCGAAAACCGTCGTGCCGAAGAGGAGCAGCGCGCCGCGATACAGCTCCAGGTAGAGAACGCCGACGCTCCCGTAGACCTTGGCGACGCCGAAGGGAGCGGGCCGGATCGCGTTCGCGAAATCGCCGGGCGCGCCCTTCAGCGCCAGGGCCGGGGAAATCAACGAAACGTCGTCGATCCAGAGCGACGGCGGCAGCCGCTCGAGCGACACGAATCGCAGGAGCGTCCCGAGGCCGATCGCCGCCGCCGCGAGGGCCACGAGCGCGCCGGTGCGCAACGGAAGGGGCTCGGGCGAGAAGTTGTCGAAGAATCGCCGGCCGAAGAGCAGAAAGACCCCGCCGGCAAGGACTCCCGCTCCTGCCGCGCCGCCGATCACGAGGAGGCCGAGGAGCAGACGAGGGAGAGGCCACGCGGGGTCGGGATCGATCAGCAGCGCCGGCCGCACCCAGCGGACGAGGTCTACCGCCGCGACGAACGAAACGGCGACGCCGGCGAGGAAGGCCGCCCGAGCCGAGCGGGCCCGGCCGGCGTCGGTCACTTCTGGAAGAACAGGAAGAGGTTGACGGCCGAGGGGCCGAGCGAAAAGAAATCGCCGGAGCGCAGCGGGCGCGCGCAGTCCTGTTCCGAGAGGCCGGCGAGATCGTCCGGGACGGGAATGGGATCGCCGTTCAAGTACGTGCCGCAGGTGGAACGCATGTCCACGAGCCGGTACTCGGGCGCGGAACCAAGCAGAAGACGAAACAGCTTCGCGTGCAGCCGCGAGACTTCCGTGTTGAGAAACGCGTCCGGAGAGGAGACCCGGAATCCGGACACCGGCATGCCGACGCCGATGAACTCCGGCACTTCGCGTCCGATCAGGAGCTCGTCGAAGTCCAGGCGCACGAGGCCCGCGTTGTACGGCCCGAGGCCCAGCAGGTAGTAGCCGCCGGGCAGACGGAGCAGCGTCTTCTCGAGGCGATCGGAGAGCCCGGCCATTCCATTGTCGACGAACGACATGACGTCGCGCTGCCGCGACTCGAGAGCCTCGCGGCAGATGGCGGAATAGAGGTCGTCTTTCACGGCGAGGACCCCGGCGTCACGGATCCATTTTCGCACAGAGTCGGAGCATCGTCATCCCCTGGAACCGAATACGAGCGCCCACGTCGTGCCCCGCCCGTCGCGGACGACCTCGACCACGCGCTCTCCCGCTCGAGGAACCTGCGTCGCGGGAACGAGACGGAAGCTCCGCCCCGCACCACCGTCACCGGACGTCTGTGACGGAATGGATGCGGTCCCGCCGTCCTCGAGCCGGTAGCGGACGAGCAGATCGACCCAGAGCGTCGTGTCGTTGGCCAGGATACGGGAGAGGCGCGGGTCAACACGCACCGCGCCGTAGCGCTGCCAGCGCAGAACGGTCCTCGCCACCAGGTTGTCTCTCCCCTGGTACCCCTCCCATGCGTCGAGCATCGGTCCCCACCGCAGGAAGACGTCGCGCGCGGCGAGCGCGCCGGAGATCGCGAGGAATCCGACGATCGCGAACGCTCCGGCCCGGCGGCTCCGCTCGGAGAGAAGCGACAGGAGTGAGAGCGCTCCCCCTGACGCCGCCACGGCGGTCACCGTCGTCAGGTACGCGACCCGGTAGCCGTTCGGCTGCATCTCCGTTCCCCAGACGACCGTCGAGGCAAACGCCGCGCCCGCGTGCGCCAGCAGAAAGCCGGACAGCTCCTCCCGCGGCCGGAAGAGGCTGCGCGCCAGCGCGGCGGCCACCGGAATGCCGAGGATCCATCCCAGGCGCGCCCGGCCGGGAAGATCGTTCCAGGGCGAAGGATCCGCGAGGAACCACGGAGCGGCCAGTGCGGTCGCCGCGGAGGCGAAGAGGGGCGCGACGGATCGCTGGCGGCGGACCTCGACGAGCACGTTGTGCTGCCCGGCGCGCCGGAAGTAAGGGGTCCGTCCCGGCACGGCCCGGAAGAGCGGAGAGGCCGCGAGAAGAAACGCGGCGACGAAAACGCCGGCCGCCCCGAAGCGCCAGCGCCGTGTCCCTCCCGAGCCAGGCCAGACCAGGAACGCCACCAGGGCCGCCATGGCCACCCAGGCCGCGAGGTAGATATGAGCGCCGACGCCGGCGACGAGGCCCGCGACGGCCGCCGCCGCGATGCTGCGACGCCGGCGGGCGCGCAGCAGAAGGAGCGCCGCGACGTCGAGGACCGGGACGAGCACGATCGCGTTCCATCCCCAGCGGGACAGGATGAGGCTCCATCGCATCCCGGCGAGCACGAGGCCCGCGAGCGCGCCGCCGCCGCGCGGCAGGAGCGCCCGGCCGAGCGCGATCGCCGTCACGATCGAAAGGACTCCCGCCGCCGCCGACAGGAAGCGAACGCCGAAGACCGTCGTTCCGAACGCGAGGAGCGACCAGCGGTAGAGCTCCAGATACACCACCCCCACGCTCCCGTATGGGCGCGCCAGGCCGAACGGGACGGCCCGGAACGGGTCCGCGAGGTCGCGTGCGGTGCCGTGAAGGGAAAGCGCCGGCGGAATGAGCGAGAGGTCGTCGATCCAGAGCGGCGCCGGCACTCGGTCGAGCGCCGCGAAACGAGCGGCTGTCCCGAGGAGGAGCGCGCCGGCCGCGACGAGGAGAAGCGCGCCGGCCGAGAGAGGAAGGGCGGGAAGACGCTCGGCAACCGCGCGCGTGCGCCCCCAGAGGAGGAGCGCTACCGAGAGCAGGACTCCGGCGGCGCCCGCGGCTCCGACGACGAGCAGAGTGAGGAGGAGCCGCGCCGGCGCCCACGCGGGATCGGGATCGACCAGAAGCTGCGGACGAATCGAGAGGACGAGCCCGACGGCGGCGACGAACGAGGCGCTCGCGCCGGCGGCCAGGGCCGCGCCGCGCCCGTCGGTGTCCGTCTGCGGATTCAACGTCCGAGCGCTTTCCTCAATTCACCGGCTCCCGGTCTTCCTCCGGCTCCGGGGCACCTTCGGGCATCGGCTGGAGCTCCACGGTCCATCTCTCGTAGACCTCCTCGGGCAGCTCCTTGACGAAGCGCGAAGGCTCGAGAATGACGTCCACGCCGTAGCGGTCGCGGGCGAGCATCGGGTAGACGAGCGCGACCTCGTTCTTCGCCCGGGTGACGGCGACATAGAAGAGGCGCCGCTCCTCCTCGAGCCCTTCGGCGGTGGCGGCGGCGCGATAGCTGGGGAAGCGCCCTTCCGAGAGACCCAGCACGATCACGCGGCTCCATTCGAGCCCCTTGGCCTGGTGGACCGAGGAGAGCACGACGCGGTCGTCGTCCCCGGACTCTCCCGCGACGACGTCTTCCCCCGAGAGCTCGTTGAAGAGCGTGACCTCCTCCAGGAAGGAGCGGATCGAGTCGTAGCCCTGCGCGAACTGCGCGAACTGCTCCAGGTCGTCCAGGCGCGCGTCTCCGTTGGGAAACTTCGCGCGCGCGAAGTCGCGGTAGACGTTCTCGACGACCGCGCGGATCGCCTCGGCGGGCGACGAGCGGATCGAAGGGGACTCGATCTTCTCCAGGAGCGCGCGGAACGGCTCCAGCGCCGCGGCGGCTCCGCGCGGAAGCTCGATGCCCCGGCTGCCGCCCCGTTCCTGGAAGGAGGCGAGGGGATCGGAGCGGTTCCCGATCGCTTCCCACACCGCCGCCGCCGCGCGCTCTCCGACTCGCGGGAAGAGCTTGAGCGCCCGTTTCCACGACAGCTCGTCCTTCGGATTGACCGCGATGCGCAGGAACGCGAGGACGTCCTTGACGTGCCGCTGCTCGAAGAACCGCGTCCCGGAGCGGATCTCGTACGGGATGCCGCGGCGCGTCAGCTCGATCTGAAGCTCCAGCGCCTGGTAGTGCGCGCGGTAGAGCACCGCGAGGTCGGAGAGCTTCTCCCCTTCGTCATGCCATTCGAGCAGGCGCTGTCCGACGAAGCGCGCCTGCTCCGGGATGTCCGGCAGCGGCACGACCGCGGGCATCGGGCCGGCCGGGCGCGTCGCCTGGAGCTCCTTGGGGAACTGCCGGACGTTGTGCGCGATCGAGGCGTTGGCGAGCGCGAGGATCTCCGGAGTCGAGCGGTAGTTGCGCGTCAGGCGGAACGTCTTCGCGTCCGGATAGCGCTCGGGGAACCCGAGGATGTTCTCGAAGGAGGCGCCCCGGAACGAGTAGATCGCCTGGGCGTCGTCGCCGACGACGGTGACGTTCTTCTTCGCGCGCGCCATGCCGTCCACGATCTCCCCCTGCAGGCGGTTGGTGTCCTGGTACTCGTCCACGAGGACGTGGTCATAGGAGCGCCGCATCTCCGCGGCGGCCTCCGGCACTTCTTCCAGCAGGCGCTTCCAGGCGAGCAGCAGGTCGTCGTAATCCCCCGCATTGGCGGCGCGCTTCCTCTCGCGATAGCGCTGGAAGACCGAGACGATCTCCGCCTCGAGCGGAGAGAAGTGCGCAGCGCGTTCGAAGAGAACCTCCGTGAACGGGCGCCCGGTGTTGATCGTGTAGGAATAGAGATCGAGCAGGACGTCCCCCTTCGGGAACCGTTTTTCGACGACCGGGATCTTCAGGTCCGAGGTCGCCGCCTCCAGCATTTCCCGGGCGTCCTCGGGGTCGAGAATCGTGAAGTTCGCCCCGAGGCCGACGCGGCCGCCGAACCGCCGCAGCAGCCGGTTCCCGACCGAGTGGAACGTCCCTCCCATCAGGCGCCGGGTGTCCACCGTCAGGAGCGTCTCGACCCGGCGAAGCATGTCGCGCGACGCCTTGTTAGTGAATGTCAGGAGGAGAATCCGGCCGGCGTCCGTCCCCGACTCGATCAGGCGCGCGACGCGGTAGACGAGGGTTCGCGTCTTGCCCGATCCCGCGCCCGCGATGACGAGGACCGGCCCTCCGCCTGCCAGAACGACCTCCCGCTGCTCCTCGTTCAACTCCCGGTCGTAATCCACCCGGTAGGTCACGGCCCGGGCCGGGGTCCTCAGGACGTAGCGGCGCTCCACGGCGTCAGTGTAACGGTGTAGGTGGTAGGTGGAAGGTGGTAGGTGGAAGGTCGTAGGTGGAAGGGTGGGTACCCGAACCGGTCCCTAACACCTATCACCTATTACCTATCACCTCTCCTACCATCTCGTCCCCGTAATCATCCGGGCGGCCCAGTCGTCTTAACGAATGCAGCGAAAGGGCTTCAGCCAAGGAGCGAGCCATGAGCATCCAGCAGATTCGCAGATCGGCCCTGATCGGCGTCGGAATCGCCGTCCTGGGCCTGGCCGGGCTCTTTGCCGGCCGGCTCTCGGCGGGGGCCTTCCCGCATGGACGTCACTCGGACTTCGGGGCTCACGTCTTCGGCAGGATCTCCCGGGCCCTCGACCTGACCGAAGACCAGAAGAGCCAGGTCAAGGCGATCCTGAAGACGCACGCCACGGAGATTGAGTCGCAGATCCGGGCGTCGGCCGCAGCCCGCCGCGCCGTGCACGACGCGGTCCTGGCGCAGCCGCTCGACGAAGCGGCGATCCGGGCCGCGGCGCAGAAGCTCGGGCGGGTGCACGCGGACGGAGCGGTTCTCTTCGCCAAGATCCGCACGGAAGTCCAGCCGCTCCTGACCGAGGAGCAGCGCGCGAAGATCCAGACGTTCCGGGAGCGGATGCGCAACAAAGCCGAAGCCTCGGTGAAGTCCTTCGAGGCTCTTGTGGGGAGCGGGACCTGAACCGGAACCCGGTCGTCCGCACCGCTGTTGCCGCGGCGCTCCGCCCGGCTCCGGCGCCTGCTCCGGACGAGGCCTTGCTCGTCGAGCGGGCCCGCCGCGGGGAGGAGGACGCCTTCGCCGCCCTCACGCGCCTCGCGGCTCCGGCCGCCCTGGCCGCCGCCCGCCGCATCACGGGAGATGCCGCTCTGGCCGAGGATGCCGCGCAGGAGGCGTTCCTCCGCGCCTTCCGCGCGCTCGCGACCTACCGCCACCAGACATCCTTCGCCGCCTGGATGCGCGTCATCGCGCTGCGCACCGCGATCGACCTGATGCGCCGCCGCCGAATGGAGGTCCCGCTCTCGGAGACGCTGAGGCCAGGACCCTCGGAGGAGAAGCGACACCTCGACACGGACCTGCTGCGGGAGGCACTGGCGGCGCTCGTCCCGCTCGACCGGGAGCTCTTCCTCGCTCGGGAGCTCGAAGGCGATTCCGACCGCGAGATCGCCCTCCGATTCGGCCTGACGGTCACGGGCGTCCGCGTCCGGATCCATCGCGCCCGGCGAAAGCTGCGGGCCCGTTTCGAGGTGGGAAGGCCGTGACGGCGCGTCGCTGCACGAACGCCCGGCGCCGCCGCGAGACCGGCCATCTCTTCCGGTGCCGCGCCTGCCGTGTCGAGGCGCGGCTGGCCGCCGCCACGAAGCGGCTTCCAGGTTCCCTGACGCTCGAGACGCCGGAGCCTGTCGCCGAGAGCTTCCTGCGGCGGGTGACCACGGCCGCGGCGCGCGACCATCGGCGCCGCCGGCGCCGCCGCGCGTTTCTCTCCGCGGCCGCGGCGCTTCTCTTCTTCTTCCTCGCGGGTGCCGGACACGAATCGCAGACGAGCGACACCGTCCCGATCGAGGAATCCTATGCGCAGTTGCTCGCGCCCTCCGCCCTCGAGAGCCTCCTCCCCGACTGAGAAGAATCGGAGCATCGGATCATCGGTTCATTTGCCTCGAACAATGAGATTTGGACGCGATCACCCGATGACCCGATCACCCGATCACCCGATCATCTGATGGGCCTCGTCTCCCCTTCTGTGGGAGACTCTCGGCAATGCCGCTGCGTCTCGTTACAGCCGGAGAGTCGCACGGTCCCCGGCTGACCGCGATCCTGGAGGGGATCCCGGGCGGGCTCAGGATCGACCCGGACTTCGTCAACGGCGAGCTCGCGCGACGGCAGCACGGCTACGGGCGCGGCGGGCGGATGAAGATCGAGAAGGACGAGGCGGTCTTCGACGGCGGCTTGCGCGGAGGCGTGACGCTCGGCTCACCGATCGCCATCGGAGTCGTGAACCGCGATCACGCCAACTGGGAACGCGTGATGGGGCCGCTCGCGGTGGACGAGACCGCGGCCGCGCAGAGGCGCCTGACCCGTCCTCGCCCGGGGCACGCGGACCTGGCCGGCGGCATGAAGTTCGGTTCCCGGGATCTGCGCGACATCCTCGAGCGCGCCTCCGCTCGGGAGTCCGCGGCGCGAGTGGCCGCCGGCGCCGTCTGCAAGCTCCTGCTGCGCGGGTGCGGCATCGAGGTCGCGAGCGGGGTCCTCTCCGTCGGAGACGTATGCGACACCGGATCGCCGCGCTCCTTCGCTTCGCTCCAGAACGTCCGCGACGACTCGCCGCTGCGCGCGATCGACGCGAGCCTCGAGAAGCGGATGGTCGCCGCCGTGGACGCGGCGAAAAAAGAGGGAGACACGCTCGGAGGATCGATCCTCGTCGGCGCGCGCGGCGTGCCCGCGGGCCTCGGCTCCCACGTCTCCTGGGACGCGAAGCTCGACGGGCGGATCGCGCAGGCCCTGATGTCGGTTCCGGCGGTCAAGGCGGTGGAGCTCGGCTCAGCGATCGAGGCCTCGCGCGGCCCCGGATCGCGGGCGCACGACGAGATCGAAGCCGGCGCGGACGGCGAGCTGCGCCGGCGCACGAACCGGGCCGGGGGGCTCGAGGCGGGAGTCACCAACGGCGAGGAGGTCCTGGCGGTCGTCTACATGAAACCGCTCTCGACGCTCGCCCGGGGTCTCGACTCGGTGGATCTCGAGACGCGTCGGGCGGCCCGGGCCGCGTACGAGAGAAGCGACGTCACCGCCGTCCCCGCCTGCGGCGTCATCGCGGAAGCGATGCTCGCCTTCGTCCTCGCCGACGCGCTGCTGCAGCTGACGGGAGGAGACCGCCTCGAGGACGTTCTCAACCGCATCGAGAAGCACCGGCTGCGCGTCCGCCGCTACCCCGACGCCTGACCGCGACCTCATCCGAATCGCCGGAGCGCCGGGAACTCGCGGGATAAGATCGGCGTCCCTAATACAACGGAGGTCGCTTGATCGCACGAGCCCGACGGTTCGCGGTCCTGATCCCGTTCCTTCTCCTCCCGGCGGCTCTCGGGGCGCAAGGCAAGCGCCTCGAGGTCGCGAGCGCGGGTCCCGCCGGCGAGATCGCGAAGCTCGAAGAAGCCAACGAGATCCGGGTGGCCTTCTCCGAACCGATGGTCGCGCTCGGGAGGATCCCGGACAAGGTCGAAGCTGCCTTCTTCCGCATCGAGCCGGCCGTGGCGGGAAGCTTCCGCTGGTCGGGCACGCGCGTGCTGATCTTCCGCCCGGCCGCGCCGCTCCTCCGCGCGACTCGCTTCGAGGTCACGATCGACGCTTCGGCAATGTCGGTCGCCGGCGCGCGCCTGGAGAAGCCCTACCGCTTCTCCTTCACGACTCCGACCGTGCGGTTGTTGCGCACGAGCTGGTATCGAAAGAGCGGCCGGTCCGACTCGCCGATCGTCCTCGTTCTCCACTTCAACCAGCCCGTGCGCACGGACGCGATCAAGGCGGGAACGAGGCTCGCGTACCAGCCGCACGAATTCGCGGCGCCGCACCCTCCGTCCGGCGTGGACCGCTGGAAGGCGCTCGACCCGTCCGGCTACGCGGCCTTCGAGGCGAAGGCGCGGGCCGCCGCGGAGCGCGCGAAGTCGTCGGACGCGGTGCCGATCGCCGCCGCAAAGAGCTGGAACCGGAAGTGGTTCCCCGCGAAGAAGGAGATGGCCGTCTTCGAAACGGCGGCCGCACCGCCGGCCGGGAGCTGGATCCGCATCGAGATGGCACCGGGACTCCACGGAGTCGAAGGGAAGGAAGGAACGCGCGAGGCGCAGGGCGTCACCGTCCGCCTGGAACCCGCGTTCTTCGTCGAGGGGTTCCGCTGCGACACGGCCTGCGACCCGGACCGCTACAACCCGCTGCGATTCCGGGGCCGCGTCACCGCGGCCGCCGCGCGCCGCGCTCTCCACATCGCCGACGTGACGGCGCCGGGACGCGCGCGGGCGCTCGCTCCCGGCAAGCCGCCCGCCGCGGCCCGGGAAGGAGACGAGGAGCCGCCGGAGCCGCTCTACCCGCGCACGCAGGGAGAGGACGAGGCACCGGAGGCGTGGACGGGCACCGTCACGCCGGAGGAGGCCGGCTTCTCGCTCTCGCCGGCGCGCACGTACCGCGCCCGCGTGGACGCGACCCTCCGCTCGGAGGACGGCCAGACGCTCGGCTACACGTGGATCGGCATGCTCGAGAACTGGCGCCAGAGCGCGTTCACGAGCTTCGGCTCGGGGCACGGCGTGTGGGAGTCCGGCGGCGGCCCCGTTCTCCCCTTCTCCGCTCGCAACCTGACGACGGCCACGCAGTGGCTCGCGCCGCTGAAGCTCGAGGACCTCGTCCCGACGATCCGGGCGCAGGAGTCGAGCGGCTTTAGCGAAGCGCCTGCCGGCCAGTCGCGCGCGCGGCGCCTGGCGCCCGCGCCGGACAAGATCCAGGCCTACGGCCTCGACCTGAAGGACCTTCTCTCATCCAGCGGCACCGGCCTCGTCTGGGCAGCCGTCAAGGACGGCGAGCCGATCCCGAAGGCCCGCCACGATCCGGAGCGCAAGATCGCGTCCTCGCTCGTGCAGGTCACGAACCTCGGGATCTCGGTCAAGGACAGCCCGGCCAACACGCTCCTCTTCGTCACGCGCCTGGCCAACGGAGGGCCGGTCGAGGGAGCGCGCGTGTCGCTGCGCACGCCGGACAACAAGGTCTTCTGGTCCGGCACGACGCGCCGGAGACGGGACCGCGATCGTTCCCGCGTCGGACCTGCGCGATCCCGAGCGCTGGTACGACTTCGCGTTCCTCGTCACGGCCGAGAAGGACGGCGACCTCGCCTACGTCGGCAGCAACTGGAACGAAGGCGCGTCGCCGTGGCTCTTCGGCATGAACTTCGACCTCTCGGAGTCGAAGCCGATCCTGCGGGGCTCGCGTGTTCCCCGACCGCGGCGTCTACAAGTTGGGCGAGGAGGTCCATTTCAAGGCGGTCGTCCGGAGCGACACGGCCGGAGGAATCCGCGTGCTGCCCAGGGACTCGCCGGTCGCGATCAGCGTGACCGACAGCCACGGCGCCGAGGTCGGCAAGAGAACGTTGAAGCTCTCCGAGTGGGGAACGGCGGACGGCGTCGTCACGGTCCCCGCCGACGGCCCGCTCGGCCGCTACTCGATGCGGCGTGAAAGCCGCGGGCCAGAGCCGCGAAGTCTACGGCGATTTCCTCGTGGCGGCGTACCGCCGCCCGGACTTTCGCGTCGACGCGAATCTCGCGGGCGAGAGCTCGCTCGCCGGCGTGAAGCTCGCCGGCGTCGTGACCGGGAAGTACCTCTTCGGGGCCGCGATGGGGGGCCGGCCGGTCCAATGGACGTACACGCGCCAGATCGCAGCGCCGTTCCCCGCAAGGTCTCGGACCGATTCCCCGAGGAGCGCTGGGCGTTCCTCGACACCGCCTGGGATGAGCGCCCCCGACGGAGCGAGGAGACGCTCGAAACCAGAGAAGCCGCACTCGGTCGCGACGGCCGGCTGGCGCTGACCCTCGACACGAAGAGGGACGCCGGCGTCCCGTGGACCTACACCTCGAGGGGGAGGTCACGGACGTCTCGCGGCAGAAGATCGCGGGGCGCGCCTCCTTCCGCGTGGACCCGGCGCCCTGGTACGTCGCGGTCCGAAGCGGCCGCCGTACTTCGCCGACGCCGGGGCCGGCTTCGACACCGGATCGCCGCGGTGGATCTCGCGGGGAGCCGACGCCGGGAGTGGCGAGCGTCGCGGCGACTCCAGCGGATCGAGTGGCACAGCGTGCGGCGCGGCGAAGGCAAAGGCTTCTACACCTGGGAGACGGAGAAGCGCGAGATCGCGTCGGGCCGGTGGGAGGTGACGAGCGCGGCGGAACCGGTCTCCCTCCACGTGGCGATTCCCCGCGGCGGCTACTACGTCCTGTCGGCCACGGCCCGCGACGCGGAAGGGCGCAGCACGACGACGAAGACGTCCTTCTACGCCCTCGGCGAAGGCTTCACCGCCTGGCAGCGCTACGACCACAACCGCATCGATCTCGTGCCGGAGAAGAAGACGTACCGGCCGGGCGATACGGCGCGCCTCCTCGTCAAGTCCCCGTGGGAGAAGGCGACGGCCCTCCTCACGACCGAGCGGGAAGGAATCCGGACGCACCGCACCTTCGCGCTGACTTCGACGCAGCAGACCGTCGAGGTCCCGGTCGCGGAAGCCGACATTCCGAACGTCTACGTCTCGGTGCTTCTCGTCAAGGGACGGACCGCGTCTTACACGGACACCGACGCCGCGGACCCGGGCAAGCCCTCCTACCGGCTGGGCTACGCCGAGCTGAAGGTCGAGGACTCGTCCCGCCGCCTCGCCGTCGCCGTGCGCTCCGACAAGGAGGAGTACCGTCCCGCCTCGAAGGCCCGCGTCGAGGTCTCGGTCAAGGACCCGCCGGCGCGCCGGGCGCCTCGGAGGTCACGCTCTGGGCGGTGGACTACGGCGTGCTCTCGCTGACCGCGTACAAGACGCCGGAGATCGTCGAGTCCGTTTACGTCCCGAAGGCGATCCAGGTCTTGAACGAAGACTCGCGGCAGAACATCGTCAATCGCCGCGTGATCGTGGCCAAGGGCGCCGAAGAGGGCGGGGGCGGCGGCATGGAAGAAGGGCCGGGAGCGGTGCGGCGCGATTTTCGCGTGCTCGCGTTCTGGCTCGGATCGCTCGTCACGGACGCCCAGGGGATGGCCTCGGCCGAGGTGACGCTCCCCGAGTCGTTGACGACGTATCGGATCATGGCGGTCGCCGGCGACAAGGACTCGCGGTTCGGCTGGGGGCAGGCGGAGGTCCGCGTCAACAAGCCCCTGCTCTTGAAGGCCGCGTTCCCGCGCTTCCTCGCTTCGGGCGACACCGCGCTCTTCGGGTCGGTTCTCACGAGCCAGGTCGCCCGGAAGGGGGATGCGATCGTCACGATGCAGAGCCTCGATCCGCGGTTTCTCGAGATCGCGGGAGAGGCGCGGCGGATCGTCCCCGTCTCCCCGAAGTCCTCGATCGAGGTCCGCTTCCCCGTGAAGGCGAAGGCCGCCGGAAACGCGCGCATCCGCATGACCGTGAAGCTCGACGGCGAGTCGGACGCGTTCGAGGACGTCGTCCCGGTCGAAATCCTCGCCTCGCCGGAGACCATCGCCGCCTACGGGCAGGCGAATCCGACCGCGCGCGAGACCGTCGAAGTGCCTCGCCGGCGTCGTGCCCGATTTCGGCGGCCTGCGCGTGGAGCTCGCTTCGACGGCGCTCGTGGGGCTCTCGGAAGGAGTGCGGTACCTCGTGGACTATCCGTACGGTTGCGCCGAGCAGCGCGCCTCGAGCGCCGAGGCGCTGATGCTGGCCGGCGAACTGGGAGAGGCCTTCCGGCTGCCCGGGATCGAGGCGGGCAAGGTCAAGGAGATCGCGCGGAAGACTCTGAAGGAGCTCGAGGAGTTTCAGTGCGAAGGGGGCGGCTTCGCCTACTGGAAGGGGGGATGCCGGTCGGTCTCGGCGTACCTGACGAGTTACGTCCTCTCCGTGCTTCAGCGCGGACAGCGCCTCGGTTACGAGCCGGGCAAGTCCGTGCTCGAGAAAGGCTACAAGTATCTCGAGAGCGAGCTCAACCAGCCTTCTCCCGCCGACGAGGGATGGTGGCCCGCGTACACGGCGTGGCAGACATTCGCGGTGAAGGTCCTGACCGACGCGGGGCGCAACGAGGACAGCCACGTCAACCGGCTCTTCGAGCGCCTCGACCGGATGCCGGTCTTCGCGCTGGCCTATCTCTCCGACTCGATGGCGTCGAAAGGCGAAACCGGCGCGCGCCCGGATGAGCTCAGACGCCGGATCGGGAACGCAATCCTTCCCGAAGGGGGGAGCGCGCACGTCGAGGAGTTGAACGACCCGTACCTCCTCTGGTTCTGGAACTCCAGCGTCCGCTCGACCGCCATCGTGCTCGAGAACCTGGTCCGCCACTCCTCCGACGCCACGCTCGTTCCGGGCCTCGTCCGCTGGCTCCTCGCGGCGCGCCGGCGGGGGCGCTGGGGCAACACGCAGGAGAACGCGCTCGCGCTCGGCGCGCTCGTCGAGTACTACAGGAAGTACGAGAAGGAGGTCCCCGACTTTTCCGCCGCGGCCACGCTCGGGCGCGAGACCGTCGCGAAGGAGAGGTTCGCCGGGCGCTCCGCCGAGGGACGCGCGAAGGAGATTCCGATGCAGGAGCTGCTCTCCGGCCGGACGTCCGGCGAGCGCCTCGATCTCGAATTCAAGAAGGAAGGAACCGGCACGCTTCACTACGCCACGCGGCTTCGCTATGCCGTCGATTCCCCGCTGCCCGACCCGATGGAGAAGGGAATCGCGGTCGAGCGCGGCTACCGGCCGGATCACGACGGAAAGCCGGGAGAGCCCTCGACCACTTACGCCGCGGGAGATCTCGTTCGGGTCACGCTGACGCTGCGCCTCCCGAAGGAGCGGCGCTACGTCGCAGTCACCGATCCGCTCCCGGCCGGCTTCGAGCCGGTCGAGTCGTGGTTCGCGACGACGGCCGCCGGCCTCGCCCGGGCCGAGCGGGAGGAAGAGGAACAGCACGGAGACTGGATGGCGTGGTGGCAGCGGGGCGGCTTCGATCACGTCGAGCGGCACGACGACCGGGTCCTCCTCTTCGCGACCCGGCTCGCGGAAGGAACCCACACGTTCTCGTATCTCGCGCGCGCGACGACCGCCGGCTCCTTCCGCGTCGCGCCCGCGCATGCCGAGGAGATGTACGAGCCGGAGGTCTTCGGGAGGACCGCTTCGGGGCTCGTGGACGTCAAGTGAAGAAGAGAATCACCCGGATCGTGGCGCCCGCGGCGGTGGCTGCCGTCGCGCTCGGGATTTGGGCGCGCTGCGGTCCACTGCCGGAAGGGTTCCTGGACAGACAGTGGGTCTCGACGGAGATCGTGGACCGCAACGGAGAGGTGATCTACCAGTCGCTCTCCGGTCGCGAGACGCGCAACGTGTGGATGTCCGCAGCGCGTCTGCCCGAGACGCTCGTCCGGGCCACCCTCGCGGCGGAGGACCGGCGGTTCTTCTCGCATCCCGGCGTGGACCCGATCGCGGTCGCCCGCGCCCTCTGGCGGGACGTCCGCGCCGGAAGAATCGTCGAGGGAGGCTCGACGATCACCCAGCAGGTCGTCAAGCAGATCGCCGGCCGCCGGCGCGGCGGGCCCGCGGGGAAGCTCCGGGAGGCGCTCTCCGCGCTGCGCCTCGAGCATCGGCTGGGCAAACGCGAGATCCTCGCGCTCTACCTGAACCTCGCGCCGTACGGAAACCAGTACACGGGCGCCGCGAGCGCCGCCGCCGGCTACTTCGGATGTTCGCCGGAGAACCTCACGGCCGCGCAGGCGGCGTTCCTCGCGGGCCTCCCTCAGCGGCCCACGTCGCTCGATCCGTACCGGCATCTCGATCGAGCGCTTGCGCGGCAGCGGCAGGTGCTCTCGCGGATGAAAGCCCTGACCCTCCTCTCCGCCGGAGAGGCCCGGACGGCGTCCGCCGAAAGGCTGCGGCTCTCTCGCAAGCGGCCGCCGCTGACGGCGCCCCACTTCGTCGCGGCGGTCCGTGCGAAGTTCCCCTCTTCCGATCCTCCGCGCCGGGTCGTGACCACGCTCGACGCTCCCCTTCAGAGGGAGATCCTGGGAATCCTCGCGGCGCAGGGGCGCGGCCTCGAGCGCCACGGCGCGCACAACGTCGCGGTCGCGGTGCTCGAGAACGCGACGGGCGAGTGGCTGGCGTGGGAGGGCTCGGGCGACTACTTCGACGAAGACCACGGCGGCGCGATCGACGGCGTCACCACGCCGCGCCAGCCCGGATCGGCGTTGAAGCCTTTCACCTACGCCCTCGCCTTCGAGCGAGGCTTCACGCCGTCCTCGATCCTCCCCGACATCCCCGCCCACTTCGCGACGGCGGAGCCGGGGATTCTCTACGCGCCGCGCAACTACGATGGCGTGTTCCGCGGCCCCCTGCGCGCCCGCGCGGCGCTCGCCGGCTCCGAGAACGTGCCGGCCGTGTGGCTCCTCTCCCGGATCGGGGTGCCGGAGGAGCTCGCGCTCCTGCGGCGGGCCGGATTCACGACGTTCGATCGGACTCCGGATTACTACGGTTACGCGCTCACGATGGGGGACGCCGAGGTGCGCCTTTCCGAACTCACGGCCGCCTACTCGGCATTCGCGAGGGGGGGCGTCACGCTCGCGCCAAGGATGATTCGCCGGTTCGTGGCGGCCGACGGCTCGGTCCGGGAAGCGATCGGCGCCCGATGCGAGCGCCTCGTCTCCGAGCGCTCCGCCTTCTGGGTGGCGGACATCCTCTCGGACCCGCGCGCGCGTTCCTACATCTTCGGTTCGGGCGGGAGCCTCGACTTCCCTTTCCCCGTCGCCGTCAAGACCGGCACTTCGCAGGGCTATCACGACAATTGGACCGTCGGCTTCACGCGGGAAGTCACCGTCGGCGTCTGGGTCGGCAACTTCGACCGGAAGGAGCTCGAGAACTCCTCCGGCGTGACCGGAGCCGCTCCGATCTTCCACGCGGTCCTCGAAGCCGCCGAGAAGCGGATCCTCGGCCGCTTCCCCAACGACTCGGACCCGCCGCTCGCCGAGCCGCCGCCGGAGCTCGCGCGCCGGTCCGTCTGCGCTCTCTCGGGGCAGGCCGCGACCGATGCCTGCCCCGTCCTCGCCTCCGAGTGGCTCCCGGCGGCGCCGGGACTCCCCTGCCCGTGGCACCGGCGCCAACGGCGAGCGTCCGCGGTCCTCTGGCCGGCGCAATACCGGACCTGGGCAAGAGAACGGGGGTTACTGAGCGCGCGCACGGAGGAGAGGACACCGATGGCCGCGGCAGCGCTCAAGATCGACAACCCGCCGCCCCATGCGATCTATCTGCGCGACCCGACGCTCCCCGCGTCCTATCAGACGCTTGCTCTCAAGGCCTCCGCGGAGGGTCCGACTCGAACCCTCTCATGGGAGGTGGACGGCCGCGCCGTCGGCCGGGCGCGCTCCGACGAGTTCCTGGATTGGCCCCTCTCCCCCGGCAGCCACACGATCGCCGTCACGACGGGAGCGCAGCGGGACGAGACAACGATCCTGGTGAAATGAGCTCTTCCCGCTAGGGCTTCGGGAAACCGGGGAGCGGGTCGAGCGGGCCGGGGGCGGAGGTTGCCTCCATCTGCTCGAGCGAGACCGGAATGCGGCCGAGGCGGCGGTCGAGCGCCGCGAAGAACGGATCCGTCGGGCGCAATCTCCCGCTCTCCGGACGCCAGAACTCATAGTGCAGCTGCGGCGAGATCGTCCAGCCGGTCGAGCCGACGACGCCGATCTTCTGGCCGCGCTTGACGCGCTGCCCGCGGCGCACGTCGATTCGCGAGAGATGCCCGAGGACCGTGGCACCGCCGCCGCCGTGAGAGAGCACGATCAAGTTGCCGAGCCGCCAGAACCAGCCAGTCGGCGAGCGCGGAGCCCTCCCCGTGAACATCACCGTGGCCGCTCCCGGCGCGAGCACGGCCGTGCCTTCCGGCGCAGCGATGTCCACGCCGGGAAAGAATTCCTCCTCTCCCGTCCAGGGTGAGACGCGCGGCCCGAAGTAGGTGGATGGCTCGCAGAGAGCCGCCGCGCGGGGAAGAGGGACGGCGAGCGGATCGCCAGGTCCGGATCGCCCCTCTCGCGCTCCTCCAGGATCAACCGGGCCCGCTCGAGCGCCCGGAGAAAGATCTCGATCTGCCCGGCGAGCGTTTCCGGGTCCGCGCTGGTGAGCGCCTCCGGTCCGGAGCCGAGCGCGAGAGGCCAACGCGCGGCGGGGACGCCGTAGACGAGCGCGATCCGATTCAACGAGTCCTCGCGGTCGAGGGCGCGATCCCGGATCGCCCGCGTCAGTTGCGCGGCCTGCTCCCGCAGCGCCCTCGCCTCCCCCGCCTCTCCGGAGGATCGGCGCTGCCCCTGGCGGCGGCCGGCTCGCGCCACGGCGACCGGCGCCGTGAAGGCGAGCGACGCAGCGAGCAACGCTCCGAGCACCGCGAGCGCCGCGAGCCACCGCTCTCCCGTGCGGCCGATCCGCAGCGTCCGGACCCTCGCGCCGCCGGAGGCGGGATGAAACTGGATCTCCATTCGTCTTCCGGAAAAAGCGCTACCGCGCGGTCATCGCGGCTCGATGGAAAGCAGCGCGAGCTCGCGCCGGTCCTCCGAGAGGCCGAGCCGCCGCGGGACGAAGGCATGGGAGACCTCAAAGAGAAACGCCCGCGACCGCGCCGGAGAGCCGTTCAGGCGCAGAATCGCCGACTCTCCCGCCTTGAGCGTTTTCCGGAAGACCGCGCGCCCGTCGAGCGTCACGTCGAGATCCGCCGGCTTCGGGCTCGGCGAGAAGTGCGCGAGGAGGATCCTCCGCGTCTGACCCGGCTCCACCCAGAGCGCGAACCGGCGGCGCGTCCACCGAAACGGGCCGCCCGGACCGAGCTCCTCGGCATGAAATCCGATTCGCGGCGCGTGGCGAAAGGCCTCCTCGGGGCGCGCGGTCTCTCTCAACGCGACTCCCGCCGCGACCGCGTACAGGAGCACCACGATCGAAAGAGATCTCGTGAGCCAGGGAACCGCCGATTCCGTCTTCCTCCCTTCGGGGGCGCCCGCGGGAACGGGCCCGGCTACGAGCGACGCCAGGAGGAAGAACAGGAGAGAGACGTCGGCGGCGAACCAGTGCGAGCCGACGGCGAGGGCGGCGAGGAACGCGGCGGCGGCCGCTCCGGCCCCGGCCACGAGAGCGTCGTTCTCGCGCGCCCGGGAGAGCGCCCGCGCGCCCAGCGAAACGGCGAAGAAGGCGGTCATCAGGAATCCGGCCGCGCCCGTCTCCGCGAGGGCCTGGACGTAGCCGCTCCCCGGGTTGTCGCGCATGAGAAAGCGGCGGTTCTCTTCCTTCATGAGATCCGGGAACTCCCAGGCGAAGACTCCCATGCCGCCCCCCTCCACGGGATGGCGAAGGAACAGGCGCCCGGCGGCCCGCCAGAGGAGCGGCCGCTGCGATACACGGTAGGCCATCGGGAGCCTGGAGTCGAAGCTCTGCGCGAGGCGATTCAGGAGCGTCCCGGCGGATCCCCGCAGGAGCAGGAGAACCACACCGAGGGCCGCGATCGCCAGCAGGGCCACGCTCGCGAGGCGCGCGCGCGCCGGAAGTCCGCCCGCGAAGAGGAGAACCAGCACACCGAGCAGGAGCAGGAGGAAGCCGGCGCGCGACCCGGAAAGCAGAAGGCCGGCGAGCAGGAGGACCGCCGCGGCTGGCGCAAAGCGGCCTCGAGCCGCCGGCCGAAACAACCCGGCCACAACGCCAACCAGGGCCAGCGCGCAGAGGAGGCCGAGCGAATTCGGATCCGCGGCCGCGCCGGAGATTCTCCCCGTCAGCTTCCAATAGGGCCTCGTCTCCGGCGGCAGCAGGCCGAGCCCCTGGAAACCGGCGGCGAGCGCCGACGCGCAAACGCCCAGGAGAGCGGCGCGCAGGGCCTTCGAACGGCCGGAGGGGCCCTGCCGCCTCAGCAGAAGGAAGAAAAACGCGCCGGCCCCGACCGCCGAGAAAGCGAGGAGGCTCTCGCGGATGGCCTCCGTTTCCTGCAGTCCATCCCCGTTGACGGCGCGCCCCGCCAGTCCGCGCAGAGCGGCCCAGAGCGTCGAGGCTCTCGCCACGGCGAGAACCGTCGCGAGAACCCAGAGAAGAAGAAGGGCGCGAAGGGAAGGATCGACCGGCGAGGGCTCGGGCGCGCTGTCGAAGTCGTAGATGAAACGGAAGCACCACCCCACGGCGAGCCCTCCGAAGAGAAGCGCCGGCCACGCGGCCGGGTCGGTGCCGCCGGAGAGCCGCGTGAGCAGCCCGGTACACGGAACGAGAAACGCGAACGCCGCGATGGCCCGCTCCGGCCTCCAGGCGCCCGCGAGCGCCAGCAGGACGGCGATCACCAGGACGGGAAGCCGGTCCGGAGCCGCCGGCGCGAATGCGACCAGGAAGAGCAGCCCCGACCCGCCGACCGCCAGGAGAAAGAGGAGGGCCCGCGCCCCCGTCCCGGGGGATCGGTTCATCGGTTCATCGGCCCATCGGTTCATTTGCCCCGAATTACTGATGATCCGATCATCCGATGACCCGATGACCCGATTCTTCCCTCATCCCCGGTGGTACTCCTGAAGGGAAGCGATCCCCGTTCGCCCTTCCTGGCGCGCGCGGATCGCCTCGACGGCGGCGGCGGAGGCGGAGAGCGTCGTCAAGCAGGGGATCTGGGAGGCGCAGGGCCGCGGCCCGGATCGCGGCCTCGTCGTAGTGGGACTGGCCGCCGAGCGGCGTGTTGATGACGAGCTGGATCTTCCCCGCTTCCATCCACTCGACCGCGTTGGGATTCCCCTCGTTGACCTTGAACACCTGCTCCGCCGGCGATCCCCGCCTCCGCGAGCGCCTCGCGCGTTCCTTCCGTCGCGCACAGCGCGAAGTTGAGGTCGACGAGCTCCCGCGCGATCGGAATCACGCTCTTCTTGTCATACGGATTGACCGTCAGAAACGCCCGCCCCCGACCGGCAGCCGGATCCCGATGGCCTCGCAGGCCTTCGCGAAGGCGTCGCCGAACCGCGGGGAGATCGCCATCACCTCGCCCGTCGACTTCATCTCGGGCCCGAGCAGGCTGTCCTCGCCCGGGAACTTCTTGAAGGGAAAGACCGGCGCCTTGATGAAGAAATCGACCGGATCGCGCTCGGGCGGCAGACCGAGCGAGGCGAGCGGCTGGCCCGACCGCGAGAAGCGCCGCGGCCCGCGCCATCGGGACTCCGATCGCCTTCGACACGAAGGGAACGGTCCGGGACGCGCGGGGATTGACCTCCAGGACGTAGAGGCGTCTCCCTGCTGGTGGCGAACTGGATGTTCACGAGGCCGCGCACCGAGAGCGCCCTGGCCAGCCGGCGCGTCGCGTCCCGGATCTCGGCGAGCTGCGTCCGGCGTGACCTTCCAGGCCGGCAGGACCGAGAAGGAATCGCCCGAGTGGATGCCCGCCTCCTCGATGTGCTGCTGGATGCCGCCGATCCAGGTGTCCGTCCCGTCGGAGAGCGCGTCGACGTCGTACTCGAAGGCGTCGTCCAGGAACCGGTCGATCAGGACGGGGTGCTCCGGCGAGCTCTCGAGCGCCTGCGTCATGTAGGAGAGAGATGCTGCGTCGTCGAACACGACCGCCATCGCGCGGCCCCCCAGGACGTAGGACGGACGCACCATCAGCGGATAACCGATGCGCCGAGCCGCGGCGAGGGCTTCCTCCTCGGTCCGCGCCTCCGCGTGCTCGGGGGCGCGCAGGCCGAGCTCGCCGAGGAGCTTGCCGAACCGGCCGCGGTCCTCCGCGAGGTCGATGGATTCGGGCGAGGTGCCGAAGATCGGATAGCCCGCGGCCTCCAGCGGCCGGGCGAGCTTCAGCGGGGTCTGGCCGCCGAACTGGACGAGCACGCCGTCGGGCCTCTCGTTGTCGAGCACGGCCGAGACGTCCTCGAAGGTCAGCGGCTCGAAGTAGAGGCGGTCGGAGGTGTCGTAGTCGGTCGAGACCGTCTCCGGGTTGCAGTTGATCATCACCGTCTCGTAGCCCGCCTCGGAGAGCGCGTAGCAGGCGTGGACGCAGCAGTAATCGAACTCGATTCCCTGCCCGATCCGGTTGGGCCCGCCGCCGAGGATCACGATCTTCTTGCGCGCCGTGCGGCACCGACTCGTTCTCGTCCTCGTAGGTCGAGTAGAAGTACGGCGTCTCGCGCCTCGAACTCCGCCGCGCACGTGTCGATCGTCTTGAAGACCGGGACGACGCCGAGCGCGCGGCGGCGCGCCCGCGACGCGCCGCCTCGTCGGCACGCCGAGCGCGCGGGCGATAGAGCGGTCGGAGAGGCCGAGTCGCTTCGCGTCGCCACAGGTCGTCGCGCGAGAGATCCGCGAGTCGCTTGCCGGCAAAGCCCGCTCCTCGCCGACCATCCTCGCGATCGCGTCGAGGAACCACGGATCGATCGCGTGTCGCCGGCGATCTCCTCGATGGTCATCCCGGCGACGAACGCGCGGCGCAGATGGAAGATCGCTCCCAGGTCGGGGACGTCGAGCTCGCCGAGCAAGCTCCTCGCGCGGGAGCGGCTCGCCGCCGTCGTCCAGGCCGTCGCGGCCGATCTCGAGCGAACGGATCGCCTTGCCGAGCGCCTCGGCGAACGTGCGGCCGATGGCCATCGCTTCGCCGACCGACTTCATCTGGATGGTCAGGCGGGGGTCGGCGCCTCGGGAACTTCTCGAACGTCCAGCGCGGGATCTTGACGACCACGTAGTCGAGCGACGGCTCGAAGCAGGCCGGCGTCTTCTTCGTGATGTCGTTGGGGATCTCGTCGAGGCGATAGCCGACCGCGAGCAGCGCCGCGATCTTGGCGATCGGGAAAGCCGGTCGCCTTCGAGGCGAGCGCCGAGGAGCGCGACACGCGCGGGTTCATCTCGATGACGACTCGCCGCCCCGTCTGCGGATCGACGGCGAACTGGATGTTGGATCCGCCCGTGTCGACGCCGACCTTGCGGATGACGGCCTTCGCCTCGTCGCGCATCGCCTGGTACTGCCGGTCGGAGAGCGTCATCTGCGGCGCGACGGTGATCGAGTCGCCGGTGTGCACGCCCATGGCGTCGAAGTTCTCGATCGAGCAGATGATGATCACGTTGTCCGCGCGGTCGCGCATCACCTCGAGCTCGAACTCCTTCCAGCCCTCGACCGACTCTTCGATCAGGACCTCGTGGGCCGGCGACTCGGAGAGGCCGTGCGTGACGACGCTCGCGAACTCCTCCGCCGGTCCGCGCGGCGCCTCCGCCCGAGCCGCCCAGCGTGAAGGAAGGGCGCACGACCACGGAAGGCCGATCTCCCGCGACGATCTCCCGCGCCTCCTCGAGCGAGCGGGCGCGTCCCGAGCGAGGGACCTCGGCGCCGATCTCGAGCATCGCCTCCTTGAAGAGCTCCCGGTCCTCGGCCAGGCGCATCGGCGTGCTCGTTGGCGCCGATCAACCGGACGCTCCATTTGTCCAGGATCCCGCGGTCCGCGAGCGCGAGGGCGAGGTTCAAGCCGGTCTGGCCCCCGACGGTCGGCAGGATCGCGTCCGGCCGCTCCTTCTCGATGATCTTCTCCAGGAATTCCGGAGTCAGCGGCTCGACGTAGGTGGCGTCGGCGAGCTCCGGGTCGGTCATGATCGTGGCCGGATTGGAGTTGACGAGCACGACACGGAAGCCCTCGCGCTTGAGCGCGCGCACCGCCTGCGTGCCCGAGTAGTCAAACTCGCAGGCCTGGCCGATGACGATCGGGCCCGATCCGATCACGAGGATCGAGTGAATGTCGTTTCTTCTGGGCACGCCGGTGCATCTTAAGCGAGAGCGTCGCTCGTTCGGCTGCCGGCGATCAACGGGAACGACTGGGAGACCTGGAGACTGGGAGACTGGGAGATTTCTCCTCCCAGTCTCCCGCTCAATTTCGAAGAACGGACTTAATGCTTCACGGTGCGGGGAACGCGGCCGGGATGATCCGATTCCGGAGAGACGGCCTCGCGCTGCGAGCCGCAGGAATCGCGCAGGATCGTGCCCGACTTTCCGAGCGCCAGGAGCCGTCCGCCGGACCATCGCACGCTGTAGAGGTCGTTGGACGTGCTGGTATCGACCGCCGACCACCGCAGGTTATCCACGCTCTCGACGCGGGCGCCGCCCGTTCCGACCGCGATGAATTGAGAGCCGTTCCACGCGACGCCGTAGAGCGTTTGCGGCGTGCCCGTGTCCCCCTGCCGCCACGAGAGCCCGTCGGAGCTCGCGAGCGAAACGCCGCTGTCCCCGACGGCGACGAACTCCGTGCCGTTCCAGACGATGTCCTTCAGGCTGCCGCCGGTCTGAGAAAAACGGAGGGTCCAGACGCTCAGATCCGGGCTCGAGAAGATGATCCGCGCCGATTCTCCCCCGACTCCCACGTACTGCGACCCGTTCCAGGCGATCGCGTTCAACGTGTAGTAGAGCGGCGGCTGATCGGTCCATGTGTCGCCGTCGGGGCTCGACAGCACCGCGCCGTCGCTGCCGACCGCCACGAACCGCGCCCCGTCCCAGAGGACGTCATGAAGGACGACGGACTTCACCGGCGTCTGCCGCGTCCACGCGATTCCGTTCCTGCTCGAGAAGACGGCGTTCTGCTCTCCGACCGCGACCCACCGTTTCCCGTTGGTCGCGACGCCCAGGAGCCAGCGGTCGAAGATCGGCGTCTGGCTCGTCCACATGGCCGCGTCGGGACTCGTGAGGACCGCTCCGAAGCCGCCCACCGCGACGTATTGCGTCCCATCCCAGGCCACCTTCGAGAGCGGGTTGCGATTCCCCAACGTGCGGGCGGTCCAGGCGGCGCCGTCCGTGGTCGTGAGGATCGTGCCCTTCGCGCCGATGGCGACGACCGTCTTCCCATCCGTCGCGAGGCCGAGCAGGTCGGAGCTCGTCGGCGCGAGGCTATTGACCCAGATCTGGCCGTCGGCGCTGGAGAAGACGTTCCCGTAGGCGCCAACGCCGAGAAAGCCGCGCGACGTCCAGGCCAGGCGCTGCATCGGGACGGCGAGCCCCAGGTAGTCGCTCGTCCAGTTCATGCCGTCCGTGCCGTGAAGGACCGAGGCGGTCAGGAAGCCGGCGCTGCCGACGACGAACTGCGATCCATTCCAGGCGACCGACAGAAGGCCGTCGCGCGTGTCGAAGGAGCTGCGCGCCCACCCCGCGCCGTCGGAGCTGGCGAGGATCGTCCCGAGGTCTCCCACGGCGACGAACCGGGACCCGCTCCACGCGATGTCGCGCAGCGACTGGTCCGTGCCGGAAGAGCGCGGCGTCCAGGACGAGCCGTCGGCGCTCGTCAGGATCGCGCCGGACGTCCCGACGGCGGTGAGGGTGTTGCCGTTCCACACGAGGCGGGTGAGCGTCGCGGCCGAACCGGTCGGACGCGCCGACCAGAACACGCCGTCCGAGCTCGTGAAGGCGTTCCCGCCCGCGCCGACCGCCACGAACACCTTGCCGTTCCACGCCACGTCGTAGAGATCCGACCTCGTGTCGGGAAAGCGCGGCGTCCACGCGGATCCGTCCGTGCTCGTCAGGACGACTCCCGAGCTCCCGACGGCGACGAAGACGCCGCTCCCGTAGGCGATCCCGTTCAGCCGGTTCCCCTGGGGCAACGGGTTCGACCAGAGCCACTCGGAACAGACCTGCGCCGAAGCAAGACCGGCGGCGAGGCAGAGCGCGGACGAAGCGAGAAGGATTCTCGTCTTGAATCTGAGCATCGGATACCCCCTTGAAGGAATGAAAAACAGAGACGCGATTATAGCTCGCCCGGAGGACGCCGCGCCGGCGACACCGGCCGGACCGCCCTTCTATTCGTAGCGGAGGGCTTCGGCGATGTTGATGCGGGAGGCCCGGCGGGCCGGGACCCAGGACGCGAGGAGGATCGCGAGCGCCGAGAAACCGACGATCGCGGCGAGGTCGATTGCGCGCACGAGAAACGGGATGAAGGAGACGAAGTAGATCTCCGCCACGCCCGGAGGGAACGAGAGCAGGCGGAAGACCGTTGCGGCCCGGCAGATCAGCCAGCCGAACGCGATCCCGGCGGCGACACCCGTGCCTCCCAGGAGCGCGCCGAGCATCAGGAAGACGCGCGAGAAGAATCGCGGCTCGGCTCCCAGCGCCGAGAGCACGCCGATGTCGCGCTTCTTCTCCTGCACCGTCATGACGAGCGTCGAGACGACGTTGAACGTCGAGACGGCGACGATCAGTCCGATGACGAGAAAGAGGGTCGTCTGCTGGATTGCGAGCGCGGAGAAGAGTCCGCTGTTCATCCGCCTCCAGTCGGTCACGGAGAATCCCGGCCCCGCCGCCTTCTCGATCGCCCGCGCGGCGCTCTCGGTGTCGCGGATCGTGTCGAGCCTGACCTCGACGACGTCCGCCTCGGCTTCCAGGCGGCAGAGGGTTCTCAAAGCCTCGCGGTGCAGGAAGACCCATTCCGCGTCGTACTCGGCGAAGTTCGTCTTGAAGATGCGCCCGACGCGGAAGCGTCCGGTCCGCGGCGCGAACCGCACGGCGCCGGTGGCGCGGTCGGGCACGGAGAGCGCGATCGTGTCCCCCTCGTGCGCGTCCAGGCGCCTCGCCAGCTCCACGCCGATCGCCACGGTCGGCGGCTGTCCGGGAGAGCCTGTCGTGAGCACGCTTTGCGCATCCGGCAGGTAGGCGTCCATCTGAGAGACAGCCCTCTCCGGCCCGGGGTCCACCCCCTTCAACACGGCGTCCGTTCCGTCGGGGGTCGCCGCGGAGGACGCCACGCCCGCCTGGTAGATCACCGCCGCGATCGCCTTGACCCGCGGGATCCGCGCCAGACGCTCCTGGAGCGACCGGGTGTCGGGATAGGCGCCCGAAGCGAGCGACAGGGGGAAGACCACGACCTCGGCATTGGCGCCGATCAGCTTCCCCTGGATCTCCGACCGGTAGCCGGAGAGCAGGCCCATCGCGACGACGAGCGCGGCGACGCCGAGCGCGATCCCGCCGATCGAGAGGAGCGAGACGGACGAAACCAGGCGCGAAGGGCGCGACCGCAGGTAGCCCAGCGCCATCTCGAGGGAGAACGGCATTCAGAGCTCCCGGAGCCGGGAGGCGGGAGGCGGGAGGCGGGACACGGACGAAGGCCTCACTCCCGACTCGATTCCCGAGTCCCGAGTCCCGAGTCCCGACTCTGCTCCATCGCTTCGATGAACGTGTCGAACAGCACGTTGGCGTCGTGGGGCCCGGGCGAGGCTTCGGGATGGAACTGCGCCGCCAGAATCGGAAGAGTGCGGTGGCGGAACCCCTCGAGCGTGCCGTCGTTCAGGTTCCGGTGTGTGGGCTCGACGTCCGACGGGAGCGTGGACGCGTCCACGGCGAACCCATGGTTCTGCGACGTGATCGCGACCGCCGTCGACCGCAAGTCCGCCACGGGATGGTTTGCTCCGCGGTGGCCGAACTTCAGCTTGAAGGTCTTCCCTCCGAGCGCGAGCCCGAGAAGCTGATGCCCGAGGCAGATCCCGAAGATCGGCTTCTTCCCGATGAGCGCCTCGATCGTGCGGATCTGCTCTCCCAGCGCCGCGGGATCGCCTGGCCCGTTGGACAGGAACACGCCATCGGGCCCTGCGCCGAGAATCGTCGCGGCCGGCGCGGTCGCCGGAAAGACCGTCACGCGGCAGCCGGCGGCGTTCAAGAGCCGGACGATGTTGCGCTTCATCCCGTAATCGATCGCCGCGACGTGGAAGCGTTCGTTGTCGGCGGCGAAGACGGAGGACGCCGAGGGAGAGACGGCGAGCGCGAGATCGCTGCCGATCATCGGAGGCGAGTCGAGCACGAACCGGAGGAGCTTCTCGGGGTCGGTCCTCTCCGTCGAGAGTCCGGCACGCATCGCCCCCTGGGTCCGGATGTGCCGCACCAGGGAGCGCGTGTCGAGGCCGTGGAGCCCGATCACGCCCGCCTCCTCGAGATACGCGGCGAGACTCTCCTCTCCCCCCGCGCCGCTCCAGCGCCCGGGGAAGTCCCTCGCCACGAAACCCGCCACGTGCACCTTCTCGGACTCCGCCTCGTCCCGGCGCACGCCGTAGTTGCCGATGTGGGCCGCGGTCATCACCACGATCTGTCCCGCGTACGACGGGTCGGTCAGGACCTCTTGGTATCCGCTCATCGCGGTGTTGAAGACGATCTCTCCGAACGACGTCCCTCCGGCCCCGACGGCCAGGCCGTGATACGCCGTGCCGTCCTCGAGGACGAGAAGGCCCGCGCGCTGGCTCTGCACGGTCTAGATCCGTCGGCCCACGACGGGAGCGAGGAGCGTCACCTGGCGCATCAGGTCCGCGAACATCTCCGGGAGGAGGGCCTGCGGGCCGTCGGAGAGCGCGGCCTCGGGATGGGGATGGACTTCGATCAGAAGGCCGTCTGCGCCGACGGCGACGGCCGCGCGGGAGAGGGGAAGCACTTTCTGCCGCTTGCCGGTGCCGTGGGAGGGATCGACGACGATCGGCAGGTGCGAGATCCGCTGCACGTAGGGAACGGCCGAGAGATCGAGGGTGTTGCGCGTGTGGTCGGAGAAGGTCCGCACGCCGCGCTCGCACAGAATGACCTCGTAGTTCCCCTCCGCGAGCAGGTATTCAGCCGAGAGGAGGAGCTCCTCGAGCGTCGCGGACATGCCGCGCTTGAGCAACACGGGCTTTCGCGTCTTGCCGAGCTTCTTCAAGAGCGAGAAGTTCTGCATGTTGCGGGCGCCCACCTGGAGGCAGTCGGCGTACTCCGCGACGAGCTCGACGGTCTCCGTGTCGAGCACTTCGGTCACGATCGGCAGACCCGTTTCCGCGCGGACCGTCGCCAGGATCCTCAACCCTGCTTCTCCGAGACCCTGGAAGGAGTAGGGCGACGTGCGCGGCTTGAAGGCGCCTCCGCGGTAGAGCGTCGCGCCTGCCTTGCGGACCGCATGGCCGACCTCCAGGGCCTGGGCTTCCGACTCGACGGCGCAGGGACCGGCGACGACGACGACGGCAGGCCCGCCGACGGGAACACCGCCGACCGAAACGACGGTGTTCTCCCGCTTGGCCTCCCGCGAGACGAGCTTGTACGGCGCGGAGACCGGAATGACCTCCGCGACCCCGGGCAGGTTCTCGAACGCGCCGGTCTCGACGGAGCCGCGATTGCCGGTGACGCCGATGGCCGTGCGCTGGGCGCCGGGGATTGCGTGCGCCTGCAGCCCCAGGCCCTCGACGGTCTCGACGACGCGGCGGACGTCCTCGGCGGACGCGCGCGAATCCATGACGATGAGCATCGGGGTGGTATCATGTGAGCCCGGCCCGGCGCTGTCAAACCAGCAGAAAAGGATCTTCCATGAAGCGAACCGCTCTCCTCCTCGTGGGTCTGGTCTTCTCCGCGTCTGTCGCGCTACGCCTACAACATCAAGTTGAAGGACGGCTCGATCATCTTCGCCCGCTCCATGTACGAGGTGAAGGGAACCAAGGCGATCATCACGCTCCCCAACGGGACCGTCACGCAGCTCGACCTCGATTCGATCGACATTCCCGGAACGGAGCAGTACAACAAGGAAAACCCCGGAAACGTCATCGCGATCGTTCCGGGAGAGGACAAGGAGATCAAGCTCCCGGTCCTGAAGCCTCCTCCGACCTACAGCCTTCAGGAGATGCTCCGGCAGCGCAAGACGAAGCTCGGAGCGCCGCACGCCAAGTCGGGCGGAGCCGATACGGGAACGGCGGGGACGTCCTGGCAGGTCCCCGAGCCCGCCGTGGAGCTCGCGTTCCGGAAGGTGCTGGACGGCGCGGCGATCACGCAGTATCGCCTCACGACCTACCGCGGCCGGCTGCGCCTGCTGGCGACCACGAACTCGGAGGAGGCCGTCTTCAACATGCTGTCCGCCTCCGCGCGAGCCCTCACGGACCTGCAGGACAAGGGGAAGGCGACGGTCGTCGAGATCGTCCTGACGACCCCCGGTGGGGAAGCGGCGGGCTCCTTCGAGATGACCCCGGAGAGCGCGCGCCAGCTCGTCAACGGAACCATCGGCGTCGCCGACTACTTCCTCAGGAACGTCATTCTGTAAGACAGTCAAGAGCGCGGAGTCGAGAGCCGAAAGGCTGAGGGTAGACTCTCGCTCTCGATTCTTGACTTGCAGGAGGACGCCATGGCGGAACGACAGCCGCAGAACTTCGCGAATCACCGAAGGATGGTGCCCCTCTACCACTTCGGGACCTTCGGCATCCTGGCCATCAACTTCATCTGGAGGCTCGTCGCGCTGGTCCGGCGGTGGTCGTGGGAGGCGCTGCTCGAGCTCGCCGTCGCGCTCGCGCTCCTGGGACTCTTCTTCTACGCCCGGATCTTCGCGCTGACGGTCCAGGACCGGATCATCCGTCTCGAGATGCGCCTGCGCCTCAAGGAGATCCTCCCGGCCGACCTCAAGGGCCGGATCGGCGACCTGACGCGCGATCAGTTCGTCGCGCTGCGCTTCGCCAGCGACGCGGAGATGCCAGACCTGATGCGCGAGGTCCTGACCAACAACATTGTGAACCGGGACGAGATCAAACGCCGGATCAAGAACTGGACTCCCGACTACCTGCGATGCTAGAGCGGCGCTGCGGCGCCGCAGTCCAAGGTCGAATGTCGAAGGCCCAGGATCCGGTCGGCTCCGGGACCCTGAACCTGAGACCTCACCCCTCGGGCGTCTCCAGGTAGTTTCGGGGGTCTTTGCCGACGGCGCGACGAAAGCGCTCGGCGAGCGAGACGGCTTCCCCGATCGTCTCGTCCAGCGACATTCTCTCCACGCGGTGGAGGGGGAAGTAGACGGTCGACGGCGAGAAGGTGGGAGATTTCTCGCGCACGATCTCGCGCAGCCACTCCTCGAATCCCTCGACACCGAGCCCCCGCACGGTGACGCCGCTGGCGTCGGAATGCTCGAGCAGCCCCCAGAACTTCTCGCGCGGACTCGAGAGGTGCACGAGGACGAAGCTTCCGATCTTCATCGGCTCGCCGCGTCCTCGGAGAGCTCGATGAGAACGCCGTTGCCCGCGTCGGGATGGAGGAAGACGATCCGCTTTCCGTCCGCCCCCGGCGCCGGCCGCGAATGGATGAGACGGAATCCCCGCTGCTGGAGGTCCGTGACGGTCGCGTCGATGTCGCGCACCGCGAAACAGATGTGGTGAATCCCGGGGCCCCGCTTCTTGAGGAACTTCGCCACAGGAGAGTCTTCCGACGTCGGCTCCAGCAGCTCGATCCGCCCTTCGCCGGCGGGCAGGAACGCGGTCACGACCTTCTGCGCCGGGACCTCCTCACGGTGCTTCTCCTCGAGACCGAGGGCGCGGTAGACGGCGAGCGCGTCGTCGATCGAGACGACCGCGATGCCGATGTGATCGATCTTGTAGGCGGTCATGGGCGCCGGGGCTCGGCGTTCTCCATCCGGATCACATCGGCGAACAGGGAATCGGCTGCGGAGTACGGGTCCTCGAGCCGTTGCGAGACGCGCCCGATGGCTTCCTCGAGGCCCCCCGGCTGGCTCTCGCGAGTCTGGATCGAGGCGCGGAATCGCTCGTTCAGGAGCGCGAGCAGCCGGGCGCGCACGCGGCGCTGCCGCCGTTCGCTCCCCTCGCCGCTCGTCGAGAGGTGCGTCCCGTGGGCCTCGAGCGCCGCGAGCGTGTCCTCGACTCCCGTGTTGGCGGGGGCGACGGTTCGGACGATCGGCGGCCGCCACCCCTTCGGGGCGGAAAGATCGAGCATCATCGCGAGCTCGGCGGCGGCGCGGTCGGCCCCGTCCCGGTCGGCCTTGTTGACGACGAAGACGTCGGCGATCTCGAGGATGCCCGCCTTGATGGCCTGGATATCGTCGCCCAGCCCCGGCACGAGGACGACCGCGACGGTCTCCGCGGCCTTGACGATGTCCACCTCGTCCTGCCCCACACCGACCGTCTCGATCAGGACGACGTCGTAATCCGCCGCGTCGAGCACGTCCACGGCGTCGGAGGTGGCGCGGGCGAGCCCCCCGAGCGCGCCGCGGGTGGCCATCGAGCGGATGAAGACGCCGGGGTCCGTGTAGATCTCCGCCATCCGGATCCGGTCTCCCAGGATCGCCCCGCCGGTGAAAGGGGAGGACGGGTCCACGGCGACGACGCCGACGGTCCTCCCCCGCCGCCGGAGCGCCTGAGCCAGGCGCTGGACGAGCGTGGACTTCCCGGCGCCCGGCGGGCCAGTGATTCCGATGATTCGAGCCCTCCCGGTGCTGGGGAAGAGGGTCCGGAGCAGGTCGGCCGATCCGCCCTCGTTCTCGACGGCCGTGATCGCCTGGCCGATCTCCCGCGGCCGGCGCGCCAGGACGCCCTCGACGAGAGGCGTCCGGTGTCCGGCAAGGTCATCAGCAGGGGAAAAGCCAGTCTTCGCGGGTGACATCAGATGAGAGGTGATCTGCGATCACCGCGTTTCGCCAAGCTCAGGATCCGGCGAGAAGGCTCTTGGCGATGACCAGCTTCTGGATCTCCGTCGTGCCTTCGCCGATCGTGCACAGCTTGACATCGCGGTAGAACTTCTCGACCGGGAAGTCCTTGATGAAGCCGTAGCCGCCGTGGATCTGGATCGCGCGGTCGGTCGCCCGGACCGCGATCTCGGAGGCGAAGAACTTCGCCTGCGCCGCGAAGCGCCGTGTGGTCCTCCCCCCGGTCCTTGGCCTGCGCCGCGCGCTCGGTCAGGAGCCGGCCGCGTCGATGTCGGTCGCCATCTCGGCCAGGTAGAAGCGGATCGCCTCGAACTCGCTGATCGCGCGGCCGAATTGCCGGCGCTGCTTCGAATAGCGCAGCGCCGCCTCGTACGCGCCGCGCGCGATCCCCACGGAGAGGGCCGCGATCGAGATCCGGCCGGCGTCCAGGATCTTCATCGAGTTGGAGAATCCCTCCCCCTCGGCGCCGAGCAGGTTCTCCGCCGGAATCCGGCAATCCTCCATGACGAGCGTGCAGGTGTCGGAGGCCCGCATGCCGAGCTTGTTCTCCTTCTTCCCCACGCGGATGCCCGGGTTGTCCAGCTCGACGATGAAGGCCGAGATCCCGTTGTGCCCCTTGGCGGAATCGGTCACGGCCATGAGGACGGCCACGCCGCCGACGGACGCGTTGGTGATGAAGTTCTTCGAGCCGTTCAAGACCCACCCCGCGCCGTCGCGGACCGCCGTGGACTTGGTGCCACCCGAATCGGAGCCCGCCTCGGCCTCGGTCAGGCCCCACGCCGCCAGCCATTCGCCCGACGTGAGCCGGGGCATGTAGCGTCGGCGCTGCGCCTCGTTGCCGAACCGGAAGATGTGGCTCGAGCCGAGGGAGGTATGGGCCGCCAGGGCCAGTGCCACCGAGCCGTCCACGCTCGCGAACTCCTCCACGATTGCCGCGTAATCGGCGGTGGAAAGACCCGAGCCTCCGTACTCCTCCGGAAAAATCGTCCCGAGCAGGCCGAGCTCCCCGAGCTTGTGGAACACAGCCCTCGGGAACTCCTGCTTCTCGTCCCACTCCAGCACATGTGGTCGGATCTCCGCCTGCGTGAATTCCCGAACCGTCTGGAGGATCGCTTCTCTTTCGGCCGATACCGCTGAGCTCATGAGAAATATCTTATCGCGAGCGCTCGGAGAATCAGGGTCCAAGGTCCAAGATCCGGATATTCGACTTCAGACCTTTGGCCTTTCGGTCACCGGACGGCTGCGGTCGCGGCGGTGGCCGGATCCGAAGCCACGGACCTGAACCGTTACGATCTCGATCCCGGTGTAATAGTGGCGCAGGATCTCGTCGTAGGAGGCGCCGGCGAGCGCCATCCCATAGGCGCCGTTCTGGCAGAGGCCGACGCCGTGGCCCCACCCCCGCCCCAGGAAGAGAAACTCCGGCTCTCCCTGTGTCCCGCGCACCTTCGCAACCGTGAAGAGCATCTCGGGCAGCTCCAGCGCCTGCCGCAGATCGAACCGGCGCAGGACGATTTCCGCGGCGTCGGTCGTCACGCGGATCTCGACAACCCGTCCCGCGGCGCTCCTCTGGAGGATGGCGATCTCGCGCACCTCCGTCCCCGCGACCCGCGCCGCCATCCGCCGCGCCAGCTCTTTGCCCGAGACGCGGCGCACCCACTCCGTCCAGGACGACTCGCGCTCGAAAGAAGGCGCGGCGACCTCGACTTCCACCCAGAGCGCGAGGATCTGGGTCCCCCTCTTCCACCATCGCAGCCGGTCGCCGGGCCGCAACGTGAGCGAGGCGGCCGGAAGGTAGCTGTCGCCGGAGCGCCGGGCAAGCGGCAGCTCCGGGTCCACGGGGAGTCCCATCCGCCCTTCCGTCGTCTTCACCCACAGGTTCGACGCTTCCCGCCTGAGAAACTTCCCGGTCCCCTCCGTCACGCCCGCTTCCCGGAGCGCGGCGGAGAAGAGCAGCCCCGCGTACTCCTCCTCGGTCAGGTTCCGATCGGGCGGCGGAAGAGTCTCGCCGGCCGCGAACCGGAACCGAAGGAGAAGTCGTACGCCTCCCGGGCCGGTCCGGAGAGATGGCCGGCCACAGATGGCGACTCATTGAAGTACACCTCCTCGCGGGGCGCCAGGTGGAGTGCCCGGGCGGGGGTGAGGCCGAACGCCGCGAGAAGAGAGGGATAGACCGCGGACGGAGCGAGCGACGATGGGGATGCGGACTTCGACGCCACGCCGGCCCATTTCTGCGCCATCTCGAGCCACGCCGCGCGGCCCGCCCGCTTGCCGGCGACGTGATGCGCGAGCACGAGGCCGCGCCACTCGAGTCCCGTCCGCCGCCTCGAGCCGTTCTTGCGGTCGAGAAGCGCGCCCGGCAGGGTCGAAGTGGCCAGCTCCCCGCAGTCGACCGAGACGAGATAAGGCAGGGAGGGCCGGGCGAAGATGTTCTCGACGTTCTCCGTGCGTCCTCCGCACGTCGAAGTAAAGAGCGCGTCGGCGAATTGGCCGCCGGAGGCGAGCACCAGTCCGCGCGTCGCTTCGACGGCGGCATTGGAGAGCGGGTCTTCGGCGGAGAGCCCCGAATAGACCTGGCACCTCGCCGTGGCGCAGAGGTCGTACCCTTCGCTCTCGAACTGCCCGCGGTGCGCGAGCGCATACGTGCGCGCCGCGACCGTCTGCGCCTTCAGGGCCTCGAGCTCGTCGTACCGCTTCGGTCCCATTTCGGCGGGAACGACGCCGTACAGGTACTCCTCCAGGTCCACCCGGTTGATCACGTTGGCGAGGCCGCGCGGATTGACCGCGACGCGCAGGCTGCCGCGATACGGCTTCGCGTCGAGCAGGATGCGCGCGTCGGCGTCGGCCGGGTAGATGTCCGCGGGCGAGGAGAGCCGCCGGACTCCTCCGTCCTCCACCGTCACGTTCAGGAATGCGGCCGTCTCCGGCGCTGGCGCGGCTCTCCCCTCGACGGCCGTCGCTTCCTCGCCCGCGTCCCGAAGCTTCGCCGCCAGGGCCTCCGCGGAGGGACGATCCGGGAACGAGCCCAGGAGCACGCGATACACGCCCCGGTCCGCGGAGAACGCGACGGTCCCCGCGACGCCGAACCGGGCCGCGAGCCGCTCCTCGCGCTCCCGCGCCGGAGCCTCCATCGAGAACGCTCCCGCCTGCACCTCGAAGCCACCGGCCGCAGCCCCTTCGGGCCGGAAGCGCATCGTCCCTCGCAGGATCTCGGCACGCCCCGCGGAGGCGACGATCCAGCGCTGCCCCGGCGGGCCATAGACGAATTCAGCCAGATCGCTCTTGACGCCGATGCGCAGGAGCGTCCCGGAGGGAGCCGCGGCGGTGGGAACGGGAACGGTGGAAGAGGGAGGCCCGCCGCGCTTCGCAACGGGTGTCGGCGCCGGGACCGGGGCGGCCCCCGGTGCCGCCGCGCTTCCGGCCGGCGCGGTCGGAGAGGACGAGACGCCGGCGCAGCCGGAGCCGAAGACGAGGAGCGCGGCGAGGAGCGCGCCCGGGCGGTCCAGGGGAACTCTCAAAACCGGGACCGGATCCGGGGCACGAGAACGTCCTTGCGGAAGTCGCCGCCGCGCAACGGCACGACGAGGCACATTTCGTAGAGCCGGCTGCGAAGGCGATAGCCGATCCGGTCCTCGAGTCTCTCCTTCTCGCCCGAGGAGGGATCGATCTCATCTTCGAAGTTCGACGTCGCGATGGTGATCTTCTTCCGGTTGTACCGGGTGTTGAGCACGTTGTAGAGGACGTCGAGCACCCAGGCGTGCGGCTTCGACGCTCCGAGCTCGTCCAGGACGAGAAGCTCCGTCTCGGCGAACGGCGTCAGGAGGGATTCCTTCGACGAATCCGCGTCGGCGCGAAACGTCGTCTGGATGCGGATCAGGAGGTCCGAGAAGTCGGCGTACAGCCCCCGCGCTCCCTTCGTCAGGATGAGCTCCGAGAGAATCGCGCAGGCGAGGTGAGTCTTGCCCCGGCCGGAGGGACCCACCAGCAGGAGACCGGAGTCCACTGCGGGATAACAATCCACGAACTCGCGGGCCTTCTCCTTCGCGACCGTCAGAGTGGCCGTTGTGTCGGAGAATTCCTGGAGTGTGCAGTTGCGGTAACGCTCCGGGATGCCGGCGGCTTCGAGCTTCTCGCGCCGCAGCGCCGCCGCCCGGCACGTGCAGGGGCGCGCCTGCTTGCGTCCGTCTGACGACTCGAGGATCCACCCCGTGCCGGCGCACTCCGGGCAGATGCCGCTTTCCGCCACCATCAGTCTCATTCTAGTTGCTGCTCGCGCGTAACCCGATGACTGGGGGACTGGGTGACTGGGCGACTGGGCGGCTCACTCTGGATCCTCTCCCAGTCTCCCCGTCTCCAGTCTCAGTTTTCCGGCAGTCCCTCTTCCATGAACACCCGCCGTTTCCGTGGTCCCTCCAGGTACTTCTTCAAGTCGGCCAGGCTCGCTTCCCACCCCGAACCGACTTCCCCACGGTAGCGGTCGTAGGCCGGGCCGGCGTCGGGAACGAGCTGCTCGACCGTCACAAGGCATCCGTCTTCGAAATCCGCGAAGGTCAGGACCATGCTCAATCCCGAGAGCGCCTCCCCCTCGCCCGGCTCGAGCGACATCTCGCGGACGACGAGCCGCCGGCCTCTCTCGAACTCCTCGATCTTTCCGAGGACCGTGGCCTCGGTCCGGCCGCGGAGATCCGTGAAGCCGATCGCCCAGTTCCCCCCCGGCCGCAGCCCGACGAGCGCTCCCTCGCACCACCAGGAGAGCAGGTCGGAGACTCTCGTGAAGGCGTCGAAGGCATCGGAAGCACTCGCCTGGATGGAGATGGAACGGACGACCGGGACCGCCATGCGCCAAATTGTAAACGAATGCCTCTATACTGCCGCGCCCATGAGTTCCTCCGACACACTCGAGGGGATGCGGCGCGAACTGACGGGCGCCGTGCGCGACTGCGTCGAGAAGCTCTACGGAATCGCGCTCGAGCGAATCGTGCTGGAGCGGCCTCCGAACGTCGCCCTGGGAGACCTCGCCACCCCCGTCTCCTTCGATCTCGCCAAGAAGCTGCGCAAGGCGCCGCGGGCGATCGCGACGGAGATCGCCGCCGCCGTTCCGCTTCCCGCCGGCGTGCGGCAGGCGCGCGTCGAGGCGGGCGGCTATGTCAACTTCTTCCTCGATCGCGCGCGCGCCGCGGCGGGCCTCCTCGCGGATCCGGCGCCGAGCCTCCAGCGCGAGGGGAAGGTCATCGTCGAGCACACGAACATCAACCCGAACAAGGCCGCCCACATCGGGCACCTGCGCAACGCGCTGCTCGGAGACGTTCTGGTCCGCGCGTTGCGATTCCTCGGTCACGAGGTCGAGGTCCAGAACTACCTGGACGACACGGGAGTCCAGGTCGCCGACGTCGTGGCTGGATTCCTTCACATCGCCGGCGTCCGCTCCGAGCGGGAGATCCGGGACGTCATCGCGACCGCCGCGCTGCCGGGAGGCGCTCCCAATCCGAAGGGCTTCGCCTATCTCTGCTGGGACCTTTATGCCGAGGTGGGACGGACCTACAAGGCCCGTCCCGAAACGGAACGCTGGAGGGGCGAGGTTCTCCACGCCATCGAGGAAGACAACAACGAGACCGCGGCCATCGCGGCCGCCGTCGCCGAGGCGATCTCCTCGGCGCACCTCGCCACGATGGGGCGGATCGGCATCGTCTACGACCTGCTCCCGCGCGAGAGCGACATCCTGCGGAGGAACTTCTGGGCTCGGGCCTTCGAAAGGTTGAAGAGCGCCGGCGCCGTCATTCTCGAGACGGAAGGCAACCACGCGGGGTGCTGGGTCCTCCGCCTCTCCGAATCCGCCGAGTTCGCCGGCCTCGAGGAGCCCGACAAGATCCTCGTCCGGTCCAACGGCACCGTGACCTACACGGCCAAGGACATCGCCTACCAGCTCTGGAAGCTCGGCCTGCTCGGCACCGACTTCGACTACGAGCGGTTCGAGCCGAATTGGAACTCCGGCTCGGTCACGGCGGACGAGATCCCGGACGCCGTGCGCCGCCACCCGGTCTGGCGTACCGCGCACGGGACCGGGCAGTCCGGCGCCCCTCGATTCGGGCGGGCGGCCCGCGCGATCAACGTCATCGACGTGAGGCAGTCCTATACGCAGAAAGTGGTCAAGGAGGGGTTGCGCGTCCTCGGATTCGAGAAGGAAGCGGAGGCGAGCGCCCATTTCTCGTATGAGATCGTCGCGCTCTCCCCGAAGGCCGCGCGGCAGCTCGCGGAGCGGTTCGGCGAGGAGTACCGCCTGACGCCCGAGGACGAGCAGAAGCCGTATGTCGAGATGTCGGGGCGCAAGGGGCTCGGCGTGAAGGCGGACGACCTGGTCGAGATGCTCCTCGACCGTTCGCGAGCCGAGGTCGCCTCTCGCCGCGAGAAGGAGTCGGCCGGGCCGGCCTCCTCGGCGGAGCGGGACGCGCGCTCGATCGCCGTCGGGGCGCTCCGCTATTTCCTCCTGAAGTTCGGTCGGAACAAGGTGATCGCCTTCGACTTCGACGAGGCGGTCAACTTCGAAGGAGACACCGGACCGTACCTGCAGTACTCGCTCGTCCGGGCCGGCAACATCTTCCGGAAGCTCGAGGAGCGCGGCATCGCGTCCGACGTGTCCGCCGAGAGCCTCCAGGGGAAGGAGTGGGAAGACGATCTCTGGGCTCTTCTGCTCGACGCGGCCTCGACTTCCGAGGTCGCCGGGCGCGCGGTCGCGACGCTCGAGCCTTCCACGCTCGCCCGGCACGCCTTTTCTCTGGCGCAGTCCTTCAACCAGTTTTACCACCGCCATCCGATCGCCCAGGAGCCGGACGAATCCCTGCGGAACCGGCGGCTCGCCGTGGCGCGTATTTTTGCGAGGGAGATGACGAGGCTGCTGGACCTGCTGGGAATTCCGGAACCGGGGAGGATGTAATCCTTTCGGGTCTGAAGGCCCGAGCTCACCATGGCATCGATTTCCCGGAGATTCCCGGACAACGCTCCGGGGGATTTCTACGTGGATCGGACCTGCATCGACTGCGACGCGTGCCGGAGGATCGCCCCGGCCGTCTTCGCGGAGGCCGCGGACCACTCCTACGTCGCGCGGCAGCCGGAGTCGGGGACCGGGCGGCAGCGGGCATTGATGGCGCTCGTGGCCTGCCCGACCGGCTCGATCGGCACGATCTCCCGGCAGGACGCCCGGCCCGGAATCGCCGCGTTCCCCGAGCCGGTGGCGGAGAACGTCTCCTTCTGCGGCTTCACGTCGGAGAGCTCCTTCGGCGCGTGGAGCTATTTCATCGAGCGTCCGGCCGGCAACGTCCTCGTGGACTCACCGAGGGCCGTCCGCCGCCTGCTCCGGCATTTCGAGGAGCGCGGCGGCGTCGCGACGATGTTCCTCACCCATCGCGACGACGTCGCGGACCACGAGGCGTTCGTCCGACACTTTGGATGCCGGAGGGTCCTGCACGAACGGGATGTCACGCGCGCGACCGCCGGAATCGAGCGCCCTCTCTCGGGCGACGAACCGGTCCGCCTGGACGACGATCTCCTCGCGATCCCGACTCCGGGACACACGCGCGGCCACTCCGTCCTTCTCTACGGGGAGAAATTCCTCTTCACCGGAGACCACCTCGCGTGGTCCTCGCGCCGCGAGGGTCTCGTCGCCTTCCGCGACGCCTGCTGGTACTCCTGGCCCGAGCAGATTCGCTCCATGGAGCGCCTGCTCGACTTCTCCTTCGAATGGGTCCTCCCCGGCCACGGAACGTGGCACCACGCAGCATCCGCCGCCGTGATGAAGCGTCAACTCGAGGGATGCATCCGTTGGATGAAGGGAATCGGGTGATCGGGTGATCGAGCCATCGGGTGATTGAAGGGGTTCCTTCGCCCGATCACCCGATCGCCGATCACCCGATTCCTTTGACTTTCAGTCCTTCCTCGACGACGCGGACAGGGACGACCTGGCCTTCGCCGAGGTGAGAGAGGGCGCGGCGGACTTCGCCCGTGCGATCGGGGGGAGAAAGGAAGACGACGCAGCCTCCTCCCCCGGCGCCGCACGCCTTGCCGCCCCAGGCGCCGGCCTGGACGGCGGCGGCGATGGCGCGCTCGATCAAGGGAGTCGAGACGACCGGGGCGAGCCGCCGGCGCGCCTGCCACTCCTCGCCGAGCGCCTCCCCCATCCGCGGGAAATCGGAGCGCCGGACCGCTTCCGCCATGGCCTCCGCGGCGAGACGCACGCCTTCGAGGTTCTCGGCCACGGCGCGGTCTCCCTCGAGCCGGGCGCGCAGGATCTGCCAGTTGTTCATCCCGGAGGAGTGCGAGACACCCGAATCGAAGAGCGTCAGATGTTTCTCCCAGGCATCCCCGTCGGCCGCGATTCGTTGCGAGGTCGTGCGGCCGGCCCGGAAGTCGATGACGTGCACTCCCCCTTCGAGCGGCGGGTAATAGTCCTGGACGCCCGCCGGCTTCTCCAGCACCCGCGTCTCGACGTCCCGCACGAAGTCCACGCGATCCACCCCCCTGAGGTCCCGCGAGCTCAACCTCTCGAGCGCGCCCATGAGAGCCACCGTCAAGGCCGACGAGCCGCCCAGACCGGATCCGAAGGGAACTCCCGACCAGAACTCGATCTCCAGGGGCTCGCGAATCTCGAGGGCTTCAAGCAGAGATCCGACGAGCGCCGTCCGCGGATCCGCGAGGAGCTCGCCCGCGCTCCCCGACCGCTTCTCGATCGTCCCATCGCGGGAAAACACCCGCAGCCCCGACCCGGACCCCCGGACCCGACACCCCGCGAACCGGTCAATCGCCAGGTTTACGGTGGAGGACCCGGGATGCAGAACATGGAGCGGCCAGAGATCCAGCGTTCCCCCGGCCAGATCAACCCGAGCCGGCGCCGTTGCCTCAATGACGTTGTCGAGGTGCACGCGATCAGAATTCTATTCGTAAGGACTCTGGTCGATGAGCCGGTCCCGCGAGAGATTTTTTTGCCAGACAAGGAAGCGCGACCGAAGGCGTGTCCGGTCCCCGGCTCTAACTCTCTCGGCCGCCTGTTCGCAAAGCGAACGCCGCGGCCGAAAGTTCGATGACACAGTATGGCGGAAAAAGATCCGCGGGACCTAGTATCCGACGCGGCTGGCGCGGAGGAAACCGGAACGCGGGAAGCCGACGCCCTCGACCGTGACCGTCTGCCCGACCGACATCGGCGAACTCGACGGATCGCGGAACATCAGCCGCCAGACCTCGCCGTTGTCTGCGCAGAAGCCTGGCTCGTGCTGAGATTCGGGGAGGGGGCAGAGCCCCGCCTCGTGCCGCGTCTCACACTGGAGACAGACGAGCGTCCCGGTCGCCAGCACCCGGCGCGACCCGGCATTGGACTCCGTCGCTACCGAGGACGCGGACAGGGCCGAGGAGGGGACAGCGGAAGAGAGCGCGATCGCCGGAGCCACCGCGCGGCGCGCCCCGGGGCCGTCAGCGACAACCGGGAGAATGATCACGATCAGCGCAGCCGCGACGGCGAATGCCGGGATCCTCGTGCGCGCATGCGGTGGATCCCCCCGGCGCAAGCGGACGACGAGACCCGGAGGCGCCGGGGTGCGGTCCATCCGGGAGTGGAGGAGGTTTGCCAGGCTCCGCGCCGAACGGGCTCTCGCGGCGCAGGAGTCGCACTCGGCGAGATGGCGGGAGAGCGCTTCCCCCTCCCCCTCGCACGAAGAAACCTCGCGGTCCAGATGCGTGTAGAGGAGAAACCTCGCCTGGGTACAGTTCATCGTCGCCCGAGGACAGAACGCCCCCACCGGCCCCGAAATTCCGTCCCTTGTCCTCCCCGCCTGGAACTTCGACCCAGGACTCTGGACCCCGCGCCGTCAGGCCGCGGGACTCTTCGGCCGGGTCCGCATTTTCGTCGGCTCGGCCCCCCGGATGTACCCGTGCTGGCGAGCGTACTTGAGGAGGGCCTTCTCGAGGAGCTTGCGGCCCCGGTAGAGCCGGGACATGACCGTTCCGACCGGGCAATCCAGGATGTCGGCGATCTCCTTGTAGGAGAAATCCTCGAGATCGGCCAGGATGACCACCATCCGGTAGTCGTAGGGAAGCGACTCCAGAGCCTTCCGGACGTCGTCGTCCAGGACTCCGGTGAAGTATTCGGCCTCGGGATCGGCGGGCTGCTCGCTGTTGTCGCGGCGGACGATGCGTTCGAAGGAATCCTCGATCTCCGCGAAGTCCACGCTGCGCGGCTCGAGCTTCTTCTTCCGGTAGTTGTTGATGAAGGTGTTCTTCAGGATCTTGAAGAGCCAGGCCTTCAGGTTGGTCCCTTCCTCGAACTTGTCGTAGTACTTGTAGGCCTTGAAGTAGGTCTCCTGGACCAGGTCCTCGGCGTCCTCGGCGCTGCGCGTCATGCGGTACGCGGTGTTGTAGAGCGAGTCGAGATACGGCATCAACTGGGAGTCGAAGTCCCAGGACGTCACGCCGGTCCCCTCTGTTCTCACCTGCACGCTTGCCTTTTCCATAATCTCCGTCGTTTCAAGAACCTTGCCCGGAACCGGAATATCCAGCCCGGACGGCCGGCCGACTCGGCGGCCGGCCGCAACCGGGCATCAACCTCCGCCATTACTACGGATTAGGACCCCCGGCCGTCTGTGTTTGTTCCGGCTGTAATTACGGCGCGAACTGTGCCGGGGTTTCGGAAAACAGGTCACTCCGTCCTCGGATGAGGACGGAATGACCCTTTCCGGAGCAACCGGGGGCTCCTGGGAGCCGCAGGGTCCTCCGGGTTCTTCAGAGTCCGCGGATCAGGAACGCGATCAGAAGGGCGTACAGGACCAGGGACTCGATCAGCGCCAGGCCGATGATCGTCATCGTGCGGATCGCGCCGGCCGCGCCCGGATTGCGTGAAATGCCATCCGCCGCCGCCGAGGTGGCCCGCCCCTGACCGATCGCGCCCGCGGCCGCCGCGATGCCGAGCAGGAAGGCCGCCCCGATCGCTCCCCACCGGACGCCGGAGGTCGCCCCCCCTCCGCCAGCCGTCTCCTGCGCCATCGCGGGCAGGGCCAGAAAGAGGAGCGTCGCCGCCAGAAGTGTGATCCGTTTCTTAATCATCTGTTCTCCTTAGTTCTCATTTTATGGCCTGTGAGTCGTGATCCGTTGCCGCCTCCCCCCAATTACGAGTCACAAATCACAAATCACAAATCTGTCTTCTCTCAGTGTTCCTCGTGCGCCGTTCCCAGGCTGACATAAACCGCTGTGAGCATGACGAAGATGAAGGCCTGGAGGAGCGCCGTGAAAATGCCGAGCGCCATCAGCGGCCACGGCACGACGATGGGCGCCAGGCCCGTGAAGATCCCGGTCGCGGTGTGCTCCCCGTAGATGTTCATGAAGAGCCGCAGCGACAGGGAGAGGATCCTCGCGAAGTTCCCGATCGTCTCGATGATGAAGAAAAGGGGCGCGAGCCAGAGCACCGGCCCCATGAAGTGCTTGAGGTAGCCGAGCAGGCCATGCTCTCGGATCCCCTGGGTGTTGAAGTAAACGAAGGAGATGAGGGCCAGCGCGACCGTCGTCGAGAGCACGCCGGTCGGCGGCTGGAGGAAGAAGAACAACCCGAAGAAGTTCGCGACGAAGATGAAGACGCCGAAGGCCCCGATCATCGGCAGGTATTTCTTCTCCGCCCCGTGCCCGATCACGTCTGCGAGCAGGCTCCGGATCCCCTCGACGATCATCTCCAGGAAGTTCTGGACTCCGCCAGGCTTCTCCCGGCGGTAGCGCCGCGCCGCCAGAGGGAAGAAAACGGCGAAGAGCAGGAGGAGCAGCAGCGTCATGAGCGCCGCGTCCGGGATCCAGGCTTCCTTGCCGTCGGGGAACCAGAACGCGGCCGAGGAAGCGGACATCTTCTCCACGGGCGGAACGCCGAAGAGGCGGATCAGCAGCCGGTTGACCGGCCCGTACAGGATCGAGTGGTGTTCCAAACTTGCCCCTTCTGAGGTCGTAGGTGGTAGGTCGTAGGTGGTAGGGGAGCACGGACGCAAGTTTCCGGTCCCTGCCACCTACCTCCTCCCACCTACCTCCTTCTCCCTGTGGAAGATCTCCGCGCCAATCGCCAGGACTACCGAGGACAACCCGACCGCACCCGCAACCGGATCGAAAGCCTTCCAGTGGAGAACAACCAGCAGAAGCCCGACCGCGGCGGCCGTGACGAGCAGAAGAGGCAGAATCGCCCGGATCCTCCACTTCTCCCGCGGCGTGACGAGCCGGGCGGTCAATTTCTCAAAAACGAGAAAGCTGAAAATAACGACGGCGGCGCAGATTGTCAAGGTGACGCCCCGCCTCCATCCGAAGAGAAACGCCCCGAGCGACAGAATCGCGCCGATCCAGCAGGACCGGACGCGAATTCGCCGGATGACGGCCTCCTCGGCGCTCATTTCCGCTCCAGCCGGCGCAGAAACCGCCACAGGTTGAGAAACGCCGCGGCCACTCCGAGAGCGGCGCCGGGGAGCGCCGCGCCCTCTCCGAGACCGAATGCCCTCCCCACCCATTTCCCCACCAGGTACCCCGCGACAATGGCGACCGGGAAGAAGATCCCCACCGCGGAACCCTCGGCCACGAGGCCGTATCGGGGAGGCCGACTGTTTCGGTTTGTCATTCTGAGGCGCGCAGGGCCGAAGAATCTGCTCCCGTGCTCACTGACCGGACCAGAGCAGATCCTTCGCTGCGCTCAGGATGACAGACGAGGCGTCAGTACGTTCCCGGGACGCAGAGACGCAGGACGGCGAGGATTCGCTCGGGGGCGATGCCGATGGCGAGCGTCCCGGCGGCGCAGATGGCCACGGCAGCGGTCAGGGAGAACGAGGTCTGGAATCTCGCCCCCTCCCCTTCGGAGAAGAACATCGCCGCCGCGATCCGGAAGTAATAGAAGAGGGAGACGGCGGACGCGAGCACGGCGAGCACCGCGAGCCACGCGTAACCCGCCTTCATCGCCGCGGTGAAGAGGTAGTACTTCCCGATGAAACCCGCCGTCGGCGGGATCCCGGCGAGCGAAAGGAGGAACACCAGCATCACGATCGCTGCCGGCATGTTGCGCCTGGCCAGGCCGTTGAAATCGGAGACGGTCTCGGCGGCATATCCGCGCGTCTCCAGGAAGATGACGAGCGCGAAGGCGCCGAAGTTCATGAACGTGTAGGCGAGCAGGTAGATCAGGATTCCCCAGAGGCCGAACGCGGTGCGGAAGCCGAGGACGCCCAGGAGCGCGTACCCGGCGTGCGCGATCGAGGAGTAGGCGAACATCCGCTTGACGTTGGTCTGCAGGAGCGCCGCGAGGTTGCCCCAGATCATGGTGGCGGCCGCGACGAGCGCCACGATCAGCCCCCAGTCGGCATGAAACTTCGGGAACCCGACATAGAAGATGCGGGCCAGGATCGCGTAGGCGGCGAGCTTGGGTCCGACCGAGAAGAACGCGGTGATCGGCGTCGGAGATCCCTCGTAGACGTCGGGAACCCAGACGTGAAACGGCACGGCGGCGATCTTGAAGAGGAGCCCCACGAGAACGAGGAGGATTCCGAGCACGATCAGGTTCGTCCGACCCGTCGCCGCGTACATCGCGGCCAGGTCCGTCAGCCCCATCTTCCCGCCGACTCCGTACACAAGCGACAGCCCGTAGAGCAGCACCGCCGAGGAGAACGCCCCGAGCACGAAGTACTTGAGCGCCGCCTCCGTGGACTTGACCTGCCCCTTGAAGTACCCGGCCAGGACGTAGGAGGAGAGCGCCATCAGCTCGAGCGACACGTAGATCGAGATGAGGTTCGAGCCCGAGACCATGAACAGCATCCCCACGCCCGAGAAGAGCAGGAGCGCGAAGTATTCCCCCGCCGGATAGGGAGCGGTCTCTACGAACGCCATGGACGCCAGGATCGTCAGCGCGATCGAGAGAAGGATCGTGAACTTGAAGAAGATCGCGAAGTTGTCCACGACGAACATCCCCGCGAGAATCGGGCCGGCCTGGCGGGCGGGATGGGCCGCGACGATCGCCAGCAGCACCGCCGTCACGGCCACCGAGAGGACCGCCAGGAACCCGAGGAGCTCCTCGTGCTCCTTCTTGACGAAGACGGCGAGGCAGAGCAGGAGCATTCCGGCCGCCGTCAGGAAAAGCTCCGGCGAGAGGAGGAACCAGTCGCTCCCCTGGAACGTCAACGCCCCGCCTCCGGGGCGGCCCGGATCGCCAGGGCCGGAGGAGTGGCCGTCTTGCCGCTCACCGCCCGGACGATGTTCTCGGAGGGGGCGCGCAGCACGTCGAAGATCGGCTTGGGATAGAGGCCGATCCAGAGGGCCGCGACGACGAGCGGCGCGAGCGTCAGCTGCTCGCGCACGGAGAGGTCCGGCAGGTTCGCATTGGCCGGGTTCGTGATCTCGCCGAAGAAGACGCGCTGGTAGAGCCAGAGCAGGTACGCCGCGCCGAGCACGATCCCGAGGCAGGCGAAGAACGCCCACCAGAAGGAGCGGGCGAAGGCCCCCTGGAGGATCGTGAACTCGCCGATGAAGCCGTTCAAGAGCGGCAGCCCCATGGAGGAGAGCGCCATCACCATGAAGTACGTCGCGTAGATCGGCATCTGCCGCGCGAGGCCGCCGTACTCCGCGATCATCCGCGTGTGGCGGCGCTCGTACACGATCCCGACGAGGAGGAAGAGCGCGCCCGTCGAGATGCCGTGGTTGACCATCTGGAGGATCCCGCCCTGGACCCCCGCCATATTGAGCGCGAAGACTCCGAGCATCACGAAGCCCAGATGCGAAACGGAGGAGTACGCGATCAGCTTCTTCATGTCTTTCTGGACGAGCGTCACCATTGCGCCGTACACGATCCCGATGATGGCGAGCGCGATCATGAGTCCCTGGACCCACCCCGTGTTGATCGCATCCGGGAACATCGGCAGCGAGAAGCGGACGAAGCCGTACGTCCCCATCTTCAGGAGAACCGCCGCCAGGATGACCGATCCCGCCGTCGGCGCCTCGGTATGGGCGTCGGGCAGCCACGTGTGGAACGGGAACATCGGCACCTTGATCGCGAAGCCGAAGAAGAAGGCGAAGAAGAGCCAGACCTGCAGCTCCGCCGGCATCCCCGAGGCCACGGCCGTCAGCGTCTCGACCGAGAACGTCGCCGGGTGGCCGAGCCCCTTGTAACCGAGGAGCCCGCTCGTATTGTAGAAGTAGAGCGCGATGATGCCGAGCAGCATCAGGACGGAGCCCGCGAGCGTGTAGAGGAAGAACTTGATCGCGGCGTAGAGGCGGCGCTCCCCTCCCCACACGCCGATCAGGAAGTACATCGGCACGAGCATGATTTCCCAGAAGACGTAGAAGAGGAAGAAATCGAGGCAGCAGAACGTGCCGATCATGAAGGTCTGGAGGAGGAGGAGGAGGACGTAGTACTCCTTCTGCCGCTCGTGAATGGCCGTGTAGGAGCAGTAGACCGCGATGAAGCCGATGAACGTCGTCAGCAGGATGAGCACGAGGGAGATGCCGTCGATCCCGAAGTGGTAGTCCACGCCGAGCGACGGGATCCAGGAAGCGCGCTCCTCGAACTGGTACCCCGGCCGGCCGCGCTGGAAGACGAACCAGAGCGGCAGCGAGATCACGAAGTCGAGCCCCGCCACGAACGTCGCGAAGTACTTGATCGGCCCCGGCCGGTCCTTCGGAAAGAGGAAGACCAGGGCGAGTGCGCCCGCGAGCGGCACGTAGGTGATGAACGAGAGGATCGGAATCTGGTTCAGATTCATGCGCCTTCCTTGCTCGTAAAGCCGCGACTTCTCTTCATCGGAAAACCAGATACACCGCCACGATGGCGAAAAGACCGGCTCCCATCACCAGGGCGTAGTTCTGGACGCGCCCGGTCTGGGCAGATCGGAAGAGACGAAATCCCGCCTGGAGCGTGTCCGCCAGGCCGTTGACGAGGCCGTCCACGACGTACTGGTCGAAGAGAGACGCCAGCCACGAAAACGCGACCGTGATGTGGCGCGTTCCGTTGACGGCGCCGTCCACGACGGTCGCGTCGAAGTCCCAGAGGAGGCGCCCGCCTCCCTTGGCGACACCCTCGACGAAGGCGGCATTGTAGAACTCGTCCACGTAGTACTTGTTCAGGACCGCCCGATAGACGCCCGGCCAGGCCGCCGCGATCTTCGCGGGGGTCTCGCCGTCGCCCTTCCCGTACCAGGCGAGGGCGAGCAGGATCCCGGTGGTCGCCACGGCGACGGACGCGCCCATGAGGAGGAGCTCCAGCGAGACCGCCGCGTGCGCCTCTCCCGCGTGCGTCCCCGCCAGCGGCAGCAGGATCGGCGAGAGGAACGCTCCGATCCGGTCTCCGCCGTGGAGAATCGGCACGCCCACCCAGCCGCCCACGACCGAGAGGAGCGCGAGGACGATGAGCGGAACCGTCATCGAGCTCGGCGACTCGTGAATCTGCTTCTCCTGCTCCGGCGTGCCGCGATAGACGCCCCAGAACGTCAGCGAGACGAGGCGGAACATGTAGAACGCCGTCAGTCCCGCCGTGAAGATCGCGGCGGTCCAGAGGACCCTCGGCAGCCAGACGGGTGCGGACTCGAAATGTGCCTCGAAGACGGCCGCCAGGATCGCGTCCTTCGAGAAAAACCCCGCCAGCGGCGGCACGCCGGCGATCGCGATGGTCGCGACGAGGAAGGTCAGGTACGTCTTGCGGATCTTCAAGGCGAGGCCGCCCATCCGGCGGATGTCCTGCTCCCCCGCGAGGGCATGGATCACCGATCCGGACCCGAGGAAGAGGCACGCCTTGAAGAAGGCGTGCGTCATGACGTGGAACATCCCGGCGACGAACGCGCCGACCCCGCAGGCGAGGAACATGTAGCCGAGCTGCGAGACCGTGGAGTAAGCGAGCACCTTCTTGATGTCGTTCTGCGCCAGGCCGATCGTCGCGGCGAAAAGCGCGGTGAAGCACCCGACGACCGCCACGACGAGCATCGCGTCGGGCGCGAGGCGGAAGAGGACGTTGCAGCGCGCGACCATGTAGACGCCGGCCGTGACCATCGTGGCCGCGTGGATCAGCGCCGACACGGGCGTCGGGCCCGCCATCGCGTCCGGCAGCCAGACATAGAGCGGAAACTGCGCCGACTTGCCGCATGCCCCGACAAAGAGGCAGAGGCAGACGAGTGTCATGTACGGCGTATAAGACGCCGGCGACGCCGCGGCGGCCGAGAAGACCTTGCCGAAGTCGAGAGACCCGAACAGAGCGAAGACGCCGAAGATCCCGAGGATGAACCCGAAGTCCCCGATCCGATTGACGACGAACGCCTTCTTGCCGGCGTCGGCCGCGGACTTCTTGTGGTAGTCGTACCCGATCAGCAGGTACGAGCAAAGCCCGACCCCCTCCCACCCAACGAAGAGGAGCAGGAAGTTGGAGGCCAGGACCAGCAGCAGCATGGAGAACATGAAGAGGTTCAGATACGCGAAGTAGCGGCCGTACCCCTCGTCGTGTCCCATGTACCCGACCGAGTAAACGTGGATCAGGAACCCGACGAACGTCACGAACGCGATCATCAGCGCCGAGAGCGAATCGAGCCGGAAGGCGAAGTCCACAAACCACTCGCCGGCCTTTCCGGGAATCTGCCCCACGGCCTCGTTGACCCCGAGCGGGATCCAGCGATAGAGCGTCACGACGTGGGACGCCCCCTCGGACAGCCGGGAGAGGCCGATGTCGAAGATCGCCCCGAACGCGAAGAGGCAGGAGAGCGCGACCGATCCGGTGCCGACGACCGTGTGAAGCGCCTTCTTCCGGGGGTGGATCTCGCCGTGCATGTGCGCGTGCGGGTGCCCCAGGTCCTTCTGCGATTCCGCGGCCGGCTGATCGCCGTGCGGATCGTGCCGGACAGGCGCCCCCTTCGTCCGATGCTCGAGCAGGTAGACGAGCCCGTTGACGAGAAATCCCGCCAGCGGGAAGAGCGGGATCGCCCAGAGGAGGTCTTTCATCCCTGCATCGTGCTCGCCTCTTCGATGTTCAGCGTCTTGCGCTGGCGAAAGAGGGAGATCGTGAGAGCCAGCCCGATGGCTGCCTCGCCGGCGGCGATCGTGATGACGAAGACCGAGAAGACCTGACCCGTGAGGCTCGAGAGCCTCCGCGAAAACGCGACGAGGTTCAGATTGACGGCGTTCATCATCAGCTCGACCGACATGAGCACCGTCAGGAAGTTCCGCCGCACGAGCACGCCGAAGAGCCCGATCGTGAAGAGCAGGAAGCTGACGATCAGGAAGTGGTTGATCGTGATCGTCATCAGTCCACCTTCTCCGCGGAGCGCTTGCCGAGGACGACGGCGCCGATCATGGCGACGAGCAGGAAGATGGAGGCGACTTCGAAAGGGAGGAGGTAGTCGCGATAGAGAGACCAGGCCACGGCCTCGGTGTTGCCGACGATCTTCGTGCCGATCATCCGGAAGGCATCGGGGTTCTGCTGGATGTCGGGGAACTTCTCGGTGCCGAGAATGTAGAGGAACGGCACGAGGAAGACGAGCAGGAAGAGGAGCGCGATGTCCCACTGATTCTGGAAGGTCTTCCCGCCGACCACCATCCGCTGGTTGACGAGCATGATCACGAAGAGGAAGAGGACCATGATCCCGCCCGCGTAGACGAGGATCTGCACCGCGCCGACGAACTCCGCCTGCTCCAGGATGAAGAGGCACGCCACGAGGAGGAACGAAGCGAGCAGGAAGAGGGCGGAGTGGACCGGGTTCCTCGCCACGACGACCGCCACCGCCATCGCGAGCGCCAGGACCGCGAAGACGACGAAGGCCCAGCCGGCGCCGCCGGTCAGGAGGACGCCTCCGGAAACGACCCCCTCGGTCACCCTCGCGCCCTCATCCGCGTTCGACGACCGTGAACGGCTTCACGTTCGGCGCCTCGTTCCAGTCGGTCAGCTTGCGGATGTCGAGGTAGAGGGAGTCGTTGCGGTCATAGGCCGCCATCTCGTAGGTCTTCGTCGTCAGCCAGATGGACTTGGGCGTCGTCGGGCACGCCTCCTCGCAGAGCTGGCAGAACATGCAGCGCTTCACGTCCACGTCGAAGCGGTCCAGCACCTTGGCGGACTTCCCTTCCGGGTTCTTCTCGTTGTGCCAGTCGATGTAGATGATGTTGATCGGGCACTCGATCGCGCAGAGGGTGCACTTGATGCACCGCTCCTCGTCCAGGCGGAACATCCCGCGGAACCGGTCCGACGGAATCTTCTTCTGCTCCGGGTACTGGATCGTCAGCTTCTTCTTCCAGAAGTGCCTTCCGGTCATCGAGAGGCCCTCGAACAGGTCGAGAAGCGTCAGCCGGTCGAGCCATTTCTTCAGGTTCATCGCCGATGCTCCTTCAGGACGCCTTGCGGGCGCCGGCCGGTTCGGCAGCCAGGCGGTCACGCCGCGTCAACGCCTGCCGCAGCCGGGCGAGCAGGAACATCGCCACGAACATCAGGCCGAAGATCCAGGAGAGCGTCACGAGGCCGTTCGTTCGCCCGGGAGTCGCGAGAATGGCCACAGCCACGATCACGATGTTCACGAGACCCGCCGGAATCATCCATTTCCACCCGAGGGCCATCAGTTGATCGAAGCGATACCTCGGAAAGGTCGTGCGGAACCAGATGTAGAGAAAGATGAACACGCCCGCCTTGATCAGGAACCAGCCGAACGGGGGGATCACCTTCAGGAACGCGAGAGCCTTCACGTTGGGGAAGGGAGCAAGCCACCCTCCGAAGAAGACGGTGACCGCCACGCAGGAGATGATGATCATTGCCGAGTATTCGCCGAGAAAGAAGAAGGCGAACTTCACGCCCGAGTACTCCGTGTTGAACCCGGAGACGAGCTCCGATTCGGCTTCCGGCAAGTCAAACGGGTTGCGGTTGGTCTCCGCGATTCCCGAGACGAAGTAGAGGAAGAAGGCGAGGAGGCCGGGGAAAACGAACCAGAGGTGGATCCTCTCCTGCCTCTGCACGATCTCGACGAGCGAGAGCGACCGCGTCATCAGGATCACCGCCACGAGCGCGAGCCCCATCGGGACCTCGTAAGACACGAGCTGCGCGGCCGAGCGCAGGCCGCCCAGGAGCGAGTACTTGTTGTTCGAAGCCCAGCCCCCCAGGATGATCCCGTACACGCCGATTGAAGCGATCGCGACCAGGAAGAGGAGGCCGATGTTGATGTCGGTCACGTAGAGGGGCGTCTCGACGTTGCGGGAGAGCCGCAGGGACGGGCCGAACGGGATGAGGGCCAGCGCGGTCAGCGCGGGGATGACGGCGAGGACCGGCGCGAGAAAGAAGACGGCCCCCTCGGCCCGGGCCGGGGTCAGGTCTTCCTTGCAGACGAGCTTGAGGAGATCCGCCAGTCCCTGCAGCGTCCCCTTCGGCCCGACGCGGTTGGGCCCGAGCCGGATCTGCATGAAGCCCATGAACCGGCGCTCCGCGAGCACGATCACGAAGCCGACGATCGCCGGCACTCCCGCCACGAGGAGCACCACTTTGATGTAAGTCAACACGGTGGGCGTCAGGATCTTCATCGCGCAAACCTCTTGAGCCGGGACGCGGGACGCGGGACGCGGGACGCGAACGGAAGCGGGCCTCGGGATCCGAGTCCCGAGTTCCGAGTCCCGAGTCCCGTCTTCTTCATCGGTCCACCTCTCCGAGCACGATATCCACCGTGCCGATCAGGGCGACGAGGTCCGACAGGAGATGCCCCCTGGCCAGGCGCGGCAGCGCCTGGAGGTTGATGAACGAGGGGGGGCGGCAGTGCATCCGGTACGGGCGGTTGCTGCCGTTGGAGACGCAGTAGAAGCCGAGCTCCCCCTTGGGCGACTCGACGGAGGCGTAGACCTCCTCGGCCGGCGGCTTGATGACGCGTGGCACCTTTCCGCGGATTTCTCCCGGCTCGAGCTTCTCGATGCACTGGCGCAGGATGCGCGCGCTCTGCCGCATCTCCTGGACCCGCACGATGTAGCGGTCGTAGGTGTCGCCGTTGACCCGCGTCGGAATCACGAAATCGAGCTCGTCGTAGCACTCGTACGGCTGCGCCCTCCGCAGGTCCCACTCGACGCCCGAAGCGCGCAAGATCGGCCCGGTCAGGCCACGCTCGATGCACTCCTCCCCGGAGATGACGCCGATGCCGACGGTGCGCTTCTTCCAGATCCGGTTGTCCGTCAGCAGTTGCTCGTAGTCGTCGATGCGTGCCGGCAGGTCGTCCACGAACTCCGCCAGCCGCTCGATCCAGCCCGGCGTGAGGTCGAACGGGAGACCCCCGATGCGCATGCAGTTCAATGTCAGCCGCGCCCCGCAGTACTCTTCGAAGAAGTCGAGGATCTGTTCCCTCTCCCGGAACGTGTACCAGAAGGGCGTCACCGCCCCCAGGTCGAGCCCCGAAGTTCCGAGCCAGACCAGGTGCGAGGAGAGCCGCTGCAACTCGTCCAGGATCACGCGAATCAGCTGCGCGCGGCGCGGGACCTCGAGGTTCAAGAGTTTCTCGATGGTCAGGCAGAAGGCGTGGTTGTTGGTGGCGGCCGCGACGTAATCCAGCCGGTCCGTATGCGGGAGTCCCATCGGGTAGGTCTCGGTCTCGAAGAGCTTCTCGGTGCCCCGGTGGAGGAACCCGACGTCCGGTTTCACGTCCAGGATCTTCTCGCCGTCTACCTTCAGCACGAGCCTCAGCACCCCGTGCGTCGAAGGATGCTGCGGACCGAAGTTCAACTCCATCTCCTGGACGTCGAAGAGAGTCGGAACCTCCGGATGCTCGATGGTCTGATCAGTCATGCTTGAACGTCATGTCTCTGCTTCGATCGACAATCGGGTGATCGGGTGATCGAGCCATCGGGTGATTGACCGGGGCTTTCAATCACCAGATCACCCGATCGCAGATCACCCGATTTCACGAGACCGCCTTCCGGTTCGGATCGTTCAGGCCCGGGCCCGCGCCTTCCGGCCATTCCTCCGGGTAGATGGCGGCGCCGGTGTCGATCCCCTCGAGAGGGAAGTCTTTGCGAAGCGGATGGCCGTTGAATCCCTCCCACGTCAGGATCCGCCGCAGGTCGGGGTGACCGGCGAAGCGGATGCCGAACATGTCGTAGGTCTCCCTCTCCGACCAGTCGGCCGCCAGGAAGACCCCGGCGATCGAGGGGACTTCCTGGCCGTCCGCGACGGCGCACTTGACGCGGATCCGGTCGTTCTTCGAGAAGGAGTAGAAGTGGTAGACGACGTCGAAGCGCGGCTCGCGTTTCTTCCAGTCCACCGCGGTCACGTCCACGCAGTAGCGGAAGTCCTCCTTGTCCTTCAGGTGGCGCGCGACGTCGGCGACCTTCTCGGGAGGGACAACCACGGTCACCTGCCGCGCATACTCCTTGGCCGAGACGACGGAGCCCGGGACACCGGCTGAGAGGGATTGCACCCACGGATGTCCCGCGGCGTCCTTGCTCTCGAGCTTGGGAGGCGCCGCCTCCTTCTTCGCTTCGCCCGGCGGCGCAGCGGCGGGCGGAGGGGTCTCGGCCACTACGACGCCTTCCGGATGACCTTCATCCGGTCGATCTTCTTCTGAAGGGCCATGATGCCGTAGATCAGCGCCTCCGGCCGCGGCGGGCACCCGGGCACGTAGACGTCCACCGGCACGATCCGGTCCACGCCCTGCGTCACCGCGTACGTGCGGTACGGACCGCCGCAGGTCGCGCAGGAGCCCATCGCGAGGACCCACTTCGGCTCCGGCATCTGGTCGTAGAGGCGCTTGACGATCGGTGCCATCTTCTCGACGACGGTGCCGGCCACGATCATGAGATCCGATTGACGCGGCGTGCCCCGGAAGACCTCCGCGCCGAACCGCGCCAGGTCGAAACGCGCGTCCATGACGGCCATCATCTCGATCGCGCAGCAGGCCAGCCCGAACGACATCGGCCAGATCGAGGAGCGCCGCGCCCAGTTGATGACGGAGTCCACGCTCGTCGTCAGGACGTTGTCTTCGAAACGGTTGTCAACGAGTCCCATGTCTCTCCAGTTCAGGCCCAGTCCAGGGCCTTGCGCTTCCAGACGTAGAAATAGCCGACGACCAGGATCACGAGGAAAACGAGCATCTCAATCAGGCCGAACAGGCCCAGCCGGTGGAACATCACCGCCCAGGGGAAGAGGAAGATCGTCTCGACGTCGAAGACGACGAAGAGGACGGCGATCAGGAAGTACCGGACAGAAAAGCGCGTGTCGAATGCCGTTGTCGCGGATTCGATGCCGCACTCGTATGGCTCGGCCTTGGCCGGGTTCGGCCGGATCGTCTGGATGGCCCGGGCGACGATGATCACGCTGAGCGGGAGGGCCGCCGCGAGCACACCCATGACAAGAATCGGGAGGTAACTGGCCATCTCCCCGCATTTTATCGGAGGGGGGCGGGGAGTCAAACCGAGGGAATCGAGCGATCTGCGATCGGGTGATCGGGTGATGGACCGGGGCCCTCAATCACCCGATGGCTCGATCACCCGATCACCCGATTCTAGACGCCTCGAGTCTGGATGAGGACGGACAATTCGTCTCCCATCCCTTCCGGATCGACGATCCGGAACGCGCGCCACTTCGCCGCGTCGTTCGCCACGAAATCGAAGAGGTCCGCTTCGACGAGGTAACGGCCCTGCCGCGCGATCGGCCGCGTCACGAGCCCTTCCTCCTCGCCAGCGCGGACGAGATCATCCCAGTTCACGTGAGCGGTCAGATCCACTTCGCCCGGGCGCCACAGGGGATCCAGCCGCCGCCGGCCCGCGCTGTGCACCGCGATCGTTCCGTTGCGTCGCGCAACGGAGTGGTAGAGGACCGGCGCCCGGTGCCCGTAGTCGAACGCCACGAGGAACCCGCGCGCGAGCGCGCGCGCGAGCCGCCGGTGGAGAGGAGCCGCGTCGAGCGAGATCTCGGCGGCCTGCCCCGGCGCGAGCGTTACGCCGAAGCGGGCGAGATAGTCGCGGTACTCGTCGGGCGGCGAGGAGCGCACCCAGGTGAACTCCTGGCTGTCGACGCCGACGCGCAGCTCGCGCAGGCCGTCCGCGGTCCCGCACACCCTCGCGACGGGGAGCGCATCGTAGAGCTCGTTGGAGAAGATCCATCCGGAGACGGAGGATTCCGGCAGATCGTCGGCCGATTCGAGGACCGTCGGCCGTGCGACCCGCGCGGCGAGCTTCTCCCGCGCGCCGGCGGCGCGCTCGACGGCCGTCAGACGGACCCTGCCGGCGAAGGACGCGTCCTCGCGCGCGAGCGCGGCGGCGAAGTCTTCGAGGAATTGCCCCTCCCCCGCCCCGACCTCGACGAAGTCCACCGCCCCGTCGAACCCCTCGGTGTCGCGGCGGAACCGGCGCGCGATCGCCGCCGCGAAGGCGGGCGTCACGTAGGGCGACGTCACGAAGTCTCCGCGCTCGCCGATGCGCCCGCTCCCCGCGTAGTAGCCCTCGCGCGAATCGTAGAGGGCCGCCTCCATGAAGTCTCGGAAAGAGATCGGCCCTTCGAGGCGAATCCGTTCGGCGAGGCGCTCCGAAAGCGACAAGGGGGTGGCATTATATTTTCGCCAGCGATGCCGACCCGACGTCTTCTCCCCGCGCTCCTCGGCATCGGCTTGACGTTCGCCCTCGCCTGTGCGTCTCACCGCGAACCGCCGCTCCCCACGCTCGAGGACTACTCCGACGGCGTCTCCACGTTCGCGGAGGCCTTCCTGGAAGACTGGAAGGCGGAGGCGAAGGACCCGTACCTCTATTCCCCCTCCTTCGCCTGGCGGGGCCCGCTCCCCGGAGACGCGATGAACGAGGTGCCGTCCCGCCCGCCGTTTGCGATCGCAATCTTTCGAAGCCGCTCGACCGGCGAGACCTCGACCGCGGATTCTCGGAGCCTCCGCCGGCGGCTGGCCGAGATCCGCCATCGCTTCTCCGCTCTCGGGCGCGCGGAACAGGTCCTCTTCGATTTCCGGCGCCGCGGCGCCCGCCGGGAGATCGTCCTCGGACTCGTCCTCACGGGACGCGGCCGGCAGGGAGAGCTTCGCCAGGAAGGGGGAACGCTGCGCGCGACCCTTGCGCCCTCGGTCGGCGAGGGCCGCTCCTGGCGGATCGAATCGGCGTTCCTCCTCGAGTGGCTCCAGGCCTCCGCCTCGGAGCCGCTCTTCGACGAGGTCGCGGAGAGGGCGGGCCTGTCGCGCGTCCACAAAGCATTCCTCCCCAACGCGGCGCGCAACATCCCGATCCCGGGCGAACACATGCCGCCGGGCGCCGCGGTCCTCGACTTCGACGGAGACGGCCGGGAGGACCTCTTCGTCCCCGGAGGCGACGGCAACCGTCTTTATCGAAACCGCGGGGACGGGACCTACGAGGACGTGGCGGCGAAGGCGGGCGTCGCCGGCCAGGAAGGAGAAGGCATCGGCGCGCTCGCGTTCGACTACGACAACGACGGCCGGCCCGACCTCTACGTGACCTACCTCGACCGGCCGAATCTCCTCTATCGCAACCGGGGGGACGGGACGTTCGAGGAGGTCGGAAAGAAGGCGGGCGTCGCGTTGAACGACTACTGCACGTCCGCCGCGGCCCTCGACTACGACCGCGACGGTCTCTCCGACCTCTACGTCCTCGTCTACGGGCCGCCCGACCGCGGGCCCAACATCCAGGCCAACAATGCGCCCCCCAACCATCTCTTCCACAACAACGGCGACGGGACGTTCACGGACGTCTCGAAACGCTCGCGCGCCGACGACACCGGCTGGGGGCTGGCGCTCGAATCGGCGGATCTCGACGGCGACGGGTGGCCCGACATTTACATCGCCAACGACTTCGGCAACAACACGTACCTCCACAACAACGGAGACGGGACGTTCGCGAACATCGCCGGGAAGGCGGGCGTCAAGGACCCCGGCTTCGGCATGGGCGTCGCCGTGGACGACTCCGACGGGGACGGGCGGCTCGATTTTTACGTCTCGAACTACTCCTTCTCCTACAACTGGTTCATTTCTGATTCCCGCTTTCCGATGCCGGAGTTCCCCTACAGCCTCGGACGCCCGATCGTCTGGCGGAAGCTGAAGGCCCTCTCGCGCGGCTCCTCCCTCTTCCGGCCCGCGAAGGACGGAAGCGGCCGCTTCGAGCGCGCGTCCGACGACGCCGGCGTCTGGGACACATCCTGGTCGTGGGGGTGCGTCTTCGTGGACGCCGACCTGGACGGCCGGCCGGACCTCTTCGTCGTCAACGGCATGGTGACCGGCAGGAACCCGAAGGAGCGCGAGATCGAGTTCTGGAACCTGATGAGCGCCGAATACACGAAGTTCGAGAAGGGAATCCCGATTACCGACTTCGGCGACGACTCGCTCTGGGGCCACGTCTTGAAGCGCTTCTACAAGAACCTCGACGGCCGGCACTTCGCCGAGCTCGCCTCGGTCGCCGGGCTCGAGTCCGACGGCAACCAGCGCGGCCTCGTCATCACCGACGCGAACGGCGACGGCGCGCCCGACCTTTTCGCCACCGGCTTCCTCCAGCGCCCCTCCCTCTGGGTGAACCGCAATCCTTCGCGCGCTAAGGCTCTCGCCGTGACGCTCCAGGGCGACCCGACACTCCCCGGGCGACACAAATCCACCCGCGAGGCTCTCGGCGCCGTCGTCACGGTCGAGGTCAACGGCCTCCGGCGCGCGCAGGTCGTCGCCGCCGGCTACTCCTTCCTCTCGAGCGGCTCCCGCTCCCTCTTCTTCGGCCTGGGCGAAGCCCCCTCCGCCGACCGGGTGACCGTCCGCTGGCCTTCCGGGAGACGAACGCAGCTCGAAAGAGTGCCGGCGGGAAGACTCGATCTGACGGAACCCGATGCGTCAGCCAGATAAGATGCACGGCCAGGGAGCGCCGAGTTGACAAAAATATTGCGGAGGCTCGGGACTCTCTGCGCCGCGGCCTTTCTGCTGTCCTGCGTTTCGTGCGGTCCGAAGGTCGTCGTCGCGCGCCTGGCCACTCCGACCCCGGATCTCGCCAGGCCGGTCGCTACGGCGACACCGGCGCCGCAACGGCGGCCCGCCGCGCCGACGCCGCCGCCTGCAAGCCCCGCCCCCGCGCCGGCCCGTCCGACGGCCACGGACGAGCCCGACGTCACCGGTGCCCTCGACAGCGACGCCGATGCCGACATCGACGCCGACGCCGGCGTCAACAGCAACGCCAACTCCGACTCCGACGTCGGCTCCGAGACTCATCGCCACGAGAGTCCCCTCGTCTCCGACACCCGAGCCTTCACCGCGAAACACCTCGGTCGCGCCGGCGGCGCCCCCGCGCCCGTCTCCCTCGGCGACCGCGACTCCGACCGTGGCCCGTCCCACTCCCTCTCCGGTCATGACGGCGACACGCGCTCCGATTCCGCCGCCGACCAGCAGTCCGGCGCCTCCCATCGTGGCGACCCAGGCTCCCGCTTCTCCCGCCGCGACGGCGGCCCCGCCCGCGCAGGTGGCTCCGGCGGCGGCCACGTCCTGGCTCGGCGAGTGGGACTTCCGCGCCGACGCCGGCAAGGGGGTCGTGGCGGGAACCCTGCGTTTCCGCTCCGCCGGCGTCGGGATCGCGGGAACCTACGTGGGCCTGCGCGGGAACACGACGGAGCTGTCGAACCTCTCGGCGGCCGGCGACAGGATCTCTTTCGATCTCGTCACGCCGCGCGCTGTCTGGCACCTGGTCGGGACGCTCTCCGGCGACCGCATCGAGGGGACGTTCCAGACCGCCGAGCACACGATCCCGTGGTCCGCCGTGAGGACCGGGACGGGTACGGCGGCGCCGCGGACTCCTTCCCGCCCTTAATCCCGGTCAGCCCGTCCGGCGCTGCGATTTCTCCTGGGCGTCCACGACGGCGATCGCGGCCATGTTGACGATATCGGCCACGTCCACTCCGCGCTGGAGGACATGGACCGGCCGTGCCATGCCGAGCAGGATCGGGCCGATCGCTTCGGCGCCCGCGAGCCGCCAGACGAGCTTGTAGGCGGCGTTGGCCGCCTCGAGGTTGGCGAAGATCAGGATGTTGGGGCTCTTGACCGCCGCCCAGGGGTAGTTCGCCTCGAGCAATTCCGGGACGACGGCGGTGTCCGCCTGCATCTCGCCGTCCACGGACAGGTCCGGCCGCGCGGCGCGCACGAGCTCGACCGCACGCTTCACCTTCAGCGCGCTCGCGTGAGTGTTCGACCCGAAGTTGGAGAAGGAGATGAGCGCGAGGCGCGGCTCGATGTCGAAGCGCCGGACGGCATCGGCGGAGAGGATCGCGATCTCGGCGAGCTCTTCCGACGTCGGATCGATGTTGACGGTCGTGTCCGCGAAGAAGAAGGTCTGGTCCTTGAGCATCAGGATGTAGAGGCCCGACACGCGCCGCACGCCCGGCGCGGTGCCGACGATCTGGAGGGCGGGGCGGATCGTGTCGGGATAGGACTGGGTCAGTCCCGAGATCACGCCGTCGGCATCGCCGGCATCGAGCATCAGGGGCGCGAAGCGGTTGCGGATGCGCGCCAGCCGCGTGGCCGATTCCGCCGTGACTCCGTCGCGGCCCCGCAGTTCGACGAGACGCCGCGCGTAACCGGGGAGCTTCTCCGAGGTCTCGCTGTGAACGAATTCGACCTTGTCCATCGGGACGCCGAGCTCCCGCGCCAGGTTCTCGACCTTCTCCTCGCGGGCGAGGAGGATCGGCCGGCAGATCCCCTCCTCGGCCAGGATCTTGGCGGCGCGGAGGATCTTGGGGTCCTCCCCTTCGGGAAAAACGATGCGCTTCGGGTCCTGCCTCGCCTTCTCGATGACGACGCTCATGACCTCGCGCGAGCGCGACAGCATCGCCTCGAGCTTGCGCAGGTAGGCGCCCATGTCCGCGATCGGCAGGCGCGCGACACCCGACGTCATCGCCGCCTCGGCGACCGCCGGCGCCACCCAGAGGAGCACCCGGAAGTCGAAGGGCTTCGGGATCAGGTACTCGCGCCCGAAACGAAAGCTCTGGCCCCCGTAGGCCTTCGAGACGGAGTCGGGCACGTCCATCTTCGCGAGCGAAGCGAGCGCCCGGGAGGCGGCCATCTTCATCGCCTCGTTGATCTCGCGCGCGCGCACGTCGAGCGCGCCGCGGAAGATGAAGGGGAAGCCGAGCACGTTGTTGACCTGGTTGGGATAGTCGCTGCGCCCGGTTGCCATGATGACGTCGGGGCGCGCGGCCTTCGCCTCCTCCGGCGTGATCTCCGGGTCCGGGTTGGCGAGCGCGAAGACGATCGGGTCGCGCGCCATCGGCTGCAGCATCTCGCCGGTCACCGTCCCCTTCGTCGAGAGCCCGACGAAGACGTCCGCTCCCACGAGCGCGTCGGCGAGCGTGCGCTCCTGTCGTCTCCGCGGCGAACTGCGCCTTGTACTTGTTCATGTCGGCCCGCGCCCGGGTAGATGACGCCGGTCCGGTCCACCAGCCGCAGGTTCTCCTTCCGGACGCCGTAGGAGAGGTACAGCTTCGCGCAGGCGATCGCGGACGCGCCCGCGCCGGCGAAGACGACCTTCACTTCATCGATCTTCTTCCCGACGATCTCGAGCGCGTTCAAGAGCGCCGCCGCCGAGATGATCGCGGTGCCGTGCTGGTCGTCGTGGAAGACCGGGATCTTGAGGCGCTTCTTCAGCTGCCTCCTCGATCTCGAAGCATTCCGGGGCCTTGATGTCCTCGAGGTTGATCCCGCCGAACGTGGGAGCGATCGCCGCGACCGATCGATGAACTTGGCCGGGTCCTTCTCGTCCACCTCGATGTCGAACACGTCGATGTCCGCGAAACGCTTGAAGAGGACTCCCTTGCCCTTCCATGACGGGCTTGCCCGCGAGCGGGCCCGATGTCGCCGAGGCCCAGCACGGCGGTCCCGTTGGAGATCACGGCGACGAGGTTGCCCTTCGCGGTGTAGTCGTAGACCTTGTCGGGATCCGCCGCGATCTCGAGGCAGGGGTCGGCGACGCCGGGACTGTAGGCGAGGGAGAGATCCTCCTGCGTGCGGCACGGCTTGGTGGCGACGACCTCGATCTTCCCCTTCCGTCCCCGGGAGTGGTATTCGAGAGCGTCTTCCCTGGTGATCTTCCTCACGATGGCTCCCTGGCGAGCATCGCGCCCTCACCCCTTCCCCTCTCCCGGGAGAGGGGGGAGCCCGCGATCTCGTCGCGCAGCGCGCGGATCGCGGAGAGGGCCTCGGCGCGCGGGACGGCGCGGACCGACTTGTCCCGGCGCAGGACGACCTCGATCTTCCCTTCCTTCAGCGCGCGCCCGCCGACGTTGACGCGGATCGGGAACCCGAGCAGGTCGGCATCCTTGAACTTGACGCCCGGCCGCTCGTCGCGGTCGTCGTAGAACACCTCCAGGCCGTTGCCCGTGAGCTCGCCGTAAAGGGTGTCCGCCGCCTCCCGCGGGCGGGATCGGCGGGATTCAGGGAGACGAGCTCGATCTCGAACGGCGCGAGCGCGAGCGGCCAGACGATCCCGTCGGCGTCGTGATGCTGCTCGACGGCCGCAGCCATCGTCCGTCCCACGCCGATCCCGTACGTGCCCATCACGGCGGGATGCTTCTCCCCCTTCTCGTCGGTGTATTCGCACCCGAGGGATGTCGAGTACTTCGTTCCCAGTTTGAAGATATGGCCCACCTCGATGCCGCGGGCCAGGTCGAGCGGCTTGGCCGCAGCGCGGGCAGGGATCGCCGCCCCGCGCCTTCGCGAAGACGGCCCATGCCCCGACTTGCGCGTCGCCGCTCGAGGGAGAGCCCGCGCACGTGCCAGTCCTTCCGGCCGGCCCCCGTAACGGCATTGACCGCGCCGCGCACCGACAGATCCGCGATGACTCGGACCTCCGGCGGGCGAGCTTGCGCGGCCCGACGAATCCGACCGGCGCGCCCGGTGGCCTTCTCGACCTTCTCCTCCGAGGCCAGCGCGAGGTGCTCGACGCCGAGCGCGTGTCTTCAGCGCGACTTCGTTGACGTCCAGATCGCCACGCAGGAGCGCCACGACAAAGCCCGATTCCGTCTCGTAGACGAGGCACTTGATCATTCGCGACGCGGTGATCCCCAGGAAGTTGACGACCTCTTCGATGCCGCCCATGCCCGGCGTCTCGACGTCCTCGAGGTGGACCATCGTCTCGTCTTCCCACGGGCTCTCTCGCCGCCCGGTCTCGGCTCTTTCGACGTTCGCGCCGTATCCGCACGCGGCGCACCGGACGACCGCGTCCTCGCCGGTGTCGGCCAGGACCATGAACTCTTCCGAATCGCGCTGCCGCCGATCGCCCCGGAGTCCGCCTGGACGACGGTGAACTCGAGCCCGCAGCGGGTGAAGATCGCGCGGTACGCGGCGTCCTGCGCGCGGTAGGAGCGGTCCAGCCCCTCCGCGTCGGCGTCGAACGAGTAGCCGTCGTACATCAGGAACTCCCGCCCGCGCATCAGGCCGAAGCGGGGGCGGATCTCGTCGCGGAACTTGGTCCGGATCTGGTAGAGCGTCACCGGCAACTGGCGGTAGGAGGTGATGCCGGATTTGACCATCGTGGTCACGGCCTCTTCCGCCGTCGGAGCGAGGCAGTATTCCCGCCCTTGCGGTCCTTCAGGTGGAAGAGGATTTCTTCCGTCGGCATAGCGCTCCAGCCGCCCGCTCTGGTCCCACAGCTCCCGCGGCTGCAGGATCGGTACCTCGAGCTCGAGCGCGCCGGAGCGGTCCATCTCCTCCCGCACGATCGTCTCGGTCTTGCGGTGGGCCCTCAATCCGAGCGGAGTCAGCGCGTACATGCCTCCCGCGATGCGGCGCATCATGCCCGCCCTCGTCAGCAGGATGTGCGAGACCGCCTCGGCGTCGCCGGGCACCTCGCGAACCGTCTGCAGGAAGTACTTCGACCAGCGCATCTTCGTCAGGGAGAAGTTATCAGTTTTCAGTTTTCAGTTGTCAGTCGTGGCTTGAGTTTTCTGCAAACTGAGAACTGACAACTGTGAACTGAGAACTCTTCTACGCCTTCCGGGCCGGGGGGGCGGCTTCCTTCTTCTTCGCGGCGAACTTCTCGACCAGGCGGATGTTCGAGCGGACCTGTTGCAACATCCGCTCTTCCAGGCGTCCCTCCACGGGCGACCGTCTTGGCCTTGTTGAAGGCGGCCTTGGCCTCCTCCGGCTTGCCGGCCGCGAGATACGCCATGCCGAGGTGATGGAACGTCGTCGGTTGCGCGGCGCGCTCGCTCGAGCGGCGCAGGCAGTCGATCGCCCGATCGAATTCACGGCGCTTGTAGTGGACCCACCCGAGCGTCGCCAGCGGAAACGGCTTCAGCTCGTCCGGCGCCTCGGAGAGCGCGCGGCCCGCGTAATCGAGAGCCGAGTCGAGCTCGTCTTCCCCTTCCGCCAGCGTCGTCGCGAGCTCGTAATACGCGATCGCGCGCGACGTCTTCGAGGGTGCTTCTCCAGGAACTCCCGGACGAAGCGCACGGCCTCCTTCGCCTTCCCCTCCGCGCGCAGCGCCTCCGCGAGCGTCGAGCAGGCGGCGGCCGCGACGACGTCTTCCGGGTCTCCGGCCAGGACCTGCGGCATGCCGCCATCGCCTCCTTCCAGAGGCCGAGCGACGCGGAGAGAAGCGCGAAGGAGATCCGGATCGTGGAATTCTCGCGGCTCCTCGGACAGGGCCTTCCGGTAGAGCTCGTGCGCGCGGCGCAGCGCCCCTCGCGAGACGTTCTCCTCCGCCTCCCGGTACGCCTCGGCGCCCGGCCCGTCCACGCGCGGCAGCGCGTAGCGCCGGCGCCGGTCGAGCAGGCGCACGGCCTCCTGGTATTCGAGGCGGCGCGGGTTCTTCTCCAATGCCTGCTGGAAGCACTCGAGCGCGCGGCGGGAGCGGTTCTTCTCGAGATAACAGAGCCCGAGCTGGAACGCGGCCTCCTCGGAGTCGGGCTGAAGGCGCCGCGCTTCCTCGAACTCGCGGATCGCGCGCGAGACGTTCCCCTTTTCGCGCAGGACGGTGCCGAGCAGGACGTGCGCCGCCGGAACCGGCGCCGCCTCGAGGGCGCGCCCGAGCTCCCCCTCCGCCTCGTCCCAGCGCGATGAGTTCGCGTAGAGCGCGCCCAGGGCAAAATGGGGAAGAAAGGCGTCGGACTTCCGTTCGAGCGCGCGCTTGAGAAACGATTCCGCCGTCTCCGTCTCCCCGTGCTCGGAGGCCGCGATGCCGGAATAGACGAGCGACTCGAAATGATTCGGCTCGACCGCGAGGATCTTCTTGAAGTACATCGCGGCGCGCTCGAGGTCTCCGGCGGAGAAGAACGTCTCGGCCAGGTAGAAGCCCAGCTCGACGTTCCCCTTGTCCAGCCGCGACAGCTCCTCGAGGAGGCGCACGCCGCGGTCGGCGTCCAGGGCGAGGATCGCGAACTCCGCCGCGTGCAGGCGCTGGAGAAAGTCTTCGCGGTCTTCTCCGGAGAAGCGCGCCACGATGCGGTCGCGCCGCTCGAGGAAGCGGTCCTTCTTCTCGACCGCCTGCATCCGCTCGTCCATCTTGGTCTCCCAGAGGTCGAGGACCTCCTGGGATCGGACGGCCCCGCGCCGCTCGAGGGTCTCCTGAAGCGCGAGGATCCCCGTGTGCGCGACAAAGAGGTTCTTCTCGAGGTTCCCGAGCGACTCGAAGAGCGTCTTGACCGCGTCCCCCGTGCGCTTGACGACGTCTTCCAGAGTCGAGATCCGCTCCAGCAGGTGCTCGTCGAACGGGATCTCCTCGGGCACCTCCCCGCTCTCCTCGACGACGCCGACTCCGGAAAGGACGAGGAGCTTGGAGTGGCAGCGGGAGCAGAACTCCTCTTCGTCGGGATTCTTCAAGCCACAGACCTGGCAGTACATGAAGGCTACCGGAGCCGGAAGGCGGGAGGCGGGAGGCGGGAGGCGAACGAGTCCACGCTAGTACTCGTAGAAGCCCCGGCCCGATTTCTTGCCCAGCCAGCCCGCGTCGACCATCTTGACCAGAAGGGGGCTCGGCCGGTAGCGGGGATCTCCGAAGCCCTCCTGCAGGACTCGCAGGATCGCGAGGCACGTGTCCAGGCCGATGAAGTCCGCGAGCGTGAGAGGCCCCATCGGGTGATTCATTCCGAGCTTCATGATGCCGTCGATCGCTTCGCGGGTGGCGACTCCTTCGCGGAGCGCCTCGATCGCCTCGTTGATCATCGGCATCAGGACCCGGTTGGAGACGAAGCCCGGGCCAGTCGTTGCAGAGGATCGGCGTCTTCCCCATCGCCCGGGCGAGCGCCAGGACTGTCTGCGCCGTCTCGTCGGACGTCGCGATCCCCCGGATGACCTCGACGAGCGCCATGACCGGCACCGGGTTCATGAAGTGCATGCCGATGAACCGGTCCGGACGCCGCGTCGCGCCGGCCAGCCGCGTGATCGAGATCGACGAGGTGTTGGAGGCGAACATGGTCCGTTCCGGACAGACCGCGTCGAGCTCGCCGAAGACTCCCTCTTGATCTCCTCATTCTCGACGACGGCCTCGACCACGAGGTCCGCTTCGGAAAGATGCGAGAGGATGGGCGTCGCCGTAATCCGTTCCAGGGCCGCCGCCTTCTCCTCCGCCGAGCGTTTCCCCTGGAGACTTCGCGGTCGAGATTGCGCTCGATGGAGGCGCGCGCCTTCTCGAGGTATGACCCTTCCAGGTCCGTCAGGAAGACCCGGATGCCGCAGGCGGCCGCGACGTGCGCGATGCCGGAGCCCATCTGGCCGGCGCCCACGACGCCGAGAGTACGAACGACCATGCCGGGACTCTATTGCCGCGGAGGGCGCGAATCAAATGACCGGGGCGGGGCCGGAGGATGCGCTCTTAGAGCGCGATCTCGACGCGGTAGCGGGGAGTGCCGAAGCGCGTCAGGAACGCGATGCCGACGGCGACGACGGAGGCGGCGCTCCAGACGACCGAGCCGACGAAGGGAAGGAGCGAAATCGCGCCGAGCAGCGCGAGCCCCGCGGCGAGGGCCGCCGGCCGTTTGTCGGGAGCGACGCTCCTGACGAGCTTCTGTCCGAGCAGCAGGAAGAGCGCGCCCATGCCGAAGACCTTCGCCGCCACGGCGACGGCGCCGAAGAGAATCGCGATCGGGACGGAGAGGGCGGGAGGCAGGAGCGCCAGCGCGACGACGGTCGCGAGCAGAAGGCTCAGCACGCCGAGCGCGCCGGCGAGCAGCGTGCCCGACCAGTGCGTCTCCACCGAGGCCGCGGCGCGCGCGAACGGCGACGCGAAGCAGAAAAGGAGAGCGAGGCTCACCGCGAGCCAGACGGAGAGCGCGACGAGGCGAAGGCCGCGCGAAAGGAGCGCATGGCTCTCCTCCCAGGGCGATCGGTGCATCTCATCGAGATAGAGGCGCAGAAGCGTTCCCGGAGTCGAGACGATCCCCCCGACCGGCAGAGGCTTCCCCTCGGGAGCGCTGACGCCGCCGCCGAAGACCGAGAGATTCCCTTCCACGAAACCGGAAGGGAGGAAGGTCACGCTGCCTCCCCAGACGACGACATCCCCGGCCACACGCGAGGAGATGCGCACGTCCGACAGCACGGCCACGACTCGGCCCGCGACGGGCTTGTCGATTTCGATGTTCCGAGCGAAGGCCGTCTGTCCGGGAGCGGCCGCCGTGGCCAGCGCGAGCAGGCCCGCCGCGATCAACGCCGGCGTTCCCGGGCGAGGACCCGGCGGAACCCGAAGAGCACCGGCGCGAGCAGGAGGAGGCAGGCGAGACCGACGGTCTGCTCCCGGCGCATCGCGTGACCGAGCGCCTCGAGCCCTGCCGGGCAGGCGCTCGCGAGCTCCCAGAGTGACCGGGCGCTCGCGCGCAGGAGGGCCAGCAGCGGGGCGAGAGCGGCCGCGGCCAGCCCCGCCTGCTCTCTCGCCGAGATTCCGGGCAGGATCAGAAGCAGGAGGCCCGAGGCAAACAGCGCGACGGCGAAGGAGCACGGGACTCTCCAGAGCGCGAAGTCGCGGCGCTCGCGCCGGGAGAAGGGACGCAGGCGCAGGACGTTGGCTGCCAGATCAGGGACGCCGATCGGAGCCTGGGACTCCGAGGCCCCGAGCGCTCCCAGGCCGTCGATCTCCCGCGACAGGCTCGCCGCATCGGAGACCGCCTGGCTGCAGGAGCGACACCCTCGCGCGTGCTCCGCCGCGTCCTCCGCAAAGACCGGCTCCGACCCCGAAGCGATCGCCTCGGCATCGAGCGGATCCAACGGGCGGGCGCAAGGCTTCACGATAGTTCTCCCGACAACCTGTCTTTCAATACGGCTCTGGCTCGAAAGAGTTTGTTCTTGACCGTGCCGAGGGGCATCTGTTTCACGTCGGCGATCTCCTCGTAGGAAAGTCCCCCAAAGTGCCGCAGCGTAATGAGTTCGCGGAATTCCGTCGGAAGGGCGGCGATCGCGCGGGCGATTGCGCCCCCTCGCTCGAGATTGCGCAGCTCGCCATAAGGATCCAGGTCATTGCTCTTGTACTCTGGAGAGGACACCTTGCCGTCGGCATCCTGGATTTCCAGGGGCACGGTCCGCGGACGGCGCTTGCGAAGGTGGTCGATCGCGGCATTGCCCGCGATCCGGAAGAGCCAGGTCGAGAACTTGTAGGCCGAGTTGTACCGGTCGAGCGCCCCGAAGACCTTCAGGAAGATCTCCTGCGAGAGGTCGAGCGCGTCGTCCCGGTTTCCCACCATCCGGGCGACGTGCGCGAGAACTCGCGACTGGTAGCGGCGCACGAGGACCTCGAAGAGATCTTCTTCGCCCGCGAGGATACGGCGGACGAGCTCGTCGTCGTTCGACGCCTCGCGGCCAGAGACGCTTTCCACTTTCAAGGCCGCCACGGAGGGCAACCGTGCCGAAGACGCCCTTCTCTTTTCAGCGGCTTCTCCATTCGAGGCGCTCGGCGGCGGCAAGCTGGCCCGCGGCCCTGCGCTACAATCGCCCCCATTCTATTGGAGCCGGCCGCCAGCGGCGGCCACGGAGGCATCCCGTGAACCGCACCGCCGAACCGCAGTTCCCGACAATTGGCACCCCGCCCCAGGGCGTGGATTCCGCCACCCCGTTCGACGAGATGATGTCGCGGTTCGACCTGGCCGCGCAGAAGCTGGGCCTGGATCCCGGGCTTTACAAGGTCCTGCGCGAGCCGGTGCGCGAGACAAAGGTCTCGATTCCGATCGTGATGGACGACGGGCGCATCGAGGTCTTCATCGGCTACCGGGTCCTGCACAACATCGCCCGCGGCCCCGGCAAAGGGGGCATTCGCTACGACAAGAACGTCACGCTGGACGAGGTCCGGGCGCTCGCCGCCTGGATGACCTGGAAGTGCGCCGTCGTGAACATCCCCTTCGGCGGCGCCAAAGGGGGCGTCATCTGCGATCCGGGCACGCTTTCCCGCGGCGAGACCGAGCGGATCACGCGCCGCTACACGGCAGAGTTGATGGATCAATTCGGACCGGAGAAAGACGTGCCCGCTCCCGACATGGGCACGAATCCTCAAACGATGGCCTGGGTGATGGACACGTTCTCGATGCACGCCCGCCACACGGTCACCTCGGTCGTGACCGGCAAGCCTCTTTCGCTCGGAGGCTCTCGAGGAAGGGTGGAGGCGACCGGGCGCGGGCTCATGCTGATCTGCCGGGAAGCCGCACCGCTCCGGGGCCTGACGCTGCCGACGAGCCGCGTCGCCGTGCAGGGGTTCGGCAACGTCGGCTCGATCGCGGCCAGGATGTGCCACGAGGCGGGCGCCAGGGTGATCGGCGTCTCCGACATCGAGGGCGGGATCTTCGACGAAAAGGGGCTCGACATCCCGGCAGTTTTGAAGCACTACGAGCAGAGCCGCTCCTTCGAGGGATTCGCCGGCGCGAACAAGATCTCGAACGCGCAGCTGCTGGAGCTCGACACGGACATTCTCATTCCCGCCGCCAACGAGAACCAGATCCGGGGACGAAACGCCGCCAATATCCGCGCCCGGATCATCGTCGAAGGGGCCAACGGACCCACGACGCAGCGCGCCGACGAGATCCTGGATCAGAAGGGGGTTCTGGTCGTTCCGGACATCCTCGCCAACGCCGGCGGCGTCACCGTCTCGTACTTCGAGTGGGTCCAGGACCGCGCCGGTTTCTTCTGGCGGGAGCAGGAAGTCAACGAGCGTCTGGAAGACATCATGGTGCAGTCCTTCCGGGACGTGGCCGGGATGGCGGAAAAGTACAACGTCAGCTTCCGCATCGCCGCGTATATGTTGGGAATCTCGCGTGTCGCGCACGACACGATGGTGCGGGGGCTCTACGCGTGAGAAGAGAGATTGGTGATTTGTGATTGGTGATTGGTGATCTACCCGGGGCCCTGATCACAAATCGCAAATCACAACAAATCCTTACCGGAGCGTCACCTTCGGCTTGATCTCCGGGATTTCAAAGGCGAGCTTGCGTTCGAGCTCCGGCAAGGTCGCCTGAACCGGCTTTCTCCAGGCCGGATCGAGAAGCCGAAGCGTCAGCCGCCGGCCCGCGAGATCCACGGGCTCGATCTTCCTGGAAAGGGGCTCGCCGACGATCCGGTCCCACCTCGCGCGGATCCAGAGGAGAGCGTCTTCTCCCTTCGCCATCCGCCGCAGGAGGCCGTCGCTCGCCTCGTCCAGGCGCGTCAGGGCCGGCGGCTTGCGGCGCTTCAAGGCTCGGCTCGCAACCGTTCCCGGCTCGACTCCGGCGGCACGGCGCGCACCGGCCTCTCGCCGGCGAGCACGCGCCGAACGTCCTCGACTACCATCCGCGCCATCTCCCGGCGGGTCTCGTGCGTCGCGCTCCCGGCATGAGGCATCAGGACCACGCGGTCGCTCTCCAGCAGGGCCGGCGTGACTTCCGGCTCCTTCTCGTAGACGTCGAGGCCCGCGCCCGCGAGCGGCCCCCGCTCGAGCGCCCGCGCCAGCGCCCCCTCGTCGACGATCGAGCCCCGCGAGGTGTTCAGGAGGTAGCTGCCCGGCTTCATCCGGGCGAACGTCTCGTCGTTGAACAGGCGCCGGGTCTCCTCGTTCAACGGCAGGTGGATCGAAACGACGTCGCAGCGCCGCAGCAGATCCTCGAAGGAGACACGCGGCGGATCGTCGGGATCCCCCTCGTCGCGGGGCGACCGGCCGCAGGCGATGACCGTCATGCCGAACGCCCGGGCCCTCTTCGCCACCGCCCGGCCGATCCGCCCGGGGCCGAGCACGCCGAAGACCTTCCCCTTCAGGTCGGAGCCGAGCAGGAGCTGGGGCTCCCACCCCTTGTACGCTCCCGTCCGCACCATCCGGTCTCCCTCGACGATCCGGCGGGCGAGCGACAGCAGCAGCGCCATCGTCATGTCGGCCGTGGCGTCGGTGAGCACGTTGGGCGTGTTCGTCACGATGATCCCGAGCGAGGCCGCGGCAGCGCGATCGATGTTGTCCACGCCGACGCCGTACTGTCCGACGATCTTCAATCTCTTCCCCGCGCGCAGGACCTTTTCGGTGACCGGATCGGTCACGAGCGTGATGAGCGCGTCGGCGTCGGAGACCTCCGCGGCGAGCTGCGCTTCGCTCGGGCGGTACCCGAGCACCCGCACCTCGAACTCCGGCTCGAGCATCGACAGCGACGGCTCCGGCAGCGCGTGCGTCGCGAGCACAACCCCACTCAAATGCGGCTCCCCTCCGTCCATCGTTGAATTCATGAAAGCGTTCCCGGAAGATCCACAGCGGAGTCTAGCATTCGCGAGCCGCACACAACCGGCACGGCGTCGCAGATTCCGGAGTCCCTCCGGGTCGCAGCGATGCAAGGACCTCGCCGGATCGCCTGCCGAGAGTTCTGCGAATCGGCGCAACGTCAGCGCGCGGTTTTCTCGAGGCGGCGTCCCAGAAAGAAGACGGCCGCGCCGGCGGCCAGCAGCACGAGTTCGAGGCGGATGTTTCCGCCGAGGACGCCGCTGAAGAATCCCACGCCGGTCACGACCAGACCGAGGAGCTCGAGAGCGCGCGCGGCCGCGTGCATCGGCGGACCCGCGGTGCCTCAGGGCGCTTCCGAGATCGTCACCTTCCGGATGAGGTCTCCCTGTTCGATTCCTTCGACCGTCTCCTGCCCCGACACGACCTGGCCGAAGACCGTGTAGAGACCGTTCAGATGAGGCTGGGGAGAATGGGTCACGAACCACTGGCTTCCCCCGGTATCGGGGCCCGAGAGCGCCATGCCGACCGTGCCGCGATCGTAGGGGAGCGGGTTCAGCTCGTCGCGGATTTCGTACCCCGGGCCTCCGTTGCCGGTGCCCGTGGGATCTCCATCCTGCAGGACGAAATTGGGCACGACGCGGTGGATCCCGACGCCGTCGAAGTAACCCGCCCGGGCGAGCTTGACGAAGTTCGCCACGGTCAGGGGCGCGTCGCGCCCCGCGAGCCGGATCACGAACTGCCCGCGCGCCGTCTCGATGCGCGCCTGCAGCGGCTTCTGAGTTTCGGTGAGGATGGCCGAGTAGTCCGCCGCGGTGCGCCCCGTCCTGTATTCCGGGGCTGCCAGCGCGGCGCGGTCCGCGCGGAACGACTGGATCAGCGAGCGGCGGGCGAGCCGCGCGACGAGCGTCTTGCTCTGGTGAAAGGCGGACTCGACGATCCCGCGCGCGGCGGGATCGGTCCGCAGCTTCTCGCAGACGCCGATCACGGCGATCGCGACGTCGGGCGAGGAATCCGCCTGGGAACGGGAGAGCGCGTCGGAGAGGAGAGGCAGGATCGACGTGTCGCTCAACAGGCCGAGCGCGTCCACCGCGGCCGCGCGGACGCCGGAGTCCTGGTCGGTCAGGGCCGAGTTGACGAGGGCGCGACTGTCCCGGACCGCGTCACGCGATTTCAGGCTCCCGAGGACCGCGAGCCGCACCGCGGCCTCCTTGTCGGCCGCGAGCCTCTCGCGGTAAGGCTTCGCCCCGGCGAGCGGCAGGAAGAAAAGCGACTTCGCCGCCGTGGCGCGCAGGGCGCGATCCGGGTGAAGACGCCGCGGCCTCGAGCGCGTCCTTCGCGTTGCCCTTGAGAGCGGCGACGACGGACACGATCGCGATCTGCCGGCGGCGCCCGTCTCCGGTCAGGGCGATCGACCAGAGACGCTGGCGGATCTGGCGGTCCGTGGACTCGAACTGGCGCAAGACCACGAGGGCGGCCGTGGCCAGGTTGGAGTTCGCGTCGCCGGCCAGAGCGAGCATGCGCGCCTTGCGGTCCTCCGCCACGACGGCTCCCGGGTTCTTCTCGAGGATCGTCTCGAGCGCGCCCAGGGCGTTGATCTCGAGCGGGACCTTTCCGCTGTCCAGGGCCGCGCCGAGGGGCGCGATCGCGTCTTTCAGGGCGAGAATCCCCAGGCCGCGCGCGGCCATGGCCGCGGCGTCGGGATCGCTGTCGGAGAGCGCGGCCGTCAGCGCCGCCGCCGCGATGGGGACCGGCTTGCGGGACAGGGCGTAGAGGGCGGCGGTGCGGACCCGCGTGTCGGGATCGGCCGCGTACTTCTTCGCGGCCGAGACGCTCGCGGTGTCGGCAAACCGCCAGAGCGACTGCAACATCGAGGCGCGCGGCTCGGGCGCCGCGGCGCCGGAAACGGCCGCGACCAGGGCGTCCTCGCCGTCGCCGCGTCCGAGCGCCCCGACCGCCCTCGCGCCCGCGGAGGCGACCGACGGGTCGGCGTCGGAGAGGAGCGGCAGAATGTCCGCCGTCGCGGCGGGATCCCCGAGGAGCTGGCAGCCGAACGCCGCCATCGCGCGCACCGGCCCCGACTTGTCGGAGAGAAGACGGCGCAGGAGCGGCCCGCCGCGGTCATCTCCGATTCGCCCGGCCGCGAGGGCCGCGCGCGCCCGGATCGCCGGATCCGGCGCGGCGGCGGCGGAAGCGAGCAGGCCCTGATCGAACGCGCGGCGGTCCTCGATTTCCAGCAGGGCGGCCTCCGCCTCGGCGAAGGACGCGAATCGGAGAGCGGGGGCCGCGGGCGCGGCGGGACTTGCCGGGGCGCCCGGCGCCGGAGACGGGCCGCCCGCGCACCGCACGAGCGGAAAGATCAGCATGGCTGCCGCAAAGAAACTCCAGCGCATCCCTCTCATCACCGGTTCCTCCCTCCGCCTGCAAAAAAAAGTGGCGCGATTATACGTTCCCTCAGGCGCCGACGAGCAGCCGGTCTCCGAGCATTCCGGGGAGGCCGGCGCGGCGGATCTTCTGGCGCGTGCGCTCCACGTCATAGGACACGCGCTCGAAGAACACGGCGCCCTTGCGGGAGTCGTAGATCGCGAAGGAGGAGTCGGGGTTGCGGTCCCGCGGCTGGCCGACGGAGCCGGGATTGATGAGGTAGCGCCGCCCCTCCTCGAGCCGCCGCGTCACCCGGTCCCCGTAGACGACCTCGACGCGGATTCCGTGAGGCTCCAGCGTGAAGACCGAGGGGATATGGCTGTGCCCGAAGAAGCAGACCGGCGAGCGGAATCCGTGGAAGTTCACGAACGCGTCGCGGTCGGAAAAGATGTAGGCATCTTCGTCGCGCGGAGAGCCGTGACAGATCTCGAAGACGCCGTCCACCGCGACCGGCCCGAGCGGGAGTGCGGCGAGGAACGCCAGATTGCGGCGGGAGAGCGCCGTCTCCGTCCAGCGGGCGGCCTCCAGGGCCACGGGATTGAAGAGATTCCCGTCGTCGAGCCGGCAGACGACCTTGTCGTGGTTTCCCCGGATCAGGACCTTCCCCTTCCGGATGCGGCGCAGGCGGTCCAGCACGGCGTTGGGCTCCGCGCCGTAGCCGACGAAGTCCCCGAGAATGACGACCCGATCGAATCTCCTCCGACGCGCCCGCGCGAGCACGGCCGCGAGCGCCTCGTCGTTGGAATGGATGTCGGACAGCAGCAGATAGCGCATCGGTTACAGGATCGATTTCGAGCGGCCCCGCGCCGAGAGCGCGTCGAGCACGCGGTCCGCGGCCTCCTCGACCGATTCTCCCGCCATCGCGACGCGGACTGTCCCCATTCTATAGAATGGCTCCCTCTCGGCGAACAGAGCGGCGACCTGCTCGGGGCCGGTGAACAGAGGCCGGTCGGTCTTGCCGTGGAGGCGGGAGAGCAGAATCGGCAACGGCGTATCGAGGAACACGGGCGTGCCCAGGCGCGCGATCGTCCGGCGATTGTCCTCGCGGACGTAGCAGCCGCCGCCCGTCGCGACGACCGCGCGCGGAAGAGACTCCGTCCCTTCGAGGAAGAGCGACTCCCGCTCGCGAAAGGCCGCTTCTCCCGAGGCCTCGAACAGGGCACGGACCGTGACGCCCGAAGTCCTCTCGATCTCGGCGTCGAGGTCCACGAACGGCACGCCGAGTCTCTCGGCGAGGCGGCGGCCGACGGCGGTCTTGCCGCTGCCCATGAAGCCCACCAGGTAGATCCGCCCCGTCAACTCGCGCCGGCGCGCGACATCGAGCGCCCGCCGCGCGTCCTTCTCGATCTCTCCCCCGCCGAGCAGGCCACCGATCATGGCGGCGCAATCGGCGCCGGCGTCGAGCACGGCCTCGAGCGTGTCCGCGGTGATCCCCCCGATCGCGACGAGCGGTTTCGTCTTGATCCCGGCGATCCGCGAGAGAGCCTCGATGCCGCGCGGTCCGCGGACGGCCTTGGTGCCACTCGCGAAGACCGGGCCGAAAGCGACGTAGTCGCAGTCCGGATCCTGGAATGCCCCGCGGGCCGCGCCGAAATCATGCGTCGAGACGCCGATCAAGGATCCCTCCGGCAGGAGCGGCCGTGCTTCCCGCGCCGGTAGGTCCTCCTCGCCCAGATGCACACCGACTCCCGCCACCCGCGCCACGTCCACCCGGTCGTTGACGATCACGGCCGCCCCGGTGTCCCGGCCCATGCGCGCGATCTCCTCCACCGCTGCCAGCAGCTCGCGATCGGTCCCCTCCTTCTCTCGAACCTGGAGAAGCCGGATTCCCACCGAGAACAGCCGCCGCGCGATCTCGACGGGATCACTAATCCCCGAAACGCCTCGATCGGTAATCGCATAGATCGGTGGAATTGTCAGGGAGGGCTTCAAATCGCGATTTGTGATTTGTGATTTGTGATTTGTGATCAGGGCGAAAAGGCGGCTTTCGAGCTCCGGTCAATCACCAATCACATATCACCAATCACAAATCCTTCCTCACGACGCCTGCGCGTATCGATCCATGAACCGCGTGGTCAGCCTGCCGTCCACGAAATCGGGATCGTCCAGGATCTTCCGGTGCATCGGGATCGTGGTCTTGATCCCCTCGATCACGAAGAGATCGAGAGCGCGCCGGCCCCTCTGGATGGCCTCCTGGCGGTTGCGGCCGGAGACGATGAGCTTGGCGATCAGCGAGTCGTAGTAGGGAGGGATCACGTACCCCTGGTAGGCGGCGGTGTCGACGCGGACTCCCAGGCCTCCCGGCACGTGGAACGTCGTGATCTTGCCGGGGGAAGGCTGGAACGTGACGGGATCCTCGGCGTTGATCCGAAACTCGATCGCGTGGCCGCGCGGCGTGAGCGTCCGTGAGAACGAGAGAGGCTCTCCCGCGGCGACCGCGATCTGCTCCTTGACCAGGTCCACGGCGGTGACCTCCTCCGTGACGGGGTGCTCGACCTGGAGCCGGGTGTTCATCTCCATGAAGTAGAAGCGCCCCTGGGCGTCGAGCAGGAACTCGACGGTGCCGGCGTTCGTGTAGGAGACCGCGCGGGCGGCGGCGACGGCCGCCTCTCCCATCCGCGCCCGCAGCGGCCCGTCGAGCGCCATCGAAGGCGCCTCCTCGATGAGCTTCTGATGCCGGCGCTGGATCGAGCATTCGCGCTCCCCGAGCTGCCGGATGTTGCCGTGGCTATCGCCGAAGATCTGGAACTCGATGTGCCGCGGCTCCTCCAGGTATTTCTCCAGATAGACCTCGGCGTTTCCGAACGCGGTCTCGGCCTCGGCGCGAGCGGTGTCGAACGCCCCGGAGAGCTCCCGCTCGTCGCGGGCGATTCGCATCCCGCGGCCGCCGCCCCCGGCCGAGGCCTTCAGGATGACCGGGTAGCCGGACTTCTTCGCGAAGGAGAGGGCTTCATCCAGGGTCTCGACGGGGCCGGGCGAGCCGGGGACCGTCGGCACGCCGGCGGCGGCCACTGTGCGGCGGGCGAGAGACTTGTCCCCCATTTTGCGGACGGCGTCCGGGCTCGGCCCGATGAAGGCGATGTGGCAGTCCTGGAGGATCTCCGCGAAATACGCGTTCTCCGAAAGGAACCCGTAGCCGGGATGGATCGCGTCGGCCTCGGTGATCTCCGCGGCCGAGACGATCGCCGAGATGTTCAGGTACGAGGCGGCCGACGGGTACGGGCCGATGCAGACGTCCTCGTCGGCGAACCGCACGTGGAGAGCCTCCCGGTCCGCCTCGCTGTAGACGGCGACCGTCCGGATGCCGAGCTCCCGGCACGCGGAGATGATCCGCAAGGCGATCTCCCCGCGGTTGGCCACCAGGATCTTCTTAAACATCGGGATTCGGAACTCGGCACTCGGGACTCGAGAGTTGGTTCGGGACCCGGGCCGCGTCCCGCGTCCCGAGTCCCGCGTCCCGGCTTGCCCTCATCAGGCGGCGAGCCTTATCGTGAAAAGCTTCTCCCCGTATTCCACGGGCTGGCCGCTGCGCGGAAAGACCTCGATGATCTCCCCCTCGACGTCCGACTCGATCTCGTTCATGAGCTTCATCGACTCGATGATGCAGAGGATCTTCCCCTTGGAGACCTTCTGCCCGACTTCGGCGAAGGGATCCGCCTCCGGCGAAGGAGCGCGGTAGAACGTCCCGACGATCGGCGAGGTGATGACGTGCAGGCCCTGCTGCTCCGGCGTCGAGGCCCGGTCTTCGGCGGCCGGAGCCGCGGACGCGGCCGGCGCCGGCGGCGGGAGCGATTCCGGCGCGGACGCCGCTGCGCCGGCGGAAACGGCGCGAACCGCTCCCTCGATGCGGACGCGGAAGCCCGTCTGCTCGACCTCGAGGGCCGACAGACCCCGCTCCGCCACGAGGTCGATCAGTTCCTTGATCTCCTTGAAGGACAACATTCTTACGCCAGCTCCTTTTGCAGACCCGTGGCGGCGCGGGCGAGCTCGAAGCGCCCATGACCGAGGGCCCCCTCTCCGCCCAGAAGCAGCAGCAGATAATACTCCGCCGAAATCCGAGACAGGACCGCGCTCTGCCCGTTTCCGACCAGGGCAAGCTCCCGGATCGCGCCGAAGGAGAGCTGCGCCCGCGGGTTCTGGGCGGCCTTCACGAGAGCCAGGAGCTCGGCCGCAATCGGCTCAATCGAAACGCTTTCCGCGACGTTGTAGGTCTCGACCGGAATGCCGTCCAGGCCCACGATCGCGACCGCTCGGGTATCGGCGACCCGCTCGGCGATTCCGCGAAGGGTATCTCGAAAGAGGTTCATGCCGTCGCCCGCCGGGCGTACCCGGGGTCAGTGGCCTTGTATCACGCGCAACCAGCGTTTCAAAGCCTGGACCCTGGCGGTGCGCCTGGCCGCGCCGCCGTCCGTCCCGCTGGCGGCCCCGGCCGGTCCGGCCTCCGCGAGGCGCGCCTCGGTTTCCCGTTGGAGGCGAGCGAGCTCGCCGTCTCCGGGATTCGCGCTCGAAAGCTCGCGATAGATCTCGACGGCTTCGGCGTAGTGGCCCTGGGAGAAGTAAAGGTCCGCGAGGACTCTTCCCGATGGCTGCCTCGCCGTCTCCGGCGAAGCGCTCAACTCCCTCTGGATCTGCTCGATCAGCTCGTCCAGGTCCCGGTCGCCGGAGAGCGCGCGGTACAGCTTGTACTTCTTGATCGCCTCGACCCGCTCCCCGCGCGAGAAGTGAAGATCTGCCAGCGAGCGCGCGGACACCAGATTGCCGGGGTCGGAGGCGAGCGCCTTCGTAAACATCCCGATCGCGTCCTCGGTGCGGCCGGCTTCCAGAAACGCGCGCGCCAGCGCGACCTGGGCGGTGACGTAGTGCGGGTGGACGTTCAGGCCTTTCTCGAGAGCCTGGATCGCCTCGGGGAGGCGCCCCGCGGACCGATACTCCTCCGCGAGCCCGACGAAGAGCGGGGACGTGGAGTCCTGCTCCACCCGCCGGCGCAGCTGCCGGATCCGCTCTTCGGCCGTCGGGTCGATCACCGGAGCCGGAAAACAAACCGCCCCCCCGGTCGGGGGGGCGGCTGGAATCGAATCATCCTCGGCCTCACGGGATCGTCGTGACGGCCGTGCTGCTGTTGTTGGCGGGGTTGGGATCCGTGGTCGTCGCGGTCACGACGCCCGTGTTGACGAGGGGCGAAACCGCCGATGGGGTGACGTGAACCGTGATCGTGACTGTGGCGTCGGCGGACGCCGCCATGGTCCCCAGGTTCGCCGTCACGGTGCCGTTGGTGCCCACCACGGGACCGGTGCAGGTGCCCACGGTGGAGACGCAGGAAACGAAGGTCGTCCCGCTCGGGATCGCGTCGCTGACGAGCACGCCCGTCCCGGGATCCGGTCCGCCGTTGTGGACCGCGATGGTGTAAACCATGTCGGTGTCGAGCGCCACCGTCGAAGGCGCGCTCTTGACCACGGACAGGTCGGCGCCGACCGGGGCGGAGTTCACGGTCGTGGATGCCTGCGCGGTGTTGTTGGAGAGATCCGAGTCGGGCGTCGTGGACGTCACCACGGCGGTGTTGGTGAACGAGGTGCCTCCGGGCGCCGTGACCGTCACGACGATCGTCACGAGGGCGAAGCCGGGCGAAGGAACGGAGCCAATGTTCGCGGTGACCGTCCCGTTGGCGCCGACGGCCGGACCGTTGCAGTTGCCCTGGCTCGTGAAGCAGGCGACGAACGTCGTCCCGACGGGCAGAGGATCGGTCAACACGACGCCGGCGGCCGTGCCGGAGGTCGGCTTGTTGTTCGTGATGCCGAGCTGATAGGTCAGCGTGCTTCCGGAGATGACCGGGTCGGGCGAATCGGTCTTCGTCAGGACGAGGTCCGCCGAGGTCGGCGGAGTTCCAACAGGCGTGGGCGTGGGGGGACCTCCCGGCGTGGGCGTTCCCGCGCTCGTCACGTTCGTCGTGACGTTCGCCGTGTTGTTGGTCGTGATCGGGTCCGGCGTCGACGAGGAAACGCCGGCGAGGTTCGTGATCGTGGTCGGAGGCGCCGCTGTGACCGTGACCTGAATCGTCACGGTGGCGAATCCGGGTGATCCGATCGCGCCGAGAGTCGCGGTGACGACCTGGCCCGAGGCCGTGCAGCTGCCCTGGCTGGCGGTGCAGCTGACGAACGTGGTGCCTCCCGGGAGCGCGTCGGTGACGACGACGTTATCCGCGGAGTTGGGGCCGCCGTTGTTGACCTGGAGCGAGTACGTCAGGACGCCTCCGCTCACGACCGGGTTCGGGGAGGCGGTCTTCGAGATCGAGAGGTCCGCCGCGCCCTTGCACGGAAGCCTGTACTGGAAGACCGCCGGTGCCGTCGCCGAACAGCCCGTCAGGGAGGATGTCACGGTCACGTCCACAGGCGAGCCGACGTTGACCGGGGTCCCGGTCGGTGTCCCGGCGGGGCATGCCGGCGCGGTCGCTCCATTGTCGGGCACCGTGACCAGGACTGACGTGGGGGAGACCGAGATGATCGGAGCCGGCCGCCCGCCGATCGTGACGTTCGTGATGTTGCCGAGGTTCGTGCCGGTGATCGTCATGGTGCCGCCCGGAGAGCCGGCGGTCGGGCTGACGGACGCGATGGTCGGCTTCGTGATCGCGATCAGGTAGGTGAAGCTCAGGCCCGATTGCGTCTCTCCCGAATCGATGTTCGTCACGACGACGGGGCCCGAGATGTCCGCGCAGGAGGTGATGATCGGAGACCCGGGGAGGACGAGCAGCTCCGTCGCGGAGACCGAAATGACCCTCGCTGCCCATCCCGCCAGCGTGACCGCGAGCGGGGACCGGAATCCCTGACCGTGAATCGTCACGGGCACGAAAGGCTGATCCACGCGCTGCAGGTTGTTGTCGAGGGAGGTCAGCTGCAGGGGCGTGACGAACCGGAAAGCGTTGGTCAGGGTCGCGTCGACGCCGGAGGTGATCTCGTGGACGCGAACCGTCACGGTCTGGTTCAGGTTGGGGAGGCCCGCGCCGGAGGCGGGCGGGGTCTTCACGATGATCTGGTTGAAATTGATCGAGAGAACCGAGGCCTCGACCGGTCCGAAGAAGACCTGCAGCGGCGCGACGAACCCCGAGCCCACGATCGTTACCAGAGTGTTGCCGTCATTGGAGCCGGAGGAGGGGATTACGGCCGTGATCGTCGGCGTGCCCGACCCCGCGGTGCCAAAGGCGAAGCAGTTTGGAACCGAGAGTATGACCGGAGCGGCCGATTTCGTGCCGAACGTCAGAGTGATGCTGACGGGAACGGACGGGGACGTTGCCTCCGGGAAGGACGGCGTCACGACGGTCACCGTCGTCGCGGTCACGCCCGTTACGAGCGCCTCGCGGGTGATTCCCGCCGCCGTGAACGTGGCGCGGGTCGTCGTGGTGTCGCCGAAGAAGCGCCCGCCGTTGATCGTCAGGCTCGTGCCTCCCGTGTTCGCCCCGAAGCTCGGGCTGCAGAAGGAGAAGAACGGCGCGACCGCCGGAGAAGACTGGAACGCGATCCCGATGGTCGCGGAGCCCGACTGCGATCCGACGCTCGCATTGGCCCGCACGGTGGCGAGACCCGGGTTGTTCGAGCAGAGGGCCGTCGTCGCGATGCCCCCGCTCGTGACGACCGAGATCAGAGGAAGGCTGTTCTGCGAAAAAACGGAACCCGGCAGGTCCGTCGAGAACGAGACGCCCCGTTCCGTCGGGCACGTTGACGCCGTTCAACGTCACGACCGCCTCGATCAGCGTGCACGTGCCCGCCACCGGATTGGCGTTGTTCGTGAAGAGCCGGATCTGGAGAGCGTTGGTGCCCGTGGTTCCGCCCCCTCCCCCACCGGGGGGAGTGGGCGCGGGCGCGTCGGAGGAGCAGTACCAGGTCGCGGCCCCGACGAACGCTAAGCCTACGAGAATGTATGCGATCCGGCGCATGAGGAGCCTCCCCTTATCGATTGGACTTCCCGGAAATCGCGGTCGCCGTGAACCGGAAGAGCAGAGGGCCGCTCGCCTTCTCGCTCGCGACGCGCTGGCCGGCGACCGTGTGGCCGAAGAACGTGATGTCGAACGCCATGTCGATCTCGTCTCTTCCCGTCTCCCGGTCGAATCCCCCGTTGAACGGGAGCAGCTGGTCGAACGGGGAGAGCTGGATCTGTGAGGCCGGCAGGACCGGGAAATTGCTCAGCGTGGCCGTGCCGCCGGAGGGAACGATGACGCCGACCGGCAGGCTCTGGTCCGGAGGGACCCGCGTGCCCCCGTCCGTGCGGCGGAAGTGGACCGTGTAGCTTTCGAGCGTGACCGTGGCGAAGCCCTGGGGATCAGTCTGCGCGGGATTCTTCAGGTGACTCGCCAGGTTCATCGTGGCGATCTGCACGGGCGCGGACACTCCCACGTTCACGAACCCCGGCTGCAGGTCCAGGCTGACCGTGATGAAGACGGGCGATTCCGTCTCCCCTTCCTTGTTCGTGCAGGCGGGCGCGAACGCCAGCAGGGCCGAGAAGACGATCGAGATGCAGGCGACTTTCTTCATGGTTCTTGCCCTCTTCACGACTTGAGGATCCGGGGGGTAATGAAGATCAACAGCTCATCGTGCTTCTCGGTGCGCGTCTTGTTGCGGAAGAGGTTGCCCAGAATGGGGATCTTCCAGAGGCCCGGGATCATGTTGTTCTGATCCTGGTCGTTGATCTGGAAGATGCCGCCGATCACGCTCGTGCCTCCGTCGCGGACGAGGATCTCCCCCCTGTACTCGCGGATCGTCAAGGGGACGTTCTGGCCGAGGGAGAGGTTCAACGCGACCGCCGGCTCTCTCTTCGAGACGTTGACGGTCATGTGAATCGTCCCCTCGTTGGTGATCTGGGGCGTCACGGTGAGCTTCAACGTCGCGTCGACGTAGATGACGGTCGTCGTGTTGTTCACGGTGGTCTGGACCGGGATCTGCACGCCCGACTGGATCGAGGCCGCCGTGTTGGTCAGGGCCGCGACCTTCGGCGAGGAGATGATCTTGAGCAGGCCCTGGTTCTCCGCGGCCGAGAGCGCGGCGTCCAGGGTGAAGGACCCGAGGATGTTCCCCAGCCGTACGGTCGCGATGGTCTGGGGCGTGTCGAGCGGGACGTTGAAGGTGCCGTTGATCGTGTTGGGGAAATTCAGGTTCGTCGTGTTGCCGTGCGCGACGTCCGCATCGCCCGTGACGCCCCAGTTGATCCCGAGGCTGCGCCCGAGCGACTTCGTCGTCTCGACGATCCGCGCCTCGATCATGACCTGCGGGGTCGCGGTGTCCAGATTCTCGATCAGCTGCAGGACTCCGGAGAGATAGGTCGGAATCTCGCGGATGATGAGCGTGTTCGTCCGCGTGTCCACGACGATGTCGCCGCGCCGCGACATCACGCTCTTGATCGTCGGCGTCAGCTCGGCCGCCTTCGCGTACGACAGCTTCTTGATGACCGTCCGCGTCGGCTCGGCCGCTTGCCGCGCCTCCGAAAGGCGCGCGCGGTCGGATTGCTCCGCCTGCAGCTTGGCCGTCGTGGCGATGCGCATGATGTTGTTCTCGAGCACGTATCCGAGGCCGTTCTGCTTGAGGATCAGGTCGAGCGCCTGGTCCCACGGGACGTCCTCGAGCTGGACGGTCACGGTTCCGCGGACCTCGGGGTCCACGACGATGTTCAGCTGGGTCAGCTGGGAGATCGTCCGGAAGACGTCCTTGATGTCCGCGTCCTTCAAGTCGAGCGAGATCGGCTCGCCCGTGAACTGTGATTGCGTCTCCGCGATCGTGCGCGGCTGATACGTCGTCGCCGCCGGCTGCTCGGGACGCGCGCCTTCTTCCTGGGCGAGCATCGCGGCGGCCGCCTCGAACACGGCCTCCTCGCGAGCGGAGGGCTTCTCGCGGACCGGACGGCCGGCCGAGGGCGCGGCCGTGCTCTTCTGCGCTTTTCGCACGCCCTGCGGGAGCTTCGCGGCCGCCTCGGAAACCGGCGCTTCGCGAGCCGGAGCCGGCTGCGGGGCGACCTCTTTCGGCGCGGCGGTTGAAGGAGAGGCTGCGGCGGGCCTGGAAGCGGTTTCCACGGGCGGCGGCGGCGCGGCCGGCGGGCTCGACTGCTCAGCCATGCTCGGGCGAGGAGCGCTCGTGACCGTGGAAGCGGGTTCCGGTTTGGCAGCGGCGGGAGCTTCCTCTCTTTGCGCGATCTTTTCCTCCGGCGCCGGCGGCGGCGCGGCGGAGGGGGCGGGCTCGACGATCCGTGTCTGCGAAGGGGTCGAGGAAGCGACCTGCGCGATTTCGCCCGCGCGCACGAGGACGGCCAGGCGCTCCCCTTCCGCGACGAGCGAGTGCGGGAGCGGCCGAGCCAGGTCGAGAACGACACGAGTCACCGGATCCGGAGTCGATTGAAACTGCGACACCCGGACACGCGAGACGAGCGCGCTCTTGACCGGCACGACACGGCGGCGGACCTGGTTCTTGACGCCGGGGAGATCGATGACCAGCCTCGGCGGGTTTTCGAGCAGGAAGTCTCTGGGGGCAAAGACGCCATCCCCGAGCAGGGCGACCGTCACCTCCTGCGAAGGACCGACGGTGACGCGCAGCTCCTCGAGCTCGTGCGCGAGCTCGCCTCTGGCCGGGGACGGTTGCGGCGCCGGCCTCGCGAGCTCCTCCGCGACGACCGCGGCAGCCGGAGCAGCGGGGGCCGCCGGAGTCTCCGCCGGCGTCTCGGCTCGCGCCGCCGTCTCCGCGGAAGGCTCGAAGGAGATCGCCAGGCCCATGCCGACGCTGCGCACATCGGAGGCCACTCCGGGCCGATGAGAGAGAGATGCGCGTCATCTGCTTGCCCATCTCGAGGACCGGCTCGAACCGGATCGACGTGACGAGCGAGCCCGCGCCCGCGGGAGGCACGAAGCCCGCCGCGAGATCCGCGCCGGGCAGATCCACGACGAGGAGATCCGGACGCGGCTCGTAGGCCGTGTAGAGGAGAGGAGCGTCGGAGGAGAGGACCACGCGCGCTCCGTCCGTGTCTTCGTTGAACGCGGCCTGGGTGACGCGGGCCGCCCCGGCGGGAGGAGCCGCCAGGGAGGTCGAGGGACCGGCCGCGGGAGAGCTCGCCATCTGCGCCGCCTGCCCGGGACTCGAGCCGTGGCCTCTGGCGGCACAGCCAATGGCGGCCGCCGTTACGAGGGCCACGATCCCTATCGCGGGCCGTCTGATTGCCTTTCGCATCGCTCCTCCCGTCACGCCGGACGCCTTTGTCCCTTCCAGATCAGTGCTTGATGGTCGCATTGAGTTGCTTCGTGATGTCGCGGAATGGTTTCACACTCTGCGGGTCATTCAAATTCTGCCGGAACGTCACCTCGTTGGGGGCAATTCGGAGGACTTCGCCGTCATAGAGCTGATCGCCGGATCGCAGCAGGTAGCTCTTGTTGTCCGTGCCCCGGATCTGCGCCACGTATCCGGCGCGGGTCTTCCAGATTCCCTGGAGGATGACGTCGTCGATGGCGATTCCCGGGATCCCGGGCGGGCGTTGCCCGGCCATCCCCTTCTCCGGGCGCATGAGGAGCGAGCGGAAGGGATCGCGCCGTCCGGCCGGGTCGTAGGAATACGTCCGCCCCGCGAGCGCCGACTCCTCCTGCTCGATCAGGGCCTGTCCCGGGGACTCTTGCGTCGCCGACGGCGTCACTGCCGGCGTCGCGGCGGGGGCAGGAGTCTTCTGCGGCGCGCCGAGCGCCGCGGCCGCGAGAATCAGCGCGCAGAGAGCCGCCGCGGTCCGCTTCATTCCGAGAGCCCCGCTTCCGATTTCTTCTTCAGGGTCTGCGCCTTGCCGATGGCTCCGCCCTTCGGGACGGCGGCCCCGGCCTTCTTCCCCTGAGCCTCTCCCTTCTCGTCGGCGGTGTAGATGAACGTCTTCGCGATGAAGCTCGCAGCGATCGACTTCCCGGTGGGATCGTTGATCGCGGCGATCTTCATCTCTTCGACGTTGATGATGCGGGAGAAGCGGCTCATGCGATCAAAGAAGAGGGCGAGGTTATGGTAGGTGCCCTCGAGCTGGATGTCGATCGGCCATTCCGAGTAGAAATCCTTGTTGATGAAATCGCCCGGGGTGAATTTCCTCAGCGTGAAGTCTCCCTGCCGCGTCAGCGTCTCGATCCGCTTGATCAGGTCCTCCGTGTTGCGCTTGGAGGGGAGGATCTGGAGAAGCTTGGCGAGGTCGAGCTCCAGCCGCTTGATCTCTTCGCGGAACTGGGCGAGTTTTCGCTCGGCCGCCCGTCCCTTCTGGATCTCCTGCTGCAGGCCGGCGAGCTCCGCCCGCTTGACGCGGATCTCCTCGTTCAGCCCGCGAAGCCACGCGTAATGGACGGCTCCGGCCAGCGCGATCCCGAAGGCGAGGCCGATGGCCAGCGCCACGCTCCACTTGCGTTCCTCGATCCGAAGCTCGAGAGCCATGCCGCTACGCCTTCTTCCCCTTCTTCGCGGCGGGGGCGGGAGTCGGAGCCGCGTCCGGCGTCGGAGCCGGCACGGAGGCGGAAGCGAGAACGGCCGCAGGATTGAACACGAGCGTCATCTCCCAGCTGTAGGTCCCGAGATTCCCGCCGTCGCGGCCGAGGGACTTGAAGACCGGCTCGGCGAAGAACGGGCTCTTCTTCAGATTTTCCAGGTACGTCGCCACGGCATTGGGGGAGAGGGTCTTTCCCCTCATCGAGATCTGGTTGGAAGAAACATCGAGGGACGTGAGCCAGACCAGGTCCGGAAGGGCCTTGGAGATCTCGTCCATGAGGCGGACGGGGCCCTTCTGGTTCGTTTTGAGGGAGTTGATGAGCTGGATCTTCGCTTCCAGGCTCGCCTTGTTCTCCTCGTACTCCTTGACCTCCTCGATGATGGACTTCAAGCGGTCCGCCTCGAGGCGGGCCTTGACGATTTCGTCCTCGAGCTGGCTGCGCCGCGACATCAGGGTCAGGCCCATCACGATGACGTAGAGGAGACCGAGGCCGAGGCCCCCGAAGAAGAGGACGTGATTGAGCCGGGCGCCGCTGGGAAGAAGCGGCGCCTTCTTCCTGGCCGCGGCCGCCTTGGCCTCGGTGAGAAGGTTGATCCGGATCAAGCGGCCTCGTCCCCGATGTGCCGGAGCGCCAGCCCGACCGCGACCGCGAGGGTCGGCGCGTTCTCATTCAGCCATTGCGCCGAGACCGCGCTGCTCGAGACATCGATCTGCCGGAAGGGGTTCATGATCTCGACCGGCATTCCGAAGCGGTCCTTGAGCTGCCGGTCGAGGTTGACGACGCGCGAGCAGCCGCCCGCGATGAAGAGTTGATCGATCTTCTCGGTCGAGGTCGTGGCGCCGAAGAAATCAAAGGTCTTCTGCAGTTCCTGCGCGAGGTCGTCGGAGACCGAACGCAGAATCGGCAGGATCTCCTGGAGGGAGTGCTCGCCGGCCGGCTCCCCCCTCTTCAGGGCGTCCGCCTGTTCGAAACCGAGGGAGAGCTGCTTCTGGATGGCGTCCGTGTACTGGTTGCCCCCGAAGGAGATGTCGCGCCAGAAGATCGTGTTGCCGCCCGAGAGGATGTTGACGTTGGTCACGGAGGCCCCGATGTTGACGAGCGCGACGACGCGCCCGGGCTCGATCGGGTAGTTGACCTCGAACGCGTTCTGGACGGCGAACGCGTCCACGTCCACGAGGATGGGGGTCTTGCCCGCCTGCGTGATCACGCTCGTATAGTCGCCGATCTTGTCCTTCTTGACCGCGACGAGCAGCACGTCCATCGTCTCGCCGCCGGGCTCCAGGACCACGTAGTCCAGGTTCACGTCGTTGATGTCGAAAGGAACGTACTGCTCCGCTTCCCAGCGGATCGACTCGGCCAGCTCTTCGGAGGACATGGCCGGGAGCGAGATCTTCTTGATGATCACCGAGTGGCCCGACAGCGACGTGGCAAAATCGTTGTTGCGCACGGAGAGCGACGAGATGACGCGGTTGACGGTGTCCACGACGAGCGAGGCGTCCATGATCGCGCCGTCCACGATCGCTTCCGGCGAGAGCGGTTCGATGCCCGTCTTCACCAGCCGATAGCCGCCGCCCTTGGCGTCCTTCAGCTCGACCAGCTTGACCGAGGAGGAGCCTATGTCGAGACCTACCAGGTTCTTCGATTTCTTAAACAGCACTCTAACCCCACCGAAAGAATTCAAACGGTTAAGGGCTTGGACTACGGGTTATTTCGGCTGTCCGCCAAGGTAACAGAAGGTTATTCCCCAGTCAAGCAATGCGACACGGAAACACCCCTTCCGCCAAGGACTTAGCTAAGGCGATCCGCCGGAACTCGGGACGCGGAACTCGGAACTCGAAGAGGGTTTCCCGAGTCCCGAGTCCCGCATCCTGGGTCCCGGCCCGGTTGCGTAGAGCTCCAGCAGAAGGTAGGATGCAGCGCTTTTTTAGATCAGATCATTCGCAACCGAGGACAAGAAATGGCCCAACACTGTCAGTTCTGCGGAAAGATCCCGATGACCGGACATCGGATCAGCCATGCCCACAACGTCACCAACCGGAAGTGGCACCTGAACCTGAAGGAAGTCCGCGCCGTGGTCGGCGGCGTGACCCGCCGCGTGCGCGCCTGCACCCGCTGCATCCGCTCCGGCAAGCTGACCAAGCCGGTCGCCCGGGTCAAAGCCCAGGTGGTAGGTGGTGGTGGTGGGTCGTAGGTGGTAGGGACCGGAACTCAGCTCGCGGCCCTGACACCTACCACCTGGCACCTTCCACCTAATCTCGCTCCCCCGCCTGCGGCACGTTGTACTTCCGGACGACCTCCTGGACACCGCGGACCGCCCTCAGCTTGCTGAGGATCTTCTCCAGGTGCTTCAGGTCGGAGGTCTCCAGCGAGACGGACACGTAGCCCTTGCGGTCCTCCTCGGCCCGCGCCTCGATGCGGCGGATATTCGAGCCCTCCCCGGCGATCGCCTGGGTCAGGTCCGCGAGGAGACCCGGCCGGTCGTCTGACAGGACCTCGAGCTCGATCGCGTAGGTCGTGCTCTTCGCTCCCGCCCAGGCCACGTCGATCTGGCGGCCCGGGTCGTAGAGGAGATTGCGCACGTTGGGACAGCTCTCGGAATGGACCGAGATGCCGCGCCCCCGCGTGATGTAGCCCAGGATCTTCTCCCCCGGCACCGGGCCGCAGCACTTGGCGAGCGAAGCGAGAAGGTCGTTGTGCCCCACCACGACGATGTCGGGAGAACCGAACGGGAGGATCTTGCGGACGACCCGCGTCACCGCGGTTTCCTTCTTCGGCGTCTCCGCCTTCGCGAGCTCCTCCGCCGGGACGAACCGTTCCAGGGCGTTCTTGGCGGCGAGCTTGCCGTACCCGATCGCCGCGTAGAGGTCCTCGGGGCGCGAGAACCCCCAGTGGCCGAGTTCCTTCTGGAGCCTCCCCTGCTGTTCGAGCTTCTTCAAGGTCCTCTTGAATTTCTTCAGTTCCCGTTCGAGGAGCCGCCGGCCGAGCTCCATCGCCTGCTTCTTCTCCTCCGTGTGGATGAACTGCCGGATCTTCTGGCGGGCGCGGCTGGTGGCCACGAACGAGAGCCAGTCCCGCGAGGGGGTCTGGTTGGGCGCTGTCAGGATCTCGATGATGTCTCCGCTCGCGATCGGCGTGCGCAGCGGGACGAGCTTCCCGTTGATCCGCGCGCCCACGCAGCGGTGTCCGACGTCGGTATGGACCCGGTAGGCGAAGTCCACGGCCGTCGCTCCCCGCGGGAAGGCGAAGACCTCCCCCTTCGGCGTGAACGTGTAGACCTCGTCGGGATAGAGGTCCACCTTCAGGGCCGAGAGGAACTGCCGCGGATCGGAGACCTCGCTCTGCCAGTCCACGAGCTGGCGGAGCCACTGGAACCGCCCGTCGTCGGCGTGCGGCAGGAGTCTCCCCTCCTTGTACTTCCAGTGGGCGGCGATCCCCCGCTCGGCGATCAGGTCCATCTCGCGCGTCCGGATCTGGACCTCGAAGGGCTGCGCCGCGTCGCTCATGACCGTCGTGTGGAGCGACTGGTAGAAGTTCGGCTTCGGCATCGCGATGTAGTCCTTGATCCGGCCCGGCACCGGGCGCCACCGCTGGTGAACGAGGCCGAGCGCCGCGTAGCAGTCGTGGGTGCCGGGCGTGACGATCCGGAACGCCAGCACGTCGTAGAGCTGTGCCACGTCCACGCCGCGGCGGCGGATCTTGGAGGCGATCGAGTAGACGTGCTTGCGCCGGCCGGTGACCTCGGCCGCGACGTTCGCCTCCTTCAGCTTCTTCTCGAGCTCCTTGCGGATCTGCTCGATCATCTTCTCCGAGCCCTTCAGGCTCTTCTCGACCTCGCGCTGGATGCGGGCGTACTCCTGCGGCTCGAGGTGCTGGAACGCGAGGTCCTCGAGCTCCCCCTTGACGAGTCCCATCCCGAGGCGGTTGGCGATCGGCGCGTAGATGTCCATCGTCTCGCGGGAGATCTCCTGGCGCTTGCCCTCGGGGAGGAACTCGAGCGTGCGCATGTTGTGAAGCCGGTCGGCCAGCTTGACGACGACCACGCGGACGTCCGACACCATCGCCAGGATCATCTTGCGGAAGGTCTCGGCCTGCTCCTCCTCGCGGGAGACGTAGGAGAACTTGCTGATCTTCGTCAGCCCGTCGACGAGGTCCGCCACCTCGGGGCCGAACTGCTGCGCGATCGCGTCCCGCGTCGTCAGGGTGTCTTCCAGGACGTCGTGGAGGAGGCCGACGACGATCGCGACGTCGTCGGCCTTCATCTCCGTCAGGATCGCCGCGACGTTCAACGGATGGACGAGGTACGGCTCGCCCGAGCGGCGGATCTGCCCCCGGTGCTCGCGGGCCGAGAAGACGTAGGCCCTCCGGAGCAGGTCCTGGTCGGTCTGCGGGTTGTAGGTCTCGACCTTCTCGAGGATCTCCTCGAACCGGATCATGACGACACCAGATTAACGCAGGAGAGGCCGGCCGAGTCCCGAGCTAGCGTCGCCCCGACTTCTTCTTGGAGGAGGGGGGCGGCTGCTGCGACGGGGCGCTCGGCTTCGCGGGGGCGGGCACCGGGACGAGCTTGCGGCGCGTGGAGAACTGCTTCCAGATCACGACGATCGGGGCCGCGACGTAAATCGAGGAGTAGGTCCCGATGATGATGCCGATGATGAGCGTCAGGGCGAACGTGTTCAAGACCTCGCCCCCCAGGAAGAAGAGCGCCAGGACCACGAGCATCGTCGCGCCGGAGGTCAACACCGTCCGCGAGAGCGTCTGGTTGATCGAACGGTTGACGACCGCTTCGAGCGCTTCCTTCTTGGGTGTCCGCAGGTTCTCCCGAATCCGGTCGAGGACGACGACGGTGTCGTTGACCGAGTAGCCGACGAGCGTCAGGAGGGCGGCAACCACGACCAGGTTGAACTCCCTCTGGAAGATGGCGAGCAGGCCGACCGTGATCAACGTGTCGTGGATCGTGGCCACGGTGGCGCCGAATCCAAACGGGAAGGAGCGAAAGCGCCAGGCGATGTAGACGAGCATCCCCAGAATCGAGGTCGCGACGGCCCAGAGCGCTTTCTGGCGCAGGTCCGCTCCGACCTGGGGACCCACGTTCTCGGCCGAAAGCAGCACGAACGGTCCGGTGACCGTGTTCGCCTGGAGCCAGGTCTTTACCTCAGCGGAGAGGCCGGGCACGGTGGCGACGTCGGCGGGAGAGCGAAACACGCCCATCTCGGAGCGCCGGGCGATGACCTGCTCGGCAATGCGGCCGTAGTAATCGGCCGGCGTCTGGCCGCTCTTGCCCGCGGCATGGTCGGGGTCGGCCGCCGTCAGCCGCGCGCCCAGGCTGTCGCGCCCCTGGATGTTGAGATCGATCCTGGCGGCGTCCGCCGGGGCGCCGGAGCCCTGGCGCAGGAGAGCGAGGACCTCGGCCGTGATATCGCGCCCCTCCTTCTTCTGCTGCTGGACGCGGATCAGGACCTCGTTCTTCTCCGCCGCCTCGTAGCGTTGGATCCCGGTGTCGCCGAAATGGCCGGCGTCGAGAAGCTTGCGCAATTGATCGATGTCGGGCCGCGACCCGAAGCGCAGCGCGATCTGGGTGCCGCCGGCGAAGTCGATCCCGAACTTCAGCCCCTTCTGGACGAAGATCGCGAGCAGTCCCACGAGAATCAGGGCCCACGAGACCCCGATGGCCCACCACTTCCAGCGGAGGAAATCGAAGTTCGTCTGGCGAAACAGTTCCATTTACACCCTCAGATCGAAAGCGCGTCGATGTGCTGCCGCCGGCCGTACTCGAGCTCGAAGATCGTGTGCGACACGAAGACGGCGGTGAAGACCGAGATCAGAAGACCGATGATCAGCGTGACGGCGAATCCCTTGACCGGCCCGGTGCCGAACTGGAAAAGGAAGATCGCCGAGATGATGACGGTGATATGCGTGTCGATGATCGTGGCGAAGGCCTTGGAGAACCCGTTCTCGATCGCCGTCTTCGGCGCGCGGCCGCCGCGCAGCTCCTCGCGGATGCGCTCGAAGATCAGCACGTTCGAGTCCACCGCCATGCCGATCGTCAGGATGAAGCCGGCGATGCCGGGCAGCGTCAGCGTCGCGGAAAACAGCGACATCGCGCCGAGCAGCAGGACCGCGTTCAGGAGGAGGGCGAGGACCGCGTTCCATCCCGCCCGCCGGTAGTAGACGACGACCGCGATGAAGACGAGGAGGGCCCCGGCGATCGAGGCCGTGATCCCCTTCCGGATTGAATCGAGGCCGAGCGAGGGACCGACGGTCCGCTCCTCGAGGTACGTCAGTCCCGCCGGGAGCGCGCCCGCGCGCAGGACGAGCGCCAGGTCGTTGGCTTCCTCGGGGGTGAAGCTGCCGGTGATCTGCCCGGTGTCGGTGATCCGCTCGTGGATCCGCGGGGCGGACTGCACGCGCTTGTCCAGGATGATCGCCAGGAACTTGCCGACGTTGGCGCCGGTGGCCGCGGAGAATTTCTCCGCGCCCGCCGCCGTCAGGAAGAACGTGACGGAGCTCGACCCGAACTGGCCGCGCGAGGGGCGCGCGTTCTTGAGATCGCGGCCGGTGATCACCGCGACGTGCTTGACGAGATACCAGCTCGGCTGCCGCTGTCCCGTCTGCGCCTTCTCCTCGACGAGCTCCATCCCGGGTGGGACGACGCCGTTGGGCGCGAGCGCGTTCTTGTCGGTCGAGGGTCCCTGTTCGACGAGTTTCAGCTCCAGGAATGCCGTGCTCTTGATGAGGTCCTTCACGCGCTTGGGGTCGTCGATGCCCGGCAGCTGGACGAGAATCCGGTCCGTTCCCTCGCGGGCGATCAGGGGCTCGGCCACGCCGAACTCGTCGATGCGGTTGCGGATCGTCTCGACCGCCTGCGCGACCGCGTTGTCTTCGGTCTGACGGCGGACAATATCCTTCAAGGTGAAGCTCCACTTGCCTCCGGAGGACCCCACGTTCCAATCAGCCAGCCAGCGCTTGGAGACCTCATCAAGCTTCTTCTCGTCCGTCTGTGGAGTGACTCCGACCAGGAAGGCGGCCTCGGAAGGGGTTTCCACGGGTCCGAGCACGACCCCCTGCTCTCGGGCCTGGTTCTGAAGAAGCTCGATCGCGTCGTCCCGCTCGGCCTTGACGGCGTCGGCCGTGTTGACCTGGAGAACGAGATGGATTCCCCCGCGCAGGTCGAGCCCGAGCTTGATCCCCTTCTTCAGCGCCTCGGAGAGGGGGGGCGAACCGGATCCGACCCACTCCTTCTTCGCGTGGGAATACCCGGTCACGACGTATCCGGCGACGAGGCCGGCGACGACGAGGACGATCAGCAAGACGCGCCAACGAACCCGTTTGGACAAGGATCCTCCTTAGGAACAGAACGGTGGATAGTACCGGAAAAGTCGTCCGTTGTCAGTCCTGCCGGGATCCGGGAGCGATCACTGGTTCATGGCGCGGGCTTTTCCGGCTCCCCGGCGAGTCCGCCGATCGCGCTCCGCAGGACTTTGACCTTGACGTTCGCGGAGATCTCGAGGACCAGGAACCCGTGCTCCTCGTCGAGCGCCGCGATGCGCCCGAAGAGGCCTCCGGTCGTGACGACCTCGTCTCCCTTTTTCAGCTTCGACAGCATCTCCTGAGCCTTCTTCTGCTTCTTGCGCATCGGCGCGATGAGCAGGAAATAGAAGATGACGAAGATGAAGATCATCGGGGCGAACTGGAGCAGTCCGCCGGGCCCCTGAGCAGGAGACGCCTGCAGCAATTGGATCATGGCGGCAGATCATACCGGAGACGGGGTCGGGACTCGGGACTCGGGACTCGGGACTCGAAGGAGCCTACGGCTTCGAGAAGGGGAAGGGCTTCTCCGGCGGCGGGACGGCTTTTCTCGCGGCGTCGGCGCGTTCCCAGAACGCCAGGAAGTTCTCGCCGAGTACGCCGCGGACCTCTTCCTCGGAATGGCCGCGGCGAAGGAGCTCCTCCGCCACGATCGGAAGCTTCGAGACGTCCTCGAGTCCTTCGGGGGGATCGTCGATTCCGTCGTAGTCGGTGCCGAGGCCGACGGCCCGGGGGCCGGCGATCTTCATCACGCGCTCGATATGGTCCACGACCGCCGTCCAGTTCGCGCGCGGCCGTTGCACGTTCTCGAGAAGGGCAGAGACCTCCGCGTCCCTCTTCTTGTGGTCATCCTTGTAACGCTCCGCGAGCTCGGCGGCCCTCGGCGCGAGCGCGGCCTTCCTCGCCTTGAAGTCGTCCACGACCTTCTGGTCCACGAAGGTCGAGCTGAAGTTGATCATGACGACCCCGCCTTTCGCGGCGATCGCCTTGATCTGGTCGTCGGTCAGGTTGCGCGGCATGTCGGCGAGCGCCCGGCAGGAGGAGTGCGAGGCGAAGACCGGGGCCTTCGAGACCTCGAGCACGTCGGCGATCGTCTTGTCGGAGACGTGGGAGACGTCCACGAGCATCCCCAGCCGGTTCATCTCGAGCACGACCTGCCGGCCCAGCTCAGTCAGCCCGTTGTGAACCGCGGTCTTCTTCGGATCGTACGAGAAGGAAAAGAAGTTGCCGGACGAGTCCGCCCAGTCGTTCGTGTTCGTGTGCGTCAGCGTCATGTAGCGCGCGCCCAGCCGGTGGAAGCCGGAGAGGGCCGCGAGCGAGTCCTCGATCGCGTGCCCCCCCTCGATCCCGATCAGGACCGCGATCTTCCCCGCCTTCTTCGCCGCGCGGATCCCCGCGGGCGAGTCGGCGAAGACGAGATCCTTCGGGTGGGACTCGACCAGCCGGTGGATCAGGTCGATGAATTCGAGCGCCTTCCCCCCGGCCTTCCCCGCCGCGGCGTAGGACGAAGAGACGTAGGCCGCGAGAAACGGCGCCGTGACTCCCCCTTCCCGCCAGCGCGGGATGTCCACGTGCCCGCTCTTCTGCCGCGCGCCGATGTCCACCCACTCCTTCTCGAGCTGCTCCGGGACGTCTTCGTGCGTGTCTACGACGATCGCGCTCCGGACGAGCCGCGCGGCGCGCGCCCTGACGTCGTCGGCCGGCGGCACGGCGACGACAACAGCCGCGGAGAAAAGAACGAGAGCGAGCGGCGAGATTCTCTTCATGCGAGAGAGGCTATACCGAAGGGAGAGTCTTCCGGGACTCCCCGTCAGATCTTTGCTTCCGGCGGGGCCTGCAGTTTCTCCAGTGCTCCCGTTTCGAGGGCGCCGCGGATCGTCTTCATCCAATCCAGGTAGAAATAGACGTTGTGGAGAGAGAGCAGCATCGGGGCGGAGAAATCTTTCAGGACGAAGAGATTTCTCAGGTAGGCGCGGCTGTGACGCCGGCAGACCGGACAGCCGCACTCCGGATCCAGCGGCGAGAGATCCGCCTTGAAGCGCTCGTGCTTGATCGTCACCTCGCCCTGACGCGTGTAGACGTGCCCCATCCGGCCGTTGCGCGTCGGGAGGACGCAGTCGAAGAGATCGCAGCCCGCGCGGACCGAGGCGAGCAGGTCGGCGGGAGTGCCGACGCCCATGAGATACCGCGGCTTCCCCTCCGGGAGGAGCCCGGCCGACAGCGCCGTGATCGAACGGATCGCCTCCTTCGTCTCGCCGACGGCCACGCCGCCGATCGCGTAACCGGGAAGATCGAGATCGAGAAGCGGCGGCGCGCAGCGCCGGCGCAGGTCTTCGTGAGTGCCTCCCTGGAGGATCGCGAAGAGAAGGCCGGGGCCCGTGTAAGCGCGGCGGGACCGGACCGCCCAGTCCTCCGAGAGCCGGCAGGCCTTCTCGACCTCGGCGCGCTCGGCCGGAAACGGCGGGCAAACGTCCAGGACCATCGCGATGTCCACGCCGAAGTCCGCCTGGAGCTGCATCGCGCGCTCGGGAGTCAGGAAGTGCCGGCTCCCGTCCTCCGGCCCGCGAAACTCGACCCCCTCCTGCGTGATCGCGCGGCGGGAGGCGAGGCTCATGATCTGGAACCCTCCCGAATCCGTCAGGATCGCCCGGTCCCAGCCGATGAACGCGTGGAGGCCGCCGGCGGCGCGGATCGTCTCCTCCCCGGGGCGGACCATCAGGTGATAGGTGTTGGCCAGAACCGCCCGGCAGTCCCACTCCTCCAACCGGCCGAACTCGACTCCCTTGACGGCCCCGCGGGTCCCGACCGGCAGAAATGCCGGAGTGTCGATCGAAGCGTGGTTCGTCGTTAAGACGGCGCGTCGCGCATCGGACTTCCCGTCCTTCGCGAGGATTGAAAACGTCATGAGAGTTATCAGTTTTCAGTCATCAGTTCTCAGTTCCTGGCGCTGATTCTGAACTGATAACTGACAACTGATAACTGACAACTTTTCAAAAGCGCAGCCGTCCGTCCAGAGCGGCCCCCACGTCACGGCGATTCGTCGAGGAGAGGGAGAGTCCTCCTTCGGCCGAGAAGACGATCGAGGCGTTCAAGGAGAGTTTGTTCAGGCCGAGCCCGAAGCCGGCCGAGTAGGCCCAGTGGGGATCGGGCGCGCCGCTGTCGCGAAACGTGCCCGCTCGGACCGCGAAGAGGAGAAAGCGGACCTCGGCGCCGACGGAAAACTGCCGGCTCTTTCCCCCGGGAAGGAGCGTGTCGGTCTCGCGCAGGTCGTAGTCCGCCGCGATCGTGAGCGCGCCGATCGGCTCCGCGGCGACACCCGCGCGCAGCGTGCGCGGGAGTCGGATCGTCGCTGGCGCTCCGGCGAGCGTCGAATCGGCCGGGTCATTTCTGACGTTGAACTCCGGCTCGTTGATCGCCGTCGAAACGAGTCCCACGCGCGCCTTGCCGAGGATGTTCACCATGCCGCCGACGTCGAAGGCGAAGCGGCTGGTCTCGCGCTCGTTTTCCTTCAATGCCCTCCGGGCGAGGCCGGCGGGATCCGAGGACCCCTCGTCGAAGACGCCGCTGCGCACGAAATAGGTCCGGCCCTGGATGTAGCGGGCGGTCGCGCCGACTAAGAGGACTTTCTCGAAGAACGACATCGAGTAGGCGAGCCTCGCCTCGCGCGCCTCGAGCCCGGCGAAGGAGAGCGAGCTCGTGTTGTTGAAGAAACCGGTCGCGGGATCGTTTCCTGGCAGGACATGGACCAGGTCAAGGTTCGGAGAAACGCCGGCGAACGCGAGATCGCCGACGCCGAGGGCCCACCCTCCCTTTCCGAAGGCCAGACCGGCGACTCCCGAGGCCACGATCCCGGTTCCGGGGGCGGCCAGTCTCTTCAGGTCCGCGACGCCCGCGGCGACGGTCGCCGGGTCGAGCTTCGAGAAATCGATCGCGGAGAGCCGGTCCACGATCGCGGTGAAGTCGTTCCGGTTCGTCGCGACGCCGCCGGCGAAGAGATCCACGTCGAGCCGAGGATCGCGCGCGAAACCCGCCGGGTTCGTCCAGAGCGCCGTGCCGTCGTCCGCGACCGCCACGGCCGCGCCCGCCATTCCCGTCGCCCGAGGACCGACGAAGGGCGATTGGGCGGTCAGCGCGGAAAGAGAAGGAGAAAAGCGACAGCGTGATTGCCGCCGTCAAGAGGCAATTCTTCTTCTTCAATCGGTGAGGCTCCGGCCAGCCAGGCGCTCGAGGACCGTAACCGGAGCCATCTCCGGAACAGTCAGGGAGCGGCGCGCGATCAGAAACGTCTGCTCCAGGGCGAACTGCCCGGAGAGAACGGCATGCGTGACCATGTCCGTGAAGACCATCCAGGTCGCGCCGGGCGAGAACGAGACGATCTCCGCGCGGGCCGCGTCCTGATACGGCTCGTTGTCCTTGAGGAAATTGTGGAAGCGGTGCATGAACTCGTCGTACGGGGGGCGGACGCGAATGGGCAGGCCCGCGGAACGGAGAAGCGACGCAATCTTCCGCCCGGCTCCGGCCCGGGTGACCCGCCCGAGGAGTCCCGAGGAGGCCGCGAAACGCTCGGCGAGCTCCGGAAACGTCTCGCCCGTCCTCCAGACGCGGGGAGCCGCGGGATTGATGTTCGTGAACAGACGGAAGATCCGGTCTCCCCGGGTGGGACGGGTGGGAAACGAGTCCACGTGCAGCAGGTCGTTGCGCGCGTGGCGCGAGAGCTTGCGCCCGGCCTCCTCCTGGGGGCGGAAGCTGGCGTAATCGAGCTTCCAATCCTCCGCGTACGGCCGGAGCAGACGCGTCGCGAACTCGACGACCGTCCGCGAATAATCGCCCAGCACCCGGCGCAGTTCTTTCGCGTCCTCCGTCTGCTGCCGGGCGACCCCCGTGACCCGGTCCGCGCCGGGACGGTAGGCAATGTTCTTGTGATATCCCGCTTCGGTCTGCCTCTGCCGGAGGAGGAACTCCCGGTCCTTCCCGGGCAGCCCGAACGGCGTCTCGGGAAAGAGGAGGATGTTCCCCTCCTCGAGGACCCGGCAGACCTCCCGCTCTCGTGTCGGCCCTTCCCTGGGCAGGGCATCGATACTGACCACCGACATCGTCCCGAGTGTAACCCGATGGAACGGGTGCGCGGACCGACGGCCCGTGCGAGTCCCGAGTTCCGAGTCCCGAGTTCCGAGTCCCGAGTCCCGAGTTCCGAGTCCCGGGTTCCGAATCCGGTTGTTGACCCCCGAAAACTCGCGTGCTACGGTCCGCCTCCGAGGGACAGATGCCCGATCTCGGCAAGAAATACGAGTGTTTCAATTGCGGAACGAAGTTTTACAACCTCGGCAAGCCCGAGGCGATCTGCCCCAAGTGCGGCGCGAACCAGAAAGACGCTCGGACCGACGATGCGCCGCCTCCTCCCCCCAGGCCTCCCCGGCGCTCGGTGATCATGGAGCCGATTCCCGAAGAGAACGCGAATGAGTTCGGGGAAGAGGTTCCGGCGGTCGAAGAGGAAGAGGGCGAAGACGAAGACGAGTTCGAAGAGGACGAGGAAGTCGAGAACGGCCGCCACGAAGAAGAGGAGTACTGACCGCCGCCCTTCCTCCGCGCGCGCCGCGTACCTCGGTCTCGGATCCAACGTCGGCGACCGCCGGGCCCACCTGCGGGCAGCTCTCACCGAAATCGAACGCTTCGCACCGATCCAATCCGTCTCTTCCTCTTACAGCTCTGACCCGGTCGGCTACACCGGACAGCGGAGATTCTGGAACGCCGTCATCGGCGTCCATTGGGAGGGGACTCCCGAAGCGCTGCTGCGGGCCGTCAAGGAGGTCGAACGCCGCGGAGGGCGCCGGCCCACATTCGCCGGCGGACCGCGCGAGATCGACGTGGACATCCTGGATCTCGGGGGGCTCGTGCGGAGCCGGCGCGATCCGATCCTTCCTCACCCGAGACTCGCCGGGCGTCGGTTCGTTTTGGCGCCGCTCGCGGAGATCGCTCCGAAGTGGCGCCACCCGGTCAGCGGCCTGACCGCGAGAGAGATGATGGCGAAGCTGCCCTCACAACCGGGGGTACGAAGGATCGCTGGGACGCGCGGAGGAAATCCTCCGCGAGGCGGAGGAGATCCTTCGCTTCGCTCAGGATGAAGGGCAGCGCGACATCGCGCTGCCCTTCACTTCATTTCTTCCACCTGGCCAGGTTCTTCCGCGCCTCGTCCTGGATCGCCAGTTCTTCCACGAGATGCCCCGGGGAGGCGGCATCGGCGACCACGGCCTCTTCGATCGCAATCGCTTCGGCCCGCTCGCCGGCTTTTCCGTCGGCGAGCGCCTCGGCCAGGAAATGGCGGTTGACGATGTTGCGCCCGTTCTCGGCGACGGCAAGGCGCAGGTTCTCGACCGCCTTTTCGCGGGAGACCCAGGGAGTCAGGATCGGGATCTTCGGCGCCTGGTGGTGAAGCCGGCCGAGGACGCGGTAACCGCCCCCATCCTCGAAGTCCGGATCGATCGCGATGAGGGTCTCGGCGTAATCGCGGATCTTCTCGGCGGCGCCGGTCCGGACGGCCTGGATCTTCCCGGAGGCGAGGGCCCACTCGCCCCACGCGACGGCCGCCCAGAAGAACGTCGGAGCCGCGTCGCGATCGGAGCCGACGATGGCCGCCACCTCGCTCGGGGATTTCCCGTCCATCGAGGGGATGTCGCGCGCCTTGCCGCGCCGTTCCACGATGTGAACCGCTTCCTCGGAGACCCGGCGGGCCTTCTCGTAGATCGCGCGCTGGGAATCCGCGTCCTGCCCTGTGTACGCTCCCTGGAAGTAGAGGGCCCGCGCCAGCTTCCACCGCGCTTCGGCGCTGTCGGGCGCCTGCGAGGCACGGTCGTATCCCGAGACCGCGAGGGCGATCTCCCGGGGGTTCGCGACGAACCCGACTCTCCCTCCTGCCGCCGGCCATAGTGCGCGTCCCCTTCCACGATCAGCGGATTGCGGTCCGGGACGCGGATGGCATCGGGAGGCTCGCTCTTCTGCTGCGTGGCAGCCAGGAGAACCGCGGCGAAAAAGACCATGGGATTCATAAGAGTTGTGAATTGTGAATTGTGAATGGTGAACAGGGCCCGCACTGCTCTTTCCGCTTATTCACAACTCACAACTCACAATTCACAATTTCCGCTGTTCTCGTCTTCCGGAGGATTCCGCCCCCGAGAACGATATCGCCATTGTAGAAAACGCAGGACTGGCCCGGGGCGACCGCGCGCACGGGAGCGTCGAAACGGACGAGCGCCGAACCGTCCTCTTTCGGAGTGACCGTCGCCGGGACCTCGCGGGCACGATGGCGAACCCGGGCCTTTGCGCGGAAGGGATCGCGCGATTCGAAGAAGAGGCGCAGATCGGTCACCCGCGCCTCGAGGGAATCCAGGTCCCGCGCGGGGCCGACGACCACCCGGTTGGCCGCCGGGTCGATCGAGAGCACGTAGAGCCTCTCGGACGCCGCGATGCCGATGCCGCGCCTCTGTCCGACGGTGAAACGGAAGTGCCCTTCGTGTCCGCCGACCTTCGCGCCGCCCGAATCCTCGAGCGTGCCGGGGACGGCCGGGAGCGCCAATCCCAGCCCCGCGGCCTGGCGGGCCACGAACTCTCCGGCCCGCTCGCCCCGCGGCACGAAGCAGATCTCCTGGCTCTCTTCCTTCTCCGCCGTCGGCAATCCGGCACGGCGGGCGTGGACGCGCACCTCGCTCTTGGTCAGCTCGCCGACAGGGAACCGCGCGGCCTCGAGCTGCTCCGGGGTCAGGTCGTAAAGAAAATAGGACTGGTCCTTGTCGGGGTCCTTCCCTTTCCGGAGCACCGTCCGGCCCGTGGCCGGGTCCGCCGCGCGGCGCGCGTAGTGTCCGGTCGCGACCGCCTCGCAGCCCATCACGCGGGCCCGTTCCCAGAGCGTGGCGAATTTCACCTTCGCGTTGCAGGAGGAGCAGGGAATCGGCGTCTCTCCGGCCAGGTACGACTCGACGAACGGGCGGACGACGCCCGCGCGGAACTCCTCCTCGAGATTCAGGACGTAATGCGGGATGTCGAGCGCCCAGGCCACGCGGCGCGCGTCGGAGAGATCATTGAGAGTGCAGCAGCGTCCGGTGCGCCCGCCCTCGCCCGAGTGATCCCAGAGCTGCATCGAGAGGCCGACGACCTCGTGCCCCTCCTCCTTCAGAAGGAGAGCGGCGACGGAAGAATCCACTCCGCCCGACATGGCCACCGCGATCCGCATGGGCGGATTCTACGCGAGCCGGAACTCCCGGCTTCTCCCGCTGCGAGCTTCTTCAACGATACGGGCAACGATTGCGATCGCGGAGTCGACCTCTTCGAGAGTCGTCCATCGGGAGAGGGAGAAGCGCACGACGCTCTTCGCGTCGGAGCGGGAGAGGCCGAGCGAGAGGATCGCCGGCGACGGGGCGAGCGTGCCGCTCGAGCAGGCGCTCCCGGCGGACACCGCCACGCCCTCCAGATCCAGGCGGATGAGCAGGGCCTCCGCCGAGAGTCCCTCGAAGAGGAGCGCGCTCGTGTTGGGAAGGCGCGGCCCTCCCGCGCCCACGGCGCGCGCCCCGACCGCTCGAGGACGCCTTTCTCCAGCCGGTCCCGCAGCGCGGCAATGCCGGGAGTCTCCGGAAGCCGCCGCCGGGCGAGCCTGGCCGCCGCGCCGAGCCCGACGATTCCGGCGGTGTTCTCCGTCCCCGCCCGGAGCCTCTTCTCCTGGCCGCCTCCGGGCGTGCGGGCGGGGAGCTGGACCCCCTCGCGGATATAGAGCGCGCCCGCGCCCTTCGGGCCGTGGAACTTGTGCGCCGAGATCGTGGCGAGGTCCACTCCCGAGGAGCGGAAGTCCACGGGAATCCTGCCGGCCGCCTGAACGGCGTCGGTGTGGAACAGGACGCCCCGCTCCCGGAGCACCGGGGCGAGCGTCTCGACAGGGTAGAGACCGCCATACTCGTTGTTGGCCGTCATGACCGAAACGAGGAGCGTCCCGGGCACGGCCGCGTCGAGGACCTCCTCCGCATCGAGCGTTCCGGCGGGAGACGGGTTCACGAAGACCGCCTCGAGTCCTCCTGCAGCGAGCCTCTCGACCGCTCCTCTCACGGACGGGTGCTCCGCCCCCGAGGAGACGAAACGACCGCCCGCCGGCGCGGCCTCGGAGGCTCCGAAAACGGCCATCGCGTTCGCTTCCGTCCCTCCCGACGTGAAGAAGATCTCCTCGGGCGAGGCTCCCACCAGAAGCGCGACGTTCTCCCTCGCCTCCTCGATCGCGCGGCGCGCCCGGCGCCCCTCGGCATGAACCGAGGACGCATTGCCGAAGAGGCCGAGGGCTTCCTTCATGGCCGCTTCGACCTCCAAATCCATTTTTGTGGAGGCGTTGTTATCGAGATAGATCAATGGATTCGTCCCGCGAAAGAGATTATCCGTCCTTTGATGTAACTAAATCTTGCGTGAAGGAATAGGCTCTTCGCGCGCGGGAGTTAAGATCACCGAGCTCATGACGACGAAGATCCGGATCGCATTCTTCGTCGCGGTTTCCGTTCTCCTCTCCGGGACCGCGCTGGGCCAGACGGCGCCCGCGCTCACCAAAAAACAGAAAGCCGAAAAGGTCAAGGCACTTCCCGACGAGGAGCGCCGGTGGCTGACGGAGTACGTGGCCGCGATCATCCTCCCCGAGGAAGAGAACCTCTACCTGCAGCTGACGACTCCCTACCAGCGCGAGACGTTCAAGACGGAGTTCTGGCAGCGCCGCGAAGGGGCCGGGCTGCCTCCTCCGCTCGGCCCCGGCTATCGCCTCCGCTACGAGCACTTCCGGGATGTCGCCGCGACCGACTACGACGGGATCAACAGCGACGCCGGACGGATGGTCATCCGTCAGGGAGAGCCGGCGGGGATCGAGGACGCCTCCGGCTGCGCGGGACTCCGGCAGGCGGAGATCTGGAGCTACCAGAGCTCGAGCGGAAGCTCCACGCTCATCCGCCACCTCTTCTATCGCCCGTTTTTCGGCGGAACGAGGCGGCTCTGGCTGCCGGGAGACACCGCGATCTTCGAGCCCGGCGCCGCGAGCTTCGAGCAGGTCTGCGCGGTGAGCCAGAATGCGCAGAGCTGCTCCTGCGGCCTGGCCCGGCTCGCCAGCGAGATCAGCAGTCGCGGAGCGAGCGAAGCGTTCGCGATGGTCAATCCGCCGAAGGTCTCGATGGAGGGGATGGGAGCGCTCTGGGAGCGCCTGGCCTCCGCCACCTCCACCGATCCCAACGCGAAGAAGATCGGCGTCGAGAACACCGCGCCGCCCGCGACTCCTCCGGAGAAACCGGCGGAGAAGACCACCGGCGTGGTTGCCGCGAAGAACGCGCCCACGCTGTCGAAAGCGGCGCGGATCAAGGCGCTTCCGGAGGAGGAGCGCCAGTGGCTCACGGAGTTCGTCGCTCCGATCCTCCTTCCCGAGGAAGAGAAGGTCTTCCTCGACCTCGAACAGCCCTACCAGCGCGCGGAGTTCAAGAAGGATTTCTGGGAGCGGCGCTCCCGGCCCGACCTGCCGCAGCCTTTCGGGCCGGGCTACCAGTTCCGCTACGAGGAGCTGCGCCGGCTGGCCGACGAAAAATACGACGGCTGGAGACAGGACGCCGGCCATCTGGTCCTCCTTCGCGGCGAGCCGGCCGCGATCCTGAAGCCTCAGTGCGGAGGAGAAGAGACGTTTCGGGACGTCGAGGTCTGGACCTACAACAACTTCGGACAGAACAACCGCACGACCTACCGGCTTCTCTTCTACCGCCCGGTGAGCGGCGCGCCCCGCAAGCTCTGGTCGGTGCTGGACCGCGAATCGGACCTCTTCATGCCGAACTCCTGCCGCAAGGGCCTGGCCGAGCTCTCCCGCGACTGCCAGGCGGTCATGGGGGACCGCTGCAGCCAGTGCCAGGACCGCTGCGACGTCTACCAGGCCTACCAGGAAATTCGCTCGCGGCAGGGAAGCGGCCCCGGCGCCATGACCGAGCTGGCCTCGATCTTCGCTCTTCCGAAGATCTCTACGGAGGGGCTCGAGCGCTCCCGGGAGAAGTGGGCCACGACCACGACGCCCGGAGCCAAGACGCTCTCCGTCGAGGGGCCGTCGGGCCAGACGACGGCGCAGGCCGCCGCGGCCGGAAAGCCTTCGACTCCCGCGCCGACGCGCCGCAAGCTCTCGAGCAAGGAGATCAAGGAGCTGACCGCTAGCCTCGAGCCGAAGTACAGGGAGTGGCTCGCAGGTCGTCGACATGATCATCACCGACGACGAGCGGCAGGTCTTTCTCCAGATCGGCGACAACTACCAGAAGGACAAGTTCATCGAGTCGTTCTGGAAGCGGCGCTCGATCGACTCCCAGGGGCTGCGCACCGACTTCCAGCGGGTCTACACCCGAGCGCATCGAGACGGCGAAGGAGCAGTTCAAGAACTTGAACAGCGACCGCGCGAAGGTCTTCGTCATGAACGGTCCGCCCGACGCGGTCGTCCCGATCGACTGCCAGGACATCTACGTCCCGCTCCAGATCTGGTTCTACGAGCGGATCGAGTCCTTGAAGAGCAAGGTCTACCTGATCTTCTATCAGCCGATGCGGACTCGGCGACTACAAGCTGTGGCTGCCGATCGACGGCACCGGGGTACTCGAGGTCGGAGGCAACACGAGCGCGGCGGGAAGGCTCGCCCGGGAGGAGGGTGGACTTCACCCGCTGCACCGAGTGGCGCACCGTCCAGCAGGCCATCGCGTACACGACGGCCGTGCTCGGGTCCGGCGCGCTCGGAATGGTGGGCGCGAGCAAGCTCTTCCAGCCCCCCTCGGTCGAGACCGAGGGGGTGGACCAGATCCTGACGATGACGACCGACCTCGCTGCGGGATCGGTCGCCGCTCGGCGTCGTCAAGCTCGTCCGGTTCCCGGAGCATGCGGGCCAACAAGATCGGCGTGGACCTCTCGCTGCTGGTCCCCAGGAGCGGACCTCAAGCCGCGCGAGCTCGGCGAGGAGAAGTTCTACAACGTGGACGTCATCGGGGAGGTCGTCAAGGGAGACCGCCTGATCGACAACTTCAAGTACCGATTCGACATCCCGACGACCGAGGTCGCTGCGGACAAGATCCCCCTGACCGTCCGGCGCTACCTCTACCCGGGCGATTACAACCTGATTCTGAAGGTCTCCGACGGCAACCAGAGCGCCGAGGGACGCATCACCGACAAACTGAAGGTCCCCGAGCAGGCGGACGCCCCGACGCCGACGGAGCTCGCGGCCCGCACGCCGGGGCGCGCGACGATAGACAAGGCCCGCGAGACGGGGCTCATCCCGTCCGCCATCACACTCCTGCCGATCGCCAAGGAGCTCGTGACCGGCCTGCAGCGGTTCGAAACGAAGGCCTCGGAAGGGATCCGCGCGGTGGACTTCTACCTGAACGGCACGAAGGTCATGACGAAGACCCGCGCGCCCTTCGACGCCGACTTGAACCTGGGCCCGCTCCCGCGCAAGCACACGATCCGCGTGGTCGCGTACGGGGAAACCGGCCGGGCGGTCGGCGAGGACGAGTACATCGTCAACGAAGGGAAAGAGGTCTTCCGCGTCCGGATCCTCTCTCCCGAGAAAGGGGCGAAGGCGGGCGGACCGACGAAGGTCGTCGCGGCCGTGGCGGTTCCGGAGGGCAAGGCGCTCCAGAATCTCGAGTTCTACTCGAACGAGTCGCGCGTCGCCACGCTCTACCAGGCTCCCTACGAGCAGACCGTCAACATCAAGAGCACGGGCTCTCTCGGCTACGTGCGCATCGTCGGAACGCTCGACGACGGGACCGTCGCGGAGGACCTGCGCTACGTCAACGCGCCCAGTTACATCTCCGAGGTCTCCGTGGACGCGGTCGAGCTCTACACGACCGTCTCGGAGAAGGGGCGGCCGGTGTCGGGCCTGCAGGCGTCGAATTTCAAGGTGTTCGAGGACGGGGTCGTCCAGAAGGTCGAGTCCTTCGAGTACGTCAAGAACCTTCCCCTCTCCCTCGGCGTGATGGTGGACACGTCGGCCTCGATGCTCGAGTCGCTGCCGGACGCGGAGCAGGCGGCCATGGGATTCCTCGACTACTCGATCGGGCCGAAGGACCGCGCCTTCACCATCTCGTTCGACACCGAGCCGTACCTGCTGACCAAGCTCACCAATCGCAAGGAGAAAATCTTCCGCTCCTTCGCGGGGATGCGCGCCGAGGGCTCGACGGCTCTCTACGACGCGATCGTCTACGGCCTCTACCAGTTCACCGGAGTGAAGGGGAAGAAGGCCCTCGTCGTCCTGACCGACGGAAAGGACACCGCCTCCAAATTCGACTTCGACACCACGCTCGAGTACGTGCGGCGGGCCGGCATCGCGATCTACGGCATCGGGCTGAAGATCGGGGGCGCGGAGCTCGACGTCAAGTACAAGCTGAACAAGCTCGCGCAGGCGACCGGCGGACAGACGTTCTACATCGATTCCGCGAAGAACCTGGACGCCGTCTATCGCCAGATCAACGAGGAGCTGCGCAGCCAGTACCTGCTCACCTACTACTCGACCAACCCCGGCGGCAAGGACAAGTGGCGCAAGGTGGAGGTCAAGGTCGAACCGACCTCCCTGCAGGCGAGAACTCTCTCCGGGTACTATCCCTAGTCAATCGGCGATCGGGTGACCTGCGATCGGCCGATCGCGGGTTTTCGATAAGATCGTCCTGTTGACTTCCGATCACCCGATCACCCGATTACCCGATCACCCGATTCTTCTCGTTCTCGCCTCCTCCTCTCCGAGACGCTCGGAGATCCTGACGTCCATGGGCATCCCGTTCGTCGTCGATCCTTCCGACGTTCCCGAGGAGGTCCGGCCCGGAGAGTCGGCAAGCGACGCGGCCTCGCGGCTGGCGGCGGAGAAGGCGGCGCCCGTCGCGGCGCGCCGTCCGGACTCCTGGGTGCTGTCGGCCGACACGCTGGTCCTCGTGGGCGAAGAGATCCTCGGCAAGCCGGCGGATGATTCGGAAGCCGGGCGCATGCTCGATCTGCTCGGCGGACGCGAGCATCGCGTCGTGACGGCCGTGCGGCTGCAACGGGGCGCGGACGCCGGCCGGGAGAAGATCGATTTCTCACGGGTCCGGATCGCGCCGCTTTCGCCCGAGGAGATCCGCTGGTACGTCGAGACCGGCGAGCCGCGCGACAAGGCCGGGGCCTACGCCGTGCAGGGTCTGGGCGCGCGTTTCATCGAATCGGTTTCCGGCTCCTATACGAACGTCATGGGGCTGCCGGCGCGGAGCGTCTATCTCCTGCTGAGAGAATCGGGGGACAGGTCGCTGGCTCGCCTGGCGCTTCCCGGTTGTGAATCATCGGGTGATCGGGTGATCGAGCCATCGGGTGATTGACCTTGGCAAATCACCCGATCACCCGATCGCAGATCACCCGATGACCCGCCTCTTCTGATGTCAAGTCACCCGGCATGGCGCCCTTTCAGCTTCACGTCGTACATGCGGGAGTCGGCGGCCGCGAGAGTCGCCGAAAACTCCTGGCCGCGGTGGGTGGCCCAGCCGACGGAGAGGGACGGTTGAAGCCGCTCGACGCCGGGAATGTGCGGCAGCCGGCGGCCGAGCTCCTCCGCCTTCTGGGCGGCGGTCGTTTCCTCCGTCCGCGGAAGCAGGACGAGGAACTCGTCGCCTCCCCAGCGAAAGACGAAGTCCGTTTCCCGGACGCAGGAGGTCAGGTAGTTCGCGACGAACTTCAGGACGTCGTCGCCAACCGCATGCCCCATCCGGTCGTTGATCTGCTTGAAGCGGTCCACGTCGGCCAGGAGCACCGACACGGTGGCGCCGGCCAGGCGGGCGCTCACGAGCTCCCTGCGGAGCACGTCGTTGAAGTGCCCCCGGTTGTAGAGCCCGGTCAGCGGGTCCCGCATGCTCTTTTCCTTCAGGAGCTGATCGAAGTGGCGGAGCTGTTCCATCTCCTCGGCGAGGCGAGTCTGGCTCGCCTCGAAGAGGAGCAGGATCACGCCGACCGCAACCATCATCTCCAGGAGCATCGCCGCGAAACCGGCGTATTGAAGCGTTCCGGAAATGCCTCCCGACTCCCGGAAGCGGAGGAGCGCTGCGCCGATGAGCGCCTGCACGACGCTCCAGAGCAGGAACGAGATGGAGAGGAGGAGCCGGCCGACCGTGGAACCGGGAGTCACGGCGAACCAGACCGCCGCCGTGACGTACACCGCCGCCAGGAACAGTGCGAGGAAGGCAGGATTTCCCGCCAGTCCCCCGGTCGTGGTCACCCACGCAATGCCGAAAAGCGGAAGGATCCACACCAGGTCGGCGCCGCCGCCCGCCTTCTCGTTGCGCAGCCGTCGGATCCCGCGCAGAAGGAAGAAGGCATGGAGGAGGAGCGTCGCGTTCTTGAGGAAGAGAATGCTCGGGCCGCGCCCCAGGACAGGGGCGAACCACGGAACGGCGAGGCCCGCAAGAAGGAACCCCCACGAAGCGATCCAATCCAGCAGCGCGCGAAGATGGATCTTCTGGTGGACGAGCAGGAAGAGAAAGAACAGCAGACCAGTTCCCGCCGCCTGGATGAGGAGAGACAACTCGTAAACCGGCATCAGATTGTGCGCAAAGATCGAAAGGAATCTTACTCGTTGGCGCCGGGAAGCGGTACAGGATAGGCAGTGATTCCCGTCCGAGGCCCGTATCCGGTCGCGGTCGTTGCGCCGACGCTCGCGTCCGCGCGCTCCGCGGCGTCCCTTCTGTCCGCAAGCCTCGGCCGCTCCGTCACTGGCTTTTCCCTCGAGGAGTATCTCGCTTCGGAGCGGGCGCCCGCGAGAATCGTTCTGCGTCCGTCCGGGCGGTCCCTCGCGAAGGAGATCGATTTTCTCCAGGCGGCCAAGGAGCGCATCCTGTGGGGACCGCCCGACGAAATCGTCCTCGCCGCCATCGAAGGGCTGCTCGGCTCGCTCCCCTCACCCGCCGCGCGGGGCCGTTCGCGCCCGCGACGCCCGAGAGAAACGACGACCGCGCTGCTCCTGGAGGGACGAGTGACCTCCGGCCGCGCGCGCGCGGCCCTCGCGGCCCTCGCGGGGGACGCGCGGCTCTGGATTGTCGAGAGTCCCCGGAGTGTCCACCTGAGCCGATCTCTGCTCGAGAGATTGCGGAATTCGGGTGTGAGCTGGTCCGCTCTCGACCCGGTGATCGTCGCCGGCGTCCTCGCCTCTCCGCGCCTGGCCGCAGTCCGATCCCGTTGGAAGCGCCTGCTGCCTCCCGGCACGCCGCTCTGGATTCTCCCGCAAGGACGGCGGCGGCGGTGACAGCGCCGTCAGCTCAGCCGCCTGTCAGGAGAGGCGATCGAGGGCCTCGAGGATCTTGTCGGCCGGGGGCTGCTCCGAGATTTTGTGGATGTCGATGTAGCGGATGATCCCCTCCCCGTCCAGCACGAAGATCGCGCGCTCGGCGATTCCCGCGGGCCGGAGGATTCCGTAGTCGACGGCGACCTTCCCGTGCGGCCAGAAGTCGGAGAGGAGAGGATATGAGAGCCCTCCAATCGACCCGGCCCACGCCTCCTGGGAATGAACGTTGTCCGTGCTGATGCCCAGAACCTGGGCATTACGCCGTTCGAACTCGGAGAGTTCCCTCTCGTACGACGGCATCTGGGCGCTTCAAGTGGAGGTGAAAGCCGCCGGAAAGAACGCCAGAACGACATTCTTGCCGCGGTAGTCCTTCAACGAGATCTCCTTCTTCGGTCCGCCCCGTCCGGCGGTGTCTCCCGTCGCGGGGAGCGTGAAGTCGGGAGCCGCGTCTCCGACTTCAAGCTTCCAGACCGGTTTCGCCTTGTTCGCCATCGATTCTCCTTCTCGCGGCGTCCGCCACGGCCGCGCATTCTAACGGCTGAAAGCAGAATCCGGGCCAGCGTACGATTCGGCCGATTCCTTCCGACGACGTCCCGGGTCCGGTAGAATCCGCCCCCTTGGAGACCTCAACGCCGCCGCCAGCTTCCGCCGGGAGGGACTTCTCTCTCGGCGTTCCAGGGTTCACCTACCAGGATCTCCACCGCGACGAGCGGCTGGCGGACCTGGACCGCGCGTTCCTCGAACAGGTGCGTCGCGACGACGCGGCGCTCCACGCCCGGCTCACCGCGTACCGCGCCGATCCCGGCTCATTCGACCGCCTCGCCCGCTCGCGCCTCCTCGTCGATGCCGCGCGGCCGCTGGGAGGCTTCGTGGCGCGCCTCTTCGGGATCGAGAAGGAGTGGCGCGCTCAAGGCGCCTCCTCGGGACCCGAGGCCGTGCTCTTCCGGTTCCGGCGCGATTTCCTTCAGCGACGTGTCGTCCGGGCGAAGCTCCCTGAAGACCTCGCCGCCGGCGTCGCTTCGCTGCGCGAGGCCGCCGAGTGCCTCGAGCGCCGGCTCCACCCCGAGCTCCCCTGGGCGGAGGACCCCGAGCTCGCGACGGCGAAGATGGCGGCCGGGCTCCTCGACCTCGAGAGCGACTTCCTCGCGGCGGTCCGGCAGAAGAAGATCCCGCAGGTCCCCGACGCGTCCCGCGCCGCGGCGCGCGAGCTGGCTCGCCGCGCGCTCGATTGCTCCGCCGCGGTGCTCCCGCGGCCTCAGGGAGACTCCGACGAGGCGCTCCTCGCGTTCTTGGAGGCCCTCCTCGCGACCTACGCCGTCTGGTCCCTGGCGCGGATGCGCCTCCCGGACCTCGCGCCGCAGGTACGCGGCTGGACCTCCTTTCACCTGCCGGAGCCGATGAACTACGACGCCCTCGTGGTGACGGAGCGGCTCAACCCGGCTCTTCCCGAGGAGCGCGTGGGACCCCTCTCCCGCCGGCGCCGCCGCGACGGATTCGAGCTGACAGACCGGCGGATGACCCGCCGCGAGGTCCTCGGTCAGGCCCACTACTGCATCCTCTGCCATGACCGGGAGAAGGACTCCTGCTCGAAGGGCTTCCTGGACGAAAAGACCGGCACCTTCCAGAAGAACCCCCTCGGCATTCCGCTCACGGGCTGCCCTCTCGACGAGAAGATCTCGGAGATGCACCAGCTGCGGCGCGAGGGGGATTCGATCGGAGCGCTCGCGCTCATCTGCATCGACAACCCGATGTGCCCCGGCACCGGCCACCGGATCTGCAACGACTGCATGAAGGGGTGCATCTTCCAGAAACAGGAGCCGGTCAACATCCCGCAGATCGAGACGGGAGTCCTGACCGACGTCCTCGCCCTCCCGTGGGGAGTCGAGATCTACGGGCTCCTGACCCGGTGGAACCCGCTGGCCCCCGCGCGCCCGTTCGCGCTCCCTTACAACGGCAAGAAGATCCTGATCGTCGGTCTCGGCCCGGCCGGCTACACGCTCGCCCATTTCCTCTTGAACGAGGGGTTCGGCGTCGTCGGCATCGACGGGCTGAAGATCGAGCCCCTTCCGGCCGACTGGACGGGGGCCGATGGGAACGGAATTCGCGCCATCCGCGACTGGAGTGAGATCGAGCGTCCCCTCTCCCGGCGGGCTCTCGCCGGGTTCGGCGGCGTTTCCGAGTACGGGATCACGGTCCGCTGGGACAAGAACTTCCTGACGCTCCTCCACCTGACGCTGGCGCGGCGCGGGCGGCTCTCGATTCTCGGGGGCGTGCGTTTCGGGGGCACGCTCTCGGCGGAGCAGGCCTTCGAGGCCGGCTTCGACCACATCGCGGTCGCGGCCGGGGCGGGACGGCCCACGATCATCGGAATGAAGAACAACATCATCCGCGGCGTCCGCAAGGCGTCGGACTTCCTGATGGCGCTTCAGCTGACCGGCGCATTCAAGGACGAGGCCCTGGCCAACCTGCAGGTGGAGCTGCCGGCGGTCGTCATCGGCGGCGGGCTGACCGCCATCGACACGGCGACGGAGCTGCTCGCCTACTACCCCCTGCTGGCCGAGAAGACGCTCGCCCGCTACGAGAAGCTCGCCGCCGAGCGCGGCGAGGCGGGCATCCGGGCGATCTTCGACGGCGAGGAACGGGAGATCCTGGACCGCCTTCTCCACCACGGCACGCAGGTGCGCCGCGAGCGAGAGCGGGCCCGCGCCGCCGGGGAGGCTCCCGGCTTCGCGCGCCTCTGCCAGCAGTGGGGCGGCGTCTCGATCGTCTACCGCCGCTCGATGGAGGAGTCCCCGGCCTACCGGCTGAATCACGAGGAGATCATCAAGGCTCTCGAGGAAGGAATCTCCTTCATCGAGAACATGGAACCGGAGGAGGCCGTCGCCGACTTCAGCGGGCACCTGGCGGCCGTGCGGTTCCGCCGCTCGCGCGGAGGCGACCTCGTGGAGCTGCCGGCCCGCACCTGCTGGGTCGCGGCCGGAACGACCCCGAACATCACGTACGAGAAGGAGCACCCGGGCACGTTCCCGATGGACGAGCGGCGGCGGTTCTTCCTCCCTCACCGCGCGGAGCCGGACGGCGGCGGAGGCTGGAGGCTCGTCGCCTCCTTCGCGATGGACGAGTCCGCGTTCTTCACCGGCTACGCGCGCGGCGGGCGTTTCATCACCTTCTTCGGCGACAACCATCCCGCTTTCAACGGCAACGTGGTCAAGGCCATGGCGTCGGCGCGGGGGGGGTACCGGGCGATCACCTCGGTGCTCCTGGGCGACGCGCCGGAGCGCCCGGTCGTGTCCGACCGGGAATGGGAGGACTTCCGGGGCCGGATCGAGGACCGGCTGACCGCCCGCGTCATCGCCGTCAATCGCCTGACGCCGACGATCGTGGAGGTCGTCGTGCGGGCGCCGGCCGCCGCGGCGAACTTCGAGCCGGGGCAGTTCTACCGGCTTCAGAACTTCGAGTCACGGGCCCCGGTAGTCGAAGGCTCGCCCCTCCTGATCGAGCCTCTCGCGTTGACGGGCGCGTGGGTAGACCCCGAGCAGGGCCTTCTCTCGATGATCGCCCTGGAGCTCGGCTCTTCCTCGCGGCTCTGCAGCGTCCTGACGCCGGGCGAGCCGGTCCTCGCCATGGGCCCGACCGGCACCGCGACCGAGCTTCCCCGCGACTCGACCGTGCTCCTCTGCGGCGGAGGGCTCGGCAACGCGGTCCTCCTCTCGATCGGAAAGAAAGCGCGAGCTTTGGGCAACAAGGTCATCTACTTCGCCGGCTACAAGAAGGCGGTCGATTTCTACAAGCGCGAGGACGTCGAGGCGGCGGCCGACGTCCTGGTGCTCTCGGTGGACCACGGCGAGACGATCCCGGTCCGGCGCCCGAATGACCGCGAGTTCGTGGGCAACATCGTGGAGGCCATGGTGGCCTACGGCTCCGGAGCCCTCGGAAAGACCCCGATTTCGCTGTCGGATGTCGAGCGGTTGATCGCGATCGGCTCGGACCGCATGATGGCCGCGGTGACCCGCGCCCGCCATGGCGTCCTCGCGCCGTTTCTCTCCCCTCGGCACGTCGGCATCGGCTCGATCAACTCGCCGATGCAGTGCATGATGAAAGAGGTCTGCGCCCAGTGCCTCCAGCGCCACGTGGACCCGGTCACCGGGGCGGAGAAGGAGATCGTCTTCTCCTGCTTCAACCAGGATCAGAAGCTGGACGAGATGGACTGGGACAACCTCGCCTCACGCCTCCGCCAGAACACAGTTTCCGAGAAACTGACGAATCTCTGGCTGGAGCGCCTCTTGTCTCTCCGCGACGTCCGTACCGTCTAACCCACGCCCCGCCTGCCCAGGTTATTTCCAAAACGATCATCGGGAAGCTCCCCCTTCAGCGCGTCGCGAAGCGACGCAAAGCCCCGGTTCGCGGCGCGAGGAGTCTCCCAGTGGGGAGGAGCCTCGCGCCGCGGGAGCGAAGCGCCGGAGCTGATGAGCCCGCACAGCGGGCGAAATCCAAGCGCAGCGCGCGAAGCGACGTTAGGGGACGCGGGAGAGAAACAGCAGGTAGGGATTGATCGCGAGGCCCGCCTTGAAGTTGCCGCTGTCTTCCGGCACGCGCGTGATCGAGAAATGCAGGTGCGACCCGCCGATCACGTGTCCGGTCGCTCCAACGTAGCCGATCACCTCACCCTTGTGGACGCGCTTTCCGGGGATCGCCTCATCCGCATAGCGTGAGAGGTGGCAGTAGAAAAGGAGGTATTTGCCGGTCGAGTCGGTCTGATAGATCGACTTGCCGCCGCGCTTCTCCCGCGTGACGCGGACGATCTGTCCATCCGTCGTGGCGAGAACGGGGGTCCCCTTCGGGGCGCCAATGTCGATGGCCAGGTGCTGGGCGTACTTCCCTCGCTTCGAGAGGAACGAGTCCCGCAGCTTCCCGGCGTCCACTCCCTCGACCGGGATCAGGAAATCCTGCGAGAGAAGGAGGTCCAGATCCACGTCTTCGGGCCGCACCCGGGCGGCCGAGGACTTCGGGCGGAAGAAGGAGCCGAGCTTGCGGGCGATCCGAGTGATCCCCTGGCTGACGACCGCCGCGGGTTGCTCGCCTCCGGGCCGACTTCGGCAGACTCTCCTTCGAGGGTGTCCGGATTGCCCCCATCCGAATCGTGAACCCGGACCTCTACGACGGTATCTATCGGATCGCAAAGGGGTTGTGGATAGCTATAGACGGCCGCCGGCGGGGGCGGAGGTCCGTAAAACGCAAGCTCCGAGAGATCCAGCCGGGAGAGGACCACGACTCCGGCTTCGTTTTGATGGATGAGAGTCTTCGTCTTCTTCGGAGCAGGCTTCCGGGCCGCGTGCCGAGCGGGATGCCGGCGGGAAGCGCCGCCTCTGGCCGTTCTCGCCTCGAGCATCGAGGGCAAAGCCAGCAGAAGAAGGACGGCCCCGAGGGCCGCCGGGATGCCCGGCACCTTTCGCACGGAGAAGATTATTTCGGAGGGCGCGAACCGAGGTCAATAGTAAAGATCAACCAAATCAAGGACTTATGCTTTGCCAGCATATTCGGATCAGCCGCGTTCGAGGTAGCTGTTGTCGCGAGTATCGATCTTGATCCGGATGCCTGCCTCGATAAACTGCGGGACCATCACTTGGAGCCCTGTCTCGAGCGTGGCGGGCTTGTAGGAAGCGGAAGCCGTGGCCCCCTTCATGCCCGGCTGCGTCTCGACGACCTTGAGAGTCACGGTGTTCGGCAGCTCGATCCCGACCGGGTTCTCTTCGAAGAAATCCACGTGGATGACGGTGTTCGGAAGGAGATAGGCCATCTGCTCGCCGATGATCTCGTCGGAGAGCGCCATCTGGTCGTAGGACTCCTGGTCCATGAAGTGATGGCCGGCGGCGTCGGAATAGAGGTATTCCATCTCCCGCTCGTCGAGCGAGGCCTTCTCCACCCGGTCCGTCGAGCCGAACCGGTGCTCGTTCATGGCGCCGCTTCGCAGGTTGCGCATCTTCGCCTGCACGAAGCCGCGCAGGTTGCCGGGGGTCTTGTGGATCACGCCGTGAACGCGGTGCAGCTCGCCGTTGTAGATGATGAGCGTTCCGCTGCGAAGCTGAGTTGCCGGGATCATCATGAGCCGCTCCGATCCGTCAAAAAAGGATGCGAAATCTAGCAGACCGGCCCGCAAAACGAAAGCCCCGGGCGGCGGACCGCCCGGGGCCTCGGTAGTTCCGGAAAGGGTCTCAGTCGCGGGGGGCGCGTCGCCCCGGGACGACCACCGGCGCCCGGTCGGGGATCGCGTCGGATTCCGCCGGGAAGGCGAGCTTCATCGAAGCGTCCTGGAGCGGGAACTCGTCGAAGAACGCCCGCCACGAGTCCTCGGTGAAGAAAAGCGAGGTATCCACCGCTGCTCCGATCGCGGTCGTCCCGGCAGCCGGGACGTCCGGAGTAAAGAGGGCGACGGACAGGTCCGGACGCGGGACCGAGACGCCGTAGGCACTGTTGATGAATTGGATGATCTCGTCGGCCAGGATCGAATAGCCGATGTTGGACATGTGGACCGCCTCGCCGTAGGAGAACATTCCGCCGGTGACGAAGTCCTTGGTGATCGTGATGCCCCCGTACGTCCGCCCGTTCGCCTCGAAGTCCAGAGCGAAGGCATAGAAGTCGAAATACTTGAATCCGTTCGATTCCGCCGCCGACTTGATCACCGCGTTCATGTCCTTGATCCGCTGATCGATGGCGGCGACCTCGTCGGGATAGAGCAGGACGCCGATGTTGACCGTGGCGGGCGGCGAGAAACCGCCGTCGGGCAGCGGCTTGCCGCACTGGGGAAACGCCGCCACCGGCGCGACCGCGCACGGAATGCCGAAACCGACTCCAAGCAGCGACTTCCCGCCCAGGGCCGCCTGAGGAGCGTTCGCTCCGAGCGTGACGAGCGTTCCGGCGGGGAGCGGACAGGGCGCCGTCGGGCAGGTGGAGGTCGTCCGGGGGCCCAGCAGCGGGATCGTCGATCCTCCGACGATCAACGGCTTGTTCGTCGAGGGATCCAGAACGACCGGCGGGAGGGTGCTCGCGAGCGGAATGATGTGCAGCTCCGGACGTTCCCAGGAAGACCCCGGTCCGTCCGGTCGCCTTCAGGGCCGCGGCGACCGCGTTGTACTTGGCCGTGAAAACGGGCAGGGGTGTCGCCGTCACCCCATCCAGGAGGAACCCGGCGCCACCGGCGGTCAGGATGTCGTTGCCGATGATGCCGAGCGTGATGAACGTCGGGTTGAGAGAGAGAGCCTGTGTCAGCTCCGACCCCTTTCCCCGCAGGACGACGTCGGCCAGCGCCAGGCCGTCGGCCGAGGTCTTGACGTCGCTGACGTCTCCCGCCTTCGCGCCTGGAATCGACAGGTTGTCGTAGGAGCGGGCGAGCAGCGCGTTGGTCGGAGCACCCACCTTGGTCGTCGAGATCGGTCCGAACGTCACCGGAACGAGGCTCTTCAAGCCCGTGCAGACCGGGAGCCCGGGGTCCGAGACCGTGGGCTGCTGAAAGTCGCTGATGCCGAACTGCTTCGCGAGGGTGGCGGGATACGAGAACTGCTGGTTGCGGGCGACGAGGCAACCGGCCGAGTACCCGGCCCCGTAGCTGTCTCCCAGGGCGACGTACTTGGTGAAGGTCGGCGCCTGGGCCGTGGCCTGACTTGCCGCGAGAAGCGCGAGACCGACGCCAAGCGAAAACGCGCGCAGAATCGTTGTTTTCATCATCATCTCCTCGGTTAGAACGAGACCCTGAGGCTGAACGCGAAGATGTTGGCCGTTTCCTTGTACTGCCCGAAGAAGTTGTCCTGCGACTGTCCCGCGGTGTCGAGCTTCTTGAACTTGATGTAGAGGTCGGAGATGTCCACGCCCCATCGCTCGGTGTCATAGCCGAAGCCGAGCGAGTAGGCGTTGCGGTCGTTGTCGGCGAGGATGGGGCCGGCGTTTTCGACCGGCTGCGGCGTGTTGTCCCGGTAGTAGCCGGCCCGCACCGCGAAGTTCGCGAACTTCTTCTCGAGACCTCCGCGATACGCCCACGAGTTCTTCCACGCCATCTTGCGGTGCAGATCTTTCCCCGTCAAATCCGGAAAGAGGATGTCCAGGTTCTCGAACTTCGACCACTCCGTCCAATCCGCCTCGCCGGAGATCGTCAGCTGTCCGGGGAGCGTGACGGCGGCACCGAGGTTCAGGCTTCCGGGAAACTGGATACTCGTCGTGACCGGATGCGTTCCCTGCGGAAGCTGCGCGGCCACGATCGGATCGAACCGCGGGTCTCCGGTCAGCCGCTGCGCGAACGTGGCGGTCCCTTCGTAGTCCACCTTGATCTTGCTCCGGTACGCCACGCCGAACGAGAGCTGCGGAACCGGACGGATAAGAACGCCAGCGTTCCATCCCCAGCCGTGGTTGTCCGTCAGGTCGCTGTTCAACTTGACGTGTGCGATGTCTACTGTCGAGAGGGTGAATGGATTGACCCCCGCCGGCTGGTTCTTCTCGAGCTGCACCTTGGAGAACCTCAGATCCGCCCCGACGGCGACCGCGATCGCCGGGGTCGCCTGGAACGACAGGACCGGGTTCAAGTCCACCGACTGGATCACCGCGTTCTGGCCGATGAAGCGGCCGGAGTAGCTGCTGCTCTTGACCGGATTGGTCGCGCAGTCGCCGCCGCAGTCCTCCGCGTTGTCCCAGCGGAAGCCGAGACCGTACTGCGAGAAGATCCCGAGGCCGAGGTTGATCTCGGAGGTCAACGGCGCGACGACGTAGACCGTCGGCAGCGTGAACGTCGTCTTGTGCTGCTTCTCGACGTCGTTCGCCCCGGGGAAGGGATTCTCGCCGGTGAAGTCTCCCTGCGTCTTGGTGATGAAGGAGCTGCCGACCTCGACGTCGAAGTGCTTCTGCCACCCGAGCCCCGCAGGGTTGAAGAAGATCGCGGAGGGATCGTTGGCCACGGCCGTGAAGGCGAGGCCCATGCCCATCGCCCGCGCGCCTTGCGTGTTGAGCTGAAAGCCGGAAGGGAACGCCGGGACGGCGGCCAGGAAAACAGAATTGCCAGCGGAACGGAGACGGACCGAAATCGGACCCGAACAGGTCTTGCCACGGTTTCTCTCCTCCTGTTAAACAGTGATTTCGAGGTTAGGGACGGCCAATCTATGCCCGCCCGGACTCGAAGTCAAAGGCCATACGATCCCCGCGTGTCCCGCGACAGATAACTCTCCCGCCCGCGAAGCGAACGCGGAAAAGACCGGGACCGCAGGCCGACCGTCCGCTCGAGTCCGGCACACTGCTGGGCGAGCGTTACCGGATCGAATCGGTCCTCGGCTTCGGCGGGATGGGGGTCGTCTACCGCGCGCGGGACCTCAAGCTCGACCAGGACATTGCGCTCAAGCGGATCCGTCCCGACCGGATGTCGCCGGAGCGTCAGCAGACGTTGCGCCGCGAGATCATCCTGTCGCGCCGGGTCACGCACGAGAACGTCTGCCGCGTCTACGACCTCGTCGAATTGAACGGCGAGGAGTTCGTCTCCATGGAGTACGTGCCGGGACGAACCCTGAAGGACATCGAGACCGACGAGCGGGTCCTGCCGCTCGGCCACGGGCTCGCGATCGCCAAGAAGATCTGCCGCGGACTCGCGGCCGCGCACCGCATCGGCGTTCTTCACCGGGACCTGAAGCCCGAGAACGTCATCGTGACCGACGGCGGGACGCCGCAAGCTCATGGACTTCGGGATCGCCGTCGAGACCGCCGTCTAGCGCGGAGAGGAGAAGAAGACACCGTGCCGGGAACGCCGCAGTTTCTCGCGCCGGAGCTGCTCCGCGGGGAGGCGCCGAGCGTCCTGACCGACGTCTACGCAATGGGGGTCGTCCTCTTACGAGATGTTCACGGGACGGGTCCCGTTCGACGACCAGGACACGTCGCCGGCTCGTCCGCAAGGTCATCAAGGAGGCGCCCCCGCCAGGCGGCATCGTTCCGGCCGGACCTGCCGCCGGAGCTCCTCTCGATCCTCGACCGGGCGATCGCGAAGGACCCGCAGGCGCGGTTCTCCGATTCCGACGCGCTCGCCGACGCCATCGCCGCGTTCGAGGGAAGCGTCCTCGACCGCGTCCTCGCGGAGGTCTCCGTCACGCGGGCGAAGATGGTCAAGCTCATGGTCATCCTGGAGGCGAACAAGTCCCTGGCCGCCACGTTCGATCCGACCGAGATCCTGCGGATCATCCTCCGGACGGCGACCTCGGAGACGGACGCGGAGCGCGGCACGATCTTCCTGCGAGAGCCGGGCTCCGAGACGAGCTCGTCAGCCAGATCCTCGAGGGGGGCTCGATCGCGCCGATCCGGCTCCCGCTCGGCCGCGGCATCGCGGGAACGGTCGCGAAGACAGGCGAGATCGTCAACATCGCCGACGCCTACGGCGACCGGCGGTTCGACGTCCGATACGGACGCTTCGTCGGGCTTCCGCACCTCGACGATCCTCGCCGCGCCGATGCGCACGCCCGCGGGCGAGATCGTCGGAGTGGTCGAGCTCTTGAACAAGCGCCACCGGCCCTTCACCAAGGAGGACGAGGAGTTCCTGGCGGAGGTCGGCACGCATTCGGCGCTCGCGGTCGCAGGGCGTGCGCGAGCACGAGGCGGCGGTGGCCCGCGCGCGGCGGGAGGGCGTCGCGGCCGCGCTCCGGGACGTCCGGGCACTGCTTGCGCCGGCCGCGTGGCCGTCCGTGCCCGGTTTCGAGGCGGTCCCGCTGCGCTGGGACTCGGCCGAAGGCGGCCTCGTCGCCTATGCCGCGGAGACCTCCGCCGGAGATCTCTCTCTTCTTCTCCTGGAGGCTCCCGGCGCTCCGGAAGACTCCGTTGCCCCGCTCGCCGCCGGCCTCGCCGCTGGACGCGCTATCCTCGCGTCGGCCTCTCCCAACGAAGTCCTCGAAAGGGTCCTCGAGGCGGCTCCCTCCTGTTCCGCGACGGTTGCTCAATGGCACGGCTCGCGCCTCCGGCTCTCAGCCTCTCGTGCGCCTCTCCCGTTTCTCCTGCGCGGCGGCAAGGCCGCGCGCCCGGCCGCCCTGGAAGAAACGAATCGGACGACCGCGGAATGCGAGACCAAACCCGGAGATCTCGTCATCGTGGCGTCGAGCGGTCTGGAGCGTCTGCGCTTCGGCCAGGAGTTTCGGCCTCCCGAGCAACTCGTCGAGGAGCTGGCGTCCGCGGCGGACGCCCCGCTCCGAGCCGCCTTCGAGCGGACCGTCGATGCGTGGAAGGCCGCCGGCGTGTCTCCCGGCCCGGCCGATCTTCTGCTGCTGGCCGTCCGCCGATCAACGTGAGGTCCAAAGTCTAGGGTCCCGACCCCCTGTCATCCTGAGCGGAGCGAAGGATCTGCCCTCGTCGCTTAGAGAGACAACTCCCCTACGTCGTAAATCACGCGATCTCCTTCCAGACGAGCGAAGGCGGGAAGTTTACGAGGCCGCGCCTCCTTCTCCGACAGGATCTCGAGGACTTCCCATCCACGGGCGATCAGCGCGTCCGCGATCAGCGACCGGTGACAGCGCCACGGCAGAGCCTCGGCGCACATCAGCGCCGAACTGCCTCTCGCGGGCGAGCTCCACGACGCGGTCCAGCCCCTCCGCGAACCCGGGCGTATCCATGAAGTCGGCGTACCCGCGGAAGGCCTCGACGCGCCACGCCGTATGCGGCGAGTCGGGCCGGGCGCTTGCGCCGCCCGCCGATCTCCGGCAGGCCCGCATAGTCGATCCCCGCCTCCGGAAGACTCGCGGCAGACTCGCGGCATTGAAGTGCGGCCACTTGCGCGAGGCCGGAAACCGGCGAACGTCGATCACACTCTCCATCCATGAGCTCTCAGGATCGAGGAATCGCTCGAGCGGATGATTCGAGTGGCCGAGAGTCCAGATGAGTCCAAGGCGAAGCCGCGCTTCACGGCAGCACCGCCACCGCCACCGCGCCCGGCCCGCCGTGCGCTCCGAGCGCCGGGCCGCACTCGACGATCATGCACGTCGGACTCGGGATAGCGCTGCCGGATCTCCTGCGCCAGGACGTCCGCGAGCTCCGGCGGCGTCGCAGTGAGCCACGCCGAAGCGGCGGCCCTCTCCGTGTCCGGCGTCCGCGGCGATTCGAAGAGGAGCGCCATCATCTTCTGCGGGCCGCCTCGAATCCGCGCGCCTTCGCGGCGGGCTCCGCCGCCCCCTCCTTCGAGAGCGTCAGCACGGGCAGAAGCCCGAGCGACCTTCGCGAGGAGCCCCTTCGATGGGGAGACGCGGCCTCCGCGGACCAGATGCTCGAGCGTCGGCACGGCGATGAAGAGCCGGGCCGGGTCGGCGGCGTCCCGGGCGATCCGAGCGACCTCGTCGGCGCTCCTGCCGGCCGCCGCGGCCTCCGCCGCGGCGCGCACCACGAGTCCGAGACCCACGGAGACGTTGCGGCTGTCGACGTGCTCGAAGCGCGTCTTCTCGACCGGACGGGAGCCGACGATCGCGGCCTGGTACGTCCCGGAGACGGCGGCGGAGAGGTGGATCGAGACGATCGAGCCGGCATGCGTGGCCACGTTCTCGTAAACCTGCGTGAAATCGGCGGGAGGAGGCTGCGAGGTTCGCGGCGCCTGCGTCGTCACGGCGAAACGCGCGTAGAACTCCGACGGCGTGAGCGTCACCTTGTCGAGGTAGTTCTCCGATCCGAAATACACCCGCACGGGCACGACGCCGACGGCGAGCTCCTCCAGGAGCGTCGGCGGCAGGTCGCACGTCGAGTCGGTCACGACCGCGACGCGCTCCGCCCGGTTCTGGTCGAACCGCGTCTCGTGCTGGGCGCGCATGTCCTCGACCTTCGTCTGGGCGACTTCCGCCAGGCGCGCCGACTGTCTCGAAGAGCTTCTCCGGCTCGTTGGTGTGCACGTGCAGGCGCAGCCTTCGAGGCGCTCCCGGCGATCACGATCGAGTCTCCGAGCAGCGCCGCCGCTCTCCGAAGCTCGTTGCGGTCGATCGCCTCGCCCTCGAGCAGCACCTCCGTGCAGTAGCGGAAGAGGATCGACTCCGAGCTGCTTCTCGAAGACCGCCGCCTTCGACCTCCTCCGGAGGCGCCTCCGGGAGCCCGTGGCGGGACGCCTCGCTCAGATACCGGACAATCCCTTCGAGGAGATAGACGAAGCCCTGCGCCCCCGCGTCGACGACGCCCGCCTTCTTCAGGGCCTTCATCTGGTTGGGCGTGTTCTCGAGCGACTTCTTCGCCTCCCGGAGGGACTCCGGCAGGAGCCGCGCGAAGTCGGCGTCCCCGTCGGCGCGGCGCCGGACCGCGCTCGCCCAGTCGCGGAGGACCGTCAGGATCGTTCCCTCGACCGGACGCGCGATCGCCGCGTAGGCGGACTCCGCGCGCGCACCGACGACGGCCGCGGCGAAGTCGCGGGTCGAGGCCCGGGGCACGTCCGGCAGCGCCTCGGAGAATCCGCAGAAGAACTGGGCCATGATCGCGCCGGAGTTGCCGCGCGCCGCGGCCACGGCCTCTTCGGCCAGGGCGCGGGACATCTCGCGGACGTGCCGCTGGCGGACGCGCGCGATGCCGGAGGCGATCTTCTGGAGCGTCGAGGCGAGGTTGGTGCCGGTGTCGCCGTCCGGAACGGGAAAGACGTTGATCTTGTTCAGCGGCTCGGCCCGCTCGGCGACGAAGCGGGCCCCCGCGATGACGGCCCTCGAGAGCCGGCTCCCGTCGAGGTACGCGACGGAGATCACGACTTGAAGTGGGCCGGCTGTGCCTTCGGCGACACGGAGGTGTCCCGCGCCGTCTTGTATTCCTCGGCCACGGCGGGCAGCCGGTCGAGATACAGGAGGACGACGCCGCAGCCCATGCAGGCCCACGGATAGACCCGCTCGTTTCCCCAGTCGAAGAGGCTCCGCCCCCAGGGCTTCCTCCAGAAATAGAAGGTGGAGCGCGCCGAGCGGATCAGGTCTCCGCCGCAGAGCGGACATTTGCGCTGAAACGCGGAGGACATAAGTGTTGCCCGAGGATATCGCAGAGCGGGCAGCGACTTCACCCCGAGCGCTCCGCGGGTAGTGGGTCAGTCTTACTTGTGGCTTCGAATCCGCCCCGGCGTCGGGCCCGCCTCCCTCCGTCGGCACGCGACGGCAGGCCGTGATGAGAGGACCGGCCGTCGCTCTAACGCGAAAGCACAGCTCATAGAGAGGCAATTCGGGATTCGTGGTGGTGTGCTTTCGCTCACGGCGCTCCTCCGGGAGGCGGTCCCGCCGCCGGGGCTCCACCGTGGCGTAAGCCGGACTGCGAGCCCCGGAGACGGCGGCGTTCCCGTACGGGGTGATGGGTGACGAGCATGGAACGCCACCGCCGGCACCACGGTGAGACTGCGAGGAACCCTCAGCGCCCGCCGGTTCTGACCGACACGGCCTGCGGGCGCGTGCCCCGTAGGGAACGCCGCCGGCTCCGGGGCGTCCTTTCCGCCTCCGTCGGCTCGATGTGCAAAGTGACCCATTCCCCCGCGGCTAGGAGCCGCGTTTTCCGTCTTGCGGGCGCCAGCGCAGGACCAGGTTCCTCGCGGCGGCGACTTCGTCCACGCGCTTGACCGGCGTCGTGTACGGGGCGTTCCGGACGACGTCGGGATTCTCCTCGGCCTCCCGGGCGATCTGCCGCATCGCGGCGATGAAGGCATCGAGGCCGGGCTTCCCCTCTGTCTCGGTCGGCTCGATCATCAGGGCGCCGTGCACGATGAGCGGAAAGGAGATCGTCGGCGGGTGGAACCCGAAGTCCATGAGGCGCTTCGCGATGTCCATGCCGTGGACTCCCCGCTCCGCCTGCTTCTTGTCGGAGAAGACGACCTCGTGCATCGAAGGAGCGTCGTACTTCAGGTGATAGACGCCGGTCAGGCCGGCGCGGATGTAGTTCGCGTTCAGAACCGCGCCGCGCGCGACCTCCCCGATCCGGTTGCCGTAGGCGGAGATATACGCGAGCGCGCGGACGAACATGCCGTAGTTGCCGAGGAACGTGCGCAGCCGCCCGATCGATTCGGGGCGGTCGTAGTCGAGCGTGAACGTCCCGTCGGGCCTTCTCTCCACGGTCGGGCGCGGCAAGAAGGGCACGAGCTTCTCCGCCACCGCCACGGGGCCCGAGCCGGGCCCTCCGCCGCCGTGCGGCGTCGAGAAGGTCTTGTGGAGGTTCATGTGCATGACGTCCACACCCATGCGTCCGGGCGAGGCGACGCCGACGAAGGAGTTGAAGTTCGCCCCGTCGCAGTAGAGGTAGCCCCCCTTGCCGTGCACGACGCGGGCGATCTCCAGGATCTGGTTCTCGAAGATCCCGAGCGTGTTGGGGACCGTCAGCATCAGGGCGGCGACGTCCTCCGTCATCGCCTCTTCGAGCACGTTGAGATCCAGGGTTCCTCTCGCGTTGGACTTCAACTCGCGGACCATGTAGCCGGCGAAGTGCGCCGAGGCGGGATTGGTCCCGTGCGCGGAATCGGGGATGAGCACGACCTTGCGCGGATTGCCGCCCTTCGCGAGGGCGGCCCGGATCATCAGGATTCCGGCGAGCTCTCCCTGCGCCCCGGCCGAGGGCTGCAGCGTGACGCGGGAGAGGCCCGTCAGCTCGATCAACACCTGCTCGAGGCGCCAGGCGAGCTCGAGCGTCCCCTGCGAGACCTCCTCGGGCGCGAACGGGTGCGAGGCGGCAAAGCCGGGGAGGCGTGCGGCCTCCTCGTTCGTCCGAGGGTTGTGCTTCATCGTGCAGGAGCCGAGCGGATAGACCCCTTCGTCGATGGAGAAATTGAGCCGCGAGAGCCGCGTGAAGTGGCGCGCGACCTCGACCTCCGAGATCTCGGTCTCCCCTTCGATCTCGCCCCGCCGCAGCCGCTGCGGGATCGCCAGCGTCGGCGGCACGTCGAGCGGCGGCAGCGAATAGCCGATCTTTCCTTCCCCCGACCGCTCGAAGACGAGCGGCTCGTGCCGCGGCTCGGGGCGCGCGCTGCTCGCCGCCTCCGCGGCCTTCTCTTCCAGCTCGACGCTCATCTGCCCGCCTTGAGGGCCGCGACGAGGCGGTCCATCTCCTGCCGGGTATTCAACTCGGTGACCGCGGTCAGGAAACGGTTGTCGGCGCCGGAACCGAACCGCGAGAGGGGCACGCCCGCGAGGATGCCCTTTCTCGCGAGCCGGGAGAGCAGGGGAACCGCCGGCTCGGGCGCTTCCACGCAGAACTCGTTGAAGGTCGGTCCCCCGTAGGGGAGGCGGTAGCCGGAGACCCTCGCGATCTCCCCCTTCAGGTATTCCGCCTTGGCGTGCGACTGCTCGGCGACTTCGCGGAGCCCCTTCTTCCCGAGCAGCGACATGTGGATGTTCGAGGCGAGCGCCATCAGCCCCTGGTTCGTGCAAATGTTGGAGGTTGCCTTCTCGCGCCGGATGTGCTGCTCCCGCGTCGAAAGCGTCAGGCAGAAGGCGCGGCGTCCTTCCGCGTCGTGCGTCTGCCCCACGAGGCGTCCGGGGATCTGCCGCTGGTGCTCGGCGCGGCAGGCGAGGAATCCCAGGAGCGGTCCGCCGTTGTGCATCGGCACGCCGAGCGATTGCGCCTCGCCGCAGGCGATGTCGGCGCCGCCCGCGGCGGGTGGCGCGAGCAGGGCGAGCGAGATCGCCTCCGCGACGACCGCGACCGACAGCGCGCCCTTGCCCTTCGCCGCGTTCGAGGCCGCGCTCCAGTCCTCGACGAGCCCCAGGAAATTGGGGGACTGCGCGGCTACCGCGAACGTCGTCTCGTCGACCGCGCGCTCGAGCAGCGCCGTGTCGGTCACGCCCTCCTTCGACAGCGGGATCTCCACGACGTCGAGGCCGAGGTTCGCGAAATACGTATGGACGGTCTCGCGATACTCGGGGTGGATGCCCCGCGACAGGACGGCCTTGCGCCGCCCCTTGACGAGGCGCTCGGCCATGAGGAGCGCCTCCACCAGCGCCGACGCGCCTTCGTAGAGCGACGCGTTGGCGACGTCGAGGCCCGTCAGCAGGCAGATGTGGGTCTGGAATTCGAAGATCGACTGGAGAGTTCCCTGCGAGATCTCCGGTTGATACGGGGTGTAGGACGTCAGCCACTCGGCGCGGTAGAGCATCTGGTCGGCGATCGCCGAGACGTAGTGGTTGTAGAGACCGGCGCCCAGGAAGAACGCCGTGTCGCGGGCGTTCGCGGTCCTGGCCGAGAGACCTCCCATCAGCCGGCGGATCTCGATCTCGGAGAGCGGCGAGGGGAGGACCGGCTCGCGCCGGACCTCCGCGGGAATCGACGCGAACAGCGCGTCCACGGAGGGCGCGCCGATCGCGGCGAGCATCTCGGCCCGGTCCGCTTCCGAGACGGGAAGGAACTTCATTTCTCCTTCTCTTCCTCCTTCAGGTACTCGGCGTACTGGTCCGCCGACATCAGCTTCGAGACCTCCTGGTCGGTCGAGAGCTTGATCTTGATGAGCCAGCCGTCGCCGAACGGATCGTCGTTGACGATGCCCGGCTCCTGGACCGCGGCCTTGTTGACCTCGACAACCTCGCCCGAGACCGGGATGAAGAGCTCGGAGACCGCCTTGACCGACTCGACGGTGCCGAACTCGTCCTCCGCGTTGAAGACGTGCCCGACTTCGGGAAGCTCGAGATAGACGATCTCTCCCAGCTCCTTCTGCGCGTGGTCGCTGATCCCGATCGTTCCGATCCCCCCGTCCACACGGACCCATTCGTGGCTGGGCGCGTAATGCAGGTTGTCGGGATTCACTCGGACACCTCCTTCTTTCTCTTGTAAAAAGGGGTCTCGACGACCCGCGCGCCGGCCTGCCTTCCCCGGATGTCCACGGAGAATTCCGTCCCGACCGAAGAGGCCGCGGTCGGCAGAAGCGCCAGGCCGATCGGACGCCCGAGCGTGGGGGAATGCGTTCCGGACGTCACGAGCCCCGGCCCGGCCGGAGTCACGGCCGGGTATCCGTGGCGCGCGATCCCGCGGTCCGTCATGTCGAACCCGACGAGCTTGCGCGGGACCCCCTCCGCCTTCTGCCGTTCCAGCGCTTCGCGTCCGAGGAACTCCCCTTTCTTCATCTTCACGATCCAACCCAGGTCCGCCTCCCACGGCGTGACCGTGTCGTCGATGTCGTTGCCGTAGAGCGCCATCTTCGCCTCGAGCCGCAGCGTGTCGCGCGCCCCGAGGCCGCACGGCGTGATCCCCTCCGGCTTGCCCGCCTCGAGCAGCGCGCGGAAGACCGCCTCGGCGAACTGCGGCGCGATGTAGATCTCGAACCCGTCCTCCCCGGTGTAGCCGGTGCGGGAGACGAGCGCGGGCTCACCGAGCACGTCGATCCGGCGGAAGCCGTAGTAGGGGAGGTCCTTCGGATCGCTCGCGCAGATCCGGGCGACGATGGCGGGCGCCCTGGGCCCCTGGACCGCGATGAGCGCGTAGTCGTCGCTCCGGTTCTCGACCGTTGCGCCGCCGCCGGCGCGCTCCCGCGCCCAGGCGAAGTCCTTCGGCGTGTTGGAAGCGTTGACGACGATCATGTAGTCGTCGGCGGAGCGCCGGTAGATCAGGAGGTCGTCCACGAACGTGCCGCGCTCGGTCAGGAACGCGGAGTAGTGACAGCGGCCGTCCGCGAGCTTCGAAACATCATTCGGGGTGAGCCGCTGCAGAGCCGCCAGGGCGCCGCTCCCCTTCACCTCGAGCTCGCCCATGTGCGAGACGTCGAAGATGCCCGCGCGCTCGCGTACCGCCCGATGCTCCTCGAGGATCCCCCGGTACTGCACCGGCATTTCCCAACCGCCGAAGTCGATCAGCTTCGCGCCGAGCTCGCGATGAAGGGCGTAGAGGGGAGTTCGTTTGAGCGTCGCGCTCTCGGCCGGGGCGGACATGAGAATGGGAAATTAGCACAACCGTGGGAGAGACGAGGGATGCAGTCGCTTCACTCTTTCTTCAAGGTCTCCTTGACCTTCGCGACATCCCGGTCGGCGTTGGAGGCCACCAGGATTCGAACGGTCCTGGACTTGCGCCCGGGAGCGGAAAGCACGAGGTCGTGGGCCATCGGACCCGTGAGCCTCAGTGGCGAGCCAGGGCCGAAAGAGGACGCGCGGCCGACGACGCGCCCCCCTTCCGAGATTTCGGCGTCGGGCGGATCCACCGTGAACTCCACGGGACCGACGGTGCGGTCGTCGAGCTTCGGGATCTTCGTGAAGGGGACCTTCGACTCCTTTTTCAACTCGTCGCCGATGTCCACCGTCTCGTCGTCCGCTCCGGAATTGACAACGACTTCCAGCTGCATCGAGCGATGCCCCGGCAGCTCCAGCCTCACGCGGTGCGACCCCTCCCGGCCGATCTCCAGCGTCTTCCCGCCGCCGTGATCGTCCCAGTCGTCGGCGACGCCGACGTAACGCCCGTCGAGAAAGATGCGCGCCTGGTCCGGGCTGACGCCGAACTTGGCGAACCGGCGAGTGCGATAGACCTTGTCCGCGGGAGGGCCCGCCGGGATGGACGGTTCGGACGCCTCGAGACGGGGCGGCTGGGCTCGATCCGCTCGCGTCGAGGCGGTCGGACGCCTCGGGGCGGCGTCGTAGCCCGACCGCGGCGCGCCGACGCTCGCGGCGGCGGCTTCGCGAGGGCCTCGTGTCGGAAGCGGCTCCATGGTTTCGACGGGAGCCGGCGCTTCGACGGCGACGGCCGTCGGCTCAACTCGAATCGCCGTGGGAATGGCGGCGGGCGGCTCGGGCGCGGCTCCGCTTTCCGCCGGCGGACTCGTTCGCCGCCAGATCGCGATCAGGATGGCCGCCGCCAGGAGCACCGCACCCGCGCCGAGGAGATACGTCAGGGTCGAGATGGAAGCCTTCGCCGCCGCCGGCTCCCGGTCGGAAAGGAATGTCTGCTGCGAGCTGTCGGCCGGGCCCGGCTCGCCGCCCGCCCGGGCGCCGGATGCCGCGGGAATCGCGGCGGCGGACTCTCCGACCTCGTCTTCGATCGCGCCGACTTCGCGCAGAAATTCCCTCGCTCCGGCGGGACGCTTGCCGGGCGACTTGGCGAGAAGGCGGGCGAAGACCTCGCGCGCGGCGGGCGGCAGGTCCGAGCGCAGCTGCAGGGGATCCCGCGGCTCCGTATGCAGGATCTGGTAAACGAGCGTCGTGATCGTGTCGCCTGGGAACGGGCGCGATCCCGTCAGGAGCTCGTAGAAGACGACGCCCAGGGAAAAGAAATCGCTCCTCCCGTCGAGCTTTTCGCCGCGGATCTGCTCGGGAGACATATAGGCCGGGCTTCCGACCATCTGCCCGGTGCGCGTCAGGTCTGCGCCGGCCGTGAGCAGCTTGCCGATGCCGAAATCCGCGACCTTCACGCGACCGTCTCGCGTGATGAGGATGTTCCCCGGCTTGATGTCCCGGTGGAGCACTCCCCGCTCGTGAGCGTGCTCGAGCGCGAGGGCGGCCTGCCGGATGACTTCGATCCTCTGCGGGAGAGAGAAGCCGCTCCGGGAGAGCATCTTGTTCAGCGGCTCTCCCTCGATGTACTCCATCGCGATGAAGTCCACGCCCTGGTCCTGCCCCGCCTCGTAGATCGTGACGATGTTGGGATGCTGGAGCCGCCCGGCGAGCTTCGCCTCTTTCAGGAACCGGCTCGCGATCTCCTGTCCCTGCTCCCCTGCCCCGTCCAGGCGGAGCGTCTTGATCGCGACCGGCCGCTCGATCTGCGGGTCGTGCGCCAGATAGACCGTCCCCATGGCGCCTTCGCCGAGGACGCCGGTGATCTCGAAGCGTCCGAGCTTCGATCCGAGGCGAAGCGTCATTCGCCTTCGCTGCCCTCCGATTCCGGCGCGGCGCTTTCGAACTCACGCTCGCGCCGCTCGAGGAGGGCGCGCGCTTCTGCCGCGCGCTCGGGAGGAACCATGATCCGGGAGAGACCGAACGCTCCGATGTTCTCCGGCCAGGGAGAGCCGCCGGTCGGCCCCTCCACCTCGCACGGAATCTCCTCGGACTCGAGCAGTCCCGCGATCAGCGCCGCTTCTTCGTCCTGTCCCGTCGCGGCGACTTCGACCCATTCGGGCTCATCGTTCTTCGTCATGCTTCACTCCAATCACTTCTCGTCCCTCGGGATTTGTGATTTGAGATTTCTGATTCGTGATTTGATCAAGAAAGCAACTCGTCGCCCAGATCACAAATCACCAATCACAAATCATTTCTCCACTCGTAACAGCGTGTCTCCGCGCTCGACGACTCTGCCGATGACAGCAGCGGCGGTTGCTCCTCGTTCCCGGCAGCGCGCGGCGTACGCCTCGGCCGACGGCTCCGGAAGAGACACGAGGAGTCCGCCGGACGTCTGGGCGTCGCAGAGCAGGAGAAACTCCTCCTCGGTGACGCCGGCGCCGATCCGAGCACGCGGCTTCAGGTTCCGCACGTTGGCGCGCGAGCCGTCCGGGGCGATTCCTTTTTCCGCGAGGCGGCGGGCGGCCGGCAGGAACGGGATCTTCTCCGTCGCGAACTCCGCGGTCGCGTCCGAGGCGGACATCATCTCGTGCGTGTGCCCGAGGAGCCCGTAACCCGTGATGTCGGTCGCCGCGTGGATCTCGAATCCCTCCATCGCCTCCGCTCCGGGACGGTTCAACGCCGCCATGACGCCGATCACTTCCTCGAGCTCGCCGTCGGAGAGGAGACGCTTGTGGAAGAAGCCTGCCGCGCTTTCCGCGGCCAGGGCGTCGGCGCGCCCGGCGCAGACCGTCACGCCGATTCCGAGGGGCTTGGTCAGCACGAGCGCATCTCCCGGCCGCGCGCCGGCGTTGCGCGTGATCTTCGATTCCTCCGCGAGACCCGTCACGGAGAGGCCGTAGACCGGGACGTCGAGGTCGATCGAATGCCCGCCGCCGACGACCGCTCCCGCCTCGGCCACCTTCTCGACCCCTCCGCGGAGGATTTCCTCCAGGACCTCGGGCGGGAGGGCGGCCATCGGAAACGCGGCGAGTGCCAGCGCCAGGACCGGACGCGCCCCCATCGCATAGACGTCGGAGAGGGAGTTGGCCGCGGCGATCTGCCCGAAGAGGAACGGGTCGTCCACCACGGGCGTGAAGAAGTCCACCGTCTGCACGAGGACCTGCCCCCCCCCGATCCGGTAGACGGCCGCGTCGTCCGCATGGGCGTTTCCCACCAGCAGGTTCGGGTCCGCCGGGGAAGGGAGCCTCGCGAGAAGCGCGGAAAGGTCGAACTGACCGATCTTGCAGGCTCAACCCGCGCTCGACGCGAACGTCGAAAGCGCGGGGTGACCCGCCTTCTTGTAAGTCACGCTCGGATTATATGGAGACGGGAGACGGGAGGCTGGAGGCGAAAGACACTGGCAGTCAGATTCTCGTCCGCTTACCGCCTGCCGCCTCCCGCCTGCCGACGCTTAGTCGTCTCCGCCGCGAACCAGGAATCCGAGGAGGAAACCCACGCCGAGCGAAATCGCGACGGCGGTCCCGGGGTTCTCCTTGACGTAACAGAGCGCATCGCTCCACACGTCGCCGTAGTCCTTCTCGATGCGGCGGGTGGCGGTCTTGACGCCCTTGCGGACGTCGTCGCTCACGTCGTCGAACTGATCGCGCGCCTTCGTGTACGAGTCTCCGAGGACTTCCTTGGTCTGATCGATCTTCTCTTCGACGAAGTCGCGAGCGCGATCGAACGGAGTCTCTTTTGCCATACCTTCACCTCCGGTTCCAAAAGCCGGATCATATACCCTAGGCAAAGCACGATGAGCGCCGCCTTCGTTCGCGCGCCGGAGACCGTGTGAGACGTCCGGTCACGTCGGTCGTCCAGAAAGCCCGCGCGCGAAACCCCTGGATCCCGCCCGGACTTCTCCGGGCACTCGTCACCACCCGCAACATCGTCCTCGAGACGTACCACGGCTTCCGCGCGGACCGCGGCGTGGACCTGGCCGCGTCGCTCTCCTTCTCGACGCTCTTGACCGCGGTGCCGCTCCTCGCGACGTTCGCGCTCTTCCTCGCCACGTTCTTCAAGCAGAACGTCACGGCGATCTTCGATCTCGTCAACCTGGTCCTTCCGTACCACACGGCGCAGGTCACGGAGAACCTGCGGGATTTCATCTCGCAGTCCACGACGATCACTGGAATCGGGATCGCCGTTCTCCTCGTGGCGTCCCTGCGGCTCCTCTTCATCGTGGAGGGGATCGTCAACACGGTCTGGGGCGCGCCGCGCCGCCGGAACCTGCTTCACCGCGTCGCCGTCTACACGCTCCTCCTCTTCGCGTTCGGCCTGCTCGTCGGCTCGGTCGGCCTCGGCGTACGGTTTCTGAAGCGGTTCGCGATGGCCAACGACATCCTCTCCGCGCCCGCGACCGACTTCTTCTTCCCTCTCGCGATCGATTACGCGGCGCTGACGCTCCTCTACCGGTACCTGCCCAACGCGCACGTCCGCTGGACCTGCGCGGCGCCCGCGGGCGGCGCGGTGGCGCTGGCGCTCGAGCTCCTCCGCTTCCTCTTCGGCCTATACGTCAAGGCGCTTTCCCGCATGAACCTGATCACGGGTTCGCTGACCCTGATCCTGCTGACGCTCCTCTCGGTCTACTTCGTCTGGGTCCTCATCCTGCTCGGCGTGGAGCTCGCGCACGTGCTCCAGACGCAGGCAGGCGGCCGCCGCGCGGCCGGCGGGCCGAAGGCGGGGCTCGCGGAGAACGCGGTCCGGATGCTCCTGCGCCTCTCGAAGGGCGGTGTCCACCCGCTGCGCGAGCTGTACGCCGAGCAGGAAGGCTCCTCGACCGTCGCGGAGAAGCTCCTCGAATGTCTGAAAGAGAGGGGACTGGTCGAGGGAGATCCGGCGCGCGGCTACTCACTGGCGAAACCGGCGAAGAAGATCACCGTCGCCCAAGTCGTGGACGCCGTCTCGCCCGACCTCTTCTCGATCTCGCCCGAGGAAGGGGACCGGGTCGTCGAGGTGCTGGGCCCGATCTTCGAGCGGCTGCAGGCGGAACGCCGCGCGCTTCTGGGCACCACGATCGCCGACCTCAAACGCTAAGGACTCGTCGTGCGAAACCGGCGCGAGAGCGCGACCTGCCGCCGATAGGCGGCGATGTCGGATTCCCTCCTCTCATCGCTCCAGCCGAGCTCGCGGGCCATCAGCGACGCGGCGCGGTCCAGGACCTCCTCCCCCTGGTTCGGCGCCTGCCAGAAGAGATGCGTACGGCGAATCAGGGCATCGCAGAGAGAACGGGCGTCCTCGCGCCGCGCGGCGAAGAGGATTTCCGCCGCGAGATCGGGAAGGCCCGGGCAGAGCGGCTGCGCCAGAGCGGCGTTCTCTGCGACGAGCTCGAGGACCTCCGCCGCCCGCGCTCCGTAGCGCCTCGCGAGGTGCTCGGCCGTTGCCGCTTCGATCGGGGGCTCGCAAGAGGCGGCGATCCGAACGATCTCGGAAACGCATTGTTCCAGGGACGCTTGCGGCGCGCCGGGGAAGCGTCGCGACCCGGTCCCGCTCGCGGAAACGGCGACGCCGACAGCGGCGAGCAGCCGGGCCGCCCGATCCATCGCTCGCACGGCCATGCGCCGGTGCGTCGTCAGCTTGCCTCCCGTCACCGTCAGGAGGCCGTCGGACGAGACGACGAGGACGTCTTCGCGGCTGGTGTCCTCGACTCGTTTCCCCGGTTCGCGCACCAGAGGCCGCAGGCTCGCGAACGTCGCGACGACGTCAGACTCGGTCAGGCCGGCCGCCGGGAACGTCTCGTTCGCCTCCTTGAGGAGATACGCCACCTCCGACGCGTCCGCGACGACCTCGTCGAGAGACCCGGCGTAGTCCGTGTCGGTCGTTCCGAGAAGCGTCACCGGCCCGTCGGGAACCGCGAAGAGGAGGCGTCCTCCCGAGTCGGGGAACGCGATCGGGCGGCTCACGGGAAGGCGCCGCGCGGGCAGCGTCAGGTGAGTCCCCTTCGCGAGACGCAGGATCGGCGCGGCGCCCGGCTCGTCCACGGACCGCATGCGGTCGGCCCACGGCCCGGTCGCGCTGACGACGACGCGCGAACGAATCGAAAAGCCCCGGCCGGATTCCCGGTCGAGGACCCGCGCCCCGCGCACCGCGCCCGCATCGTCGTGGACCAGGCCGGTGGCCTCGACGCGCGAGGCAGCGGCCGCCCCCAGGGAAACGGCGTCGAGCACGTTCTCGAGCGTCAGGCGGGCGTCGTCGGTCCGCGCGTCGCCGTACGCCTCGCCTCCCGAGAGCGACGGACTCTCCAGCGCCGGCTCCCAGCGCACGAGCTCCTCCCGCGAAAGACGCCGGTGGCGGCGCGGGGAATGACCGAGCGCGAGCAGGTCGTAGGCCGTCAAACCCAGCCCGACGATCCACACCGGGAGGCCGCGCCCCCGGTAGGCGGGGAAGAGGAATTCCACCGGCCGCACGAGATGCGGCGCGAGGCGCGCCAGGCGGCCGCGCTCGGCGAGCGACTCGAAGACCAGCTTCACGCTTCCGGTCTTCAGATATCGCAGCCCTCCGTGGATGAGCTTGGTGGAGCGCCACGACGTTCCCGAGGCCCAGTCCTCCCGCTCCACGAGCGCGACCGCGAGGCCGCGGGTCGAGGCGTCGCGCGCGATCGCGGCGCCCGTGATCCCGCCGCCGATGACCAGCAAATCGAACTGCGTCTGCTCGAGCGCCGCGAGCCGCTCCTCGCGCGGAGCAAACCCGAACCGGGATCTCACGCGCCGCCCGCCTCCGGCCTTCCCGGCGCCGATCCGACTCCCCCGCGGAAGGCCTTCAGCAGCGGAGGCGCGAGAAACGTCGTGGCGAAGACGGCGAGCACCACGGCGACGAAGACCCCTTCCGGCAGCGTCTTCGTCGCCTTCCCCAGAGACGCAAAGATCAGGCCGACTTCGCCGCGCGGCACCATCCCGGCGCCGATGAAGGCCCGGCGAACATTCCCCCACGCGCAGAAGCCGGCCGCGAACTTCCCGAGGAAGCCGATGACCGTCAGGCCGAGCGCCAGAAGAAGAGCGGGCTGATTCACCCGCGCGAACGGATTCAGGAGAGCGACGTCCACCTGCGCGCCCACGGCCACGAAGAAGAGGGGCGCGAAGAGGTCCACCGCCGGTCTCAACGCCTGGCTGATGTCGTGGCGGCGATTCGTGCGCGCGAGAACGACTCCCGTCGCGAAGGCCCCGATGATCTCGGCCGACCCGGCCTTCTTCGCCGCCAGGGCCACGAGCAGCGCGAACGCGACCGACGCCGCCACGAGGACGCCGCGCACGCTCGCGCGCCCGACGATCCCGATCAGCCGGTGACCGAGCGGGATCCCGAGCGCGAGCGCGGCGGCCAGGAATCCGACCGCGAGGCCGGTCGCCTTCAGGACCATCGTCATCTCCGCGGTCCCCGTGTCGGCGATCCGGGCCACGACGGCGAGGACCACGAGACCCAGCACGTCGTCGGCGACCGCGGCCCCCAGGACGATCTGCCCTTCGCGCGACGACAGGGCGTTCAACTCCGAAAGAACGCGCGCCGTGATTCCGATCGACGTCGCCGTCAGGGCGGCGCCGACGAAGATCGCGGTCAGGGTCGGATGGCCGAGAACGCGCGTGACAAGGAAGCCGCCGAGAAAGGGAAGGACCATTCCGGCCAGCGCGACGGCGAGCGCGGGAGCGCCGACGCGCGCGAGCGCGGCGAGGTCCGTCTCCAGGCCGACCTCGAAGAGGAGGAGGATCACGCCGATCTCGGCGACCAGGAAGATCCCGGCCGTCAGGGGCACGAGCCCCAGGAGAGAAGGGCCCAGGATCACGCCCGCGAGGAGCTCTCCCAGCACCGCCGGCTGCCCGAGCCTCTCCGCGATCTCCCCGAGGAGCTTCGCCCCCAGCAGTGCCGAAGCGAACGCGAGCAGAAACGAAGCCAGATCGATCCCGTGATCCATTGTTTTCGATCGTATAGCTTTCGGCCGCAGGCGCTCGCTACGCGAGCGGCGGCCGAGAGAGTCCGCTACCAGAGCCCTAAAAAGATCATCCGGCCATGCTATCCTGCGCCCTCGCGTGGGGCTGTAGCTCAGTTTGGGAGAGCGCCTGAATCGCACTCAGGAGGTCGCCGGTTCGATCCCGGTCAGGACTTTCGGCGCAGGCGCTCGCTGCGCGAGCGGCGCCGAGAGAGTCCGCTACCAGAGCCCTCGGTCGCCGTCGTCCGTGTTATTCTGCGCCTCCTCCGTGGGGCTGTAGCTCAGTTTGGGAGAGCGCCTGAATCGCACTCAGGAGGTCGTCGGTTCGATCCCGATCAGGACTTTCGGCGCAGGCGCTCGCTGCGCGAGCGGCGCCGAGAGAGTCCGCTACCAGAGCCCTCTATCGACGTCGTCCGTGTTATCCTGCGCCTCCTCGCGTGGGGCTGTAGCTCAGTTTGGGAGAGCGCCTGAATCGCACTCAGGAGGTCGCCGGTTCGATCCCGGTCAGCTCCACCAAGTTAGCTCGATAGCCCGAACCCCGTACAGCGAACGGTCATGCAGCGATGGCCTTGGGCCCAGTAGGATAGCTGGTGATGTGCAACGCGCGGAATCACTCGCCAGATTGCGACTGCGGCTTCGGGGGCGACACTGGAGGAGGCGGTTGGAGTTACGTCCGCGAGTCCTGGCAGTATCGAGACGACGACTTTACGCGGCAGACCAAGTGCCCCGTGTGCGGCGCGGCCGTCTTTTTCGTCAGGCACAACGGTGGGAGCGTGTGGTTCGACGAGCTTGGTCCACCCTGGGATAAGCACGGCTGCTTCGATGACGAACCGAGCGGTAGAACGCTTCGGACGCGTCTTCGTACGTCAGGGACCGCAGCCCCAATATTTGGAGTAGTTCTTGAGACCAGCAGCCTCTCGGAAGCGACTCGGGGCGCGTGGTGGTCAGATGCTCGGACGGCGTTATTCTGGACCGGTGGTTGCCGAGCGCAAATCTCCCCGTCGGGCAGCTGGTGCTCGTGGACCGAGGCGATCAAACCATTCTGATTCCCGTCGGTGAACCCGCGGGGAGTGAATCGGAGTCCGAGACTCCCCGGAGCGAAAGGCCCAAAACGGTAGGACACTCGTTGTCCGTCGGGCAGGGCGATGCTGGCGACATGTTGAGGCAAGCGATCTGCCCGCTCTGCCGCGCGGCGGATGCCGAAATCGGGCCGTCGATGATTCCTGGCGGAGGGGCCCGAGCCAATCGGATGGCAGTGAGGTGCCCACAGTGCCGTGGTTTTGTGATCCAGGGCTCACTTTTGCAAGCCGACTCCATTGCCCCAGAGATTGGGAACCTCCTCTCCGAAAGGGCTCGACTCGAGTACCGCGACGACGGGTCGGCGATGCTCGAAGTGACGGAAGCACTAGTCCGTTCGTATCCGCGATGAGCGGCGACCCCGAGCCTTGGGCGCGCGATCGCGCGCGCCAGCGCATGACGGTCCGCGGCCTAGTGGCTTGCGCCGCGGAGTTCCGGCGCCGGATGACCGGCGCCGGCGAGTACGTAACACAGGTTACGTAAACCGCGCAGCGCTCTCGGCGGCCGCAAGGCAGAGGCTGTACCCGCCGAGCTGAAGCGCGGCTCGGCGCGTTCTCCTCGTTGCAGGCACCATGACGCGCGGATATCGAGTCGTCGAATTGAGCAGCAGTGTTGAGACGGCACAGGCCTTGCCCCGGCGCGCGCCGAGAGGCGTGACCTCTCGTTACGACTGCCAGGCCGGAGGCGGGCCGGACACGAATCTAAAGAACTGCACGTGACCGCAGTGGCCACATAGGAACGGCTTGGTGGTCGTGTGGTTGATGAGGCCCGCCATGTCCGGGCTCACCTTAGAGTAGGTTCCGACGCGACACACGTGACAGTGTCGTGTGACGTCATCTCTCAAGATCTGAGCCCTATCCCGCACCGCCCTAAGCTCGCCGTCGACCCGCGCCAGGAGATCTTGGGCCGTTCGAATGGTCATTTGTGCCTCCCGCTGAACAACGATGCAGTCGAGCAGTCGGTTTATATGCTGCATGCTGTCGTCACCCGGGAACAGCCCTTCGAGGTTGTACTCGTCCTCCTCGCGGTGGTACCAGAGCCGCAGCTTGGGCTGACCTGAGAGCATCCACCACAACACCTTGCCGAGAGAGAAGATGTCTGCCGTCGGCTCGATAACGCTACGCCGGCCCATCAGCCACGCGGCCATCCAGTCTCGGCTTCCAACGTTTTCAAGCGTCTCGGTCAGGCGATCTGAGTCTTCTTCCAGATGGAATGCGAGGCCCGCGTCACCCAGAACAAGCTGCCCTGCAGAATCCACGAAAATGTTGTCGGGCTTGATATCGCGATGCACGATACCCTTGTGGTGGAGTGCCGCCACGCCGCTCACGAGACCGCGAAATGCCACCAGGGCGGCCTCCGCTTTGCCGACAAAAGAGCTTTGATGACACGTGAGCTCGCGAGCCGGGAAATACTTTGTAACGCACCAGTTCTCCGCGTCATTTGAGTCCAAGAGACTCAGGACATTCGGGTGGTCGACGGCGGAATACGCACGGAGCTCATTCAGGAACCGGGCGACCGCCTTCTCGAGATTGACTCCTCCAGCAACGGGGGCAAGCACCTTCAAGGCACCCATATTGCTCGGGTCCTTGGCGGCAGCGAAAGTGTCTAAAGCTGCTCGAACCGAAGCCGACCAACTGGAAATATCCGCGCCCGAGGTATTTCCTTGCCGGAGTTCGAAGCAGGCTCGACCGAGCTGTACCCCGGCCCTGTCGAGTGGAACCTTATTCGTGTTGAGGACTCGAAAGACCTCGCCTTGGCCGCCGGCGCCCAAACGCTCGAGGACGAGCCACGAACCGTACACCTTTCGCTCGGCCATACCTACCCCTCGCGATCGTGGCGCATCATCGGCTTGCGCTTCGCCCGAGTCTTGGCGCCTTCTCGGTGGTGCCACATGCTCGGCCTCCTCTTGGGCTTGGACTTCCCCTTCTTGGACGAGGTCGGCTTCTTCACGAACAACCCTCCACGAGGGTCAGGGTCGCCGTCCGCGTCCCGCGCGCCCGGCGGTCACAGCTAGGGAGGAACCCTGGTCTGTTACCCTGATCGGACTTGAAGCTTGTAACGATCACTCCGCTCATCGACACCGGGCAGTTTACTCGCAAGGGCGCTGGGCAGCGGGTTTTAGCTGACGTGCGCGCGGCGATCGACGCGGTTCGGTGGCCGCCCGGGTCCTCGAACTTCACGATCCATCCGCAATCCGGGAAAAAACGTGGCGAGGGCAACGGCGTCAAGCCGATCAAGACGGGGTTCGTGTTGAAGTTGCTCGAGCTCGGCTGGAAGCCGGAACAGCGATACCCGAGAAAAGAAAAGGACAAGGCGATCCTTCTTGCCCGGAGCGTTCGACGCCTGCCTGGATCTGACACAGCAAGGCCTTGCCCCCTTTGTAGTCGAATGGGAGACAGGCAACGTCTCGTCGAGCCACCGAGCACTCAACAAGATGGCGATGGCTCTGCATAGCAGGTCACATCTCCGGTGGGATCTTGGTGCTTCCCACTCGGCCACTGGCCAAGTTCCTAACTGACCGGATCGGCAACTACGAGGAGTTGGTGGCCTACTTCCCATACTGGTCTGCTCAGCGTGTGCCTTCCGGGTATCTCGGTGTTCTCGCCGTCCAGCACGACGCTACGAGCACGAGAGGTCCCCCGAATCAAGAAGGGAACGGACGGCCGGGCATTGATCTAACCGAAGAGAGAGAGGTCGCGCCGGGTCACCCGCGCCCGTCTGCCGCGGGACATGCCCTTGGCGGCATCGCCGAGGTTCTTCGGTACGAGCTTGGGTCGCTCACCGTTGAGCCTACGGATGATCGGCTCGCAGTCGCCGATCTCGGTTCCGATCCAGTGGCGGTGCATCTCCTCGGCAGCGACATATGTCGTGCCGCTCCCGCCGAAGGGATCGAAGACGAGATCGCCGGGACCACTCGAGATCGAAAGCACACGTTTGAGCAATTTGATCGAGAGCTCGTTGGCCGAGCGCCGCTTGGTCGAGTTGTGGCGAACCGGCGGGATATCGGTCCAGACATCGGCAACGTTCAAACCGGCGGGGTTCAGCTTCACGCGGTGGCCGCCGTAGTCTTTGATGTCTCCGCCGCAGTGGCGGCAGACTGGAATCGGGAACCCGAGGGCGCTCGAAGAAGCGCGGCTTGCCCCTTCGTGTAGTAGAGCAAGCTGTAGTGGGAAGGGTAGAGGCGACCTGGGATTGGAAGCGAGTATTTGATATCGATCGCTATCCAGTGACGAAAAAGCATCCTCTCCATGTTCAGGCGATGAGCCGAGCTCGACATTCCAGCGCGGCAAGTTGAAAAGATAGAACGCACCACCAGGCTTGAGGACCCGGACGCACTCAGCGATCCAACGCCGGCACCATTCCAAGTAATGGCCATCGGCTAGGGAATCGTTGATCCCCTTGCCGTAGTCCTTGCCCAGATTGAAGGGAGGGTCGGCGAAAACAAGATCAACAGTTCCCTCGCCCATTTCCGAGAGAATCTCAAAGCAGTCTGCTTGATAGAGGTGGCCAAGGCTTGTCTCGTGTGTAGGTAATCTCATCTTCTTCTTCTTCTTCCTAAAGCGGCGTGACACCACCTTTTCTCACGTAGCATGATAGGCGTAAGAAAGGCGCAAGTCAAGTCCTCCTGAGCCGAAAAAGAAACTGAGATGAGGTTTCGATTATCGCACCTCGGCTCGAAGGTTACATAGCTCCACGATGGTCCAAGAAAGAGCGTTTTCTGCCCTGATTCTCGTGCTCGCCTGTGGTCGGGCCGCGGGCTCCACCAGTCAATTCTCAGGCTCAACTCTCCGAATAGTCTTGAATCCTGCCTCGCTACGGGGGTAAGCCGAGGCGTCCGAGGAGAGCTCCAAAACTAGGGTCGTTGCGGAGCGGATCGAAGCCGGGCAATCCGGTGTAGGACACGAGGCCCTGGTACTCCTCTTCTGCCCGCGCGAGCACTTCGAAGGCGTCGTCGATCTCCCCGAGCGCGCCGAGCAGCCAGGCTTCGGAGACGGCGGTGGGCGAGTCCGCGCGGGCGCGCCCGCAGCTCCTCGAGGATCTTCCGCGCTTCGTCTTTCCGGCCCGCGGTCGCGAACGCCCACCCCAGGACGCCGAGAAAGAAGGGCGCCCGGTAGGACACCGCGACACCGTGCTCGCCTGCGGCGATGGCTTCCTCGAACCTCCCGAGGGCGGCGTTCGCCATGCATGACGCACTGATGGCCGAGGCGTCCTCTTTCTCGAAGGTGAGCGCGTCCTCGAGGTGGCGCAGGCCCTCCTCTGGCCTTCCGCTCACAAGCAGTCCCCACCCGGCGAGCGTGTACGGAAACGATGCGAGCGGATCGGCTTCCCGGGCACGCTCGAAAAGCGGCAAGGCCTCGTCGAGCTCCTGGCGCGCGCAGAGGCTGAGCGCAAACGAGCCCAGGGCAAGGACGTGATCGGGCTGGAGCTCGAGCGCCCGGCGCCACGCCGTCTCCATCGCGTCCCAGCGGCGCTCGAGGAAAGCCGCGAACGCCTCGACGTGAAGACCCTCCGCCGACTCTCCCTGCAGCTCCTCCGCGGCCGCCAGCGCCTTCCTCGCGGCCGCCAGGGCCGTGCGAGGCGGGATCATGCCCATGTGGGCCGAGAGCACGGTGATCTCCGCGAGGCCGGTCCACGAGGGCGCGTGAGCCGGATCGAGGCGAACGGCCTCCTCGAAGGCGGAGAGGGCCCCCCCGAAGTCCTCCTTCCCCCGAAGGTGCCGGCCCTTGAGAAAGCTGCGGTACGCCTCGAGATTGTGGACCTGCGGACGGGATGGAACGGTTCGCGATCCCGGAGTCAGCCGCGCCTTCACCGCGTCGACGACACCCGCCGCGATCTCGTCCTGGACGGCGAAGACGTTCGCGGCGTCGCGATCGAATCGCTCCGACCAGATCTGGTAGCCGCTCCCGATGTCGGTCAACTGCGCCGTGACGCGAAGCCGGCCCCCCGACGTCCGCACGCTTCCCTCGAGGACGTGGCCCACCGAGAGCGCGCGGGCGATCGTCACCAGGTCGCCGCCGCCCTCCCGAGCCCGGAAGGCCGAAGTCCGGGATGCCACGCGGATCCCGTCGATCCGCACGAGCGCGTTCATGATCTCCTCGGCCATCCCCTCGCACAGGTACTGCTGGTCCTTCGCGGGGCTCATGTCCGAGAACGGCAGTACCGCGATCGAGACCGCCGTATCGAGCTTCGGGGCGGAATCGGCTCGCGCCAGCGGGGGCACATCCAGCCCCGCCTTGCGCAAACCGTCGAGGAACGCCTCCACGTACGCTGGCTCCCACCACCTCTCAGATTCCGTCCGGACTTTGGCGGCCAGGTCCGGCCGCAGTGCGAGCAGATTCCGCAGGGCTTTCGCGGCGGCATCGCGTTCTCCGAGCTGGCCGTAAGCAGCGGCCATCGCCGCGTGCATACCCCAGTGCCCCGGCAGATTGCTCTTGAGCGCGAAACTCAATGCGGCGCGGTAGTCGCCCTGACTGTAAGAGTTGTAGAAGTCGGCGTACCAGTACCATCCGGGATGGTGAGGATTGAGCTGCTTGGCGCGTCCCGCGAGCGCGAGGCCGCGCTCCGAGTCGCCAGCATAGGTCAGCAGCTCACCGAGAAAAGCGATGGAGTTGCCGTCCATGGGGTTCAAGGCGACGGCCCGCTCTGCCGCATTCCGGAAGCTCTGGAATTCCTTCTGGAAAAAGAGCGCCTGGGCGAAGCTGAAATGGGCCAGAGGATTGGACGGCGCCGCCTCGACGGCACGCCGCGCGGCGATTAACCCGCTCGTCAGGGGATCTGCCTGAAGTTTGAATCCTTGCCCGTACTCCTGGACGCTCAGGAACGCCAGCATCGCCCACGCATCGGCAGAGTCCGGCGCCTTCCGCACCGCCGATTCCAGGCCGGACCGCGCGGCGGCCAGATCTTCGGGGGTGACCCTCTGCAAGTAGCCGAAGCTGCGCAGGACGGCCTCGTACGGGCTCAATTGCTCGGGATCGCGGCTGCGCACAGCCTCGGTCATGCTCCGGGGCAAAACCCCGTTCATATCGGCAACCGTGGAGACGATCCGGGGAACGATCTCGTCCTGCAGCTCGAACAACGCCTCCGGTTGGAAGGGGCGATCGAAGGTCTCGGCCCAAAGGTGGGCGCCGGAGCTCCCATCGACCAGCTGCACGGCAATGCGGAGCCTCGACCCGGACTGGCGAAGGCTCCCCTCCATCACATACCGCGCGCCGAGTTCCTTGCCGATCGCCCGCACGTCCCCCGACTCGCTGGAATACTTCGCAGTCGAACCCCGGGCAATCACCCGGAGGTACGAGAAGCGCGAGAGGCCAGTGACGATTTCTTCGGATAGGCCATCGGCCAGTCCTTTCAGGTCTTCGTTTGCGCCCGCGAACTTGAATGGCAGCACCGCGACCCAGAATCCCTCCTCGGCGCGGGCGGCGCCGGATTCGGTCTTTGTCTCAGAGCGGGGGATGTTGCCGGGTGCCGGGAATGCCGCGGATTCCTCTTCCGGAGCGATCTCCAGCCCCGCCTTGCGGAGGCCGTCGAGCTGGTGTTCGACGAATGCCAGGTCGTGAAACCATCTCCCGTATTCTTCGCGCGCCGTTTTGGCAAAGTCGGGCCGGAGCGCAAGCAGTTCCTCCAGCGCCTTCCGAGCCTTCTCGCGCATGCCAAGCTGCCCGTAAGTCTGCGCGATCACGGCGTGGGTGTAGAAGTTTCCCGGCAGGTTGATCTTGAGGGCGAAGCCCAGGGCGCCGCGGTAATCGCGCCGGCGATACGCGTCGTTGAACTTGACGAACCAGTACCAGCCCGGATGATGAGGATTGAGCTGCATGGCGGAGTCCACCACCGCGCAGCCGTGTTCCCAGTCGCCGGAATAGGCGATGAGGTTTCCGATGTACGCCGCCACGGAAGCGTCCATGCGATTCAACTCGATCGCCCGCTCGGCCGCTGGACGAAAAGCCAGGTAGTCCCCCTGGAAAAAGAGCGTCGAAGCGAGGGCGTAGTGGGCAAGGCTGTTGGAGGGCGCCGCCTCGACGGCACGCCGCGCGGCCGCAAGCGCGCGCCCGAGCGGGTCGGGCTGGGGGTTCAATCCGTGCGCATGCTCTTCCCAGTACAGGTTCGCCAGCATGGCCCAGGCATCGCTCTGATTGGGCGCAATGCGGACGGCCCGTTCCAGAATCCGTCTCACGCGCGCATGTTCTTCCGGCGTGACACGTTCCATGTAGCCAAAGGCGCGCAGCACGGCTTCTTGAGGACTCAGCTCTTCATCGGCCTTGCCTCGGAGCGCCTCGCTCATGCTGCGGACCAGGACGCCGTACATGTCGGCAACCGTCGAGACGATCCGAGGAACCAGATCGTCCTGCAGCTCGAAGACCGTCTCGGGACTGAACCCGCGTTCGAAGTTCTCAGCCCAGAGATGAGCGCCGCTCTCCGCATCGACGAGTTGAACCGCGAGCCGCAGCCTGGTCCCGGCCTGGCGCAGGCTGCCTTCCATCACGTAGCGCGCGCCGAGTTCCTTGCCGGCGGCGCGCACGTCAACCGAGTCGTTGGCGTAGCGCGAGGTTGAGCTGCGCGCGATCACCCTGAGATAAGAGAATCGCGACAGGCCGGTCACGATCTCCTGGGTCAGCCCCTCTGCCAGGGCCGTGAGCTCGGCGCTGCCGCCGCTGTCCTTGAAGGGCAGCACCGCGACCCAGAATCCCTCGTCGGTACGAACCGCACCCGAGACCGATCCGGAAACGTCCGAAGACTCGCTCGCCGGGGTCCCCGCGCTCTTCTCGAGAGGAGCGTCCAGCCCCGCCTTGCGCAGCCCCTCGATCAGATGCCCGACGAGCCGCGCGTCGAACCATTTGCCGAGCAGTTCATCGGCCGATCGGGCGAAGTCCTCCTTCTGGGCGAGCAGGTCTCGGAGGGCATTGCGTGCCGCCGTGAGCTGGCCAAGCTGGCCGTGGGCGGCGGCAAGCAACATGTTGGTCCAGAAGACGTCGGGCGCATTCGCCTTCACGACTTCGTCCACGACCGCGCGGTAGTTGGCCAGGCGGTACTCGTTGATGCCGAGGACGATCCCGTACCAGCGTGGATGATGAGGGTTCAGCTCCATCGCTCGACGGATGAGGACGCAGCCTCGGTCCCAATCGCCGGTGAAGGTGATGAGGAACATGGCCTCGTTGCTCGTGTCGAGCGGGTTCAAAGCCATCGCGCGCTCCGCGGCGCTCAGGCAGCCAGCCGTCTCCTTGCGGAAAAACAGGGCGACCGCCAGGGCCTGTTGCGCGAGCTGACTGGACGGAGCGATGTCCACGGCGCGCCGGGCGGCCGCGAGCGCCCGATCGAGCGGGCCCGGCCGGGCGTTGAAGTCGTGGGCATGTTCGTGGGAGTAGATCCACGAAAGCATCGCCCAGCAGTCTGCGTTGGACGGCGCGCGCTCGACGGCCCGCTCCAGCGCCTCACGCGCCTCCGCGTGCTCGCTCGGGGTCAAGCGTTGGTGATACCCGAAGCCGCGCATAAGCGCCTCATACGGGCCGAGCTGCCCGGGCTCCTGACCCCGGACGGCTTCGCTGATGCTCCGCGCGAGCACGCCGAAGCGATCGGCGCAGGTGGAGACGATACGGGGCACCAGGTCGTCCTGCAGCTCGAAAGCGGCTTCGGGATTGAAGGCGCGATCGTAGACCTCCGCCCAGAGATGGGAGCCGGAAGTCGTGTCTAAGAGCTGCACCGCAAGGCGCACCTTCGTCCCTGCCTGACGCAGGCTCCCCTCCATCACATAGCGGGCGCCCAATTCCTTGCCGGCGGAACGGACATCTCCGGCTTCCTGGACGAGATGCGAAGTGGAGCTCCGGGCAATGACCCGAAGGTAGGAGAAGCGCGAAAGGCCGGTCACGATGTCTTCGGTTAATCCGTCCGCCACGGCCGTGAGGCCGGCGTTGGCCCCGATGCACGTGAAGGGCAGCACGGCGACCCAGAATCCTTCCTCGGTCCGGACCGGCCCCGAGTCCGTGCCCGGGTCCGCCCGATCTGTTTTTGCTATGACCTTCCCACTTCGCACCGCCGAGTCGGACGATCCGCCGGTCGGGGGAATCGAGAGCCCCGCCTTGCGGAGACCTTCGAGAATGGGTTCCATGAGACCGCTCGCGAAGTGCCAGGTCCCGACGTTCGAGCGCGCGTGCGCCGCAAACTCGGGGTCGAGCGCCAGCAGGTCCCGGACCGCGGCCGCGGCTTCGGCTCGCCGGCCGAGGTGACCGCAGGCCGAGGCCATTACGAGGTAGGGCCAGAAGAGGCCGGGGACGTCCACCCGGTTCGCGCGCTCGAGGGCCTGCTCGTACTCCCTCTTGTGGAAGGCCTCCCAAAGGGGCGCGAAGTGCATCCAGCCGGCGTGGTTGGGATTGAGCTCCATGGCGCGGCGCACGATCGCGGCGCCTCGCTCGAACTCGCCGGTGTGCACGATCTGCAATCCCAGGATCCCGACGGCGTCGGTGTTCAAGGGATTCAAGGCCATGGCGCGCTCGGCCGCGGGACCAAACGCCGCGAGGTCCCGGCGGAAGAAATGCGTCTGCGCCAGCGCGACGAGAGCAAACTGGTTCGCCCGATCCAGTTCGACCGCGCGGCGGGCCGCGGCCAGGGCGCGATCGAGAGCGGCCGGGTCGGTCCCGAAACCAAACGCGTATTCGTCGACGAAGATCTGCGCGAGGCACGCCCAGAGGTCCGACTGGCGGCCGTCCCGCTCGACCGCGCGCTCCAGCCGGCTCTTCAACTCCGCGTAGGCCGAGGGAGTGATCTGCTCGCGGTAGGCGAAATACTGGAACTGCCACTCCACCGGCGTGAGATCGAGGTCGTCCTTCTGCCGCATCGCCGACCGCATGGAATGCACGAGGACCCCGTAGCTGTCGGCGACGGTGGCGACGATGCGGGCGGCGATGTCGTCCTGTTCCGCAAAGATGCTGGACGCCTGGAGGTCCCGGTTGTACGTCTCGGCCCAGAGCCGCGCTCCCGTCCGGGCGTCGACGAGCTGCGCGCTCACGCGGATGGCGGAACCCCCCTTGCGGATGCTTCCTTCCAGCACGTAACGCGCGCCGAGTTTGGCGCCCATGGCCCGCTCGTCGCCCGATTCCCCTTTCACGCGGGCTGCCGAGGCGCTCGCGACGACCGACAGATACCGAAACCGCGAAAGCCCGGTCGTGATCTCCTCGCCGAGGCCGTCGGCGAACGACTCCATCTCCGCGTCCCCGGAGCTCTTGAAGGGAAGCACCGCGACCGAAAGAGCCTCGTCGGCCCGGACCTGTCCCGAAGCGCCCCGCGTCGGGGCCGCGGTCGGAGCCGACGGCACTGCCGCCGAAGTCTCGGCCTGCAGATCGCGCAACTCGTTGAAGACGTCGCGCGAGGTCTGGTAGCGGTCGTGGGGGTCCTTCGCGAGGCAGCGGCGGAGGATCCTTCCCACGTGCGGCGGAAGGTCCGCGCGGAGCTCGGTGACCGTTGGAGGCCAGTCTCGCAGGATCGAAGAGATGATGTCGACGGAACTCGATCCCTTGAACGGCCGGTCGCCGGTCAGCATCTCGTAGAGCACGACACCGAGCGAGAAGACATCCGACCTCGCGTCCACCTTTCCGCCCCTCGCCTGTTCGGGGGACATGTAGGCGACGGTGCCGAAGACCGTCCCTTCCCCGGTCAGGTCGGCGCGGCTCGCCGTGGCTGTACCGGTCGCATTCGGATCGGAATCCACGGCTACGAGCTTGGCGAGACCGAAGTCGAGGACTTTGAGCCGCCCCTCTCGCGTGATCATCACGTTGGCGGGCTTCAAGTCCCTGTGAACGATGCCGCGCTCGTGCGCCGCCGACAGAGCGTCGGCCAGCGGCACGGCGATTTCGAAGAACCGCGAGAGAGACAAGCCGCCGGTCGTAATGGCCAGGTCCAGGGTTTGACCCTCGACGAGCTCCATCGCCAGCAGCCGCATGTCTCCCGCTTCCTCGACCGAGTAGACCGTGACGATGTTCGGGTGGTTGAGCGAGGCGAGAGCCCGCGCCTCGCGCTCGAACCGGGTCAGCCGTTCCGGATCGGCGGACACGGATTCCGGCAGAACCTTGATCGCGACCTCGCGCCCGAGCTTCGTGTCCTTCGCCCGGTACACTTCTCCCATTCCGCCCGCGCCCAGAGGCGAGACGATCTCGTAGGGTCCGAAACGGGTTCCGGCAGCCAGGCTCAAGAGTTTTCCTGTGGCCGGAATTCTATCCTTCCCATGAGAGCGGCAGCGGACGCGGCCGCCGGACGCGCGCCACGATCGCTAAGCGGCCGACCCTTCAAGAAGGCGAGTTCGATGTCTGGCCGGGTTGCTCCATCACAAATCCGCGCGTCAGCGCCTGTCTTCTCCGGAGGCTCGTCTCGACGCCGTTCGCTTCTGGAATCTCCCCTGTTGACCAGCACATGGTAGGCAACGGCATCCCAGGCGTTGAGAATGCCAATGAAGAGCAACAGCAGCGCCGCCGCTCCGACGCCGAACAGGGCCTCGCGTTCTCGGGCTGGAGCGGAGAATGACGACAGCGCGAGTGTCGCGTAAGCCGCCGAAGGGAGCACGACGTGAAACAACCAATCTTCGAACACCGGCCGGTATGCGGCTTGCGTTCGCATGCGCCGGGCAACGATCATCGCGTAGGCCACTCCACACAGGCCCGCGAGGCCCCAGGCCACGGCGGCCGGGATGATGGTTTGCCACGGAACGCGCAGGAGCGCCGACAGAAAAAACGCGGCGCCGAAATGAACGATCGTCGGTGTCGCAAAAGCGGCGCCGGCGTCCGCAGCACGCGGGGGGGGCCGTTCCGCGATCAGCGTCAGGACGACGAACTGCAAGCCGATCAGGGCGCCCGCCGCCGACCCCACGATGACGTAGAAGCTGTCCCACCGGGCGAGCTCCGGCACGGTCAGGCTCTCTGCCTGAACCGCTCGAACCTGTATGCCAATTCCGGTCCCTCGTTTCCCTCGTACGCGAGCTGCGCGACGAGCAACGCGAACGGCTCGGTATAACGGGCGCTCCGCAGGGATCCGGCGTCCACCGGATCGAACCCCACGTCGCGGATCAGGTTGGCGGCGATTCTCTTGCTCTCCGAATCGTCGCCGCAGTACACGAGGCCGGGTCTCCTCTCCTTGCGGCGGGCTTCGAAGACCGCGAAGAGCACCTCGCTCGGCACGGTGTTGAAGGCGGAAACGACGCGAGCCTTCCTGACCTTCTTTGCGAGCGTCTCCGCGCCCGAGGAAGTGTGAGCGACAACGAGGGCGGTATCCCTGGCATTCATCGGGAGAGAGCAGCTCACGATGACCTTTCCCGCCACGTCGCCGGCCTGTTTCAGCACGTCGTCGACCCGTGACCAGTGCACGGCCAGCAGGAGCACTTCGGATTCGCCGGATGCCTCAGCCGGCGTGCCCGCCCGCGCGGATCCGTGCGCCTCACGCGCGAGCCGCATGAGCTTCCGCTCGCTCCGGGCGTAGCTGAATAACACCTCATGGCCGGCCCGAGCCCAGATCGTTCCGAGCTTGGCGCCCATCAAACCCGAACCCAGAATTCCAATTCGCATGCCCTACAGCTCCTGGTTCGTGGTCCGAAGCAGAATCTCGTTCCTCTGACCGTCCCTTGGCGTGCCTGCTCGGAACCGCATCATGACTCGGGCGGCGCGGGGTCGTCCAACTCGCGCGTCATCTCGATCATCGTCGGGCGAAAGCCCATGCTCGCGAAGAATCTCTGCGCCGGCCCGTTCCGCGCGGCGGTCGACAGGACGACCCGGGGCGCGCCGCGCGACTCGAGGGACGCCAGGATCGCGTCCAGCAGCAGCCGGCCGACGCCGCGTCCGCGATGCTCCGGGTCGACGATGACGTCGTGCAGGACGCCCGCCGGCCCACGGAGCGCCATGAAGTCGTACCCTTCGATCACGGCGTACGAGTAGCCGATCACTTCCCCGTTGTCGTCAGCGACGAGGACGGCGCTGTCGGGGTCTTCGAGCTGCGCGCTCAGGAAGGACGCGTAGTCCGTCGGCGTCCGGTGCCTCGCGGCGAGGAAGCGCCGCGCATCGAAGTCGTGATGCTCCTCGACGAGGAGCGCTCCGAGGCGACCGATTTTCGGCAGGTCGGCGGCCGTCGCGCGCCGGATGATCGGGCCGGTCACGGAGTCCAGGGGCATCACAGGAGGCTCACGTTTACGAATCGAATCGGCCCTGCTCAGGTCTCGCGGAGCTTATCGTCTCGCTGCTCGCGCGGTCGGCTGCCCTGGTATTGATCGTCGCTGACCTTCTCCATCCAGTCCACGGTCTTGCCGTCGAGCCGTTCCAGAATGGCGATGTGCGTCATGGCCGTGGTGGCCGTGGCGTCGTGCCAGTGCTTTTCACCGGGCGGACACCAGATCACGTCCCCCCACGCTGTTCGAGCGCCGGGCTCGAACGTGACGCAGACGCCGAGTCCGCGCGCCGGATCGGGCGCCTGGAACAGGGGGTCGATGCGGACCGTGCCGGTAAAGTGCTCGGCCGGCGCTCTGCCGGAAGCTTGTGAGCCACTTCTCTTGACGTCCATCTTCTGAAAGCCTCCATTCCATTGTTTCAGCGGCCCGTCATTCGCTCCAGGCGTTCGGGGTACCGGGCTCCTTGCACCGATCCTTCGCTTCGCTCAGGATGGCAGAGAAGGAGTCTCTCTTCTTCCGAGAAGGAGTTTCTCTTCTTCGTCATTCGGGGGTGGTGTAGGCGACGGTGATGCCGCCGTCGACGGTCAGTGCGGCGCCGTTAACGTAGGAGGAATCGTCGGACGCGAGGAAGAGCGCGGCCTGCGCGACCTCCGAGGCGCGGGCGAGGCGGCCGAAGGGGATGTGGACCATCCGGCGGGCGCGGCGCGCGGGGTCGCCCAGCAGCTCGGCCATGAGTGGCGTGTCCACCGGTCCCGGGCAGAGGGCGTTGACCCGGATGTTCCGGCGGGCGAACTCGACGGCGGTCTCGCGAGTCAACGAGAGGACACCCCCCTTGCTCGCTGTATACGCGATCTGCGGCGTTGCAGCCCCCATGAGCGCGACGAACGACGCGGTGTTGACGACGCTGCCGCCACCGGCCCGCAGAAGAGCGGGAATGCCGTGCTTGCATCCGAGAAAGACCCCCTTGAGATTCACCCGCATGACGAGGTCCCATGTCTCCTCGTCGGTCTCCAGGACTCCCCCATCCGCGGCGGGAAAGATGCCGGCATTGTTGAAGAGGATGTTCAAGCGTCCGTAGCTCTCTTCCGCCGCCGCGACCATCGCGCGGACATCCTCCGCGCGCGACACGTCGGCGTGGACGAACGTCGCCCTGCCTCCCGCGGCCTCAACGTGCGTCACGGTCTCTCTCCCCGCGTCATCGGCCATGTCCGCCACGACGACGCTCGCTCCCTCGCGCGCAAAGAGAACCGCGGCCTCGCGCCCGATCCCGCTCCCCGCCCCCGTGATCACCGCGACCTTGTCCTTCAACCTCATCTCGTCCTCACTTCCGTCGTCCAATCACCAATTCACAAATCACAAATCTGCTTCTCATCCTCTCTCGAAGAAGCGGGCCTTCTCCCAATCGGTCACGGCCTCGTCGAATTTCCTCTGCTCGGTGCGAAGGAAATGAATGTAGTGGTTCACGAATTCCTGGCCGAACGCCTCGCGCGCGAACAAGCTCGCCTCGAACCGGTCCGTCGCGTCCCGCAGGGTCTGCGGAACCCGGGGCAGCGGTCGGGCCGCGTAGGCGTCTCCCTGGAAGATCGGCGGCGGCTCGATCCGGCGCGCGATGCCGTCGAGCCCGGCGGCGAGCGCGGAGGCGTAGGCGAGGTACGGGTTCGCGTCAGCGCCCGGGATGCGGCATTCGATCCGCAAGGACGGACCCTCACCCACGATGCGGAACCCAGCCGTGCGGTTGTCGCGGCTCCAGGCGATGGCCGTCGGCGCGAAGGACGCGCTCTGAAAGCGCTTGTAGGAGTTGACCGACGGCGCCGCCAGGGCGGCGAGCTCCTCCGCATGGGCCATCCACCCGCCGAGAAACCATCGGAAGAGATCGCTCGCGGCGATCGGGCCGAGCGCAGCCTCGCCCGCGAAGAGATTCTCCCTCCCTTCGGCGTCCCACAGGGAAAGGTGTTGGTGCATCGAGCTTCCCGCCAGCTTCTCGTTCCACTTCGCCATGAAGGTCACCGCGAGTCTCTGCCGGTCCGCGATCTCCTTGGCCGCGTGCTTGGCCAGGACGTTCCTGTCGGCTTGCTCCAGGAGATCGCTATATCGGAGGTTCAACTCCTGCTGACCCGGCCCCCACTCTCCCTTGGAGCCCTCCATCGGCACCCCGCTCGCGTCCAGGCCGCGCACGATCGCCCCGACGAGCGGCTCCTCCCTCGTCCCCTGCAAGATGTGGTAATCCTCGATGTAGCCGGCGAACGTCTCCAGATCCAGGAAGCGTTTCTTGCGCGCGGATTCGTACGTCTCGCGGAAGACGTACATTTCCAGCTCCGACCCTGCCATAGCTCTGAATCCCATCTCGCGCGCGAGCTCGACCTGGCACGCGAGGAGCTGGCGCGGCGCAATCTCGACCGGCCGCCCGCCGGGCTCGCCGACGACGTCGCAGAAAACGATCGCGGTCTTCTCGAGCCAGGCCGCGCGCCGCGCCGTCTTCCAGTCGGGCACGCAGCGGAAGTCGCCGTAGCCCTCCTGCCAGCTGGCGAAGTCATAGCCCGGCACCGGATCCATCTCCATGTCGCAGGCGAGAAGGTAGTCGCAGGCGTGGAAACCGTGGTCCGCCACGATCTCGGCGAAGAAACGCCCGACGAACCGCTTCCCCAGCAGCCGTCCGTAAAGATCCGGGAAGACGGCGAGGACCGTCTCGACCTCGCCCGCCTCGACGAGTCGCGCGAGCTCCTCCCGCGCCAGCTTGCCTCGAACGGCCTCCGCTCCTGTCTTCATCGCCCCTCCGCGATTCGAAGAGAAGTCGACTCCCCGGGAAGGGAGTCTCTCACCAGCGCTACAACGACGTTATGCCGGCCCCGCTGTGGCGCAGCAGGACCACCGCGCCCACGGTGACGAGGACGAGGCCGTCCAGGACGAGGACCCGGGGGGCGGTGAACGAGACCGCCAGGGTGCCCGCGACGAGGTTGCCGAGGGGCATGGCGCCGCGAAAGGCGAGCGAGTAGACCTGACACGATGCGGCCCCGCAGGCGGTCTTCGACGTTCGACTGCACGAGCGTCATGAACATCGCGAAGACGACCATCAGCGACGCTCCCGCCAGGAAGAGGACCGCGTAGGAGAGGACGAGATCGCGCGAGAGCGCGAAGGCCACCATGAGCCCGCCGAACGTCATCTGCATCGCGACGGCGACGACCCCTTTCCGGTGGACGTGCCCGAACCCGGCGACCGCGATCGCGCCGAGGACGGCGCCGATGCCGAACGCGGCGAGGAGGCCGCTGTAGCCCTTCGCGTCCTTGTGGAAGACCTCGCGCGCGAAGACGGGCAGGAACGTCACGAGCGGGATGGCACAGAAGCTCCCGACGAAGGAGAGAGCGATGAGCCCACGCAGCGGTTCGAGTCCCGCGCCGCGCGGAGTCCGACCTTCAGGCTCTCCATCACGCGCTCCGGCTTGGCGTCGCCCTTCTCGAGCGCCCCGCGCTTCAAAGCGAGGAGCGCGCGATGACCGCGACGAACGAAATGCCGTTCAAGCCGAAGCAGGCCGCGGCGCCCAGCTTGTAGAACGCGACGCCGGCGAGCACGGGGCCGATGACGCGAGCCAGGTTGAACTGGATCGAGTTCAGCGCGACGGCGTTCGCCAGGTCCTTTCGGTCCACGAGCGTCGGAACGAGCGCCTGGTACGCCGGGCCGCCGAAGGACTGCGCGAAGCCGACGACGAAGGAGAGCGTCAGGATGATCCAGACGTGGATGGCGTGCCGGCCAGATCAGACCCGCGAGCAGGAACGCGGACGAGAGCTGCACGATCTGGGAGAGAGCAGGATCCGGCGGCGGTCCATCCGGTCGGCGAGCACGCCGCCGAAGAGCGAGAAGACGAGGAAGGGCGCGTCGCCCAGGAACGCGTCCAGGCCGAGGAGGGACGCGGATCCGGTCATCGTCAGGATCAGCCAGTTCTGCGCGACCTCCTGCATCCACGTCCCGACGCTCGACGTGAACGCCCCGGCCCAGAGGAGGCGGTAGTCGCGGTAGGTAAACGCGCGAAACGTGCGCAGGAGCGGGGACGTTCGCGCGGACGACCCGGAGATCCCCGCGGCGCCCGGAAGGCCGCCGCCGCCGGGATCGGCTTCGGGCCGGCTCACTCCGGGGCGGGCGGGGTCTTCTCGATCTCGCCGGTCATCGGAACGAAGCGAACCGGCAGGATGTCGCTGCTCGCGTGACCTTGCCGTTCGCGTCCTTGCTAGAAGACCTTCAGCTCCTGGAAGAAGCCGCCGACCGGGATCACCATGCGGCCGCCCGGTGCGAGCTGGTCGAGGAGCGGCTGCGGGAATGCGCTCGGGCGCGGCCGTCACGATGATGCCGGCGAACGGCGCGTGCTCCGGCCAGCCGCCGGTAGCCGTCCCCTTCCCGCACGGTCACGTTGCTGTAGCCGAGCTGCTTCAGCCGCTCGGCTCGACGCGCGCGCGAGCTCCGGAAGGATCTCGATCGAGTAGACCTCGCGGGCGAGCCGCGACAGGACGGCGCTCTGGTATCCGGATCCGGTGCCGATCTCCAGGACCCGTCTCGTCCGGAGAGAGGTCGAGCAGCTCCGTCATGAGCGCGACGATGTACGGCTGCGAGATCGTCTGGTTGCCGGCGATCGGGAGCGGACGGTCCTCGTACGCGCGCGCGCGCTCGGCGCCGGATCGACGAAGAGATGCCGCGGAACCTCGCGCATCGCGCGCAGCACTCGCGGATCGCGAACGCCGCGCGCGACGATCTGCGTCTCGACCATCCGCGCGCCGGCGCGCGGCTTCCGGGTCTCCGCTTCGGTGCGGACGTCACTCCGGTTGCGGCGCCCCGGCAGGCCGCTGCACCCGACTCCGAGCGCGCGGAGGAAGGATACGCGCGCCGCCGCCCGGCTCAAGGCGCTTCCCCGCTCCGGCCCGTGCCGAAGGCGACCCGCCCGCCGACGAGCGTCGAGCGACGACGCGGATCGAGGGAATCTCCGCCTCGGGGAGCGCGCATCGGGTCCGCCGCGAGGACCGTCAGGTCGGCTTCGTATCCCGGAGCGATGCGGCCCCGCCGGTCCTCTTCGAACGCCGCGTACGCCGCGTCGGAGGTGAAGAGCGCGAGCGCTTCGGGACGCGTCAGCCTCTCCTGCGGCGCGCCAGCCGCCGGCGGGCTTGCCGCGACGGTCCTGGCGCGTCACGGCCGCGTAGAAGCCGAGAAGCGGGTTCTCCGATTCGACCGGGAAAGTCGCTGCCGCCAGCGAGCCTCGCCCCGGCGCTTCTTCAGCGTCCTCCACGCGTAGGCTCCCGCGATGCGCGCGGCCCGACGCGCTTCTCCGCCCACGGCATGTCGGAGGTCGCGTGGGTCGGCTGGATCGAGGCGATCACGCCTTCCCGCGCGAAGCGCGGGATGTCCTCCGGCGCGACGACCTGGGCGTGCTCGATCCGCGGCCGGTCGCCTCCCGGCGGCGCGTCGGGCTCACGGCCCGCCGCCTTCGCGAAGGCGTCGAGCGCGACGCGGTTGCCGCGGTCTCCGATCGCGTGGATCCAGAGCTGCCAGCCGTGCCGCCGCGCTTCCCGCGCGAGCTCGTCGAGCCGCGTCCGGCGGGGTGACGAGAAGTCCCCGGTTTCCCGGATCGTCGGAATAGTCCGCGAGCAGCGCGGCGCCCCGGCTTCCGAGAGCGCCGTCGGCGTAGGCCTTGATCGCGCGCACGGTCAGGAAATCGCTCCCCCGCCCGATGCGCGGCCGCGGGCGAAGACGGCCGGGCAGGACGTTCGGCGTCGGGCGAGACCGTCGCGTAGACGCGGATCGGGAGGCGCCCCGCGTCGGCGAGCTTCTCGAGCGCCGCGATCTCCGCCGGCCCGTAACGCGGAGGCGTCCTGGACTTGCGTCAGTCCGACCTTCGCGCAGGCCGCCGTCGCCGGCCAGGATGCGCCGCTCGAAGTCCGCGGGCGAGACCGGCGGGCATTCGCGTTTCGACGAGGCTCCGTCGCGTTGTCGACGAGGACGCCCGGAGGGGATCCGTCTGCGCGCCGCAGGATCCGTCCGCCCTCGGGATCCCGCGTCGCGGCCGTCGATCGCGCCGCCTTGAGCGCCGCGCGAGTTGACCCAGACGGCGTGGCCGTCCACCCGGCGCGCGATCGCCGGGCGGTCGGAGACGGCGGCGTCGAGGTCGCGGGCGTCCGGGAGCTTCTCTCCGGGCCAGCGGTTCTGATCCCAGCCGCGCCCCTCCGCCCAGCTGCCCGCGGGGAGGCCGGGCGGCGATCGCGCCGATCCGCCGCGCGGCTTCGGCAGGCGTCGTCCGCGCCGCGCAGGTCCGCGGTCTCCAGCGGCCTGGCCGAGCCCCGCGAGGTGCCCGTGCGCGTCCGCCCAGCCGGGGAAGATGAAGCTTCCGGCCAGATCGCACGCGCGCGGCGCCGGGGGCCAGCCGGCCGCGCGGGCTCCGGTCGCCGACGAAGACGATCCTCCCGTCCCGGACGAGGATGTCGGCCACGCGGACGGGCCTCGGCGGAGACGTAGACCGTCGCGCCTTCGAGGATCAATCCGGGGTCGGACGGCGCCGGCAGGACTCATCATCGCGAGGATCAGAAGCGCGAAAGCGGACATTCGGCAATCTTAGCTTGAACCTCCGGATTCCCCGGAAACCGGAGTGCGGGGCCCGCGATTCGAGGTCGCTGCCGACTCGGCGGGCACCGACGCAAGCCACGATTCTCTCGCCTTCTCTATCCCTTTACCGGCCGGCGCTCTCGCACGCGGCGCACGAGCAGCAGCGTCTGGTCGTCGTACTGCGGCATGTCGGCCGCGAAGTCGGCGACCTCCGCGAGGACACGATCGCAGAGGCTTTCAGGGGGGTCACGCCTCCCTTTCGGATGAGCGCGAGAGCCGATCGAGGCCGAATTCCTCCTCGGCGGCATCGACCGCCTCCGTCAGGCCGTCGGTGTAGACGCAGAGGAGGTCGCCCGGCGCGAGCGTGACCGACTCCTCCCGCCAGGAGGCGTTGGGGAGCATGCCGACGGGAACGCCCGTCGAATTCGAAGCGCGTCGATCTCGCCGGAGCCGCGCAGGAGGAGCGCCGGGTTGTGCCCCGCCGAGACGTAGGTCAGCAAGCCGCTGTCGGGCTCGAGGAGGCCGAAGAAGAGCGTCAGGAACTTGCGCGTCGCGGCGTAGCGGCGCAGGTGGCGGTCGATCCGCGTGACGAGCTCCGCGATGGTCTTCGCCTCGTCGATCTGGAGGTGCACGGCCGCGTGCACCGTCGAACACGAGGAGCGCCGCCGGCACTCCCTTGCCGGAGACGTCCGCCACGAGAAGGCCGAGCCGGCCGCGCGAGAGCGGGAAGAGGTCGTAGTAGTCACCGCCAACGTGCCGCGTCGGCAGGTTCGCCGCCGGCGAGCTCGACCCCGGCGATCTCCGGGAGCGAGCGCGGGAGGATCTCTCGCTGGATCGCCGCGGCAAGCTCCATCTCCCGCTCGATCCTCTCGCTCTCGATCGCGTCGCGGTGAAGGCGTGCCGTCTCGATCGCCGCCGCCGCCTGGTTGGCGAAGAGCGAGAGGATGCGCGCATTGGACGCGGTGAAGTCCAGGACGCCGCCGTCTCGCGATTCCTTGTCCGCGACCGCGAGGACGCCGAGCCTCCGCCCCGGGACAGAGATCGGAACCACCAGGCACTTCTGGCAGGACATGAGGCACACGCCGGCCGTCGGGATCGTCGCGGCGGCGTTGTTGATCACCGCCTCCCCCTCGGGCAGATTCCACAAAGCGAAGTCCTGCGCCGGAAGAAACTGTCCGCCGAGGTTGCGCTCGAGAAGCAGCCGTCCATCCTCGTGAAAGAGGAGGAGCGTCCCCTTCGCCGCGTCCGTCAGGGAAATCGAGCGGAAGAGGACCTCGTCCCCGAGCGCCGCGATGTCGAGCTGCCCCGAGAGCGAGAGGCCCAGGTCGTAGAGGGATTCGAGCTCGACCAGGCGCGTGCGGACCTCGAAGTCCGCTTCCTTCACGAGGCGGGAGAGCCGGTGCGCACCGAGAAGTCCGCCGAGGACGAACCCGAGGAACGCGCCGAGCTCGACGGATTCCTCCGGACCGACCCCGTCCAGGCCGAGATGCCCGTGAACCTCCCCCTCGGCCGAGAGCGGCACCCAGAACGTCCCGTCGCGGTGCGTCGGGGTGTCGGGAGACGGATCGGGCAGGTCGAGGCCGTCCCATGCGGAGACTCCCGCGACCGCCGCGCGGACCCACGCATCCTTCTCGCGCAGGTACAGGACCCCTCCGGTCGCGCCGCTCCAGGTGACGGCGGCCTGCGCCAGCCTCGCGGGCAGCGGCCGGTCGGCGCTCTGAAGAGGCTCCTCGAGCGCCTTCCACGGGTGTCCCAGACGCGAGGCGGAAACGGAGGAGGCTTCCGTCACGGCCCTTCCGTCACGAAGAGGAGACGGCCCGCACGGCCTCGGACTCGGTCGGATAGATCGCCGCGTACTGGGCAAGGCCCATGATCCGGAAGGTCTTGTCGATGGTCGGCGTCAGGCCGCAGAAGGCGAGCTTCCCCTTCCGGTCCATGACCTTCTCGAGCACCTCGATCAAGATGGAGATCCCGATCGAGTTTACGATGCGGGTCTTCTCCAGGTTCAGAACGAGGGCGCGGGCGCCCGACTCCAGGTGCGAGTACGCCTGACGCGCGATCTCCTCCCCCCCCTGGTTGTTGATGTATCCGTCGGTCGAGAGAATCGCCACGTCTCCGCGCCGCTCGGCCGCGACCCTGCAAACTTCGCTCACTTGTATTTCCTCATGAGGATTCGCGTCCCCCCCTCGCTCGACGAGATGGCCACTGAGTCCATCAGGCTGCGGATGATCTGCAACCCCCATCCCCTCTTCTGGCGCCCGGAAAAGGTCTTCTCCGCCGAAGGCGTTTCGACCGATCCCTGGTCAAAACCCATTCCCTGGTCCAGGACTTCCACCTCCAGAAACTCCGGGCATCTTCCGCCCGGCCGACCCGAAACGTCAGATGCACACGGCCGTCGCGCGCATGCGCGTGCTCGAACGCGTTGATACAGGCCTCCACGAGAGCGAGCTTGACCTCGTCGATCTTATCGCGGGGCATCTCGATGAACTCGCCCACCGCCGCCGCCTGGGCGGTCGCGACGATCTCCATGTCGGGGGCCACCGGGATCGTGAGAGAGATCTCGCGGGCGCCTGTCGCGTCGAGGCTTATTCGGGCCGTTTCCCGCCTTGCCATCAGTCGCTTTCGTCTCCCCCGGTCGCGCGCTCGTCTGGGATCGATCGCGGCCGAGAGGATAACCCGCGGGCGGGCCGGCGCGCCGCCTCCGTCGCCGTCGCGGCACACGGAGAGGGAGAAACGCGGGGGAAGGGAACTGTCATGGGGACCTGCCTAGAACCGCAGGAAGAGTTGCAGTCCGCGAACGAGGACCTCGGGAACCCGGCCGGAGAAAAAGAGCAGCGCGGCGGCGGCGAGCTCCGCGAAGAGAAGCGACCACGCAAGCGAAGGCGCGTGCGTGAAGTCGGCGGCGAGGGCCTGCGCTCTTTTCATGTTCGTTCACCAGAACGAAGCGCAAGTCCCCTGCCATCGGTCGCGGGCGCGGCATTCCGACGATAACTCCTTACGCCAAAGAGGCTTGCGGCGATGTGGAAGACGGATCAATCATCCGAGAGTATAGCGCCAATTCGATACACATACACAATAAGGCAGAAGATATATCAAGCCAAATAACTAATAGTAAATGAGATACGTTATATTTTGTGACTTATTGATACGGCGACTTATCGTCCCAGCATCTTCTTCCGGTAGAGAGTCCGGCGGCTGATGCCGAGCATTCTCGCGGCCCGGCTCTTGTTTCCGCCCGCCATCTTCAGGACGGACCGGATGTGGCGCTCCTCCAGGGCCCGCAGGTTCGGCATCTCTCCCGCTTCGACTCCCGGGGGAGCTTCGAATCTCGCGGGGACCCGCGACGGGAGCCACTGGAGATCTTCCCGCCGGATCACTCCGCCGCGGCAAAGCGAGGCGGCCCCTTCCAGCAGGTTCTCGAGCTCCCGCACGTTACCGGCGAAGTCGTGGGCGAGCAGCGCCGCGAACGCGTCGCGATCGATCGTCGGCACTTCCCGCCCCTCCCGGGCGGCGAATCGCTCGAGGAAATGGCGCGCGAGCTTCGGGATGTCTTCCCTGCGGTCGCGCAGTGGCGGAAGCGCGATCTCGACGACGCGCAACCGGTAGTAGAGGTCCTCGCGGAATTCTCCGCGGACGATCTTCTCCGTCAGGCGGGCGTTGGTCGCGGCCAGGACGCGCACGTCGATCGGGATGCGCTTCCTCCCTCCGACGCGCTCGATCTCCCGCTCCTGCAGCACGCGCAGGAGCTTGGCCTGCAGGGCGAGCGGCATGTCGCCGACCTCGTCCAAGAAAAGAGTCCCGCCGGTTGCGGTCTCGAATCGGCCGGACCTCGCCTCGACGCCGGTCGCCACGCCCCGCTCGATGCCGAACAGCTCCGACTCGAGCAGAGTCTCCGGAAGCGCGGCGCAGTTGATCGCGACGAACGGCTGGCCGGCGCGGTCGCTGCGGGCGTGGACCATCCGGGCGACCAGCTCCTTGCCGGTGCCGCTCTCGCCGGTGATCAGGACGGAGGTCCGGGAAGGAGCGACGCGGCCGACGAGATCGAGCACGCGGCGCGCCGCCGGGGAATCGCCCACGAAGAGACGCCCCGCCGCGACGCGTCCGGTCTCGTCCAGCAGCCTCCGGTTCTCCTCCTCCAGGCGCTCGCGCTCGCGCGTCAGGCGCTCCAGGTGGCGGCGGTTCTCGATCGCCATCCCGCAGAGGCCCGCGAGAGAAGTCAGGAACCGCGCGTCTTCCTCGTCAAACGCCGTCTGGCCTCCGCGGCGCAGCTCCTTGTCCGCCAGCACGAGGACGCCGACCGTCCGGCCGCCTCCGCGGATCGGGACTCCAATCGCGGCGGACACGGCCGTGCGAAGAAACCGGAACTCCTCTCGGCGGAGCGCGCTCTCGGCCGTCAGCAGATCCCGCAGGAACTCGTCCTCAGCGACGACCGATTCCGAGGGGCGCCGCGGGAAACCGACGCGTGCTTCCGCCCGCCGCGCGCCTCCTTCGCCGAACGTCGCGAGGTACCCGCGCGAGGCGTCCAGCACGCCGACCGCGCGGCCGAGCACGTCTTCGACGAGCGCCTCCTCGTCCGGAAGCGACCCGAGTGACAGGCCGGCGTCGTAGAGCGTCTCGAGGAGGAGGAGCTTGTGCTGGGTCTGGAAATCGCGGTCCATCACCGTCGCTCCGCGCTTACGTGGGATCTGCGCCCTTCGGTCGCACCGGCGAGCGGCTCGGCCGGATGCGGCCTTCGACCGCTCGCCTGATCCCGCGCAAGCGCTCCGCTCCCGCGGCGCGCGCCTCCTCCCTCGGTTACTTCGGGAGACTTCGCGCGCCGCGACCGGGGCACGATTCGAGGACGCACGGCAAGAAGGCCGATGCCGTCCCCAACCGGTAGGAGGAACCCATGAGTGCGACCGGCGCCAGGCACGACCAGGGCGAGGGAGGTCACCCCTAGCCGGGCTTCGGCGGAGCGGCGGAGGCGGCGAGCACCTTCTCGCGGCGCGCCTGCTCGACGACGAGCTCGTAGGGGCGCATCGGCGCCCAACTCGGATTCCACTTGTGGTTCTCGGCGAGCAGCTTCTCGGCCCGGTCGAGATCTCCCTTGCGCGCGAGGAGCCCGGCGAGGATGGCCCGCCCCTCGTAGACCCAGAGCCGACCCTCGAAGCTGTCCCAGGGGCGGGGAGGATTGATCAGCTCTTCGCAGAGAGCGATCGCTTCGTCGTTCCTTCCCTGCTTCGCGCTGGCCGCCGCCATCAGCAAGTCCCATTCCGGGAAGTAGGGTTTGGAGCCAGGGTCCCTCTTCTCCTTTTCAAACATCGCTTCCAGCTTCGGCCGGATCTCAGTCAGGCGGCGCTCCGCGTCGGCAGGCTTCCCTTCCATCAGGTCGAGGACGATGCCGGGAATTTCGCGGTGGACCTCGTCCTGTTTGTCCCTGGGCAGATTCTCTATCTGCTGAACGATGCGGCGGGCTGCGGGCACGTCTCCCGCGAAGTAGGCGACGCGGAAGGCCTGTCCGAGGAAACCCGACCGTCGATTTTCGATCGAGGTGACCTTTGCCGCCTTCATGTAGTTCTCGATCGCGCGGCCGTAATCGCCCTTCCCCTCGTAGGCGACGCCGAGATGGCCGATGGAATCGAAGAAGTCCGGCTTCAGGCTCAGGGCCTTGTTCAGGTTGGCGATCGCCTCGTCGTAGTGGCCGGAATAGGCCTGTACCTCTCCGAGACTGTCGTAGGGATTGGCCTGGTCGGGGGCCATGAACTGATACTTCTTGAGGCTTTCCATGGCCTTGTCGTATTCCCCGCGCCACGCGTAGTAGTACCCGATCTGGTTGTAGACGCCCGCGTTGTTCGGATTGGCCGCGAGAAGCCCGGAATAGATCTCCAGGGCCTTCTCGGCGTGCCCCTGGCTCATCGCGATGCCGCTCATGACCATGGCGGCGTCGACGTCGTCCGGGTACTTCTCGAAGATCGCCCGCGCGATCTTGTTTCTCTCTTCGACGTTTCTCTGGATTTCGGCGTTGGCCATATCCACGAACAGACGCTCGCGCGCGGTCAACCGGCCGCGCAGCCGGCCGGCCCTCTCGATCAGGGACGCAGCCTGATCGCGATTGCTCAGGCCGGCCAACCGGAGCATGGCCATCGCGAAGTTGGGATCGAGGGCGAGGGCCCGCGCGAACCCAACCTGCGCTTCTTTGAAGTAATACCGCCGGAAGTTTTCGAGCCCCTCCTGGTACGCCTGGTAGGCCGCGGCGGACGACGTCGTCACGTCCCGCCGGTTCGTCAGGTAGAGCGCGGCCAGCACCCCCGCCACGAGCAGGAAGAGCACTGTTACGATCGCGACGGCACGTCGGGACTTCGCGCTCATCTGTCTCATGATACGGCCGGAAGCCCCCCGGGTTTCACCGTTCCCACCCTACTCCACCCTCAGCAGCAGGAAAGTCATGTCGTCGTACTGCTCGGCCCCCCCGACGTGCCGGCGGATGTCGGCCAGGATGCCGTTGGCGAGGTCCTCCAGGCCGTCCCCCTTGCGCGCCGACAGGGACTGCATCAGCCTCTCCTCCCCGAACGGGTTCATCTGCTCGTCCATGGCCTCGGAGAACCCGTCCGTGTAGAAGAAGATCAGATCTCCCCGCTTCAGATAGAGCTCCCGCGTGTCGTAGGGGACTTCCCGGAAGGCCCCCAGGGGAAGCCGGTGCTCCGGAGCTTCCAGGAGCCGCGGGCCCCCGTCTCCCGACCGCAGAAGGATCGGGAGCGGCTGCCCTCCAATCGCGTAGCGAAGGCTCATCGCGTCCGGGTCCAGCACGAAGTAGCCGAGCGAGACGAACATCCGCCGCTTGATCGAATAGATCCGCCGGTTGGACTCCTGGAAGAGGAGGCCCGGATCCCGTGTCGTCAGGGCCCGCGAGTACACGATTTCCTTGGAAGCGACCATCAGGAGCGACGCGGGAACGGATTTCCCGGAGACGTCTCCGATGACGACGCCCAGGCACTTGTCCTCCAGGGGAATGAAGTCGTAGAAGTCGCCCCCGACGACCTTGGCCGGAAGGCTGCCGCCGAGAATGGTGAAGCCTGGGACGATGGGAACCGAGCGCGGCAGCAGGCTCGCCTGGATGTCGCGGGCGATCTCGAGGTCGCGCCGGAACTCGGCCTGCCGGGTCATCTCGTCGTGCAGGAGCGCGGTCTCGATCGCCAGGGAGGCCTGGTTGGCGAGAGTCGAGAGGAGCGCCCGGTCCTCGCTGTCGAACCGCTCTCCGGACAGCTTCTCCTTGAGCGCCAGCACGCCCATCAGGTTCTCGCGGTAGACGAGGGGGACCACGAGGCGGAACCCTTCCTCGTTCAGGCGCTCGCGGAACTCCTGGCTCTCCGAGTCCGCGAAAGAGAGCGACAGCTCCTCCAGCGCGATGGGCTTCCCCTCCCGCCGCAGGAGGCGCCGCACCCCCGCCTCCGGCGAGAGGCGATCGTCCTGCTTCCCCCGCCGCTCGAGGTACCCCTCCCGGTCCCGCACCCAGATCGAGGCGCGCTCCAGTCGCATCGTCGCGGTGACGCTTGCCGTGAGGTAATCGGTGATCTTGCCCAGGTCGAGCTCGCCCGTGATCGCCTCGCTCATCTCGAGCAGCGCCGCCTGGTAGTCGAACTTTTCGCGGAAGAAGAGCTTGTCGAGAGGGGTCTGGAGCCGCCGCCGCACGAGCTCGAAGAGCGGGACGACGACGAGGAAGAAGCCGAAGTTGAAGATCGGCGAAGCCGACAGCCTCCGGGCGAACAACGCGTTGGCGGTCGCGATCGCGGCGATATAGAGGCCGAAGAGGACCGCGGTCGTCCCGGCGTAGAGGAACGTCCGCTTCACGACGAGGCGGACGTTCAGCATCTGGAACCGCACGATCGCGTAGGCGAACGTCAGCGGGATCAGGATCATCGGCACGATCCCGTAGAAGACGTAGTCGTCGTTGTTGAAGAGGGAGGGGAGTACGACGCCGAGGAGCACGAACGGCGTCGTGCCGAAGATCGTCCCGACCAGGACGTGGAACGCCTGGCGCCGCTCGCCGGGATCCTCCAGCGTGAACGCGGAGTGCGCCAGCGCGAGGAGCCCGAGGACCAGGTAGTCTCCCAGGAGGACCCACGAGGAAAGCGGCGCGCCCGACAGGATCGAGACCTTGTGTCCCTCGAGCTGCCGGAAGACGTCGTAGAGGAAGACGACCGGCGGGACCGAGTAGATCAGGTAGAGGAGCCCCGGGCTCGCGGAGAGGAAGTCCTGGAGGCGCACCTTCCAGCGCGCGGGGGGCTCCTCCGTCCACTCGTCCGCCTTCGCGAACGTGAGCCGCTTCGGCCGCGGAAAGATCAGGAAGAAGTGGAGGAAGACGGCGGGAAGCAGGAACAGGCTCACCGTCCCCGTGTTCTGCACGAAGACGTCGATCCACCAGTACGACGACGGGCGCAGGCGGCACACGAAGAAGAGCAGGAAGAGAACGCAGAGCAGGAAGAAGACCTGCGCCGCCCGGTCGTCGGGCCGGCGCTGGAAGACGAAGAGGCCGATGAAGAAGAAGAGAAACCCGAGCACCGCCGTGTAGACGTTGGTCGTGCCCCCCAGGCGGATCGAGGAGAGCCGCACCGCCAGCGTTCGCATCTCCCCCGGCGGCGCCACGCTCGAAACGGCGACGCAGGGGCCGTGGCGCACCAGATAGGAAACCGTCTCTCCGATCCGATGCCGGCGCAGCTCTCGCGAGGCGTCGGAGATCGACTTGACCAGGTGCGACCCGATGCCGAGAACGCACTCTCCCGACGTGATCCCCGCCCGCTCCGCCGGCCCTCCCTGGGCGACGGCGCGGACCTCGATCCCTCCGGCCCGGTACGGCATCGGCACGATGCCGTCGTTGGGGCGCGCGGAGAACATGTCCGCGATCGACGCCACCGCGATCGCCAGGCCGACCAGGCCGACCGCGTAGAACCAGAAGCGCAGCGACCCGCCCCGCACGGGCAGCTCCTCGCGCGCCGGCGGCGCAGTCCTGGCCTTCATTGGTCTGGATACGTCCACGGTGTTGGAATGTTAACGGGAGAAGTCTTCGATATTCTTCCCCGATGCCGTTTGTGACGTTCGAGGGGGTCGAAGGCTGCGGCAAGTCCACGCAGCTGAGATTGGCGGCGCAGCGCCTGCGCGCGCTCGGACGGGACGTGCTGGAGACGCGCGAGCCGGGCGGAACGTCGATCGGCCGGACGCTCCGGGAGATCCTGATGGACGCGGCCAACACGCAGCTCGATCCGGTCACGGAGTGGCTGCTGCTCGAGGCCGACCGCGGCCAGCACGTCCGTGAAATCCTGCGACCCGCCGTCGCCCACGGGGGGTTCGTCCTCTGCGACCGCTACTCGGACACGACCGAGGCGTACCAGCAGGAGGCGCGCGGCCTCGATCCGGCCGCGGTGCGGTTCGTGGACGCGATCGCGCGCGACGGCCTCGTTCCGGATTTGACGCTCCTCTACGACCTCGATCCGAGCGCGGGGCTCGCCCGCGCCAGGCATCGCGACGGAGAGCGGTCCGGCCGCTTCGAGGCCGCGGGCCTCGAATTCCACCAGCGGGTGCGCGAGGCCTATCTCGCGATCGCGCGGCGCGAGCCGCATCGCGTGGCCGTCATCGGGTCGGACGCTCCGCGCGATCAGGTCTCCGAGCAGACCTGGCGCTTACTCTCGGAGCGCTTCTCCCTGTGACGGCGGATTCCCTGCTCGAGCGCCTCGCCGAGCGGCCCGCGCGCTTCCCCGGCTCCTTGCTCCTGACGGGGCCTTCGGAGACGCGGCTGGAGAGCGAGGCACGCCGGGTGGCGGCCATCCTCCTCTGCCCGGGGGAAGACCCCGGCAGTCGCTGCGACTCCTGTCGCCGGGTCCAGTCGAAGATCCACCCGGACTTGACCGTCGTCGAGCCGCAGGGCGTTTCGATCCGGATCGACCGCGTGCGGGAAGCAATCGCATTCGGATCCGGCAAGCCATACGAAGCGCAACGGCGCGTCGCGCTCGTGCTCCGGGCGGAGCTTCTCGGGCCCGAGGCGGCCAACGCGCTCCTGAAATCCCTGGAAGAGCCGGGGAAGCACTTTCACTGGATCCTGACGACCGCGCGCCCCGAGGCACTCCTGCCAACGATCTGCTCGCGGTGCGTGGCGGTCGCGCTTTCACGGCAGGCCCGCGCCGAACGCGCGGCGGAGTGGGTGGCGCGAGGATTCTCGGAAAAAGACGCGGCGGAGCTGGCGACGCTGGAGCCGGCCGCCGACGAGGAGGCGCGGGTCCTCCTCGAGCAGTATCGGAAGTGGCGCGAGGACATCCTGCTCGCGCTGCGAACCGGAATCTCACAGTGCCGGGCGGCGCCGCTCCTCCTTCTCGCCGAGGCGCTTGCGTCTTCCGAGCCTCGAAGGGCGCGCGTTTTCTCGGAGCTGCTCGCCGACGCCGCAGTTGCTTCGGGTGTTTCGAGCGAGCTCCTGCGCCATCGCGCGGTCGCTGCCGGGATCCACGAACTGGCCCGGCTCCGGACTCCCGAGGCACTCGCCCGCGCCGCCCTGAAATCGTCGGATGCTCCGGCCGACAACCGGCGCGGCAACAAGCGCCTGCACTACGAGTCGGTGTTGCTCGAGCTCATGGGATCGTAGTTCGCCGCCGGCTTCGATCGCGCGCAGACAAGAACGCCGGCACCGCGCAGAGGCGCGATGCCGGCGATCGGAACTGGCTCGACGATCCTTTCAGTGCTCGAGGGAGAGCTCCACTTTCCCGGTGTCTCCCGATTCGACGTTGACGTCCATGCTGCGGTCCCTGAAGCCCGGCCGGGAAACGGTCACCGTGTGCTTTCCGGCCGAGACGACGATGCCGCGCTCGAGGGAATTGACCTCCTCCGCCGTTCCGACGAACCGGTTGTCCACGTAGACGGCGGCGTCAGACGGCTGAATCGTCAGACGCAGGCGCGTCCGGGAGTCGTGCTGCGCGCTGACCGAGCCGCGGCGCCAATCGTCACCGGACTGGTCCCGGCGCGGACGCCGGGCCGCGGGCGGGGCCTCGGCGGGCGGAGGATTCTCGTCGCCCTCCTCGGGAACGGAGGCCTCCGGAGCCTGCGAAGGATCCATCGGCTCGACGGCGTTGCGCCGCTTGCCGAAATACCGGTTCACTTCTCCCTGCTGCTTGGGCGTGTCGTAGGAGCCATAGTGCTTCGCCCCCGGGACCTTGCGGAGCTTGTCCTTGAAGTCCAGAGACATCCCGGGGCGGGAGTCCACGTCCCGCACCAGCGTCTCGTACCCTTCGAGCCGGAACTCGATGCGGTAGTGGCCCGGCCTCAGGTAGAGGTAGTCGGGATAGCCATCGAAGTCGTCGGCCGTTCCGATGTACTTGCCGTCCAGGTAGACGAGCGCCTCTTCCGGCGAGATGTCGGTGTCGATCACTCCCCATCGCGACGCGGGACCGTAGGCGTAGGGGCGGTAGTAGCCGTCGTAACCGGGGCCGTACCAGCCGGGCCAACCCCACCAACCCCAACCCCAGCCGCCGCCCACGCCGATGAAGACGCGACCCCGGCCGCCGAAGTGGCCGCCGCCATGGCCGCCGGGAGCGGCTTGCATCAGCGCGGGAAGCAGCAGCGTCAATCCGAGAGCCAGGAGAAGAGCCTTGTTCAGTCGTTTCATAGCAGTTGCCTCCCGCGTGTAATGAAGAGCAAGACCAGCGCCAGGTCGCCCTCTGCGGCGCCACAAACAACTCATTCTGAATCAAGCGCTTACGGAGGCGGCCACGCCTGTCGCCGGGAGCCGATGACCTCTCGAAGGGTCACGGCGTCCCCTCGGAGCGGCGCCCGGTCATGCGGCGGCGCCGGGCATGCCGCGCCGTCTCAGCGCCCGGCTCAAGCCGCGCAGATAGTCCCTCTGCAGGACCCGATCAAGGGCCCGCCTTCCGCCCGGAATCTCCCACCGCTCGCAGAGCGACGCCCAGCGCGAGAGGAGCCCCCTGCGGACACGCCCCTCCTCCTTGAACTGCAACGCCTGCGGCACCGCGAGGAAATCTCCGAGCTCCGGGTGCTTCTCGAAGAAGATCGCCGCCGCTTCCCCCGCCTTCTCCTGCCGGCGCCGAAACGACTCGAACGTAATGTCGTGGTAATGCCGCGCCACCGCCTCCGGCCGATAGACGATCTTCATTCCCATCCGCATCATCCGGTACGCGATCTCGATGTCCTCCCACGCCGCGTGAGGGAACGTCGTATCGAAGAGGCCGGCGTCGCGCAGGAGCGAGCGCGGAAGAGAGATGTTCGACGTGTAGAAAAAGTTGAAAGGCACGGACTCCGGGTTCTCGATCAGGCCGTAGCCGAATTGGAGCCCGTACTCGTTGATGTGGTGGAGGAACGGGGAGACGCGGCGGTCGCTCGGCCACGTCGTGTAGCCGAGAACGGCGACCGGATGCGCGCGCGGCTCCGCGTGCGCGCGGGCGTGCGCCGCGAGGAGTCCCGGCTCCGGGACCGTGTCGTCCCCCAGAAAGAGAATCGAGCGGCCCCTCGACTCTTCCACGCCGCGGTTGCGGGCGGCCGCGGGCCCGGAGTTCTTCTGCCGGAAGGAGCGCAGGGGATAAGCCGGGAGAGAGCGCGCGCAGCCGCTCCGGGGTTGAATCGCGGGAGCCATCGTCTACAACGATCACTTCGAAGTCGGGAGGCTCCGTCTGGCGTTCCAGCGCGTCGAGGACCCGGAGGAGCGTGTCGGGTCGCTCGAACGTCGGGATGACGACGGAGAAGGAGGGCGTCAAGCGAAGATCTCCGCGAGCGTCGTTCGAACGAGGGCGGGCGCGCGGGACAGGAACTCCCGGAAGAAGTCGGAATCGAAGCACTCGTCGCCCGGATATGTCGGGACGAGCCGCAAGGGAAAACGTCCGAAGATCTCGGCGTCCGGCCGGCGGCGCGCCGCCTGAACGGCCCGGCGCCTGGCGGCGAGCGCCGCGTGGTTTCGATGAATCCAGAGGAGCGCCCGGAGCTGGGCGACCGTCAGGGGATCATCGACGGCGATCCGCTCGCCGGCAACGCTGGCGCCGATGCCGAAGAGCCGCCGCGCGAAGGAGGCGCGCGACTCCTTCGCCGCGTAGGGGTCACGTCTCAATTCCGCCGCGCCCGGGTTGCGGGAGTCGAGCATCTCCGCGATCCGCGTCACGAATGCCGCGAGCACGGCCGGCATGAGGTCGCGGAAGTATTCCGCATCGAAGTTCTTGTAGGCGGTCGCGAAGGCGTTCTTCTCGATGAGGAAGCCGCGGGAGAAGACACCGAGCGCCTCGCCGGTCGCGCCGCCTCTGTGCCGCGCAACGGCCCGGGGCTCGGCGATGATCCGGCGCCCGAAGATCCACTGGCGCCAGCCGAAGTCGACGTCCTCGAGGTACGCGAAGTAATCCTCATCGAAGCCCGATTCGAGAAAGACGTCCCGCCGAACGGACATCAGGCCGCCGCACGCGAACAGCCGCTCCTCTCCCGGGGCCGATTCCGGGAGCCCCTCGACGGGCCGCCCGACGTCCCGCTGAAAGGCATGTCCGTCGAAGGTCAGAAAACCATCCGAGAAATCGTTCTTCCGGCCGGAGACGTCCACCAGCCGGCCGGCCGCCGCGACGACGTCCGACGCCGCTCCTGAGAGCGCCGCCGCGAGGTGGCCGAGGGCGTCGGGGAGGACGGCCGCGTCGTCGTTGACGAAGGCCAGCAGTGGAGCGCGCGCCGCCTCCGCGCCCAGCCGGCAGCCCCCCGCGAAGCCCGCGTTCCTTCCGGCGACGACGCGCCGCAGGTTCGGGTGCCGGCGGAGCACTTCCTCGAGCGGACCGCCGGCCGTGTTGTCCACGAGGATCGTCTCGAACGACGGACCAGAAGACGCGGCCAGTGCGTCGAGCGCCTCGATCAGATGCGCCTGCCCCTTGTGGTGAACGACGATAACCGACAGATCGGGCCGATTCATTCGCGGGAAGAGTAATGCATCAGGTGTTGGGTGGTAGGTGGTAGGGAAACGCTCGATCATTCACTTCGGTCCCTACCACCGATCACCTACGACCGACCACCTTCTTCCGGAGGCGTCGCCAGAGAGGTTGCGACTCGCTGGAGGCAAGGGGATTGCGCCCCGGGTCCACGCGCGCTTCCCGGCACCACGCCGCGAGCGGCGCGGCGACCGCGGACCAGGCGCGGGCCGCCGCGAAGCGGCGCGCGGCCGCGGCCGCCTTCTGCCGCTCGGCCGAGTCGGTCAGCATCTGCGCGACGGCGTCCGCGAGCCCCGACGCGGTGCGCGCCACCCGCCGTCCCGCCCCGGCCTCCTCGAGCTGGCGCGCGAGCGGTCCTCCCGCGACGGAGATCGACGGGACGCCTCCCCACGCGGCGTCGAGCAGCCGCGTGCGGAAAGCAAGATCCCGCTCGAGCCCTTCGGAGGAGATGGAGACGAGCAGGTCCACCGCGGCATAAAGGTCGGCACGCGCGGCATAGGGAAGCCAGGGAGAGAAGAGAATGGACTTCCCCTGCGGATCGATCCCGCGCGCGCGCTCGCGGGTGCGGGCATAGACGCGCTGCGGCGTCGTCTGCGGATTGGGGTTCTCGAAGAAGACGAGCTTCGCGTCGGGAGAGCGGCGCAGAACTCCCGGCCACGCCTCGAGCAGCACATCCGGCTCGTACCAGTCGTAGATCCCTCCAAACAGCGCGAGCGGACCCTCGGGCGGAGCACCTAATAACCGGCGTCCCGCGGCCCGGTCCCCTGCAGCGAGCTCCGCCGGCACGCCGAACGGCACGGTCGCCAGGAGTCCCGAAAGCGTCGGGTCCGACGGAAAGTTCGAGGGACCGATGCGGCCTCGCGAGTAGAGCGCGCCGGCATAGAAGAGGCGCTGCTCCGGGGAGGCGCAGAGAAAGAAATCGGCCCGGTCGAGCGCGAGATCGAGCGTCGCACGGTCGTGCACCGCCGTGCCTTCCCCCAGAGTCGAAGCGTAGTGGAGGTTCTCGACGAAGAAGGGATCGTACAGGTCCGCCGCGACCGGGACGCCGGGAATCTGGTGGAACCACCAGTTGGCGGCATGGCCGGAGACGACGGCGGCATCGGCGTTGACGGCCGCCGCCGCGAGTCCTCCCGGCGGCGCCGCGACGACGGGAAGGTCTCCGGCGGCGCTCGCCGCTTCGGCGACGTCGTTGGCGACGAGCAGCCGCACGTCGAATTCTCCGCGGAGCGCCCGCGCGAGCTCCAGCGCGCGAATGCCCATTCCCGCCATCCGCGGCCGGATGGGCTCGGGAGCCAGGACCACGACCCGGCGCGTCACCGCGTGAAAACGCTCACGAGGACCGCCCGCGCAGCCGCTCGAGAAGGAGATGCAGCTTCCAGGTGCGCGAGCGGTAGATCTGCGAGAGGATCCCGTCGAGGCGCCGGACCTCCGCCTGGGCCTGCGCGATCTGGCGGTGGTATTCCTCGTTGCTCGCGAAGAGCTCCGCGACGCGCCCATGAACGAGCTCGTTCTCCGCGAGAAGCCGCTCCCTTTCGGCCTTGAGAGGTCCGACCTCCAGAGCCAACTGCCGCTCGAGTTCCTCCCCCCGCTGCCGCTCGGCGGAGAGCTCCGCGCCGAGCCGCGCCGCGCCGCGCTCGGTTCGCGCGAGCATCGCGTTCAGGCGCCGGTGGCTCTCGCGCTGATAGCGCAGCTCCCCCTGCGAGGCGCCGTCCCGCTCGTTGGAGAACGCGATCTGCGCGCGCAGCCGGTCGAAGGCGCGCGCGAGCCCCTCCTCGGTGCGCCGGCCGGCGTAACGCGAATAGATCTCGGAGCGGGCCCGCTGGAACGCCGCCTCCCCCGCGGGGACGTGGAGCGGATCTGCGTCCGACCCCTCGAACACGCGGTACTCGCACGTCACGGCGCGCACGTGGCGAAAGGCGGTCTCGAAGGAGAGGCGGATCAGGAAATCCCAATCCTCCGAGTACTCGAGCTTCGGGTCGAAGCCTCCGACCGCGGTCGAGAGCGCGCGCGGCAGGAGCAGGGTGTGAATCGGAATGTAGTTGGCCAGCAGCAGGTAGTCGGGATCGAAGTCGAGCGAGTACTGGAGCGTCCGGTGCAGCGGCTCCCAGGATTCCTCGCGTCGCCGGTAGACCACGGTCACGGCGTCGGAATAGACGACCGGCTCTGGGCCGCTTCGATGCGCCCGCAGGAGGCGATCGAGATGGTCGGGATAGCAGAGATCGTCGTCGTCCAGAAACGTGACGAGCTCCCGGGTCGCCAGCGAGACGCCCCGGTTGGCCGCCTGGGAGCGGCCGCCCCGTTCCGGCATCTCCGCGAGCGTCAGCTCGAACGCGCCGCGGAAGGCGTCGCGCAGCTCTCCGACGGAGGCCCCGCCGTCGTTGACGACGACGACCTGCGCCGGCCGCGCGGTCTGGCCGCGGAGGCTCTCCAGCGCCTCGCGCAGGAGCGCCGGGCGGTTCCGGGTCCGGATGACGATGGAGACCGGCGCCTCGCCGCGCTCTCCCGGCCGGATCAATGCGGGCCCGATCGCCCGGCGAAACTCCTCGAGCGAGCGAGTCGAAGCCTCCGGGTAGTCCACGACGCGAAACGCCTCGACCGGTCCCTCTCCCTCGAGAGTGAGCCTCCGGTAGGCGTTCAAGCCGCCGATCGCGCCCGCGTAATCGCGCACCGCCTGCTGCGAGGCGTAGGACGCCATCGCGTCTTCTTTGACCCGCGAGACGCTCGAGATATCCACGAGCGTGTCGGGAAGGAGCGGATGGGAGATCTCGTAGAAGGCCAGGCGGAGGAACCGCAGGCGGTCGTGGTCCGGGTCGCCCGGGCGCGACGCCGCGAGCTTCTCGTAGAGCGCCTCGGCGAGAGCCCGGTGATCGGGATGGACCTCGACGGGGGACGGGCAGAAGACGAGGTCGGGCCGGAATTCCTCGATGAGCGCGTCGAGCGCCGCGGCCAGGGCGGCGGCGTTGCCGGAGAGCTCGCGGTCCGGAAGCGATCCAAACCGGGGAGCTTCCAGCCCAAGGGCCTTCGCCGCGTGGCGCGATTCCTCGCGGCGCATCTCTGCGTAATCGCCCGCGGGCCCGGCGCCCTCCTGGCGGGTGCCGTCGGTCGCGATCCAGATCCGGACCTCTTCCGCGTCCGCGGCATTCAACGCGAGCGTCCCGCCCGCCCCGAGGATCTCGTCGTCCGGGTGCGCGGCGAGCACGAGGATGCGCGCGGCCGAAAGGTCCGTCGCCCGGTACGGAATCAGGGACGCTTCATCCATCGATCAAGTCGCCGTGTCGCATTGTCTCCGTGCCCGGAGTTTATCCGTTTCCGGTCCGCGCTCCTCACGGCTCAGACGACGTCGTAGAGAGCCGGCATGAAGTGCGAGTGCCGCGCGAATCGTTCCACGAGCGGGTCGTCGAACGAGCGCACGACGAACGAGTAGCCCGCGTCGCGGATCTCTCCTCCGAGCCTCCCGATCGCCGAGGCCCCCGGACCGCCCGGCGTTTCCCAGAAGACCAGCCGCCGCGCGCCCAGACGGCTCGCCTCCGCCGCGGCCGCCGCGAAGAGCGCGAGCAGATCGCTTCCATCCTCGGCCTCGGAGAGGAAGTCCGCTACGAGCGCCTGTTCCCCCTCGACCGACAGCGCCGCCCAGGCGCGAAGCCGCCCGCCTTCTTCTCGCCAGACCATCCGGTAGTAGCGGGTCGGCCGCGCGTGAAATCTCCAGTTCGCCCTGGCGCGGTCGCGCACGGCCGCATACGGCAAATGGCGCGAGGCGGCGGACCAGAGGGGATCGAAAGCTTCGCTCACGAAGTCTCCGGCGGCCGCGTCCGGAGGCGCCGGAGGAAACGATTCGCAGGGGACGTGCCTCTCGCGGATCGGAAAGACGGTTCGCGTCCCGACGAGACGATTGCTGATCTCAAGCGCCCGAGCGTTGGGAAACCCGAAGCAGAACGGGACGCCGCGGGACGCGACCGCCTCGAAGAACGCGCTCGCCATTCTTCGATAGACGCCGCCGCGGCCGCCGATCCTCCGCGCCGCAGGATCCGTGGCGACGTCCCCCACGGCGTAGACGAGTCTCTCCCCCCCGCCGATCCGGAATCGCATCGCCCAGCCGGCATAGTTGCCGACGATTTCTCCGCCCAGGACCGCCACGGTTCCGAACCAGCCGTCCGGGTTGCGCGCGAACTTCCATTCCCATTCCTCCGCGGATAACTTCTTGCCGAAGACGCGCTCGAAGAGCCGCCGGATCTCCGGCGCGTCCCGCGCCGTCGCCTCCCGGATCTCGAAGCTCACGCCGGACGTTCCCAGCCGAATCGCTCGAGGGGACGGCCGTCGGACATCCGAAACACGGTGGCGTACCAGGGACCGGGAGGCAGGCCGGACCGGACCTCATCGGGCAGGACAAAGTCCCGGGAGAGGTCGCAGACCACGAACGGGAACCCGGAGGGATTCGGCGAGAGGGCGACGGCGGCGCCCGCCCGGGCCGTGAAGCGGAGTTCGGAAAGGCCGGCCACGGAGGGGCCGGAGCGCGGCAGCCGCGCGGCTCTCTCGAGCATCGCCGTCGCGGCCCGGCCGTACCGCCGGAGCCGGTAGAGTCTCTCGGAGGCGGCGCGGCGCGCGGCGGTCTCCGGGTTTCGCGAGGAGCTCACCGCCCAGAGGTGGCGGACGCGAGCCTGCGGAACGAAGAGCAGATCGAATCCCTTCGAGCGGACCCGGTCTTCCCATTCGGTTTCTTCGTACTCGAACGGGAATCGCTCGTCGAACCGGCCCGCAGCGTCGAAGACGTCGCGGCGCGCCGGCGAGCACGGCGCCCGAAAGGTGGCGCACGCGGCCGCCGCGCTCCCAGAGCCGCGACGTCTCGCGCGCGAAGGCGGCGAAGCGCCTCCCGTCGAGCGCCGGGAAGAGCCCGGCGAGCAGCTGCGCGGCGTCGCGAAAGAGGCCGGGAGCGTGGCCGGGCGGGAGCCGCAGGCGGCCCTCCGCGTCCCAGGCCGAGAGCGGCCCCGCCGCCCCGACGCGCGGATCCGCGATCGCCCCGAGAAGCCTGCCGACCGAGCCGGCCGAGAAGACGACGTCGGCGTTGCTCAAGAGGAGTCTCGCTCCTCCAGCGCGAGCGAGGCCGGCGTTGACGCCGCCCGAGTACCCGCGGTTTTCCGGAAGGAGCACGTGAAGGTCCGCCGGAATGCCGCGCAGCGTCGCTTGCTCCCCTTCTCCCGAGCCGCAGTCCACGAGGACGACCTCTCCCGCGATCCCTTCTTCGGCGAAGGATTTCGAGAGCGAGGCGATGCACCGCGCCGCCTCCGCCGCGCTGCGGTGGCTGACGACGATGGCGGAGACGTCCGGCGTCATGCGCTCCGAGCCGGTTCCCCGGCGAGCGCGACGCTCGAAGGCGGACTCGAGACTGGCGGCGACGCGTCCCGTGTCGAACCGCGAGGCCGCTCGAGGGCCCTCACTCCGTGCCCGCGCGCGCGCCTCCGAGGTCGTGAGGTCCGGGAGCGCCGCGGCCATCGACACAGCGTCGCCGTCCGAGAAGTACCAGGCCGCCTCTCCCGCGATCTCCCGGTGGCCGGGCGTATTGGAGAGAAGGCACGGCAGGCCCGAGGCGAGCGCCTCGAGCGCCGGCAGTCCGAATCCCTCTTCGGCCCGGTTCGGCCCGAGGAAGACATCGCAAGCGCGATACGCGAAAGGCATCCGCCGCGGCGGGAGGTCGTGGTGGTACTCGCCCGGCAGCGCGGCCGCCCTCTCCTCGTCCGTGATCGGCTGGGTCGAGATCCGCCGCAGCCGGAAGACTCCCCCGCGCTCGCGCCAGATGCGCAAGGCCTCGAGACCGATGCCGATCCCCTTCACGTCAGCCTCGTAAGGGCCGACCAGGAGAAGGGCGGGGATGGTCGGTGACGCGCGCATCTCCGAAGCGGGCCGGAACTCCCCCGCGTCGAAGCATTGCCCGACGTTCTCGGCCGGACCAAACCCGAGGCCCTCGAGCCTGGAGGCGAGCGTCTTCGAGATCGCGAGCTTGCGCGTCGGCATTGCGTACGCGGCCTCAATTTCCTCTCGTTGGTGGGCGTAGAAGCTGAAGGCTCCCTCATACCCCTGGCAAAGATGAAAGACGGGACCGCGCGCGCCGTCCATGGCCGGAGCCACGGTCGTCCAGAACGTGGCGACGCGGATGTCCGCTTCCGCGAGCTCCCGCGATTCGCGAAACGAAGAGCGCTCGAACCGGGCCCGCGACATCGGGAACCACCCCGGCTGCGCTCGCGGCGAGACGACCGCTACCCGATGTCCGCGCCGCGCGAGCGCTTCGGCCTGCTGGAGCACGACCTTCACTCCCCCCGAGACTTCCGTGGATTCGAGGAGATAGGCGATGCGAAGCATCGGCCGATCGGGTGATCGGGTGATCGGGTCATCGGCAACGGACGTGACGGTCACGGCCTCCGCCGGGCTCACGGCGGGGACCGCGACGGCGATCCATCGAGACGCCTCGAGGCTCGCCCGATCGAGGCCCGGCAACGCCGACAGGCGCTCGAGAAACTCTTCGGACCGGGGAGCGGGAGATCGCTTCCATGGTTCGATCGAGACGACGCGCCAACCCGCTTCCTCGAGCATCTCGGCGAGCGAGGCCTTCGTGAACCAGCGCAGGCGGCTCGCTTGCGCCAGTCCCGACGCCGCCGGGTCGAAGCGGCCGAGCACGAGATCCCGAACGAACGAGAGGGAGCCGGCGTTGGGGACGCTCGCGATCAGCGTCGCGCCGGCAGCGGCGCGCGAGCGGGCCCGCAGAAGCAACCCCGCCGGATCCTCGAGGTTCTCGAGAACCCCGGCGAAGAGAAACGCGTCGAACGGCTCGCCGCCGTGCGCGAGGCCATCGAGCACCCTCGAAGCGTCCCCCTCGAGCACACGGCGGGCGCCGGGAGGGACGTGCCGCGTCAGCTCGGGCCGCTCCTCTCCGGGCGCGTCCTCGAGGCGGAAGGCGCGTAAGTCGGGGTCACCTTGCCTCCGGTCGGCGCGCGCGCGCAAACGCGCGAGGTATTCCGCGACCGTCTCTTCCGGCGTTGCCGGAAAGTCGGCGGGGCGAAAGCAGATCGCGGCGGGCGCAGACGCCGCTTCGGCCGAGGTCGAGCGCTGGGGCGCGATCACCTCGAGCTCCCGGAGAGTCTGCGCCCCGGTTTCCGCCTCCGTCGCGGCCACGAGCACGCGCTCCGGTCCCGGAACCGGGAACCGGGTCATGGCCGCGGGAAGCGCGGTCTCTTCCATCACGACAACCCACGCCGGCGCTCCGGCGAACGCCTCGCGGGCGGGCGCGTCCCCTGAAAGGTCTGACACCATCTCCGCGGGGATTCCCCGCATCCAGCGCAGGCGCGAGAGACGGCGGCCGTAGTCCGGAGGATCGGACCGTCGGAGAAACGCGAGCGCGTTCTTCAAGTTCCGGCAGCGGAACGCCCGGCCGGCATCTCCTCGACGGAATCCTCGTCGGCGACGCTCCAGACGTGCCTCGGTCGCAGGAGACCCACGGCATAGTCCGGCGCGACGAACCGGAACCCGGGCTTCAAGACCTTCAAGTCGTGCAGGTGGAGCGCGCTCTCATCGCCGAGAAAGGCATAGAGACGGAACTCTCCCTGGACGATCGGCAGCTCGGGAAAGACGAGCCGCACCCGGTAGCGGCGCCGCCCCGTGAGAGGGGCCCACGGCTCCTCCCGCGTGTCCACGGCAAAGGCCTGAAGGCCGTCCTCCCGGTCGGCGCCCACGCGCAGCTGGAACGCCAGTCCGGGATCCTCCGTCTCGAACGCGAGGTCCACCGCGACCGTCTCGCCGGCGGCGAACTCCGCCCGCGGATACCCCGACCCATCGTGCACCAGGACTTCCGTGAAGCGCGCGGGACGCCTTCCGTTGGTCAACGCAGCGGACTCGGCCGGGCGCTCGGTCTCCGGGGCCCGCCGGCGCTCCTTCTCCTGGAGGAACTCCTCGTACGCCCGGACCACCGTGAGCGCGGGCCCCGCCGCCGCCACGATCCCCTGCTTCAACCAGATCGCCCGCTCGCAGAGAAGCGCGATGTAGTAAAGCGCGTGAGAACAGAAGAGAAGCGTCCCGCCGCGTTTTTGGAACTCCGTGATCCGGTCGACGGATTTCTTCTGGAAGTATCCGTCCCCCACGGCGAGCGCCTCGTCCACGATCAGGACGTCGGCCTCCGCGTGCGTCGCCACCGAAAACGCGAGCCGCAGCGCCATGCCCGAGGAGTAGGTCCGCACGGGCCGGTCGAAGAAGTCGCCGAGCTCCGCGAAATCGCGGATCTCCGGCAGGCGCCGCCGGATCTCCGGGCCGGTCAGCCCGAGCAGCGCGGCATTCATCCGGGCGTTCTCTCTCCCGGTGAACTCGGGATGAAATCCCATGCCGAGCTCGAGGATCGAGGCCACGACGCCGCGCCGCTCGATCGATCCGGAGGTCGGCTGCGTCGTCCCGGCCACGATCTTGAGCAGCGTGGACTTCCCCGCGCCGTTTTCGCCGATCAACCCGAGCGCCTTCGCCCGGGCGAGCTCGAACGACACGTCGGTCAGCGCCTGGAACCCGCGATGCCGCGGTCGCCTCAGGATCAGCTCCTTCAGCCGGTCCGCCGGAGAGTCGTAGAGCCGATAGGTCTTAGAGATCTTGTCGGCCTGGACAGCGATCTCAGTCATACGGAGAAATTGTGAGTTGAGAATTGTGAATGGTGAATGTGGCGAAGAAGCTCGAGCCCGTCGGATTCACAATTCACAACTCGCCATTCACAATTCTCTTCTCACTCCCCGAGAGCGAATTCGCAACGGCGGCAGAGGAAGTCGGCCGGGGCCTCTTCGACGCCATAGGTCCAGCGGCGCAGCCGCGCCATGACGTCGCCTCCCAGCACCTCCGCCACGGTCTGCGTCTTCAGGTCGCCCACGACGAGCCGCTCGTAGTAGTCCTGGCAGCAGAGCACCGCCTTGGCGGTCGCAGTCACGTGCAGGTGCTCGAACGGGCGCGAGCCCATCAGCTCGCAACCGCGCAGCTTCTTTTTCGCGCGGCGGCTCGGGCACGAACGTGCCGCTCGCCGGGCGGCTCCGGATGCGGAAGGGTTTCACAGTCCACCCCATCGGCTCGAACTTCTCCCGGATCTGCTCGACGTCCCGGCGGTGGTCCTCGTCCTCGTCTCCCAGGACGACGATCACGGTCTCCTCGGCGAGCTCGCTGCCGCGCATCGCCTCGATGTTCGCGATCACCCGAGCGAGGTCCTTCGTGCCGTGGAGCTTCTGGTAGCGCTCCGGGTCGAGAGTCGGCAGGTTGATGCCGATGTAGCGGAATCGGCCCGCACCCGCCAGCCGCCGCGCCCGATCCGGCGTGAACTGCGACGCGTTCGTCAGGATCGAGACGGGCAGGCCCCGTTGGAAGAGCGCGCGGCATCTCTCCTCGAAGAGCGGATCGATCGTCGGCTCGTTGTAGTTGGAGAGGAAAACGACGACGCCCTTCCCTCCCGCCTCGACCGTCTGGTCGACGATGGACTCGAAGAGCTCCTGGCTCATGACCTCCTTCTCGCGGGGATCCACCGACACCGGGCAGAAGGGGCACCGGTGGTTGCATGCGGTGCACGTCTCGAGCGACAGGAAGAGCAGGTGCGAGCGCCGGGTCTCGGAGTCGAGGTCGTCGATCAGGAACCGGGCCGCCCGCAGGTGCTCGAGCGCCGCGGACCCCGGCTCGACGGGCAGGCCCTGCTCGATCCGGGAGAGCGCGAGGTACTCCTCTCCGTCCTTCCGGATGGAGACGCCGGTCGCGGGGTTGTAGAGGACCCTTCCCCGGTTGTGGAGGTAGGGAGAGACCACCGTCTCGGCCTCGACGACGGCGGAGGCGGCGGAGGCGCCTCGGGAGGCGAAGGACGGCAAGTTGCTCATGCGAGAAGCGAATTCATTGCAATGACCCGGCCATTCTAGCGCCTGTTTCTACGGACACGGGACTCCATTCGTCGGCCGCGGAGGGCCGGAAACAAAAGGCCCCGGCCGGAGCCGGGGCCTTTCTCTCAGGAAGAAGGAGCGGTCAGTTCTGCGGCAGCGCCTGGATGAAATTCGTGTCGAGGGTCACCTTGTCCACCGTGAACGCATAGGCCCCCACGCGCCCTCCGCTCAGCTGATCGAATCGAATCGAGACCGGCTTGCCGGGGTTGTTGAAGTGCAGGTTCGGATCGGTGAGCGAGAGCTGGCCATAGTGCGGGCTCGATCCGCCGAGCGTGAACCCGGCCGAGCCCACCTCCGAACCGTCCGGCCCGACGGCGACGATCCGTCCGGTCACCGGACCCGGATCCATCGTGAAGACGCCGATCCGCGAAGCGTACCGGTCGCTGTCTTCGACGCCCGTCAGGAAAAGGGGCTGGGAAGCCCCGCCCGCCTGCGCTCCGGTGTACACGGCGAGCTGGGAGCCCGAGGTTCCGGACAGCTCATCGTCGTAATTGCGCGACCCGACGACAAGCGGTCGTGTCGCGGACTCGTCGTCCTCGGGATAGAAGATGCGGAGGATGCCCGCGTTGCTTCCGGTCAGGTCCACTCTCGTGTCCCTCGCCAGGAGCGCAGCGACGACGTCGTCATAGGTGAGCAGCTGGCCGGCGGCGATCGTGAGATTCGCGACCTGCGCCACGTGCTCCGTGACACCGTCGGCGGTGAACGAGTACTGGAAGGAGAGGTTCCGGGACTTCGAACCGCGATTGAAGATCCGCAGGTCGGTGCGCCAGTGCGCCGCGTACGCGGTGTCAAAGCGGGAGACGCCCGCGACCCAGTAGGAGACGATCCCATCCTCGGCGGCCGAGACCTGGCTGTCGTCGCTGATTTGCACGAGGTCGAGAGTCTGCCTGTCGAGCGCCGTGCCGAAGGCAAGCAGCGTTCCCTTCGTCGTCGTTGCCTTCAAGACATAGTGCTTGCCGTCGTCCAGGCCAAGATCGCTGTCCCTGAGGTAGGTCTGCTGGTAGGGCCCGAGGTTGTTGAACTTCCGTGAGGCCACCAGGCCGCCGGAGGCATCCAGGATCGAGACAGGGGTCCCCTGATCGTCGGTCGCCCGCAGCTCGAAATTGCCCTGACCCCCACCGGCGTTGAAAAGGGTGACGACAAATCGGTATCTCGGGTCGGACCGTAGTCCGATCAGGTACTGGTCGCCAGAAGGGGGCGGCGGCGCCGGAGTCGAAGCGAACGTGGCCGTGACGGCCTGGTCAGCCGACATCGTCACCAGGCAGGTGCCCGTGCCCGAGCACGCTCCGCTCCACCCCGAGAAGCTGGCGCCGGTGTCGGGGGATGCCGTCAGCGTCACGGCGGTTCCCAGCGGGAAAGAGGCGTTGCAGGTCGCGCCGCAACTGATTCCGGCCGGAGCGCTCGAGACGGTTCCGGAGCCGGCTCCGCCCCGGGTCACCGTGAGGTTGCGGTTCGTCGGGCCGGGCGTCGGCGTGGGCGCCGGGCCCGAGCTGTCGAATCTCGCCGTCACGCTCTTGCCCGCGAACATCGAGACCTGGCACTGGCCGAATAGAGAGGAATCGCAGCCGGAGAACCCGTAGAACGTCGAGCCCGGTGACGCCGTTCCGGACAGCAGGACGGAGGTCCCGGCGGGGAAATTGCCCGAGCACGTCGGTGGACAGCTGATCCCGGCGGGATCGCTCGTCACCGTCCCGGAACCGGTGCCGGTCATCGAGACGAGGAGCGAGAGGTCCGTCGCCGCCGTCTCCGACTCGGTCCCCGCGCCGCTCGGCGGCGTCGCGAGCGAAGCGGAGACGAATCCCTGCGGCGAGACCCTCCCGCTGCCGTCCACCTCGTAGGCGGGGATCCCCGACCCATAGGAGACGTTGCCCGGATTCACCTTGGGCTGGAAGTAGACGCGCGCCGAAACCAGGGGGGCCCGGGTGCCCGGCGTGTACTTGATGACGACGGTTCCCTTGTTGAACCCGCCGTTCAGGAAAGCGATCACGTCGTTGATGGACAGAGAGGAGCCGGACGCGAGCGCGACCGGCGTTCCGTAGTCCAACTGCGTCAGATCGAGCGACGAAGGCGCGGTGGAGTCCGACATGAGCGGCACGAACGCGAGACCGATGTTCATGGAAGCCGCCCCGCTGTTGGTGATCGAGACGTCGGTGCCCCAGGTCGTCGTTCCGTCGTCCAGGTGCGCGGCGCCCGGAACGATCATGGCCCGGAAGCTCGGCGGCGTGATGGCCATCGCGAGATCCACGTTGGCCGTCCCCACGGTGTTCGTGCCGTCGCCCGTCACGGTCAGGCGCACCGTGCGCGAGCCCGCGGCGCTGAAGCTCTTCGTAACGGATCTCCCGGTCGCCGAAGTCGAGTCTCCGAAATCCCAGGAAAAGGCCGACGCCTGCGTCGCGCTGGCCGTGAACGTGATGGCTCTGCCGGCTTCCGTCGTGTAAGCGTTCGTGCCGGTCTGCGTGGCGCCCGAGACCGTGTAGGCGGTCGAAGGCGGAGGCGGCCCCGTGATGCTCATCGGGATCGTGACCGACGCCGAGCCGGACGTGTTCGTCTCGTCGCCCGTGACCGTCAGGTGCACCGAGTACGAGCCCGCCGCCGTGAACGTCTTGGTGAAGACCCGCGTCGTCGCGGTGGTCCCATCCCGGAAGTCCCATGAGTAGCCGGCGGCGTTCGTCTCGTTGGAAGAGAACGTGATGGGCGAGCCGTTGCTCGCGGTGAAGCCGCCGCCCAGGGTGGGACCGACCGTCGGCCCCGTCACCGAGTACAGGATCGAAGGCGCCGGCAGTCCCGTGATCGTCACGGAGGCGAAGTTCACCGCGGAGTTCCTGAGCGAGTCCGAGACCTGGACCGCGACGGTGTAGGTGCCCGCGGTCGCATAGCTGCAGGTCGTCGCCGAGCCGCCGGGAGTGAAGGAAGGGAAGCTCGGAACGTAGGAGCAGTTCCAGCCGTAGCTGTATCCGCCGCTGCCGCCGCTGGCGCTCGCCGTGAAGGAGAGCGGGACACTTCTCGATCCCGATCCGGGACCCGCCACCGTGACCGTTACCGAGCCGCCGCCGCCGCCCGGAGGCGTCGCGGTCGGAACCGGCGTCGGAACGGGCGTCGCCGACAAAAAGGAGATGGTGACCGGCACACTCGGACTCGAAACCGTACCGACCATGGCCTTGATCGAGCAGCCTGATACACAGCCGGCGGCAGGCGTCCAACTCAAAGCGCTGGAACCTGCCGCCGAACCGAGCGAAACATCGCCGCTGCTATTGGTGAGGAAGAACTGGACCGAAGGAGGCGGAACGGATTCGACGTCCTTCAGATAGTAGGTCGTCCCTGCTGTCAGTTGGTAAGCTCCTCCGAAGAAACCCGGTACTTGGGTCGCAGCCGCGTCGGTGAAAATGCCCACCTGCGGGACCGAGGCCACGATGGTGACCGATCCGGAAGCGGTCGTCGTATAACCGCCCGGGAGGGTGATCGTCAGCGTGAAGCCGGTCGTCCCCGCCGGGACCGGGGCGATCTTGGTCGCGACGTGGATCGGAGAGGGACCTGTGAAACTCCAATCGAAGACCGCGTCCTGGAGGTTGGCCTTTGAAGGGCTTGCGTCCGCGCTGCCGCCTGTGACAACAGTCAGCGTTCCGCCGCTCTTCACGCAGGTGCCGCTGAAACCGGTGTACCCCACGATGCCCACCTGCGGACAGACGACCTGCAGCGGCCCGGATGCGAGCTCTGAAGCGGCCACGCTGCTCAACAGGGCGAACCGGTAGCTGTTGGTGGTGGGAGGGTTCGTTTGCCCGAGACTCTGCATGCAGAGACTGCCGGTATGGAAATTCCCTTGTGTGGTGCCGCTCGGGTCGCACGGAAAGTAACCGTTGACCGTTCCCTCGTTGTCCGGAGCACCCGGAGTTCCGCCTTCGTCCGAGTGGAACGGCGCGACGTAGTTGAGGTCCCAGTCTGTCCGGGTGGGGCTCGGATTGGATGTGTCCTGAAGCTGCCACTTGTCCCCGTAGTAGTTGACGGAGTCGCTGCGCAGTTGCGCCGACAGGTTCGTCGCCCGGAAGCCCGGTCCCGGTGTCGGCGTCGCCGTGGGAGTCGGAGTGAAAGCCGGGGTCGGCGTGGCGGTGGGTGTGGCCGTCACCGCGCCGGCGACCACGTTCCAGCTGAAGTACCGGAGGGTGCCATCGGTCGGCCGGATTTGCCACGTCCTGCCGAGCGGGTCGACGGTCTGGGTGGAATCGGGAATCTCGCCGAGGTCGCCCTTGTAGTCCCACGATCCCAGACCGAACGTGAAGCGCCAGTGGCCGTCATCGCGGATTCCGCCGCACCCGTGGCTCTGGGCGCCGCACTGTCCCGAGGTCATCCGAACCACCGCGAGCGTGCCGGAGGCGGAGACGTTCGAAATCGTGTTGCAGTCGGCCAGGACGTAGATGCCGGTGTCGGAGGGAGGGAAACCGGAAACGCACTTGGAGACCGCCTGGACGTGCCCGCCGGCGAGCGCCGTGGTGTCCAGCCAGAAGAACCCGTACTCCGTCATCTGGAGAACGTACTGCCCCGTGTATATCGGCGGGACTCCCGACGTGACGCCGACGATGCCAGCGGTGTTGACCGGAACCGACTGCGCCGACAAAACTGTCGGCAAAAAGAACAGTAGTCCGGCGGCGGTCGTCTGTAAGGCACGAAGAAGGGTCATCGATCGGGAGCGACGAAAGACGTTCATGGGAGAGGGTTCCTCCTGGGATTTGCCCTGGTGGGCGCACACGGTTACTTGGTTGTTTGCTCCGAAACCGGATTTCAGATTCCTAGCCGTCGTTGCTGTCATGAGAACTGGGGATCTGAAATCAGGCTGGCTGGAGTCCGATCAGCTCTTCCTTTACCTTGAGAGTTGGCTGAAACGAGAAGGCCTTCCGACCGATCAAAAGAAGAGTGGGCGGGACTTTCGTCCCGCCCACTCGAGAGAAACGATTACGCCGGACCCGTGCCCACGAGCAGCGGAATGACCGGTGTCGTCACCGTCACGCCGTTCGCGGTGGGATTCGTTCCGAAGCACAGAGGCGGTCCACCCGCCGAGACGCAGGGCACCAGCAGGGGCTGGCAGTTCGTCGGATCGAGCTGGGCCGCCGGCACGCCGGCCGACAAGAACGCGGCCGCGCCCTGGAAGTCGTACGTCACGTACGCCTGATCCAAAGCACCACCGAAAGGCCCGCCCGAGTTGAAGAACTCCATGCTGACCCAGCCAGCCGGCCACGCCGGATGCGGGAACCCGATGATCGATGTGCGCTGAGTCTCCAGCGGGAAGTTGAACGTCGGAGGCGTGCCGCACGGCGAAACCGTGCAACCGACGCTGACCGTGTTCTCGTCTTCGTCGTAGAAAGCCAGGGCCACTTCGGTCTCCGAGGTGTTGCACTTGCCGACGGGCTGTCCGAGCAGGTCCTCGTGACCACCGACGAGGCTGCTGTTGCCGGCCGATCCGCGCCACACGTTGAAGAAGGAAGTCGTCGCCGACGCTGCCGCTCCCGGGGGAGGCGTCGTGCCGTCGAACCAACGGGCCGCGTACTTGAGGCCCAGGGGCTCGCGCTGGTCGCCGCCGCCGCAGTCGAAGGCCGGCGGAGCGATGAAGCCGCCACCGGTCGTGTTGGTGCAGCCGAGGGCATCGGCCGTGTGCACGTAGCGGCGATAGAACGTACGCCGTCCGGGCACTCCGGTGATCGCCGCCGAGGTCAAAGCGGTCGTGTCAGACAGGGAAGGATCCGCCTCGATCGCGACAGCCGGGAAACCGCGCGTGCCGACGCCCGCGCCCGAGGTGTAGATGTAGTCGCCGAACAGGTTGTTCTCCATTCCGATCGCGTCCTGAACGTAGTAGGCCGAGTCGTTCGGGTTGGAGAGCGTGCAGTAGTTCGCGTGGTCGATCGTGATGTACCCGTGGATCGGGTTCGTGATCACGCCGTCCTCGCCGCCGCACGTGAAGGTGTCCTTGGTCGTATCGAGCGAGTCCAGGACCTGGAAGAGGAACGCGGACGGGAACGGTCCCGGCGGATACGCCACAGTTGCGGCCGTGTTGTCGAAGAGGGCGTTGGCCGGGAACTGCGGTCTGGCGCGCAGATAGCCGCCGGCCGCCGGATACACCGGAGCGCTGCCGTTCTTCTGGCACACGTCGCCGTTGATCGTCACCTGGTTGGAGTCCTTGACCTCGGACACGTGGTTCTGGTTGATCGGCGTCACCGGGAGGAAGCCGCGCAGAACCTGCGCCACCGAGAACGACTGGATGTCGAATCCGGTCAACGCGATGTTGAAGTCGAGAACGAGCTCGGTCCTCTCGTTCCACACGGAGACGTGAGCGAGCATGGGCGCCGAGGAGGCGTTGCCGATCGTCACGAGCGTATCCGAAGCGCTCGCGCCCGTGTTCAGCACCGTTCCGTCGGCGTTGTACGTCGCCTGGAAATAAGGAATGAGCAGCGTCGCAGCAGGACGCTGATCAATCGTACACGTGATGGCGCCCGCGCCGCTCGCGATAGCGAGTAAGGCAAGGACTGCCATACACGTCAGGAAGGTTTTCTTCATTGAGATCTCCTCGTTACTGTTAACTGCGAAAAAAACACGCTTGAGTTCCTTCCCTCGCGCGATCCCATCACCTCCCGTATTTCAATTTTTTTCAGACCCTTGAAGTCCTTGATTACGATACCGAAGCCTTGAATCCTCCGTAGGTTTAGAGGCATCTTCGGACCTTCGGAAGCGGCTGTCAAGGGTAAATTGCGAAAAATATGCTCCGGGATCATGGGGGGAAGGGTAACCGGCCTGTCCTCAGCCACTAGCGTCGATTCAGGTAGACGTTCCACCCCCCGCGATCGTTCAGGCGGTAAGACGCCACGGTTTTCGACACGACGATGTCGAGATGGCCGTCCCCGTTCAGGTCCGCGAGTCGAATGCACTGGGCCGGCGAATCGAGTTTCGGCTCCTCGCTCGTCTCCATCTCGGAGAACGTCCCGTCCGGGTTCTGGAAGAGGATTCTCAGCCGGTCGTTCTCGCTGTCGCCAAAGACGATGTCGTCGAGACCGTCGCCGTCGAGATCCCCCATCGCGAGCGCGTACTGGGCGGTCCTTCCCGATTTTTCCCGCCAGACCCGGTGGCGGGTCCAGCTCCCCTTTTCGACGCTGTAGAGCGTGATGCCGGTGGCGCGGGCCACCTCCGGCTCGTTGGTCATCATGTAGTAAGCGTCGGCGAAGACAGGAAGCCGCGCCTTTCCCCAGGTCCCCGGCACCGACGCGAAGTGGTACGAGTAGACCTCGAGCTCCGGAAAACGCACCGGCTCGAAACGGCCGTTGCCCAGGTTCTTCCAGAGCAGCGTCGTGGCCCCGATGAAGTGGCTTCCGGAGAGAAGGTCCTTGCGGCCGTCGCCGTCGAAGTCCCACGCGGCAAGCGAGTTGGAGTACAGGCCGACGAAACTGTCCGGCTCGTACTGCCAGCCGGCGGCGCCGCGATAGAGATAGACGCGGACTTGATGGGTGTCCGTCGGGCCGCCGTTGTCCGTCGCGGCGATGATGTCGAGCTTGCCGTCTCCGTCCGCGTCGGCGAGGACGATCGCCTGGGAGGAGAAATCCCGCGTCGGGAGCCCCTGGCGCACCACCCGAAACGTCCCCTTCCCGTCGCCGAAGAGCGAAACGACGCCGGCGCCGTGCGATGCGGCCACCACGTCGAGGTGGCCGTCCCCGTCGATGTCGCCGACGGCGACCGCCCCGTAATCGAGCGAGAAGTCTGGGTTGGGTTTGCCGTCTTCGAAGAAGTTCAGCGGCCACGGGGAGAAGCGTCCCTTCCCGTCCCCGATCCAGACATGGAGCCTCGACTCTCCAAGACGCGAGGGGGGCGCCACGATGTCCGGAATGTGGTCTCCGTTCATGTCGGCCAGGACGAAGGAGGCGCGCCAGAGACCACTCGTCGGCAGGCCCGACGCTGTGACCTCCTCGAGCCGGAGCCGCCCCGCCACATGCGGCGGGGAGATGTCTTCGAAGTCGGCAAGCGTCGGGGCGGCGACCGCCGCCATCGGCGTCGTCCCCGGCCGGGGAGGCAGCGGGGTGGTGGGCGGAGGAGTCGGAGACCCCTTCAGCGCCCTGTCGATCGCCTCCGACTCGGCGTTCCGCTTGTACGTGTAGACGTAGTAGTACTTGTCGTCTTCCTTGAAGAACTCCACCGGAGACGGGATGAGCATGTGCCGAAAGTGCCGGTCATCGATCCGGATGTACTCGGCCTTGGGGAACCGCTCGACGATGTGCAGGTCGTCCTCTTCGATGATGTTCGGGTTGGTGCGGGAGAGCGCCGGCTTCGTCGGCGTCGGCGGCGGCAGGGACGCCTTGGGAGCCGAGGGCGTCGCGCAGGCCAGCGGCAGCACCAGGGCTGAGACGGACAACCAGAGTCGGATCAGCTTCACAGAACCTCCTGTCGTACGGGGTCGAGTCTCGCGGGCCGCCGCTCCCAACCGCCAGGTCGGAAGGATTCTTCCCTCCGCGTTCAGATCAGGTCCGCAAAATGGGGTCGGGCGCGCAGGAACAGCGCCGAAGCCAGGACGACGGCGACCCCCGAAAAAGCCGTCAGATACAGGACCGACGAGGCCTCGGGGAGGACGTGGAGCGTGAAGGCGCGGCGATACCACTCGACCAGGTGCGCGATCGGATTGGCCGAGAGGATCCAGCGGTACCGCGACGGCATGAGCGATGCCGGGTAGACAATCGGCGTCGCGTAGAAAACGACGGTCAGCGCGATGCCGATCCCGTGCGCCACGTCCCGAACGAAGGTGGTGACCGTGGCGGCAAAGCAGGCGATCCCGAACGTCAGCGTCGCCTGGATCAGGAGCGCGGGGAGCGCGAGGAGGGCCCAGGGAAGCGAGAGATGGCCGAGCCAGGCGAGGTAGATCGCGAAGATACCGAAGGCGATGACCTCGTTCACGACCGCCGCCAGGACGACGGACAGGACCAGGGTCTCCACCGGAAAGACCGTCTTCTTGACCATGGCGGCGTTGTCGGTCAGCGCCGACGAGGCCCGAGAGATCCCCTCCTGGATCGCCATCCAGGGGAGCAGCCCGGCCAGGAGAAACTCGGCGAATCCGGAATAGCCCTTTTCGACAGGGATCCGGAGGATCAGCCCGAAGACCCAGGCGTAGAGCAGGAGCCAGAGGATCGGCTGCCCAAATGCCCAGAAGACCCCCAGCCCCGACCCGGCGTACCGGGCCCGGATATCCCTGACGACCATTTCCTTAAGAAGAAAAAGGCGGGCGGAGAGTCTTTTCCTGTTGCTTGACATCGAGCGGCGGGATTATAGTTGCGGCAGTTTATGATGCAATAACATTTTCCGGTGAACCCAATGTCGTCCCCTCATTCGCCTCGCAAGGTCCACCTGGTCGGCTCACGCATCCGAGAGCTGCGCAAGGGACATCACCTGACGCAGACGGAGCTCTCCGAGAAAATCGGGATCGCCCAATCCGATCTCTCCCGGATGGAGCAGGGGGAGTACAAGGTCGGCCTCGATACGCTTTTCAAGATCCTCCACGTCTTTGACCTGAAGATGGGGGAGTTCTTCGGCGAAACCGAGAAGGCGGAGGACGCGGAGGCGCGCGAGCTCGTGAACGACTTCCTCGAGCTCACGAGCGAGGCGCAGCGCGAAGTGCGCGATTTCGTCCGTTTCAAGAGGCTCCAGGAGCAGCCGGAAGCCGCCGATCTCGAGGCGCCCCTTCCAAATGAGGAAGAAACACCTTGAGTTCCTCCAGAGAGCCTCTAGAATCGGAACACTCGATGCGAGTCTCATGAGCGAACGCCGCAAACACTTGGAGTTTCTCCGCAAGACCGCCAAGGAGGCGATCTGGGCCGGGGACTACGAGCGCGCGCTCACGCTCTATGACGACGGGCTCTCGCTCGCCCGCGGCTGGAAAGATCGTGACCTCGAGGATCTGTTCACGTGCAATCGCGCGACGACGCTCATCGAGATGGATCGGCAGGATTTCGATCTCTCGCGGTTGAAGGAAATCCTGATGCGGAACCCTTCGACGTACAACGGAGTGCTCGCCGCGTACGTCGCCGCCAACGCTCACGAGGCCCGGGGGGAGTACGGGCGCGCCCGCTTCTACGCGCAGACCGCGCTGACGAGGAGCCGCGATCTCGGGCTGGAGGAGCTGACGGGAACGTCGCTCAATCTTCTGGCCAACCTGGAGCTGCACGAGGGACGCTTCGAGTCGGCGCGGGACCTCTTCCACGAGGCGGTCGACCGGCTCGAGTCGGAAGGCGAGAGCCTCTCGCGCCAGTCCGCCGTGGCCGCGGACAATCTCGGCTACTGCCACATCGCGCTGGACGATATCGATCTCGGGCTTCCCCTCGTTCAACGGTCGCTCTCCATGTTGGAGAGCCTGGGCGCCCGGCAGGCCATGGATTACCCGGCGCTCGATCTCTGCTTCGCGCACGTCAAGTTGAATCGGCTGGACGAGGCGGAGAGCTGGGGAGTCCGCGCGCTCGGTCTCGGCAAAGAGTTCGGGCGCGAGGACGTCGTGAAGAACTCGCACTATCTCCTGGCGGAGACGTACTCGGAGATGGGCCAGCCGTCACGCGCCGACGAGCAGTATGAGGCGCTGGCGAGCTACTACCCGGACTTCCCGGCGCTGAAGAACTACCTGCGGCAGATCAGCCTGATGGAAGTCATCAACCTGAGGGCATGATCGTGACGTTGCGCGCCTTCCGCGTTCTGCTCGTGGCCGCCGCCATCGCTCTGGCGGCGGGCGCCGCGCTCGCAGCGGACGCCGGATCTTCGGCGACGAGTCAGGAAGAGAAGTCGCTCCTCGCGCCCGACGGGACTCTCTATTCCGTCCGCTCGGGCTACGCCGGCGATCTCGGCGTCGGCGACGACAGCGTGAACGCGAACGACTACGTGGTCGCCTGGAGCTTCCGCCGGCAGGACGGAAGCGTCGGGCAGGGCATCGTTCCCGATACGGCCAGCCACAGCCTGAAGAGCAATCTCCAGCTCGCCTACGACGAGCCCACGGGATCGCTCGTCCTCCTCTGGAAAGAGGACTTCACCGTCATGAACGTCCTTCGGCTCGGGATCTTCCGGAGCGGCGCCTGGACGCTCGCGAATCTCCTGCCGAATCTCGGCTTCGCCCACGCCTACAACCCGCAGATGCTCCTCTCTCACCAGGCGGTGAGCGTGCTGAATCCCGACGGCACCCCTTCGTCGTACACGCGCACGATCCTGTCGGTCATCTGGTTCGAGGAAGCGCAGGTCGCGCAGGCGCGTTACGCGCCGATCTTCCTGGACGAGGTCTCCGACGCGAGCGACGTGCAGGTCTACGACCTGCCAATGGTGATCGGTAACAAGACCGACACTCCTCTCCCGGGCGACCGGGCGCGCGGGGCCTTCATGTGCCCGGCGCTGCAGCTCGAAGGAATCGGCGGAGCGATTCTCGCAAGCTTCGCGGACCTCGGAGCGAACAAGCATTACGTGGTCACGGTCGGGTTCCCGAACAGCCTCGGCAAGCCCGGACCGGACAACGTGACGTGGATGCGGCGGCGCATCCCGGTCGTCGGCGTCGCCTCCGAAGGTCCGATCTCCGACAGTCTCCCCGGCTCGATCGACCGCGTCACGACCATGATCGGCGCGTCGTACCACCCGACGATCCTCTGGCGCACCGACACTGCCGTCGGCTTCAGCCGCTTCGACGGCAAGGCATGGTCTTCCGCGCGAACGATTCCGCTGGATCCGTCCATGACCTACGACCGCGCGCTGCGCCTCGTCCAGGAGATGGCGACGCGGAACTAGTCAGAGTCCGGAATCCAGAGTTCAGAGCCGGCTTGTCCGGCTCTTTTCTTTTGACCGGCTTTCGACCTCGGCTCTCGACGACTCCTAGAGTCCCTTCGGCAGGTCCTTGCGCACCGGTTCGTCGTAGAGAGAATCGAGGAGCGTCGCCGCGTCGAGCCCCGCCGGCGTCACGGTCCTCGGAACCACGACCCGAATCGTGTAGAGGTGATCGCCGGTCTCGCCGGTGCGCGGATTGCGCACGCCCTTCCCCCGAAGCCGCAACTTCTGGCCGCGCGTGCCGGGCGGAATCCGCGCGCGAAAAGTCCCGCGGATCGTCGGCACATCCACTTCTGCTCCGGCATACGCCTCTTTGATCGTGACGGGCACGACGCCGTGGATGTCGTCCCCGCGCCGCTCGAAGTAGGGGTCGGGTGTGACGCGAACGGTGACGAAGAGGTCTCCCGTCGGGCCTCCGCGGGATCCGGGGCCTCCCTTGCCCGGGACGCGTACGGTGCCGCCGTCCTCGGTCCCCTCCGGGATCTTGATTCGCACCGTCTCGACATCCGCCACACGTCCGCGCCCCCGGCACGTCGGACAGACCTCGCGGCCGAGCCTTCCGGTTCCGTGGCAGCGCGGACACTCCTTCTCGCGCCGAAGGGAGAGGGAGGCCGTCCCGCCGAGCACCGCCTCCCGGAACGGGATCTCGATCGTCCCCTGCGCGTCCTCCCCTTTTTCCGGATCCGTTCGACGGGCCCGCCCGCCGAAGAGGTTGCCGAAGAGGTCTCCCAGATCTCCCCCCTCGAACTGGAACCCTTCGAACGAAGTTCCGTCGAAGCCCCCGGCCGGCGCGCCGCCGAAGCCCCCGGCAGCGGAAGGATCGAAGCCCATCGAAGGGCGGCCGGCGTGTCCGAAGCGGTCGTAGGCTCTCCGTTTTTCCGCGTCGCGGAGGACGTCGTAGGCCTCCTGGACCTCCTGGAACTTCTTCTGCGCCGTCTTGTCGCCCGGGTTCACGTCCGGATGAAGCTTGCGCGCGAGGCGCCGATAGGCCTTCTTGACGTCGCTCTCGGGGGCCTCCTTGGAGACCCCCAGAACCTCGTAGTAGTCCCGTTTTTTCATACGTTTCCGGGATTATAGCGGCGCCGAAATTAAGCTATTGACACTCCCAAGCGGTCTAATATTATTAGTCGCAATCGGGTACTCTTCTAATCTTATAAGGGCGGAGGGGATGAGCATCGACGACATCGATCTCCGGATCCTCGACATGCTCCAGCGCAACGGGAAGCTGTCGCAGGCCAAGATCGCCGGTGCGGTCGGACTCACGACGCCGTCCGTCAACGAACGGATCAAGAAGATGGAGCGCCACGGGATGATCCGTGGCTTCGTCGCCCTGCTTGACCACGAGAAGATGGGGTTCCCTCTGACGGCCTACGTGGACGTCGCCCTCGAGCACCCGCGATACGAGAAGGCGTTCGTGGACGACCTGGAGAAACTCCTCGGCGTCCAGGAGTGCCACTACCTCGCGGGAGAATACGCGTACCGCCTCAAGGTGAAGGCCGTTTCGACCGCCGCTCTCGCCGACTTCCTGCAACACCGCCTGATGACCATCAAGGGCGTGACTCGCGCGCGCACGGAGATCTCGCTCTCGTCGAAAAAAGAATCGACGCTGCTTCCCCTCGCGGTCCCCGCCGAAGACAAGAAATAGGAGACGCGGTCGCCGCCCGTCCGTCTCCGCCCCGGACTCGATTCTGCAAGACATGGCACCTCGCGAAAAACGGAGGGCGTCCGCCCGGCTTTCGCCGGACGGATTGGCCGATCGGCCTCAGAGGGCGGGCGCTAGGATCTGTGGAAGAGGGCGAGCCGGGCCGCGCAGGAAACCGCGCGGTCGGAGCGTGGGAATTCGTTGGCGGGAGTCTTCCGGTTGCTCTTCATCGTTGAGAGCAGCAGGATGCAAACGATGTGTCGGCGAAAATGTCCTGCGCCGGGTTCCAACGGAGCCGGAACCGATGACGGAGCTAGAACCGATAGCTCAGACCGCCGTTGGCCGTCAACAAGGATCGGCCGGACGAGGATCGGATGTTGTGGTAGGTGATGCGCACCAACAGATTCAGCCGGGAGAAGAGCCGCACGCCTCCATCCACGCCGGCGTGCCAGCCGAAGGCCGTCTCCCTCGCGTCTCGATAGTTCGCGATCTCGGGGTCCACGGACTCGGGGCGGATCGTGTAGCCGCCGACGCCGGCAAAGAGGCCCGACGTGAGTCCTTTTTCCACCAGCTCGTACGAGATCGAGACCATGCCGTAGCGAACGCGATTCATCAGGTCGGGAAGCGTGACGGGATTCGTGGCGAACGGCGGCGTGACGACCTGGCCCGCGTTGGCACCCTTCATGTTCAGCGAGCCGAGCGTCGCCCGGAGAACGAGCTTTTCTTCCATCTCGTATTCCACCCAGCCGTTGAGGTCCCGCCTGTTGAATTGATCGATGTGGAACTTCTGCGTGACGTCGTTGACCAGCCCGACCGAGGCTCCCACGCCGAAGCTCTGCGCGAGCGACGGAACGGCGGCGAGGAAGCCGATCAAGGCGCCGAATCCGAGTTTCTTCTGAAGGGACACAGACACCTCCCGGGCCAGTCTATGGCTTCGGGTTTCGAGTTCCAAGATCCGGGCGCGGCCGGCCATTGCGAAAAGCGAAACTGGAAACTCCAAAAGCCCTTAGAATCGGGCTCTTCCATGCTTACGGAACGCCGGCCCGATTCGTGGAGAAGAATCTGAACGCGATCCTTCGTCGAGCGGCCAATTTCTTTTTCCCCTCGCTCTGTCTCGCCTGCCGCCGGGGCGCCGTCGAGAACTTTCTGCGCGGCGGAGTCTGCGAGGCTTGCTGGGAAACGCTGCCGGCGCCGGAGGACCCGCGCTGCGACGTCTGCGACGATCCGCTCGTTCCGGCAGCGGAGCTCAACGGATCCCCGGGCCTCACGGAGGTCGCGCGGTGCGGCCGATGCTTGCTCTCTCCCCCGTCGTTCCGCCGGCTTCGAGGCGCCGCTCCATACCGCGAATCGGCGCGCGACATTCTGATCGCATTCAAGTTCGGAGGAGCGGATTACCTCGCCGCGCGGCTCGCCCGGATCATGGCGGAACGCCTGCCGCCTTCCCCGGGCTGGGGAGAAGTGACGGCCGTGCCCGCGACCGCACGGGCTCGCCGCCGCGCCGACCATGCGGCCGACCTCCTCGCGGCCGCCGTGGCGGAGGTTCTCGAGATTCCGTTCGCCCCTCGAAGACTCGTCAAGGTCCGCCCGACCGAACGCCAGAGCGGGCTCCCCCTCGCGCGCCGTGCGCAGAATGTTCGCGGCGCCTTTCGCGCTCGCGCCGGCGCGCCGGATCGCGTCCTCCTCGTGGACGACGTCGCCACCTCCGGGGCGACTGTGAGGGAGTGCTCGCGTCTGCTGCTTGCCGCGGGCGCGCGGCAAGTGGACGTCTGGTGCTTCGCCCGCGCCTCGCGCGATGACGTGATCGCCGCGGAAATCCCGAACGTTCTCCGGGCGGCCGGACGATGAAACTCCTCAACACCCTCATCGTCAAGACTCTCCCCCTCGTGCCGAGCCGCCTCGTTCGCGGCGTGGCGTCGCGCTACGTCGCCGGAGAAACGCTCGACGACGCCGTCAGGACCGTACGGCAGCTCAACACCGAAGGGTGCATGACGACGCTCGATGTGCTGGGAGAGGACATCACGCGAATCTCGGAGACGGAGCCGACCGTCGCGGAGTACCGACGCGCTCTGGACGCCATCGCCGAGCACCGCCTCGACTCGAACATCTCCGTCAAGCTCTCGGCCCTCGGACTGAAGCTCGATCCGCGCCGTTGCCGGGAGCACTTCAACACGATCCTGGAAGCGGCCCGCGCGCACGGAAGCTTCGTACGGATCGACATGGAAGACTCCTCCGTGACCGAGGAGACGATCCAGGTGTACCTGGAGTCCCGGAAGCTCACGGACAGCGTCGGGCTCGTGCTCCAGGCCTATCTGCGCCGCAGCCGGGAGGATGCGCGCCGCGTGGCCGCTCTGCGGGCGAATGTCCGCGTCTGCAAGGGAATCTACGTCGAGCGCCCGGAGATCGCCTACCAGGGGCGCGAGGAGATCCGGGACAACTTCGCCGCGCTCGTCGAGGACCTCCTCCAGGCCGGGTCCTACGTCGGGATCGCGACCCATGATGAAAGCCTGGTCGCGCGAGCCCTCGAGACGATCAAGCGGCTCAAGATCTCCCCGGACAAGTACGAGTTCCAGATGCTGCTCGGCGTGGCGGGGAACCTGCGCCGAAGTCTCGTGTCCTCCGGCCACCGCCTTCGTGTGTACGTTCCGTACGGAGGCTCATGGCGCGCCTATTCGCTCCGCCGGCTGAAAGAGAACCCCGCGATGGCCGGAAACGTGATCAAGGGCCTCCTGAGGCGCGGCCGCTGAGATCTCGAGCAAAACGGCAGCTCCCCGTAAACCGCTGGGCCATGGTGTTTTCGCCCCGCCCCCTCGATCTGCCGTCGGGAGGTGGCAATTGACTTGCCGGAGTCATATACTCACCCGGGGACACGGGTCCCTTCTATGAGACGTCGCCGAACGGCAGCGTTAGCGTGGCTTTTGCCGGCGTGCATCTCCGGCGGATGGTGCTTGGCGATGCCTGCGCCTTCGCCGGTGCTCGCCTCGCCTCTGGCACCTCCGATCTCCGGCATCGTCAGCCATCTCGAGAATCCGATCGGCGGCGCGCTCGTGATTCTCTACAACCTCGGCGACACCTCTCTGACCCGCTCGCACACGGCTCCCGACGGCACGTTCGTTCTCGCGTCGGCGCCCGTCGGCGTTTACGACCTCGTCGCCTACAAGAACGGATTCCTTCCGTCCCTCGTTCGCCTGTGGCACCAGCCCGCCTCCGTCGGAATCAGCGCGGTGCGCATCCAGCTGGCGGCCAAGTCGGAAGGCTCGCGGAGCCGCAATCAGTCTCCCAGCGTCTGGGAGATGCGCGACAAGCTTCCAGCGGACGTGCTGCGGGAGATCGAGCTGGAGACCGGTGCGGAAGATGCGCCGCCGTCCGGACGAGTGCGACTCGACAAGGCGGTCGCCGGTGAGGTCCGAACGCTCTCGGACGTGACTCAAGGCGATTCCTCTCTTTCCCGCACCGCGGTCGGCCTGCGCGGAGGACTTCCGAACGGCTGGCAGTACGACCTGCGTGGCGATTATGCCGCCGTGTCCACGCCTTCCGGGACTCCCGATACCTCCGCGACCGCCGGCAATGCCGCGGGCCTGGCGCTGGACGTCGCGATGTCGCCGCTCGACCGCGTCAGCCTGACAACGCGCCGTCACACGTTGAGCCTGCACGACGACCACGTGGCGAGCCTTCAGACCCATGGCGTCTCCTGGTCGCGGGACGGCGAGGAAGGCAACGTCGAATCGGTCGCGGCCCGTTACGTCGAAGAGGCAAACCTCTACCGCGCCACGTCGCCCGGTTCGAGCTTCTTCCCGCTCGCCTCCCGAACCTGGGAGGTCCGCGCGAACTACGCCCGGCCCGCCACGGACTCCCCCGGCGTCGCGGTTTCGATGACCTACCGGCATCGCGAGGGAACCGTGGGACCCTCGGGCGTCGGCTCCGACGGGGCGTTCCTGATGTCGGCTCCAGACGGGGACCTCTCCGCCGCCTCGTCCGTGCGCGTCTCTTCGCGAACCGAAGTCGAAGGGGGCGTCGTCGCCCGGTACCTCTCGGGCGGGTACGGCATCGCTCCGAGCCTGGGCGCCCGCTACGATCTCGGCAACAAGACCTACGTCTTCGTGCGCGGGCTCTACCGCGTCGCGGAATCGGGAAGCTCTACCGGCACGGTGCTGCCGCTGGTGACCTCCATCGAGGAGAACGGCGACGCCACGGCCCGCCGAGGGTTCGTGGCCGGACTCGAGCGGCGCGCCGGCCCCGACGGCTCCTTCCGCATCGAGGCATCGGACCAGCGCATCAACGAAACGGTTCGCGCCTTCTTCGAAGGAGACTTCCTGACCGACTTCGACAGCGTCTACCTCTTCGACGGAAACACGGTGCGGCAATACAAGCTCTCGGGAAGTCATCGCTTGACCGACAAGCTCTCGGGCAGCATCGGACTGCGCTACGGAAAGATCGGCGGCGATCCGGCTTCCGACCCGCAGAAGAGCTTCGGAATCACGGGGAACAAGGGGAAGTTCTGGTCCGCCCGCGCCGCCGTTGAGATCGTGCCGACCCACACGGGCGTCGCGGTGATCGTGCGCGGAGTGCGCCAGAGCCTCGAGACGGCCGCGGCCTTCCGGTCGAACGACTCGCAAAAGATCGCGATTTCGCTGGCGCAGGATCTCTCGGTGGTTGGAGTCAACCCGTTCGGCTCCGTCTGCAAGCTTCTGGTCGCCGTCGAGACCGCCCGCAGCGCAGCATTGAATAGCGACGATTCGCCGTCGACCAATCGGCTGCTCGGGGGAGTGGCAATCTCCTTCTGAGCCCCGCTTCCCTCCCCCGGTCCTGTCCTCAACCCGATCCAAAATAATCTTGAGGTATATTCAGAATATTGAATTTCCGATTGGACGAGACTCCGCTTGTTTTTCATAAGTGACTGCGAAAGAGAGTCTTAGCCGACGATCACGGGATGAGTCGCGTGGCATTCGGATTGCTGAATCAGCCCTCGTGCCTCGTCTCATCAAGTCCTTGGGTATCGGGCTCGCGCTGCTGGTCACCTCGGCAACGGTCGGCATCGCGTTCCTGTCGTTCGTCCGGAAGGTCGACACATTCTCGCGACCCGGGTTCGACTACTCGCGGTCGGGTGGGGCTCTCACGATCACCCGGATCGAGCCGGGGGGCGCAGCGGACAGCGGCCGGCCTCTCCGCCGGAGATCGCATCATCACGGCGGACGGCCAGACGGCGGCTTCGCTGCCGCAGCCCGAGCGGAGCCTGGCGCGCAAGCCTTTTCCGCATCGTCTGCTCGTCGTCTCTCATGGAGAAGTCCGGGAGATGCGCCTTGCCCGGCCGGGCGTGACGCTCGACCGCACGTACCTCTTCCTCGCGTTCGTCGGCTTCCTCTATCTCCTGATCGGCCTGTTCACGGTCTCCCGCGAGCGCGCCGGCGCGGCTCGGCTCTTCTGGGCCCTCTGCCTCTCCTCGTTCGCGGTGTACGTCGTCACGCCGGCGGGGCCGCACGACGCGATCTGGAAGGCCTTCCTTCTGACCGAGGACTTCTACCGCGCGCTCCTCCCGGCCCTGCTCCTTCACTTTTTTCTGGTCTTCCCGCAGCCGCTCGCGATCCCGCGGCGCCGGCTCCTCCCTCTTCTCTACCTGCCGGGAGCGGTTTACCTTGCGGTCCAGGAAACGCCTCTCCTCCTGGCCGGAGCGAACGCGGCGGCATTGCTCGAGCTCGCGACACGGCTGTGGCAGGTCTATTTCGCGCTCTTCGCCGCCGCCTCGATCTGGCGCCTCGCGTCCCTCCTGCGGCGCCGGCGCGAAGACGCCGAGGCGGAAAAGCAGATGCGTTGGATCGGGCTCGGAGTCGCCGTCGGCCTCGCGCCCTTCCTCCTCCTCTCGGTCTTTCCGCGGATCCTCGGCCTCGCTTCCCCTCTTCTCTCCAGCCTGTCGGTCGTCCCGCTCGTCTTCATCCCGCTCGCCTTCGCCTATGCCATCCTGAAATGGCGGCTCTGGGACGTCGAGATCTTCGTGCGGGAAGCTCTCGCGACGACCGCGGCGGTTCTCCTGGGCGGCATGACGTTCGTGCTCCTGAACACGCTCCTCGACCGCACGTTCGAAGGAATGGCCGAGGCCGGCAAGAACGTCATCGCATTCGGCTCGGGCCTCGTGCTCGCGGCGCTCCTTGTCCCGATGAAGAAACGGATCACCGGCGTGCTGGAGAAGATCCAGTATCACGATACGTTCCGCGCGCGCCGGGCGCTGCTCGACATCGCGAAGGATTTCTCCACTCCGCGCGCGCAGGAGGAGCTCACGGCCGCGATCGTCCAGCGCGTCGAGGACGGGCTCCACGTCGTTCCGTGCTCGCTCTTCCTCTTCGAAGGCCCGGCCCCCGCGGGGCCGGAATGGGAGCTTCTCTCGGGGCGCCTCGCCGCGAAGGACGTCTGGCGCCTGCGCGGGGCCGCGTTCGGCGAGGGGGACGAGCCCGTGGCGGAGCGGCTTCACGCGGCGGGCTACCGCGTCTTCTTCGCGCTGCGTTGCGCCGGCAATCTCGTCGGCGCGCTCGGCGCCGGACACAAGGACGGCCGCGTGCCCCTCTCTTCCGAGGACGAGTCGTTGCTGATGGCGGTGATGGCGCAGGCCGGCCTTGCCTACGAGAACGCCCGCCTCTACGGGGCGCTGGCCGAGAGGCTGGAAGAGATCCGGAACCTGCAGCAGTACCAGGAGAGCGTCATCCGGTCTTCCTCCTCCGGGATCCTCGTGATCGACCGCGACGGGCGCCTGCAGTCGGCCAACCCCGCCTTCGCGGCGATCGTCGGCCGTCCGGAGTTGGACCTCGTCGGCTCCACATTCGGACAGGTCCTGCCGGACGTGGATCTGCCCTCCGCGCCGGAGGACGGAGGCGAGAGCGCCATCGAAGCCCGGTTCTGGAACGCCCGCGGCGAAGAGCGCCACCTGCGAGTCTCCGTCTCGGCGTTCCGAGGAGAGCCGGACCGGCGTGTCGTCCTCGTGGACGACGTGACCGACCGGGTCCGCGCCGAGAAGGCGCTGGCGGAGCGGGAGCGACTGGCGTCGCTCGGCGTCCTCGCGGCCGGAGTCGCGCACGAGGTCAATACGCCGATCGCCGGCCTCTCCTCCTACGCGCAGCTGCTCCTGGCCGAGACGGCGCCCGGCGATCCGCGCTACAAGATCCTCAAGAAGATGGAGAGACAGACCTTCCGTGCGGCGCACCTCGTCAACAACCTGCTCGAATTCGCGCGCCCCCCCGCGCGCGCCAACGTCCGCGCCGACCTGCGCGCCGTGATCTCGAACGCCGCCGAGTCGGTGGAAACGACGTTCGGCGATCGCCGCCTCGTCTTCCAGCTGGATGGCGGCAGCGAGCCCTTCTGGGTCATGGGGGACCCCGCGCGAGCTCGAACAGGTCTTCGTCAATCTCCTCACCAACGCCCGCGACGCCTCGCCCGACGGCAGCGAAGTCCTGTGCCGCATGGAGAAGGTGGAGCAGTGCGTCCGCGTCGGGATCGCCGACCGCGGCACGGGCCTTCCCGCCGGAGGAGCCGGCCGGCTCTTCGAGCCGTTCTACACGACCAAGAAGTCGGGCGGCACCGGCCTCGGCCTCGCGATCTCGCGCGACATCGTGCGGCGCCACGGAGGCGAGATCCGGCTTGCGCCGCGCGAAGGCGGAGGCGCCGAGGCGATCGTGACGCTGCCTCTCACGGCCACGGCGTCATGAGCCGCTCACTGCGAATCCTCGTCGTGGACGACGAAGAAGTGATCCGCGACGTCCTCTCGACACTGCTCGAGCGCCAGGGCTACGACGTGACGGTCGCGGCCGACGCGTCGGAGGCCATCTCGCTCTTCGAGTCCGGGCCCTTCGACGTCGTCCTGCTCGACCTGATGCTTCCGGATCGCCCCGGTCTCGAAGTGCTCCGGGAGATCCGCAGCCGCGATCCGGACGCCGTCGTCGTGATCGTCACCGCGTACTCCTCGATCGAGGGCGCGATCGACGCGATGAGGGAAGGCGCGTTCCACTACATCCCCAAGCCGTTTCAGAACGAAGAGGTCCTCCTGACCGTCGAGAAGGGCGCGGAGAAGCGCCAGTTGACGGAGGAGAACCGCCGGCTGCGGCAGGAGCTCTCCAAGCGCTTCGGCCTCGGCCGCATCGTCGGAAAGTCGGAGGGGATGCGTCGCGTGTTCGAGCTCGTGCGCCTGGCGGGCCCCTCCAAGTCCACGATTCTCGTCGAGGGCGAGAGCGGCACGGGGAAAGAGCTCGTGGCGCGGGCCATCCACACTCACTCCCAGCGCTCGGGCGCGCCCTTCGTCACGGTCAACTCCGGCTCGATGCCGACCGACCTGCTGGAGTCGAACCTCTTCGGTCACGTCCGCGGCGCCTTCACCGGGGCGATCGCGAACAAGAAGGGGCTCTTCGAGTCGGCCGAGGGAGGGTCGATTTTCTTCGATGAGATCGGCACGGTGAGCCTCGAGACTCAGGCGAAGCTCCTGCGCGTCATCCAGGAGAAGGAGTTCATGCGGGTCGGCTCGGTCGAGACGCAGAAGGCCGACGTGCGCATCATCGCCGCGACCAACGTGGACCTGAAGCAGATGGTTGCCGAGAGCCGCTTTCGCGACGACCTTTACTACCGGCTCTGTGTGATCACGATCCCGATCCCGCCGCTGCGGGAGCGGCGGGAGGACATCCCGCTTCTCGCCGAGCACTTCGTCCGCCTCTACGCGTCGGAAAACTCCAAGGTGATCTCCGGCCTCCACCCGGACGCCCTGCGGGCCCTCCTCGACTACAACTGGCCCGGCAACGTCCGGGAGCTGGAGAACGCGATCGAGCGCGCCGTCGTGCTCTGCTCGGGGGGACTCATCGGCCTCGACCTTCTCCCGGAGACGGTGTTGCAGCCGGACCGCGCGGAGCTTCCCGTGCGCCTCCCGGAAAACGGCTCCACCTACAAGGACCTCGTCGAAGACTACGAGCGGCGTCTCGTCCGGACCGCCCTGCGCCGGACCGGCGGCGTGCAGAAGCGCGCCGCGGAGCTGCTGCGCGTCAAGCCCACGACGCTGCACGAGATCATCAAGCGGCTCGAGATCCAGAGCCGGGAGACCTGAGGAAGGAACTCGGGATTCGGGACTCTGGACTCGGACCCGGGACAAGCCCGCGAGATCTTTCGAGTCCCGTGTCCCGAGTCCCGCGTCCCGGCCCTCTCACATTCGGGACTTGAGGCTCCGGACCGCGGCGCGCACCTCTTCGGCGCCCGGCTTCAAACCGCCGACGGTCGGGTCTCCTCCGCTGTAGCGGACGTGGCCATCCACGACCGTCGCGAAAACGTTGGGCGGCCCCATCGAGTAGACGATCGCGCCGTACGGCTCCTCCGACCAGGCGTCGGGGAGGGACCATGCCGCTTCCGGATCGAGGATCGTGAGATCCGCGCGGGCGCCGGGAAGGAGGCCCTCCGGACCGGAGAGATGAAGCGCGCGCGCCCCGTCCCAGGTGATCATCCTCAGGGCCTCGAACGCCGAGAGCCCGTCCGCCGCCGGGCGCGTCCGGGGAAGGAAACAGGCCAGCCGCATCTCGCGGAACGGATCGAGCGAGTTGTTGCAGGCCGCGCCGTCGGAGCCGAGCCCGACGTTGACGCCGGCGCGGCGAAGGTCGGTGACCGGGCAGACCCCGGACGCCAGCCGCATGTTGGCGGTGGGACAGTGCGCGACGCTCGTCGCGCGGGCTTTCAGGATGTCCCAATCCGCCGAGTCCGTGTGGACCGCGTGCGCGACGCAGGTCCTCGCGGTCAGCAGACCCGTCCCGTCGAGATAGGCAATGTTGCCCTGGCCCGTGCGACTCCGGACGAGATCCACCTCGCTCCGGTTCTCGGACGCGTGAGTGTGGATCAACAGGTCCGCGTCGGAAGCGTACTCCGCCGCGCGGCGCAGGAGGGCGTCGGTACAACTGACGGCGAAACGCGGCTGCACGGCGACGCGCAGCCTCCCGTTTTCCCGTCCATGGAACTCCGCGCGCAGCCGCTCGGTTTCTGAGAGTCCCTCGCGCGCCGAGGCGCGGAGGTTCGGCGGCGTCGTCTCCGGGTCGTCCATGAGCACGTTGCCCCCCGCGTAGCGGACTCCCGCGCGCGCGGCTGCGGCGAAGAGCGCGTCGGAATGGCGGACGGTGCCCATGTCGAGGATCGCCGTTACGCCGGCCGCCAGGCACTCGGAGAGACCGAGGCGCGCGGAGACCGCTATGGTCTCCTCATCGTGTGCGGCCTCGCCGGGCCAGACGTGCGTCTTCAGCCATGGCAGCAGCTCCAGGTCCTCCGGCCCGTTGCGCAGGAGCGTCTGACAGAGGTGGAGGTGCGCCTGCACGAAGCCCGGCAGCACCCACTTGCCTCGCGCGCCCAACCTCTCGAGCGGCTCTCCCGGAAGGGCGGCGAGCCGCCTCGCCTCCGGACCCGTCGCGCGGATCGTTCCCCCTTCCGCATAGAGGTCCGTCGCGGGCCGGATGTCTTTTCGGTTCGCCAGGCCGAGCAGTGTCGCGCCCTCGACAAGCAGGCGACTCATCGGCGCTCCGTATCGAGTCCCGCCGGAGCTCCGGCCTACGTCCCCGGCAGACGGCGAAGGATGACGATCGTCCGGTCGTCGCCGTAAGGCTCGCCGGCGGAGTGTTCCTCCTGAAAACGCGCGAGCGCGGTATCCACCTGGGCAGGCTCGTGGCCGACCTGCGTCTTCAGGAAGCCCTTCAAGCGGTCGAGACCGAACTCTTCGCCGGCCGGGTTGCACGCCTCGGTGATGCCGTCGGTGTAGAGGCAGACGAACTCGTCCGGCTCCAGCGAGATCTTCGAGGAGCCGTAAGGCCGGCCGGGGAAGAGGGCGAGCGGGAGCCCGTGCGAGGGGAGCTCGTCGATCTGTCCGTTCTTGCGGATCACGAGCCCCTGGTTGTGCCCCGCGTTGGTGTACTCGATCTCGCCGGAGGCGGCGTCGAGCAGGAGCAGGAAGAACGTGATGAAGCGATCGGGACCGGTGCGCCGGGAAATCGCCTCGGAGAGGCGCCCGGTCATCTCCGCCACGGGCACCTGCTCGTCGGCCCAGGCGTGGAACGAGGCCTGGAGGGACGCCATGAGGAGCGCCGGCCCGATTCCCTTCCCGCAGACGTCGGCGATCGTCGCGTAGAACTTCCCGTCGGGCCGGGGACGGAAATCGAAGTAGTCGCCGGAGACCTGCCGCGACGGGAGGTTCGAGCCGTAGAACTCGTACCCGGGCACGATGGGCGGGCTCTCGGGCAGAAGGCGTTGCTGGATCTCCTGCGCCAGGGCGAACTCGCGCTGCATCTGGCGGTTCTCGGCCGCCGCCGCCATCAGGCGCGCGGTCTGGATTTTCGCCGCGGCCACGTTGGCGAGCGAGGTCAGGAGACGCAGGTCCGCTTCCTCGAACGAGCGGTGCCCCATGCGGCAGTCCACGTAGATCAGGCCGACGACTTCTCCCCCGTTCTCGAGCGGCGCGGCCAGCACGGACTTGATCCCGGAGAGGCGGATGGACTCCGAGAGCGACACGCCCGAGCCGCTCGCCGTGTCCATCAAGAGAAGGCCGTTCTTCTTCTCGACGACCGCCGCGACGAGCGTCTTGGACAGTCGGATGTCCTCGGCGGAAATCCCTTCCGCGACGCGGACCACGGCCGGAACGAGCTCGCCCGTGACGTTCGAGCGCAGCAGGACGACGGCCCGGTCGGGCATGAGCGTTTCGAAGACCTTGTCCATCAGGAATTTCAGGAGCTCGTCCACGGAGACTTCGCTCAAGAGCTGGATCGTCAGCTCGTTGACGACGCGCAGCGATTCGATGAGCTTGGAGAGCTGTTCGGCCGGTAGCCTCGGATCGGTCTCCGTCGGCTTGCGCAGCAACTCGGCCGAGGCCTTCAGGATCGTGTTGTCCAGGGCGTCCTCGCCGGCGATCTCGTCGATGCGGACGCGGGTCGTGGACTCGGACTCGACCTTGAGCGTCACTCCCCCCACGGTAATCCGGTCCCCGGACTTCAATGGCTGCAGCGTCACGAGGCGCTCGCCGTTCAAGAACGTGCCGTTTCGCGACCCGAGGTCCTCGATCGTCAGTCCGCCATTGCCGTCCCGCACGATCCGGGCGTGCTGGCGGGAGAGCATCTTGTCGGAGATCGGCAGGTCGTTCATCGAGGAGCGGCCGATGGTCGTCACCGGTCGGTCCAGCAGAAACTTCTGGGCCGGCATGCCGGGAGCGGTCACGTACAGATAAAACACGACTGAACCGCAGATTCTAAACCAAGGCGAGAAGGAGACTTGCGTCACGCTCGGCCTCAGGGGCGCCCGGAGGGAGTTGCGAAAGGAAAGGGTGCTGTCATAGAATTACGGGTTCCATGAAACAGAACATCCATCCCGAATACCATGAAGTCCTGGTCCACTGCGCCTGCGGCGAGACCTGGACCACCCACTCGACCAAGAAGGAGCTGCGGATCGAGATCTGCAGCAAGTGTCACCCCTTCTTCACGGGCAAACAGAAGCTGGTGGACTCCGCCGGCCGCGTGGAACGCTTTCGGAAGCGCTACGAGAAGAAGACCGCCGGCGCCTCCTCGTAGGGGCATGACCACCCGCCCCCCGGCTTCCTCGCTCCTCACCGCTCTCTAGCAGCCTCGGCGAACGAGTGCATTGGGGACGCCACCGCGCGCCTTCCCCTGACACCTGACACCTGACACCGGACACCTGCTTATGCTTGAGAAACTCGAAGAAATCCGCCGCAGATACGAAGAGATCAAGGCGCGCCTGGCCGATCCCCAGTTCGTCCAGGATCACCGCGCCGTACGCGACGCGCAGAAGACCCTCTCGGAGTTCGAGCCGATCATCGGCAAAATGGAAGAGTACCGACGCGTCCAGAAGGAGCTGCAGGGCGCCCGGGAGCTGACCGAGTCGCTCCCGCCGGGAGACGAGCTGTACCAGCTTGCTTCCTCCGAGCGCGCGGCGCTGACGGTCCGCCTGCCGGAAGTGGAGCAGGAGCTCAAGGTCCTGCTGCTCCCCAACGACCCGAACGATTCCCGCAACGTCTTCCTCGAGATCCGCGCCGGCACCGGCGGGGAGGAGGCGGCTCTCTTTGCCTCGGAGCTCTTCCGGATGTACTCGCGCTACGCCGAAACCCGCCGCTGGAAGGTCGAGATCGTGGACCGCGACGACACCGGGATCGGCGGGCTCAAGGCGATCACGGCGCTCATCGAGGGCGCAGGGGCGTACTCGCGCCTGAAATACGAGAGCGGCACGCACCGCGTCCAGCGGGTGCCGGATACCGAGGCCTCCGGGCGCATCCACACGTCGGCCGCCACCGTCGCCGTGCTGCCCGAAGCCGAGGACGTGGATCTGAAGGTCGAGGAGAAGGACATCCGCGTGGACCGCTTCTGCGCCTCCGGCCCGGGAGGGCAGGGGGTCAACACGACGTACTCCGCAGTGCGCCTGACGCACATCCCCACAGGCGTCGTCGTGCAGTGCCAGGACGAGCGCAGCCAGATCAAGAACAAGGCGAAGGCGCTGCGGGTCTTGAAGGCCCGCCTCCTGGAGATGGAGCGGGAGAAGAAGGAAGGCGCCATCGCCGCGGAGCGCAAGAAGATGGTCGGCTCCGGCGACCGCTCGGAGAAGATTCGTACTTACAACTTCCCGCAATCCCGCATCACCGACCATCGCATCGGGTTCACGACCCACCGGCTGGCGGGCGTCCTCGAAGGGAATCTGGACGAATTGATCGAGCCGCTGACCGCGCATTTCCAGGCCGAGCGGCTCAACGAAGAGCTCGCCAAGGCCTGAGAGAATCGGGTGATCGGATGATCGAGCCATCGGGTGATCGGTTCCCGCAATCACCCGATCACCCGATCACAAGATCACCCGATTGCCGATGACCGCGAAGGACCTCCTCGACGCCGCAAACGAGCTCGCGCGCCGCGATGCGGCCGAGGCCACCCCCTGGGACGCCCGGGTGCTGCTCGCGCACGCGATGGGGGGCTCGAGCCCCTTGTCCCTCGATCCGCGCCGGGAGGTCGAGCCGAATGCGCGCGCCCGGTTCGACTCGCTCTGGCAGCGGCGGTTGACCGGCGCGCCCGTGCAACACCTGCTCGGCGAGTGGGACTTCTACGGGCGGCCGTTCACCGTCGACCGGCGCGCGCTGGTGCCCCGCCCCGAGACGGAAGTCCTCCTCGAGTCGGCCCTGCGCGATGCTCCCGACGCGCGGCGGCTGCTCGACCTGGGAACGGGAAGCGGGATCCTCGCCATCACCTGGCTGATCGAGCGCCCCGCGGCGCGGGCCTTCGCGCTCGACGCCTCCGTCGAAGCGCTGGCCCTGGCGCGCGCCAACGCCGGGCGGCACGGCGTGCTCGCGCGGATGGACCTCGCGGCGTCCGACTGGCTTTCGGCGATCGGAAGGCTGCGCGCCGACCTGGCGCTGTCCAATCCGCCGTATCTCTCTTGCTCCGAACGCGCCACGCTTCCCCGCACGGTGCGCGACCACGATCCCGCGCGCGCCCTCTTCGCCGGCGAGGACGCTCTCACCGCGATCCGCCACCTCTTGAATGACCTTCCACGGCTTCTCGAGCCGGGAGCCCTCTTCTTCTTCGAGATCGGTTACGGCCAGGCCGAAGCGGTCGAGCAGGAGATCCGGGAGCGGAGTCGCTGGCGCTTCGTTCGGATCGATCCGGATCTCAACGGAATCCCGCGAGTGGCCGTGGCGCGCAAAGCCACATAAAGCACGCTTCTCCGGCGGCTAGAATCCCCTCGTGGATACGTTCCACATCGAGGGCCCGGTTCGACTGGAGGGGACCGTCGCCGCTTCCGGCGCGAAGAACGCGGCCCTCCCGTGCCTGGCCGCGGCTCTCCTGACGTCCGAGCCGGTCCGCCTCTCGAATCTTCCGGACGTGCGCGACATCCGTACGATGCAGAAGCTGCTGGCGCACACCGGCGTCTTCCTTTCGGCGCGGCCCGGCGAGGTAACGATCGAGGCGCGCGAGATCCACGCGGCCGACGCACCGTACGAGCTGGTCAAGACGATGCGCGCGTCCGTCCTCGTGCTCGGGCCGCTGCTCACGCGGAGCGGGCATGTCCGCGTCTCCCTGCCGGGCGGATGCGCGATCGGCGTCCGCCCGATCGATCTGCACCTGTCGGCCTTCCGGAAGTTCGGAGCCGAGGTCTCCCTCGAGCACGGCTACGTCGAAGCGCGGGCCGCGAGACTGACGGGCGCGAAGATCGCGTTCGAGACTGTCACGGTGACCGGCACGGAGAACGCGATGCTCGCGGCGACCCTGGCCCGGGGAGAGACCGTTCTCGAGAACGCCGCGCGGGAGCCGGAGGTCGTGGACCTCGCGCGGCTCCTGCGCGCGATGGGAGCCCGGATCACGGGAGAAGGAACGGCCACGATCGCAATCGAGGGGGTCGAGGCGCTCCATGCCGCCGAGCACTCGATCGTCCCCGACCGGATCGAGGCGGGCACGTACGCCGTGGCGGGCGCGATCACGCGCGGCGACGTAACGGTTCGCCGCTGCCGCCCCGAGCACCTGGGAGCGCTCGTCGAGAATCTCGCGGCCGCGGGCGCGCGCGTCGAAACGGGGGGCGACTCCCTTCGCGTTCGAGCGGAAGGGAAGCTCTCCGCCCGGGACATCTCGACCGCGCCCCATCCTGGCTTCCCGACCGACCTGCAGGCGCAGTGGATGGCGCTCGCGACGACGATGGAGGGGACCTCGACGATCACCGAGACGATCTTCGAGAACCGCTTCCAGCACGTGGCGGAGCTCGCCCGGATGGGAGCGCGGATCCACGTCGAGGGGCGGAGTGCCCGCGTCGAGGGGCCCGCCCGGTTGACGGGCGCCAACCTGATGGCGAGCGACCTGCGCGCCTCGGCGGCGCTGGTCATCGCGGCTCTGGCGGCGGAGGGGCAATCGGTGGTACATCGCGTCTATCACTTGGACCGCGGTTTCGAGGCGATGGAGGAGAAGATGGCGGCTCTCGGGGGAAACGTCCGCCGCGTGCCGGGCCCGTGAGCGGCGGGAGGATCGGCGAGGTCCTGCTGAAGGTGGAGGGCGTGACGCTCTCCTTCGGCGGCGTGTCCGCGCTGTCCGACGTCGGCCTCGAGGTGAGGCGCGGCGAGATCTGCGCGATCATCGGCCCCAATGGCGCCGGGAAGAGCTCGCTCCTGAACGTCATTAACGGCGTCTACGATCCGCGGCGCGGGAGCGTCACGTTCCGGGGTGTGCGCCGCCGGCGGATGCGCCCCCACGAGACGGCCAAGCAGGGAATCGCGCGCACGTTCCAGAACATCGCGCTTTTCAAGGGAATGAGCGTCCTCGACAACATCATGACGGGGCGCAACCTCAAGATGCGCGCGGGTCTCCTCTCCCAGGCGATCTACTGGGGACGCGCGCGACGCGAGGAGATCGCCCACCGGAAAGCGGTCGAGAGGGTCATCGACTTCCTGCAGATCGAGGCCGTCCGGAGAGTGCCCGCCGGCCGGCTTCCCTACGGCCTGCAGAAGCGGGTCGAGCTCGCCCGCGCCCTCGCGGCCGAGCCGGAGCTCCTGCTGCTGGACGAGCCGATGGCCGGGATGAACGTCGAGGAGAAGCAGGACATGTGCCGCTTCATCCTGGACGTCAACGACGAGTTCTCGACGACGATCGTGCTGATCGAGCACGACATGGGGGTCGTCATGGACATCTCCGACCACGTCGTCGTCCTCGACTACGGCCGCAAGATCGCCGACGGCCCTGCCGAGGAAGTCCGAAACGATCCGAGAGTGATCAACGCCTACCTCGGTGTCGCCCATGCCTGACCTTAGACCTTCGACCTTAGACCTTGGACCACTCCGGCGCTAACGATGGACTGGTCCTTCTTCTCCGAGGTTCTCATCGGCGGGCTGCTGGCCGGTGTGATGTACTCGCTCGTCGCGCTCGGCTTCGTCCTGATCTTCAAGGCTTCGGGGGTCTTCAACTTCGCGCAGGGCGCCATGGTCTTCTTCGCCGCCCTGATCTTCGTCTCGCTGCACGAGAAGGGGTGGAGCTTTCCCCTCGCCGCGGCGGCGACGCTGGGCGCGATGGTCGTGCTCGCCTTCTTCGTCGAGCGGTTCGTGCTGCGGCCGCTCGTCAATCAGCCGGCCATCTCCCTCTTCATGGCCACGATCGGCCTCGCCTTCCTGATCGAAGGAGCGGCCCAGGGCATCTTCGGCGCGCAGGTCCATGGCCTCGACATCGGGATCCCCGACATTCCGGTCCAGGTGTCGGGAATCAACATCAGCCGGTTCGATCTGTTCGCCGCCGGCTTCGCGGCCCTCCAGGTCGCCGTGCTCGCCTTTTTCTTCAGCAAGACGCGGATCGGGCGAGCCCTTCGCGCCGTGGCCGACGATCACCAGGCGGCACTGGCCGTGGGCATCCCGCTCGAGCAGATCTGGGTCGTCGTCTGGACTGCCGCCGGCATCGTCGCGCTCTCGGCGGGGATCCTCTGGGGCTGCCGCACCGGCGTGCAGTTCTCCCTGACGTTCACGGCGCTCAAGGCGCTGCCGGTGCTCATCCTCGGCGGCTTCACCTCGGTGCCGGGCGCGATCGTCGGAGGCCTCATCGTGGGCGCCTCCGAGAAGCTCGCCGAGGTCTACATCGGCCCGAAGATCGGCAGCGGCATCGAGAACTGGTTCCCCTATGTGTTGGCCACGGTCTTTCTGCTCATCCGCCCGGAGGGGCTCTTCGGCGAGAAACGGATCGAGAGGGTGTGATGACGAGGCGACCAGGCGACGCGGGAGCGGCGCCGTGATTTACCGCGAGGCGGGCCAGTTCAAGGCAACGTACGAGCGGGACCAGCAGATCTTCCCGATCCGGCAGGACCGGATTGCCTTCGGGGGAATCCTCGCCATCGCCTTCGTTCTCGTGCCGCTCGTCGGCAATGACTACTGGTTCAACGCGATCCTGATCCCCGCGCTGATCCTCGCGCTCGCGACGCTCGGGCTGAATATCCTGACGGGTTACGCCGGCCAGATCTCGCTCGGCTCCGCCGGCTTCATGGCGGTCGGCGCGTTCGCGGCTTACAACCTGATGCTGCGCGTTCCGCACATGCCCGTGCTCGCGAGCTTCTTCCTGGCGGGGCTCGTCACGGCCGCCGTCGGCCTCGCGTTCGGCCTGCCGAGCCTTCGCATCAAGGGGTTCTACCTGGCGGTCACGACGCTTGCGGCACAGTTCGTCATCGAGTGGGTCCTGACGAAGTTCCCGTGGTTCTCAAACAACAACCCTTCGGGGGTCATCAGCGCGCAGAAGATCGTGATCCTCGGGTACCGCTTCGACACTCCGGTCCGGAGGTACCTGCTCACGCTCGCGGTCGTGTCGCTGCTCGCTCTGGCCGCCAAGAACCTCGTCCGCAGCCGCGTCGGCCGCGCCTGGATGGCGGTGCGCGACATGGACGTCGCGGCCGAGGTGATCGGCATCCCGATGCTGAAGACGAAGCTCCTCGCGTTCGGCGTCAGCTCCTTCTACTGCGGCGTCGCCGGGGCGCTCTGGGCCTTCGCCTACCTCGGCTCGGTCGAGCCGCAGGCGTTCGATCTGACGCGCTCCTTCCAGATCCTCTTCATGGTGATCATCGGCGGCATGGGAAGCGTGCTCGGCTCCTTCCTCGGCGCCGGCTTCATCGTGCTGCTGCCGATTTTTCTCAACATCGCGTCTCACTCCCTCTTCTCGGGAGGCGCGAGCCAGAGCCTCTCGTCGAACCTGGAGCTGATGGTCTTCGGCGCTCTCATCATCTTCTTCCTCGCCGTCGAGCCCGCCGGGCTCGCGCGCCTCTGGCAGACGGGGAAGGAGAAGCTGCGCCTCTGGCCGTTTCCGCACTGAGCCCGCATGAGTCGTCCGTGGAGTCTGGAACGCGCATTGACACAGAAGGAGGTTTCGCCATGATTCGATCGGTGGGAACTCGTCACAGATTCGCTTTCCTCGGAATGGCCTGTCTCGTCCTGGGCGCCGCGGTCGCCGCCCCGGCGTTCGCGCAGAACGAGCAGTTCATCCCGATGGCGGACTACCGCGTCGGCCCCTACGCGGCGGGAGGCACCGGCACGTTCGGTGGGTTCATCGACTATCTCGACATGCTCAACAGGCGCGACGGCGGGATCAACGGAGTCAAGCTGACGTGGGAGGAATGCGAGACGGAGTACAAGAACGACCGCGGCGTCGAATGCTACGAGCGGCTGAAGAAGAAGGGCCCGACCGGCGCCTCGATGTTCAACTTCCTCTCGACGGGAATCACCTACGCGTGCATCGACCGCGCCACGACCGACAAGATCCCGATCGTGTCGATCGGTTACGGCCGCGCGGACGCCTCCGACGGCCGTGTGTTTCCGTACGTCTTCCCGCTCGTGACGAACTACTGGAGCCAGAGCACCGCCAAGATCAAGTTCATCGGAATGAAGTCGGGCGGCATGGACAAGCTGAAGGGGAAGAAGATCATCAACCTCTACCACGGCTCCGCGTTCGGGAAGGAGACGATCCCGGTCCTGGACCTGCAGGCCAAGAAATACGGGTTTACGGTCACGCACATCGAGGTGCCGCATCCGGGCAACGAGCAGGAATCGCAGTGGCTGCAGATCCGGCAGGCCAAGCCCGACTGGGTGATCCTGCGCGGCTGGGGCGTCATGAACCCGGTCGCGCTGAAGACGGCCGCCAAGGTGGGCTTCCCCCGCGAGCACATCGTCGGGAGCTGGTGGAGCGGCGCGGAAGAGGACGTCGAGCCGGCCGGCGAGGCGGCCAAGGGATTCATCGCGGCGGCCTTCCACCCGTCGGGCACCGACTTCCCGGTCCTGAAGGACGTCCAGAAGTACGTCTACTCGGGCGGCCACAAAGGGAACCTCGAGGACATGACGCGCTTCGGGAAGACCTACTACAACCGCGGCATCATCCACGGCATCCTGAACACCGAGGCGATCCGCACGGCGCAGGCGAAGTTCGGCAAGAAGCCGCTGACGGGCGAGCAGGTGCGCTGGGGGCTGGAGAACCTGAACCTCGACGAGAAGCGCCTGAAGGAGCTCGGCGCGTACAACCTCCTGCAGCCGATCAAGGTCTCGTGCATGGACCACGAGGGGGGCGGAGCGGTCAAGTTCCAGCAGTGGGACGGCAAGAAGTGGGTCCTGATCACCGACTGGATCAAGTCGGACCAGGCGATCGTCCGCCCGATGATCGAGGAGTCCGCGGCCGCCTACGCGAAGGAGAAGGGAATCACGCCACGTGACTGCTCCAAGGAGTGAGGTCGAAGGAGGCGGGGGACCTTCTGGTCCCCCGAGCCCCCTGGGGGGGCCGCCCCTCCTCTCGGTCAACAACATCGAGGTCATCTACGACCATGTGATCCTCGTGTTGAAGGGGGTCTCGCTGGAGGTCCCCCGCGGAGGGATCGTCGCGCTCCTTGGCGCCAACGGCGCGGGGAAGACGACGACGCTCAAGGCGATCTCCAATCTCCTCGCGTCCGAGCGCGGAGCCGTCACCAAGGGCACAATCGAGTTCGAGGGGCGGCGGATCGACAACCGCAATCCGCGGGACCTCGTCCGCCGCGGAGTCATCCAGGTCATGGAGGGGCGGCATTGCTTCGGGCACCTCACGGTCGAGGAGAACCTCCTGACGACCGCGTTCGCCCGCCATGCCAGCCGCTCCGAGTGTCAGCGGGACCTCGAGAAGATCTACGAGTACTTTCCGCAGCTGAAGGCGCGGCGCAAGTCGATCGCCGGCTACACCTCGGGAGGCGAGCAGCAGATGACCGTCCTCGGCCGGGCCCTCATGGCACGGCCGAAGATGGTTCTCCTGGACGAGCCTTCCATGGGCCTCGCACCGCAGATCGTCGAGGAGATCTTCGAGATCGTCCGGAACCTGAACGCGCGGGAGGGTGCCACGTTCCTCCTGGCGGAGCAGAACACCGCGGTCGCGCTCCGCTCTGCGCAATACGGTTACATCCTGGAGAACGGCCGGGTCGTCATGGAAGGGACCGCGGACGCGCTCGGCGGCAACGAGGACGTCAAGGAGTTCTATCTGGGAATCTCGGGCGCGGGGCGCGCGAGCTTCCGCGACGCGAAGCACTACCGCCGGCGAAAGCGGTGGCTGGCGTGACGCGCTTCGCGCGCGGTAGGCGGTAGGCGGGAGGCGGCAGGGGAACGTGGAGCATTACGACGACCTGGAGACGCGGGATCCGCGGGAGCGGGAATCTGCGCTCTTCGCGGTGCTGCCCTCTCATCTGGAGAGGGCCCGTTCGCGCTCTTCCTCTCTCGCGGCACGTCTCCAGGGATTCGCGAGCGCGGAGATCACGGATCGCGCGTCTCTCGCAAGGCTTCCCGTGCTGCGCAAGGCGGAGCTGGCGGAGCGGCAGCGGCTCGAGCCGCCGTTCGGCGGCTTCGCGGCGGCCGGGCCCGGAGAGGCGGCGCACGTCTTCGCGTCGCCCGGCCCGCTCTATGAGCTCGCCCGGGACGGGGACTACGCCAGCTTCGCCCGCTCTCTCTTCGCCGCCGGCTTCCGGAGAGGCGACCTCGTCTACAACGCGTTCTCGTATCACTTCACCCCCGCCGGGCTGATGGTGGACGCGGGAGCGCGGGCCCTGAAGTGCGCCGTCTTTCCAGCCGGAGCGGGGCAGACGGAACTGCAGGTCGCCGCGATCGCGGCGTTGAAGCCGCAGGGGTACGTCGGCATCCCCTCCTTCCTGAAGATCCTGATCGAGAAGGCAGGCGAGACGGGCGCCGACACGTCGAGCCTGAAGAAGGCGCTCGTGTCCGGGGAAGGGTTACCAGCCGCGATGCGCGGCTCCTTCCAGGAGCGGGGGATCGCGGCTCTTCAGTGCTACACGACGGCCGAGCTGGGCGTCGTGGCCTACGAGTCTCCGGCGCGCGAGGGACTGATCGTGAGCGAGGGACTGATCCTCGAGATCGTGCGCCCCGGCACCGGCGACCCGGTGCCCGACGGAGAGGTCGGAGAAGTCGTCGTCACGAACCTGCTCTACGCCGAATATCCGCTCCTCCGCTTCGGCACGGGAGACCTGTCCGCGGTCCTGCCGGGCGCCTCTCCCTGCGGCCGGACCAATACCCGGATCCGAGGCTGGCTCGGCCGCGCCGACCAGAGCGCGAAGGTGCGCGGGCTGTTCATCCTCCCGAGCCTTGTCGCGGAGGTCGTGCGGCGGCACCCGGAGGTGCGGCGCGCGCGCCTCGTCGTCCGGCGCGAGAACGACCGGGACGAGATGACCCTGAGGTGCGAGACCGACGCTCCGACGAGCTCCGATCTCGCCGCCGCGGTGGTCTCGTCGATCCGCGACGTCTGCAAGCTGCGGGGAGAGGTCGAGCTCGTCGCGCCGGGTTCTCTTCCCAACGACGGGAAGGTGATCGACGACACGAGGCCGATCCCGTGAGAATCGTCGATTCCCACGTCCACCTTCTGCCGGAGAGGCTGGCGGCGAAGATCCGCAGGTTCTTCGAGGAGCGCGGAGCGCCGCGCCTTCTCTACCCCTACCCGCCGCAACGCGCCCGGCAGGTGCTCGTGGATGCGGGCGTCGCCCGCTGCTGGAGCCTTCCTTACGCGCACCGCGGCGGCGTCGCCTCCTCTCTGAACCGATGGATGGCCGAGACGTTCGCCGGCGACTCCTTCGTCGTGCCCGGCGCGACGGTGCATCCCGATGATGACGTCGCCGCGGTCGTCGCGGAGGCGGAGGGCCCGCTCGCACTGAAGGTCTTCAAGATCCACTGCTCGGTCGGCCGCTTCTCAGCCGACGACCCGAGGCTCGATCCCCTCTGGCGCCGGGCGTCGGAAACGGGGAGCCCGGTCGTCGTGCATCCCGGCAGCGCCCACGAGGGGACGGCGACGGCGGAAGAGATGGATGCCGTCGGGGCAACCGCGTCCCGCTGGCCGGACGCCAGGATCATCGTGGCCCACTTCGGCTCCCCGTCGACGGACAGGACACTCGACCTCCTTTCGCGGACGCGCTCCGTGCACGCGGACCTGACGCCGGTCGTCGCCGATTCCGTCCTCCTCCCCCGCTCCGCGATCGCCGGACTCGAACGCCGGATCCTCTTCGGTTCCGACACACCGACGGTTGCCGTCTCGATCGAAGACTCGATCGCGCGCGTGCGCGCCTGGCGACTCTCTCCCGAGAACGAAGCCGCGGTGCTCGGAGAAAACGCCGATCGCCTGCTCGGCGCGGGTCCCGTCACGGCCGCACCATGAGCGCGAAGGCAGAAGGCACGCGGGCGTCCGCGGCGACGGCGCCGCTCGACACGTTCCCGCGACTCATCCTCCATCACGCGCGCGTCCGGCCCCGCCGCCCCGCGATCCGCGAGAAGGACTTCGGGATCTGGCAGACGTGGAGCTGGGAGGAGGCCGCCCGCGAGATCCGCGCCTTCGCCTGCGGCCTTGCGGCGCGCGGCTTCGCGCGCGGCGACCGCCTCGCCATCATCGGCGACAACCGGCCGCGCCTCTACTGGGCGATGGCCGCCGCCCAGTGCCTGGGAGGGATCCCCGTGCCCCTCTACCAGGACTCGGTCGCCGAGGAGATGATCTACCCGCTCACCCAGGCGGAGGTCCGGATCGCGGTCGCCGAGGACCAGGAGCAGGTGGACAAGCTCCTGGAGATTCGCGGGCGGTGTCCCGATCTCGCCGAGATCGTGTACGACGAACCGCGCGGCCTGCGCCACTACGACCACTCGGTGCTCCGGGACTACTCGGAAGCGCAGGAGCTCGGCCGCGTCTTCGACAAGGAGCACTCGGGCTTCTTCGACAACGAGGTCGCCCGCGGAGCCGGATCCGACGTCGCGATCATCCTCTACACCTCCGGCACGACCGGCAGCCCCAAGGGGGTCATGCTGACGCACGACAACCTCATCATCACGGGCCGCAACGGCATCGAGCGCGAAGGCTTGAACGAGTCAGACGAGCTGCTCGCGTACCTGCCGATGGCGTGGGTCGGAGACAACCTCTTTTCCTACGCGCAGTCTTGCGTGGCCGGATTCTGCGTGAGCTGCCCGGAGTCGAGCGAGACTGTTCTCAACGACTTGCGCGAGATCGGGCCGACCTACAACTTCGCGCCCCCCCGCATCTACGAGAACATGCTCACGCAGGTCCTGATCCGGATGGAGGACGCGAGCGCTTTGAAGCGGGCGATGTTCCGCCGCTTCATGGAGGTCGCGCGCCGGGCGGGCACACGGATCCTCGACGGCCGGCCGGTGCCCTTCTCCGACCGCATCCTCTACGCCATCGGCCGCGTTCTCGTGTACGGACCCCTGAAAAACGTCCTCGGCCTCTCGCGCATCCGCCTCGCGTACACGGCGGGCGAGGCGATCGGCCCGGACCTCTTCGGCTTCTACCGCTCCCTCGGGATCAACATCAAGCAGCTCTACGGATCGACGGAAGGGTCCGTCTTCGTCTGCGTGCAGCCGGACGGAAACGTCAAGCCGGACACGGTCGGTCCGCCGGTCCAGGACGTCGAGGTCCGGATCGAGGAGAACGGGGAGGTCCTCTTCCGCGGTCCCGGCGTCTTCCATTCCTATTTCAAGAACCCGGAGGCCACGGCCGCGGCGAAGACGGCGGACGGATGGGTCCATACAGGCGACGCCGGCTTCTTCGACGAGGACGGCCACGTCAAGATCATCGACCGCGCGAACGACGTGGGGCGCCTCTCCGACGGCACGCTCTTCGCGCCGAAGTACCTCGAGAACAAGCTCAAGTTCTTCCAGTACATCAAGGAGGCCGTGACTTTCGGCCACGAACGCCCGTATGCCGCGGCGTTCATCAACATCGACCTGCCGGCGGTCGGCAACTGGGCGGAGCGGCGCAATCTGCCCTACAGCGGTTACACGGATCTCGCGGGACAGGAGCCTGTCGCCGATCTGGTCCGGGAGTGCGTCGAGAAGGTCAACCGCGATCTCGCGGCGGACTCGCGGCTCCACGGATCGCAGATCCGGAAGTTTCTCGTCCTGCACAAGGAGCTCGACGCCGACGACGGAGAGCTGACCCGCACGCGAAAGGTGCGGCGCGGATTCGTGGGCGAGAAATACGCGGAGCTGATCGAGGCCCTCTACTCCGAGAAGAAGAGCCTCACCATCGACGCGCAGGTTCGCTTCGAGGACGGACGCGTCGGCCAGATCCGCGCCGACGTCCGGATCCACGAAGCGGAATTGGCTCGTTGAGTCATTGAGTCATTGATCCATTGATCCATTGATCCATTGATCCGAACAATGGACCAGTGATTCAATGAGCGAATGGAGCAATCTTCCTGCGTTTTCTGCAAAATCGTGGTGGGACAGATTCCCTCCCAGAAGGTCTTCGAGAACGACCGGATCCTGGCCTTCGAGGACATCAGCCCGAAGGCGCCGACGCACATCCTCCTGATCCCCAAGAAACACTACGAGGGTCTGAATGATGCGGCCTCCGATTCGGCGCTGCTCGGTGAGATCGTCGCGCGTTCGGCGATTCTCGCAAAGGAACTCGGCGTTCCGGATTTCCGCCTCGTGACCAACACCGGCCGGGAAGCAGGCCAGGTCGTGTTCCACCTCCACTTCCACCTGCTCGCGGGGCGGAGGATGGGGTGGCCGCCGGGGTGAGATGAAGAGGTCTAGAGTCTAAAGTCGAAGGTCTAAGGTCCCAGGTCAAGGAGGACGAGATGGCGAAGGCGAAGAGGGTCGTGGCGGATTGCCGCAAGTTTCCGAGCGAGAAGAAGTGCACGCTGTCGATCGCCGGGACGGAGAAGGAAGTCATGGAGATCGCAGAAATGCATGCCGTCAAGCATCACGGACACAAGAAGAGCCCGGCGCTGCGCAAGGCGATCAAGGGGATGCTCGAAACCGAGCAGTGGTCTCCGGACTGATTCAGCGGGGAGGGGTGGGCGTCGGCAGCGGAAGCGGCGTTGAGACGAAAACCGGCGTGCGCGCGGCGGAAGTCGGCCCCGCAATGGGATAGATCGAGATCCGGGATTTGTCGCGGAGCTCCTTGATCCATTTCTGGACTTCTTCGTCGAAGACCCTTCGCTCGGAGCGGGAGCGCATTTCCTCGGAAACCGACTCGAAGGCGGGAACGGGTTGGCCGGCCGCCCTGCGCTCCGGTACGTAGAGCTTCTCGTACTCTTCGCGGGCCCGGTCCTCGTCGGCGAACGCGATCGGGCGGAAGCGCTCCTGCAGGTAGCGCTGGATGACGAGCTGGCGCTCGACAGTCGCCCGGACCTCCTCGGGCGTCAGGCCGGCCGCCGCGAACTCGGCGGCGGGGTTCTTGCCTTCCTTCGCGATCCTTTCGCGCAGCTTCTTGAGCGCGCCCTCGATCTCCGCGGCGTCCGGCACGGCCGGGCCGAAGCGCAGCGCGTCGTCGTACTGGAGCCGCTCGTCGATCAGCGCTTCGAGGACGCGAGCGCGGTACGCCTCGGGCGCCTCTCCCGCCTCCGGCCGGAGCGCCGAGACCGCCATGGCTTTCCGGACGTCGGTCTCCGGGATCGCGATGTCGTTGACGGTCGCCGCGACCCGGTCCACCGTCGCCAATTGCGCCAGCGCGGCGGCCGCCAATAGCAGGTTCGCCAGAATTCGCGCCATGACGGGATCTTAGCGAATCGTGAGATGTGAGTCGTGAATTTGTGAGTTGTGAATACGTGGAACGAAAGCCTTTTCACATATTCACAATTCACCATTCACCATTCACAATTGCGCCCGTGACCCACCGCGCCGGCCAGCTCCTCGTCGTCGGTACGCCGATCGGGAACCTCGAGGACCTCTCTCCGCGTGCGCAGCGGGCTCTGTCCGACGCGGACGCGATCCTCTGCGAGGACACCCGCGTCACGGGCAAGCTCGCGGCGCGATTCGGCCTTCGCGCGGCGCGCCTGTCCTGTCCGGGTCCCCGGGAGAAGACGCGGGTCGCGGAACTCCTGGAGCGCCTCGGTGCGGGAGAGACGGTGGCACTCGTCACCGACGCCGGCATGCCCGGTCTCTCCGACCCGGGAGAGCATCTCGTCGATGCGGCGGCCCGCGCGGGCTTTCCCGTCCGCGTCGTCCCGGGCCCCTCGGCGCCCGCGGCCGCTCTCGCGATCTCGGGGCTTCCGGCGGTGCCCCATCTCTTCCTGGGCTTTCTCCCGGCGCGTTCGGGCGAGCGCCGGCGAATGCTGGAGGAGGTCAAGCCGCGGACGGAGACGCTCGTCTGGTTCGAAGCGCCCCATCGTCTCCTCGACTCCCTGGAGGACGCCGCGCGGGTTCTCGGCCCCCGGCGCGCCTGCGTGGCCCGCGAGCTGACGAAGATCCACGAGGAGGCGGCGCGCGGCACGCTTGCGTCGCTCGCCGCGGAGTTCCGGTCGCGGGGGACGGCGCGCGGCGAAGTCACCGTCGTCGTCGAGGGGAACCGCGAGGACCCGCTGCGGTTGTCGGAGGAGGAGACGGACCGGCGGATCCTCTCCCTGCTCGCGGCGGGGAAGGAGAAGCGCGCGATCGCGCGGGAGCTGGCCGAGCGGACCGGCCGGCCGGCGCGGGAGATCTATGCGCGCGCCGTCGCGCTCTCTCAACGTGAGGCGGAAGGCGGGAGGCGGGAGGCGAAGAAGCCGTGAGTCGACCGGCGGTGTCCGTCGCGGGATTGACGAAGGTGTTCCGGACCTACCGCCGCGAGGAAGGGCTGGCGGCCGCGCTGAAGTCTCTCGTCAAACGCCACGCGGTCGAGACGGCCGCCGTCTCGGACGTCACCTTTTCCATCGAGCCGGGCGAGATGGTCGGCTACATCGGCGCGAACGGCGCCGGCAAGTCCACGACGATCAAGATGCTGACGGGCATCCTCACGCCGACCTCCGGCGAGATCCTCTGCAACGGCTTCGTACCGGCCTCGGAACGCACGCGCTACGTCGCCACGATCGGCGTCGTCTTCGGCCAGCGCACGCAGCTCTGGTGGGACATCGCGGTCGTCGAGTCCTTCAAGCTGCTCAAGGAGATCTACGGGTTCGAGCGACGCCGAGTACGCGCGCCCGGATGGAGCTCTTCGACAAGGTGCTCGGCATCACGGCCTACCTCCATCAGCCCGTGCGCAAGCTCTCGCTCGGCGAGCGGATGCGCTGCGATCTCGCGGCCTCCCTGCTCCACCGCCCGCCGCTCCTCTTCCTCGACGAGCCCACGATCGGCCTGGACGTCGTGGCCAAGGCGAGCGTGCGGGAGTTCCTGCAGGAGATCAACCGGCGGGAAGGGACGACGGTGCTCCTGACGACGCACGACCTCTCCGACATCGAAACGCTCTGCCGCCGCGTGCTCGTGATCGACCACGGGAGGCTCCTCTTCGACGGCGCCCTCTCGCAGCTGCGCGACCGGATCCTGCCGGTGACCTCGATCGTCTTCGACGTCAAGAGGACGCCCGACCCGGCCGAGTCTCGTCTGGAACGAGAAGCAGATCGTCGAGGTGGGCTCGCACAGATACCGCGTGGACATCGACCGGCGGGCGCTCTCCCCCGCGACTGCGGTCAAGGAGATCGTCAACCGTTTCGACGTCGCCGACCTCTCGATCGAGGAACCCCAGATCGAAGATGTCGTGAAACGGATCTACAAGGAAGGGATCGCGTGACAGCAGGGCTCTGGCGCGGCCGCGCTTCCGTTCGCGCGGATCGGGTTCCTGAACATGCTGGCGTACCGGGCGCGCTATTACGTCGGCGTGCTGACGTACCTCTTCAACGTCGCCGTCTACTACTTCATCTGGAGGGCCGTCTTCCTCCACTCGGCGGCCGTCGTCGGGCTCTCGATGCCCGAGATGATCACGTACGTCGCCGTCGGATGGACGATCCGCTCGTTCTACTTCAACGAGATCGACCGCGATCTCGCGGCGCAGGTGCAGGAAGGGCGGCTCGCGATGAACCTGATCCGCCCCGTCGACTTCCAGACCGTGATGATCGCCGACTCGGCCGGGACAGTCCGCGTTCCGCGCGGTCCTCTTCACGCTGCCGATCGGGATCGTGATCGGCCTGGTGTTCCCGGTCCGCCCGCCCGCCTCGCTCGCGGCGGCGGCACTCTTCCTCGTCTCGGCGGCGCTCTCCTTCTTTCTCGTCGCGGCGATCAACTTCCTCGTCGGCCTGATCGCCATCCGCACCAAGTCGATCCTGGGAATCCTCCGGGCGAAGTACCTGATCCTCGAGCTCCTTTCCGGCCTGCTCATCCCGACGACGCTCTTTCCCGAGCCGTTCCGGTCGGTCCTGTTCGCCTCCCCCTTCCCGCACATCAACTACACACCGGCCGCCCTCTACCTGGGAAAACTGAGCGGAATGACGGCGGCCGCGGATGATCGGCCTCCAGGCCGCGTGGACCGTGGCATTGCTGGCCGCGGGGCAGTTGGCCTGGCGGCGCTCGCGCGCGCGGATCACAATCCAGGGAGGATGAAGAGAGATTCGTGATTGGTGATTTGTGATTTGTGATTGGTAATTTCTGATGCGGGGTCTCCGGCGGCACTTCCGGCTGTTCGTGCATGTACTTCGGGCAGTACGCGAAGGCGCGGCTGGAATACCGGGCGGACTTCTTCTCGTCGGTGCTCGCTTCGTTCCTCGGGACAGCGGCGGCGTTCGGGTTTCTGCTGATCGTTTTCTCGAGGGTGCCGGCGGTGAAGGGATGGACGTTCGAAGAGATGGTCTTTCTCTACGGCTTCTCGCTCATCCCGCTCGGCGTGTTCAATGTCTTCTCCTGGAACCTGTATCTCTTCGCGGACCGGTATCTGATCGAGGGGAGGTTCGACCGCGTTCTCGCTCCGGCCGGTCTCCTCCGTTTTCCAGGTCCTCTTCGAGTCGTTCCGCCTGGAGTCGATGCAGGAAACCGCGACGGGCCTCTTCGCGGTCGTCTGGGCCGCGCGGAAGCTCGGCCTCCACTTCGGCCCGCTCGACGTCGCGCTCTTCGCCGTCTGGACGGTCTGCGGCGCGCTGATCTACCTCGCGATCTTCGTCGGGCTGACGGCGACTTCCTTCTGGATCGAGGATCGGATCGGGATCTCGCCGCCGGTCTTCAACCTGATGCAGTTCGGCCGCTACCCGCTCACGATCTACGATGCCTGGGTCCGCTTCGCCCTCTCGTTCGTGATCCCGTTCGCTTTCGCGTCCTTCTACCCGACCGTCCGTTTCCTCCACCGCCCCGAGTTCCTCCGCGAGTTCTGGGCCGTGCCCCTCGTGGCGGCCGTCGCCGGGACGCTTGCGCTCTCCCTCTGGAAGAGCGGCGTCGCTCGGTATCACTCGACGGGGCTCGTAGTTTTCAGTTTTCAGTTCTGAGTTCTCAGTGTTCAGTTCTGAAACTGACAACTGATGACTGACAACCGATGACTACTTCCAGGCGTAGCCGAGGCGGCTCAACAAGGCGGCGCAGGTCTCGATGCCGTCCCACAGGTTCTGCACCCTCAGGTTCTCGTTGGCGGCGTGCTGGTTGTTGTCGTGATTCACGATCGGCACGCCGATCACCGGGGTCTTCGGCTTGCCGGAGAAGAGATACATGGGGATGCTGCCGCCGAGCATCGGCAGCTCGACGATCGGCGCGCCGGCGGACTCCGAGATCACGCTCGAAACGGCCCGGGACACGGGCAGCTCCATCGAAGTGCGGGAGCCCGGATAGCCGGGCTCCCAGACAAGGCGCGCGAGGCGCGGGCTCTTCAACCGGGTCTCGAGGTCCGGCTCGGCGGCGACGATCGTAAAGCCCTGGCGCCGGACGAAGTCCTCGAAGAGCCGGCGGACCCTCTCCGGCGTCTGATCGGGCACCAGCCGGAAGTCGATCGAAGCGGAGGCCGTTGTCGGGATCGAATTCGTCGCGCGCGCCCCGACATCACCGCCCTGGACGCCGCGGATATTCAGGGCGGGGCGCATGAGGGTCTCCAGGAGCGTCTCCCCCGATCCCTCCGTCCTGCCCAGGCCGAGCTCCCGGCGCATGAGGGCATCCACTTCGGGCGCCGCCGCGATCGCGCGGCGCTCGGCGTCGGTCAGCGGGCGCACGTCGTCGGAGAAACCGGGGATGAGGATCTTTCCCTCCGAGTCCCGGGCCGACGAGAGCAGCCTCGCCAGGTCCACGATCGGGTTCGGAGCCCAGTTGCCGTAATGCCCGCTGTGGAGGCGCCGGGTCGGGCCGTAGACGACGATATTCACGCCCGTCACTCCGCGGGCGCCGAAGTAAATCTGCATCCGCCTCGTTGGGTGCACCGGCCCGTCGAAGAGGAGCCAGAGGTCGGTCTTCGCTCGTTCCGCGTTGGCGGCGAGCAGCTCCTCCAGGTGCGGCGAGCCCGCCTCCTCCTCCCCTTCCAGGAAGAATTTCAGGTTGACCGAAAGGGGAATCGCCGCGGCGCGCAGGGCGTCCAGCGCGCAGAGCAGCGCGATGATCGGCGCCTTGTCATCGCTCGCCGAGCGCGCGTAGATCCGCCACTCGGGATTGACCGGCGGCCGCAACGACCCCGCGGCGATCTCCCGGCCCCCTTCCTCGAGCGGCTTGTCGCGCCAGACGGGCTTCCAGGGATCGCCCGACCATTGCGAGGCGACAACGGGCTGGCCGTCGTAGTGGGCGTAGAGCGTCACGGTGGGCGACGCGCCGGGCGCGGAGAGCTCGCCATAGACGACCGGCGGCGCGCCGGCGACCCGCAGCAGCTCCGTCGCGACCCCGCGTTTCTTGAGGGCCTCGGAGACTCTCTCCGCGTTCTTCTCGATGTTCGCGGTATCGGAGGCCACGTTCGGAAGTGACAGGAGTCCCGTGAGCTCCTCGAGGATGGCCGCCTCGTGCGCGGCGCGGTACGCGCGGACCCGATCGCGCACGGCGGCCCCCCCCGGGTCCGGCGCCGAGAGGGCGGAGACGCTCACGGACAACCCGCAGACGGCGAGCGCTGCGATGATCGCGCGGCGGCTCACAGGGTCACCCCGGCCGTCGGCGACACCAGGGAATCCTCCGACGCCCGAGTCCGCCGGCCGGCCAGCAGCACGGCGGCGGCGAGGACGACGAGCAGCAGGCCGATCCATCCCGACACCTGATCGGCGCGCGCCGGCTGCGCGAGGAGGCCCGCGGCCGCGCGGCCGCCGAAGGTCAGGACGCCGAAGAGCACCCATGCCGCGACGTGGTCCCGCAGAAGCAGGAACGCGACGGCGGCCAGGTATGCCAGCGTGAGAACGGGAGGTCCGAGGGAGGCGAGCAGCTCCGCCGCGGAGTGGAACGAAGACGGAACGAGCGCGAAGAAGACCGCGAGGATCGCCAGCGCCCGGCCGAGCGGCTTGCGGAAGACGGGATGCGGCAGAGCGAGCGCCACGACGGCCGCGACGGCCGCGATCCCGACCGTACTCCGCGCGGCGCTCCAGAGGACCGCCACCGCCGGAAACGCTGTCTGCAGAGAGTCGGGAAGCGACGGATCGAACGAGAAGAGCAAAGGGAACCGGGCCGCCGCGAGGACCTCCCAGCGGGAGAGGCCGGCCAGACCGAGCGCCGCGACCGCCGCCCGCGCGCCGGCATCCGTCAGAGAGCCGGCGAGCCTCGCCCGCCGCCATCCGGGACGGGCGCCGGAGAAGAGCACGAACGCGATCGCGAACCCGGCGAGCAGCACGATCAGTCCGATCAGGAGAACGATCACGACCGTAAACTCGAAGGCACCGAGGGGAATCTGCGTCGGATACGAGCGGAAGACAGCGGGGAAACCGTTGCCGATGCCGAGGGCGGCCAGGGGCGCGACGACCACGACGGACGGGAAGAGCGTTCTCCACCGGAACTCCGCGCTCCGCACGATCCGCAGGAAGAGCAGGAACCCGATGCCAACGACGCCGCCGATGGCGACGACCTTTGCGCCGACAACGAGCCAGGTCACCGCGAGCCGCTTGCGGTAGGCGCGCTGGAAGTCCTCCGGCACACGCACGGACGGGAGGATCGAGGCGAGGCGCGCGCCGTGGAACACCGCCCGAACGCGCGGCCAGGCGTCCCCGACGCCCGGCGGGCGCGACTCGAGCACGACGGTCGTGTCCACGCGGCCGGGACGGTTGCGGGTCCCCAGATCCACGACGGAGTACGACGCCGCCGGGTAGCCGAGCTTGCCGGCCGCCGCGAGAGCGCGCCGCCGCGCTTCTTCGGCCGGGGGCGGCGGCGCGGCGGGCGCCGTCTCCTCTTTCGGATTGACGAAGCCGATGACGCGGGAGCGCCGGGAATCCACCAGGACCTTCCACTCCTCTTTCTTCTCCGGCTCGAAGAAGCGCGCCACCCAGAAGTCGAGCGGCAACCGCTCCTCGACGAGCTTGCGGAACCCCGCGGCCCCCGCGCGCGAGAGAACGTATCGCGCGGCTCCCTCCGAAAAGGTCGGGATTCCGCCGCTCTCCGAGGGATCCGCCTCCCGCATCTCCTCGTCGTCGGCGAACCCGGTGCCCGGATAGAGGACGGCGCGGAACCGCCCGGCCGCGACGCCGTTGGCGGTCAGGAAGGCGCGCGCGATGTCACCGGCCCGCGACCGCCCGGTCGCGTCTTCGACCACCCGGCGGTTGGGATCGGCGGGCGCCAGGAACGCCGCCGCGAGGAGAACGGCCACGCCCGTGAAGACGACGAGGACACGCGGCGCGACCGGCCGCGGGGGGGCCACGGTCTCGCCGACAGGCGCCGGAGCCGGGGGCGCCGGAACGAAGCCCAGGTCCCCGTTGGTCAGGCCCGACGCCGGCGCGAAGCCTCCCCGCCGCCAGTAGAAGAAGAGCGAGGCCGCCAGAGGGAGAAGCAGGATCAGCGCCGACGCGCCGCCCGTCACGACGTAATAGGCGTTCCTGGAGCGGAGCAGAAGAAACGCCGTGTACAACGCGTCCACAGTGAAGTGCCAGACGAGCAGCGGCAGCGCGCCGAAGCGCAGCATCAGGAAGCCGATTGCGACGCCGGCGAAGCCGACCTCGAGGCCGCGGATGTAGAAGGGCTGGTTCGGGTACGCCGCGTGGTTGAAGCCCCAGATGAAGGCGGGCAGAACCACGGCCACGAACCGTCCCGCTCCCAGCCGGTCGAGAAACGAGATCGAGAAGAGCCGGCTGGAGCCCTCCTCGAAGACCGCGGGAAGGAAGCCGATGAAGAGGACCGTCGCCCATGGGAGCGCCGTGTTCAAAATATTGTCGTACGGGATATCCGCCGGAGCCCAGGCGCCCAGCTGCGCGGCCACGACGTAGAAGACCGCCTGGTAGGCGAAGAAGAACGCGGTCATCGCGTAACCGAGGAGCAGGCCGCGGAAGAAGCCCTTCGAGCGCACGCCGCGCCGGGAAAGGAGGCCCGGCAGCGAGAGGTGCCCGGGGAACTGCTCCCGGTAGATCGGCTCGGACGACGCCACGACGAGCGCGACCGCCGCGCCGATGGCAACCGCGCCGAGGAACCCGAGGATGATCTCTTTCGTCAGGAACGACGAGAGCGGATCGGCCGTGTCGTAATGGAAGAGCGAGAGCGGGATGCCGTTCACCGTCGAGAGGAGCGAGAGGAGGAACGCCACCGCGCCGAACCCGGCCACGAGCTTCCACGGGATGTCCTTGCGGACGAGCTTCGTGATCAACACGGCGATCATCGCGAGGGCGGTAATGAAGAGCGCGAAGTTGCCGACGACGTTGGCCGTGTTGTTCTTCGAGCGCAGCTTCTCGTACGCGCGCGTCCACACCTCCGGGACGTGCACGTACTCGCTGAAAGCCATGACCTCGTTGGAGGAGACCGTCGTCCGGTAGCGGACGGTCGCCTCTCCCATCTTGAAGCCCTTCCTCTGGTCCACGAACGTCCAGTCCGTGCGCGCGGGGCGCGAGAGGGGCGTGGCCTCGATTTCCTCGAGATCGAAGAGGCCCCGCGAGGCGAGGAAGCTCCGGGAGACGGCGCGCGCTTGCTCGCGGGAGGGGCGCGGCCCGGGAGCATCGTCTTTCCGGACCGACTCGAAGGAGGCGAGGTCGCCCAGCGGAGTGATCGCGACGCGCTCCTCCTCCTTGACGCCCGACCGGAACCAGCGCATCTTCCACTGCCAGACCTTCGCGTCCTTCCCGTAATAGCCGCCCGCGGTTTCCAGGCCGAGCTCCCGCTCGAGGTAGACCTTCGGCTCGTCCTCGACGTCGAAGCTGCCGGCGAAGCGGCTTCGTCCGACGTCGCGGCCGCGCCCCCGCAGGAACTCCTCGGCGACCGCGCGCGCCTGCTGCCGGTTCACCCGAAATTCGATCGACGCCTCGGGGAACGCGCGCCGGAACAATCCGAGAGTGATCGCCGCGCCCGCCGCCATGACGGCGACGCAGATCAGGATGAATCGAAAGTCCTTCCGATCGAATCGTTCCATTGCCTGGCTGTTTCCCCTTCCTGTCATTCTGAGGAGCGAAGCGACGAAGAATCTGCCCTGGGCCGGCTCGGGAGCAGATCCTTCGCTTCGCTCAGGATGACAGAGTGAGACGCGGACGGACGAGAGGGGTAGCTCATCATCCGACCAGCACGCTCCCTCCGTTGACGTTCAGCACTTCGCCCTGGACGTCGCGGGCGAGATCGGAAACGAGAAAGAGGACCGGGCCGGCGATCTCGTCGGGCCGGGCCACGCGACCGAGAGGGATCGCGGCCTCGATCTCGCGGCGGCGAGCGGGGTCCGCGAGCGCGTCGCGCGTCAGGTCGGTCTCGACCCAGCCCGGGGCGACGCAATTGACGCGGACGCCACGCGGCCCGAGCTCCGCCGCGAGCGACTTCGTGTACGACACGAGCGCTCCCTTCGTCGCGGCGTAGGCGGAGTGCATCGCCTCGCCGCGCTGCCCCGCGGTGGAGGAGACGAAGACGATGCTTCCTCCGCTCTTCTCCAGGTGCGGCACCGCGGCGTCGGTGACGACGAAGGCGCCGCGCAGATTGATCGCCAGCGTGCGATCCCAGATGTCCAGGTCTCCCCGCCCCGACCCGGTCCTCCTCCCAGATCCCGGCGTTGTTGACCAGGATGTCGAGGCGTCCCCACCGCTCCACGGTGGACTTCACGAGTCCTCTCGAAGCCTCGACATCCGAGAGATCGGCCGCGAGCGCCATCGCCTCGCCGCCGCCTGCGCGGATCTCTTCCACGAGAGATTGCGCGGCCTCCGCGCCGGCGACATAGTTGACGGCGATGCGCGCTCCCGCTCGAGCCAGCGCCCGCGACACGGCGCGCCCAATGCCACGCGAGCCGCCGGTGACGAGGGCGACGCGGTTGGACAGATCAATGCCGACCACCGCGATGAAGATATCAGGCTGCCTCGTTGTCATCCCGAGGAGCGAAGCAACGAGGGATCTGCTCCTAAAACGTCGTCTACGAGAGCAGATCCCTCGCTTCGCTCGGGATGACCGAAGGTGGAATATCTACGTTCCGGCGATCAGCTCGGCGACATAAACGAACAGCGCGTCAACAGGGGTCACGGATGACTTTAGCCTCACGTCCACATCTGCCGCCCTCGCGAGCGCGCGGGAGAGCTCCGGAGTCGTGTAGCGCGCGGCGCGGGAGGCCGCCTTGAACCAGAGGAACGGGCTGACTGTTCCTTTCTTATTCTCGAACGGCGATCGCCCGAATGGCGCAACCGGCTCACCAAGACGCGGAGCCACGCGCGCCTGGAACGCGTTGTAGTTCTGGTACACATGCGGGCCGCCTCCGAATTCCTCCATTAGCTCGCGGATCAGGAGCATTCGTCGGACTTCACCGGTCAGCATCCCCAGGAAGATGAATGGCCATGAGTCGTCGTCCTTCTCTTCCATTCTCCGATCTCCCGATCGGACTGCGCGATCCGAGAAGAGTCGATCGAGCCGGCTTAAAGCCTCTCCGGCATCCCGCCTGCCAATCGCGTCGTAGAAGGCGTAGACATCCTCCGAGGAGTCGTCGCCGACGTTCTCCCGGACGTCCGCCGCGCGCACGCGCCCGCCGGGGCCCGCCCACTGAAGGAGTTTCTGCAGCTCGGCGGAGAAGAGGCGGGGATCGGAATCGGTCTGAAAGAGCAGCCGGTCGATCGCGTCGGGATCGAGCGAGACCTCGCGCTCCTTCGCGAGGGCGCGTGCGAGACGCGATAGCGCGGCACCCGAATCATTCCCGGCCGCGGCCGCCAGCACGAGGCCCTTGCTCGTGATCTCTTCCAGGAGATCCACTCCGGACGGAGGCGCCATGGCCGTCAGAAGCGCCACCGTCCCGTCGTTGCCGCGCTCGAGCAGCAGCCGGATCGCGCTCTTGAGAACCGCCGGGCTGCTTCGCTCCTCAGGCAGCTCCGAGAGGATCGCCGCCAGGACTTCCTGGTGAGGCTTGCGCCGCGTCTTGCGCGCCGCGTCCTCGGCGAGCTCCTCCGCCGGAGCGCTTGCCGGGAGATTGAGCGCCGAGATCAGGGCCCGCGTCCGGCGGAACGCCTCGCGCCGGCCGCCGGGAGTTCCTCGTTCCCACGCCTCGACGGCGAGATCCACGAGGTCCCCGGGCGACTCCGAGCCGAGAAGCCCCGAGATGTCAAACTGCACGAGCCTCCGCGCGGAGAAGAGCGACCGGTTGAGCAGCGCGTCCGAAACCGCCTCGACCGGCGCGTCGTCCTCGAACCGAAGGACCTCCGCGTCCCCTTCCGCGAGCCTCGCCGCCGCCTTCGCGGCCGCCTCCTCCACGAAGAACTCCACGTCCCCCGCGATCAGGATCACGGAGGGCGCCTCGTCGAAGGAAGGAACTCCCGCCTCGGAGAAAGGCTTGCGCGGCATGCGCGCAGTCTACTTCGCCGCGGCAATCACCCGATGACCCGATCACCCGATACCCGATTACCCGATTCGAAGTGGACACGAAAAAGGCCCCGGATCGCCGGGGCCTCATTGACCAGAAGGAGCTTTCTCTTACGCCTCCAGGAGTCCCTTCTCGGCGAGCTCCTGGCAGTCCACGCAGTGGCGGGACCAGGGGATGGCGGTCAGGCGCTTCTCGCTCATCGGGTTGCCGCAATTCAGACAGGAGCCGTAGGTGCCATCCTCGACCCGGCCGAGCGCCTGATCGATCTGCTGGATGGTGCTCCGCTCGCTGTCGTTGAGCGAATACAGGAACTCCCGCGTGTACGAGGAAACGGCCTTGTCGGCGATGTCCTGGGTGGACTCCTCGGTCGTCTCTTCCTCGGCGTTCTTGGTCTTGGCAAGCTCGGCCAGAAGGGCGTTCTTTTTCTCCTTCAGAAGACGCCGGTACTTCTCCAGTTCCTTTTTCGGCATCTTCGCAGCGCGAGCGGTGGTCGTGGGCATGTCGCCTGTTCTCCTTCCGTGACGCCCTCTGAAACAGGATGGGCGTCCCGACTTGAACGCGGGATCATAATCGAGTTATTCCGCAGGCGGGAAGGTTTTTAGCCATTCCTGCCAAGGGACTTACGGCTCGCCTCGGGCTCTCTTCCTCCCGCGTTCCCAGAGGGCTTTTCGGGAGATGCCGAGGCGTTTGGCCGCCAGGGTTCGGTTGCCGCAGGCGCGGCGCAGGGTCTCCTCGATGTAGGCATCGGTGAGCTCCCGCAGCGTCCAGGCTTTCTCGACGGCGGCCGACAGAATCGCCCGGGGAGATCCCAACGCGCCCGCCGGAAGGTCCTCGGCGGTCACCGCCGGCGCCGAGCACGTCAGCACCGCTCTCTCGACCACGTGGAGCAACTCGCGGATGTTCCCCGGCCACGAGTGCCGCAGCAGGGCCCGCTCCGCTTCGCGGGTGAACGCGCGCGCCGGCCGACGAAAGGCGCGGGACGCCTTCTTCAAAAACTCGCGTGCGAGGGGCAGGATGTCCTCCGGGCGTTCGACCAACCGCGGCAGCCTCACCGAGATCACGTCGATGCGGTAGAAGAGGTCCGGCCGAAAGAGCCCCTCCTCGACGAGCGCCGAGAGGTCCCGCCGCGAGGAAACGAGCAGCCGAGCTCGAAACGTGTGCGAGGAAGCGCCGCCCAGGCGCCGGAACGTCTTCTCCTGGAGGACCCGCAGCAGCTTCGCCTGCGCCGCCGGCGAGAGCGACGAAGCGTCGTCGAGGTAGGCCGTCCCGTCCGCAGCGATCTCGAGGAGCCCTCTCTTGGCCGAGACCGCGCCCGTGAACGCCCCGCGCTCGTGGCCGAACATCTCGCTCTCGAACAGCTCGTCGGAGAGGTTGGCCGCGTCGATGCGGACAAACGGCTTCGCGGCGCGCGATGAGGCCTCGTGCAGCGCGCGGGCCAGGTGGTCCTTCCCGGTTCCGCTCTCCCCCGAAATCAGGATCGTGCTCGGCGGCTCGAGCGCCCGCGCCAGCGCCGTGATCTCCCGAGCCAGCGCCCGGTTCCTCGTCCGAAACAAACGCGACAATGTCCGTGGATTCGCCATGGGATGCTGACTGTACGGCCGTTTACTCTCTTCCGGCCGCGTCGAGCGGCTGCCTAAGACTGACCCGCGAAACGCACAGTCTCATTCTCGGCGTCACCCCAGAGACGCTCGAGGGCATAGAACTTCCGGGCTTCCGACTGGAAGACGTGGAACACGACGTCGCCGTAGTCCATCAGGATCCAGCTCGCCGTCGCGAGTCCCTCGACCGAGAGGGGCGAGCCGATCGCCTCCGTGATGGCGTCCGCGATCGCGCGCGCCTGGCGGTCGTTGCCGGCCGTCGAGAGAACGAAGTAGTCGGCCATCGTCGTCAATTCCGTCAGGTTGAAGACGAGAACCGCGGAGGCCTTCCGGTCGAGCGCGGCGGACAGCCCCTCCCGGACCTTGTCCCGGGACGAGAGCGTTCCCTTCAACGCGCCGCCGCCGGGGATCTGTAGAGACCGTGCTTCGTAATGTACTCCGCGACCGGCCCCGGGACGCTGTCCGCGGCGCTCTCACCGCGCCGCAGGCTCGCCCGCAGGCCACTCGAAGATATTTTAACCGATCCCGCGTCGAAAACTTCCAACCGATTGGAAAGGCCGGCGACTTGCGGCAGGACCAGGGCGTCTCCCACGTGCGGCTCGCGACGGAAGGCGGCGATCCGGGCGAGGCGGACGATCTCCTCCGGCTCCTTCCAACGCTCCAGGTGCGCGAGCGTGTCGGTCCCCATCAGGAGCCACAGCTCGGCGCCTCCGCTGCGCGCCGAGAGCGCTCGCAGCGTGTCCACCGTGTACGAAGGAGGCTCGCGGTCGAGCTCGTCGAAAGCGATCCGCCATTGGGGATGCCCGTCCAGGGCCAGCGCCAGCATCGCCACGCGGTGGCGGGGATCGGTCGGCGTTTCCTCCTTGAAGGGGGAGCGGAGGGCCGGCATGTAGAGGACCGTCCGCAGATCGAACCGCGCCGCCGCGGCCTCGACGGTCCGGAGATGCCCGAAGTGCACCGGGTCGAACGTGCCGCCGAGGATCCCGATTCGCATGGAGGAATTCTAAGGTCCCGGGGCCCTGGCTTCAGGATTCCCGGTCAACCGGCGGATTCGTCCCGGGACTCGAGAGTTGAAACCGGGGTCCTTCGTCCGCGACGGCGCGGAAGAAGAATCGGATAAGCTCTCCGAGGCCGGCGCCCGTGACGGCGGAGATCTCGAAGTACGGCAGGTCTCGCCGCTCTGCCGCGCGGCGGATGGACTCGAGGCGCTCCGGTTCGCTGACCGCGTCGCACTTGGAGGCGACGAGCGCGCGGGGACGCGCGGCGACCTCCGGGGAGAAGGCAGCCAGCTCCTCCTCGAGCACCGCCACGTCGCGCTCGGCGTCCCCCGAGCTGGACGCATCCACGAGGTGGCAGAGGAGGCGGCACCGCTCGACGTGCTTCAGGAATTGGAGGCCGAGTCCGACGCCCCGGTGCGCGCCTTCGATCAGGCCTGGGATGTCGGCCACGACGAGCGTCTCGGTCGGATCGGCGCCGGAGACGACGCCCAGATTGGGAACGAGAGTCGTGAACGGATAATCGGCGATCTTCGGCTTCGCCGCGGAGATCACGGAGATCAGCGTGGACTTCCCCGCGTTCGGGAATCCGACGATCGCCACGTCGGCCAGCAGCTTCAGCTCGATCGCGAGGCGGCGGTGTTCGCCGGGCTGACCCGGCTTGGCGAAGCGCGGGGCCTGGCGCGTGGGCGTCGCGAAGTGCTGGTTGCCCCAACCGCCGTTTCCGCCCGCGGCGAGCCGCACGCGCTCCCCCGCCTGGAGCAGGTCCGCGATCCGCTCTCCGCTGTCCGCGTCCGTGACGACCGAGCCGAGCGGGAGGGAGACCACGGAGTCTTCCCCCGACGCACCGTGCCGGTTGGAGCCCTGTCCGTGCTGTCCGCGCCCCGCGCGGTACACGTTTTGATGACGCAGGTGATAGAGCGTGGTCAGCGATGGATCGGCGACCGCCCAGACGGATCCGCCATTGCCGCCGTCTCCCCCCGAAGGGCCGCCTCGCGGGACGAATTTCTCGCGCCGGAAGGCCACGCAGCCGTTGCCGCCGTCTCCGGCTTCGACGCGGATCTCCGCGGTATCGATGAACACAATTACACCGGCAGACGGGAGGGGGAAGGGGGAAGGCGAACGAGAGCGGGGGCGCCGTTCCCTGACAACCGCCTGCCGCCTACCGCCTGCCGCCTACCCTGGCAGGGGCTCGATCGAGATGGACCGGCCGCGGCGGCCGTGATCGCGGTAGCGCACGATCCCGGGTACCTTCGCGAAGAGGGTGTCGTCCTTCCCCCGCCCGACGTTGTCGCCCGGGAAGAACTTCGTGCCGCGCTGCCGAACCAGGATGGAGCCGCCCGTCACGAGCTGGCCGCCGAAGCTCTTGACCCCCAGGCGCTGGGAGTTGGAGTCGCGGCCGTTTCGAGAGGAACCCTGTCCCTTCTTATGTGCCATGGCTAACCGATCCCGTCAATGCGGACCTGGAGCATCGTCTGGCGGTGCCCCTTGGTGCGCCGGTATTGCTTGCGGCGCTTCTTCTTGAAGACGAGGACCTTCTTGGTGCGGACCGGGCCGATCACGGTCGCCCTGACCGAGATCCCCTCTCCACCCTTCGGATCCTGACCCTCCTCGCCGCCGACCATCACGATGCTCGAAAGCGTGAGCGTGTCCCCCTTCGAGACCTTCTCCGAGGGCTTCTCGATCCGGACAACGTCGCCCGGAGCGACCTTCAGCTGTTTCCCGCCCGCGCGGAGAATGGCGTACATGGGGCCTCCAGAAGCAGAACCGCGAATGATAAGGGTTTAAGCCGGAAAGTCAAGTCTGCCGGCCTTGTGATCTGGCGAACGAAGGATTGATCGGGCGGGACCGGAGCCACCGAAGGGCAGATGCTCGTCGCTCGCTCCCAGAATGTCAATCTAGTCTTCGGTCACTTCGTCCGGCAATTCGTTGACGTCGCCGGATTCCCGGGGAAAGTGCTCTGCGAGCAGGTCGCCGATCTTCGCGAGGCCGTGGAGGATCCCCTCGGTGAAGGCGCCGCGGCGGAAGTGGGATTCCATCTCGCTGGCGACGCTCTTCCAGAAATCGTCGCCGCACTTTTCGTGGATGCCGGCGTCGCCGAGGACCCGGAACTGCCGCATCTGCGGCGCGATGTAGATCAGGACGCCGTTTCGGTGGGCGGTCTTCGTCATGCCGAGCAGTTCGAACCGGCGTCGGGCGCGCTCCTCCAGATTGTCGGGCTTGCGCCGCGTGACGTGGACACGGATCTCACCGGAGGATTTCTTCTCCGCCGCGGCGATCGCCTCGACGATGCGGTCTGAATCGAGCTTCGAGAAGAAGTGCCGCATGCTCACCAGCTCCCCGAGGATCCGCCGCCGCCGAAGGACCCGCCGCCGCCGGAGAATCCTCCGCCCCCGCCGCCGCCGCCAAAACCGCCGCCGCCGCCGAAGCCGCCGAAGCCTCCCCAGCCTCCGCCGCCGCTGCGCCATCCGCGGCTCCCGTAGGTTCTCCAGCGGGAGAGCCGCAGCAGCGGGATGAAGATGAAGAAGAGCAGGAAGAAGATCGGCGAGATGCAGCCGGCGCCCGACCCTCCGCCCCGCCGCCGGGAACGCGAGGCGACGGTGGATCCGGTGCCGTGGTACTCCCCCTTCGTCGCCGCGATCATCGCCGTCACTCCCGCCTCGATCCCGCCGGCATAGTCGCCCGACCGGAAGCGCGGCAGGATTTCCTCCTCCTGGATCCGGTGCGCCAGCGCGTCGGGCAGCACGCCTTCCAGGCCGTAGCCCACCTCGATGCGCATCTTGCGGTCCTCCACGAAGACGAAGAGGACCGCGCCGTTGTTCTTGCCCGCCTGTCCCGCGCCCCATTTCCGGGCCGCGGCGACCGTGAACTCTTCGAGCGTGAAGTTCTCCGGAACCCGCCGCTCCACCCAGACGAGGATCTGGTTGGAGGTTTCCTTCTCGAACTCTTCCAGGCGAGCGTTGAGCGCATCGGCCCGGCCGCCGAGCACGCCGGAGCTGTCGGTGACGTAGCGCGTTGGCTTGGGCGGAAGCGTGTCCTCCTTGGCCGCCCATGCCGGCGACGCCGGCAGCGCCAGCGCGGCCGCGAGAACGAGAAGCGGGAGCCGAGCCCGCCGCCGCAACGCGATCCGGCGCCCCACCTTCCTTCGCCTTCCGCCTACCGCCTACCGCCTCCCGTCATTTCACGGGCGCGGGAGCGGCCGGGGTATTGGAGAAGTTGAACTGCACCGCCGGGGCCCGCTCGGCGCCGGCCGTCGCCTTGAAGTACGCCTTCTCCTTGAATCCGAGCATCCCCGCGATCAGGTTGGTCGGGAAGCGCAGGCGCGCGGTGTTGTAGTCCTGAGCTGACTTGTTGTAGTCCATCCGCGGCGACCGCGATCCGGTTCTCCGTTCCTTCCAGCTGCGCCTGCAGGTCGCGGAAGTTCGCGTTCGCCTTCAGCTCCGGGTACCTCTCGACGACGACGAGGAGCCTCTGCAGCGCCGCGCCGAGAGAGGCCTGGGCCTGCTCGTATTGCGCCAGCTGGGCAGGATCCGTCGGAGCCGAGCCCGGATTGATCGTGGCTCTCCCCACGGACGCGCGCGCGTTGACGACCGCCTCGAGAGTGGACTTCTCGAAATTCGCGGCCCCCTGGACCGTGGAGACGAGATTCGGGATCAGGTCCATGCGCCGCTGGTACTGGTTCTCGACCTGCGACCACTGCTTGTCCACCTCCTGGCCGAGTGTGACCAGGCGGTTGTAAGTGCCGGCAAACGACAGGCCGACGACGAGGACGACGATGACGAGGACCGCGATACACCCCAGACCGATCTTTCCCATATTCTGCCTCCTCTTCCGACCGAGGCGGGGATTCTACAGGACGCCCAGCCGCTCGAGCATCCCGGCCGGCAGGAACGCCCGCAACCGGCTGCGCCGCTCGCGCCCCCCGTAGGACACGCAGGCCGCGCCCGCTTTCGACATCGGGAGGTCGCCGTCAGGAGTTCCGGTGACGAGGCGTCCGAGCAGGTGGCCCAGCTGCGGCGCGTGGCCGACGAGCAGGAACGACTCCTCGCCGGCTCGGTCGAGCTCCGACAGGATGGCCACCGGATCGCTGCCCGGCTCGAGCGTCCGCGACGTTCGGGCGCCGAGCGAGCCCGAGAGCCTGCGCCACCGGCTCGGCCGTCTGCCGCGCCCGCAGATACGGCGACGTCAGGATGACCTTGATGGCGGGAGCCAGCGCGGCGATCCCGCGCGCCACGCCCCTCGCCTGGGCGAGCCCGGCGGCGGTCAGGGCGCGGTCCTCATCCCGGCCGGAGGCGGCCCGATCCTCCGCCTCGGCGTGCCGCAGCATCCACAGATCCATCGGAACAGTGTAGCTTTCGTCTCGCTCGGAATCCAAAATCCAAAATCGAAAATCCAAAATCGTTCTATCCTTCTCCCGCGATGCCACTCTCCGCCGGGGACCAGCTCGGACCGTACGAGATCATGGGGCCGCTCGGCAGCGGCGGCATGGGGGACGTTTACCGCGCGCGGGACAACCGGCTCCGGCGCGAGGTCGCCCTGAAGATGATGGCCGACGCGGCCGTGAACGACACGGACAGTCTCGCGCGTTTCGACCGCGAGACGCACGCGGTCGCGGCGTTGAACCATCCCAACATCCTCGCGATCCACGATTCCGGGTCCCACAAGGGCGTCCCCTACGCCGTGACGGAGCTTCTGGAGGGACAGACGCTGGCGGACCGGCTCCGTTCGGGGCCGCTCGCTCCCCCGCGCGCGACCGAGATCGCCTGCCAGGTCGCCGAAGGGCTTTCCGCCGCGCATGCCAAGGGGGTCATCCACCGCGACATCAAGCCCGAGAACATCTTCCTGACGAACGAGGGGCGCGCCAAGATCCTGGACTTCGGCATCGCGCGGATCGAGAAACTCGCGACGCTCTCCCCATCCGCCGCGAGCCAGAAGTCGAGCTCCGCGATGCTCGTCGGGACGGCCGGTTATGTCTCTCCCGAACAGGTCCGCGGAAAGAAGGCCGACGCGCGCAGCGACGTCTTCGGCCTGGGGGCGGTCTACTACGAGATGCTGACGGGCCGCCGCGCGTTCGTCCGCGATTCGGCCGTCGAGACGCTCGGCGCCGTCCTGCGCGACGATCCCCAAAAGTACCCGGAGACCGAGAAAATCCCGGAGGAGCTGCGCCCGTTCCTGTTCCGGTGCCTCGAGAAGGACCCGGCCGACCGCTACCAGTCGGCTCGCGACGTGCTCCTCGACCTGCGCTCCTGGCAGGCGGAGATGACATCGGAATCCGCCAAGCGCGTCAAGTTCCGCAGCGTCCCGCCGTGGCAGCAGCGCCGCAGCCGGATCTACATCCGGGCGATCGGAGGCGCTCTTCTCTTCGTCCTCGGCCTCTTCGCCGGCTCCTGCTGGGAGCGCAACCGCTGGAAAGTCGCGACCGACCCCTCAGGCCACACCCGCACGATCCGCCCGTAAGGCAGGTGTCAGGGATCAGGGGTCAGGTTTCAGGAGCCTGGCTTACTCGCCTTCATTGACTCAACCCTCGACGACGCGGTCCCGCGTGCCGTAGGGGCGTGGAAGGCCCTAGGCTGAGGCGAGGTTGTTGTCGAGGGAGGAGCCGGCGACTGGGAGCATCGCCCCGCGAGGCTTCGGAACCGGAATGGGGCTCGTGCAGCAGAGGTCTTTGCAGGCGTCGTAGAGGGTTCGGCGCTGGACGGGGGTGTAGCCGGCGTCGGCGATCAGGCGGCGCATTTCTTCCTGGGTCATCCGGTTTCGGGCGCCGGCGGCGTAGACGACGTTTTCTTCGATCATGATGGAGCCCAGGTCGTCGGCCCCGAAGGAGAGGGAGACCTGGCCGATCTTGGAGCCCTGCGTCACCCAGGAGCCCTGAACGTGCCGGATGTTGTCGAGGAAGAGGCGCGACACCGCGAGCGTCTTCAAGTATTCGAAGCCGCCGGCCTCCTCGACCTTGCCGTCGAGCACCGTGTTCTCCTTCTGGAACGTCCAGGGAATCCAGGCCGTAAAACCGCCCGTGCGGTCCTGGAGGTCGCGCACGACCTGGAAGTGCGTCGACGCGGTCCCGGTAGCTCTCCCCCACCCCGAACATCATCGTCGCGGTCGTGCGCATGCCGAGGCCGTGCGCGCTCTCGTGCACGTCCACCCACTTCTCCGTCGGCGCCTTCGTCAGCGACCAGATCCGCCGCCGCACCGAGTCCTCGAGGATCTCCGCGCCGCCGCCCGGAATGGACTGCAGCCCGGCGTCTCGCAGGCGCGCGATGACGTCGCGCATCGGCCACCTCGTGACCTTCTGCAGGAAGTAGACCTCCGGCGCCGAGAGCGCGTGGAGGTGGATCGTCGGGAAGGTCTTCCGGATGAAGCGGAACATCTCCTCGTAGAAGGAGAACGGCAGCTCCGCGTCCACGCCCCCCTGGAGCAGGACCCCGGTCCCGCCGAGGTCGATCGTCTCCTGGATCTTCTCTCCGATCTGGTCGTGCGTCAGCACGTAGGCGTCGGGGTCCGCGCTCGACGGGCGGTAGAACGCGCAGAACTGGCAGCGGTACACGCAGACGTTCGTATAGTTGATGTTCCGGTCCACGATGTAGGTCGCCACCCCGGGGTCGTTCTGCCTTCGGCGGATCTCGTCGGCCGCGGCGCCAAGCTCGAGCAGGTTCCCCGACTCGAGCAGCGTGACCGCGTCTTCGAAGGAGAGGCGTTGCCCGGAAAGCGTCTTCTGAAGGATCTCCGAAGTTGCCGGACCGTTCACGACGAGGATTATTGCAGAGTCGGGTCCTTCCGCCGCCGGCCCCGGACATCGCCGTTGCGCGGCCGCGCTCGCCTGGGCGGAGCTCTGTCGAGAACTTCCCGCGTATGCCGGAGGATTTCCTCCGCGGAGTAGGGCTTGCGCAGGAAGGCCTTCGCGCCGGCTCCCAGCATTTCCTGTTTGAGCGCGGCGTCGAAGAACCCGCTGGCGAGCAGGATCCGGGCGTCCGGGTCGAGCGATCGAAGCCGGAAGAGCGTTTCCCGTCCACCCTGTCTGGGAAGACCCATGTCCAGGATGACGAGGTCGATCCTCTTTCCGTGCTTCCGGTAGATCTCCACCGCCTCGAGGCCGTCCCGCGCGGGAAGCACGTGATAACCCCTGTCTTCCAGCAGGGCCTTCACGGGCTCGAGCAGCATGGCCTCGTCCTCGACGAGCAGGATGGTCTCGGTGCCTGTCCCCGACTGTGGCGCGGCCGCCGTGGGCCTCGGCTTTTCCTCGGCGACGGGCGAGACCGGGAAGAAGAGCTGCACGCTCGTTCCCTTCCCCACCTCGCTCGACACGTCGATGAATCCGTGGTGGCTCTGGACGATTCCGTGGACGACGGCGAGTCCCAGGCCCTGTCCGCCCCACGGCTGCTTCGTCGTGAAGAAGGGATCGAACATGCGGTGGCGCGTCTCCTCGTCCATGCCGACCCCGCTGTCGGAGATCTTGAGAAGGGCATAGCCGTCCGCCGCGGCGTCGGCGAAACGCCCGCGCAGCTGCGTCCCGGGAACGTGCTGCGTCTCGACGCTGATCTGGCCGCCGTGGGGCATCGCGTCGCGCGCGTTGACGCACAGGTTCAGCACCGCCTGGTGCACCTGGTTCGCATCCGCCTTGATCGGCGGAAGCTCCCGGGCCAGGTCGGCCACGACCGAGACGTCCTTGGAGAACGTCGCCCGGAGCAACTCGACGATCTCTTCCACGACCGCGTTCAGCCGCACCGAGCCGAACACCACGTCGGTCTTCCGGGCGAAGGTCAGCAGCTGCCGCACCAGGGCCGAGCCGCGCTGCACGGATCTCTGGATCGCCTCGAAGCCCTCCCTCTGCTTCGTCGGATCCTCGCGGTGCTCCGCCAGCACGGAGGCGTAGGCCGAGATGATGTTCAAGAGGTTGTTGAAGTCGTGCGCGATCCCTCCGGCCAGCCGGCCGACCGAGTCGAGCTTCTGCGCCTGGCGCAGGCGCTCCTCGGTGACTTTCCACTCCGTGACGTCGTCGATCGCCAGGAGAATGAACGGCTCCTGATCGCCGACTGGAGTCGTCCGCCTCGCGTTCAGGACCAGGGTCTTCTCGCCGATCTCCGGAAACGTCTCTGTGATCTCGAAATTGTGGAAGCTCTCGTTCTCCGGGATGATTTTCTCCAGGAGGGTCCGCAGGCTCGGAATGTCCCACTGGCGCTCGCCCAACTCGAAGACCGGCCGGAAGAGAACGGTCTCCGGCGACAGGCGGAAGGTGTCGTAGAAGGAGTGGTTCGCCCGGATGACGCGAAGGCCGCTGTCCAGGACCAGGAGGGGCTCGCGGACGGTCTCGATCACCGCGTCGGCATAGTTGAGCGATTTCTGGAGCTGCTCCTCGCTCCGCTTCAGCCTGTCCACGTCCGTGAAGACGAGCACGGCGCCGTCGATCCGGTCATCCAACGTCCGATACGGCAGGACCCGCATCCCGTACCAGCGCCCGTCGCCGTCGTGGATCTCGCGCTCCACCGTCGCCGCGTTGCGGGTCGCGTTCTGGATCAGGCCGGCCAGGTCGGGGACGTCCACGCGCGGACGGATCTCCAGGATCGAGCGCCCCACGTCCTTCTCGACGAGGTGAAACACCCGCTCGGCCATCGCCGTGAAGCGCCGGATCCGGCCGTCCATGTCGAGCATGACGATCGGGATGTTCACGCTCGACAGAAGGTTGGTCAGGTCGTTGATCACGAGCGTCAGCCGCGCGTTTCCGTCCTGGAGCTCGTCGTTGACGGTCTTGAGCTCCTCGTTGGCGGACTGAAGCTCCTCCTTCGCCGTCTCGAGCTCCTCGTTGGTCGACTGGAGCTCCTCGTTGGAGGAGAGGATCTCCTCGTTGGCGGACCGCAGCTCCTCGTTGGTGGACTCCTGTTCCTCGATGATCGCCTGCAGGTACTCCTTTGTGGCGGCCAGCTCCTGCTCGAGCTTCGCGATCCGGCGCTCCTCTCCCCGCGCGGCCGGACGCGCCCGCGACTTGACCTTCGCGGGCGCGGCGGCGGGCGCGGCCGCGGGCCCGAACAGGACCAGGTAGTGATGGACGTCGTTGCCCGCATCGGGGAGGGGAACGACCTCCAGCCGGATCTCATCGAATCCCCCGTCGCGCTGGACGCGCACCCGCTCCCGGCGAACCCGGGTCTTCGACTTCCGGGCCTGCTGGATCGCGGCGCGCAGGTCCGCGAGGAGGCCCTCCCGGGCCATCTTCAGGATGTCGAAGCTCGCCGCTCCCTGTCCCGCTTCGAGAAAACGCCCGGTCCGTCCGCGAAACTGAATCACCTCCATCGCGTCATTGATGACGACTCCCGCGGGAGCGAAGTGCGAGAGCACGATGCGGTCCGCTTCCTTGAGCGGGTCGGACGCAAGGAGCGCCGGCGCGCCCTTGGTTTCCGCCGGTCCCGCGGGAAGCGGCGAGCGCGCTCGCGCGTATTCGAACAACGCGCGGGGGGTCGCGGGCTTCTTCGAAAAGACCTTGTGGTGCTTGTCGTCCGGCTGGAAGAGATCGCCGAAGGTGCCGATCGTCTCCGCCGTGCCGAGCAGCAGGAATCCGTTCGGATTCAAGGCGTGGTGGAAGATCGGGAGGAGCCGCTTCTGCAGCGCCGTGTCCAGGTAGATCAGGAGGTTGCGGCAGGAAAGCAGATCCAGATGGAGGAACGGCGGGTCACTCAGAACGTTGTGACGGGCGAAGACGCAGACATCGCGAATCGTCCGGGCGATCTGGTAGTCCCCGTCCCGCTGGACGAAGTATCGCCGCAGCCGGTCGCTCGGAACGTCCGCGGTCGCGTTGTCGCGGTAGAGGCCCGCCCGCGCCTTTTCGATCGCCGTCTCGCTCAGGTCGGTGCCGAAGATCTGCATGGGGACATCGCGACGGAACGACTTGCAGCATTCGCCGAGCGTGATCGCCAGCGAGTACACCTCTTCGCCGGTCGCGCACCCCGGGACCCAGAGCCGCACCGGCGCGTCCCGGCTCCGATTCTTCAGGAGCCTCGGGAAGAGCTTGCGCTCCAGGAACTCGAAGGTCTCCTTGTCCCGAAAGAACCGCGTCACGCGGATGAGCATGTCCTCGGAAAGCGACTGCGCTTCCCGCGGATCGTCCTTCAGCATCTCGAGGTAGCTCTCGGGAGTGTCAACCCGGTTGAGCGCCATGCGCCGCGAGATCCGCCGATGGATCGTGGATTGCCGGTAGTGGGCGAAGTCCACGCCGGTCGCGGAGCGCAGGAGCGAGAGGACCTTGTCGAAGACGCCGCGATCGGCCGGCGCCGCTCCCTTCGGAATCGCCTCCATCAGCCGGATGTGCGGATGGCGAGCGATCCGGGACAGCTCGCGCGCGATGTCTTCGGGGCTCAGCACGAAATCCACGCAGCCGGTGGTGATCGCGGCGCGCGGCATGCCGTGGTGGCGCGCCGAGTTCTCCTCCTGGGCGAAGGTGATCCCTCCCTCGGCCTTGATCGCCTCGATGCCGAGGGCTCCGTCGGACGCCGTGCCCGACAGCACGACCCCGATCGCGCGCGTCTTCAGGGCGGCGGCCAGGGAACGGAAGAAGTGGTCGACCGGCATGTGGCGCCCGTTGGTCTCCTCCCTCGGTGCCAGCCGCAGCGTGCCGTCGTTAAGCTCCATGATCCGATTGGGAGGGATGACGTAGACGTGGTCGGCCTCGACCCGCATTCCGCTCTCGGCCTCGTGCACCGGCATGCGTGTCTCGCGTGAAAGGATCTCCGCCAGCAGGCTCTCGTGCGTCGGGTCCAGATGCTGGATGATCACGAACGCCATGCCCGTGTCGGGAGCGACGCTGCGGAGGAACTGACCGAAGGCCTCGAGCCCCCCCGCCGACGCTCCGACGCCGACGACCGGAAAAGTATCCGGCGACTGCTCCGGACGCCGCGGCTGTTTCTCTTCCGGCTTCGTCTCCGGTGGTGACGCTCCTCTGGGTCGCCGGGCGGCGCGCCGAGGAGCTTCCGGCCTCCGCTCGGGGCCGGACCGGACGTCGCTGCCTGGTGCCGACTCTTCGAACCACCGGAACCCCCTGATGAAGATGCCCGAGACTGTTCCTATGGTATCCGCACGCCGGTTCTTCCGCGCAAGAGCGTTGCCGTTGCGCCCGTCAGGGAGAGTTGCAAGAACCCCGCCCGGACTTTGCGGCAGATGCGGAGGCCGTCGAGCCCGCTCCGGAAATCAGGATTCCGGGACGAACTCGAGCGGACGCGGGGGGCCGATCAGGCCGTCCTGCGCCGCCAGCCTGTAGAAGAGGGACAGGCCGGCCAGGTCACCTTCATCCAGCTCGTAGTGAAGGCTGTGGCGCAGGTAGTCCTCCACCACGGCCTCGGAAAATCCGGTCTGCGCGGATTCCTCGCGCACGAGACGGTCGAACTGCGCCAGCGCGGCGCTGCGCGAGCTTCTGAGAATGGCCCCGACGCGCGCCGACGCGGCTTGCGCCCGCACGGCCCAGAAGGCGAACACGAACGGGTGTCCCGAGAACGCGCGCCACTCCGCCGCCAGGTCGAGCACGACCTGTCCCTTCAACCGGGCCTTCAACGCGGGATCGCCGATGATGAGTGCAGCGTCCGCTTCGCCGGGACTCGGGAGCGAAGTGTCCGCTTCGCCGGACTCGGGACGCGGGACGCGGAACTCGGCGGCCGGGACTCGGGACTCGGGACTCGGGACTCGGGTCGCGACTCGATGTATTCCGGTGTGAGGCCGTAGACGCGCTTCAAGAGGATTCGAGTGAGCGCGGCGGAGGTGCGGGAGGCGGAATCCAACTCGACGGAGCGGATCTTCTCGCGCGACACTTTCGAGACGAGAAGCACCGAACGAACCTCGGTCGCGGCCGCGATGCCGAGACCCGGCACGATCCGGACACCGGGAATACGCTGGTACTCGATCGAGGGAATCAGACCGACGTCCGCCTCACCGCGTGCGAGCTTATCCGCGCAGGCGGAAGGGAGATCACGAGAGACTGAAACGCCGGGCGGCGGCTCGTGGAGCAGCCCCCAGGTCAGCGGCCGCGCGTTCAGGAAATCGACGAGCGAGATCCGAATCAAGTGATCAGTTGTCAGTTATCAGTCGTCAGTTCCCGGATCAGTCACATGCGAAACTGAGAACTGAAAACTGACAACTCAAAACTACCCCTGCGTCATCAGGTTCAGGAACTCGCCGTTCGTCTTGGTCTTGTCGAGCTTCTCGGTCAGGAGCTCCATCGCCTCGACGACCGACAGCGGGTTCAGGACCTTGCGGAGGACCCAGACGCGGTTCAGCTCCTGCCTTGTCCATCAGCAGCTCTTCCTTGCGCGTGCCCGACTTGTTGATGTCGATCGCGGGGAAGACGCGCTTGTCCATGAGCTTGCGGTCGAGGTGGACTTCCATGTTGCCGGTCCCCTTGAACTCCTCGAAGATGACGTCGTCCATGCGCGAGCCGGTGTCGATGAGCGCCGTCGCCATGATCGTGAGCGACCCGCCCTCCTCGACGTTGCGCGCGGCGCCGAAGAAGCGCTTCGGGCGCTGCAAGGCGTTCGAGTCGACGCCGCCCGAGAGGACCTTCCCCGACGGCGGCACGATCGCGTTGTAGGCGCGCGCCAGGCGCGTGATCGAGTCGAGGAGGATGACGACGTCCCGCTTGTGCTCGACGAGCCGCTTCGCCTTCTCGATGACCATCTCGGCCACCTGCACGTGGCGGGCGGCCGGCTCGTCGAAGGTCGAGGAGATCACCTCGCCCCGCACCGAGCGCTGCATGTCCGTGACTTCCTCCGGCCGCTCGTCGATCAGGAGAACGATGAGCGTGATCTCCGGGTGGTTGGTCGAGATGGAGTTGGCCAGCGACTGCAGGATCATCGTCTTGCCGGTGCGCGGCGCCGCCACGATCAGCCCGCGCTGCCCCTTGCCGACCGGGGCGCAGAGATCGAGCACGCGGGAAGTCATGTTGGTCGGGACTTCCAGCCGGATGCGGTCCTGCGGGTAGAGCGGCGTCAGGTTGTCGAAGAAGATCTTCTCGCGCGCCACGTCCGGGTGCTCGAAGTTGACCGCCTCGACCTTGATCAGCGCGAAGTACCGCTCCCCCTCCTTGGGCGGGCGGATCTGGCCGGAGACCGTGTCGCCGGTGCGCAGGTCGAATTTCCGGATCTGCGACGGCGAGACGTAGATGTCGTCGGGGCCGGGCAGGTAGTTGTACTCGGGGGCGCGCAGGAAGCCGAAGCCGTCCGGCAGGCACTCGAGCACGCCTTCCGAGAAAATCAGTCCCTTCTTTTCCGTCTGCGCCTGCAGGATCTTGAAGATCAGGTCCTGCTTGCGCATCCCCGTCGCGTTCTCGACCTCCAGGTCGCGCGCGATCTTGAGCAACTGCGGGATCTTGATCTCGTGCAGGTCCCGGATGTCGAGCGTGTCACCGTGCTCGTGCTCGTGCTCGTGCTCGATGGCCTCATCTTCGACAGTCGTGTCCGGAAGGCCCTCCGGCGGGAGCTCCAACGTCTCTACGTCGGATTCGTTCGAACCCTTCTTTCTCGGCATGGGTTTTTGTCCTCATCCGGCGGGCGAGCCCCGCCGGCTTTTGCTACCGCTGTTGTTCTCTATCCTATCAACTCAGAGAATCCGTGGGACCGGGGGGGTTCGGGGGACCCCAGGGTCCCCCGCCTCTAATGCGCGACCGTCCCCCCTTCCACGGGTTTCACGTCGGGAGGGAGCGACGGGGCGGGCGCGGCGACGCCCTCCATCGCCACCTTGATCACCTCGTCCATGTTCGAGACGAGGTGGAATTCCATCTGGGAGCGGATCTCCTCGGGCAGGTCGTCCAGGTCCTTGTCGTTCTCGGCCGAGAGGATGATCGTCCGGATCCCGGCGCGGAAGGCGGCGAGCAGCTTGTCCTTGATCCCGCCGACGGGGAGGACCTTGCCCCGCAATGTGATCTCGCCGGTCATCGCGACGTCCTTGAGCACGGGGATCTTCGTCACCGCCGAGAAGAGGGAGACCGCCATCGTGATGCCCGCCGACGGCCCGTCCTTGGGGATCGCGCCCTCGGGGACATGGATGTGGATGTCGAACTTCTCGTGGAAGTTCGGGTCCGCGTCGTACATCTCGGCGCGGCTCCTCACGTAGGAGACCGCCGCGCGGGCGGATTCCTTCATCACGTCGCCCAGGGATCCGGTCAGCGTCAGGTTCCCCTTCCCCTTCAGGAGGCTCGTCTCCGTCATCAGGATCTCGCCGCCCGCCTCGGTCCAGGCGAGGCCCGTCGCGATGCCGACTTCCGAGATCTCGCCCTTGCGCCGGCTGCGGAATTTCGCCTTCCCCAGGAACTCGCGGATGTTCTCCGGAGTGATCCGGACCGGCGTCTCGACCTTCTGCTGGACGATCCGGCGGGCTACCTTGCGGCAGACCGAGCCGATCTCCCGCTCGAGATTGCGCACACCCGCCTCCCGCGTGTAGGCGGTGATCAGCGTGAGGATCGTGTCGTCGGGAAACTCGATCTGGCCGGCCTTCAGGCCGTTGGCCTCGCGCTGTTTCGGCACGAGGAATTGCCGGGCGATCGCGACCTTCTCGTTGGGCGTGTAGCCGGAGAGCGGGATCAGCTCCATCCGGTCCTTCAACGCCGGTGGGATCGGGTCGGCGATGTTGGCGGTGGCGATGAACATGACCTTGGAGAGGTCGAACTCGACGTCGAGGTAGTGGTCCACGAACGAGTGGTTCTGCTCCGGGTCGAGGACCTCGAGGAGCGCCGAGGCGGGATCGCCGCGGAAGTCCGAGGAGAGCTTGTCCACCTCGTCCAGGAGAAAGACCGGGTTGATCGTCCCCGCCTTCTTCATCATCTGGATGATCTGGCCGGGAAACGCCCCGATGTAGGTCCGCCGATGGCCCCGCACCTCCGCCTCGTCGCGCACGCCGCCGAGCGACAGCCGCACGAACTTGCGGTTCAAGGAGCGCGCGATGGATTTCGCAAGCGAGGTCTTCCCGACGCCGGGCGGCCCCACGAAGCAGATGATCGAGCCGCGGGTCTTCTGGACGAGCTGGCGCACGGCCAGGAACTCGAGGATGCGCTCCTTGACCTTCTCCAGTCCGTAATGGTCTTCGTTCAGGATCTTCTCGGCCCGGGAGATGTCCTTCGATTCGCGCGAAGCCTTCTTCCAGGGAACTCCGACGAGCCACTCGATGTAGTTGCGCGACACGGTGGCCTCGGCGGAGACCGGAGGCATCGCCTCGAGCCGCCGCAACTCCGTGTCCGCCTTCTCGCGGGCCTCCTTGGGCATCCCGGAGGTCTCGATCTTCTTTTTCAGGTCGTCGACCTCGTCCGTCCGGTCGTCCTTCCTCCCGAGCTCCTGGTGAATCGCCTTGATCTTCTCGTTGAGGTAGTACTCCTTCTGGGCCTTCTCCATCTGCTTCTTGACCTTGTTGTTGATTCGCCGATCGATGTTGACCTTCTCGATCTCGACCTCCAGCAGGTCCTGCAGCTTCTGGAGCCGTTCGGCCGCGGTCTCCGTCTCGAGGAGCGTCTGCTTCTCCGGGGTCGCCACGGCCAGATGGGCGGAGAGGGTGTCGGCGAAGCGCTCCGGGTCCTCGAGCTTCAACGACGCGGCGACCCCCTCGAAGGCCAGGTGGTGAGAGAGCTTCGCGTACTGCTCGAAGAGCACGAGCACCTTGCCCATGTACTCCTTCAACTGCTCCGGGTCCGCCGGCCGCTGCGGCATCGGCTCGACGACCACCGAGAGGCAGTCCTCCCGTTTCTCGAACGCGCGAATTCTTCCGCGCCGGACCCCCTCGCACACGACCTTGATGTGCCCGTTGGGGAGTTTGAGCGACTGCGCGACCGTCGCGACGACGCCGACCTCGAAGATGTCCTTGGGCTCCGGCTCGTCGAGCTGCGGGTTCTTCTGGGCGGCCAGGAACAGCCTCTTCGAAGGGGTCGCCAGCGCCTCCTCGAGAGCCCGGATGGAGGAGTCCCGGCCCACGACGAACGGGGCCATCTGCTGCGGAAAGACCACCATGTCCCGGAGAGGGACGAGCGGCAGTCTTTCTACCGGCCGGGCGGGAGTGTCTGGTGAGTTCATGGTTAAGGTCCTTCAAGCTCCGTGCCGACGGAGTCTGGGATGCGGGGACCCCGGGTCTCGCTACCCCGCCTTGCGAAGGATGGTAATCGGGTTGGTGTGGTGCTTGACCACGTCCTTCGTGATGACGCATTCCTCGATGTCGTCGTCCGAGGGGATCTGGTACATCACCTCGAGCATCAGGTCTTCGATGATGATTTTCAGGCCCCGCGCCCCGACGTTGCGGGCGAGAGCTTCCTCGGCGATGGCTTCGATGGCGTCATCGGTAAAACGCAGCTGGACGTTCTCGAATTCCAGCATCGTCTGATACTGCTTGACGAGGGAGTTCTTCGGCTCGCGCAGGATCTCGACGAGCGCGGACTGGTCGAGCTCCGACAGGGTCGCCACGACCGGCAGCCGCCCCACGAACTCCGGGATCATCCCGAACTTGATCAGGTCCTCCGGGTGGACCTTCTCGAGCAGGGCGCTCGACCGCTTCTCTTTCTTCGTCGTGATCTTGGCGCCGAATCCCATCGTCTTCTCGGTCATCCGGCGGCTGATGATCTCCTCGAGACCGACGAACGCCCCTCCGCAGAGGAAGAGGATGTTCGTGGTGTCGATCTGGATGAACTCCTGGTGAGGATGCTTGCGTCCCCCCTGCGGCGGGACGTTGGCGACGGTCCCCTCGAGGATCTTCAAGAGCGCCTGCTGCACCCCTTCGCCCGAGACGTCGCGCGTGATCGAGGGGTTCTCGCCCTTGCGGGCGATCTTGTCCACCTCGTCGATGTAGACGATCCCCCGCTCGGTCTTCTCTTTATCGTTGCCGGCGGCCTGGTACAGCTTCAGGATGATGTTCTCGACGTCCTCGCCCACATAGCCCGCCTCGGTCAGGGTTGTCGCGTCCACGATCGTGAAGGGCACGGACAGCAGCTTGGCGAGCGTCTGGGCCAGGAGGGTCTTGCCGGTCCCCGTCGGCCCGATCAGCAGGATGTTGGACTTCTGGAGCTCGACGTCCAGCTTGCGGTTCTTATCCAGGTAGTCGATCCGCTTGTAGTGGTTGTAGACGGCCACCGCCAGCTTCTTCTTCGCCTGGTTCTGCCCGATCACGTAGCCGTCGAGGAACTCCTTGATTTCCTTCGGCTTGGGGAGCTTCGTCTCGGGAGTCTGGGTCTCGAGGACGCGGTCCTCCGCGATGATGTCGAGGCAGATGTCCACGCACTCGTCGCAGATGTAGACGGTGGGACCGGCGATCAGCTTCTTGACGTCCCTCTGGCTCTTGTTGCAGAAGGAGCAACGCAGCACATCACCGTTTCCGGTCTTTTTGGACATTCAGCCTCCGGGTCTGGGATGAAAGGATTCTAGGCTGGCCGGTCCGAGCCGTCAACCTGCCTGTTGGTCCTGCCCCCGCACCCCGCGCCCATTCTACACATCCAGCAAGATTAACGCCCCCCCGGGAACGGAATTCCCGGGCCGGAACTCGGGACTCGGCACTCGGGACTCGAACGGGAGCGATGTCCTTGGACCAAAGTGAAATGGGATCCGGTGTCGAGTTCCGTGTCCCGAGTCCCGCGTCCCGGCTTCATCCGGCGGCTTTCAAAGCGACGTCGTCTCTCCGGTGATAGATGGCGTCCACCAGACCGTATTTCTTCGCAGCCTCGGCCTCGAGGATGAAGTCACGGTCGGTATCCTTGGCGATCTTCTCGATCGGCTGTCCGGTGTGATGCGCCATGATCTCGTTGATCCGTTCCTTCAGGCGCACCAGGTCCCGCGCGTGGATCTCGATATCGGTGGCCTGGCCCTGGAGCCCGTAACCGAGCGGCTGGTGAATCAGGAACCGCGCGTTGGGGAGGGAGTAGCGCTTGCCGGGAGCCCCGGCCGCCATCAGCACCGCCGCCATCGAGGCCGCCTGGCCGATGCAGATGGTCGAGACGTCCGGCTTGACGTACTGCATCGTGTCGTAGATCGCCATGCCGGACGTGATCACTCCCCCGGGGGAGTTGATGTAGAAGGAGATGTCCTTCTCCGGGTTCTCCGATTCCAGGAACAGCATCTGCGCGATGATGAGGTTGGCGATCGCGTCGTCGATGGGTTGCCCCAGGAAGATGACGTTGTCTTTCAGCAGCCGGGAGTAGATGTCGTACGCGCGCTCCCCGCGGCTCGTCTGCTCGATGACCATTGGAACCAGGACCATGCCGCCTCCCTCGTGTTCTTCTTCCATATCGTTCGCTACGCTCCGGAGGTGTCAGGTGGTAGGAGGTAGGTCGTCGGGTCCTGGAGCTTCCCCACCACCTGACGCCCACACCGACCACCTCATTTCATTTCACTTCGACGGGCACGCCCGAGGGTAGCACCGCGGCGGAAGAGATCAAGAGGTCCACGGCTTTCGAGAGCCGGATTTCGTCTCGGAGGGCCTCCAGGCCGTCGTTTTTGGACATCTGCTCGCGCAGGGCGGCCGGATCGGCGCCACGCCGGGCGGCGGCGCGCTTGAATTCGGCCTCCACCTCCGTGTCGGATACCTCGATCTTCTCGCGGCGGGCAATCTCGTCCAGGAGCAGGTATTCCTTGACCCGTCGTTCCGCTCCGGGACGCGCTTCCTGGCCGAGCTTCTCCCAGTCCGCGTCCTTCGGGTCCATTCCGCTCGCCGCGAGGTAGCGGGCGTAGTCCTTGAGAGCCGCGACGGTCTCCGCCTCGACGAGCGACTCCGGCGCGGGCAGGTTCACGCGCGAGAGAAGGGTGTCCACGATCGACCGGCGGAGCTTGCGCCGGCGCTCCCCTTCCTTCTCGTGGCGCAGTCCCTGGCGGACCTTTTCCCGAAGCCCGGCGGCCGTCTCGTTCTCCGCGACGAGTTTCGCGAACTCGTCGTTCAACTCCGGCAGCCTCTTCTCCTTCAGGGCGACGAGCGTGAGCTCGTAGTCCACCGTCTTGTCCCGGAACTCCTCGTTGGGAAAATCGTCGGGGAAGCTCTTCCGGAATCGCTGGGTCTGTCCGGGCAAGGCGCCGCGCAGCGCCTCGTTGATTTCCGGCATCGAATCGGGATGCCCGACCTCGAGCGTGATCTTCTCGTCCCGGAACGTCCGCGGGTTCTGGCCGGGCGCCAGGATCTCGACGAACGATCCGGCGACGTCGGCCACCGCGAAGTCCCCGGGCGCCGCCGCGCGCCCTTCGATCGGATGGAACTCGGCGTGCCCCTCGCGCAGCCGGTCGACGACCTGCGCGACCTCCTGTTCCGTCGGCTCGACGCTGACGTCCTCGACCGGCACTCCTCGGTACTCCCCCGGCTCGACCGGCGGCTTGATGTCGAGCCGCGCGGTGAAACGGATCGCGCCGGGCGGCTCCCACGTCAGCGCCTCGATCCGCGGCCGGCCGAGCACGGCGAGCTTGCGCTCCTCGATCGCCGAGGCGAGCGCGTCCGGGATCGCGCGCTCGAGCACGTCGTCCCGGATCTCCTGCGCGAAGCGTTTCTGCACGACCGACTCCGGGGCGTGTCCCTTCCGGAATCCCGGAATGGCGGCTTGCTTCGCATAGGCGCGCGTGACCGCCCGCCGCGCTTTCTCCGCTTCTTCCGCCTCCACCTCGATCTCGAGGACGGTGCGAGTCGGAGACTCCTCCTCGAATTTCAGTATGGTCACGTCGAGAGTCTACCCGAGGCATTGTCATCCCTTGGCTCTCTCCCTGTCATCCTGAGCGAAGCGAAGGATCTGCTCCCGTCCCGTATTGAGAGAGCAGATTCTTCGTCGCTTCGCTCCTCAGAATGACAGGATCTCGCTTCGCTCTAAAGAACAGGTGCTGAGTCACGTTCTTGGATTGACCTGCCGCGGGCCGCCGTGCCGTGGCGGGAGGACCGCCTTCGGACGGGCCGGCGGGTTCGCGGCGTCGACGGCCAGGCCGACGTCCAGGCGGCCGAACCCGAAAACAGGATTCGGCACGACAGAGCCGGAGAGCCCGCCGCAGTCCTGCGTCGAGGTCAGCGGCAGGGCCGTGCTCTCGAGCAGCGCGATCGTCGTGAAGACCTGCCCGATGAGCTGCGGCGCGGCCGACCAGAGGAGGGCGACCGCTCCCGTCACGTGCGGCGCCGAGCCGGACGTGCCGGAGAACGAAGAGCTGTAAGCCGACGGCGGTCTCGCGACGCGCAAGTTCACGCCGGGAGCGCAGAGGTCCGGCTTCAACCGGTTCGAGCCGTCCGCGGTGACCGGACCGCGGCCGGAGAAGGTCGCGATCGCGTCGGAGTTCGACGTGGCTCCGATCGAGAACGAGGCGTCGTAGAACGCCGGAGGGTCGGAGATCGTCGAGCAGGACGGCCCGTCGTTGCCCGCCGAGACGACCACCACGATCCCCGCCGCGCTGACGTTCGTGACGATCGCCTTCAGGACGTTCGGATCGGTGCACCCCTCGGTGACGGGACATCCCCAGGAGTTGTTGATCACGTGCGCCGCGAGGTCCGGCCTCGCGTTGCCGCCGGTGTGATCGGTCGGCGCCAGGAAGAACTGGAAGCACTCCGTGTAGCGCGCCGGCGTGCCGTTGCCCTGATCCATGTTGCGGCAGGCGATGAAGCGCGCGCCGGGCGCCATGCCGATCTGGTTGCCCGCCCCGTCGTCGCCGACCGCGAGGCTGGCCGTGGCGGTGCCGTGGCTGTCGTCGTCGCACGGCGCGGCGGTGTCGGATCCGCACGGGTTGGCCGGCAGCGCGTTGTGGATCGCGTCGTGCCAGTTGTAGTCGTGCGAGACCGTCGTTCCGTCAAACCCCCGGTAGTGGCTCTTCAGGGCCGGATGGTCCCAGACGACTCCGGTGTCGGCCATCCCGACGACGATCCCCTGCCCCGTGAAGCCGCGCGCCCAGACGCTCGGCGCGCCGACCCTGACGAGGTTCGGCTCGACGGCTGACGCCGCGGAAGGCGTGAGGCGGAAGGCGGAAGGCGAGGCTTCCCGCTCGACGACGGGCTCGGGCTCCATGCGCGCCGCGTTGTTGGCGGCCACGCTCGAGACCTCCTCACGCGCGGAGAGCTCGCCGGCGAGGGCACGATCCCCCTCCACCTCGATCATGTTCACCAGATAGAAGGAGCGGTACGGAATGCCGGCCGCCTCGAGACGGGCCCGCAAGGGCGCCTGGGAAACTTCCGCCTGAGCCCGCAGCGCCTCGTAGACGAACCTCCCCTTCTCGGCCTTCTCGCTAAACGCCACCGCCCCTGAAAGGTCCGCCTGCTCTTTCAGCACCACGAGAAACGAAGCCTTCTCCCCCGCTTCCTTCCCCGCGAAAATCCTCGGATCAATCCTCGCATCCGCCGCCGCGAGGGTGAAAGAGAAGGACAGCCCGCCCAGGGCCAGAAGGAAGGATAGGTTCCGTTTCACCGGGCGAGCATTGTACGCGAGCCCTACTTGGTCTCGCCTTCGGCAGGAACTGCGACGAACTAGAGAAAATGGCGCTTCGCGAAAGCGCGACCTGAACCCGTCTTGAGGTACTCCTCGAATCGTTCGGCCCTTCGATCGTCTTCAAATCGAATCACAACCACCGCACTCCACGGTGCCCCGCCAGAAGTGTAGGGGGAACGATTCGCGTTGTGTTCGGCAAGCCGGCGTTCGAGATCCTCCGTGATGCCCACGTAATTCTGTCGGCGGCGCTGTTCAGACTTGAGAATGTAGACGTTCTTCACACTCATCTCTTGTCGCCACCCCTCCTTCGCCTCGCCTCCGCATGCGCTCCGGCGGGCTTCGGCGGGTCCGCCATAGCCCGCCCTGCGGCGGGCGACGGCGGAGTGCGAGAGGAGGGACTCGAACCCTCAAGGGTTTCCCCACGGGATCCTAAGTCCCGCGCGTCTGCCAGTTCCGCCACTCTCGCGTAGCGCGCATGGTAGCAGCCGGTGGGAGAGTGCCAGCGGCCGACGGCCAGCGCAAGGGCCCTTGGATTCTATGGATCGACCGAAATCAAGGGAGGACAGCGGAACCATTTGCCCTTCCTCGCGCGGCGAGATAACGTACACAGGATGAGCGACGCTGAGGTCCCCGTTCAGCCCTGGGAACAACGCCTCTCGGAGGATCTCGTCCCCTGCGTCGGGTGCGGCGCGCTCGTTCCCAACACCGACGGCCCGACGAACGCGAATATCGGCGGGTCACCGGGATGCTGGGCTATCTATGAGAGGGTCCGTGGCCGAGGAGTCGGAGATCATCGCTACGCGGAGCTCCAGCAGCTGACGGCGGACGCCTATGCCGTGCAGCATCCCGCGGCGTCCAGGCGCGGCTCGACTCAGTCTGTCGCCCCGTACCTCATCGGTTTGTGCGCTCTCGTGGAGCGAGGCCTGCCGACCTCGGTTGCAATCGCGGCGGTACACGACGCGGTCAAGTCGCGCGATTCGTTTGAAAGTCTCGCACAGCCGGAGTCGTGCGGCGAGCTGACCATTCTTCACGTCCAGGACGCGACGACTCTTCAGGATCACGCCCGTCGCCTGCGGGAGTGGTCGTCCTCGGTGTGGAAGGCATGGTCACCGCACCACCGGGTCATTCGCAAGTGGACAGATGATGCGATTCAGAGGGCCCAGCCAGCCAAACGATCTCTAGCCCGGTTTTTCCCGACCCGGAGGCCTTAGGAATCCGTGCCGGCCCAGCGCGTTTGCGCTGCTCGAGCGTTACCAAAAGTGACAGTTTTTCGAGACATTCGCATGTCCGATCCAGGCTACCCTTGCCAAAACCTGCGTTTTCATTGAACATATCAGCCCACGCCCCATCGGCACGGAAATCGCTGAACTAAGGGCATGAAGCCTTGGGAGGGTATTTGCTTGGGAAGGTCTAGATCGCGACCGGTGCGCCCGGAGGAATTCCGGATTCGATGGGAAAAGAGTGTCCGCTCTTCGCGCGGTTTTTCCATGATCGAGCTCCTCGTGGTCATCATTCTCGTCGGCTTCCTCGCCGCGCTGGCCGGTCCCGGCGCGGCCAAATTGATTCGCCGCTCCGAGGACATGGCGGCGCTCGCGAGCGCCCGGCAGGTTCTGGCCGTCGCGAGGCTCGAGGCCGTCAAAACAAGCTCCAACGTCGTCGTCGTCGTCGGCCTCGAGGGCAACTTGATCCATCTCCTGAGCTTCCGCGACAGGGCGGACGTGAGGACGGTCTCCGCCAACGACGGTAACGGCGTGAAGGATGCCGGCGAGCCCACTCTTGGGGAGGTCACGCTCTCGCCCAGAATCCACTTCTGGAAGCAGGGCGGTACCGAGGACAGTGTCGCGGGCGCGGCCCTCTTCGACACTTGCGCTGGAGATGCTTCCAGCAGGTGCGTCGTCTTCCTTCCGAATGGCGGGATCTCTCCTCCGGGTTCCGGTGTGCCCACTGCCTCCGGCGGAAGGGGAATCTACTTCGCCGACTGGCAGGGGAAGAACTACTTCCGGGTGACAGTCGAAAGCGATTTCTCGGGCAAGGGCCGGGTGGACAAATACATCACGGGGTCCGGCTACTTTCCCCCCGGCCCCGCGACGAGGTGGAGCTGGCTATGAGAAACCCGGCACGGGCGTCCGAGCGTGGCATGACCCTGATCGAGGTATTGGTCGCACTGACGATCCTGGCTCTCGCCCTGCTCGGCCTCATGCCTCTGTTTATCGGGGCGATCAAGACCACGGCCTCCGCCAATCAGCTCACAAACGTCAACACGCTTGCGCGCGAGAAACTGGAAGAGCTGGTCGGTTATCCCAGGGGGGACCAGCGGCTGACGATCGCCGCCGGTGCGAACGCGGCCGTCCCGACCGGCGGGACGATCAGCGGCGCGACAGTCGCGGTGAACGCCTTCTGCAACAATGACCTTCCTAACTGGTATCGCCCGTCCACCGGCGAAGTCTCTTTCGCGGTGACGTCGCCGGGAGCCGGCTGGTACGCCTATCCCTACGTCCGCACTTACACCGTCGAGTCGTACGCGGCGGACCTGGCGACCCGGGTCACGTCGCCCTCGACCTACGTGGCCGTTCGGCTGACCGTGACCGTCCGCCCCACCCAGGGGCCCTTCCCCGGACTGCGGAAAACGACACAGTCTCTCTATCTGAGGTCGCCCAATGTCTAGATTTTCCAGGCGCCGCGCGCAACGCGGCTTTACCTTGATCGAGGCGCTGATCACGACGCTGGTGGTGGTCATCGCGTTGGTGGCGTTGTACGAGCTGGTTGACACTTCCAACAAGCTCACAAAGCAGCAGACGGAAGTGGCCGATGTACAGCAGTCCGGCCGAATCGGCATCTACCAGCTCTCACGCATCATCCGCCAGGCCAGCATCGGAGGGCTCTATTTCGCCAATGCTGTTCTTCCCATCGAGAACAACAGTCCCGGTGGAAATTCGCTGGTGGACATCTCCGGCGCCTCTCATTTCATCCGCAAGGGAACCGACGTCATCGCCGTGCGGGGAGTTCTCTTCGGAGAGAGGTACGCGCTGGGCCCGGGCGATGTCGTCTGCGCTGGCAGCTGTGCCACCACGACGACGATGACCATCACGATCCGCTCCGACACGAAGGATCCAGCCGGCCCTGTCCCGGGCTTCGTCAACTTCCCGGTCGGCGGCAAGCCCTCTCTCGCAGACAAGAAACGACCCTTTTACTTCGTCGTGGAGGACGTAGCGAACCAGAACGTGACGGTCGGCGCCTCGACCTACGTGGTGCCTTACTACACCGTCGGCCTCGTGACTGCGACACGAGCGGCACCTGGTACACCCTCACCACGGACCCGCTGAACCCGACTTTCACTTTCACGATGAACCCTTCGGACGCCGGCGCAAAGAAGTTCAACGCCACGACCTCTCTCGCCACCAGCCTCAGCGGACCGATCCGAGGTGGGGCGGTGGACGAAGTCCGCTTCTTTTTGGACGAAGGGCCGGCCAACGCCACGGGATCGACGACGGACGCGCACCCCTCGCTCGCCCAGGCGACTTGGGATCCCCTCTCCGGGAACTATGACATCCAGACGCTGGTCGAGGACGTCGAGGATTTCCAGATCGCTTATGGAGTCGATGGCTCCAACGGAACGGCCCCGGACGGCGGCGTGTCTCCCGCGGCGGTCGACATCACCGCCGAGAACAGAGACGAGTGGGTGGGCAACTTCGTCAGCGAAGTCACGGACACGCTTCCCATCATCGCGCCGAACTCCCTCCACAGCGGTGTGGACGCATTCGTCAACACGTCGATTGCGACCGGGAGCATCGCAGTTCCCTCGCTCAAATCCGTCTGGATCTCGCTCGTCGCCAAGTCCGCCGATCCCGACCTGATCTTCAACGGCCCCGGAGCGCGCGGCATCCAGATCCTGGACTCGTCGGCCGTCTCTTTTTCGGCGGCAACGGGCCGGCCCTATCGGCGCCGTCCCGTCTCTCTTGCCGTTTCGCTGAGGAACTACAACAGCTGAGGCGCCCGCCTCGGGAGGCTCTAGCGATGACCTGTCTTCGACCTCGTCAGCCGGATCGCGAGAGGGGCGCGGCCCTCTTTCTCGCGATCCTCGTGCTCTTCATCGTCACGATCATGGGGATCGCCCTCATGTTCACGACTTCGATCGAGAACACTCTCGCCGGAACGGACACGAAAGTCTCGAAGGTCTTTTACGCGGCCGACTCCGGGATCGAATATGCCGCCGGCAGATTGAGAACGGACATCAACTACGTCGGGGGTCCGATGCCCGTAGGTGTCTCCAGCAACTACCCCGGCGTGAGCTCGCCCGACATCGCGGTCACGATCTCCAGGCCAATCGTGATCGGCAACCGGATGCACCCGGGCGACATGGTCGTCCCCATGGGCGGGCCCTACGGGACGCCGCAGATCAGCGAGATGCTCTTCTCGTTCACTTCGACGGCGAACTCGACATCCATCCAGGCCTCCAAGACGCTCAACTCCGATATCGGGATCTATCCGCAGGTCATGAGCATTGTTCCGCAATGACAAGAGGGCATATGAAAACCAACAAAAGGCGCCTGGGAATTCTGCTCGCGTTTCTGGCGGGGACGCTCTGCGTCGCCTCCGTCGGCCGCGCCGACGACAAGGACCTGCTCAAGGGAGGCTCCGCCCGACCCAACGTGATGGTCATCCTTTCCAATACGAGCTCCATGCAGTACCTGCCGTACCTGCAGGGAACGACGCCGAACGTGCCTCCCGACGGACAGTACCAGGACTCTCCGGTTTCGAAGTTCGCCCTGGCCAAGGGGGCCTTTCGGGCCATCGTCACGCAGAACAGCAACAAGTTCAACTTCGGCCTGTCCTGGTATTCCTACCACCAGGAGGGTGTCTCGCGTAAGTACTGGAGCTACCAGTTCACTTCCAACGCCACGATCGCCGGAGCGGGCTTCGACTTTCCGGGCACCACGTTCAAGTCGGCGGTCGGCACCTACTACGAGTTGGGCACCGGCCGGCAAGGGCCCGATTTTGACAGCCGGCAACACGGAAACATTCGGCATCGCTGGCACGACTCTCGCGGGGTCCTGGTTCGGCGATACGCCCGCGGGCGCACGTCTTGTACGGCCACTGACTTGTACCGGTTACGCCATGGAAAACATCGCCAATAGCCACCGCGTGGCCGTACACCTCGTCCCGGTCAGCGGCGGGCAGCCCTACGGGCAGCTCTCCATCACGATGGTCAAGCAGTATCAGACCTTGGTGTCGTCAACCTGGACGACCCAGGCCACGACTCCCGCCCTGGCCCCAAAATCCGGGCACGGTCTCACTCACTCTCTCGGCGGCTGTGTCGACCACCCCTTCTTTCCCGAACACATTTACGACCGGCGGCGACAACGGCTTGTACATGGGGTTCATGAGGGACACCGGCGACTGGGGCCTGAACTCGGACTGCGGCGGATGGTTCGTCCATAACGACCTGCCGGCCATCGGCATCCCGAGGGACTACAACAACGATTACCCCTCGTGCTCGCTGACGTTATGCGCCCAGCCCCCGCAGCAATCCGTAGGCTGCGTCCTGCGCTACACGAGGCCTCAGTCCGCGGTCATCCATTACACACCGGGAGCGACCGGCACCTACAGCGGTGCCAATCCTCCCGACGACGCTCCTGGCCTCTGCAGCAGCTCCGTCGTCAACAGTTCGCTCGTCGGCCCGGAGGACCAGGTCACCCTCATCAGCACCAACGACAGCCATATCCCCGAATCCAATATGTTCAAGAACGCAGACGACTATTTCAGCTCGGGGGAATGCTTCGTCAACGGCATTCGTAAGGACGACCCGAACAAGACCTGCCGCAACGGAGCCATCATCCTGCTCTCCGATACGTTCGACGCCTGCGGACCCGACCTGCGGCCAGAACGCGACCTCGAAGTACCTCGTCAGCCTCAAGAATCACCACGTCAAGGTCTACGTCATATCGTTTGGCGTCCCGAGCGGGGTCGGCGCAGGACGCGGAGGCTCACTGCATCGCGACGACCTCCGGCGCGGAAGACGCAACGCACCAGGGCGTCTTTAACATCACATCGACGGACCCCACTCAGGTCGCCAACGACCTGGCCAACGCTTTCACCTCGATCCTGACCATCATCGATGAGGCCACCGAGGACTTCGCGTCCGCCTCGATCTCCTCGGTGCAGGCGGGCAACGGCCAGATGGCCTTCCTGGCGACCTTCAACGCGAAAAAGAACCGGTCCATCTGGGACGGCGCGTTGCGGGGTTACAAGCTGCTCCCGAGCGGCGGGATGAACCCCGCTCCGGTCGCGCCGGACACGCACTCGCAGAACCCGGACGGCACCGATTGCGTCTCGACCGTGAAGGACCCGGCCGACCCCCAGTTGAACGTAACGCTCGATGTCCCGTGCAACCAGTTCCCGATCCTCCGGTGGAATATGGGAGTCAATCTCGCGGCCGTGCCCCTGGCGCCGAGCAACCCGAGCGGCGTGGCGGACATCGCGGCCGGCGCGGCTTTGACCACGGGATCGAACTATCAGGATCTGACCAACGACCTGCCGGCCCTGGGGCATCCCATTCCGATCTTCAGGTACCCCGGGCGGCGTATCCTCTGGTCTCTCCCGTCGAGCGTGTTCACCGCGGGCTTTCCCACGACTCTTCCGATCAACTTGCCGATCAATGGCGCTTCGGCGGCGGGCACGGAACCCGTTCCCGAGGCCACCCAGTCGTTCCTCGTCCCTTCCGGCAACTACTGGACCGACACCGGCTTCAAGTTCCTGAAGCTCCTGATGACGAGCCAGTCCGCGCCGCCCGCCTCCGGAGCGATGACGACCTGCGTGTCGCCGTGTCCGGGTCCGAGCGACATCAGCGCCCGCCAGACCGTCCGTTTCATCCGCGGGGACCGGGACACTGTCTTGAACGAGATGCGCGCGGCCGCGGGATTGGCGGTGTACCCGAGCGGAGACCCGCACCTTTACGCTGCGCCCTCGGGGTCGCTCAAGCTCGGGGACATCTTCCACTCGAACCCGCTCCTCATCGGAGAGCCGGAGAACGTCTTCTTTTACAACACGAATCTCCACGTGGATCTCGGCAATGGCTACCAGGACTTCTTCAACAAGCACTCGCACCGCCGGCGGGTGCTCTACACGGGTGCCAACGACGGCCTGCTGCACGCCATCGACGTGGGCGTCTGGAAACGGACCCCGGCCGACTGCACGGTCTCGGGAGCCGACTGCTACGATTACGGAACCGGAGCCGAGCTCTTCGCCTACATGCCTCGCGCGGTCGCGCAGGTGCTCCCGAAGTTGAAGGACGCCGCCGGGGCCCAGAGCAAGAGCGACGAATGGACCGTGGACGGCGCGCCGGCGGGGGCCGACATGTTCATCGACACGGCCCACTCCGCCGCCCCCGTTGCCGCGAACCGCAAGTGGCACACGATCCTCGTCGGGACGATGCGGGAGGGCTCGGCCTTCGAAGGCCAGACCCCCTGTCCGTCCACGACAACAACGAAGTTTCAGGACTCCGCCTCTTCGGTTTACGCTCTGGACGTCACGCAGCCCGAGCCCACGGACACCGCGACGACCACCGAGAAGTTCGGCTCCAATGCGAGCCCCGGCTGTCTGGATGGAGGGGCGAATTGCCCCGCGACCTGGCCCGCGGTGCTGTGGGAAATCCAGGACGCGAACGACGCCGATTCCAATGGCTTTCCCGACATGGGAGAGAGCTGGTCGAAACCGGCCCTCGGGCGCATCTGCACGGCGAGGGATGTTTCGGGAAACTGCAGCGAGGAGCGGCATGTCGCGATCTTCGGCGGCGGCTTTGATCGCGAGCGCCAGAACCGTCGCGGCAACTGGCTCTACATGGTGGACGTGGAGACCGGGTTCCTCCTCTACAAGATGAACTCGGGTCTCGGCAACCCCGCCGGGGGCGGTAACGTCACCGTGCCCTTCGGCTCGATTCCCGCGGCCGTCACCGCGGTCGATCTGAATTTCGACGGCTTGCTCGACTTCGCGTATTTCGGCGACATGCGCGGTCAGATGTGGCGTCTGGACCTCCAGGACTTGAAGGTTCCGAGCTCCCCGACCGATCGGTGGTCCTCCAAGCTCCAGAAATCGGATGGAACCGCCCTGACCCCCTTCCTTATCTTCCAGGCCCCCCAGCCGGTCAGCACCTCAACGCCTCCGAATCAGTACTTCCCCATCTACTACCAGCCCGCGGTCGTCTACATTGGATCGGCTACGGGGAACTCGTCCGTCGGCGTCGCGTTCGGAACGGGGGATCGCGACGACATCACCGCGCTCTGCGACGCCACGACGCGCTCGACCTCTTATAACCAGCGCTTCTACTACGTCGTGGACAACCAGAATACGAACACGGTCACGGAGAGCACGACCGGGATGCTGCAGATCGCCACTTCCACCACCGCGAACACCACGACGACTCCCTCGGCCGGGTGGTACCTGCGCCTGGGGACCTCCGGCGCCACGGCCGGCGAGCGCCAGATCACCGACGTGGTTGTGTTCAACCAGTTCGTCTACTTTTTCACGCAGACGCCCGCGGGGAGCGGCTCGAGCGGCAGCGGAACCTGCCCGCCTCCTTCGACCTGCTCGGCCATCGGAGGCACGCCGCGTCAATACACGATGTTCTACAACAACGGGAACTACCCCGCCGGCGCGACCGACCGCGGGACCACGGTTCCCAACTCGACGTTCGCCACCAACCCGGTCTTCTACATCTCGGGGGACCAGTCTGGCCATGTGGTGTTCACGACGAACCACGGCGGCTTCTCGGGCAATCCCAACGTTCAGCCTACCCAGTCCAACGTCAAGGCCTGGAAGGAGAACTAGCGCCGGGTTCGGTTCAGCTTCTTTCTCCGGCGTGGTGAGGGCGGCGGCGATGCCGCCGCCCTCAACGTTTTCAGGGTCGCCGACTCTTCCCCCGGGGTTACTCGTGTTCGGCCGTTCGGAGAGGGTCCCGAGAACGGCCGGTGCGTCTCGACAAACGTCCGGCAAGAGAGCTCCTTGTGCGCCTCCGACCCGATTCGCATCGGTTCCATCCGATGTCCCAGTCGCTGTCTAGCTGTGGATTCTCAAGACGTTGTTCCCATCACGAGCCGACCAGGGCACTCGTCGACGATTTCTCGCGGACAATCCGCCCGGAGTCGCCGTCGTTGCCCTCCGCGGCACGCGGCGGCCGGGCCGCATGGAGAATCTCCTGGCCGCCGCTCCGGTCCGAGGGCACAGAGCAGCCTCGCTAACCCAAGTTCGAGGTGTGTGCTCTCGGACAGGGCCGCTGCCGGGCAACGCCGGCGCCTCCGGGCTGCACAGTGCCTGTTCGAGCCGTGTTCTAGCCCCGGCGGCGGGACGCCTCCCGGAGGCGGCCGTGAGACAGCCTGTGTCAACCTGATGGTCATGCGGCGAGCCTCGCAGCGGCGGTGTGACGAGCCGGGTCGTAGGGTGTGTTGTTGATCCAGCAGCGCCAGAGGACGCGCAGCCATGCTCTGGCGAGGATTCGGATGGCGTGAGGGTGATCTTTTCCGTGGCAGCGCGCGCGGGAGTAGAGCGAGGCCGCCCAAGGGGAGAGACGGCGGGAGTTATCGGCGAACGTAGTCAAAGCTCTGCGGAGTCGTTTATTGCAGGCGAAGCGAAACCCGACTGCGTGGTGTTTGCCCGAAGCGTAGGTGACGGGGCAAACGCCCGCTTCGGCGCAGAGCTGATCGAGTGAGGAGAAGCGGTGAGGATCCTCTCCAGTCTCCGAGAGGATCTGAGCGGCGTTGATGCGCCCGACGCAAGGCAAGGAGGTGAAGATGGGTGCGGCCGGGTGGATGGAGAGCGCGCGCTGGATGGCGATCCCGATTTGCTTGATCTGGGTCACGAGAGTACTCAGGACGGAGGAGATGGCCAGGATGAGCTCTTGCTTGGCCTGCGCTTCCAGGGGAGGAGTACGGCTGGATGGAGAGGTCCGGAGCCTTTGGAGCAACTGCTGTGGCGAGCGTCGGCCTGTGTAGTGGTTCTTGACGAGGAAGGCTGCCAGGCGTTTCTCCCCGAGTTGCTCCGCCTCCTTGGGGGTCGGATATCGAGCCAGGAAGGCCAGGCTGATCGCAGAGTCCACATCGGCGAAGATCGCGGCAGCGCCGGGCCAGAAGCCCTCGAGCAGATCCCGGAGCCGGTTGGCCAGGGCGACCCGCTGGGCGACCAGATCATCCCGAGAACGCACCAGGGCGCGAAGGGCACGCGTCTGATCCGAGAGGGGCTGGAGAGGTCGGAAGCGATGTCCGTCGGTCCGAAGCACGTCGGCGATCAAATACGCGTCCCAGGGATCCGTCTTGGCGCCCGAGGCGCTGTACCGAGACCGCGTGGCTTTAACGACATTGGGATGGATCGGGACGACCACCAGACCGGCCTCCAGCAGTGTGTCCACCAACAGTCCCGAGCAGCGCTCGAGAGCGACTTGAAGGGATCCGTGACGGCTAAATGCCAGCAGCTTCCCTGTCAGCTCGCGCATTCCCTCGGCAGTGTGCGCAATCTCGAATCGAGCTCGAACCTTCCCCTTCTGATCCAGGACGCAGACTGCGTGCGCCCTCTTGGCCCAATCCAAACCGGCATGGAACACCATCACCACCCCCCTTTCTCTTGCGATACCGTGACCCGGGCGGGGAGCTTCTGCCGGACGCTCATTGTCAGGCGCTCGGAGCTCTTGGTCGAGTCGGGCGCGACAGCCTGTAGCCGGTCGGAAGCTCCCAAGCCCTTCGAGGGGGCAAGTCTCACGGGGGCCGTCAAGCGGCAAGCGAAAGCGGCCCCTCTCGAAAGGCCCGGGAACGGCATCAACCCAATCCTCTCCTCGTTGCTGAGGAAAGCGGGAGAGTGCCCCAATGAGCGAAGGCGCACCACCCGTGACTCTCAGTCGCCTCGCTGCGTCTGCGCCTTCGCGCTAGAGCGACGGCCGGTTCTCCAGTAACGGCCTGCCGGAGCGTGCCGCCGAGGGAGGCGGCCCGACGCCGGGGCGGGTTGTCAGCCCGGGTCGTGGACGCGCCGCTCATAGGAACAACGTGTTGAGATATGACAGCTAGCCGACGATTTCGTCTTTGTCCCGGGTCATCCCCGGCCATTTCCGGATTCATGCGTCGCGAGTCCCGGGTGTCTTCCCCGGGCATACAATCCTCTCCGCGACCCATGGCCCTGCAACCGGGCACTCGTCTGGGCAGTTTCGAGGTCCTCGGACCGCTCGGGGCGGGCGGCATGGGGGAGGTCTACCGCGCCCGCGACACGCGCCTCCACCGCGACGTCGCGATCAAGGTCCTTCCCGAGTCCTTCGCCCCCGACCCCGCACGGATCGCGCGATTCAAGAACGAGGCGCGGCTGCTCGCGGCGATCAACCATCCCGCGATCGCGGCGATCTACAGCACGGAGGAGTTCGACTCGCGCCCGTGCATCATCATGGAGCTCGTCCTCGGGGAGACGCTGGCCGAGAAAATTTCGCGCGGGCCGATCCCCCTCGCGGAAGTCTGCGATCTCTCCCGCCAGATCGCCGAGGCGCTCGAGGCGGCGCACGAGAAGGGCGTCATCCACCGGGACCTGAAGCCCTCCAACATCAAGATCACGCCGGAGGGGAAGGTCAAAGTGCTCGATCTCGGGCTGGCGAAGGCGATGGAGAGGCCTTCCTCCGAAGCGGACCTTTCGAACTCCCCGACCCTGACTCTCGACCAGACCCGGGAGGGCACGATCCTCGGCACGGTCGAGTTCATGAGTCCCGAGCAGTCGCGCGGGAAGCCTGTCGACAAGCGCACGGACATCTGGGCCTTCGGCTGCATCCTCTACCAGATGCTCTCCGGCCGGCGCGCGTTCACCGGCGAGACCGTGACGGACGTCCTCGCGGCGATCGTCACGAAGGAGCCGGACTGGAGCCGCCTCCCGCCCTCGACGCCGCCGCGCCTGCGCGAGCTCCTCGCGCGCTGCCTCCAGAAGGACGCGAACCAGCGCCTGCGCGACATCGGCGACGCGCGCCACGAGATCGATCTGGTCCTCGCAGCCCGCGCCCGCGAAGCGCGGGCCGGCGCACACGTCCGTCGCTCTCGGGCCCTCGCGGCGGTTCTCGCGGCCGTCCTGCTGGCCGGCGCGATCGGCCTGGCTCCTCGTGCGGGTCCGAGAAGGCGGCTCGGTCCCGGCGTTCTCGGGAAAGTCCCTCGTCGTTCTGCCTGCCAGCGTCGCGAGCGATTCTCCGGGCGGCCAGCTCATCGGCGACGGGCTCGTGGAGACCTTGAGCGTCCGGCTGAATGACGTCTCGGGGATCCAGGTGGTCACGCCGCGGCGGCGGTCGCCGCTTCGGACAGAAACGCCGAATCCCTTCGGCGCGGCCCGCAGCGTCGGAGCCAGCCTGGGTCTGTGAAGAGCTCCGTCGTCCGGAGCGGCGACCGCGTGCGCATCATCTATTCCGTCTGGAACGTCCGGACGCGGGCCAGGTCGTCGGCGGCACGGTCGATGGACCGGCCTCCGATCTCTTCGGCCTGCAGGACCGGCTCGCGGAGAACGTCGCCGAGAAACTCCGGCTGCCCCGGCCCGTCAAGACGACGGCGCCCCCGACGGGACTGGAGACGGGCAACGAGCAGGAACGCTACCTGCAGGCGCTCGGCGCCCTGCAGCGCTACGATCGGCCGGCCTCGATCGAACGGGCTCTCGTGATTCTCGAGGCCCTCGCGAAGGAGCGCCCCGACTTCCGCGCTGGTGCAGGCCGCCCTCGGGCGGACCGCGATCGCGAAGTTCAACGAGACACGCGATCCCGCCTGGATCAGGGCAGCCTCCGACGCGGTCGCGAAGGCCCGCCAGGCCGCCGCCTCGGCGCCCGAGGTCGAGGTAACCGTGGGAGAGCTACGGCTCCGGACGGGGCACCCCGGGAGGCCGTCGCCGCATTCGAACGCGCCCTGGCCGCGCAGCCCGAACAGCTTCGACGCCCTCCTCGGCCTCGCCCGCTCCTGCGACGCCAGCGGAGACGTCGCCCGCGCCGAGGCGACCTACAGGCGAGCGGTGAAGCTCCAGCCGTCCTACTTCGGCGGTTACAGCAAGCTCGGCCGGGTTCTACTACAACCACGGGCGCTTCAGCGAAGCCGCCGAGAACTTCCGTCAGCGTCGCCGAGATGACCCCGGATAACGCCAAGGCCTTTGCGAACCTGGGTGGCGTCCTCATGCAGCTCGGCCGGCTCGACCAGGCGCTCGAAGTCTTCCGCAGGTCCGTCGCGCTCGCGCCCACCGACCTCGCCTGGTCCAACATCGGGACGTTGGAGTACTACGAGGCGGCATTTCACCTCGGCCGCCGACGGCGTACGAGAAGGCCCTCGTCCTGCAACCCGACCATTACGAGACATGGGCGAACCTCGGCGACGCCCGGCTGTTCCAGGGACAGGAGCGCCGAGCGGCCGCCGAGGCGTACGAGCGTTCGGCCGACGCTCTCCCGCAAGGAGCTGGAAACGAATCCCGAGGACGGCCATGTTCGGTCGTATCTCGCGCGCGCCCTCGCCAAGCTCGGGAAGACCGCGGAGGCGCGGGAGCAGGGGTCCCGGGCTCTGCAGATCGCGCCCGAGCAACCCGGAGTTCCTCTACAACGCCGCCGTGGTGGCGAAACGAGCGGGGCGGCGAGCGGAAGCGATCGAGGATCTCCGGGCGGCCGTTCGAGCCGGCTACAGCGCGGAGTTGATCCGCAAAGACCCGGAGTTCTCGGAGCTTCGCACCGACAGGGATTTTCAGCGAGCCGTCGAGACGGCCCGCGCGCCTTCATGATTTCGCGTTGAGACGAGAGGAGGAGCCATGTCGAACCACCGCGTCTTCGTTCCCACATCAGTCGCCCTGTTCGGGATTCTCATGCTCGCCGGAGCCGGCTGCCAGACTTCCGGAAGGGTCCCGCAGTTTTTACATCGACGACACGGTCCCCGGGCTCTGCCAGCATCGGTTGCGGGCCCCCACACCATTCGGATTGACAACATGGGAGGAGTGAGCGCCGGCGACACCTGTGTCGCCATCAGTCGGGCGAAGAACCATTCCGTGCAGTGGGTACCGGAGGCCGCCGGTCACAACGTCTCGATCGTCTTCCTCCTGGAAAGACCAGCCGGTGCCGTTTGAGCAGATGGGCTGCGGTCCGGACTGTGGACAAGAGGAGGGGCACGAAGCTCTGCGTCCTGCAGGCCTGTCCGGAGGACTGCAAGACGACCTTCCGTGCCGACTTCAGGTCTCGGACCCGGTCTACTACTACTATTCGCCGGCCATTGCCGAATCTGTCTCCCACGCCCATGCAGAGAAGACAGGCTCCGACGCCGGTATTCGGATCGATCCCTGAACTATTTCTTCTTCGACGAGGACTTCCTGCGCGGCACCTTGCCGCCGGCGCGGCGCGCTTCGGAGAGGCCGATGGCGATCGCCTGCTTGCGGCTCGTCACCTTCTTGCCGGAGCGGCCCGATTTCAGTTTCCCCTTCTTGCGTTCGCGCATGGCCCGTTCGACTTTCTCCTGGGCCTTCTTGCCGTATCTGGCCATCAAACCTCCGCGCGCGAGGGTGATCCTCGCGGGAAAAGCTCCGGTGGGCCGGAGGACCCACCAGAGCAGGCTGACTTAGCGAACTGATCTACGACTCGTTCTCGTTGCCCTCGTCCTGGGAGCCGAGCCCGCCGGAGCGCTTCTTCCGGATCTCCTCGCGCGACATGCCGCCGCCCGAGCCGGAATGCTCCGAGGAACCGGGATGGCCCGGGGAGCCACTGCCCGAGCCGGACTTGCCCTCGCCCTGGGACGGGCGCCCGCCCGAAGGCTGCTGGCTCCGGCCGGGGCTCTCTCTCGACTCGCGATCGCGGTTTTCGTTCGTCATGGTTTTCTCTCCTTGAGAGGATGGTCTCGGGACGAAATTGTCCCTCGTGGAACTCCTGCAGAGACCGTGCCGGTTCAGGAATCCTTCTTCTTCGGGACGACGGTGATCCTTCCGTCCGCCTCGATGTAAGCGCGGGAGACTTCCTCGGCGGACGCGATGTGCTCACGCCGGAGCGCCGCGAGAAGCTGCTGCTCCGTCAACAGCTCTCTCTTCATCGCCTCCTCGACGACGCGGCCGTTCTCGATCAGGAGCTCCGGCTGCCCCTCGATCAACCGCTCGAGCCGCCGGGAGCGGTGAACGAGATAGTCGAGCGCGAACGTCACGCCGAGCAGCGTCAGCGCCGCGACCGCCGCGACGGTCAGCGACGAATCGCCTCCCGTCAACGCGGGGCCGACGGTGCGGGCGAGAAGGAGCATCCCGAGGAATTCCATCGGCGTCCAGCGCCCCATTTCCTTCCTCCCGAAGAGGCGCATGGCCGCGAGCAGGAAGAGGTAGATCAGCAGGACTCTGAGGACGATTTCGAGAAGAGAGACTCGGGGCTCGAACACGGCGGCCTCCGTTCCCGGCCCGAGAAGATCGCGGTGAGACGCCAGGGCGCCGGGGCGCCGGCTCGCGGCGCCCCGGACGGCCGTGGACTCTGCGGACTTACGTTGTCAGCCGATTCGCCGCGGAGAGACCCAGGACGAGGAAGAGCAGAAAGAGCACTCCGAAGATCAGAGCGAAGATCTTGGCGATCGCAAACGACGCGCCTGCGACACCCGTGAATCCCAGCAGGGCTGCGACGAGCCCGATGAGCAGAAAAGTCAGTGCCAGTCTCAGCATGTTCTCACCTCCGGAAGCGGGAGACTGCGAAAGTCGTGCCCGGTGCCAAAAGAGCCGGCCAACATGGCGCGAGATTGGCATTGGAGGGCGGCATGAGACGCAGCCGGCGCGCTCCGATCCTGAAGATCCCGAAGCGGCGGAGCGACAAGCTGCTGCTCCTCTTCATCCGGGAAAGCTTCCGGTTCCTGAGCCTCTTCCCCGGCTCTCTCTCGGCGCGCTGGGCGGAGCTCCTCTTCCTGACTCCCCCGCGCCAGAGGCGCACATGGCGCGAGCGCGCGGTCCTCTCGCGCGGCCGCTTTCGCGCCGTCCCTTCCGCCGCCGGGAGGATCGCGACGTGGCGATGGGGAGAGGGGCCGGCGGTGCTCCTCGCGCACGGCTGGGGCGGGCACGCGGGACGGCTCGCCCGCTTCGTGGCTCCGCTGACGCAAGCGGGATTCTCCGTGATCGCGTTCGACGCCCCGGCTCACCGCGCGTCGGAGGGCAAACTCTGTTCCCTCCCCGATTTCGTCGCCGCCGTGCTCGCGGTCGCGCAAGACGCCGGCGACGTCGTCGGCCTCGTCGGACACTCCCTCGGCGCGCGGCCTGCCTGCTCGCGATGCGCCAGGGCCTCTCCGTTCGCGCCGCGGTGCTCCTCGCGCCGCTCTCGGACCCGGAGAAGTACGCGGGCCGCTTCGCGAACATCTGCCGGATGCCGCGGCTGGTCTGCGAATCGATGAAGACGCGGCTCGCGGCTCGCCACGGAATCGCCTGGGAGAAGCTCCGCCTGGAGGAACCCGCTCCAGAGTCTTCCGCCCGCCTGCTGATCCTTCACGACGTCCGGGACGCGAAAGTGCCGCTGCGCGACGGCCGCGCCATCGCCGCCACCTGGCCCGGCGCCCGGCTCGTCACGACGCGGGGACTCGGCCACCACAAGATCCTGCGCAGCGCCGAGGTCATCGGCGAGGCGGTGTCGTTCTTCGTTTCGGCCCTGGCGCCGGCCATCCTTCCGGCGAGCGACGCGGCCGCGAAGATCGCCTGAGAGAAACTGCGGACACAAAGCCACTTCCTGTCATCCCGAGGAGCAGAGCGACGAGGGATCTGCCCCGAAGATCCTGAAGGCGCGGGAACAGATCCTTCGCTTCGCTCAGGATGACAGGAGAAGGGCTGGCAAGGGCATTGCTCTAACCCTCTCGGGAGGTGCGCACGATGCGCGCGATCTGGAACGGGCACATCACATTCGGGCTCATCTCGATCCCGGTCGGCCTGCACGCCGCCGTGGACTCCTCCGAGCACGTCTCCTTCCGCCTCCTTCACAAGAAGGACATGGCCCCGATCGAATACAAGAAGTTCTGCAGCAAGGAGGACGTCGAGGTCGGGAACGACGAGATCGTGAAGGGATACGAGGTCGAGAAGAAGAAGTACGCGGCGGTCGAGAAAGAGGAGCTCGAGGAGGTCCGCAAGAACGTCGGCGAAGGCGAGCGGTCGATCGAGGTCCTTCAGTTCGCGGACTTCGGCTCCTTGAATCCCCTCTCCTTCGAGAAGCCGTACTACGTGACGCCGCAAAAGGGGGGCGAGAAGGCCTACTCCGTGCTGCGCGACGCCCTCGCGGAGGCGAAGCGCGTCGGCATCACACGGTTCTTCCTCCGGACGCGCCCGCTCCTGGCGGCGCTCATTCCGGGGCAGGAAGTCCTGTCGCTGGAAGTCCTGAGACCCTTCGAGGAGCTGCGCGATCCCGCCGATCTCGGCATCCCCGCGGCGGGCAGGAAGTCGGCCCGCGGAGGAGAAGTGAAGATGGCGCGCCTCCTGATCGATCAGATGTCGGAGGAATGGGACCCGACGCAGCACCCGAACGAGTACCGCCGGGCGCTCGAGAAGCTGCTCGCCTCCAAGCGCAAGTTCGCGGTCCATACCGGGGGGAAGGGCCGCGGCGAGGAGGGGAAGGTCGTGAACCTGATGGACGCTCTTCGCAAGAGCCTCGAAGGAACGAGCGGCCGGGCGAAAGCGAAGAGAAGTGGAGCCAGGAAAGCCGGAGCCGCCTGAGAGCAAACAACGGAGGAGACGACGATGAAAAAGCCAACGGAATTCCTGCAAGGTCTCGGGCTCGGTGCGGGCGTGATGGCCGCCGTGGCGGCGATCTCGCTCCTCTTCCGGGCCGCCCCCTCGATCTCGGATCCCGCGCGCAGAACTCCCGCCGGAGAATCGGCTGTCGAGTCTGGCGGCGCGAGCCGGACAGCGGCGCTCCTTCCCGCGGACTACCTGGATCTCTGCAGAAGAGCGGGCTTGTAACCCCGGGCCCTGTCATCCCGAGGAGCGAAGCGACGAGGGATCTGCTCTCACCCGTCGCCGCCCGCCTCGGCGCTACGGCCCCCGGCGGACGAGACCGAGGATCAGCACGATCACCGCGACGACGAGGACCAGGTGGATCAATCCGCCCCCGACGTGGAAGGCGAAAAACCCGAGGAGCCAGAGCACCAGGAGCACCACGAAGATCGTCCAGAGCATGTTCCCCTCCTTCGCCCGCGGCAATCTGCGCGAGTCAGGGGGCGGGACTGCGAGAATCGAGCCAACACGGCGCTCCCCGCGAAGTATGCTCTTCGCCCGTGAAAATCAGGAGGTCCACGATGCGAACGAAGCCTTGTCTCGCGGTCCTGCTTCTGCTCGCCGCGGCCGTTGCCGCGCGCGCGGAGGAGAAGAAGGCTCCCTGGAAGGTCTCGGGGCAATTGGAGGAGGCGTGCTCCTGCGACGCCGCCTGTCCCTGCTGGTTCGATTCGAAGCCGACGCGGATGACGTGCGGCGGGGGCCAGGTCATCTTCATTGACAGGGGGAGCTACGGCGACGTCTCCCTGGACGGCCTCGCCTTCGGCGTCATGGGCCAGAGCCCCGAAGGCAAGAGCATGATGGAGTCCCTGGGCAACTGGAACTTCGTCACCTTTTACATCGACGAGAAGGCGAGCCCGGCGCAGCGCAAGGCGCTCGAGGCGATCGCCAGGGCCACGTTCCCTCCCGCGGCACCGCCGGAGAAGACCATGCTCCGTTACGTGCCGATCTCCCGCAAGGTGGAAGGTTCCGAGCACATCGTCTCCCTCGGGAACTACGGCACCTTCTCGGGACACCTGGTCTCCGGAGGGATGGGCTCCGGCCACCCGAAGATCGTTCTTCCGCCGGGCGCCGACCCGATCCACAAGGAATACATGCAGGGGCGCACGACGAAGCAGACTTACAACGACTCGGGACAGAAGTGGGACTGGTCCAACTCGAACTACATGTACACGACGTTCGACGTGACGAGCGAGGACTACGACAAGTTCGTCGCCGCCATGATGCAGGAAATGCAGAAGGCGAAGGCGGAGAAGAAGTAGCGCTGACGTCGCTGACGGGATCGCGGTGGGCACGGCTGTTGGGCCGCGTCTTTCTTTCGAGGCAGGGGACCCGGCCGCGGCTCGACCCGGGAAAGAGAATATGAAGACATTCCGTCGAACGACGATCGGCGCGGGGCTTCTCTTCGCGACGACGCTCGCGGCGGAGCGGTCCCTCCGTCGCGAGCAAGCCTCACGCTCCGGAAAAAGAGGACCTGGTCTCGCTCGAGCGGGTCGTGCCGCGCCTGATGAAGGACGGCGACGTGCCAGGTCTTTCGCTGGCGATCGTGCGGAACGGAGGGATCGACTACCACCGGGCGTTCGGCGTCCGGGACGCGGTCACGGCCGTCCCCGTGGACGACGACACGGTCTTCGAGGCGGCCTCTCTCTCGAAGCCCGTCTTCGCGTACGCCGTCCTGAAGCTCGCGGACGCCGGGCGGCTCGATCTCGACGCGCCGCTCACGAAATACCTGCCGGGAGACTACGTCGAGGACCCGAGGCTGCGCGCGATCACCGCGCGGGTCGTGTTGTCGCACACGACCGGCTTCCCGAACTGGCGGCCGGACGGGCAGCCGCTGAAGATCCACTTCCCGCCGGGCGAGCGGTTCAGCTACTCGGGCGAGGGCTTCGTCTACCTGCAGCGGGCCGTCGAGAACCGGACCGGGCAGACTCTCGAGGCGCTGATGCGGCGCCTGGTCTTCGAGCCGCTGCGGATGCGAAGCAGCAGCTACTCGTGGCAGGAGCGTTACGAGACGCGCAAGGCGATGGGACACGACGCCTTCGCCAAGCCGCTCGGCATGCGGCGCCCGCCGACGGGCAACGCGGCGGCCAGCCTCCACACGACCGCGCTCGATTACGCGCGGTTCCTCGCCGCGGTCCTGGACGGCACGGGCCTCCGGAAAGAGACCGCGGCGCGGATCGCCCGCCCGCAGATCCACGTGGACGAAGCCTGCCAGAACTGCATCAACACGAAGCCGAGCGGGCGCCTCTCACCGGAGATCGGCTGGGGCCTGGGGTGGGGCGTGCAGGAGACCGAGGACGGCCCTTCGATCTGGCACTGGGGGGACAACGGCGGCAGCGGCTTCCACTGTTACGTCGTCGGATATCCGAAGCAGAGGCTCGGCGTCGTCGTCTTTACCAACGGCCTCGGCGGGCACGGCATCATCCCCGACGTCGTCGCCGCCGCGATCGGCGGGCGCCATCCCGCCTTCGCGTGGCTCGACTACGAGCGGTGGAATTCCCCCGCGCGGACCTGGTTCAAGGAGATCCTGGCGCGCGGAGAGCCCGCCGTCGCCGACTACAAGGAGCGCAGGGCCGCCGACCCCGCCCGCGCCCTGACGGAGCAGCAGGTCAACCGGGTCGGCTACTGGCTCCTCGCGAAAAAGAAGACGCAGGAAGCGGTCGCCGTCTTCGAGAGGAACGCCGCGGACTTCCCCGCTTCCTGGAACGTCCACGACAGCCTCGGCGAAGCCTACGCCGCCAACGGCCAGCGCGACCGCGCGATCGCGAGCTACGAGAAGTCCCTCTCCCTGAATCCTGCCAACACCAACGGCGCCGAGCAGCTCCGCAAGCTCAAGAGCCCGCCGCCCACGGATTGACGGGGCGGAGCGGAAATTCCGCCGACTCCGGTCGTCCAGGTGTCAGTTCTCAGGACGTTGTTCCAACTCGGGGCCTTCGTCGCCGATTCATCCCGAAGAATCCGCCCGGAGTCGCCGTCGTCGCCCTCGCGGCACGCGGCGGCCCGGCCGCACCGAGAACCTCCTGGCCGCCGCCGGTCCGAGGGCACAGAGGCAGCTTCGTAACCCAAGTTCGGTGTGCGCCCGGACAGGGCCGCTGCCGGGCAACGCCGCCGCCTCCGGGCTGCACAGTGCCTGTAAGAGCCGTGCTCTAGCCCCGGCGGCGGGACGCCCCCCTGAGGCGGTCGTGAGCGAAGGCGCACCACACTGGGCTCTCGGTAGTGGGTCAGTTTGCTTGTGGCTTTCAATCCGCCCCGGCGACGGGCCCGCCTCCCTCCGTCGGCACGCGACGGCAGGCCGTGATGAGAGGACCGGCCGTCGCTCTGACGCGAAAGCACAGTCATAGGGAGGCAATTCGGGATTCGTGGTGGTGTGCTTTCGCTCACGGCGCTCCTCCGGGAGGCGGTCCCGCCGCCGGGGCTCCACGGTGGCGTTAAGCCGGACTGCCAGCCCCGGAGACGGCGGCGTTCCCGTACGGGGTGATGGGTGACGAGCATGGAACTCCACCGCCGGTACCACGGTGAGACTGCGAGAAACCCTCAGCGCCCGCCGGTTCTCACCGACACGGCCTGCGGGCGCGTGCCCCGTAGGGAATGCTGCCGGCTCCGGGGCGTCCTTTCCGCCTGGATCGGCTCAATGTGCAAAGTGACCCCACTACTGGGCTCTCTGTCGCCTTGCTGCGACTGCGCCTTCGCGGTAGAGCGACGGCCGTTCTCCGATAACGGCCTGCCGGAGCGTGCCGCCGCAGGGGGCGGCCCGACGCCGGGGCGGATTCTCAGCCGGAGTCTCGCATGCGCTGAGGCCGTCGCCTCCACATCGCACACACCATGAGAACAACGTGTTGAGAAATCACACCTAGCGGAGCGTTCCGGACGACTTCAGCGCCACGAGACGCGCGCGCGTGTACGGCACGAGGCCGCCGGCGTCGACGATCGCCTGGCGCGCCTTCGGGAGCGGATCCACCTCGAACTCCCGGTGTGACGTCACGTTGAGGACTCGGCCGGCCTCGAAGACGATCTCGTCTCCCTCGCTCGCCTCGAACGAAGGCGCGAGCACGACCTTCAAACCGAGGTTGATCGCGTTCTGCAGGAAGATCCGGGCGAAGCTCCGCGCCACGATCGTCAGCTCGTGCCCCTTGAGGCACGAGGCCGCCTGCTCGCGCGAGGAGCCGCAGCCGAAATTCCGGCCGGCCGCGACGACCGATCCGGCCGGAATCGCGCCGGCGTCGAGCGCGGCCCGGAAACCGGAGTGGTCGGCGAAGGCGTGCGCCGGCGTCTCGCTCGGAAGCACCGTCGCCATGTAGCGGCCCGGATAGATGACGTCGGTCGAGACGTCGTCGGCGAGGCTCAGGATCACGCGCGGCATCTCAGCGCCCCTTTCTCGGGTCGGTGATGACGCCGGTCAGGGCCGACGCGGCCGCCACCGCCGGCGAGGAGAGAAAGACCTGGGCGGACGGGTTCCCCATCCGTCCCTTGAAATTCCGGTTCGTCGTCGAGATCGCCGTCTCGCCGTCTCCGAGCGCCCCTTCGTGGACGCCGAGGCACGGCCCGCATCCCGGGTTCATCACGACGGCGCCCGCGGCCATGAAGTCGCCGAGGTACCCCAGGCGCATCGCCTGCGTGTAGATCTTTGCCGAGGCCGGAAAGACGAGCATGCGCGTCCCGTCGGCGACCTTGCGCCCGCGCACGATGCGCGCCGCCTGGGCCAGGTCGTCCAGACGCCCGTTCGTGCAGGAGCCGATGACGACCTGGTGGACCCGCGTCCCCGCGACCGCCGTCACCGGCTTGACGTTGTCCACCGTGTGCGGGCAGGCGACGAGCGGCGCGAGCTGCGCCGCGTCGATCGCGACGACCTTCTCGTAGTCGGCGTCGCGGTCGCTCACCACGAGGTTGAGCGACTCGCTCGACCAGCGCCGCTTCGCGCAGGTAGCGGACCGTCTCCGCATCGCCCGGCACGATGCCGGACGTGGCGCCGGCCTCGACCGACATGTTGCAGAGGACGAGGCGGCCCGAGGTCGAGAGCCGCTCGATCGTGCCGCCCGTGAACTCGAGGACGCGGAAGTTCGCTCCCTGCGCCGTGAGGAGACCGATGAGATGGAGGATCAGGTCCTTCGGCCCGACGAAATCGGGGAAGCTTCCCTCGACCACGACCCGGATCGTCGGGGGCACCTCGACGTTGACGGCGGTCCCGAGCGCCCACACGCTCGCCATCTCCGTGGCGCCGATCCCGAACGCGAACGCACCGAGCGCGCCGTGGCTCGTGGTGTGGGAATCGGTGCCGACGACGACCATGCCGGGCCGCACGTAGCCGCGCTCGGGGAGGACCTGGTGGCAGATGCCACCCGTGTCTCCGCGGATGTCGTGGAACTTCGCGATGCCGTGCTCGGCGACGAACTCGCGGACGCGCTTCTGGTTCGTCGCGGTCTTCGCGGACTCCGCCGGGACCCGGTGGTCGAAGATGATCGCGATCTTCGAGGGGTCCCACGGCCGGGCCGGGAGGCCGGTCCCCTCGTAGATCTCGCGGAACTGGTTGATGACGAGCGCCGCGTTCTCGTGCGACATCGCGAGGTCCACCCGCGGCTCGACGACGTCGCCCGCGCGGACGGACGCGCGGCCCGCGGCGCGCGCGAGGATCTTCTCGACGGCGGTGGCGCCCATGTCAGTCCTTCACGGCCGCGCCGACGATGGCGGCCGCGCCCCGGTACTTCGTCTCGACCCGCGCCTTCGGAAGGAACTCTTCCTCGAGCGCGCGGTACTCCGGAAGGCCGACGAAGTCGGTGAACTCCCGGAAGCTCGTCACGAACTCCGTTCGCCCTTCGAGCAAACCGGTCGGCGACGCCTTCAACGCGCGGAAGAAATCGAGGAGCGCGCGGTGCGCGACCAGAATCGACGCGACCGGGATCGAGACGCGGCCGATGCGGAGCTTCTTCAACTCCGGGATCGGCACGAGCTCGGTCTTCATGCCGGTGATCCCGTCCATCTGGTTGACGGAGAGCGGTCCCGCGATCGCGGCGGCCGCCTTCTCGATGTCGCTGCGGGTCCGGATCCCGTCGATGAACGCCAGGTCGGCGCCCGGCGGCGAGGTACAGGTTGCAGCGGCGGATCGCCTCGTCGAGGCCGTGGACCGCGTAGGCGTCCGTCCGCGCGTTGACGACGAAATCCGGATCGAGCCGGTCGCGGACCTGCGCGCAGGCGCTGATCTTTCCCGCCATCTCCTCGGCCGGGATGACCTCCTTGCCCGCCATGTGGCCGCACCGCTTCGGAAAGACCTGGTCCTCGATGTTCATGCCCGCCACGCCCATCGCGACGAGCCGCTGCGTGATCCACGCCGCGTTGACCGCGTTGCCGCCGCCGGTGTCCACGTCCGCCATGACGGGGATCGAGACGGCCTGCGCGATGTTCCACGTCAGATCGAGGACGTCCTTCATCGGGACGAGGCCGACGTCCGGCTTTCCCAGGAGCGACGCGGCGAGGCCGAAGCCCGACACCTGGATCGCTTCGAAGCCCGCGGCTTCGATCACCTTCGCGCTGAACGCGTCGTGGCACCCCGGCACGACGACCGCGCGCCGCTCGAGGATCGCGTTCTTCAGGACGAGACTCTTCTTCATGGCGTTTCCTTTCCCGTTCTCTCTCTATTCAATCCTGCGGGAGAGCGCGCGCGACGGCTTCGCCCATCTCGAGACAGGTCGATGCGCCTCCCATGTCGTACGTTCGGACCTTGCCTTCCCGGAGCACCTTCGCGACGGCGGCCTCGACGGCGCGCCCCTTCGCGTCCTCGCCCAACCAGTCGAGCATCATCTTCGCGGCAAGGATCGTCGCGATCGGGTTGACCTTGTTCTGGCCGGCGTATTTCGGGGCCGAGCCGTGCGAGGGCTCGAAGACCGCGAGCTTCTCGCCGATGTTTCCAGAGGCGGCGAAGCCGAGACCCCCGACCATCTGGGCGCAAAGGTCGGAAATGATGTCGCCATACAGGTTCGGCGCGACGAGGACGTCGTAATTCGCCGGGTCCTTCAAGAGCCACATGCAGATCGCGTCCACGTTCGCCTCGTCGGTCCGGATCTCCGGATACTCCGCGGCGACCTTGCGCGCCTCTTCGAGGAAGAGCCCGTCGGCCGCACGGACGACGTTCGCCTTGTGGACGATCGTCACTTTCTTTCGGCCGTTCGCCTTCGCGAACTCGAACGCCGCGCGGGCGATCCGGGCGGATCCCTTGCGCGTGTTGATCTTGCAGGAGACGGCGAGGGCATCCGGCGGGAGCGATTGGAACGGAGAGAACGCGGGCGCGAGCCTCGCGAGCATCGCGGAGAGCTCGGCCGGGACCGGCGAGAACTCGACGCCGGAGTAGAGGTCCTCGGTGTTCTCGCGGAAGACGACGAGGTCGAGACCCTCCCGGAAGTTGAGCGGATTTCCGGGATACGTCTTGCATGGCCTCAGGCAGACGTAGAGGTCGAAGAGCTGCCGCATCCGCACGACCGGCGAGCGGTAGGAGAGCCCCTTGCCCTTCAGCTCCGGGACGAGGTCCGCTTCCGCGGCCGCCTTCGGCTTGGACGTGACCGCGCCGAAGAGCGCCGCGTCCACGCGCTGGAGCAATTCGATCGTCCGGGCCGGGAACGCGTCCCCTTCGCGGCGCCAGAACTCCCAGCCGATGTCGCCGGGCTCGTAGTCGGCGTCGAGGTGGATGGCGTCGAGGACGAGGCGCGTCGCGTCCATGACTTCCCGCCCGACGCCATCGCCGGGAAGCCACGCGATCCGGTACTGAGGCATGCAGTCCTCCTCGGAGAGCATGGGGCCAGCGAGCCGAACGCGCCCAGAGCAAGCTGCATCAGATCGCCGGGCCCATCGAGAGCGCTTCCTTCGTCGGAACAGAGCCCTCCGGCCCATCGCCGGACCGGCCCGCGGCGGATTGGATTGCGTTATGATTTCATTTTGGATCCACGAGGAGGCGCCATGTCCACCGTCACCGTGAAGGACCTTCCGGAAAAGCTGCACCGCCAGCTCAAGGCTCGCGCTCTCCAGCACCACCGCAGCCTGAACAGCGAAATCATCGCACTGCTCGAAGCCGCGACCACGCCGCAGAGGGTTGATCCCGACGCGCTTCTGGCCCATGCCGCGTCTCTTCGGGAACGGGTGACCGGCCGCCTCACGGATTCCGACCTCGCCGCCTTCCGCAACGCCGGACGCCGATGATCGTCGTTGACACCAACATCATCGCCTACCTCTGGCTCCCCGGCGCGCGCACAGCGGCCGCCGAGCGCCTTCTCAGAGAGGATCCCGACTGGAATGCCCCGCTCCTGTGGCGCTCCGAGTTCCGCAACGTCCTCGCCGGCTCGCTTCGCCGCCGAGACCTCAACCTGGAAACCGCGCTCCAAATCGCGAGCGCCGCGCAAGAGCAGATGCGGGGCCGCGAGTTCTCCGTCCCCACCGCCCAGGTCCTCTCCCGCGTCGAGGAGTCGTCCTGTTCCGCCTACGACTGCGAATTCGTTGTTCTGGCCCAGGAGCTAGCCGTCCCTCTCGTCACCTCCGACGAGAAACTCCTGAAATCCTTCCCCTCCCTCGTCCGACCCCTCGCCTAGGAGTCATTTCTCAACACGTTGTTCCCACGAGATCTCCGATGCGGGTGTGCACGGAGCGACCGCGGGCGTCCACGACCTGGGCTGACAACCCGCCCCGGCGTCGGGCCGCCTCCTTCGGCGGCACGCTCCGGCAGGCCGTTACAGGAGAACCGGCCGTGGCTCTAACGTGAAGGCGCAGTCGCAGCAAGGCGACAGAGAGCCCAGTAGTGGGTCACTTTGCACATTGAGCCGATCGAGGCGGAAGGGACGCCCCGGAGCCGGCGGCGTTCCCTACGGGGCACGCGCCCGCAGGCCGTGTCGGTGAGAACCGGCGGGCGCTGAGGGTTCCTCGCAGTCTCTCCGTGGTGCCGGCGGTGGCGTTCCATGCTCGTCACCCATCACCCCGTACGGGAACGCCGCCGTCTCCGGGCTCGCAGTCCGGCTTAACGCCACCGTGGAGCTCCGGCGGCGGGACCGCCTCCCGGAGGAGCGCCGTGAGCGAAAGCACGCCACCACGAATCCCGAACTGCCTCTCTATGACTGTGCTTTCGCGTCAGAGCGACGGCCGGTCCTCTCATCACGGCCTGCCGTCGCGTGCCGACGGAGGGAGGCGGGCCCGTCGCCGGGGCGGATTGAAAGCCACAAGCAAACTGACCCACTACCGAGAGGCCAGTGTGGTGCGCCTTCACTCGCGACCGCCTGCGGGAGGCGTCCCGCCGCCGGGGCTCCAGCACGGCACGATTGGGCACTGTGCAGCCTGGAGGCAACGGCGTTGCCCGGCAGCGGCCCTGTCCGACGGCACACACCGGACACATAGGCTAGCGAAGCTGCTTCTGTGCCCTCGGACCGGAGCGGCGGCCAGGAGGTTCTCCGTGCGGCCCGGCCGCCGCGTGCCGCAGAGGGCCAGCGACGGCGACTCCGGGCGGATTGTCCACGAGAAATTTGCAACGGCCGCCCTGGTCGGCTCATGCGGCGCGCCAAACGCCCGGCACGATGGGAACAACGTCTTGAGAATCCACAACCAGGATGACACCTTAGAGATGACGCTCCGGGACCACGCGGATGTCCGCCGGGAAAGCCGTGGAAGCCGAAAGAGTCTGAGCGAGAGGACTGCTCACCACAGCGAGCGCGCTACGCGCTGTGCCGGATGTGCATCACGTCGCCGTCCTTGACGACGTAGTCCTTCCCCTCGAGCCGCAGCGTGCCTTTGGAGCGCGCGTTCGCCTCGGACCCCGCCTCGAGGAGCTGGTCCCAGTGGATCGTCTCGGCGCGAATGAAATGCTTCTCGAGATCCGAGTGGATCGCGCCCGCCGCCTCCTGCGCGCGAATGCCGCGCGGCACGGTCCAGGCTCGGCATTCGTCCTCGCCGACGGTGAAGAACGAGATGAGCCCCAGGAGCTCATAGGTCTTCCGAATGAGGCGCGCGAGGCCGCTCTCGTTCAACCCGTAGCTCGAGAGGAACTCGCGCGCCTCATCGTCGCTCATCTCCGCGAGCTCGGCCTCCACCTTGCCGCAGATGGCGGTCGCTCCCGAGTTCGGAAGCGAAGCAATCTCGCCGAGGTTGTATCGGGCGGCCGCGGCGTCCAGGTCCTTGCCCAGCTCGGCGCTTTCGCTGATGTTGAGGACGTACAGGATCGGCTTCTGGCTCAAGAACGCGAAGCCGCGCAGGCGCTTCCGGTCGTCGGCGCCGAGATCGAGCTCGCGCAGGGGCCGCCCGTTTTCGAGCTGCGGTTTGAACTTCACCAGCAGCTCGTGCTCGCGCATCAGGTCGTCCGACTTGATCTTCTTCAAGTCCCTCTCCAGCCCCTCCATGCGTTTCTCGATCTGCACCATGTCGCTGATGATCAGGTCCGCCTCGACGTTGCGCGCGTCCCTGACCGGATCGATCTCCCCGACGTGCGGGATCGCCGGATCCTCGAACGCGCGCAGCACATGCGTGAGTGAATCCACCTCCCGCAGCCGCTGCGCGTAAGCCGACTCCTTGAGCGCCTCCTGGCCGATCGCGGCCACGTCCACGTACTCCACCGTCGCGTGCGTCGTCTTCTTCGGATGATAGAGAGCCGAAAGCCTGTCCAGGCGCTCGTCGGGAACCCGCGCGATGCCGAGATGCGCATCGCGCGAGTGCATGGCATGCGCGTCGAGCTGAGCCTTCGTGAGGATCTTGAACAGGGATGTCTTCCCCACCTGCGGCAATCCGATGATTCCAGTCTTCATGATGATTTCCGATTCGCCGATTGCGTGACTTGCCGGTTCATGAAGGAGCCAACCGGGGATACGTTTATCACGCTCCCCGGTGTCCGACGGCCAGGCGGAGGCTTAGACTGAGTCATGCACGGTGGCGCCCGCCTCGAAGGCGAAGGTCAACCCGAGAAGGACAAGTCCCTGGTCGCGGAGACCGACGAGGGCTTCTTCGTCTCCTCCGGCGACAGCTTCTTCTGGCTTGTGAGCCGCGAGGGAAAGCTCCTCCTCCGCTGCAACGATTCCTGCACGATCCCGAGGTAGCCGTTCCCGCTCCGACGCGGAGCCACGAGAGCAGATCCTTCGCTTCGCTCAGGATGACAGGGTGAGTGTTCCCCTCGCCGTCGTCGGACTCATCGCGCTCACTGGTAATACCCGAACACGTCGAAGAAGAAGTTGGTGCCGGCGGGGCTGCCGGGCGGCATGTCGCACTGGACGGAGATCTGGCCGCCGAGGCCGAGCGGGACGGCGGCGTTGTTGGCCCGGATGATGAACGGTCGGAAGTTGATCGTGCTGGCCAGGGGAGCGGGCGATCCCTTCGGATAGACCCGCAGGTCTCCGCCGGCGCCCGGCAGGAAGACCGCGAGGTTGATCGCGACCGCGGCCGCCGAGGCGGGGATCCCGCAGATGCCCGCGACCGGAAAGTTGCGGATCGTGTTGGCGGAAAGCGCAGGTCCCCCGGAGGGGCCGGGCGGGTTGCGCGTGTCCGCCACGCGGCAGGGAGCCACCGTGAAGAAGGAAGCCGGCAACGTCAGCGTATAGTCGAACTCGCCGTTGCCGTCGCTTCCTCCGTGCAGATTTCTTCCAGTGCCGTCGAGCGCCACAACGCGCATATTGGCGGTCGTGAACCCGTTGTCGAACGTGCTCCAGTTTGCCCCCCCGTCGATGCTCCGGAATACGCTGAACCCGGCGGCATACACCGTCGCCGGCGTGACCGGATCAATGGCCAGGCCGGAGACTATCGGGTATGCCTGAGGGATGTTGAGCGGGGTCCAGTTATCCCCGCCGTTGACGGTCTTGAATCCTCCGCCGCCGTCAATCCCGGCATACACGGTTGTCGGGGTGACGGGATCGATCGCCAGCGCGAGAACATATAAACAGCATGTCGTCGTCGTCAGACCCGTGCTGGCCGCGGCCCAGAGTCCGCCGCCGTTGCCGGTCTTGGACACTCCCTCGTCCGTCCCCGCGTACAGCGTTGCCGGCGTGGCAGGATCGATCGCCAGGGCATTGATATACGCGGAGAGACCCGTCAGGCCGGCGTTGGCCGGGGCCCAGTTTCCGCCCCCGTTGAGGCTCTTGAAGACTCCGCCGCCGCCCGTGCCGGCGTACAGCGTGGCCGGCGTCGAGGGATCGATCGCCAGGGCATGGGTGCTCAGGGTCGTCAGACCGGTGATGACCGCGTTCCAGCTCGTTCCTCCGTTGACGCTCTTGTAAACGCCCCCGGCAAGCCCGGCGTAAACCGTGGACGTCGTGGCGGGATCGATCGCCAGCGCGTAAACATCCTGGCCTGCCGGCAGGCCGTTGTTGACCGCAATCCAGCTGGCTCCCCCATTCACGCTCTTGAAGACTCCGGCCCCGGGGAAAGTCCCGGCGTAGATCGTCGTCGTCGTGGCGGGATCGATCGCCAGCGCGAATACGTGCAGCGGTGTCAGACCGGCGTTGACCGCGGTCCAGGTTGTCCCTGCGTTGATGGTCTTGAAGACTCCGCCCCCGTCGAAAGTTCCTGCGTACGCCGTGGCCGGGGTCGCGGGATCGATCGCCAGGGCGTAAACAATGTTCGTCAGGCCGCTGTTGACTGAAGTCCAGCTCCCTCCCCCGTTGAAAGTCTGGAAGACTCCGCCCCCGTTGGTCCCGGCGTACAGCTTGGCCGGCGCCGTGTGATCGATCGCCAGGGCACGAATGTCCATCGTCGTCAGGCCGATGTTGGCCTCAGTCCAGTTTCCAGCGCCGTTGGTACTCTTGAAGACGCCGCCTCCGAGAGTCCCGGCGTACAGCGTGGCCGGCGTGACGGGATCGATCGCCAGGACGTTGATGGCCGTTGGAGTCAGTCCGGCGTTGACCGCGGTCCAGTTTCCCGCGCCGTTGGTGCTCTTGAAGACTCCTCCCCCGTTCGTCCCGGCGTACAGCGTCGTGGGCGTGACGGGGTCGATCGCGAGGGCGCGAATGTCCGTCGCCGTCAGACCTGTGGCGGTTCGAGTCCAACTCCCGCCGCCGTCGACGCTCTTGAAGACGCCAAAATTGGTGGTCGCGGCGTACACCGTAGTCGTCGTGACGGGATCGATCGCCAGCGCGTAGATGTATGTGCCAAACAGACCGCTGCTGACCTTGGTCCAGCCCCCCGCTCCGCCGCCGTCGACGGTCTTGTAGACTCCGTCATCAGCCCCGAGGTACACCGTCGTGGGTGTGTGAGGATCGATCGCCAGGGACAGACGGTAGAACCCACCCCCGCCGGTCTGAGTCCAGCTTCCTCCCCCGTTGACGCTCTTGTAGACTCCGTTTCGGTAAACCGCGGCGTACAGCGTTGCCGGCGTGGAGGGATCGATCGCCAGCGCCGAGATGTTGCCTCCCGCGGGGCCGCCCGTCGTCCAGACGTTGGTCCCGGCCGAGGCGACACCCGCTCTCAGGCCGAGCAAGACCACAAGAACCAGCACGGCCATCTTCGCGTGACGAAACGCGCGCATTGGAATTCCTCTCATTCGCCAGCTCCTTTCGATCCGAGTGCGGCGGACGCTGCAGCTCCGCCCGGCTTCGGTACCGGACAGACAGACCCGGAGCACGGGAACTGGCCAGACTGTCTCAGGAAGTCCCGGCTCGGTCACGTTAGCCTCGCTTGGTCCGCGGGAACCGCCATTAGCCTGAGTTGGCAGCAAAAAAGGTATCGCATCCGCTTTTTCTTGACAAGCATCTCGCTCCACGCCGGCAGACAAGGGTGGCTCAAGCGCGGGAAGGGACCTCGTCGGGGCACCCGGGAGCCTCCACCCCTGAGGCGACGCTCTGGCTGCCAGCCGCACATCCGATACACCACCGGGATGCGGCCGGCGCTCGCGGTCAGGCGGGCGGTCGAGGCCGCATCCGGCCGAGCCGCCCGCCGGTGCGCCGAAGGCGCAGATCGCGAGCAAGCGCGGAGCGACGGAAGTGGTGAGCCGTGTAGGACTCGAACCTACAACCTAGAGATTAAGAGTCTCTTGCTCTACCAATTGAGCTAACGGCCCACTAGGGACGCAGGAGAATAGACGATCCCGGGGGATGCGGCAAGGGTTGAAGACATCGGCGAGGTCAGCGCCCTCACCCCGGCCCTCTCCCGGAGGGAGAGGGGCATCAACCCCCTCCGACCAACTCCACGATCTCGAGGATGTCGCCTTCGGCCAGGGGGAGCGAGCCGTAGGAGGCCTTCGGCACGATCTCGCGGTTGCGCTCGACGGCGCAGCGCGGGACCGAGACCTTGAGGCGTTCGAGCAGATGCGAGACGGAGGCGCCTTCCGGCATGGCGAGCTCCTCGCCGTTGACGCGCACGCGGATCTCTCCGCTCACTTCTCGCTCCGGACGGGGAACTTGAACTCGGTCGATCCGATCGGGGACGCGACCCGGATGATCGCGGCCGCGGGGCCGCGCGGCAGCGGCGGCACGGGGAAGGACACCGGGCATCCCCCGTCGGCTCCGGTCGTGCCCTGGAAGACGAGCTTCCCCTTCCCCGCCGCGAAGAGGACGCGGATCTGGATCGAGGCGCCGGCGATCGGCTGATGCGACTGCGAGGACTGCGCCCGGATCCGCATCGCGGCTTCGCGGCCGGAGACGAAATCGGGGATCGGCGTGAAGGAGCAGTCGATCTGCTCGTTGTTCATCCGGCTGGCCAGGTACTCCACGATGAGCTGGTCGAGCGCGCGGTCCCCCGCCGTCAACTGCTCTCCGGAGCCGGCGGCGCCGCCGCCGTTCTCCCCGCGCGCCGCCATCATGCCTTCCGGGACGCGCACCGAGCCGTCCGGGCCGTCGAACCGCCCCTGTCGGATCGCGGCGATCATCGTCCGGTGCTGCCGCGAGAGGATCTCCTGTACGACGCGGTCCTCCCGGCCGCCGCGAACCGCCTCCGCGTAAGAGGTCTTCTTCGTGGCGAGGATCTCGCCCCCCACGTAGACGAGAGATTCGATCTCCGGAGCCGACTCCCCCTTGTCCTCGGTCTGGATGTGGAACACCCGGTCTTTGTGCGGGACGTCGGTGTTGTAGCCCGTAATCATGGGAGAGAAATTGTAACGTGGGCCCTGGCTTCACTGGCGCTGGTTGCTTCGACGGCCTTTTCGGGACTCGGGACTCGGGACTCGGGACTCGGACTGGGGTGGCTGCGGTTCGAGTTCCGTGTCCCGAGTCCCGCGTCCCGGCCCCCGGCTCACATCAACTCGAACCGGGCGGTGAAGTGCCTCAGCACGGGCGCCTGGTGGACGATGCGGACGCCGCGGAGCTTCTCGGGATCGGCATGGAGGTCGATGACGATGCCTGCGACGTATTCGAGATGCGAGTTCGTGTAGACGCGGCGCGGCACGGCCAGGCGCACGAGGTCGAGGTCCGGGAGCGTCTCGTGTCCGGGGCGCCGCGGGTCGGGGCGCCCGAACATGACGCCGCCGATCTCGACGGCGCGGATTCCCCCCTCCCGGTAGAGCGAGATCGTGAGCGATTCCGCCGGGTAGAGCTCGGGCGGCAGATGCGGCGCGAATGCGCGGCCGTCGATGTAGACCGCGTGTCCGCCGATCGGCTCGACGACCGGCACGCCGGCCGCCGCGAGGGCCTCGCCGAAGGCCGTCACCTGCCCGACGCGGAACGAGAGGTAGTCCTCCTCGAGCACTTCGCGCAACCCGATCGCCACCGCTTCGAGATCGCGTCCCGCGAGTCCTCCATACGTCGGGAACCCCTCGATCAGGATGAGCTTGTTCTTGAGCCGCTCGACCCACGCCTCGTCGCGCAGCGCGAGGAACCCGCCGATGTTCGCGAGCCCGTCCTTCTTCGCGCTCATCGTGCACCCTTCGGAGAGATCGAAGATCTCGCGCACGATCTCCGGGATCCGGCGGCGCTGCTGCCCCGGCTCCCGCTCCTTGATGAACCAGGCGTTCTCGGCGAAGCGGCAGGCGTCGATCAGGAGAGGCACGCCGAAGCGCTTGCGCAGGTCGTGCGTGCCGCGGACGTTCTCGAGCGAGACCGGCTGGCCGCCGCCGGAGTTGTTGGTGAGCGTCAGCATCACGACCGGGACCTTGCCCGGGTTGGCCGCGAGGCAGCCTCGAGCCGGCCGAGGTCCATGTTCCCCTTGAAGGGGTGGCGCCCCTTCGCGAGCTTCCCCTCCGGGATGACGAGGTCGACCGCGGTGCCGCCGTTCGCCTCGATGTTGGCGCGCGTCGTATCGAAGTGGGTGTTGTTCGGGACGATGTCGCCCGGCTTCAGGATCGTCGAGAAGAGCAGGTTCTCCGCGACGCGGCCCTGGTGGGTCGGGATGACGTGCGGGAGGCCGAAGATCTCGCGGACGTTGCGCTCGAAGTGGTAGTAGTTGCGGCCGCCCGCGTACGATTCGTCTCCCGCGCATCAGGCCCGCCCACTGGGAGTCGGACATCGCGGCCGTGCCCGAATCCGTCAACAGGTCGATGAAGATGTCCTCGGAGGCGATGCCGAAGACGTTGTAGCCCGCCTCGCGCAGGCGCAGCTCCCGCTCGGACCGGCTGATGCGCCGGATCGGCTCGACGACCTTGACGCGCCACGGCTCGGGTTCGCAGGCGTCTTCTCATTTCGGTTCCGGCCCCCTTCTCCGGAAGACGAGGCGGGCGCTCTTCGCGCTCTCCTTCGACAGGGAGACGCTCTCGCGGACCCACACCATGCGGTCCTCGGAGAGCTTCCAGAGGCTCCTCTGGACGGCGGCCTTCCGGTCCTCCGGCGGGCCCGCCTGCACTTCGATCCAGAGCGCCTTCCCGTCCCTGGCCCAACCCGCCGTCACGAGCCCCTTCCCCGCCGGGCCGAGCGCCTTCTCATAGGCGCGTCCGTCGGCGACGATCTCCTCGGCGAGGATGGGCGAATGCGTCTCGCCCGGTCTCTGCACCGGAGAGATCCAGATGCGATCCCCCTGCTGCGTCACGGAGAGTACCGCGTCCCGCATCGCGCTGGAAACGCGGATGCTGCATCTTCGGATCGAGCTCCCATGTTCCGGAGAAGTCGAGGGGCGGCGGCGTGGGCTTGCGCGCCGGCTTCGACGTCGGGGCGGCGAGGAGGGAAAGGGATGCGAGCAAAAGGACCAGCGAAACGAGCGCCCTCGCGACGACCCTCTCCCGGGGGAGAGGGAGTTCTCTTCAGGCATTCGCGCGCTTCTTTTCGGAGGCGAGGGCGCGGCGCAGGAACTGGCCGGTGTACGACGAGCGCACGGCGGCCACGTGCTCCGGGGTGCCCTCGGCGACGATGCGGCCGCCGGCGTCCCCCCCTTCTGGGCCGAGGTCGATGATCCAGTCCGCGGTGCGGATCACGTCGAGGTTGTGCTCGATGACGATGACCGTGTTCCCCTTCTCCGTCAGGGAGCGCAGGACGCCGAGCAGCTTCTTGATGTCGTCGAAGTGGAGACCGGTGGTGGGCTCGTCGAGCAGATAGAGCGTGCGGCCGGTCGAGCGGCGCGCCAGCTCGCGCGCGAGCTTGACGCGCTGCGCCTCGCCGCCGGACAGCGTCGTCGAGGACTGGCCGAGCTGGATGTAGCCGAGCCCGACCTGCACGAGCGTCCCGCAGATGTTGGAGATCGACGGGATGTTCGCGAAGAGCTCCAGCGCCTGCTCGGCCGTCAGCGCGAGGATGTCGGCGATCGACTTCCCCTTGTAGTGGACCTGCAGCGTCTCCCGGTTGTAGCGCTTGCCGCCGCAGACGTCGCACGTGACGTAGATGTCGGGGAGGAAGTGCATTTCGATCTTGATCTGCCCGTCCCCCGCGCACGCCTCGCAGCGCCCTCCCTTCACGTTGAAGGAGAAGCGCCCCGGCTCGTAGCCGCGGGCGCGCGCCTCCGGCGTGCGCGACATCAGCTCGCGGATCGGGTTGAAGACGTTCGTGTACGTCGCCGGATTGGACCGGGGCGTCCGCCCGATCGGCGACTGGTCGATGTTGATCACCTTGTCGATCTCGAAGAGGCCTTCGACCCGGTCGTGCCGCCCCGGCCGTTCCGAGGCGCCGTGCAGCGCCCGCGCGAGCGCGTGGTAGAGGATGTCGTTGACGAGGGTGGACTTGCCGGAGCCGGAGACTCCGGTCACCGCGGTCGTGACGCCGAGCGGGAAGCGGACGTCAATCGCTTTCAGGTTGTGCTCGCGCGCGCCTTTGACCGTGAGCGCCTTGCCCGAGCCCGCGCGGCGCACGGCGGGAGTCGGGATCTCCTCTTCCCCCGCGAGATAGCGGGCCGTCAGCGACTCCGGGAAGTCGGCCAGCTCCTCCGGCTTCCCCTCCGCCACGATCCTTCCTCCGTGCACGCCGGCTCCCGGTCCCAGGTCGAGGACCCAGTCGGCGGAGCGGATCGTCTCCTCGTCGTGCTCGACGACGATGACCGTGTTGCCGAGGTCGCGCATCGACAGGAGCGTGTCGATCAGCTTGCGATTGTCGCGCTGGTGGAGACCGATCGACGGCTCGTCCAGGACGTAGAGCACGCCCATCAGCTTCGAGCCGATCTGCGTCGCGAGGCGGATCCGCTGCGACTCGCCCCCCGACAGGGACGCCGCGCCGCGCGAGAGATTCAGGTACCCGATCCCGACGTTGGCGAGGAATCCCAGCCGGTCGCGGATCTCCTTCAGGATCTTTCCCGCAATCTCCTTCTCGCGCGGCGAGAGCTTCAGCTCCTCGAAGAACGCGATGGAATCGGAGATTGTGTCGGAAGCGACCTCGTCGATCGAGCGTCCGCCCACCTTCACCGCGAGCGCCTCCGGCTTCAGCCGCCGGCCGGCGCACCCCGGGCACGGCTCGGCCGACATGTACGCCTCCAGCTCCGACCGGTGCTCCGGGTTCTCGGTCTCGCGGTATCGGCGCTCGAGCATCGGGATGAGCCCCTCGAAGGAGGAGCGCCAGTGGTACTCTCCCTTCTCCGCCACGTAGGAGAACTTGATCTCGTCCTCTCCCGAGCCGTAGAGGATCACGTCGCGCGCCGGCTTGGGCAGCTTCGCGAACGGCTGGTCGAGGCGGAACTTGTAATGCCTGGCGAGCATCCCCATCTGGCGGGAGCGCCAGTTCGTCGAGCCGGGCTTCAGGATCGCGATCGCGCCGTCGGCGATCGACTTCTCCGGCGCGACGACCACGCGGTCCGGGTCGGCCTTCAGGATCGTCCCGAGGCCGGAACACTTCTGGCAGGCGCCATACGGCGAATTGAACGAGAAAAGGCGCGGCGTGATCTCGGTCAACGACGTGCCGCAGTCGGGACACGCGTAGTTGGCGGAGAGGACCTCCTCCGGTCCGTCCGCGACGGAGATCGTGACGAGGCCCCCCGAGACCCGCGTGGCGGTCTCGATCGAGTCGGCCAGACGCTTCTTGTATTCGTCGTCGGCGGACGGCTTGGCCACGAGTCGGTCCACGACGATCTCGATCGTGTGCTTCTTCTGCTTGTCGAGCTCGGGCGGGTCCTCCAGGTCGTGAAACTTCCCGTCGATCCGCGCGCGCAGGAAGCCCTCCTTGAGCATCTCCGCCATCTGCTTCTTGTATTCCCCTTTCTTGCCGGTGACGTAGGGGGCGAGCACGGCAAACCGGCTCCCCTCGGGGAGGCGCAGGGCGCGGTCCACCATCTCCTGGATCGTCTGCGCCTGGATCGGCCGGCCGCAGCTCGGGCAGTGGGGGACGCCGATCGAAGCGTACAAAAGGCGCAGGTAGTCGTAGATTTCCGTGACGGTGCCGACGGTCGAGCGGGGGTTCTTCGAGGTCGTGCGCTGTTCGATCGATATGGCCGGCGAGAGGCCTTCGATCGAGTCCACGTCCGGCTTCTCCATCTGTTCCAGGAATTGCCGGGCATACGCCGACAGGGACTCGACGTATCGCCGCTGCCCTTCCGCGAAGATCGTGTCGAACGCCAGCGAAGACTTGCCCGATCCCGAGACACCGGTGATCACCACCAGGCGGTTGCGAGGGATGTCGCAGGAGACATTGCGGAGGTTGTGCTGCCGCGCCCCGCGGATCCGGAGGAATTCCACGACCCCGGATTCTAACGGCACCCCGCGAGCCCCACTCCGGAGGGCGCAAAAAAACCGTGTTGACAGAGCCATTTCGTCGCGGGTAACATTCGCCGCCACATAACAGGAAGGTTCCGTTAACTTTTAGAGGACGAATTTGATTTCTAACGACCGAAAAGGTCTGCCTCCCTCGAGGGGCAGAAGAGGAGCGGAGCGTATGAATCCACGCACGTCCACACGAGGCGGCACCCTGTTCGTTCTTCTGGCAGTCGCGGCGGCATTGAGCCTCTCCGCGAGCCGGGCCTACGCATCGGGCGCCGGAAACGACCACACGGTCCTGATTCTCGACGCGACGGTTTCCGGCGGCGCGAGCAGCCTCGAGGCGACCCAGGCCACGGCCCAGGGGTTCACGGTCGAAGTCGTTAGCGACGCCGTCTGGGGAGCGAAGACCCAGGCCGAGTTCGCCACATATCGCGCGCTCATCCTCGGCGATCCGGACTGCACCGTCGGAACCGCTCCGATCGCGGCGGCGGAGGCGAACCGGACGACGTGGAGCCCCGTCGTCAACGGCAACGTGATCGTCATCGGCACGGACGAGTTCTTCCACTCCTCGATCCCCGGGGCCACGAAGCTCTCGGACCAGGGCATCGCGTTCGCCGCGAACATCGTTGGGAAGACCGGGCTCTTCCTGTCGTTGAGCTGCTACTACACGTCGACGGACCCGTCGATTCCGATTCCCGTCCTCGACCAGTTCGGCACCCCCGCTTTCAGAGTCTTGCGGGCCCCGGGATGCTTCAATGACTCGCACATCGTCGCGGTCCACCCGGTGCTTGCCGGGCTCACGGACGCCGATCTCTCCAACTGGAGTTGCTCGGTGCACGAGGTGATCACGGCGTTCCCGACCACCCCGGCCCCCTTCCTCCCGCTGGCCATCGCCAACAATGTGACCGGCGAGGGCGAACTCACGTTCGGCGATGGTTCCCACGGAGTGCCCTACATCCTGGCGAGAGGGAACGCCCTCCAGGCGCTCGGGCTCAACATCCTGAAGACCGGTCCGGCGACCGCGGCCGTCGGGGACGACATCACGTACACGATCACCTATGGCAACACCGGCTCCGCCGACGCGCTGAACACCGTGATCACCGACCCGGTCCCGGCGGGAACCACGTTCGTCTCGGCCGACAACGGCGGAACGAACGTCGCGGGCGTCGTGACCTGGAACATCGGGACGCTCGCCCATGGAACCTCGGGACTGCTGCTCCACTTCACGGTGCACGTCGTCGCGCCGGGGGTGATCACCAACCATGCCTACCAGATCGTGGCGGACGGCACCGCGGCGGTCGTCGGTCCCGACGTCGTGACCAACGGAGGCGGGCCCGGGCCGACGCCGACCGCTGTCCCACCGGCAGCCGTGGTCCCGACGCTCTCCTACTCGATGCTCGCGTTGCTGGCCCTGGCTCTCGCCGCGGCCGCTCTCGTCTTGATGCGCCGCTAATTCCCGCCAAAGTCGTACGGATCAAGGGGAGCGGCCCGGGCCGCTCCCCTTTTCATTTGTCACCTACCGCGGCTCCGGACCCCTGCTAGACTTGATCATGTCCACGCCGGTCCGCGCGCTCATCCTTCACGACTCGCTCGAGACCGCGGGCTTGTTGATCCGGGAGCTCGAGCGGGGAGGCTTTTCGCCCGTCTTCGAGCGCGTTTCTTCGAGCGAGGCGTTCGACCGTGCCCTCGGCTCGGGGTGGGACGTCATCCTTTCCGATTACCGGCTCGAGAACTTCAGCGCTGTCGCCGCGCTGGCGACGCTGAAGGAGCGCGAGCTCGACACGCCGTTCGTCATCATCTCGGACAACATCGGCGAGGAGACCGCGGTCAGGGCGATCAAGGCCGGAGCCCACAACTGCATCCCGACCGCGGCGCTCGGCCGCCTCGCCACGACCGTGGAGCGCGAGATCCGCGAGGTACAAATCCGCCGCGAGCGGCGGCAGGCGCGGCATGCGCTGCGTGAAAGCGAGAGCCGCTTCCGGATGCTGGTCGAAACGGCCTCGGACGCCATCCTGACCGTGGACGACACGGGGCGGATTCTCTTCGCCAACCGGGCGGCGGAGAGGATCTTCGGCTATCCGATGGCGGCGATGATCGGAGAGAATCTGACGTTTCTCGTCCCGGACTGCCCACCGCTGGCCGAGCTCGTGCCGCTCGCCCCGGCCGAGAGCCCGGACGCGGCCGCTTCGTCGCTGCAGGCCGAGCTGACGGGAAAGCACGAACGGGGGCATGCGGTTCCCCTCGACGTCTCCGTCGGCCTGCTCGACCGGGACGGCAGGATGCAGCTGACGATCATCGCCCGCGACGCCACCGAGCGAAAGAAGGCGGACAGGGCGCTCCGCGACTCGGAGGAGCGCCTTCGGACCCTGGTCAACAACGCTCCAATCGTGCTCTTCGCGCTCGACCGGGACGGCGTCGTCACCCACCTGGAAGGGAGCGGCCTCGAGGCCGCGGGCCTGCGACCGGGAGAGGCGGTGGGCCGCAGCACCTTCGAGCTTTACCACGACTACCCGAAGGCCCTGGACCTGCTGCGCCGCTCGCTTTCCGGGGATGCGGTGCAGGAGACGTTCGAGGTGAAGGACCTCGTCTTCGACGTCGAGCTGGCACCGCGGCGGGACCCGGAGGGCGCGGTGACGGGAGTCATCGGCGTCGCGACCAACGTCACGGGGCAGCGGCAGGCCGAGCGCGCCGCGGACCAGTCCGAGATGCGGTACCGGCTGCTTTTCGAGGGGAACCTGGCGGGCGTCTACCGGACGACGCTCGACGGCGCGATCCTGGATTGCAACGACTCCTTCGCGCAGATCTTCGGATACGGATCGCGCGAGGAGGTCCTGGCGCTTCCGGCCTGGGACCTCTACCCGACGGCGGAGGACCGGAAGGCCTCGATCGCGCGCCTCAGGGAGCGCAAGAGCCTGACAAACTACGAGGAGTGTCTTCGCCGCAAGGACGGCAGCCACGTCTGGGTCCTCGAGAACGGCACCCTGATCGAAGGCACCGACGGAAAGCCGGCGATGATCGAGGGCACGGTCATCGACATCACCGAGCGCAAGCGCGCCGAGGAGCAGGTCAAGCACCTCGCGTTCCACGACTCGCTGACCGGGCTGCCCAACCGCCTCCTCTTCGCCGACCGGCTTCGACGTGGCCATGGTCCACGCGAACCGCTACCGGGAGAAGCTGGCCGTGCTCTTCCTGGACATCGACCGCTTCAAGGTCATCAACGACTCGCTCGGACACTCGATCGGGGACGAGCTCCTCCGGCGCGTCTCCGAGCGCGTGGGCGGGTGCGTCCGGCAGGAGGGACACGATCGCGCGCCTCGGCGGGGACGAGTTCACGGTGCTGCTGCCGGGCATCGTCCGGCGAGGAGCGACGCCGGCACGATCGCCAACAAGATCCTGGAGGCCGTCCGTCTCCCGTTCTTCATCGAGCAGCCGCGAGCTCTTCATCACCACCTCCATCGGCGTCGCCGCTTTATCCCGACCGACGGCGCCGAACCCGAGACCCTCGTCCGCAACGCGGACACCGCGATGTACCGGGCGAAGGAGCAGGGGCGCGACAACTACCAGCTCTACACGCCCGCGATGAACTCAAGCGCGCTCGAACGCCTCTCCCTCGAGAGCCGGCTGCGCCAGGCGCTCCACAACCAGGAGCTCGTCCTCCACTACCAGCCGTGATCGACCTCGCGACCGGGCAGATCCGCGGCGCGGAGGCGCTGCTGCGCTGGCAGCACCCGGAGCTGGGCCTGGTGATGCCCGGCGAGTTCATCTCGCTCGCCGAGGTGTCCGGCCTGATCGTTCCGATCGGCGAGTGGGTGCTGCGGACCGCGTGCGCGCAGGCGAGCGCGTGGCAGAAGAACGGCTATCCGCATCTCCGTCGCCGTGAACCTCTCCTCTCGACAGTTCCAGCAGGCCGATCTCGTGCGTCCAGGTCAGCGAAGCGCTGCAGCACGCGAATCTCCCCGCGGCGTCGCTCGACCTGGAGATCACCGAGTCCAACGCCATGCAGAACGCCGAGCTCTCGATCTCCGCGCTCTGGGACCTGAAGAATCTCGGCGTCGAGCCTGTCCATGGACGACTTCGGGACGGGATACTCGTCGCTGAACTACCTGAAGCGCTTCCCGATCGACCGGATCAAGATCGACAAGTCGTTCGTGCGCGACGTGACGCGGGATCCCGACGACGCCGCCATCGCGGCCGCCATCATCGCGATGGCGCACAGCCTGAAGCTGACGGCCGTCGCAGAGGGGGTCGAGACGGAGGAGCAGCTCGAATTCCTCCGGTCCCAGAAATGCGACGAGATGCAGGGATACCTCTTCAGCCCGCCCGTCCCGGCCGAGCGGTTCGACGAGCTGCTCGAATCGAGCAAGACTCTGCCGCTCCCGCGCAAGCGCGTCACGCGCTGAGCGGCAGGCTGCGGTTGCGGGTTCCGGGGATCAGGAACGGTCGGCCGGAAGCTCCTTGCTCATCTCGAAGGCGTCGCGTCCGCGGCCGTAGTAGCCGGGAAGAAGGCGGCGGCGCCGGAATCCGAGCTTCCGGTAGAACGCGATCGCGCCGCTGTTCCCGGTCGAGACTTCCAGACGCGACTCGCGCGCCCCGGCCCGGAAGAAGCGATTCAGCAGCTCTTCGAGCAACGCCGTCGCCAGGCTCCGGCGCCGGTAGGAGGGGTGTACGTCGAGCGTCACGACATGGGCGACACTGCCGCGCGTCAGGTATCCGATGACGAAGCCGGCGATCGTTCCGTCCACCTCCGCGACGAGCCCGTCCGAAGTCGCGATTCCCAGGAAACGCCGAATCTCCCGGAGCGAGTAGGAGATCCCGGGCTCGAAGCAGATCTGATCGAGCTGATAGATCGAATCGAAGTCTGAGGCAACGATCTTCCGCAGGGTAGGTGGTAGGTGGAAGGTGGTAGGTGGAAGGGCTTCGTTCATCAGGCTCTCGTCCCTAACACCTACCACCTAACACCTACCACCTCGACCTCTCACCTGCTCCTCATCGCGCGGTCCGCCTCGCGTTTCAGGTCGCGGTCGCGGATCGCGTCGCGCTTGTCGTGGAGCTTCTTCCCTTTCACGAGGGCGATCTCGGCCTTCGCCTTCGATCCCTTGAAGTAGAGGGAGAGCGGCACGCACGTAACGCCGCGCGTCGCGACGGCGGAGGCCCATCGCACGATCTCGCGGCGGTGGAGCAGCAGCTTGCGCTCCCGCTCGGGGAGGTGGTTCGTCCAGGAGCCGGCGCCGTACGGGGAGATGTGCGCCCCGATGAGGAACGCTTCCCCGCCGCGGAACTGGACGTAGGAGTCCTTGAGCTGGGCGCGCCCTTCCCGCAGCGACTTGACTTCCGTCCCGGTCAGGACGAGGCCGGCCTCGGTACGATCCTCGATGAAGAAGTCGTGGAACGCCTTCCGGTTTGTCGCCACCGTCTTGATCGCCGGGGAGCCCGGCGCGGTCTTCGGAGGCTTCTTCGGCATGAACGCGGCAGTCTACCGTCGCTCCGCGGTTGCGTGGGATCTGCGCCCTGCGGGGCGCACCGGCGAGTGGCTCGGCCGGATGCGGCCTCGACCGCTCGCCTGATCCCGCGCAACCGCTCCGCTCCCGCCGCGCGCGCCTCCTCCCTCGGTTACTTCGGGAGACTTCGCGCGCGGCGACCGGGGCCTGTAATGTGGCTTGATCGCCACACATTCGTGGCGGCGTAGCCACGGTCGAGACCGTCGGACCTGCTGGAGACTCATGGTCTAAGCTACTGAAACAAAGCCTGATAGCGCTCTCCCGGGCTTCATACCGGACATGGCACTGAAGATGCGGTAAGGAGAGCGGTTTGAGAGCTCAAACGACGCTGCGCACGACCGTTTCGATCGAGGGGATCGGCCTGCATTCCGGCCATCCCGTGCGGGCGCACTTCCGCCCCGCGCCTCCGGATCATGGGCTCGTCTTCGTCCGGCTGGATCATCCCGGATCGCGCATTCCCGCGCGTCTGACGTCCGCCGCGACGTTCGACTACGCCACGACGATTTCCGCCGGCGGCGTCTCGATCGGAACCGTGGAGCACGCGCTTTCGGCGGCGGCCGGCGAGGGACTGGACAACTGCCTGATCGAGATCGAGGGACCCGAGGTCCCGATCCTGGACGGCTCGGCGCTCCCGTTCGTGCGTCTCTTTCACGCCGCCGGCTTCGAGAGGCAGTCGGCGCGCGTGAATCCGCTCACCCTCACGCGCTCCGTCGAGATCGTCCGCGGCGACCGCAGCGTGTCGTTCGAGCCGGACGGACCGGGCTCACGATCACCTACGAGATCGACTTTCCGCACCCGTTCGTCGGGCGCCAGAGCCTGACCGTGCCGATCCGCCCGGAGGAGTACTCGGCGCGGATCGCGCCCGCGCGGACGTTCGGCTTTGCACGCGACGTGGAGGCGATGCGCGCGCGCGGGCTGGCGCGCGGAGGCAGCCTGCACAACGCCGTCGTTCTCGACGACGACGGCATCGTGTCGGGCCCGCTCCGGTTCCGCGACGAGTTCGTCCGGCACAAGATCCTGGACCTCGTTGGAGACCTCGCGCTGCTGGGCCGCCCGCTCTCCGGCCACATCCGCGCCCGCAAGGCCGGGCACGCGCTCCACATCGAGTTCGCCCGGGCCCTCGACGCCGCGCTGCGCGAGCCCGCCCGAAGCGTGGACCTCCCCCAGGCCGAGTCCCTCGGCGTCGTCAGCTAGACCGTCGCTCCGCATTTGCGCGGGATCTGCGCCTTCGGCGCACCGGCGATCGGCTCGGCCGGATGCGGCCTCGACCGCTCGCCTGATCCCGCGCAAACGCTCCGCTCCCGCGGCGCGAGGCTCCTCCCTGCGGTTACTTGGGAGACTCCTCGCGCCGCGAGCACCGGCGGCAATTCGGCGGTCAGTGGGACGTCTGGCTCAGGGGTGCCGAGAAGGAGGCGTCGGACACCGTAGAATCATCGGGATGTCCACTAGACAGCGGCTCGGCGCTTTCCTGCTGGCGGCAGCGGTGGCGATCCCGGCGCCGTTCGTGGCGGCGCAGCAGGGGGGGCCGCGGATCGAGTCGCTCCAGGCGGACTCGCGCGGCCCCGACGTCTTCACGCGGTTCCGGCTGGCGGGAGCGTTGAATCCCGAGCTCGCGACCAAGATCGAGTCGGGCCTCGAGACCGCCATCCGCTACGAGATCCGGCTCTACCGGCACAACGCGCACTGGCTCTGGGACGACCGCATGGACACGCGCAAGTACCGGGTCGCCGTGACGTACGACCCCGTCACGCGCGAATACGTGATCGTCGAGACGATGGACGGCCGGGCGCTGCAGCGCTCGACAACGCACGACTTCAAGGAGGTTGCCCGCCTCCTCCTCTCGCGCGAAAATCTGCTCGTGTTCCGCGTCCGCCACGACGACTGGCGTACGAATCTGTACGTCCGGATGCGAGCGACGTTCGATTCCGGCTACCTCTTCGCCATCATCCCCGTGGACTCCCGCACGCCGTGGAAGGAGTCGAACCGGTTCGAGATCAAGGTCTCCCCGTGAGGCTTCTGACCGAGCTCCAGCGCCGGAGCCGCGACAACCGGCTCATCGTCGGGCTCGTTCTCGCGGTGCTCGTCGTCTGGTCGGTGGTATCGGTGCTCGAGCACCGCGCGAGCGAGATCGACCCGGTCACGATCACGCGCGGGCTGCTCCTCTTCGTTCTCTCCTACATCAACATCACGCTGATCGCGGCGGTGCTCTTCGTCCTCTGCCGCGTGCTCGTCAAGACGTGGCTCGAGCGGCGGCGCCGGGTCCTCGGCTCGCGCTTCCAGACCAAGCTGCTCGTCACCTACATTGGCCTGACCGCGATCCCGATCGGGCTTCTCTTCTTCACCGCGACCGGCCTGCTCCAGCGCTCGATCGACCGCTGGTTCTCGACTCCCGTGCGGGAGGTCGTCGTGCGGGCGCGGGCGATCCAGGACATGGCGGAGAAGCGCGTCGTGGACGAGACCCTCGAGAAGGCGCGGGCGCTCGCCGGAGCCGGCGCGGATCCCGAGGCGGCCGGTCGCCTGGAGGAGCTGCGCCGGCAGCAGAAGCTCGATTCGGTCGAGGTGTATCGGGGCGGACACCGGGTCGCGCTCGCCGCGGAGAGATCCGCGGCCGTCCTGCCGCTCCCGTCCGAGAGCCTGCGCAAGGCCGTGGCGAGCGGACAGGAAGTCAAGATCGAGGTCCTTCCCGACGGGTCGCACCTCTACCGGGCCCTCATCCGCGCGGGAGACGTCGCCTGGGCGGCGGGAACGCGCGTCGGCCCGGCCGAGTCGCGCGCGCTCGACGCCATCACGGCCGCCTGGAGCGAGTACCGGAAGCTCGAGGCGCAGAAGCCGGCGATCAAGGCCGCCAACATCTCGACGTTTCTGCTCCTGACGCTCGCGATCCTGTTCGCGTCGATCTGGACCGGCTCGACGCTCGCCCGGCGGATCACCGGGCCGATCGCCGCGCTCGCCGAGTCCACGCGCCGTCTTCATTCCGGAGACCTCTCCGCGCGGGTGGACGTCCCGGCGTCCGACGAGCTCGGCGTTCTCGTCTACTCCTTCAACCGCATGGCCGCCGGCCTGCAGGAAGCCCATGACGCGCAGCTGCGCTCCAACGAGGAGCTGCAGGCGTCCAACCGCCGCCTCGACACGGAGCGCCGGCTGGTCGCGACGGTCCTCGAGTCCGTGACGACGGGCGTGCTCGCCTTCGACCGCGAGGGGCGGGTCACCATCTGCAATCCCGCCGCGCGAAGCCTGCTCTCTCTCGAGGGCGAGGTGACGGTCGAGACGCTGCGGACGCGGCTTGAGCTCGCTCCGCTCGTCGCGCTCCTCGACGAAGCGAGGAACGGCGCGCCATCTCCGGCGCCGCGCGAGCTGATGCTCCACCCGGCGGAGGGCGAGCGCCGGCTCGAGATCGCCCTTCGCCCGCTCTCCCCCGCCCCGGCCGGGGAGCGCCGCCGCGGGTGGGTGCTGGCGATCGAGGACACGACGCACGTGGCGCGCGAGCAGAAGCTGGCGGCCTGGAGCGAAGTCGCGCGCCGCGTGGCCCACGAAATCAAGAACCCGTTGACGCCGATCCGCCTCTCGGCCGAGCGGATCGCCAGGCGGCACCGCACCGGCGGACCGGACCTCGGCGAGGCGATCGAGCGCGGCACGAAGGTCATCGTCGAGGAGGTGGATTTCCTAAAGTCCCTCGTGGACGAGTTCTCCCGGTTCGCCCGCCTGCCGGAAATGCGGCCCGAGCCGACGGACCTCCCCGCGCTGGCGCGCTCGGCCGTACGACTCTTCGAGGGAGCGCGCGACGGCGTCGCGCTGCGTGTCGAGTCGTGCCTCTCGCGCGATCGCGTCGTGCTCGATCCGGAACAGATCAAGCGGGCATTGATCAACCTCCTCGACAACGCGCTCGAAGCCTGCGGCGCCTCCGGGGAGATCACAGTCCGCCTCGCGGAGAACGCCCACGGCGTCACGATCGAGGTTGCCGACACCGGCCGCGGCGTCCCGGCGCGCGACCGGGACAAGCTCTTCCTCCCCGACTTCACCACGAAGGGGCGCGGCACGGGCCTCGGGCTCGCGATCGTCTCGCGCATCGTCGCCGACCACAACGGAACCATCCGCGTCGAGGAGAACCGTCCCCGCGGCGCGCGGTTCATCATCGAGCTGCCGGCCGCGTGAAGAAACGCCGCGTCCTCGTCATCGACGACGAGAAGGCCATCCGGGAGACGCTCTCGGAGATCCTGACCGATGAGGGGTACGCCGTCACCTCGATCGAATCGGGCGAGGAAGGATTGAAGCGCCTCCGGGAGGAGAGCTTCGACGTCGCGTTTCTCGATGTCTGGCTGCGCGACCGCGACGGCCTCTCGGTGCTCGAGGCGGCCGATGGCCGGCTGCGCGAGGTCCCGGTCGTCATGATCTCCGGGCACGCCAGCGTCGAGACCGCCGTGCGCGCCGTGCGCCTGGGCGCCTACGACTTCCTGGAGAAGCCCCTTTCGCTCGAGCGCGTCATCCTGACCGCGCAGAAGGCGATCGAGCGGCGGGACCTCCTCGCCGAGGTCGCCTCGTTCCGCGGCCGGAGCGAGTCGGAGGCGACGCTGCTCGGCGACTCGCCGGCCATGAGGCACCTGCGCCAGGAGATCGCGCGCGTGGCGCCGACCGACGCCCGGGTCCTCGTGACCGGAGAGAACGGAACGGGCAAGGAGCTCGTGGCCCGCTCGATCCACGCTCTCTCGGCACGCGCCGATTCGCTTCTCGTCGAAGTCAACTGCGCCGCGATCCCGGAGGAGCTGATCGAATCGGAGCTGTTCGGCCACATGCGCGGCTCGTTCACGGGCGCCGCCGAAGACCGGCGGGGCAAGTTCGAGGAGGCGGACGGCGCCACGCTCTTTCTGGACGAGGTGGGCGACATGTCCGCCCGCACGCAGTCGAAGGTTCTGCGGGCGCTCCAGGAGGGTCGCTTCACCCGCGTGGGCGGCAGCAAGGCGATCTCCTCGGACGCCCGCGTCCTGTCCGCCACGAACAAGAACCTCGCGGAGGAGATCAAGCGCGGCGCCTTCCGCGAGGACCTCTATTTCCGACTGGCCGTCGTTCCCGTCTCCGTCCCGCCGCTGCGCGAGCGGCGGGAGGACATCGCGCTGCTCGCCCGCCAATTCCTCCATCAGGCTTCTGCGCGTTTCGGCCGCAAGCCCAAGGCCCTCTCCGCCGCCGCGCTCGAGTCTCTCGAGAACTACCGCTGGCCGGGCAACGTGCGGGAGCTGAAGAACCTGATCGAGCGGCTCATGATCCTCTCTCCCGCCGAAGAGATCCGCCGCGAGGACCTTCCCGCCGAGATCCGCGACGGCGACCTCGCCGCTCCGCTCCCCGCCGACGCTCCCCTGCGCGACGCGCGCGACGACTTCGAGCGCCGCTACATCCTGGCCGCCCTGAAGCGCCACCGAGGCAACGTGACGAGGGCCGCGGAGGCGCTGCAGATCGAGCGATCGAACCTGTACCGGAAACTGCGCGGCTACGGCATCGAGGTGGAACGGGAATAGGTGTTAGGTGGAAGGTGGAAGGTCGTAGGGATGAGAGCGGGGCCACGGTCCCAACCACCTGCCACCTACGACCTACCGCCTATTCTTCTTCCAGGAGCCTCATCTCCAGCACCTGATCGGAAGAGAATCCTTCCAGCTTCAAATAGTGGTCGGCGGCCATGAAGAGGGCTTCCGCCGGGGTCAGGCCGACGATTTCGGAGGCGACGATCGGAACGCCGTAGCGGTCGGCTTCGGACCGGACGCACTCGAAGACCCGGTGGAGCGGGGTCTTCTTGAAGTTGGTCATGTTGATCGAGACCTGGACCTGCCCGCGGTCCGCCAGCTCCACGCCCATCGCCTTGACGAAACGGAAGCCGCCGCCGATGTGGCGGATCGCCCGCGCGATCGTGTCGGCGACGCGAAGATCCTTCGTTCCGAGGTTGATGTTGTACGCGATGAGCGGCGGCCGCGCGCCGACGGCGACGACGCCGGCGGTCGGATGCGGAATCGCCGGCCCGAAATCGGGAGCCCATTTCGGGTCCTTCATCTTCTCGGCGAATCCCTCGAACTCTCCTTTCCGGATCTCCGCCAGGTTGCGCCGCGACTCCGACGACGCCGAGTCTTCGTAGAGGTAGACGGGGACTTGATGGCGCGAGGCGATCTCGGCGGCGACCTCCCGGGAGAGGGCGACGCACTCCTCCACGCTCGCGCCCCGGATCGGGATGAACGGGACCACGTCCACGGCGCCCATGCGCGGGTGCTCTCCCCGGTGCCGCGTCAGGTCGATCCGGGGGATCGCCGCGTCGAACAGCGCGGCAACGGCCGAACGGACGGCCGCGGCGTCGCCCACGAGCGTCAGCACGCTGCGGTTGTGCGCGGCATCCGAGGAGACGTCGAGCAGGCGCGTGCCCGGCGTTGCCTTGACCGCGTCCGCGATCTCGCCCACGCGGACGAGGTCGCGCCCTTCGGAGATGTTGGGGACGCACTCGATGACGGTCCGCATGAGGGCGTCAGTCTATAATCGTGGCCCCGTGAGAGAGTCTCACCCCGTTCAGGAAGCAGCGAGGGAAGGGGCGGTCCGATGAGCCCTCCCGCCGCCCCCGGCTCGTACCCCGGCAACGCCTCCCTGCCGGCGGAGGTCCGCGAAAAGATCCTCGCGACCTTCCGGCACGCCCTGAATCTCTTTTCCTCCGGCAACGTCAGCGACTGCGTGATCGGCTGCGAGTTCATCCTGAAGATGGACCCGCGCTTCACCCCGGCCCAGAAGCTGCGGGACAAGGCGCGAAACCGCGAGTCCGATGTGGACATCGCCGAGCTCCGGGCCCTCGTGACCCCCCCCCAGCCGGGAAGTCCGGCTCCCATCCCGCCGCCCCCTGCCCCGGTCCGTGCGGCCGCGCCGCCTCCGCCCCCGGAGCGGCGTGCGGAGAAGGCGGACTCGCAGCGCCTCCTCGCCGAGGCGGAACAGAAGTGCGACGCGCGCGACTACGACGGAGCCATGGCAGCGGCCTCGCGAGTCTTGACGCTCGTTCCGGGCGACAAAGACGCGCTGGCGATGATCGAGAAAGCCGCCGGGAAGAAAGCGATGCAGTCGCTCATCGAGTCCATTCGCTTCAACGCGGAGGAGGCGCTCACGCAGGGACGGATCCCGGCCGCCCGCCGGGAAGTCGAGCGGCTCCGCGCGACGGATCCGAGAGATCCCGCGCTCTCGTCGCTCGAGCGCCGCCTGTCGGCCGTTTCGGAGCCGGTCGCGCCGGCGCCGGCCGACCCGGGCTCCGTTCGGCCGGAAACGGACGAGTTCTCGCTCGGCGGGCCGCAGGGCGAAGGGTACGGCGCCACTCCCGCGTTCGGCGATTTCTCGAGCGAGCCGGCCAACCTCGATCCGTTTCCCGCGCCGAGCCCCGATTTCCCCCCCGCGCATTCGGAAGGCGCCGCGCCGCAGGTGGAGAACGCCGGCTTCTTCGGGTTCGACGACACGCCACCGGGGGCGGACACGGTCGCGCCATCTCCTCTCGCCCCGCGCGACATGTTCCTGCCGACGGAAGAGACTTCCGGTGCGGCGGGGGTCGGTTTCTTTCCGTCGTCGGAGATCGACGAGCAGGAGGTGCGCGACACGGAGCGGGAGATCGCCGCGCTGCTCAAGCAGGGGGACGAGACAGCGAAGAAGGGGGACCGGGAGCAGGCGATCGAGATCTGGTCCCGCGTCTTTCTGATCGACATCAACAACTCCGAGGCGGTCACGAGAATCGAACAGGCCCGGCAGGAAATCGCCGACGACAGCCGGATGGTCGCGGAATGCCTGAAGAAAGGGAGAGAGGCGTTCGAGGCCGGGAACCGCGAGGCCGCCCGCGATTTCTTCCTGCAGGCGCAGTCGCTCGATTCGCGCGAGCCCACCGCGGCCCTCTACCTGGAGCGCATCGAGACGGGCGAGGGAGACAAGCCGTCGCCGGTCTCCGGCGGTTCCGCGCCCGCAAGACCCGCCGCCGGCGCGATGACGGAGGCCCTTCCGGACACGCCGGCGCGCATGCCCGCGCCGGCCGCGGCGCCTCCGCCGCGCGAGCGGCCGGCCGGGTTGCCGATCAACGCGAGGGTTCTGGCGCTCATCGGCGCGTTCCTCGCCTTGACGCTCGTCGGGGCCTATTTCGTCTTCAAGGGGAAGGGGACCCACCCGCCCCCGCCGCAGAAGTCGGCGGCGTCCGGGTCGGTCCAGCACGCCCGGGAACTTCTGGACCGGGGACAAAACGTCGAGGCGAGGGCCGAGCTGCGTCGCATCAGGCCCAACGACCCGGAGTACGAAGAAGCCCGCAAGCTGCTCGCGAGCCCGGATAAAGGCGGAGCGCCGGAGGGGGGAAAGGCCGTCCGGCCCGGGGTCGTTCCGAGCGATTCGAAAGGCGAGTCCGATTCCGCGCGTGTGCGCGCGGTCGCGGAGAAGGCGCTCGGCGAGAAGCGGTACATCGACGCGCTGAAGAACTTCAACCTCGCGGCGCCCGCCTTCCGCGACGATCCGAGCTTCGCGCAGGAGCAGGGCCTCGCCTCCGAAAAGGTCACCGCGATCACCCCCGCGGTCAAGTTCTACAACGAAGGGGAATACGAGACGGCGATCCCGATCCTGTGGCGTATCGTGCAGGAGGACCGGGACAACCAGGACGCCCGCTCGTATCTGCTCCGCTCCTATTACAACCAGGGGATCAGCCAGCTCCAGAACGGCCTGTATCCGAAGGCCATCCAGGCGTTCCGGGAGGTGGTATCCCTGGATCCCAACGATTCGGAGGCGGGGCGCCACCTGAAGTTTGCCGAGCGCTACCAGAAGGGGGACCTGGACCTGCTCGGCCGGATCTACGTCCACCACCTGGATCACAGGCGGTAGGAACTGGCGATTTGTGACTGGTGATTTCTGATGGACCGGACCGGACCGCCGATCTCATGAGCCGGCTCGACGAGATCGATCTCTCCTCCGGCTCCGCCGTCACGTCCATCGACATTCCGGAGCCGGCTCCCCCGAGGAAAAACAAGGCGACGGCGCAGGCTGCTCCGCCGGAAGAACGCCTCGCCCGCGCCGCGGTCCAGTCCAGCGCCCCCGGCTTCGAGAGCCCGGGATTCGTCGATCTTCCGCTTCGTTCCGGGCCGGCGGAGCCCGCCGGGCCTCGCGGACCGACGGCGGAGCCGGCCGACTCCGAGGAGCAGGCGCTCGCCGCGCCGCTTTCGGCGCGCCTGGCCGCCTTCGCCGCCGACGGCGCGCTCGTGTTGCTGCTCGTCGCGGCCGCGCTGCTCGCCGCCACGGCGGGACGGGGACGGATGCTCGAGGTCTCGGGTCTGCTCTGGACGGCCGTGTTCGCGCTCTACCTCTCCTTCTTCTCGACGGTCGTGCCGCTCATGCTCTTCGGAAAGACCGTGGGGATGTCCCTGACCGGCCTGACCGCCCGCGGTCCGAGGGGATCGTCTCCTCTCACGGCAGCCCAGGCCGCGCGGCGCTGGCTCGGTACCGCTCTGACGCTCGTGGCCCTCGGATCTCCCCTCCTCGCGACGCGCCGCGACCGGAGCGCTCCGAGCCCGGGCGACCGGCTCTCCGGCCGGCCGCTGACCGCGGAAACAGTCGATCGTCAATAGTCCATTCTCAGACTCCCAACGATCGACGATCGACTATCGACCATGAAGATCGCCGTCGCGCAGATCGACACGACGGTCGGCGACTTCCCCGGAAACACGAGGAAGATCCTCGACCTCGGCCGCCGCGCGGAGAGCGAGGGCGCCGATCTCGTGCTCTTTCCGGAGCTCGCCGTCTGCGGCTACCCGCCGCGGGACCTCGTCGAGCGGCGGGACTTCATCGCGGAGTCCGAGCGCGCCGCGGCGCGCATCGCCCGGGCGAGCGGCCGCGCGCTCTGGCTCTACGGCTCGCTGCAGAGCAACGCGGCGCGCCCGGGGCGCCGCGTCTTCAACGCGGCGATCGCCGCCCGTGCCGGCCGGATCTCCGCCGTTTACCACAAGCGTCTGCTCCCGACGTACGACGTCTTCGACGAAGGGCGCTACACCGAGCCGGGACGCCGCCCGGTCGTCCTGCGCCTGCGCGGCCGCCGGATCGGCGTGACGATCTGCGAAGACATCTGGAACGACAAGACGTTCTGGAAGCATCCTCTCTATCCGACCGATCCCGTGCGCGACCTGAAGCCTCTCCGGCTCGACCTGCACGCCAACATCTCGGCCTCCCCCTGGACGCGCGGGAAGGCGCTCCTTCGCGAGCGGATGATGAAGCAGATCGCGCGGCAGACCGGCGTGCCGCTCGTCAGCTGCAACCTGGTCGGAGGCAACGACAACCTCGTGTTCGACGGGGGCTCCTCCGCCTTCGACGCGCGCGGGCGTCTCGTGGCGCGCGGCGAGTCGTTTCGGGAAGACTTCTGGACGATCGAACTGCCGGGCGGCGCAGGTGCGATCCGGAAGCGGGACCCGGACATCGCGCGTCTTCGGGAGGCTCTGGTCCTCGCCCTCTCCGACTATGCGGAGAAGTGCGGCTTCTCGACCGCCGTGCTCGGACTTTCGGGCGGCATCGACTCCGCCGTCACCGCGACGCTCGCGGCGGACGCGCTCGGCCCCGACCGCGTCACCGGCGTCGCGATGCCCGGCCCGTACTCCTCGGAGGGGAGCCTGCGAGACGCGCGCGACCTCGCGCGGCGCCTCGGCGTCCGGCTCCTCGAGATCCCGATCGGGCCCGTCTTCGAGGCGTACCGCGGCGTCCTGGCGCCCGCGTTCGGCGCCGGGGACTGTTCCGCGGCCGAGGAGAACATCCAGGCCCGGATCCGCGGCGCGATCCTGATGGCGCTCTCCAACCGGTTCGGCCACCTCGTCCTCTCCACCGGAAACAAGTCGGAGCTGGCCGCCGGCTACTGCACCCTGTACGGCGACATGGCGGGCGGCTACGCGCTTCTCTCCGACGTCCCCAAGACGCTCGTCTACGATCTGGCGCGAGAGCTGAACCGCGGCGCGGAGCGGATCCCGTCCTCCTCGATCACCAAGGAACCGTCGGCGGAACTGCGGCCGAACCAGAGGGACAGCGATTCGATTCCCCCCTACGCGGAGCTCGATCCCCTGATCGAGGCGCTCGTGGAGTACTCGCTGCCGGCCCCGGCCGCCGCGCGGCGCGCGCGCGTTCCGGTCGCGCTCGCCCGTGAGATGGCGCTGCGGGTGGACCGCAACGAGTACAAGCGGCGCCAGATGCCGCCGGGCCCGAAGGTCACCGCCCGGGCCTTCGGCGAAGGGCGACGCTATCCGATCGCGCAGAAGTTCCGCGGATAGCTGATAGCTTCTCGCAACATGCGCGGCCCGTCCGAGAAGTACGCCTGGAAGGAGATCCCCGGCTCCTCGCACGACATCCTCCGCCGGCGCATCCGCGCCCTCCCCTCCGGCCTGCGGCTTCTCGATCTCGGAGCCGCGGGCGGGCACCTGGGCCGCGCCGTGCGCGACCAATGCTCGTTCATCGCCGGCGTCGAGCCGCACCCGCCGGAGTCCCTCTCCCCCCGGGAGGGGTACGACGACTGGCGCGAACAGGACGCTCTCCACGCCGGGGAGTGGGACGCGCCCTTCGACGCCGTCGTGTGCGCGGACGTGCTCGAGCATTTCGCGCACCCCGAGAGGCTGCTGGAGCGCGTGCGGGCGTGGCTGAAGGACGGCGGAGTGCTCCTCGCCTCCATTCCGAACATCGCGAACATCTCGGTGCGCCTCTCTCTCCTCTTCGGGCAGTTCCGGTACGCGGACCGCGGCCTGCTCGACCGCACGCACCTCGTTTTCCATACCCGGTCGAGCGGGCGGGATCTCCTGGAGCAGAACGGCTTCCGGATCCGCGCCGTCGAAGCGACGGCGATGCCTTACGAGCTGGCGTTCCAGCGGCTCTCCGACGCGCCGTGGAGCGCCCCGACGCGCGCCTTCGCGAAAGCGAGCGCGAGGATCTGGCCCACGATGTTCGGCTACCAGTTCGTCTTCGAAGCGACGAAAGACAAACTGTGAATCGTGAAGCGTGAATCGTGAATTCGAAGTCGGAAATCGCAAGTCCGAGATCCGAGGTGGCCTCGCTCGTCATTCCGGCGTTCAACGAGCGGAACCGCATCGAGGCCTGCCTGCGCTCGGTCGCCGACTGGGTGCGCTCCCGCCCCGGCGGCTGGGAGTGGGAAGTCATCCTCGTGGACGACGGCTCCTCCGACGGAACCCGGGCCGCGGCGCAGAGGCTCGCGGAGCAGCTCGGACTGCCGCTCTCGATCCTCAGGCATGAGAAGAACCGGGGGAAGGGGTGCGCTCTCCGCGCCGGAGTCCTCGCCTCCTCCGGCGACCCGGTCCTCGTCTGCGACGTGGACCTCTCGACCCCGCTGAGCGAATGGCTGAAGCTCGCCGAGCGGCTCCCGACCCATCCCATCGCGATCGGCTCTCGCGCGCTCGAGGAGGATCTCGTGAGGCGCCGGCAGCCGTTCTATCGCCGGCTGCTCGGGAAGGCGGGGAATCTCCTCGTGCGTCTGCTGGCCGTCCCCGGAATCCGCGACACGCAGTGCGGCTTCAAGCTCTTTCGCGGCGACGTCGCGCGGGAGCTCTTTCGCCGCGCGAAGATCGACGGGTTCGCCTACGACATGGAGATCCTCTACCTGGCGCGGCTGCGCGGCCTCGCCATCGCGGAAGTGCCGGTTCTGTGGTTCAACTCGCCCGATTCGCGCGTTTCCCTTCTGCGTGATGCCCTCCCGACGCTCTGGGACCTGGTCCGGCTGCGCTGGCTCCACCGAGCCGGCGCGTCATAGCCGGCAGGCGATTCCGGCGGCGGCCAGTGGGGCGAGCGCGCAGACCGTGCGGGCGAAAGACGTTCGGATGAGCCACTCCGGGCCGAGGACGGCCAGAGACGGGACGAGCAGATAGGCGAGGGCACAGAGCGAGGCGAGGAGAAGAAGGCGGCCGCCGGCGGGAACGCGGCGGCCCACGGCGACGAGAAGGAGCACGCAGAGCAGACCGGGCCACGCGGGGAGGATCACTTCTCGCGCGCCCGTGCGAACCGCCTCGCCGATCCGGGGAAGGAACTCCAGAATCAGGGTCGGGCCCAAATAGACGAGATCGAAATCCCGGAGCGGAAGTCTCCCCTTCCAGAGCCGTCCGGCCAGGAGGAGCAGAAGCGCGGGAGCGGCGACCGCGGCCAGTGCGCGCCGGGAGGCCGTGCGCGACTTGCGGATCGCGAAGAGCGTGAGAAGAACGCCGGCCGCGGCGAGCAGGAGACCCTCGTTCTTCGTCGAGATCGCGAGGAAGGAGGCGAAGGCGAGGCGACGCGCCGAGAAGGCGTCGGTTTCCTCCAGCGCGTCCGCCAGGGCCGTGCCGAACAGCAGCGCGACGAAGGAATAGGGCACGTCCGCCATGCCCGTCAGGAAGGCCGAGTAGAGCGGTTCGAACAGGGCGAGGAGAGCCGCGGCACCGAGCGCGACGGTCCCCGATGCTCCGCGCCGGCGCAGCCAGCCGAAGAGAGCGAGGAGCGTGGCGGCCTGAAGGAACGGGAAGAGAAGCGCCATGGCATGGTCATCCCATCGGCCGAGGAGGAAGGAAATCGCGGCGTAGAGAAACGGAAGGCCGAGGGGGTACTCGGGATGCGAGTAGCCGAGCGAGGGGTCCTCGAAGAGGCGGCGTGGAACCGCGCCGGTGGCAAAGATCATCTTCCCCTTCAGGCCCCAGATCGCGAGGAAGTCGTTGGACCACATCGGCTCGGTCAGCGCGCGAAGCGCGTAGACGATCATTCCGAGAAAGGCGAGGAGGATGAGAAGGAATGGAATCGGCTCCAGGGACACCTTCGCCCCATCGCTCTCCCGGGGGGAGCGGGAAGAGGCGGGTCGACCTGCACGGCGTCGAAACCGGATCGTCGCGAGGGAAGCAGCAGCAACGGAGGAAGGCCATCCAGCGGGGAGAGATGTGGGTGAGAAATGCGAGCGGGACGGAGGAGGCGAGAAGGAAGAGGCCGAGGGCGAATCCCCAGGCGGCGCGCTCGGATCGGTGTCCTGTGGGAACGAAAGAGCCGGCGACCACGTACCCGGCGGCGCCGGCTCCGGTCAGGATCGCGGCGACCAGCGCGAGGGGGAGCCAGAGGCCGGTCACGACCCGGGCGCCAGGAGCGCGCCGTTCCAGACCGGCGCGACGACTCGCCAGCCGGCGGGCCGCTCCGGACCGTAGACGGCGAGGAGCCAGCCGGGCGGGATCCTCTCCGGCGCGACGAGGACCGGCACCGCCGCGAGGTGATAGGACGCGAGGTAGTAGACCTCGTTGGACCGGGGGACTCCGGTGATCGCGACGCCGCGCGCGTCCGGCGGCAGGTTGCGCCGCGCCGATTCGAGGAAGACGAAGAACTGGCGGTCGAACGCCGCAGCGGATCCGTTCAATCGGCGCGTCTTCGAGTCGAGCGAAGCCGAGCGGAAGAGAATCGCCGCGCGGCGGGCGAGCCTCCCGGGATCGTCGCCGCGGAGCAGGAGCAGGACAAGGAGCGCGGAGGCGACGCCGAGGACAGCCCGGCGAAGGTTCACGCGATGAGCGGGAACCCGGCGCAGAGCTCGCCGACCGTCCGCCGCACGGACTCCTCCACGGACGCGTCGCCGATCGCGTCGAGCGCGCGGGCGATGCAGTCGGCGATCGTGTCCATCTCCGACGGGCCCATGCCGCGCGTCGTCACGGCCGGAGTCCCGATGCGGATCCCCGACGCCACCATCGGCGGGCGCGTGTCGAACGGGATCGTGTTCTTGTTGACCGTCATCCGAAGACGGTCGAGCGCCTTCTCCGCGTCCTTGCCGGAGATGCCGCGCGCGCCCACGTCCACGAGCATCATGTGGTTGTCCGTGCCTCCGGAGACGAGGCGGAACCCGCGGCGCGGTGAGCCCTTCCGCGAGCGCCTTCGCGTTCTCGACGATCCGCCGCTGGTACTCCTTGAACTCGGGCGTCGCGGCCTCCGCGAACGCCACCGCCTTGGCGGCGATCACGTGCTCGAGCGGTCCGCCCTGCAGGCCCGGGAAGACGTTGCGGTCGAGGTCCTTCGCGCGGCCCGTCCGGCAGAGGACGAGTCCTCCGCGCGGCCCGCGCAGCGTCTTGTGCGTCGTCGAGGTGACGAAGGGAGCATAAGGGACGGGCGACATGTGCAGCCCCGCGATCACGAGCCCGGCGATGTGCGCGATGTCGGCCATGAGGGCCGCGCCGACCTCGTCGGCGACTTCGCCGAACTGCCGGAAGTCGATCTCCCGCACGTACGCGGAGGCGCCGGCGACGATGATCTTCGGCCGGTGCTCCCGCGCCAGCCGCGCGAGCTCGTCGTAGTCGATCCGCTCGTCTTCGCTGCGCACGCCGTAGGCGACGACCTTGTATTCCTTCCCGAGAACGAGAGCGGGTGGCCGTGCGTCAGGTGGCCGCCGTGGGAGAGGTTCATTCCGAGGATCGTGTCGCCCGGGCTTCGCCGCCGTCAGGTAGACGGCCATGTTCGCCTGCGAGCCCGAATGCGGCTGGACGTTGGCGTGCTCGGCGCCGAAGAGCGCCTTCGCCCGCTCGATCGCGAGCGCCTCGATCTTGTCGACGAACTCGCAGCCGCCGTAGTACCGCTTGCCCGGATACCCCTCGGCGTACTTGTTCGTCAGCACCGACCCCTGCGCCTCGCGCACCGCGCGCGAGACCCAGTTCTCCGACGCGATCAGCTCCAGGTTCTCGTTCTGCCGCCGCTCTTCCTCGCGGATCCAGCGCGCGACCTCGGGGTCCGCGGCCGCGAGGTCGCGGTCGAGGAAGGCCAGCGGCGCGCCGGACGAGACTTCCGCTTTGCGTCATGAGTCACTCCCAAGGGTCTTCATCCCACCAGCTCCTTGTACTCGGCGTTGCAGTAGCTGTCCGTCATCCCGGCGATGTGGTCGGCGATCGCGCGGTAGAACTCGGGCGCGGGCCGGTAGCGCTCCGCGACCTCGCGGTCGACGTCCTTCAGCGGGACCTCGCGCAGGAACCGCACGCCGAGATCGTCGCTGGAGCGCCGAGCAGGACGTAGTCCGGCAGGAGGCGCGGGTTCTCGCGGTAGGCGTCGAAGATGCCGGCGATGACGCGGCGCGCGTGGCCGTCGTGCCGCGAGACCGGGAAGGAGTGGATGACGTGCCGGTACACGAACTCCTTCAGCTCCCGGTAATCGCGTCTCCCGGTCTCCGAGAAGGCGACGAGGTCGCCCGGGAGGTGTCCCGCCGCTCGTAGAAGTCGTCGGCCGTCGTCGACGCCGCGTCGCCTCGAGCCAGCGTTCGATGCGGGCCCGCGACGCCTCGACGAGGTCGCGCGGTCAGACGGCGATCATCCCGCGGATGAGCGAGGCGCGGCGCGCTGCCCGGATCGCTGGCCGAGGCGTCGCGCCGCGCGCACCGCCCGGGAGATCTGCGAGCGCCTCGATCGCCTCCTCCTCCGCCAGCGGCAGCCCGTCCTCGAGGTCGTGCGTCTGCTGCGCGATCTCGTCGGACCAGTTGACGACCTGCGCCTCGAGCGAGCCGCCCGACTCGAAGCGCGAGCCCCTCGAGGAAGTCGAGCGGGAACGGGGAAGCGACTGCTTCCACGACGTGTGCTTGAGGATTCCCTCGCGCACGTCGTGCGTCAGGTTCAGCCCCGGCTGCTCGTAGCGTTTCTCGAGCCGGTCCACGACGCGCACCGACTGGTAGTTGTGCTTGAACCCGCCCGCCTGCGGGTGGCTCGTCCGCGCAGGAGCCGGTCGAGCACGCGTCTCGCCGGAGTGCCCGAACGGAGTGTGGCCGAGGTCGTGGCCGAGCGCGATCGCCTCGGTCAGGTCCTCGTTCAGCCCGAGCGCGCGCGCCGCGCTGCGCGCGATCTGCGAGACCTCGATCGTGTGGGTCAGGCGGGTGCGGAAGTGGTCGCCTTCGTAGGGGATGAAGACCTGCGTCTTGTGCTTCAGCCGGCGGAACGCGCGGGAGTGGATGATCCGGTCGCGGTCGCGGGCGTACTCCGTCCGGACGTCGCCCTCCATCGCCGCGGGCGGCCCGTACGGGCGCCGCGCCCGTGCGCTGCGCGACGCGTAGACGGGCGAGCCGCTCCTCCTCGAGCCGCTCGAAGTGCTCCCGCGTGAAAGCGCGCGGTCGCGGTCGTCACGTGCCGTCCTTCCGACGGCCCTGCCGGCGAGGAGCCGTGCGCGCGCCTCGCCGACGAGGTAAAGAGAGCCGGCGACGATTATAGGGTCGCCGCCGCGCTCGCGCGAGGAGCGCGCTCGAGCGCGCCGCGCGACGCCGGCTGCCTCCGCGCGACTCCGTTCCGGCGCGGAGCGAGCGCATGCGGCCGGCGAGCTCCTCGCGGCGACGCCGCGCGCGGGCGAGGGCGCGGCACGAGCGGCGACGCGCCGGCACGGCCGGAAAGAGCGCCGCGGCGATCCCCTCGACGTCCTTGTCGGCCATCGCGCCGAAGACGAGCCGGCATCGCCGGCGAGGCCCGGCGTCGTCGAGGAAGCCGGCCAGCGCCGCCGCGCCCTCCGCGTTGTGACAGCCGTCGAGAGAACGGTCCGGCGCCCGCGGACCTCGAGCGACTCCAGGCGCCCGGGCCACCGGACGGCCGCGACGCCGCCGCGCGACCGCGTCGGCGTCCGAGCGGCGGGACGCTCCGGCGACAGAGCTCGGCGGCCCGGACCGCGAGCGCGGCGTTCCAGGCCTGGTGCGCGCCGGGAAGCGGCGTCCGCAGGTCGCAGCTCCGCTCGCGGGCGTCGTCAGGTGGAAGCGCGTCCCGTCGAGCCCCGACCTCGCTCGAGCCGCGACTCGGATCTCCGCGCCGCGTCGTGCCAGACGGCGCCCGCCGCCGCCGCGGCCTCGCGCGCAGCGACCTCCCGGGCGTCTCCCGAGCGCCCGGCGAGCGCCGGGCGCCCGCGCGCGGAAGATGCCCGCCTTCTCGCGGGCGATCGCCGAGAGGGTCGGGCCGAGCTCCTCCGATGTGGTCGAGCGCGATCGAGGTGACGACCGAGAGGCCGCGCCGGCGCGACGTTCGTCGCGTCGAAGCGTCCGCCGAGGCCGACCTCGAGGACGGCCAGATCGACTCGCGCCTGCGCGAAAACGCAGGAACGCCGCCGCCGTCAGCGCCTCGAAGTAGGTCACCGGCGATCGCCGGGGCGCGCGTCCGCCGCGCGCGAAGACCCGCGCGAGCGCCGCGTCGAGCTCGCTCCGGCGAGACGTCCCGCTCCGCGACGCGGATGCGCTCCGTCACGCGAGATCGAGGTGAGGCGACGTGTAGAGCCCCGCGCGCAGCCCGGACGCCGACGCGATCGCCGAGAGCGTCGCCGCCGTCGATCCCTTGCCGTTGGTTCCCGCCGACGAGGACGGAGGGAACGCGCCGCTCGGGCCGGCCCGAGCCGCTCGCAGATCGCGTCGATCGCGGCGAGCCCGAGCCTCATGCCGCGAAGCGAGAGGGACTCGAGCCGCGCCAGAGCCGCGAGAGCAGGCCGGGATGGCGCGAGGCGGCGGCCGGGCGTCGGACGGCGCGCCGCCTGCCGATCGCGCCGGACCGTCCCGATGCCTGCCCGCCTGCCCGTGGCTCCGTCCCAGAGGAGCCGCAGGCAGCGGACGAGCGTCTCCTTCATCTCCGAGCGCTCGACGACGAAGTCGAGCATGCCGTGCTCGAGCAGGAACTCGGAGCGCTGGAACCCCTCGGGCAGCGTCTGGCGGATCGTCTGCTCGATCACGCGCGGCCCGGCGAAACCGATGAGCGCGTTGGGCTCGGCGATGTTCAGGTCGCCGAGCATCGCGAAGGAGGCGGTGACGCCGCCCGTCGTCGGGTCGGTCATCACGGAGATGTAGGGGATCCGCGCCTCGGCCAGCCGGGCGAGCGCCGCCGACGATCTTGCGCCATCTGCATGAGCGAGAGGATCCCCTCCTGCATGCGCGCGCCGCCCGAGGTCGAGACGATGATCAGAGGACTGCCGCTCGCGCGAGGGCGCGCTCGGCCGCGCGGGCGATCTTCTCGCCGACGACCGAGCCCATCGAGCCGCCGAGGAAGAAGAACTCCATCGCCGCCGATCAGCACGGGAATGCCGCCCATCGTTCCGGAGCCGACGACGACCGCGTCGGAGGGGCCGACCGATTCCTCGCGCCTGCTTCAGCCGGTCGCGGTAGCGCTTCGTGTCGCGGAACTTCAGCGGGTCCGACGGAGCGCAGATTCGCGTCGAGCTCCGACGTAGCTCTCCTCGTCGAAGAGCATCCGCAGCCGCTCCGGCGCCGAGAGGCGGAAGTGGTACCCGCACTTCGGGCAGATCTTGAAGTTGCGGGCGAGCTCCTTGTTGTAGAGGATCTGCCGGCAGTTCTCGCACTTGACCCAGAGGCCCTCCGGGACCTTGCTCGTGCGCCCCTCCCGGGGCTCCTTGGGGGCCTTGATCCTTCTTGAACCACATCGGGAGCCGGCAATGCTAGCAGCCGCGACGGGGCACGCGATCGTGCCTCGCACAGCTGTCGAGGCGGCTCGGGCGGCTACCGACGGTCAGCGCCGCTGCCGGGCGCGACGGCGACGATGCGGCCGGCCCGCGACGTCGCGCTCGAGCCGCGACTCGACGTCGAAGGCCCGGCGGAGGTTCTCCGGCGTCAGCACCTCGGCGGGCGCTCCCTGCGCGAGCGTCCGGCCCGTCGCGCAGCAGGAGGACGCGGTCCGCGAGATCCGCCGCCAGGGCGATCTCGTGCGTGACGAGGAGGACCGTGGTCCCCCGCTCGCGGTGGATCCGCGCCAGCAGCTCCGAGGAACTCGAGCCGGTGCCGCGGGTCGAGCCCGGAGGTCGGCTCGTCGAGCAGCCAGATGCCGGCCTCCTGCGCGAGGGCGCGCGCGAGGAAGACGCGCCGCCGCTCGCCGCCGGAGAGCGCCGAGGCGTCCCGCTCGGCGAGCGGCCACGTCGCAGGCGCGCATCGCCTCCAGCGCGAGCGCGCCGGTCCTCCGGAGAGTCGGCGGAGAAACCCCGGGCGTGGGGCGCCCGCCCCTGCAGGACCAGGTCGAGGCTGCGGATCGGGAACACGAGGTCCGGCGCTCTGCGGGACGTAGGCGATCGCGCCGCGCGGTCTCCCGGCGCGGCAGCGCGTCGAGCGGACGCTCCGTCGAGCCGGACCTCGCCGCCGCGGACGCGGCACGATGCGCGCGAGCACTTTCAGCAGCGTCGACTTGCCCGAGCCGTTCTCGCCGAGGACGGCGACGATCTCGCCGCGCCGGGATCGCCGCGTCGAGCCCGCCGGAGCGCGGCCGTCCGGCCGTAGACGCCGTCGAGGCCGCGCGCCTCGAGAAGTGGCACCCGCGGCGTCACGGCGTTCCTCAGGAGGAGCCAGGCGAAGAGCGGCGCGCCGAGCGGCGGCGGTGACGGCGCCGATCGGAAGCTCGGCGGGCGCGAGCGCGGCCGCGCGCGAGACGCGTCCGCGGCGACGAGGAGCGCCGCGCCCGGCGAGCGCGGAGAACGGGAGCAGGACGCGCTGGTCGTTGCCGGCGACGGCCCGCGCCGCGTGAGGCACGAGGAGCCCGACGAATCCGATGACGCCGGCGAACGCCACGGCCGCGCCCGTCAGGAGCGACGCGCCGAGGAACACGAGCGCCTTCGACCGCTCCGTCGTCGACGCCGAGCGCGGCGGCGTTCTCCTCTCCCACGGCGAAGAGGTTCAGCCTCGCGGCGGACAGCGAAGAGCACGGCGCCGCCCGCGAGCCGCGTACGGAGCGAGACGCGCGACGCGCCCGGGAGTCGCGTCCGCGAGGCTTCCCATCATCCAGAAGAGCATCGTTCCGCGCCGCCTCGCCGGAGGCGACGGAGAAGACGGCGAGCAGGAGCGCCGAGAAGAACGCGTTGGCGATCAGTCCGGCCAGCAGCAGTCGCTGGAGGTCGAGCCGCCCCCCGCGCCGCGCCAGCGCGGCGACGGCGACGGAAGAGACTACGGCTCCCGAGAAAGGCGGCGCCCGGCGAGAGAAGGGGCGAAGCCCCGGCCAGGGCCGCGAGCGCCGCGCCCGCGGCCGCGCCGCCGGAGGTGCCGAGCAGGAACGGGTCCGCGAGCGGGTTCTTTAGCAGCGCCTGGAGCGCGGCGCCCGCGAGCGCGAGGCAGCCCGCCGACGAGCGCCGCGAGCGCGACGCGCGGCACGCGGAGCGACGCGACGAGCCGCGCGGTCTCGCCCGCCGGGACCGCTCCCGCGCCAGAGATCGGGAGGGAGAGCCGAACTCCGCCGACCGCGAGGCCGAGGAGGCGACCGCGCCGAGGAGCAGGAGCGCGCGCGAGCGCGCGCGGCCGGCGGTCCGACGTGCGCGATCATCGAGGCAGCTCTCCGGCGAGCTTCTCGAGGGCGTCGAAGACGCGTGGGCCGGGCCGCGTCAGCACCGACTCCTCGATCCGGAGGACGCGGGCGCGCGGCGGCGGCGCCCCGCGAGAGAGGGCCGGCGGCGAATGCGCGTTCGATAGGCCGGCCGGGTCTCCGCGGAGTCGGGGAGGACGAGGACCTCGATCGGCGCGGTCGCGAGCCATTCCGCCGAGACGAGGGGCCAGCCCGGGCGGGCGGCCAGAAGGTTCTGCGCGCCGGCCTCCGCGAGCAGGTCGTTCAGGAACGTCCTGCCGCCGGCCGCCTGCGGCGGATCGGGCCAGACGAGCAGCACGGCGCGAGGGCGGCGCCGGCATCGCGCGACGCTCCGCCCGGACCGCCTCCCGCCGCCTCGAGAGTTCGCGCGCGAGACGGTCTGCCGCGCGTCGGCTCGGCAAGCGCGCGGCGCGACGAGGCGGATTCCCGCGATGACCGCGCCGAGCGAGCCGCCGGGGACGGCGAGCACGGGCACTCCCGCCGCCGCCAGGGCGGCCACCGGGCCCTTCGCGTTTCCGTCGGGTTGGCGAGCACGAGATCGGGATGGAGCGACGCGACCCGCTCCGCGCTGACGTCGAGCCCGCCGACGCGCGGAATCGACCGGGCCTGCGGCGGAAAGTCGGAATACTCCGAGACGCCCACGAGCGTGTCGCCGGCTCCGACCGCGAAGACGATCTCCGTCAGGTTGGGAGCGAGCGTCACGACGCGGACTGGTCCGCCGCGAGCGGGACTCGAGGAAGGCGCCGGCGCTCTCGAACGGGAACAGTTCCCCGCGAGGAGGCAAAGGAAGGAAAGCAGCCAGAGGGATAGAGAGCTTCGCGGTGTCGGGCTCCGGTCTTGAACTCTCGGCCGCCGTTCGCGAAGCGAATGCCTGCGGCCGAAAGCCGGCTCGACTCCGCATCCCCCCATCCGCCGCGCGGCGGCCGCTACCTCTGGGTCTCGGTGTCTTCGAGGTCGTTGGGGATGCCCAGGCGCATGCAGGCGGCGTCGTACATCTGGCGCGCGGCCTTCTGCGCGTTCTGGAGCTCCGCCAGGCGGTCCTTGACCTTCGCCAGCTCTTCCTGGATCAGGCCTTCCAGCTCCGTGATCTCGTGCTTGGTCACGGCCAACGTGTTCTCGTAGAACTTTTTCTGTTCGCCCGAAAGACTCATCGGACCTCCTGTAGATTCGTTATGAATCGTGAGTCTTCAGTTCTGAGTCGAGGTCCGGAAAATCGAAGTCTCACTCACAACTCATAACACACAACTCATGACTGTATTTACGGCTTGACGTCCACGACGAGGGTGCGCCACATCTTTACGGGAATCCCGTTCTTGGTCGCGGCCTGGAACTTCGCCTGCCGGATCGAGGCGAGCACCGCGTCGTTGACGCCGAACCTCGCCGCGAGCCCCTGTTGCAGTTTCGCTTCAGACACCGTCCCTTGTTCGTTCACCAGCAGGAGCACGACGACCTTGCCGCTGACTCCCTGCTGGCGCGCGGCGGCAGGATACGTGATCCGGGGATAGCTCAGGAGCACCGGTTCCACCACGCCCGGTCCGGGGCCGACGAGGTCTCCCCGCGCGAGTTCAGCGGCAGTCTCGGGCGCGGGAGCGGCAGCGCGCGCAACCGTGGTGGGCGAAGGCGCGACGACCGGGACGGCCGTCGGCTCGGCCGGCGTGGGCGGTGCCTCGGCAACCCCGGCCTCGGGCGAGGGGCGAGCCGGAGGAGGCGTCGCCGAAGGCAGCGCCGGAACCTTTTCCTCCGCGGAGCGGGCGGCCGTCGCGCTGGCCTCGGCCGCCTTCTGCATCTCCCGGCGCTTGGCGGCCAGCTGCCGAGGAGACTCTTCCTGGGCTTTCGGTTCGATGACCGAGACCGACGGCTGCGTGGGGACAGGCGTCACCGAGCTTTCCACGACCGCGGCGGTTAAGGGAGGCGCGGTGACGACGACAGACGCGGGGGGAGACGCCGCCGGCTTCCGAACCACCAGCCAGACAACCGCGGCAAGAACGACGGCAGCCGCGGCAATCAAGGCGTAGAGCCGGGTGCGCTTCTTCTTCTCCTGCTCCGCGCCGGCCTCGGGAAAACTGGCGAAGATGCCGGCGGGGAGGGGCACGGGGGGGCGACTCGGGGCCGGCCTGGCCTGCGGCGCTGGGGGCGGAGGAGACTCCGGGGGCGGCGGCGGTGCGGCCGCGGGCGTCTCCGGAGGCGCCGGCGTGGAGGGACTCGCGGAGCCCGCAGCCGGTTGAGCCAGGGAAATCCGGAGCTCCGGTCTGGCCGGCTTCTTCGAAGGGGTGGGAGCCGCCGGAGGCTGCGACTCACGCGTCCCCGCCCGGCGGGCCAGGTCCGCCGCCTCGAGGTGACGAACGTAGGACGCCAGGTCCGCGCTCGAAGGGGGCGGCTCGTAGGTTCGCAGCACGGCGTCGAGATCGCGCAGAAGGTCGGAGGCGTTGAAGTAGCGCTCGTCGGGCTCCAGGGCGAGCGCCTTCAACACCGCCGCGTCGAGGGCCGGCGGCACGTCCGGATTCAAGCTCGACGGCATGACGACGGCGCCCGCCCGGACCTTCTCGAGCACGCTCAAGTCCGTCTCCCCCTGGAAGAGCTTTCGCCCGGTCGCCATCTCGAAGAGCACGGCGCCGAGCGAGTAGATGTCGCTTCTCTGGTCCACCGGCTTTCCCCACGCCTGTTCCGGGGACATGTACGGGACCTTCCCCTTCAGCGATCCCGATTCCGTCCGCGAGACCTTGGAGGCCGCCTTCGCGATCCCGAAGTCGCACAGCTTGATGTCGCCGTCGGAGGAGACGAGGATGTTCGGAGGAGAGACGTCGCGATGGACGATGTGCAGATCCTGCCCGTCGTCGCCGCGGCGGCGGTGCGCGTAGTCGAGCGCGGAGGCGACCTTCGCGGCGACAGCGACCGCCAGCGGCACGGGCATCTTCAAGCCCGTCTCGCGCGCCAGGTGCAGCAGGTAGCGGAGGTCGTGCCCCTCGACGTGCTCCATCGCGATGAAGTAGCCCCCGCCGTCGATCTTGCCCAGATCGAAGATGTGAACGATGTTGGGATGGGAGAGCAGGGCCGCCACTTTCGCCTCGTCGGCGAACATCTTGATGAACTCTTCGTCGCCCGCGATGTGCGGGAGAATCTTTTTGATCGCGACGATCTTCTGGAAGCCCTCGACCCCGCTCCGGCGCGCGCGGAAGAGTTCGGCCATTCCGCCGCTCGCGATCCGCTCCAGGATCTCGTACTGCCCGAAACGGTCCGGTCCCGAGAGCTCCTCGACGAGAGTGAGCTCCTCGGGCCTGGCGGCTGTTGCGGCCGGTGCGGCGGCTTCCGGCAGTGGCGGCGGCTGCGGGGCCGGCGTCGTTCCGGGCCTGGAAGACTTGAGACCCGGAAGCGTCATGGAGAGAAGGCGCTCGACCTCGGAGTCGGTCGAGGATTTCGGCAGCGGGGGCTTCGACGAAGTCGCGGAGGTCTTCGGCATCACGCCTGAGAGCGTGTCCCGAAGCCGCTTCTCGACCTCCTCGTGCGTGGCCTGGGGAATCCGCGCGGTCGGCGCGGGCCCGGGCGCCTCCCGGTCCACCTCCTCGAGGATGTCGGAGAAGATGTCCGAGGAAGTCAGAGCCGAGCCTCCGTGGGCGTTTGTCTCGCCGCGCGGCATCTTGGCCATTCCGGCCGTCGCGATCGCCTCCGCGGCGGCCTGCCGCAGGGCGTCGTCGGAGAAGGGGCGTGGAAGAAGATCGAACGCGCCGACGCGCTGGGCGTCGGCCTTCGTGTTGGATCCCTTGTAGCCGGAGACCATCAGCAGGATCGGAGGCGCGGCCGCACCCCCCCGGCGCCGGATCTCGCGGATGACTTCGGCGCTCGGAAGGCGCGGCAGCATCCCCGACAGGAGCACGAGGTCGAAGCGCGACGAGGAGAAGGTGTTCAGGGCTTCCTCGCCGTCGTGCGCAGGCACGATCTCGTAGTCGGGCTCGCGCAGGACCCCCCGCGCGCGCTCGGACGAGTGCGATTCGTAGTCGACGAGGAGAATTCTCTTTGCCATCAGCGATTGGCTGTTGGATCGGGAAAGTCCCGGAAATGATAAGGCATCCCCGCGCCCCCGCCGCACATATAATCAGGATCGTATGTCCGGACACAGCAAGTGGGCGACGATCAAGCACAAGAAGGGCGCCGCCGACGCCAAGCGGGGCCGTCTCTTCACCAAGCTGATCAAGGAAATCACGATGGCCGCGCGCATGGGGGGCGGAGCGCCCGAGGGCAATCCGCGCCTGCGCAAGGCGATCGACGACGCCAAGGCGGTCAACATGCCCGCCGAGAACATCAAGCGGGGAATCCAGCGCGGGACGGGCGAGTTGCCCGGCGTGTCCTACGAGGAGATCAGTTACGAGGGGTACGGCCCCGGAGGCGCGGCGGTCTACATCGAGGCGATGACCGACAACAAGAACAGAACCCTGCCGGAGATCCGCACGATCTTCTCCAAGCACGGCGGGAACCTCGGCGCGGAGGGGTCGGTGCGGTTCCTCTTCCAGAAGAAGGGGTACCTGGCGATCGAGAAGGACAAGGCCACCGAGGACGCGGTGATGGAGGCGGCCATCGAGGCGGGCGCCGACGACGTCCGCTCGACCGATCTGTACCATGAGGTCGTGACGGAGCCGGAGGCGTTCGGGTCGGTCAAGGCGCAGCTCGAGGCGAAGAAGCTGCCGATCGCCGTCGCCGAGATCTCGATGATCCCGACGACGGAGGTCATCCTCGACCAGCGCAAGGCCGATCAGATGGTGAAGCTGATGGAGGCGCTCGAGGATCACGACGACGTTCAACACGTCTGGGCGAACTTCGACTTTGAAGAGGGAGCACAGGTTTCAGGGTAAAGGTGTCAGGGAAGAGGCAGGTTTCAGGTGTCAGGGGCCAGGTGTCAGGTTAAGCCCCGGGCTCCGGTCCCTGATACCTGACACCGGATACCTGACACCTGCATGTCACCTGACACCTCAAAACCTGCCACCTCGCACCCCATGAAGGTCCTCGGTTTCGATCCGGGTACTTCGGCGACAGGATACGGACTCGTCTGCTTCGAGGAGGGACGGCTGCGCCTGGACGGCTGCGGCGTCTGGCGCCCCCCCGCGACGATGACCCTCGCCCAGAAACTCGACTTCCTCTTCGCGGGAGCGGTCCGGCTGCTGGAGGAGTGCCGTCCCGCCGCGGTCTCGGTCGAGACGGTGTTCTCGGCCAGAAACGTCTCCTCGGCGATCAAGCTCTCCCACGCCCGCGGCGTCCTGCTGGCGGCGGCGGCTCGTTTCGGGATCCCCGTCTTCGAATACGAGCCGCGGCTGGTCAAGAAGGCGCTCGTCGGCTATGGCAACGCCGAGAAGCCGCAGGTCCGCTCGATGGTTCTTTCGCTGGTCGCCCGGCACCACGCCCGGGTGCCGCTCGACGCCGCCGACGCCCTCGCCGTCGCGATCTGCCACATCCACGCCGGAGGGCGTCCGGCATAAAGTTGTTTGGCAATCGCTCTTTTTTGGCTTATTCTATTCGGCATCCTTGGTTCCCGGTCCCGTCCGAAAGGAGATTGCATGAAGGTTAAGCGTGCCGCGCTCGTCGGCTTGCTTGCATGTCTGGCCGGAGCGGCCGCTTCCGCTCAGGTCGCGCCGACCAACCTGGGGGACATCGGTCTCTTCACGATGCCGACCGCGGACTCTCCCCGGGGAGGCACTGTCAGTTTCGGCCTCTACGGCTGGAAGGAGTCCCTCGTCGCGGGAAACCTCGCCTTCACCGACACGGAGGAGCGCCACCGCCTCTACAACCACTGGGCCGGCGAGGCTTCGCTCGGTTACGGGTTCACGGACCGGTGGTCGGTCTTCGCCAGCTTCGGAGAGGAGAAATTCGAGAACCGCGGCGGCTGGCAGGGCGGAGCGTTGAACGGAGTCCAGATCCGCTCTCCCTTCGATGCCGACGAGCCTCGCAAGATCCGCGTCGGAAGCAAGTACAGCTTCATCTCCGAAGCGGATCCCGACTTCCGCGTCGCCCTGTTCGGGGACGTGCAGGTCCCCATCACGCAATCTTCGATCCACCGGGACGAGGTGGACGCGGACCTGGACCACATCAAGACGCGCCGCACGGACTGGGATTGGGGAGTCGTCGCGACCAAGGGGATCTTCACCGCCGTCGTCTCCTATCAACTCTCCAGCCGACATGACGAGGACATCCGCCCCGCGAACCGGCTGCGATTCGGAGCCGGCGTGGACATCCCCGTGGCGCCCTTCCTGCACGTCATCACCGAGATCGACCGGACGATCATGGACGGAGGCGATTTCCCCGAAAACAACTACTCGATGCTCGTCACCGGCGTGCGCTACTACATCGGCCGGACCGGCTTCGCCGTCTCCGCCGCCTTGAACGCGAATGTGGATCAGCTCTTTCGGCACGGGTTCTCGCCGACGCCGGTCGGAGGGATCGTCGGGCTGACCTACGCGGCCTGGCCTCCTCCCCCGCCGCCGCCGGTCGTGGTTCCCGCGCCCGCCCCGACCGTGGTCGAGCAGAAGACGGAGATCGTGGAGCCGCCCCCGCCGCCGCCGGCTCCCCCCGTCCGGGCGCCGAAGTCCACGCGCGACGAGATCTTCTTCGACTCCGGGAGCGCCCGGCTGACCAACATCGCCAAGGCCGTCCTGGATGGGATCGCCCTGCGCATGAAGAACGACCTGAATTCGACCGCCGTCATCACGGGCTATTCCGATCCCGGCGGCTCCGAGCAGTCCAACCTCGCGATCTCCGCCAAGCGGGCCACGGCGGCCAAGGAGTACCTCGTCACCCGCCACGGCATCGATCCGGCCCGCATCACGACGGCCGCGAAGGGAACCGCCGAGCCGGCCTACGACAACTCGACGCCCGAAGGGAAGGCGAAGAACCGCCGGGCGCTGATCGTCGTCACGTTCGTCTCGGGATCGTGAGCGCGGACCCCCCCGAGATCGAGCGCAAGCCCCCTCCGCGTGAGGGGGCTTTTTTCGCTCCGGCTTCCCGCGCGGCCGCCGCGCCGGCCGCCGGTCCGGCTCCCGTCGGCATCACGATCGCGTCCCTGGCGGCGGGAATCGCCCTGCTCTATTACGGGCGCCTCTTCTTCATCACGATCATCTTCGCGCTCTTCCTCGCCTTCGCGATGCGGCCGTTCGTCTCGCTTCTCGAGCGCGCCCGCGTGCCGCGCGTTCTCGCGATCCTCCTGCTGCTGTTCGTTCTCGTCGGCGCGCTCGTGATTCTCCTCATCAACGTCACGGCGCAGGTCAACGAGTTCTACGGTGACTTTCCCCGCTACCAGACGCGAATCCACGACCTGACGTCGCAGGTGACGGACTTCGTCAACACGCTGCGGGAGAGGATGGGGAACATCCTCCCCGAGGAATCGCGCGGGGTGCGCGAGGTCAAGATCGCGGAATCCCCTCTCGGGATGACGAGGGCGCTCGTCACGCAGCTCGGCGGCGTCTTGCACCTGGTTCTCTACGCCGCGGCCGTCCCGTTCCTGACGTTTTTCATGCTGAAGGACCGCGAGAAGTTCGGGCGCGTCATCGACGGCATCCTCTCCCGGAGCGCCCGCACGGCCGGGTCCGACGTCACCGGCGCGATCTCGAAAACCATGACCTCCTACGCCCTCGGCCTGGCGTTCGTCGCGCTCATCATGGCGGGCGCCACGACGATCACGCTGATGTTCCTCGGCATCCGCTATTACTACGTCCTCGGTCCGATGGCGGGGCTGGCGATCATGCTCCCGTACGTGGGGGTGATTCTCTCGACCCTCCCCGCGGTCGCTGTCGCCTTTTTCCAGTACGACGGCCGCAAGGCGCTGCTCATCCTCGTCGTCTACTCGATTCTCCAGTTCATGGAAGGCAACGTCCTGACCCCGTTCATCGTCGGCGGCAAGGTCCGACTCTTCCCTCTCACGGTGATGGTCGCGTTCATCCTCTGGGGCCTGCTCTGGGGGGTGCCCGGAGCCGTCCTGGCCGTGCCCCTGACCTCCGCGATCAAGGTCGTCTGCGAGCACATCAAGGGGTGGGAAGGCTTCGCCCGCCTCCTCGGCGATCCCGACCCGCCCCCGCGCGCGGCGTAGCGCGGCCTCGACGGCCGCGCGCTCAGACCTTTGCCTTGCGGCCGAGCGACAGAACGCTCCCGAGAAAGCCGGCTGCGGTTCCCACGACCGGCAGCGCCACCGCCGTTCTCCAGTCCAGGAACGTGGCCCAGAAGATGGACAGGACCGGATGCGGGTGGCGGAGGAGGAAGCGCGTCGCCGCGAAGTAGGTGGCGGCGAGAAGACCGAGAGCGGCGGCCCCTCCAATCAATCCCTCGAAGGCGCCGTAGAGCCAGAACGGGGCGCGCACCGCGCCTTCGGTGGCGCCCATCAGCCTCATGATCTCGATCTCGTCACGGTGGAGATCGAGAGCGAGGCGGATGGCGGAGGCGACGGAGAGAATCGCGGCCACGGTCAGGAGACCTCCGAGAAAGAGCCCTGCGCCGCCCAGCATCCGGACCGCCTCGCGAAACCGCCGGTCAAACCCCTCGTCCGCCTCCACGGTTTCGACCCCGGGCAGCTTCGCCGCAGCCTGCGCGATCTGCGCGGCGGCCGCGGAAGGGGTCCGTGGCTTGAGATACACCTCGAGCGTCGGAGGAAACGGGACCTCCTTCAGCTCCGCGAGCACGGAGCCCAGGTCCGGGTAGGCGCGGCGGAACCGGCCGAGCGCGTCCGCGCTCGAGACAATCGCGACGCGCTCGACGCGCGGGTCCGAGGAGATCTGCGCGGCCGTGCCGCGTGCGTCCGCGGACGCCTCGAGGGTGATGACGGCGGCCGGCGGCTCTCCCCCCGCGGAAGCGAGACGGCCGAGGTTGCGCGACAGGAGCGCCAGCAGCCCGGGCACGTAGAGCCCGAGCGCGATCAGCGCCACCGCCATGACGGTCTGGCGCGAGCCGCTCCGCGCGATGGACCACGCCTCGCCGAAGGCGTAACGCACGTTGAGCCCCATCAGCGGAGGACGGGACTCGGAACTCGGGACTCGGGACTCGGATCGCTGATAGCTATCCTCTCGGGAGGAAGGGCGCTTCGCGGATCAGGGGCGCCGGCGGCGCTCCCTCCCGCAGGCGGCCCCGTTCCAGAGTGAGGACGCGCTTGCCCATCCGCCGGATGAGGTCGAGGTCGTGCGTGGCGACGACCACGGTCGTGCCGCGGATGTTGATGTCGGCGAAGAGCCGCATGATCTCCTCCGACAGCACCGGGTCGAGATTGCCCGTCGGCTCGTCGGCGAGGAGGAGGGCCGGCTCGTTGACGAGCGCGCGCGCGATCGCGATGCGCTGCTGCTCTCCCCCGGACAGGTCCCGCGGGTACGCGTTCATCTGGTGGTGGAGCCCGACTCTCTTCAAGACCTGGTACGTGCGGCGCCGCTGCTCCGCCCGGGGAAGCCCGAGCACGTTCTGGACGAACGCGATGTTTTCGAAGACGGTCTTGCGCGCGATGAGCCGGAAGTCCTGGAAGACGACTCCGATCGTCCTGCGGAAGAACGGAACTTGAGACGTCGGGAGGACCCAGATGTTGCGCCCGTTGACGACGATCTGCCCGGTGGAGGGCGCCTCCTCCCGGAAGAGGAGCTTCAGGAACGTCGTCTTGCCGGCGCCGGAGGGGCCCGTCAGGAAGACGAACTCCCCCCGCTCGATCTTGCACGTGACCTCGGTCAGCGCGTGGCGGAAGCGCCCGTACTCCTTGGAGACGTGGTAGAGCTCGATCACGCCGTCAGGGCCCTCGTGAGCGCCTCGCGCACCGCGGCCGGGTCCGCGCGGCCGCCGGTCTTCTTCATGACCTGCCCCACGAACCAGCCGAAGGTCTGCGTCTTCCCCGAGCGGTAGAGCGCCACCTGCGACGGGTTCTCGGAGACGATCGCCGTGACGACCGCTTCGAGCTCCCCCGCGTCGCTCATCTGGCCGAGTCCTCTTTCCTCGACGATCTTCCCGGCCTCCTCCGGCGAATCGAGCATCGCGGCGAAGACCTCCTTGGCCGACGCGGCCGAGATCTCCCTGTTCTCCAGCAGCCGCAGGAGGCCCGCCAGCCGCTCCGGCGAGATGGGAAAGGAGAGCGCGTCCTCCGGGGAGGTCTTCCGTTCCTTCATCCAGCGAAGCGTCTCGCCGGTGACCCAGTTGCCGGCGAGCTTCCCGGGAACGAGCGCGGCGAGCTTCTCGAAATAGTCCGCGAGCTCGCGGGCCGACGTCAGCGTCTCCGCGTCCGCGCGGGAGAGGCCGTACTGGGAGACGAAGCGGGCCTGCCGCGCGCGCGGCAGCTCGGGAAGCCCCGACACGGCCTGCGCGGCCATCGCTTCGTCCACGACGAGCGCGCCCAGATCCGGCTCCGGGAAATAGCGGTAGTCGTGCGCCTCCTCCTTGCCGCGCATGGAGACGGTCCGGCCGGCCGCGGCGTCCCAGAGCCTCGTCTCCAGCACGATCCGTTCGCCGCGCTCGATCGCCTGCGCCTGCCGCTCGATCTCGTGCTCGATCGCCTTCGCGACGAAACGGATGGAGTTCAGGTTCTTGATCTCGACCCGCGTGCCGAACAGGGCGTCTGCCGCCGCGCGCACCGAGACGTTCGCGTCGCAGCGCAGGTTGCCCTTCTCCATGTCGGCGTCGGAGACCCCCGTGTACCGCAGCAGGCGGCGCAGCTCCGTCAGATAGGTCGCCGCTTCTTCCGGGGAACGGATGTCCGGCTCGCTCACGATCTCGACGAGCGCGACGCCGCACCGGTTCCAGTCCACGAGCGACACGTCCTCCGGGACGTCGTCGTAGGGGGTGTCGTGGAGGAGCTTCCCCGCGTCCTCCTCGAGGTGAAGGCGCACGAGGCGGATCGCCTTCGTCCCTTCCGGCGTGTCGATCTCGATCGAGCCGCCGGTCGAGATCGGACGGTCGAACTGGCTGATCTGGTACCCCTTGGGCAGGTCCGGGTAGAAATAGTTCTTGCGCGCGAACCGCGAATCGCGGTGGATCTGCCCGCCGACGGCGTGGGCGAGCCTCATCGCGAGCGTCGCCGCGTGCCGGTTCATGACGGGGAGCGTTCCCGGAAAGCCGAGGCAGACCGGGCACGTCGCCGAGTTGGCGGGAGCGCCGACGGTGACGGGACAGGAGCAGAAGAGCTTCGTCCGGGTCTGGAGCTGGGCATGGACTTCCAGCCCGATGACGGGGAAAACCCGTGTCTTTACAGGCGTTTCCAGCGAGGACACCGCGAAATTCTAACACTTCCGCGCCGCGGTTGATCACTTCTACAATGCCGGCGTGTCTGGAAACTGGCTCGAGGAGCAGACGTCCGGCGGCTGGATCTTCCGGCCTTCCGATCCGCCGCCCGGCCTGGTCGTTCGCATCTCCGGCCGCGGCACGGCCCCCACGGAGGAGCGATCCCCGACGGCGTATCTCGCGAGGCGCTTCGCCCGCGCGGTGGCGATGGACGGCATCCCGATCGTGCGGGCGACGCAGGTTCACGGCACTCGCGCCGTGATCGTTCGCGAAGCGCCCGGCCGGGACGAGGTGCTGGACGCCGGAGAATGCGACATCCTGGCAACGAACCTCTCCGGCGTCGCTCTCGTGGTCCAGACGGCCGACTGCGTGCCGATCCTCCTCGCCGGAGTTCGTTCCGTCGCAGCCGTCCACGCCGGCTGGCGCGGCTCGGCGAAGAACGCCGCAACCGCGGGAGTTGCCGCGCTCACTCAACTCGGCGAGTCGGCATCTTCCCTGCGCGCGTTCCTCGGGCCCGCGATCGGCTCCTGCTGCTACGAAGTCGGCGGCGAAGTCGCCGCGCAATTCGCCGGAGAATTCCAGCGCCGCTCCTGCGAGGGGCGCTTCCGGCTGGACCTCACGGCGGTCAACCGCGCGGAGCTCGAGTCCGCGGGAATCCCGCGCGCGAACATCTCCGCCCATCCCGCCTGCACGCGCTGCGGCGGCGGGCGCTTCGCGAGCTATCGCCGCGACGGTGCCGCCGCCGGCCGCATGATCGCCCTCGTCGCCCGGAGTTCGCCGGGTCCCACAGCGCCGGGGTCTTCCGAGGAGACAGGAGGTTACGCTCGCGGCGCGCGAAGTCTCCCGCAGTAACCAAGGGAGGAGGCGCGCGCCGCGCCCGCGTAGCGCGCAGCGAGGGACCAGGCGAGCGGTCGAAGGCCGCATCCGGCCGAGCCGCTCGCCGGTGCGTCGAAGGCGCAGGTTCCTCGCGGAGCGCTACGCGGGGGTGAGATCGGCGTAGCGGGCGACGAATTTCTTCTTGCCGGCGCGGTCGAAGTAGACGGTCAGGCGCGTCTCGTCGCCGCTCCCCTCCTGCGCCAGGATGACGCCGTAGCCGTAACGCGGATGACGGACGCGGCGGCCGCGGACGAGCGGATGTTGCGGCACGTCCTCCGGCTCCCGGGCAAAGATCGTCGGACGTGAGACGCGCGGCGCCGACAGCTCCTCGAGCGCCTCGGCCGGGATCTCCTCGACGAATCGGGAGGGGTTGCGGTACTGGACCTTGCCGTAGACCAGGCGCCGGCCGGCGAGCGTCAGCGTCAGCTCGTCGCGGGCGCGCGTCATGCCGACGTAGAGGAGCCGGCGCTCCTCCTCGATCTCTTCCGCGTCCTCCCGCGACTCTCCGTGCGGGAGGTATCCCTCCTCGAGGCCCACGATGAAGACGGCCGGAAACTCCAGCCCCTTGGCGGCGTGGAGGGTCGAGAGCGTCACGGCGCCTCCGCCCGACGCCACGACGTCGGCATCCGTGGCGAGCGAGACCGTGTCGAGGTATTCGGCGACCGTCGCGCCCTCCGCGTTGCGACGCTCGAACTCCCGCGCCGAGCTCAAGAGCTCCTGGAGGTTCTCGCGCCGCGCCTCGTCCTCCTTGTCGTCGGAGCCCTCGTAGAGCGCGGCGTAGCCCGTCGCCTGGAAGAGGTGCTCGATCAGGGCGGACGGGGAATAGGTCTGCGCCTTCTCCCGCAGGTCCTCCACCAGCTCGCGGAAGCGCGCGAGCGCGACACGGGCGCGGTCGGAGAGCCCGGCCGGCGGATCGCCCGCGACCTCCCACCAGGAGCGCCGCGTCTCCCGGGCCGCCGCGGCGATGCGGTCGAGCGTCGCCCCGCCGATCCCGCGCGCCGGAACGTTGACGACGCGCCGGAACGCGAGGTCGTCCTCCGGCCGCACGGCGAGGCGCAGGTAGGCGATCGCGTCCTTCACCTCCGCGCGCTCGTAGAACTTCATACCGCCGACGACGATGTAGGGGATCCTCCGCCGGACGAGCTCCTCTTCGAACGGCCGCGACTGCGCGTTGGTGCGATAGAGAATCGCCACGTCCCCGGCGCGCCGCCCCCCCTCGGCGATCGAGCGCGCGACCGATTCGGTCTCCTGGCGGTCCTCCTCGAAATGGGCGAGGCGCACACGGGATCCCTGCCCGCGGTCGGCGCGCAGCTTCTTCTCGCGGCGCCGCCGGTTGTTCGCCACGACGCCGGAAGCGGCCCGGAGGATCCCGTCCGTCGAGCGGTAATTCGTCTCGAGCGGAACGATGCGCGCGCCGGGAAAATCCTCGTCGAAGCGGAGGATGTGCTCGACCTCGGCGCCCCGCCAGCGGTAGATCGCCTGGTCCTCGTCCCCGACCGCGCAGAGCGAGTCCGCTCCCTCGCCGAGGAGCTTGACGAGGGCGTCCTGGGCGGCGTTGGTGTCCTGGTACTCGTCGATCAGGAGATGACGGATCCGCCGCCTCTCCGCCGCGAGGATGTCGGCGCGCCCGCGCAGGAGCTGCACCGAGCGCGCGATCAGGTCGTCGAAGTCGAGCGCGCCGGCCGCGGCGAGCTTCTTCTCGTAAAGGAGATAGATGCGCGCGATCCTCTCTCCCGCGAAATCGGTCTGCGTCTCTTCGAATCGCTTCGCCGTCACGAGCGCGTTCTTGGCGTGGGAGATGCGGGCGCGCACGGCGCCGGGCGGGAGGACCTGGTCGGAGATTTCCAGCTCCGCCATGGCTTCTTTCACCAGCGCCAACTGATCCGCGGAGTCGGCGATCGAGAAGCGCGGAGGCAGCTCCGCCGCGGCGGCGTAGCGCCGCAGCAGGCGCAGCGACCAGGAATGGAACGTCCCGATGAAGGAAAGGAGCGACGCGCCGCCGAGGAGCTTGCGCGCCCGCTCGCGCATCTCCTCGGCCGCCTTGTTCGTGAACGTGACCGCCAGGATCGCGCGCGGATCCACTCCCGTCTCCACGAGGCGCGCCAGCCGGTGCGTGATGACCCGCGTCTTGCCGGAGCCCGCGCCCGCCAGAACGAGCAGCGGCCCCTTCTCGTGCAGAACCGCCTCCCTCTGCTCCGAGTTCAAGCCGGACAGCGCGGGAGAGTCGGACATTGGGAGAAGTTATCAGTAATCAGTTTTCAGTTTTCAGTTCGAGCACCGGAAACTGAGAACTGAAAACTGAGAACTGAAAACTCATTCCACTGTGACGCTCTTGGCGAGGTTCCTCGGTTGGTCGACATCGCATCCCCGTCTCACTGCGACGTGGTAGGCGAAGAGCTGGAGCGGAATGACGGAGAGGATCGGCTGGAGCTCCGGGATCGTCTCGGGAATCACGAACACGTCGCTGGCCGCTTGCGTGACCTCGCGGTCCTCGCGCGTCGCCATGACGATCGCGATTCCGTCGCGGGACCGCACCTCCCTCAGGTTCGAGATGGTCTTCTCGCGCCAGCCGTCGTGAGGCGCGAGCACGACGACGGGCATCTTCTCGTCCACGAGCGCGATCGGCCCGTGCTTCATCTCGCCGGCCGGATATCCCTCGGCGTGGATGTAGGAGATCTCCTTCAACTTGAGCGCTCCCTCCAGGGCGATCGGATAGTGCAGGCCGCGTCCGAGGAAGAGAAAGTCGCGGGCGCCGTGGTACCGCCGCGAAAGCTCGTCCATGCGCGCCTCCAGCGCGACGGCCTGCGAGGCCGCCTTCGGCAGATGGGCCAGCGCCGACCGCTCCTCCGGGAGGAGGCCCTTGCCGAGTCCGCGCGACTCGCGCAACCGCGCCGCCAGAAGGTAGAGGACGGCGAGCTGCGTCGTGAACGCCTTCGTCGAAGCCACTCCGATCTCCGGCCCCGCGTGCGTCGCGATGACGGCGTCCGCCATGCGGGCGATCTGGCTCCCCTTCACGTTGACGATCGCCGCGAGCGGCGAGCCGGCCCGGCGGGCTTCCGAAAGCGCCGCGACCGTGTCGGCCGTCTCTCCCGACTGCGAGAGCCCGACCGTGAGTGTCCGGCCGTCCACGACGGGGCGGCGGTAGCGAAACTCGCTGCCGTAGTCGACCTCGACCGGAAGCCGCGCCATCCCCTCGATCAGGAACTTGCCGACGAGGGCCGCGTGCCACGATGTCCCGCAGGCAAGCAGCAGCACCCGGTCGAAGTTCCTGACGCGCTCGGGGCCGAAGAGCTCCGATTCGAACGAGAGCGCGCCCGTCTCGAGCGAGACCTTGCCGCCCAGCGTCTCCGCGAGCGCGGTCGGCTGTTCGTGGATCTCCTTCAACATGAAGTGGCGGTAGCCCCCCTTCTCGGCGGCGACGGCATCCCAGCCGATCCGCTGCGGCTCTCCCTCGCGGATCCGCCCCTGCGCGTCCCAGATCCGGATCCCGGACGCGTCCACGCGCGCGATCTCTCCGTCCTCGAGAAAGAGCACGTCGCGCGTCCAGGGCGCGAGAGCCACCGGGTCGGACGCGACGAAGTTCTCCCCCGCGCCGATCCCGAGGACGATCGGCGGGCCGGAGCGGGCCGCGACCAGGACCCCCGGCTCCGCGCTCGTGGAGACGAGGACTGCGTAGGCGCCCGACAGGTTTGAGACGGCGCGCCGGACGGCGCTCGGCAGGTCCCCTTCGAAGGCGGCTTCCACCTCGTGCGCGAAGACCTCCGTGTCGGTCTCGCTCATGAAGCGGTGCCCCGCGGCCCGGAGCGCCTCCTTGCGCACCGCGAAGTTCTCGAAGATCCCGTTGTGCACGACGACGATCTTGCCGGTGCAGTCGGTGTGGGGATGGGCATTGGCTTCCGTCGGGCGCCCGTGCGTCGCCCAGCGCGTGTGCGCGATGCCGGTCGTGCCCGGCAGGGACGATCCCTGGAGCCGCGCCAGCAGGTTGGAGAGCTTGCCGGCGGTACGCTCGATCCGGAATGCGCCGTTGGCCAGCGTCGCGATCCCTGCCGAGTCGTAGCCCCGGTATTCGAGCCTCTTGAGGCCCTGAAGGAGCAGCGGCGCCGCTTCCTGCATTCCGACGTAGCCGACGATGCCGCACATGAGGGTTAAGGTGTCAGGGAAAAGGTGTCAGGTCAAATGCAGGTATCCGGTGCCAGGGATCAGGTTTCAGGGACGAGAGCCGATGCGGGCCCAACCTGACACCTGGCACCTGATACCTGACACCTGCATTTCCCCTGACACCTCCAAACCTGAAACCTACTTCTTCTTTCTCTTCCTACGCCGCGCGACCCATCCTTCGATATTCTTCTGCGGAGCGCGGGTCAAGGCGAGGGCGCCGGGCGGCACGTCCTTCGTGATCGTCGAACCGGCGCCGACGTAGGCGCCGTCCCCAACGGTCACGGGAGCGACGAGCTGGCTGTCGCTGCCGATGAAGGCGGACCGCCCGATCCTGGTTTCATGCTTGTTCAAGCCGTCGTAGTTGCACGTGATGGTTCCGGCCCCGATGTTCGCGTCCGCGCCGATCTCGGCGTCGCCCAGGTAGGAGAGGTGGAGCGCCTTCACGCCACGGCGGAGCACGGCCTTCTTCGTCTCGACGAAGTTCCCCACGCGGACGTCCTCCTCGAGCACCGTGCCCGGACGCAGGCGGGCGAACGGGCCGACGCGGCAGCGGGGGCCGATCGTCGCACCCTCGACGTCGCAGTGCGGCCCGACCGCCGCGCCCGGCTCGAGCACCGAGTCGGCCACGCGCGTGAACGAAAAGACTTCGCACCCCTCGCGGATCACCGTGCGCCCCTCGAGCATCACGAAGGGGTGGATGACGACGTCCGGCTCCACCTCGACCCACGGCCCGATCCGGGTCGAGTTGGGATCCATCACCGTCGCTCCCGCGTCGAGCGCGCGGTCGACGGCGCGGCGGCGGGCGATCTCTTCGGCCGCCGCGAGGTCGCGCCTCGTGCGGATGGCCCACGCGTCGCGCCAGTCTTCCGCCTCGACCGCCGCCACGGCCCCGGCGACCGCGGCCACGAACGCGACGATCTGCGACAGGTCCGCGTCGCGGGGGAGAGTCTTCGCCAGGCGATCGAGCCCCGCCTTCAGGGCGCGGGACTGGAAGCAGTAGACCCCGGCGCTCGCCTCGGTCGATTCCTTTCCCGGCTCGCGGGCGCCTCCCGACGGGACGACCGCCGAGACGTTCCCGGCGCCGTCGCGGACGATCCGGTCAAACTCCGCCGCGTCCGGAGGCCGGAAGGAAAGAAAAGCGAGGCCGAGAGGGCCGCGTCGCTGCCGGTCGATCAGAGCGCGGAGAGTCTCCATCCGCAGCAGCGGCACGTCGGCGGAGAGCACGAGAACCGGGCCGGCCGAACGCGGCAGGAGACGGAATGCCCGCCGTGCCGCGTCCATCGTCCCGGCCGGCGGGTCCTGGACCACCGACGCGACCGCGCGGTCGGTCAGCAGCGCCTCGATCTCCCGCCGCGCCGGGCCGTGAACCACCACGATCTTCGCGGGAGAGAGACCCTCGACCGTCTCGAGCGCCGCTTCCAGGAGGGTTCGTCCCGCGACGCGGTGAAGGGCCGCGGCCCGCGAGGAGCGCAGGCGCGCGAAGGCGCCCGACGCGAGAAGGATCACGGAGGGGCGCGGCCGAGCGCGCCGGCCCTGCTTTCTCGCTCTCGCTCTCTTCACCCGGGCCAGTATAGAGCCCGGCGGCCGGGAGGAACCGGAACGCCGGTCTTACGAGGCGAGCAGGTCCTGGAACTCCGGGCTGTCGCGCACCGGATCGAAATCGCTGTCGTGGCGAGCCAGGACGCGGTGTCGCTGGTCTTCCTCGATCGCCTTGCGGAGGTGATCCAGCGCGGTGACGGAATCTCCCAGCTGCGCGTAGCAGCAGGCGAGCAGGAAATCCACCCGCCCGCCCCCGTTCTTCCTCGCCGCGCGCTTCAAGTGCTCGATCGCCTCGGAGACGTTGCCGCGGTTCTTCTCGAGCACCGCAGCGTAGTAGTAGTCCTCCGGCTCGACGAGCGCCGGGTTGGCCGCCTGCCGCTGACGCTCGCAGACCGCCCGGTACACGCGGGCGCGGTCCACGAGCTCTTTCTCGTCCGGGTACTTCTGGATCAGCTCCAGGAAGTTGCGCTCCGCCTCGTCGAACTTCTTCTTCTGCAGCGCGGCGACGCCGCGATCGAACTCCTTCCGGGCGTTCTCGGTGTGCCGCGAGAGCTCCTTCATCGTCTGCGCTTTCTTCACGGCGGGCAGCCCGGTCGCGCCGGTCAGGCCGAGCTTCTCCATCCGCTTTTCGAGCTCGTCGATGCGCACGGAGAGGGCGTCGGCGAGGCTCTGAACGCTCATCTTCTCCGCGTTGTCCTTCACGAAACGAAGCTCCGATTCCGTCCAGCGTCTTGACATGTCGCGACCTCCGGGGACTCGAATGAAAAACGGCGTATTCTAGGGACGCCGCCTCCTCCTGTCAAACACGCCGGCCGTTTTCGAGCCGGGCACCGGGCGAAATGCGGAGGCGCCGCCCCTTGTTCTGAGCGGAGAAGGAGCCGAGCCATGCGAAAAACCATTCGAGCCTCCGCCTTCCTCCTGACCCTGGTGCTGTCGCTCGCGCCGATGGCGGGCGCCGGCAACGACAAGACGTCGACGGCCAGCGGCAGCGTGTCGAAAGTCAACGCCGCGGAGCGGACCGTGACGGTCGCCCTCGCGGAAGGCTCCGAGTCGCGCTTCCTCTGGACCGCCGACACCAAGATCAACGGCACCCTCGCGCCCGGGGCGAAGGTGACGATCCGCTACACGACGCTCCCCGACGGGCAGAACCTGGCCCACCAGATCAGCGTTTCCCGGTAAGCGGGGGGAGAAGGTGTCAGGGAAGAGCTGTCAGGGAAAATGCAGGTGGCAGGTGCCAGGGATCAGGTTTCAGGGGAGCGCGATTCCGGGCCGAACCTGACACTGACACCTGGCACCTGATACTTGGCACCTGCGTTTTCCCTGAACCCTTGAACCTGAAACCTCTTCCCGGAACCCCTGCTAGAATCCCCCCCTCTTTAAGGAGGGGACCGAACTCATGGGGATGTACATCATCGCTGAGCCGTGCATCGGCACGAAGGACACCGCGTGCGTCGATGTGTGCCCCGTCGACTGCATCCATCCGCGCAAGGACGAGGCGGACTTCGCGACCGCCGAGATGCTCTACATCGACCCGGACGTCTGCATCCAGTGCGGCAATTGCGAGCCCGCCTGCCCCGTGACGGCCATCTTCACGGAAGAGACGATCCCGGACAAATGGAAGCACTACCTCGGAGTCAACGCGGACTGGTACAAGAACCGGAAGACCTGAGACGGAACTCGGGACCCGGGACCCGGGACTCGGGACTCGAGGTCTGGCTCGTTCGCGTCCCGTGTCCCGAGTCCCGCGTCCCGGCTCAGGTTTTCGGTTTAAGCACTCTCGCGAGGAAGGCGTCGGCGCGGACGTTGGCGTCCTTCGCGTCGCCGGCGCGGAACGTCTTCGGGTCCGGGGACGAGGCGAATCCGTGGCCCGCTTCCGGATAGATCTTGAAGTCCACGCTCTTGCCCGCCGCCTTCGCCTTTCGCTCGAACTCGCGGACGCTCTCGGGCGGGATCCCCTGGTCCTTGCCTCCGAAATTCCCGAGGAGCGGCACCTTGAGTCCCGCGATCTTCGCGTCGTCGGTGACGAGCCTTCCGTAGTTGATCACGGCGCCGGCCAGAGTCGGCTCCGCCAGCGCCAGCGCCAGCGAGTAACCCCCTCCCATGCACCAGCCGATCGAGCCGATCCGCTTGCCGTCCACGTCGGGGCGGGAGCGCAGAAAGGCGACGGCGGCCTGAAGGTCGCGGATCGCGCGGTCTTCCGGCATCCCGCGCATGAGCTGGTGCGCGACGTCCGGATCGGCCGTCACCTTGCCGCGATAGAGGTCCACGGCGAGGGCGACGTACCCCTGCGCCGCGAACTCGTCCGCTTTCTTCTTGATGAAGTCGTTTAACCCCCACCACTCCTGGATGACGACGAGGGCGGGCTTCTTCGCGTCCCCCGGAGGAGCCGCGAGATAGCCCGAAACGGTCTCCGAACCGCTCGGATAGGAGACCATCTTCCCCTTCTCCTGCGCGCTCGCCGCCGCGCAGAGGAGGAGACATCCGACGAAGAGTCCCGTGAGCTTGCGTACCATGATTCCACCTCTCATCCGCTAATCTTATCGGGTGAACGCCTCGTGTCCGTCGCCGGCCCTCTTCGAGCTCGAGGAGCCGGACGACCGGGCGCGGCTGCAGCGCCTCTACGACCGTCTCGCCGCGCGGTTCGGACTCGACCCGGCGCGGATCCGGCTCTCCCGCCGAAAGCTCACCGGCGGCGAGATCGTTTACGGCCCGCCGCACCGGATCACCATCTCCGCGCACCTCCCGCCCGCCGAGCAGGAGGAGACGCTGAGGCACGAGGCGGCGCACGCCTGGGCCTTTCGCCGCAAGGGCGCGCGCGCCGGACATGGCCCCCTCTTCCGGAGGCTCGCGGGCCAGATCGGCGCCAGCCGGAGGCCGGCGCCCTTGACGCCCGCTCTCGAGGAATTCCGGAAGCGCTTCGCGATCGAGTACCGCTGCGAAGGGTGCGGCCGGATCTTCCGCAGGATGCGGCCGTTTACTCGTCCGCACGACTGCCTGGCGTGCTATCGCGCCGGGAGGCCCTCGCGATTAAGGAAAGTGCGGAGGGCCTGAGGAGGTTCGACGTTCTATGTTGAGCCCCGAGAACGTAGAACCTGGAACGTAGAACGTAGAACGCCCGCCCCTCGTCGCACTACGATAGCGCGCATGACGCGCTTCCCCGACGGTTACAGGATCGGCCACTGGACCGACGCCGTCCGCCGCACCGGGTGCACGGTGCTGCTCCCTCCCGGCGGCACGATCGCGGCGGTGGACGTCCGAGGAGGCGCGCCCGGGACGCGCGAAACGGGAGTCTTCACGCCTGGCAATCTCGTCTCGGAGATCCACGCGGTCGTCCTCGCGGGCGGGAGCGCGTTCGGCCTCGCGGCCTCGAGCGGCGTCGCTTCCTGGCTGCGCCGGCGCGGCGTCGGGTATTCCATCGGTCCGGCGCGCGTGCCGATCGTCACCGCGGCCATCCTCTTCGACCTCGCGGTGGGAGATCCGGACGCGTACCCGGACGAAGCCGCCGGGGAAGCCGCGTGCGACGCGGCGCGGGAGGGAGAGATCGAAACCGGGGCGGTCGGAGCGGGAACGGGGGCGACGGTCGGAAAGCTCCTCGGCATCGCGCGCGCGAGCCGTGGAGGAATCGGCGCCGCGTCCGTGACCCTCGCGGGAGGGGAGCGGGTCGCGGCTCTCGCGGCGGTCAACGCGTTCGGAGACGTCGTCGATCCTGACAATGGCCGCCGTCTGGCCGGGCCGCGCGCCGAAGGCTCGTTTGACTCGGCGCGGGCTCTGCGCCAGGAGAAGCTGACGGAGAGCCCGCTCGCCGGCGCAAATACCACGCTCGTGTGCGTCGCGACCGACGTTCCTTTCGATCAGGGCTCGTTGAAGCGCGTCGCGATCGAGGCGCATGACGGGCTGGCGCGCGCCGTCCGTCCGGCGCACACCGTTGTGGACGGGGACGTCGTCTTCGCGCTCGCTCCCGGCGGTGCGGCGCCGCCGGTGCTGGCGCGCCTGCGAGTCGGGGCCGCGGCCGCGGAAGCGGTGGCGCGGGCGATCGTCAACGCGATAACGGTGACGTGAGGAACACCGCAGGAGTGACGGGAACAGCGCCCTCACCCCTCCCTGTCGGCCGCTCGCTTGGCGAGACGCGACCTTCGGTCGCGGCCGACGCTGAAGTGAAGCGAGGGGAGACCCCTCGCACTCCCCCGCGGGGAGAGGGAGAAAGCACGAGGGGGTTCTGCTCGTGCTGGGGGCGGCTCTTCTCTGGTCGACCGGAGGGATCGGCATCAAGGAGATTTCCGAGCCGCCGCTGAAGGTCGCCTTCTACCGCTCGCTCTTCGCCGCGGCCGCCCTCTTCCTGATTTTGCGGCCGCGCGTCCGGCGGTGGAGCCCCGCCTTCCTCGCCGCGCTCGCGAGCTACGCGGCCTGCCTCGACTACCTTCGTCGTGGCGACGAAATGGACGACGGCCGCCAACGCGATCTTCCTTCAGTACGCCGGCGTCGTCTGGGTGCTGCTCCTCTCCCCCCTGGTCCTGCGCGAGCCGCTGCGATGGCGCGACGCGTCCGCGGTCGCCGTCGCGCTCGGCGGGATGGCGCTCTTCTTCGTCGGCCGTTTCGGGGCGGGAGGGAAGGGAGACGCGATGGCGCTCGCCTCGAGCTTGCTTCTTCGCCGGGCCTCGTGCTCTCGTTGGGACGCGAAGCGGGAATCGGGCGCCGCAGGCCGCGGTCACGTGGGGCAACGTCGTCACCGTCGCCGCTCTCTTCCCGTTCGTCGCCGGGGACCTCTCCCTCTCGCCGCGCTCGGCGGCGATCCTCGGCGTCCTCGGCGATCTTCCAGCTCGCCTGCGCCTACATCCTCTTCGTCCGAGGACTGCAAGCACGTCACGGCGACGCAGGCCTCGCTCATCGGAATGCTCGAGCCGGTCGCGAATCCGATCTGGGTATTCCTGTTCCTGGGAGAGCGTCCGGGCGCGTACGCGATCCTCGGGCGGCGTGATCGTGCTGGCCGCGATCGCGTGGAGGACGCTCGCGGCGGCGCCTGTCGTGGAGGAGGTCCCACCTCCGGACTGAGAGGGTCGTCTAATGTCTCAGGTCCAAGACCTCAGACCTTAGACCCTTCTCTGTCCTCGAAGAGCGGCTGCTGGATCGGACCGAGGAGCGGGCAGGATCGCTTCGAGGGAGTCGTTGGCCCAGCCGGGCCGGCGTTCGCGATCCAGACGGAGAACGGGGAAGGCCCACTCGGCGAGGACTCGGTCGATCGTCTCGTCCACGGTCCTCTGGAAGGCGGCATCCACGTCGCGCAGGCCGTCGAACTGGAGGGAGCCGACGATCGGGACCTTGATCAGGAGCTGGTAGGACTCCGTCCACCAGCGCACGAGCGGCTCGAGCATCGGGTGCTTGCCGGTCTGGAGCAGGTAGCAGTAGTTGTCGAGGACGCTGCGGTCGCAGATGACGATCTCGGCCTTCTCCTCGGCGGCCAACTCCTCCGCGATCTCGGTGTGGAGGATCCAGGACTGCGCCGCCACCGTCGTATCGCGGTTGATCGGCAGGGGACAGAACCGCGCGACCTCGCGCACCATCTCGACGACCTTGTCCCGCTTCTTCAGGAGAGCGGCGAGCTCGAAACAGAGCGTCGTCTTGCCGACCCCGTGCGTCCCGATGAAGGCGACCTTCATTTTGAAGCCGAGGAATCCGGAACTCGGGACCCGGGACTGCGGGACTCGGTTTACGGGAAGTCTCCTTCGAGTTCCGAGTCCCGGGTCCCGAATCCCGCCGCGAAGCGGGGAGGCCGAACTCGCGGCGCAGCCTCTCGCCGTCGGCGTCGAGCGCCGGCGGGAACTCGAGCGTGCGGCTCGTGCCCCTCGACGCGAATCGGCGAGCGGACGAACGGCGACGCCGCGCGACTCGCGAACGGCGCGAGAGGGCGCGCGCCGTCTCCGCGCGCAGCGCCTCGAGCGGGCCGCGCACGGGACCGGCCGGAACGCCCGGATTCGCGCAGGCGCGACGAGCCACGCGTCGCGCGGCTCGCGCGCGGAAGATCTCTTCGAGCGAGGCCTCGAGCTCCGCGCGGTTCGCGACGCCGCGCCGCGTTGGTCTTGAAACGCGGAGTCCCGGGCCCACTCGCGGCCGGCCGACCAGGTCCGCGAGCCGCGCGAACTGCGGATCCGTGCCGACGGCGAGCGACGAAATCGCCGTCGGAAGCGGAGAAGGTCCGATACGGAACGATCTGCGCGTGCGCGTTGCCGTGCGGCTGGGCCTCCTCGCCGGTGACGAGCGCCGACTGGCCGACGTTGATGAGCGAAGCGAGCGTCGCGCGAGAAGAGGTCCGTCTCGACGTGCGTGCCGGCGCCCGTCTTCTCGCGGCCGCGCAGCGCCGCGGCGATGCCGACGGCCGTGAAACACCCCGCGAAGAGGTCCGAAACGGCCACACCGACCTTCGTCGGCCCGCTTTCGCGCGTCGCCGGTGATCGCCATGAGCCCGCGCCCGCCTGCGCGAGCAGGTCGAAGCCGGGGGCGGAGGCGTCGGGCCCCGTCCGGCCGAAGCCGGTGATCGAAGCGGTCACGAGCCGCGGGTTCTCCCGCGCGCAGTCCCGCGAGCGAGAGGCCGAACTTCTCGAGCCCTCCCGGCGGGAAGTTCTCGACGAGCGACGTCCGCCCGCGCGCGAGGCGCCGCACCGACTCGCGCCCCCTCCGGCGTCGGAGGTCGAGGGCGAGCGACTCCTTGTTGCGGTTGATCGAGAGGTAGTACGCGGAGAGGCCGCTCACCGGGTCGTGCGGCGGCCCCCATCCGCGGGTGACGTCGCCCCGTCTCGGGATGCTCGACCTTGATGACGCGCGCGCCGAGGTCGCCGAGCAGCATCGTGCAGAAGGGGCCCGCGAGAACCCGCGACAGGTCCAGGACCAGGATCCCGTCGAGCGGCGCCGGCATCGCGCGCGGTCTTACCTGCCGCGGCGGCGGGACGCCAGCCGAGCGGCCCCGGGAGGAAGTGGAAGAGGCCGCTCGGCCACGTCTCGACCCCCTGCAGGCGTGTCGAGACGCCCCAGTACTGGTCGGCGGCCCACATGAAGTCCGCCGGCGGATCGGCGGCGATCAGCCGGTGGATCTCGGCGATAGAGCTCGAGCCTCTTGCGCGGGTCCATCTCCCGCGCTGCCCGCTTCCATCAGCCGGTCCGCTTCCGGGTTCCTGTAGAAGCCGGTGTTCTGCCCCGGCGGGCGGCGACCTGGCTCGAGTGGAAGGACGTGTACGCGGATCGAGGTTCGGCGGCAGGGGCTGTCCGCCCACGGGGCCAGCGTCGAATCGCCCTCGGCGAACTCGCTGCGTGTAGGCGGCCCAGTCCAGCGGCCGCAGGACGAGCTCGACGCCGACCTTCGCGTAGGCGGCGCGCAGGATCTCCGCGATGTTCGCGTAGATCGCGGGACAGCGTCGCGTAGAGGATCTCGAGCGAGGCGCGCTTCCCCTTGGCCGCCGCACGCCGTCCGGGCCCATCTTCAGGCCCGCTCGTCGAGGAGCCGGGCGCTCGCCGCGGATCGAACGGGGGCGGCTGCACGTCGCTCGCGTTCTCCGGCACGCCGCGGCGGATACGGCCCCGACGCGAGCGCTCGCCCCGTCGGGCGGGTAGAGCCGTCGCGCGGTGTCCTCCCGCGGCCCAGGCCATGGTCAGGCCGCGCCGGACGCGCCTGTCCGCCAGGATCGGATTGCGGCAGTTGAAGACGATCGGGACGACGAGGAACTGGGGCGCCTTGACCAGCCGGTTCTTCGCGCAGGAACTCCGGCGACTTCTGCGACCGCCGCCGCCTGGTCGCGCGTGACGCGGAACTCGTCGAGCTCGCCCGCGGACGCCGGCCTGGTATCGCACGGCGTTGTCGGGGATGACGCGGAAGACGATCTTCGCGAAGGGGTAGCCGGACGCCGGCGCGTCCGTCCGCGCCGCGCGAGGATGATCGCACTGGTTCGTGGTCCAGCTCTCGAGGCGGTAGGGCCCGGTCCCGACCGGCTGGCGGTCCATGCTCCGTCGGCCGCGCGGCGTATGCCGCGGCGGAAACGATCGGCAGCGTGAAATCGAAGAGCCGCTGGGAGTAGGGGCGTCTTGAACCGCACGATCACGGTCGCGGCGTCCGGCGTCTCGACCGCGACGACGTCCTCGAACCCGGCGCGCCAGTTGCTGGCCGGGACCTTCGGGTCTCGCACGCGCTCGATCGTGAACGCCACGTCGTTGGAGGTCACGGGCGAGCCGTCCTCCCAGTTCGCCTTCGGGTCGAGGCGAAAGTCGTAGACGAGGCCGTCGGAGGAGACCGCCCAGGACAGCGGCCAGCGCCGGCACGAAGCGCCGCGTCCTTGTCGATCCCGACGAGCGGGCGGAAGATCATGTCCTCGACGCGGAGGCCGAGCTCCTCGGCCGTGGTCGTCGGATCGAGCGTCGCCGGGTCGCCGCTCAGATGGCGGTAGAGCGTCTCCTCGGCCGCGCGCCTTCTTCGGTTGTGGCCGCGGCGCAGAACAGCGGCCAGGCACGCCGTGATCGTGGAGAGGACGAACGCCGAGCCGCTTCATCAGATGAAGCGAAGAGGATAGCATCAGATCCGAAGAATGGCGAGCGTGGTCTTCGACATCGAGACGGTCGGCATCGACTGGGAGTCGCTCGACGACGCCCAGCGGACCTACCTCCAGAAGAACGTTCGGACGGAGGAGGAGCGGCTGCGCCTGCCGGAGATGCTCTCGCTCTGGCCGCTGACCGGCCGCATCGTCGTGCTGGCGATGGTGAATCCCGAAACGCGCCGCGGCCGCGTCTGGTACGAGAAGACCGACGGGCGCCAGGAGGAGGAGTCGTCGGACGGCCTCTTCCAGTTCATCGGCGACACCGAGCCCGTCTTCCTCGCGGAGTTCTGGAAGGCGATCGCGCGGTTTCATCGTTTCGTCACGTTCAACGGCCGCTGCTTCGACGGCCCCTTCGTGATGCTCCGCAGCGCGCTCCTCGGGATCACGGCCACGAAAAACCTCGTCGGCTACCGTTACGCCTTGAAGCCGCACACGGACCTGCTCGACGTGATCAGCTTCTTCGGCGCCGCCCGCAAATGGAATCTCGACTTCGCGTGCAAGGCCTTCGGCGTCGAGAGCCCGAAGGAGCATGGCATGGACGGCTTCTCGGTCGGGCCGTACTATCGGTCCGGGCGCCTGCGGGAGATCGCGCTCTACTGCCGCCGCGACGTCGAGGCGACCGCGCGCCTCTTCCAGAAGCTCGAGAAGACGCTGCTCCCCGCCTTCAAGGACGCCCGGATCTGATTTCCGGCTCTGGCGTCCGCTCGCGCGATTCTGCTACTATCGCGGCACGCCGACACGACAGGGACTGAAGCAAACACCGATGGTCCGGCAGCTGGCGAAACAGCGCATTTCTCCGCGGATTCCGGTGGGAGCCCCGACTTCACTCAAGTGGGGCAAGCAGCACGTTTCGGGGTTCGTCGAGTCGATCAACCTGGCCGGCATGTACGTCTCGTCTCCCAGGGTTCCCGACCTCGGAGATTACGTGGACCTGGTTTTTTCCCTGCCGCGCACCCGGCGAAGCTTCCGGGTGCGGGCGAGCGTCGTGCACACCCAGGCGACGCACATTCGCCGGTCCGGTTTCGGCGCCCGGTTCGAGCGTCCCCCGCTCGGATTCCTGGAAGCGATCCGGGGACTCACCGACCACTAGCTCCTCGCTGTCATTCTGAGGAGCGAAGCGACGAAGAATCTGCTCTCGTCGGATCCGCTGATGGCGGCCGGAGCAGATCCTTCGCTCGCGCTCAGGATGACAGGAAAGAAGCGAGGGGATGACAGGCCGCGCGACGCCGCGCGTCCTGTCATTTGCCGTTTGCCTGGACCAACCTCAGCCTGTCGAAGATGAACTCGAGGGTCGAGTCCACCTCGCTGATGTTTCCCGCCGCGGCGGTGGAGACGGTGCTCGGAGTGACTCCGGAGAGCTCCCACTTCGCGAGAAGGGTTCCTTCGTTGTCGTCCGCCTCGATCGTGACGGTCTTCGTCAACGGCGACTGCGTGTCCGTGGCGCCGTTCAACCAGTCCTGAAGGCGGTTCAACCCCTTCTGGGTCACGGTCAGCGACAGCACGCGCTGGTCCGGCGAATAGGAGAGGTCGAGTCGCCGGGAATCGTTGCGGCTGACCGGGTTGCGGGCGAAGGAGATCCGGTAGCCCACGACGCCATCGATCTGCGCGCCGTCCACGGAGAACTTGAAATTGCGCTCCCGCACGTCCGGCCCGGCGGCAAGGAGCGTGACCGCCGCCGCGCATGCCAGCAGAACCGCGAATCCGATCCGTTTTCTCATGGCCCAACCTCCCGGAAAGGCACCAAAGCGTAGCACTTTCCCAGCGACGGCCTGACCAGCGCCGAGAGGGAGGAGCTCTCGCAGCTTCGCCGTGAGAATCGGCGGCTGAAGCTGGAGCGGGAGATTCTGGCAAAAGCCGCGGCCTGGTTTGCTCGGGAGACCGGCTCTGTGCCCGAGAAGTCTTCGAGTTCGTGAAGAGCAACCAGGCCGAGTACCGGGTGTCGATGATGTGCCGAGTGCTGGGAGTCTCCCCCAGCGGGTACTACGCGTGGGCGAATCGGGCGCCTTCGGCCCGGAGTCTGGCCAACGCGGCGTTGACGAAGAGGATTGGGGAGATTCACGAAGGCTCCCGAGGGACCTATGGAGTTCCGCGCGTCCACTTCGAGCTGGCCGAGGAGGGAACCCGAGTCGGCCGCAAGCGGGTGGCTCGTTTGATGAAGGCGGCGGGGCTTCAGGGAGTGAGCCGTCGCAAGGGTTTTCGCACGACGGTGCGCTGTCCGGAAGGCTGTCCGGCACCGGATCTGGTGGATCGGGACTTCACGGTTACGGAGCCCGACCGGCTCTGGGTCGCGGACATCACCTACATCTCGACGTGGGCGGGGTTTCTCTTTCTCGCGGTGGTTCTGGACGCCTGGAGCCGGAAGGTCGTGGGCTGGGCGATGGCCACACATCTGAGGACCGAGCTAGTGCTCGACGCACTCGAGATGGCTCTTTCGCAGCGCAGCGGACTCAGGTTGTACATCATTCCGATCACGGGACGCAGTACACCTCGATTGCCTTCGGGAAGCGATGCCGGGAAGCGGGTGTGCGCGCTCGATGGGATCAATCGGCGACTGCTACGACAATGCGCTCTGCGAGAGTTTCTTCGCGACGCTCGAGTGCGAGCTGCTGGACGACGTAAGTTTGCGACCAGGCCGAAGCTCGCATGGCTGTCTTAGAGTTCATCGAAGGCTTCTACAACCGCGCCGCCGGCATTCTTCCCTGGGTTATCTCTCACCCGTCAACTACGAAAGGAGGATGGAAACGACTACCGGAGACTCGGGCCCGAGGGCGCGCTTGCTTTCGTCGCCCGCCGGGAGTAGAAGGTCAGCCGATCGACCTACGGAAAAGGAGGAGGAGCCATGCTGAAAAGGGGACTTCCGATTCTCGCTCTCGTTGTCGTCGCGGTGCTCGTTGCGGCCACCCCGGAGGACCGCGCCAGGACCTACAGCGTCACCGCCGACACGATCGAGGGGTGCTCCTGCCCCCTCTTCTGCAGCTGCTACTTCGGCCCCTCGGCGGATGAGCACATGTGCGAGGCGAACAACGTCTACAAGTTCCGCAAGGGGAGCCACTACGGGGACGTGGACCTCTCCGACCAGCTCGTCTGGGTCTCCCTCGACCTCGGGGGCGAGTGGCACAAGAAGCCCGGCCCGGGAATGCCGACCGCCTGGGCCGTCGTGACCTTCGACAAGAAGAGCTCCGACGCCCAGAAGAAGGCGATCGGCGAGGTGTTGAACATCGTCTTCCCGGTCAAGTGGGGCAAGTTCTCGACGCGCGACGATTCGATCGAATGGCACGACGAGGCGAAGGTCGCCCACGCGAAGCTCGCGAGCGGTTTCGCGGAGATCCAGCTCGACAAGACGGTCGGGCCCGACAAGGCTCCGACGGTCGTCAAGAACCTCCAGTACTGGTTCTCCAACGCCAACGACGGGTTCATGCTGGCGTACTCGACGCACCATTTCGACGGAGAGAACAAGTTCAAGCACGAGCACAGGAACGGCTTCACGATCGCCTGGACGGCCAAGGGAGACATCAAGCCGACCAAGGTAGCCAGCAGATAGCCCTCCCCCTCTCCCCCCGGGAGAGGGACGGGGTGAGGGCGCCACCGGCGCCAAAGTTCCGACGGGCGGACAACCGCCCGTCTTCTTTTTTAGCTTCCCGTTTTCATCCGCCCCGGGTCGGTCCGCCTCCCTCGTCGGCAGGCGACGGCCTGGCCGCGATGAGAAACTTCGGGCCGTCGCTGGTCGCTCAGTCGCATCGGCGGCGTTGCGACAGGAAGATTCCGGCGTGCTCCTTCGCTCATCGCCTCCTCTGGGAGGCGGCCCGCCCCGGGGCTGCCTCGTGGCGTAAAGCCGGACTGTGAGCCCCGGAGCCGGCGGCGTTCCCGTAGGGGTGATGGGTGACGAGCTGGACGAGTGCTGCCGGCACCAGGCTGAGACTGCGAGGAACCCTCAGCGCGCGCCGGTTCTTCGCATCACGGCCTGCGCGCGCGTGCCCCGGAGGGAATGACGACGGCTCCGGGGCGTCCTTCCCGCCACTGAAAATAAAACTGGGACACTACCCTCGACCTCGACCCACGACTCTCGACTAGAATCCTCGCGTGACCCCCGAAGACATCGTCGGCGAGTTTCGCGCTCAGCCGAAGAGCTACCCGAAGCAAGACCGCGATCGAGGGAGTGCGGATCCTTCCCCTCTCCCGCTCGACCGACGACCGCGGCTTCTTCCTCGAGATCTTCCGCGACCGTGCGAACCATCCGGCCGGCCGCGGCCTCGCCGAGTTCTTCGAAGGCGCGCCCGTGGCTCAGGTCAACTATTCGGTCGTGGACGCCGACGGGCACATCAAGGGTCTTCACTATCACCTGGACAGGAAGACATCTGGTTCTTCCCTCCCCCGTCAAAGGCCAAGGTCGTGCTGTACGACATCCGCAAGGACTCGCCCACGAGCGGTCGGACCCAGGTCGTCGTGGCGGGAGGGGGCCACGACCTCCTCGTCCGGATTCCGCCGGGCGTCGCCCACGGCTACCGGCCCCTGACGAATCCCTGCGCCCTCCTCTACGTCGTGACGCAGGTCTTCGATCCCGCGCATCCCGACGAGTACCGAATCGCCTGGGACCATCCCGCCGTGCGAGACCTGTGGGAAATCCCCAACGGTTAGCCGTAATCGGCTGACTGTCCCCCAGTCCCCCAGTCCCCCAGTCCCCCAGTCCCCCCCTCTCCCAGTCGGGTCCTATAATCCGAAGCCTTTCATGAGCAAGGAGTAGGGATGGCGGCAGCCGGACGCGTGGTGCTGGCCGCCGACCACGGCGGCTTCGCTCTCAAGGAAGCGATCAAACGGCACCTGGCGTCGAAAGGGACGGACGTGCTCGATGTCGGGACGACGTCGGCGGACCCGGTCGACTACCCCGTCTTCGCGCGCGCCGCCGCGGAGGCCGTGGCTTCGGGACGGGCCTGGCGCGGCATCGTGATCGACGGCGCCGGCATCGGCTCCTCCATGGTCGCCAACAAGGTTCCGGGCGTCCGCGCCGGCATGGCCTTCGACGAGGCCACCGCGAAGAACGCGCGGGAGCACAACGACGCCAACGTCTTGACTCTGGGCGCCGGATACCTGGCCGAGGATCTCGCGCTCCGCATCGTGGACGTCTTCCTGTCCACGGACTGCACCGTCGAGCGGCACAGGCGCCGAGTCGCTATGATTGACGCACTCGACACGGAACGAAACGCGCCGAAGAGTACGAAGAGCACGAGGAGCTCGCCCGTCATGACCTCACCCGACTTCGACTCGCTGGTGGAGCGGATCACGCGGATCCTGGCCGCGAACCCTTCGCTGCTGGTCCCGCCGACGTGCGCGGGATGCGCGGCCGCGGGAGCCGACTGCCCCGCCGGAGGGCACTGCGCGACCCGTTGTCCGGAGACCGTCCGCGAGGTGATCGCGTGCGTCGGGCCGGGCTGCCGCGTGTCGGCCGCCCCGGGCATTGGCGAGGTGCCGAAGGACCTGGCCCGGTTCATCGATCACACGCTGCTGCGCGCCGACGCCACGTACTCGGACATCGACAAGCTCTGCGACGAAGCCGCGCAATTCGGCTTCGCGTCCGTCTGCGTCAACCCGATCTTCGTCCGGCGCTGCGCGGCCCGCCTCGCCCACAGCTCTTCGGTCGTCTGCACTGTTGTGGGCTTTCCGCTCGGCGCCACGCCCTCCGAGAACAAGGCGCTGGAGGCGCGGCGCGCCATCCGCGAAGGGGCGAAGGAGATCGACATGGTCATCTCGATCGGGGCGCTCAAGTCAGGGGACCGCCAGTACGTCGAGAAGGACATCCGCACTGTGGCCGAGGCCGCGCACGACGGCGGAGCGATCCTGAAGGTGATCCTGGAGACGGCGCTCCTGACGGACGAGGAGAAAGTGGCCGGCTGCGTGGCCGCCCGGAAGGCCCGGGCGGACTTCGTGAAGACCTCCACGGGCTTCTCGACCGGCGGCGCGACAGCGCACGACGTGGAGCTGATGGCGCGGGCCGTGGAGAAGAAGCTCGGGGTCAAGGCGGCCGGGGGAATCCGCTCGGCCGAGGACGCGCAGAGGCTCATCGCCGCGGGCGCCACGCGGATCGGAGCCTCGGTGGGCGTGAAGATCGTCAAGGAAGCGCGCGGCGCCGCGGCGTCCGGCGGCGGGAACTGCGGCCGCTTACTGATGGCGGACCTGAGAAGCTTCGTCTACCTCGACGCGATGCAGCCGCAGGTCGCGGCCTACATCGGCACGGTCGCCCGGGGGTTTCTCCCGGTCGCCTACGAGGCGGCCCTGATCGTCGAGATCTCCCCGGGCATCGAGGTCAACCGCATCACGGACGTGGCCGTGAAAGCGACCGATGTCCGCCCCGGCATGCAGGTCGTGGAGCGGCTCTACGGAATGCTCGAGGTGCACAGCCGCTCGCAGGCCGAGGTCCGGCAGGCCGGAGCCGCGATCCTCACGGCGCTTTCATTAACGAGTCGGATCGGATCAAGCCGCGGGTCCTCTCCTCGCAGGTCATCCGCCACGTGGACGCTCTCCAGGCGCAACTCATCAACCGCGACCGTCAGGGGATGATGCTGGTGGCCGGCGAGTCGCTCTACATCCTGGAGGTCGAGCCCGCCGCCTACGCGGCCTTCGCGGCGAACGAGGCCGAGAAGGCGGCGGAGATCAACGTCGTGGAAGTCCGGATGACCGGCGCCTTCGGGCGCGTTTACCTCGGAGGCGAACAGCGCGACATCGACGTGGCGTCGGTCGCGGCAATCCAGGCGATCGAGTCGCTCACCGGTCGGGAAGCTCCGAAGGGTCGAAGGGACTGACCCGTGATCGACCTCAGAAGCTACGTCTTCCTCGATTCGCTCCAGAAGCAGCATGCGGCCTTTCTCGGGACGGTGGCCCGGGGCTTCCTCCCCGTCGGCGGCCAGGCTTCCCTCTTCATCGAGGTCTCTCCCGGGATAGCAATCAATCGGCTGACCGACATCGCGGTCAAGGCCACCTCCGTGACCCCCGGCATGCAGATCGTCGAGCGTCTCTACGGACTCCTGGAAGTCCATCACGACGAGCAGGGAGAGGTGCGCCGCGCGGGCGAAGCCATCTTGCAGGACATCGGCAAGAGCGAAAACGATCGCATCCGCCCCCAGATCCTCTCCTCGACCGTGATCCGCGGCCTCGACGACCGGCAGACGCAGCTCATCAACCGGACGCGCCACGGCCACATGATCGTGGCGGGGCAGTCGCTCTACATCCTGGAATGCCAGCCGGCGGCGAACGCGGCGCTCGCGGCCAACGAGGCGGAGAAGGCCGCGCACATCAAGGTCCTGGAGATCGTCTCCTTCGGCTCGTTCGGAAGGGTGTATCTCGCCGGGCTGGACCGCGACATCGACGTGGCGCTTCCCGCGGCCGAGCGGGCGATCCAGGGCCTGAAAGGACGCGAGCAAAAGGCTTGATGAGCGCTATAGAAAAACGCATAGTGGGTCAGTTTGCGATCGTGGCGAGAAGGTCGTCCCGGAGCCGTCGTCGTTTCCCTCCGTCGGCACGCGCCGGCCGGCCGCAAGAGTCAGAACCGGCCGGCGCTGAGGGTTCCTCGCATTCTCACCGAGGTACCGGTTGCGGCGTTCCATGCTCGTCACCCATCACCGACTCCGGGAAACGCCGCCGGCTCCGGGGCTCGCAGTCACGCTTAGCGAAGCTGAAGCCCTGGGGGCGGGGCCGCCTCCCGGAGGAGGCGATGAGCGAAGGAGCACGACGAAATCTCCCTGTCACCACACTGCTGATGCGACTGAGCGACCAGCGACGGCCCGGGTCTCCTGTCGCGGCCGGGCCGTCGCGTGCCGACGAGGGAGGCGGCCCCGACCCCGGGGCGGATATCTCGCTCAGACTGACCCACTCGAAAAACGAAAAACACTCCCGGGACGGGTGTAGAACAGAATAAAAAGGGAGGAATCGATGGCCGAAGCACTGGGAATGATCGAATGCCGCTCTTTCGCGGCGATGGTGGAGGCGGCTGACGCGATGGTCAAGGCCGCGAAGGTGGAGCTCGTCAGCTACGAGAAGACGGGGGGGGGCTACGTGACCGCGGTCATCCGCGGAGACGTGGCGGCGGTCAAGGCGGCCATAGACGCGGGGCAGAACGGGGCGTCTCGCGTCAGCGAGATCGTCGCCACTCACATCATCGCGCGCCCGCACGTCAACGTGGACCTCGTCCTTCCGCTCGGCCGCAAGTCGGAGGTCGAGAAGGAGATCGGGTCGCACGGCGGCAAGAAGTAGGGGGTCATGGCCATGGCCATGGAGAGCCTCGCGGTCACGCGGAGATCAGGGTTTAGCCATGCTCCTGGCGAAAGTCGTCGGCACCGTGGTGGCGACGCGCAAAGACTCCCGTATCGAGGGTCTCAAGTTCCTCCTGCTCCGGCAGGTGAACCCCGAGAACCTGAAGGAGGGAGGCTTCGTCGTCGCCAACGACGCGGTCGGCGCCGGCCTCGACGAGTACGTCCTCTACGCGTCCGGCTCTTCCGCGCGCCAGACCGAGGTCACGAAGGACCGCCCCTGCGACGCGGTCATCATGGCGATCGTGGACACCTGGGAGATCGGCGGCCAGCAGTTGTACGAGAAGCACTCCTCCGAGCACGGGTACGCGGATGAGCGCCCATAGCCCCGATCAGATCCGGCGCCTGGCCGAGATCATCGCCCGCGAGATGCTAGTGGAGGCAGAGCGCGCTGCTGGCTCGCCGGGAACGGCCGCGGGTCCCGGCGGCGGCGTCTTCTCGAGCCTCGACGACGCGGTCGCGGCGTCAGCGGTGGCGTGGAGGGCCCTCGACGCCCTCGGCTTGAGCAAGCGGCACGAGCTCATCGAGTCCATGCGCGAGGCCATGCGGCAGAACGCTCGCGCCCTCGCGGCCCTGGCCGTCGAGGAAACGGGCCTCGGTCGTGTGGAGGACAAGGTCCAGAAGAACCTCCTCGTCACGAACAAGACGCCGGGACCGGAGGAGCTGACGCCCGCGGCCACCACGGGGGACCGCGGCCTCGCTCTCATCGAGCCGGCTCCGTTCGGCGTCATCGGCGCGATCACGCCGGTCACCAACCCCTCCTCCACGATCATCTGCAACTCCATCGGCATGCTGGCCGCGGGGAACACGGTGGTGTTCAACCCGCACCCCTCGGCCAAACGGGTCTCCGCCGAGACGGTTCGCCTCCTCGGCGCGGCGATCGTGAAGGCCGGGGGACCGCCCAACGCGGTCGCCTGCACGGCCGAGCCGACGATCGAGTCGGCGGGCGCCCTGATGAAGCATCCGCGGGTCCGGCTGCTGGTCGTGACGGGAGGCGGCGCCGTCGTGGCCGCCGCCATGAACTCCGGCAAGAGGGCCATCTGCGCCGGGCCCGGCAACCCGCCCGCCATCGTGGACGAGACCGCCGACATCGAAAAGGCCGGCCGCGACGTGGTCTTCGGGCACTCCTTCGACAACAACGTCATCTGCACGGATGAGAAGGAGGTCATCGCGGTCGACTCGATCACGGACGCGCTGAAGGGCGCGATGATGAGAGCCGGCGCTTACGAGCTTCCCGCCGCCGACCTCCCCCGCCTGGAGAAGGTGATCTTCGAGAAGGGGGCCGGGCCGCGTGGCCACGCGGTGGTCAACAAGAAGTACATCGGGAAGGACGCCTCCGTGATCCTGCGCGAGCTGGGCATCACGGCGGGGCCCGAGGTGCGGACAGTCCTCGTGGAGGTTGGCAACGAGCACCCTCTCATCTGGACCGAGCAGATGATGCCGGTTCTGCCGCTCACGCGCGTCAAGAACGCGGGCGAGGCCATCGACCTCGCGGTCGCGGCCGAGGGAGCGAACTTCCACACCGCCACCATGCACTCGCACGACATCGCGGCCCTCTCGGCGATGGCGCGCCGGTGCAATTGCTCGATCTTCGTGAAGAACGGGCCCAACCTCGCCGGCCTCGGTTTCGGAGGCGAGGGGCACACCTCGTTCACCATCGCTTCTCCGACGGGCGAGGGGATGACGAGCCCGCGCTCCTTCTCCCGCTGGCGCCGCTGCACGCTCGTAGACATGTTCCGGATCGTGTGACGTGCCGGGACCCGCGCTCGCGATGCTCCTGCTCGGGGACATCCCGCCGGGCCTCTTCGTCTTGGACGCCCTGGCGAAGGAGGCGGACGTCGAAGTCCTCCAGACTGGCACGATTCACTGCGGCCGCTACCTGATCCTCTTCGGCGGCGAAGTCGGGCCCGTGGAGCGGGCGTGGCGCCGGGCCCTCGACACCGCGGGCCCGCAGCGTGTGGACGATGTACTCCTCCCCCACGCCGAAGCACGCCTGCTTCCGGCCATCCGCGTGGGAGCGATCCGCTGGCCCGCCCCCGGCGACACGCTCGGCGTCCTCCAGGCTGCCACGCCGCCGGTTCTGGTCCGCGCCGTGGACGCCGCGTTGAAAGGCACTCTCGTGGACCTCGTGGAGCTGCGCGTCGGGGACGGCATTGGCGGGAAGGCCATCGCAAGCCTCTGGGGCGAGACGCACGACATAGTGGCGGCGGTGGATTTGGCGAGAGGCTCCTTCGAGAAGGCCGGCGCAGAGGGCGCCTCGACCGCGGTGATTCCGCGGGCCGACCCGGCCATCCGGGACGCCCTCGGCTCCGCGAGCCGCTTCTTCAAGGAGTTCCGGGGATGAAGCTCGGGAGAGTCATCGGAACGCTCGTGGCGACCGTGAAGCCCGAGGCAATGAAGGGGTTGAAGCTCCTGATCGTCCGGCCGCTCACTGCGGGCCTTCAGGACGACGGCGACCCGTTCGTCGCCACCGATGCCTCGGCGCAGGCCTCCTCGGGCGACCTCGTGACGTGGGAAGCGGCCCGCGAGGCCGCGCTCCTGCACGAGCCGTGGTTCATCCCGGTGGACCACGCCGTGGTGGGGATCGTGGACCAGCATCACCTCGAGCCGGAAGAGCAAAGGTAAAGCGGTGATCCTCGGACGCATCCTCGACGAGACCTCGGCCTACTGTAGGGGAGGGGCTCGCCCCTCCCGCCTCGGGCGTCCCCTGCTCCACCAGCACCCACCAACAATCCCACACGAGCCGGGAGAACAAAGGTGATCCGGTGATCCTCGGCCGCGTCCTCGGAACCGTCGTCAGCACCGTCCAGCACCCCTTCTACGCCGGCCGAAAACAGCTCCTCGTTGGGGCCGTCCTGCCCGACGGAACCCTCGACGGCACGCGCTACATCCTCGCCCTCGACATGGTCGGTGCCGGCGTGGGTCAGACCGTCCTCGTGAATGACGAGGGCAACTCCGCACGCCAGATCCTCGAAGACCCGAAAGCGCCGGTCCGCTCCCTCATCGTCGCGATCGTGGACGAGGTGGACGTCCCCACGCCGGGCGGGGTCTAGAGAAATATGAGTTTGGCCAGAGTGAGCAAAAAACCATGGTCGCGCTGCCCCGCTAACCCTTTGGGCGAAACGTGAACGCTTTCACTGGAACCAACTGAGTGTCCGCACCGAAAACCAAGACAACTAGCATCGCAGCTTGGCCGCGGGACGAAAGGCCACGGGAGCGGCTGTTGTCGAAGGGCGCGCAGGCACTGACGGATGCGGAGTTGGTCGCGATTTTGATTCGCATCGGCGTGAAGGGAACGAACGCCGTCGAAATGGCGCGGCAGTTGTTGAAGCAGTTCGGACGCGGGCCAGGTACTCCATCCCGTCGGATAGTCTCGGACGATCCTCGAGCGTCATCCGGCATCTGGAGAGACGCCGGCCGGCTGCGAGCTCGAGTTCTTCGCCGCCAACGGCGAGACGGTCCTGGTAGCCTCGGTCCCGGTGACTTCATCCAGGTCAGGGACGAGAGCAGTCCGCCGGCCGGCCTCCGCCGGGGATAGAGTTCGCGGCAGAGTCCAGCAAGGCGGCGCAAGGAGAACGAGAATGATCCGTGTTGATCCGTGCTTGATGTCCTTCGCCGTTCTCGCCGCGGGAGTCTTCGCTTCGGTGTCCGCTGAATCGCAAACGGCGCGGCCCCCGGTCGTCCCCGAGCCGGAGCGGCCGGCCGCGGGCGTCGGGCGCCCCCTCTTCGTGCGCCCGCCCGCCGATCTCGATGAAGTTGGGGCCGTCGTCCCGCTCGGCAACGTGAACCCGGCTCCGGATGGCGGCCATATCCGGCCGGTGAATCACATGTATCTCGATTACGTGACGCCGCGCAATGGCGGCACACATCGCTTCGAAGTGGACGCCATGGCGGCCGGCAGGATCGTCGCCCTGTTGCAGCGGAAGACAGAGGTCCAGGGTGTCGGACCCGTCGATGAGTTCGAGGTCTGGATCCAGCATACCGATCAAGTGACAAGCTACTACGACCACCTGCATGAGCTCGAAGCCAGGCTCCCGGACTGGCGTGATCCGGCGGCGGGTTGGGTGGATATCGGCGATTCCCGGATCCTGTTCCTGGGACTCAACGGCGCGCGCGATCCCGTGCGCGTCCGCGCGGGACAGCGGCTTGGATGGACGCGCAACTACTTCACGAGCTGGGATATCGGGGTCGTGGATACGCGGCGTGCCGGCAGCTTCCTCGGCAGCGGTCTCCTGCGATACCCGAGCCTGCCGGAGTTCTTCGCCCAATACATTAGTGAGGGCGGCCACGTACCGCCGTTGGGTCCGGATCAGCCCTTTCCCGGCGAGATGTTCGTCAACTCCGGATGCTTCATCGACTATATGACTCCGGCGCTGGCCGCTCAGTGGCGGGCGAAGCTCCTGGGGGACGGGTCCGGAGGGCGGCCGGACTGGGACCGGGAGGGCACTCTCCTCGGCACCTGGTACCGGGCGGATGTAACGGCGCTGACGTTCGAGAACATGATGGCGGCGGAGGTGAACGCCATCTCCTTCAGCCCATACAATCGAGATCCCGCGAATCAAGTGCAGATCGGCGTCGGGACGAAGTTTGTCGCCGGCTGGCCGGCGTCCATCGCCCCCATCTCCGAGTCGGTGCGCGCCGTCGCGGCCGACCGGCTGGCGCGGCCGCTCGTGTTCATCCCGGACCGCACGCCGGGTAGCCAGCGGAATCCCGACCCGGCGGCCGTGGGAGTGGGCGGCTACGCGTGTTACGACATACCGTCTCCCGATTTTGGCGGCGCGATCCATCGGCTGCTCGTCTACCACCACAGTGTCGACGGCGTGGAGCACGTGGAGCTTCGCTACGGCCCGGCTTCGTGCGCGACATTGCCCGCCTGGAGCTCGTTCACGGCCTGGTGGGGAGACTACGTGCGCTGATTCTCGCCGAATCGGCGACAAAGGCCTCTGTCGCTCACTCAGGGGAAACGTATGGGGTCAGCGGTCATGAGCCTGCGCCTCGCCCCAGGGGATGAAATGAAGGGTCCTCGTCCCCCTCTCCCGGCGGGAGAGGGCGGGGTGAGGGCCGCTTCTCCGACCGAAGCGAGCCACACAATCGCGCGACCCGTCAACCCCTCACCCTGACCCTCTCCCCTCAGGGGAGACCCGACCCGGCGGACATTCCGTTTCTCGAAGTCGCCGTCACGGGCGAAACGGACTCACTCGTCACGGGAAACGCCCGCCATTTCAAGCCGGCAGAGCTGCGGATTCGTGTCGAGTCTCCGACCGAATCTATCGGGCGAGGGAAGACCGAGAAAGGATGACCCGGGGGCGAGCCGGCATGGTGGAGTGATCAGGGGCCGATGCCGATGACCAGAAGCGTGGCTGCCTCCACTCGGCGAACCTGGCCTGCGGAGATCCGCCCCAATGGGCCCGGTCCCGTCAGGCGGGCCTTGGCGATCGTGAGGATCTGCTCGCATTTCACGAACGTGGTCTCTTGGAGGCCGTTGGTAATCGAGGGATCGATCCTCACATGAAAAGGAACTCGCTTGCCCTTCGTGCTATGGCCAGCACGATGGTGTTCGGATAGCGGGGCTTCCGATTGCCGGCGTCGTTCTGAATCACCAAAAGCGGGCCGTCTGCCGGCTTGCTCCGACCCCCGTGCCGGGCTCAAGTCCACGCGCCAGATCTCTCCCCGTCGGGGAACGGAATCCTCAGTCATCCAGCAGAGCTTCGACCTGTGCCTCGAGAAGGTGTTGGACGTTCGCTTCGGCGGCGTCTTCTGCGAGCCGATCGTAGGCTCGGGACAGGCGCCTGGCGGCGGTCCGCCGCGCCTTGTCGGCAATGGCGGCGCTGACGAGAGCATTGACGCTGACACCCTCGGCGCGCGCCAACCGCTTCGCGGTCCGGTAAATGGGGCCTGGAAGCCGAACCGTCAGGGCATGGGCGTCAGCCATTCATCACCTCAGGCCGCGATGGTTTCAGATTCCTATACCGAACCACGGGAACTTCCGCACAGGTCGTGTGCCGTCGCTGGGCTCGCTCAGCACGGCGGGCTCGTTCTTGCGGAAGCCGATGCCGAGAAAGAAACTTAGCTTTGGGATGCCCAGAGGAATGCTCCATCGGGAGCCGGTGTTCCGTCGGTCTCCGGTTTTCGATGACCGCCCGCTCCTCGGCGAGGTCGCGGTCGAAGACGGCCAACAGGCTCTTGATTTCCAGGGGGAGCGTGCGATCCGAGGGGTTTGGGCGCTCGTCGAGGCTCGTCGGCCAGTCCCGCGGTGTTGACGAAGATGCTCTTGAGCTCTCGGAAGATCGGAGACTTCGTGTCGGCCTGATAGAAGACCTGGTTGCCCCGCCTGTCGCGCCGGAGTATGCCGGCGGCCGCCAGCTTTTCGAGATCTCCGGATATGGCGCCCTGCGCGACCCCGGTGAACTTGACGAGCTCCCGGACATAGAAGGACTCGTCCGGGTGGGTGAAGAGCCACTTGAGAAGCCGCCGGCGGGTCTTTCCAAAGAGCACCGCCGCGGGCCCGCCGACGTCGGGATTGGCTGCTCCGTACGCATTTTGCGGATTATTGTACTTGAAATACGTACGATGTCAAATTCACCTGAGCCGCGTTGCAATCGGCAAGGACTGCGCCGCATCAGGCGCGTCGGCCGCTCGACGTTTTGGCGTGGCCGCCGCAAACGGCCGCCCCTACGGCGCGAAAACACGACCAGAGCCGGGCCTGCTACTTCCTCGCGAGGTCTTCGAGCTCTCGGCCGTCGAGGGTGAACTTGACCCACTCCTTGGGCTGGCGGGCGCCGAAGCGTTCGTAGAAGCGGATCGCCCGCTCGTTCCAGTCGAGAACGACCCACTCGAGGCGCAGGGCGCCGCGCGCGACTGCCTCGCGCGCGAGGGCGGCCATGAGCGCCTCGCCGATTCCGCGGCCGCGGGCCTCTTCGGAGATGACGAGGTCCTCCAGATACAGAAACGGCCGGGCGCGGAAACTGCCGAGCCCCTCGTAGAAGAGGGCGACGCCCTCGATCCGGCCGTCGAGCTCCGCGACGAGCGCCTCGAGCTTTCTCGAATCGAAGATCCACGAGATGAGGCGCGCGGCCTCGACGTCGTCGGGCGGAGGGAGCTTCTCGAAGAGCGCCAGCTCCCGGTCGAGCTCGACGATGCGCGGGCCGTCGTCTCGCCGCGCGCTCCGAACGACCGGCTGTCGAGTCTTCAACGTTCGCCTCCCAACCCCGCGCGATCCGCCCAGGAACGTGTCCGAGTCATCCCGGCCACGTTCCTCTATCTTAGCGGGAACTTTCCGGTCCTCCGAGCCCCCTAGCGCTTGACGGCGGCGACCTTCGCGAAGTCCACGGCCTTGATGAGCTGGATCGCCTCGTCGGCCGCGACGTTCGCGCCCTGCCCCAGGACCAGCCGCGACGGCAGGACGATCACGGTGACGAGCGTCGTCGGCCGTCCGGTCGAGCGGTCCGTCACGACGAAGGTCTTGTTGCCGGAGATCTCCGTCTCGCGCGTGTCGACGCCCCCCGCCTTCTTCGCCTCGGCGATCGCGGCGCGAAGAGACGCGGCGAGGTCCTTGCCACTCGAATAGTCCTGGACCGCGATGCGAAATTGCTTCGTCGAGGTCTGGCTCTCGATGCGCTGGAAGAAGCGGGAGACCTCGACGTAGGAGCCCATCTCGTTCTCGGCGTCTTCGGGCAGGCTCTCCGTCGGCGCGGCCGCATAGCCCGGCAGCGTGGCGGGCAGTCCTTCCCGCAGCGTCAACGGCCAGGCCGGCTTGTCCGGCGACGCGGACAGAACGAGCGCGCACGAGAGCGACAACAACAGAACGGCCGGGAACGTCGCCGATCGCGGCATCGTTTGAAGAGGATAACCCGATCGGCACGATTCTTGAACTATCCACTTGCGGCGGCGCATGTCGTACCGCCAGAGGGGAGTGCCATGAAACGCTGGATCGGAGGCATCGCGGTCCTCGCGTTTCTCGCCGCGGGAATCACGCTCGGACAAGCACTGTCGGTGGAGAGCACGACGAAGCAAAAGACCTCCGAGGGGACCATCAAGACGAAGACACTGACCGTGACGGGGATCGTGAAGGATTACGAAGCGGGGAAGAAGCTCAAGGTGACCGGCCCCAAGCAAAAGGACTACACCTTCGACATCGACGAGAACGTCGCCATGAAGGGAACCGTCCAGATCGGAGGGCGGGTCCAGGTCAGCTACAGCAAGTCCAACGGCGGCGAAAGAGTGACGACGGTGGTCGCCCTGCCGGCGGCCTCGAGTAAGAAACCGAAAAAGACCGCCGCCTGAATCTCTGTTCGGCGGCGGCACGATCTCCCGCATTGTGCGGGGGATCGTTTTGAGCGCGGTGCCGCCGCCATTGCGAACGAAAGCCCGCGCGGCAAAGGAGGACCCAATGAAATGGCGCAGCTTTTCCCTGGCGTTGGCGATGAGCGCCGCCGCCGCTCTCCTGGTCGCCCAGGAGGTGACCAACAAGCAGACGACCGTCCTGAGCTCCGACAGCTCTCGGATCGTCACCATCACGGGTGAGGTCGTCAAATACGAGCCGGGTCAGACGATCGTTCTCCGTCAGCCGGACAAGAAGGTCGTGACCTACACGCTCGGTCCCGCCGCCGTCCTTCCCGACAACATCCAGGTCGGGCGCACGGTCACGGTTTCCACCGAGCCGGCGAGCAACGGCTCCGGCCCCGCGGTCGTTACGAAGGTCACGACCACCAGCATGACGCCCGAGGGGCAGATGAAGACCACCACGGAGAGAACCGAGACGAGCCCGTCGGGTGACATGTCGAAGACGACGACGACCACGATCACCGGAAGGGTCTCGGCGTTCGAGCCGGGGCAGTTCCTCACGATCGAGCGCCCCGACCATCAGACCGTCCGCTACACGGTCACGCAGGATTCGCAGCTTCCTCAGGACCTGACGGTCGGCAAGACGGTCACGGTCCGCACGACCACGGTCAACGGCGCGCCGTTCGCCAAGCAGGTGACGATCACGAAGACCACGACGCGCAGCCAGTAGGGCACGTCCCTGGCCGGCACAACAAAAAAGGCGGTCCCGCGCGGGACCGCCTTTTCCCTCGAGAAAATCCCGACTACTTCTTCGGCCCCAGGATGGCGTCCTTCGCTTTCTTCGAGACGCGGAACTTCACGACGCGCTTGGCGGGAATCTTGATTTCCTCGCCCGTCGCCGGGTTCCGGCCCATCCGCGCCTTCCGATTCACGAGGACGAGCTTTCCGACCCCCGGGATCGTGAAGCTGTTCTTCGCTTCCTTGTAGGAGAGCGCCGTCAGGTCGTCGAGAAACTGTGTCGCCACGCGCTTGGTCTGCCCGGTGGACTTCGCCAGGTGATCCGCGATCTGAGATTTCGAAAGCGCCTTCCCGGAATCTTTTGCCATATTCGTTACCCCTTCTTCTTTTGGAATCGCCGTCTCCGGCTTTGTTCAAACTGGCTCGCTATTCTATCCACCGCGCGGAGCGTCAAGCAAAAAAAAGAGGGGCGGCGATTATTTTTCTCTCTGCGTGCCCGCGTCGCGCCGGGCCCGAGGCGGCGTCCGGGAACCCTTCTCGCGAGGATAAGATCGGTCCGCGATCGAGGAGGCAACGTCGAGATGCCGGCGCATTCGCTGCGGGACCGGTGCGTGTCCGCGGTTTCGGGCTCGCGGACTCCGGCGGAGCCGGCCGCGGAGGCGAGAGGCCTAAACCGTTATCGGGGCATTCGTTTAGCGGCTCTCCTCGCTCTTGCCGCGCTCTGTGCCATGGCGTGCGGCGAACGGTCGGACCTTCGGGTCGCCCGGCGGATCCTCGAGAACCACCGCCGCCGGGGAGGCGTCAAGCCGCTTCCGGGAGCGCAGGTGATCCGGATGAAGCTCTCGGCCCCGCCCTCCCGAGAGGCTTCCGAAGGAACCGAACGGATCGAATGGGACGGCGCGAACTACCGGGAAACGGTCACTTCGGCAGGGTGCACGACCGCGCGAGGAATCCAGGCGGGGAAGGCCTTTCTGACCGACGAAGACGGCGTCACGCGGGTCGTCTCCGAGCCGGCGTTGTCGGAGCTTCTGACCCGCTCCTACTTCTGGAGGCGCGCCTACCTCTTCGACGACCTGGAGAACGCTCGGATCGCTCTCGGGCCGGCCGACGCGTCGACCGTCTCCGTCCGACTGACGCCCCGGGGAGGCCATCCACTCCTCCTGACCTTCTCCAACCGGGGAGAGCTCGCCGCGGCGCGGTCGCCCCGCTTTCATCTCGAATTTCACGGTCCGCGGAGATTCACCGACGCCTCGCGACAGGGAGCGCCGGTCGAAGCGGAGATCTCTTCAATCACCCTCCCCTCCGACCAACTGGCGGACGCGCAAGCCGGCGGATGGTCCGCCCGCTGGCCGGACGCCTCGGCGCAAGTCGTCCTCGCGGGAGTCCGCGGTGGCCCGGCGCTGGACGCGCGCCTCGACGCCGTCGCGGTGCGCATCGCGCTCGACGCCGGCGCCGACGGACCCCTCCGCGTCCGCCCCGCGCTCGCGCAGAAACTCGGGCTTTCGCCGCGCACCGACGTCTTCGGAAGGAAGCTCGCGCGCGCCGGGCCGCTCGAGATCGCGGCGCTCTCGTTCCCGTCGCTCTGGGTCCAGCTTTCCGATTCGATTCCGGAGGGCGCCGACGCCGAGGCGGGGAGCGTGCTCTTCCGCGAGACGATCGTCGAGATCGATCCGGGAGCGGCGCGCATCCGCTTTCACGATCCCGCGCGCTGGACGCCGCCGGCCGGGTACTTCCGCGGCCTCCTCGACGACGACGGAGACCGCCCGGTCGCAGTCGTGCGCCAGGGCTCGGGGACGCTCCGGTTGCGCGCGGGAGACGGCGCCGCTCCCGGACTGCTGCTCGCGCCCGAGTCGGCGCACCGGATGGGGCTCGCCGCTCCCGGCTCGGTGGCGGGAGAGCTGCGTTGGGGGACGGCTCCTCTTCCTCCCGCGTCCGTTTCCGTCCTTCCGGTTTCCTTCGACTCCGATTGGGGGGACGACGGCGGCCTCGGCTTCGACGTTCTTCTTCACTTCCATGTCTTCTGGGACATGCCGCGGAGGTGGGCGTACCTGCGGCCGCTCGACGCGGCCGCAGGTGGTAGGTGATGGGTGTTCGGTGGTCGGGGCCCGGGTCGCGGCGCGAGGAGTCTGCTGAGGTAATCGAATCGTTGCGACTCCGGTCACCGGGGCGACGATAGGCGGGAGGCGCAAGCGCCTCCCCTACAGCGCCAACCCTGCAACCGGAGCGCGCGGCGCGAGGAGTCTCCTAGAGAGGAGGAGCCTCGCGCCGAGGGAGCGAAGCGCCAGAGCGCGATGAGCCCGAAGGGCGAAATCGGCGCGGAGCGCGCGAAGCGACGGTCAGGGCCCTACCACCTTCCACCTTCCGCCTACCACCTCTCCGATCGGGATCGTGGTATCGCAGCCGGCGCAGAGGACCTCGGGCCTCATTGCCATTGCTCCGGCCTCCAGGCAGAGCACGGCAGCGCAGAAGGGACACTCCACTTCCACGGTGCCGGACCGCGGCTGCGTCTTGTCCGGCGCTCCGCGGCGAGCCATCCCGGCCCGGGGAGAAGGATGAAAACGCACGACGTTCTCTTCGCTCACCGCTGTTCCTCCTCTTGGAATGAGGACAAAGGATCCGGATCGGACGGTGAAGGCGGAGCCAGGGAGAGGCGCGGCCTCGACCGGCGACCGCGCTGAAGGGCGAGACCCGCGCCCCCCACCATGAAGAGGAGCACTCCGGTCAGGAGCAGGCTCGCGGCCGCGGCGCGGACGGGTCTCGGGCTATCCACGATTCCCGGACGGTCGGAGAGAACACCTCCCAGGAAGATGCAGATGACCGCCAGAAGCAGGAGACTCCGGGGTCGGCCGTTGGGCGCGGAGGGCTGCGACCAGACGAGTCTCATCGGGACGACTCGCGGAACGGCCGGACCCGACGACCGGAGGGTCGGATCAGCCTTGCGTTCGGAGTCAAGTCGTACACGCCGACCTCCGAAGCGTTCACGGAGCGGGAAATCCTCGCCTCCGCTCTCCTGTCAACGCACGAATTGTAAGCGACACGGCCGCGAGAGGCAATTGATATCCTCGAAGGAATGACACCTGCGACGAAGTTCGCGGCCGCTCTGCTCCTGCTCCCCGCGCTTGCCGGTCCGCGCGGATTCTTCGGCGACAGCGCCGACGCGGAGCGGAAATGGGAAGAGCGCTACCGCTCGCTGCCGCAGGCTTCCGCGATCCGCGAGTCCAACCGCATCCTTTCGGCCGAGCCGCACCACACCGGCTCCGCCGCCGACGAGAAGAACGCGCGGTGGATTCTCGCGAGGTTCCGCGAGTTCGGGCTCGATGCCTCCATCGAAACGTTCTATCCCCTCTTCTCCACGCCGAAGGAGCGGGTCCTCGAGATGACCGAGCCGACGTCCTTCCGCGCGTCGCTCGCGGAGACGCCGGTGGCGGGCGATCCCACCTCCTCGCAGACCGCGGCGCAGCTTCCGACCTACAACGTCTATTCGATCGACGGGGACGTGACGGCGCCGCTCGTCTACGTCAACTACGGGATTCCCGCCGACTACGAGCGGCTTGCCCGTCTCGGCGTCGATCCGCGCGGCAAGATCGTCCTCGCGCGGTACGGGCAGAGCTGGCGTGGCATCAAGCCGAAGGTGGCGGCGGAGCACGGCGCGGTCGGATGCATCATCTACTCCGATCCGCGCGACGACGGCTACTTCGAAGGGGACGTCTACCCGGCGGGACCGTACCGGCCGCCGCAGGGCGTCCAGCGAGGGAGCGTTTCGGACGGGCCGCTCTACGCGGGAGATCCTCTGACTCCGGGCGTGGGCGCGACGAATCCGGACGCCCGCTTCGATCTGAAGGACGCGAAGACGCTGACGAAGATCCCGGTCCTGCCGATCTCCTACGGCGACGCGCAGCCGCTCCTCGCGGCGCTTACGGGACCGGTCGCGCCGAGGGAATGGCGCGGCGCTCTCCCAATCACGTACCACGTCGGCCCGGGTGCGGCCCGGGTGCATCTCAAGGTCTCCTTCGACTGGAAGATCACTCCGGTGCGCGACGTCATCGCGAAGATCCCCGGATCGGTGTATCCCGACGAGTGGGTGATCCGGGGCAACCACCATGACGCCTGGGTCAACGGATCGAGCGACCCGGTCAGCGGCCTGTCCGCGCTGCTCGAGGAGGCGCGCGCCCTCGGGACTCTCGTCAAGGAAGGGTGGAGGCCGAAGCGGACGATCCTTCTCTGCGCCTGGGACGGGGAGGAGCCGGGACTCCTCGGCTCGACCGAGTGGGCCGAGACGCACGCGGCGGAGCTGCAGAGCAAGGCGGTCGCCTATATCAACAGCGATTCGTGCGGGAGGGGCTTCTTCAACGCCAGTGGATCGCACTCTCTCGAGACGCTCGTCAACGAAGCCGCCTCGGAGGTCGACGATCCGGAGAAGAAGATCCCGCTCCTGCGGCGGCTGCGACTCCGGCGGATCGAGGAGGCCCGCAACGCGGAGGAGCGGCGCGATGCCCGCGAGCGGACGAACCTGCGCATCGGCGCGCTGGGATCGGGATCCGACTACACGACGTTCGTCGATCACCTCGGGATCGCGTCTCTCAACCTCGGCTTCGGCGGCGAGAGCGGCGGGGGCGTCTATCACTCGATCTACGACGATTTCACCTGGTTCACCCGCTTCTCCGACACGGACTTCTCGTACGCGCGGGCGCTCGCCTTGACGGCCGGGACGATCGTGATGCGGCTGGCGGACGCGGAGGTGCTGCCGCTTGACTTCACCGGGATCTCCGACGCCGTCGCCCGCTACGTGAAGGAAGTCCGGGACCTCGCCAGGGAGCGTCGAGAATCGGCCGAGGAGCAGAACCGCAAGATCGACGAGGGAGTCCCCGAGGCGATCGCGGATCCGAGGCTCCCCTTCACGCGCCCGGCGAAGGAGCCGCCCGTGCCAGACTTCGATCTCTCCCCCCTCGAGACGGCGTCGTCCTCTCTCTCGGCGGCGGCGAAGGAGTACGAGTCGGGGTTCGCGTCGACTCGCGCCCCCGACCGCGCGCGGATCGCCAGCGTCAACGCGCTCCTGCGAGGCGCCGAACGGACGCTGACGCGCGAGGAAGGGCTCCCCCGCCGCCCCTGGTTCAAGCATTACGTCTACGCGCCCGGCTTCTACACGGGCTACGACGTCAAGACGCTCCCCGCCGTGCGCGAGGCGATCGAAGAAAAGCAGTACGCCGACGTCGAGGGGAACGTCCGCAAGACCGCCGACTCCATCGAAGCCCTCGCCGCCAGAGTCCGCGAAGCAACCGCCGCGCTGCGCGATCGCTGATCAGATTCCCCTGTCATTCTGAGGAGCGGAGCGACGAAGAATCTGCCCTCTCGTACTGGAAGGGCAGATCCTTCGCTTCGCTCAGGATGACACTGGGTTGGACCCGCGCATGGCGGCGTAGAAGTCGTTGGATTCAAACCGGCCGTGGGCGACGGCGACGGTGCCTTCGCACCGCGCGGTGACCTCGCCGCGCTCGTCGAAGACCTCGGCGGCCGCGAACGTCAGGTTCATGCCGGCGCGCAGAAGCCGCGCCTCGACGACGACGCGGTCGCCGCGTGTTGGACGGAGGAAGGTCATCGCCAGAGTCACCGTGGCCGAGCGCGAATCGGGACGCGTCAGCCAGCCGACGGTGCCGATCGCGAGGTCGAAGAGGCCGGCCAGCACGGGCCCGTTGACGGCGGCGGTCCCCATTCCCCCGCGGTGGTGCGGCAGGACCGGATCGATCACCGCTCTCACGCGGTCCACGCGGTCGAACTCGAGCCGCGCCCCGAGCTGCCGCATCGGCGGGGAGTCGTTCCACGTCGCCGCGAGGGCTCGCAGCTTCTCGAGCGTCTCGTAGGCCTCGGAGAATGGCTCGGGTTCCTCGCTCACGCTACTTCTTCAGGGTCCCCTGGAACGTGTAGGTGGTTTCGGTCTGGCCTACCTTCGTCCAGACCGCCGTGCCCTCGATCGTGTCCCCCTTGACGGTCCCCCTCCATCGCATCGTCCCTTCCTCGGGACTCTTCGCCTCCGCCTCGAAGACCGTGGAGACGTCGCTCCCGGCGGCCGTGTACGCGGTCTCGGCGAATCCGTACTTGTCGCACGCCGTCGAGCGGAACTTCCCGTCCTGGAAGACGAACGTGTCTCTGTCCGCCTTCGTCTTCCCCTTCTGGGTCATCGTTCCCGTGAACGTCTTGCCGTCGAGCGGCTTCTTCTGCGATTCCGCGGTCGCCGCGGAAAGGAGCAGGAGGGCTGCCGCGAGCGACACCCCGATGGACTTCAACGCGCTGCGCATGACGCTCCTCCTTCGCGCCGCATCTTACTTTGGCGGGCTGGCGGGCCGGAACGTACTGTAGTCTTTTCTGCGTGAGCCTCTCCAAGCGGACGGCCGCCGGGCTCCTTGCCGCTCTGTCGGCCGCGGCGTCGGCCGTGGCCCAGACGCCCGTGCGGCCCGGGAGCTATCGGGAGGAAGCGCGCGTCGAGCGGGTCATCGTGGACGCCTACGTCACGAACCGCGACGGCGACGTGATCCCGGAACTGGGACCGGCCGAATTCCGGGTGCGCGTGGACGGAAGGCCCGTCGATGTCGAATCGGCCGATTGGATCCCGGCCGGCCTCCCCGAGCTGCCCGTCGGGGACGCCTTCGCCGCCGCGCCGCCGGGGAGCCCCGTCGCGCTCGCGGCTCCGGGCCGGATGATCGTCTTCTTCTTTCAGTGGGGCTTCGAGCCGTCGAGGCTCATCGGTCTCCTGCGCATGGGTCTCCAGGCGCGCCGGTTCCTGGAGGACCTCCTTCCCACCGACCGCGTCGCCGTCGTCTCGTACGACTCGCACCTGAAGCTGCGCCAGGACTTCACCAGCGACCGCCATAAGATCCAGGCGGCCCTCTTCGATGCCATCCGCACGGGAGAGCCGTCCCCCGCCGAATCCGCGGATTTCCCCTCGATCGCCGACCACTTCGATTTCGACGCGGCGCGGGGTGCCGCGACGCCGGAGCGCGGGCTCTTCGTGCTGGCGCGCGCGCTCGCCCCGATTCCCGGCGGAAAGACGATGCTCTTCTTCGGATGGGGCCTCTCGACTGTCGGCGGCATGACCGGACCGAACTCCACGGAACGCCGCGACTTCGGCAACGCGCTGCGCGCCCTCGCCGCGGCGCGGACGAACATCTTCACGCTCGACGTGACCGATGCCGACTACCACTCGCTCGAAGTCCACCTTCAGAATCTCTCCGACCTGACCGGCGGCACCTACCAGAAGACACATCTCTTCCCGAATCTCGCGATGGACCGCGTGCGCCGCGCGATCTCCGGCCGCTACGTCCTCGTCTTCAAGAAGCCCGACGGTCCCCGGGGGAGGCACTCGATCGAGGTCAAGCTCGACTCCCTCAAGGGCGAGGTCAACGCCCGCCAGTATTACGACGACTGACGTCTCGGCCGACCATCTCCCCTACTTGCAGGGGAGGGGCTTGCCCCTCCCGCCCCTCTCGACCACGCCACGACGTCGAGACCGCCCCACACCCGGATTCGACGCATCTCAACGATCGCGCTCGCCGGCGACAAGCGGCGATGACGACCGGAGGCGGGAGGCGCAAGCGCCTCCCCTACAACACCGGAGACGTCGCCCGCGGGCCACGCAACAGCGGCCTTCTCATGGCCGGAAGACCAGACCCGCATAGCCGCGCATCGAGTCGAAGCGCGGCTCCACGCTGCGCACGCGGGCGATCCCGGCGTAGAGGGAAAGCGGTCCGGCGACGTCGGCGGGGATGAGGCGGTCGAGGCGCAGCTCGAGGCCTTCCAGACGAATCCAATCCGGCTTCTCCGATCCGGAGTTCCAGGCGCGCAGTCGCTCGGCGTAGAGAACGAGCGGCGAGCCGGTCGGAGAAAGCTCCGCGCGATACGCCTCGAAACGTTCCCCCAACTGGACCGCCGCGGGGAGCGCGGGGCTCTCGACGCGGTTGCGGTCGAGGCCGGGAGGCAGAATCGCCGAGGGTGCGCCGCCGAGCGCGAAGAGATCGAAACGCGTCGGCGAGCCGCCCGTGTCGCCGCCGCTCGCGCGCAGGACGACGGTCGCCGCGGGCGTTAACCCGCGCACGCGCGCCGCGGCGACGCTCTGGCTCCACGAGGCCCCGTCCGTGCTTCCGAAGGAGCCCGCGAGATCGAGGTCGAGAGCGACGCCGGACTCTCCGCGCGTCCGCCGGAAGCTCGCGCGAGCGAGAAACGATCCGAGCCCGCGATCGAAGTCGGTCGCCAGGCCCGGGGCTTCGACACGCGTCCACCCTCCGCCCGCCTCCAGGCGCACGCCGCCCCAGGAGAACGGCCTTCCCCACGCCGCCGCGGCATAGCCTCCGCGCCTCTCCTCGTCGAGCTCCGGACGCGGCACGAGGCGCTGGCTCCCCGGTTTCTCCAGCGCGGAGAAGAGCTGCAGCCGCAATTCCACGGGAAGCCCGAGCCACGCGCCCGCGAGCGAGCCCCCGCGAGGTCCCGCCGCATTTCCCGCCGCCGCGAGCGCCGCCCACCGCAGCCTCCCGACGACATCGGAGCCTTCGACTCCGAGCTGGAAGGAGCTTCCGTCCGGTCCCATCGAGAACCCGGAGGAGAGGCGGAGGACCAGAGTCCGGAGCGCGCGGTACGGCACGGAAGGTCCCACCTCGGACAGGCGCAGCGGCGGGCTCTCCCTGGCCGCTGGCGGCGGCAGGACTGGAAACGTCGTTCCCGTCGGCGCGGGCTCGGCGGCGGCGAACGATTTCGCAGGCAGCGGCAGGCGGCGCAGGTCCACGCCCTTCGCGGTCATCTGCAGAAAAAAGAGAGACTGTCCGTCGGGCGACGGCGCGGGCGAGAAGGCGCCGCCGGTGACCCGCGTCAGCGTCGCGCCCTCGCTCCCGGCGCCGGCTTCGAACGAGACGAGGTTCCAGATTCCCGAGCCGTCGGTCGCGACGAGGATCCACGAACCGTCCGCGCTCCAGGCCGGCGGGCCGACCGGAGAGCCGGCCGACGCGATCTCGCGGACCTCCCCTTGCAGCGAAACGCGGACGAGGCGCCACCGTCCTTCCCGGTGGAGAAGGGCCGCGACGCTTTGCCCGTCGGGAGAGACGCGCGGATGGCTCCAGACGAGCCAGCGATCGGCATCCGCCGGCGCCGGCTCGATCGGCTTCGCGGTCCCCGACGCGAGGTCCACGCGGACGAGCTCCGTCCTGCCGTAGCGGCTGCGCACGCCCGCGGCCCACGTTCCATCCGGCGCGGGATCGGCGCCGGCGATGTCCGCGCCGCGCGTCACGCGAGAAACGCCGCCGGTCTCCGGTTCCCACAGGTACAGATCGGAGCGGAGCACGCCTTCCGCGTCGGGCGCCCGCCGCGCGAAGAGAACGCGCCGGCTGTCCGGCATCCACCGCGGGTTCTCGGCGGAGTATCCGTTCTCGCGCGGCAGGCGCCACTTCGGCTCGCGCGGGCGCGGCACGAGCGGCTTGTCCGCCACCTCGTTGACGTCCTTGAGAAGCTCCCGCTCCCGCTCCTTTCGGCGCTCGGACGCCCGGCGCTCTTCCTCGGTCTCCTCCACGGTCCAGATCGCGAGGAAGCTCCGGCCGCGCCGCGGGTCGCGGCGGACGAGGATCCGCGCGCCGTCCGGGCTGACCTGCGGCGAGACCGTCCCCCCCTCGAGACGCTGCCAAAGCTCCCCTTCCGAAAGACCTGCCCCCTCGAGGCGCTTCTCCTGCGCGACCGCGCTCGCCGTCACCTCGGCGCGAAACCGGTCGTAGAGATCCGCCGGCGACCGCCCGAAGATCCCGCGGAACGCCGCCGAGAAGCTCCCGCCCCGGCGTGAGGCCATCCGCTTCCAGAGCCTCTGGAGGGAGCCCGGCCCCTCCTTCTTCTCGAGCCACTCGAGATAGGCCGAGCCGACGAGATAGGCCATCGAGCCGCCGAGCCAGCCGGACGTGGAAGAAAGCGCCCCGTAGGACGGGAGCTTCCCCTCGATCGCGAGCCGCCGCAGCACCATCGCCCGGTAGCTCGAGCCCGGACGTCCCGTGCCCGTCAAAGCGCCCTCGACGACCGTTGCGTACCCCTCGATGACCCAGCGCGGAGAATTGAGCAGGACCGGCCCGATCGGAATCGGAAGCAGTTTCTCGGCGAGGCCGGGTCGGTTGCGAGGCCGCGTCAGGTGAACGATGTGCGCCATCTCGTGCGTCGTCACGAGACGGAACCATTCGTCGTACTGGCCGATGCTCGACTCCGCTTCCGGCGGAGACGTCCAGAGCACGATCACCGGCCGGTCGAGGAACGGGTAGGCGATCCCGTTGGCGTCCGACTCGGGGTCCTGGACCAGGACGTCGATCGGCCGGCGAGGGCGGTAGCCGACGAAGTCCGTCACGCGCGCGTGGATCGCCTCGATCGCGGAGGCCGTCCGCGCCGCCCACGCCTCCAACGGCGCGGGGAAGTGGACCCGGAAGTGCGCGGTCTCGATCGTGCGCCACGGAGCGCTCGCGGGCTGCGCCCCGGCGAAGCCCGCCGCACAAAGCCCGAACGCCAACGCAACGAGAGAACGACGCATCGCGGGGAAGGCTACAACGGACATCCTCTCCTGCGAGGAGATGAGAGGGCGGCGATCCAGCAAGTCGATGCGACGGCCCCGTCCAACGCCGTCGTCATCGATCCGCGGTAACCCCGAGTCCCGGCGCGCTCGTCGTCCGCATCACTCCGTTCTCGAGGACGAACCCGCCCGAGGCCACATCGCGGGCGAGGTCGAGCGAGCCGTCGAGGTCGAGATAGCGCGTGGCGGGAGAGGAGAACGCCGCGTGAAGCGCCGCGGCGATCGAGATGCGGCTCTCGTCCATGCATCCCCACATCAGGCGGATCCCGGCGGACTCGGCGACCGCGGCGATGCGCCGGGCCGGCGCGATGCCGCCGCACTTCATCAGCTTGATGTTGAAGATCCCGCAGACGCGAGGCGGAGCGGCGAGCGAACGCGCGTTCCCTTCGGTCAGGAGCGATTCGTCGGCGGCGATCCGCTCGCGGATCTCCTCCGGCAGCGCGCGCATCTCTTCGACCCGGGCCGCCGGCAGCGGCTGCTCGAGGAACTCGAGATCGAGGCCGGCCGTCTCGCGAAAGTAGCGAAGGGTCTCTTCGACCGTATACCCCTGGTTGCCGTCGGCGCGGATCGCGATCCGCGCCCCGACGCTCTCGCGCAGGCGCGCGAGCCTCTCGAGGTCCCGGTCGAGGTCGAGCCCGATCTTGACCTTCAGGATTCGAAAGCCGCGCGAGACGTACTCCGCGGCCTCGACGAGGGTCTCTTCCAGCGGCTTGATGCCGATCGTGATCGATGTGGGGAGGGCGTCGTGCGCGCGCCCCAGCATCTCGACCAGCGGCACGCCCCTCTCCTTTGACGCCAGGTCGTGGATCGCCATGTCCACGGCCGCGCGCGCCGCCGGCGCCGGGAGCATCCGCACCTCGATCTGCTCGAGCGCTGGCCCCGGATCGGAGACCTCCCGGCCGATGAGCCACCCGAGCCGCTCCCGCTCGAGCGCCGATCGGGTGTCTTCCATCCTCTCTCCGGTCACCTTCGGCTCGGGGGACGCCGCGCCCATGCCGACGAGCCCCGAATCGGTCTCGAGGCGCACGATCGCGTTCTCGACCGACTCGATGCGGCGGAAGGCGATCGTGTAGGGACGGGTCAGTCCCAGCGCCTCGACGCGGCTCGAAGCCGAGACGATCCTCACGCGGATTCCTCGCGCAGGTACTCCCGGACGACCGGGACGAGAGAGTCCACGCCCTCCTCGAGGGGAAGAGCGGCGGGGATCCCGAGCCTGCGCTCGAGCGCGCGCCGCGCCTCGCGCAGCTCCTCCGCCGTCAGAGACTGCCCGTTCAACGCGAGCGCCAGCGTGCGCGAGCCGAGCAGGCGGATGAGCTCGATCTCTTCCTGGAGCGGCGGGATGCGGCACTCCTCCTTCTCGTGCCCCTCGAAGAAGACGCGCCCCGGCGCGTGCTGCAGGATGACGCCGTGCGCGGCGCCGGAGAGGACGAGCTCCGAGCCGCAGGGACCCGACGGGTTCCGAAGCGCGGACTGCCCCTCGAGGAAGATGACCTCGGGGGCGAGCTCGCGCGCGCAGGAGAGGATCGCGTGCTCGAGCTCCCCGGTCACGAAGTCGTTCGGTAGCGCGTCGAGGACGAAGCCGAAGGGAGCTCCCTGCAGCCACCCGGTCTGCCCCGTCGCGATCCACTCGGCGGCGAGGCCGCCGCGCCGGCACGCTTCGACGAGGAGCTTCGTCGTCGTGCGCTTGCCGAGCGCGCAGTCGGTCCCGAGGACCGCGACGCGCGGCGTCGCAAGCTTCAGGATCCCTCCCGTCCAGAAGTGCAATTCAGTGCGCGGCGGGACCCTCCGGACGTCGGTGATCGTGAGGCCGTTCTTGCCCGCGAGGCCCGCGAGCTCCGCGTCGTCGGAGGCGAACTCGTGCAGGCCGTTGACGACCGACATTCCCTTCTCGAGCGCCTCGCGCAGCGACGCGCGGATCTCGGCGGTCATGCGCCCTCCGTGCGTCGCGATCCCGACGATCGCGTAGTCCGGCTTCGAGGTCGCGCTTGCGACGGCCTCGTCGATCGAGGCGACGATCGGGATGCCGCGGCGGATCCCGTCCAGCACCTCTCCCGCGTCCCTCCCCGCCGTCGGCGGATCCACGACCCCCAGGATCCGGTACCGGTCGGTCCCGCGCACGAGCCCGTGGGCGGTCTTGCCGTTGACCGTCGCGTAACGGCCGCCGCAGAGAACGATCGCCGTGCCGTCCATGGCGCGCATTATCCATGCGCCGGAGGCGCGGGCAGAAACGGTGGGATCTAGTGCGATTTCCTCGGCAAATGCTCCCGGCCGCTTTCTCTGCTCCGGTTGCTCAACCACTCGTCGAGCTCGCTCTGGAACGCGTAGACGGAGTCCCCCTTGTCGTGAACGTGCCGCCGGACCGGCAACCCTTCCTCCTTCTCCCAGCGCCTCACGCTCCGCACGCTCGAGCCGAGGTGCGCGGCGATCTCCTTCCAGGAATCGAGCCGGCCGCTCCGACCCGGCTCCATCCGCGCGTCCTTCGTCCACCATTCGTCCAGCTCTTCTTTGTAGGCATAGACCGACTCGCCTCGACTCTGGACGTCGCGGTGAACGGGAAGCCCTTCCTTCTTCTCCCATCGCCTCGCGCTGCGAACGCTGCGCCGCAGGTAAGCGGCGATCTCTTCCCACGACTCCAGGCGCGTCACGGTTTCCGACTCGGACTTGCCGGCTGGAGACTCGCCTCCGCGGCGAACAAACGGAGGGTCGTCCGATTTCATGACAACTCGACCTCGCTCCAGCGCAATTAGTCTGTGCCATCGCCGAGCCTGTCAATGAGGTAAAGCCCTCAATCTCCAGGAAGATCGAGGCGGACGTGGAGAGGGGTCAAAGCATGATTTCCGTTCGGAAGGATCCAAACTGCTGCCAAAAGCGGCCATCCCGGTGTGGCCACCTTTGTTTCTTGACTCGGCATTGCGCGCCGACTAAGAACAGAGCCTCAACAAGCCATCGAATTCGTGATGGGTGTCCGAACCGGGCCGGTGGATGGCCTGATCCGGCGACCCTGGATCCGGGGCAGCGACCTTCCCGATCGACACGTAACTGATCCGTAACGGCGAAGCGGACCTCCATCAGTTTGCCCGCTCCGGTTGGCCGGCCGGGGCGGGCTCTTTTTTTCGTCCGCCTGTCGCGCGAACACGCGTGGCTGAGCAGATCCTTCGCTTCGCTCAGGATGACAGGGGAGTGCGCCCAACGGGGCAGATCCCACGCTAGCGCGGAGCGACGTCGTCGCAGTCGGGGCAGCCGAGGAAGGGGATGGGATCGACGGGTTGGGGGTGAGAGTCGCTTGCGAGACTGGACCAGGAGCCGCCCTGGGCGTGCCAGAGGTAGCACTCGAGACGGTAGGCTTCGTTGGCGTCGGCGGCGAGCATCCAGCCGAAGAGGACGTTGGCGTGCCCCTCCCGGGCGTGCTGAAGGAGGCGCTGGCGCAGGTCCACGTCGTCGCGCCCGACGCGCTCGGCGACGGTCCCTCCCGGACCGACGCTCTTCAGAAAGTAGACCCCCGCCGTGCGCGGAGGCACCGTCCGTGCCACGTTCGCCTCGGTCAGGCGGATGGCCGGCTGGACGCGCGGCGGCGGAGGGAGCCCTGGAAAAAGAGAAGGCTGCGCCGCGTCAAGTTCGCGAGGTTCGTACCGCGCCCGTCGCGCCGGCCTCATCTTCGAGGCACAAGTGTAGCGCGATTCGAACGAAAACGTGAATGGTGACTTGCCTTCCGTCACCCTTTCACGCAGACGACCTGCTTCAGCCCCGCGACGACCTCGACGAGATCCGAGGACTTCTCGATCACCTCGCCGATCGGCTTGTAGGCCTCCGGGATCTCGTCCAGGACGCCGCGATCCTTTCGGCACTCGACCCCTTCGGTCTGTCTCTCCAGGTCCTCTTTCGTGAAGCGGCGCTTCGCCTCGTTGCGCGACATCCGCCGGCCCGCGCCGTGCGGCGCGCTCTCGAAGGAATCGGCATTGCCCAGGCCGCGCACGATGTAGGAGCCGGTCCCCATCGAGCCGGGGATGATGCCGAGCTCTCCCCGTCCCGCGCGGATCGCGCCCTTGCGCGTGACGAGCACCTTGCGGCCGAAGTGCACCTCGTCGGCGATGTAGTTGTGATGGCAGTTGACCGACGTCGTGATGCCCAGCCGCGCCGCATCCCCCTCGAAGCCGAGGGCGTAGGCCACCTGCCGCAGGATGCGATCCATCATGATCTCGCGGTTCTGGAAAGCGAAGGCCTGGCACCACTCCACGTCCTCGCGGTACTCGCGGAACTCCGGGGTCCCTGACACAAAGTACGCGAGGTCCGGGTCCGGCAGGCTCTCGGCCATTCTCTTGACCACGCTCTTCGCCTTCCCGATGTGGATCTCGGCGACGGTCTTGCCGATGTTGCGGCTGCCGGAATGGAGCAGGAGCCAGAGCAGGCCGTCGTCGCGGTCGCGGCAGACCTCGATGAAGTGGTTGCCGCCGCCGAGCGTGCCGAGCTGGTGGAGCGCCCTGGCCACGAGAGCGTCGGAGGCGGCGTGCGGCTTCCCGCGGCCGCGCATCCACGCGAGCGCGCCGTCGAAGGGCTCGCGCTTCTGCTCGAAGCCGACCGGGATCTCGCGCTCGATCGAGTGGCGGAGCTTCTTCAGGCCGACGCCGTCCAGGCGATCCGCGGGAATGGCGGTCTTGCGGGCCATCATTCCGCAGCCGATGTCCACGCCGACGGCCGCGGGGCACACCGCTCCCGTCGTCGCGACGACGCTCCCGACGGTCGCGCCGATCCCCAGGTGGACGTCCGGCATCGCCGCGACGTGCTTGAAGACGAACGGCAGCGACGCCGTGTTCTTCAGCTGCTCGATCGCCTCCGGCTCGATGCGGTCGGTCCAGACTTTGACGGGGACGCGCGCATTGAGAATTCGTTCGATTGGCATGTGTTCGGTCCAGGGTCCAGGGTCCAGGGTTCCAAGTGGGCCGGGACTATCCTGTCTCTCTTAACGGTTGAATCTGCCGATGCATTCTCCAGGCTGCTGGAAGAGTCTCCCGACGGCGTTAGCGATCGTTTTGGTTTCCGCGACCTGCGGAGCGGAGGAGCGGGCGGCGGGGCGGATCGTCGTCCGGGCTCCGAACGAGGTCGAGTTCACGGCCGTGGTCAACGCGAAGGCATTCGATTCGGGATGGACCATGCCGGGCTATCACGCGGTCGTCTCGAAGGACGGCCGGATGGCGCGCGCGGCGCTCCTGCAGGCCGACGTCTCCGACGCGCAGGTCCTGGAGGCCTTCCAGAGCCTCCGGGCGACGCCGGGGAACAACCTGCCGATGGAAGCCTGGGAGGAGAGAAAGAACCCGAAGGACCCCGCGGCCGACACGGTCATCGCGGGTCCGGCCGTCGAGGTCCTCCTGCGCCTGCCCGCGCGGGCCGATCTCGTCCCGCTCGCCTCGGTCCTCGAGGACAGCGGCGGGCGCGGGCTCGAGATGCGTTTCGGCGGCAACGCCGCCAACATTCCGAAGTGGAAGTCGGGCTGCATCGTCTGCCTCTACTCCTGTCCCGGAAGCAAGATCGGCAACGCCCGTTACACGGTCCGCGATTACACGAAGGACGCGACGCGCTTCCGCGCGAAGCCGGCCTCCCTGCCGCCGGACGGAACGCGCGTCGGCGTCGTCCTGCGCCTCACAGAGCGCACGAGATAGACCCGACAGTCGCACATGGAAGGACCCGACGCTTGCGCCGGCGTCGAGGGCGAAATATCCTAGAAATCGGAGGACGAGTCGCAGGGCCCCAACCACCTACCACCTACGACCTACCACCTGACCATGGCCAAGGCCAATTTCGCGGCGGGGTGCTTCTGGGGCGTGGAAGCGGCGTTCCGTCAGGTCGAGGGGGTCGTCGACGCGGCCGTAGGGTACTCGGGAGGGCGGCTCGAAAATCCCAGCTACGAGGACGTCTGCTCCGGACGGACTGGCCATGCCGAGACTGTCGAAGTGGACTACGACCCGGCGAAGGTGTCGTACGAGCAGCTCCTCGACGTGTTCTGGGAGAACCACGACCCGACGACCCTGAACCGGCAGGGGCCCGATGTCGGCGAACAGTACCGCTCCGCGATCTTCTTTCACACGCCGGAACAGCAGGCGGCGGCGGCCGCGTCGAAGGAGAAGCTCGAGAAGAGCGGAAAGTACAAGCGCCCGATCGTGACGCAGATCGAGCCCGCCTCCCGTTTCTGGCGGGCCGAGGAGTATCACCAGCGCTACCTCGAAAAGCACGGCCTCGCGCACTGCCGGATCTGAAACTCATCCGACCCCGGCGTGCTAATCTGTTCCACCCCAATCTCAGGGAGAAGACCATGAAAGAAAAAGTGTTTCGAGGAGTCCTGTCGCTCTGGATGGCCTTTGCTTGCGCAGTGCACGCGACCGCCGCCGAGAAACGGCCGAAGGCGAAAGCCCCGGCCCCGGCGAGCAACCCGGCCGCGCCGGACGCTCTCTGCCCCGCCAATGACGCCTTCGCGTTTCCCGGCCTGCGCGCCTTCATCGATCCGCAGACCGGACAGCTTCGGCAGCCCACGCCCGAGGAGGCCGCCCAGCTCGGCGCCGCCGCGCATGCTGCGAGGATCCGGGCCCTCTCGGAGCTCGAGGTCGTCGTGCATCCCGACGGAATGAGATCGGTGGACCTGAAGGACGCGTTTCAGACCGATCTCGTCGCGCGCCGCAACCCGGACGGCTCCCTCTCGATCGGCTGCGTGCCCCCGGGCGCTCCGAGCGCGCTTCTGCCCGCGCCGCGCCCCGCCGCTCCCGTCCTCGAGGAGAGGTGAAGCGATGCGTAAGACTCTCCTGCGACGCGCCACGTTTCTCCTCGCGGGATTTCTGGCCGCAGCCGCGGCTCCCCTGTCGGCCGCCGCGCACATCACCGTCGTCAACGCGAACCAGGCGGGCGTCGGCTTCAATGACCCGACCGCCGCCACGCCGATCGGCGGCAACTCCGGCACGACCGTCGGCCAGCAACGCCTGAACGCGTTCCAGTACGCCGCCGACCTGTGGGCCGCCGTGCTCACGAGCGACGTCGAGATCCGGATCCAGGCGAGCTTCACGTCGCTGACCTGCGCCCCCACGACGGGCGTGCTCGGCTCCGCCGGGCCGACGCAGGTCATCTCGGACTTCAGTCCCGGCGCTCAGTTTCCCGGGACGTGGTATCCGGTCGCGCTCGCGAACAAGCGCGCGGGGCGGGATCTCATCGCGGCCGACGACATCCGGGCGAGCTTCAACTCGGACGTCGGCAAGACCGGCTGCCTCGAGGGGACAACCTGGTACTACGGGCTCGACGACAAGGCCGCGGCGAGCCAGATCGACCTCGTCAATACGCTGCTCCACGAGTTCGGCCACGGCCTGGGGTTCCTGACCCTCGTTGATGTGACGAGCGGAACGGAACTCATGGGCGACCCCGACATCTTCGAGCGGCAGATTCTCGACACGACGGGAGGCGGGCCCTGGGTCGGCATGACGATCGCCCAGCGGGCGGCCTCGGCAAAGAACGCGCTCCGCGTCGTCTGGAACGGCCCGAACGTGACGGCCGCGGCCCCCGGCACGCTCGCCGCCGGAACGCCGATCCTCTCCGTCGACTCGCCTATCGGGATCGCCGGCGAGCTCAACATCGGAACCGCCAGCTTCGGCCCTGCGATCGGGGCGGCCGCGATCTCTTCCTCCCTCGTCCAGGCCCTCGACCCCGCGGACGCCGCCGGGCCGACGACGTTCGACGCCTGCTCGCCGCTCACGAACGCGTCCGCCGTCGCCGGCAAGATCGCATTCGTGGACCGCGGCACGTGCACGTTCGTCGTGAAGGCGAAGAACGTCCAGAACGCGGGGGCGATCGCTCTCGTCGTCACCGACAACGCCGTCGGCAACCCGCCGCCGGGACTCGGCGGGACGGACGCGACGATCACGATCCCGACGGTCCGGATCACGAAAGCGGACGGAGACACGATCAAGGCGAATCTCGGCGCGGGCGTCTCCGTGACCCTGCGCCTCGATCTGACGCGCCTCGCGGGCGCCGACGCGCAGGGACGAGTCCTCCTCTACGCCACCGACCCGATCATCCTTGGATCGTCGATCAGCCACTGGGACCCGAGCGCCACGCCCGACCTCCTGATGGAGCCCAACGACACGCCGGGCCTGAAGCAGGGAGTGGACCTGACCCTCCCGGCGCTTCTCGACATGGGCTGGGGACCCGTGGACGACCGGGACGACGACGGCGTGTCGGATGGCCTCGACAACTGCCCCGATTTCTTCAACCCGAACCAGGCTGACTCCAACCATAACGGCGTCGGGGACGCCTGCGAGCGGTCCCTCCTGAAGTCCCCGCCGCACGGCGGCACGCGCGTCGTCAGGACACCGAGGTGACGGAAGCCGACTCTTCTTGAAGTAACCTCGCGCCAACCCATGGCGGACTCCACCGGCCAGGTCATTTCGCACTACCGGATCCTCGGCAAGCTCGGCGAGGGCGGGATGGGCGTCGTGTACCGCGCGCTGGACACGCGCCTCGACCGCCAGGTCGCCCTGAAGGTGCTGCCGGACGCGGTCGTCAACGACCCGGAGCGCAAGTGGCGGTTCGTCCGGGAGGCGAAGGCCGCCTCGGCGCTCAACCATCCCAACATCGTCACGATCTACGACATCGACCAGGCCCCGCTCGGGAAGGGCGCGGCCGTGGACTTCATCGCGATGGAGTACGTCGAGGGGACGACGCTCGACCGCGTCCTTGTCCAACGCCGGCTGACGGTCGAAGAGGCGCTCGGGTTCGCCACGCAGATCGCCGGCGCGCTCGCCGCCGCGCACGCGGCCGGCATCGTTCACCGCGACGTCAAGCCGGCAAACGTGATGATCACCCCCACGGGCCAGGTCAAGATGCTCGATTTCGGCCTCGCCAAGCTCTTCGAGGTCCGCGGGCCGGGGTCCGAGGCGGTCTCCTCGCCCGATTCCCTCGCGGCCACGATCACCGGCGCCACGGCCGCGCCGGGAACGCGGCAGGGAACGGTTCTCGGGACGCTCGCCTACATGTCCCCGGAGCAGGCGCAGGGCAAGCCCGTGGACGCGCGCTCGGACGTCTTCTCCCTGGGACAGGTCGTCTACGAGATGTTCGCCGGCAAGCGCGTCTTTCAGGGGGATTCGAACCTGATGACGCTCGCGTCGATCCTGCGCGATCCCGCGCCGCCGCTCAAGGCCGCGCGGCCCGACGCGCCGGAGGAGGTCGAGCGGATCGTCGCGCGCGCGCTCGAGAAGAAGCCCGAGGACCGGTACCCCTCCGCCGTTGAAATGCGCGACGACCTCGCCGCCTGTCAGGCGCGGAGGTTTGCGCCGGTCTCGCGGGCGGCGCCGAAGGCGCGGCGCCCGGGCATCGTCCTCGGAGTCGCGCTCGTTCTCGCCGCCGCCCTGGGCGCCCTCGGCTGGTACCTGGTCCGAGAGTCGCGCGTCCGCCGCGCTCGCGAAGTGGACATTCCGGAGATCAACCGGTTGGCCGAATCCGGAAACGTCATCGCCGCGTTGCAGCTCGCCCGGGAGACCGAGCGGTACGTTCCGGACGAGGTCAAACGTCTCCGGCGCGCGTCCTGGGCTCCGGTCTCGGTCAAGACCGAGCCTTCCGGCGCCGATGTCTCGTTCAACGCCTACCTGGGCGCGGATTCCGACTGGCAGTCCCTCGGACGATCGCCCATCGAGCCCGTCCGGCTCCCCTTCGGGTACTACCGTTGGCGAGTCTCCAAGGAGGGCTTTCAGACAGTCGAAACCGTTTCTTATCCGGAGCCTCTGACCGTTCGGCTCGACCCGCCCGCCGCGATCCCTCCCGGCATGGTCCGCGTTCCGGGAGGAACCTTTCAGTACCGCAGCTCGCAGCCTGTTGCGCTCGCCGGCTACTGGCTCGACAAATACGAGGTCACCAACCGCCAGTTCAAGGAGTTCGTGGACCGGGGCGGTTATCAGAAAAAGGACTTCTGGAAGCAGCCGTTCGCGCGGGATGGCCGGACCCTCGCCTGGGAGGAAGCCATGGCCGAGTTCAAGGATTCGACCGGGCGCCCGGGCCCCTCGACCTGGGAGCTCGGCGCGTACCTCGAGGGCCACGCCGATTACCCCGTCAACGGAGTGAGCTGGTACGAGGCGGCGGCCTACGCCGCGTTCGCCGGCAAGAGCCTGCCGACGATCTATCACTGGTACAACGCGGCCGGCATCGGAGCCTTCTCCGACGTTCTGAAGGTGTCCAACTTCGACGGGAAGGGGCCCGCCCCCGCCGGGAGCCACCGAGGCCTGACTCCGTGGGGCGCCTACGACATGGCCGGAAACGTCAAGGAATGGTGCTGGAACGCGACCGGCGATCGCCGCTACATTCCGGGAGGAGCCTGGAGCGATCCGGGCTACATGTTCAGCGCCGTTGACGCGCAGCTTCCTTTCGACCGGTCCGCGACGAACGGCTTGCGCTGCGTGAAATACACCGCTCCGGTCCCGGACGTACAAACGGCCTCGGTCGAGCGGCTCACGCGCGACTACTCCCGTGAAAGACCGGCGTCGGACGAGGCCTTCCGGATCTACCGCGGCTTCTACGCCTACGACAAGATGCCCCTGAACGCGGCGATCGAGTCGACGGACGACAGCTCGCCTTACTGGCGCCAAGAGAAGATCGTCTTCGATGCCGCCTACGGCCGGGAGCGCGTCGCCGCGTATCTGTTCCTGCCGCGCAATGCCGCGCCCCCCTACCAGACCGTTGTCTATTTCCCGAGCTCGCTCGCCCTCGCCGCGACGTCGAGTCAGGACCTGGAGATGCGCGTCTATGACTTCGTCATTCGCAGCGGCCGCGCCGTCCTCTACCCCATCTACAAGGGGACCTACGAGCGGCGGAATCCCTCTCAGCGCGACGGGCCCAACGAGAACCGGGACCTCGTGATCCAGTGGTCCAAGGATCTCGGCCGATCGCTCGACTACCTGGAAACGCGGCCGGACATCGACCGCGAGAAGTTCGCCTACTTCGGTCTCTCCCTCGGTTCGATCACCGCGCTGCCGCTCGTCGCCGTCGAAGACCGTTTCAAGACCGCGGTTCTGCTTGCCGGCGGTCTCCCCTTCGACCCCCGGCTGCCGGAAATCGAGCCTCTCAACTTCGCTCCGCACATCCGCATCCCGGTCCTCCTGCTCGGCGGCCGCCAGGACTTCCTCCATCCGGTGGACACCGCGCAGGTCCCCCTCATGCGCTTCCTGGGCACCCCGGAGAAGGACAAGCGGCACATCATCTTCGAAGGCGGTCACGCTCCCCTGAGGGTCCAGGTCCTCATCAAGGACATCCTCGACTGGCTCGATCGGTACCTCGGCCCCGTCAAGACGCAGAGTTGAAGAGAGGGAGCGAAGCAGGAGCCGGAGACCGTCAACGTCTTCCGCCATGCCAGAGAGGCCCTGGCGTGGCTCGGCTCGGACCGCTCCGCTACTTGAGCTGGTCCCGCAGAAACGCGATCGTCCGGGGCCAGGCCTGCTTCGTCGCCTTCCGGTTCGCGCCGTCGCGGTCGTCCTGCGCGCGCAGGAAACCGTGCCCCGCGCCGTCATAGAGGTGCGGCTCGAACGTCTTTCCGAGCTTCTTCATCTCGGCCTCGGCCGGAGGGACCGTCGCGTCCACGCGGGCGTCGTCGCCGCCGTAGTGGCCGAGCACCGGCGCCTTGATCTTCGCGAGATCCGCCGCCTCGGGTGAAGTTCCGTAATACACGACGGCGGCGTTTAACCCCGGCTGGGACACGGCGTAGGCGAAGCTGTTGGTTCCGCCCCAGCAGAATCCGATCGTGCCACTATTCCCGTTGGCGGCCGGAAGCTTGACCGCGTAATCGCGAACGGCGTTCAGACGCGACGTGACTTCTCCCGGAGTGAGCCCTCGGATCAACTTCACGACGTCGTCGCGGCTCCCGGCGGAATCGGTTCCGCCGCCGCCGGGACCGTGTCCCGAGAGGAGGTCCGGCGCGACGGCGATGAATCCTTCCTTCGCGAGCTGGTCGGCGACGCCGCGGATCCAGTCGGAGAGGCCGAAGATCTCGTGGATGACGATCACGACCCCCGCCTTGTCCTTGCGCTCGGGATAGACGATCCACGTCTTGACCGGACCGCCCGAAGGCATTTTCACGTCCACGAACTCGCCGTGCCGCGGGGATTTCTCCAGCGCCGCCTTCGCCAGCGGCTCGGACGGAGGCAGGCTCTCGTCCCTCGCCGCCGCGGCCGCCGTCACCGCGGCCGTCGGGGCGGCAACGCCGTGCCCCGCGTGATCCTGCGCGGAAAGGGTGGACGAAACAGCGAGCGCGATCGCGGCGGCGGTCCAGAAACGCATCCGGGTTCTCCTCATGAAGTCGCGGCCAGTTTCTCGATTTCGGCCCATTCCCTGTCGGTGACGGGCATGACGGACAGGCGCGAGATGCGCACGAGCGGGAAATCCTTGAAGGAGGCCCTCGCCTTGATCTCCGCGAGCGTGACGGGGCGCAGAAGTTTCCTGACCGGGGCGACGTCAACGGCGGCGAGCTTGCCCGACTTGTCTTTCGGATCGGCGTAGGCGTCCGTCACGGCCTTCGCGACCGCGACGACCGATTTCTCGTCCCCCGTGTGGTAGTAGAAGATCCGGTCGCCTTTCTTGACCTGGCGCAGGTGCTTCTGCGCGAGCGGGTTCTTCACGCCGGTCCAGGAAGTCTTCCCGTCCCGGACGAGGTCGTCGAAGGAGTAGTGCGTCGGCTCTTCCTTGAACAGCCAGTTCATCGTATTCGGGACACGGGACACGGAACACGGGACACGGACCCGAGCCCTCTCGAGTCCCGAGTCCCGAGTCCCGAGTCCCGGCTATTTGGGCCGGTTCCGATACCGTTCATATAACCGCTTCTGTTTGTCGGTGAGATCGAGGGAACGGCCGTCGAGCCAGGCGGCGAGGACGTTCCGGGCGAAGGAGGCGTTGGAGCCGTCGCTGAACGCGTACTGGCCCGCCTCGCTCGCGAGAATCGGACCAACCGCGTCGATGACTCCGCCGCGCACGACGACGCCGTTCTCGATCACGCGTCCCGGCGCGACAATCACCCGCGCGCCCGTCAGGGCATACGCGAGCCGGTCCAGGCTGCGAACCTCCGACGGCCCCCCGCGCAGCGAAGACGCGAGCACGAGGCAGATGACGACCGCGATCCAGGTCTCTCTCATTTCGGAGGGCGCGGATTCTATATGAGGGAGGAGGTGTCAGGTTGATCTATCCCCTGACGCCTTTCTCCAATATGCTTCCTCGCTGATTGAGGAGGAAAAAAATGCTTCGTCGCCAATTCATGACGGCAACTCTGATTTTCCTGGGCGCCGCCTTCGCGCTGGCCCAGACCACATCCACGACGACAGCTCCGGCACCGTCCGCGCCGCGCAAGCCAGCGAGCCCTCCGGGTACGGCCGCGACCCAGGTCGGCGGAACGTGGAGCACGCCCGACAAGGATGGGGAGCAGCGCTACAGCGGAGGGAAGTGGATCGAGATCACCTACAGCCGGCCGATTCTGCGGGGCCGGACGGACATCTTCGGCAAGGGCGCCGATTACGGCAAGAAGGTCAACGCCGGCGCCCCGGTCTGGCGCGCCGGTGCGAACCAGTCGACGCGGCTGAAGACGGAAGTGCCGCTCGAGATCGGCGGGAAGAAAGTGCCCGCGGGCGAGTACAGCCTGTTCGTGGATCTGAAGGAGGGCGCCTGGACGCTCATCGTCTCGTCGCAGCCCTACCAGGAGAAGTACGACCCCAGCGACAAGGTCAAGACCTGGGGCGCGTACGGCTACGACCCGAAACAGGACGTCGCGCGCGCGCCCATGAAGATGACGCCCACGATGAACTCCTTCGATCAGTTCACGATCGGCTTCGTGAACATGAGCGACAAGGGGGGCGCCATCGCGATGGCCTGGGAGAAGACCGGCGCCGTCGTCCCCTTCACGGTCGCCCAGTAGAAGTTACGGCAAAGAACTCCCTTTCCCGGTGGGGCGCTCCGCTGCTTCTCTCGGCTGCTTTGCCGATGGCGGCGCAGGAGCGGGCGATTCCGTTCTGGCCGGACGAGACGCCGGCGGCGATCCACGCGGCGGTGGACGGAAACGCGGCGCTCGAGACGGTGCGCGAGCTCGGCCGGTTCCACCGCGTGCACGGTTCGCCGGGGTTCGCGGCCGCGGCCGAGCACGTGAAGAAGAAGCTCCTCGCGGCCGGGCTCGCCGACGCCGCGATCGAGCGGTTTCCGTCGGACGGGAAGACCCGCTATGCGCACTTCCGGAGCTACTACGGCTGGAACCCGGTGTCGGCGACGCTCGAGGAAGTCTCTCCAAAGGCGCGTCTCATCGAGTCGTTCCCGGATCTTCCGGTCGCGCTTGCCGATTACAGCCAGGACGCCGACGCGACGGCGGAGCTCGTGGACGTCGGGCGCGGCGAGGACGCGAAGGACTACGACGGGAAGACGATCAAGGGAAAGATCGTCCTGGCGGACGGTCCGCTGCCGCTCGTCCATCGCCTCGCGTGCGAGGAGCGCGGCGCGGCGGGGTTTCTCTCCGACTTTCCGAACCAGACGACCGCCTGGTCGGGCGACGACCGCGATCTCGTGCGATGGGGGCACCTCTCTCCGTACCAGACCGCGAACCGTTTCGCGTTCATGCTCTCGAAACGCCAGGCGGAGGAGCTTCGGGCGCGCTTGAAGCGAGGCGAGAGGATCACCCTGCGAGCGCGCGTCGCCGCGAAGATGGTCCCGGCGACGTTCGACGTCGTCGTCGCCACGATTCACGGAACGGACCCCGCCGCCGGCGAGACCGTCCTCACTGCCCACCTCTGCCACGAATCGGCGGGCGCCAACGACAACGCCTCCGGCAGCGCGGCGATCCTCGAGATCGCGCGGGCGCTCCAATCCGCGATCAACAGCAAGGCGCTCTCCCCTCCGCGCCGGACGATCCGGTTCCTCTGGCTCCCCGAGATCGCGGGATCGCAGGTGTACCTGATCCGGCATCCCCAGGTGGTCCGGCGCCTCGTCGCCGGGATCCACATGGACATGGTCGGCGGCCTGCTCGCGACGACGAAGGGAACGTTCCATCTCTCGACGACCGCGGCGACGCTTCCCCACGCCGTCAACGACATCGCCGGCGTATGGTTCGACGAGGTCGTCCGCGACTCCTCTCGCTACGCCGAGCGCGGCGGCGACCCGTACGCCGGCCTCGTCTGGCTGCCCGGCTCGCGCGAGCCGTTCCTGGGCGACGTCCGGGGGCTCGAGATGGGAAGCGACCATGAGGTCTTCGAGGAAGCGACCTTCGGCGTGCCCATGGTCTATTTCCACGACTGGCCCGACGTGACGATGCACACCAACAAGGACCAGCGGGAAAACCTGGACTCGACGAAGCTCGGCCGCGTGGCGTATCTGGGCGCCGGCATCGCCTGGACCCTCGCCGCCCTTCCCGACGCCGAGGCCCCGCGGCTTCTGTCACTCGCCGCGGCGAACGCCGAGAAACGAATCGCCGCCGCGAAGGCCAGAGCGGTCGGCGCCGCCGCCGACGGACCTCTCTTCGAGCGCGAGGCGATCGAGGAAGGGATCGAGACGCTTCGCTCGGCCGCCGCCCTCTTCCCCTCGGTCGCCGCCGGAGCGCGAGACGCGCAACAGCGGTTCGCGAAGATGCGTTCCGCCCGAGCCCCCGCCGGCTCACGAGACGCGCGCGTTCCCATCCGCAGCGCGGAGGTTCGAGGGCCTCTCGGCGTCTATTACTACGACCACCTCGAGGAAACTCTCGGTCCCGGCGCGAACAGGAAGATCGCCCTCTCCGAGAGAGAGCACGGAGAGGTCCTCTCCTACGAAGCGTTGAACCTCGTGGACGGCAAGCGCACCGTCTCCGACATCCGCGACATCCTGACCGGCCGCTACGAGCCAGTCAGTGTGCGAGAAATCGCCGAGTACCTCGAGCTGCTCGGCCGAGCCAAGGTGATTACCTGGAAGTAGAAGGTATTGTCAGGCCCCGGGACCTTAGACCTTAGACCTTAGACGGCTCCGGGTCTCTCGTCTAAGACTTGCCGGCCGGCGGCGCCATCCCGCCCTTACAGCACGGGCAGTTCTCCATCATCCCGTGCCCCATCATGCCCATCTCGTGCCCCATGCCGGCGTGGTGACCCGCCATGGCCCCGGCCTCGTGGCTCATGCCGGCGCAGCAGGCCATTCCCCCGGCCGTCTTCTGCGTCTCGCCGTGGAAGGCGACGAGCTTCTCGACGGCAGACTCGAGAGCGGCGACCTTCTTTTCGCCGGTGGCCGTCTTCGCGGCCGCGAGCTGAGTCTCGATCTCTTTCCAGGCGGCGTCGTGCTTCTCTTTCATCGCCTTCTGCGAGGCCATCATCTTTTCGCACGACTCAGCCATCTTTTCGCCGTGCTTCATGCAGGTGTCGTCGGTCTTGTCCGCCGGCTTCGCGGGGGCGGCGCCGGGCGTCTGGGCAGCCACGACCGCGGCCGCGAGCAGGGAGAGTAGAACCAGGGGCAAGCGGGACTTCGTCATCGTTTCCTCCGGGCGGGATCTTGTCCCGCAGAGGGAGGTTACCGGCCCGGGACGCTCCCCTTCTGATGCGAACGCATCAGACCTTCAACGCTTCGGCTTATGCTCCCGGCGTGAGCACGGGCTTCGACCTCTCCGCGGAGAGCCTCGACCGCGAGTTTCCGGTGCGCGGGAACCTCCTCTACTTCAATCACGCCGCGGTGGCCCCGCTGCCCCGCCGCGTCGCCGGCGCGATCGCCGCGCACAACGAGAACGCGCGGGATCGCGGCGCGGCGGACTGGCGGCGCTGGTACGGAGCGATCGAGGAGACGCGCGGCAAGGTCGCGCGCTTCGTCGGCGCCGCCACCGACGAGATCGCCTTCCTTCCCAACACGAGCTGGGGCCTGAATCTCGTCGCGCAGTCCTATCCCTGGAAAGAGGGGGACAACGTCGTCACCGACGACATGGAGTTCCCGTCCAACGCCTACCCGTGGCTCGCGCTCGAGAAGCGGGGGGTCCAGTGCCGGTTCGCGAACAACCGCGAAGGACGCGTCACGGCCGGCGACATCGCCGCGAGAGTGGACGCTTCGACGCGGATCGTCGCCGTGTCGTGGGTCGCGTTCCACAACGGCTGGGTCTTCCCGATCGAGGAGATCGCGGACTTCTGCCGGGGGCGCGGCATCCTCTTCGTGCTCGACGCGATCCAGGGTCTCGGCGCGCTCCCGCTCGACGTCGCGAAGGCCGGTGTGGATGTTCTCGCCGCCGACAGCCACAAGTGGCTGCTCGGCCCGGAAGGGTGCGCCGTCTTCTACGTCTCCGAGAGAGCGCGCGACCGCGTCCCGCCGCTCTTCGCCGGATGGTGGAATATCAAGCACGAGCGCGGCTATCTTGCCTACGACCTCGACTTCTACAGCGGCGCCCGCCGATACGAGCCGGGCACGCTCGCGACGGCGAACATCGCCGGCCTCTCCGCGGCCGTGGACCTCCTCTCGCAGGTCGGGCCCGAAACGGTCCAGACGAGGATCCGCGACGTCTGCGAGACGTTGAAGCGCGGCCTCCTCGACCGAGGCTGGACCATCACCTCGCCCGAACCGCTCCGATCCGGCATTCTCGCCGCCGCCCGCCCCGGCGCCGACTCCCGCCTCCTCGCAACGCGGCTCGAAGAGCGCGGCGTCATCGTCGCGCCGCGCGAAGGTTCCCTCCGCTTCTCTCCCCACTTCTACAACGACCAGGCACAGGTCTCCCGAGTCCTCGACGCGGTCAGCGACATCATCTAGGCGCGGGATCGAAGAGACCCCGCGGTCGAACTACCGTGGCGTCAGCGGGCGGGGCGGAGGACGGTGCCGTGAGCCCTCGATGGGCGGGCGGGCGGGGGACGCCGGCGAGAAGCGGAAGACGCCGGAGCCGTTCGTCGCGGCGTAGAGAGTCCCGTTGGAGTCGAAGACGAGCGCGTTGATCGCGAGGTTGGCGAGACCGGTGTTGACCGCGGTCCAGCTCGCGCCGCCGTTGGCGGAGGAGAAGACGCCGGCGGACGTCCCGGCATAGGCGACCGCGTTCGGCCGGTCGAGGGCGAATGCGACGACTGTCTGCGAGGAGATCCCGGAATTCGCTGGCGACCAGCTCCCGCCGCCATCGCCGCTGCGCCAGACGCCGCTCGCCGTTCCTGCGTAGAGCGTGCGCGGCGACGAGGGATCGATCGCCAGAGCGAACACCGTTCCAGCCGGAAGTCCCGAGCTCGCCGGCGACCAGGCCGTGCCGCCGTTCGACGACTTGAAGACGCCTCCGTTCGTCCCGGCGAAAAGCGTCGCGGGCGCCGACGGATCGATCGCGAGCGCCCGGACGTTCGTCGAGGCCAGCCCGGTAGAAGCGAGCTTCCAGTTCGCGCCGCCGTCGGTCGTCTTGAAGACGCCTCCTCCCGTCGCGGCATAGACCGTCGCCGGCGCCGACGGATCGATGACCAGTCCCTGAACGAGCATGTTGGTCAGTCCGTTGTTCACGGGGGGCCATGTGCTTCCGCCGTCGGTCGTCTTGTTGACGCCGAAGCCGAAGCTCCCCGCGTAGACCGTCAGCGGCTGCGACGGATTGACGGCAAGAGCGATGATCGCGCCGGTCGGCAGGAGCGTTTGCCAGGTCAAGCCGCTGTCGGCCGTTCGGACGATGCCCCCGAACAGCCCGGCATAGACCGCGCCGGAGCCCGGCGAGGCGGCAAGCGAATCCACGTTGACGTTCCGGATCCCGGTCTCCGCTCGCGTCCAGCTCCCGGAGGAGCCGTGTCCCACGGACTTGAAGAGCCCTCCGGCGAAAGAGGGGATATGGCCGGCGCCCGCGTAGAGCGTGGCCGGATTACCCGGGTCGATCGCCAGGCTGTTCACGAGGGAGGACTGCGCGAGTCCCCACGCCGTTCCGCCGTTACTCGATCCATAGATGCCCGAATCGGTTCCGGCGAAGACGTTCCGGGAATCCGTCGGGTCGATCGCGAGCGTGTTGACCGGCAGGGTCTCGATCCCCGCGTTGACCGCGTCCCAGCGCGAGCCGCCGTTGGTGGACTTGAAGACGCCCGCCGTGCTCGTTCCCGCGTAGATCGTCGCCGGCGCTGCGGGATCGATGGCGAGCGCCTGCACGTGGAGGCTCGACAGGCCGCTGTTGATCGCCGTCCAGCTCGTTCCGCCATTGCTCGACTTGAAGATGCCCTGCTGGAGCGTTCCAAGATAGAGCGTCGAAGAGGACACCCTGTCGAGGGCGAGCGCGCGCGGGCTGGCGCCGGCGAGCCCCGCGTTCACCGCCGTCCAGTTCGCCCCGGAGTCGACGGACTTGAAGACCCCCGCGTCAGTGCTGACCGCATAGACCGTGGTGGGGACGGCGGGATCGAAGACGACCTCGTTAAAGGTCGTGCCGGGCAATCCGGGCACGGTGGCCCAGTTGGCCCCTCCGTCGGCGGTCACAAAGAGACCGTTAGCCGTCGCCGCGAGCACGATCGCGGGCACGGCCGGATCAACCGTGAGGTTGTTCACCGAGAAGCTCGTTAGGCCCCGGGAGGAGAACTGCCACGAGGCCGCGCCGTCGTTGGACTTGAAGATGCCTCCCCCATCCGTGCCCGCATAGAGCGTCGCCGTCGCCGTGGGATCGATCGCGACCGATAGAACCGCGCCGACACGATCCGGTCCGACGGAGATCCAGGTTCCGGTTCCGCTCTGCGCAGAAAGCGCTGCCGCCAGCCCGAGAAGCCCGAGCGGGACACTCCAGAAACGCGAAGAGCGCGGTGGCATCATCTTCGATCGAAGTCGGGACCTGGGAGTCCACGGCGAGTCGGAGCAATCAACGTGCCGCGCATTCCCGCGAGTATGACGCGATCTCCGGCCGTCTCTTGTCACTGCGAGAGGACACGGCGTCACCGCCGGGCGTCTATTTCAGATACCTGCCGAGCCAGGCGAGGACTTCGCCGTACCAGAACTTCGAGTTCTGCCCCTTCAAGATCCAGTGGTGCTCGTCGGGGTAGTAGACGAGCCGCGCGGGCACGTCCTTCGCGGTCAAGACGCCGTACAGCTCCAGCCCCTGCGTGACCGGCACGCGGAAGTCGCGCTCGCCGTGAATGACGAGCATCGGCGTCTTGAAGTTCGCGGCGTAGCGGTTCGGGCTCCACTTCTCGACGTTCTCGAGGTTCGTCCACGGATAGCCGCCGTAGGAGTGGTGGCGACCGTACGTTCCGTCCGACGCCGACTGGCCGAGAAGCGAATAGACGCCGGCGTGCGAGATGAGCGCCTTGAAGCGGTCCGTGTGCCCCTCGATCCAGTCCACCAGGAAGCCGCCGTAGGAGCCGCCGGCGGCGGCCATGCGGCTCTCGTCCACGTATCCCTTCGCGATGAGGAAGTCGGTCCCCTTCATCACGTCGGTGAACGGCTTGTCCGGATGCGCCCCGAGGATCGACTCGATCCAGGCGTGGCCGAAGCTCGAAGAGCCGTGAAAGTTGACCATCGCGACGACGTAGCCCGGGGACGCGAAAACGTGCGGGCTCCAGCGGTAGCCGAACGCGTCGCCGAAGGTCCCCACCGGACCGCCATGGATCATCTGCACGAGCGGGTACTTCTTCTTCGCGTCGAAGCCGGGCGGGAAGACGACGAACATCTGGACCGTCTCGCCGCTCGCGCCCACGAATGTCATCTCCTCGACGGGGCCGAGGTCGAGCTTCGCCATCGCGGCATCGTTGAAGGAAGTGAGGTACCGGAAGCCCTTGCCGTCCATGCCGATGACGGCGATCTCGGCCGGGCGGGAGATCGTGCTCGTCGCGAAGACGACGCGGCCGTCGCGCGTCGGCCGCGCGCCCGCGACGGATCCGCCGCGATAGATCTGGCGCGGCGCGCCGCCGCGGGCGGCGACGGCATAGAGGTTGCCCCGCGCGCGCGATTCCGCCTGGAAGAGGATCGTCGCGCCGTCCGCCGTCCAGCTCCAGCCGCTCGCCGAGCGGTCGAAGTCCTCGGTGAGGACGCGCGACTTGCCGGAGGCGAGATCGAGCACCGCGAGGCGCGTCTGGTCGGGCCAGCCGTCCGCCTTCTTCTCGAGCCCGTAAGCGAGGCTCTTGCCGTCGGGCGAGAAGACCGGGTTCTTGTCCTCCGCGGGATTGTCGGCAGTCAGGTTCTTCGGCTCTCCTCCTTTGGCCGGCACGAGGAAGATGTCCGTGTTCCATTCGTGGTACGGCTCGGGAGCGCTGTTGGCCTCGAACGCGATCCACGCGCCGTCGGGCGAGATGTCGAAGGAGCCGGCGCCTTCGTCCAGGCCGAAGATCCGCTTCGATCCGGGGAGGAGGTCCGTCACCTTCTTCGTCGCGACGTCCACGACGAAGATGTGGGGGTACTCGCCCTCGGTCAGCCAATGGTCCCAGTAGCGGTAGAGGCGGTTCTCGGTCACGCGCGCCTTGACCTTGCTCTTCTCGCGCGCCTCGACTGCCTTCTTCGTCGCCTCGGGAGATTCCGAGCCCGCGATCACCGACGAGACGAACGCGATGCGAGAGCCGTCCGGAAACCACTTCGGGTTCGAGACGGAGAGCGGCATCTCGGTCAGCCGCTCGGGCTCGCCGCCGTCCACCGGCATCACGTAGACCTGCGAGGCCTTGTCGTCCTCGCGCTTCGAGACGAAGGCGATCCGCTTCCCGTCCGGGCTCCATGCGGGCGAGCCGTCGGAGGCCTTGTTCGTCGTGAGGCGGCGCGCCGCTCCGCCGGCCACGGGAGAGATCCAGAGGTCCGCGTTGCCGCGGTCGGCTTCCATGTCATAGACGTTGACCGTGTAGGCGGCGGTCTTCCCGTCCGGCGAGACGACGGGCGTGCCTACGCGCTGGAGCATCCAGAGCTCGTCCGCCGTCAGCGGCTTCCTCTGCGCCGCCGCGGCCGGCAGCGCGAGCACAAAGAGCAGGAGTCCCGGAACGAACCGGCGCATAGAATTCTCCTCGTTCAGCGATGAGTTGGCGTTCCTAGGGAATCGCAACCGGCGCACGATGTCAAACTTCACGGCGATCCGAAACGCGGCGCTTCTCCTGGCGTTCGGGGCTCTGGCCGCGGGCGCTGCGGCCCCGGCCGTGCCGAGACTGTCCGCAAAGGAGCGAGCGGAACGGATCCGCAACCTGCCCGAAGAAGAGCGGCGCTGGGTCGAGGAGACCGTCCATCCGATCATCCTTCCCGACGAGGAGAACCTGTTCCTGATCCTCGCGCAGCCACATCAACGCGAGATGTTCAAGGCCGAGTTCTGGAAGCGGCGAGAGCTTCCCGGTCTGTCTCCCCCGCTCGGTCCGGGATACCAGATCCGCTACATGCACCTCCGGGAGATCGCGGAGGCAGAGTACGAAGGGATCCACGGCGACGCGGGGCGGATGGTCGTCCGGAAGGGAGAGCCTGACTCGATCCAGAGTCTCTCCGACTGCAGCGAGGTCTACCGGCAGGCGGAGATCTGGATCTATCCGAGTCCGGCCACCGGCTCCTCGACGCCGGTCAGCCACATCTTCTACCGTCCTTCCTTCGGGGCGCCGAGGAAGCTGTGGCTTCCCGGCGACCGGGGGATCTTCCAGACCGCGTCGTGTCTCGACAGCTTCGATCAGGCCTGCGCCCGGACACCCGATGGCCCGCCTCCGCTCGCGCCGAACGTCTACTGTCCCGCCTTTGCCGTGCCGCGGACCTGCCCCGAAGCGTGTCGGATCGCGAGAGTCGCCGGGGACATCGCAGGGCTCGGGGCAGCCGTCGAAGGGTCGTCGCTGGTGAAGGCGCCCGACGTCTCGACGGAGGGGCTGGAGGGACTCTGGCGGAGGCTCGCCTCGGTCTCCGATCCGAATGCGAGGCCGATCGGGGCCGCGGCGTCTCCTTCCCTCTCGCCGACCTCCACAGCAAGTCTCACGCCGGACGAGATCCGGGAGCGGATCCTCAGGCTTCCGGCAAGGCACAGAGAATTTCTCGATCTCGCGGGACCGCTCCTCGTCGGCGACGAGCTCTCCCGGTTTCTCCAGATGTCCGGCGAGCAGAAAGACGAGTTCATCCGCGATTTCTGGAGAAGGCACAAGTCGTAAGACGGCGTCTTCCTTGTCATACTGATCCCTGGATGCAGGTACGGTGGTCAGCGAGGAGTTACCTGCGAAAGGGCAGGATTCGCGGCTGCGGCGACTCCACCGTTCGTGACAGGAACGTGATCGACCAGACGCCGCTGGAGAGGGTTCCGGCATACAGGGTCGTATCCGAAGCCGGATCGATCGCAAGGGACTGCACGCAAGGCCCCCCGCCAATCGGGCCCCAGGTCAGCCCGCGGTCCGTGCTCCGGAACACGCCCGTGCACGTCGCGGCATAGACGGTCAGTGGATTTCCCGGGTCGATCGAGACCGCAGACACTATGTTCTGAAGCCCGGCGGGGCTTGCGCCGCTCCAGGTCGCACCGCCATCGGCGCTTCGGAACAAGCCCGTATCGGCGCCCGCATAGATAATCGAAGGAGAACCAGGATCGATGGCGAGCGCGTTGATGTTACGCGGAACTCCGGCGCCTGCCGATGTCCAGGTGAGTCCGGCGTCCGTCGACCTGTACAGCCCGTTCAACTGGGCCGCTGCATAAATGGTCGAGGAAGAGGACGGACTGACCGCGAAAGTGTTTATGGAACTCAAGGGAAGACCCGCGCTTCTCTTCTCCCAGGTCTGGCCCCCGTCGGAGCTCCGGTACACTCCTGGTCCCAGAGTTCCACCGAGATCTCGCGCACCGGCGTAGAGCGTCGACGTCACAGCCGGGTCGATGACGATCGCGCTGGCGGAGAAATCCCGATTGAGCTGCGTCCAGCCGCCGCCGTTGGCGCTCTTGAAAATTGCGCCGCTGTTGATCACGTAAACCGAATCAGATGTCGTCGGATCCAGGCTGACTGTCGCAACACCGCCAAAGTCCAGACCGCCAGCGCTGAAGCGTTCCCAGGTCGCTCCGGCGTCGGTGCTCCTAAAGATCCCGGCGTTCGCCGCGGCGAAAACAACCCGGGGGGCGCTTGGAGAAACGGCAAGGCTGAGAACCGAGAGACCCCCAATTCCGTTTTCGACCTCAAACCATTCCCGGCCGGAATCTGCCGTCTTCAGGATGCCGACTCCCAAGTGGGAATCGACTGGCGAAACACCGGCCAAAACCGAAGTCGCATCGAAGGGGTCGACGGCCAGGCTCGATACCGAAGGCGATAGGTCGCTGGCCGTCCGGTCCCAGGTTGCCCCTCCATCTCGGCTGACGTAGAGCGCGCCTTGAGCGGAGGAACCGGACGTCCCGGCGTAGACCGTCGCCGGCGAAGTCGGAGACACCGCGAGCGCATATACCTTCGCGAGCCTGAAGTCTGCAGCGGAGGCGACCTGTTCCCACGATAACCCGCCATCCCGACTCCGAAACAGGCCTCCCCCCTGAGGGATCGCGTTCGTGAACGCCGAGAGCTTGCCAGCGTAGATTGTCTGTGGTGACTCGGGATCAATGGCCAGAGCGAGAACAGCCCGGCGATCCTCCGGACCCTTCAATCCCCCGTCGATTCGAAACCAGCTTGATCCTCCATCCACGCTCTTGAAGAGCCGGCCGTCCGATGCCGAGAGGTCCGAGCTTCCGGCGTAAACCGTGTTGGGTCCTCTCGGGTCGATCGCGAGAAGGGAGATCGCGGCTCCCTCGAGCCCGTTGTTGTTTTGGGTCCAGCTCTCTCCGGAATCCAGACTCTTGTAGACGCCTGCCGTCGTACCGGCATAGATGGTCGTCGAAATGAGCGGGTCAGCGGCAAGCGAAAGAACAGTCGGTCCCCCGCCAAACCCGATCTTGACCCAGGTCTGCCCATCGGCGCTGCGAAGCAGACCCGTGAAGTAGTCCGAAACGTAGATCGTCGATGGGGACGTCGCTGCGACCGCCACGGCCTGTAGAGAGCGCGGCACATATCTCGAATAATCCGGCCCGAGCACGACCGACCAGGATTTCCCTCCATCGCTGGTCTTGAGCAGCTTGTCAGTTCCGCCGGCAAAGCCGAACGACACGGGAAAATCCGAGGCGGCGGCAAAGACGACGCCGCGCCGCGTCGGGTCGGCCGCGAGATGGGTTGCCGCCGCGTAGCCGGCAGGCCCGATCGCGCTCCAACGATTCACCTCGGCGATCCCGGTCGAACGGGAAAAGAGCGACAGGATGCCGATCAGGAAGATCGTTCCGCGTACAGGGCCGGTCAAGCTCATCGCACTGAGAATTCTCCCATTGTCTGTACGGTTCTCGGGTCAGCCGCGCGGAGGCACCCGCTGCATCATTCGTTCCCGGCTAGACTTACTCGATGACCGGGTCGAAAAAAGCAGTCTGGAAGAGGCTCGCGACCGAGTTCGCTAATCCGAAATCCTCGCGGCTCGACCGGCTGGGGATCGCGCGCGTCGTCGCGCTCATGCAGGCGGAGGACCGGCGGGTGCTCGCGGCGCTGCGCGGCGCGCGGCGCGGGATCGTTCGCGCGGCGGAGGCGTTCGCGGCCACGTTCCGCGCCGGCGGCACCTGTTTTCTGTTCGGCGCGGGAACGAGCGGGCGGCTGGCGGTCCTCGAGGCGGCGGAATTGCCGCCGACTTTCGGAACCGATCCGAAGCGGGTGCGGGCGGTCATCGCCGGCGGCCGCGGCTCGGTCTTCCGGGCGCGCGAGGGGGCGGAAGACGACTACGAAGACGGCGCGCGGAGGGCGGGGCGCGCGCGCCGCGGGGATCTCGTCATCGGAGTCTCCGCGAGCTCGGTCACCCCGTTCGCGCGGGGCGCGCTCGACCGGGCGCGGCAGCGCGGCGCGACGACCGTCCTCGTGACGGCGAGCCTGTCGCCGGGGATCGAGAAGATCGCGGACATCCTCGTGCGGCTCGACACGGGGCCAGAGGTCGTGGCGGGCTCGACGCGCCTCAAGGCCGGCACCGCGACGAAGCTCGCGCTGAACCAGATCACCACCTCGGCCCTCGCCTCCTCCGGCAAGGTCTTCGGCCCGTGGATGGTGGACCTGCGCGCCGGCTCGGCGAAATTGAAGGACCGCGCGCGGCGGATCGTCGCGGCGGCGACGCAATCCAACCCTCGCAGAGCGCGAGCCCTGCTCGCTCGCTCGGGGGGCGAGGTCAAGACCGCGATCGTGATGGGGCGCGCGCGCCTGTCCGCCGCCGAGGCCCGCAAGCGCCTCGAGGCGGCGCGGGGTGATCTCCGAACGGCCCTCGGCCTGTCGTCGCGGCGTCCCCGCCCGTCATCCTGAGCGAAGCGAAGGATCTGCTCCCGTCTTTCAGAGAGCAGATCCATCGTCGCTTCGCTCCTCAGGATGCCGCGGGAGAGAGCAGAGACGTCTAGCTTGCCTTCTTGTGGGCGAGCATTTTCTTGCGGCCCGCCCTGGCGCGGGCGGCGCCGATGGCCGTCTTGACGTCCTTCTCCTCCTCGGGCGGAGGGAGGACGGCCTTCATGCCGAGCGACTGGAGCCACAGCTCCCGAGCCCATCCCATCGTGTGGTACAGGTGCTCGTCTTCTTCGTCCTCGACCTCGTCGTGCGCCTCCTTCAGGGCCTTCGCCTCGTCCCCCTTGAGGTTCTTCGCCAGCTCGCCGATCAGCTCCCAGTTCGTGTGGTCCTTCGTCTCGGCGAGCACGACGCACTCCGCGGCGACGAGCTGCGCGGCGTCCGGGCCCCCCTCCGACAGCGCCATCTTCATCGCCTTGATAAGCGATTGCCCGATGTGGCGGACGACCTTGCGGCCCGGCGTCTCTTCCTTCGGATCGAGGTCGAGGGCCGCGAAGATCTTCTGCACGATCCGGACGTGGTTGCGCGTCTGCCCGAGATACTCCTCCCACTCCTCGCGAAGCTCTTCCTCCCGGGCGCAGCGAAGCGCGGTCTCGTAGACCTCGACTCCGCCCAGTTCCGTCTCGAGTGCCTGATACAAAAGTTCTTTCTGTTCTTTCTTCATGTGACCTCCAGGCTGAGGCCGCATTGCAAGAGTCATTCCCTCGGGACGGGCGGCCTACTTTGTCTTGCGCGTCGCCGCCGCTTTCTTCGCCGAGAGCGACCGCGAGGCCGCCGGCCGGCGCGCCGCCGCGGAGCGGGCCTGGCGCGAGAGCGCCTTCTTCGTGGCGGCGCTGTGGCCTTCGCGCTGGAGCGCCCGGCGCATGCCGCGGGACCTCGCCGCCGAGGGCTTGCGGGGACTCTTGGACCTGCGGATGTCGCGCGCGGCCTGCCGGCGTGTCGCGGCGGGGGCTGCTCCCTTCTTCGGGGCGGGCAGCTCGACTCCGGCGCGGCGGGCCTTGGAGAGGCCGATCGCGATCGCCTGCTTCGTCGAGCGGGCGCCGTGCTTCCCTTCCCGGACGTGCTCGATCTCCTCGCGGACGAACTCGCCCGCCTGCGTGCTCGGCGATTTCCCTTCGCGCTTGTCCTCTTGCGCGCGTTCGATTGTTTCCTTGTCGGGCATGACGACTCCTTCGGCCTTCTCCAAAGCAAGAGGAGTGCCGGTGCGTCGGGTGCCGGCGAGGGGGGACTCTCGACTCTCGCTAGCTGTGATTTCCCAACACGTTGTTTCCATGATGCGCGGGGTGTCGGTATGGACAAGGCGACACTGCGTATCCGGGACCTCCGCTGACAACCCGCCCCGGCGTCGTGCCGCCTCCCTCGGCGGCACGCTCCGGCAGGCCGCTACGAGAGAACCGGCCGTCGCTCTATCGCGAAGGCGCAGTGGCAGCGAGGCAAAAGAGGGATGCGGGTGGTGCGCCTTCGCTCATTGGGGCACTCTCCCGCTTTCCTCAGCAACGAGGAGAGGATTGGGTTGATGCCGTTCCCGGGCCTTTCGAGAGGGGCCGCTTTCGCTTGCCGCTTGACGGCCCCCGTGAGACTTGCCCCCTCGAAGGGCTTGGGAGCTTCCGACCGGCTACAGGCTGTCGCGCCCGACTCGACCAAGAGCTCCGAGCGCCTGACAATGAGCGTCCGGCAGAAGCTCCCCGCCCGGGTCACGGTATCGCAAGAGAAAGGGGGGTGGTGATGGTGTTCCATGCCGGTTTGGATTGGGCCAAGAGGGCGCACGCAGTCTGCGTCCTGGATCAGAAGGGGAAGGTTCGAGCTCGATTCGAGATTGCGCACACTGCCGAGGGAATGCGCGAGCTGACAGGGAAGCTGCTGGCATTTAGCCGTCACGGATCCCTTCAAGTCGCTCTCGAGCGCTGCTCGGGACTGTTGGTGGACACACTGCTGGAGGCCGGTCTGGTGGTCGTCCCGATCCATCCCAATGTCGTTAAAGCCACGCGGTCTCGGTACAGCGCCTCGGGCGCCAAGACGGATCCCTGGGACGCGTATTTGATCGCCGACGTGCTTCGGACCGACGGACATCGCTTCCGACCTCTCCAGCCCCTCTCGGATCAGACGCGTGCCCTTCGCGCCCTGGTGCGTTCTCGGGATGATCTGGTCGCCCAGCGGGTCGCCCTGGCCAACCGGCTCCGGGATCTGCTCGAGGGCTTCTGGCCCGGCGCTGCCGCGATCTTCGCCGATGTGGACTCTGCGATCAGCCTGGCCTTCCTGGCTCGATATCCGACCCCCAAGGAGGCGGAGCAACTCGGGGAGAAACGCCTGGCAGCCTTCCTCGTCAAGAACCACTACACAGGCCGACGCTCGCCACAGCAGTTGCTCCAAAGGCTCCGGACCTCTCCATCCAGCCGTACTCCTCCCCTGGAAGCGCAGGCCAAGCAAGAGCTCATCCTGGCCATCTCCTCCGTCCTGAGTACTCTCGTGACCCAGATCAAGCAAATCGGGATCGCCATCCAGCGCGCGCTCTCCATCCACCCGGCCGCACCCATCTTCACCTCCTTGCCTTGCGTCGGGCGCATCAACGCCGCTCAGATCCTCTCGGAGACTGGAGAGGATCCTCACCGCTTCTCCTCACTCGATCAGCTCTGCGCCGAAGCGGGCGTTTGCCCCGTCACCTACGCTTCGGGCAAACACCACGCAGTCGGGTTCCGCTTCGCCTGCAATAAACGACTCCGCAGAGCTTTGACTACGTTCGCCGATAACTCCCGCCGTCTCTCCCCTTGGGCGGCCTCGCTCTACTCCCGCGCGCGCTGCCACGGAAAAGATCACCCTCACGCCATCCGAATCCTCGCCAGAGCATGGCTGCGCGTCCTCTGGCGCTGCTGGATCAACAACACACCCTACGACCCGGCTCGTCACACCGCCGCTGCGAGGCTCGCCGCATGACCATCAGGTTGACACAGGCTGTCTCACGGCCGCCTCCGGGAGGCGTCCCGCTGCCGGGGCTGAAGCACAGCTCGAACAGGCACTGTGCAGCCCGGAGGCGACGGCGTTGCCCGGCAGCGGCCCTGTCCGAGGGCACACACCGAACACTTGGGTTAGCGAAGCTGCCTGTGTGCCCTCGGACCGGAGCGGCGGCCAGGAGATTCTCCATGCGGCCCGGCCGCCGCGTGCCGCAGAGGGCAACGACGACGACTCCGGGCGGATTCTCCACGACGAGAACCCCGAGTGGGAACAACGTCTTGAGAACTAATAGCTAGCCCGTGAGCCGCTGCGCGGCGCCGCGATCCAGGATCACGGTCAACGCCAAATGCAGAGAAAGAAACGACGCGGGACAGCGCGTGGTCACCGGGCCTTGGAGCGCCGCCGCGACGGCGTCCGCCTTGTCCGGACCGGTCGCGACGAGCACGATCCGGCGCGCGGAAAGGATCGTCTCGATCCCCATCGTCAACGCCCGGCGGGGAACGGGGTGGAGCCCGTCGGCGGAGAGCGCCCGGCGCGTCGAAGCGGAGAGCCGCACGAGCGCGGTGCGCGGCGCGAGCGAGCGCCCCGGCTCCAGGTATGCCACGTGGCCGTTGACGCCGATGCCAACGAGGGCAAGGTCCGGCCGGGCGCGCGCGACCTCCCGCTCGTAGCGCCGGCACTCCGCCTCGAGGTCCGCCGCGTCGCCGCGGAGAAAGTGGATCCTCCGGGCCGGCAGGCCGACCTGCGAGAAGAGATGCCGTTCCATGAACGCGCGGAAGCTGGAGCGCGCTTCCGCGGGAAGCAGCAGCTCGTCCAGGTTGAAGGTCTCGGCCCGGCGGAACGGAGCGCGGCCCGCGCGGTGGAGGCGCGCGAGCTCCGCGTAGACGGCGACCATCGTCTTTCCGGAAGCCAGGACGAGCCGGGGATGCCCCTTGCGCCGCAGAGCGCCGGCAATCTCCTCCGCCGCGCGCCTCGCGGCGGCGCGCGCGTCCGGGAGCACCTCGAGTCTCAAGCCGACAATTCGCGGAAGGTGACGAGCTCGATGCCGTCCGCGGCGAGCATCTCGCGGATCGCCGGATCGCAGAGCGCGGCAACCTCCCGCTCCCGTTCCTGCGCGTAGGAGCTGCCGGCGATCAGCGCTTCGTCGGGGTGGCCCGGATGGCACATCAGCTCGCTGACTCCCTCCCGCAGGTGCGTGAGCACGAACTTCAGGTTCTCGACCGTCGCGCCGGAGCCGTAGAAGGACTCGATGAAATGGTCGGGGAGGCGGAGATTCGCCTTCTGCAGCTGCTCGCGCGCCCGCGCGTTGGCGGCGCGGACGGGGAGCCGGCGCTTCAAGGCCACTTCCGCGAAGACCGGCTGGACGGAAACGTGGATCGCCGCGTGATGGTGCGAGTCCAGGTGCGTCGGCTGCGCCTTCGCGGCCTGCTCGAAGAGCGCGATCTGGGCCTCGAGCTCGCGCTTGACCTCCGCGGCCGGGATGCGGTCGGGAAGGTCCTCGACGGAGCGGACGAAATGTCCGTCGAGCGTCAGGTGCGGGACGGAGCCGGGAGGACTCGCGCACGGTCCTCCGCCGGTGACGGTGAAATGGAGGCCGAGCCCGAGGTCGGGGGCGACCGCGCGGGCGAGACGGATTCCCTCCTGCGCCGCCGGCTCGAGAATCATAACCGTCGCGGAGGTGACGATTCCTTTGAAATACGCCTCGAGCGTCCCCTCGTTGACGCCCGGAGTCCTGCCGAAGTCGTCCGCGTTGACGATGAGTTGCTTCATATCGGGTTCAAGCGCAGAAACGGCATTATCGCAGCTTCGGATGCCGGGAGAAGGGGTCCGCGAGCGCCTTGAAACTTCGGCTCTAGACTTTCGTCTCTAGTCTCTCGACTCTCGACCTTCTTCCTGGAGCTCCTCCAGGGCGAGCTTCACGGCTCCCATGACGGGCTCCTCCTCGAGCAGGGCCACGCGCGCGTTGGGAGTCGAGAGCTTCCCCCGCACGGATTCCCGCAGGGCCGGCAGATGGGCGAACGTGCCTCCCGACAGCACGACGTCGTAAGGCGCGGCTTCCAGGTTCAGCCGCGCGATCACGCTCCGCGCCGCGAGGACGAGCTCCTCCGCGGCTTCCCTGAGGATCTGCGACGCGACGGCATCCCCGCGGTTGCCGGCCTCCTCGACCCGCACGGCGAACATCGCCACCTGGTGCCTCGGGTAATCCCGGTCGTAGAGCGCGCGGACGATCTCCTCGGGGCGCCCGATCCCGAAATGCTCGAAGAGCGGCTTCTCGAGGAGCGTCGCGGGACCGCGACCGTCCGCCCCGCGCAGCACGCCGCGGATCGCGCGCTCCCCGATCCAGAATCCGGACCCTTCGTCTCCCAGGTGCCACCCCCAGCCGCCGGCCCGCGCGACCTCGCCACGGGAGTTGCGCCCCCACGCGATCGAGCCGGTCCCGCACACGAGCGCCACCCCGACGCGCAGGGTCGAGCCCGCGACAAACGCGATGCGCGCGTCGTTGGCCAGGACGACGCGTTTCTTGAAGCCGATCCGGCGCAGGATCTCGCGCAGCACCGCGTGATCCTCGGGGCGGTCCGCGCCGGCGATGCCCAGAGCGAGGGCGTCCGCGCGGACGCCGGACTCCCCTTCCACCCGATCGATGACGGAGTGAAGGACCTTCTCGACCTCCAGCTCCCCGTGCGTGCGCAGGTTGGCCCCTCCGCCGCGCGCGCCCGAGACGACCCGCCCGGTCTCGTCCGCCAGAATCCCGCGCGTCTTCGTCCCCCCCGCGTCGATTCCGAGGACGTGCTTCATCGTCACGATTCTCTCTCTATCATTTCCCGGGACTCGGGACTCGGGACTCGGAACTCGGACCAGGGCCCCCGTTCGAGTCCCCAGTCCCGAGTCCCGCGTCCCGGCTCATCCCGGGCGATAATCCGAACTCCTATGTGTCCATGGCAACGTACGGGCGACAATCCATGATCCGCGGTCTCCGCGGCGCGACGACCGTCGCCCACAACGACGCGAAGGAGATCGCCGAGCGCACCCGCGAGCTGCTTCGTCTCCTCGTGGACGCCAACGGCCTGCGGGCCGAGGACGTCGCGAGCGCGCTCTTCACCGTCACCGACGACCTGGATGCCCAGTTCCCGACGGTCGCGGCCCGGAGCCTTCCGGATTGGAAGGACGTCGCGCTCCTCTGCGCCCGCGAGATCCCGGTGCCGCGCTCGATCGGGCATTGCATCCGCGTCCTGATCCACTGGAACACCGATCTTCCGCAGTCGAAGATACGCCACGTGTTCCTGCGCGGAGCCCGCCGGCTGCGCCCGGAGTGGGCGGTCCGCGTGCCCGGCGACGAAGACGAAGAACCGATTCACCTCGCGCCCGACCCTCCACCGTGATGCGCGCCGCCGTCGTCGGGCTCGGGCTCATCGGAGGATCGGCCGCGCTGGCGCTCGAGGCCCGCGGCTACGACCGCGACGCGCAAGCGCGGGCACGGGCTCGCGAACGCGGCATCGATGCGGCCGATTCCCTCGCGCAGGCTGTCCAGGGCCGCGACGTCGTTCTGCTGGCGGTTCCGACTGGCGAGACGCCCGCACTCCTGGACGAGGTCGCGGCCGCGTCGCCGCACGTCCTCATCACCGACACCGCCTCGCTCAAGCTCCCGATCGCCGCCGCCGCCGCCGCTCTGCCCGCCGCCGTGCGCTTCGTGGGAGGCCATCCGATGGCGGGATCGCGCACGCACGGCATCGCCGGCGCGCGGACGGATCTCTTTCACGGCCGCCCCTGGCTCGTCGTGCCGACCGAGCGGAGCGACGACCGCTCGATCGCGGCGATCGAGGCTCTCGCCCGCGGAATCGGCGCGCGTCCCGTCGTCCTGGACGCGCGGCGGCACGACGCGCTCCTAACGTGGATCAGCCATCTTCCGCACGCCGTCGCCTCGGCGCTCGCCCGCGCCGTCTCCTCGGGAGCGGGCGCCGGGCTCGACCAGACGGCCGGCCCCGGGCTTCTCGACACGACCCGCGTCGCCGACTCCCCGTCACCGCTTGCGCTGGAGCTCGCTCTCGCGGACCCGGACGCTCTCGCCGGCGCGATCGACTCCGTCCGGGCGGAACTGGAGTCGCTCGCCAGCCGCCTGCGGGGCCGAAGCGTCGAGGAGCTGCGCACGTACTTCGAGGACGCCGCCAGGATTCGTCGCGCCCTGGAGTCCTCCCCCTCTCCGCCCGGGGGAGGGATGGGGTGAGGGCGCAGTGTCGCCGGCCTCCCAGGTGTTAGCTCTCAAGACGTCGTTTCCCCTCCGGGACCTTCGTTGCCGATTCGTCTCGGAGAATCCGCCCGGAGTCGCCGTCGTTGCCCTCTGCGCCACGCCGCGGCCGGGCCGCACCAAGAATCTCCTGGCCGCCGCTCCGGTCCGAGGGCACAGAAGCAGCTTCGCTGATTTTGAGTCTGTGGTGTGCCCTCAGACAGGGCCGCTGCCGGGCAACGCCGTCGCCTCCGGGCGCCACTGTGTCTAATCGAACCGCGCTTCAGCCCCGGCGGCGGGTTCACCTTCTCGCGCCCGAACTGATGTTGTGCGAGATGTAAAATCTCGATATGAGCACACCCGTGCTGGACGAAATCCTGAAGCTGAGCGTCGAAGACCGAATCCGCCTGGCTGAAGAGATCTGGAGCAGCGTTTCGGCCGATCCGGAAGCTCTTCCTGTCACGCAAGCTCAGAAGGACGAGCTCGATCGCCGGCTCGAGGATCTCGAGCGCCATCCGGACCTTGGTCGTTCATGGGAGGAATTCCGGTCGGAGCTCGAGCGCAAGGGGTGACAGCCAAAGTCACCCTTCGTCCCCGCGCAGAGATCGACATCATCAAGGCCCGCAACTGGTACGAGGGCCTTCGCCATGGTCTGGGACATGAGTTTCTCGATGGCGTGCAGAGAGTTCTTGAAGCCGTGGCGCAACATCCGGCGCAGTATCCGGTGGTTTATCGAGACGTTCGGCGCGCCCTCGTCCGCCAGTTTCCTTACGGAGTCTTCTACACCTCCGTGAGGGACAAGTCTTTGTTGTTGCGTGCTATCACGCAAAGCGCGATCCGGCGTTGTTAATCGAACGAGCGACCTGAACTGGTGAATCCGCTCGAAGACGTCCAAGCATACTGGGAGGCGCGGCCCTGCGGGACCGACGGCGACCCGTTCGCGGAGGGGTCGCTGGAGTACTTCCGGTGGATCACGGAGACGCGCTACCGGCGCGAGCCGTTCATCGAAAAATACGCGCGCTTCGAGGAGTGGCGTGGCAGGGACGTCCTCGAGGTCGGCGTCGGCGCGGGAACGGACGCCGAGCGGTTCGCCCGTGCCGGCGCGCGGTTCACCGGCGTGGACCTGACGGAGCACGGCGTGCGACTCGGGACTGCGAGGCCGGTTCGAGCGCGGCAACGCCGAGACCCTCCCCTTCCTCGACGGCCAGTTCGACCTCGTCTACTCGTGGGGGGTGATCCACCACACGCCGGACATGGCCGCGGCCGCGCGGGAGATCGCCCGCGTCTGCCGGGCGGGCGGCCGGGTCTGCTGCATGGTGTACAACCGGCGTTCCCTCCACGCGCTCCAGGGAAAGCTCGTCTACGGGTGGCTGCGCGGGAAGCCCGGCCGTCCGATCGAGGAGATCGCCGCCGCCCACTTCGAGTCTCCCGGCACGAAGCTCTCGACGAAGGCGGAGCTGCTCGCGCTCTTCCCCGGCTTCCGGGACGTCCGGATCTCCTTCGAGGTGACGCCCTACGACCTGCGCATCGCGCGGCGGATCTTCCTTCCCTCCTGGTCGAGGCGTCTGATCCCCCGCCGCCTCGGCTATTTCATGGTCTTCGAAGGGGTCAAGTCTTGACAAATCCAGACAGGACCGCCGCGATCCGCTCCCCGGTCCGGCCGTCCCACAGCTCGGGAGGCGGCGGAGTCTTGCGCGCTCCCTTGAGCTTCGAGAAGGCCTCGGCCAGGCCGGCGCCGTCGGCGCCAACGAGCGTGTTCGTTCCGTGGGAGCAGGTGATCGGGCGCTCAGTGTTGTCGCGCAGGGTGAAGCAGGGGACGCCGAGGATCGTCGTTTCTTCCTGGATCCCGCCGGAGTCGGTCAGGACGAGTGCGGCGTGGTCCATCGCGGCGAGAAACTCGAGGTAGCCGAGCGGCTCCGTCCGGCGAAGGAACGCGACCTCCTTCTCGAGGCCCGCCTCCGCGATCCGCTTTGCGGTCCGTGGATGCGACGGAAACACGATCGGCAGGTCGCGCGCCACGATCTTGAGATTCCCGAGGATGCGCCCGAACTTCTCCGGATCGTCCACATTGGCCGGGCGGTGCAGGGTCAGGAGCGCGTATCCGCGATCCTCCACTCCAAGCGCGTCGCGAAAAGCGGGCCAGGGGGCGCGCGGCCGGTGAAGGAGCAGCGTGTCGATCATGACGTTGCCGACGAAGTGGATCCGCTCCGGCGGCACGCCTTCGCGGCGCAGGTTCTCGTCCGCGTCGCGTGAGGGGGTGAAGAGGAGCGTCGAGAGCCGGTCCGTGACCATCCGGTTGATCTCTTCGGGCATCGTCAGGTCGAAAGAGCGCAAGCCCGCCTCGACATGCGCGACCGGGATACCCGCCTTCGCGGCCACGAGCGCGGCGGCGAGGGTCGAGTTGACGTCGCCCACGACGACGAGGACGTCGGGCGACTCCTCCGCGAGGACCTTCTCCAGCCCCACCATGACGGCGCCGGTCTGCTGCGCCTGAGAGCCGCTCCCGACCTCGAGGTCCCGGTCCGGCCGCGGCAGGCCGAGCTCCTCGAAGAAGACCCGCGCCATCTTCTCGTCGTAGTGTTGCCCCGTGTGGATCAGGCGCTGCTCGATTCCGCCGTGCGAAGAGAGCGCCTTCATGACCGGCGCGATCTTCATGAAATTCGGCCTCGCGCCGACGACGTGCAGCACCTTCGGGCGATGAGCGCGTGGGCCGTTATCACCGCTGTTTTTCAACGAGGCCGCCACTGCCGCCAATGATAGCCGCCCTCAGGAAGCCCCATCGCGGCGGAGACTTGCGATTGGTGACTTGTGATTGCTGATTTGCCGGGAGCGAAACTAGAATGTGCGCCACTCTGAGAAAGCAAGAAGAAGTTCGCGATCCGAAGACGGGACTCCTGCGCGTCGTCTCGCGATGGCAGATCGTCGCGCTGTCGGTCAACGACGTCATCGGGAGCGGCGTGTATCTCATCCTACCGGTCGCCGCGGCGCAGCTCCTCGGGCCGGCGAGCGTCTGGGCGATTCTCGCGGCGGGCTTCGGCGTGCTGCTTCTCGTACTCTGTTTCGCGGAGGCGGGGAGCCTCTTCGACGAGCCGGGCGGCGCCATCGTGTACACGCGCGCCGCCTTCGGGGACTTCGCCGGGTTCGAGGTCGGCTGGATGAGCTGGATCGCCCGCATCGCGTCGATCGCCGGTCTCTCCGTGTTCTTCGCGCGGGCCGTGGGATACCTCTGGCCGGCGGCGAAGAGCGGGCTCGCGCAGCAGGCGACGATCGTCCTCCCGCTCCTCGTCCTGACCTGGATCAACGTAAAGGGGATCAAGCAGGGCGCGCTGACGGCGGTCGTTCTCGCGTGGGGGAAGGTTCTCCCGCTCGTCCTCTTCGTCGCCGTCGGGGTCTTCTGGGTGGACTGGGGCCGGATCTTTCCCGTGCCGATGCCGGAGCGGGGCAACTTCATGAAGGCCGCCCTTCTCGTCCTCTTCGCCTACGGCGGATTCGAGAACACCTCGGCGCCGGCCGGCGAATTCAAGAACCCCAAACGCGACGTCCCCTTCGCCCTGATCGTGCAGATCGCGATCGTGGCGTCCATCTACAGCGCCGTGCAGCTCGTCGCGATCGGGACGATGCCGAACCTCGGCGCCTCGCCGACGCCGCTCTCCGACGGCGCCGCCCGGATGATGGGCCCGGTCGGGGGATTCCTCCTGACGCTCGGAGCGATCCTCTCGGTCCTCGGCACCAACAACAACACGGTGCTGGCGGGGCCGCGCTACCTCTTCGCCCTGGCGGAGACGGGACGCCTCCCGCGGATCTTCGCCCGCGTCCATCCCCGCTTCCACACGCCGCACGTCGCGATCCTGACCCAGACGGCCGTCGCGCTCCTGCTGATGCTGACGGGGACCGCGGAGGATCTCGCCGTGCTGTCGGCGATCGCCCGCCTCGCGACGTACCTGGGCACCGTCTGCTCGGTGCCGGTCCTCCGCCGCAGGATGCGAGGAAGTCCTCGGGCGTTCCGGCTTCCCGGAGGCGACCTCATACCGGCCGTGGCGTTCGCGATCTGCCTCCTCTTCCTCTCGGCCGCTGAAAAGAAGAACTGGATCGGCGGCGGAATCGCGCTCGCCGTCGGCGCCGTGATCTACCTGTTGAGGCGCCGGGCGCCGCCCGTGGACGCCACTTTCTCGACCTAGCCGGTCGCGACAATTAGGGAATAGAATCCGCGCACTCGAACGCGCAGGTTGGGGGATGAGATGACGCCGGAAGAGTCAGAAGAAATCAAACGGCACTTCAACGTCGTTGCGGAAGGACTTCGCTCCGAGATCCGGCTCGTCGCGGAGGGGCACATCAGTCTCGATCGGAGACTTGACGAGCTTCGCCAGGAAGTCCACGAATACCGGACCGAGGCTCGCGGTGACCTCCAGGTGGTCGCGGGATCGCTCCGCAGCGACATGGCGGATCTCCGGACGGAGGTTGCGGATGTCCGGACGGACGTGGCGGGTCTCCGCCAGGAGATGACCAGCTTCCGCCGGGAAGTCCAGGGCGAGTTTCGCGACGTGCGGGAGAGACTCGAGGGACAACATTCCTGAGCGGCGGCTGATGCGCAAGGTCGCCGCCCTCGCGGGTCTGGTATGCCTCGCGAGTGGCGCCATGGCGCTTTTCGCGCAGACCGGCTCCGGGGCGCCGGCGGTCACGGTGATCAAGGCGGCCCGGATGTTTGACGGGCGGTCCGACACGATGATCCGCAATGCCGTCATCGTGGTCGAGGGCTCGAAGATCAAAGAGGTCGGGGCCGGGTTGGCCGTGCCGCAGGGTGTGACTCCGGTGGAGCTGGGGGACGTGACGCTCCTGCCGGGGTTCATCGACTCGCACATGCACCTGACGTTCGAGGCCGGCGACAACTACGTGATGGACTTCTTCGAGGACCTGCGCCGCACGGTGCCGGAGAAGGCGCTCATGTCGGGGAACAACGCGAGACGCCTGCTCGAGGCCGGCTTCACGACCGTGAGAAACGTCGGCGCCTACGACGACGAGGACGTCGGGCTCCGCAACGCCATCGCGAAGGGGTACGTGCCGGGGCCGCGGATGCTCGTGTCGCGCTACCCGATCGGCGCGACCGGCGGCCACTGCGATCAGACGGGATTTCCTCCGAACACGTTCGGCCCGGACTTCGGTCCGGAGAAGGGAAAGGCCGCGGGCGCGGACCAGGTCCGGCAGGCGGTCCGCCTCCAGGTCAAGTACGGCGCGGACGTCATCAAGATGTGCGTCTCCGGCGGCGTCCTCTCGCTCGGCGACGAGGTCTCCGTGCCGCAGATGACCGACGAGGAGATCGCCGCGGCCGTGGACGAGGCGCACCGGCTCGGGAAGAAGACGGCGGCGCACGCGCATGGAGACCTCGCGGCGCGAGCGGCGGTCAAGGCGGGGATCGACTCGATCGAGCACGGTTCCTTCATGACCGATGAGACGCTTGCGCTCATGAAGGCGAAGGGGACGTACCTCGTGCCGACGCTCCTCGTCGGAGACTGGGTCGTTCGCCCGGAGGCGAAGTTCCCGCCGAACATCGCCGCCAAGGCGAAAGCCGCCGTGGCCGTCCGCTCCGACATGTTCCGCCGCGCGCAGAAGATCGGCGTGAAAATCGCGTTCGGCACCGACGCCGCGTTTTCCTACGGCATCCAGGCGCGCGAGTTCGCGCTCATGACGGGCCTCGGCATGACGCCGGCCGCGGCGCTGCGCTCCGCCGGCCCCGCCGCCGCGGACCTGCTCGGCCTCTCCAGCCTGATCGGAACCCTCGAGAAGGGGAAGGAAGCCGACATCGTCGCCGTCCCCGGCGACCCGCTCGCCGACATCCACGCGACCGAGAAGGTCGTCTTCGTCATGAAGGGCGGAGCGGTCTACCGCCAACCTTCGCGCTAAAACCGCCCGGATCGCTCCTGGGTTCTACGGGAGGGGCTTGCCCTGTGCCGCCGGCGTCGGAGCGCTCTGGTTGAGATACCCGAGAGTGCGCAGGTGCCTCACGACTTCGTCTGACGCCGGGCCATGGACCGTCGGGCGCGTCACGGACACGATGCGAAACGGCCCTTCACCGCCGGAGGCGACCGGCTGGAGCGTCTCCGGGGAGAGCGCGTCGATTCTGGCGACCGGAAGAACGCCATGGTCATCGGCGGAGAGACGCAGCTCGAAGGTCTCGCCCGCCCGGAACGACCGGCGGATGCGCAGCGCCCCTCCCTGGACCTGCGGTGCAAACGAACAGTAGTCCTCCGCGGTCAGGAACGGCTTCTTGACCTCTCCCAGGTTGACGAGGAGATCCATCGCGGACGGCTCCGCGCCGATTTTCCGGATGTCGATCTGCGGCATCGCCTCGACGCTTCGCTCGTGCCACTTCCGGAGAATGCGGTCGAGACTTCCGGACCCCGCCTGCGGCGCGTCGCACGGGAGCTCGAGCTCCGAATGCTCCTCGGGATCGCAGACGAGATCGTAGTAGTCCCGCTGGAACGTGGGAGAGAGCCGGACGAGGACCTTCCGATAGGCGGTACGGACCCCGAAAAGGCGAAGGCGGTCGAGGTCCTCGGTCAGGTAGAGCGCTCTCCCGGGGCTCGCCGGATGATCGTGAATGCTCTCGCCGACCCATTCCGGGAGCGCGGGCACGCCCGCCAGATCGGCAATCGTCGGCGTGACGTCCGCGAGGGAGACCATGTCCGAGCGGGTCTGGCCGGCGTTTCTGTCGTGCGGAAGCTTGACGATCAGGGGGACGTGGATCTGCTCTTCATAGAGGGCCCCGCCGTGCCCCTGATTGCCGTGCTCGTAGAACTCCTCCCCGTGGTCGGCAGTGTAGAGGACCGTCGCCCCCTTCCACCAGGAGCGGCCCTTGAGGGCCGCGGCGATTCTCGCGAATTGATCGTCCGCCTGGCGGATGGAACGGTCGTAGTTCAAGAGCAGCTCTTCCCGCAGGTCGTCGCCCGAAGCGCTCGAGGATGTCGAGGAGAAGAGATCCGCGTGGGCGGGGTCGAGCAGGTAAGGAAGGTGCGGATCGATGACATGGACGTAGAGGAAGAACCGCGGAGACGTCTGCCGGCGGATGAACTCGAGCGCCGGATCGACGACCATCTCGGCCCGCGGCTTGGACGCGTCCGCCCAGCCCAGGATCGGTATCCGTATGTTCTCGTTGTCGCCGGAGACCGCCTGGAACGTGTCGAAGCCGCGCCGGAACCCGAGCCGCTCGTCGAACACATTTCCGTTCCCGACGAACGCCGCCGTCTTCCACCCCGCCTTTTGCAGAAGCTCGGGAAGGTACGGAACGCGTTCGTCAAGCCGCCCGAAGCGATTCCACGCGGAACTCTCGGAGGGGAGAAGCGAGGTCAGGAGCGTCGCGACGGAGGGGCGCGTCCACGAGGAAAGGGCAAACGCGTTTCGGAAGAGCATCCCCTCGCGGGCGAGCTCCGCGGCCGCCGGCGTCGTCTCTCGCGACGCCCCGTAGACCGACATCCGATCCGGGCGAAGGGTGTCCACGAGGTACACCACAACTGGTCCCTCCCCGCGACGATCGAACCAGAGGAAGCCAGTCGCCAGCAGGATCAGGACGAGCAGGACACCGGAGAGCCTTCTTTTCGCCAAAAGATAGTCCTCGGCCGCGCCTCGGACCGAGGTTCATTGTCTCCTTAGGGTCAGACGAGGTCAAGGAAAAGTGGTTTACCCTCGTGCTTCGGTTCGTCGGCGTGCTTCTGTTTTGAGCAATCGGCGGTGAAAGGAGTATCGGGAAACGTGCGTCCGGCGCCTGGCGGGAACGGCTCGATGGAGCGCCTCGCGCTCGGATTGTTCGCGTGCATTGGCCTCGCTCTCCCCTTCTATGCCTTTCCGGTCTTCGAGGTCGCCGGGCACCCCGTCGATCTCGCGACGCTGTTCGCCGCCCTGTTCGTGGCGGCGACCGTGATCGCGCTCGGCGTTGCCCGGAGGATCCCGCTTTCGGGTCTTCTCTTCGTTCCCGCCGCGGCGCTGCCGCTTCTCGTCCTGATCGCGCCGCGTCCGCCGAAATTCGAGGTGTCGCGCTTCGTTTCCTCTTACGGCCACTGGCTGCTGGTCGTGTCGGTCTTCTTCGCCGCTTCGCTCCTCAAAGCGGACGGCCCCTGGAGAAGGCGCGTCGCCGCGGCGACCTGTCTCATGGGAGGAGCGGTCGCCGCCTTCGGGCTCTATCAGGTGATCGGCCACCCTCGCGGCTGGCCGGACACCGGCACGTTGCTCTTCCACTCGCAGCGTGAGCCGCTCCGGCTTCTCCCGATCGGAGAGTCGGGGTACCTGCGGCCCACGTCCGTCTTTCTCGAGCCCGCGTGGCTCGGCGGCTATCTCGCGTTCGCCGTCGCGGCGCTCCTCGGCGTCCTCGCGGCGGGAGCGCTCGGCCGGATGGGCCGGACGATCGTCGTCGCCGCGCTGATCTGCGTGCTGCTCTGCGGCCTCGCGACGGTGTCGTGGGGAGCGTACGCGGACCTGGCGGTCGTCCTGGCGGCCGGCCTCTGGACGATGCGCGGCTGGTTTCGGGCGAAGCCGAGGACCGCGGTCCTCGCCGTCGGCATTCTCGTCCTGCTTCTCGCCGGCTTGACCCTTTCTCCGCAGGGACGGGCCGCGGTGAACGCGGCTTCGCAGCGCTGGAAGATGCTGCTCGGCACTCCCGTCGGCGAGGACGTTCCCGCGCAGGACGTCAGCGACTCCTCCTGGATGCGTTTCGAAAACCTCCGGCATACGGAGAAATTGGCGCGCGAGTATCCGTGGAGGGGCATCGGGCTCGGGCAGTTCGGCCGGTACGCGCAGGCCTCCGGATCGAGCTTCATCGCGGTCGCATCGACCCGCAACCCGTGGTGCGGCTGGCTGGCGATCGCCGCGGAGACCGGGATCGCTGGCCCGTTCGTCCTGGCGGGCTTTCTTCTCGCGGTCGTCTGGAGACGGGCATCCGGAAGGGTCCCGGCAAGTGCCTCCGGCGACGGGCACCGGCGCGTCACCGTGCCGGCTCTCGTCCTGCTCGCGCTGGTGCAGCAGATCCACACCGGCAGCTACATCGACCTGTGGTGGTGGTACCCGCTCTCCGTGGCGATGCTTCTCGCTGCGCCCTCCGGTCCGCCGCCTGCTATCCTCGAGCGCGGGACGTAGCCGCAAACCATGTGCGGGATCACGGGCTGGCTCTCTCGAGATTCCTCGGCTCCCGTCGAGGAGGCGATCCTCGCTCGCATGCGGGACGCGGTCCGTCACCGGGGGCCCGACGGCGAGGGCCTCTGGATCTCGCCGGATCGCCGGATGGGGCTCGCGTTCCGGCGGCTCGCGATCGTGGACCTCTCGGCGGCCGCGAACCAGCCGATGTCGAACGAGGACGGCTCGGTCCGGATCGTCTTCAACGGCGAGATCTACAACCACCGGCGGCTGCGGCCGGAGCTCGAGGCGCGCGGCCACCGCTTCGCGACCGATCACGCGGACACCGAGGTGATCGTCCACGGCTACGAGGAGTGGGGCGAAGACGTCGTCCATCGCCTCGACGGGATGTTCGCGATCGCGATCTGGGACGAGCGGCAGAGGCGGCTCTTCCTCGCGCGCGACCGCGTCGGCATCAAGCCGCTCTACTTCGCGTGGACGCCGCGCCGGCTTCCTGTTCGCCTCGGAGATCAAGGCGCTCCTCGCGCACCCCGCGGTGTCGGCCGACATCGAGCCGACGTCCGTCTACCACTACCTCTCGTTCCTGACGACGCCCGCCCCGCTCACGATGTTCCGCGGCATCTTCAAGCTGCCCGCCGGCTACCGCTGCGGTCGTGGGCCTCGACGGCTCGCTCGACGGCCGACCGCTACTGGGACGCGCTGCCGGGCGCCGGCGCCGAGGCCGTCGAGATGCGCGGCCTGCTCCGCGGCCGGCGCTCCGGGACTTCGCGGTCCGCCGCACGCGCGAGCTGTCTCGACGCCGCCGTCGAGAAGCGGATGATGTCGGACGTGCCCTTCGGCGTGCTGCTCTCGGGCGGCATCGACTCCTCGACGAACGTCGCCCTGATGGCCGGCACCTCGACAGCCCGGTGCGCACGTTCACGGTCGGGTTCTCGGACTACCCGAGCACCTGAACGAGCTCTCCTACGCGCGCACGATCGCCAGGGCAGTTCCGGCACCGACCACCACGAGGTGCTGGTCGACGAGAAGGCGATGCGCGAGTACCTGCCGTCGCTCGTCTATCTCGCAGGACGAGCCGATCGCGGACTGGGTCTGCATCCCGCTCTACTTCGTCTCGAAGCTCGTGCGCGACAGCGGGACCATCGTCGTCCAGGTCGGCGAAGGGAGCGACGAGCAGTTCTGCGGCTACCGGTCCTACATGGCGTACCTCGAGATGTACCGCCGCTACTGGCGGCCGTTCTCGCGGCTGCCGCGGGCCGCCCGCCGCGCCGCGGCGCGGGCCGCGCACTGGTGGCAGGGGTCCACGACCGGCATGACCGCTACCTCGACGTGGTCGTCCGCGCGGGCCGCGGCCGCGAGCCGTTCTGGAGCGGCGCGACGGTCTTCTCCGGAGGCGCGCAAGGCGCGGCTCGTCGACCGCGGCCGGCTCGAGCCGCTCCGCGGTCCCGCCGGAGCTGGCGCGATCGGGCCTGCTGCCGGAGGCGTTCGCGCTGCCGGACAGCTACGAGATCGTGCGCTCGTTCTTCCGGCGGCTCGACGAGCGCGCGCCGGGCGCGCGACATCCTCGACGCGGATGAGCTACTCGGAGTTCAAGCTCCGGCTGCCGGAGCTTCTCCTCATGCGCGTCGACAAGATCGGCATGTCCGTCTCGATCGAGCCGCGCGTGCCGTTCCTCGACCACAAGCTCGTCGAGTTCACGATGAACCTGCCGATGGAAGCTGAAGGTCGAAGGACGGACATCGCCGAAGGCGCTCCTGAAGGCGCCGTCCGCGGGCTCTGCCCGACGACGATCGATCGACCGTCCGAAGATGGGCTTCGGCGCGCCGATGGTGCAGTGGCTGCGCGGCGACTTCGGTGCGGCGTGCGAGGCGGAGCTCCGGTCGAGCCGCTTCTTCGAGCGCTTCCCGGCGCGCCGCAGCGTCGTGCTCGACATGCTCCGACCGGCACCGCTCCGGCCACGCGGACTTCGCGCTCTACGTCTGGACGTTCTACAACGCCGTCGCCTGGTTCGACCGCTGGGTCGACTGGCGCCGCGAGGCGCGGGTGGCTTGAAGCCGCTGGAGCTGCTGCGCCGGAGCGCCGGAAAGTCTCCGCGGTACCTGGCTCGACGCGGCTTCGAAGAGATTCGCCGCCGGATCCGGGCCCGAGGCCTGCGCCGCAGGATCGAAGCCGTCACGGCCTCCGAGGCGGCGCGCCGGTGCGGCGCCGCGTCGCTCGCGGACATCTGGAAAAGCCAGCCGTTCGGGCCCTCTCGCTTCTCGCCGGCCGAGCGCGAGGCGATCCGCGCGCTGTACGCCGGAGCGTACGCGGGGGAGAGGAACGCCCTCGCTCGGCGCGTCGAGGCGATCCTGTCGCACGAGTTCGATCTCCTCGGCTCCGGCCCGACGCCGCTCGGGCCCGAGATCGACTGGAGCCTCGACTTCAAATCGGGCCGCAAGTGGGACCTCGTCCCCTCCGAGAGCGATCGACGCCCCGGAGCTCGTCGCGCGAGAGCGACGTCAAGGTCCCATGGGAGCTCTCTCGCTGCCAGCACCTGACGGCTCTCGGCCGAGCGTGGGTCCTCGACGCGCGATCCCCGGCGCCGGTGGAGTTCGAGACGCAGGTGCGCTCCTGGATGACGGCAAAACCCGGTCGGTCTCGGCGTCAACTGGGCCTGCACGATGGACGTGGCGCTGCGCGCGGTGAGCTGGGTCTGGGCGCTCGGGCTCTTCGACGACGCGCCGCTGTCCGCCGGCTTCCGGGAAGAGATGCTCCTGAATCTCTACCGCCACGGCCTCTGGATCGCGGAGCAGCTCGAGTTCGGCGAGGTGCACGGAAACCATCTCCTCTCCGACGCGCTCGGCCTCGTCGCCTGCGGAGCGCTCTTTCGAGGACTCCGAGGACGGGAAGAGCTGGCTCGGCGTGGGATCGCGCCTGCTCGAGCGCGAAATCGTCCGGCAGGTCGAGGCGGACGGCGTCGACATCGAGGCTTCCGTCGCGTACCACCGGCTCGTCCTGGAGATCTTCCTCGTCGCCGCGCGCTTCCTCGAAGCGGCGGGCCAGCCTCCGTCGGACGCTTATCGCAAACGCGTCGGGGCGATGTTCGATTTCGTGGACGCGTATGTCACGCCGGACGGCCTCTCCCCCGTCGTCGGTGACGCGGACGACGGCCGCGCGCTCGTGCTCGGAGAGACCGACATCCGCGACCACCGCTCCCTCCTCTCGACCGGGTGCGCGTGGCTCGGGCAGGGGCGCTGGAAGAAACGGGCGGGCAGGTTCTGGGAGGACTCCCTCTGGCTGCTTGGCCCCGAGGCCAGGTCTCGATTCGACTCTCTGGAGAGCGGCGGAGACGAGGCCTCGCGCTCCTTCGAGACCTCCGGGTTCTACTTGCTGAGGTCGCCCGGCCAATACGCGTTCGTGGACGCGGCGCCGGTCGGGTTTCGCGGACATGGAGGGCACGGCCACAACGACTGCCTCTCCTTCGAATGGCACGCCGGCGGACGTCCCCTCCTGACCGATTCGGGGACCTACGTCTACACGGCGTCGCCGGAGTGGCGCAACCGGTTTCGCTCGACCGAGTTTCACAACACGATTCGAGTGGACCGGCAGGAGATCAACCGCCTTGCGTCGCCGCTCGCGCTCTTTACGCTCTGCGACGACGCGCGCCCGGCCGGCGTGCGCTTCTCCGCCGGCTCGGAGCGGGACATCCTCGAAGCGGGGCACACGGGCTACCTGCGGCTGTCCGACCCGGTGGCCGTCTCGCGGCGGTTCGACTTCGATCGCGTCAGACCGGTCCTCGCCCTGCGCGATTCTCTCGACGGGAGGGAGGTGCACTTCGTCGAGTTCTTCTTCCACGCGGCTCCCGGGGCGCGGGCTCGCCGCTCCTTCGAGGGAGACGCGCTCTTCGAGTGGGAGGACGGAAGATCGGTGAGAATCCATCAGTCCTCCGGGCCGCGGGTCGCCTGGGAGACGCGCGCCGGTTGGTTTTCTCCCTCCTACGGTGTCAAAATGGAAAGGCCGGTCTGGGTGGCGTCTGCGAACGTCCAGCTTCCCCTGGTGATCGACTGGGTGTTGACCGCCGGTCCTTAACTTCGCTTCGCGTGTAGGCAGGGAAGGAAAGCTCGTTGCTTCAAGTCGCGGTATCCGGTGGGCAAGTCCATGTCGTCGATGTGCCGGAGCCGATGTTGCGGCCGGGCGGAGTCCTCGTCGCGACGAGCCACTCGCTGATCAGCGTCGGCACCGAGTCGGCCAGCATGGGCGGCGGAGGGGGCGAGAGCCTCCTGATGAAGGCGGTGCGAAACCCGGCGCTCATGCGCAAGGTGATGGACCGCGTCTCGACTCACGGCGTGAAGAGCACGGTCGAGCTCGTCCGGGCGCGCGTCTCGAGTGAGCGGCCGGCCGGCTATTCCTGCGCCGGCGTGGTGCTCGAGGCGGCGCCGGAGGCGGGAGACTTGCGGCCCGGCGACCGGGTCGCGTGCAGCGGGGTCGGCTACGCGAATCATGCCGCGGTCAACTTCGTCCCGCGCAACCTCGTCGCGAAGCTACCCGACAACGTCTCCTTCGAGGAGGGGGCGTTCGCGACGCTCGGCGCGATCGCGCTGCACGGCGTCCGCCGCTGCGCGCCCACGCTCGGGGAAAACGTGGTGGTCATCGGCCTGGGCCTCCTCGGCCAGATCACGGCGCAGTTGCTCCGCGCCGCGGGCGCCGTCGTCATCGGCGCCGACCTGCGCCGGGAACGAGTGGACCGCGCCCTTTCCCTCGGGATGAGCGGCGGGTTCACCGTCGAAGAGCGCAACCTCGTCGCCGGAGTCCTCGAGCGGACCGGCGGCCGGGGAGCGGACGCTGTGATCGTCACCGCGGCCGGAGGGGACAGCGCCCTGCTCAACCGCGCGTTCGAAGCGTGCCGCAAGAAGGGGCGGGTCGTTCTCGTGGGCGACGTCCCGATCCGGATCCAGCGCGACAGGATCTACAAGAAGGAGATCGATTTCCTGATCTCGACCTCCTCCGGGCCGGGCCGCTACGACCCGGAGTACGAGGAGAGGGGCCACGACTATCCGCCGGCATACGTGCGCTGGACCGAGGGGCGCAACCTCGAGGAGATCGTCCGCCTCGTCGGGACGGGCGCCCTGGCGGTGCGGCCGCTCGTGGACGGCATCTATCCGGTCGAGCGCGCCGGCGAGGCTTATGCCGCGATCGCGTCGGACACGCCTCCCGTCGGCGTGCTGCTCGACTATCACTTGAACCATCTGAAAGCGGCTCCCGAAGGCCGCGCGCCGCGAATCTATCTGCCGCACCGGTCCGCCGCTCGCGAGGCCGCCCCGGGCCGGCGGCGGGTCGGCGTCGTGGGGTTCGGGAGCTATTTCCGCTCCGTGATCCTCCCCCTCCTGCGGGCGCATCCGGGATTCGAGCTGACCTCCGTCTGCGCGCGCAACGGCCTGACCGTCCGCCAGGCGGTGGAGAAGGACGGCTTCGCGCGCGGGACGACGGATTACCGGGAGCTCGTCGCGGACCCGGACGTCCAGGCCGTCTTCGTGACGACGCGCCACGACCAGCACTATCCGGTCGCGCGGGCAGCCATCGAGGCCGGCAAGGCGGTCTTCGTCGAGAAGCCGATGACGATGACCGCGGCGGAAGGCCGAGCCCTCGCGGACCTCGTCGCCGAGCGGGAGGGGCTGCTGACCGTCGGTTTCAACCGCCGGTTCTCGCCGCACGCGCGAGAGCTGAAGAACCTTCTCGCGCCGATCGCGGAGCCGAAGCGGATGATCTATCGCGTCAACGCCGGCGCGCTGCCGCCGGACCACTGGGTGCGGGATCCCGTAGAGGGCGGCGGCCGGCTCCTCGGCGAAGGGGTTCACTTCTTCGACTTCCTCGCCTTTCTCGCGGGCTCCCGCCCGGACCGCGTTCACGCGCTCTCCGCGCCCGGCGCGGGCCGCGACGACGCGATGGTGACCGTCGGATTCGAGGACGGCTCGATCGGCGCGGTGCTCTACACGGGCGCCGGAGCGGCCGCCTCCGGGAAGGAGCGGGTCGAGGTGTACGCGGGCGGCGCCAGCTTCCTGCTCGAGGACTACCGCAGCCTCCGCGTCTTCGGCGCCGCCGGGCGCGGCCTCGACACGCGCCGCGTCGAAAAAGGGCAGCGCGAACAGCTCGAGAATTTCTGGCGGGCGCTCCAGGGACAGGAGGACCTGCAGGTCACAGCCGAAGACGGCTACTGGGCCACGTGGTGCGCGGAAAGAGCCGCCTCGGAGTGACCGCGGCCGCCCGTGAGCCTCGCGCCGCCGCGCGCGTCGTCCTTCCCTCCGACCGCGTCCTCTACAACCTGGAGCAGCCCAACGACACGGCGCTCTCCCGCATCCCGGAAGGGGCCGTCCGAGTCCTCGATATGGGGTGCGGCGCGGGCGCCAACGGCCGGTGGCTCTCCGAGCACGGGTTCGAGAGCTTCGGCCTGACGCACTCCCTCGAGGAGGCCGCGGCGGCGAGGCGCGCCTACCGCGGCGTCGTCGTCGCCGACGCGGAGAGCTTCTTCCCCTGCGCGGACGGACGAGGGTTCGACGCGATTCTCTTCATCGACGCGCTCGAGCACTTCCGCGATCCGTGGGACGTCCTCGCTAAGTCCCGGTCGAGCCTCGCGCCGCGAGGCGCCGTCGTCGCGTTCATCCCGAACATCGGGCACCTGAAGGCGCGGCTCTCGCTTCTCTCGGGATCGTTCCGGTATACGCAGACGGGACTCATGGACCGAACGCACCTGCGGTTCTTCGACCGGACGAGCGTGCGCGACCTCTTCACGGCGTCCGGTTTCCGGATCGACGCGCAGGAGGACGTGTGGACGCGCACGCCGGGGCGCTATTTTCGCCGGCTCTCTGCCGGGGTTCGCCGCGCGCTCCTCGCGATCTGGCCCTCCGCGTTCGCGCGCCATTTCCTGATCGTCGCCCGGCCGGCGCGATGAGTCGCCGCGAAATCGGCCTGGGTTTGTTCGGGCGCCTCCGGGGTTTTCTCGATAGGGATCGCGGAGCGGCCGAGACCGTCGTTTCCAATTTCGCCATCGCCCTCCTCGTCTTCCTCGGCGGCGTCGTCCTCGCCCGCGGCCTGGGCCCGGCGGGCCGCGGGCGCGTCGCGGCGCACCTCGTCGGGATCGCGGCGAGCTTCGCCCTGGGGAGCCTTGGGATCAACTACGGAGCCGCGTTCGCGGCGGCGAGGAGCGCCGGCGGACGGCGGACGTTCCACAGGATCCTGACGCTCGGCCTGATGAGCATCCTCCTCACGCTCGTGCTGGAGCTCGCAATCGAGAAGCTCATCGTCGGAGGCTCCGACGTCCGCGAGCTCGGCTGGGCTCTCGGCGGCGCGGCCGGGACGCAGGCCGCGAGCATCCTGCTCGGCTGGATCCAGGGATGCCAGTCTCTTCGAGTCTGGAACGCGCTGCGCCTCGTGCAGCTCGGCCTCTACTTTCCCCTCTTGCTTTTCCTCCGCGCCACGGACCAATTGAGCGTGTGGACCGCCGTGGCGGCCTACACTCTGCCGCAGGGGCTCGTCCTCGCAGCGAGCCTCGCGCGAATCCTCCCGAAGCTCGAGAGCGCCCCGGAACGGGACGTGTCTTCGAAGGAGATCTGGTCCTTCTCCAGCCGGGTCGCGCTGAGCGCCGGGCTTTACCAGGTCAACCAGCGTTGGGACCAGCTCTTTCTCTCGCTCCTCCACCGCGACGCGAGCCTCGGCATCTACGCGTCCGCGGTCACGCTGGCCGGCATCGGCGTCCCGGTCGGCGCGGGAGTCGCGCAGGCCACCTACGCGGAAGGGCTCCACGCCAATCCCTCCGAGCGCCGGAAACTGACGACGCGGCGGATCGCCATTGCCGTCGCGTGCGCCGGCTCCGTCGCGGTCTTCCTGCTTGCGTTCGGCAGGAAGCTGATGGAGCTGATCTACGGTCCCGCGTTCGCCGCCGGGGCACTGCCGCTCGGGATCCTGGCCGTCGGGACCGTGTTCCTCGCCGGGAATTTCGTCGCCGCCGAATCGCTCCGCTCCGCCGGAGACGCGCGGCGTCCGATGTGGGCGGAAGCGCTCGGTGCTGCGGTCACCATCGCCCTGCTGCCGCCGGCCGTCTCCCGTTTCGGGATCGCCGGAGCCGCCGCGGTGTCGTCGCTCTCGTACCTGATCTCGTTTGCCTGGAACTTCCGAGCGTCCATAATGAGGAGGGCACCGGCCGCCGCATGATCGGTTCGCGAAGCGAATGCCTGCGGCCGAAAGTCCGGGAGGGGCGATGGCTTGTTCACTCGTAACCGGCGGGGCCGGATTCATCGGGTCGCATGTTGCGGAAGAGCTCATTCGGCTCGGCCATGAAGTCCACGTCGTTGACGACCTGTCCGGTGGCTTCCGGGACAACGTGCCGGCCGCCGCGCGCTTTCACGAGGGCTCGGTTTCCGACCCGGAGTTCGTCGCCGGGCTCTTCGCGCGCCAGCGGTTCGACTACATCTTCCACCTCGCGGCCTACGCGGCGGAGGGGCTCTCCCACTTCATCCGCCGGTTCAACTACACCAACAACGTCATCGGCTCGGTCAACCTGATCGACGCGGCGGTCAACGGAGGGGTCAGGAGTTTCGTGTTTACCTCCTCGATCGCCGCTTACGGCGAGGCGCCCCTGCCGATGACGGAGGAGACCGTCCCGCGGCCCGTGGACCCCTATGGCATCGCCAAGTACGCGGTGGAGCTTGATCTCAAGGCGGCGCGCGAGCTCTTCGGGCTGGAGTACATCGTGTTCCGGCCGCACAACGTCTATGGCGAGCGGCAGAACATCGGCGACCGCTATCGCAACGTCATCGGGATCTTCATGAACCAGATCCTCCAGGGCAAGCCGATGACGATCTTTGGAAGTGGCGAGCAGACGCGGGCGTTCACGCACATCCGGGACATCGCTCCCGTCATCGCGCGAGGCGTCACGGTCCCGGCCGCGGCGAACGAGGTCTTCAACGTCGGAGCGGACGTCCCCTATTCGGTCAACCGGCTCGCCGAGCACGTCGCGCGGGCGATGGGAGTCGAGCCGCGCGTCGTCCATCTCCCCGCGCGGCACGAGGTCGTGGACGCCTACTCCTCTCACGAGAAGGCGCGGCGCCTGCTCGGCTCCGAGGCGACGATCGGCCTCGAGGAGGGCATCGCCGGGATGGCGGCCTGGGTGCGCCGCCACGGGGCGAGGCAAAGCAAGCCGTTCGCCGACATCGAGATCCGGCGGTCGCTTCCGGAGGGCTGGGTGGAGCCGGAGCAAGAGGGTTGAGCGGTTGACCTCTCCGAGCGTCCTCGTCTCGATCCTCAACTACAACTCGTTCGAGCCCACGATCGCGGCGGTCGAGTCCTTCCGGGCGCAGACCTATCCGGCGATGCGGCTCCAGCTCGTGGACAACGCCTCGACGACCGATTGCGTGGCGCGGCTCGAGAAGGCCTTCCCGGACCTCGAGATCGTCCGGTCCACCTCGAACCTCGGCTATACCGGCGGGAACAACCTCGCGCTCGAGCGCGGGCTCGCGGAGGGGTTCGACTACGTCCTGATCTGCAACGAGGACATCGCCGTCGGCCCGGACGCCGTCGCCCACCTCGTCGAGACGGCGCGGAGCCGGCCCGACGCCGGGGTGCTCGGCGGAGTCGAGGTGGACTACGACACCTTGCAGCCGCGCGCGACGGGAGGCACGCGGTTCCCGGACTGGCGCTTTCGCATCCGCTGGCCCGTGGACTCTCCGCCCGCGGGCGAGACGTCGGCGAAGGTCCTCTATGTCCAGGGAGCGCTCGTAATGTTCTCGCGCGCGGCGCTCGAGGCCGGCGTCCGGTTCGACGACGCGCTCTTCATCTACTGGGACGAGATCGAGCTCGGTTACCAGCTCCGGCGCCTCCGCCTCGCGGCCTACGTGGACCACCGCGTCCGCGTCCGGCACGCCAACAAGCCGGCGTCCTTTTCCATCCGGACGGGTTATCTTCAGCAGCGCAACAGAACTTATCTCGCAAGAAAGTACTTTCGAGGCTGGAAGAAATGGGTGTATCTGGCCTACTCGAGCCTGGTCGAGGCCCCCGGAAAACTCCTGGTGCGGACCGCCCAGGGGCACGGCGGGTTCGCCCGCGCGTGCCTGCTCGGCCAGTGGGACGGCCTCTCCGGGCGGATGGGAAAGGGGCGGCTGGAGAGCTTCTCGCTTCTGCGGTGACGCGGGGGCACCCCCGTTGACCGCGCTCCTCCTCGCCTCCGCGGCCGCGGCGGCGCTGCCGCTTCTTCTGCTGGCGGGAGGATGGCTTCAACTCCGGCGCGACTTTCTCTTTCTCGGGGTCTACCTGCAGGGATGGCTCTACGTGCACATCGGGCCATATCTCTATGCCCGGGCGCACTCGCCCCTCCCCCTCGACGCGTACAGCTCGTTCGCGCTCTCTTCCCTGGTGCTCTTCGACGCGCCGCTCCTCGTCGCCTACGTCCTGGCGCTCGGCGGCGCCCGCGCGCGCGTCCGCTTCACGCCGCCGCAGCGGCCGGAGCTGTCGGCTCGGCGCTTCACGCTGCTGGCCTTCGGCTTTCTCGCCTTCGCGCTGACGTTCTGGTCCGTGGCGTGGTCGGCCGGGCTCATGTACCGGCGTCTCGGAGTGAGCTCCCTCGTCATCCAGCAGTTGAATCTCTCGTTCGCGTCCTTCGCCGTCTACCGCCTCTACATCGAGGGGCTCCGATTCATGATCGCCGTCGTCGTCCTCGGGCTCGTCCTCGGCGGCCGGCGGCTCGGATGGGCGGGCATCGCCGCCGCCTCGGGCGTGCTCCTGTCGGCCTACGTCTACCTCGTCATCAACTCCCGGATCGACCTCGCGCTGAATCTCCTGATCGGGCTCGGCGTCTGGTGCTTCTTCTGGAAGGGGCGCGCGCGTTTCTGGCCCCGCTTCGCGGGCGCGTGCGCGGTCGCCGCCGTTCTCCTCCTCTACTCGATCTCGACGACGGAGCGCATCCGGATCGGCTTCGCGAAGAGCTGGGCCGTGGACTGGCGGGCGTTCGTTCCGGGGATGAAGCTGGAGAAGGAACCGACGCCCGGGAAGGCTCTGGAGACCCTGGAAGCGGCTCCCGCCGATGTCGCCTCCACCGCGGCCGCGATCTCGCGACCGCTCCTCCTCGCGGCGCCGGTCGAGATGCCGATGTCGCTTCGGTTGAACGGCCTCGACCTGATGGCCCGGATGCGGCCGGCGCTCGAGGAGCGCGGATACGCCTGGGGCAGGGCCTGGGAGGTTCCCGCGGCGCTCGTCGTGCTGCCGATGATCAACCCGGGGAAGGCGCGCGCCTACAAGCTGCGATGGGACCTCGCCGCGAAGAACTACCTGATGCGCGAGTACACCGCGATGCCGGCGCTCGATTACGTCTCGTGCATGCTGACCGACGCGTACGGGAACTTCGGGAACGCCGGGATCCTGGCGGTCGGGCTCTTCCTCGGCGCGGCTTGCGCGTTCGCGGTCCGAGGCATGGCCGCCGCTCCGCGCGCGGCGATCCTCCTCGTCGCGCTCTTCGCCGTCTGCCACCTCTTCCAGTTCGAGCAGGAGTTCATTTCCGCTCTCCTCTTCTGGATCAAGAAGCTGCCGCTCCTGCTCGGCGTTCTCATCATCGCGCCTCTCCTGCTCCGCAGAGAATCGGAGCGTCCGGCGGAGGCGGCCGGCGGATGAAGGGATGAGGATCTGCTTCTTCGCCCGGGTCGAATCGCACCGCGTGCTCGAAACCGTCGAGTTCTATCGCCAGGACATCGAGCTCCTGCGCTCGCTCGGGCACGAGGTCTTCCCGGCCGTGCGCGGGCGCGAGATCCGGACCGACGTGGACCTCTACTACGTCTGGTGGTGGACGTGGGCCTTCCAGCCGCTCCTGCGGGCGAGGCTCCATGGCAAGCCGCTCCTCATCACCGGCGTCCTCGATTACCCCTATCCCGTGCCGGGGCGCGGCTACATGGGCCGGCCGCTCTGGCAGAGGCTCATCATGTCGGCCGCGCTCCGTGCCGCCGATCGCAATGTCTTTCTGTCCCGCCACGAGATGGAGGGCGTGTCGCGGGACCTCGCCGTTCACGAGCCGCGGTGCATTCCGCTCGCCGTGGACACGGACGTTTACTCCCCGGGCGCCTCGCAGCGCGAGGACTTCGTCCTCTCCGTCCTCTGGATGGAGAAATACAACGTCTGGCGAAAGTGCGCCGTCGAGATCGTCGAAGCGATCCCGCTCGTCCTCGCCGCGCACCCGGAGGCCCGCTTCGTCATCGCCGGCGGCCACCACACCGGCTTCGAGGAGGTGCTCGCGGCGGCTCGCCGCCTGGGAGTCGAGCGCTCCGTTTCCTTCCCCGGAATCATCAGCCGCGAGGAGAAGATCGATCTCATGCGCCGCTGCCGCCTCTACCTGCAGCCCACGCGCTACGAAGGCTTCGGCGCCGCGATTCTCGAAGCGATGAGCTGCGGCGCGCCGGTCGCGACGAACCCGGTCGGCTCGGTCCCCGAAGTCGTCGGCGACGCAGGGCACTTCCTGGAAGGGACCGACGCCGCGGCGATCGCGCGCGGCGTCAAGGCGCTCTGGCCGGACGCGGGGAGAAGGGAAAGCCTCGGCATCCGGGCGCGCGCGCGGGCGGTCGAGGCATTCTCGTTTGCGGGGCGCCGGACTGCCCTGCGGGCGCTCCTGTCCGACTTTGGTCGAAGAACGCATGATTCGCGCGTTCCGTAGCGGTCTCGCTTCGCTCTGTCTAACTCACGAAATCAAAGGAACTTGTGGTTGACCGATCGGCGGGCCAGGCTCTTTCCGGCGACGAGAAAAATAAATTGTTAAATTGTCCAGATGCGAACATATCATCTGCCCATTCGTCGGAGCCGATCGGGAGGGTGTTCTGGACTCATTTCGAATAAAGGGAGTACACGTGGAAATCGGTCCACGCTTTTTTCCTGAAGGAGGTGCTTCGGTGCTTAAACCCAAAGCCTTGTTTCTTGGTTTGATGGCGGTCCTCGTGGCCGGCTTCGCACTTGGTAGCGAGGCGATTCCCAATTGGTCCGCGCCGGCGACCTGGACGCCGACCGCATCGGGCGGCGTCCATACGATGACGGACGTCACGAGCCCGCGCGCGTTCATCGGGATCACTCCGTGCCGGGTGGCCGACACGCGGGGCAACGGATTCACCGGCCAGTACGGCCCCCCAAACCTCTTCGCCAACGTGAACCGCAACTTCACGATTACCGGACAATGCGGCATCCCGTCGGGCGCGAATGCCGTGTCTTTCAATTTCGCGGCCCTGAACGTCGCCGGGAATGGCGACATGCGGGTCTTTCCCGCCGGCGCCGTCCTGCCGCTCGTTTCGACGCTGAACTACAACGGGAACACTCCCAACATCGCGAATGCAGCTATTGTCCCTCTGGGGTCGGGGGGAGCCATCACCGTTCGAGCGGATGCCGTCAACGTCGACCTGATCATCGACGTCAACGGGTACTACTCCGCAAATCCCGCGAACACGGGCAATTACTTCGAGCTCTCGAACAATTCCTTCCTCTGGTCCATATTGACAATTAACAACTCTACAACCTGCGGCGGGGCCTGCGGCATCGTTGGGGAGATTGCGAGCACTAGCTCCAGCAACCCGAATGCGGTCGAGGGGGATGCCTTTGGCGCAACCGGCATCTCGTACGGGGTTCACGGCAACACCAACAGCACCACGAGCCGGGCCGCCGGCGTAGCGGGTGACGATGGATCCACCGTGGCGAACCGGGATGCCGGCTTCGGCTTCAGCACCGGCATGCTCGGCTTCGGCCGCAACGGCGTCGGCGGGCTGACGAGCACCATCGGCGGATACGGCGTGTTCGGGGTCGCGGAGGCCACGACCGGGGCGATTACCGGAGAGGGCGTCCTGGGCTTTTCGACTTTCGGCGTCCACGCGCTCGTGGGTAGCCTTTCCTGCGCCGGTTGCACGACATTATTCGTGGACCCGCATCCGACGGATGCCACCAAGACGATCAACTACGCCGCCCTGCAAGGCAACGAAGCGGGAACGTACTTCCGTGGCACGGCCAGGACCGTGGACGGGTATTACGTCATCAACGTTCCGGAGGACTTCCGCTACTCGACGGATTCGGAGGGCCTGACCGTTCAACTGACCCCGGTCGGCGCGCCCGCGACCATGTACGTCGTGAGCGAAGACCTGAACCAGATCATCGTGCAATCCTCCGCGGACGTGAAGTTCCACTATCTCGTCCAGGGGGTTCGTCCGGCGTTCAAGGACTTCAAGGCGATCCAGAGCACTCCGGAAGCCTTTCTGCCGGCGGGAGCAGAAAGCCGGATGCCGGAGGGCTGGACGCCCTGGATGAAGCAACGGCTGATCGCCAACGGCACGTACAACGCGGATGGCACCGTCAACATGGAGACCGCGGAGCGGGTCGGCTGGGCACAAGCCTGGCGCCAGCAGGCCGAGAAGGCGAAGGCCGAATCGGAGGCCAACGCCGCCGCCGTCGCGGCCCGAACCAGGCGGCCAGAGACGCCATAGCCTTTACGACAGTTTGTCCTGATCGCTCCAGGGCTGCGGCGCTCGCCGCAGCCCTTTTTTCATCTCGTCCGGCCGGGGCACGGTAGTGGGTCAGTTTGCTTGTGGCTTCCAACATGCCTCGGCGTCGGGCCCGCCTCCCTCCGTCGGCACGCGACGGCAGGCCGTGATGAGAGAACCGGCCGTCGCTCTAACGCGAAAGCACAGTCATGGAGAGGCAATTCGGGAATCGTGGTGGTGTGCTTTCGCTCACGGCGCTCCTCCGGGAGGCGGTCCCGCCGCCGGAGCTGCACCATGGCGTTAAGCCGGACTGCGAGCCCCGGAGACGGCGGCGTTCCCGTACGGGGTGATGGGTGACGAGCATGGAACGCCACCGCCGGCACCACAGTGAGACTGCGAGGAACCCTCAGCGCCCGCCGGTTCTCACCGACACGGCCTGCGGGCGCGTGCCCCGTAGGGAACGCCGCCGGCTCCGGGGCGTCCTTTCCGCCTCCGTCGGCTCGATGTGCAAAGTCACCCAGTACTCGGCACACCGTCCTTTCGCTTCGATTTCCGACTGACTGTAGACTGACCGGGAGAGAGAGGCTTGGAAGCCAGAACGGTTCGCGGGAGCGGTTCGGAGAGAGTCCCGGCCCGCGCCGGGACCCCGGAGAAACGCGCCTGGCAAGGCCTCCTCCTTCCGCTCCTCGCTCTTCTCCCCCTCGCGACGCTCGGGCCTCATCTCGGCAAGGAGTTCATCCTCTACGACGACGACATCTACCTGACGCACAACGATACGGTTCGCCACGGGTTGACGTGGGCGGGCGTCCGTTGGGCCTTCACGACGGGGCGCGCGGCCAACTGGCATCCCTTCACCTGGCTCTCCCACATGGCCGACGTTTCGGTCTTCGGAATGAACCCGGTCGCTCATCACGCGGTCAACCTTCTGTGGCACATCCTCAACACGGTTCTTCTCTTTCTCGTCCTTCGCAGCCTGACGAAGAGTCCCTGGAGGAGCGCCTGGGTCGCCGCCCTGTTCGCGGTTCACCCGGCGCACGTGGAGTCGGTCGCCTGGGCAGCCGAGAGGAAGGACCTGCTCTCCACGGCCTTCGGGCTCGCCGCGATGTGGGCCTACGCGAGCTGGGTCCGCGAGCGGGGCGTCGCTCGTTACATCGCCCTTCTTCTTCTCTTCGCGGCGGGGCTGATGTCGAAGCCGATGCTCGTGTCGCTGCCCGCCGTCCTGCTGCTCCTGGATTTCTGGCCCCTCGGACGGTTGGGAATCGAGGAGAAGGCCCGGATGCTCCCTGGAGTCGCGCGGGCCGGGCCGGCCGCGCTGATTCTCGAAAAGGCCCCCCTCTTCCTGATGGCCGCGGCCTCCTCCGTCGTGACGTTCCTCGTGCAACGGGCCGGCGGGGCCGTCCGCTCCCTCGAGTCCTTCCCGCTGCCGGCGCGGGTCGGAAACGCGCTCGTCGCCTTTGCCGGATACCTGAGAATGCTCGTCTGGCCGAAGAATCTGGCTGTCTTCTATCCGCATCCCGGGAGCGCGCTGCCCGCGTGGAGGGTCGCCGGCGCCGCGCTGCTGCTGGCGGGACTCTCGGCCGGAGCGTTTGCTCTGCGGCGAAGGGCCCCCTTCCTGATCGTCGGCTGGCTGTGGTTTCTCATAACCCTCTTTCCCGTGATCGGCGTCGTCCAGGTGGGATACCAGGCGATGGCGGACCGCTATACCTATTTTCCTTTCATCGGCCTCTTCGTCGCGATCGCCTGGGGGGTTCCCGAGATCGCGTCGCGATGGCGCTCCAGAAGCCTGGCGCTCAGCGCGGGCGCTCTCGCGGCCGTGGCCGCGGCGGCGCTCCTCGCTGCAAGGCAGGAGCGCTACTGGAACAACAGCGAGACCCTCTTTCTCCACGCGATCGCGGCGACCAGGGACAATTCCATCGCCCACAACAATCTCGGTTTCTACTACAACGAGATCAGAAAGCCAGCCGAAGCCTTGCCGCATCTGTCGGAGGCCGTGCGAATCGATCCCGGGAAAACGAGCTACCACACCAATCGGGGAGTCTCGCTCTTCCAGCTTGGCCGCCTCGAGGAAGCGTCTGACGAGTTTTCGCAAGCCCTCCGGCTCGAGCCCGGTGACGCCACCGCGTTGACCGACCTGGCTCGGACGCGATTTGTTCAAGGCGAGATTCCGGAAGCCGTCCGACTCTATGAGGCCGCCATCGCCCGGGCGCCCGAAGCCACCGAGCCGCGGGGAAGGCTCGCGGTCGCTCTGCTTGTCGAGAACAAGCTCGAGCCGGCTCTGCGCCAGCTCCAGCGCGAATCTCTTCTCGCCCCGGCGGACGCGGATTGCCGCCGGCTCCTGGAGGATGTCGCCGCATTCAGACGAAACCCGGACGACCCGTCTCTCGGCCGTTTCCGCCAGTTTCTGGCCTCCGCCCATCTCGACGCGAGCGCGGCTCTCTATGCCCGGGAAAAGAGACCCGAGGCGGCCTTCCACCTCCGAAAGGCGTTAGAGCTCGTTCCGGCTTTCGCGGCTGCGCACAACGAGCTGGGGATGCGCCTCGCGAAAGAGGGACGTCTGGACGAAGCGGCAGCCGAGTTTCAACGAGCGATCGGAATCGATCCCGGCCTGGCGGGCGCGCACAACAACCTCGGCTACGCTCTTTTTCTGAAGGGCAAGAGGGCCGAGGCCATCGAGCAGTATCACGAGGCTCTTCGACTTCAACCCGGGTTCCCATTGGCCCGGGGCAATCTCGAGCAGGCGCTCAAAGACGCCGGCAGGAACTGAGCGGCCGGCCTCGGGCTCTCAACCCGTCAGGAAACCCGAACGACTACTGGAAGTAGCCGGTGACGTCGGTGACGAGGTGGACCGTGCCGGAGCTGCCCGGGGGCATGTCGGTCTGCACCGACATGTCCAGGCCGCTGATGTTCGCGATCGGGATGATCGCCCCGTTGGCCAGAGCGAAGTCCGCCGTGGAGAAGTTGATCACGCTCGCCAGAGGCACCGGGCTCAGGTACGGGAAGATCCGAAGATCTCCCCCGTCCGTCGCCTGGATCGCCGTGATGTTGAACGCGACCGCCTTCGCCGTGTTCGGCACGCCGCAGGAGTTGACGTTGATCACGGTGAAGTTTCGGATCGTGTTGGCTGCCAGCGCCGGTCCTCCCTGAGGCCCGATGGGCCCGCGCGTGTCGATGATCCGGCACGGCATCAGCGGGAAGAAGCTGTAGGGTCCGCCGGCTCGAGCCGCCTCCGACAGGAGGAGAGCGAGGCCAACCAGAAGAGACAGGCGCGTGGTCTTCAGAAACATTTTCGAGCTCCTCATTGAAAGTAGCCGTACACGTCGACGAAGAAGTTGGTGTTGCCCGAGGCCATGTCGCACTGGACGGAGACCTGACCGGAAGCCCCGAGCGCGACGACCGCGCTGTTGGCCCGGACGATTCCCCGCCGGAAATTGATCACGCTCGCCATCGGCACGGCGGCTCCGGCGGCATAGACGCGCAGATCGCCGGTGTCGGCCGGCATGACGACCGCGAGGTTCGCCGCCACGGCCGTGGCCGTCGACGGGATTCCGCAGACACCCGTGACCGGGAAGTTCCGGATGTCTCCCGGCGCCAGCGCCGGCCCGCCCGAGGGCCCGGACGGGTTGCGGGTATCCGCCACCCGGCACGGCGTCACGGTATAGAAGCGGGCGGCGATGCACGCTCCGGTGGTGAAGGTCATGTCGTTGCCGGCCGTCGTTCCGGAGGCGGTCGTCGCGACGGCCCGGAAGTGATAGAGCGTGTTGCAGATCAGGCCGTACACGGTCAGGCTCACGGCCACGCTGCTGGTCCCGGACCCGATCGCCTGACCCGTCGTCCTGCTTCCATAGCTCGTCGTCGTCCCGTATTCGAAGGAGACGTTCGTGCTCGCGCCGTTCGGGTTCACGGTTGCCCTCAACGTCGCGTTGGACTGGGCGACCGTGGTCGCAGCGTTCGTCGTCACGGTCGGCGGCGCAAGACAGGCGTTCGTCGTCAGGGTCATGTCCGGGCCATAGCTCGTTCCATCGGAGTTCGTGCCGACCGTGCGGAAGTGGTAGACCCTGTTGCACGCAAGACCCGAGACGGATGCGTTGATGGCCAGGGCCGACGTCCCCGAACCGACGGCCTGAGAAGTCGTGGAGCTTCCGTAGCTCGTCGTGGCTCCGTACTGGAAGTAGGCCGTCGTGCTCTTCCCGTTGGGGTTGACGGTGCCGTTCAGGGTCGCGGTCGTCGTGCCGACGCCGCTCGCGCTGCTGGTCGTGACCGTCGGCGGAACCGGGCCGCCGGGGGTGCAGGAATTGGAGCCGTCTCCGTAGAGCCAGCGGATCGCGTCCTGGTCGTCGGTGCCGAGGGTCGTCCGGTTCTGGACGACGGAGCGCATGGCCGCGGCGTCCTCGTCCCCGCGGCAGGCGTCGTGCGGCGAGACATTCTGATCCGAGTGCCCGAGGCCGAGCGTGTGACCGAGCTCGTGCGTCAGAACGGCTTGCGTGAGCGTCGAGCCGAACCCGTTGTACGCGCAGGAGGCGCGGATCTCGGCGACGGCCGCGCTGATGTTCGTGTACGTTTCGCCGCGCCACGTGTTCGTGCCGCCGACTCCCGTCGGGCCGCCGCACCCGATGACGCCGCCTCCCGTCAGGCACGTGCTCCAGCCGCACCCCAGGAGGGAGGTCGTCGCGTTCACGTAGACGATGCTGCTCGTGCCGGTCCCCGCGGTGTAGTTGATGTTGGAGTTGGGGTCGTTGGTCCAGGACGCGAGGGCGGCCTGGGCCTCCGCGATGCCGCCTCCGTCCATGTTCGCCGTTCCCGAGATCGTCCAGGTGGCTGTGGCGTTGTTGTTCCAGCGGAAGAAAGAGTCGGCGATGTACCCCCACTGCGGCGACACGTCGGCAGCCTTTTCCGCGTGGTGAAGGGGCGCCACCGTTCCGGACGGCTTCGCCGCCGCTCCCGCCTCGAAGACTCCGGTGCGAAGCGAAGCGAGAAAGCGCCCGAGCTCGCGCGAGAACTTCTCGTCCTCGGCCGATAACGTGCCGAGCGCGCCGGGGTGCACGTCCACGCCGGGATGAACACCGGCCGCCAGGTCCGGCACCGCGAAGAGATTGCCGGCCCCGTCCTGCCAGACCTCGAATTTGCCGAGGAGCATCTCCGCCGTTTCGAACTCCCCGTCGGACCGGGCGATGGCGAACACGACGACTTCCCTTCCCGGAGCGTATTCGGGACGTCCCCACATCTTGAAGAACCGGCCGTCGGGGAGAGTCCCTCCGAGCTGGTGGAGAACGAGGCTGTCGGCCAGCCGCCCCTTCAGGACAGCCAGCGGCTCGATCACCGTGACCGTCTCGGGCCTTCCCTGCACGTCCACCGTCACATCGGAGGAAGCCACGATTCCGTGAACGACGACGTCCGCCCGCGAGAGCAGCTCCCGATCCGAGATCGGGATCACCGATGTCGCGGAGAGAACGGCCGAAAGGAACACTCCGAACGCGAGGAGGAAACCGAACTGGCCGGGCCTCGTCTCGAACGGACCGTTCGCCTGGATTTCACGCATTTTGAAGAATTGAAACCTCTCCGTCTCCGTGCAGCTTCTTGTTACGACTCACGGTAGTCCCGGAACGGCGCTGAAACTACTGGCCGAGTGTTCAAGACTGGGACAGGCAGCCGGCCTGTCCTCGACCCTGTCCGGAGGGACCGTTGCGGCCCGGGCGGACCGCCGCTCATCCCTCCCGGGTGTTTCTCCTGGATGGAGCGGCGATCAGAGCGGACCGGAGCCGGCAGGCGCAACCGCCTGAGGGCCTTCGTCCGCCGACGACGGCGCAACGGCGCTCAAGGTCGCACGGAGCTCATTGGTAATACCCGTAGACGTCGAACAAGAAGTGCGAGCCGCCGGAGGGCATGTCGCATTGCACGGAGAGCTGGCCGGAAGCGCCGAGCGGGACGCTGGCGTTGTTGGCGCGCACGAGGCCGGCGCGGAAGTTGATGGAGCTCGCGAGCGGCGCGGGCTGCGCGGCCGGATAGACGCGCAGGTCGCCGTCGTTGGTCGGTTGAACGGCGACGAGGTTGACCACGACCGCCGACGCCGAGGCCGGGATTCCGCAACGGCCCGCGACCGGAAACGTGCGCACCGAGCCGGCGGCGAGCGCCGGCCCGCCGGACGGTCCCGCCGGATCGCGCGTGTCCGCGACCCGGCACGGAGTCACGGTGAAGAAGCTCGTCGGCGGAGGATTGATCCGGTAGATCTTCCCCGAGGCGATGGCGGCGTAGTAGATCGCCCCGTCCGGACCGGTGGCGAAGTGGACGGGGGCCTCCGCCGAAGTCGCGAAGTCCTGGAGCTGGCCGACGACGGTGTCGTTGGAGGCAAAGTCGAGGAATTTGATCCAGCTCGAGACCTCGTCGCCGAAGACGTACTTCCCCCGCAGGGACGCGGGGTAGATCGGCCCGGCGAAGACGCCGCCGATGATCGCCTCTCCGAACGGATGGTCGTACTCGAAGACCGGAGGAATGCACCCTGTGCAGCCGCCGAGCGTCCCCTCGGCCAGGGGCCAGCCGTAGTTGCCTCCCGCCGTGACGACGTCGATCTCTTCCCTGGTGTCCTGTCCCACGTCCGCCACGTACAGGGAACCGTTCGACGGCCGGAACCCCCAACGCCACGGATTGCGGAACCCGTAGGCCCAGATGCGAGGCTCCTTCGTCGTGTCGCCGAGGAAGGGATTCCCCGTGGCCGGCGAACCGTTCAACTCCATCCGGAGGACCTTTCCGTTGAAACTGCCGACGGAGAGGTTCTGCGACTTGGCGCCGCCCGTTCCCGAGTCTCCCGGCGCAGCCCAGAGCTTCCCGTCCGGGCCGATCTGGATGTTGCCCCCGTTGTGATTCCCGTTGGTCGCGTCGATGTGGTCCAGGATCACCGTCTCGCTCATCGGGTCGAGCGTGTTGCCCGTCATCGTGAAGAGGGAGATGCGGTTCTGCGGGATCCTGTTCGTGTAGTAGAGATAGACGAACCCATTCATCGCGAACGCCGGATGGAGGGTGATCCCGAGCATCCCCTTCTCGAAGTCCGAATCGACCGACGCCGAGAGATCCAGCGCCGCGGTCGGCTGGAGCACGCCGTTGACCACGACTCGCACGCGCCCCGGCTTCTCGAGAACCAGCATCCGACCGTCGGGAGTCCAGGTGAACGCGGTCGGCTGGTTGAGCGTCGTAACGACCGCCGTGTCTGAAAATCCGGCAATCGAGTAGACGGCCGACCGCCCGAATGCCGGAATGAGAACAAAGATCAGGAACGCGGCGAGAGACCACCGCCCTCCGGCGGCGTCGGGTTTAGGGACCTGGGGTGGGCGTCCGGCGAGCATCCATCCGACAGATTAGTCCCGCGGCCGGCCCGGCAGCAAGCCTAGAGAAAGAGAGGTAATGGTTCAGTTTTCTTTGGCTTCCGATCCGCCCCGGCGTCGGGCCCGCGACCGTCGGCCGCGGCGTTCGCTTCGCGAACAGGCGGCCGAGAGAGTTCAAACCAGGGCCTTGATCAGGGCAACACGAGACTATTTCCGAAAAAGGCCGTCGCTCTAACGCGAAAGCACAGTCATAGAGAGGCAATTCGAGATTCGTGGTGGTGTGCTTTCGCTCACGGCACTCCTCCGGAAGGCGGCCCCGCCGCCGGGGCTCCACCGTGGCGTTAAACCGGGCTGCAAGCCCCGGAGACGGCGGCGTTCCCGTACGGGGTGATGGGTGACGAGCATGGAACGCTACCGCCGGCACCACGGTGAGACTGCGAGGAACCCTCAGCGCCCGCCGGTTCTTACCGACACGGCCTGCGGGCGCGTGCCCCGTAGGGAATGCTGCCGGCTCCGGGGCGCCCTTTCCGCCTCGATCGGCTCAATGTGCAAAGTGACCCACCACGGACCCAAAGATCCCCTAGGCGCGCTCTCCGGGAGCGGAAAGGCCTTACTGGAAGTAGCCGGTGACGTCGGTGACGAGGTGGACCGTGCCGGAGCTGCCGGGCGCCATGTCCGTCTGCACCGAGATGTCCAGGCCGCTGATGTTCGCGATCGGGATGATCGCCCCGTTGGCCAGCGCGAAATCCGCCGTCGAGAAGTTGATCACGCTCGCCAGAGGCACCGCGCTCAGATACGGGAAGATCCGAAGATCGCCCCCGTCGGTCGCCTGGATCGCCGTGATGTTGAACGCCACCGCCTTCGCCGTGTTCGGCACGCCGCAGGAGTTGACGTTGATCACGGTGAAGTTCCGGATGGTGTTGGCCGCCAGCGCCGGTCCTCCCTGAGGCCCGATGGGCCCGCGGGTGTCGATGATCCGGCACGGCGTCAGCGGGAAGAAGCTATACGGCCCCGCGGCTCGAGCCGCCTCCGAAAGCAGCAGGGCGAGACCGGCCAGGAAGAGCAGTCGCGTGGTTTTCTGGATCATCGTCAGACTCCTTGCTGGATTATGCCTCATCAAGACTCAGGGTTGAAAGTACCCAAACACATCGAAAAAGAAGTCCGTGCTGCCCGAGGCCATGTCGGTCTGGATCGAGATGTAGCCTCCGGCGCCGAGCGGGACGACCGCGTTGTTGGCCCGGATGATGCCGGGCCGGAAATTGATCGCGCTCGCCAGAGGAGCGGCTTTCCCGGCGGGATAGACGCGGAGATCGCCGCCGCCGGACGGCAGGAAGACGGCGAGGTTGACCGCGACCGCCGTCGCCGTGTTCGGGATCCCGCACTTGGCGAGGACCGGGAAGCTCCGGACGGTGTTCGCCGCCAGAGCCGGGCCGCCGGAAGGGCCGGGGGCGTTGCGCGTGTCGGCGACGCGGCACGGCGCCACGGTGAAGAAGTGCGAGCCGGTCGGGCTCGCCTGCTGGACCGCCGCGAACGCGTCGAGGATGCCCCGGCCGCTGTCGCGGTCCCAGCCCGCCGCCTCGATGTCGATCGTGGAGGACATCAGGATGCTGCTGATCTGCGTGGAGGTCAGGCTCGGGTTCCTGGACTTGACGAGGGCCGCGATCGCGCCGGCGTGCGGCGCCGCGGCGGAAGTCCCGAAGAAGGAACCGAACCCCGGAGCCGCGCAGGCGACGCCGTCGGCCGCGGTCAGGTCCGGCTTCTGCCGGATGACGCCGCCAGTCGAGGAGAAGTTCCCGGGCGTGATCGCGGAGCTGTCGGCGTTGAAGAAGAACTGGCGCGGGCCGTCCGAACTGAAGATCTCGATGTTGTTGGTGGCGTTGAACGGATTCGGATAGGGCCCGGTCGGGTTGGGGGGTGAGCTAAAAGCGGCAGCCGCCGGCGTCGCCGCGACGCTGAACGCGTTCGAGGCCGCCGCAGCGTTGTGGCCGTGGGTGGACCCCTGCGTGTTGAACGTGAGCTTCCCGCGGTTGGTGTCCAGGTGGAGGAAGCGGGCCGCGCCGGCGAACTTGACGATCACGAGCCGCTGGCCGCTGGTGAGCGCCACGCCGATCCCTTCGAACGGATCCTGCGGCGCCGTGCCGTCCTGGACATCCGTGGACTGGCCGACGATCGTCGTGCCGGCCGAATTGAGCAGGAAGAGGTCGTAGTCGTTCGTCGCGCCGCCGAGGGGATCGGACCAGAAGAGAACCGGGACGACGCCGGAGTTGTTCGTGAGCGAGTCGAAGGCGGTGACGCCGGCGCCGGGATCGAAGTCGTGCAGGCGGCCCGGCTCGACCGTGGTGATCGGGACCCCGGCCGGTCCTCCGTCCACGAAGTCCCCCTCCCACGTGCCCGAGGTGCTCTTGTCCTTCCCTCCCGAGTTGGCGGCCGAAGAGAAATAGAGGACGCCGGCGGCCGTCACGTCGTTGACGGCCTGCATGACGAGACCGCCGTTGCTGCTCGACATCACTCCCGCGGTCTGCCCCATCTGGAACGGGGTCTCCCCGAAATAGCTGACGTCGTCGATGATGACGTTGCAACCGGCGGCCTGCAGGCTGTGGATGTTCGTCGCGAAGCTCGCGAGGCTGGTGAAAGCCGTCGCGAAGTAGAGCTGCGCTCCGGGAGCCATGTCGTACACGATCTCGAGCATCGCCGCGCCCTCGTTCCCGGCCCCCGCCTGCCCGGACAGGACGGTGACGCCGCCCGGAAGGTCCCCGGAGGCCTGAAGAGAAGCGAGCGCGTCCACGCCGTCCGACAGGACGCCGACCTTTACCCCGGTCCCGTTGGAGCCGAAGATAGAAACCGCGAGGTCGGCCCGGTGCGTCACGACGCCTTGCGAAGTATTCGTCTTGGCGGTCCGGTTCGTCCCTTCGGGCTTCGCTCCGGACATCCCCTTCAGCGCCGCCGCGAGCTGCGAGCGCACGGCTGCCGCGCGGGCGGCGAACCCCGGCCGCACGGCTTTCAAGAGCGCCGGGGTGACTCCGCGCGTGGCGGAGAGCGCGGGCGGCGGCATGCGGTTGAGCATCGCCTCCTGCCTGGGCTGGATGAACTGGACGTCGGGAAGCTCCGCGAGCGTCTCGACCGCCAGGAGCGGAAGCTCCGCGCGGATGCTGCGGTAATTCTCGAAGGAGGAGAGGACGCGTCCGCCGAGGCTCTCGATCGCGCCGAGGACGGACTTCGTGACGTTCGCCGTGATGTCCACGACGACCGTTCCCCCCGGGCTCACTTCGATGCCGGTCTGAAGCGTCGGGACTCCGGCGGCGGCGGCGAGCCCGCGCGCCTGCCTCGCCTCGTAGTGGAGGTTCGAATTGACTTTCTTCTGCGCGGGCGTGCGCGTCGCCTTCTCTTCGAGGACTGACTGGATCTGGCCCAGCGCCGTGGGGCTCAAGGACTGCGCCAGGAGCATCCCCGCGGCGCCGACGAAACAGGAGACAACAATGAGCAGACGCACCGCGGCGTTCCCACGCCAGGATCTTCCATCCGTCGGTTCCATAATTGTTCTCCCCGTATCTGCCGTTGCGGAAAGACTATGTCCCACCGCGTTCACCGGTCAAGGCGGATTCCCCGGCTTGCCGGCTCGAGAAACCCGCGGTCTTGTACAAAAGTCGAAACCTGCTCTCGCCTATTGAAAGTACCCGTAGACGTCGACGAAGAAGTGGGTGCCGCCGGAGGGCATGTCGCACTGGATCGAGATCTCTCCCCCGGCGCCGAGCGGCACGACGGCGTTGTTCGCCCGGACGACGCCGGCCCGGAAATTGATGGAAGAGGCGAGCGGAGCCGTGCCTCCCGCGGGGAAGGCGCGCAGATCTCCGGCGTTGGACGGAGCGACGACAGCGAGGTTGACCGCGACGGACGTGGCGGAGGAGGGAATTCCGCAGAGGCCCGCGACGGGGAACTCGCGGGTCGCGTTCGCGGCAAGCTCCGGCCCGCCGGAAGGTCCCGGCGCGTCGCGCGTGTCTGCCAGGCGGCACGGCTGGACCGTGAAGAAGTTGTTCCCGGCGTACGTGAACGCGTTGTCCGCGACGATGGTGCCGCCGGGCGCCGTCACGGTCACGTCGACCGTGCCGGCGAGGTGCGCCGGCGCGGTGACGGTGATCTGGGTCGGCGTGTTCGCCGAGATCGGCGCCACCACGCCGCCGAATTCCACCATCGTCGCGTTTCCCAGGTTCGATCCCTGGATTGTCACGACCTGGCCCCCTGACACCGACCCTCCGCCCGGGGAGACCGCGCTGACCGAGGGGGCGCCCGCCGGAGCGGCGCCGAGCACGGTGTAGGACGCGCTCCCCCAGGCGTCGAAGGGCGACGTCGATCCGGCGTACCGGACCCAGACCTCGAAATCGTAAGCGCCGACGTCGGTGGCGCCGGGAGTCCAGAGAAGGGTGTTGCTCGTGCCGTAGTCCTGGACCATCGTCCAGACGCCGGTCGCGTGCTTGTAGCGCCAGAAGCGGTACTGGAGCGGCGCGAGCCCTCCGGTCGCGAGCGCGGTCCAGGTGATCGGCGTGCCGAAATGTTGCGGCGAAGGGGGGCTCGCCGAGAGGGACGTGACCGTCGGAGCGTGCGGGTGCGTGATCCGGAAGAGGAGCCCGGTGCCCGTTGCCGCGTAGAGCTCTCCGTCGGCGCCCTGGCCGAACGTCTGCAGCGACGGAATCGACGGCGTCACGATCAGCCCGTCGATCCAGAGCCGGCCCGAACAGAGATCGCCGTAGAGATAGGCCCCGACGAGCGACTGATCGAGCGCGCCGCGATAGACGTAGCCGCCGATGATCGCGCAGTTTCCCCCCGCGTGGCTGTATTCGTAGACCGGGTACTCGAAGAGAGGCGAGCCGCAAGCCGGCGGTGCCGGATTCGTCGGGCAGTTGGTGTCTCCTCCGGAGCCGCAGTGATTCCCCTCCATGATCTTCCAGCCGTAGTTCTCGCCGCCGGTGCTCGAGTAGGCCTGCGCGTCGACTTCTTCCCACGCGTCCTGGCCGACGTCGCCGATCCAGAGATCTCCCAGCGACCGGTCGAAGGAGTAGCGGAACGGATTGCGCAGCCCCTTCGCCCACGTGAGGTTTCGCGGGAAGGGCTGCGCCGCCATCGGGTTCGAGACCGGCACGGCGTAGTACGGCGCCGAGCCGGCGTGCGTATCGACGTCGAGGCGCAGCATCTTGCCGAGCGGCGAGTCGTCGTTCTGGGCGTTGCAAGGAGGATCGTTGCCCGAGCCGCCGTCGCCCGTGCCGGCGTAGAGGTAGCCGTCCGGGCCAAACTGTAGCTGCCCGCCGTTGTGGTTCGCGTTGATCGGGTGCGGGATCGTCAGCAGGACGGCGCGGCTCGCGGGATCTGCGACATTCGGGTCGCCCGCCGAGCGCTTGTACCGGGCGATCTCGATGTCGCCGGCGGGGTTCGTCGTGTAGATGAAGAAGAGGCCGTTCGAAGCGTACTGCGGGTGGAACGCGACGGACAGGAGTCCCCGTTCGCCGCAGCAGGAGACGAGCGAGGACACGTCGAGGAACGGAGTCCCGAGGACGGAGACGCCGTCGAAGATCCGGATCGCGCCGGTCTGGATCGTCAGGAAGAGCCGCGAGTCTCCGGCGTTCGTGATGGACGTGATGCCCCCGAGGCCCGACGCGATCTGCTGAATTCCGATGAATGGAACGGGACCGGGCGTCTGAACAATCTGCGTGACGCTCCGGGCGCTCGAGGCGAAGCGCGGGTCGGAAGAGTAGCTCGCCGTGACCGTGTGCGAACGCGGACCGAGCGATGACGTGCTGAAGGAGGCCGTGCCGCCGCCGTCGAGAGGAATCTGCGCCAGCACGTCCGCTCCCTCCTGGAAACTCACCATCCCCGTCGGCGTCCCGGAGCCCGGTGGAATCGAGCCCACCGTCGCAGTGAACGTCACCGTCTGGCCGGGGAGGGACGGATCGGGCGAGGAGACCACATCCGTCACCGAGGCATGGCCATGGACCCGTTGCATGAGGACGATGTTCCCGGGACTGAAATTGACGTCGCCGCTGTAGACCGCCGTAATGAAATGGGTTCCCGGGGAGAGCGCCGCGGTGACGCAGCTCGCATGACCCGCCGTGTCCAGCGGAACGGACGCCGCCAGCACGGTCGTCGTGCTCTGCAGGTCGCCCGGGCCCGCCACGAAATAGATCGTGTCCTGGAACGTGACGGTGCCTGACGGCGTGCCGCCGGCGCCGGGGTTGGCGACGGCGGCCCGGAACGTGACCGGGCGGCCGGCGACCCCGAGGCGGTCGTCGGGCGTCGAGGAGGAGAGCGAAATCTGCACTCCGCTGACGGCGCCCAGCGCGAAGAGAGTTCCGCCGTTCAACGTGTACACGGTCCCGTCCGGCCCGATGACAGTCGGAACGTACGGCTCTCCGACGCCGGGACTCAGCTGAGCGGCCTGCGACAACGAGTTCGCGGCAAGGTCCCACCGGTAGAGATGGCCGTCCTCGCTCGGCGTGAAGACGCTGTGCGTCGCGGGATTGACGGCCGCCGTGTTGATGCACCACTCGCGCACGGCCGTCGGGATGGACGGATTGTCGGCGTCGGGCGTCGGCCCCACCATCGTGAGCACCTCGCGCATTACGGGGAGACCGCCCGAGGGATCGCGAGGGTTGACCTCGCGGGCGCCGGGATCGAGGATCGCGATCCGGTTGACGCCGTTCTCGCTGCCGCCGTCGGCCGAGGCGTAGTTGTTGTACTTGCTGAAGATCAGGTACGAGGACGCGCCCGTGTAGGAAGGCACCATCGCCCGCGGCACGATCGCCACGGTTTGATCCCAGCCGAACGCGCCGGGAGTCTTCTGCAGCGTCAGGTCGGCGCTGAAGTGCATGAGGTAACCGAGCGAACCGGTCGTCAGGACGCCGAAGTAGACATCGTCGTCCGGAGCGACGGTCGGAGACGAGGTGCTGAAATCGGTGATGATGGCGTTGCTGCCGTCGCGCGGGTCTCGGAGGAAGATCTTGTATTTCAGAGCCAGCGTCGTGGAGTTCAGACCGAGCAGGTAACCGTAGTCTTCGGCGCTCGTCCCCTTGACGACCACGTAGAGCGTCTGCTCGTCGTTGCTCAGAGCGGGAGCGGAGTTGTGCGAGTCGCGCCCGATCGACGCGTCGCCGGCCACAGTGCCGGCCAGGACGTAAGTTCCCGTGCCGTCGGGAGCGATTCGGGCGAAGCCGTCCTGCGCCGTGCTGAGAGGGGCCGGGGCGGTCCCCACCATGCGGAAGCCGAAGAAGATGTTGCCGCCGCCGTCGGCGGTGATCGGCGTATTGATAAAGACCGCCGCGTTGAAGGCGGCGGCGTTGGCCTCGTAATTGACGAGCGTCGTGTAGAAGACCCTCCGGACCGGGGCGCCCGGCGTGTTGGAGTCGGGACTGTCCACGAAGAACACCGTCCCTCCCGCGCCGGGATAGTAGAGACGGGTCCCGCCTGGCCTCGCGGCCAGAACAGGCTGGTAGACCGGTATCCAGTCGTGCGGAGGCAGGATGTAGTCCGTCGTCAGCGTGTACTTCGCCGTCCCCGCCGCCGCGTCGAATCCCTTCACTTGAAACGCGTCGCCGGCGATCTTCACCGGCGTGATCAGCGTGTTCGCGGCCGTGATCAGCGGCGCTCCGTAGTGGGCCGGCCCACCCGAGTTGTTCATGTCGATCGTCGTGGACCAGCGGATCCCGTTCAGGTCCTGCGCGGCCGGATTGAAGATCGCCGTGTGCTGCGCGTTGCCGGCAAACGTCGGCACGGCGTCGCCGGACGCGATCCGCCTCGGGGTCGTCCCCGGACCGCGGCGCCCCGCCGCTTCTCCACTGACCAGCGCGAGCGCTGCCGTGAGGACCGCGAGCCTCAAGCGGAGCCCACGCGGATGCCAACCAGATAACGCCATGTCAGGACATCCTCCTGTCCGAAGGAGGCACAGATTATCCGCGTTTCCCGCCGCCCCCGCCCGTTTTCGCTCTTCTTCAGGTCGTGGCGAAATACCCGCCCCGGAGCCGGCGTCGTTTCCCTACGTCGGCACGCGCCGGCCCGCCGTGATGGGGAGAACCGGCCGGCGCTGGGGTTCCTCGCAGTCTCATCGTGGTACCGGTCGCTGTCTTCCGTGCTCGTCACCCATCACCTCCTCCGGGAAACGTCGCCGGCTCCGAGGCTCCCGGGTCGGCTCAGCCACGCTGGAGCCCCGGCGGCGGGACCGCCTCCCGGAGGAGGCGTGAGCGAAGGAGCATGGAAGGGCGTGCCGCGACCACTCTGCAGGTGCGACTGAGCGACAAGCGACGGCCAGGTTCTCACTGTCAAGGCAGGGCCGTCGCGTGCCGACGCAGGGAGGCGGGCCAGACGCCGGGGCAGATGTTACAGACGCTACGAGATGGACGGCAGGAGGCGCTGGATTGCCCAGAAGAGGCCGATGGCGGCGATCGCGAGGGAGGCGGGGATGACGACGCGGCGGCGGTACCAGGGCTTGCGTCGGAAGGGAAGGCCGATCAGGAGGAACGCCGCCAGGATCACCGACAGCTGACCGAGCTCGACTCCGGCGTTGAAGCAGAGAAGCGCCGTCAGGAACTCCGAGCGCGGCAGGCCGAGCTGCGACAGGACGCCGGCGAAGCCCATCCCGTGCAGCAAGCCGAACCCGAAGACGAGCGCGATGCGCCAGGGCTTCAATTCCGACGTCGCGACGTTCTCGACGGCGACGTACACGATCGAAAGAGCGATCGCCGGCTCGACGATCGCCGGCCGGAGCGACACGACGCCGTAGATCGTCAGGGCGAGCGTGATCGTGTGCGCGATCGTGAACGCCGTCACCTGCAGCAGGACCGGCTTCAACCTCGTGCTCAGGAGGAAGATGCCGAGCACGAAGAGGATGTGGTCACTCCCCTTCGGGAGAATGTGCGTGTAACCGAGCGCGAGATACTGCCGCGCGATCTGTCCGCGCGTCGGCGGAACGACCTGCGCCTTGAGGACGAAGGGGCGCCCCTCCTCGCCTCCTTCCGCCCAGACGCGCTCGGGGGATTCCACTCCTTCCGTGCGGAGCGTCAGCAGGTACGAGCCGAGCTTCAGGGAATTCGACCAGGTGAAGGTCTTCGCGCCGCCCGGAATCGGTCCCGTCATCCGGAGGATCAGCTCCGCGGCCGCGGGGTCGGGACTCTCCCAGGCGGCGCGCGGCTCGACGGGACGCCCGTCGAATGCGATCCGCGAATGGTTGAGCACCTCCGCGAGAATCCGCGCGGCCTTGTCGGCGGGATCCCATCGAAGCCCCTGGATCGCGACGCGGGGCGGACTGGCCGAATCCGCGAACCCGGGCGGGAGGTGCTCGCGGTCGATGAAGACCCGGACCTCGTACTCGCCGCTCTTCTGAAACGTCGCGTAGGTGCGAATCGTTCCGAGCTCGTGCGCGCGCGCCGAAGAGAAGATCAAAAGAAGACCGGCGGCGAGCCCGAAGAGCCGCGAAACGACGGGCTTCACGGATCGAGCGACGCGACCGGCCACACTCATGCTCGCCTCACTCATCGCCACTACGAGAGAAGAGGGCCGGACGGATCTCGCCGGAAGTGTCTCCTGGCCCGGATAATTCGGCTAGACAGCCTCTCCGCGGGCGAACCGTTCGTAGAGGGCGACTTCCTCGGCGCTCCCGATGGCGAAAGGAACGCGCGCGTGGAGGGAGTCGGGAACGACGTCGAGGATTTTTCGGGTTCCGGTCGTCGCGCCTCCGCCGGCGCGCTCCGCCACGTAGGCGAGGGGGTGGCATTCGTACAGGACGCGAAGCTTCCCCGCCGACTTCCCGGCGGCGGCGGGATACAGGTAGATGCCCCCTTCGAGCAGGATCCGGTGGAAGTCGCCGACAAGAGAGCCCGAGTAGCGGGTCGAGTACAACCGGCGGTCCTTTTTCAATTGATCGACGAAGGACCGCGTCGCGGGAGTCCACCCGCGGGAACGCCCTTCGTTGACGGCATAACCGTGGCCCCGCGCCGGCATTTGGAGGGAGCTTGCCGTCAGGAGGAACTCGCCGATCGAGGGCTCGAGCGTGAAGAGATGCACGCCGCCGCCGCTCGTGTAGACGAGAAGCGTCGCGGGCCCGAAGAGGATGTAACCCGCCGCGACCTGCTCACGCCCGGATCGCAGCAGCTCTTCCTCGCTCGCGCCATAGGGGCGTATCGAGAAGATGGTGCCGAGCGTTCCGTTGACGGCGATGTTGGAAGATCCGTCCATCGGATCGAAGAGCACCGCGTAGCGGCCCTGCTCGCCGGTACGGGGATAGACGACGACCTTCTCCATCTCCTCCGAAGCGGCCACCGAAACGAGGCCTCCGTAATCGAACGTTTCGAGCAGGATCTCGTTTGCGAGCACGTCCAGCTTCTTCTGCTCCTCGCCGGAGGCGTTCGTCTCCCCCGCGGAACCGAGCTGCCGCTTCAACCCGCCCACCGCGAGCTCCCACGCGATCCGCTTCCCCGCCACGCCGAACCGCATGAGGAGCATGGACAGCTCCCCCGTCGCGCCGGGATGCTGGCGTTCCTCTTCCAGGATGAAACGGTCCAGGGTGATCATCGGGGTTGGCTCGATTCTAGATCAGAGGTTGAGAGGTGTCAGGTTGAAGGTTTCAGGTCAAAGGCCTGAAACCTGCATTTCCCCTGACACCTGTTCCCTGAAACCTGATCGTCGGTATCACCGATCACTTGGCTCCGCTGGACCATTCCTTCCATGCCGGCTTCCCTTCGTCGTCGGCCTTCTTCAACCCTCGGTTCGAGAAGAACGCTGCCTTGCGGCGCGCGAGGTCGGGGGCGCCGGGTGCGACCGAGAACGCGTCGGCGGGCGGGTCGCGCCAGGTCACGTAGCGGGCGAAGAGGAGTGTGCGGCCGTCGTGGGAGGCGAGGAACCGGAGCATTCGCCGGACGAACTCCGCTTGCTTCTCGGGGGTGGAACCGTTGTCGGCGGCCGAGGAATAGCTGACCAGCGGAAACGCGATCGGGCGGCCGCGCGCGGAGTCGAGGAGGCGCTTCCAGTCGGCCTCCAGCGCGGCGGGATCGCGGTGGACGTACGGCTTGTCGCGAACAAACGGCGAGTAGAGATAGAAGAGGACCGGGCTCCTCTGGTGGAGCAGCGCGGCGGCTTCCGGCGCGGAGCTCTCCGTCGGAGCGGAGGTGGTCACCCCGACCGAGAGGCGGGGAGAGAGCTTGGCGAGGAACTCGACCGCGCCGTCAAAGAGCCTCCGGTAGGCCTTCAGCTCGTCCGGCTTGTCGGAGAAATACGCGTCGGCTTCATAGCCCAGGGAGATCGTCGAGAAGTCGGCGAGCGCCGGCTCGAGGGCATCGAGCAGCTTCCCCAGGCGCAGCGAGAGCCGCGGGTCGTCGAACGGGAGCCCGGCGAGATCCGCGGGCAGTCTCCGATCGCGTCCCGCGACGAGCGGGAGATCCAGGTGCAGCGTCGCGCCCGACTGACGCAGGATGCGCGCGGTCCGTGTGACCTTGGCGACGCTGTACTTCCCCGGGGCCGGCTCCAGCTCCGGCCAGGAAACCGACAGCGCGAACAGATTAACGCCCGTGCGCCGGACCTCGTCGAGGGCCTTCTTCTCGACGTCGGCCGGTGGCGTCTTCATGAACTCGATCGCCAGTCCAAGAAGAGGACGAGGAGTGTCCGCCCGCGGTGTCACCGGCACCACCCCCAGGGCGAGCAGCCATACCGTCAACCAGGCGGGAATCACAGGCCGATTATGGGTGACAAGTAGAATCGGTTCATCCGCTCGTTGAACCGATCCAACGAGGACAGGAGGGGAACATGCTGTCTTCATCGCCAAAGAGACCCGTCGGGACGATCTGCCTCCTGCTGCTGCTTCTCGCATCGCCGGCGTGGGCGCAGAAGAAGAAGCTCGCGCTGGAGGACCTGACCGCAGAACCACCGCTTTCGGGGCGGCCGGTCGCCGGCCTGACGTGGCTTCCCGGCGGCGATCGCTTCTCCTTCGTCGTGCGAAAGGGATCTCTGGAAGAGGGAGTCTCGGAGCTCGTCCTGGAAGACACGAAGAGCGGGACCAGAAGAGTCGTGGCCACGGCGGAGAGTCTGACGCTCCCCGAGGAATCGAAGCCGGCGGAAACGCCCCAGGGCGGGTCGGCGCAGGCGCGGCGGCCGCGAAGGGCTTCACTCGAGGGATACCACTGGTCGCCCGACGGCAGGACGATCCTCCTTTCCGGCGACAACGATCTCTGGCTCTACGACGTCGCCCAGGGGCGCCTCGAGCGACTGACGAAAGACAAGGACCCCGAGGAGTTTCCCACCTTCTCCCCAGACGGCAAGCTCGCGGCCTTCGTGCGCAAGCACGACCTTTACACGATCGACCTCGCGTCGAGGCAGCAGAAGCGGCTGACGACCGACGGGGCCGAGCACGTCTTGAACGGCCGGCTCGACTGGGTCTACGAGGAGGAGCTCTCCAACCGCTTGGGACGCTCCTACGAATGGGCGCCCGACTCGTCGGCGATCGCCTACCTGAGACTCGACGAGAACAAGGTCGATTCCTATCCGATCGTCGACTTCCTGAAGGTTCCCGCCGCGGTGACGTTCCAGCGTTACCCGAAGTCCGGCTCGCCGAATTCCACCGCCTCCTTCCACGTCGTCGGGATCGATGGCTCCCCCCGCGGCCAGGCCGAGGTCCCGGCGGACGCCTACGTCGAGCCGGCGTTCTCCTGGACGCCGGATTCGAAGAACGTCTGTTACCGCGTCCTGAACCGCGCTCAGGACCGCCACGAGGTGCGCCTCCTCGCGGTGCCCGGTGGGGCATCGCGGACGCTCTTTGCCGAGCAGGACCCGTACTGGATCAACGTGATGGCCGAGGCTCCGAAGTTCCTGAAGGACGGCCGTTACCTCTGGAAGTCCGAGCGGGACGGTTTCGCCCATCTCTACGTCGGGAGCGTCTCGGGAGGCGAGCCGAGGCAGATCACGCGCGGGAGCTGGCTCGTGGACCGCGTCGCCGGCGTGGACGAGGCGAAGAAAGTCGTTTACTTCTCGGCCACCGAGGAGAACGTGCGCCGGCGCGCGCTCTACCGGGTGTCCCTCGACGGCTCGGGCTTCGCGAAGCTCCCGCTTCCGGCCGGAACACACTCCGCCGACCTGTCGCCGGACGGACGCTACGTTCTCGACACGTACTCGACGGCGGCGAAGCCTTCGGTGGTCAGCCTGCTCGACTCCGCGGGAAAGGCCCTGCGCGTCGTGAATCAGCCGGAGAGCCGGCTCGGCGACTACGAGCTCGCGACGAACGAAGAGATCGATGTGCCGGCCGACGATGGAACGAAGCTGATGGCGAGGCTGTTGAAGCCGGCCGGCTTCGATCCCTCGAAGAAATACCCCGTGATCGTCTACGTCTACGGCGGCCCGCACGCTCAGGTCGTGCGGGACGCCTGGAACCCGGGCTCACTGCTGGACGAATATCTCGCCTCGAAGGGATTTCTGATCTGGAGCCTCGACAACCGCGGCTCGTGGGGGCGCGGCCACGCCTGGGAGAGCGCGATCTTCAAAGAGACCGGGAAGAAGGAGCTCGCCGACCAGCTCGCCGGGGTCAGGTATTTAAAGTCTCTCCCATATGTGGACCCGGCGCGGATCGGCATGTGGGGATGGTCCTACGGCGGCTACATGACGCTCTATTCGTTGACCAACGCTCCCGACGTCTGGAAGTGCGGCGTCGCCGGGGCGCCTGTCACCCACTGGAAGTTCTACGACACGATCTACACCGAGCGCTACATGCGGACGCCGAAAGACAATCCCGAGGGCTACGAGGCCTCCGCTCCCCTGTCGAAGGCGAAGGATCTCAAGGCGAAGCTCCTCCTGATCCACGGCACCGCCGACGACAACGTCCACATGCAGAACACCCTCTCCTTCGTGGACGCTCTGACCAGGGCCGGCAAGCCCTACCAGCTCGAGATCCAGCCCGGCCAGAAGCACGGCTTCCGCGGCAAGGACTCCGTGAACTTTCGTAACGCCACTATCGCGAAGTTCTTCGAGGACAACCTCTGAAGAATCGGGCGATCGAGTAATCGGTCCATCCCCACGTTGGACCGATGGCCGAACCAAGACGGGGCATCGGTCGGGCATGACTCTTGCTAAAACAGGATCAGAGTCGGCCCGCGCCTTTCGCACGATGGCGTACCGACTGTGTTGACGCCGTCCCGACCCAAATCGGGACGGCGTTTTTTATTGCCCGACGAGCTTCAATCGAGCGATGCGCCCGAACGAGTGGAACTCCGAATCTCGCGTGATCAGCGCAACGTCGTGATCGAGGCAACTCTGCGCGATCAGCGAATCCGCGAGCGGAGCCTTGCGGCCCGTGGAGAGCACCTTCGCTCGGAGGCCGCCGGCCCTCTCCCAGTAGCCCTCCGAGACGGCGAGGAACGGGAGGTCCCGAAAGAGTGCGACGACCTGTTCGGTGAGCTTGGAGTCGCTCAAGATTTCGGTGAGCACGACAGGCGGCAGGCAGACCTGCCTCTCGGCCAGGGCCGATTCCAGCAGCTCGACGTCGCGGCCTCCCTCGCCGGACAGATAGGCGATCCAGGAGCTGCTGTCGACCGCGATCAAGACCGGTCTTCCCGGAGCTTCTTCAAGTCGATCGAGAACGTCACTCGCCCTCGAAGGCGGCGAAGCTCCTCGTAGGAGCGGCTGGCGGCGACGAGCTCCAGGCCCTTGCGGATCGTGCCGGTGATCCCCTCCCCCGTGGACTTCTGGGCCCTTCGGAGCAGATCGGCCGGGACCTCCACCGTGACTTTCTTCGGCGTGCTCATGGGACAATTGTACCAGTGTGGATACCATAGTCGAATATGGTCTGATTCAACCGGCGGTGCGCTTGGCGATTCTGCGTCCGTCGTAACGCGAACTGACGAGAGGCGGGAGGGGCAAGCCCCTCCCCTACATTGCAAGAGGCGAATGAGCCCGGTCGGTCAGGCTGCGGGAGTGCCGACGAGGACTATGGGGCCGGTGGGCTGGGGGACGCCGCCGCGGGGCTCGACGGTGACGGCGAAGTTCTGGGCGAGCGCGAGGCCGGCGAGAGCCTTTGATTCGAAGAGGGCACGACCGGAGGGATCGGCGTCGAAGACTCCGGCGGCGACGGGCTTGCCTTCGGCGAAGACCCACAGCTCGTACTGCTTGTCGGGAGGGAGCGGTGCGAGGTTTCCGGCGAGGATCACTCCCGTCTTTGCCTTCTCGCTCCAGAAGACCTTCGCGCGGGCGGAGGGCTGCGGGTCCTTTCCGCCGAGGAAGAGGATCCGCACGTCGTCGCTCTCGAGCACCCGCACACGCAGGTCGCGGCGGACCGCCTCGGCCTGCGCGCCCGAGAGTTGCGCCGTGAGCTGGGCTCTCTGACTGCGGAGGTCCTCCCTCTGGCGGCGCAGCCGCGCGTCGTCCCAGACCGCGACGACGAAGAGGAGGGCCGCCGCCGCCGCCAGCCACCGGGCGGCGCTCGACCTCGCCGGAACCTCAACCGGACGAGCGAAATGCGACCCCTGCAGCGAAGCGAGGATCTCCTCGCGAAGCGCCCGGCGGGGCCTTCGCGGCGGGACTTCCGGTCGACAACGCGCTCGCCGCGACGCGGAAATCCGAAAGCATCTCCTCGCAGGTCGGGCAACCTTCCTCCAGGTGCCGGGCGAATTCGCTCGACTCCTCTCCCAACGAGAGGCCCAGGGCCTGGAGAGCCGCGAGCTCTTCGAGTCTCTCGCTATGCGCCATGGCTCTCACTCTTTCGATACGGGCCAATGCGCTCGCGGAGTTTCATCAAACCCAGGCGGACCCGCGTCTTGACCGTCCCGAGCGGCGTCGCCGTGCGCTCGGCAATCTCCTGGTGCGTCAGTCCTTCGAAGTAGGCCAGCTCGAGGGCGCGCCGCTGTTCTTCGGGCAGTTCGGCGATCGCCGAACGGCATTGGGCTTCCCACTCCCGCCCGGCCGCGTCCGCTTCGATGTCCTCGCGCGAAGACGTCTCCGGGGCCTCGTCGAGGCTGCGGAATCCCGAAGTCCGCGCCGGCCGGCGGGAGCGCAGCCGGTCGATCGAGCGGCTCCGGGTCGCCACCAGGAGCCATGCAAGCACCGGCCCTCGCGCGGCGTCGAACGTCGCGGCGGCCTTCCACACGTGGAGGAAAACCTCCTGCAGGACCTCCTCCGCCTCCCCGGTGTCTCCCAGGATCCGCTGCGCCAGTCCGAAGAGACGCGCGGAATGGCGGTCGTAGAGGAGAGCCAGCGCGTCCGCGTCCCGGCTCTCGATCCGCGCGATCAGGGCGCGGTCGTTTTCCCTTGGTTCTCCGTACATCGCCGATCAGATGGGTGGCTGTTCCTCCGGCAACACATATCACGCGACTTTCGGAAATCCAATCGGAATGGCCGACCGTACAACGGTAGGCCCGGGATTGCAGAGGCGGGCCGTCAAACAAGAGGAGGAGCCTATGGACGTTTCCCTTCCCTTCCGGAGAAGCGCTCGGACGCTGGCGCTTCTGGCGGCCGTTGTCGTTTGTTTCCTGCCGGCGACCGCCGGCGCGTCCAGCCACCGGGAAGCGCTGGCGATTCTCAACGAGCCGTGCGCAGACAACACAGACACCTTTGCCTGGGTGTCCAACGGCACGCACGACAAGCTCTACGTGATCATGGACTACAACCCCCTCCACGAGCCGGGTCAGGGCAACCAGGGCTTTCGGGCTTGCGAGGGTTACCGCTACGAGTTCCACATCGGAAAGGGCGCGAGCCTCAAGGACGAGGCGGTCTACCGTGTCGAGTTCGCGCACAAGCTCGACCCCGGGCCGCCTCCGAGTCCAACGGCTGCCGTGGGCGGCGGCAACGAGCTGCTCTGGCAGCTCACGGGCGGCACCGAGACCATGACGGTCACGCGCGTCATGGCTCCGGGAAACCCCAATCCGGTCATCCTTGGCCAGGATCTCCCCGTTCTCCCGAACAACCACGGCCCGCAGACTGACCGGCTCGTCTACGGTCTCGGTCCCTTCCAGGGTTACGACTCCGGGAACTCCACCAGCCGCGACACGGGTCTCTACGATCAGTCGTTCGTCGACACGTTCATCAAGTCTCTCTCCAACGGCGGGCGGATCATCGCGGGCCAGTTCGACGATCCCTATCAGCTCGACGAGAAGGGGATCTTCGACCTCGTCAACCTCGGCCGGGGCGACCTCGGGGGGATCCCGGGAGCGCGGAACACCCCGATCGAAGACGTCTTCGCAGGCTTCAACGTCTTCTCGATCGCCCTCGAGCTCCCGACCGCCGAGCTCTTCCCGAGCGGCATCCCGCACAACGGCACGCTGGACGCCAGCTCGACCGACAGTCTGCTGCGTGTGTGGGTGAGCATCAGCCGGCGTCAGACGCAGACCGTCGACATCGACAACATCATCACGGGCGTCAAGGGGACCGGCCGGTTCGTGCAGGTTGGCCGCAACGCCCTTCCGCTCTTCAACGCCGGCCTCGTCGGGACCGCGCGTCAGACGCTCTACCTTCACACCACCCCGATGACCGACGTGTCGAACTTCGGCGGCGACATCCTGTTCCCGGTCCTCGCCCGCGACGCCGAGGCGCTCGGAATCTACAAGGCCCTGGGAGTGCCCGATCCGGCCGTGGCCTCACTCAAAGGCGTCGGCGGCGGCCGGGTGGACATCATCAAGGCCATCAATCTGAACCGGCCGATCCCGATCGCCGACGGCTCGACGGGTGACGTCATCACCCTCGACGCCGCGATCGATTCGGCCTTTCCGAACGGCCGGCGCCTCGGCGGCGGGACAGCGCCCAACCGACATCAGGTCAACGTGAACAGTGTCCTGATCAGCCTGATCGTCGCGGGGGACCCGGCCGCCGGTCTGGCGAAGGGCGTCGAGACCAACGACAAGGACTTTCTCCCGAGGTTCCCGTTCCTGGCTCCCGCTCACCAGGGTCTGCTCCAGGGCCATGGTGGCACCAACGCGACAACGGTGCCGGATATCCCGGACCCGACCAAGCCTCAGCCGTGCCAGTGACAGGAGGATGACGCAATGAAGAAACTCGTATTCCTCATGGCTGTTTTGTCGGCCGCCGTCGTCGCGACGCCGGCCTCTTCCCAGACAAGGCCGGAGCGCGGCATGAGCTTCGCGGCCGACTCTCTGACCGTCCCCGTCATCATCAACGCGGCCGGGCTCGCGGGCGCCAATTTCGCAACGTACGCGGCGCTCATGAACCCGACATCCAGGGCCTTCCCCGTCCAGGTGACGCTCTACAGCTCCACCGGCACGAAGACGCAGAAGACGATCACGCTCGCCGCCGGCGAGCTGAAGACGTACCAGAACTTCCTCGATACGGTCTTCTCGTTCTCCGGGGTGGGGACCGTGAGGTTTCAGAGCGGCGCCGAGGTCGGCGGATCGTCCGACAACCTCTTCATCCTGAACGCGGAGATCTACACGACGGCTTCCGGCGTTCGATATGGCACGTCGTTGCCGACGCTGGAGTTCCCGGGCACGGACTCGCGATCGTTCAGTGCCGGCATCACGGTCGACGCGAGCAATCGCGCCAACGTGGGATGCTTCAATGAATCGACCGTGGCGAACAACGTGACTGCCACGCTCTTCGACGGCACGGGGGCGCAGGTGGCGACCCTGCAGCTCCATCTCGGTCCCAACGCCCTGGAGCAGTTGGCCGTGACCGCAGCCGTCAGCGGCGGATACGTGCGGTTCGACCCCTCGGCGCCCGCGTCGTGCTACGCGGTCGTGGCGAACAACGGTACGAACGACGCCCGCTTTATTTCCGCGGTGGAATTCACGCCCTGACCTGACGGCCCTTCCCCTGCGCCCCGGTCCGGCGCCCTCGTCGCCGGGTCGGGGCTTCTTCTTTCATTAGAATGACGGTTCCATTTCAAACAGGAGACATTCATGAGCCATCGCAGGGATTTCTTTCGTTCCACCGCCAGGGCGGGACTGGCGCTGGGGCTCGCGGCGGCCGGGCGGCCGCTGATCGCCCTGCCGGAGCCGGGTAAGACGCCGGCGCCGGGAGACGACGTCGTGCTCTTGAACACGGCGCTGGCGCTCGAGCACGAGGCGATCTGGGCGTACGGGCTGGCCGGGAAGAGCGGACTGCTCTCGGCGAAGGCGAAGGAGGTCGGGCTCCTCTTCCAGGGGAGCCACGAGATCCATCGCGACCTCGTCGCCGACGCGGTGAAGCGCAAGGGCGGGACGCCGGTGGACTCGAAGAAGGAGTACAAGTTCGACGTTCCCCTCGCGACGGAAAAGGACGTCCTGGAGCTGGCGTTCAAGCTCGAGGTGGGCGCGGCCCGGGCCTATATCTCGGTCGTGGACAAGTTCCTGGACCGCGCACTTTCCGCCTCCGCGTCGAGGATCCTCTCCGACGAGGTCCTTCACGCGACGGTGCTTCGCGGCGTGCTCGGACGCGACGTCGTCCCCACGTTCCGCCTGATAGAGAACTGAGTCGGAACTCGGGACTCGGGACTCGGGACTCGGGACTCGGAAGGCGAGCCGTCGTTCGAGTGCCGCGTCCCGAGTCCCGCGTCCCGGCTCAGAGAGTCTTCAGGAACTCCTTCGCGACGTCTTCCGGGCGGCGCTTGTCGCGGTCGAGCTGCGCGTTCAATTTCCGCATCGTGTCGGCGGAGATCTTGCCGCCGAGCCCCTGAAGGACCTCGCGCACGGCGGCGTTGGTTTTCCAGACCTGGCCCCGCACGACGAACGCCGCCTCGTAGGGCGGGAAGTAATGCCGGTCGTCCTCGAGGACGACGGCGCCGAGCGCGGCGATCAGGCCGTCCGTCGAGTTGCCGGCGATGAGATCCACCTGCCGGCTCTGGAGAGCCGGGTAGAGGAGTCCCAGGTCCATCTGCGCCGGCCGCTTCGGAAAATCGAGCCCGTACGTCTTCGCGAGCCCCGGAAATCCGTCCGCGCGCTCCAGGAACTCGTAGCCGAAGCCGGGACGGATCTCCGCCTCGTGCGCCTTCAGGTCCGAGATCGTCTTGAGATTCCACTTCCGGGCATCCTCGCCGCGCACGACGAGCGCGAACGTGTTCTCGAACCCGAGCGGAGGGGACCAGACGACCCCCCACTGCCTCGCGTACTCGCTCTCCACTTCCCGGCGCACCGCCGCCGGGTCCGCCATCGGCTTCTTCGACAGGATCGCGGTGAACGCGGTGCCCGTGTACTCCGGATAGAGGTCGAGGTCCCCCGCCACGAGGGCCTTGTGGCAGACGAACGTGCCGCCGAGGTTCAACCTCCGGTCCACGTGCACCCCCTTCGCCTCGAGCGCCTGCGCCACGATCTCGGCGAGCAGTACCTGCTCGGAGAAGTTCTTCGATCCGATCCGCACGACGGCGCTCCCACGCTGGCAGGCGGAGAGCGCAAAGATCGCCATCGCGAGAAGAGCCAGGCGCTTCACGCCTCTCTCCACTTCGACTGCCGCCGCTCCACCCAGCCGAGCAGCCCGTCCGCGGCAAGCGCGAGGAGCGCCGCCGGCACGGCCCCCGCCAGGATCTGCCGGTTGTCCACGATCGCGATGCCGCGGTAGATCAGAACGCCGAGTCCTCCGGCCCCGATCGCGGCGGCGATCGTCGCGAGCCCGATCGAGACGACCGTCGCGATGCGGACCCCCGCGAGCACGACGGGCAGCGCCAGGGGAAGCTCGACCCACCAGAGCCGCTGCCTCTCCGTCATCCCGAGGCCGGTCGCCGCCTCCGAGATCGCGGGATCCACGGAGAGGATTCCAGCGTAGGTGTTGCGCAGGACCGGGAGCATCGCATAGACGAGCAGGGCGATGATCGCCGTGCGCGCCCCGATCCCGCCGATGAGCGGGAGCGGAAGCAGGAAACCGAAGAGTGCGAGGCTCGGGATCGTCTGCACGACGCCGGCGATGCCCAGGACCGGGCGCGCCAGGCGCGGACGGCGCGTCAGGGCGATCCCGAGCGGGATTCCGGCCGCGGCCGCCAGGAGAGTCGAGACCGCGACGAGCACGACGTGCTGGCCGGTCAGCGCGAGGATCTCGGCGCGCCGCTCCCAGAAGTAGCCCGCGAGGCTCACGAGGCCTCCGAGACGAACTCGCGCACAAAGTCGTCGGCGGGGCGCTCGATGAGGTCCGTCCGCGTGCCCGCCTGGCGGATGCGCCCCCGGTCCATGACCGCGATCCGGTCGGCGAGCAGGAACGCCTCTCGCATGTCGTGCGTGACGAGGAGCACCGCCTTCTTCAGTCTGCTCTTCCAGTCCAGGAACTCCCGCTGCAGCGCGCGGCGCGCGATCGGGTCGAGCGCGCCGAACGGCTCGTCCATGAGGAGCACCGGCGGATCGGCCGCGAGCGCGCGCGCGACTCCGACGCGCTGCCTCTGTCCGCCGGAGAGCTGGCGCGGACGGCGCCCGCCGAATTCCTCCGCCGGCAGGTTGACCATGCCGAGCACCTCGGCGGCGCGGCGGCTCCGTCTCCCCTCGTCCCATCCGAGAAGGCGCGGCACGGTCTCGACGTTCGAGCGCACGTCCCAGTGCGGAAAGAGCCCTCCCTCCTGGATCACATACCCGAGCTTGCGGCGCAGCACGATCGGATCCTCGCCCGCGACGTCGCGCCCCTCCACGAGCAGGCTCCCCGCGTCCGCTTCGAGCAGGCGGTTGACGAGCTTCAGGGCCGTCGTCTTCCCGCATCCCGACGGCCCGATGAGCGCGACAGTCTCTCCCGCGGAGACCTGAAGCGAAAAATCCTCCAACACGAGGCGACCCGCGAAGCTCTTTCGAACTCCCAGGAATTCGATAGCGGGGGAAATCAAGCGGTGATCTCCGGCATGCCGGCCGGCAGTCTCCCGGCCTGGCCCTCGTCTTTAACTCTCTCGGCCGCCGTTCGCGTAGCGAACGCCTCGGCCGAAAGCCTAGAATCGCTCAATGGCGGAATTCTACGACGCGGCCGTCATCGGAGGCGGGCCCGCTGGCTCGACGGTCGCGACCGCGCTCGCCCGCGCCGGCCGGTCCGTGATCGTCTTCGAGAAGGAGAAGTTCCCGCGTTTCCACGTCGGCGAATCGCTCCTCCCCTTCAACCTCCCGATCTTCGAGCAGATCGGCGTCGCGGAAAAGATCCGCGCCGCCGGGTACCAGGAGAAGTACGGCGCGTTTTTCTGGAACGAGATGACGGGCGGCATTCGCCCGGTCGTCTTCGCGAACGCCCGGGACGACAGGCATCCCATGGCCTACCACGTCAAGCGCGCCGACTTCGACGATCTGCTGCTTCGCCACTCGGAGTCGTGCGGAGCGCAGGTCCGCGAGGAGACGGCGATCCGCGAGGTCCTCTTCGAGAAGGGGCGCGCCGTCGCCGTGGTCGCCCGCGGCCCAGAGGGATCCGACGAGACCGTCCGCGCGCGGGTCGTCGTGGACGCCTCGGGACAGACGGCGCTTCTGTCGGCAAGGCTCGGCACCCGCCGCTTCGACCGGAAGCTGAAGCGCGCGGCCGTTTTCGCCCATTACGAAGGGATCCGGCGGGCGGAAGGCAAGCGCGCCGGGGACATCCTCCTTCCGACCGAGGAAGGGGCCTGGTACTGGATCATCCCGTTCTCCGACGGGACCTCGAGCGTCGGAGCCGTGTTCGACCCCGTCTCGACGCGCGGGCCTGAAGGCGAGAGCCTCGAAGCGCGCTTCGACCGGCTCGTCACGGGCAGCCGGAGAATGCCGGAGCTCCTCCAGGGCGGACGGCGAATCTCGAAGGTCCACGGCATATCCGATTACTCGGCGTCCTCCGCGAGTCTCGCCGGAGACGGCTACGTGCTCGTCGGCGATGCCGCCTCGTTCCTCGATCCGGTCTTCTCGACCGGCGTCTTCCTCGCGATGGCGACCGGCGTGCGCGCCGCGGCCGCCGTGGACCGCGCGCTCGCCCGGCACGGCCGCGTGGACGCGCGCGACTTCCGGGCCTACGAGAAGGATGCCAACCGCCTCGTCGCCCGCTTCCGTCGCTTCGTCTACAACTTCTACGACCCGGTCTTCCTCGAGGCCTTCTGCACGGAGGCTCCGCTGGAGTCGATGCGCGCCGCTGTGACGACCACACTCGCAGGCGGCGTCGAGAGAGTCCCGTTCACCGCCCGGATCTGGATGAACCTGATGTTCCTGGGGATCGGCTTCGATCGCTTCCAGCGAAAGGCGCGCGCCGCGATCTTCGGCGCCGGCGCCGGCAATCGCGAATCGAGGGCCGGAAGCGGGTGAGAACCTCTCGAACGTAGAACGTCGAACCTAGAACGTCGAACGCATCTCCGCTCTAACTATCCGCCGCCGAGCAGCGCCTTCTTCAAATCGTCCTGCACCGGGTTTTCTCCCAGCCAGACGGAGAAGAGCGCGTCGGCGAAATCCTTCCCCTCGATCACGCCCTTGGCCTGGCCCTTGGCGGAGACGCTCGTCCCCTTGCCCGGCAGGTAGGTCAGCACGATCTCGTCCCCTTCGACGACGGCGGGAAACATGGCAGTCAGCTTCTGCAGCCGGTCGGTCAGCGTTCCCATCTGCGCCTTGGAGTTGTGCCAGAAGCCGTCGGAGATGGCCTCGCCGATCTGGTTGCCGGAGAGGCCGCGGAGAACATGCAGCGTGATGCTCTTGGCCTCGTCGGCCGCGATGACGGTCGAAGCGCTCTTCGACGGGTTCTCGACGTAGAGCCCCGCGACGTAGACCTTGAAGAGCATCTTCTTTCGCAGGCCGATCCCGTTCAGCTTGAGGGTCTTTCCCTCGACGGTCATCGTGTCGGGCAGCTTGACTCCCGCCGCCTCCCCGGCGAGAGCAACGGCGGAAAAAACGGCGCATGCAAGAACGGCCAGAGCGAATCTTTTGATCATCTGATTTCTCCTCGGTGTGGGGATTCTATCTCCCACCTGCCTGCGGTAGGGGCGGGCGTTGCGGCGACGCCTCCCTCACGACGCGACACCTCTCGATTGGCTTCAGCCCTGCCTTGCGGAGAAACGGTCGGGGAAACTGTCGCGACGCCAGTGGCTTGCCCGTCTCGACCGCATCGGCGCAGGCGCGCAGGGGCGGGCGGCCGCAAGGGCCGCCGCTACGGCCCGAGGGGTACGACCAGATCTGAAGAGGGAGTCGGGCTAGGAGCCGGTGTAACGGGCCTTAGCGAGATCCACGATCTCGCCGATCAACTGGGTGTACGACCTTCCGGCCTTGCGGGCGGCCATCACGAACTCCGCGCCGGTCGAGAGCCAGGGGTTGGGATTGGCCTCGATGACGAACACCTCGCCCTTCTTGGAGAGCCGCATGTCGATGCGGCCGTAGTCGCGCAGCTTCAGGGCCTGGTACGCGGCGAGCGCGGTGTCCGAGAGGCGCTTGACGGTCGCCTCGACGAGGTCTTCCACCGGCGCGGCCTTCGTCACCTTGTAGGCCTCGGTCTCCTTCTCCCATTTGACGTCCGTGCCCGCGATCCGCGGCGTCCCTTCGGGGAGCTTCGAGAGGTCGAGCTCGACCAACGGCAGCACCTCCGGGTTTTCGTTTCCGAGGACGGAGGCGTAGATCTCGCGCCCCTCGATGTATTCCTCGATGAGCGCGGGCGAGTCGAACTCCTCCTGGATGTACTGGATCTTCTCCATCAGCTCCTTGACGCTGTTGACCACCGAGGTCGCGTCGATGCCGATCGACCCGTCCTCGGAGGTCGGCTTGACGATCAGAGGGAATTCGATGTCGTGCGAGTGGTCGAGCTTGCCGCGGAAGGAGGTCGCGAAGTAGGGGGTCTTGATCCCGTGAAACGCGAAGATCTTCTTCGCGAGCGACTTGTCCTGGGCCAGATACAGCGCGTGAGGGCCGGCGCCGGTGTACGCGCGCCCGAGCAGGTCGAGATACGCCGCGATGTTCATGTCCTTGGTGTCGTCGCCGGCGTAGGACTCCGTCAGGTTGAATGTCAGGTCCCCCTCGACGCGCCCGACCGCCGCGAGCGACTGGTTCTTCCCGTCGAGCACCTGGTAGAAGGGCTCGTACCCGAGCTTGCCGAGGGCCTCGAAGATCTCCTCCCGGTCGTGCTTCTCCTTCTTCTTCTTCTTCGGCTTGCGCCGCGGCTTCTCCGGCTCGGGCGCGGGCTCCGGCGCCTCGTCCTCCCAGGCGTCGTAGAGCACTGCGACCTTCATCTTCGACGCGTTCATCGGGTTGCCGTCACCGTCATTGGGCCTTGTCTGTCATCCTGAGCGGAGCGAAGGATCTGCCCCCGGGGCAGATCCTTCGTCGCTCCGCTCCTCGGGATGACAAAGGGAGGGAGTGGTGTCTTGCCGCTCACGGCTGAACGAACTTTCCGCGCGTCAGATAGTTCATCGCCAGGGCCGTCGAGTAGACCGCAGCCTCGGTCAGGTGCTCGCGCTCCAGCCGGATGTCGGCGCGCAGTCCCATCTCCTCGGCGCGCGTCGCGATCGACTCGACGAGCTTCTTGACGACCGGCCTCGGAACCCCGGTCCAGTAGGCGACCTTGTCCACGATCGCCTTCCGGTTCTCGCGCAGCAGCTCGCCGGCCGGCCGCACCCCTTTCTTGCGGCGCCGCGAGACCTTGAAGATGTCGGCGAGGTCCGAATCGAGCGCGAGGTCGCCGGAGGCCTGTGGCTCCTCGAGCGCCTTCCGATAGAAATCCGCGACCGTCGTCTCCATCTCCTCGACCGTGACGTCGGTGGCGCCCTGCGGGCGGATTGGCTCTGTCTCGCGGAATTTGCGCGCCATCTGATCCGCGTAGCGCAGCTTCGCCATCGCGCTCCATCCCTTGTACTTCCGGCGCCAGTTCGAGCGCGGCGTGAGCCACACGGCGAACGTCTCCGCGAAGTCCTCGTCCGGATGCTTCTGCGCATACCAGCCGGCGATGTTGCGCACGAACCGGCGCGAGAAGGGGATCGGCCGGTAGTTGTCGCGGTAGGGGCGGCGGAATGGACCGAAGAGCTCCCGCCACTCCGGGGTCTTGTAGAGCTCGTAGGCGTAGTTGAACGCGTGCCCCGCCTCGTGCCGCAGGTAGAGCATGATCTCGCGCGAGTCCTCGAGGTCGTTCATCTCCTTCTCGAGGCGGGCGAGCTGCGGGTTGGCGAGATAGAACGGGATGCCGATCACGGGCTCCCCCGACGGGCATCCCCATTCGTCCGTCAGATAGCAGAGAGGGCGGAACTTCTTCAGACCCTTGCGCTCGAGCTCGCGGTAGAGCTGCTGGACGAACCGCTCGAGCGGAGACCCCTCGAGCTTCAGGCCAAGCTCTTTGATGGGCTTGGCGAGGATATCCTGAACGTCGGGTGGCGCTTTTTCGAAAGCCTGCAAGTGACAGCGGCTCCTCCGAAGGGTAGCACGGGACGGTAGAATTTGTGATTAGTGATTGGTGATTTGTGATCAGGAAGGACACGAGTCGTCGCGCTGCATTCATAAATCACAAATCACAAATCACAAATCTGAACATCCGTCTGACCGGGGCGCAATCCGGAGCCTGCGCGGCCTGCTAGAATTTCGGAAAAGGCCTCATGCAAGTTTCGACACTCGGACTCTACGTGCAGATGGCCGGCGTCGGCCTGCTGGCCATGGTTTTCCTCTACGTCTCGCGCGAGAACCGGGACCGCGTGCTCCAGGCGATGGGCTACGCGTGGCTCTTCCTCTTCCTCTCCCTCGCCTCCTTCGCGACGTTCACGCAGTTTCACCTGCCGTTTGGGACCTTCCCGTACCAGTACCTGAAGATCCTCTACTTCATCGCCGTGATCGTCGCGGCGGACCGCATGTCGCACGACTCCTCCCTCGGCAAGCCGCTCGCCATCGCGGCGCTCGCGTCTGCCGCGCTTTCCTTCGCGATCGTCTTCTTCGCGCGCTCGGGTTCGCTCTTCTTCGCGATCCACATGGCCATCGGGGGCGTGGCGTGGCTTCTCGTCACCGTCCTGATCCTCCGCAGCCGCGTCCCGGGCCTGGGCAAGCCGCTGACGGCGGTCCTCGCCTTTCTGACGGCGATCTTCAACGTCGCCTACGTGGTCCTCTTCGTGGAGTCGGCCGCGCAGAACGAGCGGACCTACCCCTTTCTCGGCTACATCAGCTTCTACGACCTGTTCCTGGAGATGCTCTTCGGCATCGGGGTGATCATCTGGGCGATGGAGGACACCGAGCGCAAGCTCTCCAACGTGCACGCGCGCGCCCGCGACGACACGCTGCGCTCCCGCAAGCGCGCGCAGCTCGACCCGCTGACGGAGACGTACAACCGCCTCTTCCTCGACGAGAACCGGCCGGCGCTCTCGCGCGATCCGGCCGGCGGATCGATCGTCCTGATCGACGTGGACGAGTTGAAGGCGATCAACGACAAGGAGGGGCACGAAGAGGGAGACAAGGCCATCTGGACCGTCGCGGCGGCGATCAAGAAGCTGATCCGCGGCGACGACTACGTGATCCGCTGGGGAGGAGACGAATTCCTCGTCGTGCTTCCGGGCATGGACGAGGAAGTCGCCAAGAGACGCTTCTACATGCTGCCGAGCAAGATCGAAGAGGTGCGGGAATCCCCGCGCAACGCGGGGCGCGCCTACGCAACGATTCATCTCCGCGTCGGTCGGGGTCACCCCCTACTCGAAGCGGGTCCCCTTCGACGCGGCGATCGAGATCGCGGACAAGATGATGTACGAGCGCAAGAAGGCGCACAAGCAGACGCGGTCGAGCGTCATGGAGCGGCCGCGTCCGAGCCGCGAGACGCCGGTCCGCGGATGGGAGAAGCCGAATTGAATGCGGTCGAGCGTCCAGGGGCTCAAGTCGAGAGAACCCCGTAGACTCTCGACCCTCGACTCTTGACTCTCGACTCTGAGGGAGCGCGATGAACTACAGATGGACGCAATGTCCGAAATGCGATTGCGAGCTGACGATCAATACCAGCGACTCGGCGGCGGGAGTGTCGGGGTCGCTTCGCCGCTGGTCCGCCGACCGGTCGATCAACGACGGCCGCGCGGTCCGCGTCGCGCGCGCCGACGTTGCCGCGGACGGTGGCTTCGTCACCGCCTGCGTCTGCGGCCAGGAGATTCGGGTCCCCGGCAAGCCGGATGCCGTCAGCGCCCCGCGCGAGGGAGACCTGAGAGTCAAGTTGGGAGAGTGAGGGAATCGGGTGATCGGGTGATCGGGTGATCGAAGAAATACGGATCCCGATCGAAGACTCGTTCGATCTGCATTCATTTCATCCGCGAGACGTCGCCGGCGCGCTGTCGGACTATCTCGAGGAAGCCGTGCATCGGGGCTGGCGCGAGGTGAGGATCATTCACGGAAAAGGAAAGGGTGTGAGGCGTGCCGAGGTCCGTCGTCTCCTGGCTTCCGATCCGCGAGTCGTCGAGTTTTCCGACGCGCCCCCCGGACGCGGCGACTTCGGAGCGACGGTCGTCTTACTAAGAGCCTGAGACAGCGGCAATCACCCGATCACCCGATCGCAGATCACCCGATCCCCGTCCACCCGATCTCTAGACTTCCTCGATCACGACCTCGACGGGCATCGCGGCCTTCGCGACTTTCGAGATGATGCAGTACTTCTCGGCGAGCGCGAGCGTCTTCTCGACCTGGGTTTTCTGGCCGGCCAGGAGCGGGGCGGGAACTCGCGCGTGGATCGTCGCGTTCAGCAGCTTGAAGCCGCCGGCGGGATCGGGACCGAGAGTGCCGGAGACGCGCGCGGCGGGCTCGGCGTAGGCGACGTTCAGCTTCTTCAGGAAGATCGCCCAGGTGTTGACGAAACACGCCCCGATGGCGCCGAGCATCAGCTCCTCCGGGTTGGCGCCGACCCCGCACCCGCCGAGGGCCTTCGACCCGCCGATCGCGAGGGTGATGTCCCCTTGCGGCAGCTTGATCGTGCCGCACCCCATGCCGTCTCCCGACCAGACGGCGTTCGCCGTGAAGAGATGCCCTTCCTGCTCCGCGGCCATAAGATGAGCCTCCGCCGTGATCTTCGCATGCTTTCGACCGCCAACCCGGCTCGCGTTCGGCCTCCTCGCCGCGATCTGCGCCGCCTGCGCCACCGCCCCGAGGCCGGCGCCGGCTTCGCTCGCGCTCGCGGGCAACGAGCGCGCCGTCGTCGAGGGTCGGGTGACCGACGGGCAGGGGCGCGCCGTCGCGGGAATTGGGGTGACGGGGCTGCCGCGCGGTAGAGACGCCGGCTGGTCTCCGGCCGCCGTCACCGACTCGAATGGCCGGTTCCGCCTCGTTCTGATCGCCCCCGCGGAATACGGCTTCCTCCTCACATGGAGAGGCCGGACGGTCATCACCCCGGGAGAGGACGACCCGTCGCGTCTGCGCATCCCGGTCGCGCCCGGAACGCGGCGGGAAGGAATCGAGATCCATCTCCTCCGGGACGCGTGGGACAAGATTCCCTGAGAGCGCGAGCGGCACTCCTACCCCGGACCCCCGACCCTCGACTTCTCGCTCTTTCCCCCTGATTTACCTGGAATCCTGACGCCTCAGCGCTGGGCGGTTCACCGAAGGGGCGTCGGCGCTAACCTCTTCGTGCCCTGGAGCTCCTGCTCGGTCTGCTCGATGTTCTTCTCGGCGAACTGATCGAACCAGGTCCAGGAGGCCCAGCGTTTGCGCAGCAGCGGCAGGACCTGGTCGGTGAGCGCCTTGCCCGACTTGTTCTCGGCGAGGGCGCGCTCGACCGTCGAGCGCAGGCCGACGAGGTAGTCGCGGAAGTAGCGCACGTCCAGGGCCGAGCCGGGCTCGCCGTGGCCGGGCACGAAACGGCTGGTCGGATGGTCCGCCAGCAGCCCGTCGAGCGTCCGGATCCATTCGCGCGTGTCCGCGTCCACGAGGTTCGGCACGGTCTGCTTCCAGAAAAGATCCCCCGCGAAGACGACGTTGCCGGCGGGATAGAAGACGAGAGAATCCCCGCCCGTATGTCCCGGGCGCGTCAAGACCTCGACGTTCCGATCCTTCAACCAGAGCCTGGCGCCGTCGCGGTAGGTCACCTCCGGCAGCGCGAGCCCGGCGAGCATCTCCTTCTCTTCCGGCTTGATCTCTTTGCGCCACTTCAGGTTTTCGGTCCTGACCCAGGCGCGCGCGTTGTCGTGCGCGAGGAGAGCGGCGCCCTGCTTGAGAAAGACCCGGTCGCCGCCGACGTGATCGAGGTGGTAATGCGTGTTGACGACCCACCGGACCGGAGCCTTCGTGATCCGCCGGATCTCTCCCAATAACTCCTCGGCCGCCTCCGGAGTCGCGAACGAGTCCACGACAACGACCGCATCGGGACCGACGATGAACCCGGCATTCCCGACGGAAGCGCGATCCCCCGCCTTCGCGATCGCCGCGTAAGCCCCCTCCGCGAGCGGCACGACCGTGAAATGCGACGGCGCGGGAGGAGGCGTCACCGGCGCGGCCCCCAGCACAGAGAGGAGAACCAGGCTCATCAGGGTTTCCGGCATGAGCAGATTCTAGCCGCCTACTGACTCACAACTCGCAACTCACAACTTCCCTATAATCCGCCCATGGCAAGCGAACGAACACCGGACCCGCAGCGCGTCCGATGCGTCATCAACGGCGAAGAGATCGAGGTCTGGAAGGGGTACCGGCTCTGGGACGCGGCGCTCGACGCGGACGCGAGGCTGTGGCACTGGTGCGGCGGGCAGGGGCAGTGCACGACGTGCGCGGTCGTCCCGGTCGCCGGCGCGGAGAACCTGACTCCTCCCTCCGGGCTCGAGAAATTCTCGCTGGCGATCTGGTTCGCCAAGCCGCTCGCGTTCATCCGCAAGCGGTGGAAGGGCAAACCGATCCGGCTCGCGTGCCAGGCCTACGTCACTGGACCCGTCGAGGTGGTGGGGCTCTTCGGAAAGAAGGCGAAGGCAGCGCGGAGTAAGGCGAGTCTAACGGAGTAATCAGTTCTCAGTTTTCAGTTCTCAGTTTTCAGTTCCGGCGGCGTGCAACGGACAACCGATAACTGAAAACCGATAACTGATGACTTTTCCTGAGCTTCACATGCGCAAGAAAAGAGGCGGGAGCATCGTTGCCCTGTCGCTCCTGTGCGGGGCGGGCATGTACGCGGCGGGATCCTGGATCGCGGGGAGAGCGCTGGCGCGGCGGCTGATCTCGAGCACCGGCCTCGTGCCGGCCAAAGAGGGGCGCGCGGATCTGCTCGACACGCTCCGCTCCGGAGGGTTCTTCTTCGAGGAGCTCCGGTATCGCGGAAGCCGCCTCGACCCGGTCGAGCTCTCCGCCGTGTTTGCCTCTCCCGACCAGGACACGTCCAGCGGCGCGACGGTTCTCTTCCTGCACGGAAAAGGGGGGAACTCCGCGGAGTGGAGACCGGAGGCGATCCGGGCGCTCGCGTGCGGATACAACGTCCTGCTTCCCGACCTGCGAGGCCACGGGGAAAGCGAAGGGACGTTCGTGACGTACGGGTTCCTCGAGACCGAAGACCTCGCCAACGCGATCTCGCGAGCGAGCGAACGCTTCGGCTTCGATCCGGAGCGTCTGGGAGTCCACGGTTGCTCGGCCGGGGCCTCGCTCGCCATCGAGTTCGCCGCGGACCGGGAAGGCGTCAGGGCCCTCTGGATCGAGTCCCCCTACGCCGACCCGCGGGCGATGGCTCGACACTATCTCTCCCTCGTGACGGGATTGCCCTCCTGGTTCCTCGCTCTGACGGGACGCTTCGCCGTCCGCGGCGCCGTCGAGCACGTCCGGCGCGCCCTCGGCCTGTCGAAGGGCGCCGGCGGCCTCGAGTCGGTCGATCCCTTGCGTTCGATCGCCCGCGTTCGCGCTCCTGTCTGCCTCGTCTACGGGCAAAGGGACAAGCTCGTCCCCCCGCGGTTCGCCGCGAGACTCGAGCTGGCGCTCCCCTCGGACGCGCGCGTCTGGCGCGCCAGCAACGCCGGACACTGCCACCACGACAACGAACCGGGGAAGGTCGCGACACTGGAGTACGACCGGAGATGGAGGGAGTTCTTTGGCCAGCACCTTCCGGTCAAGAGAGAGTCTGAAGTCTAAGGTCTAAGGTCTAAGGTCTAAGGTCTAAGGTCCCGGGGCACGACTCGTTTTCTCGGGTCTTGCGTTCGACCCTTGAGTTGGCCGCAGGCGGCGCTGGCGTCGGGGCCGCGGCTGCGACGGACGGTCGCGGTCATGTGCGCCCGCGCCAGGCGCTCGACGAAGCGGTCGATTGTGGGCTCGTCCGGGCGCGTCCAGCCGGGCAGGTAGGTCGGGTCCTCGTTCAGCGGGATGACGTTGACCTTGACTTCAATGCCCCGCAGGAGGCGCGCGAGCCGCTCGGCGTCTTCCGGCGAATCGTTGATGCCTGCCATCAAGACGTACTCCACGGTGATCCGGCGGCGCGACTCGAGCGGCCAGCGGCGCATGGCGGAGAGAAGCCCCGCAAGCGGATAGGTGCGTGCGATCGGCATGAGCTTCGCGCGCGTCACCTCCTCCGCGGCGTTCAACGAGACCGCGAGGTTCGGCCGCCGCGGCAGCGAGGCGAAGCGCTCGAACGCGGGCGTGATGCCGGAAGTCGAGACCGTCACGCGTCGCGGCGACAGGATCTCGAACAACACCTCGAGCGCGCCGAGGACTCCGTCCGGGTTCAGGAACGGCTCCCCCATCCCCATGAACACGACTCGCAGTCCCTCCGCGCCGCGCCCGGCGTCGTCCAGCACCGCGTAGAGCTGCCCCACGATCTCCCCCGCGGACAGATTCCGCCCCGCGCCAAGCCGCCCCGTCACGCAGAACGCGCAATCCACCGCGCACCCCGTCTGCGACGACAGACACACCGTGTATCTCTCGACCCGGTCCGCCTCTTCGCGCCCCTCTTCGCGCCCCCTTGGACCCTGGACCCTGGATCCTGGACTCGCCGCACCGGCCGGCGCGGCTCGCGCATCCTCAAACTCGTTGACCGCGGCGACCCGCGCCTCGCCCGGCATGAACACCGCCTCGATCAGCGCCCCGTCGTGAAGCTTCAGCGCGTACTTGACGCTCCCGTCGGCGGAAGCCTCGCGCCGGACGATCTCCGGTAAGGCGATCGGCAGCTCCGCGGCCAGACGCTGCCGCAGCTCCTTCGGCAAAGTTCGAATCCCGGCAAGGTCTCGAACGCCCTGCCGGTGAAGCGCGTCGAAAATCTGCCCCGCGCGGTATTTCGGCACTCCCCACTCGGCCGCCAGAGCCTCCCAGGCGGCGATCGAGAGACCGAAAGGGTCGGTAGAAATGCCCACGGCTGGAGTTTAGTCCGGCCGGCCGGCCGATATCGGTGAAGCGGAGAGCTGGTCTAGGCGCGGGTGGGAGAGCGGCGAAGCGCAAGCCGGGAGGAAACGACGCGGCGGGTGCGCACCTTGCGCGTCGGGTCGATGCCGACGGACTTCAGGAAGCGCAGGTCCTTGATGTTGATCCGGAATGCCGACTGGTTGCCGGCCGGCGCCTCTTCGCGGCTCCCGCCCGCGGCTGCGGGGCGGCGCCGGCTGCTCGCGCGCGGCGCGCGCCGGTTCACGCCGACCTTCGCGTCGAGGACCATGTAGAGGTTGTACCCCTCGTCGCGGATTTTCTGGATGGAGTCGTGCACGCGCCCCGAGCCGGAGATGGACTCGTTGATCGCCTGCCCCAGCTCCTTCAACATCTGCCGGAGATGATCGTTCAATTCCATGACCGCGGCGATTATCGCTTCCGCTTCCGAGGAGCGTCAAGCATGTTCAGCAATCGCATCCGTGTTATCCTTCCCGAGCCGCGCAGCGTGTGTCCGCTCGCTCTGGCGCGCTCGCCGAGCTCTCGGTTTTCAGTTTTCAGTTTCAGTTTTCAGTTCTTGACATCCGGTGAACTGACAACCGACGACTGAGAACTGATAACTTCCCCACCATGTTCTCCCGCTTCGCGGATCTCGTCTGCACGAAGTGCGGCGTCTCGCACGAGCGCGAGAGCGGCGCTGATCTCTGCCGGGCGTGCGGCGGCCCGCTCTTTCCCCGCTACGAGAGGGGAACGCTCGACCGCGAGAGCGGCGCGTCCCGCCCGCGCACGATCTGGCGTTGGCACGAGATGATGCCCGTCCAGGATCCCGCCAACATCGTCTCGCTCGGCGAAGGGGGCACGCCGCTCCTGCGCGCCGATCGGCTCGGCGTGCCCGCCGGCTTCTCCGATCTCTGGATCAAGGACGAAGGGGGCAACCCCACCGGCTCCTTCAAGGCGCGTGGCCTTTCCGCGGCGATCTCCCGGGCGAAGGAGCTCGGCAAGACGAAGATCGCGCTGCCGACCGCGGGCAACGCCGGCGGCGCCGCCGCCGCGTACGCCGCGAAGGCGGGGATGGAGTGCCACGTCTTCATGCCGGAGGACACTCCCCCGCTCTTCCGCGTCGAGTGCGAGCGCTACGGCGCGAAGGTCACGATGGTCCCCGGCCTCATCGACGCCTGCGGCAGGATCGTCGCCGAGCGCGCGCCGCGGGAAGGGTGGCACGACGTCTCGACATTGAAGGAGCCGTACCGCGTCGAAGGGAAGAAGACGATGGGCTACGAGCTCGCCGAGGACTTCGGCTGGGAGCTGCCCGACGCGATCCTCTATCCCACCGGCGGCGGCACCGGACTCATCGGTATGTGGAAGGCGTTCGAGGAAATGGAGACGCTCGGCTGGATCGGCGGCAAGCGCCCGCGCATGATCTCCGTCCAGGCTTCCGGCTGCGCCCCGATCCCGAAGGCCCTCGCCGAAGGCAAGCCCGCCTCGGAGAAATGGGAGAACGCGAGCACGTATGCCTCCGGCCTCCGGGTCCCGAAGGCCTTCGCCGACTTCCTGATCCTCCGCGACATCCGCGCCTCCCACGGCGACGCCGTCGCCGTCACCGACGACGAGATGCGCCGCGCCGCCGACGAGATCGGCTCCGCGGAGGGCCTCTTCGTGTGCCCGGAGGGCGCCGCCGTCTGGGCCGCTGCGAAGACGATGACCGCATCCGGCCGCCTCGACCCGCGCTCGAGGATCGTTCTCTTCAACACGGGTACGGGATTCAAGTACACAACTTAGTGCGCTTCGGCCGGATTTGACTTGCCTCGGAAGGCGTCCATATAGTCGAAACATCGGTCGGGCGAGAGCCGGCATTCGACCAGTCAGGAGGGCCGGTGATTCCAAATCGGGTTTTGCGCGGGTTGTTGTCATTTTTCCTTCTCGGGCCGGCCCTCCGGCCGGCGGTGTCGGAAGCGGCGACAATCGCCGTGACGGGGACCGGCGACACGGTCGCGGTGGACAGTGTCGTGACGCTGCGTGAGGCGATCAATTCGATCAACGGCGGCGCGAACATCAACGCGGACGTCGTCGCCGTGGGCGCCTATGGGACGAGCGATACGATCCACTTCGCCATCCCCGGCGCCGGGGTCCACACCATCCAGCCGACCTCCGCCTTCATCGTGACCAAGCCGGTCGTCATCAACGGCTACTCGCAGGCGGGATCGAGCGCGAACACGCTCGCCGTCGGGAGCAATGCGGTTCTGCTGATCGAGATCGACGGGACGAACGCCGGGATCCTGGGCGCCGGAGAGCCTAACGGCGGGCCCGGGGTCGCGGGCCTTCTCGAAATCGACGGGGGGACGAGCACGGTCCGGGGCCTCGTGATCAACCGGGCCCAGGGGGGAAACAGCGCCGGCCTGGCGGTCAGAGGCACCGGCAACACGGTCGCTGGCAATTTCATCGGGACGGACCCTACCGGTACGATCGGCCGCTCCAACGCTTGCCAGAGCCTGGGAGTCGCTTCCTCCGGCAACACGATCGGAGGGCTCGACCCGGGCGACCGCAACACCATCGCCGCGACCGCGGGATGCGGGGGAAATCTCGTCCTCGGCGGTCCCGATAACGTCGTCGAGAACAACTACATCGGCACCAACGCCGCCGGGACCGCGGTGTTGGGAGGGTCGGGCGGCGTCGTGATCGACTCCTCGGGAAACACCGTCGGAGGGACGACGGTGGCTCAGCGCAACATCATCTCGGGAAACGAAAGCGTCGGCGTCAACATCTTCGCCGACTTTTCCTTCGGAAATGTCGTCGCGGGGAATTTCATCGGGACGGATGCCTCCGGGGCCGTCGCCCTGCCCAACGGGATCGGGGTCCAATTGAGCGGAGGCGCTCACGACAACACCATCGGCGGAACGGCGGCCGGCGCGGGAAACACGATCGCCTTCAGCGTTACCGGCGGCGTGGGCTTCCGGCCTCCGTCGGCCTCCTCCGGCGTCGGGAACCGGATCCTCGGCAATTCGATCTATTCCAACGGGACGCTGGGGATCGATTTCGACGAGAACGGCGTGACCCCCAACGACGACTGCGACGCCGACTCCGGATCGAACAACCTGCAGAACTTCCCGATCATCACGTCGGCGACGGCGACCGCGAGCTCGATCACGGTCGGCGGGACGCTCAACAGCAACGCGGGCACCGGCCCCTATCGCATCGAGATCTTCGCCAACGACGCCTGCGACGCCTCCGGATCCGGCGAGGGAAAGACGTTCCTCGGCTCGACGACGACATCCACGGATGCCGGCTGCAGCGGCACTTTCAGCGTGACGCTTCCCGTGATCGTCGCGCCGACCGCGAAACTGACCGCCACCGCCACGGCTCCCAACGGGAGCACGTCCGAGTTCTCGGCCTGCTTCGGGATCCAGACGAGCTTCTTCACGGTGGCACCGTGCCGCGTCGCCGACACCCGCAACCCGCCCGGCCCCTCCGGCGGCCCGGCGCTCTCGGCCAACACGGTCCGCAGCTTCCCGGTGACTGGGATCTGCGCGATTCCCTCCACTGCCCGCGCCGTGGCGATCAACCTGGCGGTCTTCTCCCCCTCCAACAACGGTGATCTGCGTGTCTATCCCGCGGGGATGACCGCACCGCTGGCGAGCACGATCAACTTCCGCCCCGGCATCATCCGCGCCAATAACGCCGTCGTCCCCCTCGGCGCCGGCGGCCAGGTCTCCGTCCAGTGCGACATGCCCTCGGGGAGCACGAACGTCTTCTTCGACGTCTACGGCTACTTCGAGTGAGGGACAAGGGTCAGGGTTGGAGGTGTCAGGTCAAAATGCAGGTTTCAGGTGCCAGGTGTCAGCTGCCAGGGACCGGAGCCTGACTCAAACCTGACCCCTGATACCTGATACCTGACATCTGCATTTCCCCCGACGCCTGTCCCCTGACACCGGCTCCGATACAATCATGGATTCCATGCGCTACGCCTCTCTGCGCCCGCAACTCGATCCCCTCCTTCCTCTCGTAGAGAAGCCCGGGCGCTATGTCGGGATCGAGCGCAACGTCACGCGCAAGAACCTCTCGGAAGCAGCCGTGACGCTGGCCCTGGCGTTTCCCGATACGTACGAGATCGGAATGAGCCACACGGGGCTGAAAATCCTGTACGAGATCGTCAACCGGCGGGCGGAGTTCGCCTGCGAGCGGGTGTACGCGCCGTGGGTGGACCTCGAGGGGAAGATGCGGGAGAACGCCATTCCGCTCTTTTCGACCGAGTCGTTCGCGGCGGTGCGGGACTTCGACGTGCTCGGGTTCTCGCTCCAGGCGGAGCTGAACTACTCGAACATCGTCAACATGCTCGACCTCGCCGGGCTCCCCGTGTGGCAGCGCGACCGGCGGGAGGACGATCCGATCGTGCTCGGCGGCGGGCCGTGCACGGCCAACCCGGAGCCGATCGCCGATTTCTTCGACGCGTTCCTGATCGGCGACGCGGAGGAGGCGCTGCCGATCGTGCTGGACGCGTACCGCGAGGCGCGCGCGAGCGGGCTCACGCGCCGCGACCTCCTCGCGAAGCTCGCGCGGCGTCGAGGGAATCTACGTCCCGTCCTTCTACGACGTGACGTACCGGGAGGACGGACGGATCGCCTCGATCGCACGCAACGACCCGCGCGCGCCGGAGCGCGCGAAGCGGACGTGGGTGCCAGTGCTGAAATCCGACTACTACCCCGAGAAGCCGATGGTCCCCTCCGTCGAGATCGTGCAGGACCGCCTCGGTGTCGAGGTCATGCGCGGCTGCACGCAGGGGTGCCGCTTCTGCCAGGCGGGCTACTGGTACCGGCCCGTGCGGGAGCTCGATCCCGGCGACGCTGCCGACATGACGAAGAAGTTCATCGCGGAGTCGGGATGGAGCGAAGTCGGGCTCCTCTCCCTCTCGACCGCCGACTACTCGCAGATCGAGCCGCTCGTAAAGTGCCTCGCGCCGCAGCTCTCCGACCGGCGCGTCTCGATCTCGCTCCCGTCGCTGCGCGCGGAGGCGTTCTCGGTGGGCCTGGCGGACGCCGTGTCGGAAGTGCGCAAGTCCGGCTTCACGTTCGCGCCGGAGACCGGCTCGGACCGCCTGCGCCGCGTCATCAACAAGACCTTCACGAACGCCGACATGGTCGCGGCGGCCGACTTCGCGTTCGCGCGCGGCTGGGACTTGATCAAGGTCTACACGATGATCGGCCTGCCGACGGAGACCTCGTCGGACCTGGACGAGCTCGTCACGCTCTGCCGCGACATCCTGGCCCAGGGGAACAGGCACGGGCGCAAGGAGGTCAACGTCTCCGTCGGCTCCTTCGTCCCGAAGTCGTGGACGCCGTTCCAGTGGGCGCCGTTTGACGGCGTCGTGGCGCTCGAGCGGAAGCTCTCGTACCTGAAGGAGAAGTTCCGCCGCGTGCGCGGGGCGCGCATGAAGTGGCACGAGCCGCGCGAGGCGGAGATCGAGTGCGCGCTTTCGCGAGGCGACCGCCGCATGGCGCTCGTGCTGCACGCCGCATGGAAGTCGGGAGTCCGGTTCGACGGCTGGATCGGAGCACTTCCGCCACGACCTCTGGATGAAGGCGTTTGAAACCGCCGGGATTCCGAAGGAGTCGTACCTGCGCGCCTACGACATCGACGAGATCCTCCCGTGGGACGTCCTCGACGTCTCGATCACGAAGCGCTTCCTCCAGATCGAGCTGATCAAGGCGAAGAAGGAGTGGCGCACCGAGGACTGCAAGTGGGCGCACTGCTACGCCTGCGGCGTGCCGGGCAACGGCGAAGACACGGTCCTGGCGAAGAACATGCCCGCGGCCTCTTCCCGTCTCCCCGCGGGAGAGGGTCAGAGTGAGGGCGCATCGAGCCGCCAGACCTCCGTGCGCGCGGACGATCCCGCCTCCTACCGAGACGTCGCGAAAGGAGCGGCCTACCGGCAGAAGGCGATGCCGGACCTGGCCCCGGCGGTCCGCCGCGTTCCGAAACAGGGGGAGCGCGCCTTCCGCCACCGCGTGACGTTCGAGAAGCGCGGCGACGCGCGCCTCCTCTCCCACCGCAACACGATGGACGTTCTCGAGCGCGCGATCCGCGCCGCGGGCCTGCCGGCCCGCTACTCCGAGGGATTCAACCCGCACATGAAGCTCTCGATGGGGCCGGCGCTGCCGCTCGGCCTCGAGAGCCGCCACGAGGTCTTCGACGTCGATGGGATCGCCCCGTTTCCGCAGGACGCCGCGCGCAAAATCAACGAGAAGCTCCCGCCCGGGATCGCGGCGCTCGAGGTCCGCGAGCTCGCCCTGGGAGAGCCCGCGTTGTCGAAGGCCGTCAAGTCCGCTCGCTACGCCGTGCGGCTCGATTCCCCCGAGCACGTCAGCCGCGCCGCGGACGCGCTCGCGAGCGGCCGCTGCGATTCGGTCCCGGCCCTGCGCGCCTTCTCGCTCGAGACCGACGCCTCCGGCGCGCGGCTCTCCTTCGAGGTCAACCTGGACCAGTCCGACGGCGAGACCTCCACCGCGAAGAAGATCCTGGAAGCCCTCCTTGCGATCCCCCCCGAGGCCCAGGCTTCCCTCTCCGTCACGCGCGAGGCGACCGTCCTCGGCTGAAGCCGCAATGTCCTATCGCGTCACGGTGTCCGCGCGGTTCGAGGCGGCGCACAACCTGATCGACTACCCGGGAGGGGCGGAGCCGCTGCACGGCCACTCCTACAAGGTCGAGGCGGTCCTCGAGTCGAAGGACCTCCAGCAATACGACCTCGCCGTGGACTTCGTCGCCGCGAAGGAGGCGCTCGCCGCGATCGCCAGGGAGTTCGACTACACGTACATCAACGAGCACCCGGCCTTCGCCGGCCGCAACACTTCGGCCGAGAATCTGGCCCGTTATTTCGCCGATCGGCTCGAGACCTCCGGCGTGCTCGGCTGGACCCGCGTCGCGGAGGTGACGGTGTGGGAGGGACCGGAAAACCGCGCGACCTACACCGGCGGCCTGCTTCCCCGTTGACATCGGCCGCCGCGGCCTGGACTCTTCACCGCATTCGAAATCGCGTGCTCCGGGAGCCTTTGCATTCGGCCCGCCTCGCGCGGAAGAATGAGGGCTTGCCGTTGGACGTGCGCGAGCTGATGACCGACGAAGAGATCGCCGCGGCGTTTCCGTTGATGCGGGAGCTGCGCGATCGTCTCCGGCCGGAGACCTTCCTCGCGGAAGTGCGCCGCCAGAACGTCGAGGGATACAAGCTCATCGGCGGATTCGAGGGCGGGCGGCTCGTCGCGCTCGCGGGAATTCGCCGGACGCACACGCTCGCCCGCGGCGAGCATCTCTTCGTGGACGATCTCGTGACGGCGGAAGGCGACCGGGGGAAGGGATTCGGGCGAGAGATGATGCGCTCTCTCGCGCGGCGCGCCGTTGCCGAGGGCCTCTCGCGGATCTGCCTCGACAGCCGGTTCACCGCGAAGGGCTTCTACGAGAGGCTCGGCTTTCAATTCCACACCTCGATCCCCGGCTGGATCGACGTCGCCGATCTCCTGGGCGGAAGTTAGTCCGCCGGCGGCTGTCGGATGGCGGAAAAGAACGCGGCCCGGGCCTCCCACGTCGCGCTCGCGGTCCTGACGCTCATCAACCTCTTCAACTACCTCGACCGCTACGTCGTGTCCTCTCTCGTCGAGAGCCTGAAGAGCTCGGAGCTCAAGCTCTCCGACACGCAGCTCGGGTCGCTCATGACCGGCTTCGTTCTCGTCTACATGCTGACGTCGCCGATCTTCGGAACGCTCGGCGACCGCCGGGGACGGCCGCGGCTTCTCGCGCTCGGCGTGGGGATCTGGAGCGTTGCGACGGCGCTCGGCGGGTTCGCGCGCTCCTTCGCGGGCCTCTTCGCGGCGCGCGCCACGGTCGGCGTCGGCGAGGCGGCCTACGCCACGATCGCGCCGGCGCTGCTCGCCGACTCTTTTCCGAAGGAGAAGCGGGGACGGGTCTTCGCGGTCTTCTTCGCGGCGATCCCGATCGGCTCGGCGGCGGGCTACATGCTGGGCGGCCTGATGGACCAGAGGTATGGCTGGCGCGCGGCGTTCTTCGTGGCCGGGGCGCCGGGGCTGGCACTCGCGCTGCTGTGCCTGGGCCTTAAGGACCCGCCGCGCGGGGGGCAGGACGACGAAGAGGCCCGGTCCCGAGTTCCGAGTTCCGAGTCCCGAGTCCCGGCTCCTGGTGGCAAAGGCGTCATGACCTCGTACCTCCGGCTGCTCAAGAACCGGGCGTACCGGCTGACGGTTCTCGGGTACGCCGCTTACACGTTCGCGCTGGGAGGACTGGCGTTCTGGGCGCCGGCGTTTCTCGAGCGGGTCCGCGGCATGTCGAAGACCGACGCGACGGTGCAGTTCGGCGCGATCGTCGTCGTGACCGGCTTCATCGGGACCTTCGCCGGCGGCTGGGCGGGCGATTTCTTCCTGAAGCGCTCCGAGACCGCCTACCTGCGCGTCTCCGGCTGGGTGACGCTCGCTGCGGCTCCGGCCTCGGTCGTCGCGTTCGTCTCCCCTTCCAAGCCGGTCTATCTCTCGGCGATCGTCGTGACGGAGCTGCTTCTCTTCGCCTCGACGGGCCCGATCAACTCCGCCATCGTCAACGTCGTCGCGCCGACCGAGCGCGCGACGGCGGTGGCCCTCTCGATCCTCGGCATTCACCTGCTCGGCGATGTCCCGTCCCCTCCCCTGATCGGCGCGCTCTCGGACGCGACCTCGCTCGCGAAGGCGTTCCTGCTCATCCCCGTCGTGATCGGGATTGCCGGAGTGATCTGGCTCTTCGCCGCGAAGAAATGAGCGGCGCGGTCCTGAGTGCCGTCGCTCCCACTCCTGTCATCCCCTGTCATCCTGAGCGAAGCGAAGGATCTGCTCCCGAGGGGAAATCGAGGAGCCTAACGAACCGCGGAGCAGATCCTTCGTCGCTGCGCTCCTCAGGATGACAGCGGGCGCGGAGCACATTCCGCTCGGGGACCGGTCCTCTTCGTCCTGAACCATCCCAACGACGCGCGGGAACTGCTCGATGTCCTGGCCGGACGCGGCCGCGCGCTCCTCTTCGCGTTCGCGCGAAGCTACTCGGCCAGGCGCCCCGTGGCAGAGCGCCGCGCCATCCACGAGGAGATCCTCCGGGTCGCGGGCGAGCTGGAATTGCTTCCCCGGTGACCGTCCTGTGATCCCGAGCGCAGCGAGGGATCTGCCCCGACGGTCACAGGAGCAGATCCTTCGTCGCTTCGCTCCTCAGGATGACAGGGGGATGCTCCTCAGGATGACAGGGCAGGAGGTCCGTCTCCGTCTGCCGATTACGAGCGCTTGCGCTTGCTGTGATCGAGGATGCGCTTGCGGATGCGGATCGCGGCGGGCGTGACCTCGACGAGCTCGTCGTCGTTGATCCACTCGATCGCCTGCTCGATGTTCAGCTCCCGAGCCGCCGTCAGGCGCACGGCGATGTCGGAGGTCGAGGAGCGCATGTTGGTCAGGTGCTTCTTCTCGCACGGCTGGACGACCATGTCGGATTCCTTGACCTGCTCGCCGACGATCTGGCCTCCGTAGACCTTCTCGACCGGCTTCACGAAGAAGGTACCGCGGTCGCCGAGCCGGTCGAGCGCGTAGCCCGTGACCTCTCCCCCCTCCTTGGCGATCATCGCGCCCTTCAACCGGTTCGGCAGCGGTCCGCGGTGCGGCCCGTACTGGTCGAAGAGGTGGTTGATGAGGCCGGTCCCCTTGGTGAGCGTCAGGAACTCCAGGCGGAATCCGAGGAGCCCGCGCGAGGGAATCGTGAACTCCAGGCGCGTGCGGTCGCCATGCTTCCCGAGGTGCTTCAGCTCGCCCTTGCGCTCCCCGACCGACGCGATGACCGGCCCGGTGAACTCCTCGGCGCAGTCAATGACGAGCTCCTCGTACGGCTCGAGGAGCTCCCCGTTCTCGCCGCGATGCAGGATGACCTGCGGGCGCCCGAGAGCGAACTCGTACCCTTCGCGGCGCATCGTCTCCGCGAGGATCGCGAGCGACAGCTCCCCGCGGCCGAGGACCAGGAAAGAGTCGGGCTGCGGGGTCTTCTCCATGCGCAGACCGACGTTTCTCTCGAGCTCTTTCTCGAGCCGCTCGAGCAGATGGCGTGTCGTCACGTACTTGCCCGACAGCCCCGACATGGGCGAGTCGTTCACGCGGAACTCCATCGAGAGGGTCGGCTCGTCCACGCGGATGCCGGGGAGAGGCGTCGGGTCCAGGAGGTCGAGGATCGTCTCCCCGATCTCGATCGACGGGAAGCCGGAGATCATGCAGATGTCGCCGGCCGAGGCGTCGGTCACCTCGACCCGCTCGATCCCCTCGAACATCGTGATCTTGCCCGCCTTCCCCTTCTCGACGATCGTGCCGTCGGGGCGCACGACCGCGAGCTCCGCCGTCTTCGACAAAGTGCCGGAGTGGATGCGGCCGATCGCGAGCCTCCCGAGGTAGTCGGAGTAGTCGATGTTCGCGACAATCATCTTGAAGGGGGCCTCTTCGATGATCGGCGGCGGGATGTGCTCGAGGATCGTGTCGAGAAGCGGCTTGAGATCCCCGGAGGTCGCCTTCGGGTCGCGCGAGGCGAACCCGAGGCGCCCCGCGCCGTAGAGGATCGGAAACTCCAGGTGCTCCTCGAGGGTCGCGAGCGAGAGGAAGAGGTCGAGGATCTCCTGTTCGACCTCGAGGGTCCGTGCGTCCGCGCGGTCGGTCTTGTTGATCAGCACGATCGGGCGCTTGTTTCCCTCGAGCGCCTTCTTCAGGACGAACCGGGTCTGCGGGAGCGGGCCCTCCGACGCGTCCACGAGGAGAAGGACGCCTTCGACCATCGTCAGGATCCGCTCGACCTCCGAGCCGAAGTCACGGTGGCCCGGCGTATCCACGATGTTGATGATCACGTCCTTGTAGTGCACCGCCGTGTTCTTGGCGAGGATCGTGATGCCGCGCTCCTTCTCGAGCTCCCCCGAGTCCATCACCAGCTCTTCGACGTGCTGTCCGGCGCGGAACGTGCCGCACTGGTTCAGGAGCGCGTCCACGAGCGTCGTCTTGCCGTGGTCCACGTGCGCGACGATCGCCAGTGCGCGGCGGTCCGAGCGGACGCGCACGGCCGCAGGCGTGTCGGAGGACGGAGCGACGGTCATGGTTTCAGTCATATTAAGAGATGATGGGGAGCCGGGACGCAGGTAAACCGGCCAGCCATGAACATAATTCCAGGAGAATGATGAAGGGCTCTCCGTCGCGCCCTCACTCCGGCCCTCTCCCGGGGGGAGAGGGGGTCACAGAGGCGCTCCGGCGCCACTTCGGGCATCGGGAGTTCCGCCCCGGCCAGGAGGAGATCGTCCGCGCGGTGCTCGCAGGGCGGGACGTCCTCGCGGTCATGCCGACCGGCTCCGGCAAGTCGCTCGGCTATCAGCTCCCGGCGCTCCTTCTTCCGGGAGTGACGCTCGTCGTTTCACCGCTCATCGCGCTGATGAAGGACCAGGTGGACGAGCTGAACCGCAAGGGGATCCGCGCGGCGGCGCTCCATTCCCTGGCCTCCTCCGGGCAGAAGCGCGCGGCGATCGCCGATGCCCGGAGCGGGGCGCTGCGGCTCCTCTACGTCGCTCCCGAGCGGTTCGCCTCCGCGTCCTTCCTCCAGGACCTGCAGGACCTGCGCCTCTCGCTTTTCGCCGTGGACGAGGCGCACTGCGTGTCGGAGTGGGGGCACGACTTCCGGCCGGACTACCGGCGCCTCCCCGAGGCGGCCGCGCTCTGCCGCCGCGCCGACGGCGCTTCCGGCCGGCCCCCGGTCATCGCGTTCACGGCCACGGCCACGCCCGAGGTGCGGGAGGACATCCTGGCGCTGCTCGGGCTCGCGAACCCGGAGGTCTTCGTCGCCGGCTTCGACCGGCCGAACATCTCGTTCGACGTGCGGCGCGTCTCCGGGGAGCTCGAGAAGCGGGCCCTCCTGCCGGAGCTCGTGGCGGGCCGGCGGGCCCTGATCTACGCCGCGACGCGCAAGAGCACGGAGCGCGCCGCAGAGGCGCTGCGGGCGGCCGGGAGAGACGCTCAGGCGTACCACGCCGGCCTGGACGAGGCGGAGCGGTCCCGCGTTCAGAACGGGTTTGCGGCGGGCCGCATCCCGGTCGTCTGCGCGACCAACGCGTTCGGAATGGGGATCGACCGGCCCGACGTCGAGGCGGTCGTGCACTTCGAGATCCCGGGATCGCTCGAGGCCTACTACCAGGAGATCGGGCGGGGCGGCCGCGACGGAAGGCCCGCGCGGGCGACGCTCCTCTGGAACTACGTGGACGTCCGCACGAGAGAGTTTTTCATCGAGAAGGAGGACGACGAGGCCGACCTCTGGCGCCCGAAGGCGAACCTCGATTCCGAGCAGCGCGAGAGAAAGCGCGAGCTCGACCGGAAGAAGCTGAAGCGGATGATCGCCTACGCGGACACGACCGGTTGCCTGCGCGCCACGCTGCTCGGGTATTTCGGCGAGGCGAACGTCGCGGCGCGGTGCGGCAACTGCGGCAACTGCACACGGCGCCGGGCGCTCGACGCGGGAGAGCTCCTCTTCCTGCGGAAGATCCTCTCCGGAGTCGCGCGCGCGGGCGAGCGCTTTGGGAATCGCAAGATCACCGCGATGCTGCGCGGCGACCTCGAAGGGCTGCCCGAGGGGCTCAAATCCCTCTCGACGACCGGGCTCCTCTCGGGAGAGGACCCGAAGAAGATCGGCGGATGGCTCGATGCCGCCGTCGGCGCGGGGCTCCTCCAGGCCAGCGACGACGTGTATCGCACGCTCTCGCTGACGCGCCTGGGCCGCGAGGTCATGTCGGGGCGGCAACCCGAGGCCGAGATGACCCTCCCGGAGCCACCCCGGCCGAAGCGGCCGCGCGCCAAGCGGATGAAGGCGGCGAAACCGCCGCGCGCGGCCGCGCCCGAAGGCGAGATCGCTTCGGTCGAAGAGAGCGACGGGACGGACTATGTCCTCTTCGAGACATTGAAGAGCTGGCGGCGCCGCGAAGCAGCGGAGCGCTCCGTCCCCCCCTACGTCGTCTTCCACGACCGCACGCTCGCCGCGATCGCCTCTTTCCGCCCCCGGTCGCTCGAAGACCTCGCGCAGGTGCCCGGCATCGGCCCCGCGAAGCTCGCCGCTTACGGCAGGAGAATTCTCGAGCTGATCGGCCCGGCCCTATCATCCTGAGCGGCGGCCCTGTCATCCTGAGCGGAGCGAAGGATGTGCCCCGCCGTGAAGGAGAGTAGATTCTTCGTCGCTTCGCTCCCCAGAATGACAGCGAGCCGCGCTCCTCGGAATGACGGAACGCTCTCCCGGAGGTGACGATGTCGTTGCGAATCCTGGCGTTCACCCTCGGCGCCATCCTGAACCTCGCCGCACCGTCGAAGCCGACGTTCACTCTCGAGCAGGTCCTGAGCGCTCCGTTTCCGGCGGGCCTGACCGCGGCGCCGGCCGGCGGCGCTGTCGCCTGGGTCTTCAACGACCGTGGCGCGCGCAACGTCTGGATCGCGGAGCCCCCGGAGTACAAGGGAAAGCGGCTGACCGAATACAAGGAAGATGACGGGCAGGAGATCTCCGACCTCGCGTTCACGCCGAAGGGAACGAGCATCGTCTTCGTGCGCGGAAGCGGAGCGAACCGGCGCGGCGAGATTCCGAACCCGGTCTCCCGGGCGGAAGGCGCCGAACAGGCGGTCTTTGTCGTCGGCCTCGCGGGCGGCGCCCCGCGCAAGCTCGCCGAGGGACACTCCCCCGCCGTTTCTCCCGGCGGCGACCGCGTCGCGTATGTCCTGAAGGATCAGGTCTGGGCGGTTCCCGTGGAGGGAAGTGAGAAACCGGCGCAGCTCTTCAAGGCCCGCGGCGACGAGGGGGGATTGCGCTGGTCCCCCGACGGATCGCGTCTGGCCTTCGTGAGCCGGCGCGGCGATCACGGCTTCGTCGCCATTTACGAACTGACCGCCAGGACGCTCACATACGTCGATCCGAGTCTCGACCGCGACTCCGGTCCGGCCTGGGCGCCCGATGGGAGACGCATCGCCTTCCTCCGGGTGCCGGCCGAGCGCGAGACGCAGTCCTTCCGCCCTCATCGGGAAGGCGAGCCGTGGTCCATCCGCGTCGCGGACGCGGCGACGGGCCGGGGGCGGGAGGTCTTCCGCGCCGAGAAGGGGCGCGGCAGCGTCTTCCGCGGCGTCGTCGCGCGCGACCAGCTCCTCTGGTGCGACGGCGACCGGATCGTCTTCCCGTGGGAGAACGAGGGGTGGACTCACCTCTACTCCGTGCCGGCCGCCGGCGGTCCGGCGACCCTCCTGACGCCCGGAGACTTCGAGGTCGAATACGTCTCGCTCTCGGCGGACCGCCGGAGGGTTCTCTTCAACTCGAACCAGGGGGATATCGACCGCCGCCACCTCTGGAGCGTTTCCGCCGCGGGAGGCAAGCCATCCGCGCTCACGAGCGGCCAGGGGATCGAGTGGTCGCCCGCCGAGACCGGCGACGGCAGGAAGATCGCGTATCTCCGCTCCGACACGAAGCGTCCTCCGCGGCCGGCGATCCAGGAAGGCGCCGGAACCGGGCGCGATCTCGCGCCGCAAGCCGTCCCCGCGGCTTTTCCCGAGAGCGCGCTCGTGGCGCCGGAGCCGGTCGTCTTCGCTTCGGCCGACGGAATGAAGATCCACGCCCAGCTTTTCCTTCCGCCCGGCTCGAAGGCCGGCGAGCGGCGGCCGGCGGTGATCTTCTTCCATGGAGGATCGCGCCGCCAGATGCTGCTCGGCTGGCACTACAACTACTACTACCGGAATTCCTACGCATTCAACCAGTACCTCGCCAGCCGCGGCTACGCCGTGCTCTCGATCAACTATCGGAGCGGCATTGGCTACGGGATGGAATTCCGCGAGGCGCTCGACTACGGGGCGGTCGGCGCGTCGGAGTTCAACGACGTCCTCGGCGCCGGCCTCTACCTGGCGGGCCGGCCCGACATCGATCCGGCAGCGATCGGCCTCTGGGGAGGCTCGTACGGCGGATATCTCACGGCGCTCGGCCTCGCCCGCGCATCGAACCTGTTCGCCGCCGGCGTGGACTTCCACGGCGTCCACGACTGGAACGACGTCATCCGCAACTTCGAGCCGGCCTACGACACCGCGAAGCAGCAGGAGGTCGCGCGCCTCGCGTTCGAGTCCTCCCCGATGGCCTCGGTAAAGACATGGCACTCCCCCGTTCTGCTCATCCATGGCGACGACGACCGCAACGTCCCGTTCAGCGAGAGCGTGGACCTGGCGCAAGCGCTCCGCCGCCAGAAGGTCGAGTTCGAGGAGCTCGTTTTTCCCGACGAGATCCACGACTTCCTCGTTCACGCGCACTGGGTCTCCGCCTACGCGGCCGCGGCCGATTTCCTGGACCGGCACTTGAAGAAGGGTCTAAGGTCTAAGGTCTAAGGTCCGAAGACGTCTTGAAAGAACGCATCGTGTACTCGAGTGGGAAAGGGCGCGTCTGTCCGAAGTGCGGATGGCCGGCCGCGGACTGCCATTGTTCGGCAGCGATGCCAGGGCCGCAGGAATCCGTTCCGGAGAAGATCAAGGCCACGCTGAATCTCGAGAACGCGGGTCCGGGCAAGAAAGTGACGGTCGTTCACGGCCTTCCGAAGAACGCGGCGTTCCTGGAATCGCTGGCAAAGGAATTGAAGAAGGCCTGTGGTGCAGGGGGAAAAGCCGGTGAGGACTTCGTCGAAATCCAGGGCGACCAGCGAGAGCGCCTCCGCGACCTCCTCACAAAGAAAGGTTGGGTAATCAAGGGATGATCTCAGGGAGAGCGACTTTGGACCTTGGACTTTGGACCTTGGACCCGAGGCGCGCTGGCAGCGCGCCATGACCACCCGCATCTACCTGGTCCGTCACGGCGCGACGGTTCTTTCGGCCGAAGACGCCTTCGCGGGCGCGACCGATGTGGCCCTTTCCGACGAAGGACGCGAGCAGGCGCGGCGCCTGTCGGAGCGCCTCGCTTCGGAGCCGATCGCAGCCTTCTACGCCTCCCCGATGTCGCGCACGCTGGAGACCGCGCGCATCCTCGCAGCGCCGCACCGGCTCGACGTCGTTGCGAGCGGCGGCCTGCGGGAGATCTCGCACGGCCACTGGGAGGGCCGCAAGCGCGCCGACGTCGAGAAGCTCTTCCCGGAGGAGTATGCGCGCTGGGAGGCCGACCCCTTCTCGACCGCCGTGGAAGGGGGCGAGAGCGGCCTCGCCGTGACGGCGCGGGCGCTGCCGGAGCTCCTCCGGATCGTGCAGGCGCACGAGGGCAGACAGGCGCTTCTCGTGTCGCACAAGGCGACGATCCGCCTGCTCGTGAGCGTGCTTCTCGGGTTCGACCCCCGCGCCTACCGCGACCGCCTCGGCCAGAGCCCGGCGTCGCTCAATATCCTCGACTTCAAAGACGCGACGCACGCGAGGCTCTCCCTCTTCAACGACACTTCTCACTATGCCTCCGGCACCTCCGCCACGCCGGAGATGCCCCACGAGCGCCTCTCCAAATGGTGGGATCCGCCCGGCTCGAAGAAATAGACGGACGGGGCCCTAACGGGCGAGATGAGCGCGAAGAACTGCATCGCTTTCCCCGGCGGCGGGGAACGCCGGGAAGCGCCGCGTCCTGTTTCGGCCGCAGGCATTCGCTACGCGAACGGCGGCCGAGAGAGTTAGAGCCGGGAGCAAGAAATGCCAGGCCGCTCGACACGGAAGATTTGCTTCTCGGCGCCGGATGTGAGACTCTGTCGGCCTTCGACGTCCGGCATTGCGGGGCCCGATGGCTCCAATCAACGGGCGGTTGCACCACGAACGTAGGCCTCGCCGGCGATTCCTCCGTTCCCGAAAAAAAGCCGGAACTGTCATGCGGCGAGCGCTCCGGAAGGAAGCCGCTGCGGAAAGAACACAGCCTCATGCCTTTTACCTCATTCGGTCTCCATCCCGATCTCATGCGCGGCGTCAAGGAGATGGGCTTCACCCGTCCCGACGCCGATCCAGCAGGACACGATTCCTCCCGCGATGGAAGGGCGCGACGTGCTTGCCTGCGCCATGACGGGCAGCGGCAAGACCGCCGCGTTCGTCCTGCCGATCCTTCATCGCATCATGGGCAAGAAGCCCGGCGTCACGCGGGCGCTGATCGTCACACCCACGCGCGAGCTCGCGGCGCAGATCGAGGAGCACGCCAATCAGCTTGCCGCCCACACGCCGCTGTCGCGGCGGCCTCGGTCTTCGGCGGCGTCGGCATGGTCCCGCAGGAGCACGCGTTCCGCACCGGCGTGGACGTCCTCGTCGCCACCCCCGGCCGTCTCCTCGACCACTTCCGCTTCCCGTACGCGAGGCTCGACGGGCTCGAGATCCTCGTCCTCGACGAGGCGGACCGGATGCTCGACATGGGATTTCTCCCGGACATCCGACGGATCCTGAAGCACCTTCCGGGCAAGCGGCAGACGCTCTTCTTCTCCGCGACGATGCCACCTCCGATCATGACGCTGACGCGCGAGATGCTGAAGAACCCCTTCACGGTCAACCTCGAGCGGGCGGCGGCGCCCGCCGTCGGGATCACGCAGGCGGTCTACCCGGTCGCCCAGAATCTGAAGGCTCCCCTGATGCTCGAGCTCCTGAAACGCGGCGACATCAAGAACGTGCTTGTCGTTCACCCGCACGAAGCACCGCGCGAACCGCCTGGCCGAGAGCCTGGCGAGGCGCGGCGTGTCGTGCGAGCGGATCCACGGCAACCGTACCCAGGCTCAGCGCACGGCCGCGCTCGCGGGTTTCAAGGTCGGGGCGCTTTCGCGTCCTCGTCGCGACGGACATCGCCGCCCGCGGCATCGACGTCGAGGCGCTCTCCCACGTCGTCAACTTCGACGTCCCCACGTCCCGGACGACTACATCCACCGCGTCGGCCGCACCGCCCGCGCGGAGATGACCGGCGACGCGTTCACGTTCGTCTCGCCCGAGGAGGAGACGGACCTCGCGCCGATCGAGCGCGCGATCGGCAAGCGCCTGCCGCGCGATAATCGTTCCCGGCTTCGACTACAAGGCGGGCGCCCGCGGAGAGACTCGAGATCCCGATCGGCGAGCGGATCGCCGAGATCCGGGCCCGCAAGGCCCCGGAGCGGACCCGGGCGAAGGAGAAGGCGGTCCGCCGCTCACGCACGCTGCGGCCGGCCGGCTCGCGACCCCAGACGCGCGCGATCGCAATCCGGGCCGGCCGCCCCGGCGTCCGGTCCGCACGACCGCCGGGGCCGATGGCACTTCGACCCTCACGGAGCGGCGGGGCCGCGGCCAGCGGTCCCTGACGGAGAGACCGGCGCCGAGCGCTGGGGCCGCGCGGGCGCTAGCCTCTCCCCGTACGCGGGGAGAGGTGTTCGCTTGTTACTTTCCGGCGGCGCCGCCGTAGACGGGCGAGGCGGCCAGGGCGGGAGGGCAGGAGCAGCCGGGGGCGGCACAGGCCGGCAGGACGGTAGCGGAACGCTCCGGCCGCGGGCGAAGACTTCGTGGCGGCCGCGGGTCTTGTACCACTCGGCAGTCGACGCCGTCTGGAACATCTCCTCGATGATTTTTCGCCAGCCGACGCCGGTGTTGTAGGCGCAGAAGGAGATCTCTCCCATCTGCGTCGCGTACGGGATGATGCACATCTCGGTGCGGCGGAAGTCGTAGTTGAAGAGGTCCTGGAACCACATGCCGCCGATGAAGAAGACGCGCCAGTCGTAGCCGGCGCTTCTTCGAGAAGCCGAGCTTGCCGCCCGTGTGGCCGTCCATGACCTGGATGACCTTCCAGGGCGAGAGAGCCGGCGGGATCCCCTCCGGGCCGAAGGTTGCGCAGGACGGCGAGGCCGGTCTGGAGAGCCGTCCAGGTCTTCTTGCGCGCCGAGTCGGTGATCGACTTGATGTCGTCGAGCATCCGGTCGACGTTCAGGATCGACGGCACCGTGACGGTCTGCTTCGTCTTCTCGTCCACGAGGAGCATCGTGCCGATGCCGCAGTTGGGATGGCAGCCGCACTTGAACGATCCCCACTCGGTCTCGAGTCCGCCGAGCAGGTCCTTCAGGTCCGAGAGCGGGCCGGACGCCGAGAGCGGATACCAGTCGCGCATCGGCTCGCCGATGCCGGCCTGCGTCTTCACGTCGTGCGCGAGCTGCGAGAGCGTGTAGCGCTGCTTCGTGCGGGTCTCGTCGTCGATGTCCTCGTCCCGCCCGGTGAAGGAGACGGGCTGGAAGGAGACCGGTTGATCTTGTCGATGTTCTCGATCGCGAACTTCAGGATGTCGCCGACCTGGTGGTCGTTGACGCCGTTGACGATCGTCGTGACGAGCGTGACGTCCACGCCGTGCTGTGTGGAGGTTCTCGATCGCCCGCTGCTTGACGTCGAAGAGGTTGCCGACCTTGCGGTGCTGGTTGTTCTCGTTGCCCACGCCGTCGAACTGGAGGTAGGCGAACCGCAGGCCCGCCTCGCGCCGCGTCCCTCGCGAAGTCCTCTTCCTGCGCGAAGCGGATGCCGTTGGTCGCGCACTGGACGGAGAAGTAGCCGATCTCGCGCGCGTACCGGACGGCCTGCAGGAAATGGGGCGAGATCGTCGGCTCGCCACCGGAGAACTGGACGGAGAGCTGGCGGCGCGGCTTGATCGAGGCGGCGTCGTCCAGCAGCTTCTGGACGTCCTCCCACTCGAGCTCGTGGACGTAGCCCACCTGGTTCGCGTCCATGAAGCAGGGGTTGCACATCATGTTGCAGCGATTGGTCAGGTCGATCGTCAGGACGCGCCCCGCGTCCGTACTTGATCGAAGAGGTCCCGTGGTTGTGGAGACCGTCCTTCGGGATCACGAAATCGCGCCCCGGGTAGAGCGACTCGAGCCGCTTGAAGAAGGCGGGATCCGTGGACATCACGTCCTCGAAGTGCCCGTGCGTGGGGCAATCCTTCTTCATGAGGATCCGGCCGCCGTCCTCGACGATCCTGGCCTTGATCTCGCCGGGGTTGCCGTCCACGAGGACCTTCCAGTCCACTTCGCCCGACAGGATCTTCGACCGTACTTCCTTGACGCATCCGGGACAGAGCGAGTCCGTCTCGCGCGGGAAGCCGAGATTTGGAAACGTGCGATCCTTCTGCTTCAGGAGCGGCGCCGGCGCCCACTTCGGCTGGAACGATCGCTGCGGGAAGAGGCGGTCAATCGCCCGGGTGATGCGCCAGAGGACTTCCGCCCCGTTTCGCAAGCCCGAGTACAGTGCGCTTCTCATCGTCCTCCATGCTCAAGCGATACCCGTTTCGGTTCCCGTTTCAGCGGCGATCCCGCTCTGGAATTAGGCGGATTCTAACCTAGCCTCGGTCGCGCCTCGCCCGGAGAATCTCTCGATCGAAAACGGGGCGAGATCGCGGGAAGCTCCCCCGGCAATCTCGTCGGCCAGAGCGGCGGCGGTGACCGGCGCGAGCAGGATCCCGTTGCGAAAATGGCCGGTCGCCAGGAAAAGGCCGGGCAGGCAGCCGCGCCCCAGCACCGGCAGCCCGTCGGGAGTCGCCGGCCGCAGGCCCGACCACGCGCTCAGGAACGCCGCGGATTCCAGCGAAGGCAACAGGAGCGCGGCCGCCGTGATGAGCCGTCCGACGGCCCCCGCGGTCACCCGTTTCTCGAATCCCACGCGTTCGACCGTGGCTCCCAGCAGCCACGACTGCCCGCGCGGAACAACGTAGACGTCCTCGGATTCGATGACCATCGACACGTCGGGCGCGGGCGAGAGGACCTCGACGATCTGTCCCCGGACCGGCTCGACCGGAACCGGAAAGTCCGGATCGAAGCCCGCCCATGCCCCGGCCGCATTGACGACCTTCGGCGCCTCGAAGGTCCCGCCGTCCGTCTCGACGCCGGCGCATCGGCCGCCGCGAACCACGAGGCGCCGGGCCGTCCTTCCGATCTCGAAGGCGACGCCCCGCCGCTCGGCAGCCACTCGAAGCGCCCGGGTCAGCCGGCGGTTGTCCACGACGGCCTCGTCGGGGAAGAAGATCGCCTGCCGCGCCTCCTCCGACACCTTCGTGCGCGCCAGCGCGGAGATCGCCTCGCCGCTCAGCCTCTCGACCGCGAGGCCTCGCGCCCTTTGCCAGGCGTAGGAGTCCCATTGCTCCTCCTCCTCGGAGAAGGCGCAACGCAGGATTCCGGAGCGGCGGTAGCCGACCTCGATCCCGGTCTCCGCGGCCAGATCCTCCGTCCATTTCGGATAGAGGCCCCGGCTCTCCAGGGCGAGATCGAACAGCGGGCCGGCGGGAAGGCCCTCGGCCTGAGGAGCGAGGATGCCGGCGGCGGCGCCGGAGGCCTCGCAACCCGGCTCGCCTTTCTCGACGACCGTGACCGCGGCGCCCCGCCCGGCGAGCTCACGGGCGAGCGCGCAACCGATGACGCCGCCGCCCACGATGACGACGTCGGCTTTCCCGGTCACCAGGGCCGCCAGCGGCGCCCTTCGAAGAACCGGCAGCCGGCGAGAAATCCCAACAGCCGCGCGCCGGCATAGCTCGCCGCTGCGCCGGCCAGCGCCGCGGCCACGGCCGGCAGGAGGGGCGCCCGCTTTGCGGGCATGCGCCGCGAGGCCCGGATCGCGCCGCGCCGCGCCGCCTGGATCGCGCCCGCCACGAGGACGCTCGCGCCCGCGGAGACGAGACGCTCGACCGGGCTCGCCGGGCGCCCGGAAACGCGGGCGACCGACAGGACGAGCCGGTGAAGCGACCGGGCCTGGTAGGTCACGTCCGGCGCCGCCGGGAACCCGGGAACGAGGGCTGCGGGCGCCGAGGCGAAGAACCCGACCGCCGCGCAGGAGAGCGCCGTCCGCGACGACAGCTTCTCCGCCAGTTCCGCGCGCGAGAGCTTCGGATGACGCTCCTTCACCCGCCGCGCGGCTTCCATGACCCGCTCGGTGTCCTCCGCGGCGAGCGCGGCCTTCGCGAGAGCTTCGTACATCGAGAAGATCCTACAGCCTCCCATCAGGTGATCGGGTGATCGAGCCATCGGGTGATTGACCGGGCAAATCACCCGATCACCAGATCGCAGATCACCCGATCCGGGAATTCGACTCACGGGAGCGTGTTATCGTCTGGCGAATTTTCCGGGAAAGGAGTCCCTGTGAAGAAGCTAACCCTCGTCCTGACGCTGCTCTGCGCCGTTCCCCTGCTCGCGGCGCCCGCCGCGAAGAAGAAGACCCCGGCGAAAAAGGAGAAGAAAGTGGCCACACCCCTCGACTACGCCAACACCCTGGCGACCCTCCAGACCGACATGGGTGACATCACGGTCAAGTTCTTCTACGACAAGGCGCCGCACCACGTGCAGAACTTCGTGGACCTCGCCGCGAGCGGCTTCTACGACGGCACGCTGTTCCACCGGGTGATCCCCGGATTCATGATCCAGGGGGGAGATCCCAATACGAAGAAGGCCGAGGATCCGATGCACCCCTATGGGACCGGCGGGAGCGGAAAGAACGTCAAGGCGGAGTTCAACGACGTTTCCCACAAGAGAGGAATTCTCTCGATGGCGCGCTCCCAGGACCCCAACTCCGCGTCCTCGCAGTTCTTCATCGTCGTGAAGGACTCGACCTTCCTCGATAACCAGTACTCGGCCTTCGGCGAAGTCGTTTCGGGGATGGACGTGGCGGACAAGATCGCGGCTACCCCGCGCGGCGCGAACGATCGGCCCAATCAGCCGGTCCACATCAAGAAGGTCCTCCTGACGCAGGCCAAGTCGCTCTCGTGACGAGAGCGACCGGGAGCGACTGGGAGACTGGGTGACTGGGGGACTGGGAGCTTCGGATCCCGCAGTCTCCCGCTCTCCCAGTCTCCCAGTCCTCCCAGGAAACATGATCCCCACCGAATACGGCGGCCTCGCGGCGCTGGCGCGCGAGACGGGCCACGACCCGGTCGCCGTCGAGGTCCTGCCCGGGGACGTCGGAAGACGCCGCTACCTGCGCCTCACACTGCCCGGCGGCCGGACGGTCCTCGGCGTCGTGTATTGCGCCGAGGAGACCGATTCGCGGCGGCGGTGGGTCGCGGCGCACTCCGTTCTCCGCGAGCGCCTCCGCGTCCCGTCGCTCATCGCCGACGACCAGACCGGCAACCAGATCGTGGAGGATCTGGGACGCACCGACCTGGCCACGCGCCTCTCCGGAAACGCGCCGGACAGGCCGGGCTGGCTGTCGCGTGCCGCCGCGGCCGCCGCGGTCCTCGCGGAGATCCCGGACCCGCGGATCAATCCCCGCTTCGACGCCGCGTTCTTCCGGCGCGAGCTCGATCTGGCACGGGAAGCGGTCTTCGATCTCTGGCTTCGCTCTCCCCTCTCTCCCGGCGAGCGCTCGGCTCACGACGCCTGGACGGACGCGCTCGCGCGCGAGATCGAGGCGCACCCGGCGACGCTCTGCCACCGCGACTACCACGGCAACAATCTCTTTCCCGTCGAGAACTCGGTCGGGTGGATCGACTTCCAGGACCTGCGCGCCGGTCCGGATTCCTATGACCTCGCCTCCCTGCTCTGGGAGCGGACGACGCTTGTCTGGATGACCGAGGAGCTTGCCGCGCCGGTCATCGCGGGCTTCGCGCGCTCCCGCGGCCTCCCAGCCGCGGACTTCCGCGCGAGGCTCGATCGCGTGCTCCTCCAACGCGCCTGGAAAGTCTGCGGGACCTTCGCCCGCGCTGTCGCGCAGGGGCGAGGGGAGACGTACCGGCGCTACCTGCCGGCCGAGATCGCGCTCGTGGGACGGCTGCTCGGGAACACTCCGGAAGAGAAGGAGTTCCGGCGGGTCTACCAGAGCCGGCTCGCGCCGGTCTGTTAAGCTCTCCGCAGGAGAACGAACATGTTTGGCTCACTCGGCGTCCCGGAGCTGCTCATCATCCTTCTGATCGTGATCATCATCTTCGGGGCCAACAAGCTGCCGCAGCTCGGCAAGGGCTTCGGCCAGGGTCTTCGCAACTTCAAGGACTCCATCAAGGGCGACGAGCCTCCCCCACCCAAGGACGCCGGCCCGAAACCGCAGTAGGCTTTCGACTGCGGCGCTCCCTTCGCGAGCGGCAGTCGAGAGATTTTAGCTACCGGAGCTGGCCCGGAAGACCGCTCACTTTTTCTTGACGATGTCGGGGGAGACTCGGGTCTTCTCGCGGGGGAGGCGGATGTTCAGGATCCCCGCCTTGTTTCGCAGCGTGTTCCTGTGGATGCCGAGCGACAGCGCGGCGCGCCCGAGATTTCCCGAAGAGCGCTTCACCGCGCCGACGATGTACTTCTTCTCGAACTCCTTCTTCGCCAGGTCGAGGGAGATTCCGTGAGAAAGAAGTTCATCGATGATCTGCTGCAGTTGTCCGTCGAGGTTCACATGCGCCCCCGAGAATCGTCGACCCGATTACGAATTGGGTGCGCATCTTAGCAAACGAAAACGATCGCGGGGAAGATTCTCGCAAGAAAAATTTTCGCGCCGCCGATTCGCGCGCGGCGTGATCCGAATTAAAAATTTGCTTTTCCATGCCAGCGATCGAGAGGAAGAAGGAATTCAGGTGATCGATCTTCCGCGCCGAATTTTTCAAGGGCTCTTCATCGCGGAGCATTCCGGTTTTCGGTTTTCGGGGTTCGGGATTCGGTGTTCGGAAAACCAACAGCCGAGAAACCGCGGAGGAAGCGCCGGAGACGGCGAAGATTTTGGAGAGACGCTCCTCGCTCGCCGAGGTCACGAGGAGGCCGAGCCGCGGTGCGCTCTACTTGACCTCGACTTCGTCTCCGACCTGGATGAGACGGTAAGCGTCCGTCACGCGCACGATCGACCACCCGTCTCCCACAACCAGGACTGCGGCCTCGCCAAGGTAGGTGCGCGGCACGAAGACGCCCGGGGGCGGAGGGAGGTTGACCCAGTAGGATCCAACCGGACGAATGCCGAATTCCTCGCCGCCAAGGTGGCGGTAAATCGTCAGGAAATCCCCGGGCGCCACGCCGCTGGCGGCTCCCAGGTCGATGATGACGATGTTGTCATCTCCCAGCGCCACGACGCCGTCCCGAGTGAAAACGATCCGTCCCTTGGGTTTCCCCGAGGGCGGATCTCCCAGTATGGCCGGAGGAGACTTGCGGGCCAGGGGAATTGGAATCGGCTCGAAAGGCTTCAGGTACGCGCCGATCGGGATGTCGGTGCAGGCGTTCGTCACGCGCACGATCGCGGTCCTCTGCTCGACGCTGTGAACGACCGCCCGTCCACGGTACTGGAAGAGCCGGCCCATGGTCTTCCCGGTCACCGGATGGACGACCTCCTGCTCGGGAGTGACGATCCAGAATTCGGCGCCCGCCTTCAACCCCTTGTCCAGGCCGGCGGAAACGTACAAAAAGTCATCCGTTATGAAGTCGGTCTGCTCGGCGACGTTCTCGGCCCCGGTGACACGAACGGGAAACGACTCGGACGGATTGCCGAGGTAACCGAAGCAGTAGATGTCGCTCTCGAAGGCCACGGGCAGGGGCGCGTTCTCGGTCGGCATGGGCTTCTGCGGTTCCTCGACCTGGGTGACCGAGCGAGGCTGCTGGTTGACGATCTTCGTCTTGCCGCCGACCGCCGGCGGAGGCGTGGGCGCGGGTGTCGTCTGCGCGAACACGATGCCGCACCAGCAGGAGAGACCCATCACCAGGAGAATCCGGGCGGGGAGACGCATGGCGGCTCCTTACAATTTATGGCTGGTTCTTTGTTCTGCCTAAAATTACTCGCTCTTGCCGCGCGTGTCAACGGACGCCGAGGCCTGCGGCTTCGTCTTGCCCGTCCTCCCGCGCGCCATTTTGGCGTATTGGCTGGCCGGGAACTCCTCGATCACCCGCGAGTAGTAGCGGGAAGCCTCCTCGCCGCGCCCGAGCTTCCGCAGGGCTTCCGCCTCGTAGTAGAAGAGGCGGTCCTTGCCGGCGTACTGGGGGAACCGCTCCTCAATCGACGTGAATCGCCCGAGCGCGGCAGCCGTCGCCCCCTTGCGGATGTAGAAGTAGCCCACCAGGAACTCGTGGTCCGCCAGCGAATCGGTCAGGCGGCGGATGCGCTCCCGGGCCACGCTGACGTAGGTCGAATCGGGAAACTCCTGGAGGAGAACGCGATACTGCTCGAGAGCCTCGCGGGTGGAGGTCTGATCCCGGTCCGGCTTGTCGTGTTCCTTGTCGTAGCAGACTGCGAACTGGTAGCGCGCGTAGTCGCGCTGCGCGGCTCCCGGGTAACGGTTCAGGTAGTCGCGGTAACGGAAGCGAGCTTCCGTGTAGCTGGTCGCTCCCCCCTGCCGGAAGTAGGAGTCCGCGACGAGGAGCAGCGCCTGGCGCCCCTCCTTCTCGTTGGGATATGTCTCGAAGACGAAATTCAGGTACTTGCGCCCCTGGTCGTACCTTTTCTTTTCGAGGAGCGCTTTCCCCTTCTCGAAGAGGACTTCCTTGGTCGAAGTCAGCAGCTCCCGGGTGATCTTGTCCGGCTTCTTCGCGCTGCTCGCGCAGCCTCCGGTCAACAGCAGAAGAAGCGAAGCGCAGAGCGCCGCGGTAATCCGCAATCCTGGCAACTCGGAGCGACTGGGAGACGGGGAGACTGGGAGACTGGGAGATGCCTGATCTGAACTTCCCCAGTCACCCAGTCCCCCAGTCTCCCAGTCCCTCAATCCTCCAGTCCCCCAGTCCCTCAATCCCCCGGTCGATGCTCGTCTCATACCCGAACTCCCCCTCGGGCCGCGGCCCGCAGTCTTTCGATAGCCGATTCCGGATCGTCCTGACCATAAATCGCCGTACCCGCGACCAGAATTTCCGCTCCGGCCTCGACGAGCCGGGCCGCGTTGGACTCGGTCACTCCCCCATCCACCTCGATCGAGGCGCCGCCGCGCCATGCCACGGGAATCGTGCCGGAGCCCGCCGGACCTTGCCGACGGAGTCGGGAAGGAAGGGCTGGCCGCCCCAGCCCGGGTTGACCGACATGACCACCGCGTAGTCGAGATCGCCCCAGGCCGCCGCGAGGGACCGAGACGGGCGTGCCGGGATTGACGGCCGCTCCCGCCTTCGCGCCCCCCCGGCGGATCGTGTCGAGGCAGCGCTGGAGGTGCCGCGTCGCCTCGACGTGGACGGAGATCCAGTCCGCGCCCGCGCCAGGTACTCTCGATCGTAGCTCTCCGGGCTCTCGATCATCAGGTGGACGTCGAGCGGGAGCCGCGTCGCGCGCTTCAGCGCCTTGACGACCGGCGGCCCGATCGTCAGGTTCGGCACGAAGTGGCCGTCCATGACGTCCACGTGGACGAGGTCGGCGCCGCCCCCTCGGCGACCGCGAGAGCGTCGGCCAGGCGGGCGAAGTCGGCCGAGAGGAGAGACGGCGCGATCCGAGACACGGCAGCGCGCACCGGGGCGAGACGCCGTCGGGGCGCGGGAGACGGTCAGCGAGACGACCTCGCGGCCGAGAGACGGGTAGCCCGCCGGCGGGAACTGCTTCAGGACGTGTTGGCGGGGATCGCCTCGTACACTTCGTATCGCGCGCTCCCGACGCGGAACCCGAACTTCTCGAGCGCGCGCCCGCATCCGCTCCGCGTCCTGTCCGACCAGGTCGGGCATGACATAGCGGGTCTCGGGCAGCGCCCCGGTTGGTCAGCACCTCGACGGACGCGTCCTTCGGGCCACGGCGGTTCCGGCTCCGGGTCCTGGGCGACGATCCCGACACGCCCGGTCTCCGCGCGATACCAGGAGACGGTGCCGAGCTCAGAGACTGCTCGACCAGGCGCAGGGCCGAGGCCGCGCGGGCGGCAGGCCGATGAGGTCCGGCACGTGGAGCTGCCGCGGACCGAGCGAGACGACGACGCGAACGACCTGGGACGGCTTCGCGAGCGAGCCCGCGTCCGGCTGCTGGGCGAGGATCCGGTCCTTCGGAACCTTCTCGTCGCGGGCCCGGCCGACCTGCTCCTCGACCCTCAGGCCGACGTCGTGGGCGATCCGGATGGCCTCGGAGCACGGTCTTTCCGGTCAGGTCCGGGCACCGATCACCGAGCGGCCGGTGATCGATCGTCGGAAGGCGAGCCAGGCGCCTCCCAGGAAGAGGACGACGAGGAGGAGCCCGTAGAACAGCCGAAAAGCGACGCGGCCCACGTCGAGAAACGCTAACACGTTTGACGGAGGGACCGCCTGATGCCTCTCCCCGACTTGCACCCAATTGACGTCCGGCTCACGATTTGCAACCCTGTCCGTCCCGATAAGCCCGAGACCGACGAGTCGAGCTTCCGTCCTGGTTTTCGGATCCGCGCTTCAAGAAAGGCGGACCTGCACTGCCACTCCGTCTATCTCGACGTTCAAGTACTTCCGGATCGCGAACACCCGCGACTCCTACAACCGGCCCGAGGAGGTCTACCGGGTCGCGAAGGAGCGCGGGATGGACTTCGTCACGATCACGGACCACGACTCGATCGACGGGTGCCTCTACCTCCTGAACCAGAACCCGGATCTGACCGACTTCTTCGTCTCCGAGGAGGTCGAGACCTGGTTCCCGGATACCCGCCAGCGGATCCACGTCAACGTCTTCGGCATCGACGAGCGGCAGCACGCCGAGATCCAGCGCCGGCGCCGCGAAACATCTACGACCTCCACGAGTATCTGCGGAGGCGAGCGCATCATCGCGTCGGCGAACCACATCTTCCAGAACTACCGGATGCGCAACTCGCCGCGGCAGCTACTTCGAGGAGATGCTCCGGATGTTCGACGTCTTCGAGGTCAAGAACGGCGCGATGGCCTCGCAGCACAACCGGCTGGTCGAGGACCTGATGGCCGTCGTCCGGGAGAAGCGCGGCGACGTCTCGCTCGTCGCCGGATCCGACGCCCACACGCTCTCGGCCCGCTCGCGACGCGTGTACACGGTCGCGGAGGCCGGACACGGCCTCGCGACTTCCTCGAGAAAGGTCCGCGCCGGCGAATGCTTCGTGTGGGGGAGCGAGATGGGCTTCCGGCGTGCTCCTCTCCGACGTCTATCGGATGGTCTTCCGCTACTACGGCAGCGTCCTCGACTGGAGGAACCCCGAGTTCACGCGCGGCGAGAAGGCCCGGCACCTCGCGCTCGCCGCCATGGGCGCTCCCTTCTCCGCCGCCGGAGTCCCCTTCGCCATCACGTCGCTGAACTACTTGAAGCAGATCTTCGTCTCCCGCCGGATCGGCCAGGAGCTGCTCGAGAGCGGGGACGACACGCGAAAGCCGTCCTGACGTCGCGAGCGCTTCGTTGTCGTCTCGCCCAAACCGTGTGAGAAAGAGCCGTAGGACGGAGGAGGTAAGAATTCCCTTGGCGCCGTCTTCTCCTGCCATCCAACACCTCTCTCCGACCTCGTCCGATTCCCTTCCTCTCGGCGCCCACCAGTCGATCGCCGGCGGAACGCCGCTCGCGGTCGAGCGCGGGGTCTCCGCCGGCTGCCGCGCGCTCCAGATCTTCGTCAAGAACAACAGCCGCTGGATCGGCAAGGAGATCGGGAGCGAGGAGGCGGGGACGTTCCGCCGCGCCGTCCAGGTCTCGCCGCTCGCGCACGTCGTCGCCCACACCTCGTACCTTCCCAATCTCGCCTCCCCGGTACGCGAGCTGCGGCGGCTCTCGATCCTGGCGCTCGTGGACGAGGTCCTCCGCTGCAAGAGCCTCGGCATCCGCGAGCTCGTCCACCACCCGGGCTCCCACGGCGGCGAGGGCGAGGCGGCCGGCGTCGCGCGGATCGCGGGGTCGCTCGACGAGGTCTTCCGGCGGACCGAGGGCGCGCCGGTTCGGATCCTCCTCGAGACGGCGGCGGGACAGGGCACCGCCGTCGGCTACCGGTTCGAGCACCTGCGGGACATCGTCGGCGCGGTGCGCGAGCGCTCGCGCGTCGCCGTCTGCTTCGACACGTGCCACGTGCACGCGGCGGGATACGACCTCACTTCGAAAGAGGGCTACGCGGCGACGATCGAGGACTTCCGGCGGACCGTCGGGCTCTCGCTCCTGCGAGCGATCCACGTGAACGACTCGAAAAAACCGCGCGGCGCTCGAGTGGACCGGCACGAGCACATCGGCCAAGGCGCGATCGGCGAGGCGGGGTTCGCGAACCTGATGTCCGACCCGCGGCTCGCCCGGATCCCGAAATTCCTGGAGACGCCGAAGGAGAGACCTCGACCTCGACCGGGTCAACCTTGCGGCGCTCCGCCGGCTCGCGAGAGCGACATGAGGATCCGCGCGGAAGCTCCGACAACTCCTCCTGTTCCTCGGCGGGGCGGCGCCCCTGACGGCTCTCGCGTCACGCGGCTTCCTCCCCTCCCCGACCTCCTGCACGCGCCCGCCACTCCCTTCGATCACAGCGCGCCCCCCGCCGCGGTGGCGCAGTACCGGCTCCTGGTGGGCTGTCGCCGTCGTTCCGCCCGGCGCTTCTGTAGTCTCGATCTGCGAACCGCGCGATCTTCCCCGCGAGACCAATCTCCACCGCGAGACATTCGCGTTGCTTCCCGGCCGCAAGGTGCTGCCCGCCGCCGTCTGGGACACGCCGACGCACGCCGAATATCGTGCGGACTACCTGATTGTCGTCGGCCCGGAACCCGGCCGATCTCCCGGCACTCTCGTTCTCAAGACTCCGGCGGGGAGCGTCTGGCGGAGGCGCAACCGTTGAAGGCCGGCCTTCTCTGGATATTGAGCCTCGCTTGCTGCCCACTCGTTGCCTGGCCGCTGCTCGCGCACCCGAGCTACCGCCGCTTCTCGCTCGCCTGCCGCCTCGGCCTCGCGGCGGCGGTCGGCGGCGTCCTCCTCTCGGGGTGGATGACGCTGTTCGCCCTCGCGGGGATTTCCTGGCGGCTGATCCCGCTCGTCGCGCTCGCCGCCGCCACGGCGTTCCTGCTGCGCTTCGCGGTGAAGTCCGAGTCGGATCTCGTATTGCCGCCGGCAAGCGAAGATCCCGCAGGTCTTTTCGAGACGCTCGCGTTCGCCGTCGCAGCGGCCGCGGTCCTCGTCGCTCTCGCGCGACGGCGTCGGCGGCGGCCACGTCTCCCGACCTGATCCTGATCTGGGGGCCGAAGGCGCAGGCCTTCGCGGCCGCGCGGACCGTGGACGCTCCCCTCCTGCGCGACCCGCTGTTCGATTATTTCCATATCTCCTATCCGCCGCTGGTGACGAATCTCTATGCCTTCGCCTCGATGGCAGCCAGGCGGTTCGCCTGGGGAGCCGCGACACTGACGTTTCCCATCTGTCTGGCCGCGCTCGCGCTCGCGCTGCCCGGAGTCCTGCGGACCGTCGCTCGGCGGCGCCTCGCCTGGGCGGCCTCGGCGCTCGTCGTAGCGGCCTTCGGGTTTCTCGGCAACGAGCTCGACGTCGCCGGAAACGGCGACCCGTGGCTCTGGCTGTTCGAAGTCCTGGCGATGGCGATTCTCGTCGGCGACGCCGCCATGGCGGCCGCCGGACAGCTCCTCGCGGGCCTCCTCCTCGCGGGCGCGATCTGCGCGAAGGTCGAGGGGCTGCCGTTCGCGGTCGCGGCCGTCGTGCTCTTCCTTGCGATTCGAAGAAAGAGCATCAGGGTCGGCCCCGCCTCCGCCCGGTTACTCCTTCCGGGTATCGTCGGTCTCGGCGCCTGGCTCGCCTTCGGCGCCACAAGGGATCTCTTCTATTGGTACGAGCAGTACGGCCGCCTCCTCGACATCTACTGGCGGAGACTCGGCCCGGTCCTCGTCGACATCGGAAAATTCCTCTGGAGCGCGGGCTGGGCTCTTCCCTGGCTTCTCCCTCTGACGGCCCTGATCCTCGCGCCGAGTAAGTCGCGGCTCGCGTTTCTCCCGATCGCCGTCGCGGCGCTCCTCGCCGTTTTCTTCGTCTTCACTTTCCTGCACCAGGAGGACGCGTCTCTCTGGATCGAATGGTCGGCCGGGCGGATCTTCTCCCCACTCCTCGCCTTTCTCGCCGTCGCTTCGCTCAGCCGGAACGGCGACGCGGGATGAGCCGGGCCGGATCTACTTCGCACTGACGGCGACGCGATGCTCTTCGAGGAGGCTCGCGGGGAGCGGCTCCTCGCGCGCCTCGCCCGAGGCCTCGGCGACGAGGACGTGCGGGAGCTCGGGGGTGTCCACCCACGTTTCGTGGCGCTCGATGCCCTTCAGCTCGGGATGTCGCTCTCTCCGTAACGCTGGAACTCGACGCCTGCGCGAAACCGGCACGCGCTTCAGCACCTTCTCCAGCGTCGCCCGGTTGTAGAGGAACTGGTGGCCCCATCCGTGGAACGCGCGATTCAACTGGAGGCAGTCGTGGCACTGGCCTCCTCGGCGGAGGACGGCGGCAACCGGTAGTGCGTCAGCGTAGACCCAGTCGAGGTTGGGCGTCGAAAGCCGCAGGACGCCGGTGTCGGCGAGAGCGCGCGCCGGCACTCCGCAGGAACGCGAGCCCGTCGTCAAGGTCAGGTGCTCGAGGAAGTGCTCGGCGTAGATCGCCGACGCGCCGTCGAAACGGGAGCCCGTGCCGGACATCCAGGACGCGGTCGACTCCGGGCAGCGCCTGGTTATCGATGTTGATCCAGCCGTCGATCGCCTCCTGTCCGCACCCGATGTGGAGGCGCTGCGGCGCGTCCCCGGCCGGCCTGTCTCGTCCGAATAAGCGCATGCTTTCGGGGCAGATCTATCACACGGCGCTTCGGGGTCGGGGATAATCCGCGCCGATGCAGACGCGCTGGAACGACGGGCGGTTCATTCAAAACCTGGACACCATGGTGTGGACGGCCTCGCCGGTCGTCCGGCGGTATCTGCACCGGCTCGTCTCTGGAAGCCCGGAGTGCGACTGGCCGACGTGGGTGCGCGCGAAGCACCTCCCCGACAGAGTGGACCGTCTGCTCGTTCTCGGCTGCGGCTCCGGATGGCTCGAAAGGGCGCTCGCGCAGAAACCCGGGATCGGCGAGATCACGGCCTGCGACTTCGCGCGCGACCGGGTCCTGGCGGCGGAAGAGACCGCGAAGACGGACGGACTCGGTCGGATCCGGTACCAGGTGTGCAATCTCGAGGCCGAGGCGCTGCCCGAAGGCCCCTTCGACGCCATCTTCGCCAACGATGTGCTGCACCACATCACGGATCTCGAGGGCCTCTACGGTCGGATCCAAGGGGCGCTCGCCCCCGAGGGCAAGCTCCTCTTCAACGAGTACGTTGGCCCGAACCGGTTCCAGTACAGCGATGCCCGGATGGACCTGATCAACCGCTACTTCCGCCTCATCCCCGACCACCTGAGGTTCAACCCCTTCTGGGGCGGGCTCTTCTGGAACCGCTGGCGCACGGATCCCGACAAGCTCGCCGCCGACGATCCGACCGAGGCCGTGCGCAGCGAAGACGTCCTGCCGCTCGCGAGACGGTTCTTCGAAGTCGAGAAGGAGTACTCGTATGGAGGCGGGCTCCTGAACCCGCTCCTCTACGAGATCATCGGCAACTTCGACGAGCAGCGGGCCTATGACAATCACCTGCTGACGATCCTCTGCGATGCCGAGGAACGGCTCACGGAGTCCGGCGCCATCGATCCCGACTTCGTCATCTTCGTCGGGCGCCACCGCTCCTAGGTATTAGTTCTCGAGACGTTGTCGCAATCCGGGGCCTTCGTCGCGGTCAAACCGCCCGGAGTCGTCGTCGTTGCCCTCTGCGGCACGCGGCGGCCTCGCCGCACTTAGAACTCCTGGCCGTCGCTCCGGTCCGAGGGCACAGAAGCAGCTTTGCTAATCCAAGTATCCGGTGTGTGCCCTCGGACAGGGCCGCTGCCGGGCAACGCCGCCGCCTCCGGGCTGCACAGTGGTTGTTCGAGCCGTGCTTCAGCCCCGGCGGCGGGACGCCTCCCGGGGGCGGCCGTGAGACAGCCTGTGTCAACCTGATGGTCATGCGGCGAGCCTCGCAGCGGCGGTGTGACGAGCCGGGTCGTAGGGTGTGTTGTTGATCCAGCAGCGCCAGAGGACGCGCAGCCATGCTCTGGCGAGGATTCGGATGGCGTGAGGGTGATCTTTTCCGTGGCAGCGCGCGCGGGAGTAGAGCGAGGCCGCCCAAGGGGAGAGACGGCGGGAGTTATCGGCGAACGTAGTCAAAGCTCTGCGGAGTCGTTTATTGCAGGCGAAGCGGAACCCGACTGCGTGGTGTTTGCCCGAAGCGTAGGTGACGGGGCAAACGCCCGCTTCGGCGCAGAGCTGATCGAGTGAGGAGAAGCGGTGAGGATCCTCTCCAGTCTCCGAGAGGATCTGAGCGGCGTTGATGCGCCCGACGCAAGGCAAGGAGGTGAAGATGGGTGCGGCCGGGTGGATGGAGAGCGCGCGCTGGATGGCGATCCCGATTTGCTTGATCTGGGTCACGAGAGTACTCAGGACGGAGGAGATGGCCAGGATGAGCTCTTGCTTGGCCTGCGCTTCCAGGGGAGGAGTACGGCTGGATGGAGAGGTCCGGAGCCTTTGGAGCAACTGCTGTGGCGAGCGTCGGCCTGTGTAGTGGTTCTTGACGAGGAAGGCTGCCAGGCGTTTCTCCCCGAGTTGCTCCGCCTCCTTGGGGGTCGGATATCGAGCCAGGAAGGCCAGGCTGATCGCAGAGTCCACATCGGCGAAGATCGCGGCAGCGCCGGGCCAGAAGCCCTCGAGCAGATCCCGGAGCCGGTTGGCCAGGGCGACCCGCTGGGCGACCAGATCATCCCGAGAACGCACCAGGGCGCGAAGGGCACGCGTCTGATCCGAGAGGGGCTGGAGAGGTCGGAAGCGATGTCCGTCGGTCCGAAGCACGTCGGCGATCAAATACGCGTCCCAGGGATCCGTCTTGGCGCCCGAGGCGCTGTACCGAGACCGCGTGGCTTTAACGACATTGGGATGGATCGGGACGACCACCAGACCGGCCTCCAGCAGTGTGTCCACCAACAGTCCCGAGCAGCGCTCGAGAGCGACTTGAAGGGATCCGTGACGGCTAAATGCCAGCAGCTTCCCTGTCAGCTCGCGCATTCCCTCGGCAGTGTGCGCAATCTCGAATCGAGCTCGAACCTTCCCCTTCTGATCCAGGACGCAGACTGCGTGCGCCCTCTTGGCCCAATCCAAACCGGCATGGAACACCATCACCACCCCCCTTTCTCTTGCGATACCGTGACCCGGGCGGGGAGCTTCTGCCGGACGCTCATTGTCAGGCGCTCGGAGCTCTTGGTCGAGTCGGGCGCGACAGCCTGTAGCCGGTCGGAAGCTCCCAAGCCCTTCGAGGGGGCAAGTCTCACGGGGGCCGTCAAGCGGCAAGCGAAAGCGGCCCCTCTCGAAAGGCCCGGGAACGGCATCAACCCAATCCTCTCCTCGTTGCTGAGGAAAGCGGGAGAGTGCCCCAATGAGCGAAGGCGCACCACCCGCATCCCTCTTTTGCCTCGCTGCCACTGCGCCTTCGCGATAGAGCGACGGCCGGTTCTCTCATAGCGGCCTGCCGGAGCGTGCCGCCGAGGGAGGCGGCCCGACGCCGGGGCGGGTTGTCAGCGAGAATCCCGAAACGCCGGTTCGAAGGCGAAGGAGATGCCGACCAGTCCTAGAGGAACGAGGGCCGCGGCGATGCGGAAGAAGGAGTGATCGATGTGCTCCAGCGGATCCAGGTAAGTCACGAAATACACCACGGCGTAGGTGCCGAGCGCCGCGAGCACGATTCCGAGCGTTAGAGCCGCGACAGGCTTTCGCGCAAGGAGGCAGTAGCCGAAGACCAAAGCGAAGAGCAGCCAGATCCCCCACCATTCGATCCGGAGCAGCTCATGCCCCAGCGCCGACAGGATCTTCCCCGGTTCCCGCAGGCGCTGATAAGCCCGGCCGCGCCAGTCTTCCGCGAAGAACTCGACCCCTCGCGGGAGCAGGTGCCAGGTAATTAGAAACGTAGCGGACATGAGGAGGAGAGCCGGCAGGCCGAGGCCCGCCAGACGCGCGACACGGCTGCCGCGCTTCGATTCGCGCCACAGGAGGATCAGCCCGAGCGCGAGCAGGAGGAGCGAGAGCAGGGACCCCTCCTTCTTGATCCAGCTGACGAACCCGATCGTGATTCCCGCGACCCACGCCGGCGCGCGCCGGTCTCGCGCCTCGAGGAGAAGCGCGACGGAAGCCACCACGAAGAGAGCGAGCGGCAGGTCGGCGAGTCCCACGGCCTCGGTATTCCAATAGAGCGGCGAGACACAGAGGAAGGCCGCCATCGTGTTCGCGACACGCCACGACCCGCTCGCTCGGAGAACGGTCCTGCGAACGAGGAGAGCCAGCGCCAGGGCGAAGACCGCGTGCGCGATCCTGAAGATCGTGTCGTCCGGCCTGTGGAGACTCAAGACTCGCCAGGACAAGGGAAGGCCAATCGGGTACTCCACGGCCGTGTATCTCAAGGAGCTCAACTGAAGGAACCCGAGGTCCAGGGCGCCGTCCTGCACGATCCTCCGCGCCTTGATCCCCCACATCGCGAAATGGTCGAAGCTCCAGAGCGGGACTCGAAGCCACTTGCCGGCCGCCACGAGAAACGAGACCCCGAACACAAACCCGGAGAGTCCGCCGGTCCGAGGCGGTTCCACCGGTTCGGAGGCCGCGAGATCCTGCGGCCAACGCCGCCGCCAGAAGAGAAACAGCGCGATGAGCAGCGCTTCCCACGCCACGATCCACTTCGGGTACAACGGCAGCAAGAGCAATCCGAGAATCAGGATCGTCGGCACGGCGATCGCGAGCCCCACGGCGAGATCCAGGGCGAATCGCGAGAGCGATCTCGCCCGCCACGCGGGCAGGACGCTCGACCCCAGAGCGGCCGCGACCGCGAGCCCGAGCGCGAGCCTAAGGTGAGGCATTCCCGGCGCGCGGGCCGTTGCGGGCGACCGTGACTCCGCGGTCGTTGACCTCGACGACCGCCACACCCCGGCCGCGACGCGGAGTCCGCGCGGCGACTCCGAGCACCTTCTGATCCGGCCACCAGTAGTTCGCCATGACCTTGACCCAGCCCGCGTCGTACCGCGGGTCCGAAGCCGGAACAGTGACCCAGAGAAGCTCGCCGTACCGGAGCGACGGTTCCGAGTCGCGCAGGAGCCTGATCGCGGCGGCGTTCCGGTAGGCCCAGGGGAAAGAGGCCTCTCCGTGGCTGTCGAGCGGCAGCGCAGGGCGAAGAAGGGCCCGAGCTCGGATCGCCGTCACCGCCAGCACCAGGACGAGAACCAGGGTCACCCCCCGGTCCACGAGACTTCGTCCCGCCGCCGGCCTCGAGTCCGTCATCGCGTTGCGGGCCGCGCGCCGGGAGGATAACCGCTCATCCGGAGTTTCAGCGGACCGAGGTCACTTGACGTTGAAGTTTCTCGTGAGAACGGTCTTCCCGCCGTCCTTGGCGACGATCTCGACCTTGATGCTGTGGGGACCGGGCGGGAGTTCGGGAATCTGAAAGATGAACCCCGCCGTGTCGTTGCCCGGGACGTTCGGGTAGGCCTCCTTCACTCCGGGGAAGGGCTGATCGATCTTGGCCGGCGACATCGCGCCGCCCTCCGTGATTCCCGTGACCTGCGCGACGCCCGAGTCGTCGAGGGCCCAGCCGGTGCACCACGTCTTGTTCGCGACCGTCTCCCCTTCGCCGGGAGTGTTGAACATTCCAAACGGGGCATGCGGATCGGCGGTCGCCTGCGGGGCCGGCGCCGCGCTGCTCGACGCCGCGGCGTCTTCCTTCTTCTGACAACCGACGAACGCCAGGACGGTCACCGTGAGGGCGAGCACCAGGGACTTCGAGGCAGATTTCATCTCAACTCCCTTTCAGATGTCTTTCGAGCTCCGGCCACGCCCAACAAGACTGCGGCGGCCAGAAGACTCGCGATGGAAATCAACAAACCTGTTCGCAAACCGGGTGGGGAGTATTTCAGGAAAATCCTGTGACTTCCACCCGGCAGCCGGAGCGCCAGGAACGGACCGTTCGCGAGCGCCGTCACGATCTTCCGGCCGCTCTCGTCCCGCGCCGACCATCCGCCGTCCTGGACGAGGCTCGCGACGACGAGGGCGCCGCCGCCGGGAACCCGGACGTCGAAGGCGGCGTCGTTGAACCACTCCCGGTAGTTAGACACCTCGACGCCGCCGTTCGGCGATGATCCTGATTGAGCGTCCGCAATCGACGCCTCGGACTGCCAGTTCTTCCGGCCGGCGAGCGCCGTCCATCCTTCGTCGCCGGCGACCTTCTTCGGCGCGAAGACTCTCGGCAGCACGCCACGGTTCTCGAAGACGGTTCCGTCCGCGCCGCTGTAAACGGGGAGCCATTTCTCACCGGGAGCGCTTCGCCCAGCCGCCGCGAGGAGAAAACGGACGTTCAGGAAATCGAGAGCGGCCGCGTTGACATCGCGAAGTTGCTTGAACTCCTCGGCCGAAGGGTAGCCGCACGTCGCGTCGAGGAACCGAACGTAGTCGAGGCGCTCGACGGGATCCTTCGTGCGGACGTCCTCGAGGCCTGCGAAGATGCCGCTGTTGGGGAAGAGCATCGTCGCCTCCCCGGCCACGCGGAACGTTCCGGGGCGCGAGCGCACGAACGCGAGCATCGGCGTGTCGGGGAAGAGATCCTGCGGCGAACCGAATTCGTAGAGACGCATCCCCTGGTGGAGAAGCTCCGCGGCCGCGATCGCGGAAAGGCAGAAAGAAAACACGGTCATCCCGGCCGCGCGCGGCCTCACCCGGACGGCGAGGAAGAGCGCCGCCGCCGCGCCGAGGCAGACGAACGCGAGGACGAACGAGCTCTTCAACGAGTCGAGGCCGCCCGCCGCGGCATGCAGAGGGCGAACGCGCGCGTACACCGCGATCGCGCAGGCGACGAGCCCCGCGAGAACAGCGGGAAAGAGGAAGGAGCTCTTGCGGCGGGCGAGGGAATCCGCGCAGAGGCGATCCAGCTCAAACGCCGCGATCGCGGCCCCGGCCAGGGAAACCCACGAGAAGTAGCGCAGGAAGAACATCATCTTGAGGACCGGCGCGCGCACCGCGACGTCGAAGAAGGGCCAGAGCATGACGGCCACTCCGAAGCCAACCACGAGCGGAACGAGCAGCGCCACTTGCGCCGACCGTCGCCGGGAGCCGGGCCGGAAAACGCAGAGCGCCAGCCCCCAGCCGAGGATGCCGAAATAGCCGAGCGCCATCTCCGGGAAGGACCCGACGCCGCCGGCGACCATCGGAGAGCCGACAGCGTCACCGAGCGCCCGCGGGAAGAGCGAAGTGACGAAGCCGTTCGGCCAGAGCGGTCCGTGGGGCGCCATGCGGGCGGGCAGATTTCGCGCGAACTGCCGCGCTACCGGTACGCGGCTCGAATGGGAAATCGCCAGCGCCTGCGGAACGAGCAGGAACGCCGACAGTCCGAACGCCAGCGCCGCGGCCAGAGTCAGCCGACCCAGGACGCGTCCCGGTTTCGGCAGATCGCGCCGGAGCGCCCGTGCGAGAAGCCACAGCGCGGCGAAGATCCCGCCGAGCACCGCGCTCTCGGGATGGCCTCCCAATGCCCAGAAGAGAAGAATCGCAGTCAGCGCCCAGAACGCGCGGCTCCCGGCCGGCTCCTCCCGCAGCAGCTCGATCGCGAAGAGCGCCCAGGGCCACAGACAGATCACCGACGTGTGCGGAAAAAGAAGCCAGGGCGTCACCGTGCACGACAGTCCGAAACACACGGCGCCGAAAAGCGCTCCCGCGCGCGACACGCAGAGCTCCGAGAGCCACAGCCACATCCCGAGGAGCGCCAGGAAAATCTTGACCGCCGCGGCCATTGTGAACGCGCGGGCGAGCGGCAGCGGGAACATCAGGAAAGTCAGCGGAGAGAACGCCGCCGACTGCCCGTTCGCGGCAAGCGCCATTCCGGAGCCGCTCCAGCGCTGCCGCCAGGGCATCGAGCCGTCCTTCCAGGCCATCCGGACCGCCTTGGCCCAGGGAGCCAGGTGCGTCGCGACGTCGTTCAGGTTCGGGTTGTGGACCTTGACGGGCTTGAGCGTGCTCCAGGGAGGGATCACGGCCATCTGATCGACCGGGAGGATCGTCCGATCGGCGAAGAACCCGGGAGCCGCGAACACGACGGGGATCAGCCAGAAGACGAAGACGTAGCCGACCGGCGCCGGCCGGCGCAGCCAGCGCGCCGCGCCAACCGCCGCCGCTCCGACAAGAAAGTAGACCACCCAGAGAAGGAGCATCAGACGGGGCCGCGCATTGTGCCCGGACGGCGCCCGCGCGCGAGCAGGTACAGGGCGGCGGCGAGGCTCACCAGCGTGATTACGGAGCCGGCTATGAAACCGTCGGGCATGTAGCGGAGAACCGCGGTGTGGCGCCCGGCCGGGACGCGAAATCCGAGAAACGCATGGTTATAGGAGACGAGCGCCGCCCGCGCTCCGTCCACGGTCAGCTTCCAGCCGGGCCAGGCGGTCATCGAAGTGGCCACGAGCGCCGGCTGCCGCGCGTCGATCTCGAGCGTCATCCGCTGCGTTTCGTAGGAGGCGATCTTCACCGACGCCTCGCCGTTCGAGCGCGCCTCGATCCCGAAGACTCCGGCAGGACGCTCCTCTCCGAGGATCCCGTTGTCGGAAAAGCTGCGGATCGCTCCGAGGAGCGCGATCTGCCGCCCCCCGTCCGGCTCGAAATGCAGGTATCGCGGCACGAACGCCCGCGGAAGAACGCGCGGGTTCTCGAAGAGTCTCCCTTCCTCGCCCGAGTAGACGGTCTTCCATCCCTCCGGAGGCGAGTGACCCGGAGGCGCGACGACATACCGAACGTTCAGGAACGAGAGGAACGGCCTCGTCGGGTCGTCTACGCGGTTGAACCAGACAGGTTGCGGAACGCACCAGAGGCCGGATGTCTCGAAGAGAGGCCGGAACGTCATCGCCTCGTACCCGCGCACGTCCTCGACCTCGTACAGGGCCGCGATGTTGGGAATGAACGTGTAGCCGATCGCGGTCATGCGCTCGGGCGCGTTCTTCGGGATCGCGCCGAGCAGACGAAGCGGCGGATAGAACGCTCGCGAAGGGTAAGTCGGGTAGAAGTCGTGCTCCTCGAGCCCGCGCTGGGCGGCGAGGAGAAGCAGGAGAGCGCCGCCGGCGAATCCGAAGCCGCGCCCGCGGCGCGACGCGGCGAGGACGACGGCCGCCGCGAGAGCCAACGGAACGACCTGGAGCAGGATCCGGCCGTTCAAGTACGACGCCGGCATCCGGCGCTCGGCCAGGCGGACCCTCGCCTGGAAACAGAGACCGCCGACCGCGAGCGCCGAGACGAGCGCGCCGGCGACGAAGAGGCGCGAGTCTCTCCTCTCGAGCAGGTGCTGGAACCCCAGTGCCGCGAGCGCGGCGAGCGCGAAGGACGCGAGGAAGACGAGCCGCGAGTTGATCGCGATGTCGAACAGAGGCAGCGCCGACAGGGCATCGGTGATCCCCGGAAAGGACGCGCCGACGCCGATGCCGAGGACCATCAGCACGCAAAGGGCCCACTTCTCGCGCCGGCCGGAGAAGAGGCCCGCGAAGGCGAGAGGCCAGAGAAGCGAGCCTCCGTACGAGAAAGGCTCCGCGAAGCCATCGACCGCCTCTCCGTAGCCGGAGACGCCGTAACCGTAGGGCAGCACGTTCAAGGAGGCGTGCCGGAGGCTCTCCCAGACCGGGAACGATTTTCGGGAATGAGCGTAGATCGTCGAGCGGACCAACTGCTCCTCGGTGTGCGGCAGAGCCTCGGCCAGCGGCAGGAGGAGCACGGCGGAGAGTCCCAGCGTCAGCGCTCCCGCGACGAAGCGACAGCAGCACGGGACGGAGGCGCCGCCCCCTGCCGGCGCAGGGCGAGCTCGAAGAGAAAGTAGATCCCCGCGCCCGCGACCGAGTGGAGCAGCGACTCGGGGTGCCCGGAGGTCATGACGAGGAGGAGAGCGACGACCGTCAGTCCCACCGCGCGCCGGTCTCCCGCCGCGAACGAGACGCCGCAGTCCGAGGAGCAGCAGCGGGAACGGAGCCGCCGCGGGAGTCAGCGGATAGCCGAGGAAGAAGACCATGTAATCGCAGAACGCCCATCCGAACCGCGCCGAGGAGCGCCGCGATCTGCCCGCACGCCAGGTCGCGCAGGAAGAGATATCCGCAGAGAAGCGCCAGGAAGTAGCGCAGCGCCATCTCGAAGGTCCACGCCTGCGCAAGCGGGAGGAGGAACCCGATCCACGTCGCCGGGTGAAGGAACGCGGGCTGCTGGACGGCGAGGAGGGGCTCGCCCGCCAGCACGGACCGGTTCCACAGCGGAAGCCGTCCGTTCTTGACGGCCTCGCGAACCGCCTTGCGCCAGGGGATCTCCTGCAGGACGACGTCGGAAAGCATCGGCGTCTTCGTCCTCGCCGTGCCCCATCCGCGCCGCGAACTCGAGAGCGGGGCCCCAGATAAGTGATGTCGATCGGCGCGTGAATGCCCGCGGTCACGAGTGCCTTGCCGACGAGAAGAAACGGGCCAAGGCGAGCAGCAGGCCCGCGCGGGCCCGTATCGGCGAAACAAACCGGTGGGCCAGAAGAGCGCCGCCGCCGCCGTCGCGAAATACACGGCAAGCAGCCGCAGCACCATCAGAAACACGCGCCCGGAGTCTACCCCGCCTGTCGCTCCCGGCAATCCCCCACGACGACGAGAGCAGATCCTTCGCTTCGCTCAGGATGACCGGAGAGCAGCGTCCTCGAAACCCCCTTGCCAACACTTCCACTGAGCGAGTCAGCTGCCGCCGGCGCTCGCGGCGCGCGAAGTCTCCCGAAGTAACCGAGGGAGGAGGCGCGCGCCGCGGGAGCGGAGCGCCTGCGCGTGATCAGCGAGCGGTCGAGCCGGCATCCCGGCGAGCCGCTCGCCGGTGCGCCTCAGGGGGTTCGGGGGACCGCAAGGTCCCCCGACAAGATCAGCGCGCAGGTCACGCGCAGGCGCGGAGCGACGTCAAAATGGCCACCATTTGGCGGGCATGTTCTTGGCGAGGTCGTTGTAGATGATCACGGACATCAACGCGAGGATCGCCAGGAAACCCACCTGGAGGATGCGCTCCTTGACGGCCAGGGAGAAGTCTCGCCGCACGGCGCCCTCGAGGGTCAGCAGAAAGAGGTGGCCGCCGTCCAGGACCGGGATCGGCAGGATGTTGAAGATCGCGAGCTGGAGGGAGATCGCGGCCATGAGGGCCACGAGCGGAACGGCGCCCGTGCGCGCGGCCTCTCCCGAGAACTTCGCGATGTCGAGCGGGCCGGACATCGTCTTCAGGCTCGCCCGGCCGACGAAGAGGCGTCCCAGGATCGAGAGCGTCATCCGGAAATCCGTCTTGACCCGCCGGTACCCCTCGACGGCCGCCTGGACCGGCGGGAATCGCTCGGTGACTTCCTTCAGGTCCGCGGCGACGGACACGCCGACCTTCCACGACGCCGTCCCGGTCGTGGCGCGGCTTGATCTGCGTCACGTGCGGCTTTCCGTCGCGCAGGTAGGCGATCTCGAACGGTCCGGGGGCCGCCTGGCCGATCGCCTCGACGAACCGGTTCAGGATGTCCTCCGGAGCGCCGCGAATCTGGCGCCCGGCGATCGAGACAATGACGTCTCCCTTCTTGAGGCCGGCCCGGTCGGCCGGATCGCCGGAGGAAACGGTGACGAGGCGCGGCTCGCGCGGCGCGCCGGCTCGGAGGCCCGAATCCCCGATGTCATATTTGTTCGCGGCGCGCGGGACGACCTGCAGGTGCATCGTCCGGCCGGCGCGGTCCAGCTCGACGTCGAGCTTCTGGCGGGCATTCATGGCAAAGAGGAACTCCGCGTCCCTCCACCGCGGCGTGGGCGCCCCGTCGATCGAGACGATGCGGTCGCCCGGCTGGAAACCCGCGGACGCGCCCGGAGATCCCGCCTCGACGGCGCGGACGATCGGCGCCTGGAGCTCATACTCGGGGACGTTCACCCCCAGCGCGAACACGGTCGTGTGCAGGACGAGGGCGAGCACGAGGTTCATCCCCGGGCCGGCGAGCAGGATCAGCGCCCGCTGCCACCGCTTGCCGACGGGGGGCGGCGCCTCCGCGGAGGTCCCCTCCGCCAGAGTCGATTCGTCGGGTCCCAGACCCACGATCTTCACGTAGCCGCCGAGCGGGATCGCGGAGACGCGGTAATCGGTGCCCCGCCACGTCTTTCCGAAGAGGCGTTTTCCGAAGCCGACGGAGAAGACCTCGACGGGGAATCCGAACGCCTTCGCGACGGCGAAGTGTCCGAACTCGTGGACGACCACGAGCACCGACAGGACGAGGAGGAGGGCCAGCGTGTTCTCGAGGATGCTCAAACGGTTGCTCCTTGAATCGCGATCGAACCAGCCCTTGCTCCGGAGAGGCGCCCGACCGTTTCCGTTGCCCGGCGCCTCGCCATCCCGTCAATCTCTTCCGCTTCCTCGAGGCTCCCCGGCGATGCGACCCGGCCGGCGGCGGAGGCCGTTTCGGAGATCACCTGAACGATGCCGGGGAAGGAAATCTTCCCGGCCAGGAAGGCCTCGACGGCGATCTCGTTGGCCGCGTTGACGACCGCCGGCATCCCGCCGCCGGCCGAGAGCGCCGCGCGCGCCAGGGCGACCGCCGGGTAGCGCTCGGGCTCGAGGTCGAAGAAGTCGAGACGGCCGACCTCGACGAGGTCGAGCCGGCCGAAGTCGTTCGACACCCGCTCGGGATACGAGAGCGCGTAGAGGATCGGGAACTTCATGTCGTTTCTGCCGAGTTGCGCCAGATACGACCCGTCCACGAACTCGACGAGGGAGTGGACGATCGACTGGGGATGGATCACGACGTCGATCTTCTCGGGGGCGACCCCGAAGAGGAAGTGCGCCTCGATGATCTCCAGTCCCTTGTTCATCATCGTCGCCGAGTCCACCGTGATCTTCGGGCCCATCTTCCATGTCGGGTGCGCGAGCGCGTCCTCGACGGTGATCGCGTCAAAGGTGATCAGGTCGCGCTGCCGAAACGGACCTCCCGAGGCGGTCAGCACCAGCCGGGCGACCTCGTTCTTCGCGCCCGCGCGCAGAGCCTGGTGGATCGCGCAGTGCTCGGAATCGACCGGAACGATCTCCGCCCCGCTTTTTGAGGCAACGGAGAGGATCAGCTCCCCCGCCACGACGAGCGTCTCCTTGTTGGCGAGCGCGAGCCTCTTGCCCGCCGCGGCCGCGGCGTACGCCGAGCGCAGCCCGAGCGCACCGACGAGACCGCCGACCACGACGTCCGCCTTCTCGTGCGCAGCCGCTTCCTCCAGCCCCTCGTGCCCCGTGACAATCCGCGCCGAGGTTCCGGCGGGAAGGAGCGTTTCGAGCTTCCGCGCCTCCTCCCGCCCCGCGACGGCCACCAGCTCCGGTCGGTGACGGACCACCTGCTCCGCCAGCTTCTCGACCGAGCGCCCCGCCGCGAGCGCCACGACCCGGTACCGGTCGGGAAAAGCCAGGACCACGTCGAGAGCCGACCGCCCGATCGACCCGGTAGACCCGAGCACGGAGAGGCTTTTCATAGGAAACCGGAAATTATAAGCGCGGAGCACCTGCAAGCCTCGTGCAGTAGGGGCGGCGCTTGCGCCGCCCACCTCTATGGATGGACACGACGGGGGGCGGGAGGGGCAAGCCCCTCCCCTACAGCACGATGCCGAGAGCCTTCGTCGGGCCTTCGTGGCGCTATAGCCGCGCGATGAACAGCGCCAGCACCGGCCCGGCGAACAACAGCGAATCGATCCGGTCGTAGAACCCGCCGTGCCCCGGCAGAAAAACACCCGAGTCCTTCACACCGGCCCCCCGCTTCCAGAGCGACTCGACGAGGTCCCCGATCTGCCCGGCCGAGGACGCGAGAGCGCCGGCGAGCGCGCCTCGGACGGGCCCCAGCTCCGGCATCACCCACCACATTCCCGCCGCGGCGCCGACGAGCGTCGCGCCCACGAACCCGCCGATCGTCCCTTCCCACGTCTTGTTGGGCGACACGACCGGCGCGAGCTTGCGCCGGCCGAAGTTCTTTCCCGTGTAATACGCGAAGGAATCGCAGCCCCACACGATCAGAAACAGGTACAGGACGGCGCGGGGAGAAAAGTCGCGCAGCGAGCACATCGCGGCGGCCGGCAGCGCGATCAGGAAGACTCCGAAGAGCGTCGAAGCGGCGCCGCCGAGCGCGGCCGCGGGGGGGACTCCCGCGAAGAGCGGCGCGACGGCGGAGAGGAACGCGACCAGGATCACGATCCCGGCCCAGAGGCCACCCGTGACGAAGAACACGTCCATCACGTAAACGTCGGAGCCGCTGAGAAGAGCCAGGGGGATGCAGAGGACGCCCGCCAGCATCCCGACCGTCTTCGCGACCGGATGCCCCATCTTCTCCGCGAGGCGGTAGAACTCCCACAGCGCCGCGAGCGCGACCGCGGCGACGAGAAGGTCGAAGAAAACGGCGGGGCGAAAAAGAGGACCCCGAGGACGACCGGGATCGCGACCGCCGCCGCGGCCTCTCTCTTCAGAGCCAAGCAGTCGCCCGCCGCCTCAGCGCCTGCTCCGGCTCCGGCGCGATCCTCGCCGATCTCCTGCGCGCGCCCTTCGGCGATCACGCCGCCGTAGCGGCGCTCCCGCTTCTGGAAATCGAGGATCGCCTCGAAGAGGTGGCGCTTGCGGAAATCCGGCCAGAGCGTCGGCGTGACCCAGATCTCGCTGTAGGCGATCTGCCAGAGCAGGAAGTTCGAGACGCGCATCTCGCCGCTCGTGCGGATCAAGAGGTCCGGATCGGGCAGGCCCGCGGTGCCGAGGCGCGAGCCGAGCGTCTCCTCGTCGATCTGTTCGGGCGTCAGGCGCCCCGACACGACGTCGTTGGCGAGCGAGCGGCAGGCGTCCACGATCTCGGTGCGCCCGCCGTAGTTCAGCGCGATGTTGAACGTCATCCCGCGGCAGGAGGACGTGCCCGCGAGCCCCTTCGACAGCTCCTTCTGCACGGAGGCGTCGAGCTCGTTCATCCGTCCGACCACGCGGAACCGGATGTCGTTCTTCAAGAGGTTCGCGAGCTCCCGGTTCAGGTACTCCTTGAGCAAGGACATGAGCGTGACGATCTCGAAGCGCGGCCGCTTCCAGTTCTCGACGGAGAAGGCGTAGAGCGTCAGCGCGTCGAGCTCCAGGCGGGCGCACGTCTCGACCGTCTCCCGCACCGAGGCGATCCCCGCCCGGTGCCCTTCGACCCGCGGCGACCCGCGCTGCCGCGCCCATCGCCCGTTGCCGTCCATGATGATCGCGACGTGCCGGGGCAGGCGCGCGAGGTCGATCTCGTCGAGCAGCTGGCGTTCCGCCGTACCGCTTGGTGCCAGGACTTCCTTGTCGATCACGAAGACAGTGTAGCGCGCCGAAGGGGACCGACGAAGGGCGGGAGGCGCAAGCGCCTCCCCTACAACACGAAGGGCCCCGGCTCCCCACCTTCGTCGGGCTGTAGGGGCGGCGCTTGCGCCGCCCGCCTCCCGTCAATCCTGTGATGGGGGTAGTGAACGCGAAGAAGCGTCAGCCCGAGGGCCGGCGCCTTGGAGGAGAGAAGTCTCCGATCTCCTGTCTTGAGCAGCTCGGCGATCCGATCCGGGGGCGCTTTCCCGCGGGCGATCGCGGCCAGGACACCGCAGATCGAGCGGACCATGCCCCGGACAAAGGCGTCTCCCCGGAAGAGCGCGTGGATCTCATCGCCGGACTCCTCGACGCGGACGAAATGGAGGCGCCTCGTGCTCGACTCATTGGCGCCGAGCCGGACGCCGAAGACGCCGAAGTCCCGCTCGCCCGGCAGCGACGACGCCGCGAGGCGCATCGCCGCGACATCCGCTCGGCCGGAGATCGGAGCGACGAACGGGAGGTCGCGCGGCGGGACGACCGTCACGCGGCTCCACCGGTAGAGGTACTCCTTCCAGGCGGCGTCGCGACGGGCGTGAAAGTCGGGGGTCGCCCGCGAGACCTCAAGGAGCCTCACGTCCGCCGGGAGAAGCGTGTTGGCCCCGTCCCGGATCCGCTCGGGCTGCCGGGCGCTCGCCAGGTCGAAATGCACGACCTGACCCTCGGCGTGCACGCCGGCGTCGGTCCGCCCCGCCGCGACGGCGCGGACGGGCCCGCCCGAAGATCGCGCGAGCGCGTCTTCCAGCGCCGCCTGGACCGTCATCGGCGCGTTGCTCTGGAACTGCCAGCCGTGGAAGCGAGTCCCGATGTAGGCAAGGACGGCCCGGTACCGGACGGGCGCCGTCATGCGGTCGCCTTGCGCCGGCGCGCCAGGGAGAGCGCGAGCAGGAGCGCGAACGGCAGGTACTCCGCCGCCGACACGAGACCCGGCGACACTCCCGGCATCGGATAGAGGAGCGCATACGAGAGCGGAATGCAGATGGAGAGATAGAGAAAACCCGGCTCGCGCCGGGCCGCGGCGAACGGGAGGACCCAGAGCAGGTACCACGGATGGATCGTCGGCGAGAGCAGGAGCAGGGCCGCGAGGCTTGCGAAGACGGAGCCCTCGAGATCGCGGACGCGCAGGGCGATCAAGAGGAGAGCGCTTGCGAGCAGGAGCCCGAGGAGGACCCGGGCGAAGAACGCGGAATAGAAGTACGGAAAGACGCTCGCGGTCCAGGCGGGGTCGTTCCATTTCGCCTTGAGGTCGAGGAACACGCTCTTCGCCGCTCGCGGCAGCTCGGAACGATCCATGAACCCGACGGCCGCCGCATAGATCGGAGAGTTGAAGCTCCATCGCGTGGCGTACTGCCCGAGACCGCCGAGCGGCGAGACGCCGGGACGGGACGCCGCCACCCAGAGAACGCCGGCGGTCAAAGCTGCGGCGGCGAGAAACCTCCAGCGCCCGCGACGCAGGAGCGGGAGAGCCGCGGCGATCGAGACGTACTTCGTCAGGACCGACAGCGCGAACGCGATTCCAGCCCCGGCACGGCGCTCGCGCGCCAGATACGCGAGAGATGCCAGCAGGAGGACGACGCCGAGGGAGTCGAGATGCCCTTCCCCGGCGGCCTCGGTGATCGGTAATGGGTGAAACGCGTAGAGAGCGGCCGCGAAGGGCGCGCCGCTCCAGAGAATCGCCACGATCGACAGGTCGGCGGCGGCGGCGAAGATCTTCCAGGGAAGCAGACGGCCCGACGCGCCGAAGATGCGGAACGCCGCTTGTGCGGCCGGAGGATAGACGGTCACGACGTCGCGGTGCGCAACGCGCCGGGCGAGCTCCGGCTCGATGCCCACGACCTCGGGATCGCTCGGGGGGAACGCGTAAGGAGAGATCCCGGCGGCGGCGACGCGGCCGTCCCAGAGATACCGGTAGACGTCGTCGGACAGGTCCGGCGGCCGCGCAACCAGCGTGATCCGGAGGAGGGCCCCGCAAAGCAGCAGGAAACCGGGACCCGATCCGGTTAAGATCCGGGCGGCTTGAAGCGAGACAGCCGCGCCGGCCAGGAAGAGGAGAAGGTACGGCGCCAGATGGGACCGGGCATCCGGCAGGAAGAGGAATCCCAGGGCGATCGTCTCCGCGGCCGCGAGGAGGAGCCATCGGTTTGAAAGGAAAGACCCGGCCCCATGCCGAGTGAGACCGCGCGCATCGCGACGCTCGTCCTCTACTACGCCGTCCTGGCCCTCCTGGCGATGTACGGGACCCACCGCGCGATGATGGTCCGGCTCTACTACCGGCATCGCCGCGACGTCCCCCATCCGGCGGGAGAGCTCCCCGTCCTGCCGCGCGTCACAATTCAGCTTCCGATCTACAACGAAGTGTACGTCGTCGAGCGGCTGATCGAGGCGGTCGCGGCGATCGACTACCCGCGCGCGCTGCTGGAGATCCAGGTGCTCGACGACTCGACCGACGAGACGCGCGAGGTGGCGCGGCGCGTCGTCGCGCGCTATCGCGCGCTCGGCTTCGAGATCGCGCATCGGACTCGCGAAGACCGGAAGGGATTCAAGGCGGGAGCGCTGCAGGCGGGGCTCGAGGCCGCCCGCGGCGAATTCCTCATGATCTTCGACGCGGACTTCCTCCCGACGCCCGAGATCGTGCGCGCGAGCCTCCCCTACTTCTCCGACCCGTCGGTCGGCATGGTCCAGGCGCGCTGGGAGCACCTGAACCGCGACTACTCCCTGCTCACCCGCATCCAGTCGATCTTCCTCGACGGGCACTTCGTCATCGAGCACACCGCGCGCCACCGCTCCGGCCGCTTCTTCAACTTCAACGGGACCGCGGGGATCTGGCGCCGCCGCTGCCTGGAAGAGATCGGCGGCTGGCAATCGGACACGCTGACCGAGGACCTCGACATCTCCTACCGGGCGCAGCTGGCGGGATGGAAGTTCGTGTATCTCAAGGACCTCGTGGTCCCGGCCGAGCTTCCGGTGGACATGAACGGCTTCAAGTCGCAGCAGCACCGCTGGACGAAGGGCTCCATCCAGACGGGTCGGAAGCTCCTCCCGGCGATTTTCAAGAGCCGACTATCCGTGGAGGATCAAGGCCGAGGCGTTTTTCCACCTTACGAACAATTTCTCCCACCTCCTCGTCGTGCTGCTGGCCCTCCTCATCATGCCGGCGATCATCATCCGGGAACAGATCGGCTGGAGGCGCCTCGCCGTCCTGGATTTCCCCCTCTTCTTCGGGGCGACCTTCTCCTTTATCGCGTTCTACATCGCGTCGCAGAGGGAGATTGGCCGCGACTGGAAGGAGACGCTCCTGTCAATGCCGCTCCTGCTTTCGCTCGGGATCGGGTTGTCACTCAATAACGTCCACGCGGTGCTCGAGGCGGTCTCGAGCCGCGAGACGGACTTCACGAGAACGCCCAAGTTCGGAATCGAAGGGGGCGCCGGCGAATGGAGGAGCAAGAAGTACCGGACGCCCGGCAACTTCTCGCTCACGGCGGAGATCCTTCTCGCGGTCTATTTCTTCGGGACGATCGTCTTCGCGGTGAAGCAGCACTACTGGGCCGGCGTGCCGTTTCTCCTCGTTTTCTTCAACGGGTTCGCCTACACCGCCTCCCTGTCGCTCGTCTCGCGAATGGCCGGGAAGCCGGGCCGGGCGGAACTCGCCCAGTTGCAGCTCCCCGGTTGAGCGCCCGGGTTTGCCGGTTGCGTTAAGGTTGGGCTGAAGAGACAGACAGTGGCAAGAGATCCGGTGTGCGGCATGACCGTCGAGCTCGCCTCGGCGGCCGCGGAGCGCGTCCACGAGGGCCAGACGTTCTACTTCTGCGCGAAGGGGTGCGCGGAGAGGTTCGCGAACGACCCGAAGAAGTACCTGAGCCCGAGGAAGCCGGTGTCGAAGGGCGCGCCTGTCGCGGTTTCCGCGCCGGCCGGCGGGAGCAAGCAGGCGCCGCTCTTCGAGATCAAGGGGCCCAAGTCGGCGTTTCTGAGGAAGCCGCCGGTCATGGCATCCCCTCCTCCGGGGGGACCGCCGGCGGCCGCGGCGAGCCCGCTGTCCCGGGTCTCGCTCGACATCGAGGGGATGCACTGCGCCTCCTGCGTCGCGACGATCGAAGACACGCTGTCGGCGGTCGTCGGAGTTACCGAGGCCGCGGTCAACCTCGCGACGGGACGCGCGGACGTCACCGGAAGAGGGTTGAACCCGCGCCGGCTGATCGAGGCGGTGCGCTCGAGCGGCTACGAGGCGAAGCCGGCGGAGGCGGCGGCCCCGGGGGCCGCCGAGGACCAGACGGCTCGCGAGCTGCGCCGCGTCCTGAAGCTCATGCTCTTCGCCGCGGCGCTGACGCTGCCGGTGCTCGTGATCTCGATGGCGGAGATCCGCTTCAAGGGGCGCGACGTCGCGCTTCTCCTCCTCACGCTCCCCGTGTATCTCTACTCCGGATGGCCGTTTCTCTCCGGCATGGTCCGGACGCTGCGCCACCGCGCGGCCAACATGGACACGCTCGTCGGATTGGGAACCTCGGCGGCTTTCTTCCTCTCAGCCGCCGCGACCCTCTTTCCGCGGACGTTCGCCGCCGCGGGGGGCACGCACGTGTACTACGAAGCCGTCGGCGTCATCATCACGCTCATCCTGCTCGGCCGCTACCTCGAGACGCGCGCCCGCGGGCGCACCTCCGCGGCTATCCGCAAGCTCCTGGACCTGACGCCGAAGAAGGCGCGCCGGATCCGCAAGGGGGAGGAGACGGAAGTCGATCTCTCGGAGGTCGAAGTCGGAGACCTGCTGCGGGTGAAGCCGGGCGATGCCGTGCCCGTGGACGGAAAAGTGCGCTCCGGCGCGTCCTCCGTGGACGAGTCTCTCGTGACAGGCGAGTCGTTGCCCGCGGAGAAGAAGGCCGGTGACCGCGTGATCGGCGGCACGCTCAACCAGCGAGGAGTCCTCGAGATCGAAGCGACGGCCGTCGGCAGCGACACGGCCCTGGCGCAGATCGTCCGCCTGGTCTCGCAGGCGCAGGCGTCCAAGCCTCCGATCCAGAAGCTGGCGGACCGGATCGCCGGCGTCTTCGTTCCGGTCGTGCTCGCCATCGCCGCCGCGAGCTGGGTCGTGTGGTACGTCGCCGGCCCGGAGCCGCGCGCCCTCTTCGCGACCGTCGTGCTCGCCTCGGTGCTCTTGATCGCCTGCCCGTGCGCGCTCGGCCTCGCGACTCCCACCGCGATTCTCGTGGGGACCGGGCGCGGAGCCGGCGCGGGAATCCTCTTCCGCAACGCCGACGCCCTCGAGCGCGCGAGGACCCTGACGATCGTGCTGATGGACAAGACCGGCACGGTGACGGAGGGCAAGCCGCGCCTGACCGACCGGGTCGTGGTGGACGGCACCGGCGAGGAGATGCTCGGCGTCGCCGCGGCGATCGAGAAAGGCTCGGCGCATCCTCTTGCCGAGGCGCTCGTGACGGCGGCGAGCGAGAAGGGAATTCCTCTGCCGCCGGTCGAGAGCTTCGAGTCGAAGACCGGCCGCGGCGTCGTCGGGTCGATTTCGGGACGGCGCGTGGTCGTCGGCGGGCCGCGTCTCTTCGAAGAGGAAGGGATCGATTTCGAGTCCGTGCGCGAGGAATCCGAGCGATTCGCGGCGGAGGGGAAGACTCCCCTCCTCGTCGCCGTCGGGGGGCGGACCATCGGCCTCCTCGCCGTGGCGGACAAGGAGAAGGCCTCGTCCCGGGATGCCATGCGAAAGCTTCGCGCGCTCGGGTTGAAGGTCGCGATGGTCACGGGAGACCGCGCGAAGACGGCGCGGGCGGTGGCCGGAAGGGTCGGTATCGAGGAGGTCTTCGCCGAGGTTCTCCCCGCCGACAAGGCCGCGAAGGTCAAGGAGCTCCAGAGCCGCGGAGAGGTCGTTGCGATGGTGGGCGACGGGATCAACGACGCGCCGGCGCTCGCGCAGGCGGACGTCGGGGTCGCGATCGGCGCGGGCGCCGATGTCGCGATCGAGGCAGCCGACATCACGCTCGTCGGCGGCAACCTCGAGTCCGTCGCGGAGGCCATCTCTCTTTCGCGCGCGACGCTCGCGACGATCCGCCAGAACCTGTTCTTCGCGTTCCTCTACAACATCGTCGGCATCCCCGTGGCCGCCGGCGTTCTCTACCCGCTGACGGGATGGCTCCTCTCGCCGATGATCGCCTCGGCGGCGATGGCCGCGTCCTCCGTCTCCGTCGTGACCAACAGCCTCCGCCTGGCGCGGCGGAGACTGACGTGATCCTCCTCGCGTTCGCCTGGACCGCCGACCGCGTGGCCGCGGTGGTCACGGGTCTGGCTCTCATCGTGTTCCTCTACGTCTTCTTCTTCGGGAAGCGCCGCGTGGTGGCGCGGCCGGTTCCCGCCGGCCCGCAGGAGGTCACGGTCGTCGTGGCCGGCGGCTACAAGCCGGACGTCGTCGTCGCGAGGAAGAACGCGCCGCTGACGCTGATCTTCGACCGCCGCGAAACGAATCCCTGCAGCGACGAAATCGTCATCCCTGAATTCGAGATCCGCGCGCCACTCCCCGCGCACCAGAAGACCGTCCTCCAGATCACCCCCACGAGGGAGGGAGAGTTCCCGTTCTCCTGCGGGATGAACATGCTGCACGGCAAGATACGGGTCGTACCGTAGACAACGAATCGGGTGATCGGGTGATCGAGCCATCGGGTGATTGACCGTGTCCTAAGTCACCCGATCACCCGATCGCAGATCACCCGATCCCCGAATGCACCGAGACTCGTAGACCTAGAATCAAGCCGTGCACGAGACGATTCGGGTAACGGAGATCTTCCGGTCGCTGCAGGGGGAGGGGACTCGCGCCGGGTTTCCGTGCGCGTTCATCCGCCTGACGGGGTGTTCGCTGCGCTGCGTCTGGTGCGACTCGGCGTACGCGTTTCACGGCGGGACCGAGATGCCGGTGGCCGAGGCGGCGGAGAAGACGCTGGCGCTCGGCACGGATCTCGTTGAAGTGACCGGCGGCGAGCCGCTCGAGCAGGAAGGCGTGCACCCGTTGATGGAACGCCTGCTCGATGCGGGCAGGACGGTCCTTCTCGAGACGGGCGGGCACGTGCCGATCGACCGCGTGGATCCCCGGGTCATCCGGATCGTGGACGTCAAGGCGCCGGGCAGCGGGATGCAGGCCGCGAACCTGCCGGAGAACCTCGAGAAGCTCACGCCGCGAGACGAGCTGAAGTTCGTCCTGGCCGACCGGCGGGACTTCGATTGGGCGCTGGAATTCGTGCGCGCCCGCGATCTGGACATCGGCCACGCCGTGACGTTCTCGCCGGTCTGGGAAGCGCTCTCCGCGCCAGACCTCGCGGCATGGATCCGCGACAGCGGGCGCAACATCCGCCTCGGCCTCCAGCTGCACAAGCTCCTCTGGGGAGACGTTCCGGGAAGATGAACGCGATCGTCCTGCTATCCGGAGGGCTCGACTCCGCGACGACACTTCTCATCGCCAGGCAGGAGTTCGACGTCTTCGCGTTGTCCTTCGATTATGGACAACGGCACCGCGTGGAGCTGGAGAAGGCCAGGCAGCTCGCGGTGCGGTACGGCGCTCACGGACACCGGGTGATCGCGCTCGACTTCCCGGCCGGTGCGGCTTCGGCGCTGACGGACCCTTCGCGGACAATTCCGAAGAACAGCCTTGGCCGGGAAACGATCCCCGCGACCTACGTGCCGGCGCGCAACACTCTCTTTCTGGCGCATGCGCTGGCCTGGGGCGAGGCGATCGGCGCCGGAGACATCTTCCTCGGGGCCAACGCGCTCGACTACTCCGGCTATCCGGACTGCCGGCCGGAGTACCTCGAGGCCTTCGAGAAAATGGCCAACCTCGCGACGAAGGCGGGCGTCGAAGGGACGCTCACCTTCCGAATTCACGCGCCCCTGCTCCGGATGACCAAGGCGGAGATCGTCGCCCGCGGGGCTCGGCTCGGTCTCGATTTCGGCCTGACTTCGTCCTGCTACGACCCCTCTCCGGATGGCCGGCCCTGCGGCGGATGCGACTCCTGCCTTCTCCGCGAGAGAGGGCTTCCGGGAAGCCGGCCTTTCAGGACCCCGTCCGCTAATGATTCCATTTTCAATCGCTTACGAAGGCCCAGCCTCAATGTATATATGAGTCTTCACGACTCATATTTTGTAATTTAATACTTGACATAACGCAACTCAGCTTATTAGAATGCCATTCTCCAATTGAGGTCTTGAACCGGCGATGAGATTCGACCAGCTGACGATCAAATCCCAGGAGGCGATCCAGGAGGCTCAGCGCGACGCGCGGGCTCGCGGCAACGCCGAGCTGACTCCGGAACACCTCCTCCTCGCCCTGCTTCGACAGAGCGAGGGAGTGGCCGGGCCGATTCTCCAGAAGCTGGGAGTCAACCCGGAACAGCTCGCCTCGCAGGTGGAGCAGGATCTGGATCTCCAGCCCCAGGTTTCGGGCGCGTCGGCGGACGCATCGCCGTCGCGGGAGCTGACGCGGACGCTCGACCGCGCTTTCGAAATCGCGAAGGACTTCGGCGACGAGTACGTCTCGGCCGAGCACCTTCTCATCGCGCTCTCGGAGCCGGACGCCGGCGAAACCTCCCGGCGCCTCTCGAAGGCGGGCATCCGGAAGGACGCGCTGCTCAAGGCGCTGAAGGAGTTTCGCGGCTCGACGCGGATCACCGACCCCAATCCCGAGGACAAGTACCAGGCGCTCAAGCGCTACACGCGCGACCTGACGGATCTCGCGCGGCGCGGCAAGATCGACCCGGTCATCGGCCGCGACGAGGAGATCCGCCGCGTCATCCAGGTCCTCTCCCGGCGTACCAAGAACAACCCGGTCCTGATCGGCGAGCCGGGCGTGGGCAAGACCGCGATCGTCGAAGGCCTCGCGCGGCGCATCCACATGGGGGACGTGCCCGAAGGGCTGAAGAACAAGCGCGTCGTCTCGCTCGACCTCGGCGCCATGATCGCCGGGGCGAAGTATCGCGGCGAGTTCGAGGACCGGTTGAAGGCGGTCCTGAAGGAGATCGAGGAGGCGCAGGGCACGATCGTCCTCTTCATCGACGAGCTGCACACGCTCGTCGGGGCGGGCGCCGCCGAAGGCTCCATGGACGCCTCCAACATGTTGAAGCCGGCGCTCGCGCGCGGCGAGCTGCGCGCGATCGGCGCGACGACGCTCTCCGAGTACCAGAAGTACATCGAGAAGGACGCGGCGCTCGAGCGGCGTTTTCAGCCCGTCTACGTCGAGGAGCCTACGGTCGAAGACACGATCGCGATCCTCCGCGGGCTCCAGGAGCGCTACGAAGTTCATCACCACGTACGCATCACCGACGCCGCCCTCGTGGCCGCCGCCAAGCTCTCCCACCGGTACATCAGCGACCGGTTTCTTCCAGATAAGGCGATCGACCTCGTGGACGAGGCGGCCTCGCGTCTGCGTATAGAGATCGATTCCGTTCCGACGGAGATCGACGAGATCGACCGCCGCATTACCTCGCTCGATATCGAGAAGCGGGCCCTGGCCAAGGAGAGGACGCCAGAGTCGAAAGAGCGGCTCAAGGAAATCGAGAAGATCCTGGCGGAGGAGCGCGAGAAATCCAGCCGGCTGCGAGCCAAATGGTCCGCCGAGAAGGAGGCCATTCAGCAGATCAGTCAGACCAAGGAGGCCATCGAGGAGGCCCGCAACGCCGCCGTCGAGGCCGAGCGGGCGGGAGACCTGCAGCGCGCCGCCGAGCTGCGCTACGGCCGCCTGCCGGAGCTCGAGAAGGAGCTCGCGGCGCAGAACGCGCGCCTCGCAGATCTTCAGAAGGGGCAGCCGATGCTCCAGGAGGAGGTCACCGAGGAAGACATCGCCCGCGTCGTCTCGCGCTGGACGGGCGTGCCGCTCTCCCGGATGCTCGAGAGCGAGACCCAGAAGCTCCTGAAGATGGAGGGGCGCCTGGGAGAGCGAGTCATCGGCCAGTCGGAGGCGGTCAAGGCGGTCTCCGACGCGGTGCGCCGGTCGCGCGCGGGACTCTCCGATCCGAAGCGCCCGATCGGGTCGTTCCTCTTCGTCGGGCCGACGGGCGTCGGGAAGACGGAGCTCGCCCGCGCGCTCGCCGAGTTCCTGTTCGACGACGAGCAGGCGATGGTGCGCCTCGACATGTCCGAGTACATGGAGAAGCACTCCGTCGCCCGGATGATCGGCGCTCCGCCGGGCTACGTCGGCTACGAGGAGGGGGGCCGCCTGACCGAGGCGGTGCGGCGTCGCCCGTACGCCGTCGTCCTCTTCGACGAAATCGAGAAGGCGCACCCCGATGTCTTCAACGTGCTCCTCCAGGTCCTGGACGACGGCCGCCTGACCGACGGCAAGGGGCGCGTCGTGTCGTTCAAGAACACCGTGATCATCATGACGTCGAACCTCGGCTCCGAGTGGATCGCGGAGGCGAGCGCAATGGACGAGGCGGAGGTGAAGGCGAAGATCGAGGAGTCGCTGCGCCGCCACTTCCGGCCGGAGTTCTTCAACCGCATCGACGACGTCATCGTCTTCCACCGGCTCTCGCGCGAGGAGATCTCGGAGATCGTCGAGATCCAGTTGAAGCAGCTCGCTCGCACGGTCGCGGACCGCGGAATGGCGCTGACCTGGACGTCGAAAGCGAAGGATGCGCTCGCGGCCCGCGGCTACGACCCGACGTTCGGCGCCCGTCCGTTGAAGAGACTGATTCAGAAGGAGGTGATGGATGGTCTTGCGGAGAAAATCCTGAAGAACGAGGTCGCGACGGGAGACACCGTCGAAATCACCGCACCCGCGGGCGGCGGCCCCGTCGAGATCCAAAAGAAGTCTTTAGCCCAACCGGCTGTCGTTTGAGTGGATCAATTGAGTAGATCAATCAATCATGGAGGTCAAAATGAATCTCGTAACCTGGGATCCGTATCGTGACTACAACAGTCTGCAGAGGAGCTTCAACCGCGTGTTCGGCGGCGCGCTCGCGCCCCGCGAGCGGGACGAGGAGCTTTCCCTGGGGGCGTGGATTCCCCCGGTGGACATCGTCGAGGAAAAGGATCGCATTCTCCTGACCGCGGAGCTGCCGGGCTTCCAGGAGAACGACGTCGAGGTCCAGATGGAGGGCAACCTCCTGACGCTGCGCGGCGAGCGCAAGAGCGAGGTCGAGAAGGAGGGGCGCACGTTCCACCGGACGGAGCGCTCCTACGGGCAGTTCGTCCGCTCCTTCACGCTCCCCAACAACGTGGACCGCGACCGCATCAAGGCGACCTTCGCCAACGGCCTGCTCCACATCGAGCTGCCCAAGCGGGAGGAGGCCAAGCCGCGCCAGATCAAGGTCAGCGCCGGCGAAGGAAACGGCCACAAGAAGGACACCATCGACGTCAAGGGCAAGTAAGACCCTGATTTCCTGTCTCGATTCACAGCCCCGCCCTGGCGGGGCTTTTCTTTGCCTATGGTCGTGCTCTCGCCGTAGGGGAGGGCCTTGCGCCCTCCCGCCTCTCGCGAATCCGCCGTGTCGTCCGGACCGATATGCACGCCGTCAAGACGCGGCGCCACGGAGGACCGGGGTGAAATCGTCCCTCTAGCGAGGAATGGCTTCGCCGGCTCCTTCGTTGTCAGGCCCGTGAGAAAACTGAAAACCCTCGCCCCCGTCTTCCTGGTGGTCGCCCTCTGCTCGGCTCCCCTGTTCGCGGCTCCCCTCCCCTCGCGGCGCAGCGAGATCGTGGAGGTCGTCGAGAAGGTGGCGCCAGCCGTCGTCAACATCGCGGCGGAGCAGACCGTCCGGCGCGCCCGCTCGATGTTCGACACGTTCTTCTTCGGGATGGACCCGCGCCCGGCCAAGTCGCTTGGCTCGGGCGTCATCATCGACGCGAAGGGGATCATCCTGACCAACGACCACGTCATCTCGGGCGCCTCGCGGATCGTCGCGACGACGAAGTCGGGACGGGAGCTGGCGTGCGAGGTGATCGGTTCCGACGCCGACAACGACCTGGCGGTGCTGAAGGTCAAGAAGCCGGGCGCCGCGCTGCCGACGATCAAGCTCGGGACATCCTCGGACCTGCTGATCGGCGAGACGGTCGTCGCGATCGGAAACCCGTTCGGCCTCTCCAACACCGTCACAGCGGGCGTGCTTTCGGCGCTCGGCCGGAGCGTCCCCGGCGACAACCAGCGGGTCTACAACGACTTCATCCAGATCGACGCGCCGATCAACCCGGGCAACTCCGGCGGCCCGGTCGTCAACGTTCAGGGAGACATGATCGGCGTCGCGACGGCGATCATCGGCGGCGCGCAGGGGATCGGGTTCGCGATCCCGGTGGACCGCGCCAGGCGCATCGTCTCCGACCTCCTCAAGTTCGGCCACGTCAAACCGGTGTGGGTCGGGCTGCACGGACGCACCGTCGCGTCGCGCGAGGAGGATGAGAACCGCGGCAAGGGGTTCCGGATCCGCAGCGTGGACCCCGGCTCCCCCGCCGAAAAGGCCGGCATCCGGCCGGGCGACCAGATCGTCTCCGTCGACTCGACGCCCATCGACTCCCAGGAGTCGTTCGAAACGACGCTCTCGACCCGCGGTCCGGGCAAGCCGATGAAGGTCATCTTGAAGGGCGCGTCCGGCGAGCGGACGGTGACGCTCTCCGGGCAGGACCCTCCGGCGGACTATGGCGTGCGCATCCTGCGCGGCCTCGGCATGTCCGTGCGCGCCGCGCGGGGCGGCCTTCGCATCTCGATCGTGGACGCGCGAGGCGCCGCCGCGCAGGCCGGCCTCGAATCGGGCGACGCGCTCCTCGCCCTGAACGGAACGACGGTCGCGGACACCGAGGACGTCAACAAGATCCTCTCGCGCGACCAGAGCCGCACGACGCTCGTCATGATCGTCGGCCGCGGCGCCTGGGAATACACGCTGACATTCCCCCTGAACTAGGACTCCCTCCCTCCGGAAGGGGGGAAGGGTGAGGGCGCAACCGGTGCCGCCGTCGTTCAGCTCCTTCGGATCCGCAGCTCCGACACGACGATGCCCGAGAGCACCAACGCGCCCCCGGCCAAGCCCAGCCGGCCCAGGCGCTCTCCGAGGAACAGGGCGGCCAGGAGCGCCGCGAAGACCGGCTCGAGGGAGAAGAGGATCGCCGCGTGAGTGGCCGACATGCGGCTCTGGGCCCAGGTCTGGCCGAGGAAGGTCCCGACGGCTCCGATCGTGCCGAGGTAGAGGACGCTGAAGAGAAGCGTCCCTTCCCAGGAGACGGGCTTCGCATCGACGGCGGCCGCGTGGAGGCTCTCGAGCAACGGCAGGCGGAGCGAGAGCCGGAGCCCGAGCGCGGCGACCGCCACCGTCGCGAGCTGCACGCCGGTGAAGAGGACGGGGTCGTGGCGTGGCGCGCGCTCGGCAAGCTCCACGATGTAGAACGCGAAGACGACGCCGCAGGCGGTCACGAGCAGATCGCCCCGCTGAAAGACTTCGCCGGCGCGCGGGAACGTGAGAACGAGGAACCCTGCCGAAGCGAGCGCGATTCCGATGCCGTTCTCGAGCGAGGGGAGCCGCCGCGTGCGCGCGTACGCCGCGAACGGAGTCAGCACGACCGAGAGGCCGGTCAGGAACGCCGCCTTCGATGCGGTTGTCTCCGTCTGGCCGAGGACCTGGAGCGACATGCCGGCGGCGAGAATCAGCCCCACCGCCAGGCCGTCGCGCAGGAGTCCCGGCGCCGCCCGTCGCCCGAACGCGAGCAACCCGGTCAGCACGGCGGCCAGAAGAAACCGCCAGAAGAGAAACCCGAACGGCGGCGCGACCTCGAGCACGTTCTTCACCACGACGAACGACGAGCCCCAGACCGCCGTCACGGCGACGAGAACCGCGTCCGCCCTGAGGCGCTCCCGGCGCGACTGTTCAGCCATCCGGAGATTCACGCTAGCATGCGGGAGCGATGACGGCCGAAACGACTCCGCGAGTTCGCTTCGCGCCTTCCCCGACGGGCTCGCTTCACGTCGGCGGGGCGCGGACGGCGCTCTACAACCTGCTCTTCGCCCGCCGGGAGAAGGGCACGTTCATCCTCCGCATCGAGGACACCGACGTCGAGCGCTCGGAAGAGCGGCTCACCGCGCAGATCCTCTCCGCGATGGAGTGGCTCGGCCTCGAATACGACGAGGGGCCGTACCATCAGTCGCAGCGCTACGAACTCTATCGCGCGGCGGCCGAGCGCCTGATCGCCGAGGGGAAGGCGTACCGCGCCTTCGAGACGCCCGAGGAGCTGGACGCCGAGAGAAAGAGAGCCGAGGCGGCCGGACGCTCCTATCGCTACTCCGGCGCGGGGCGTGAGATCGCGCGCGACGAGAGCGAGCGTCGCGCGCGCGCGGGAGAGAGATTCGTCGTACGGTTGAAGATGCCCGCCGAGACGATCGTCGTGGACGACCTCATCCGCGGCCGCGTCGAGTTCCCCGCCGAGGCGCTGGACGACTTCGTGCTCGTCCGCTCCGACGGGCATCCGCTCTACCACTTCTCCGTCTGCGTGGACGACGTGGACATGCGGATCACGCACGTCCTGCGCGGCGATGACCACCTGGCCAACACACCCAAGCACGTCGCGCTCTTCCGCGCGCTCGGAGCGCCGATCCCACACTTCGCTCACCTGGGGATGATTCTCGGCACGGACCGGAAGAAGCTCTCGAAACGGCACGGCGCGGCGGCGGTCGAGGAGTGGCGGGACGAGGGGATCCTCCCCGAGGCGCTCTTCAATTTTCTTGCGCTCCTCGGCTGGGCGCCGGGGGGCGACCGCGAGATCCTGACGCGCGAGGAGATGGAGCGGGAGTTCTCGCTGGAGCACGTCGGCGCGTCTCCGTCCGTCTTCGACCCGGAAAAGCTCCTCTGGATGAACGCGCAGTACATGACCCGGATGCCGGCGGAGGAGCTCCTCGCGCGTTCCGCGCTTTACGCGACGGCCGGCGTGCCGGAGCGCGAGATGGCGATGAAGGCGATCGAGCTCCACCGCACCCGTGCCCGCACCACGATCGAGATGGGGCGCGCTCTGTCGATGTACGCGGACGATCCCTCCGACTACGACGCTGACGGCATGAAGAAGCAGGTCAAGCCGGAGACGCCGGCCCTGCTGGAGAAGCTCCTCGCCCGCTACGAGGCGGTGGAGGATTGGAAAACGGAATCCCTCGAGGCGGCGCTGCGCGCGGTCGCGGAGGAGGCCGGCGTCTCCGCCGGCAAGCTCATCCATCCGACGCGCCTCGCGCTGACGGGAGTCACCGTCGGCGCCCCCCTTTTTGACGTCGTCGCGCTGCTCGGCAAGGAGACGTCGCTGCGCCGCCTGCGGAAGTTCCTGGAGGCGATCAAACCGCACACACCGGCTTGAGGCTTGCCCCTGTCATTCTGAGGAGCGCTTCCAGCTTGTCATCCTGAGGAGCGAAGCGACGAAGGATCTGCCCTCGTCGGGAAAGACCGGAGCAGATCCTTCGCTACGCTCAGGATGACAGGGCACGCGACGCCGCGTGCCCTGTCAGTTTTTGACGCGGTAGTCCTCGCGCAAGTGGCGGAGGTCCTTCAGAGCGCCACGGAGCACATGGATCACTCGAGAAACCTCGAGGCCGTAGAACTTCATTTCGGCGTCGCAGTCGGTCAGGCCGTAGATCGCTTCGTCCTTTTCCAAGCGGTCCTTCTCGTAGGTCAGGCGCTCGATCAGCTCGTCGAGCTCCGTCCGCAGAACGAACGCGATGTCGCGCACGCCGAGGAACCGGCTGCACTGCGGACAATGCACCTCTTCGCTGCCGGTGTCGGGCACGTCGTCGATGACGAATTGCCTCTCGCAGCGCGGGCATTCGAAGACTTCCGGAATCATCGAGTGCCGAGTGTACGCTCGGATCGAACAAAGAGAAGCGAAATGTCGATGCTCACTTTCGAGGACGCGGCGGTGGCACCGACATTGCTTCGTCAACCCCGCTAACATTGTCTTAAGCTGGAGGACTCGGCCATGACGCTGCGCGCGATCAACCCGGCAAACGGCGAGGTCTTCGCGACCTACGATGAGATGACGCCCGCGGCGGTCGCCGGAATCATCGCCGCGGTCCACGAGGAATTCCTCGGCTGGCGCCGGACGTCCTTCGCCGAGCGGGCCGCGCCCATGAGACGCGCGGGAGAGATCCTGCGAGCCCGCGCCGTCGAGTACGCGCGCCTGATGGCGCGGGAGATGGGCAAGCCGGTGCGCGAGGGGATCGCCGAGGCGCAGAAGTGCGCCACGGTCTGCGACTTCTACGCCGAGAACGCAATGCGCTTCCTGGAGCGCGAGCCGATCGCGACCGACGCTCGCAAGAGCTTCGTGACGTTCAACCCGCTCGGCGTCGTCCTCGCCGTCATGCCGTGGAACTTCCCGTTCTGGCAGGTCTTCCGGTTCGCGGCACCGGGGTTGATGGCGGGCAACGCGGCGGTCCTGAAGCATGCGTCCAACGTCCCGGGGTGCGCGCTCGCGATCGAAGACGTGTTTCGCCGCGCCGGTTTTCCGGAGAACCTGTTCCGGGCGCTGATGATCGGAAGCGCCGCGGTCGAAGCGGCGATCGAGAATCCGCTCGTGCGCGCCGCGACACTGACCGGCAGCGGGCCCGCGGGCCGTGCCGTCGCGCGCAAGGCGGGAGAGATGTTGAAGAAAACCGTGCTCGAGCTCGGCGGGAGCGATCCCTATCTCATTCTCGAGGACGCGGACCTCGAAGCCGCCGCGGCCGTGTGCGCGCGGGGGCGGCTCATCAACAGCGGGCAGAGCTGCATCGCGGCCAAGCGCTTCCTCGCGGTCGAGAGCATCCGCAGCCGTTTCGAGCCGCTCTTCGTCGAGAAGATGCGCGCCGTGAAGATGGGCGACCCGCTCGCGGAGGACACGCAGCTCGGACCCCAGGCGCGGCGCGAGCTGCGCGACGATCTGCACCGCCAGGTCGAGGCGAGCGTCGCGAAGGGAGCGCGCCTTCTCCTCGGCGGGACGATCCCCGACGGCCCCGGCGCCTACTATCCGGCGACGGTTCTGACGGACGTCCGCAAAGGAATGGCGGCCTACGACGAGGAGCTCTTCGGACCGGTCGCGGCGATCATCCCGGTCGCGGACGAGGAAGCGGCGATCGCGGCGGCCAACGACTCGGTCTTCGGACTCGGGGGCGCCGTCCTGACGCGCGATCTCGCGCGCGGCGAGCGCATCGCCGCGGAGTCGATCGACAGCGGCTGCGTCTTCGTCAACGAGGCCGTCCGCTCCGACCCGCGCCTCCCCTTCGGCGGCATCAAGGAGAGCGGCTACGGCCGGGAGCTGTCCGCGTACGGGATCCGGGAGTTCGTGAACATCAAGACCGTCTTCATCGCCTAGGAATTCGCCGCTCAATCAGTTCCCGCTGTCATCCTGAGGAGCGCAGCGACGAAGGATCTGCCCTGGCGGGACGAGCAGAACCTTCGCTTCGCTCAGGATGACACGGACTTTCGCGGGCGCGCACCCGAAGGCCGGTGGATGTAGAGTTTGATCATGGCGAAGAAGAAAAAAAGCGGCAGGAAGCCGCCGGCACGCAGGAAGAAGCCCGCCGCAAAACGCGCGCCTGGCCGCCGGGCGAAGGCCCGGCCGAAGAAGACGTCGCGAAAGAGGGCTCCCGCCAGGAGGAAGACCCTCAGGAAGAGCGCCGTCAGGAAGAAGACGGTCAGGAAGACCGGGCCAGCGCCGGTCTCCCGGCGGCCAGGGGGCCGCGTCGGCGCCAATTTTGAATCCTCTCTGGACGAGCGCGGACTCGGCGCGGAAGCCGCCGGTCAGTCCGGGGATACCGAAGGGCTCTCGAGAGAGGAGCTCGCCGACTCGGAGAGCGTCGAGGAATTGCTCGAAGAAGGCCAGGCCTTCGAAGCGGGCGTCGTGAGCGGCGTCGAGAACGCTCCCGACGCCGACCGCGGCGAGATCCGGACACACCAGGTCCCGGAGGACGACGTCCCCCAGGAATACCTGGACGAGGACTGAGACGCGGTTCCGCTCGTCCCCTGGCGCCTATTCGCGCAGGACCTGGTGAACGAAGGTGATGGCGATCGAGCCTTCACCGACGGCGGAGGCGACGCGCTTGACGTTGCCGCAGCGGACGTCGCCGACGGCGAAGACTCCCGGGAGCGTCGTCTCGAGCAGGTGCGGCGGCCGCGCGAGCGGCCAGCGCGCGGCGGAGAGGTCCGCCGCCGAGAGATCGGGCCCCGTCTTGATGAATCCGTCCTCGTCGAGCGCGACGCACGCCTGCAGCCACTCCGTGCACGGGACCGCTCCCGTCATCGAGAAGACGTGACGTATCTCGCTGGTCGTGACGGCCCCGGTCGCGTTGTCGCGCCAGGTCACCCGCTCGAGCGAGTTGGCGCCCTCCAGCGCGACGACTTCCGTGCGCGGCCGCAGGACGATCGCGGGGTGGTCCTCGATCCGGCTGATCAGGTATCGCGACATGCTCTCTTCGAGTCCCGCCGCGCGGACGAGCAGGTGCACGCGCTTCGAATTCTGCGCGAGGAAGACGGCCGCCTGGCCCGCGGAGTTGCCTCCCCCCACGACGACGACCTCCTCGCCGCGACAGAGCTGCGCCTCGATCGGCGTCGCACCGTAGTACACGCCGGCGCCCTCGAACCGCTCCAGGTTCTCGATCGGCAGCTTTCGATAGCGCGCGCCGGTCGCGATCACCACTGACTGCGCGGGAATCTCCGTCCCGCCGTCGATCTCGATCGCGTAGGGCCTGCGTTCACAGCGGAGCCGACGCGCTCCCCTTGCGACCATCATCTCCGCGCCGAACTTTTCCGCCTGGGTCAGCGCCCGCGCCGCGAGCTCCTGTCCCGAGATACCGGTCGGGAACCCGAGGTAGTTCTCGATCTTGGAGCTCGAGCCCGCCTGCCCGCCCGGAGCCTCGGTCTCGAGCACGAGGACCTTGAGCCCCTCCGAGGCCCCGTATACCGCCGCCGCGAGGCCGGCCGGCCCCGCCCCGACGATGACGACGTGGCGCAGGAGCGCCTGGTCGATCGACTCATTGAAACCGAGGGAGTCGGCCACTTGCAGGTTGGTCGGGTTGCGAAGGACGATGTTGCCGCGGCAGATGAGCACCGGCACGTCGCCGATTCCGACGCCGAACCCGTCGAGCAGTTCCTGCACTCCGGCGTCATGGTCGAGATCCACGAAACGAAAGGGATGGCCGTTGCGGGTCAGGAACTCCCGGACGCGCAGCGTGGACTGGCAGAAGTTCGATCCGATCAGGATGGCGTCTCCGAACCCGTGGGCAATGAGCTCGAGCCGCCGGAGAATGAACGCCCGCATCAAGATGTCCGACAGCTCGCTGTCGTTGCGGATGAGAGCCAGGAGGGCTTCCCGCGTGACGTCGAGGACCTCTCCCGCCTCGCGGCCGCGGATGTTGACGAGCGCCTGGCGTCCCGAGAGCAGGATGAGCTCGCCCGTGAACTGGCCGGGCCGCAGAACCGCGAGGAGCTCCTCGCCCTCCTTCGAGGCTCGCACGAGCTCGATCGAACCGGCGGTGACGACGAAGAACGACTCCACCCGGTCCCCCGCCGCGACGAGGGCCTCTCCGCCGCGGACCGGGCGGACCCTCCCATGAGCGGCGACGCGCGCCATCTGCTCCGCCGTCAACTTCGGAAAGACCTGTTCCGGAGGCGCGGACATCGGCAGCGGGAAGTCGGGGTTCGGCGTGCTCATCTCACGGCTCCCCGGTGCGCCGGCGGCGGGCCGCTTCCGAGCGCATCCGCTGCATGGCGTCGGTCTCCTGGTCGGAGTAGCGCTCCTCCTTCCACGGGTCGGCGCGGAGGTGATAGCCGTTGACTTCCCAGAAGCCCGGCGCGTTGACGTCGAGGAACTCGAACGCCCGGATGAACTTGGCGCTCTTCCAGAAGTAAAGCTTTGGCACCACGAGCCGGCACGGCCCACCGTGCTCCGCGGGGAGGTCCGCTCCGTCGTGTTGGAAGGCCAGGAGCGCGCTCTCGTCCCGCAGCTCCGCGAGCGGGACGTTCGTGGTGTACCCCCCCTCGCTGTGCGCCAGGACGGCGACCGCCTCCGGCCGGACGTTGACGCGGCGCAGGATCTCGGAAACCGCGACCCCCTCCCACCGATTGTCGTACCGGCTCCACCGCGTCACGCAGTGGATGTCAGATGTGACCCGGACTCTCGGCAGCTCGAGGAACTCCTTCCAGGTCCATGAGGCTTCCTCGCCGACGAGCCCGAAACACCGAAACTTCCAGGTCTCGAGATCGATCCGTGGCACCGCCTCGTACGTCAGGACCGGCCACTTCTGCGTCAGGACCTGACCCGGCGGCAGGCGCTCCGTTTCTCTCACCTCCGTCCCCTCTCCGACCCGGTTCTCTCAGTCGGGCCCATGAAACGCGATCCTTCGCTCCAGCGCCTGGCGATTCCAGCCCGCCAGGTTCGCGGCGGCTTCATAGGTGGATTGCAGAAAGTCGAGGAGCGTGTCCTCCGGCGACGCGGCCTGGCGGACGGCGTCGTACGGGAGGAGGAACTCGCCGAGCTCCTTGCTGTAGAACGCGGCGGCCGGTTTGACCGGAGCCTCCGCGAAGCCGGCGGGCGCGGGGTAAGCGTACGAATAGAACGCGGGATACGTGATCGCGCCGCCGCCCGGCCAGAATCCGCAGCTGCTGACTTCCTGAGAGTACGCCTCGCGCGTGACGGCGTCGGGCAGGTGCGGGATGCCGCCCGGATGCGTCGGCGCCGTCCTGCCCGAGAACCGGGTGACCGCGAGATCGGATCCCCCCCAGAAGAAGTGGACCGGGCTGCACTTTCCCGTGAAGCGCGCCCGGAATCGCTTGAAGATCCTGTCGGACTGAAGCAGGACTCGCCAGAACCGCGTCGCGTACTCCGGGTCGTACGAGGAGTGCCGCTCGTCCTTCTCGAATGGGACCGGGTCCTCGACCTCGTTGGGCGAAGCGTTGATCCGGACATGCAGGTCGAGGCGGCCGAGCTCATCAAAGAGCCGGCGGTAGAACGACGCGACGGTCTGGGGCCGCAGGGCGACGGTCCCGGCATCGCCGTCGCTCGTCTGGATGAGCAGCCGGTGCTCGAGGAAGTCGAAGTCGATCTGAAACACGCGCGTTCCGTACGGAATTGGCGAGGTCGTCAGGCCGCGCGGCGTGACGGAGAGAGTCACGCTCCAGCCGTGATTCACCCAAGGACTCTGGGCCAGCCGGATCTTCCCGACGATCTGGGTCCAGAGATTGAGCGTCGAGCACGTGTCGCTCCAGGCTTCGAGCGGGAGCGCGGGCCACGGCTCGCTCGCGCGCGCGGGACTCGGCGGCATCCGGCGATTCTAGACCCCGGTCGGGGATACGCTCGCGGGCGTTGTTTCTGCCGGTCCTGACCCTCAACCGGCGTAGACGGTCCCCTCTTCGACGAAGCAGAGCGGGTTTTTCCACGGGTCTTCCGCGTAGAAGGAGCGCTCGCCCCAGGGCCGCACGACGATTCCGCCGCCCGGAGCATCGTGAACGTCTTCGCGCGAGAGACAGCCGAGCGCCCGCGCGCGCTCGAAGGCCGCATCGAGATCCTTCACCGTGAAGTAGAGCGCCTTGACCGCCGCCTGAGGCTGCCGGACCGACGAAACGTCCAGCACCGAGAGCGTCACCGGGCCGCAGTCGAAGTAGCAGCGCGAGCCCGCCTGCTTGCGTCCCTGCAGCGCGAGCAGCCTGCTGTAGAACGCGACTCCCGCGTCCAGGTCGCCGACCTCGACGTTCAATCGGAAGAGCTGGGGAATGTCCCCTCTCGGTTTCCTGCGCGCCGCCTTCGGCCGCGCCTTCTGTCCTGCCGGCTTCTTCCCTCCGGGCTTCTCTTTCGCGGGCATGTCTTGTTCCTCCTTCTTTTTCGTCATGGCTTCCTGGAAAACCAGGCCAGCCAATCCCTCACGAGTTCCAGCCGCGTCTTCTCAATCCGGTAGATCCGCTGCCGCCCCTTCTTCTCGTGCCGGACCAGGCCGGCCGCCTCGAGGACCTGGAGGTGCCGGGTCGTCGTCTGCCAGGCGTGGGCGAAGACCGCTGCGATCTCTCCGGCAGTCATCGCTCCGCCGTGGAAGTGCACCGTGAGCAGGACGCGGCGCCGGGCCGGATGGGCGAGCGCGCCGAATACGGCCTCGTACGCGTCCAGCCGCGCCCCGGAATCCCGTGCGGCACCATGCGGCCTCCACTCCGACTCTTTCCTCTTCAAGCGACAACATTCAGCCACGCAGCTGAATATCTGTCAAGTTCCTGGCATCTCGGAATGGACGGACGCTCCTCCGCGTTCCATGCTCTGAACCGTGGGCGAAGAGGAGAAGCCGATTCCGCAGCCAGACGCGTTGACCCGCCGCAGGCTCCTGGCCTCGATCGCGGCCGCCGGCGCGGCCTCGGTTCTCCGTCCCTGGAACGCGGCGGCTCGTCCGGCGCCCGCGCCGCCCCGCCCCGGGCCGATTCTCACGCGCCCGATCCCCTCCAGCGGAGAGAGGCTGCCGGTCGTCGGCCTCGGCAGCTGGATCACGTTCAACGTCGGCGACGATCCCGCCGGGCGAGACTCCTGCGCGGAAGTGATGCGCGCCTTCTTCCGGGAGGGGGGACGCCTGATTGACTCCTCTCCGATGTACGGCTCCTCGCAGGAGGTGATCGGGTACGGCCTTCACAAGCTCGGGAGCCCCTCATCGCTTTTCTCCGCCGACAAGGTCTGGATCTCCTCGGCCGCGCGCGGCGCGGAGCAGGTCGAAGAGTCGCGCCGGCGCTGGGGCGTCGCGCGATTCGATCTGCTTCAGGTCCACAACCTGATGTCGTGGGAGGAGCATCTCCCGAGGCTCTTCGCGATGAAGTCGGCGGGGCGGCTGCGCTACGTCGGCGTCACGACGTCGGACGGCCGGCGGCACGACGAGGTCGAGCGGATCCTGAAGAGCCAGCCGATCGACTTCGTCCAGTTCTCCTACAACGTTCTCGACCGCGAGGTGGAGGAGCGGCTCCTGCCGCTCGCGCGCGATCGCCGCGTCGCCGTGATCTGCAACCGGCCGCTGCGCCGCGGCGACCTGATCCGGAAGGTCGAGCACTCCCCGCTTCCCCCATGGGCCGCCGAGATCGACTGCGCGAACTGGGCGCAGGTCCTGCTGAAGTTCATCGTCTCGCACCCGGCCGTCTCCTGCGCGATTCCCGCGACGAGCCGCGGTGGACCACGTGCGCGAGAACATCGGCGCGTCGCTACGGCCGGCTCCCCGACGAGGCGATGCGCCGCCGCATCGTTGCCGTCGTCGAAAAGTTGTAATGCCGTCGGAGTGGTGGACCTACTCCCTCCGCGATCTCCTCCTCTTCTCCCCGCGGACGTATTACCGGCTCTTCGAGCTGTACAACGCCACGATCTGGCCGGCCCAGATCGCCGCGGTCGTCCTGGGTCTCCTGATCCTCGCGCTCTCTGCGCCGCCCGGGCGCGGCCCGCGGCCGCGTGATCGCGGCGATCCTCTCCGGATGCTGGCTCTGGGTCGCCATCGCGTTTCACGCGCGCCGTTACGCGACGATCAATTCCGTCGCGGTCTATTTCGCCGCCGCGTTCGGGCTCGAAGCGGCGCTCCTCCTCTGGGTCGGGACCGTGCGCGGACGGCTGTCGTTTGAACGGCCGGCCGGCCGGGCGGGTTTCTGGATCTTCCTCTTCGCCCTCGCGATCGAGCCTTTGGCCGGCCCGCTCCTTCACGCGCGGGTGGAAGACGGTCGAGCTGTTCGGCGTGGCGCCCGACCCGACGGCCGTCGGCACGCTCGGCATCCTGCTCCTCGCGAGGGGACGCGGCCGCTGGACACTGTTCGTTGTCCCGGCGCTCTGGTGCGCGATCACGGGAGCGACGCTCCTCGCGATGAAATCGCCGGACGCCGGGATCGCGCCGCTGGCCGCCGCGCTCGCCGTGGTCCTGGCGATCCGGCGGCGGTGGACTCCCGAGATTGGTCGGCCCGTCGCTTCGAATTCCTGAATCGATCGCTTGACATAGGGTTAATCGCGGCCGTATTAAGCGGTCGGTAGCGATTGAAAAAGGAGGAGGTCCAATGTTCAAGCCGCGGACTGCCATCCTCGTTACTTGCTCCGTGCTCGCCGCTCTCCTGGCCGCTCCCACGCTCGCGCAGGCCCCCGGGGGGAAGATCGCGGGCACCATCCGCGACCCCAACGGCGCGGCGGCCTCCGGAGCCGTGATCACGATCACGAACCAGGACAACCTGGCGACGCGAGTCGTCCGATCCGCCGCGGACGGCTCCTATGCAGCGGCCGATCTTCCGCCGGGCCTCTACACCGTGTCGGCCGATTTTCCGGGCGTGCGCAAGATGGTCCAGAGGGACCGGCGCGTAACCGCGGGCGCCACGGTCACCGTCGATTTCGCTCTCGAGCTGAAGGTCGCGGAGGATGTCACCGTCTCGGCCATGAAGCGCGACGAGACCGTGAGCAAGACGCCGTTCTCGATCGCGGCACCGACGGAGGACGTCCTGCGGGACCGCGGCGTCGAGAACATCGAGGATGTGGCCGCCAACGTGGCCGGCTTTTCCGTGCAGAACCTCGGCCCCGGCCAGAGCCAGATCGCCATGCGCGGCGTATCCTCGGGCCAGATCGCGCGCGACCAGCCGGGAGTCAAGGAGTCGGTGGGCGCGTATCTCGACGAATCGGTCATCTCACTCTCCCTCTTCAATCCGGACCTCGACCTCTTCGACATCGGCCGCGTCGAAGTGCTGCGCGGCCCGCAGGGGACGCTGTTCGGCTCCGGCTCGGAGTCGGGCACCGTCCGCTACATCACGAACCAGCCCGAGCTGACCGTGAGCAAGTACTTCGGCGAGCTCTCCGGCAGCACGATCGCCGGCGGCGGCAACGGCGGGAGCGCCAAGGCGGGCTTCAACGCGCCACTGAGCTCGAAGAGCGCCCTGCGCGTCGTCGGGTACTACGACCGGTTGGCCGGCTGGATGGACGCGGTGCAGCCCGATCTCACCGTCAAGAGAAACGTCAACGCGGGCGACCGCAGCGGGATGCGGGCGGCTCTCGAGATCGCTCCGAACGAGAACCTCACCATCACTCCCCGACTCGTCTACCAGACCGTCAACATGGAAGGGTGGAACCGCATCGACATCTACAACATCCTGGCCAACCCCTTCACGACGACGCGGCCGAAGGTGACGCTCGGCGACCGCCAGCTCTTCACTCAGATCGACGAGCCCTTCACCGACAAGTTCCTGCTCGGCGACCTGAACGTCAAGTACTACTTCGGCGCCGTCACGTCTGACGTCGATCACGCTCGTACACCAAGCGCGACATCGACGTGCTGCGCGACGCGGGCGCGCTGACCTCGAGCATCACCGGCGGTTCGTTCGGCCTGCCCGCGGGCGTCTACACGTTAAACGCGCCGCTCGACGACGCCACCACGGCCCGGTCGTGGACGGAGGAGCTGCGTCTCTCCGGCGGGAGCGACCGCTTCAAGTGGGTGGGCGGCGGCTTCTACGCCGACGCGAAGCGCGCGTATGGCCAGAACCTGATCGTGAGCGGCTACGAGGCTCTCGAGCCGGCGGGCACGACGTTCGCCAATACCCGCACCGTCGCGCCCAAGGATTCCCTGTTCTTCTCGGACCTGAACTACAAGCTCACCCAGTACGCCTTCTTCGGCGAGGGAACGTACGCCGTGAACAGCCAGTTCAGCCTGACCGGCGGACTGCGCTACTACCACTACAGCGAGGACAAGGCGCAGATCTTCGACGGTCTCTTCGGCGCCGGCGGTGACGGCAAGCCCCAATCGCAGCCGGGCACGGCAAAGGCCGACGGGGTCGCGCCGCGTTTCATCGCGAGCTACAAGCTGGACGACAACACGACTCTGAATGCCCAGGCCTCCAAGGGCTTCCGCCTGGGCGGCGTCAACGATCCGCTCAACGTGAATCTGTGCACCCCCCAGGACCTGATCACCTTCGGGGGCCGGGACACCTGGAAGGACGAGGTCGCCTGGAACTACGAAATCGGCTCGAAATCGCGGATCTTCGGCGGCCGCGGCTACGTCAACGCCTCGGCGTTCTACGTGGACATCAAGGACCTCCAAGTGACGGTGACCGCGGGCTCCTGTTCCTCCCGGCTCATCTTCAGCGTGCCGAAGGCGCGCAGCGTGGGAGGGGAATTCGAATTCGGGGCGGCGCCGAATGACCACTTCGACTTCGCCGTCTCGGCGGGATACAACAACTCGACCCTGCGGTCCACCGTGACCTCGACGGACAAAAGCGGCGTCGTCAGCGTCGTCTCCGGCATCGAGAGCGGCGCGCGGCTGCCGAGCGTGCCCAAGTTCCAGGCGGCTCTCGCGTTGACCTACCAGCAGCCGGTTGCCGAAGGATTCCAGGGCTACGCGACCGGCACTTACACGCACGTGGGCTCGCGCTTCACGCAGGTCGGCGACAACCTCCTCGGCACGCTGAACCTGCTCAACCCCACAGTGGGCCACACCATCGGCGGCCCGTTGACGCAGACGACCTTCACGTACAATCCACTGTTGCCGGCCTATGACCTCGTGAACCTGCGTTTGGGCGTGCGCCACGGCAACTGGGACCTGGCGTTCTTCTGCAACAACCTGACGGACGAGCGGGCCTTCCTCGCGCTGGACCAGGAGCGCGGCACCCTTGCCCGCATCGGCTACCTGACCAACCAGCCCCGGACGTTCGGCCTCAACACCCGAGTCGATTTCTAACGAGTTCCCTGGTTCGCGGCGCGAGGAGTCTCCCGAGGTAATCGACGGAGGAGCCTCGCGCCGCGGGAGCGAGCGCGCAGCACGGCGACCCGGCGAGCGATCGAGGCCGCAACCGGCCGAGTCGCTCGCCGGTGCGACCGAAGGGCGCAGATCCCGCGCAAGCGCGAGCGACGGTCAGTAGACGGCGCGTTTCTGGACCTTTTGTTTGGTGGCGAGGGAGAAGCGGGGCTCGACCTGGCCGCCTTCCAGGATGCGGGCGGCCACGTACTCGCCCAATGCCGGTCCGTGCTTGAACCCGTGGCCGGAGCCGCCGCCCACGAGCCACACGTTGTCGCGCTCGGGATGGCGGTCGATCAGGAAGTCGCCGTTGGAGGTGTTTTCGTACTGGCACACCTCGCTCGCGACGAGCGGCGCGTCCTTCAAGGCGGGAAAGCGCCGGGCCACGAACTTCCGGACGCCGGCCAGGGTCTCCGGCGTCACGACGCGGGAGCCCGTGTCCGGGTCGAAGGCCGGGCCGTGGTGATCGGGGGCGACCTTGAAGCCGCGCCCCTTGAAATCCGGAATGCCGTAGATCTCCTCGGCGAAGTCCACCCACACCGGCATCGCCGGTGCGCGGAAGCGCTCGTCGCCCGGAGGCGGGCCGAAGTAGAAGACTTCCTGACGAGTCGGAAAGATTCGATCGCCGAGCAGATCGGGAAAGACCTTCGGCAGCCAGGGGCCGCAGGCGAAGACGAACGTGCCCGCCCGGATTGACTTTCCGGACCGCGTCGCGACCGAGCTCATCCGCCCCTTGCCCGCCGGCGGGAGGACGGCCTCCTGGAAGTACTCGGCGCCGGAGGACTGCGCCATCTGAACCACCGCCTGGACCGTGTGGAACGCCGCGAGAAAGCCGCTTTCGGGCTCGTAAATCGCCCAGGTGTTCGGGCCGAAATCGATCTGCGGCCAGCGGCGATCGAGCTCCGAGCGGGAGAGACGCTCGTGCACGACGCCGAGCCGCTGCAGCGTCGCGAGCGTCTTCGTCGTCAACGGGTCCTCGCCGCGAGCCATCCAGAGCACGCCGGCTTCCTGGAACTGCGACGGCAGACCGAGCGGAGAGAGGAGCGACTTCCAGACCTCCAGCGAGCGCATCGACCAGCGCGTGTAGATCTCCTGATCGCCGTACCCCATCCGGATGACGCGGGTCTGGCCGCCCGAGCTCGCGCGGGCGTTGCCCGGGCCGTAGGCGTCGACGAGCGCGACGCGGCGCCCCGCCTCCGCCAGACGGTAAGCGGTCCACGCGCCGAAGACGCCGGCGCCGACGACGGCCACGTCGTAGGGCTTGCCGTCCGATACGCCCGGCGCCCGGGCCAGCAGCGCGCGCGGGATCAACGTCGCGCCAAGCGCCCCCGCCCCGGCGGCCTTCATGAACCCGCGTCGCGTCGTCTTCATCGCTCTCTCCCCCTTTCCGTGGACCAAGGCTACTCCTCCCCTCCCGGCCACGACGCCCGGAGACTCCAGAAATAATTCATCGCCGCGCGATATTGGGAGGTCTGCCGGCCCGGTCCCCGGCTATAAAAGGAGTCGAACCAGATGATCTGGCGGGTCAGTGAGGCCCGAGGATCAGGGTGCCCAGGATCAGGATGATTCCCATTTCGAGAAGAGCGACCACGCCGAAGAACACGAAATAGGCCTTGCCGAGTAAGAGGAGCGCTCTCCCCCGCTCCACGCCCAGGTGCTGGCGAAAGAGAGACGCTCCGATCCAGGCGATCCAGAAGGCGAGCGCGGCGCCATAAGGCTGGAGGACGAACTTAGCCTGCGGGAAGACGCCGCTCACTTTGGCTTCCCAGAGAGCCCACAGCGGCGTGGCCGCGAGAAAGACCGGGGCCGTGCAGTAGCAGAGCGTATAGAGCGGCTCGCGCAGCGAGCTCCGAGCGGTCTCCTGCTTCCTTTCGCGCGCGATCACCACGGCAAACGCCAGCGGGAGCGACACCGCGAGGATCGTCAACGAGACGAAGCGGGTCTCCGCCGGCAGCGCGAGCATCTTCAGAAGCAGGTCATCGGTGTTCGCGGCGAGAACCTTGCTGGCCGTCGGATTGGCCGCGAAGACGCTGAGAATGATGTAGTGCGGGAGGATCCCCGCGACGGACCAGAGGATCAGGGGGGACGCGAACCGGTCGAATCGTTCCTCCGGTTTCTTCTGCAGTTCTTCGACGACGTACGCGTACGCCTTGCGCGGCGAGAACGCCAGAAAGAAGAACGTCTTGGGCAGCAGCACGCCGAGGCACGCGACCTCGAAGATGACCTCTTCCAGGGCCTGCAGCAGCCTCGCGACGCCCATTGCGACGATTATCGTTCAGCCGCAGGGCCCCGATTCGCCGGAAATCCGATGGCGCCGCACGCCGCGGCGAGAAGGGCGAGCCCCGCGGCCGCGCCCATCACGAGGCGAAAGGAATCTTCGAACGAACGGGTGATCGCGATCTGGGCCCGGGCACGGTCGCTTTCCGAGAGCGACGGCGAAGGGCTCGCCGCGGCGAGTTTCTTGCGCTCGGCGCTCGGAACGATTCGATCGGGAGTCGAGAAGCCCGCCTCCGCCAGATTGCGATCGAGCGCATGGCCGAAGCGGCCGGCGGCAACGGCGGAGAGGACCGCGATCGCGAGGAGCCCCGCGACACGGGCGACGGCGTTGTTCATCCCGGACGCGGCCCCCGTCTCCCGGGAATCGACCGAGCCGAGGACGGTCGCCGTCAGAGGAGTGACGGCCAGAGCGAGGCCGAGGCCGACCGCGCAGATCCCCGGGAGGACGGTCGCGGGGTAACTGCCCGCCGGGAGCGCAGCGAGAAGCGCGAACCCGGCTCCCGCGAGCGCGGGCCCGACGGTCAACGGCAGGCGCGCGCCCGTCCGGTCCGAGAGAGATCCCGCGGCGCGGGACAGCGCGAAGACGATGACGACCAGCGGGAGGAGCGCCGCGCCGGCGGCCGGCGGCGAGTACCGGCGCGCCTGGATGAGGTCGAACGGAAGAAAGAAAAACGCCGCTCCGAGTCCCCCGTAGAGGAAGAACGTCAGGAGGTTCGCCGCCGCGAAGGCCCGGTCGCGAAAGAGCGCCAGCGGCGCCATCGGGTTCCTGCTCCTGCTCTCCACGACGAAGAACGCGGCGAGAGCCGCGGCGCCGGCCGCGAGCGAGGCCCACACGAGCTGGTCACGCCATCCGCGATCGCCCGATTCGATGAGCCCGAACACCAGGCCTCCGAGGCCGATCGTCGCAAGCGCGGCCCCGGAAACGTCGAGCCCCCCGGCGTCCGGGTTGCGGCTCTCGGGGACCTTCGTGCGCGAGATCGCGAGCAGCGCCGCCGCCGGGGGGAGGTTGATGAAGAAGACCGCGCGCCATGACACGGCGCAGATGAGCCAACCGCCGAGAACGGGCCCTACGGCGCTCGCGATCGCGGTCAGCGCCGACCAGGAGCCCACGGCGCGGCCTCGCTCGGCTGCGGGAAACCCGGCTCCGAGGAGTGCCAGGCTCGAGGGGACGAGAAGCGCCGCGGCGACGCCCTGTGCCGCCCGCGCGGCGATGAGAGACGCCGGCCCGCCCGCGAGGCCGCAGGCCGCCGAGGCGGCCGCGAAGAGCACGACGCCGGTCTCGAACGTGCGCCTCCTCCCGAACCGGTCCGCGAGCGAGCCCCCGGCAAGGACGAGAGACGTGAGGAAGAGCGAATAGGCCTCGACGACCCACTGGGCCGCTGAAGCGGACACGTCGAGGTTCTTCTGGATCACCGGCAGCGCGACGGTGACCACGCTGGCGTCGAGAAACGCGAGGCTCGATCCGAGTACGGACGCGGCGAGGATCCACCGCGCGGCGCCCGGAGCGAGAGCCTCCGCGTCGCCGGCACCGTGCAGAATCCCCTCGTCGCACGGTCCCCGGGCCGCGACGCCGAGGGGAGGAGGACAGGCGGCGGAGCGCCGGATCACGGGCGAGCCTTCACTTCCCGCCGATCGAGGCCGCGTGCTCACGGCACCCTGACAAGCACCGCGTCGCCGTGATCTTCCAGCCGTGCGGGTCCTTCTCGACGGACAGGACTCTCCACCGCGCGCTCCCGCCCGCCGGCATCTCGAGGACGACTTCCTCCCGCGGCTCGTGGTGCGAGCGCACTACCGTCTGCGCCAATTCGTGATTCCCGGCCTTCCAGATTCGCACGGACACGCTCGATTATCCCGCGTCGCGCGATGTCCGGATCCGGCGCGCGCCTTGCGCGCCGTGCGCGAAACCGGCAAGACTCCCCCGATGGGCAAAGGGGATCAGACCGTCCTGGAGACCGCCGGCCGCGAGGTGGTCATCACCAATCCGGACAAGGTCTTCTTTCCACGCGCCGGGCACACGAAGCTCGACGTGGCGAGGTATTACGCGGCGGTCGCCGATGGCGCCCTGCGCGGGATCGCCGGACGGCCGATCGTCCTGAAGCGTTACGTCAACGGCGCTGAGGGCGAGCCCTTCTACCAGAAGCGCGCGCCCGAGACGCATCCCGACTGGGTCGAGACGGTCGAGCTCGCTTTTCCATCGGGCCGGACGGCGCGGGAGATCGTCGTTCGCGACGCGGCGCAGCTTCTCTGGATCGTCAATCTCGGCTGCATCGACTTGAACCCGCACCCGGTGCGCGCCGACGACCTCGAGCATCCGGACGAGCTGCGCGTCGATCTCGATCCCGGGCCGGGCGTCGCCTGGGACGACGTGCGGCGCGTCGCGCTCCTCGTGCGCGACGTGCTCGCGGAGCGCGGCCTGCTCGGCTGGCCGAAGACTTCTGGGTCGCGCGGCATGCACGTCAACGTTCGCATCGAGAGGCGCTGGGGCTTCGACCAGGTGCGCCGCGCGGCGCTCGCCATCGCGCGGGAGGTGGAGCGGCGCGCGCCCGGTCTCGCGACGAGCAAGTGGTGGAAGGAGGAGCGGCACGGCGTCTTCCTCGACTACAACCAGAACGCGAAGGACCGCACGGTGGCGTCGGCCTGGTCCGTGCGGCCCACGCCCGACGCGCGCGTGTCGATGCCGCTCGAGTGGGACGAGGTCGCCGACTGCGATCCGGCGGCGTTTACCCTCGTCACGGCTCCCGCCAGATTCGCCGAGCGCGGCGACGCATCGGCCGGCATCGACGACTCCGCCGGATCGCTCGAAGGACTGCTCGAGCTTTCCGCCGCGCAGGAAGCCGACGGCCTCGGCGACGCGCCGTGGCCGCCGCACTACAGGAAGCAATCCGACGAGCCGCCGCGCGTCGCGCCATCGCGCCGGAAAGGCACGGACGGTGAGAAGAAGGCCGGCCGGCGCCAATCGACGCAGCCGCTCATCACGGTCGCGAACGCGAAGCAGAAGGACGACGCCCTCGCCGGCCTCGAGCGCTGGAAGGCGCGTCACCCCGAGGCCGCGGCGCACCTGCAAGCCGACGACGTCCTGGTGGACTCCATGCGCGGCCGCTCGAGCACGTGGACACGGATCCGGATCAACCTGCGCCACGTTCCCGAGGAGGAGCGCCCTGACGGGGAGTCCCCCGATCCCGATTACGACCCGTCGAGCGAGTGGCGATCCGCTCGGCGCGAGCCGCGCGCGCCAAAGACGCGCTCGAGCTCGTAGGCCGGCGTCACTTCCAGCTGATCGTAGCGGCAATCCTTCGGGCGCTTGTCCGGACGCCAGCGCACGAATTGCGCGGCATGCCGGAAGCGCGTTCCCTGCATGTGGTCGTAAGAGACCTCGCAGACGCGCTCGGGCCGAAGCGGCTCCCAGCTCAAGTCCTTCCCGCGATTCCACCGGCTCGTGGCACCTGGCAGGCGCTGCCCCTTCACGGCCGCCTCGTCCTGCGCCTCTGCCCAGCCGCGCCAGGGGTGCGCCTCGAGCGCCTTCTCGCGCAGGGGTGCCAGTTCTTCAACGAGTTGCTTGCGGACGGTGGTCGTGAACGCCGCGGCGACTCCGACGTGGTGAAGCGTGCCCTCCTCGTCGTAGAGCCCGAGCAGGAGTGACCCGACCATCGTGCCCGCGCCGTTCTTGTGCCAGCGAAAACCGGCGACGACACAGTCGGCCGTGCGCGTGTGCTTGATCTTGACCATCGTGCGCTCGCCGGCCCGGTACGGCGAATCGAGTCGCTTGGCCATCACGCCGTCGAGCCCGGCGCCCTCGAAGCGGCGGAACCAGTCCTCGGCGAGCGCGCGGTCGCGCGTCGCCGGCGAGAGGTGCACGGAAGACGCCGCGCGGGCGAGAGCCTTTTCCAGCCTCCCGCGGCGCTTCGCGAGCGGCGCCTCGCGCAGGTCCTCATCGCCCAGCGCCAGGAGGTCCCAGGCGACGTAGGACGCTGGAGTCTCCTCCGCGAGGAGCTTCACGCGCGAAGCGGCCGGATGGATGCGCAGCAGCAGCGCCTCGAAGTCGAGCCCGCCCGCTCCCACGATGACGACCTCGCCGTCCACGACGCAGCGCTCCGGGAGCGCGGCGGCGAGCGGCGCGAGGAGCTCGGGAAAATACCGATTCATCGGCTTCTCGTCCCGGCTCTGCAGGAGGATGTCGTCGCCGTCGCGGAACACGAGCGTCCGGAACCCGTCCCACTTCGGCTCGAACAGCCACCCTTCGCCTCCGGGCAGAGTCCGCGCCGCCGCGGACAACATCGGCGCGAGCGGCGGAGCAAAAGGCAGATTCACAATCCGATCCTACCGTCCATCGCCCTGACCGAAGCGTGATTGACTGTCGAGTATACTGTGGAGTACTCTCCACAACATGGAGACGATCCAGATCGTTCTCGACAGCGAGCTCCTCCGCCTGGCGGATCGCGCGGCCAGGAAGCTGAAGACAAACCGGTCGGCGCTTTTTCGAGACGCTCTTCGGGCGCACCTGAAGCAACTGGATTTGCGACAGAAGGAAGGGCGGGACCGGGACGGCTATCTCCGATACCCGGACTCCCTGGACGAGCCCGCCGCATGGGACAAGGTGGCCGATTGGCCGGACGATTAGAGCGGGGCGAGGTCCGGCTCTACCGGTTCCCTAAACCGGACAAGGAGCGGCCGGTTCTCATCCTGACTCGCGGAAGCGCGATCCCCTATCTCTCTCGCGTGACCGTGGCGCCCATCACGTCGACAATCCGAGGGGTCCCCTCCGAAGTGGCTCTCGGTCCGGAGGATGGCCTGCGCCAGCCCTGTGTGGCAAACCTCCACAACGTCATGACAGTCCGCCAGGAGGCCCTGGGCCGCCGCCTTGCCCAGTTGTCCCCTCAGCGACTGCGCGAGGTGTGCGTTGCTCTGAGCTTCGCCCTCGGCTGCGACCGCTGACCGTCATTCAATGGTCGCGGACGGACCCGCAGGAACGATTCAGTAGAGGACGGAGAGGCAGGTCACGCCGCCGTCGCGTTTCTCGAACTCGCTCACCGCGATTCGCTGCACTCGAAAGCCCGCACTTTCGATCCGGGCCGTTGTCTCGGGATAACCGGCCGGGACGATCGCCCACTTCTCGTGAATCAGAACGTTCGCGGCGGACGGCTCCGACTCCGCGACCGGAACGACGGCGAATCCTCTCGACCGCGCGAACGGTTCGAGAGATTTCACGGCGAGCAGCCGGCGATCTCCGAGGGAGACGCACCCGCTCAGCAGGTGAAGGAGATCGGGAGGCAGAACGACCCCTTCCACGGCGCGCGTCGAGCCGAGAATCGCGCGAAGCGCCTCGACCGCCGCCTCGTTGGACCGCTCCGACATCCCGACGAAGAGCGCGTCCTCCGTGATCAGGACGTCTCCCCAATCCAGGCCGCAAGGCGCCGGCAGCTCCACGACTGGAAAGGACCGCGCGAGCACCTCGACGATCGGCTCGGATTCTCCGCGCCGGAACGCGACCGCGGAAGGTCCGACGATCGCGCGCCCGTCCACGACGCAGACCCGGTCCTGAACGAAGACAGCGTCCGGATGCTCGTCGTCCGGCGCAAGCTCCGTCACCTCGATCCCCACGTGCCGCAGCGTCGCGACATACCCCCGGTGCTGCCGCCGAGCCAGCTCAAGGTCCACCTCCGGCCGAGGCTCCAACCGGGTCAACGCCTCCGGATACCTCCTCCCCGGCCCCCGTACGATCGCCCGCATGACCATGCCGCTAAAGCTAACAGCACGACAACCAGCGCCGAAGTTGACTGCATCAAGATACAGTCATAGAATGCATAAGCATGAAGCACCTGACGGTCCGCAACCTGCCGCCCCCGATTGCAAAGGCCCTGGAAAAGGAGCGCCGCCGTCGCGGGAAGTCGCTGAACAAGACGGTCATCGAATTGCTCGGCCAGGGACTGGACGTGGCCGTGCCTCACGGACGCAAGAACGGTCTGCGCCGGCTGGCGGGAACCTGGAGTGAAGCCGAGCTGAAACGATTCTCGAAGGCGCTCGAAGCCACGGAAGCGATCGACGAGGATCTTTGGCGTTGAGCCGGTACTGTCTCGACACCTCGGCCTACAGCCATTTCAAGCGCGGCGACGAGCGTGTCGTAAGCCTCCTGGAATCCGCCGAATGGATCGGCGTGCCCTCCGTCGTCCTCGGGGAGCTCTGGATGGGATTCCTGGCGGGGGGCCGCCTCGAGCGAAATGTCGCCGAGCTTCGCGAGTTCCTGGCCAACCCCGTCGTCAACGAGCTCGTCGTAGACGGTGAAGTCGCCCGCGTCTACGCCGAGATCGCGGTCGCCCTGCGCCGCGCCGGAACTCCCATCCCCACCAACGACATCTGGATCGCGGCGACAGCCGCGAACGTCGGAGCGATTGTCCTGACTCACGACGACCACTTCGGTCAGATCGAGCGCGTCGGCTCCCTGGTCCTGTCGAAGACTTTACCCTGACGGGTCCGATCGACAGCGCCCGCCATGCCGGCGAAACTCGGACGTCGGCCATGCTCAACCTTCCAGAGCATCGATGAAGCGAAGGTAGTCGGTCGAGGCCGGCTTGTGGCCGAGTTGGCGCAGGAGCGTCGCGACCTGCCCGCGGTGGTACGTGCCGTGGTTGGCCAGATGCAGCAGCGCGTCGCCGAGCCGGCGCGTGAAGCCATCTCCGGAAAAGGCGACGTAGGAGAGCGGCTCCTCCATCCGCTCCTGCGTGAGCGATGCGATGAACGCATCCTGCCCCGCTTCCACCTCGCGCCACTTCCGCGTGAGCGCATCGAGCGCCAGGCGCTCCTCCCCCTCCGGCATCGCCCGCGGCGAACGCCCGTGAAACCGCTCGAGCCAGACCCAGTCGGCCCCATAGATGTGGAAGAGCGTCCCCTGCACCGACCCGAAGCTCCCCCGATCGGCCGCGCGTATTCCTCGGGCGTCAGAACCGCGGCCGATTCGAGAATCGTCTGGTTCGCCCATCGGCCAAAAACAAAGAAGTTACGCAGGGTCGAAAGATCCTGGGGCATGCGCCTCCTCCAGTCGGCCCAAATCCGTCGGCCCCGAAAGCCTATCGCGCCGATCAGTCCCTCGCGCCAAGCAGATCGACACTCTGTCCCTCAACCCGCAGGGCGATCGTCGCGATCGCCGCCGATCGCGCCCGGTTAGTAGTCCCAGTCGCCGCACCCCGAGCTCTCCCCGAAGTCGCCGCAGAAGTTGAAGGAGCTCTGCAAGACGTTGTCGAGGCTCATCAACCACACAGTCCCGGCCCCCTCCGGACTCGTCCAGAGCACGCGCGTCAAGGTATCCGCGCCCGCAGAGATCCGGTTGGCAGTCTGGCCGGACACCGGAGGCTCGTAAACTGTCCCGGAGTTCGTCACCGTGCCGGAATTGTCAACGCTCCAGAGAGTCATCCGGCCGTCGGCGTTGACGAGGAGGATGCGCGCCCGGTCGTCGCTGGCCACCGCTACGTCACGCGCCGTCCACCCCGGATCGGGCGCAAATCGATAGGAGGAGACGATTTGCCCCGCATCGATCAACGAAAGTCCCACCCTTCCATCAGTATCGCTCCACAGAACCCGCGTCAGGCCGTCCGCTCCATCGCAGATCGATCGAGCGATCCAGCCGCTGAAGGGACCGTACGTGGTGTCCCCGACCAGAGCGCCGGAAACTGCCACGCTCGTGAGCTCCGTCCCGCCATCGATGTTCGTCCACAAGAGATGCGTCGTGCCGTCGCGGCCCACCGACACATCCACAGCCGTCCAGCCGGCCTTAGGACCATAGACATAGGAGGCTTGATTGCCGGTCGGCCCAAGGAGCCAGAACGCCGCCCTGCCATCGACGTTATTCCAAAGCACGCGCGTCAGGCCGTCCGAGCCATCCGCCACAGCTCTCGCACTCCAGCCGCTGTAGGGACCATGCGGGCCGTCGCTGGTGGATTTTCCCGAATTGTCGAAACTCCGAAAGACAGCACGATCGGGTTCGGTGAAGAGGACGCGAGTCTTATCGTCCGTACCGACCGACAGATCGAGTGCGCCGACGGCGCCGTAGTCGTGGACTTCGTAGACTCCGCCGTCCGTGCCGGCATAGAGCCTGCTCGGCATCGAAGGGTCGATGGCCACGGTGTGGACCATGGGATTGCGAAGGCCGGCGTTGATGGCCGTCCAGGTTCTGCCAGCGTCCGTGCTCTTGAAGACGCCGCCGCTCTCGGTACCTGCGCCGGTGTCGGTACCTGCATAGAGCGTCGCCGGCGCCGAAGGATCGATGGCCAGAGTCACGATGAGCGTGTTGGGGATGCCCGCGCTGACGTTCGTCCAATTCGCGCCGCCATCGATGCTCTTGAAGACGCCGCGGATAGGTGCCTGCGTAAAGCGTCGTCGGCGCCGAAGGATCGATCGCCAGCGAATAGACCGCGTCCGCCGAGAGAGCTCTCCTTCCAGTTCGCACCGCCGTTTGTGCTCTTGAAGACGCCGATGCCCGAGCGTAGAGCGTGGCCGGCGCCGAAGGGTCGATCGCCAGAGCAGAGAGGCGGTGAGGTCAGGCCGCTGTTGACGGAGGTCCAGCTCTCCCCGCCATTGGTGCTCTTGAACACGCTACCGCCCTCGTCTATGCCGGCATAGAGCGTCGCCGGCGCCGAAAGATCGATTGCCAGGAGCTGACATAACTGGAGGTCAGGCCGGCGTTGATCGCCGTCCAGCTCTCCCCCCCGTTGATGCTCTTGAAGACGCCGCCGCCCGTCGTGCCGGCGTAGAGCGTGGCCGGCGCCGAAGGATCGATGGCCAGGGCGCTGATGACATAGGGTAAAGTCCAGTGCCCAGACGCCGATCGCCGTCCAACTCCCCCCGCCGTTTGTGCTCTTGAAAACGCCGCCGTCCATGTGCCGGCATAAAGCGTGGCCGGCGCCGAAGGGTCGATCGCCAGGGCATTCGCCGAGTGGCGACCAGGCCGGCGTTGACGGCTTTCCACCCGTCGCCGCGCACCGATGCTCTTGAAAACGCCGTAAAACGTGGCGGCATAGAGTGTGGCCGGTGCCGAAGGATCGATCGCCAGCGCATAGACGGGACGCCCGCGCCTTGGAGGCTCTCCATCCACCCGAGGCCTGTGCTCTTGAAGACGCCTCCAGCCGTGCCGACATAGAGCGCGGTCGGCGTGGACGGATCAATGCCCAGGGCAAAGACTTCGTGGTTAGGCCGTCGGCTCCCTAGTGAGCGCCCCCGTCGGTGCTCCGAAAGAGGTCGCCGGAGCCGTTGAAGAAGCATCCTCGCCGAAGGTGCCGGCGTAGATAGTGGACGGAGCCGTAGGGTCGATGCCAGGGTAAGGACCCCGGAGTTGACCCACGTTGAGATGGTTAACGTCCAACTCTCTCCGCCGTTGGTGCTCTTGTAGCCACCTTCGCTCGCAGCGTAGAGCGTGGCCGGCGCCTAAGGATCGATGGCCAGGGCATCCACACAAAATCGGTCAGCCCGGCGTTGACACCGTTCCAACTGCCTCCGCCGTTTATGCTCTTGAAGACGCCGCGGCCCGTGCCGGCGTAGAGCGTAGCTGGAGTCATAGGGTCGATGGCCAGAGCATTGACATCAGTGTCGGCCAGGCCGGCGTTGATGGCCGTCCAGCTCCCCGCGCCGTTCGTGCTCTTGAAGACGCCGCCGGTGCCGTGCCCGCGGCGTAAAGGACGGCCGGAGCCGAAGGATCGATGACCAGTGAACCACGCCGAGTATTGGTCAGGCCGGTGTTGACGGCTTCCAAGTGCCTCCGCCGATCGTTGCTCTTGAAAACGCCGCCGTGCGCCGTGCCGGCATACACCGTGGCCGAGTCCGTCGGGTCGATGCGAGCGCCCGAACGTCTCCCCCTGTCGGCCCGCTGGTCGTCCACGTGTTGACGCCCGCCGAGACTGTCGGGGCGGAGAAGCCAGGCCCACGAGGATGAGGAGCGGAATGGACGGCTGATGCGGATGAGTGTGGCGTTCTTCATGGTTACCTCCTTGCGCGATAATCAAGAATCGCGGCGGGGTCGGAAAAGTCATTGGCAGAACACTGGAAATTTCTTGGGTTTTTCTGGGAGCGAGAAGCGGGTCCGACGGTGACTGCGTGCTCGATGAGCGCCCGCCTCTCCGCCGAGCCGAATTGCGGCCGCCGCCGCTTCTCGACGCTACTACTGCGAGTGCGGGACGCCGGCCCGAAAACGGGCCGCTCATAATGACCTCTCCACCGGGCGTCTGGAGACACTCCCGGTCAACGTTCAGGAAGTCGCGCGACAGAACTGCGAGCTTCCGGACGTGGAAGGTGGCGGGCCGCGGTGGCCACTTGATCAAGGCTTCGCCGAACACGCGGCTGCAGCGGGCGCGCATGCGCGCGCCGCTGAGCCGCAGGCCGTTGGGCGTCGGGGCCGCTGCCGCAGGTAGACGAGCGGCCGCTTCAGCGTGACGGCGCCGTTGAGCTCGGCCCCAGTGCTAAGCCTCACCAGACGTCATGGAAGAGGCACGACGGTCAAGGGCCGGTGATTAACGTAGTCAATACAGCTACCCTGATTGCTGAAATTGCTCGGGTGAGTAAAGTTCATCCAGCCGTAGTCCCTGCATTCGCTGACGCTTTCGTGGAGGACCACACTGGCGCTCATTATTCGGAGTATTCACTGTCGTCGGGTCTCCCTCCGGGACAATGAAGGTGTTGTACACCACGACCTCCTCGGTCCCGAGATTCTTGGCCCTGTGCACACGGCCCTCCACTTCCTCGAAGGCCTGCCCGACAATAACGTTTCCTCCCCGCCACACCCGTCCTCCGTGGTCAGCGTTCCGCTCTTGACGACGTTGAAGGCATACCCGGGGTGGTAGTGCCAGGCGAGCACCTCACCGGGCTCTATAGTGAGTGTTCGCACGGTCACTGTGGCCGGGCCGTTGAAGAACTCCGAGTGGGGAATGGTCCCAACAGCCAGTATGACAGTAGTGGCCGCATACGCAACCGCGCCGAAAAGAATGACGACGCCGAGGCTGACTACCAGGGCCAGCCTGTTTCTGAGAGGGTTCATTGACATCTTGTTCTCCTTTTTACTTCGTGGACGTAGTGCCCTGCCTGGTTATGTCATCAAGCGCATCGGCGGAGCCCTGCAGGAAAGGATCAAGACCGACCCGGGCGCCGATCCACCGCGACGGCGGCCCGCCGGAGTGGGATTGGTGTTGGTCAGGAGGGCGCCGGTCTGGGTACCTGGCGATGTCAGGATTACGTTGACGTCCGTCAGCCCGCCGACGAACGCCCAGTACCGGAAGTTGACGCCGCAGTCGTTCAAGACCTTGACCACCTCATACGTTGCTCGGGGAAGAACCAGACACGCACCGGTATTTCCCATGGTTTCCCTCTTGCGGGATAATCAGAACGCCGCGACGTCCTGGAAGTCGTTGGCGAAACACTAGAAAGTTCTTGGGTTCTTATGGGAGTGCGGATGCGGGTTCGATTCGGGGAGTGCGTGCTCGACTCGGATACGCGGCAGCTCTCTGTCCGCGGCGAGGCCGTTCACCTTTCCCCCAAGGCCTTTCAGTTTCTGGAGCTGCTCCTGGAGAGCCGTCCCAAAGCTCTATCCAAGAGCGAGATCCACGAGTGCCTCTGGCCCGGCACGTTCGTCTCGGACGGCGCGCTGGCGAGCCTGCTCGTGGAGGTCCGATCGGCGATTGGGGACAGCGCTCGAGAGTCCCGCTTCGTGCGGACCGTTCATCGCTTTGGCTACGCCTTCAGCGGAGGAGCGCAGCAACTTCGGGAAACCGTTTCCGCCGCCGGCGGCCAGAAGTTGATCTACCGACTCATCTGGGGCAACCGCGAAGTCGCTCTTCAGCCCCGGCGAGAACCTGCTGGGGCGCGACGAAGCCGCAGTCGTTTGGATCGACGATGCTCTCGTATCGCGCCGGCACGCGCGCATCGTCATCGACGAGAGGGGAGCGGTTCTGGAAGATCTCAAGAGCAAGAAACGGAACGTATTTGCGCGGAAGAAGAATCGAAGCCCCCAGGAAGCTCGCCGACGAAGACCAGGTGATGATCGGGCCGGCCTCGATGACCTTCCGCGTCTTCAAGCAGACGGCCTCGACGGCTGCCGCGGTCGAGAAATAGCTACTACTCCGCTCCCTCTGTCATGGCTTCGGCCGCCGGTACGTGACTTGGCGAGACCTCATCGCCGGACTCGGTCGATCAGGACGATGTCGGAGTTCTCGCGAACGCGGTCGAACACGATCTGGTGACCGTCGGGCGAAACGTCAAAGCTCTTCGGCTCGTATCCCGACTTGAGGTTCGTGAGTTGTCGCTCCTTTCCCGTCTCGAGATCGACCAACCAGAAGTCCTGCTTCCGAGACGGTCCCTTCAGCGCGATGAGATGTCTGCTGTCGTTGAGGAAGCGGTATCGGTCCCCTGTCAAGTCACCTGTCCACACGACCGTCAGCTCCGGAACGGGATGCGATATCCCCGCTGCCGACACCGCGCGAAGGCGCCGCATCGGTCCGCCAATCGATTCCGAGTAGACAATGAAGCGGCCGTCCGGCGACCAGACCGGATTCCAGAGGATTCCCGTGACAAGTTGCACCACAGCTCCGCCGTTCAGGGGCACCTTGAAGAGCCCGGAGCCCTTCTCGTCGGTCGCGGATACGGCAATCCACTTCGAGTCCGCCGACCAGGTCGCGCTGTCATGAGGCTCCAGGGACGTCCCGAGGGTGCGCGGGTTCGTTCCGTCCGAAGCGATGACCTGTAGCTGAGTGCGGCCGTCCCTTCGAACGGGAAAACAGATACTTGCACCATCCGGGGAAACAGCGGGCGCCCCGCTGATCGAGCCTCCGATCGGATTCCAAAGCTCCGAGAGGTCTCTGCCCCTGCTCCGGAACAGGCGATCCGAGCCGTTTTTGGATGAAAGGAAGAGCAGAGAATCGCGGTCCCACCGCGGACGGATCGCCCGCACCGTGAACAGTGGAACACGCGTGGCGCTCGCCTCGTCGACCACTCCTCCGGTCACCGGAACGGTCCAGAGATTCCGATCCGGATTCGCCACTGCGGCGACGAGCCGCATGCCGTCCGCGTCCGCAGCGATCGAAAGATACTCCTCGAGCCCGGAGGTGATGCGCCTCGTGATCCGGGAACCCACATCGAGCGCATAGAGTGCGGAGCCGGGGCCCTCCTCCCCGTTCGCGCAGTACACGATCGTGTTGGCGTCCAGGGGCGTTGGATCACGCACCCGCGCGCTGTGCTTCGTCATCCGCTCGGGCGGGCCCGTCGCGACGGGAAGGCGCCAGAGATCCATGTCCTCCGGCGGGAGGCCGCGCGAAAAGAAGAGCGATCGTCCGTCCGATCCCCACGCCGGGTCGTGCCAGTGAATCCCCGGCTTGTCCTGGAACCGTTTGATGACGCCCGCGCCGCTCGCCTCGGCGAGGAAGATTGGATCCCCGTTCGTGGGCTCGTGGTAGACGAGGCGCTTTCCATCGGGTGACCACGCCACGGACACGGCATTGAGAAGGAAGGGACGGGGCTCGCCTCCGAGGGTCGGAATGAGCCAGATTCTGTGCTCATCGAGGCCCTTCTCGGTCACATGAACCCAAATCTGAGTGCCGGCTGGAGTGAAGCCGATGTTGCGCACCCTTGCATTGAAGAGCCCCGGAAAGCGTCCGTGAGTCAAATTCACGAAACCCGTTCCACCGACCTGTGCGACCCAGACATCAAACAGGCCCTCTTCGCGGTCCGCGAGAAACGCCACGAACTTGCCGTCAGCGGAGATCGCGGCGTCCACTTCCGAGCCCTCCCAGTCCGTCAGCCGGGTGAAGCGCGCTCCAGCCAAGGGATTCTGCCAGGGGGTCTCTGTTCGAGAGCGCCCGGCCACCCAGCCGAGCGCGAGGAGAATCACCGCCGCGACTCCGACGAGTGCGGCGATCCAGCGGTGCGGCGCAGGAGCGGCGAACCCCGGGGCGGACGTGCCGAAGATCTCGGTCAAGTGATCGCGAACAGTCTTCAGATCTTGCGCCAGGTCCTGGGTGGAGGCGTAGCGATGTGACGGCTCTTTGGTCAGACAGCGCTCCACGCTCCAGCGCAGAGGCCCCGGGACTCGTGGACTGGCCTTCTCGATCGGCTCTGGCTCCTCCCGAATGATCGCCGCGAGTGTTTCCGGCCTGGTCGCCCGCTCAAATGCCCGCTTGCCCGTCACCATCTCGTAGAGGATCGAGCCAAAGGAGAATTGATCGGACCGGAAATCCACCCGTTGCCCGGCCGCCTGCTCGGGCGACATATAACCCACGGTCCCCATGACGACACCGGGTTCGGTCCCGCCAGGAATCGTGAGATCTTCATTCGCCTTTTCTCCATCCGAGTCGGGATGCGCCAGCTTCGCCAGGCCGAAATCCAGGATCTTGACGAAGCCGTCGTTCGAGACCATGACGTTCTCGGGTTTCAAGTCTCGGTGAACGATGCCCGAGGCATGAGCCTTGGCGAGCCCGTCGGCCACTTGAGCGGCGATCGAGAGCAGCTTGCGCAGAGGAAGAGGACCGGCATAGAGCAGTTCCCGCAGCGTCTTTCCATCCACCAGCTCCATGACGATGAAAGAGGTGGAATCGCTCTGCCCGACCTCGTGGATCGTCACGATATTGGGATGGTTCAAGGCGGAGACCAAACGCGCCTCCGTCTCAAAACGCTTCAAGCGAGCCGCATCACGAGACAGCTCTGCCGGCAAGACCTTGACCGCGACCTCGCGTTGAAGCCGCGTGTCCCTGGCCCGGTAAACCTCCCCCATCCCGCCAGCTCCGAGCAGGTTCAGCATCTCGTATGGGCCAAGCCGCGTCCCCGCGGAAATGCTCATCGGATCACCATCGTATCGCCGAACGGCACAGAGGTTCCTACGTGATAGCCACCGGCACCAAACGTTCAGCCTCGTATGACCGGGATCATAAGGGCGGAGGCGTCCGCGTGCGATCGTCCGCCGCTGAAAGGGGATTTGCGCATGACAACCAACCCCTTTACCGAAGAATGCGGCGGGACTTCTCGACCTGCGCTCGATTCCCGCCGGGGAGCGCCCACACTACGGACAGGTCGCGAAGGCATTTGTGTCCTGGATCGGCTCGAAGGCAGTCCCCTGCGGATTGATGTAGGTCCGGATGGCGCCTGTCTGCGTGTCGGTCACCGTCAGGATCACGTTGACGTTGGTCAGACCGCCGGCAAACGCCCAGTATCGGGAATTGGACCCGCAGCCGTTCAAGACCTTGATCACCACCTCGACGTTGCTCGAGGAAAAGAACCAGAAGGCGCCCGTGTCGGCGGTCAGGTTGACCACCTGGCCCGCGCCGCTCGCCCGCTGCTCGCGACCCACTGCGCGCGAACCTGGTAGCGTGAATTGCTCAGGCAAAGCGTCGTCGCGCCGGGGAAGCAGGGCCCCGCGGTTGCTCCACGGGTGACTCGACCCTCGGAGAAGCGAGGCAGCAACAGAGGCGTCGTACGGCCGGACTCCACCCGTCGGCCCGCGGCGCAGGTCTCGAACGCGCCCGTGTCCTGGATCGGTCGGAAGGGAGTCCCCTGCGGGTTCGTGTAGGTCTTGACCGTCCCGGTCAGACTGTCGGTCACCGTCATGACGACGCTGACGTCGGTCAGTCCCCCGGCGAAGGTCCAGAAGTTTCCGTTCGAGCCGCAGCCATTCAGGACCTTGACCGCCACCTCCACGTTCCCGGAGTCGAAGAACGTGAAATAGCCCGTGTCTCCTCCGGCAAGGGCGACCGCCTGCCCGACTCCCTGGCCCGTCGCAGTGGCCCACGCCGTCGTCACCTGGAAACGGCCATCGCTCAGGCAGAGAGTGGTCGGGCCGGGAAAGCAAGGCTCGCAACCAGGTAGTCGTCGACTTCGTAGACGCCGGAACCCGTGGCCGCGTAGAGCGTGGACGGATCGAAGGATCGATGGCCAGGGCGTTGACAACCAGATTACCGAGGCCGGCGTTGACGGCGGTCCAGCGTGCTGCCGGTGTCCGTGCTCCGGAAAACGCCGCCGCCATAGGTCCCTGCGTACAGCGTGCCGGGTTCGTCGGATCGATGGCCAGGGCCGCGACAGGGGCTTTGTCAAGCCCGTGTTCATGGCCGTCCAGCTCTCCCCGCCATCGGTGCTCTTGAAGACGCCGCCGTCGTGGTGCCGGCGTAGAGCGTGGTCGGCGTCGAAGGATCGATGACTAGAGCCCGAAACATCGGTACGCGGTGAGGCCGGCGTTGATGGCTCTCCAACTCCCCCCGCCGTCGGTGCTCTTGAAGACGCCGGCGTCCGACGTGCCGGCGTAGAGCCTGGTCGGCGTCGAGGGATCGATGGCCAGGGCGATGAAAGACCGAGTCGGCATCCAGTGGCAGGCTGACGAAGTTCCATCCCCTTCCCCGTCCGTGCTCTTGAGGACCCCCCGGGGAACACGTGCCAGCGTAGAGCGTGGCCGGCTCCGAGGGATCCATGACCAGGGCGAGGACCTCGGTGGCGGTAGGGGTGATGACTGCATCCAGATGACCCCGCCATCGGTGCTCTTGAAGACGCCGGGGTAATCGTCAAGAGGCGGTGCCGGCGTAGATGGTGGCCGACGCCGAAGGATCAATGGCCAGGGCCTCGACATAGGTGTCCGATTGTTAGTGAGGGCCGTCCAGTTCCCCCGCCTGTGGCGCTCTTGAAGACCCCGCCGTCTTAAGAGCCGGCGTAAATCGTGGCCGGCACCGAAGGATCAATGGCCAGGGCGTCGACAGCGGTGTTCGAGGCCGGTGGTGGTGACCGTCCAGCTTCCTCCGCCGTTAGCGCTCCTGAAGACGCCTCCGGGAACGAGCCGGCGTAGAGGGTGGCCGGCGCCGAAGGATCGATAGCCAGGGCAAGAACTCGGTGCCGGTCAGGCCAGCGTTGATGGCCGTCCAGTTTCCCGCCGTTGGTGCTCTTGAGGGTGCCGCTCCCCGACGTGCCGGCATAGAGGGTTGCCGGTAGCCGAAGGATCGACGACCAGGGCCAAGACACCGGTGCTGGTCAGGCCGGTGTTGATGGCCGTCCAGCTCTCCCCGCCGTTGGTACTCTTGTAAGCCCGAGGACCGTCGAAGTGGTCGATTCCGCCGGCGTAGATCGTAGCCGGGGCCGAAGGGTCAATGGCGAGGGAGAAGACAAAGATGCTGGTCATGCCGGTGTTGACAGCGGTCCAGCTTTCCCCGCCGTTGCGGCTCTTGAAAACGCCGCCGGTATTACCGGCGTAGAGCGTGGCGGGCGCCGAAGGATCAATGGCCAGGGCTCGGACAGCGGTCCTGGTCAGGCCGCTGTTGATCGCTGTCCAGCTTTCCCCGCCGTTGGTGCTTTTGAAGACGCCGTCCTCCGTGCCAGCGTAGATCGTTGCCGGCGCCGAAGGATCAATGGCGGGGCCGAGACGGCAGAATTGTTGTTCAGACCAATGCTGATGGCGCTCCAGCTCCCCCCGCCATTGGTGCTCCTGCGCACCCCGCCCAGTTGAGTACCGGCATAGAGCGTACCGGGGGCCGAAGGATCAATGACCAGTGCGTTGACGAGGTTGCTGGTCAGGCCGGTGTTCATTGCGCTCCAGCTCTCTCCGTGGTTCGTGCTCTTGAAGACGCCGCCGCCGTATGTTCCGGCGTAGATCGTCGCTGGGGTTGAGGGACTGATCGCCAGCGCCTGAATGTTTCCCCCTGGCCCGTTCGTCGTCCACGTGTTGACGCCGGCCGAAGCGCGACGACGGCGAGGCTCGGACAAAGCGGGCCAGAATCGCCAGGACCGCGGAGAGAACCGCTTTCCACAAATGCGAAGACCGCCGATCAATGCGCGTCCTCTTCCTCCTCTGCCTCATTCAGTAGCCGTATAAACATGCCGCGAAGGCGTTGATGTCCTGGACCGGCTCGAAGGGAGTTCCCTGCGGATTGGTGCAGGTCTGGATCGTGCCGGTCTGCGTATCGGTCACCGTCAGGATGACGTTGACGTCCGTCAAGCCGCCGGCGAAGGTCCAGTATCGGGAATTGAAAGCGCAGCCGTTCAAGACCTTGACCACCACCTCGACGTTGCTCGGGGAAAAGAACCAGAAGGCGCCGGTGTCTCCCGTCGAGGGATACCTGGCCCGCGCCGCTCGCGCCGTCGCGCGTAACCCACTGCGCCTGCACTTTGTAGCGGGAGTTGTTCAGGCACAGCGTCGTCGCGTTCGCGACGCAGACATCGCTGCCGTTCGCTGACACCGAAACAACGGAAGGAGGAAGCGGAGCTGGCGTGGAGGTGGCAGATTCCTCCGGATGAGCCGACTCGACCGCGTCGGAGCTGCAGGTCCCAAATGTCGGTGTCCTGGATCGGCTGGAAAGGGGTGCCCTGCGGATTGGTATAGCTTTGACGGCCCCGGTCTGCGTGTCGGTCACCGTCATGACCACGTTGACGTCCGTCAGCCCACCGGCGAAGGTCCAGAAGCGCCTGTTAAATCCACAGCCGTCCACGACCTTGACTAGCATCTCGACGTTGGACGCGTCGAAAAGCGTGAAGTACCCGGCGTCCGCCGTCAGGCCGACCGCCTGCCCGGTCCGCTCTCGCCGGCGCGCGTCGACCACTCGACTGTGACCTTGAAGCGGCCCCCGTGCAGGCGAGAGCAGCCGCGCCCGGGACGCATTGGCTCGGCGGCTGTCAGGTACTCGTAGACGCCGCCGTCGGTAGCGGCATAGAGCCTGGCCGGCGTCGAAGGGTCGATGGCCAGACCGTTGACGTAAGGAGTGCTCAGACCGGCGTTCATTTCCGCCCAGCTCCGGCCGCCGTTGATGCTCTTGAAGACACCGGTGCCGGCCGTTCCGGCGTAGACCGTGGCTGGTGCCTGGGGATCAATTGCCAGGGCCGTGAAGGCGTATCCAAGGAGACTCTCCCTCCAGGTCGCCCCGCCGTCGGAGCTCTTCATGACGCGGCCGGGTTGATCAGTTGGTCCGCTGGCGACGTAAAGGGTGGACGGAGCTGAAGGATCAATCGCCACGGCCCAGACGGCGGATCCGGGGAGACTCTCCGTCCAGTTCGCCCCGCCGTTTGACCTCTTGAAAAGACCGCCGTCGGTGCCGGCGTAGAGCGTACCCGGGGTCGAAGGATCGACGGCCAGTGAGATTACGAAGGTGTTGGTCAAGCCGGCGTTCACCAGCGTCCAGCTCTCCCCGCGATTCGTGCTCTTGAACACGCCGTCGTCAGTTCCGGCATAGAGCGTGATCGGCGGCGAGGGATCAATCGCCAGGACGAGGACATACGGTCTGGTCAGGCCGTTGTTGATTGCCGTCCAGCTTTCCCCGCTGTCGGTGCTCTTGAAGGCGCCGCCGCCATCCGTGCCGGCGTAGAGCGTAACCGGTGCCGAGGGATCAACTGCCAGGGCATTGACCGTGAGGACGGTCAGGCCGTTGTTGATGGCCGTCCAGCTTCGCTCGGCGCTGTTGCTCTTGAAAACGCCGCCGAGGAACGTCCCGGCGTAAAGCGTGGCCGGCGCCGAAGGATCGACTGCGACGGCATAAGCAGGCGTGCTGGTCAGGCCTTTGCTGGTGGCCGTCCAGCTTTCTCCGGCGTTGGTGCTCTTGAAGACGCCGCCAAGGTACGTGCCGGCGTAAAGCGTGACCGGCGCGGAGGGATCGATCGCCAGGACGTTGACTGTGGAATCGGTCAGGCCGGTGTTGATGGCTGCCCAGCTCTCCCCGCCGTCGGCGCTCTTGAAAACGCCGTCGTGAGTCCCGGCATAGAGAGTGGTCGGTGCCGTAGGGTCGATGGGCAGGGTGACGACGACGGGGCCGGTGAAACTCGCCGTCCAGTTCGTCCCACCGTCTGTGCTCCTGAAGACGACACCGGATTGGCCGGTTTCTTCCGTTGCGACGTAGAGGGTGGACGGAACCAAAGGGTCGATGGCCAGTGCCCGGACGACTGCTCCGTGGATACCGGTCCAGTGCGCTCCGCCGTCCGTGCTCTTGAAAAGGCCGCCGGACGTGCCCGCGTAGAGCGTGGCCGGAGTCGAAGGATCGACCGCAAGCGTAACGATACCGAGACTGATCAGGCCGGTGTTGATCGCCGTCCAGTCCTCACCGCCGTTGGTGCTCTTGAAGACGCCGCCGCCGTCCGTACCGGCGTAGAGCGTCGCGGGCGCCAAAGGGTCGATTGCAAGGCTGATCACACTGGGATAGTTCAGACCAGTGTTGACCGCCGTCCAGCTCCCCCCGGCGTCCGTGCTCTTGAAGACGCCGCTGTCCGACGTGCCGGCGGCATAGAGCGTGCTCGGATCCGAAGGATCGATGGCCAGGGCGTTGACGTACGTTCCGGCCAGACCGTTGAGGATTCCTGCCCACGTCTCGCCGCCGTTGGTTGTCTTGAAGACGCTGCCCCCGGACATGCCGGCGTAGAGCGTGGCCGGGTTCGAGTGGTCAATCGCGAGCGCCAGCGTGTTTCCGCCTTCAGGCCAATTAGTCGTCCAGACGTTGACGCCTGCCGAGACTGTCGAGGCGTAAAAAGCCATACCCACGAGGATGAGGAAGGTAAGAGAACGGCTGATGGGGTTGCGTGTGGCGTTCTTCATGGTTCCCTCTTGCGGGATAATCAGAACTACGCGAGATCCGGAAGTCGTTGGAGAAACATTCGGAATTTCCTAGATTTCTCTTGGAGAGCTGATGCGGGTTCGATTCGGGGAGTGCGTGCTCGACTCGGAGACGCGGCAGCTCTCCGTTCGCGGGCAGGCCGTTCACCTTTCCCCCAAGGCCTTTCAGTTTCTGGAGCTGCTCCTGGAGAACCGTCCCAAAGCTCTATCCAAAAGCGAGATCCACGAGCGCCTCTGGCCCGGCACGTTCGTCTCGGACGGCACGCTGGCGAGCCTGCTCGTGGAAGTCCGATCGGCGATTGGGGACAGCGCTCGAGAGTCCCGTTTCGTGCGGACCGTTCATCGCTTTGGCTACGCCTTCAGCGGAGGAGCGCAGAATCTCCAGGAAACCCTTTCCGCCGCCGGCGGCCAGAAGTTGATCTACCGACTCATCTGGGGCAACCGCGAAGTCGCTCTCAGCCCCGGCGAGAACCTGCTGGGGCGCGATGAAGCCGCGGTCGTTTGGATCGACGATGCTCTCGTATCGCGCCGGCACGCGCGCATCGTCATCGACGAGAGCGGAGCGGTTCTGGAAGATCTCAAGAGCAGAAACGGAACGTATTTGCGCGGAAAAAGAATCGAAGCCCCCAGGAAGCTCGCCGACGAAGACGAAGTGACGATCGGTCCGGCCTCGATGATCTTCCGCGTCTTCAAGCAGACGGCCTCGACGGCCACCGCGGTCGAGAGATAGCGGGCCCGGTCAGAACCTCACACCCATGCTGACCCGGAATGTCCGGGGAAGCTGGTAGTCGGCGGCGCCGGTCGGCTTTCCGAATGTCGGGGCCAGGTCGTAGTTGACGCCCCGCACCGGTTTTTCGGTGAAGGGATTGAACTTGCTGAACTGACCGTTCGAATTCTGGAAGGTCAGGACCGTGCTGTCCACCGTGACGACCCCCTTCTCGTTGAAGAGGTTCAGGACCTCGGGACGCACGAACAGCTCGGCGCCTCGGAAGATGCGGATCGTGCAGGTCACGGCAAGGTCGGTGCTGGTGATGTCGTCGGTGCGGAAGGAACCGGGCCGGGTGAAGAAGTACATGACCGTGCTCGGCGGCTCGGCATAACCCGGGTTCTTCACGTAGTCGCGCGGGTCGAGGAATCCAACCGCCTCGTAGGGAAGCCCCGAGTCGTACGACTCCAGGACCGCGGCGGCAAGATTGCCCCAGTGAGCCGGGAGGTCCCAGACGAGCCAGACCCTGGCCCGGTGACGCTGGTCTACGGCCGGCTGGGTCTGTCCGCGGCCCGAGAGGTAACCCGTCGGGAAATTCCAGCTCTCCTGCTTGTACTCGGGGTACTCGTCGACATTGACCAGCATCGCCGATTGGGCAGGCCCTTCTCCGCGGGAGTTGCCAATCAAACGGGACCATGTGTAACTGCCGGCGGCTTGAAGGGAATCGGTCAAGCGCCAGGAAAACTGAGTCTGGACGGCCGTGTAGCGGCGCACGGCCCTGTCGCTGTTGCCGACGAGGGCCAGGTCGTGGACGCTCCCGAAGACAGGCGGGCTCTGCCCGGTCGAGAGATCGATCCGGTCCGAGTAGAGATCGCGGTAGTCGCGATAGAGAAAGTCCGCGCTCAGGGAACCTCTCGCGCCGAGCGCGACTCCGGCGCCCGCCGTGTACTCGAAGGAGCTTGCGGCACGAGCCCCGGCGCGATCTTCGCGGAGACGCCTGGCACGACGCCCATCACCGTGGGAGGGCTCGCCGTGCCGCCTATGCCGTTGAACCAATCGAACAGGATCCGCAGGGCCTGGTCCGCCGGGACGAGGGCGCTCGTCGGCGCGAAGGGATCGCAGTTGACGCACGGACCCTGGTAGCGCCAGATGAGCGTCGCGTTCCCCGCGGGAGAAGCCGCATTGGCGATGTTGTCGTGGAGCTTGTCCACGTAACGCCCGTACCCGCCGTGGACCTCCCAACGCCCGTCGCCCTTCGGGTCGAACCGGAACGAGAGGCGCGGACTCCATGCACCCGAGCTCGAGACGAGCTCGCCGCGACTGTCCCGATCGCGGTTCCTGTCGTAGCGCACGCCGAGGTTGAAGCTCCAGTGACGGTTGAGCCCGAGGCGGTCCTCGAGGAACCCGGAGTCCGTCACCAGGTCCGATCCCAGCGAGGGCTGAAGAATCGGATACCACTCGTTCCTTGTCTGTCCCGGGCGAAAGGTGGGGAAGAGGGTCGTTCCGCGCATGATCGAGGCGGGCCCGTTGATCCAGAAGTCGCTCGCCGAGCGGTGGAGGTTCCTCCGGGCGGACTCGGAGAAGCGCTCGTAGGCCGAATAAATATCGTGGATCCCGGCGGACGAGGTCGGGAGAAAGGACACGGCCTTGAGTGAGTAGGAGTCGTTGTCATACTGCTCGGGGTCCTCGTTGACTCCCTGCGCCGAGTTGTAGCCGGCGAAGGAGGCTGGGCGGGGCAACGATCACCGTGCCCCGAATCGGGTCGGGATCGAAGGCCCCGCCGGCCTTCCGAGGAGAAGCGCCTGCGCGAGTACTGCGCTTCGAGGAAGAGGTCGCGGATCGGCACGCCGCTCGCGTTGATGGCCATGAGCGAATACGGGGCTTCGCGGGGAACGAGGCCCGCGCCGTCCAGGAGGAAGTCCGTGTTCAGCGTGGTGTTGTTTTCGTCGAACTTCACGTCGGTGTACGACGCGACGAGGCTGTAGCCCGAGACCGGGGAGCCTCGTCAGCTTGCCTTCGAGGCGCCGCTCGTCGGTCGAGTGGACGTAGGCGGTCGGAGTCGGATTGTCGTCTCCGGCACGCGGGACGAGCCGTGTCTCGCCCGGATCGGAGAGCTTCGCCTGGCGTCCGGCGGCGAAGAACCAGAGGCGGTCCTTCCAGGCCGGCCCGCCGAGCGTCTCCTCGTAGCTTTCCGTGACGTGATCCACGCGGTTGTCGAGACCGAGGGCGCGGTCGAACGGATCGTTGGCCGTCCAGCGGTCGTTTTCGAGCGTCGCCCGGAAAGAGCCCTTGAGGTCGTTGCCTCCCGACCGGGTGATCGCGTTAACCACTCCTCCCGTGAAGCGGCCGTACTCGGCGGAGATGTTGCCCGTCGAGACCGTCGTCTCTTCGACCGCGTCCTCGATGAAGAGGTCATAGGGTTGCCCGC
>CAWFIK010000003.1:0-687547 GCA_963815865.1 uncultured Acidobacteriota bacterium
AGGAGGATCAGGGCGGGCGCGAGCCAGGGGCCTCGGCGGTCGTGCCCCGCGGCCTTGTCGAGGGCCGCGATCAGGAGGAAGCCGACGCCCAGGCCGGCCAGGAGCGTCGCCCAGCGCGGAAGCCACGGCTCGAGCGCGCCTTGCAGGAGGAATCCGCCTCCGAGCCCGAGGAGGACGCCTCCCGGCAGCAGCGGTCCCCGAAACGAGCGCAAGGCGGAGAGGGCGAGGAAGATCGCCCCGAGAAGGAGCAGCGTCGGACCGGCGCCGGAAAACGCAACGGACCGGCGCAGAAGAAAAAAGACGCCGATCAGGGAGAGCACGATGCCGAGCGTCAATCCTCTGCGATCGTTCATGTCCTCTCACGGGCCGATCGCGGATTCCTCGAACCGGGCTCCGTTTCGACGGCGGTGTCTCCCTCCCACGCGAAGAAGCCACGCCCCGATTTCTTTCCCGTGCGTCCCTCGGCCACGAGCCGGCGCAGGATCTCCGGTGGACGGAAGCGCTCCTCGTTGAGACCCGACGCCAGGGTCTCCGCAATCGAAAGCCGGACGTCCAGGCCGACGAGGTCGCTCGTCTTCAACGGCCCCATGCGGTGCCCGTAGCCGAGCTCCATCGCGCGGTCGATGTCTCCCGGGCTCGCGATCCCCTCCTCGACCATGCGCATGGCCTCGAGCCCCAGCGCGAGTCCCAGCCGCGACGTGGCGAACCCGGGCGAGTCGGCGACACGGATGGGCTCTTTGCCGAGCTCTCGCGCGAAGGCGACGGCCTTCTCCTGCGTCTCCCCGGATGTCTCCGGTGCGCTCACGATCTCGACGAGCGGCATCGCGCCGACCGGATTGAAGAAGTGGATCCCGACGACCCGGTCGGGACGCCGGGTCGACCGGGCGATCGCCGCGATCGAGAGCGAAGACGTGTTCGAGGCGAGGACGGCTTCGGGCGGGCAAAGGCAATCGAGGGACTCGAACACGCGCTGCTTGAGCGCAAGGGACTCGGGTACCGCCTCGATCGCGAGCCGCGCGCCGCTCTCCTCTTCCATGCGTTCCAAAATCCGAAGCCGGCCGCCCGCCGCCTCGATCTCCCTCGCGGAGAGCTTCCCTCGCGCGGCCGCGCGCCGCCAGGACGACTCGATCGACTCCCGCACGCGGCCTCTCGCCCCCATGTCCGCCTCGAAGATCGCCGTTTCGAAGCCGGAGAGAGCGCAGAGCCCCGCGATGCCGCAGCCCATCGTGCCGCCACCGACGACAAGGATCCTTGTGACTTTCACTTCCGCTCGATTATATGAATGGGTTTCATCGAGAGCGTTGGTGCGCCCCTGCAGACTGGGAGAAGGGAGACTGGGTGACTGGGTGATGCTCATCCGGCGCCCTCTCCGCAGTCCCCCAGTCCCCCCAGTCCCACCCGAGTCGCTCCCGGTCCCCCGGTCAGCGAATCAGCGCGGCCGCATTGGACCAGAGAATCTTCTCTTTGGCCGCCTCGGAGATCGGCAGAGCGAGGAAGTCCTCCACGTTCTTCTTCATCGAGAGAACGCCCGGGCTCGGGTAGTCCGTCCCCCAGAGGCACTTGTCGGCGAGATCCTCGAGGCGCGGCAGGTACTCGAGGAGCTTCCTGGGGCGGGATCCCGGAGAGGTCGAGATGAACGTTGCCGTGCCGGCGGGCGAGGAAGGCGGCCGTCGGCATGAAGAGCGGGCGTCCCGCGTGGGCGAGGATGATCGAGAGGCGCGGAAAATCGACGGCGACGTCGTCGGCCGCCATCGGATCGCTGTACCGGTTGCGCGCGCCCGGGAAGATCGAAGTGCCGGTGTGGATCATGACCGGTCGGCCCATCTCTTCCGCCGTCGCGTAGATCTGCCGGAGCGCCTCGTCCCCGTCGCGATAGCCGTTGGCGGCGAAAAGCTGGTGCGGCGGATGGAGCTTCAGCATCCGGATGCCGAGCCGGTCGAAGAGGTGGGCGGTCTCGGAGGCCGCGTCGCGGGCGAGGCGGGGATGTACCGAGCCCACGGCGACCAGCCGCTCCTCGTGCCCGCGGACGAACGCCGAGACCCACTCGTTGACCGTCTCGTCGAATCCCAGGACGTCGGGGGCCGAGTAGTTGATCAGAGCGGCGCGCTCGACCCCCTCCTCGTCCATCAGCCGGAGCAGCGCCGCCGGATCCGCGAGCGCCCTCTCAATGCGCGGCAGGTCGCGCCGCGAGCCCTTCATGACGGCGAGAGCCTCAGGCCTCAATTGCTCCCACGGCTGGACGTGGATGTGGCAGTCGAAAATACGCACGGGGCTCGGTGTCAGGTTAATAGGTGTCAGGTGAAATGCAGGTGTCAGGTATCAGGTGCCAGGTTTCAGGTGAGGCACCAAACCTCCGTCCCTGACACCTGATACCTGGCGCCTGACACCTGCATTTTCCCTGATACCTTTTCCCTGACACCTGTTCTCCGTCTAATAGACGTGCGTGAGGCCGACGCGCACCCTGAAGTGCGCACGGTCCCGCTCTCCGGTCAGCTCCGAGCCGGCTCCGGCGAAGAAAATCGTCTGGACCCCGATCCGCCGCCGGATTCCCGCCTCGAGGGCCACGATGCCGGCCCCGCCCCGGACCGGGTTGGTGCTCGCGTCCACGTCGGCGACGAGAAGCGTATCGGTGCCCCTGAGAGGATTGATGACGCAGTCGGCGCCGAAGATCCCTTCGAACCGGTCGTTGCGCTCGAGGCTCGTCGTGGCGCCCAGCCGCGTCCACAGGACGTTGACGTGAACGCGGAACATCTCGAAGGAACGGGTCGCGAGTCCCGCCAGGTGGAGGTCGGTTCCCTTCGAGTCGAGCCCCGTCGGGAACTCGACGCCCGCTCGCACCGCCAGCGCCGGCCAGTCGGCGGACTCGGTCTTCACCTGGTAGAGCGCGTGGAGAATGATGTCGCCCGAGGAGATGCCGCGGTGCGGCGTTTCGCCCGGGACGCGTGACGTAGCGGACGCTTCCTCCCAGCTCCAGCCCTCGCGCCATGCCGTAAAGGAGCGAGAAGCCGGGGCCGTAATCGTTCAACTGGTCCTGCCTCACGTTGTATGTCCAGTCCACGGACCCGGAGAAGGCGCGGAACGAAACCGGCCGCGCGTCCTCCACGGCCACGGGGCGCTCTGGCTCGAGATCGCTCAGCAGCTGCGCCGTCGCCGTCGCGGTCAATGGCAGAACGGCCAATAACAGGACTCTCGCAAGAAAATACAGACTGGGAGAGCGGGGGACTGGGAGACTGGGAGATCCAGATCGAGATTCTTCTCCCAGTCCCCCAATCTCCCAGTCCCCCAGTCGGCTCGATGAGAGACCTCGTACGAAGAAGGCGGTCACGGCCACCTGGCCTCGCCGATTCCCTCGATGGGAATTCCGAAGCGCCGCGCGACCCCTGCGCGCCGCGTTCGCGCGCCGCCGTCGGGCTTCGAGCGCCGTGCCGGCGGGACGAAGGGCCTCCAGGAGCTCCCGGCGAAACCGCTCGAGCCGGTCGAGAGCCTGCGCGACGACGGGAAAGGCCTTCGCGACCGCGGGCGCCGACTCCCTGTACGTCGCCGTCTCCGCGGGACGATCGACTTCGAATCCGCGGTCGAAGTCGGCGATCGTCTGCTTCACGTGCCATCGCTGCTGCGCGAAGTCGGGGGGCGTCAGATCGTTGGCCGCGCGCGCGAAGAGTCTCGCCCCGGCCGTCTCGACGCGTCCCGCTCCCGTTTCCGTGAACGGCGCTGCGGCAACGTTCTCCGCCGGCTCGGAAAGCGCCCAGCGCTCGCGCCGGTAGAGGAGCAGCGCCCGATCGAGGCGCGTGGCCGAGAGTTTTTCCTCCGCGTCGGAGGAGGCGAGGACGTCGAGCAGCTGCTGCTCGAGAACCTGTCCCCACCGCAGCGCCCGGAAGATCGGAGCCGCGTCCCGGGCAAGCGCGGAGCGACGCGGTCGGCCTCCGGCGGGAAGCCGGGGCGGGTTCGCGGCAGGAAAGAGCGCGTAGGCGGAGAAGCGGCGGTCGAGGGCGGCTCCGTCACGCCGGAGACCCACGCGATCTCCAGGTCCGCCAGCGGGCGAAGCGCACGGCGTTCAGGCGCGCGTCGAGGTCCGGGATAGAACCGGTGCACGGAGTTGTCGTAGGAGCCCTTGGGTCGAAACGGCTCTTCGGGCTGACCGCTCGCGCCGGCGGCGAGCGGAGGAGGAGCGAGGGAGACGGCGGCGCGAGACCCGCCCTTCGCATTGGCCGGACGATATAGCAGCCATTGTCGTGAAAGCGAGTCGCCGCTCGTCGGCGGCGCGGGAGGGATGGGACGAATCGCCTGGACTGCCAGGAGCGTGGCGGCGATGCCGCCGGCGCCCGCCCAGAGGGAGGCGGAGGCCCCGAAGCGCTGGGCGACGGCTCCCGCCTGGAGGTTGCCGAGCGGCACGAATCCGAGCCAGGCGAGCGCGTAGAGGGAGATCACACGTCCCCGCAGCCGGGCCGGCGACGCTTCTGCATGAGCGTGTTGATGAGGGAGGACGGAGCACATCATCGCGCCGCCGAGCAGCGCGAGCGAGGCGAGCGACACGGCGTAGCGGCGCGAGAGCGCGAGGCCCGGCGAGCGAGACGCGCGAACGCGGCGGCGGCAGCGGTCACCGCGAGCCCCTTCCGCGGAAGTCGCCGCGCCAGGCGAGCAGAGAGCCGTCGCGACGGCGCCGAGGCCGACGGCGGAGAGCATCCCGCCCAGCCCGGCGGCCCGACTCGGAGGAGCTCTCGCGTAGAGCGGCGCGAGCGTCACGGCGGGCGTGCCGAAACCGGCACGAGCGCCATGCAGCGGAGGAGCGGGGGAGGCGACGGGGTCGCGCCTCGCGAACCGCAGGCCGATCCGCAGGTCGACCCAGGCGCCCGGAGCGGCCGCGCGTGGCCGGGCGAATCCGCGGGAGGGAGCGCGCGAGCGGAACGAGGATGCGCGACGAAGGAGAGGCCGTTCACGAGAAAGCACGCCGTCTCCCCCGCGGCGCCGATCGTGAATCCGCGAGCATGGGGCCGAGGATCCGCGAGAGGTTGAACTGCATCGAGTTCAAGGCGATCGCGTTCATCAGGTCCTCCGGCCCACGAGATCGAGGAAGAGGGATTGGTGGGACGGGGTCATGAACGCGTTGGCGACCCCCGATGCGATCGCGAGAGCCGCCACGAGGGGAACCGAGACGAATCGCCAGAACGTGGTGCCGCGAGCAGAAGAGCGCCGAGCCCATCTGCGACCGATTGCGCCGCGAGCAGGACGCTGCGGCGGTCGTAGACGGTCCGCGGCGACGCCCGCCAGCGGCGCGAAGACGAGCGTCGGCAGAGATCCGGCGAAGGCGACGAGGCCGAGCACGAGACGCGGAATCGGAGAGGCGCAGGACGAGCCAGCCCTGCGCGACCGTCTGCATCCAGCTCCCGACGTTGGAGAGGAAGAGGCCGGTCCAGTAGTTGCCGGAAGCTGCGGTGCCGGAGCGAGGAGAACATCCCGCGCCGCGGTCCCGGGACGCCGCGCGGAGGAGAGACTCCGAGCTTCGGACCGGCGGGCTTGATGAGCGCCGGATGGGACTCGGGGCCGGGAACGCCGCGGCCCGTCACGCGGGCGCCCCTTCTCGGCGCCGCGACATCCTGGCCGCGGTCACGGAGAGGAGGAGGACGGCGAGGTTCACGGCGGTGCCGGCGAGGACCGGATCCGCATCGCCCGTCCACTCCGGAAAGAAGCGGCCGGCCGCCGCGACGGCGCCTCCCGCCACCATCGCCGCAATGGCGCCGCGCGGAGGGGGAGCGAACGGCTTGCCGAGAAGGGCCGCGAGAACCGGAAGGATCAGGCCCGCGGCGAAGATCGAGTAGCCGAGCTTCAGCGTCTCCAGGACGTCCCGATTCAGCGCGAGCGCCACGATGAGGCCGAGCGCGCCGTAGAAGGGGGAGAGGAGCCTCGCCGCGAGGATGGACGGCGGCCGAATCGCGAACGGCGGCAGGATGTCGCGCGACCGTGACGGCCGTCGCGGAAAGGAGGACGACGTCCGCGGAGCGTCTGCATCGTCGCGACGAGGGCGACGAGCACCACCGAAGAGAGGGGCGAGGGCACGAAGGAGAGGACGCCCGCGGCAGGGTCTCGCCGGCGGGCCCCGCGGGCAGGGACGCCCGCGCCGCGAGCGCCATCAGCCGCGACGGAGAGCCCGAAAACGACCTTGGAGGCAGTCGCGAGGAGGGCCGAGCGGCGCGCGGTCGCCTCGTCGCGGCAGGAGAGGATCTTTGAGTAAACGTCGCTGCCGACGAGGTGGGGGAGCCCGATCAGGACGAGAAGCGCGAGGATGTCGCCGGCGCGCAGCGTCGGGGAGACGGGGAAGCTCCAGGCCTCGCGCGGCAGCGCGGCGAGCGATCCTCCGGCGCGGGCGAGCGCGCAGGCGAGCCCGATGCCCGGGATGCCGACGACCATCAGCCCGTACTGGAGGAGATCCGTTCGCGCCACCGCGAACTGTCCTCCGAGCGACGTGTACAGAACGAAGACCGCGGTCGAGCCCACGATCGCAGCGATCGGGGAGAGGCCGAACGCCGCCGTCAGCACGACCTGTGTCGCCTCGATGAGAAGCGCGAACCAGACGATCTCCGAGACGAGCACGAGGATCGCGGCGACCAGTCGCGCCCCCGCGCCGTAGTAGCGGCCGATGATCTCCGGCAGAGTGACCGCCCCCTCGCGGCGAATCCGTCGCGCGAGAAAGAGGCCGAGTGCGAGCAGGCCGAGCGCCCCCGCGAGATCGAGCCACAGTCCCGCAAGACCGTGGATGGAGACGAACGCCGCGAGCGCGATCGTCGTGGATCCGCCCGTCGTCAACGACGAGAGCCCGATGAATCCCCAGAACGTGTTGAAGCTGCGGTCGGCGACGAAGTAGGACGTCTCGTCGCGGCCGGCGCGCTTGCGCCAGGCGAACCCGATCGCCAGAACGCCCGCCAGATAGAGCGACAGGAAGAGGAGGGTCAGGGTGGTCATCGAGAGTGAGCCACCGGCCAGCGTCAGATCCGGGCGGCGGCTTTCAGCGCGACGGCTTCGAACAGCACGGTGGCCAGGGCGAGGGACCGTTCGTCGATGTCGAAATCGGGGGAATGGTGCGGGTGGTGCGCGCCGGCCGGGGCCGAGCCGACGAAGAAGAAACAGCCGGGGACCCGGGAGAGGAAGACCGACATGTCCTCGCCGCCGAGCGTGCGCGTCTCGGTTTCGACGTTCTCTTCGCCGACGATCGCGCGCGCGGTCTCGATGAAGAGCTCCGCCAGCGCCCGGTCGTTCACGGTGGCGCGGTTGACGCGGCGGTAATCGAGACGCGCCTTCACACCGGCGGCCTCCGCGGTGCCTCGCACGACACGCGCGACCTTCTCGGGAAGCGCCCGGCCCGCTTCCTCCGTGAAAGAGCGCGCCGTGCCGGTCAGCCTGACCGACGACGGGATGATGTTGAACGCGGTGCCGCCGTGGACGCTGCCGACCGTGAGGACGGCGGAATCGAGCGGCGAGATCTCGCGCGAAATGACCGACTGGAGGGCGTCGATGATGCGCGCCGCGGCCACGATCGGGTCGGCCGTCTCGTGCGGCGCGGCGCCGTGCCCCCCTCGCCCCTCGATCTCGATGGAGAACTCGTCTACCGCCGCGAGGAGGGCGCCGCGATTGACTCCGACCTTCCCGACGGGGAGCTGGTTCCAGAGGTGGAGCCCGAGCGCGGCGTCCACGCCCTCGAGCACGCCGTCGGCGGCGCACGCTTCCGCACCGCCCGCGCCCTCTTCCGCCGGCTGGAAGAGGAACCGGAAGCGCCCGGCCTGCGGCGATCCCGCCAGGCGCTCGGCCAGGGCCAGGCCGATGGCGACGTGCCCGTCGTGTCCGCAGGCGTGCATCTTCCCCGGCTCCTCCGAGGCGTAGGAGGCGCCGGTCTCTTCCGAGAGCGGGAGCGCGTCCATGTCGGCGCGGAGGAGGATCCGCGGCGTCCGCGGTCCGGGGTCGGCGACGACGCCGGTCCGTCCCACGCCGCAACGCGGAGAGAAGCCGATGCCCGCGAGCCGGTCGGCCACGATCCCGGCGGTCCTCTTCTCCTCGAACGCGAGCTCCGGATGGCGGTGCAGGTCGCGCCGGGTCGCGACGAGCCTCGACATTTCCTCGCCGGCGATGCCGGACAACACGGATTCGAGAGGCACGCCCGGATTATATGAAGGCAGGCGCGCGCCGCCGCGCGTCCGGAGCCGGGAGATAATCCCGATTTCCCGGAAACTTGCATTGATAGGCCGAACACTCGCGCACTACAGGATCACCGCGCCGATCGGGGCGGGAGGAATGGGAGAGGTCTATCGCGCGACCGACACGAAGCTCGGGCGCGACGTCGCCTTGAAGATCCTGCCGGCCGAGATGGCCGTCGATTCCGGGCGGCTCGAACGCTTCCGGCGCGAAGCCCGGACGCTCGCCGCGCTCGACCACCCGGGCATCGTCGGCGTGTACTCCGTCGAAGAGGCCGAGGGCGTCCACTTCCTCACGATGCAGCTCGTCGAGGGCCGGAGCCTCGATACGGTCCTCGCGCCGGGCGGACTTGCGCTGCCGCGGTTCTTCGAGATCGCCGTGCCCCTGGCCGAGGCGCTCTCGGCGGCCCACGAGCGCGGCATCGTCCACCGGGACTTGAAGCCCGCCAACGTGATGGTCACCGGCGACGGGCGCGTCAAGGTGCTGGACTTCGGCCTCGCCAAGCTCGAAGCCCCCGACTCCGGCGACTTCACGAGCAGTCCGACGGAGAGCCGCGCGTACCTGACGACCGAGGGGCAGGTCTTCGGCACGGCCGCCTATATGTCTCCGGAGCAGGCCCGGGGCGAACGGGTGGACGCGAGGTCGGACGTCTTCTCGCTCGGCATCGTGTTCTACCAGATGCTGACCGGCGAGCGGCCTTTCGCGGGCAGGAATGCGGCGGACATGATCTCCGCGATCCTGCGCGACGACCCTCTCCCGGTGACCGACCGCCGCGCGGAGCTGCCTCCGGAGCTCGCGAGAGTCCTTCGCCGCTGCCTGGAGAAGGACCCGCTGGACCGCTACCAGACCTCGCGCGACGTGTACAACGATTTGAAGGAGATCCAGGCGGGAGCGTCATCCGGCGCGCGCCCATCCCCTCCGTCCGAGGGAATCGCGAGTCCGACGGCCGCCGGCCGGGGGCCGGCCTGGAGAGGAGCAGCCTTCGCCGCCGCCGCCGTGATCGTCCTCGGAGTCGCCGCGTTTCTGGCGACCCGATCGGGCGCCCCGCGGCCGGCGCCCCGAGGGCCGGAGGCCGTGAAGGAGCCGGGTGTCATCCGCTCGATCGCCGTGCTCCCCCTCGACAACTACTCCGGCGATCCGACCCAGGACTACTTCGCCGAAGGGATGACCGACGAGCTGACGGCGGATCTCGCGACCATCAGCCAGCTCCGGGTGATTTCGCGCGGCTCGGCGATGCAGTTCAAAGGCAAGCAACGGCCTCCGACTCCGGAGATCGGCAGGATTCTCAACGTCGATGCGATCGTGGAAGGCTCGGTGCTTCGGTCCGGCGACAAGGTCCGGATCACGGCCCAGTTGATCGACGCCCGCGCGGACCGCCACCTCTGGGCCAAGAGCTTCGAGCGCAACTCGCGCGACGTGCTGGCGCTGCAGGATGAGATGGCCTCGGCGATCGCCCGCGAGATCCATGTTCAACTGACTCCGGACGAGCGGTCACGGCTGGCCCATGCCCCCAGCGTGAATGCCGAGGCGCACGACGCCTATCTGAAGGGGCGGTATTTCTTCAACCGCCCGAGCGACGAAAACCTGAAGAAGGCGATCGAGCAATTCGAAGAGGCGGTCAAGCGGGATCCGAAATTCGCGCCCGCCTTCTCGGGGCTCTCGGACGCTTACCTCTGGGCAGCGTTCAATGAAGGAGTGCTCACCGCCGCGGAAGCGAACCCCAGGGCAAAGGAGGCGGCCGAGAAGGCGATCCAACTCGACGATGCTTCCGCCGAAGCGCACACCTCTCTCGCGGTATACAAGATCTGGTATCAATTTGACTGGGACGGCTCCGAGGCCGAATTCCGCAAGGCCTTCGCGCTCAATCCGAATTACGCGTTCGCTCACGATCAGTTCGGCCTGGGGCTGGCGTTTCAGGGCCGGCTGGACGAATCGGTTGCCGAGGGGAAGCGCGCGGCGGAACTGGACCCGCTCTCCCCGCAAATTCCGATCGACAATCTGATGGCGCTTGCCTGGCAACACGACTATCAGGCGGCGAAGGAAGAGGCCAGGAAGGCCTCGGTTCTGGATCCGACATTCTTCTTCGCTCCCTGGGGATACGGGTGGATCGATATTCAAGCAGGCAACGTCCGCGAGGCCATACCGGAATTCCAGAAGGCCAAAGCGCTGGAGTCGCCTCCGTTCGTGACCGCGTGGCTCGGGTATGCGTATGGGGCCTCGGGCGATCGAACGCGCGCGATGGCGGCGATCGAGGAACTGAAGAAGTCGTCGTTGCATGGTTACGTGCCGCCGTTCAACCTCGCGATCGTGTATCTCGGCCTGGGCGATCGGGCGCGCGCTCTCGATTACCTGGAACGGGCCGACGCCGCGAATTCGCAATGGCTGATCTACATCAAGGGGGACCGGATCTTCGATCCTCTCCGGTCGGAACCGCGCTTCGTGGCGCTGCTGAAGAAGCTGAGGTTCGAAAAGTGAAGCGAACGCTCCTTCGTTCTTCGCCGTAAGATTGGGTGCGATGAAGGACCTCATCGCGCCGGAGCTCGACCGCTACATCCTGGGGCTCTTGCCGCCCCGGAATCCCGTGATCGCCGAGATGGAGGGAGAGGCCCGGCGGCGCGATGTTCCGATCGTGGGGCCGGCCGTGGCGACGCTGCTCGCGACGCTGGCCCGGTCGATCTCCGCGCTTCGGGTCTTCGAGCTGGGAAGCGCCATCGGCTACTCGACCGCGTTCTTCGCGCAGGCGGTTGGACCGGCCGGGAAGGTCTTCTACACGGACGGCAGCGAGAAGAACGCAGCGGAGGCGCGCGGCTACCTCGAGCGGCTCGGGCTCGCCGATCGCGTGGAGGTCCTGGTCGGCGACGCCACGACCCACCTGAAGGCGAGCCCGGGCGACTTCGACGTGGTCTTCATCGACATCGACAAGGACGGCTATCCCGCGGCGCTCGAGGCCGCGGCGCCGCGCGTCCGGCCGGGGGGGTACCTCCTGGCGGACAACGTGCTCTGGTCGGGTCGCGTGGTGGACGAGGCGGTTCGCGACGCGGCCACCGAGGGGATCCGGGAGTTCAACCGGCTGCTCTTCGCCAGGCCCGACTTCACGAGCGTGATCGTGCCGTTGCGCGACGGCCTTGCGATCGCGCGGAAGGCCGGATGACCGCCGCGGCCCGGAGCGAGATCGTGGAGAGGTTCCGGCGCTTCGCCGCGCAGAAGGACGTCGACCTCTTCGAAGGCGCGCTCTTGATCGGCGAAGTCGTGGATCCGGGGCTCGACGCCGATACGGCGAAGAAGCGTGTCGAGGCGCTCGCGTCGAGGGTGCGGCGGCAGAGAGAACGCGAGGCGAGCGGTTACGAGGCCCTCCGGAGCGTCCTCTTCGACGAGGACGACCTGCGCGGCGACGCCGACACCTACGACGATCCCGAGAACTCCTCGGTCGCGCACGTGCTGGAAACCGGGAAAGGCATGCCGATCACTCTCTCGATCGTGGTGATCGAGGTCGCGCGGCGCGCCGGCCTCTCGCTGCGCGGCGTCGGCCTGCCCGGGCACTTCGTCGTTGGAGGACCGGATCTGCCCGCCGGTCAGTACCTCGACCCCTTCGACGGCGGGGAGCTCCGGGACGCGGAGGCGGTCGGGCGCCGCATCGGCGCGATCTTCGGCACGCCGGTCGATCTGCCTCCGGAAGCGTTTCTCCCCGACTCGGCGCGCGCGATCCTGGCGCGCGTGCTCTTCAACCTGCGCCGCTCGTTTGAGAAGAGAGGACGGCTGGAGGAGTCGCTCACGGCCCTCGAATGCGCCGAGGCCCTCGTTCCCGACGACCCGTCCGTCGAGCGCGAGCGCGGCCTGCTCCTCCTGCGGCTCGGGCGCACGGACGAGGCGATCGCGGTCCTGGAGAGTTACGCCGCCACGGCGAGCGGCGAGGACCTCGAAGCGGTGGCGAAGCTCCTGGCGGTCGTCCGCGCGCGGGGCGTTCCGTCGGCGGGAACCGATCTCGCGTCCCCGCCAGGCCCTGAGAGGAAGATCTTCACGCTCGCGCAGGCCCGCGAAGCGCTTCCTCGCGTCCGCGAGATCACGTCCGACGCCGTCTCGCGCTACGACTCGCTCGGCGAGGACCCCGAACGGGAAGAGGAGCGCCAGGAGCTCGTGCAGGAGTGGATCCAACGGCTCTCGACCCTCGGTGTGGAGATCAAGGGCCTGTGGCTCGTGGACTTCGATTCCGGCGCCGGCTACTACTGCTGGAAGTACCCCGAGCTGTCACTGGAGTTCTTCCACGGCTACGAAGAGGGGTTTGCCGGGAGGCTGCCGCTCCAATGAGAGTTGTCAGTTGTCAGTAAACAGTTTTCAGTCAGGAACCGGGACTGACAACTGACAACTGATAACTGAAAACTACGACGGCCAGGAATCGCCGGGCGCGAGGTCCACCACTTCCGTCGCTAAACCGCGTTTCTGTATCTCTTCGCGTAACAGGGCCGGCGTCCCCCAGAGGATCGGGAAGGTTCCCCAGTGCATGGGGATGACTCGGGGGACCGCGAGGAGTTGGCAGGCCTTCGCGGCCTCGCGGGGTCCCATCGTGTAGAAGTCACCGATGGGGAGAAGGGCCAGGTCGGGCGCGTACAGCTCTCCGATGAGAGCCATGTCGGAGAAGACGTTGGTGTCGCCGGCGTGATAGATGCGGAAGCCGTCTTCGAAGGTCAGGACGTAGCCGCACGGGTCGGCGGGAAAGTTGGTTTCTCTCCCCGCTCCGGATGTGCCCGCCGAGTGCACGGCATGCACCATCCGGAACTCGACGCCCGCGACCTTCTGGCTCCCCCCCTTGTTCATGCCGGAGACCTTCTCGACACCGCTCGCGCCGCAATGGAGCGCCAGCTCGAAGATCGCGACGACTGTCGCGCCGCTCGACTTCGCGAGCGCGACGCCGTCATCTCCGAAGTGATCGAAGTGTCCGTGCGTCGCGGCGACGACGTCGAGCCGGCCGAAGTCGAACCCTTTCGGAAACTTCGGATTGTTCCGGATCCACGGATCGATCGCGATCCGAGAGCCCCCGGGCGACTCGATCAGGAACGCCGCGTGCCCGAGCCAGGTCACCTTCCCGCCGAACGTCCTGTTACTCATCATTTCCCTCTCCAGCATCCTTCAGTGCACAGGACGACTGGGAGAGTGGGTGACGTGGGGGACTGGGTGATATCCCCGGTTCTCCCAGTCTCCCCGTCCCCCAGTCACCCCGTCAAAGCCGTCCAATCCACCATCGGAACAAGTTTCTTCACAAAGAGCTCGAGCCCCTGTCGGTCCGCAGCATCGAAGCGGTCCACGACGGGGGCATCCACGTCGAGAACGCCGCGCAGAGCTCCGTCGTGCAGGATCGGGACCACGATCTCCGATCGGGACGCGGCGTCGCAGGCGATGTGGCCCGGAAATGCGTTGACGTCGGGGACGACGAGCGTCTCCCGGCGCGCGGCCGCCGTCCCGCAAACTCCCTTGCCCACCGGGATGCGCACGCACGCGGGCCTTCCCTGGAATGGCCCCAGCACGAGCTCCCCGCCGCGCAGGAGGTAGAACCCGCACCAGTTGATCCGCGTAAGCGCCTGCGCCAGCAGCGCCGACGCGTTGGCCAGATTCGCCAGCGCGTCGCTCTCTTCGGCCAGCAGCGACTCGAGCGAGGCCGCGAGGTCTCGGTACAGCGTCTCTTTCGGAAGCGCCGGATCGATCGCCACGGTTTCCATGGACACGATTCTATTTCGTCTCCTTTGGGCCCTGGACTCTGGATCTCGGGCTTCGCAGGCCTTGGACTAGCATGCGCAGCATGCATCCCCCTCGCGCCCGCGATCTCGCCCTCTTCTGGCTGCTCTCGATGCTCTGGAGCGGGAACTGGCTCCTCATCAAGGTCGGCCTGGAGGGCCTCCCTCCGTTTCGCTTCGCCGGCCTGCGAATGGTCCTGGCAGCCCTTCTCCTCGCGGTGTTCGTCCTGCGCGGGAAGGTATCCGTCGGCGCGCGGGAGGCGCGGACGATCGCCCTCGTCGGGTTTCTCCAGATCGGCATTTCCTACGCCTGCGTCTTCACGGCGGAGCAGTGGATCGACTCGGGCCTGACTGCCCTGATCTTCTCCTCCTTCGCGATCTGGGTCCCGGTGCTGGGGCACTTTCTGCTGGCGGGCGAGCCGCTGACCGGCCGCACGATCGTGGCGACTCTCTGCGGAGTCGCGGGCGTGGCCGTGATCGAGCTTCCGGCGCTGGTCCGGGCGGAGTCTCTCCCCGGGCGGTCGCTCGCGCTGGGAGGCTTGCTCGTGCTCGTCAGCGCCGTCGTCTCCGCGCTCTCCGCCGTCATCATCAAGAAGCGCCTCGCGCAGGTGTCGGCCGTCGTCAGCGTCTGGGGCCAGTCGCTCGTGGCCGCGCCGGTCCTGCTCGTGGCCTCCGCCATCTTCGAGAGGAACGACGCGTCCCGCTGGACCCCCTCGGCTCTCTTCGCGCTCGGCTATCTCGCGATCGTCGGGACGTGCACGTTTCTGGGAAGCCAATGGCTCATCCCCCGGCTTCCCGTTGCGATTATGGGGACCTACCCGATCCTGAACACGCTTCTGGCCCTGCTCTGGGGGAGCCTCCTCGGTCACGAGCGGATCACGGCGAGGGCCGCCGCGGGAGGCGCGCTGATCTTCTCCGGCGTCGTGATGGTGACCGTCCGGACGCGCACGCGATCCTCCCCTGCGCCGGCCGCCGCGGGATAACGCGCCCGTGGCCGTGCTCGCCGGGCGCCGGCTCGCTCTCTATCTCTTCCTCTGCGCGGTCTGGGGCTCGACCTGGCTCTTCATCAAGGTCGGCCTGCGCGATCTGCCTCCGCTCCGTTTCGCGGCGTTCCGCATGGCGCTGGCGTGCCTGCTGATCGCTCCCTTCGCGTTGGCCGCGAGGCGGAGACTGTCGCGGCGGGAGGTTCTCTTCGTCGCGGTCTCCGGCTTTCTGCAGATCGGACTCTCCTATGCCTTTCTCTTCACCGCTTCACAGTGGATCGCCTCGGGGCTCGCGGCGATCCTCTTCGCGAGCTTTCCCATCTGCGTGGGCGTCTTCGCGCACTTCCTTCTTCCCGACGAGCCGCTGACGGCGCGGGCCGTGGCGGCCGCCGCCCTGGGGCTCTGCGGCGTCGCGGTGATCGAGGCGCCGGCGATCGCGGGCCTGCGTTCCTCGCCGCACGGTCCCCTGGTCGCCGGCGGCTCCCTCGTCCTCGGCTCCGCGATCGTCTCCGCCTGCGCCAACGTCCTGAACAAGAAGTCGCTTTCCGGCGTCCCGCCCGTCGTCAACGTCTGGGGGCAGACGCTCGTCGGTTCGGCGGCCCTTCTTCTCGCGGCGGCCGTCCTGGAGCGGGGCGCTCCCGCGCGGTGGAGCTCCTCCGCGGTCCTGTCGCTCCTCTATCTCGCGATCTTCGGCACCGCGCTGACGTTCGCCGGCCTCTTCTGGCTGATCCCGAAGGTGCCGGTTGCGGTCATCGGCACGATCCCTCTCGTGGACACGCTGATCGCGGTGCTCCTCGGGAGCCTCGTCCTCGGCGAGCGGCTCTCCCCGCGGATCCTTGCCGGCGGCGTCCTGATTCTCGCCGGCGTTTTCATGACTGCTTCCGGCCGCCGTCCGCCGGGCGTGAGCGCCGGCTAGTTGTGGACAAAGGCGCCCCTGGCCAGGTGCTTCGAGTGCCCGGCCCCGGTCGCGGCGCGACGGATTACCAATCCACCTGGATCAGCACATATCGGGCGACGCGCTGCGGGACGAAGCGGAGGACGTAGAGCCGCAGGTAGTCCCCCTTCTTCACTTTCGCGATCTCGGCGTGGAACTGGCTGCCCGACTTGACCGGCTTCCCGTTGACTTCCGTGATGAGATCCCCCGCCGTCAACCCCTGGTCGCCGGCCGGAGACACTTCCTTCACGTCTTCGACCACGACGCCGGACACGCCGGGCTCGATCCCGAGCTGCTGCCGTATGTCCGGGGTCAGGTCGGTCACGGAGAGCCCGAGCTTGTCGCGCGTTCCGCGCTCCTGCGCGGCCGGGCGGGCTTGCGCTTTCGACTCGCCGCCGCGTTCGGTGAGCGTCACGGTCGTCGTGACCGTGCGCTGGTCGCGCAGGAGAGTGATGCGGACCTTCTGCCCGGGAGGCTTCGAGGAGACGTAGTCGATCAGGTCTCGCATCTCCTTGACCGTCACGTCGTCCACCTTGACGATCGTGTCGCCCGGCTTGATCCCCGCCTTCGCGGCCGGGAGATCCGGGTTCACCGACTCGACGAACGCGCCCTCGGAGGAGGGGAGATGGAAGGCCTGGCGGATGTCGTCGTCCACGGTCCGCGCGGTGACGCCGATGAGCCCGCGCGTCACCTTCCCGTGATGCTCGAGCTGCGCCAGGATCGACTTGGCCATGTTGATCGGCACGGCGAACCCGATGTTCTGCGCGGGGCGGACGACCATCGTGGCGATCCCGACGACCTGGCCGCCGACGTTGATCAGCGGACCGCCCGAGTTGCCGAAGTTGATCGCGGCATCCGTCTGGATGAAGTCCTGGAGCGAGGCGGAATCGGGATCGTCGGAGAGTCCACGGCGCTCCTTGGCCGACACGACTCCGACCGTCACCGTGCTCTCGAAGTTCATCGGGTTGCCGATGGCCATGACCCAGTCGCCCACGCGGAGCTTGTCGGAGTCTCCCAGCGGGATCGGCCGGAGCTTCTCCTTCGGCTCGACCTTGATCAGCGCGATATCGGTCGCCGCGTCCGTGCCGAGGACGCGCGCCGTCAACACCTCGCGGCCGGAGAGCCGGACCTGGATCTTCTGAGCGCCCGCCACGACGTGGTTGTTGGTCAGGATCTTGCCGTCGGCGGAGATGACGAAGCCGGAGCCCCCCGCCACCTGCTTGTGCTCCTCGGGCGAGCGCGGCTGCGGCTGGCCGAAGAAGAACCGGAAGGGATCTCCCTCGCCGAAGGGGGACGCTTGCCCTCCCTTCACGATCTCCGTCGAGGTGATCGACACAACGGAGGGGAGCGCGCCCTGCGCGATGTCGGCGAACGACGGGATCGTCAGGGTCGCCGCCGGCTTCGCGGCCGCGGGAGCCTCTTCGCGTTTCCCGGCCGCGAGACGAGGGGAGACCTCCAGCGTGCCGGTCAGCACGACCCCCAGAACGAGCGCCGCCGCGAGGGCGGCGAGCAAGCCGATCGGCCTCATCCGGGTCCTCATAGTCAACTCCTCATGATGCGCCGGAATCGAAGCGTCGTGGCCGAGGCTTCGTCGCGGACTGCAATCGAACAGGACTCCTGTTGGAAGTCCTCCTGAAACGGTGCAAGACATGTGCCTTGCAAAATCGACCTCGATCCGTGGCCGGACTCTTGCAGCACGATCTCTCGTGCGAATGGAAAGGAGATCCCATGCCTGAATACACGCTTCCGGATCTGACTTACGACTACGGCGCCCTCGAACCGCACATCTCGGGGCGCATCATGGAATTGCACCACGACAAGCACCACGGCGGATACGTCAAAGGCGCCAACACGACAATCGAGAAGCTCGAAGAGGCGCGCGACAAGGAGGACTTCGATCGGCTCGGCGCCCTGGAAAAAGCGCTCGCGTTCAACCTCTCCGGGCACGTCCTGCACTCCCTGTTCTGGCAGAACCTGAGCCCCAAGGGGGGCGACCGGCCGACGGGGGAGCTCGCCGCCGCGATCCAGCGCGACTTCGGGAGCTTCGAGAAGTTCAAGAAGCAGCTGACCGCGGCCGCCTCGACGATCATGGGATCGGGATGGGGCGCGCTCGTGTGGGAGCCGCTCTCGCAGCGCCTGCTGACCGTCCAGATCTACGACCACCAGTCCAACCTCGCGCAGGCGGGGATGCCGCTGCTCGTGCTGGACGCCTGGGAGCACGCGTATTACCTCCAGTACCAGAACCGCAAGACCGATTTCTTCGACGTGGTCTGGAACTGCTGGAACTGGAAGGACGTGGCCGACCGGTACGGCGCCGCCCTCGCCATCAACGTTGAAGTCGCCGGCGCCGTCAAATAACCGTCACTCCATGGGGTAGTCGTGTCCTGTGTGTAGGGGAGGGGCTTGCCCCTTCCGCCCGGCGGCGATTCGGCCGCCCGTCCTCAGAGGCGCCAGCCGCGGCTGGCGAAGTCGGAGAAGGTGATCAGGAGGAGCAGGGCGAGCCAGAAGACCCCGGCCAGGATGACGAGGTGCGTCAGACGCGGGCTGTACTTTGCGTGCATGAAGAAGAGCACGACGAGCGACGCCTTGAAGACGGCGATCCCGAGCGCCACGACCGTATTCCACGGCCCCAGGTCAATGCCGGAGATGGCCGTCGTCGCGGCCGTCATGACGAGCAGCGTCACGAAGACCGCGACGTAGGTCTTTACAGGCACGACGTGCTCGTTCATGGCAAATCCTTCAACTCACAAATCACAACTCACAAATCACAAATCACCAATCACAAATCAATGGAGGTGTCTCCCGATGAGATAGAGCATCGGAAAGAGGAAGATCCACACGATGTCCACGAAGTGCCAGTAGAGACCGGAGATCTCGACCGGTGTCGAGTACTCCGGGGTGAACCGGCCGCGGCGCGCGAGCACGAGAAGCGTCATCAGGAGTCCGAGGCCCACGACCATGTGGAGCGCGTGCAGCCCCGTCATCGCGAAGTAGAGCGAGAAGAACATCTCGGCGGCGCGCGCGTCGGCGGGGACCGGGTAGTGGAAGCCCGGGCCGGGGAAGAGATGGTGGTGGATGTGGTCCGTGTACTCGACGGCTTTGATGCCGAGGAACGCGCCCCCCAGGATCATCGTCGCGACGAGAAACCCGATCAGGAGCTTCCGTCGCCCCGTTGCTGCGCTGTGGACGGCCATCGCCATCGTGAGACTGCTGCAGATCAGGACCGCCGTGTTCACCGTGCCGAGCGCGATGTCCATGTGGAGGCTCGCGTGAGCGAAGGCGCGAGCGTTTTCCCACCGGTAGATCGTGTAGGCGAGGATCAGTCCCCCGAAGAAGAGCAGCTCCGTCACGAGGAAGACCCACATCCCGAGCGCGGAGGCCTCCTTCTGCTGCTCCATCGAGTCGAAGTGGTGCTGGAGCCCCGGCGGGGCGTCGTGGGTTGCGGCGGCGGGCGCGTCAGCCAAAGGTCTCGACCTCCTCCTGCGAGTACTTGTAAGGGTCCTCGGTCACGACCGGGGGCGTCTCGAAGTTGTCCGTCGGCGGCGGGGAGGTCGTCTTCCACTCGAGGCCCGTCGAGCCCCACGGGTTGGCCGTGGCGTTCCTTCCGTACCGCATCGACCAGACGAGGTAGATCATCGGGATGACGTAGCCGATGCCGAGGATCGAGGCGCCCGCCGTGGACATGACGTTCAAGACCTGGAACTCCGGCGGATAGGCGTGATAGCGCCGCGGCATTCCGAGGTACCCGAGGATGAACTGCGGGAAGAACGTCAGGTTGAAGCCGATGAAGACGACGAGCGCCGCGAAGCGCGCCCACGCCTCCGGGTAGAGCTTGCCGGAGATCTTCGGCCACCAGTAGTGGATGCCGCCGAGGTACCCCATGATCGCGCCGCCGACCATGATGTAGTGGAAGTGCGCGATGATGAAGTAGGTGTCGTGGACGTGCACGTCCACGCCGAGCGTCGCGAGGAAGAGCCCGGTCAGCCCGCCGATCGTGAAAAGGCCGATGAAGCCGAAGGCGTAGAGCATCGGCGTCCGATAGGAGATCGAACCTTTGTACATCGTCGCCGTCCAGTTGAACACCTTCACCGCCGAAGGAATCGCGACCATGAACGACAGGACCGAGAAGATCAACCCTGCGTACACTGACTGGCCGGAGACGAACATGTGGTGGCCCCAGACGAGAAACCCGAGCACAGCGATGGCGACGACGGCGTAGGCCATGATCCGATAGCCGAAGATGTTCTTGCGAGAGAAGGTCGTCACGATCTCGGAGACGACTCCCATCGCCGGCAGGACCATGATGTAGACCGCCGGGTGCGAGTAGAACCAGAAGAGGTGCTGGAAGAGGATCGGGTCGCCCCCGAGCGCCGGGTCGAAGAGCCCGAGGTGGAACACGCGCTCGACGAAGACCATCAGCAGCGTGACGGCGAGCACCGGAGTGCCGAGCACGAAGATCAGGCTCGTCGCGTAGTGCGCCCAGACGAAGAGGGGAAGCCGGAACCAGTTCATCCCCGGCGCCCGCATCGTGTGGATCGTCACGATGAAGTTCAAGCCAGTGAGGATCGACGAGAACCCCGTGATGAAGATCCCGACAGCCGTCGTGATGACGTGAGAGTTGGAAGAGGCGGTGCTGTAGGGGGTATAGAACGTCCAGCCCGTGTCCACGCCCCCGTGCACGACCGCCCAGAGCGTGAAGAGCGCGCCGGCGACGTAGATGTACCAGGAGAGGAGATTCAGTCTCGGGAACGCGAGGTCCTTCGCTCCGATCATGAGAGGGATCAGGAAGTTCCCGAGGACCGCCGGAATCGAAGGGATCAGGAAGAAGAAGATCATCGTGACCCCATGCATCGTGAAGAGCTTGTTGTAGGTCTCCGCTTGCACGAGGTCGCCGGCCGGGGTCAGCAGTTCCAGCCGGATGAGCAACGCGAAGAGACCGCCGAGAAAGAAGAAAAACGTGATCGAGCCCAGATACAGGAGCGCGATCCTCTTGTGGTCCCGCGTCAGGAGCCACGACCGGATGCCGTAGGCGGCATTCAGGTAGTTGACGCGCGGTTCCTGCGGTTCCGGCTCGTGGACGGCGGCGGACATTACTTTCCCTTCTCCTTCGCGGGCGGAGCGGCCCGGTTGTTGGGGGGCATCATGGACACGCCCGGAGCCGCGGCCGGCGCGGGCGCGGGCGTCGCCTTCGACAGCGACTTGACGTAGGCCACGAGCTGCAGGAGCTCCTCCTCGCTGACGAGTCCCTGGAACGTCGGCATGATCGATTGGAATCCCATGACGATCTTCGCGTTGGGCGTCAGGATCGATTCGCGGATGTACGACTCGTCGGCTACGACGGTTCGCGCGTCGGAGAGCTGGACGGTCTTGCCGAAGAGCCCTTCGAGATTGGGCCCGCGCGCGAGCGAGTCCGGCCGGTGACAGGTATTGCAGGCGTGGCGCTGGAAGAGCTTCGCGCCCGCCGCCGCGAGCGACTCGGAGGCGACGCCCCCCGACAGCCACGCCTGGTACTCCGCCGGCTCCATCACGTTGATCCAGCCGATCATCGCCGAGTGCTTGGTGCCGCAGTACTGCGCGCAGAAGAGGTGGTAGCGGCCCGGCTTGGACGCCTCGAACCAGGCGCTCGTGTAGCGTCCCGGCAGCACGTCCTTCTTCATGCGGAACGCGGGGACGAAGAAATCGTGGATGACGTCCTCGGAGGTCATCGTCAGGCGCACGGCGCGCCCGACCGGGACGTGGAGCTCGTTGATCTCCCGCTGGCCGTCGGCGTGCTGGACCTTCCACATCCACTGCTTGCCGACGACGTAGACCTCGAGCGCGTCGTTGGGGGGGCGGTTCATGGCGAAGAAGAGCTTCGCGCCCCAGAAGAAGAACGAGAGCGCGATCACGAGCGGGATCACGGACCAGGCGATCTCGAGCTTGAGCGAACCCTCGATTCCGCGCGGGAGCTCCGTCTCCGAGCGGCGGCGGTACTTGATCGCGAAGAAGATGACGAGGAGCGCGATGAGCATGGCGAAGAAGGCGCTCACGGCGAGGAGATAGAAATAGAGCGCGTCCACGCGCCCCGCCATCGTCGAGGCCTGCTCGGGAAAGAGCGGAAAGCTCGGTCCCATTACAGCCGGCCTTCCCCCTCTTCCCCCGGGCGAGGGGCGGGGTGAGGGCGCTGTGACGCGTCACGTCTCCTGTCCCGCCTCCACATCACGGTGAGGAACGTTGAAAGGATCACCACCGCCGCCACACCTCCGAAGCGCACCATGCCCATGATCGCCGCGCTGTAGCGCGCGAGCTTCGGATCGTAGTGGTAGCAGTAGAGGAGGATCTGGTCCACGGGCGAGCCGATCCGGCCGCTCGAGGCCTCGACGAGCGCCAGGCGCAGGTCGCGCGGTCCGTACTCGATGCCGTAGAAATAGCGGGAGAGCTTCCCTTCGGGCGTCGCGACGTAGATGGCGGTCGAGTGGGCGAACTGGCCGGTCGTCTCGTCGTAGCGGTACCGGAATCCCGCCGCCTGCGTCACGCGCTCGATCGATCCGGCGCCGCCGGTCAGGAAGTGCCACCCCACGGCCGCGCCGGGACGCTTGTATTCGTCCACATACGCCTTTTTCTTCGCCGCGGCGTCGCGGGGACGGTCGCGCGGGTCGAAGCTGACCGCGACCACTTCGAAGTCCTTCCCGGCATCGAAGGTGATGACGCGCAGCGCCGAGACGAGCCCGTTGAAGACCTGAGTGCAGAGCATCGGGCAGTTGTAGTACGCGAGCACGAGGATCACGGGGCGGCGGCCGAAGTACTGACCGAGGCGCACCGGCCGGCCGAGCTCGTCGGAGAAGAGCGCGTCGAGCGGCAGATCGTGGCCGAGACGCTGCTCGATCCCGATGTCCCGCAGCATCGGAGGCCGGGTGTCGGCAGCCAGGCCAAGAGCGGCAAAGAGAAGAAGACACCCCATCCCGATTGTCATCCTGAGCGCGGCACTCATGGCGTGCGCTCCGGCGGGGCGCCGGCCGCCGGCGCGGGCGCCGCGGCGGACATCGGCTTGGCGGGAGGCAGTCCGCGCGCGACGAGGAGGTCCATGGCGCGGTCAATCGGGATGCGCACGAGTCCGCGGTCCTTGTCCACCCAGCCGTAAGTCGTGAGGACCTCTTCCTCTTCCGAGCGCAGCTTCAGGCGCGGAGCGAGCGGGTACGGCTCGAGGCGCGGCTGGGGCGGCGTCCGGACAAGGCTCGCCGCGATCATCGGCGAGAGCTTCCGGTCCTCTGCGCGCTCCCTCTTTTCCAGGACCCGCAGGAGCGCGAACATCCCGGCGGCCGCGGCGATCAGCCCCACGGCGAGCCAGAACGCAAAGAGCAGGACACCGCGGATGCTGACGTCCCGGTGGCGGGCGACGGCGTCGCCGGCCGGCGCGGGCGCGTTCTCAGTGGTCTGCATGCGCGAGCGCCTCCGCGAATCCCGGGTCGTTGACGGGAAGGAGCGGCCGCTCCTCCAGTTGCCAGAGAAAGACCGCGAGCCAGACGCCTCCGATGCCGACGGAGGCGGCGAGATCGAGCCAGTGAACCTGGAAGCGCGCGCTCGCGGCGGCCGCGGACGCCTGCGTGAAGACGGGGCGGACGAGCCAGTAGACGTCCACGAATCGCATGAGAACGACGAGGGCCGCCACCGCCACGAGGATCCTCGAGTTTCGGTTGGACGCTTCCGGAAGGAGGAGAAGGAAGGGGAGCGCGAAGTGCAGGACGATCAACGCGCCGCCAATCCACCCCCAGCCGCCGTTTAACCGGCGCAGGTACCAGGGAATCTCCTCCGGCAGGTTGCCCGCCCAGATGATCAGGTACTGCGCGAACGCGACATACGCCCAGAACATCACGAACGCGAGGAGGAGCTTCCCGAGGTCGTGGTAGTGGGCCTTTCGGACGAAGCCCGAAAAAGGCCTCTCTCCCGACATCAGGACGAGCGCGGCCGTGACGAACGCGAGCGCGTTCAGCGCCTGCCCCGCGATGTAGAGGACGCCGTACATCGTCGAGAACCAGTGAGGCTCGAGCGACATCACCCAGTCGATCGAGGCGAACGTCACCGTCAGGCCGTACGCCACGAGCCCGCCGGCGGAGAGAAGCTGCAATCGCCGGGTGAGCGCGGGGCTCGCCGCGTGGTCCTGCTCGAGGGACCAGCGGTTCAGGAAATACGCGATCGCGATCCAGACCGCGAGGTAGAACGCGGAGCGCGCGAGGAAGAACGGCACGTTCAGGTACGCTTCCTTCGCCTGCAGCAGCGCGTCCTTCGCGACTTCCTCCGGCCGCGACCAGGAGTAGAGGTGCTTCATCCCGAGCGCGATCGGCAGGAAGAGGACCGCGATCAGAGGGAGCGTGCGCGTGCCGGACTCGAGGATCCGGCGGATCGGGATCCCCCAGGCGCCGCCGGTCAGATGGTGGAGCATGACGATCGCGAGACACCCGAGCGAGAGCCCGGTGAAAAAGACGCAGGCGAAGAGGTAGCCGCGGAAGAACGCGTCCGGCGCGAAGTACGCCCCGGCGGCGCAGGCCGCCAGCGCCGCGACGCCGGCCGCGAGCGCGGGGCGGCGGATCCGGTCGATCGCGGTGGTCAGGCTCTGGGAGGCGTTGCCCGTCATCGGATCACCGGCTTGTTGCGGCTCTCCTGTCCCATCTCCCGCTCGACCGGCGAAGCCGGCGCGGGACGGGGAGGACGGGCGAGATCCGCGTGTTTCTCCGGCGGCACGTCGGAGAGCGGGGCGTTCTGCGAGAGCTGCAGCGCCTTGACGTAAGCCGCGATGGCCCACCGATCGGCGACGTCGATCTGGGACGCGTAATCGGGCATCGCGCCGAAGCCCGTTGGTCATGACGTCGAAGAAATGGCCGACCGGAGCGTCGCGCAGCCGGTCGATGTGGAACGACGGGGGCGGCTGGTATCCGCGCCGCACGACCATCCCACGCCCGCTTCCCGTCCGGTCGTGGCACGGTGTGCAGTAGATGTTGAAGCGCTCCTGCCCGCGCGCGAGGAGCTCCCGCGTCAGCGGAACCGGCAGGACGTCCACGAGCCGGTGCCCTTCCTTCCCCTCGGAGAATTTCTGGTCCGCGCGCAGCCACCCGCGCGCCACCGTCCCCTCCGGCAGTTGCCGCGAAGGCCTCTTGTCGGCGAAGAAGTTCGACTCGCCGAGCGGCTTGTATTTCGCCTGGTCGTACATCTCCTGCCGGCACCCGCACAGCGCGGCCAGCGACATTCCGATCGAGAGCAAGAGGCGGCGAGTAAGGAGTCGGGCGGGCCCTCCCTGACACCCGGCACCTGATGCCTGACACCTGCTTCACTCCTCCACCTCCGTGACCTCGCGCGCGCCGAGGCTGCCGAGAAACGCGCGCGTCTTCTCCGGGTCGTAGAGCGGATCCACCGACTCGATGCAGAGGAAGAAGCGGTCGCGCGAGGCGAGGGCGAAGCGCGGGGCGTTGAAGACGGGGTGGTACGGCATGGGGAGGCCGTTCAGAGCCGAGCATGCCGAGGACGGCGGCGAACGACGCGAAGAGGACCGTCAGCTCGAAGGTGATCGGGATGAGGAGGGCCAGCTCGCGAGCGGTCGTCCGCCGACGTTGAACGGGTAGTGGACGGCGGCCGCGAACCACTGCATCGCAAGGCCGGTCGCGCAGCCGAGCGCTCCTCCGATGAGCACGAGGAGCGGCAGCTTCGTGCGCGGGAGCCCGAGCGCCTCCGTCAGCTCGTGGATCGGGTACGGCGTGTAGGCGTCCATCTCCGGTAACCCGGCGTCGCGCGCCCGCCGCGCGGCCTCGATCAGCTCGACCGGGCTCTCGAACTCGCCGATCAGGCCGTAGATGTGCGCGGTGCCCGGCGCGGCGCGGTTCTCACGGCCTCGGTCTCCTTGACCGCCTCGGCCTCCGGCACGAGCGTGCGCATCTCGAAGATCGAGATCATCGGAAGGAACCGGATGAAGAGGAAGAAGAGCGCCACGAAGAACCCGAGCGTGCCGATGAACGTCGCCCAGTCCGACTTCGTCGGGTAATACATGCCCCAGGAGGAGGGAAGGAAGTCGCGGTGGAGGCTCGTGACGACGATGACGAAACGCTCGAGCCACATGCCGACGTTGACGATGATCGCGATGGCCCAGAGGACCAGCGGCGTGGAGCGGACCGCTTGAACCACAGGAACTGCGGCGTGACGATGTTGCAGAGCATCAGCGGACCAGAACGCCGGCCAGTAGGGCCCCGTCAGCCGGTTCCACATCATGTACTTCTCGAAGGGATTGCCGCTGTACCACCCCATGAACCCCTCGATCATGTAGCCGTAGCCGACGATGAGCCCCGTCGCGAGCATGATCTTCGCCATGTTCTGGAGGTGGCGGAGCGTGATGAAGTCCTCGAGCCCGTAGACGGCGCGCAGCGGGATCGCGATCGTCAGGACCATCGCGAAGCCCGCCGTAGATCGCTCCGGCGACGAAGTAGGGCGGGAAGATCGTCGAGTGCCAGCCGGGGATGATGCCGATCGTGAAGTCGAAGGAGACGACGGTGTGCACGGAGACGACGAGCGGCGTCGCGAGGCCGGCGAGCAGCAGGTAGGCCGTCTCGTAGCGGTGCCAGTGCGTGGCCGAGCCGCGCCAGCCCATGGCGAGCATCCCGTAGATCGATCTGAGCGACTTGCGTTCTTCGCACGGTCGCGCAGCGTCGCGAGGTCGGGGATCAGGCCGACGTACCAGAAGAGGAGCGACACGGTCGCGTAGGTCGAGACCGCGAAGACGTCCCAGACGAGCGGGCTGCGCCACTGCGGCCAGAGCGCCATCGTGTTGGGGTAGGGAAGGAGCCAGTAGGCGAGCCACGGCCGCCCCAGGTGGAGCAGCGGGAAGAGCCCGGCCTGCGCCACCGCGAAGAGCGTCATCGCCTCGGCAAAGCGGTTGATCGAGGTGCGCCACTCCTGGCGCAGCAGCAGCAGGATCGCGGAGATGAGCGTGCCGGCGTGGCCGATCCCGATCCACCAGACGAAGTTGACGATCGCGAAGCCCCAGCCGACGGGGATGTTGACGCCCCAGATGCCGATGCCGCGCAGGAAGAGGACTCCGACGGCGAAGAGCAGCATCAGCGTGAGCAGGAAGCCGATGAAGAAGCCGACCCCCCAGAAGAGCGGCGTCTTGCGCGTCAGGACGATCGAGGAGATCTTGTCGGTGACCGAGGCGAACGTGTGCCCGGGCCCGATGACCTCGCGGCTGTGGCCGGCCGGCGGAGGGGCGGCCGCTTCGCTCACGAGCGTTTCTCCACGTCCCAGGCCCCTTCCACCGCCGGGTTCGGGTTGCGAACGGCGGCGAGATATGTGGTCCGCGGCCGCGTGCCCAGCTCTTCGAGCAGGCCGTAGTTGACCGGCGAGGCCTTCCTCTTCGAGACGCGGCTCTGCGCGTCGCGCAGGTCGCCGAAGACGATCGCCTCGGCCGGGCACGCCTGCTGGCAGGCCGTGACGATCTCGCCGTCGCGGACCCGCCGGTTCTCCTTCTCCGACTCGATCTTCGCGCCGTTGATCCGCTGCACGCAGTAGGTGCACTTCTCCATCACGCCGCGCCAGCGCACGGTGACGTCGGGGTTGGAGAGCATGCGCATGCTCGGAGCGCGGAACTGCGTCGCGTAATGGAAGAAGTTGAAGCGGCGCACCTTGTACGGGCAGTTGTTCGAGCAGTAGCGCGTGCCCGACGCACCGGTTGTAGACCATGTCGTTCAGCCCTTCGGCGCTGTGCACGGTCGCGCCGACGGGGCAGACGAGCTCGCACGGGGCGTTCTCGCAGTGCATGCAGGGGACCGGCTGATGGAGCGCGCGCGGATTGGCCGGGTCCCCCTCGAAGTAGCGGTCGACGCGGATCCAATGCATCTCGTGGCCGCGCGAGATCTCGTGCTTGCCGACGAGGGGATGTTGTTCTCCGCCTGGCAGGCGACGACGCAGGCGTTGCAGCCGATGCAGGCGTTCAGGTCGATCGCCATGGCCCACGCGTACTCGTGCGCGGGGTAGGGGGGATAGACCGAGTCCTCGGGTCCCGGCGCTTCGGCCATCTCGTTGGCGAACTTCGGGTTCTTCTCGTATTCGTCGAGGTTCGCCGCTCGCACGAGATCGCGCCCCTCCATGCTCTGGTGCTGCTGGGTCGTGACGACCTGGTACGTCCTGCCGGTCCTCGCGATCTCGAGCCCGGTCCCGCCGGCCGGAGTGTCGGAGGCGCGCAGCGCGTAGGCGTTGAAGCCCGTGTTCGATCCGAGCCGGCCGGCGCGCGGCCGCCCGTAGCCGAAGTGAAGCGTCGCCGAGTTCTCGGCATGGCCCGGCAGGATCCAGACGGGAGCCTCGAGCGAGCGCCCGCGATACGACATCCGCACGACGTCTTCGCTCGCGACGCCGAGGCGACGCGCCGTGGCTGGCGAGAGAAGCAGGGCGTTGTCCCAGACGAGCTTCGTGATCGGCTTGGGCAGCTCCTGCAGCCAGGCGTTGTTGGCGAAACGGCCATCGTGGATTGTCGGGTCCGGCCGGAAGACGATCTCGAGGGAATCGGCGATCGGGTGATCGGGTGATCGGGTGATCGAGGACGCGGCCGCTGCCTTGACGTTCCTCGTCCCGAACGCCGTCCCGGCGATCACCCCGTCGTGGAGCGCGCGCCGCCACGACCCCTCGAAGTCGGGTCCGAGCCTGTTCTTCCAGTAGTCGCGGACGATCTCGTAGGAAGTCCGCTCGGGCTGGTTCGTCAGCGCCGCGACGGCCTCGTGCTCGGTCTTTCCGCCGTAGAGGGGCGCGATGAGCGGCTGGACGATCGACGCCGTCCCGTCGAACGCGCGCCCGTCGCTCCACGACTCGAGGAAGTGCGCCTGCGGCACGTGCCAGTGGCAGAGCGCGGAGGTCTCGTCCTGGTAGAGCGAAAGGTGCGCGCGCAGCTTGACCTTCTCGACCGCCTTCGCGAAGCCGAGGTCCGCGGGCGCCGTGAACACCGGGTTTCCCCCAGGATCAGGAGCGTCTCGACCTGTCCCGACTCCATGTCGGCGGTCAGCGCCTTGAGGGATTCCGTCAACGACTCGGGTCGTGCCGGCACGGGATCGATGAAAGAGACGGTGTTGCCGGCGTTCTCCAGCGCCGCGTTCATCGCGTGCGCCAGGGCATGGACCGCGGGAGGCTGTCCATCGCCGGCGAGGACGAGGCTCCGCTGCCGGTGGGCCTTCAAGTCCTCCGCGACGGCGCGCGCGAACGGCGTGGCGGCACTCGCCGGCTCTCCGGCGAGGAGCAGCGCGGCGACCGAGCGCGCGAACTCCTCGACGTCCGCCGCGCGCATCGGCAGGCGGTGATCCGCGCAGGCGCCCGTGACGCCCGGCGTGGACTCGATGGCGTAGAGGCGATTCATCCGTCCCCGCTCGCGGTTCCGGCGGCGCGCGGAAAATTCGCGGACGGCGCGCAGGTGGCCGGGCCCGCAGGCGAGGAAGTCGGCGTCGAGCGAGAGGATGACGTCGGCCTTCGAGAGATCGAGGACCGTTTCGAGCGGCTGTCCGAAGGCCGCCGCGGCGCCGGCCCGGACGTTGTCGCGGTTGGCCGGCTCCCACTGGTGCCAGCGCGCCTCGGGCAGCTCGGCCAGGAGCGCCGCGAGCTGCGCGCCGAGAGTGGGAGACCCGACCGTCTCGGTCAGGATGCGCAGCCCCCGTCCCTTCCCCTCCTTCGCCTTCTCGAGCGCGTTGCGCATCGCCGAGAGAACGCCGGCCAGGAGCGGATCTCCTCGAGGTACGTGACCGTCTTGGAGCGGTCCGGATCGTAGAGCCCGTAGAGAGCGGCCTGGCAGAACGCGTCGGTCGCGCCGAGGCTCGCGGGATGGAGCGGGTTCCCCTCCGCCTTCGTCGGCCGCCCCATGTTGCTCTCGACGAGGAGCCCGGTCGCGTACCCTCCGAGCGTCATGGAGGTCGCGAAGAAGAGCGGCTTTCCCGGCACGATCTCTTCCGGCTGCCGCACGTACGGAACGATCTTCTCCGCCGGCTGCCGCGTGCAGGCCGTCAGCCCCGCCAGCGCGAGCGAAACTCCTCCGAGCCTGAGCAGGTCCCGCCGATCCATCCCGGAGGCATGAGCCACCATCTCCGCCGGGCTCTCGCCCGCCTTTCTCTCTCCAGCCAGCTCCTCCAGGCTCCGCCAGTAACGCGGCGGCGCCGGATAGACGGGCAGCTCTCTCATCTGTGACACGTCGAACAGCTCTCCAGCACCGCGCGACTCCTCAGGTGGTACGCCGCCGCGAGCTGCCTTCCGTAGCTCTCCCGATCGACTCCCTCCGGCGGCGTCCATCCCATCGTGAAGATCTCGTCTCTCGGCCGGATGAACTTCTCCGGGTTTCTGTGGCACTCCAGGCACCACCCCATCTGGAGCCGCGCCGCCTGCCAGACGAGCGGCATCTGGTCCACGCGGCCGTGGCACGTCTCGCAGCCGACTCCCTTGTTCACGTGGATGGAGTGGTCGAAATAAACGAAGTCCGGCAGGTCGTGCACGCGCGTCCACTCGAGCGAGCGGTCCGTCCGGAAGCTCTCGCGCACCGGCTCGAGATACGGGCTCTGGAGCCAGATCTGAGCGTGGCAGTTCATGCAGGTCTTCGTCGGGGGGATCCCGGCGAAGGCGGCCTTCTCGACCGAGGTGTGGCAGTAGCGGCAGTCGATCCCGATCGCGCCAACGTGGTGCGCGTGCGAGAACTGGATCGGCTGCTCGCGCGCGACGGTCTGCTGCGTCGTGTAGGGCGAGGCTTCCAGGTCGTAAAAGACCCACGCGGCGAGAGCGAGGAGAAAGACGGCGCCGAAAATCGACGCGCGCGAAATGGTGTTGGTCGAGCGGTGAAAGATCTGCGCCATGGAGGCGCCCATTCTCCTTTCGCCGGGACGGCCCGAAACGGCCGGTAGTCTATTTCAATCTTTCGGCCGCAGGCGTTCGCTTCGCGAACGGCGGCCGAGAGAGTCTAAACCGAAGCCGAGCCCCCCCATCGCCATGCGGAGAACCTCTGCCAGGTGCGCGGCCTCCCGGCCGGTTCCCTGACGGACCTGCTCGCGGCAGGAGAAGCCGTCCGCGATGATGAGAGTCTCGGGCGGGGCCCGGCGGATCTCGGGGAGGAGCGCCCTCTCCCCGCAGGCGATCGAGAGATCGTAATGTTCCCCGCGCTCGAACCCGAACGAGCCGGCCATGCCGCAGCATCCGGGCTCGGGGACCGCGACTTCGACGCCCATCCGCCGGAGCAGCTCCTCCTCGTCCGTCATCTTCATGATCGCCCGCTGGTGGCAGTGCCCCTGGAGGATTGCACGCCGCGGCAGGGGAGGCGGATCGAATCGGGGCGCTTTCTCCCGCAGGAATTCCGAGAGGACGTAGGTCTGTCGCGAGAGCTTCCCCGCGTCCCCGTCGTCCGGAAACAGATTCACGAGCTCGTCGCGGAAGACCGCCGCGCAGGATGGCTCCAGGACGACCATCGGGATTCCGGCGCGGATCTCGTCACGGAGGCCGGCGAGCGCGTTCCGCAGGAATCTCTTGGCCTGCGCGAGCATCCCGTAGTCGTAGAGCGGCCGGCCGCAGCAGAGGCGACCGATCGCGGGATCCGGACGCGAAAGCCCGCCGCTTCGAGCACGTCGACGGCTGCGATCGCCGTCTCCGGCCGGAAGAAATCGTTGAACGTGTCGGGGAAGAGGAGGACATGGGGACGGGACTCGGGACGCGGGACTCGGCGACTCGAACCAGTCGCGAAACGGCCGCGCCGCGAAAGCCGGGATCTTGCGCCGGGGGTCCATGCGCGGCGCGCGGCGCGGACGACTGCCGAGAGTCCGGGAGCCTGGGTGAAGAGATTGACGAGGCGCGGCGCGAGGGAGGCGGCGCGGGCCCAGCGGGGAATCAGGCCGAAGGCGTAGGCGGAGCGCGGGCGGAGCCTTCCCTTCCAGTAGTGCGACAGGAACTCCGCCTTGTACGTCGCCATGTCCACGCTGACGGGGCAGTCGCTCTTGCATCCCTTGCAGGCGAGGCAGAGGTCGAGCGCCTCGCGGACCTCGTCGCTCCTCCATCCGCTCGTGATGGTCTCGCCCGGCCAGCATCTCCAAGAGGAGCCGCGCGCGGCCGCGCGTCGAGTGCTCCTCCTCGCGCGTGACCATGTAGCTCGGGCACATCGTGCCGCCCGAGGGGCGGCGGCACTTGCCCACGCCAACGCATCGCAGCAGCGCCCGTGAAAACTTCCCCTGGTCGTCGCGATAGGCGAAGTCCGTCGCCGGAGCCGGGAACTTGCCTGCGGCGAACGCCTGGAGGCGCAGGTTCTCGGTGATCGGATTGGGATCCACGATCTTCCCCGGGTTCATCCGCCCTTCCGGGTCCCAGATCCGCTTGAACTCGCCGGAAGGCTTCGACGAGCTCCGGGCCGAACATCTTCGGAAGAAGCTCCGCGCGCGCCTGCCCGTCGCCGTGCTCGCCCGAGAGCGATCCGCCGTAGGACACGACGAGGTCCGCGGCTTCGTCGAGGAACGCCCGGACGCGGGCGATCCCCTCCTGCGTCTCGAGGTCGAAGTCGATGCGCGTGTGGACGCATCCCTGTCCGAAGTGCCCGTAGAAGTCCCCTTCGTAGCGATGCTTCTCGTAGAGCCGCGCGCAGGTCCCGCAGGTAGGCGCCGAGCTTCTCCGGCGGGACGGCCGAGTCCTCCCACCCCTCCCAGGTCAGCGGCTTGCCCGGAACGTGCGCGGTCGCGCCGAGCGCCGCCTCCCGCACGCGCCAGACCTGCCGGGCCTCCGCCGCGTCGCAGAGCTTCGTGTCCACGGCGCTTCCCCGGAGTTCCAGGGCCAGGCGCCGCGCCTTCTCGTCCGACTCGGCCTGCGAATCGCCGCCGAACTCGATCAAGAGCCAGCCGCGTCCGCGCGGCAGCGGATCCGAGTCCGCCGGCTGGAGGCCGATCGCCTTCGCGTCCGCGACCAGCCGGTCGTCGAATGCCCTCGAGGCCGATCGGCCGGTGGGCGAGCGCGGCCATCACGCGGTCCGCGGCCGCGGCGACGTCCGGGAATCCCAGCGACGAGGAGCGAGCGGGCCTTCGGGTTCGGGATCAGGAGGACCGTCGCCTCGAGGACCGTGACGCAGGTGCCTTCCGAGCCGACGAGCGACCGCGCGACGTGAAAGCCGTTTTCGGAGAGGAGGCTCGGGAGGTTGTAGCCGGAGACCCGCCGCGGAATGTTCGGAAAACGTTTCCGGATGAGGCCCGCGTACTCGTCGCGGAGCTCCGCAACGCCGCGTAGATCTCGCCGCGCCGGCCTCCTTCCGCGATGATGCGCGCGAGATCCTCCTCGGAGGTCTTTCCGACTCGCAGGCGAAGCGCCGTCCCCCGTGACGATGTCGAGCTCGACGACCTGGTCCGCCGTGCGCGCGCCCTCTCCCTCGAACGCGGCCATGACCGAGTGAACGCCGCAGGCGTCGTTGCCGATCATCCCGCCGAGCGTGCAGTGCTCGTGTGTCGCGGGATCGGGGCCGAACGTCAGGCCGTGCGGCTCCGCGGCGCGGCGCAGGTCGTCCAGGATCGCTCCCGGCTCGACCACGCGCGAGGCGGCGCTCCGGATCCACGTCGAGCACCCGGTTGAAGTGCCGCGACAGGTCGAGCACGACCGCGACATTGCAGCATTGCCCCGCGAGGCTCGTGCCACCGCCGCGCGAGAGGACCGGTGCGCCTGCCTCCCGGCAGACACGCAGCGTCTCGACGACGTCTTCCACGTCCATCGGGACGACGACACCGATCGGCACCTGTCGGTAGTTGGAGGCGTCGGTCGAGTAGAGCGCGCCGCGCCTTCGCGTCGAAACGGACATCGCCGCGGACACGACGGCGCAGTTGCGCAACTAGCTCTCGATGGTCCACCGAGAGAGTCTAAGGTCTAATGTCTGAGCCCTCTTACGAGTTCCCGCACCTTGTGCGACGCGAACCTCCATCGGGAGCGCTGCGACATGTGCGCCAGTGAAGTCGCCGCCCAGTTGCGGGGACGAGGATCCGAATCGGAACGGGCGGCTCTCCTGCAGCCGAGGAGAATGACGCTCAAATCGATTGGCGATCGGGCTGGCGCCACGAACTGGCGCCACGAAATGGCGACACCGAAAATGAAAAAGATTCCAGAAATGAAAAAGATTCCAGATTCTCGGGTTGCCCCTCGAATCTGGAATCTGGAATCCGAAGTCGAGAATCTGGAATTCGGTTTCGATCTCCTTCTACTTCAAGGCCGTCCGCGCGTCGGCGTGCTCGACGCCGAAGCATCGGGCGTCGTCGGCAACGTCGGGACGACGTTCGAGCAAAAGAGGGGACTCACGTAGTTGCACAGCCAGCTGTCCGTCTTCTCCGACCGAAACGTCTCGGCTCGCCGCGGCGCGGCGGCCCTGCTCTGCACTGCTCTCGCTCGCTCGATTCGGCTCATCCTCACGTTTCCCTCCGGGCCGGCGCCCATCGAAACGCTCGCGGAGAGAAGCGAGAAGAGGAGACCGGTCAGGATGACCTTTGCCGTTGTCTTGGGTTCCATCGCGTCCTCCTTCCTTCCCGTGCCGCTTTGCCCTCATTGGGTTTGCGCCACACCTGACGGAGACTTCAAGTCGCGTGCCAATCAGTAAACGTCTTGTTTTCAAGTGTTTGCAAAACGTCGATTTTTCGGCACTTCCCGCTCTTCGTACGCGGCGCTCTCGCCGGCGCTACGCGAGCCTTCGAGACCCGTTCATGGCATCCGGTTTGCCAAGAACAATGGAGGGGCGACTCCTTCGTTTGGACCCAATCTCATGCGCCCCGCTCTCTGAGGAGGTGACGCTCAGATGAAACGTCTGTATTCGCAATTCCTGGGAGGCTGGAGAGGAATCGGTCTCCTCGTCCTTCGACTCGTCGTCGGGACCGCGCTCGTCCTGCACGGCTGGCAGAAAGTCGAGAACCCGCTCCACTGGATGGACCGCGCGCCCGACGCGGCGCCCGCGTTTCTTCAGCTGATGGCGGTCGTGGCCGAGGTGGGAGGCGGCGCTCTCCTGATCGTGGGCCTGTTGACTCCGGTCGCGGCGTTTCTGGTCGCCTGCGACATGATCGGCGCGCTCGCGCTCGTGCACCTTCCGCACGGCGATCCGTTCATCGCAGCCGGGGCAGGCCCGTCGTACGAACGCGCGCTCGTCTACCTCGCGGTGTCGTTCGGACTGCTGTTTCTCGGTCCGGGACGCTACGCGCTCGACGCGATGCTCTTCCGGAAGAGAGACTGGGTCGCGGAAGAGAAGAAGGAGTGGCTCAAGATCCCCGCGGCTTAGAAGTTCGCCGCTTCTTCCGCCTGAGTGTCGAACCAGAGGGCCCGGCGCCCGGTGTCGAGGTGGACACCGGGCACCGGACGCCGAAACCCGCCTTGCTAATTCACCGTTGCCGTGAAGACTTCCTCCATCAGGAACGGGCGGGCGCAGCCCGATGCGGGGTCGAGCTGGCGGCGGCTGTCGGTCCAGATCGGATGCGAGACGCCTCCGTAGGAAACCAGCCCCTCGTAGTCCCCCTGCTGGTTGCCGTAATTGATGCCCTGGCACGGAAAGACGCCTGCGCAGTCGTGCTCGCTGGACGACACGGTCGTCACCCGGACATCCGGCTGCCACGTCACGCCGCCGTTCTTTGATTGCGCCAGGTAGACGTCGGTCATGAACCGCTGGCCGGTCGTGTCGTTGCGCGTGTCGTAGTAGGAGACGTTCACGTCGCCGGTGACGGGATCCACCGACATCCAGTGATTGAAGCGGTCCACGCCGGCGACCGGATCTCCGACGGGCGTCGGGCTCGACCAGCTCACGCCCTTGTTGTCCGAGAACGCCAGGAAGATGTTCGTCGTGCCGCCGCCGGTCAGATCCATCCAGGAGCAGTACACGCGCCCGCGATGAGACCCGCCCGAGCGGTCCGTGTCGCAGGCGGGATAGACGAGCGCGCCGCGGAACGACTCGGCAGGAATCGCCATGTCGAAGGGGATGACCTTGGCCGCGATCACGCGCTGTTTGGCCCAGGTCGCACCGCCGTCGAAGGAGCGGTTGAAGGCGATCGTGTTGGCCGAGTAGTCGTTCCAGGCCACGTAGAGCTCGCCGTCGGGTCCCACGGCCGGCGAGGCCCCGATTCCACGACCGGGTCCCTTCGGATCGTCCGCGCGGGTGACTGCCCAGGTCGACCCGTGGTCGGCGGAGCGGCCCACCCGAATGCCTCCCGAGGTGCTGCCTCCGGAAGCCGCGTCCCAGGCGACATAGATCCGGTCGCGGAAGGGACTCCCCGTGTTGGTGTCGGCCGTGATCATCGGCTTGTCGTTAAAATGGTTCTGTCCGCCTTCGAAGGAGAAAAAAGCGACGGACGGCCAGGTCCGCCCTCCGTCGGTCGAACGAGACACGGCCATCTCAGTGCCGTTAATGCCGTTGCCGGCTCCGAAGAACACCACGATGTAGCTATAGAAGACGTTGCCCTGCGTGTCGAAGGCGAGCGCCGGGTCCGAGCCGAAATCGATGCCTTTGGCCCCGATCGCGGGCGGGAGCGGCAGATCCACTCCGCCCCAGCTCTGGCCGCCATCGGTCGAGAAGTAGCCGCGCATCGGCAACCGGAAGATCTCGTTGGAGCCCGCGGCGAGCGTTTGAGGCTGAGTGGGATCGAGCGTAATGAAGGTTTCGCTCTGCGGGCCGCACTCGTCGGAGACGTCCACGTTGGCGCCGGCGGCGATGGAGTGTGTCGTTCCGGGCGCCGGATCGGTCCCGTTGTTCAGGATGAACTGGTACTTGCTCCACCAGGTAGGGTCCTTGGGGTTGTTCTTCGTCTGCGCCGAGATTGGAAGCGTGACTCCGAGGATCAGAGCCGCAATCGCGAAAAGTTTCTTCTTCATGGATCCTCCAAAATGGTTTGAGACAAAAAGCGATACAGCCGCTGATTCTATGCCGGGGTGAGGCCGCGACCGGCGCCTCGGTCCCTCTTTCAACGCCTCTCGACCTTCGCCAGCTCCCTTTTTGCGACCCGCGTCAAGAGAACCGTCACCGCCACCGTCGCCGCAAGCCCCAGGGCAAGCAGTGCCCACTCCCATGGGCTTCTCCCCGTCTTCTCGCCGATCGTCCTGCCCGCCGCGCCCAGGTACACATAGAGCACTGTCGCGGGGAGCATCGCGACCCAGCTCGTCACAACGTAGGGCGCAAGCCGCACGGAGGTCAAGCCGTAGAGGTAGTTGGAGAGGGAAAACGGCACGAGCGGCGAAAGGCGCAGGAGCGCCACGACCTTCCACCCCTCCTTTCCGATCGCGCGGTCGATCGCCTCGAACCGCGGGTCCTTTCGAGCGAGTCTCTCGACCGCGCGGCGGGCAAAGTAGCGGCCGATCAGGAACGCCAGCGCTGCGGCAAGCGTCGAGGCGGCGGAGACAAGCAGGACTCCGCGCCAGAGCCCGAAGAGAAACCCGGCGCCGAGCGTCAGCGGAAGCCCTGGCACGAAGAGGACGACGGCCACGATGTACACGGCGCCGTACAGGACCATTCCCGCCGGCCCCAGCCCGCGGACCCAATCCTGAAACGATCCGAGCCATTCACGAACGGGAAGGACCCGCGCCGCCGCGACGATCGCGACGACGGCGACTCCCGCGACGATCCATTTCCATGGCACCTTCCCGGCACTCATCGGCGACTCCTCCCACTGCCCCTGTCATCCTGAGCGAAGTCTCCCTGTCATCCTGAGCGAAGCGAAGGATCTGCCCTCGTCGTCACCGATTCCAGAGCGGATCCTTCGTCGCTTCGCTCCTCAGGATGACAGTGGAGGAGGGAGCTCACCGTCGCGCTCGGCGGTAGAGCCACGCGAAGAGCTTCTTCGCGAACGGCGTCAGCCGCGACTTCTGCTGCGCGTCGGCGAGCTTGCGCGCGATCTCGGAGTAGGTTGGGTAAGCGTGGATCGTGGCGGAGATCGTCTTCAGGCCGACTCCCGCCTTCATCGCGAGCACGAACTCGTGCACGAGATCTCCTGCCCGTTCCGCCACGAGCGTGGCGCCGAGGATCCGGTCCGTTCCCTTTGCCGTCAGGACCTTCGCGAATCCCTCCACTTCGCTCTCGACGATCGCGCGGTCCAATTCCGAGAGCGGCTGCTTCCAGACGTCGCACGCGATTCCTTTCTCTTCCGCTTCGCGCTCGTTTAATCCCACCCGCGCGACTTCCGGCGACGTGTAAGTGCACCACGGGATGACCGCGTCTTCGCGCTTCGCCTTGAACCACGGCAGCAGGATGTTGCGCACCACGGTTCGCGCGTGCGAGTCGGCGACGTGCGTGAAGAGGTGCGGCCCGGCGACGTCCCCCGCGGCGTAGATGTGCGGCCGCGACGTCTGGAGGTGCTGGTTGACGGTCACGCCCTTTTCCGTGAACGCGACGCCCGCCGCTTCGAGGCCGAGGTTTTCGACGTTCGGCACGCGCCCGGCCGCGGCCAGGATCGCGTCGCAGTCGATCGGGTGCCGGCTCCCGACCCCCTCGATGTCCACCCAGAGGCGGGTCGTGCTCCCATGCCGCGCGGCGACGCGCGCCTCCGCGCCCGTCACGACGTTGACTCCCTCCGCCGCGAGGCGATGGACCAGCAGCTCCGACGCGTCCAGGTCCTCGCGCTCGAGGATCCGGTGGCGGCGCTGGAGGATCGTAACCTGCACTCCCAGCCTCGCGAAGACCTGGCCGAGCTCGCAGCCGATCGGCCCGCCCCCCAGGACGACGAGACGCTCGGGCTTCGCGCGCAGCTCGTCGAAGACCGTCTCGTTGGTGTAACAGGTCACGCGGTCGAGGCCGTCCACGTTCGGGATCGCGGGCCGCGTTCCTGTCGCGATGACGAAGTTCTTCGCTCTCAGAGTCGCGTTCCCGACGCGGACCTCGCGGTCGGAGAGAAAGCGCGCCTGCCCGTGAAAGACGTCCACGCCGAGCGATTCGAACCGTTCCTGCGAGTCGTGCGGCGCGACCGCGGCTCGCCGCTCGCGCATCCGCTCGAAAACGGACTCGAACCGGAAGGCGGGCGTCTGCGGCAGGAGCCCCCACATCTGCGACTGCCGGATCTGCGCGATCAACCGCGCGGACGAAATCAGCGCCTTCGACGGCACGCACCCCGTGTTCAGGCAATCCCCGCCCATCCGGTGCCGCTCGATCAGAGCGACTCTGCCGCCGAGCCCCGCCGTCCCCGCCGCCGTCACCAACCCCGCCGTCCCCCCTCCGACGACGACGACGTTGTACGTTCCTTCGCCTTTCGCCAACACTTCCTCCATCGTACTTCGTCCTGTAGAGGCGGCGCTTGCGCCTCCCTGGCGACAATCCTTGGGTATGCCTCACCCGACACGGAAACGCATCCGCCTCCCCGATCCGGTCTACCCGCAACCCGGCCGTGCCTTCGCCTCACGCTCGGCACCTCACCGCGATCGCCAGTCTTCTCCGACATCCCTTTCGGGCTGGAATGCGTCGCCCACTTCGCCATGTCCGCGACTCGATTGGAACCCTCGTCTACGCCTACTGCCTCATGCCGGACCACGTCCATCTGCTCCTGGGAATCTCCCCCGTGGACTCCCTGCCCCGAGTCGTCGGCAGATGGAAGTCCCTCTGCGCGAAATCCCGCCGCGCCCCGCGAGGGCTCCGGCTTCTTTTGGCAGCGAAGCTTCTACGACCGCGCGGTCCGAAAGGGAGAAGACCTGACGACCGCGGCGCTCTACGTCCTACACAACCCGGTCCGGGCGGGACTTGTCGGCGACTTCCACGACTACCCTCTCTGCGGCTCCATGGAATTCGACGTGTAGGGGAGGCGCTTGCGCCTCCCGCCCCTCTCCGTCGAGCCGCGGCGTCCACGACGGGCAAACTCTTCTCTTCGCTTCGCTGCTTCTCGACTCCTTGGAAACGATCGTCGCGTGCATTCCGCTAACGGAGAGTGTGGCCATCTCGCACCACAGAGCGATTCAGCAAGGCGGGAGGCGCAAGCGCCTCCCCTACAAACCTAGGCCGGGAAGCCCTCTTTCACTTCCTCGGGACGTAATACCCCTCGAAGACGGGACGCCAGGTCCGGCCGCCGTTGGTTGAGGCCTCCCAGAACTGCTTGATCCGGTGGTCGGGCGTCGTACTCCAGGCGATGCGATGGGTGATCGTGACGCCCTTTTCCTTCTGCGAGGGGCGCTGGCCGACCAGAATCATCTTTCCGTCGGCAAACTCCCCCTCGAGATTCAACACCGCTCCGCTGTCGTCCATGAGCGTCTGATGCCACCGGCGCGTCGCCGGGTCGTAGGCGCTGAAGCTCAGCCCCTGGCCGCTCTTCACTCCGGTCCAGTTCTCCTGCAACCCGCAGCCGCCGAGGACCTGCCGGACCTTGTCCTCCGCGGATTTCTTCCCGTCCGCACCGACGAGGTCCCACTCGCCCAGCCAGAAGTCGAACTGCCGGTACTGAGGCGCGGCGCAGGCCGCGCTCATGGGAACCGGCGACGGCGAAGGCGCCGGGGAAGCCGTGAGGGTCGGCGCGGGGGAGGGCGTTGCCTTGCTCTTGGTCTTGCCCGGAGCCTTCTGCGCGGCGAACGCCGCCACGGCCACGCCCGCCATCGCCAGAACCAGCCCGAATCGGAGCTTCATCGACAGACCTCCCACGCGAGAGTATCGCGAGCGCAATACAATAACCGCAGAGGGAACGATGAATTCCTACCGCACCTTCGAGGAGTTCTGGCCCTTCTACGTGAGCCAGCACCGCTACCACGCGACACGCGTGCTTCACTTCATTGGAACCACGCTGGGATTCTTCTTTCTGGCGCTCGCGGCCGCGACGGGCCTGCCGCGCTACATCCTGTCGGGAATCGTTTCCGCCTACGGCCTCGCCTGAATCGGCCACTTCTTCATCGAGAAGAACAGGCCGGCGACGTTTCAGTACCCTCTCGAGGCCGCCCCCGGCCACGTGCTGTCGGGGAGGGGCTTGCCCCTCCCGCCCCTCTCCGATACGCAGCGACGTTCGGACCGCCACGCTCTCGGGTCGGTCTCAACCCGACGATGTCCCTGGCCCGCGATTCAGGGGCGCCCCAAGATGGACCAGAGGCGGGAGGCGCAAGCGCCTCCCCTACAGCGCGAAAAGACGACGGGCGTCTTCTTCCGCTACGGGCAGGTCGCGAAGGCCGCGGTATCCGTCACGGCCGGGGCCGGCGGTCCCGGATAGTTGAAGTAGACCTTGTTCACGCCCGCGCGCACGTCCAGGACCTCGAGCCGGTAGAAGACGTTCGTGGCGGCTGCCGAGAAGGCCCAGTAGCGGTTGTTCAAGCCGCAGCCGTTGACGGTCTTGACCATTACTTCCCAGGCGTTGGATGCGAAGAACCAGAAGAGCGCGGAGTCCGGGTTCGGGCAGCCAACGACCTGCGCCTGGCCGTACACGCCCGTGTTCGGATCCCGGAACTCGATGCCGACGGAGAACCGCGTGTTCAGGCACGCGAAGGTCGAGCTGCCGGTCCCGCAGTTCAGCGCCACCGGGAGCGTCAGGCCGGTAACGCCGCCGACGTTGGCGCCGTTGTGGCCGCCCACCGCGTCGTTGCCCCCTCCCGCGCTCCAGACGGCCACGAGCCCCGGCATCGCGGTGGTGATTGGCACGTTGATCGAGCCTCGGATCTGGTCGATCGATCGCGCGACACTCCAGAGTCGTATCTCGTTCAGGTTTCCCTGGGGCTGATAGTCCCAGGAGACGTCGCTGCCGATCCGCAAGTGCGAACTGTTCGCCACGAGCGGACCGGTCTGCGGGAACGTCGCCACGAGCTCGCCGTTGATGTAGTGAAACCGGTTGGCGCCGTCGTACGTGACCGCGATGTGCGTCCACTGGCTCGGCACCGTGCCGCCGTCCCGGAAGGAGCTGACGCCGCCCGTCAGATAGGAGCGGAGCGTGGTTCCGCAGACGCCGATCCAGTACGACGACAGGTAGTCCTTTCCGATGATGCTGCGGCAGTTCTGCCCCTGCGCCGTCGTCGCCGACACGTCCACCCACGCCTCGATCGTGATCGCCGCCGTCGGATTCAGATCCGGCGAGCTCGCCACGTCGAAGTACTTCCCCTGCGTCGCGTTGTAGATGGACCAGGCGCCGAACGGCTGCGCCCCCGCCGCCGCCGGCAGGAGGAGCAGGAACGCGAGCAGCCCGATGAGAAACGCGATCGCGCGGACTGACAGGTGGAAATCTCTCTCCGCTACGCCGATCATGACGTACCTCCTTGCAAAAAGGTGGGAGCTGACGCCGCCAAGTGTACTCCCCGCGGACACTCCCGCGCGGCGCGAGAGCCGTGGATTAATCGGTGCCGGCGCCGCGAATCGCGAAGCGCGCGAAGCACGAGCGTGAGAGCGGGAGTAGGCGGTGGACAACAAAAAGCCCCGCTTGCGCGGGGCTCTTCTAATTCCTGCGAAACTGGAGTTTAGGCCTGGAAGGACTTTCCGCAGCCGCAGCCGCCGGTGGCCTGGGGGTTCTCTACGGAGAACCCGGCGCCGCGAAAGTCCTCGATGTAGTTGACGACGGCGTCCTTGAGATACCCGGCGCTCTGCGGATCAACGAGCACCGTGATCCCGCCCTGCTCGATGACGTTGTCGTCATCTTTCTTCTCGTCGAACTGGAAGCCGTACTGGAATCCGGAGCACCCGCCCCCCTGGACGAAGATGCGCAGCGGCTTTCCCACCGAATCCGGCATGGACTGGGCGAAGAACTTGACCTTTTCGACCGCCGACTCGGTCAGCGAGAGCAGCGGCTTGACTTCGCCGGTCGGCGTGATCGGGGTCGGGGGAGAGGCAACAGTGGACATGAACGCTCCTTTTTGATTTCGAGCCCCTACCAACGCGGCGCGGCCCAACTCGATTCCAAGTGCGAATTATCTCCCGTACCGCTCAAACCGGTCAACCGCGCTTCCAGCGAGCTACCTTGGACCTCGGACCTTGGACTTTGGACCTCGGACTGCCGCGCCACAGCGCGGCTCAGCTCGCTTTCTTGACGTTTTCCGTCGCCGAAGCGAGCAGCGAATCGATGCGGCTCCAGGCCTCCGGCACCCGCTCCGGGCTCGCGACGAACGACACGCGCGCCTTGTCGAGCTGAAAATCCTCGAAGCCCGGCAGCGCCTCCATCTCCCACGCTTTGCGGAAATTGCGCGCCTCGGCGTCCAGGAGCGGCCGGCTGAAGACGCCGATCGCGAGCCTCGTATGGTCCACTTCGAAGACCGACTTCGTGGTCAGCTTGACCGGCTTCTGAGGCTGTCTCACGTTTCCCACGATATCACTAACAGCAATCGCCGTGCCACCATTCCGAGTGCCTTTTCCGGCCGGAACCCCTATATCTGGTATTTTTACTTGACACGCTCTTGCTCCGGATTTAACCTCATTTTCAACACCGAAACCTGGGTAGTTTTCACCAGCCCGAGGGAGTTTGCTTTCGGTTTTTGGCGTGGGGCGGGGAAATCCGCCCAAAAAAGGGGGGCGAGGGGATGGGCGAGACAGAAAAGGGTGTCAAGCGCTCCACGGCCGAGGATGTTACCGGCGCGGCCAGCGCGGCGAAGAGCCTCAAGGGACTGACGTTCCACAGGGTCTATTCGGACCCGTCGGTCTCGCCGTACGACGCGCTCGAGTGGGAGCTGCGCACGGCGGCGATCACGTCGGAGAAGGGGGAGACGATCTTCGAGCAGAAGAACGTCGAGGTCCCCAAGACCTGGTCGCAGACGGCCACCAACATCGTCTCCCAGAAGTATTTCCACGGCCGCGTCGGCATGCCCGAGCGTGAGAGCTCCATCAAGCAGGTGATCGAGCGCGTCGCGGCGACGATCACCGGGTACGGCGAGAAGGGGGGCTATTTCAAGACTTCCGCCGACCGCGACGCCTTCCACGACGAGCTCGCCGCGATCCTCGTCAACCAGGTCGCCTCGTTCAACTCGCCCGTCTGGTTCAACGTCGGAATCGAGCCGAAGCCCCAGGCCTCCGCCTGCTTCATCAACTCCTGCGGCGACTCGATGGACGCGATCCTGAACCTCGCCAAGACCGAGGGAATGCTCTTCAAGTACGGCTCCGGCACCGGCTCGAACCTCTCGACGATCCGCGGCTCGCACGAAACCCTCTCCGCCGGCGGGACCGCCTCCGGCCCGCTCTCCTTCATGAAGGGCTTCGACTCCTTTGCCGGCGCGATCAAGTCCGGCGGCAAGACCCGCCGGGCAGCCAAGATGGTGATCCTTAACATCGACCACCCCGACATCGAGGACTTCATCCTGTCCAAGGCGGGCGAGGAGCGGAAGGCCTGGGCGCTCATCGACGCCGGCTACGACGGCTCCTTCAACGGCGAGGCGTACGCGTCGATCTTCTACCAGAACGCCAACCACTCCATCCGCGTGACCGACGAGTTCATGCACGCCGTCGAGAATGACGGCGAGTGGTGGACAAAAGAAGTCCTATCGGGCCAGCCCCACAAAAAATATGCGCGCCCGCGATCTTCTGGCGAAAGCCGCCGATGCCGCGTGGGTCTGCGGCGATCCGGGAATGCAGTACGACACGACAACGAACAAGTGGAACCCGGTGAAGGTGACGGGCCGGATCAACGCATCGAATCCGTGCTCGGAATTTGTTTTTCTCGACGACACCGCGTGCAATCTCTCTTCGATCAATTTGATGAAGTTTTTCAACATGGACGACGGCTCGTTCAACGTCGAGAACTTCCGTCACGCGTGCGACATCATGATCACGGCGCAGGAAATGTTGGTGGACAACGCCCACTATCCGACGCCTGCGATCGCAGAGAATTCTCGCAAGCTTCGGCCGCTCGGCCTGGGGTATGCGAATCTCGGCGCGCTCCTGATGGCGTCGGGTCTTCCCTACGATTCCGACGAAGGTCGCGCCTACGCGGCTTCGATCACCTCACTCATGACGGGCGAGGCTTATCTGCAATCGTCGAAGGTGGCGGCCGAGGTCGGACCGTTCAGCGAATACCCGCGCAACCGCGATGCCTTCCTCGAAGTCATCGGCATGCACCGTGACGCCGCCTACCAGGTACCCAACAACAACCAGGCGATGTCGCCCGACCTCGCCCGCGCGCACAAAGCCGTCTGGGACGCCGCGCTCGAGTCAGGCAAGCAGTACGGCTACAAGAACGCGCAGGTGACCGTCCTCGCGCCGACCGGCACGATCGGCTTCATGATGGACTGCGACACGACCGGCGTCGAGCCGGACCTCGCGCTCGTCAAGTACAAGAAGCTCGTCGGCGGCGGCACGATCAAGATCGTCAACCAGACCGTCCCGCTCGCGCTACGGCGCCTGAACTACAGCGAGGAGCAGATCAACGCGATCGTGCACTACGTGGACGAGAAGGGGACGATCGAGGGCGCGCCGGACTTCAAGGACGAGCACCTGCCCGTCTTCGACTGCGCGTTCCGGGCGTTGAACGGCAGCCGCTCGATCCACTACATGGGGCACGTCAAGATGATGGGCGCCGTCCAGCCCTTCCTCTCCGGCGCGATCTCCAAGACCGTCAACCTCCCGCCCGACGCCACGCCCGACGAGATCGCCGGCGTGTACATGGAAGGGTGGAAGCAGGGCCTGAAGGCCATCGCGATCTACCGCGACGGCTGCAAGCGCACCCAGCCTCTCAACACGGCGGCCTCGAGGTCCGACACCAAGCACCCCGAGGCCCGCGGCTCCTTCGAGTACGTCGGCAAAGCAGTCCCACCCGTGCCCGCGCCCTACCGCCGGAAGCTCTCCGACGAGCGCCGATCCATTACCCACAAGTTCTCGATCAGCGGCCACGAGGGCTACGTCACCGTCGGCCTCTACGAAGACGGCAAGCCCGGCGAGATCTTCATCGTCATGTCCAAGGAAGGCTCGACAATTTCCGGCCTCATGGACTCCTTCGCCACGGCCATTTCCCTGACGCTCCAGTACGGCGTCCCGCTGGAAGCGCTCGTGGACAAGTTCACCCACATGCGCTTCGAACCCAGCGGCTTCACCAAGAACCCCGAAATCCCCATGGCCAAGTCCCTCGTGGACTACATCTTCAAGTGGCTCGGGTCCAAGTTCATGACCGCCGAGCAGAAACAGGCCATCGGCATCATCTCCAGAGACAGCTCCTCGACCGGCCCCATCGCCGTCACCCAGCAGGAAGTCGTCTCGCGCGCCGCCCTCACGGATGAGCACAAGCACGCCTTCGAAAACCAGGCCGACGCCCCCGCCTGCCACGAATGCGGCTCGATCATGGTGAGAAGCGGCTCCTGCTACCGCTGCACCAACTGCGGCGCCACCAGTGGTTGCTCTTAATTTGCCTCCTCGCGCCGTTGGGGCGGGCCTTGCGCCCGCCCGCCCCGGTCCGGGAAAATGAGGTTATGACAGCTCTCGAAAGTCTGAGGCAAAAACGCCAGGAGATCCTCGACGCGGCAGCGCGCCGAGGAGCCCGGAACGTCCGCATCTTCGGATCGGTGGCCCGCGGCGACGCGGATCCGCAAAGCGATATCGATTTCCTGGTCGAATTCGAACCCGGTCGAAGCCTCTTCGATCAGGGCGGCCTTCTGATGGATCTCGAGCGGCTCCTGGGACGCAACGTAGACGTTGTGACCGAGGCAGGTTTGAAAGCACGAATCCGGCCCCGCGTAATGGCTGAAGCCCTGTCGCTTTGACGATGAATTCCGCTCCGACTGCCACGCCCGCGGATAGAGGAATGAAAATCCTGGGCCACAGACGTCTCTCGACGGGAGGGTTGGCCTCCACCGCGCCCTTCCTGGAACTCGTCGTCCGTTTGCGCGGCGCTAAGCCATTCATCCCGAAGCGCCTCCATCGCTTCAAGAGCTTCGAGGAGAGTGAGGAATGGTCCATGGCGATGATGGCCCTGCCCCCGAAGCCCGGTCCCGCCTAAAGACGGCTCCTGCTACCACCTTCCTTAAACCGCGGTGCCACCAGTGGTTACTCGTAGGCTGGAACGGTAACTCCTTTACGCGCAAGATGATGCGAAGGCAACGAAACAGTGGAGATCTAGGTATATATACCTAGATCTTCCACTGGTCGTTCTCTCCAAAAAATTGAGGCTCCATCTCCGCGGAGACCTAGGTATATATACTTAGGTCTCGCGGAGATGGAGCGCCGAGAAATGCAGCAGCTTTCCAAGACCTCCCTTGCCAAGGTCGAGAAGTACTTTGATGGCAGGACCGAACGGGTCTTCACAGAGAAAAGCCTTGCGACCATTCTTCGTACTGACCGGGCCAGGTTGGGCGTTCGATCTGATCTCACTTTTGGTCGCTTCGTGGAATCGTTGCTGAAAGAGGCGCCGATGAGACGGCTCGTCCTTCAGTCCGCTTCCTATGGTTCGGTTTCGAGGTATGCGTGGAGACAGGCGTCGCCCTACGCTGTCGCGCTATCCCTGCGCCCCTCTTCCTACCTATCGCACGGGACTGCGCTCTCCCTTCACGGGTTAACGGAGCAGGTTCCAAGTGTGATCTATGCTAATAAGGAGCAGAGTCTTAAGCCTCTTGGCGGAGAACTTTCGCAAGAATCCATCGATCGTGCTTTCGCACGGCCTCAGCGTAAATCGAATTACGTATTCCGATACGACGGTTCGCGAATTGTTCTAATCAGCGGCAAGTCTACAGGCAACTTGGGTGTAGCGCCGTTCACTGCTCCGTCCGGTGAGACCCTGCAAGTCACCGGGATCGAGAGAACCTTGATCGATATTGTTGTACGGCCTGCTTATGCTGGTGGTGTATTCCAAGTCCTAGAGGCTTTCAAGGCCGCCCGAGATCGGGTCTCACTTCCATTCTTACTCGGCATCCTCAGACAGCTTGGCTATTCCTATCCTTATCATCAGGCACTTGGCGTATATCTCGAGGCGTCCGGTTTTCTCGCGCCAGTTCTAGAGGAGCTTCGTGGCCTCGGTATGCCTTTCAATTTCTATCTGGCGCATGGTCTCCGCGGACCGGTCTATGTTTCGTCTTGGAAAACATTCATACCAGAAGGGTTCCCAATTGAGCCGCAATCCCGCTGACGAAGTCGAAGTAGAAGTCGAAATCCTGCAAAGCGCCAGCTGTTGAGTCCTCTACTGCCGGCCAATCGGGTCTATGAAATTCGCGGTGCAGAGGTATGCTGGAGAGCAACTTCAAGCCTACTGCCTTAGCGGCGAAGCTCCCAATTATGAGCTCCACGTTTGCCCTCGAGGTCAAATCCACGCTGCTTTCGAGACAGATAGAATAGATGTCATAGAAATCCCTTGCCCTGGCGACCGGAGTTCGGTTGAGAGCGTATTCGGGCATCTGCTGGCAGATTGCACGGAGCTTCTCGACCGCGATCATGGCTGGCGTATAAACGGTCACCACTGTTCCGTCAACGTCGACGTCCACAGTTGCGCCACAGTACTCATTCCTGCTGATCTGAATCTTCATGGTTCGATCTTGCAGAGGGCCAACGACCGTGGCCTCGCGGCGCCGTTCGTCAAGCGCAGCTACCGAGCTAGTCGTGGGCATGATCTTGAACGTCGTTTCGTAGCCGCCCCAGGTACGGGGATCTCGGGGGGTGCTCGGTCGCGGGCGAGTCCGGCAGTCGAAAACCGTAAAGCCCGCCGGCCTGAACTGCTCTCTCAGCGCAGTCTCAATCCGATCGGCAATCTGAGCGAAATCCTCAAAGTCGCCCTCGAGAGACAGGTCAAGGTCAAGGGAGCTCCTGTGGCCGAGGCCATGGACCAGAGATAAGGCGTTTCCTCCCTTCAGAACCAGTAGCTCAGCAAGGCGATCATCGGAAAAGAGAGCTTTTATCGCTGTCAGTCTGATGTCGGCCCAATCCATGCGATCGAGGATAACCGTGCACCAGCGCTCACGGCAAGGTACAGGCGAAATTGGATTGGGGTGGGCTTGAAGGCTTAAGAGTCGGAGGTACAGCTATTCCTGGCTGAAGTAGTCCGAGTCGACGCGTTTCACGGCGTAGGTGGCGACGTCGGTCACGCCGATCCCATGGTCGATCATCAGGTTTGCGAGCGTCTCGCCGTCGAGGAGAATGATCTTGCTCTCGATGGATTCTGCGAAATCACGAGCCTCCTTTGAGAAAGCGGAAGTGGTAAGGAAGATGCCCTTCCGGGCTCGCTGCCCCTGGAGGGCACCTGCGAACTTCTGAATTTCCGGCCTGCTGACCGTTCCCTCCCAACGCTTGGCTTGGATGTAGATGGTATCCAGCCCGAGCTTGTCCTCCTTGATAATTCCGTCGATCCCTCCGTCGCCGCTCTTTCCAACAGCTTGCCCGGCGTCCTGACGAGATCCCCCGTAGCCCATAGCCAGGAGTAGTTCAACGACGAGGCTCTCAAAGAAATCGGGCGGGCACTCCTTGACCCTCCTGAGAAGCTCGTCGGCCAACTCTTCCCTGATCTGTTGGTAGCCAACCTCTATGTGCTCCTGAGCCGTGAGCTGGCCAGGGCCGGAGTCAGTTGTCTCCGATATGCCCCCCGGCGCCTTCGAGGTCGTTCTGAATTCACGGTGGCCGGGAAACTGATCGAGGAAACGGAGATCTATCCTCCCCGGGTTCTTCGCTAGAACGTCGAGCCCCGTAGGCGTGATTTTGTAAACGCTACGGCGAGGCGATTCGATAAGGCCGGCTTTCTTGAAGTGCGCCTTAGCCCAAGCCACGCGATTTCGAAAAAGCCCTTGCGTCCCGCTCGGAAGAAGCTGCGAAAGCTCGGCCTCGGTTAGCTCAAACTCCTTCGCTAGAGCATCGAGGGTCTCTTGGTTGGGGTGCTCCTTCCCATCGCTTAAATGCCGCAGCAGCGGCAGCATCAGAGTCTGAAAATCAGGAATTGCCATGAGATGACGTCATATCGTACCTCGTCAGCCGTCGAGACCGATTGGACGTCGGTCGTGGGGGAGGGCGCCCGGTTCTCCACGAATAGGATGCTGAAGCTCATCGCCTTCTTGACATCAGACATAGGACGATTGACCCCCTTCCCGCCCCACGATTGACCCCCGGCCCGATTGACCCGGCCCTCCCCTCGCCGATGTCGATATCGTGCTGGGCCGCGAGGACAGGATCGGCGAGAATAGCCGAACTTGAAGGCGAACCGATCCGCGTCTCCCGGGCCGAAGAAGCCGCCTCCCGCGTCGTGGCGGTGGGCCGTGCTCGTCGCGATCAGCGTCGCGATGTTCGGCAACTACTACGCTTACGACTCGATCGGGCCGGTCGCGGACTCGCTGCAGCGGCTTCTTCACTTCAGCGACACGCAGATCGGCACGTTGAACGCGATCTACAGCCTCCCGAACATCATCATGGTTCTGGTGGGAGGCGTGATCGTGGACCGCTTCGGCACGCGCCTCTCCACACTCGTCTTCGCCGCGACCTGCCTGGTGGGCGCCATCCTCACGGCCGTCTCCCCGCTCTTTCCCGTCATGGCGGCCGGGCGGCTGATCTTCGGCCTCGGCGCGGAATCCATGATCGTCGCCATCACGGTCGCGATCGGCCAGTGGTTCGTCGGACGGCAGCTCGGGTTCGCGTTCGGCATCAACCTGAGCATCGCCCGGGCGGGGTCCTACAGCGCGGACATGTCCACGACGTGGTTCCGGCGGCTCTACGATCTGGGCTGGCAGCCGCCGCTCTGGCTCGCGGCCGTGTTTGCCGCCACGTCCGTGGCCGCCTGCGCTGTCTACTACTTCCTCGAGCGCGGCGCCGAGCGGCGCTTCGACCTCGGCGAGAAGAAGTCCACCGATCGCATCGTCTGGGCGGATCTCTGGCGCTTCGACCGCTCCTTCTGGTACGTCGTGGGGCTGTGCGTCACGTTCTACGCCGTGATCTTCCCCTTCCGCAGCACCTTCGCCATCAAGTACTTCCAGCACGCGCACGGGCTGTCGCTGCAGGAAGCGGGGCAGTTGAACGCTTACGTCTTTCTCGCCGCGATCTTCGCGACGCCGGCGTTCGGGTTCATGGTGGACCGCGTCGGCCGCCGCGCCGCCTTCATGGCTTTCGGCTGTTTCCTGCTCGCGGCGGTCTTCCCAATCCTCGCCTACACGAAGCTCAATCTCTGGGTCGGGACCGTGTTCATCGGCGTCGCGTTCTCGCTTGTGCCCGCCGTGCTGTGGCCGGCGGTGCCGTACCTCGTCGCCCCGAACCGCCTCGGCACGGCGTACGGCCTGATGACGATGCTCGAGAACATCGGGATGACGATCTTCAATCTCGCGGCGGGGGGGTTGAACGACGCGAACCGGGCCGGGCCGGCCAACCCGAGCGGCTACACGCCGATGCTGTGGATGTTCTTCGTCCTGAGCCTCCTCGGTTTCGGGTTCGCCTACGCGCTGCGAGCGCGGGAGACGGGTCCGCACGGACACGGGCTGGAATCCGCTCGCGCCGGCGCTCCGCAGTAGCGTCTCGCGGAATGTAGGGGAGGGGCTTGCCCCTCCCGCGGGCGGCCCGAGGGCCGCCCCTACAGCATGCGGGGTAAATCGGACCATGCCGAACGAGATCAGGCTATAATTCTGGCTAGAATGTGAGGTGGCCGGGATGCGATTCGCGAGCGTTGCCGAGTTAAAGGACCAACTCTCTGAGTATCTTGTTCGAGCGCGCAAGAAGGGGGAGCCGATCGTAGTGACTCGACACGGGAAGCCGTACGCACTGATACAGCCGCTCGAGGAAGAGGACCTGGAAGAACTGGACTGGAAGAAGCTCGCGGAGAAGCGCTTGCGCGACGCCTGGAAGGACGAGGACGATGCCCTCTACGACTACCTATAGGCGAGGCCAGGTCGTCGTCGTCACCGTTCCGTTCACGGGCCAGGGCGGCGCCAAGCTGCGGCCCGCAGTAGTGGTGAGCGCGGAGACGTTTCATCGAAGACTTCGGGACGTGATCGTCTGCCCGATCAGCAGTCAGCCTCGCTACTTCGAGAGGCCCGGACCCAGCGACCGGCCGTTTTCGAAATGGGCAGCAGCCGGGCTTCGCTTCCCAAGCACCGCGCGGATTTCCAACATCCTGGCTGTGGACAAGGCGCTGTTTCGACGTGTTCTGGGCCGGCTCGCTCCGGAAGATCTTCGAAGCGTCGAATCGGCGCTCCGAGAAGCCCTCGGTCTTCAGTGAAGGCCGGGGTGTCCTAAACGCCGAGGGCATCACGAGAGGCGGGCGGGCGCGAGGCCGCCCCTACGGCCCGCGATGGAACCGCGAATGGAGGCAGGTCCCAGCGACGCGCAGGGGTTAACCGCCGGCGATGGCTCCGAGGATGATGAACGGCTCGGCGCCCTGGGCGACGGAGGCGGGGAGGGGGGTATCCGGGGAGTCATGGGAGAGGTCCTCGGAGCAGGCGAAGAAGCGAATGAAGGCGCGGCGCTCGTGGGTCACGTGATCGCGGATCGTGCCGCGCAGGACAGGATAGCGGGCCTCCAGCGCGTCCAGGACCGCGCGGGGCGTCGGGGGAGCCGGGACGTCGAGCTGGACTTCCCCTGAGACCTTCGCGAGAGTTCGCAGGTGAGGCGGGATCTCCACCCGGATCATCGCAGGGTTTGAACCTCGACAGAGAGGACCGCGGGAAGGTCGCGAACGATCGGGGCCCAGCTGTCCCCGGCGTCGGCGGAGGAGTAGACCTGGCCGCCGGTCGTGCCGAAGTACACGCCGCAGGGATCGAGCGTGTCCACGGACATCGCGTCTCGCAGCACGTTGACATAGCAGTCGCGCTGCGGCAGGCCGTTGGTCAGAGCCTCCCATTCGTTTCCGCCGGTGCGGCTGCGGTAGACGCGCAGCTTGCCGTCGAGCGGATAGTGCTCGCTGTCGCTCTTGATGGGGACGACGTAGATCGTCTCGGGCTCGCTGGCGTGGACGTCGACGACGAAACCGAAGTCCGTCGGAAGGTTGCCGCTGACCTCCTTCCAGTTCTCTCCGGCGTCGTCGCTCCTCAGGACGTCCCAGTGCTTCTGCATGTAGAGGGTGTTGGGCCGCGAAGGGTGCATCGCGATGCGGTGGACGCAGTGGCCGACTTCGGCGCCGGGGTCGGGGAGGTACGGGGAGTTCAAGCCCTTCGTGATCGGCTTCCAGTTCGCGCCGCCGTCATCCGAGCGGAAGGCGCCCGCCGACGAGATGGCAGTGTAGAGGCGTTCGGGACGGCTCGGGTCGATCAAGATGGTATGCAGGCACATCCCGCCGGCGCCCGGCTGCCATTGCGGGCCGGTTCCATGGCCGCGCAGGCCGGCCAGCTCGCGCCAGCTCTTGCCGCCGTCGGTCGAGCGGAAGAGGGCGGCGTCCTCGACGCCGGCGTACACCGCGTCCGGATCGTCGAGCGAGGGCTCGAGATGCCAGACGCGCTTGAAGACCCACGGCTTCTGGGTGCCGTCGTAGAACTGGTGGGTCGTGAGCGGCTTGCCGGTTTCCGGAGAGTCGTCGTAGACGAACTTGTTGCTTTCGCCCGCCGGCATGCCGCCAGGCGCGGCCGTGACTCCGCCGCCGGGGGCTTCCCAGGTCTTGCCTCCGTCGTCGGAGCGCTGGATCACCTGGCCGAACCAGCCGCTCGTCTGCGACGCGTAGATGCGGTTGGGATCCGCGGGAGACCCCTTGAGGTGGTACATCTCCCAGCCGGGGAAATGCGGGCCGGCGACTTCCCAGGTCTTGCGCTTCCCATCGGACGACAGGACGAACGCGCCTTTGCGCGTACCCACGAGAATCCGAACTCCGCTCATCGCTGCACCCTCCTTGCGACTGATGGAACAGGGAGCCTAACCCAGGTGGCGGCGCGAACCGACCTGCCAACTCTACCGAAGAACCACCAACGTTGGGGAGCGAGATCTTTGCCGAGGATCCGCTTGCGGTCCGGCGTGAAGGCGAAGTCTGTCGGACTAGAATCGCGATGGCCGTGAAGCTCGGACGTTATCGCCTGGATTCGAAGATCGCTGAGGGCGGCATGGCGAGCGTGTGGAGAGGGTTTGACGAGGACCTTCACCGGACGGTCGCCGTCAAGGTCATGCGGGACGTCATCCAGAAGGATGCGGTCTTTGCCGAGCGCTTCGTCCGGGAGGCGCGCATGATCGCGAGCTTCGATCATCCCAACATCCTTTCGGTCTACGACTTCGGCTCGAGCCCCGACGTCTACCTCGTTCTTCCATTGATCGAGGGCGGGAGCCTGAAGGAGCGACTTGGCGCGCCGATCCCCCTGCCGCGGGTCGTGGACTGGCTTCGGCAGGTCGCCGCGGCGCTCGACTATGCGCACGCGCGCGGCGTGCTGCACCGCGACATCAAGCCGGCCAACATCATGGTCAATCGAGAAGGGCACCTGCTCCTCGCGGACTTCGGGATCGCGCGCTCGACGGAGCTGACCGGGTTGACGCAGACGGGGGCCCTTTTGGGCACGCCCAACTACATGTCGCCGGAGCAGGCCATCGGCAGGATCCTGGACGGGCGCTCCGACCAGTACTCGCTTGCCGTCATGGGCTACGAGATGCTGACCGGCTCCGTCCCATTCCACGCGGATACGCCGCTTCTCGTCTTGAACAAGCACGTACGGGATAAGCCCGAGCCGCCGTCGCGCCGCATTCCGGGGATTCCGCCCGAGGTGGACGCGGTCTTCGCGCGTGCCCTCGCCAAGGACCCGTTGGACCGTTACGCCACCTGCTCGGAGTTCGTCGAGCATCTCGCTCGCGCCGCGCTTGCGCCGACGCAGCCGAGCGCTACGGAAGCGACTCCGACACGCATCCTGGTTCCATCGCCCTCCTCGACGCCGGCCGTGGGCGTGAGCCGGAACCGGATCGTTCTCGCGCTCGCGATCGTGGGGGGCATGGTCCTGCTCGTGCTGGGGGCTTTCGTCGCGAAACGAGTGCTTGCCGACCGGGAGAGCCCTTCCATTCCGACTCCCGTGGCCGCGGCGGCGACTCCGGCGCCCGCTCCTGCGGAGGTCGCGAAGGGAGCAGCAGTCGCGTCACCGGTTGATTCCCCGGCGGCGGCGGCAAGCGAGACGACGGCGGCCGTGCCGCGGCCCCCGGAGCCGGCTCGCGAGACCGAAACGAGGCTCGCTTCGGCGGCGCCGCCGGCGAAGGCTTTTCACGAGAAGGCCGAGCGAAAAAGAGAGGAGCCGCTCCCGCCTTCAAGGCCGATGGCCCGACCGCTCATCCGTTCCGGGGCGGCCGCCGCGCTCTCGCCCGAGCTGGCGGAGGCCTATCGAGCGCTGGAGGCCCGTGGGCGCGCGCTCTCGCGGGAAGACTTTGTCCGCGCCAGAGGCCTCGCGACCGAGGTGGCCGCCGGCCATCCGGACGATCGCGAGGCGGTCTTCCTGCGCGACTTCTGCGCCGCCGCGATCGACTTTGCCGACGGCAACCAGGCCAACGCGGTGCTCCTGCTGCGCCGCGCCCTCGCCGCCGCGCCGGGCGACGTCGTCAACCGCCACGCGTCGCGCTTCGCGCGCGAGGCGCTGGCCGCGGGACACCTGACGCCGGACCGCGAGGCGGGTTGGCAGCTCGGTCTGGTGTTCGGCGACATCCGCGGCGATCTGAAGGAGGAGCTCGATCGCGCGCTCGAGCGCAACCCGGGCAACGCCCGCGTTCTCTCCGCTCGCGCCGTGTTCTTCCGCGACCGGGGAGAGATGCGAAGAGCCCGGGAGGAGGCGCGGGCCGCCTGCGACGCGGCGGCCGGCTCCTATCCGGTTGCGTGCGAGCTTGCACGCGAGCTCGCCGGGCGTTGACTTAGGGAATCTCTGTCATCCTGAGCGCAGCGAAAGATCTGCTCTCTCAAACCTGCAGGGCAGATCCTTCGTCGCTTCGCTCCTCAGGATGACACGAGAGGAACGCTTCGCTCCTCAGGATGACAACGGAAGGGCTACGGCTTCAGGATGTCGCCGGGTTTGAAGCCGGTGCCGGAGACGGCGGAGCAGAGGGAGAGGCGCGGGCCCTTTACCGCGGTGATCTTGACCTGGCCGACCTTTGTCTCGTCCGCGCCGAGGACCTCGCCCGTGTCGGGGTCCAGGATCACTTTCCCCTTGCGCACGACCTGGAAGATCTGGCCGGGCTGCAAGCCGGCTTCCGCGCCGACGTTGATGTAGATCTCGTCCGCGTCCACGCGCGCGATCTTCCCCACGATTCCGGAGGCATCGGCCAAGCCGCCCAGCCCGGAGGTCGTCAACTTCCCTTTCTCGAGGCTCGCGGCAAGCTGCGCGCAGACGGGCCGGATCACCTTGTCCGCCTGGGCCTCGTCGACCGCGCCTCCTCCCGCGCCGTTGACGTAGACGCGCGCGTCCGTCGTGGACTCTCGCCCCGTGTCGGCCCAGATGATCTCGCCCGTCGTCGTCGAGATCGCGCGCGCGTCGATCGCGGCCGTAAAGCGCGTCGTCCCGACGTTCACGTTCGGAACGCGCCCGCCGAGCCATCCCGTCGAGGCGCCGCTCTTGACCGTTCCGAATTCCGTGACCGATCCCACGATGACGTACTCGACGCCCAGCAGCTTGCCCGCTTTGACCGCGGTCTTGGGATCGATGTCTCCCGAGATCGACAGGTTCTTTTCCTGCAGGATCGCCGACAGGCGCTCCCGGTCGATGACCGTGTACTTGTCCTTCTTGACCAGCTCGGAGATCAGGATGTCCTGAGCAGCCGCTCCCACGTGCCCCCATGCGTTCGGCGCCTTGTTCTTGAACTCGAGAACAGCGACGCGCGGCCTGGCGGCCCTCTCCTCCGCCGCGTCGAGAAAGGCGGAGCCCACGAACACCGAAACGCCTGCGAGAAACAGGATCCGAACGAAACGCATGTTGGCCTCCGGAGTTTTCCAATTCTGAATCGAGACACCCTCCAACCGCAAGGTGACTTTGAAGTGACTGAGAAGCAGACCCCTTCCCCCTGACAAAAGGCCTGACCCCAATGCTGCGCCGATCGTTCAGGGGCGCACGAGGCGGACTTCGATCTGGCCTTTTCGGAGGCGGGTCTGGAGGCAGGGCTGCGGGAAGGCGGTGGGGCCGTCCAGGGCCTTTCCGGTCGCGAGGTCGAAACGCGAGGCGTGCCAGGGGCAGACGATCGCGTTGCCTTTGAGCTTTCCTTCCGAGAGCGGGCCGCCAAGATGCGCGCAGGTCTCGGCGAGGCAGAAGATCCGGGAGCCGCGGCGGACGAGGAGGAGCGGCGTCTCCTTGTAGAGCGCCTTGCGGGGCTTGCCTTCCGGGAGATCCGATTCCGCGAGGATCGGCGTGAAAGTCTCGGGGAGCTCACGCCCCGAGCTGTGGTCCATGCCGATCTGCTCGTGATACGCGAGGTCTCCTCCCACGTAGGCCGCGGCCACGGCGGCGGCGTAGCCGGCGAGAGCGAGCGCGCGGCCGGCGGAGCGGCGCCCGGCCCTGCGCGACAGCAGCGACCCCAGGAAGAGGAGCGCCCCGCCGCTGTTCAAGGCGGCGTGAGCGACGCCGAGGCGCCGCGGCCGCGCGTCGGTCTCCGACCAGTCGGCCAGGCCCGTCGCCGCCGCGCCGGCCGCCCCGGCCAGGCCGAGGGCGAGGCTCGCGTCGGCGGCCCGCGCGAGCGCCGAGCGCGTCCGGCCGCTGTCCATCGCGTCCAGGAGAAGCGTCACCGTCCAGGCGCCGAGCGGCAGGTCGGTCATGACCGGATGGAGCGGGTGGCCGAGCCAAGTCCCATGAAGAAAGTTCTTCACGCCGCGGCGGGCGGGTCCCAACGCGTCGAGGAGGCCCTTGACGGCAGGCTGAAAGCGGGCGGCTGCGGATTCGAGCCAGCCTTGCCCGTCGAGCCAGTCGGTCAGCACACGCGTGTCCATCGGACCTTCCCCCTTGCACGAAGTGAGCCGGGGGGGCGCGATTTCGAATCGGGTGTGTGGGTTCTAGGCTGGCCGGCATCGGAGTTCGCGCCCGCGCTCTGAGTCAAGGACTGGGCCGCGTCTCACGATGCTCGAACATGCTCGCCATAAAAAAAGGCAGGGCGGAAGATCCGCCCTGCCTGGAGTCTCTTACCTGGAGTTACTGGTGATCGGTCAATCGCCCCGGAAAGAGAGAGAGGCCGGTCCACCCAGCGGGCACCCGCCGGGGCCGTTGTTGAAGCCGTCGAGCCGGCTGGCCTCAGTGAGAATCGTGTTCCTGTCGCAGGACTGGAGCGCGGTGTTGACCTCACTGATGATCTGCGCCGTGGACAGCGGATAGTTGACGCTGCACGCGTTGAGCAGCGCCGAGATCCCCATCTGGTAGAGCTTAGCCTGCGCATTGCAGACGGTGGGCCCGAACCCGGCCCCCTGGAGAGCCTGGAGGAACGTCAGACTGCTGAAGTTACAGCCACAGTCAGTGGTATCGAACACGGTCGATACCAGCGTATTCCGCGTGTAGGCGGCGCACCAGAAATGGAAGTGCTGCGTCTGCTTCCAGAAGCCGGGGGTGCAGCCCTGGTTGCCCGCCGGAGGCGTGGCAGTCGGCGTATTCGTCGGAGTGTTGGTCGGGGTGTTGGTCGGGGTGTTGGTCGGAGTGTTGGTCGGGACGTTCGTGGGTGTGTTGGTCGGGGTGTTGGTTGGAGTATTGGTCGGGGTATTGGTCGGGGTATTTGTCGGAGTGTTCGTGGGTGTGTTGGTCGGGGTGTTGGTCGGAGTCGGCGTGCAGGCGGCGATATGGACCTGGTTCGTGGTGCTGGCCGACACCGGCAGGTCATTCGCGCCGCCGTCCTCGTCGATACCGGTCGCAGCGACCTGATCGGTGTAGAGGAAGGAGGTCGAGGTGCAGGCAGGCGCGGTCTCGCACACGGCGCCCGCGCAGGTATCCGTCGCGGAGCCGAAGGGCCCGAGCACGGTCACGGTGACCCCCCCTGGGCGCAGGGGATGCAAGCTACGACGGGAGTCCCGCTCGGAAATCCTTCCTGGTTCGTGACGGCAAGGGTGTTGACGTTGTTGTCCGGGTCCAGGTTCTGGACCGTGAACTGGCACTGGAACGCGGTGCCGGGCGGTATCGGGGCCGGGCCCGGACACGACTTCGTGATCGCCAGACCAGTCGTGGCCCGGGGCCCGATGAGGGAGGTCGTCCGGGAGGTCTCCCGGGGCTGACCGGACATGCCCGCCGCGCAGGGCTTCACGGAGCTGACCGGCCCGAAGGATCCGGTGAAATTCGAGTCCCCGTCCCCTCTCCCGCCGCCGGTCAGGAACCCTTCCATGTTCTCCGGCTTGCCGGCCAGAGCCACATAGCCATAGCCTGAGTCTTCACCGACTGCTGGCTCGCCTGCTCGTCCACCGGCTTGATGGCCAGCGAGTTGTAGTCGGGGCCGAAGGTGTTGTAAACCGCGGCCGCCCACTGCCACTGCGCCGTCACGCCGGGCGTGTCCGTCGAGAGCGCCGCGGACCAGGCCACCTTGCTCATCCCTCCGGGAAGACCCCCGGCCGGAACAGGAAAGGCCAGACCCGTCAGAAACACTCTGCTCGACGCGCTCGGGACCGTCGTGACCCACTGATTGCCCGGCTCGTCGAAGTTGGTCGAGGCGGTCCTCGACGCCGGGTCAAACGTGATCGTCGCGGCCGGCACGGCCAGGTTGTAGGTCGAGCCGTTGGCGGCGAAGCTAATCGTCGAGTCGGCCAGGAAGATCCTGGCCGCATCGGCGCCCAACCCGTTCACGCGGATCGCGCTGTTGAACCAGATCACGCTGCCCTCGGCGATCGGCGTCTCATTGAAGCCCGCTTCAATCGAGCTCAACGCCGTGCACGCGCTCTGCGCCTGATCGGGAGAAGCGACCGTGTCGACTGGAGACGCGGCCTGGCGCTCCACCGATGGGGAAGACGATGGTGAAGACGAGATTGCCGCGCTTGAGACCGCGGTCAGCATCTTCAAGACTCGTGGCATCTGGAGCCCGACGCCCTGGACTAGAAGCGCGACGCAGAGAAACCCGAGCACCACGTAGAGCAAGTTCCTGGTTGGCCGTCTCATGTGTCTTCTCCTTTGATTCGAATCATTGTTCCAACCACCCTGTAACGCCATCCATCCCTTCCGGATGGCCGGCTATTCTAAGCGTGTTTTCGCCGTGTCAAGGACTTTTTTCTTCCCGCGGCCGGTCACGCCATCCTTTTGTCTCACAGTTTGTCCCACTCTCGATGATCTTCGCGCGTCCTGGGGGGTTCAGGGGTCCACGTCGTCGCGGGCGGCGAGGCGGCCGGCGGGCGGCCTGGGAGCTGCCCGGGCGCAGGCTCGGGTCGAGGTAGCAGGCGACGGCACCGAGGGAAGAGAGGTCGCTCCGCCGGCACGAGAGGGCGCGACGAGGGGCTACGATCGTGGACGCTCGGCCCCCGCCGGAACCGATCGAGTTTTTCGAGCCTGCCGACCCTGGGTTCGGGTCGCGGGCTCTTGGATCAGGTCATTCGTTTGGGCGGCCAGAAGGAGCGGAGGCCAGGGGCGAGGCGCTCCATCGTGTTGCGGACGCGCTCCGCCGTCATCGTGCGGCCCATGGTGTTCGTCCGGTTGGCATCGAGGACGACGGCACGGCCGGCGTGAACGACGTAGTCCACCTTGCCGCGGTCGAGGGCGAGGCGCCGCACCGCCTCGAACACGTCCGGGAGAGGCTCGATCTCCTCGCCACGGATCGCATTGCCTGACTTGATGACCGGCGATGCCGACACCCTGCGGCGGCTGATCCAGCGGTCGCCGAACAGGGTGAGCGTGCGCAGCGCGTAGAGGTTGCCTTCCCGCTCCGGGAGGAACCGCTCGACGACGAACCGGGGATTCAACCAGACGTCCTCTGGAACGGCCGAGACCGAATCGAGGACGGGATAGTCCTGCGTCGAGAGCCATCGGCGGACGCGCCACGGGTGGCGGGAGAGCCGCGCGCGCAAGTCGTCCCGGAGACGGCTGGCGGGGCTCTGCAGGATGAGCCGCTCGAGCTCGCCGCCGAAGTTGCGGTTCGTCTTGACGATGACGGGCCCGTCCCATCCGTCGCTTGGGCGGACGAGGTGTCGGCTGACGAGGCGCTTGGAGGTGTCGGTGCAGCGGCCGTTGATCGCGACCGGGTAGCGGGCCATGTGGCGGACGTACGGTTCGGGGACCACCGTCAGGTCCACGTGGTTGACGACGACGTCCGCCTCGACGAACCGATTCACTCCCCGCTGCGTGGCGACCTCGATCCCCCACGACCGCCAGACTTCGGCGAGTCCCCAGATCTGGTAGGCGCGGCGCTCGGCATTGCGGTCGCGCGCGTGGAGGAGGATCAGGATGCGGCGGGGAAGGTCGGACGGCATGGCCGCCGCGAGATGATACCTTCGGCCGGCCGCCATGGTTTCCGGGCAAACAGTCTCGCGCTCGTCCTTCCGGCTCCTCCCGTCGCTCACTCTCGCGGAACTCTTCGGGCCGGGCGTCGCCTACGTGCCGCGCCGCTCGCCGAACCTTCCCGGCTGGGGATCGACGGTCGCCGGAGCCGTAGACTCCCAGACCGGAAATCAGCTCGCGACGGCCGGCGGGATGCCTGTCGTCGCGAGCGCGGGAGTCGTGACGCCGCGAGCGCTCGAGCTGCTCGCGGACGCGGGACTTCCCATCGAGGCGGACCTTCACGACTATCGCTCGCCGGCGGAGTATTTCGATCTGATTCGGCGCCTGCCGGGGCGCGGCCTGCGGCTCGCGACGCAGCGCGTCCACCCGGAGCAGGAGATCCCGGCCGCGGCGTCGCTCGTTCCCCCCGATCTCCAGCGCGAGTTGAACGACAAGGGGCGCATGGCGGACGTCGTTCCCGCAGAGTGGCTCGCGCCGCGGCGCGTGATCGATGTGGCTCGCCTGCCGCCGGCGGACGAGCTGCTGTCGGGAGGGGAACCGGTCGTGCTGAAGGCCGCGACGCCTCTTCCGAGCGGCGGCGGCTACTGCGTCTGGATCTGCCGCGCGCCGGCGGAGGTGGAGGCGGCCCGAGCGGCGCTCCGCGGCGAGCGTGGCGTCGTCATCGAGAAGTATCTTTCGATCCGGCGCACCGTCTGCGTCCATGCCGCCGTGCTCCCCGACGGCCCGGCCCGGCTGACAGGCGTCGCGGAGGAGGTCTGCGGCCCCGGCGGCCGCTGGCACGGCAACTGGCTCGATGCCGAGGCGGACGCGATTCCGGCCGGGGTCCTGGACGTCGTAATGCAAATCGTGGCGCCGCGGCTGTCCGCGGATACCGCGGGATCGCCGGCGTGGACGTGGCCCTTCTCGAAGACGGTCCGCCGCGCGTTCTCGATCTGAATTTCCGTTCCAACGGTTCGACGGCTTCCGCGTGGCTGCGAGCCGGCATCCAGGCGAAGCGCGGCCCGGGCTCGCGGCGGCTGCGAAGCTGGGCGTGCGAGCGGGGCTTCGACGATCTGCTGCGCGTTGTCCGAACGGCGATGGAACGCGGAACGATCATCCCTCTCTGTCTCTACGATCCCGCGGCCTGCGAGGCGGGGGGCCTCTCCCGACTCAAGGGAATTCTCATCGCCCCCTCCCGAGAAGCCGTCCGTGAAGAGGAGCGCCGCCTCTGCGCCGAGGGCCTGACGTGACGGCTCCTCGCCGCCGGCTTCAGGAAGCGGAACGCGAGAGGAGCGGACCCAGAAGCGCGTGGAGGCCGTTCCAGCAGATCTGGACGCCGATGCAGAGGAGGATGAAGGCGGAGAGGCGCACGAGGACGGTGGTCCCTATCGGGCCGAGCCTCTTCATGATGCGGTCGGCGTATCGGTAGCAGAAGAAGACGGCCGCGGCGACGACCAGGATGCCGGCCAGGTGCGCCGATACGGTCAGGAGGAGGCGGCGCACGTTCTGCGGGGAATTGGCGCCGAGCGTGATCGCGACGGAGATCGAGCCGGGGCCCACGGTGAGCGGCATCGTCAGGGGATAGAAGGCGCGCTCGCGCGGATCCTCCCGGGCGAGCGCCGAGGAGGCTGCGTCGGCGGCTTTCCCGAACGGGGAGCTGGGTGCATTCAGAAGCGACCAGCCGATCGATCCCACGACGAAGCCGCCGGCGATCTGAACCACCGGGATCGAGACGCCGAAGAAATCGAGGACGTGCGTGCCGATGAGCGTCGAGGCCGCGAGCAGCAGGAAGCTGTACAGCGCGACCGGCTTGGCAAGCGCGGCGCGTTCCTCCGAGGAGAGGTCGGCCGTCTTCGCGAGGTAGATCGGCGCTCCGCCGAGCGGATCGACGATCGCGAGCAGCGCGGCGATCGCAAGCAGCGCGGTCTCGCCGAACTGCGCCAGAGCGCCGAGGACACCGGTCGACACCAAAGGCGGAAACCCCTCCAGGGCCGGCAGTATCCTCCAAGGAGGAAATTCAGCGGGCAACCACGATGAGGCGCGAGCTGCCGGGACCAAACGGGCGGCGCGCGAAATCGCCCCAGACGTCCTCGACGGAGAGGCCGCAGGAGGCGAAGAAGGAGCGGATCTCGGCGGGGTTCCAGGCTCGCGCGAGAAAGGACGCTTCACTTTCCGCGAGCCGTCCGTTCCGACGGGGCGTGATGTAGGTGTAGGTCGCGCGCCAGAGGCGGGGCTTCGAGGCCGGACGCCAGAGTTCGCGGATACGAAGTTCACCGTGGCGGTCGCGCAGTTGTCTCTCGGAGGTAGTCGGGCCTCTCCCGCGCCGGATGAGCGCGTCGAGAACGAAGCGGCCACCGGGGGCGAGCTGTGCCGCGACGGCGCGGAGGGCCCGCCGGCGGTCGCGCGTCGTGGTCAGGTGCGAGAGTGGATCGCTCGGCGCGACGATCAGGTCGAAGTGCTGCCCGAAGACGGTCTCGCGGAAGTCAGCCTCGATGAAGAAGGCGCGGCGTGAGCGGCCGCTCCGGCGGGCGCGGCGAAGAAGATCGAACGAGATGTCGATCCCGATTGTCGGCGCGGTCCTGGACATCGCTCGGGCGACGCTGCCGGTTCCGCAGCCGATCTCCAGGATCCGGCGGGGGCGCCAGCGGCGGGCGATCGCGAGCCAGAAGGGGAGGTCGGCGCGGGCGGCGACCTCTCTTTCGTAGTACGGCAGGATCTTCGCGTAGTAGTCGCGGATCTCGTCGATGTCCGGCACGGCCGGTGTATACCATCGGCCGTGGGGCGGCTTCTCTTCGTGACGGGCACTCCGGCGGACGTGCGCGGCGGGAGCGGCACCTTCGTCGGGATCTCGGTCCTGAGGCGCGCGCTCGAGGCCCGGGGGCACGCGGTCGACCTCCTGGCGCCGGAGCCCGGGCGCGGCGCTTCGCTGACCGGCCGGCTCCTCTTCAATCTCCGGGCACGGCGGGGGGCGCTCGAACGCCCCGCGGACGTCGTCGTCGGTTTCGATCTGGACGGCGTGTTCCTCCGGCGCCCCGGCGCGCCGTCGATTGCGTGCCTGAAGGGAGTCCTTTCCGACGAGGCGCGGTTCGAGCGCGGCGCGGCGCGGCTGCGCCTGACGATCGAGTCGGTGTTCGAGAGGGTCCGCGCACGAAGCGCCGATCGCGTTCTGACTCCGAGCGCCTACTCCGCTGGGGCCATTACCCGCGATTATGGAGTTGAGCCGGGTCGGATTCGCGTCGTCCCGGAGCCGATCGAGCTCGATCGGTGGAGGTCTGCTCTCGATACGGCCGAGGAGCTTCCGCGAGATCCTCCCGGGATCCTCTGCGTCGCGCATCTCTACCCGCGCAAGGACGTCGGGGGACTCCTCGAAGCGGTTGCGCGGATTCGAAGCTCCGCGATCCTGCGCGTCGTCGGCGTCGGGCCGGAGCTCGAGAGGTTGAAGACGCTTGCGGCGCGTCTCCGGCTGCAGGGCCGCGTCGAATTCGCCGGGCAGGTGTCTTACGCGCGGCTTGCCGCGGAGTATCGACGCGCGACGGTCTTCTGCCTCCCCTCACGCCAGGAGGGGTTCGGGATCGTGTTCCTCGAAGCGATGGCGGCGGGCCTTCCGATCGTGGCGGCGCGGGCGGGAGCCGTGCCGGAGGTCCTGGGGGACGGCGAATGCGGGACGCTCGTTCCGCCGGGAAACGCGGCGGCGCTTGCCGCGGCGGTCGAGGCGTTCCTCGAAGACCCGGCAATACGGACGAGGTCTTCCGAAGCCGGCCTTGCGCGGGTCAGACGGTTCGATGCGCCTGCAGTCGCCGAACAGTTCCTCGAGGCGATCGGGTTGACCTGAGTTCCCCGGAGGCGGGAGGCGCGAGCGCCGCTAAGGCGTTATTTCTTGTCGCGGCCGTAGGGGTCGCCGGCCAGGGATTCGGTGTGCAGGGCGCAGCGCCACTCGCCGCCGCGGCGCACCCAGACGGAGGTGTCGGCGGCGTCCATGCTCACTTTCTTGCCGTCCACTGTCAGGTCTTCCTGGACCTTGTAGGCCATGAGGGCGACATCGTCATTCGGAAACGTGACTTTCGCGTCTTTGATCTTGAAGTCGTGAAGCGTGTAGGCGGCCGACGACATCATCTTCCGGTACGTCTCCTTGTCGATCAGGCCGACGCCCGACGCCCCGGCGACGAGGCACGGAAACTCCGTCAGCCGCATCGCGCCCTCGACGTCCCTCGCCTTGATGAATCCCCAGTACTGCTCCTCGAGCTCCAGAATCTCCTTTTCCACGGTCATCGTAGGCATGAGTAAACCCTCCGCGTAATTCCGTGCACGTGCCGTGCCCGGAGGAGAGGCGGGCGGTCCGAGGGCCGAGACAACGACGGGACGCGAGTCAGGGGATGGCGAGGCGGCGAACGAGCTCCTGGAAGCGTGGGTCGGAGCGGAGGTCGTCGAAGGCGCCGTCCACCTTGAGGTAGACGTGCAGGCCCGAGCGCCCCTCGAAGCCTTTTTCGAGCCACGCCATCGACGTCTCGGGGTCCCAGCCGGAAGACGCCATTGCGAAGTCGTACTCCGAGATGAAACGGCGCTTCGAGAGCTCCGTCATCTGCTGCAGGATCTTTCGCGCCTCGTCCCGGTTACCCATGACTCCGTAGGCGCGTGCCAGCGCCGCCCGCGGCAGCATCTCGTTGGGAGAGGCGTCCGCCAGGCGTCTGGCGGCGGTGATCGCTTCCTCGAAGCGGGAGACCTTCTGAAACGCGAAGCTCGCCCACGTGCAGTGGCCGGCAACGGTCGGGTCCGTTTCGAGGGTCTTGCGGTACAGGTCGATCGCCTGATCGTAGCGGCGCGCGTAGTAGAGGAGCCGCGCGCGCAGGCAGCCCGAGCTCGTGCTGACGGGGTCGAACTCGAGGGCGCGTCCCGCCTCTGCGAGGGACTCGTTCGCCTTCCCCTGCGCCGCGAGAAAGAGTGCGGTCATCTGATGGATCAGCGCCGAACGGGGGTTCAACTCGGAGGCCCGCCCGAATTCCGCGCGCGCGCCCTCCCAGTCGAAGTCGTAGAAGAGCTTGACCTGAGCGAGCGAGGAGTGGCCTTCGCCCAGGCTCTCGTCGAGCCTCAAAGCGTGCTCGATGGCCGCCTTCGCCTTGGGCATCACGTCGCGCGGAGGAAGAAGGCGCCCGGCGAGCTGGATGTCGCTGTCGGCGAGGCCGGCGTACGCGAGCGCGTAATTCGGGTCCCGGGCGATCGCCCGGTTGAAGTACTCGACCGCCTGCGTCAGCGACTCCGGCGTGAAGCGGGAGAACGCGACCCGTCCCTTCAGGTACGCCTGGTAGGCCTCCGGGTCCACTTCGCGCTTGCTCGCGAGCCGCGAACTTTCTTCCGGATCGATCTTGATGCGGACCTCGCGCGCGATCGCGCTCGCGATTTCGCTCTGCAGGGCGAGGACGTCCCGCAGGTCGCGCTCGTAGCTGTCCGACCAGATCTGCGTCTCGCCGGGAGCGCGGAGAAGCCTCGCGTTGATTCGCACGCGGTTGTTCGAGCGGAGGACCGAGCCCTCCACAACCGCGTCCACCTTGAGCTCCCGGGCGATCTCCGGGAGGGGCTTCTTCCCCCCCTTGTAACGCATGGCCGACGTCCGCGAGATGACACGAAGCGCCGACAGGTTGGACAGCTTGGAGATCAACTCGTCGGTCATGCCGTCGGCGAAATAGTCCTGGGCCGGATCGCGCGAGAGGTTCTCCAGCGGCAGCACAGCGAGCGACCGGATCTCCGCCGTCGGGGAAGCGGCGGCCGGGGGCCGCGAGACCGCGAGCTTCCGAAAGGCGATGGCCCCGGCGACGAGGAGCGCGAGCACGACGGCCGTGGCGGCGGCGGCGGAGCGGCGCCGGGACCGGCGTCGAAGGGTCGCGGCTTGCGCGGCCACTGAACCGGACGTGAGACTTCCGAGCGGCAGGGTCATCAGGGTGGGGTCGGATGCCGCGCTCCCCGCGCCGCCGGAGAGGTCGCGCAGGAGGCGCCGCAGGTCCACGATCATGTCGCGCGCGGACTGGTAGCGGTCGCCGCGGTCCTTCTCGAGCGCCTTCAGGATGATGTCCTGCAGCTTCTCGGGAGTGTCCGGGTTGACGTCGCGGGGAAGCGCGGGCGCCCGTTCGAGGATGCCGCTCAGGACGACGGCCAGGGTCTTGCCGCGGAAGGGAAACTCGCCGGTCGCCATGAAATAGAGGAGGGTGCCGAACGAGAAGAGGTCCGAGCGCGCGTCGAGCTCGTCTCCGCGGATCTGCTCCGGGGACATGAACGTCGCGGTCCCCATCGGAGCGCCGGGCATCGTCAGGTGGGGAAGCGTCGTCTGGGAATCCGCGGCTTCAACGAGAGATCCGGCGGGCGCCTGCAGGAACTTGGCGAGGCCGAAGTCCATGATCTTGGCGCGGCCGTCGGGCGCGACGAAGATGTTCGCCGGCTTGATGTCGCGGTGGATCACGCCCCGGGTGTGCGCGGCGTCGAGGCCGCTGGCGATCTGGATCGCGAGGGGGAGCTGCCGCTCGAGCGGCAGGGGGCCCTGCGAGAGGAGCTTCTCGAGGGTCGTGCCCTCGAGCAGTTCCATCGCGATGAAGTGATAGCCTCCCGCTTCGCCGACGTCATGGACCGTGCAGATGTTGGGGTGATTGAGCAGCGACGCGGCGCGCGCCTCGCGGTGAAACCGCTCGACGGTCTCCGGGATCATCACTTTTTCGGCGACGAACTTCAGGGCGATGTGGCGCCCAAGGCGGGTGTCCTCGGCCTCATAGACGACGCCCATCCCGCCCTGTCCGAGCATCTTGAGGACGCGATAGTGGGAGAACGTCTTCCCGAGCATGGCGCGATTTTCTAGAGAGCGGGCGCTTTCGACGGTGATGACACGATCGGCCCGGACATGTTAGCACCCGCGTGAGACACGTGGTCGGCGGGAGGCGACCGTCACCTTCACCACCGGATCCCTGCCGTCCGGGATCCTATCCCGGCGTGATCTGGAAAGGCGACTGAGACTCCGCCCGGACGAGCGGGACTCTTCCGGACTGGATTAATTCAGCTGCTGGTAGAAGTCGTTGCCTTTGTCGTCGACGAGGATGAAGGCGGGGAAGTCCACGACGTCGATGGCCCAGATCGCTTCCATCCCGAGCTCCGGGTACTCGAGGACCTCCACCTTCTTGATGTTCTCCTGGGCGAGGAGCGCGGCGGGGCCGCCGGGGGAGCCGAGGTAGAAGCCGCCGTGCTTCTTGCAGGCCTCGGTCACCTTCGCGCTCCGGTTTCCCTTCGCGATCATGACGAGCGACGCGCCCTGCGACTGGAAGAGATCGACATACGAATCCATGCGTCCGGCGGTCGTCGGGCCGAAGGAGCCGGAAGGCTTCCCCTTCGGCGTCTTGGCCGGGCCGGCGTAATAGACCGGGTGGTCCTTGAAGAACTGCGGGAGGCCGCTGCCGGAGTCGAGGCGCTCCTTCAGCTTCGCGTGCGCGATGTCGCGCGCGACGACGAGGCGGCCGGTCAGGGCGAGCGGCGTAGAGACGGGATACTTCGAGAGCTCGGCCAGGACCTCGGACATCGGGCGGTTGAGGTCAACGTGGACGATTCCATCGTGCCCCTTCGCGCCGGTGTGGACGGGGAGGAGTTTCTCCGGGTGCCGCTCCAGCTCCTCGAGCCAGATCCCCTTCCCGTCGATCTTCGCGAGGACATTGCGGTCGGCCGAGCAGGAGACGCCGAGGCCGACCGGGCAGGACGCGCCGTGGCGGGGGAGCCGGACGACACGGACGTCGTGAGCGAAGTACTTGCCGCCGAACTGCGCTCCGAGGCCCAGTTTCTGCGCGGCGGTCAAGGAGCTTGCCTTCGAGCTCCAGATCGCGGAACGCGCGGCCCGTCTTGTCGCCGGTCGTCGGAAGCGTGTCGTAGTAGCCGGTCGAAGCGAGCTTGACGGTCTTCAGACACGCCTCCGCAGAGGTCCCGCCGACGACGATCGCGATGTGGTACGGGGGACACGCCGCGGTCCCGAGGCTCTTCATCTTCTCGACCAGGAAACTCTCGAGGCTTGCCGGATTCAGGAGCGCCTTCGTCTCCTGGAAGAGGTACGCCTTGTTCGCCGAGCCGCCCCCCTTCGCGACGAAGAGGAACTTGTACTCCTGGCCGGGGGTCGCGTAGATATCGATCTGCGCCGGCAGGTTGTTGCCGGTGTTGACCTCTTCGTACATCGTGAGCGGCGCGGTCTGCGAGTAGCGGAGGTTCTCGCCCGTGTAGGTCCTGAAGATTCCTTTCGAGAGGAACGCCGCGTCGTCGGCGCCGGTCCAGACTTGCTGCCCCTTCCAGGCCACGACCGTGGCGGTCCCCGTGTCCTGGCAGAACGGGAGCTCGAACTTCGACGAGACGACGGCGTTTCGCAGGAGGGTCGTCGCCATGAACCGGTCGTTCGGCGAGGCCTCCGGGTCGTCCAGGATCGCGGCGACCTGCCGCTGGTGCTTCGGCCGCAGGAGGAAGGACACGTCCCGCATCGCCTCGCGAGCGAGCAGCGCCAGGGCCTCGGGCTCGACGACGAGGACCGGCTTCCCGGCGAAGTTCCGCGTCTTGACGTGCTCCTTACTCAAGAGGCGGTATTTCGTCGTTTCCTTGCCGTGCCCGAACGGGTTGCTGTAGACGAAGCCGTTTCCCTTCGGGGCGGGCTTCTTCGCGCTCGCGGGTTTCTTCCGGGCTGCGGCCTTCGGTCGGGTCGTCGCCATGGGTGTGTCCTCCGGTGCCCGAATCTAACCGAGGACAGGGAAGACGAAGTGATCCGAATTCACCAGGACAGGCCGCGGCCAACAAGGTCCCTGTCATCCTGAGGAGCGAAGCGACGAAGAATCTGCTCCCGTGATTCCCTGAGGTCCCGGAGCAGATCCTTCGCTCCGCTCAGGATGACAGGGGGGCCCCGAAGGCCGGCTTTGCGGCCGTCCGCTCACCGGTGGTCAGGGAGGAGCTTCAGCTCCGATTGCTGGCCGGCGAAGAGAGTTCCGTCGTCGCCGTCGATCTCGTATTCGGTGGCTTCTCCCGAGTCGTAGCCCTGGCGGATACGCCCCTTGCCCCGCGGCGAGGCGACGTGATCGCCCTTCTTGAACTTGAAGATCGACGCGGCGGCGGGATCGTCCAGGGTCTTCAACTGGTCGCGCCACTCGGCGCCGGCACGCCAGTGAATATGGAAGGGGCCGACTCCGTGGACCTGCACGATCGCCGCCTCGGGCGTGTAGCCGAACATCGTGCTCCCCTTCGGGATGAAGACGTAACTTCCGGTCTTCAATTCCTTCAAGGCGGCGCGGTCGAACTTGTCCCCGACCGCGAAGTAGAAGGTCCCCTGCACCACGGTGATGTGCTCGTCCACGGGATGCCGGTGAGGAGGGATGATTCCGCCGGCGAGCTCCCGGATCCTCATGACGAAGGGCTGTCCGACTGCCTCCGGGTCGCCGGAGAGGACCTCGACGTCCTCGGTCATCGGATGAATCGGCCGGAAGCGAGTTTCGACCGGCGCGCCAACCTGCCCCGGCGCGAACGCAGCCGAAGGGAAAGCCAAAATCAACAGCGAGACCATCCAGCGCCGGTTTTTCATCGCGTCTCCTCGTTGTCAGGCGGTCTTTCTTCCTTGCCACCAGGTCTTCGCGTCAGTGAGGGACCAGGTCTTTACGTCGTCGCATGCGGCGAGGCGGTCGGCGAGCGCCTGGGCAGTCTCCGGGCGGCGGGCCGGCTCTTTTTCCAGGCAGGCCAGGACCAGGGCCTCGAGCTTCGGGGGGATCGGGCGATGCAGCCGCGCCGATGGTGACTCGGGAACGGTGTTCAGGTGGCTCTGGATCACGGCCATGGGGCGGCCGTCGAAGACGGGCGTCGCCGTCAGGAGATAGTAGGCGACGGCGCCGACGGCATAGAGGTCGCTTCGCGGATCGGAGGAGGAGCCGTCGCGGATCGTCTCGGGGGCGAGGTACTGCGGAGTTCCGGCGACGACGTCTTCGCGCGTCAGGCGCGCGTCGGCGGAGCCGGTGACGTCCTTGACGAGGCCGAAGTCCACGACCTTCGCGAAGTCCGGGATGCCGCCGATCTCCGACAGCAGGATGTTCGCCGGCTTGATGTCGCGGTGAATCAGTCCGACGGCGTGCGCCTCGGCGAGCGCTTCGCAGACCTGTTCGAGGATGTGCACGACGCGTCCGGGCTGGAGCGGGCCAGTCTCGCGCACGAGGCGCTCGAGGTCGAGGCCGTCGAGGTACTCCATGACGTAGTAGAACGCGCCTTCCGGCGTGCGGCCGAAGTCGTAGATCGAGACGGTGTGCGGGCTCGTCAGGCGCGCCGTCAGCTGCGCCTCGCGCTCGAAGCGCTTCAGGTTCTGTTCCCCGGCGCTCGCGGGGGCAGGAGCTTGATCGCCGTCGGACGCCGCAGCATCTCGTGCTCGGCGCGCTAGACGACGCCCATTCCCCCTTCGCCGATCTTCTCGAGCAGCGTGTACTGCCCGAGGCGGCGGGCGCGGGCGATCGAGCGGCGCAGGTGGAACGTCATGTTCGAGATGATCGTCGCGAGGATCGCGGTGAACGCCGCCCAGAGGATCGCCTGCGTCACGACGGCGCCGGACGGGAGCTCGCGCGAGGGGTTGGCGCGCAGAAGGAAGAATGTCGCGACGGGCAGCGCGGCGACGGAGGCGGCGGAGATCCATGCCGTGCGGCGAGGCTCGCTCGGGACGAACGCGGCGCGGCCGAGAAGCACGGCGTTCAGGATGATCAGCACGAGCTGGTCCGGCCGCATCGCGAGCGGCATCGTCACGACCATGACCACGTACGCGAGCGAGGCCGCGATCGTCCCGACGGCGTCGAGGCGGCGAAGGCCGCGGTCGGAAAGGCCCGGCTGGCCGGCGGGGATCCAGACGAGGAAGAGGATCGCGGTGGCCGCGAGGTGGGCGACGGGGAAGTCCTTCGAGCAGGTTTCCCTTCGCGGCGGCGGTGATGGCGAGGCGCATCAGGAGAAAGCCGGTCGAGGCCAGGCACGCGACGCGGGCGAAGAGAGCGAGGCGCTCCGCGAGGAACTCGCGCGATCCCGTGGGACCCGAAGGCGCGAAGGCCGCGGTCGGCTCCGAGCCGCGGACCCGGGCCGCCTCGACGTGCCCGTGCGTCAACGGCACCGTCTCATCAGAGTCGTTCAGCTCCTCCACCTCCGGAGGTGGAGCTTCGACCAGATCCGTCTCTTTCGCAAGACTGGCCTGGCGGCGCGTCCTGTCATCCTGAGCGAAGCGAAGGATCTGCCCTCACGCCGTGCCCGATCCTGAATTTCCGGGTTCGGCTAGCCCTTCTTTGTCTGCCAGAGGCCGAGCATCGCGCCGGTCGGATCGACGATGATGCTGAACCAGCCCATGTCCGGGACCTCGGTCACGTCCTTCATGACCTTCGCCCCGAGGCCCTTCGCCTTCTTCGTGGCCGCCGAGATGTCGCTCACTTCCACGTAGGAAAGCCATGCCGACGAGGCGCCGGGAATGAGCTGCTTCATGATTCCGCCGCCGGTTCCCTCTCCGACCTTGATCAGCGTGTAGGCCATCCCTCCCGCGGCCGTGATGTCCTCGAGAGTCCAGTCGAAGAGCTTCCCGTAGAAACTCCGGGCCTTGTCCACATCCGTCGTATTGAGCTCGACGTGCACGAACGGGTTTCCCATGTCGTGTTCCTCCAGACACCAACAACATGCACGACCTCGGCCACCTCAGGCGATCAGGCGGGCGATTCCGACATTCACGTCCGAAGACGGCGCAGAGAGACGTGCGGCGGTCCCGACGACGACCCCGGGTGTCAGCATCGCGACGCTCGGTTCGGTGGGGAGGCCGCGCTCGCGTTGGGCCTCGCCGCTCTCGCTCTCGCCCTCCTGTTGCGCAGGTAGCCTTCGCCCCGGGAGCCGGGGCGGGTTCGTCCGATCTTGTTATTCGTCGGGTCGGTCAACCAGAGGTTGCCGTCCGGTCCCTTCGATCCTCCCCGTTCCCGCGTAACTTCGTGGTGGTCTTCGCGTAACTCTGGACACCGGAGGGTTCCATGACGCTTGCCGCGCTCCTCCTCTCGCTCCTGCGGGTCAACGCTTCCGCCACGGCGCCGGGCGGCGCGGAGCTTGCCGCGTCGGTCGAGGCCTACATCGCGCCGTACGCCGCGAATCACGTGTTCAGCGGCGTCATCCTGGCCGCGAAAGGGGACGCCGTCCTCTTCGAGAAGGCGTGGGGGATGGCGAACTACGAGTTCAACGTCCCCAACGCTCTGGACACGCGCTTCCGCATCGCCTCGATCACGAAGCGCTTCACCCAGATCGTCGTGACGCGGCTGGCCGAGGAAAAGAAGCTCTCATTCTCCGATCCGCTCTCCCGGTACGTCCCGTCGTTTCCGAAAGCGGACGCGATCACGATCGACCAGCTCGTGAACCACCGCTCGGGAATCCGCGACCCCGACAAGCTGCGCCGGACCGTCGCGGCGAGCTACACTCCGTCCGAGGTCGTGGATCTCCTCGCGAAGGAGCCTCTCGGGAGCGAGCCGGGCAAGACCTACTCCTACACGACCGCGAACTACGCGGTGCTCGCGTTCGTGATCGAGAAAGTGACGGGGCAGACTTTCGCCGAGGCCGTGCGGAAGTACGTCTACGAGCCGGCCGGAATGAAGGACTCGGGCGACATCGCGACCGTCAGCGTCGTGCCGCGGCTCGCAGGCGGCTACATGCCCGACCCGTATTCAGACCGCGGCGTGGCCGTGAGCGGGCCCGAGGACACGTCCTGGAAGGCGGGAGGAGGATCGGGCTACTCGACGGCCCGGGACCTGCACCGTTTTCTCCGCGCGTTCTACGGAAGGAAGCTGCTCCCCTCGGTCGATCCTCTGAATGTCTTCCAGCACGGCGAGATGTTCGGGAGGAAGGTCTCGAAGTCGAGCGGCGCGTTTCCCGGCGCGAACGCCCAGATGACCTACTTCCCGGAAGACGAGGTCGCGGTCGTCGTGCTGAGCAACAGCTATTCGCCTATCGCGGGGTCGATCGCGAAGGACGTCGCGGCGATGGTCCTGAAACAGCCGTACACCGCCCCGTCCGCCCCGGGCAAGTCGGACGCGCGTCCGATCGACCCGAGGCTCTTCGGCTCCTGGTCGCTCGAGACGATCGGGAATCCGTTCACGATCGAGACGCGGCACGGCCGCGCGGTGATCTCCTGGATCACGGTGCGGCAGAGCGCGATCCTCCGCACGGGCGACGACAGCTACTTCAGTCCCTTCGACTGGGCCACGATCGTCTTCCGCTTCGGAGAAGGCGGAGCGATCGAAGGAACCTGGACGACTCCCTGGAGCGACAAGCCCCTGAAAGTCACCCGGCACGCGGAGGGGCGTTAGCCTCCCGGTCCGGATAACAGACCTGACCCCTGCCCGGTTCAGTTCCCGCCGTGCTTGTGGTCGTCGCGGCGCGGAGGTTGCGGCCGGGACCGGTCCGGCGGCTTGACGGGCGCGGGGCGGGCCGGCTGCGACTGTGGTCTCACAGCCTCGGGACGGCCGTGCGGCCGCGGAGCGACGGGCGCAGGCTGCGGACGCGGCCGGGACACGGGCGGCCGGACAACCTCGGGCCGCAGAGGGCGGGAGGAGGGCGGCCGAATGGAAGGCGGACGGGAGCCCGGCGGGCGGACCCAGCGGGGCGGCGGCGCCCGATGGGACCAGTAGGACCGCCGGGAGTACCACGGGCGGCCGCGATAGTACGTGTCCCAATAGGGGCCGACCGAGAACGTCACGATCGGGTAGTGGAAGTACGGCCCGTTGTTGAGGATCACGACGCGCCGGCCGTCGTAGGGAGACGGCGAGGTTTCCCGCGTACACCCAGCCGCGGTCGGGTCCCAGGCTGACGTCGCACCACGTCAAGTCGTCCACGCAGCCGTTGATGTCGACGGCCGTCACCCTCCGGAATTTGCATGACGAGCGGGTAGTCGCGGCTCGGGCCCGCGCGCAGGTTGACGTCCTTCGTCGTGTATGCCGTCCTGGGCCGACGAGACTGCGGGAGTCGCGAGCCCGATCCCGATTCCGAGAACGATAAAGGCGGTGCGGTTCATGGAAGCCTCCCCTCTCGAAGGAACTCTACATCCCCTGCCGGGTATTCACGGGTACAAACAGGGACTCCAGGCGTTGTTCATCCCCGGGTCAGCGAGAACGGCCCGAGCGTTTCGCCGAGCGCGGGCACATGGACGGAAATGGACATCCTGTTCGACTCCACGAGGCCGGAGAATTGCGCCGCGTACTCGATCTTCCCCGGGTAGACGCCGGTCAACTGCGTGAAGGTCCCGGGGATCGTAAAGGCGCCGTTCGGGATCGGCCCGGCCGTGTCTCCGTACGACCCGAAGCAGCCGCCGTCGTGAAGCACCGTGGCGAGGATGTCGAGTTTCCCGCTCGTCATCGTGACCGTCAGGCCGGCGTTCGCCGAACCCCAGACTCCGGGCTGCAGGAACCTGTCGGAGTGCGGCGCCACCACGACGACATGCCGCGCGTTCCCGGGCGGGGTCACCGAGCGGGTGTCAGCGGCCGCCGAAGAAACGGCGCTCGTTCCCACGACCGGGGAAGTCGGCGAGCGATCGGAGTCGGAGCAGGCGATGGGCATTCCCATCGATGCCGTCAGAAGGAGGATCAAGATCCGGCGCATAGCTTGAAATCCGTTCCCGCGAGCAGGCGAGTCAGCGCCATTCTACGTCCGAGGACAGTGGGCCGGACAGGCCCGGATCCTGCATCTTTTGGAGATGGAGAGCGAGGTGTCTATGAAATCAAGAACCGGTTTTCTTGCGGCTCTCGCGATCGTGCTCGCGGCCGCTGTGGCGATGGCTTCTCCTCGTCCGCGCGCGCTCTACAGGATCGAGCTCCGCAGCGGCGGCGAAGTCCTCGCGAAGGACCGTCCCCATCACCGCGGCAGCGTGATCCTGTTCCATCGCCATTCAAACGGGATGCTCACGAGCCTTCCGGAGGAGGACGTGGTCGGGATCCTCTCAATGACGGCCGAGGTCAAGGCGCAGGGGCTGCAGCCGGGCGACGTCGTCTATATCGGACCGACCGGGGCGGGAGCGCTCCCGCCGGAGCCGGCACCCGCGGCGGCGGCCTCCACGATGGCGAGCAGACCGTACAACGCGCAGCCCCAGGGTGACGCGCCTTACGGATACGGCGGCGGGCCCTCGGTGCCGCCGAACCAGGTCACGGTCTCGCCCGGCGTCTTCTCTCCGGCGACGCCTGCCGCGCCCGGGGATCTGGCGCGCGCAGTCTCCGCCGCGCCGCCGACGGCGGAGAGCCCGATCGGATCCGACGGCTTCCCGGTCTCGGTTTCCGGCTCGGCGCCTCCGATCGGCGCGGACGGAGCGCCGATCCTCGCGCCGCCGGGCGTCTCGGGTTCGACGCCGCTCGTGATCGGTCCGGATGGGACGCCGGTGCTGGCGCCCCCGGGATTCCCGGGCTCCGCCGCGCCGCCGATCGGTCCCAATGGAACGCCGGTGCTGGCGCCGGCCGGGGCTCCGGGCTCCACCGCGCCGCCCGTCGGGTCGAACGGCTTTCCCGCGCCCGCGCCGGCCGGGAGAAAATAGGGCCGACGGGAGACCCGCGACATCGTTCGTATCCGACTCCGCAGGCCGGTTCCGCTTTTTGGCTCCGCGCTCCTGGCGCTCGCGCTCGGAGCAGGAGATCTCGGTGTCGCTCAGAACGCGGCCGAGTGGAGCGTGGACGCCGCGCGGAGCCGGCTGACCGTCAAGGTGCCGCCGGCCGGGCTTCTCGCTTCGACCCTGCACACGCACTTGTTTCAACCGGAGAAGTGGAGCGGCGAGATCGCCCTGGATCGGGATCATCCGGATCGCGTCCGGGTTGTCATTCGAGTCGCCGCCGATTCTCTGCGCGACCGCCAGCCGAAGCTCTCCGCCAGGGACACCGCGAAGGTCGAGAAGCAGGCTCGCGACGCGGAGATCCTCGACGCGGCCCGGTTCCCGGAAGTCCTGTTCGAGGCCGGCCGGCTCGAGGCCGCGGAGCTTCCCTCGGGCGTAGCGGGAGAGTTTCGAGGAAGGCTCGCCGGCACGCTGACGCTCCACGGACAATCGCGCCCGCTGCAGGTTCCGATTCAGGGGCGGCTGGCGGGCGACCGGCTCGAGGCGAACGCCACGATGACCTTCAAGCAGAGCGACTTCGGCATCAAGCCGTACTCGACCGCGCTCGGGACGATCGCGGTCCGCGACGAGATCTCCGTCGAGATCGCGCTCGTCGCCGTGCCGCGCCGATAGGCCGAACCCGGCCGAAATGTCAGGGGCCGGGATCCTGTTTGCCCTTTCAGGGCCACGTTCCATGAAACCCTCTGTGTTCCGCGCGCTCCCGGCTCTCCTCCTCTTTCTGGCGTTCCTGCCGGCGTCTCTTGCCGCGGTCTCCGTATACGACGTGATCCGCCTTTCGCAGGCGAAGTATTCGGACGAGGAGATCATCCGGCTCATCCAGACCACCGACTCGCGTTTCTTCCTCTCCGCCGACGACACGCTCGCCCTGCGCGAGGCGGGAATCACGGAGTCGGTCATTCGCGAGATGCTGTCGCGGCCGGCGCCTCGGCCGGGATCCGAGGCGCCGGCCCCCGGGCGCGTGGCGAACGCCTCGCGCGCTTCGAGTGTTCCGAAAGGCCCGGCGGACGACTCGCGGCACGCCCCGCGGTCCGAGCTCTTTGCCGGCGCTGTCGCGCCGGAGAAGAGCGCCCTCGGCCAACCCAACGCCTCCGTGACGCTCTGTGGGATCGAGGTTCTCCTCGTGCGCGACCCGGGCGGGTTCCCGTCCTCTCTCGAGCGTGCCCGCTCCATCGCCCGGAAGCTGAACGCCCTCGCCGCGTCCGCTTCCGGACGTTTCGCCGCCCGCCCCGCCGGGGCGGACGCGAAAGTGGTCTTCGAGAAGCCGGGCGGAGTTGTGAGCGACGTCGTCGCCGTCACGGCGGCGGACGCCGCGGCATTTCGGGGCGGAGGCCGCCAGCCGGTTTCTTCCGCCATGCTCGCGTCATTCTGGTCGGCGCTGCTCAACGACTACTGGTCGATCGGCGTCGCCGGAAAGCCGCCCCGGTATCTCGTCGATTCTCGAGAGGGGCAGGCCCTCGAGCGGCTCTCGCTCGCGATCCGCCCTTCCGCCGGACCCCGCGACGCGGCCGCCGTGCGCGCCGCTCTGAATTCCCTGGCCAGAACGGACCGTGAGCTCCTGCGAAAACTTCCCGCCGCCGTCCCGGAAGATCTAGACTTTCCCATGAGGAGGTCGCCATGAAACGCGCCATCGCTCTCTGCTTCGTGCTGGCTTTTTCCGGCGTCCTGCTCGCCGACGCGCCGGAGACTCGCGTCCCGTCACGCCAAACGCCTTCGCCGTCGCTCTTCCAGGACCTCGTCCGAATGACGAAAGCCGGCCTCTCCGAGGCGACCGTCCTCGAATATGCGAAGGCCCACCGCGCCGAGCTCCCTTCGGAGATCAGCGCGGACGATCTCATCTGGCTGCGGAAGTCGGGCGTGAGCGAGAGCGTCGTGCGTTACATGTCCGCGATCGACGTGCGCGCTTCCGGCGATTACACCGAGCAGGAGGAGGACGTCCCCTACGACTCCCGAGCAGCGGAGCGCTACCCGGCTGCCCCCGAGGATTCGTATCCCGTGGCGGATTACAACGGCGGATATCCCGACACGGACTACGACTACGGGAGCTATCCCGAGAGCTATTACAACGATTACTACCCGTACTACCCCGTGGGGTACTACCCCTACCCGGTCTATTTCTTCGCCAACCAGGGCGCTTTCTTCGGCTTTCATCACCACGGCCGCGGGTTCGACGGACGTCACGGCCGCGGTTTCGGCCACGGCGGATTCGGGCGTCCACGCTCTCCGCGCTTTCCGCGTGGCGACTTCGACCGCGGACGGCGCGGCGGCGACTTCGACCGCGGGCGGCGAGGAAGCGTCGCGGCCGTTCCGCGCGCCCCCGGACGTCCCGCGGTTGCCCGCGGCAATTTCGGTCCGGGTTTCCAGGGATCTCGCGCGGGAATCGTCCGCCGCGGTGGTTCGCCCGCGGCCCGTTCGGCGTTCCCGCGCGGCGGATTCGGCCAGGGCTCCCCGGGACCCCGCGCGCCCGTCATCCGGAGCGCCGGCCCGGGACACGCGGGCGGCGGCGTCGCCCGTGGCCCGGCCGCCGGCTCGGGAGGAGGAGGCCGCATGAGCGTCACGCGCCCCTCGGGCGGCCGCCGCTAGACGTTTTCCGGATCCGGAGGCCTGCGCCGCGCCGAGCTTAGCCGGCGCGGGCGACCCTGACCGTCAGGATGCGGGCGTTCGTGTCGCCCGGGACTGGATCGATGGTGGCGGCGGCCTTCCAGGCGCGCCCCTCCGAGTCGGAGAACCGCCAGGAACGCCCCGGCGTTTTTCCGGCCGCGTCGGCCGCCCACTTCTCTCTCTCCACGGCCGAGCCGAGGTCCTTCAAGATCTCGCCGCCCTTCTTCTCGGTCGTGAGCTTCCACTGTGTCTCCCACTCTTCGTTCGTGCCTCGATGGCTGACGACGGAGCGGGCGGCGAACTGGTGCACCCAGTCGTAGACCGGATCGAGCCGCATGTCGGCGAGCGTCGCGCGCGCCCATTTCGAGTCGGGTTGCCAGTGGTATTCGAGGCCGGTGGCGACGACCTCGGCCTGGCCGCGCCCGTAGAGCTTCTCGATGACGTGGAGCGCGCCGTCGATCCCGGAGGAGAGTCCCGCGGCCGTGACGATCTTTCCGTTGTCCACGAAGCGCCGGTCCGAGAGGATGCGGGCTTTCGGAGCTTCTTCCTTCAGCCGCGGGATCAGGTGGGCGAACGTCGTCGCTTCCAGCCCGTCGAGGAGGCCGGCCTTCGCGAGGAAGAAGGCGCCGTTGCAGACCGAGAAGACGATCCGGGCGTTTCGGGAGGCGTCTTTGATCCAGGCAATCACCGCCGCGTTCTCGAGCTGCGGCGGCACGTTGCCGCCCGGCAGCAGGATCACGTCGGGCGCGGGCGCGTTGGCGAACGTGTATCGCGGGTTGACGCTCATCCCCATGCTCGTCGTGATGGGACCGGGCGCCGGCGCCACGCTGTAGATCTCGAACGCGGGGTGGTTGTGGATCGAGGCGTGCCCGAATACCTCCCACGGCCCGGTGTAGTCGATGATCTGCACCCCTTCGAAGAGGAGGACGGCGAGGCGCAACGGCCGATCCTCCGCGATCCGCGCCGCGGGCGCGCCTTCCGCCTTCTTGACGAGCTGCATGCCGCAGACGGGGCAGTCCCCGGCCTTCTCGTACGTCTTCTCATCGCACCCTCCCGAGCAGGGCGGACAGACCCACATCTGCGCGCCCGAATCGGTCATGTCAGCCAGGAACAACCCGGGCGACGTCATCGCGGCGGCGGCGAGCAGCAGAACGAAGGCCCCGGTTCTGAGAGTCGAGCGCATGGTCTTCTTCCTTTCGTGAACGGTGGCGGCGCTAGGCGCTTCGGAGCGCGATCATCGGATCGACGCCGGTGGCGCGGCGGGCCGGTATGAACGACGCGAGGAGCGCGACGGTCACCAGGACGACGGACATCGCGAGGAACGTCGGCGGATCGGTGGCGTTGACCTCGAAGAGCAGACTCGACATCAGGCGCGCCAGCAGATGCGCGCCGACGAGCCCGAGCGCGAGACCCGCCGCGACAAGTGTCATCGACTGGCGCAGGACGAGCTTCAAGACGGCGGCCGGCTTTGCTCCGAGCGCCATCCGGATGCCGAACTCCTGGCGGCGCTCGCCGACCGCGAACGCCATGACCCCGGCGATGCCGGCGCAGGTGACGGCGAGGGCGAGGAGGGCGAAGAGCGACAGGAGGGTCGCGGTCAGCCGCGGCGACGCGAGCGCGTTCGAGCGCGCCTGCTCGAGCGTCTGGAAGCGGTCGATCGGCTGATCGGGATCGATCGAGTGGACCGTCTCCCGGACGAGCCGTGAGAGCGACAACGGGCTGCCCGTCGTCCGGACGAGCAGGCTCCCGGAGAGCGTCGGGTACTGCGGCAGCGCGACGTAGATCTCGTCGGGGGGAGCGGCGGCGAGGCCGTACTGCCGGACGTCGCCGGCGACCCCGACGATCGTGATCCAGCTCTTCCCGCGGTCAAACGTGATCCGCGCCCCGACCGGATCCTTCGTGTCCCAGAAGCGGCGGGCGAGAGAGCGGCTGACGACCGCCACCTTCGGAGTCTCCGGGGAATCCGCTGAATTGAAGACCCGGCCCCTGACGAGCGGCACGCCGACCGTCGCGAAGTAGTCGGTCGAGACCCGCTGGAATTCCGCCTGCGGGCGCAGGTCCTCGGAGGCCGCGGGGCGTCCCTCGATCTCGAAGCGCCCGTTGTTGGGCCCCGTCTCGTTCAAGGGGAAGCTCCCGGAAATCGCCGCGGTGACGACTCCCGGCTCGGCGGCCAGCCGCTCGAGCGCCTCCTTCTCGAAGGCCCACAGCTGGGCCGAGTTCGTGTACTTGGTGAAGTTCAGGTCGAGCCGCGTCGTCAGGACGCGCCCGATCCGGAAGCCCGGATCCACTCCCTGGAGTTTCCAGAGGCTGCGGATCATGAGCCCCGCTCCGATGAGCAGGGTGAACGAGATCGCCACCTGCAGCACGATCAGGGCGCTGCGCATCCGGTGCCGGCCGGCGCCCGCGGTGGAGCGGCTGCCCCCCTCCTGGAGCGCCTGGGTCAGGCTCCGCCGGGAGGAGACGGCCGGGATCAGGCCGAGGGCGATCCCGGTCACGACCGAGACGGCGAGGGCGAAGAAGAGGACCGGGCCGTCGATCGCGATCTCGCGCGCCCGCGGCGTGAAGCGCGCGGCGAACGTCACGAGCAGTCGCAGGCCGCCGGTCGCGAAGAGAAGGCCGAGCGCGCCTCCGGCAAGCGCGACGAGCGTGCTCTCCGTGACGAGCTGGCGGGCGAGCCGCAGCCGTCCGGCGCCGAGAGCGGAACGTAGCGCGAGCTCCCGCTGCCGGCGCAGAAGACGCGCGAGCGTGAGATTGGCGACGTTCGCGCACGCGAGCAGGAGCACGAGCCCGACGATGCCGAAGAGGACCAGGAACGTCGGACGCGCCGCCTGCGTCAGCTCGCTGCGAAGCGAGACCGCCGTCACGGCGAAGCCCCCCTCCTTCGCCGGATAGGAGGCCGGGAACTGCGAGGCGAGGCTCTGCGCGATGCCGCCGAGGTCCGCGCGGGCGGCGGAAAGCGATACGCCGGGCTTCAGTCTCGCGAAGACCTGGACCATCCGGTGGTCCCGGTCGCGGCTCATCTCGGGCCGGCCGCGAAAGGGGCAGGCGGAGACCGGCATGTAGACGTCGTTGTCGTCGGGGTAGGCCGGGATCGGCGGGAGGACGCCGATGACGGTGTGGATGCGGTCATTCATCCGCAGGGTCCGGCCGATGATCCCGCGGTCACCCCCCCAGGAGCGCATCCAGTAGTCGTGGGAGAGAACGAGCAGCGGCTCCGCGCCCGGGGCGTCCTCCCCGGCCCGGAACGTCCGGCCGAGGATCGGCTTGACGCCGAGCACGTCGAAGAAGTTTGCCGCGACGACGCCGGTCTGGACGCGTTCGGGCTCGGACTTCCCGAGGAGGACGAACCACATCGAGTGGTACTCCGCCATCCCCGCGAGCGTGTGGTTGCGGGCGGCGTAGTCGGAGATCTCGACGGGGGAGAAGGGAAAATCGGTCACATTGATCCCCGGCGCGTCCTGGCGCAGGCGGACCAGCCGCTCCCCGCCGCCGTACGGCAGCGCCTGGAGGAAAACCCCGTGGACGACGCTGAAGATCGCGGCGTTGGCGCCGATGCCGAGAGCGAGCGTCACGACCGCGGCGGCCGCGAAGACCGGGTTGCGCCTCAGGCCACGGGCGCCGTACCGGATGTCCTGGAGGAGAGTCTCGATGACCGGCGCCCCGGTCTCGTCGAGGCACGACTCCTTGTGCTGCTCGACGCCTCCGAAGGAGAGGAGCGCGTTGCGGCGCGCCTCTTCCGGGGAGAAGCCGCGCTCGATCCATTTGCGCGTTTCCATGTCGAGATGGAAGCGCATCTCCTCGTCCATCTCCCGCTCGACCGCGCTCTTGCGCCCGAGGGTCCGCAAGGCCGTCCACACGCGCGAAGTCATGGCTCTCTCCTTCCCGCTAGCCGGCCGCGAGCACGCGGGAGACCGCCTCGGCAAAGCGCTCCCACTCGTCCTGCTCCTCGGCGAGTTGCCGGCGGCCGCTCTTCGTCAGCTCGTAGAAGCGGGCGCGGCGGTTGTTCTCCGAGGCGCCCCACTCCGAGCGGATCCACCCCTTCGCCTCCAGCCGGTAGAGCGCGGGGTAGAGGGAGCCCTGGTTGACCTGGAGCACGTCCTCCGAGAGCTGCTGGATCCGCTGGGAGATCCCCCAGCCGTGCATCGGCGCCGTCCGCAGCGTCTTCAGGATCAGGACGTCGAGCGTTCCCTGCAGGAGATCGGTCCTGGACGACATCGGCCCTCCTTTAGATTGCCTACAGGAGTCTTTCCCCGCTCCTGTCGAATGTCAAGGGGAGATACGCGGCCGCCTCCGGAAGGTTTCAGAACGAGGTCCGGGCGCGACCACCAGCCGGGGACTCTCAAGACGTTGTTCCCGTCATGACGTAATCGCGATTTGCGGGCGCACAGGCCGATCGGGGCGCTCGTCGTCGTTTTCTCGTGGACAATCCGCCCGGAGTCGCCGTCGTTGCCCTCTGCGGCACGCGGCGGCCTGGCCGCATGGAGAACTCCTGGCCGCCGCTCCGCTTCGGCTAAGCCAAGTTCTCGGTGTGTGCCCTCGGACAGGGCCGCTGCCGGGCAACGCCGTCGCCTCCGGGCTCCACAGTGCCTGTCAGAGCCGTGCTTCAGCCCCGGCGGCGGGACGCATCCCGCGGGCGACCGTGAACGAAGGCGCACCACGCAGGACGCTCTATCGCCTCGCTGCGACTGCGCCTTCGCGCTAGAGCGAAGGCCGGTTCTCCGTTAGCGGCCTGCCGGAGCGTGCCGCCGAGGGAGGCGGCGCGACGCCGGGGCGATATTCAGCCCAAGTCGAGGACGTGCCGCTGTCGCTTTGTCCACATCCGCTTGTCCAAATCCGCATCGGACATGTCATGGGAACTGCGTGTAGAGAATGACAGCTAGCCGGGGCGGCCGGTTTCGGAGGCTGGAGCAGGCGCAGGGCGGCGGCGACCGTCCACGCGGCCTGCGCGAGGACGAAGACGCATTCGCGCGCCCGCGCGCCGGGCCCCCGCTAGAATGTCGGTGATCTCCCGGGAGGTGGACCATGCCGTTGCGGGGCTCCAACGCCGTTGCATCGTTGCTCCTGCTCGCCGCCGCCTCGACGCTCCTCGCCGCCGAGGACGTCAAGATCGCGGCGGGAGCCGTGGAGGATCAGCGCTCTTCCGATGACCGGTTCGGCGGGCTCTCGATCGAGCTTCTGCTGAAGGGGAGTGGCGTGGCGGAGGTCAAGGCCCTCCGCGTGAAATTGAAGTCGGCGCGGGACGGCGCCGGCACCGTGCTCTACACTCCGGAGAAGGAAGAGAAGGCGAAGGACTTCGAGGAATACGACGCGAACCGCCATCCGGGTCCCGAGGTCCGCCTGGCGAGCCCGAGCCGCGACGCCTCGACGGTGGATGTGGCGGGAGAGGTCGAGCTGTTCCTCCCGGCGCGGGATCCGAACACGAAACAGCGGTTCGACGGTTTCCTGGCGGGGCTCGACAAGCCGATCACGAGTACGACACTCAAGTCCGCCAAGGTCGAGATCACGCCGCTCTCGGCGGCGCAGTACAAGGGCCGGCAGGAGAAGAACCGCCCCTCGAAGGAAGAGATCGCGGCCGAGGGAAAGAAGCACGGCGCCTCCGAGGCCGAGATCCAGCAGGCGATCAAGTTGATGGACGCCTTGAGCTCGCTCTCGGGCGAGGCGCCCTCCGAGAACAGCATTCTGCTGGAAACGAAGGACCCGGAGGGGCGGATCATCCGGATCGACGTCGTGGGGCCCGACGGGGCGGAGCTTCACGCTCCGAGCCGCGGCTCAACCGGCGGCCGCGAGTCGAAGATGGTGAAGATCGATCTGTCGGAGAAGCCGCCGGCCGACGCGGCGCTCGTCGTGACGCTGCGCACGCCGAAATCGCTCGTCACCGTTCCGCTCGACCTGAGAGGAGTGGCGCTGCCATGAGCGCCGCATGTCGCCGGGCCGCCGCTCTCCTTGTCGCGCTCGCTCTGTCGGCCGCCGTTCCCGCCTCCGGCCAATCTCAATCCAGGAAGGCGCCGAAGAAGGCCCCCTCCTCCGAGCCGGCCGTGCAAGCCGCCCCTCCGAGAGTCCGGGTCGCGGTGGACTCGCTTCTCGACCGCAGGACGACCCGCGACTTCCCGAGGTCCGAGCTCTCGATCACGTTGAAGCTCGAAGGGGAGGACGCCGGCGCCGTCCGTTCGGCCCGGGCCCGCCTGACGAAGGCGTCGGACGACACGGGACAGAGCCTCCTCCCGAAGGCCTCCGAGTCCCGTCAGGACGCGGAGCGCTGGGAGGAGGCGCGCGAGAACGGCCCCCCCATGCCGAGGGTGGACCTGGCGAGCCCAGCGCGCAAGGCGAAGAGGCTGACCGCGGTCGAAGGAGTCGTGGAGACGTACCTCCCCTCGCGCGATCCTTCCGGCACGGTCCGGATCGACAGGGTCATGGCGAAGAAAGACAAGCCGCTCACGGTGGCGGCGCTCGCCTCCCGGGGGATCGGGGTCCAGGTTCTCTCCAAGTCGGGCCTCGAGAAGGAGAAGGCGCGCAAGGAGGCGGAGGAGAAGAAGAAGAAAGCGCAGGCCGCGAAGAAGGGGAAGAAAGGGTCCGAGGCCGGGCTGGAAGAGATGGCCGGGGCGATGGGGGACGCGCTCGCGGAGATGCTGGAGCGCCTCTTCCTGAGCGCGGGCGATAACGATCTCATCCTGAAGGTCCAGGACCCGGGAAAGAAGATTTTCTCCTTCGATCTCGTGGCGCCCGACGGCTCGCCGATCCGCTCCTACGGCACGATGGAGCTCGAGGGGTACCGGATCGTCCGGATGCTCGAGCCGATTCCGCAGAACGCGGCGCTCCAGGTCCGTCTCAAGACGCCGAAATCGTTCGGAGAAGTTCCCTTCGCGATCGCCGACGTGAAACTGCCGTAGCCGCTCAGCGGTCGGCGGCGGCGGCCTTGCGCGCCTCCACGAGGTCGTCCCGGCCGGAATCGGCGTGGGCGGCGAGCGCGAGGAGCTTCTCGGAGTAGGTCTTCGCCTTCTCCTTGTCCCCGGAGGCGCGCGCGGCGCGCACGGCGCCCGCGAGGCCGTGGAGCCGGTTGGGGGCGACGGCGAGCGAGGCCTCGTACTCCTTGAGCGCGGGGCCGGGCTGCCGCAGATCGAGCAGGAGATCGCCGAGCAGCTCTCGCGCCGGAATGATCGAGCCTGGCGTCACCGCGTGCTTGTCGGTCGTGGCCTCGAGACCCGCGGCCGAGCGGGCCAGGCTCAACGCTTCCTCGTTCTTCTTCTCGGCGCGCGCGATCCAGGAGGCGGCCTCAAGACGCTGGATCTCGACCTGGCCGGCCCAGTACTTGTCTCCTTTCCCGTCGAGAGCCGTCCAGATCGCGTCGAGCCGTCCGAGCGCCTCGCGAGCGGCCGCGACGTCGCCCGAGCGCGCGGCGCCGAGCGCCCGCCCGAAATAGAGGATGGCCTCGGCGTTGCGGAACTTCTCCCACGGGAAGCTCGACGGACGCGGCTCGAGCCTCGCCGCGTCGCTCCACTTTCCCCGCTCGACGGCGTAGCGCGTCGGGACCGCGGCGAGGGCGTAGGCGGCGGCGAAATTCGGCACGTCCAGCCGCTCGACGCGCGCGACTCTCTCGGCGACGCCGCGGGCTTCCGCGTCGCGCCCGAGCTGGAGGTAGGCGTACTCGAGGTAGTCCTCGGCATGCATGTCGTCGAAAGACGTGGCCCCGGGCGCCACCGCCGCGACGTATTTCTGCGCGGCCGCCGCGGAAGCGAGGTTCGACTGGATCGAGTCCTCCCAGAGGCCGAGCCGGGTGAAGATGTGCGACGGCATGTGGAGCGCGTGCGGCGCGTCCGGGGCGATCTTCGCGTAACTGCGAGCCGCCGGAAGCGCTAGCTCGGCCAGCGGCGGATAGTCGAAGCTGTGGATCAGGTAGTGCGCGACGCCCGGATGGTCCGGCGCCTGCGGGAGGATGCGGTTCAGGATCGCGGCAGCCTTCTTCTGCGCGGCGTAGCTCTTGTCGGCCGGCGAGACCGTGCCGAGGATCGCGAGGGCGTAGAAGATCCCCGCCTCGCGGTCGTCCGGGTACTTCGAATAAACGCGCTCCATACGCGTTCGCGAAGGCGAGCGAGCGGGCGCGGTGGTCGAGCTTGTCGGCGTCGCGGTAGAAGGCCTCGACGGCGGCGATGTAGGCTCGCTCCCGTTCCGTCTTCGCGCCGGCCGCGGCCGCCTTTGCCACCGCCTCCGCCCCCTTCTTGAGCTCCGCGGGACTCGGCTCGGCGCCCGGGTTGCCCGCGGCCCAGATCGGGTGGAAGTTGCTCATCGCGACCCCCCAGTACGCCATGGCGCAGGAGGGATCGGTCTTCGCGACGTCGAGGAACGCCTTCTCCGCGGCGTCGTACCAGAATGAATGCAGGAGCGCCACGCCGCGCTCGAACCGCGGGCGCGCGTCTTCGCTGCAGGACACGGGGAAAACCACCGTTCCGAGCTTCGCCGGCGGCGAGCCGTGCTCGTGCTTGTGCTGGTCCGGCTCGTCGGCCCGCGCGCGAAGAGCAACGGCGGAGAGAAGGAGCAACGGAAGAAGGAATTGAGAGATCTTCATGGCGGCCTCCCTGGACCGCTGATTCTAGCCGCGCGGACCGCTCAGGCGAGCAGGTCGCACCGCAGGACGGTGACAGCCTGGCCGCCGAGGAGGACGCGGTCGCCGGCGAGCTCGACTCTCAGGACGCCTCCGCGCGCGGAGAGCTGGCGGGCGAGGAACTTCGTCTTCTTCAGGCGGCGGCTCCAGAACGGTACGAGGCAGCAGTGGGCGGAGCCGGTGACCGGGTCCTCGTTGATTCCGGCGGCGGGCGCGAAGAAGCGCGACACGAAGTCGAAATCGGGTACCGCCGAGCGGCTCGTCGCGATAACGCCGCGGCCGCCGAGCGCGTTGAGAAGGCCGAAGTCGGGACGCAGCGCGCGGACGGTCTCCTCGGAGTCGAGCTCCGCCAGGTAGTCGAAGCGGCTCCGGCCGACGTACCGCGGAGCCGCGCCGAGAGCTTCGGCGAGGCCCGGCGGCGCCGCGATCTCTTCCTCCGGGGTCGCCGGGAAATCGAGCTCGATCCAGTCGCTGCGGCGGACCGCCGTGAGAAGCCCGCTCTTCGTATGGAAACGAGCCGCCTCGGCGGGAGAGAGCTGGCCGCTCTCCCAGAGCACGTGCGCACTGGCCAGGGTGGCATGCCCGCAGAGGTCCACTTCGACGGTCGGCGTGAACCAGCGGAGGTCGTACCCGTCGGGACGCGTGACGAGGAAGGCGGTTTCCGCCAGGTTCATCTCGGCCGCGACGCTCAGCATCCAAGCGGCGTCGCGCGCTTGCGGCAGCACGCACACCCCGGCCGGGTTGCCCCTGAAGGGCTCGGACGTGAAGGCATCCACCTGGACGATCCGGAGAGTCATCGGCGTTCTCCTCGCGCAGCGGGGGACCTTGCGGTCCCCCGAACCCCCTGGCCTGACCGAGGATGAAACCGCGATGGATCGGGAAAGGTTGCAGCGCGCCCCTACTCGATCACGTGGATGTTGCGCTTCGCGCAGATCTCCTTCAGGGCCTTCGGCCACACCGTTACGCTCACCTCGCCCAGGTGGGCCTTCCGGAGGAGCAGCATCAGCGTCCGCGACTGCCCGATGCCGCCGCCGATGGAGAGCGGGAGCGTGCCGTTGACGATCCCCTGGTGATAGGGGAATTTCAGGAAGTGAAGCTGGTTCGTCAGATCGAGCTGCTTCTTCAGCGTCTCGGCGTTGACGCGGACTCCCATGGACGAGAGCTCGTGCCGCCGCTTCGTCACCGGGTTCCAGACCAGGATGTCGCCGTTCAAGCCGTGCATCGGCCGCCCGTCCTTCGAGTGCGTCTGCGTGACCCAGTCGTCGTAGTCCGCGGCGCGCATCTCGTGCGGATAGCCGTCCTTCAGCGTCCAGCCGATCCCGTAGAGGAAGACCGCCGGCGCTTCCTTCAGGATCGCCGTCTCGCGCTGCTTGCGTGGCAGGTCGGGATACATGTCGAGAAGGTCCTCGGCGTGGAGGAACGTGAGCTTCTCCGGCAGCCGCGGGATGTCCCGCGCCGCGAGTGCGGGGAAGAGGTTGTGGGCGAGGTACTCGGCGCCCTTGATCACTCTCCAGATTGCCTTCGACCGTCTTCGTCAGGTACTCGAGGCTGCGCTCGTGAGGCGTGATCGCCTTCTCCCAGTCCCACTGGTCCACGTAGGCGCTGTGGTCGTGATCGAGGAAGTAGTCCTTCCGCACCGCCCGCATGTCGGTGACGAGCCCTTCGCCAGGCTTCATGCCGAACTGCGCCAGCGCGATCCTCTTCCATTTCGTCGCGGCCTGCACGACCTGCGCGTCGATCGGGTTCTTGCCGTTGTCGTTGGAGATGTGGAAGCCGACCGGCCCGCGCGATCCGTCGCGGTCGAGGTAGTCGTTGACGCCGCTCTCGGCGTCGACGATGAGCGGGACCTCCACTCGCATCAGGTTCAGCTCGCGGCAGAGCCCGTCCTCGATGAACCGCTTGACGGCCGAGATCGCGCGCTGCGTGTCCCTCGGATTCAGCAGGGGCGTGTAGTCGTTCGGGAGGGCCTTCTCCAAATCCTCGTAGTTGCCGATGCCCGGACCCGCCAGGTCGGCCCTCTTGTCGAGGACACCCGTCATTACCATCGGAAGCCATTCCTTTCTCCGGCGCTCCGCCGGACGTTGGGGCCGGAAGACCAAACACAGCCGTCCCGCTTCCGCCCCGGCCTGGTGTCATGCGGGCAGCGGCCTGAGGATGATGCAGCCCCGGCCCCGCCGGAAGATGAGGATGCATCACCCGCCGCTGCCGCAACCGCTTCGCCGTTCGGCTCAAATGCCTGAAGAGGCGGGGATGCGCCGCCTGTTCCGGTCGGCCGTCCATGAGAACGTGGGCGGCACGGCGCCGTGGCGACGGCGGCAGGAGAAGGGTTCGGGAGCTCGGGTCAGTCCCTGGTCGGCCGGTTGGGCCTGACCCACAGCTCGAGTTCCCGGGACAGGATTTCGTCAACGCCTTCGGCCGGGAGCGGATGGCTCACCCAGAATCCCTGCATCTCGTCGCAGCCGAGCCGCTGAAGATGCAGGAACTGCTCCCGGGTCTCGACCCCCTCTGCGACGGTGATCAATTTCAGGCCGTGCGCCATCTCGACGACGGCCCGCACGATGCCGGCGTCGGCCGGGTTCGTTCCCACCTCCGTGACGAAGGAGCGGTCGATTTTCAGAGAATGAACCGGAAAACGCTTGAGATAGTTGAGGGAGGAATAGCCCGTTCCGAAGTCGTCGATGGCGATGCGAACGCCCCGGCCGCGCAACGCCTCCAGGTTGCCGACGACGATCTCCGCGCTCTCCATCGCGATGCTTTCCGTGATCTCGATCTCGAGGTGTTCGGGCGAGAGTCCCGACTCCGAAAGCGCGCGGTCGATCGTCGCCTGGAGACCGGGATCGCGGAACTGACGGGCGGACACGTTCACGGCGACGATCAGGTCGGGCAGCCACTTGACCTGCCATTCCTTCAGCTTGCGGCAGGCGGTGCGCAGGACATGATCGCCGACGGGCAGGATGAGCCCGGTTTCTTCCGCGATGGGGATGAATGAGGCCGGGAGAATGACGCCCTTTTCGGCGCTGTGCCAGCGAACGAGCGCCTCCAGCCGGGTGATCCGCCCGGTCGTCAGGCTCACGATCGGCTGGTAGTGAACAACGAGCTCCTCTTGCTCGACGGCTGTCCTCAGGGCGGTCTCCATTGAAATCCGCGCGACCGCCCGGGAGGTTAGCTCGGCCGTGCACAGCTGGAACCCGTTGGGCCCGAGCTCCTTCGCCCGGTACATGGCGGTGTCGGCGTTTCGAAGCAGGACCTCCGAGTCCTCGCCGTCCTCCGGGTAGCAGGCGATGCCGATGCTCGCCGTCACCGCGAGGATCTTTCCTTTCACGTCCATCGGGCGCGCCACGGAGGCGAGCAGCTTCTGCGCGATGGTGCTCAGGTTTTCGGCTGTCCGGATGTCGGGCATCAGGATGGCGAACTCGTCACCACCGACTCGGGCCACCGTGTCGACCTCCCGCACTCGCCGCTGCAGGCGGAGCGCGAGGCTTTGCAGGTAATGGTCTCCAATGCTGTGCCCCCAGCGTATCGTTGATGAACTTGAAACGGTCGAGATCGAGGTACACGATTGCGAGCCGCCGATTCTGGCGCCGCGCCTCCGCGAGCTGCTGCCGAAGCCTCTCCAGGAAGCGCGCGCTGTTGGACAGGTTGGTCAGAGGGTCCCTGAAGGCCTGCTCCACGATCCGGGCCTCCGCGCGCTTGCGGTCGGTGACGTCGAGCAGGGTGCCGAGCACCGCCGGCCGCCCTTCGAACTCCGTGGCCGTCGCGTAGGCTTCCACATCGATTGGCGTTCCGTCCTTGCGCACCGCCGTGAAGGTGTAGTGGACCGTCTGCAGCTCCCCGCCGAGACGTTTCCAGATGTCGTCCCGGACGGCCGGCCGGTCCTTCGCCACGATGAGATCCAATGTCGATTCCAGGCCCAGTAACTCCTCCGACGAGTAGCCGAAGATCGCCGCGAGCTTCGGGTTCACGTAGCGGTACCTGCCGTCCTGGATCAGGCAGAGCCCGACCGCGGCTTTCTCGACGAACGGGCGATATCCGAATTGCGTTGACGGGCTCGCCGCCTCCGGCGGCGCCGGACCGGTGTCCGCGAGGCGCTCCTCGAGATCGGCCGCCCCCTGCCGGGCCAGGGCGACCAGGGCGTCGCGCCGGGCCTCGTCCAGCAGTCGAGGGACCCGGTCGAGCACCGCGAGAGCCCCGCGCGCGCTCCCGTCGGCCGCGAGGAGGGGAAAGCCGGCGAAGAAGCGGATTCCCGAGCGGACGAGGGGATCATTGCGAAAGACCTCATGTTGCTCCGTGTCGGGCACCACGAGCGGCGAGCGTGCCCGGATCGTCTCCGAGCAAAGCGCCATCGCGCCGCGTTCTTCGTCCGCGCTCAAGCCGCCATGGGAGACGAACCACCGTCGCTCGTCCTGCACGAGGCTCAAGGCCGCGAGGGGAGCCTCGGCGGTCCGGCACGCGAGGTCGATCAGCTCGTCGAAGCCGGACGAGGCATTTTTCGCGGGGTCGCGCTCCCGTTGCGCGCCGCCTGGCGGCGCAGAGTTCCTCCTGTGAAACGGCAGCTTCATCGCTATGACGGAGATAAGCGGATGTCCCGATTGTACCCGTGAACCGGGACCGCGAAGGGCGCCCGACCAAAAGGCGTTTGCGTGCCGCTCTTAGCCGAGGGGCCCGTGCCGGACGCATCCCGTTGTCGGGCCGCAACGCGCGCACGAAGACGGACGAAATGATCCAGGTGCATCGGAGAGAAATCGGAAGACTGGTCTAGGGTATATGCATTATGAACTGGCAAGATCAATATCGCTGGAAAGTATCCACGGCGGCTGAAGCCGTGCGGGCGATTCCGCCCCGCACGCGGATCCTGATCGGGTCGGGAGCGTCGGAGCCCTCGCGCCTCGTCGAGGCGATGGTGCGCGACGGCACGCACCTCTCCGGCAACGAGATCGTGCACCTGCTGACGCTCGGGCCGGCGCCCTACGTCGCTCCGGGACTGGAAGAGCGCTTTCGCCACGTGGCCTTCTTCATCGGGGCCAACGTGCGCTCGGCCGTGCAGGAGGGACGAGCCGACTTCATGCCGATCTTCCTGTCGGAGATTCCGTCCCTGATCCTGAGCGGCCGCGTGAAGGTGGACGTGGCGATCATCCAGGTCAGCCCGCCCGACCGGCACGGCTTCTGCAGCCTCGGCGTTTCCGTGGACATCGTCCGCGCGGCCGTGGACACGGCGACCCTCGTCCTGGCCGAAGTCAACTCGTGCATGCCGCGCACGCTGGGAGATTCCTTCATCCACGTGGACCGCCTGGCGCGCATGGTCCCGGTGGACGACCCGCTGCACGAGCTCGCGCCCGAGCCGCTCGACGAGGTCTGCCGGCAGATCGGACGGCACGCGGCCAGCCTCATCCAGGACGGCGCCTGCCTGCAGATGGGAATCGGCCGCATCCCGGATGCCGTGCTGTCGTGCCTGGGCGACCGCAACGACCTGGGCATCCACACCGAGATGTTCTCGGACGGCGTCATGCGCCTGGCCCAGGCCGGCGTGATCACGGGCCGCCGGAAGACGCTCCTGCCGGGCAAGATCGTCACGTCATTCATCATGGGGACCAAGATTCTCTACGACTGGGTGGACGACAACCCGTCGGTGGAGATGCGGCCGTCGAGCTTCACCAACGACCCCTTTCAGATCGCCCGCAACGACAACATGATCGCCATCAACTCCGCGCTCGCCGTGGACCTGACCGGCCAGGTGGCGGCGGACACGATCGGCGGCCGTTTCTTCTCCGGCATCGGCGGACAGGTGGACTTCATCCGCGGCTCGGCCCGCAGCAAGGGAGGGCGCCCCATCATCGCCCTTCCGTCCACCGCGAAAGACGGCAAGATCAGCCGCATCCAGCCGAGCCTCGAGGCGGGGGCCGGCGTCGTGACCAGCCGCGGAGACATCCACTACGTCGTCACCGAGCACGGCGTCGCGGACCTCTGGGGCAAGAACATCCGCCAGCGGGCCTGCGCGTTGATCGAGATCGCGCATCCGGACTTCCGTTCCGACCTGGTCAACGAGGCAAAGAAACGGCGCTACATCTTCTGGACCGGCAACGGCCCCAACCGCGACGAGATCAATCTGCCGGTCGCCCTTCCGGAGACCCCGAAGGTCATCCCGGCGGCCACGCCGAATTGACGAAGTAGTCGAGAGACGAGAGTCAAGGGTCGGGGCACGGCGCCCCGGCCCTTTGTTTTGGACCTTGGGACCTTAGACTTTAGACCGCGGCTCTATCAGGCGACCCGATGGGGTGAGCTCGGCGGGAGGAGGGCGGCGAGCCGTTCGAAGGCGCTGTTGCAGGTCTCGCACTGGCTCTGGGCGCAGCCGCACGGGACGCCATCGGCCTGGGCGTCGGAGCAGCGGGGCTCCTGGCCGAGCCGCACGAGGTCGTCCATGGCGGTGAGGATGCGGCTCTTGAGTTCCGACTCGGGGATTTCGCGAAGCCCGCGGATCAGGGTGTGCTCGGCTGTCGTGAGCGGGATCGAGAGCTTGGGTTCCGTCATGACACGGCTCCTTCGAGGCAGGGCGCTTCGCGGATTGCCTTCGCGCCGCGGGCGAATGCTTCCTCGTTGGCGGCGATGAGCGCGGCCTTGGAGCGCAGCGCGCGCCGGACGACCGCCAGGAACGTCTCCTCCGGGAAGATCCCGGTCGCGGCGCAGAGGGCGCCGAGCGCGGCGATGTTCTTGACCATCGGCCGGCCGATCTCGACCGCGATCTCTGTGAACGGGACGCCGTGCATCTTCACGCCGGGCAGGACCGGCGGCTCGGCGATGACCGAGCTGTCGTAGAGAACGGTTCCTCCGGGCGCCACGGCGGGCCCGAACTTCGCGAGGCTCGGCGCGTTGAACGCGATCAGAACGTGCGGATGGGGCGAGGCGGGGGAGAGGACCTCGTCGAGCGCGACATGGACGTCGGCGTAGGAGGTGCCGCCGCGCGACTCGGGACCGTAGCTCGGGATGTGGGTGGCGTCGAAGCCTTCGTCGATGCCCGCCTGGGCGATCAGCATCGCGGCGGTCTGCGCGCCGTCTCCGCCCGCGCCCGCGAGCTTCAGGGCGATGTCGCTCGGATGGATGTGGCGCGGGAAGCCCTTGCCGAACTTCTCGGGCGGGGTCTCCGAGCCTCCGACGGCGCGGATCAGCCGGTCGGGCTCGAAACCGGGGCGGTCGAGATGGAACCACGGCTCCGCCGCGGAGTCCTTCTTCACGCCAAGCGGAAAGACCGGGAGCATCTGCTCCTTGACCCATTTCTCCGCCTCGAGCGGAGTCATCTTCAGATGCGTCGGGCACTCGGCGAGGACCTCGACGAACGCGAAGCCCTTTCCCTCGACCTGGAGCGAGATCGCCTTCTTGATCGCCTTCTTCGCCTTCACGCGCTGCTTGGCGTCGAAGAGGGCGACGCGCTCGACATAGACGGGGCCGTCCAGCCCCGCGATCAGCTCGGCCATCTTCATCGGAGCCCCCATCAGGCGTGTCCGCCCCGTGGGGCTCGTCGTGGTCTTCTGGCCCATGAGCGTGGTCGGGGCCATCTGGCCTCCGGTCATGCCGTAGATGGCGTTGTTGATGAAGATGATCGAGAGGGGAATGCCGAGCTGCGCCGTCGAGACGATCTCCGCAAGGCCGATCGAGGCGAGGTCGCCGTCCCCCTGGTAGGCGATGACGATGGAGTCGGGGTTGGCGAGCTTGTGGCCGATCGCGACCGCGGGGGCGCGCCCATGCGCGGCCTGCGAGTTGCCGACGTCGAAGTAGTAATAGAGGAACACCGCGCAGCCGACCGGCGAGACCGCGACCGTGCGGTCCTGGATCCCGAGCTCTTCGATCGCCTCGGCGAGGTACTTGTGGGCGAGGCCGTGCCCGCAGCCGGCGCAGTAGTGCGTCGCGTGGGCCTTCAGCCCTTCGCCGCCGGCGTGACGCTCGAACTTCTCGTAGAAAGCGCTCATGCGACCGCCTTTCGATCGGCGAGGACGTGCGCGACGATCTCGCTCTGCTGCGGCAGCATCCCGCCGAACCGGCGGACCGACTCGATCGGGGGATGGCCTGTGAGATTAGCGTGGGAGAGGGCGAGCCGCAGCTCGTCCTCGAGCTGGCCGTTGGATGCCTCGACGATGACGATCCTCTTCGCGTTGGGCAGGAGCGGCTCGAGCTTCTCGATCGGGAAGGGCCAGATCGTCACGGGGCGGAAGAGACCCGCCTTGACCCCTTCCCGGCGCAAGGCCTGGACGGCGCCCTTGGCCATGCGCCCCGGCGTGTTGCACGCCACGATCAGCACGTCGGCGTCCTCGACTTCGAAGAGGTCGGCCCGCTGCTCGGCCTCCATCCGGCGGTACTTGTCGTTCAACATCCGGTTGTGGCTCTCGAGCTCCAGCTCCGAGAGGTAGATCGAATTGATGAGGTTGGCGCGGTGGCCGGCGTCGCCGTAGACCGCCCATTCGGGGATCCCGGGCTCGACCATCGTCCGCGGGAGAACGACCTTACCGGTCATCTGGCCGAGGTACCCGTCGCTCAGGACGACGACCGGGTTGCGGTACTTGAAGGCGAGATCGAAGGCGAGGCGCGTCAGGTCGAGCATCTCCTGCGGCGTCGAAGGGGCGAGAACGATGCCGTGGGTGTTGCCGTGCCCCAGGCCGCGGCAGGCGAGCTTGATGTCCGCCTGTTCGGGAGCGATGTTGCCGAGGCCCGGCCCGCCGCGCATCACGTTGACGAAGACCGCCGGGACCTCGGCCCCGATCATGTAGGAGATCCCCTCGAGCATCAGGCTGAAGCCGGGGGAGGAGGTAAACGTCATGCAGCGCAGGCCGGCGCCGCCGCAGCCATACATCATGTTGACCGTGGCGACCTCGCTGACGGCCTGGAGGAACACGCCCCCCAGGTCCGGGAGAAGCTTCGCCATCAGCTCCGCCCCCTCGGTCGAAGGGGTGATCGGATAACCGAAGACGTGCCGGCACCCGGCCAGCAGGGCGCCGATCGCCGACGCATAGTTGCCCTTGACGACCAGGGGCGCGAGCGCCGGCAGAGCGACGACCCGGTCGGGAATCTCGACGGGCGTGGGCGCCGTCGAGCCGCGCGAGCCGAAGAGCTTCTCGGGATCCTGGAGCTCGAAGCCGGCCTCATCCCCCGCCTCCGGCTGCGCAATCATCGCCCGCAGCCCGTACGGCTCGGGGCAGGCGTCGATGCAGAGACCGCAGGCCGTGCAATCCTCGAGATGGAGCACGACAGGCACCAGGCCCGTTTGCGGATCGATGCCGCCGGCAAGCTCGATGCACTTCTTCGCGCACGACTCGATACACCTCGAGCACCCTTTGCAGAACCGGGAGAGGAGGAAGGGCTTTTGCCTTTCTCGCACGTTGGGCATGTTCAGACTCCCTGTCGCGAGCCAGGAGGGAAGATCCGCCCCTGCCCTGTCACACTAGCGTCCGGCCGAGGGGGACGCCTGCTACAAATGAATCATTTTCGGAGCTGCCACGGCGGCATCGTCGCGGTGTCGTCAGGAGGCGGCGGACCGCCGCGAGCGGCCGGGAGGGGCAGCCGGCGTCTGGATCGGGTGGAGGCCCCGGAAGGACTCTTCCATGTGGCAGTTCCAGCAGATCTTGGAGTGGGTCGCGAGGACCTTCGGCAGGTCCTGGGGAGGGACCTCGTCCCATTCCACCCGGGTCTTACGGTCCGGGCTCATCAGGACCGGTTTCATCTCGCCCCGGCCGATTTGTCCGATGTCGACGTTGCATAGAGCGCAGCGCGCGCCCCGGTAGGACCGGGCCAGGATCGAGCGCACGCTGCAGGCGCCCGGCGCCGTCTTGATCTGCGACAGGCATTCCTGGCCGCAGCCGCGCTTCTCGGGCCATCGGGAGCAGGAGCGGACGCGAAGGTCCGCGCTGCCGGTCAGATGGGTCGCGGCCGCGCGCACGACGTGCAGTTTCACGGCGACCAGGTCCTTGTTGTCCGGGCAGGTGAGGATGTGCGCCTTGCGGTACAGGCGGTACGCGCGGATCGTCAGCCACGTGAGCAGAAACGCGCAGCCGCCGAACGCCACTCCGAACGTGAGCAATGCGACCGTCATGGATTTTCCCTCTGTGCTCGAAGTGTCGCGGCTCCGCCAAGCCTTCCACATGATGCAATCAGACCAGTTTCGCCCTGGGCTAGAATCGCGCTCCTCCATTAAAGACAGATAAGGAGAACGGCGAATGATCAAGCGTTTCGCGGGGTTCCTGGTCGTCCTTTTCTTCCTCAGCTCGGCTCATTCGGTCCTGGGGCAGCTCCAGCCGCCGCTGCCCAGTCCCAACGCCACGGTCGCGCAGACGTTCGGGGTCACGAAGGTCGAGGTCGCTTACAGTCGGCCGCACGTGAAGGGGCCGACCCGGAAGGAGGATCGGGTGATCTGGGGCGCCCTCGTTCCGTACGACAAGGTCTGGCGCACCGGCGCGAACGCGGTGACGAAGTTCACGGTGGATAACGACATCACCGTCGAGGGGCAGAAGCTCGCGGCCGGTTCCTACGGGCTCTACACGATTCCGGGCAAGACGGAATGGACGGTGATCTTCAGCAAGCAGTCGACGGGCAACCCGGACTACAGCGCCGACAAGGACGCCCTCCGCGTCAAGGTCAAGCCCGAGGCCGCCGACATGCGGGATCTGTTCACGATCGAATTCCCGCAGGTGACGTCGAGCTCCGCCGTGATGGCCCTGAGATGGGAGAAGCTGGCGGTCTTCGTGAACCTCGGCGCGGACACGAACTCCCACTTCCTCTCCAACGCGAAGGACGCCGTCGCGAAGGCGAAGCCGGACGACTGGCGCACGCCGCTGACGGCGGCGCGCTATCTCTACGACAACAAGTACGCGCCCTCGGACGCGGCGGCGTTCCTCGACAAGTCGATCGCGGTCAAGGAGACCTTCGCGAACCTCTCGATGAAGGCCGGCGTGCTCGCCGGCGAGGGGAAGAAGAAGGAAGCCGTCGCCGCCGCCCAGAAGGCGTTGGCACTGAAGGACTCCGATCCCAAGCCCGCTCCCGAGGCCGTGGCGGACCTGGAGAAGAAGGTCGCGGATTGGAAGGGCGCGAAATAGACGCGGACGTCTCGTCGATCGACGGGATCGTCCGGGCGCTCTACGAGGTCATCTCCGGCCCGGCCGGGGCCCCGCGGGACTGGGCGCGCGAGCGCAAGCTCTTCTTCCCCGGAGCGCGGCTGATTCCGACCAGGCCTGGTCCGAAGGGGCAGCCGATCGCCGACGTCTTCGACGTCGAGGGGTACATCGCCTCGCGCTCGCCGATGTTCGAGAAGGACTCCTTCTTCGAGACCGAGCTGGCGCGACGCACGCTCGTCTTCGGCAACATCGCCAGCGTCCTGTCGTCCTACGAGCTCCGGCGGGCGCCGGGAGAGAAGCCGTTCGTGCGCGGAATCAACAGCATCCAGCTCTTCCACGACGGGCAGCGGTGGTGGGTGCTCTCGATCGCGTGGGACAACGAGCGGCCGGGAAACCCGCTCCCCGACCTGTCCGCTTGAGGGGAGTTCGTGAAGACCTGGCCCCTTCTGCTTGCCGGGCTCGTTCGTGCCTGGACGTTAGTTCTCACGACGTTGTTCCCACTCGGGGTTCTCGTCGTGAGAATCCGCCCGGAGTCGCCGTCGTTGCCCTCTGCGGCACGCGGCGGCCTGGCCGCACCAAGAACCTCCGGGCCGCCGCTCCGGTCCGAGGGCACACAAACAGCTTCGCTAACCCAAGTTCGAGGTGTGTGCCCTCGGACAGGGCCGCTGCCGGGCAACGCCGACGCCTCCGGGCTCCACAGTGCCTGTCCGAGCCGTGCTTGAGCCCCGGCGGCGGGACGCCTCCCGCAGGCGGTCGTGAGCGAAGGCGCACCACCCAGGACCCTCTGTCGCTTCGCTGCGACTGCGCCTTCGCGATAGAGCGACGGCCGGTTCTCCCGTAGCGGCCTGCCGGAGCGTGCCGCCGAGGGAGGCGGCCCGACGCCGGGGCGGGTTGTCAGCGAAGCTCCCAGATACGCCGAGGGCTGCTTTTGTCTACACTGGCATCGCGCGCATCATAGGAACGATGTGCTGAGAAATCACGCCGTGCCCCGGTCGCGACGCGAGGAGTCTTAACGGCGGAAGGAAACCGTTCCTCCGTACATGATGACCTTGTCGCCGGTGATCAGAGGCTTGGTCAGATCGCCGATCGAGAGAACCAGATCGGAGCCGCTGACCGTGCCGGAGGCGCCGCCGCCGACGCACCCTGCCATCGAGATGGCGCCGGTGACCATGTTGCCCTGCACCTGTCCCTTGAAGTAACCGGTCACGCCGCAAGACGAAGTGGAGATGAGGCCGGTGACGGTCGCGCCGTCCTGCTGGAGCGTCGCCGTGGCCGTGGAGCTGCCGCAGCCGGAGGGGTCGTACGACACGTAGGTCCCGCTCCAAGTCCCCGAGACGCTTGCGGCCGGGGCAGAGCCGCCCATCGACGCGGACGGGCCGGTGACGGGACTGGAATCCTGACAGCCGATCGGAAGGAGAACGAACGCGAGAAGGAGTGCGAGAAGAACCAGGGGATGGCGGCGTGCGGTTGAGAGCATGGAAGGCTCCTTTGTTGCGGCCACGCTGCCACTGCCGGCTCCGCGAGTCAAGCGGGAACGGGCGCTCCTTCAGGACCGCGGACCGCCCGGTGCCAGGGAGAGCTTGAGAATCACCGCGTCGCGCATCTCGCCGGGATCGATCGGGTGCCTTGTGTCGAGGAACTTCTGCCCCTGGCTGTCCGCCGAGAAGTACAGGATCCCGTCCGCGACGACGCCGAGCGTGGGCTCGTCGAAATCGGGGTGGTTCATCTCGAGAATCGCCGCTTTCGAGATCTTCCTCCCGCCGGGCGCGAGGTCGAGACGGACGACGCGGTGGGGGAGGATCCCGTTCTGGATGGCGATCAGACTCCGGCCGAAGATCGTCAGGCCGTCGATGCCGTTGAGCGCAAGATCAGGTGGGACCGGGATCGGGACCACGCGCCGATTTCCGATCTCCGCGGCGAAGAGCCCCCGGTAATCGGAGAAGTAGAGCGTCCGGCCGTCCGCCGAAACGGCCAGCCCCTGCGTTCCGCCGAAGAGATCGGATTCGAGGAAGACCTCGAGGTCGCCGCCGGGAGGGATTCGCCAGACACGGGAGTGGAACCCGTCGTTGACGAAGACCGTGCCGTCGGGAGCAATCGTCAGGTCGTCGAAGCCCGGATCGTCCGCATTGGCCGGCGGCTTGTGCTCCCGGCGCAGGCGGCCGGAGTCGAGGTCGTACTCGAAGACGGCCGCGGCTCGAGGATCCTCCTTTTGTAGCCGTCCATGGAGGCAATGGCCTCGGTCGCGACCCAGAGGGTTCGGCGTTTCGGATCGATGCGCATTCCCAGCGCGCTGCGCAGGCCGTCGCGCCGCGCCTCCACGAAGTCTGTGATCTTGCCGTCCCGCGAGATCCGGACGATCCTGCGGTGACGCACGCTCGAGACGAAGAACGTCCGGGTGATCGGATCGTAGGCGATCCCCTCGGCGACGAATCCCTTCTCCGGGATCGTGAACGCGCGCGCCGCTGCCGAGGAGATTCTCTCCTTGCGCAGCGCGTTCATCCCGGCGACGACGCGCTTGTATCCTTCGACCTGGCGGATGGAATCGAAATCCGTGTCCGCGTCGAGGTTCGAAGCGACGCGGTGGGCGAGGATCTCTTCCAGAGTGCGGACCGCCGCCGCGCCCTGGCCGTTCAAGGCCTGTCCGCACGCCAGGTTGTAGAGCGTGAAGACCTCTCCCGGCCGCCTCCGCGCGAGTTCCTCGTAGATCGCGAGGAACGTCCGCTTGTCGCCGCGGTCGTAGGCCTCGCGCGCCTCCTTTGCGAGCGTCGCGCCGCTCCTGCGAGCCGGCGCCGGAGCGGCCGCCGGAGTTCTCGGCGGCAGCTGAAAAGCAAGGAGGAGAAGAAGCAGCGCGGGCATCTTCTCCGTCATACGTGAGAGCCGCGAAGGAGTTGCCTCGCGGCCCGGGAGGCGGCTAGCGGTCGAGCTTGAAGCCGATCTTGAGCGTCACCTGGAATTCGGCGACCTCGCCGTCCTTGATGCGCCCGCGCATCTCCTCCACCTCGAACCAGTCCATGTGGCGGATGGTCGTCGAAGCGTCCTTGACCGCCGACTTGACCGCCTCCGCGAAGCTCACCGGAGAGGTCCCGACGATCGTGATCTTCTTGTACGTTCCCGGCATGGATTTCGCCCTCCTCGAAGGCGCGAGCGTATCAGGCCGCCGGCCCCGGGCGTGAGGGTGTCCGCGCGGCAGCGTCCGCGGGCGCTGGCATTGATTTCGCACCGGTCCCCCTCGCGATCTGTTCGCCTTCGAGACCGGTGCCGGGCCGGATCGCCTCTCGTTTCTCAAGGGGATGAAGAACAGAAGTCAGGCTGCCTCGCTGAGGGATCGACGCCGCATCCGCGGCGCCGCGGGGCTCGCCCTGGCGGCCGCGCTCTTCGCGCGCCCGGTCGCGGCGGCCCCGGACGCTCCATGCGAGTCTCCGAGAGTCGGGGGAGTCTCTCGCGAGAGCGGGGGGGAGCCGGCGGCCGATCTCTTTCAACTCGAGACGGCGCCCTCCGTCGAGAAGGTGCGGACGGGGGGGAAGAAACGGTTCCTTGCCGCGGCCGGCGAGGTGGTTCTTCTCGAGGTGGGACCGTGGGCCTACGACCGCTACGTCAGCCGGTATCCCTACGCCTTCATTTCGTGGGAGACGATCAAGAGCAACTTCAAGGAAGGGTTCCACTACGACCGGGACAACTTCTCCGTGAATCAGTCGTCCCACCCGTATCACGGGAGCCTCTTCTTCGACTCGGCGCGCTCCAACGGCTACGGTTTCTGGGAGTCGGGCCTCTTCGCGCTGTCGGGCAGCCTCCTGTGGGAGTGCTGCATGGAGAACACCGCTCCCTCGGTCAACGACCTCGTGAACACGACGCTCGGCGGAATGACGCGCGGCGAGGTCTCGCATCGCCTGTCGGCGATGATCCTGGACAACACCTCCAGCGGCCGCGCGCGTTTCCTGCGCGAGGTCGGCGCCGCGATCCTGAACCCGGTCGGGTCTCTCAACCGGCTGTTGCGCGGAGAGCTCGGCCGCGACTTCCCGAATCCCGAGGATCGGTTCCCGAGCCTCGTCGTCCTGTCGGCCGACTTCGGGTACCGGCATATCGGCGGCGGCGCGGCGCACCCGGACCAGGGGACGTCTTTCGCTCTCCCTGCTCTATGGCGATCCGTTCGAAGGGGACCTGAAGCGCCCGTTCGACTCCTTCTGGATCGGCATCGACATCAACTCGCCGGGCGGCGTGCTCACGTCGCGCATCGAGGAGCGCGGGATCCTGAAGGGGTGGGAGCTGACCGACCGCTCCGACCGGGCGCGCCACATCTTCGGGTTCTCGCAGGAGTACGAGTACCTGAACAACGAGTCGCAGGTCTTCGGCGCGCAAATCTTCAGCGCCGGAGTTCCTGTCGAAATACGACATCGGCTCCAGGCTGACGGGCCTGACGGACGCCACGCTGTTCGTGTTTCCGCTCGCCGGGATCCGGACGACCGACTTCGAGAACCCGGAAACGGGGCGCAACTACGACTACGCGCCGGGAGGCGGAGCGCGCGTGGCCGCGCGCGTCTACTACAAGGGGCGCGAGATCGCCGGCGCGGGTTATGGCGTCGCGTGGGCGCGCACGGTGAACGGGGTCTCGGACACGAACACGCTCCAGTTCTTCCGCGCCGTCGCGCGGCTCCCCCTGATCGGGCCGCTCGGCGCCGGAGCCGGATACTCCTGGTACAGCCGGAAGACGACCTACTCGGCGTTCTTCGAAGCGCGCAAGACGCAGTCGGAGTGGCGCGCCTTCGTCAACGCGGCCTTCGCGTTCCAGTGAGCGCGGGGGCCGCGGCTTGTCGCGGCGCGCAGCTGTCTGGTAGAACGCGGCCTTGTCGTCCTCGCCGCTGACGGTCCCGGTGGCTCCGGCGGCCTGCTTTCATTGCGGGCTGCCGATTCCCGCGGAGGGGCGGTGGCGCGGGACGGTTCTCGACGAGGAGCGGGAATTCTGCTGCGGCGGTTGTCAGGCCGTGGCCCTCGCGATTTCGGCGGGCGGACTGGAGGAGTACTACCGGCTCCGAACGGCGAGCGCGCTCACGGCTACGGAACAGGACGGCGCCGGGGATCGCCTGCTGGACCGGGAGGACCTGCAGGAATCCTTTGTCCGCCGAGTCGGCGGGCATCGCGAGGCTTCGCTTTATCTCGATCGCGTGCGTTGCCCCGCGTGCCTCTGGCTGATCGAGCGGAGTCTCTCGGCGGAGCCCGGTGTCGTCGAGGCATCCGCCGGCTATGCGGGGCAGAGCGCCCGCGTCGTCTGGGACCCGTCGCGCACGACGCTCTCGAAGATCCGCTCGGCCGTCCGGCGAGTCGGCTACGAGGCGAGGCCGTTCGATCCGTCCCATCGCTCCGGAATCGACGCCGAGGCCGGCCGCCGCGGTACGGCGCGCCTCGTGTTCGCCGGGGTCCTCGGGATGATGGTGATGAACCTCGCGCTCGCGGCGTATTTCCTCGGCGGGCCTGACGCCGCCGGCCGCCTGCCGCTCTGGGAACAGTTCGGCCGATGGTGCGCGCTCCTCGCGAGCTTCGTCCTGCTCGCTTATCCGGGACAGGACTTCTTCGCCGGCGCCTGGCGCGACCTTCGCCGCGGGCGCGCGGGGATGGACACGCCGATCGTGCTCGGTCTCTCTGCCGCGTGGGGCGGCAGCGCGATCGCGACGGTCCGGGGCTCCGGCCCGGTCTATTTCGACGCGATCGCGATGCTCGTCTTCTTCGTGCTCCTCGCGCGTGCCTTCGAGACGCGAGCGCGCCTCTCCTCCGCGGCAGTGCTCGACCGGTTCGCCGTCGTCGAGCCCGCAGCGGCGCGCCGCATGGACTCGGAGGGGCGCGAGAGCGAGGTCGCCGCCGTGGATCTCTCACCCGGAGACGTCGTTCGGGTCCGCGCCGGCGAGATCGTGCCGGCCGACGGCACCGTGCTGGAAGGGGAGTCGAGCTTCGATGAAGCCGTGCTGACCGGAGAGCCCTGGCCGCGGCCTCGCGGTCCGGGGGACCCCGTCGTCGCCGGAAGCTGCAACCGTGACCAGCCCGTCCTGTTTCGCGTCACGCGAGCGGGCGAGGCGTCCGCTCTCGGACAGATCCGGCGGCTGCTCGAGCGGGGCCTCGCGAGCCGTCCCTCCTTCGCCGAGCTCGCCGACCGCCTGGCGGGCCGGCTCGTCGCCGTCGTGCTGCTGCTCGCGGCCGCGACGGCGGTCTTCTGGGCGCTCCGCGATCCGGGCAACGCGCTGCCGGCGGCCGTCGCGGTTCTCCTCGTCACCTGCCCCTGCGCCCTGGCGCTCGCGACGCCGGTTGCCCTGTCGGTGGCGGCCGGCCGCCTCGCCGGAATTGGAGTACTTCCGGCGCGCATGGCGGCGATCGAGCGCCTGGCCTCTGCCGACACGGCCGTCTTCGACAAGACCGGCACGCTGACGCGGGCGACGCCGGTCCTGGAGTCCGTCCGGACGGCCGGCGGTCTCGACCCCGAATCGGCCCGGAAGATCGGCGCGGCGCTCGAGGCCGCCTCGACGCACCCGATCGCCCTGGCGCTGCGCGCGGCCCCCGCCGTGGAAGCGTCGGCGAAGGAAGTCCGGGCCGATCCGGAGGGTCAGGGCTTTACCGGCCTGGTCTCCGGCGTGCGGTGGTGGATCGGATCTCCCGCGTACGCCCCGGCCCCCGCGGTCGCGCCGGAGCTCGATGCGGCGCTCGCGTCTTCCCGCGCGCGGTCGCGGCTCGCGGCCGTCCTCACGGACCGGGCGGGGCGCGCGGCGCTCTTCACGTTCGGGGAGGAGCTTCGCGACGGCGCGGCGATGGTCCTCCCGGAGCTTCGCCGCGCCGGGATCCGGCGCGCGGTCCTTCTTTCCGGCGACGCTCCCGAGGCCGTGGAACGGCTGGGGCGCTCGCTCGGGTTTGATGAGGCGCTCGGCGCAATGACCGCCTCGGCCAAGCTCGAATGGATCCGCTCGAGGAAGGGCGCAGGCTCGCGTCTCCTCTTCATTGGAGACGGGTTCAACGACGCGCCCACGCTCGCGGCGGCGGGGACGTCCGTCTCCTTCGCGCACTCTCCGCAGCTCTCGCTTCTCGCCGCCGACTTCGTGATTCTCGGGGAGAGTCTCGCCCCCCTTGCGGCCGCGCGCCGCATTGCGCTGCTCTCGCGCAGCCTGCTCGTCCAGAACGTCGTCTGGGCGCTCGCCTACAACTTCCTCGCCGTGCCCCTCGCCGCGATCGGCCTCGTGCCCCCCTGGGCCGCGGCGCTCGGCATGTCGGTGAGCTCGATCGTGGTCGTGGCCAACGCGATGAGGCTCGCGAGGCGCCGGGTCACCTCTGACGCCGAGTCCGATCGCTTGTCATCCTGAGCGAAGCGAAGGATCTGCTCATCCGACAGGGCAGATCCTTCGTCGCTCCGCTCCTCAGGATGACAGCGTCAGCCAGACACCGCTCTTAGTGAAGGTGGAGGCCCTGTTTGAGATGGGCCGGCAGGCCCGGAATGCGGGCGAGACCGATGACGCCGATCAGGACCACGGCGAGGCCGGCCACGAGGCGCGTGCGCGGCTGCCCCACGAAACGACGGAGGCTCGCCGCGGCGAATCCCGCGGCGAGGAGGTTGGGCAGCGTCCCGAGGCCGAACGCGGTCATAACCGCGGCGCCGCGCAGCGCGCTCCCCGAGACGAGCGCCGTCGCGAGCACTCCGTAGACGAGACCGCACGGAATCCATCCCCAGGCCAGGCCCACGGCGAGCGCGCGCGCGGCGGTGCTCGCGGGCGCGAGGCGCGCTCCCAGGCGCGTGAGGGCCCGCCACACGATTCGGCCGGCCCGCTCCAGCACGAGCACGGCGGACCCCAGGCCCGCGAGGGAAAGGCCGAGCAGGATCACGAGGGCGTTGGCGACAACGAGGAGAAGCACCCGGACGGGGAGCAACCCGCCATAGAGGAGGCCGAGGCTCCCGAGGCCGCCGGCGAATGCTCCCGCGCAAGCGTAGCTCGCGATTCGACCGAGGCTGTAGGCGAGCTGCCGCCGCAGTGGCTCGCGCGCCGGAGATCCCACCGCCGCGAGAGACGGCGGCAGGCGCAGCGCGAGGGCCGCGACGATGCCGCCGCACATCGCGACGCAGTGAACTCCTCCCGCCAGTCCGACGAGAAACGCGGTTGCGAGGAGTCCGGCCAACGCTGTGATAATAATTCGCGCCAGGTGCCCGTTCCGGCCGCGTCTCGTTTCGCGCTCGAGGAGGGGGACATGCCTTCGCCGACCCCGGAAGAGAAGACCCGGATGGCCGACACGCCCCGGGGCACGTCCGTTCTGATGATTGTGATCGCCATCCTGCTCTTCCTGGGATGGGCGGCTCTGTACTTCGGACGCTTCCTCGGAAACGGCCCGGTCCGCTGACCGCGATGCACGTCCATCCCGCCGAGAAACGCTGGCTCGTCGTGGCGGTCCTCCTCGTCGCGGTGATGATCGGCCTGGTCGTCTACACCGCCGTCGCGATGAGCATCCATCCGCCCAGCAACGTCGAGGAGATCGATTCGACGCAGCTCCACCTGTCGGCCGAGTTCGCCGAGGACAACCTCGGCGTCCAGCGCGAGGCGGACGGCACCGTCGTCGCCCGGGTCGTGATGGCGCGCTACTCGGTGCACCCGCCGGAGCTGACCCTGCCGGCCGGAACGCCGATCGTTCTCCGCGCCGCGAGCGCCGACGTCCTCCACGGCCTCCACGTCGCCGGTACCAACATCGGCACGCAGGTTGTTCCCGGCTACGTCTCGCAGGTGCGGACGACGATCAACTTCGACTCCGTCGCAAAGGTCGGCTCGCGGAACGCGGACGGCAGCGTGACGGTCCCCCTCTTCTGCAACGAGTACTGCGGCCTCGGCCACCAGTCCATGTGGGGTCGCGTGCGGGTGACACGCCGATGAGCGCTTCCGCTCTCGCGGGCGAGTCCCGGCGCCCCGACGCGCTCACGATCGCGCACATCTGGGTCGGCTTCTCTCTCTTCGCCGTCGCCACGCTCCTCGGCCTCTACCAGCTCCTCGAGCGCGACGAGATGATCCGGACCTCGGCGGCCGGCTACTACGGCTCCATGACGCTCCACGGAGTGATCCAGGCCTTCGTGCTGACGACCTTCTTCATTCTCGGCTTCGGGTACTTCGTCACCGCGACGAGCCTGAAGCGCGCGATCCGGTGGCCGGGACTGGCCTGGGCGGGCTTCTGGACGATGCTCGCGGGCTCCGTGATCGCGGCGCACACGATCGTGCTCGGCAAGGCCACGGTGCTCTACACCTTCTACCCTCCGATGATCGCGCACTGGTCGTTCTACGTCGGCGCGGCCCTGCTCCTCGTTGGGTCCATCCCGTGGATCGCGATCACGATCGCGATGGGCCTCGCCTGGAAGCGGGAGAACCCCGGCCGCGCGCTCCCGCTCCCCCAGTTCGGCATGATGAGCTGCGCGGTCCTCTGGGCCTGGACGATGGTCGGCGTCGTGCTCGAGGTCGTGCTCCAGCTCCTTCCCGCTTCTCTCGGGATGACGCAGACGATCGACATCGGTCTCGCCCGCGCGCTCTTCGCCTGGACCCTCCACCCGATCGTCTACTTCTGGCTGATCCCCGCGTATGTCGCGCTCTATTCGATCGTGCCGAAGGCGGCGGGGGGATACCTCTTCTCCGACGAGATGGGGCGGGTCGTCTTCGTGATGCTGCTCATCTTCAGCCTGCCGATCGGCCTTCACCACGTGTTCGTCGATCCGGAGCAGGCGGCGGGATGGAAGCTCGTGCACGCGTTCGGCACGTTCCTCGTCGCGCTGCCGACTCTCCTCACCGGCTTCACCGTCGCCGCGTCGCTCGAGACGGCGGGACGCCTGCGCGGCGGCAAAGGGCTCTTCGGCTGGGTCCGCGCGCTGCCGTGGGGCGAGCCCGTGGCGCTCGGCGGCATCCTCGCGCTCCTCCTGCTGCTGCCCGGCGGGTTCGGCGGCCTCGTCAACGCCTCGTACGCGATGGACACGATGGTCCACAACACCATGTGGATGCCGGCGCACTTCCACCTGATCTTCGGAGGGGCGGTCGTGATCGTCTACTTCACGAGCTCGTACGCGCTCTGGCCGAAGCTGACTGGGCGCCGGCTCTTTTCGCGCGGAATGGCCGTATTGCAGCTCTGGCTCTGGTTTACCGGCATGCTCGCGCTGACGGTTCCGTGGCACATCGTGGGCCTCCTCTGGATGCCGCGGCGCACCGCCTACTCGCCGTACGACCCGCAGATCGTGGCCCGGTGGCGCCCCTACACCTCCGCGATGATCGTCGGAGGCGTCCTGCTCGTGATTTCGGGTGTGCTGCTCGTGGTCAATCTGCTCCTGACGCACCGGAACCGGGAGACCGAAGTCAACCGGTCGATGGCCTACGCCGACCCGCTCGAGCCGGTCGTGGCCGTGCCGGCGCTTCTGAACGGATTCGCGACGTGGAACTGGCTTCTCGTCGCGCTGATGACGATCTCGTGGGCGTATCCGATCGGGCAGTTCTTCTTCCTGCACGTCCACAAGGCGCTCCTGTGGGGCGCCCGATGAGACGGCGGCTCGCCTCCACCGCCTTCGCCGCGGCGCTCCTCGCGGGCCTCGCGACCCCGCTCGTCAGCGGTCCGTCGTCCCGGGTCGCGTGGACGCTCGAGACCGTGAAGCTCGCTCGCGGCGGGAACGCCGCGAAGGGAAAGAAGCTCCACGAGGATTGCGCGAGCTGCCACGGCGACGCCGGCAACGTGGACATCCCGGACGTTCCGGACCTCGGGGGCCAGGACCGGCTCTACATCTACAAGCAGCTCTCCGACTACAAGGCCGGGACGCGCGCGAGCTCGATCATGAACGAGGCGGTCAAGGCGCTCTCGGATCGCGACATGGCCGATCTGGCCGCGTTTTACGCGTCGCAGAAGCGCACGCCGTGGGGGGGAAAGCCCGGCTCGGCCGCCGACGCCGCGGCGAAGCTCGTATCGGTCGGCGACGGCGTCCGGCTGATGCCCGCGTGCGACGCCTGCCACGGCGACCGCGGCGCCGGGAACCGCGGCTTCTACGGAATGCCTTCGCTCGAGGGGCAAAAGCTCCAGGACATCACCGTGGAGCTGACGGCCTTCCGTTCCGGCGAGCGGGCCAACGACGTCTATCGCGTGATGCGCGACGTCAGCAAGCGCCTGACCGACGCCGAGATCGCCGCGCTCTCGGCCTACTACTCCGGCGGCCCCGCCGAAAAGCCGCCCGCTCCCTCTCCCGCCGCCAAGTAGGTCCGGTCTCTCTTGTCATCCTGATCGCAGCCCCCCTGTCATCCTGAGCGTAGCGAAGGATCTGCTCCGGTCGACGAGGGCAGATCCTTCGTCGCTTTCGCTCCTCAGGATGACAGCGGGGGGCTCGATCGCGACGGTCGCGACTTGGAGACGTTTCAGCCGAGCCAGTCGAGATCGGTCCTCGTCCGGCGGAGCGTGACGGCCTTCTTGGCGCTCTCCACGAAGACGGCCAGCTCTCCCCACCGCTCGTGCGGTCCGGACCAGTCGGAGAAACCGAGGCGTGCGAGCGAGGCTCCCCGGCAGAGGATCCCCTCTCGGCGCCGGCCGAACCATTCCTCCGCCTTGGGCTGCGTCTGCGAGTGCTCGACCCCGGCCGGGTAGCCGGGCGCGAATCCGGCCGCCTCGATCCCCTCCGCGGAGGCCACGTCCACGACCCGGCCCGACCACTCGAGCTCCGAGAGCTGCGGGCGCGCCGCCGGCTGCAGCTCGTTGACCTCCATGGCGGCGAGCCGCAGGCGATCGCGCGCCACGGCTCTCGCCGAAAATTCGCTGCAGCAGGTGTAGAGCGTCGCGAAGCCGCGCGTGTTCCAGCGTCCCGGCCGGAAGCGGCTGTGCGAGGCGTCGAGAGGGTTCGCGTGACCGGCGCGCAGCACCCGGAAGAGGGGAACGTGCCCGTGGGCGACGATCTTCTCGCGGGGAGTCATCCCTGATAGGCGAACGCGGTCTCGTAGCGGTCCGCGACTTCCGCGAAGCGGCCCGACCGGATCCAATCGAGGGCGGACGATCCGCCGAAGAGCTCCGCCGGCCGGCGGATGACGGAGGGGAGGTGCTCCGGCCGGATGATCCGGAGCATCCGCCGCAGCGCGTTGCCTCCCATGTCGATCGCCGCGAGCTTCTGCTTCGGCACGCTGCTCGCGCCCTTCGACCAGCGCCGCACCGTTTCTCCGGAGACGTCGAGGACCCGGCCGAGCTCGTCGTAGCTCATGTCGAAGCCCTGGAGCAGCTCCTGGATCGTCTGCTGTGCGCGCGGCTCGACCATGTGCTCGCGCAGGATCGCGGCGAACGCGAGGTTGTACGTCGAGAGGTAGTCGCGGAACAGCTCCTCCGAGATGCCCGTCAGCGCCTGGTCGGGCCCGCAGAGAATCTCCTGCGGCTCGCGAACTCCCTCCTTGCCCAGCATCTGCGTGGCCTGGGTCCAGGTGGCAAGCACGCATTCCGAGGCCCGGTCCACCGACGAGCGCGAGTAGGTCAGGAAGGCGGGGAAGCCGCGCTGCAGGGCGGTCTCCCGGACGATCACGTCGAGCTTCTTGCCCAGGCGCGCCTGGCGGTTCAACCGTACGAGGCAGCGGTCCAGGATCTTCAGGAAGACGATCGTGGCCTCGATGCTCGGCGCGCCCGCGCGCCGCGGTTCCTCGGGAGCCTTGCCCAGTTCCTTCACGACGATCTCGTGGGCTTTATCTCTGGTGATCGCGGACATTTGACGTCCTCGCGACTATTTGTGCCACATATGTGCCACAAAGTCAAGCCGGCGGAGGCGACCGTGGGGGCCTAGGTATCGCAAGCTCTTTAGCGAGAATAACTTGGGCGTCGGCCGGTGCCGGGCTCTATCCCGCGGCCTCGACGAAAGCGCTCGGAAACCGCGCCATGAGCGCCACGGCGGCGACCATCTCGCGCATGTCCACGCATTCGCCGATCGTGTGCGCGTTCTGCTCGATGCCGGGCCCGATGCCGATCATCGCCGGGTGCTTGACGGCGCCCGAGACGACCCAGGACTTGCGCTCCGACACCGGGATCGACGCGTCGTCCTTCCGGACGGGGAACCCGACCCCATCGGTCGAAAAGATCCAGCGGTCCACGCGCGGCTCCTTTCGCAGCGCTCCCCGCTCTCCTCCCGCCGCGACGTGCGGCGTCACGACGCCGCGGTAGGCGGCGACGGCGGCGCGCACGGCCGGATGCTCCTCGGGCGTCACCCACCCCATGTAGATCTGCGGGTTGCCGAGCACGAAACCGTTCCAGGTCGGCTGGTCGTAGGTCGGGACCGTGACGTCCACCTTCAGGCCCGCGGCGCGCGCGGCGGCGACGGCCGGGAGGTTCGCGACATCGGCGACGGCCTGCTCCGGCGTCTCGCCGATCGTCAGGCGCCGGTCGAAGCGGAAGACGAACCGCTCCGGGACGGCGCAGTCGCTCGGCGTATCGAGGCGCGCCCAGGAGGCCGTGCGCGTGCCGTGCGAGAGGAACGGGTCGTCGAGAAAACCGTCGCGGGCCTGGTATCGCTTCGCCGCTTCGACCACGATCGGTGCGCCGAACTCGAGCGGGTTTCTCCCCTCCCACGGCATCGAGCCGTGGCACGACTTGCCGGTGACGGTGACCTCGATCTGCATGCGGCCGCGCTGGCCGCGATAGATGCCGAGCGCTCCCTTGGCGGAGTCGCCGGTCCCTTCCGTCAGAATCACGGCGTCGGGAATCAGCTCCGGCGCCGCTCCCGGAAGGACCTTCCGCATCACGTACATCGGCGCTCCGCCGTCGTTGTCCTCCTCGGCGACGGTGCCGTAGGAGCGGACGATCGCGCCGGCGAGCGCTCCCTGCGGAGCAAGCTCGAGCAGGATCTTCGACGCCACGATCTGCGACACGACGCCGGAGAGCTGGTCGGTCGAGCCGCGCCCGAAGACGAGGTTGTCCCACTCCGACTCGGGCGGCATGTAGCCGAGCTCTTTCTTGACGAACTCGCGGTCGAGCTTCCTGGCGTCGAAGAGCCCGTCGTACGGATCGAGGCCGCCGGTCTTGTCCCGCCACGCCGGGCGCAGCGCGTTGACCGTGTCGGTGTGCCCGTCCCAGTAGATGACGCGCTTCCGGCTCGCGGGGATGCCGTCGGTTTCGTCCTGGACGGTCCAGACGAGGTTCCCGAACCCGTCGTAACCCGCGTCCTCCGGCCGCCGCACGCCGCCGATCTCGATCAGGGCGCGCCGCATGTACTCGAGCCGCGGCTTCTCGTGATTCGACAGGCCGCATTTCGGATCGCCGCCGTCGTCCGCCGGCTTGTCCACGTAGTCCGCCGGAATCCGGATGACCTCCTTCAGGATCTTCTCGGCCACCGACCTGTAGCGCGCCGCCAGCTCCGCGACCGGCCCATCAAGATCGTTCATCCACTCCTCCTCTGCTCGTCGTGCACGTTGTCATCCTGAGGCGCGAAGCGACGAAGGATCTGCTTCAGGCACTCGCTTCTCGAGAGACGCCAATCTCGCCGCGAGATCCTTGACCTTCGCCGTCGCGAGCGCCGCCATGATCACGTAGACCTTCCAGTTCGCTTCTCGGGCGACGCTGACCGTGTGGCGGGCCATGACGCCGGGGGAGACCTCCGCGCCGATGTCCGCCGGGAGGCAATGCATGTAGAGCGCGTCGCCGCCGCGCGTCAGTCCCATGCGCCGCTCGTCGCAGATCCAATCGCGGTGCCGCGCGTTCTGCGCGAGGGCCTCCTTCTCGATCTCTGCCATGCGCCGGGTGTCGCGGGCGCGATTCGCCTCGACGCGCGAAAGCATCAACCCGTACGGTCCCCAGCTCTTGGGATACACGGCGTCGGCCCCCGCGAACGCCTCGTCCATCGATTCCACGACGCGGAAGGAGCCGCCCGACTCCGCCGCGTGCGCCTTCGCCGAGTCGAGACACTTCTGCATGAGCGGATACCCCTCGGGGTGCGCGAGCGTGACGTTCGCGCCGAAGCGCGTCAGGAGCATGACGAGCCCCTGCGGCACCGAGAGCGGCTTCGCGTAACTCGGGGAGTAAGCCCAGGAGACGGCGATCTTCTTTCCCGCGAGCCCCTCCGGAAACCGCTCGCGCAGCCAGCAGAGGTCCGCGAGCGTCTGCGTCGGATGGTCGATGTCGCACTGAAGGTTGACGACCGGCACCTTGCGCGGATCCTTCGTCGCGTCGAGGTAGTCGTCGATCCCGCGCTGGACGTCGCGCATGAACGCATTGCCTTCGCCCAGGATCAGGTCGTGCCGCACGCCGAGCGCGTGCGCGTTCATCCCGAGCATCGCTCCTGTCTCGACCGCGGTCTCTCCGTGCGAGACCTGCGTCGAAGACCCGTCCACGATGACCGGCTGCATCCCCAGCCGCGCCGCCGCCCCCGCCCACGCCGACTTGGTCCGCGTCGAGTTGTCGAAGAACAGCGCGTAGGCCAGCTCGTCGGCGAGGAGCGGCGTCTTCATTCCCGCCCGGTCGAGCGCCGCAAGCCGCTCCGTGACGAACAGGAACGCGTCAAGCTCCGCGGCCGTGTAGTCGTCGGTCAGAAGAAGGCTCCGCCCGTACAGGCGGGCGAGCATTTTGAGATCGGCGGTAGCGGCGGTGTCCATGTCAATTCTCCAGGCCGGACGATAATCCAAGTTGAACATCCCGCCTGGGGGCCCGCTTCGACGAGTCCGGGACATCCCGAGCCGGCGTGAGGGCGCGCGGCTCGGGACTCCCGACCGATCCTCGGTGGCGTTAGCCCTTCTTCTCGCTCTTCGCCGCGGGTTTCTTCCCTTCGGGCTTCACGGCTGCGGCCGCCTTCGGTTTCCAGAACTCCGGGTCACCGGCTGCCCAATCCTTCGAGACATAGCTCATCTTCGGGCTGAACGCGAAGATGTTGGATTCGACCGCGTTATACGCATCGGCGGCGATCGTCTGCAACTTCTTGGCGTTGTCCTCGCCCTGTGCCTCCTGAAGCGTCTTCGCGTGGCCGAACGCCGTATCCACCTCGTCGAGCGACTTCATGGGAATGAAGACGAGAAACGACGGAGTCACCATGCCCGAGTAGACCTGGTAGGTGGCCCAGGACTGTTTCAGATTCGCCTTCTCGTACCCCGCCTTGACCATCTTGACCGCTTCGGGGAACTGGGCGTCGTGCCCCGGCTTGAGGCGGAACGTAATGACCCGGAAGTAGCGCATCTTCGTGATATCGAAGTTCGGCTGGTTGCTGAGATCCTCCCGGAAGGCGGCGACGAGACTGCGCCCGCCGGAGCGGAGCTCGCCGTCCCTTGCTTCGAGCTGGTCGAGCTCCTTCTTGAGCGCCGCGTTCTTGTCGATGTTGCGCGTGTCCGTCTCCCACGCGGCGAAGGAGTCGTACCCGGTCGAGAACCACGCCTCGCTCGGACCCGTGATGGAAGTCATCGCGAGGTAGTGGGTCGGCCAGTTTGCGTTCGCGAAGGCCCGGGGCCAGCCGGCCTCGACGGCCTCGTGGGCAGGAGCCTTGCCCGGCTTGACCTCTTCGCGGTAGATCTGAAGGACCTTCGGCGGTCCCGCCGGAGCCCCCGCCTGCGCGAAGACCGGGAGACCAAACGAGAGTAACGCAACCGCGATTACCGAAATCCAGATGGCTTTCCTGATGTTCATTCTTCGCCCCCTCCTAAAAAAGGCTGTCCGCATTGGGCAGGCCTGGTTTGAACCGACCATTCGGATCGGCGCGAAACCCGATTCAAGTCACGCTAGTGCTGCGACAACTCTATTACACGTGACCGGCCGTCCTCCCGGTGAGGTGGTCTACCGGATGGACGCGTCCGCGGACATCGCGGTGATCCAGGAGATGGCGCCGGGGGCGAAGAGGCCGGTGACGAGGGCGCGGAGGGCGTGGTAGTGGCCGACAGGGACGATGTGGGCTTCGGGGGCGGGAATCGCGAAGATGCGGGCTTGCGACGGATCGGACGCCTCGGGGGAATCGAAGTGGAGCTCGGCGGCGCCGTCCCAGAAGTCCGCGGAGCCGTCGGGGGAGACGAGCAGTTCGACCTCCCGGCCGCCCCAGCGGCCTCGGGCGACGATCGCAGAGGCCGCGTCGCGGCGGAGGAAGAAGCCGGGGCGGGGGGCGTCGGCGAGGTAGGCGCCGAGCGACTCGAAGAGTCGCGGCTTCTCGATGAAGGGGCCGCCGTCCTCCGGGCAGAAGACGTCGCAGTTGCCGCAGTCGTTGCAGGCGTCGGCCCAGTTGGCGATCTGGTGCGCGGAGGAGCCGGTTCCGCCGAGAGAGAGCGTCTGCGGTTCTCCCGCCTCGAGACGGCCGGCTCGAATGACGAGATCGCGGTACTGGATCTGCCGCGGCGGAGTCTCGTAGACGAAGTTCGCGTCGTTGGGGCAGACGGGGACGCACTTGTCGCAGTTGATGCAATCGAAGAGCTTGAGATGGCTTCCGATCTTGCGCGGCGGCTTGCCGGTCTTCGCGGCGGTGTAGCGCTCGGCCGACGTCACCTGGGCGACGGCGCGCCTGTGATTGACGAGCGACGCGTCCGCGACGCTCGTGGCCGCCGATCCCGAGCGCGACCGGATGAAATCGGGGACCGTCGCCGCGCCGCTCTCGTGCAGCGCGCGCGAGAGTGCCTCGGCCTGCCAGTGGAGGCGCTGGTAGCCGCCGGGGCGCAGGAGGTCCGTGCAGCTCGTCACGGGCACGAAGCCGCAGGCGACCGAGGCGGCGACGTTGGAGGCGTCCACGCCGGCGGAGAAGGAGACCGGAAGGCGCGGCCCGAGCGCCTCACGCAGGCGCAGGCCGAGCGTCAGCGAGAGGACGTGGAGCGGCTCGCCCGAGAGGTATTGCTCGCGGCCGGGGAGCGGATCGCCAGCGTTCTCGACGACGAGCGTGTTGGTCAGCTTGACGCCGAAGCTGAGATTTCGCCGGGCGGCTTCGGCGGAGAGGTCGCCGGCGAGCGAGAGGGCGTCCTTCCACTGGAGATCCTTGTCGAAGGCGGCGCGGGTCAGGCCGATCTCCCGATATCCGAGCCTGCCGTGGAGGATCTCCTCGACCTGCTCGTATCCGAGGAGCGTCGGGTTCAGCTTCACGATCGTGTGGAGGCCGACTTCGTTCAGGAGGAAGCGGCTGATGCCGGCGATCTCCGCGGCCGGGCAGCCGTGGAAGGTCGAGAGCGTCGTCGAGTCGGAAAGACGAGTCGGGCACTCGACGTCGGCGAGATGCTTCAGCGCGGACGGCAGCTCGCGGGAGAGCGCCGCGCGCTCCGCGTCCAGGAGCGCGGACGCGTCGCGCACGCCCGCGAAGAAGCCCGCCATCTTGCGCGAGCGGATTCCTTCCAGGTCGTAGCCGACGGAGATGTCGAAGACGACGTCGCGCTCCGCCTGCGGAATGCCGCAGATCTCGTCCAGAATCGCGACGAGGAGCCGCGCCTTCGCGTACTCGCGCAGCGACTCGGAGACCGTGAGCTCCTGCGACCACTCGATGTTGTAGCCGACCGTGCGCATGTCGATGCAGGGACGGCCGATGACGAGGCGGTCGTTGACCTGCACGGTCTTGAGCTCCAGGATCCGCCCTCCCGCCAGATACGACAGCCCGATGTTCTGGGCGAGCTGCGTGTGCGGGCCGGAGGCCGGGCCGACGGGAGTGGCCGCGCGGTGTCCGTGGAAGGAGACGGAAAGATCCGCGCCGGGGAAGCCTCTGTAGATCTTCCGCGCGGGCAGGTCGAAGACGGCGTCCTTCGGAAGCTCCTCGGCGGCGCGCCGCACGAGGACGGACAGCGGCAGGGGGCGGAGAACGCTCACGTCATCCTCTTCCAGAGCCGCGCCGCTTCCTCTCGGCCGCGTGCGCGGACTTCGTGCTCGTCCACGCGCGTGGACTTGCGTTTCTCGACGATGAGCTCGCCGCCGGCGACGACGTCGCGGACGTGCCGGGCGCCCATGCCGAAAAGAAAGTGTCCCGAAAGGTTCTCCGCCGAGATGGGTGTCGGCGGGTCGTAGTCGAGGACAACCCAGTCTTCCCCGCGAGGCCCCAGGACTTTCTCCGCCAGCCTCCCGCTCGCCGCGACGAGCGCGACGGCATCCACACCCCCTTGCGGCCCGTAGGCGTCGCGGCCGCGCAGATGAGCGGCCCGCGCCTCCGCGAAAAGGTCGCCGTCCATGCCATCGGTGCCGAGCGCCACGCGCGGGCCGAGGGTCGCGACGTTGGCGTAGCCGACCGCGTTCTGCAGGTTGCTCCGCGGGTTGTGGACGATCCAGGCGCCGGCCTCCGCGGCCCGCTCTCTCTCGGAGGCGGTCAGGTGGACGCCGTGGGCGAGGATCGACTTCGGCCCGATCGCGCCCGCGCGCTCCAACCGCTCGAAGGAGCCTGCGTCGCATCCGTCCTCGGCGACGTGGACATGGAGCCACGCGTCGCGGCGCCGCGCGAGGTCCGCGGCCGCCCCGATCGTCTCGTCGGAGGCCGTGAATCCGGCGTGCAGGCCGGCCATCGCCGGCAGCCCCGCGGCGATCGCGCGCTCGCACTCGGCGATTCCCGCCCTCGCCCCCGCGCGGCCGTGGCGGTCGGTCGCGCCGTAGCAAAGTGCAGCCATGACCCCGACCGCCCGCGCCGCGCCAGCGAGGACGTCGAGCGAGCCTCCGATGAAGCCGGGAGACTCGTGGTGGTCGATGACGGCCGTCGCGCCGCAGAGCGCGGCGTCCAGCAGCGCGACCTCCGCGGACGCTCGGAGCGAGCGCTCGTCGAGCGCTACGTCGAGCCGCCACCAGATCCGCTCCAGGATCTCGCGGAAGGAGCGCGTCGGCTCGGATGGGCCGTCCATCCCGCGCGCGAGCCCCGAGTAGAGGTGCGTGTGCGCGATCGCGAGGCCCGGCAGGACCAGACACCGCGACGCGTTGATCGTTCGGCGCGGCTCAGCGCCGAGAAAGAGATCCCGCCGCTCGGCCGACGGAGGGTCGAGCGTGACAACGGTGCCGCCGGTGATGGCGATCCCGCCCAATCCTCAGCCTCCTACCAGCCGCGCGCCTCGCGCAGGCGGCGGTCCGCGTTCTCCGCCACGGCGGCCTCGTCGCTCCACCACGAATCGGAACGCTGCGCTTCCAGCTCCTCGATGGTCTTGCCCTGCTGCTCGACCCATGTGAAGTACTTCAGGTTGTGCCACCGCTCGCGGTTCTCGCGCGTCCCTTCCACGATCCTGTCGAGCTTCTGTCCGTGGAAAATCCGGGCCAGATGCTCCTGTGCGCCCGCGCGAGTCAGCGGGCCGGTCCGCTCCTCGAGCCGCCTCATCACCGAGGGGTAACGGTCGAAGCCGTCGGTCGCCACGGTCACGACGGCCTCGCCCCTGGAGAGCCCGAGCCAGCGGGCCGTCTTGATGGCGCCGAGGATATTGCAGATCCCGCTCACCCCGAGAAGAGTCGCAAGCCGTCGCGCCGCGAGATCGCCCAGGCCCCCCTCGCCGGAGAGAAAATCGATCCCCACGGGGTCGGTCACGAGCTGGAGGCCGAGCAGGCACTCCTCGTCGTCGATGCACATCATCGCGTCGAGGTTGCCAACGTTGTGAATCCAGGTGGCGTGTTTGTCGCCGATCCCCTCGATCGCGTGGCCGCCGTAGCCGTTCAAGGACAGAGTCGGGCACTGCACTGGCTCGAGGCCCACGATCTTCGCGCCGAAGCGTTTCTTCAGCGCGTCGCCCGCCGCGATCGTGCCGGCCGATCCCATGGCGGAGACGAAAGCCGCCGGCTTACCGGCGGAGAGCTCCTCCACCGCCGTGGCCGAGGCCGAGCCCGTCACGTGGTAGTGCCAGCGGTAATTCGCCATCTCCTGAAACTGGTTCATGATGCGCGCCCTCGGGTCCGCCGAAAGGCGCCGGCATTCGTCGTAGATTTCCTTGACGTTGGACTCGCAGCCGGGAGTCTTGACGACCCTCGCGCCGTAGCCCTCGATCTTCTCGAAGCGCTCGGCGCTCATCTCCTCGGGGAGGATGACGACCGATTCATAGCCCATGCGCGGCCCGACCCAGGCGCCGCCGATGCCGTAGTTGCCGGTTGAAGGCCACAGGAGCGTGGACTCGCCGGGGGAGACGTCTTCGGCGAGTTGATGCTCCATCAGCACCGAGTAGGTCGCGCCGACCTTGTGCGAGCCGGTCGGGAAGTCCTTCGCGAAGAGGAGCACGATCGGCGCGGCGACTCCGGTCAGCGCCTCCGGCAGCAGAAGCGCGCGGATGCGCCCCGCCTCGTCCCGCCACGTGATGTTGAAGAGGTTGACCGGGTCGAGCGGCGCCTCCCGCTGCGCCGCGAGCGCGCGCCGGCGGAGGTCGGGCGGCAGGAGCGAAGGATCGCGCATCTCCTCGTAGGTGGGCCCGTGGATCATGCGGCCTCCAATGCCTTGCGGACGGCGTCGAGCGAGGGAGTGATCCGGAATGCCGGGGCGACGGAGCGCATCGCGCCGCGGATGTCCTTCAAGCCGTTGCCGGTCGCGACGTGCAGGACGCTCTCGCCGCGCGCGACGAGGCCGCGGGAAATGGCGGTCTCCAGGCCGGCCAGCGCGGCAACGCCGGTCGGCTCAGCGAAGACTCCGGTGGCGCGCGCCAGGCGCGGGATCCAGGAGAGGATCGCCTCGTCGGACGCGGTGACGATCGCGCCGCCGGAGGCGCGCACCGCGCGCAGCGCCTTGACGCCGTTTCTCGGCGCGCCAACGTTGATCGAGTCGGCGATGGTGCGCGCGGCGACCGGTTCGATCTTCTCGCCGCCGCTCTCGAACGTCTTCGCGAGCGGCGCCGCGCCCTCCGCCTGAACCGCGAGGATCCTCGGCAGCTTGTCGATCATGCCGTGGCGCTTCATCTCGGAGAGCCCCTTCCAGATCCCCGCTGTCGTGCAACCGTCGCCCAGGGCCACGGTCACGACGTCCGGCATCCGGCCGCGCATCTGCTCCGCGATCTCCAGGCCGCACGTCTTCTTCCCCTCGACGAGATACGGATTGATCGCGCAGTTCCGGTTGTACCAGCCGAACTCCTCGACCGACTCCTGGCAGGTGTGGAACGCGTCCTCGTAGGCGCCCTCGACGAGGAGCACCTTCGCGCCGTAAACGAGGAGCTGCGCGACCTTCGCCTCGGGCGCGGACGCCGGGACGAAGATGTAGGCCTTCATTCTCGCCTCCGCCGCAAAGCCGGCGAGCGAGGACGCCGCGTTGCCGGTCGAGGAGCAGGTCACCTCGTGGCGTCCGAGCCAGCGCGCCCGCGTCACGCCGACGGCGCTCGCGCGGTCCTTGAAGGAGCCGGTCGGGTTGCGGCCGTCGTCCTTGACGGAGAGAGCGGAGATCGACAGCTCGCGCGCAAGCACCGGCGCCTCGACGATCGGCGTCCATCCGGCGGGCAGGCGCGGCCGCGTCGCGTCGTCGGGTACGGGAAGCAGAGCGCTGTAACGCCAGATCGAGGCCTCGCGCGAAGCCTCGAGCGTCTCCTTCGAGAAGGAGCGCGCGATCCGGTCGTCGTCGTATTCGACATCCAGGATCCCTTCGATCCCGCATCGCGGGCAGGTGTATTCGACCTCTCCGTGCGCGTAGACGCGGGCGCAGAGGACACAGCGCAGCCCTGTCACCTTCGGGAGAGACGCGGTCAAGCCGTCACCTTCTCAAGGCCCGCGCGGCGGGAGAGTCTTTCATCGGCAGCGTGTAGCGGCGGATCCCGTCGAAGGCGTGAAGCGCCGCCGCGACGGCGGGCGCGGTCGGCACGAGGCCGATCTCGCCGACTCCCTTGGCGCCGAACGGGCCCTCCGGCTCGGGCTCCTCGACGAGGATCGACTTCGACCTCCGGCATGTCGCGCGCGCGCAGGACGCCGAAGTCGCGGAGCTTGAACGTCAAGGGCAAGCCGTTTTCGCAGGGCAGCTCCTCGGTCAGCGCGTAGCCGAGGCCCATGTGGACGGAGCCCTCGATCTGCCCCTCGCAGAGCGCCGGGTTGACGGCGCGGCCGACGTCGTGCGCGGCGACGACCTCGCTCGATGCGCCCGTTCTCGTCGAGGATGCACGACCTGTGTCGCGAAACCGAACGCCGGTGTGGAGCTTGATCTTGCCCGCGGGGCTCGTGGCCGAGCGCGGTCGTGTCGTCCATGCAGGACCTCCGCCGAGTACACGCGGCCCGCGAGGTCCGCGAGTCTTGCCGGCGTCGAGATCGGCCTTGAACTTCTCGGCCGCGCTCGATGACCGCGCGCCCGCCGAAGAACGTCGCGCGCGAGCCCGTCGTCTGGCCGCACGCCGAGCGCGAAGCGTCGAGTCCACTCGGGCGCGGAAGACGGACGCGGGCAGCCCCGTCACCTCCACCGGCGAACTGGATGAGCACGGTCAGGAGACCCTGCCCCATCTCGGTGTAGCCGTTGTAGAGCGAGACCGTGCCGTCGTTCTCGACCACGAGGCGCGCGCTTGCCCCACTCCGTCGCGCCGTTGCCGATGCCGCTGTTCTTGATGCCGCAGCGCGATGCCCACCGCGCGGCCGCGCGTTGGCGCGCGTAGTAGACGTCCTTGACGGCGAGAAGCGTCTGCTTCGAGCCCGACCGAGGTTCTCGAGCACTGGCCGGTGCAGACCAGTCGTCGCCCGACCTCGAGCGCGTTGCGCCACCGGATCTCCCAGCCGTCGAGCCCCGCCTTCTCCGCGAGCATGTCGAGCGCGCCCTTCCATCGCGAAGTGGGCCTGGTTGGCGCCGAAGCCGCGCATCGCGCCGCAGGCGGGTTGTTCGTGTAGACGGCCACGGATTCGACGTCCACGTTGTCGGCACTTGTACGGTCCGCACGGCGTGGCCCGCGGCGCGCTCGAGCACCTTGCATCCCGACCGAGGCGTAGGCCCCCGAGTCGCCGATCATCCGCGCCCGCACCGCGGTCAGCCGCCCCTCGCGCGTCGCAGCCCGACCGGTAGCGCATCTTGATCGGGTGGCGCTTGGGGTGGATGCGGATCGACTCCTCGCGCGAAAGGACGAGGCGCACCGGCTTGCCCGTGACGCGCGCGAGCAGCGCCGTCTGCGCCTGGATCGACATGTCCTCCTTGCCGCCGAACGCGCCGCCGTTGGGCACGAGCTCGACATAGAGCGTCCTCCTCGCGCGAGATCGAGGAACGCCGCGACCTGCCGGCGATCGTCGAAGACGCCCTGCCCCTGCGTGAAGAGCGTCATCGCGGCGCCGGGTCGTCCGCGGTCGCGTCGCCCGGCGCGGCCACGCACGCCTCGGGCTCCAGATACAGGTGCTCGATGCGCTGCGTCTGCCACGTCCCCTCGACGACGTGCGCGCTGGAGGCGAGGGCCGCCTCGGCGTCGCCGCGGTTGACGACCGAGCGGGAGAGGAGGTTCGCCTCGGGGTCGACGCGGGGCGCGCCCGGCTCGAGCGCCTTCTCCGGATCCAGTTACCGGCGTCGAGCGACTTCGTACTCGACTTCCACGAGCCGCGCGGCCTCGCGCGCCGTCCGCGCGTCTACCGCCGCGACCGCCGCCAGGACGTCGCCGACGCACTTCGTTTCCTCTCCCTCCGCCACGAACCCCGGCCAGTCATTGATGATCAGACCGTAGAAGCGCTCGCCCGGCACGTCCTTCGCTGTGACGACGGCGACGACGCCCGGAAACACCGCGGCCTTCGAAGTGTCGATCCGTTTGACTCGCGCGCGCGGGTGCGGCGAGAGCGTCACCGCGCCGTGGAGCATTCCGGGAAAAGTCAGATCGCATACGTAGGGACGCGCGCCGAGCGCGAGCTCTTCCGCCTCGTATCGGTCGAGGCTCGTCCCGACGCGCCCCGAGCCGTCGGCCGGCGGCAGCGTCCCGCCTCGCCTCGAGAGCGCCGCCGCCTGGAACGCCTCGAAGATCTTCACGTATCCGGTGCAGCGGCAGAGATGCGGGTCGAGCTTCTTGCGAATTTCCTCATCGCTCGGCTCGGGATTGGAGTCGAGGACGCTCTTCATCTTCATCGTGATGCCGGGAATGCAGAACCCGCACTGAAGCCCCGCCATCCGGGCGAACGCCTCGCCGTAGATGTGCCTCTCTTCTCCCGACACCCCTTCGAGCGTCAGGACGCTCTTCCCGGCGGCGATCTTCGCGGGCACAGCGCAAGCGGTCTTGGGATTCCCGTCCACGAGCACAACACAGGCTCCGCACTGCCCCTGCGGCGAACACCCGTCCTTCGGCGACGTGATCCCCGCATGGTCCCGCAGCAGCTCAAGCAGCGACGCCCCCTCGGGCACCTCGAAAGCCCGCCTCTCGCCGTTCAGAATCAGCTCAATGCCCATCGGAACTCGTTAGCATAAACGATCGTTGACAATCCGGGAGCGACGGCGCTCCTTAGGGAAGAGCTGTGACCAGGTCGAAGTTGCGGATCTTCAGACCCAGTCCTCGACCTTGAGGCCGGAGACGCGGGAGAACTCTCGAACATTGTGGGTGACTACCGTCAGCCGGCGAGCCTTCGCGATGGCTGCGATCAACAGGTCACGTTCACCAATGGGCTGGCCCGCCCTTTCCAGTTGAAGTCGGATCCCGGCGTACTCCTCCGCGGCTTCGCCGGCGAAGGAGAGCATCTCGAACGGCTTCAGGAACGCGTCCACGGCCTTGCGTGTCGTTCGCGGCCGGCTGCTCTTCGCCGCGCCGAACCAGAGTTCGGCGACGGTGATTGCGCTGACGCCGAAGTCGTCTGGAAGGCGCTCCTGGAGACGGCGCAACACCGCCGGCATGCGCTTGATGGCGTAGATGCAGATGTTCGTGTCCAGGAGGTACGTCAATCGAGGTCAACCCGCGGAAGGCCTTCCGGCAGCGGATCCGGAGCCCGGAAGTCTTTCGGGACCTTGCCCCATCCTTCCCAGTAGCCCCGAGGCCAGGACCGGCGCTTCTTCGGCTCGAGAATCACCCTCTTGCCCGACCGGCGGATGGTGACCTCGTCCCCCTCGAAGCGGAATTCCTTCGGAAGCCGCACCGCCTGGCTTCGACCGTTTCGAAAGAGCTTGGCCGTCCCCATGATCGAGACCAGTATATACCACGAGATTCCGAGCCATGCCCGGACCCAGATCCGCCTCATGCCCGGACGGCACAGTTGCCGGAAACCGTGGAAGTGGAGGAACCACCGGGGACGTTAGTTCGCGGTGGCTTTTTCGGCGGCTTCCTGGCGGAGGTAGGCGTCGATGGCGGCGGCGGCCTTGCGGCCGTGGCCCATCGCGAGGATGACGGTCGAGGCGCCGGCCACGATGTCGCCGCCGGCGAAGACGCCCTTGCGGGTCGTCATCATCGTGGCTTCGTCCACGACGAGGGTGCCGTGGCGGCTGACGGTCAGGCCGGTCGTTGTCTTGGGGATCAGGGGATTGGGGCCGTTGCCGATCGCCTCGATCACGATCTCGACGGGAAGCTCCTCGTAGGCGCCTTCGATCGGCACGGGGCGGCGGCGCCCCTTTTCGTCCGGCTCGCCGAGCTCGCACCGCTGCACCTTGATCCCGCGCACCCAGCCGTCCTTCGTCGAAAGGATCTCGACGGGGGCGTTCAGCAGGCGGAACTGAACGCCTTCCTCCTCGGCGTGGTGGACCTCTTCCAGCCGGGCGGGCAGCTCGACGCGCGAGCGGCGGTAGACGAGGTAGACGTTCTTCGCGCCCAGGCGCAGCGCCGTGCGCGCGGCGTCCATCGCGACGTTGCCGCCGCCGAGGACCGCGACGTTGTCGCGGCGCAGGACCGGCGTGTCCTCCTCGGGGAAGCGGTACGCGCCCATGAGGTTCGCGCGCGTCAGGTACTCGTTGGCGGAGTAGACGCCGTTCAAGTCCTCGCCCGGGACGTTGACGAAGTAGGGGAGGCCCGCGCCGGTCGCGACGTAGACGGCCTGGTATCCCTCGTCGAAGAGGTCGTCCACGGAGAGCGTCTGCCCGACAACCGTGTCGAACTCGAATTGGACTCCCATCTTCGCGAGGTTGTCCACTTCGGCCTGCACGATGTCCTTGGGCAGTCGGAATTCGGGGATGCCGTAGACGAGGACGCCTCCCGCCTTGTGGAAGGCCTCGAGCACGACCGCCTCATGGCCGTAGCGCCGCAGGTCGCCGGCGCACGTCAGCCCGGACGGGCCGGCGCCGATGATCGCCACTTTGAATCCGGTCGGAGCGCCGACGGCCGGAAGCTCGACGCCGCCGACCTCGCGCTCCCAGTCGGCGAGGAACGCCTCGATCTTGCCGACGGAGACCGCGAAGCCCAGGTCCTTGTGGATCTTCGCCACCATGCAGTTCTCCTGGCACTGGCTCTCCTGCGGGCAGACGCGCCCGCAGATCGCCGGCAGGAGGTTGGTCGACTTGATCGTCCGGATCGCAGCGCGGAAATCCCCCTCCGCGACCTGACGGAGAAACCGCGGGACGTCTACGCCCACGGGGCAGCCCGTGACGCACGGCTCGTTCTTGCAGGAGAGGCAGCGCAGCGCCTCGGCGCGGGCCTGGTCGGGCGAGTAGGCGAACGGGACCTCGTGGATGTTCTTGACGCGCTCGGCCGGGGCCTGCTCCGCCCAGAAGACCTTCGGCAGCTGGCCGCGCGTCTTGTTCGTCAGGCTCGCGCGGTTCTCGATCCGTGCCGAGAGTTCCTCCGGGGTCAGGTCTGTCTTCTTCTCGTCGGACATCAGGCTCCCTTTCGCGCGTCGGGTGCCGGCGCGACCTCGGCCTCCGAGACCGCCGCGGCGACGGAGGACTGCATCAGGCAGCTCGGGTCGTTCTCGCGGTAGCGCTCGAGGCTCGCGGCCTCCTCCGGCTTGTACATCGCCTGGCGCCGCATCATCCCGTCGAAGTCCACGTGGTGGCCGTCGAACTCGGGACCGTCCACGCAGACGTACTTCGCGGCGCCGTCCACCATGACGCGGCAGCCGCCGCACATCCCGGTGCCGTCCACCATGATCGTGTTCAGGCTGACGAGCGTCGGCACCGCGAACGGCTCCGTCGTCTTCGAGCAGAACTTCATCATGATCGGCGGGCCGATCGCGATCGCCATGTGGACGTCGCCGCCGGCCGCGCGCCTCGTCGTGATCAGGTCCTTCAGCACGTCGGTCACGAAGCCCTTCCGGCCGGCCGAGCCGTCGTCGGTGCAGACGAGGAGCTCGCTCGAGGCCGCACCCAGGCGGTCCTCGAACACCAGGAGATCCTTCCTCCGCGCGCCGAGGATCGTCACGACTTCGTGTCCCGCTTCTTTGAAGGCCCGGGCGATCGGGAGCATCGGAGCGGCGCCGATCCCTCCCGCGACGCACGCAACCGTTCCCCGGAAATCGTCGGGTTTGCCTGGAACTCCGATGTGGGTCGGGTTGCCGAGCGGTCCCGCCACGTTCGAGAAGGAATCTCCTTCTTGGAAAGCCTCGCTCATCTCGAACGTCGTCTTTCCGACCGCCTGCACGACGAGCGTAATGGTTCCCGTCGCCTTGTTGGTGTCCGCGATCGTCAGGGGGATCCGCTCCGAATGGTCGGTCGGGCGCACCATCACGAACTGGCCCGGCCGGTGGCGCTTTACGACGCGCGGGGCCGCGACCTCGTAGAGGGTGACGTTTTCCCCCAGGGGCTTCTTCACCAGGATCTGGAACACTTCGTTCACCTCGTCAGGGCGCCCATTATGGGGATGGCCCGCCGGGGAAAAACTGATGCATTTGCACCAGAAGGGGGTTCGCCAGGCTACGGAACCGTCCCGCGCCGGGCCCGGGGGGCGGCATTCATTGGAGTCTCTTCGAGCCGGGGGATTGGAGAAATAAAGAAAAAAGCGAGGACTCAGAATGAGCCCTCGCCGCTCGGATGGTGTCGGGAGTTCTTAGTGGCGGCCGCCGTGTCCGCCGCCGTGTCCTCCGGAGCCGCCGTGGCCGCCGAAGCCGCCGTGCCCTCCGCCGTGCCCGAATCCCCCGTGCCCGAAGCGTCCGCCGCGGAAGGATCGGCCGCCGATGAAGACTCTCGTTGAGAAGGAGGGCCCCCAGCCGTACCAGTAGGGATAGCCCCAGTAGGGGTAGCCGTAGGCGTACCAGTAGGGGTAGCCGTTCGGGTAGGCATACGCCTCGTCCTCGCCGTAGGAGGAGTCGGGCGGAGGTGCCGCCTCCCTCGAGTCATAGGTTACGTCGGAATCGGAACGGCTCCCCCCGCCCTCGAGGCCGGTGAGCCCGGCGATGGCGCCGACGACGTTCTCGCTCACTCCCGCCTGGCGGAGCCGGATGAGGTCGTTCGCGCTCACGTCCGTCTCCAGCCGCGAGCGCCGCGCCTTGACGTAGGCGATGATCGTCGCGTCGGCGAGACCCGCTTGGGTCATCTGGACGATTTCGGTGAAGAGACGGTTCGAGAATTGCGGCGCCTGGCGAGGCTCGGCCATCGCCAGCGAGGCGCCCACGAGGAAGATCGCGCAAGCGGCAAGAATGTTTTTCATGGTGCTCATAAAAACGCGCTCCATTCTGTCTTTATTCTGATCCGATTCCTTTCTCGCTGCATGATCCATTTGTTTCTTCGCGGTGCGTCCTCCCGAAGGGACGCCAGCGCTTTGCCTGAGGACTCCCGTATGATCCGTGCCTCAAATTCAGAGAGGTGCATATGCAATTTGCGATAGCACTGGTGGCCGGACTTCTCACGCTGGCGGCGCCGGCGCGCTCTTTGACCGTCGATGAGATCGTCGCGAAGAACATCGAGGCCCGCGGCGGACTGGCGAAGATCGAGGCGATCCAATCGCTTCGGAGGACAGGGAAGGTCGTGCTCGGAGGGGGACAGTTCTCGATCGAGGCGGTCTTCGGGCATCTCGAGAAGCGGCCGGGCATGATGCGCAGCGAAACGACGATCCAGGGCCTGACCGCCGTCGAGGCCTTCGACGGGAAGGAGGGGTGGGCGCTGCAGCCCTTTCAGGGGAAGCGCGACGCGCAGAAGGCATCGGCGGACGACGCGCGCGAGTACGCGCAGGAAGCGGACATCGACGGGCCGCTCGTCCACTGGCGCGAGAAGGGGCACAAGGTCGAGTACCTCGGCACCGAAGACGTGGACGGCACGCCGGCGCACAAGCTGCGTGTCTCGCTCAAGGACGGCGACACCAAGTACCTCTTCCTCGATCCCGACTACTTCCTCGAGATCCGCGAGGAGACGGTCGCGCGCGTGCGGGGGGCCGAGCGGATCGTCGAGTCGGACCTGGGAAGTTACGAGCAGGTCGGCGGAGTCTGGTTCCCGTTCTCGATCGAGGTGGGACGAAAGGGGGCTCCGAGGAATTCGCGCGTGACGATCGAGCGGGTCGAGGTCAACGTCGACGTAGACGACGGGATCTTCAAGTTCCCGCCGGCAGGGACGCCGATCGGGCGCGCCGTCATCGCGTCGGGCGTCGGCCCCGGCTCCCTCCTCCTCGACAGCGCCCGCGTCCCCGGCCGGCACGCGCGCGCCGATGCTCGACTCCGGCGTCCTCTCCGGACTCTCGGCCCGCAACATCGGCTCCGCCACGATGAGCGGCCGCGTCTCCGCCGTGGCGGCGAGAAACGGCGACGGCAAGACGACGGTCTTCGTCGGCGCGGCGAGCGGCGGCGTCTGGAAGTCGGAAGACGGCGGCACGCGATTCAAGCCGGTCTTCGACAAGCAGCCGGTGCAGTCGATCGGCGCGATCACAATCGACCCCTCGAACCCGAAGACGATCTGGGTCGGCACCGGCGAGTCGTGGATGCGCAACTCGGTCTCGGTCGGCGACGGCATCTACAAGTCCACCGACGGAGGCGAGACCTGGACGAACGTGGGCCTGCGCGAGTCCGAGCACATCGTGCGGATCGTGGTCCATCCCAGGGACAGCGGCACCGTGTACGCCTGCGCGCCCGGAAAGCTCTGGAGCGACAGCGCCGAGCGCGGCCTCTACAGGACGTCTGACGGCGGCAAGACCTGGAACCTCGCGTTGAAGGGCGCGAACCTCTCGACCGGCTGCGCCTCGCTCGCGATGGACCCGAAGAATCCGGACCATCTCTTCGCCGGCATGTGGGACTTCCGCCGCAAGGGGTGGACGTTCCGGTCGGGCGGCGAAGGGCCGGACTCGCCGAGCGGCAGCGGCCTCTTCGAATCGCAGGACGGCGGAAAGAGCTGGACCGAGCTGACGGACAAGGCGAACGCCGGCCTCCCGCGCAAGCCGTGGGGACGCGTCGAGGTCGCGGCCGCGCCGTCGGACCCGAAGATCGTCTACGCCCTGGTCGAGTCGGGTAAGTCCGCGCTCTACCGCTCCGCCGACGGAGGCAAGACCTGGGAGGCGCGCGACCGCAGCCAGATGATGGTCTGGCGTCCTTTCTACTTCGGGCGCCTCGTCGTGGACCCGGCCAACGCCGACCGCGTCTTCAAGCCGGGCGGCGGGCTCGTCGTCAGCGACGACGGCGGCCGGAGCTTCGCGGGAGCCGGCGGCGGCGCCCACGGCGACTGGCACGACATCTGGATCGATCCCGACAACACGAAGCACGTCATCGGCGGAGACGACGGAGGGCTCTGGATCTCCTACGACGGCGGCAACCGCTGGTGGAAGGCGAACAACCTGCCGATCTCGCAGTTCTACCACGTGGCCGTGGACGCGCGGGACCCGTACCAGGTGTACGGCGGACTGCAGGACAACAGCTCGTGGGTGGGCGACTCGTCGTATCCGGGCGGGATCACCAACTCGCGCTGGGAGAACCTCTACGGCGGCGACGGCTTCTGGACGATCCCCGATCCTTCCGACGCGGACGCCGTATACGCGGAATCGCAGGGAGGCTATGCCGGCTGGGTGGACCGGCGCACGCACGGCTCGCGCGACATCCAGCCGAAGGCCGGCTACAAGGAGAAGCTGCGCTTCAACTGGAACACGCCGATCGTCGCGAGCCCGAACCAGAAGGGAACGATCTACATGGGCGCGCAGTTCCTCTTCCGCTCACGCGACAAGGGGAACACCTGGGAGCGGATCTCGCCGGACCTGACGACCAACGACCCCGAGAAGCAGAAGCAGGAGCAGTCGGGCGGCGTGACGGTGGACAACTCCTCGGCGGAGATGCACACGACGATCTACTCGATCTCCGAGTCGCCGAAGGACGGCAACGTCCTCTGGGTCGGGACCGACGACGGAAACGTGCAGTTGACGCGCGACGGCGGGAAGAGCTGGTCGAACGTCGCCGGCAACGTCAAGGGCGCGCCGAAGGGGGTGTGGACGAGCTGGGTCGAGGCGAGCCGCTTCGACGCCGCGACAGCGTACGTGGCGTTTGACCGCCACACGTTCGGAGACATGACGCCGTGGGTCTACCGCACGACGGACTTCGGAAAGACGTGGACGCGGATCGCCTCGCCCGAGCAGGGTGTGCGCGGTTACGCGCACGTGATCAAGGAGGACACCGTCAAGCCGTCGCTCCTGTTCCTCGGGACGGAGTTCGGCCTCTGGATCTCCGTGGATGGCGGAAAGGCGTGGGCGGAGTTCAAGGGGGGAGACTTCCCGAGCGTCGCCGTGCGCGAGGTGCAGGTGCACCCGCGCGACAACGATCTTGTCCTGGCGACCCACGGGCGCGGGATCTGGATCGTTGACGACCTGACGCCGTTGCGGAACCTGAGCGGCGAGATCCTCGCGCGGGAGGCCGCGTTCCTGCCGGGGCGCCCGGTCGAGCAGCGCATCCCGGCGCAGGGCGGCTGGCCGGAAGGCGACGCGGCGTACGCCGGGCAGAACCCGTCCGGCGGCGCGGTCATCACGTGGTACCAGCGCACGCGCCATCTCTTCGGACCGATCAAGCTCGAAGTCCTGGATGCCGGCGGGAAGGTCGTGGACACGATCACGGCGACCAAGCGGAGGGGGATCAACCGGGTGTTCTGGACCATGCGCGTCAAGCCGCCGCGCGTCCCTCGGGCCGCGACGATCGCGTTCTCCGCCTCGCAGGGGCCGCGCGTCCCGCCGGGGACGTACACCGTCCGCCTGACGAAGGGGGGGCAATCGATCGAGACGAAGCTCGAGATCGGCGTGGACCGGCGCGCCTCCTACGGAGCGGCCGAGCGGAAGGAGCAGTTCGACGCGGTGATGAAGGCGCACGCGCTCTTCAACGAGATGAGCGCGCTCGTCGACCGGATCGACGCCGCCCGGGCCGGTGTGGCCGGCCGCGCGAAGTCCCTGCCCGCCTCCGATCCGCAGGCGAAGAAGGAGGCGGAAACGATCGCGAAGATCGACGAGTTGAAAAGAAAGATCGTCGCGACGAAGGAGGGGGGCGCGATCACCGGAGAGGAGCGGATCCGCGAGCACCTCGATACCGCCTACGGCGCGCTCATGAGCTGGGAGGGGAAGCCCGCGCCGTATCAGATCGAGCGCGTCGAGACCCTGCAGCGGGAGCTCGCCGACGTCGCGAAGGAGTTCGACAGCCTCGCCCCGGACCTCAAGTGAACCCTCCCTCCCGGTCATCCTGAGGAGCTCCTCCGCTTTCATGTCATTCCGAGCGCAGCGAGGAATCTGCTCTCGTGAGTATCACCAGGGTTCCATTCGTAGTCGGGGCAGGCTCCGCGACGAAGGATCTGCTCCGGTCGTCGTCAACAGCCCAAGGGCAGATCCTTCGCTTCGCTCAGGATGACAGGGAGAAGTCGCCTACAAGTCGTCGAGAGTCGAGAGTTCAGAGTCGAGAGTTCTTCACTCCTGACCCTCGACTCTGGACTCTCGAGTGTTCCTAGAGTCCCAGATAGGCCTTGCGGACGTGGTCGTTGGCGAGGAGCTCGTCGCCGGAACCCTGCAGCACGACGCGGCCGTTGCCGAGGACGTAGGCGCGGTCGGCGATCTCGAGCGTGCGGAAGACGTTCTGCTCGACCAGGAGAACGGTCACGCCGTCGGCGTGCACTTCCTTGATGACCCGGAAGATGTCCGCGACGAGGATGGGGGAGAGCCCGAGCGAGGGCTCGTCGAGCATGAGGAGGCGCGGCTTGGACATCAGCCCGCGGCCGATCGCGGCCATCTGCTGCTCGCCTCCCGAGAGGGTCCCGGCCTGCTGCTTCTCGCGCTCCTTGAGTCTCGGGAAGATCGTGAAGACCTTGTCCAGCATCTCCGGCCGCGATTTCTTCGCGTCCGGCGTCAGGGCGCCCAGAAGCAGGTTCTCCCGCACGGTCATGTCGGGGAAGAGGCGCCGCGCCTCGGGCACGTGCGCGATGCCGAGGTTGACCAAGTCGTAGGCGGCGCGCGTGTGGATCGGCGATCCTTCGTAGGTGACCGATCCCTTTCGAGGCTTCAGCAGGGAGGACACCGTCGAGAGCGTCGTCGTCTTGCCGGAACCGTTCGCGCCGATCAGCGCGACGATCTCCCCCTTCTTCACCTCGAAGGAGAGGTCCCAGAGGACCTGGACGTCCCCGTAGAAGACGTCGATGCCGGCGACCTCAAGCATGGGCCACGCCGAGGTACGCGTCGATGACCTGCTGGTTTTCCGCGACTTCCCGCGGCGTCCCCTCGGCGATCTTCTCGCCGTAATTGATGCAGAGGAGCCGGTGCGAGATCGACATGATGACGCGCATGTTGTGCTCGATGATCAGAATCGTGATGCCGCTCGCGTGGATCTTCTTCACGATCTCGATCGTCTTTTCGACCTCGGAGGGGTTCAGTCCCGCGAAGTTCTCGTCGAGGAGGAGCAGCTCCGGCTTCGTCGCAAGCGCGCGCGCCATCTCCAGGCGCTTCCTCATTCCCAGCGGCAGCCCCCCCGCCACGCGGTCGCGCCACTCCTCCATCTCGGCGAACGCCGTGGCCTCGAGCGCCATCCGGCGCGCCTCCTCGCGATGGTTCGTTCGGCTGAAGGCGGAGGCCATCACGTTCTCGAGCACGGTCAGGCGGGCGAGCGGCTTGACGACCTGGAACGTCCGCGCGAGCCCGAGCCGGCAGACGACGTGCGGCTTCAGGCCGTCGATGCGCCGGCCGTTGAAGAAGATCTCGCCGTGGGTCAGCGGGAAGTAGCCGTTGATGAGGTTGAAGATCGTCGTCTTGCCGGCGCCGTTGGGGCCGATCAGGCCGAGGATCTCCCCCTTCTCGATCGTGAACGACATGTTGCCGACGGCCATCAGGCCGCCGAACCGCTTCGAGACGGTCTTCAACTCGAGCAGGCTCATGCCGCCGCCGCCCCATGCGCCGCGGTCCGGCGCTGCCGCCGCCCCATGCGCCACTGGTTGATCGTGCCGATGATCCCCTGCGGGAAGAAGATGATGATGACGATGATCAGCACGCCGAAGAAGATCAGGTGCCCGGACTTGACCCACACCCGGAAGAGCTCCGACACGAGGACGTAGATGACGGCCCCGACGACCGGGCCCCACATCGTGGCCGCGCCGCCGAGCATCGTGACGAGGATCATCATGATGGAAATGTCGGCGATCGAGAACACGATCCCGGGATCGATGAACCCGAGATAGTTCATGTAGAAGCTCCCCGCCACGCCGGTGAAGAAGGCGGAGATCAGGAGCGAGTAGAGCTTGTAGCGGGTCGTGTCGATGCCCAGCGACTCGGCGCAGTCCTGGTCCTCGCGGATCGAGAGGAAGTAGAAGCCGAGCTTCGAGCGCATGACGACTCGGATGACGACGAAGCAGGTCGCCGCCAGGCCAAAGACGATCCAGTAGTAGTACGCCTTGGACGTGAAGGCCGGGATGAAGAGAATCCCCTCGGCGCCGTTGGTCAGCTGTTTCCAGTTGACGGCGATGAGGCGCAGCACCTCGGACAGGGCCAGGACCGAGAGGGAGAAGTAGGGGCCGCGCAGGCGGAAGCAGATCCATCCGATGACCGAGGCGATCAGCGCCGCCATGATCCCGCCGAGAAGAAGTCCCGACCAGGCGGTCGCGGGGGAGAGCCCGACCTTGACCAGGATCGCCGTCGTGTAGGCGCCGACGCCGAAGAACGCGGCATGTCCGTAGGAGATCTGGCCGGTGAAGCCGCCGAGCAGGTTCCACGCCTGCCCGAGCAGGATCCAGAGGAACGACATGATGAGCAGGTGCAGGAGGTACGGGTTCTTCACCACGATCGGAAAGACCAGGAGCGAGGCGAGGGCGACCCCTCCGACGAGCCTCTTCGTCAAGACGCCCGTCCCTTGCCGAGGATCCCCTTGGGCAGGAAGATCAGAACGAGAACGAAGATGATGAAGCCGAACGCGTCCTTGTAGCCGAGGCTGATGTAGACGGAGCCGAGCGACTCGGCGAGCCCGAGCACGAGCCCCCCGAGGACGGCGCCCGGGATGTTTCCGAGGCCGCCCAGAATCGTGATGACGAAGGCCTTGTTGGTGAACGGGCCGCCGATCTGCGGGTAGAGGTAATAGACCGGGTCGAGCAGCGCGCCGGCCGCTCCGACGAGCGCGGCGCCGAGGCCGAACGTGATGTAGGTGATCTTCTTCGTGTTGATCCCCATGAGCGCCGCGGCCCGCTTGTCCTGCGCGGTGGCCCGGATCATCCGGCCCGTGTCGGTCATCCCGAGGAAGAGGAAGAGCGCCGTGCCGAGGATGAATGCGATGCAGAACGCGGCGAGGAACGGATAGCTGACCGAGAGGGAGATCGTCTGTCCGCCGAGCTTCAGGTCCCAGTACATCGTCTTGGAGGCGTACTTGACCGGGACGGAGCGGTAATTCGCGGTGAAGAGGAGGAGCGCGAGGTTGGAGAGGACGAGGCCGATGCCGACGGTCAGGAGGACCTGGTTCTGCGGCAGGACCGACTCCGCCTCCATGACCGGCGTGATCAGGAACTTCTGGATCGCGACGCCGAGCAGGAACATCAGCGGGCACACGATCAGGAGCGATACGTACGGGTCCACGTGCGCGAGCGTGAACGCCCAGTACGTCATGTACATCGCGACCATCATCAGCTCGCCGTGCGCGAGGTTGATGATCTTCATGACGCCCATGATCAGCGACATGCCGAGGCCGATCAGAGCGTAAAGCCCCCCGAGCAGGATCCCGGAGATCAGGACCTGCCCGAGGAGCTCCAGCTGTCCGGCAACCTGGGGTGACATGGCGTCTTTCCAGCTACCGGACGGCGGCGGTTACTTGCGGTCGCGCCAGCGGGGAACGGGATAGACGTACTTGGCCGAGGCGCCTTCCTTCGGCCACACGGTTTCGTATTTCCCCTTGATGACCTGCAGCACGAGCGTTTCCATCTTGTTCTGGTTCGTGAACTGTCCCCACGCGACGAATTTCACCGGACCGAAGGCGGTCATCATATTCGTTTCCGCGAGCGCCGCCCGAAGGTCTTCGGTCGAGAGGCTCTTGGCGCGCTTGAGGGTGTCGGCCAGGACGTAGGCAGCCGCGTACGCCTCGGCGCCGTGATAGTCCGCTTCCTTGTTGTACTTCTTCTTGAAGTTGTCGAAGAATTCCTTGGCGCCGGGGTACTTGACCTGCGGCGTCCAGAGCGTCGCGGAGTAGCAGTACTCCGAGGCGTCGGCCGCGTTCTGAAGGAACTCGGGGAGCGTGTGCCCCGCGCCGCCGCCGATGAAGGCCTGCGGATTGATGTCGAGCTCCTTGGACTGCCGCATGAGGAGCGAAGCGTCCATCAGGTACGAGACCATGTAGATGATGTCCGGCCGCAACGACTTGACCTTCTGGAGGATCGGCTTGAAGTCCACGCCGCCGGCCTGGTATCCCTCGGAAAGGACGACGTTGACGCCGTGCCCGTCGCACCAGTCCTTCATCGCCTTGGAGGTCGAGTTGCCGAAGTCGGTGTTCTCGTAGAGGATCGCGATCGTCTTGGGCTTGGCGACCTGCTCGAAGAAGTTGAAGACGCCGGTGTTGTAGAGGCTCGAGGGCGGGTTCATCCGGTAGACGTACTTCCACCCCTGCTGGGTGATCTTGTCGGCGGCGCCCGTCACGACGAGGTAGGGCACCTTGTACTTCTCGCAGACGCCGGCGACCGCGTACGAGCACTGGCTCGTGTACTCGCCGACCACGATCGGGTATTTATCGATCGTGATGAACTTCTCGACGATGGCCGTGGCGGTCTCCGGCTTGCCGCCGGAGTCCTGAATGTCGAGAGCGAGCTTCACTCCGTTGACGCCCCCCTTGGCGTTGATCTCCTCGATCGCCATCTCGTAGGCCTGTTTCTCGATCTCGCCGAATTTCGCCTCGGCGCCGGTCAGGGGGAGAGGAACGCCCACCTTGAACGTCTTGCCCTGGGCGAGAACGGCCGGGGCATTGAACAGGAGACACAGAATCGCCGCCGCGGAGAGGAATGTAAACGTCCGTCGGGTTGTCATCAGGGACCTCCTATCGAAGTTTCGATTTTCGTCCGAATATCTTTGGCGAGCGGCGCGTGCCGGGGGATGATTCATTTTCATCATTCGGCCGATACACGAGCGCTTCTCGAGTCCGGGTTCAAGCCGGAACGGGAGGCCTCAGTCGGTCTCGACGTCCACGTCGCCGAACTTCTTCGCCAGCTCGGCGCGCAGGAGATCGGGAGAGGGGCAGTCCACGCGCATGACGAGCTCGCGCTTGCCGGCCGGCACTTTCGCGTAGGAGCCGAGGATCGAGAAGATCGTCCCTCCCTGGGCGCGGCAGATGTCCGCGACTTCGCGGATGCTGCCCGCCTTGTCGGGGATCAGGAGGCCGATGCGCGTCTTTCTCTTCTGGACCCCGGTCAGATCGACGAGGGCCCGGAAGATGTCCCCTTCGGTCAGGATGCCGACGAGAACTCCCTTCGCGTCCAGGACGGGCAGCCCTTCGACCCGCTTCTCGAGCATCAGGAGGGCCGCCTTCTCGATCGGCATGTCGGGCGTCACGGTCCATGGCTTCTTCGTCATGACGTCGGCGAGCGTCAGCTTGTCCAGCACGTAGTGGAGCTCCCAGATGTCGAGCGTCGTGGCGCGGGAGGGAGAAACGTCCTTGAGGTCCCGGTCCGAGACGATTCCGACAAGCTTGCCGGCTTCGGACACGATCGGAATCCGGCGGATCTTCTTTTCCTTCATCAGATCGATCGCCCGGGCCAGCGAGTCGGTCGGCTTGAGCGTCACGGGCCTGGCTGTCATCCACTTCTCAACGCGCACAGGACACCTCCGGAGGCAATTAGACGGCGCGCTCCCGCCCCGGCGATGATTCATTTTCATCAAACCCCTGTCGCGGCCTCGTCCAATCCGGCCGGGTGAAACCTCCGTACCCCCTCTGGAATCTAATGTGCCGTGGCGGAGTTGTCCGAGAAGCAGAGAAGGAGGCCAGTCTTGAAGTTACGGGTTGCCGCCGCTCTCGCGCTCTGGCTCGCGACGTCCCTTTTCGCCGGCGCCGTGCCGCCGGGGGAGCGCGCCACGGCGATCTTCGCGGGCGGCTGTTTCTGGTGCGAGGAGACGGCCTTCGAGGGCCTTCCGGGGGTCTTCTCCGTCGTCTCCGGCTACACCGGCGGTCAGGCGAAGAACCCGACCTACGAGCAGGTCTCGGCGGGCGGGACGGGGCACGCCGAGTCGGTCGAGGTCACGTACGACCCGTCCAGGACGAGCTACGAGAAGCTTCTCGATGTCTTCTGGCGCAACGTCGATCCGTTCCAGAAGAACGGCCAGTTCTGCGACCACGGCACGCAGTACCGGTCGGCGATCTTCTACAAGGACGAGGCGCAGAGGAAGGCCGCCGAGGAGTCGAAGCGCAAGCTCGAGCAGGACCCGAAGTTCAAGGGGAAGATCGTGACGGAGATCACGGCGGCGTCCACGTTCTACCCCGCGGAGGAGTATCACCAGGATTTCTACAAGAAGAACCCCGTGCGGTACCACGAGTACCGGATGGGTTGCGGCCGCGACGCCCGGTTGAAGGAGATCTGGGGCGAGCCGGCGGGAGGGCACAAGTGAAGAACAGAACGATCATGACTGCGCTCGCCGTGCTGGCCCTGGCCCTTGCGGCGCGCGGCGAGGAGCCGAAGATGAAAGGGTGGAACGGAAACTTTCAGAAGCCGTCGGACGCGGAGCTGCGCAAGAAGCTGACGCCGATCCAGTACGACGTGACGCAGCACGCGGGGACGGAGCGCGCGTTCGAAAACGAGTACTTCGACAACCACCGTGCCGGCATCTACGTAGACGTCGTCTCCGGGGAGCCGCTCTTTTCCTCGCTCGACAAGTACGAGTCCGGAACCGGCTGGCCGAGCTTCACGCGCCCGCTCGAGAAGGGCAACGTCAAGAGCTCCACGGACTTCAAGATCGGCTATCCGCGCACGGAAGTCCGTTCGGCGCACGCGAACTCGCACCTCGGGCACGTCTTCAACGACGGCCCGCCTCCGACCGGGCAGCGCTACTGCATGAACTCGGCGGCCCTGCGGTTCATCCCGGCCGAGAGGCTCGAAGAAGAGGGGTACGGCCAGTACAAGGCGCTCTTCGAGAAGCCGAAGAAGTGAGAGCCGGGACTCGGGACTCGGGACTCGAGTCTGGATTACTCCACGGCGGCGAGGATGTGGTCGGAGAGGAGCCGGTCGGAGAGCTCGTGCGCGTCGCGCTGGTTGTAGTTCGTCGTCGTGATCACGACGATCATGTCCAGCGACGGGAAGACGGCGACCTTGTTTCCGCCGTTGCCGTTCATGGAGAACGCGGCGTAGCTCCTCTCTCCGGCTTTGAAGCTCTTCAACCACCAGAGATAGCCGTATTCCGTGTCGTCGTCCACGCGGACGTGCGGCTCCGTCGAGGTCCTGACCCACTGCTCTGATACGACGCGGCGGCCGTTCCAGGCGCCCTTGTCGGCGTAGAGGCGGCCGAGCTTCGCGAGGTCCCGGCTCGTGAGCTCCAGGCCGCCACCCGTCTGCGCCTGGTGGAGGGGGGAGAAGGGCCACTCGGCGCGCTCGATTCCGAGCGGCGCAAAGAGGTTCTCCCGCGCGAACGTCTCGACGGGGACTCTCGCCGCGCGCTCGAGCACCCGCCCGAGCACGAAGACGCCGGCCGTGCAGTAGCTGAAGCTGCGGCCATGAGGGGAGTCCTTCGGTTTTGTCGCCCACGGGGGAAATCCCTTGATCGGGAGATCCAGAGCGAACTGAAGCCAGTCCTCGACCAGGTACATGCGCTCCTCGTGGCCGCGGGAAAAGGAGTTGGAGTCGTCGCATTCGAGCAGCGAGCTCATCGTCAGGAAGTCTTCGACCGTGATCTGCGCTTTGCGGGAATCGGGGTTCTGGAAATGCTTTTCCGGGAAGAACCGGAGAACCCGCGCGTAGACGTCCGGCAGGAGCTTGCGGTCGAGGGCGATCCCCAGGAGCATCCCGGTCACGGTCTTCGTCGCGGAGCGCGTGTTTCGGAGCGTCGCGGCGTCCGTGCCGCCGAAGTACCCCTCATAGGCGAGCTGCCCGCGCCGGGCGACGAGGACGCTCGTGACCTTCTTGAATTCGCCGGCCCGGACCGCCTTCTCCATCGCCAGGAGCCTCTGCGCCGACAGCCCGACCGAGGCGGGAGCGGCCGTCGTCCAGTCGTCTCCCGGCTCAAGCGCGAAAGCGCCGGCGGCGATCGCCAACAGAAAGGCCACGACCACGGCCCCCGTGAGCGTCCACGATCTTCGTGTCATGCCGACCTCCTTCCAGACGGACATCTTCCGTCCTCTTGGACGTCTCAAGACCCGAGAGGGTTGGAACTTCTTCCGGGAGAGCGGCAGGGCTCGCGCGCCGCGGCGTGAGGCTGGGAGCGCGAACGGGGACCGGTCGGGTCCCACGATCGCGCACCTCACTCGTCAACAGCCGGGGGTCCCGGAGCCCGGGTTCGGGACCGGAAACGGGACCGCGAGCCTGGACTCGAGTCCCGAATCCCGAGTCCCGAGTCCCGGCTCCGGAAGTAGCTAGTTGGGGTGGAGCTGCTGATACCGGGCGAGCAGGATCTCCTGCGGCTCGGTGTGGTCCGGGTTGACCGTGATGCAGTCGCCGATCGGGCAGGCGTCCACGCACTGAGGCTTGTCGAACGCGCCGACGCACTCGGTGCAGCGCTCGTGAGCGATCAGATAGATGTTGTCGCCCGCGGAGATTGCCTGATTCGGGCAGGCTGGCTCGCAATTTCCGCAGTTGATGCAGGTCTCGTTGATCACCATCGACATGGGGGAAGCTCCTTTCCGGACGGAAGACTGCCATGTCGCGACCCCCCCTGGGATGATGCAAAGACATCAACTCGCAAAGGGGCGGCAGCCGGCGCTCTCCGGTCTGCGGCGTGCTAACGTTTTGGCGTGCCTCTGAGGCGCAAAAGACCCGGTCCGCTGTATCCGACCGACCTGCTGCAGTCGCCGCTCTATTCGCGCACCTGCAAGGAGGCATTCCGCGTCATGGAGCGGCTTGCCGCCGCGGCGTTGCGGCGCCCGGGGTCCGATCGGAAATTCGATGACCTGGCGTTCGAGGCCGGATTGCCGGTCCCGGCGCTCGATCAGGTCGTTCACTTCCTCAGGCTGGCGGGGCTGGTGGACCGGCGTGGCGGGAACTCCGGAGGGATCCGCCTCGCGCGCGCGGCCTCGCGGATCTCGCTTCTCGACGTCGTGCGCGCGATCGACGGCACGGGCCTCTGGGGGCGCTGCATCCTCGGACTGGAGGAGTGCTCCGACGAGATGCCTTGTCCGGCGCATCCCGCCTGGAAGGAAGCGCGCTCGCTGCTCGAGAAGCACCTGGCCGGCCAGACCGTCGCCGACCTCACGGAGGCCGTGACGCGAAGGCGCCTCGCGCGAAAGTCGAGCGAGGCGGCTGATGGCGATGGTCCCGACACCTGAAACGGCATTCGCGCCGGGAACTCGGAGAAGAGCATGAAGACGGAAAAGGAAATTCGCGAAGAGACCCGCCGAATCCGGGTGAAGGCTCGGAGCCTCTCCGGGTTCTGGGTCGCCGAGCTCGCGTCGGCCGCCTATTCCCTCGAGTGGGCGCTCGGCAAGCACGATCGCACTCCCTCGGAAGACATCGGCGGCGCCGAGAGCGCCCAGGGAAGGATCGCCGCGTCGCTCGTCAAGGCCGCGGAGAAGGAGGCGGCCACATCGGCCAGGAAATCCACGCGCGCGCCGAAGGCTCAGGGAAAGAGGGCGGGGAAGTAGCGGCTCTGGCAGCGGAGGTGCATTGAGTGCATCTGCGGGAGGTTCCATGCGCATTCTCGATCCCCGTGTTCACGGCATCCTCGACCTCGTCCTGGTGGTGATCTTCCTGGTCGCGCCGCTCGTCTACGGGCTGGGTGGATCGCCGGCGGCGATCTCCTGGATCCTGGCGGCGGTCTATCTGGCTCTGACGCTTTTGACCCGCTACCCGATGGGGATCCGGAAGGTGATTCCCTTCCTCGCGCACGGAATTCTCGAGCTCGCCGTGGGGGTCTTTCTCGTGATCCTCCCCACGATCGCCGGATACGGGCCGGGATCTCCCGCCCGCCGCTTCTACACGGTGATCGGCGCGGTCATCCTCGTCATCTGGGTCCTGACCGACTACAGAACAAGGGACCCGGCCGTCTAACGCCGCCTTCCCGGCCGCGGGAGCTAGCCGCCGGAGGCGGTGAGCCGGAAGAGTTTCGCGTTGACCGTGACGGTCCCATCCAGGCGCACGGTCGCGTTCTTCTCGACCTGGCTGTACGCCTCGCGCGTGAACGTCACCTTGTAGGTCCCGGGAGAGAGAAGGGGGAAGCGGAACGTGCCGTCCTTGCCGGTCGTCAAGACACGGTCGGAGGACCCCATCGTGGCCACCACCTTCACCCCTTCGAGCGCCTTGCCGTCGTCGTCCACGACGGAGCCTCGGATCTGTCCGGACGTCTGGGCGCCGAGCGTCAGCACGACGAGAAGGCACGCCAGGGCCGCGCACGCGGTTCGAATCGCGTTGGTTGTCATGAGCTTTCCTTTGTGAGAGAGCCCATCTTACGGTTTCCGGTGCGGAAAAGAAACGAGACAATTGCATCATGAAGATGGACCTGCACACTCACTACTACCCGCCCCGGTATTTCGAGACGATCCGGGACACTCCGTCGGAATTCTCCTTCGGCACCGACCCGACGGGCCGGACGATCATCCGGTATCGTGGCGCGCGCTTCTTTGGAGTCACGGCGCCCATGACGGATCCGGGGCGCCGGCTCGAAGACATGGACCGCGTCGGGATCGACGTGGAGGTCCTGTCGCTCTCGACGCCCAACGTGTTCTTCGCGGACGCCGCGCATCAGCCCGACGTCGCGCGGATGGTCAACGACGCCTACGCGGAGCTCGCCGCGCGCCACCCGAAACGCTTCCAGGGATTCGCCTCGATCCCGATGGACGCGCCGGACGCGGCGCTCGCGGAGCTCTCCCGCGCGCTGGAGGACCTGAAGCTCCAGGGAGTCATCCTCCTCTCGAACATCCGGGGGCGGGCCCTGACCGACCCGCTCTACCGGCCGTTCTTCGAGGAGGCGGACCGCAGAAGCCTCTGCATCTTTCTCCATCCGATGCTGCCGGCCCACTCCGAGCCGTTCAACGAATACGTCCTCGGGCCGCTCGTCGGCTTCCCCTTCGACACGACGCTCGCGGTGGCCCGAATGTGCTTCGACGGGATGTTCCGGGATTTCCCCAGCATCCACTGGATCATCGGGCACCTGGGGGGCGCAATCCCGTACCTGATGGAGCGGCTCGACAACGGGTTCCGAGACTTCGCCGAGTGCCGAGCGAAGATCGACGAGCTGCCGAGCGTCTACCTGAAGCGGCTCTCCTACGACACCGTCACATTCAGCCCCCACACGCTCGCGATGGCGCGCGACCTCGTGGGCGCGGACCACATGGTGATGGGGAGCGATTACCCGCACATGCTCGGCTCCATCGACCGCGCGGTCTCGTCGATCGAGGCGCTGAACATCCCCGCCGCCGAGAAGAAGCGAATCTTCAGCGAGACAGCGCTTTCGATCCTGAACAACGTGTGAGCGCCGAGAGCTCCGCTCCGCGGCTCGTGCGCGCCGTGGGGCTGGCGGGGTTGATCGCCATCGCGATCAACGGGGTCGTCGGCTCGGGGATCTTCGTGCTGCCGGCGACCGTGGCGGCTCTGGCGGGCGCGGCGAGCCCGGCGGCGTATGCGGTCGCGGCGTGTCTCATGGCGCTCGTCGTGCTCTGCTTCGCCGAGGCGGGGAGCCTCTTCGAAGAGACCGGAGGGCCGTACATCTATGCCCGCGCCGCGTTCGGCCCCTTCGCCGGCTTTCTCGTGGGATGGATGTACTTCCTTTCCCGGCTCGCCGCCACGGCCGCCCTCGGCAATGCCTTCACGGCCTACCTCGGCTATTTCTGGCCGGCGCTGGCGTCCGGTCCCGGACGTATTGCAGCCATGACCCTCGCGATCGGGTCGCTCGCGGCCGCCAACGTCGTCGGCGTCCGCGCGGCCGCCCGCGCCGTCAACGTCCTCACGATCGCGAAGATGCTGCCGCTCCTGCTTTTCGTCGGCGCCGGCCTCGTCGCCGCGGACCCGGCCCGCTACCGGCTGCTCGCGCTGCCTCCGACGGGCGCTCTGCGGCAGGCAAGCCTTCTTCTCGTCTTCGCCTTCGGCGGCTTCGAAAACGCCAGCGTCCCCGCCGAAGAGGTCAAGGATCCCCGGCGGCACCTGCCGATCGCGCTCGTCGTTTCGATCGCGCTGACGGCCGTGCTCTACATCCTCGTGCAGGTCGTCGCGCTCGGCACGCTTCCCGGCCTGGCCACGGACCCGACTCCGCTCGCCTCGGCCGCGGCGCGCTTCCTCGGTCCGCTCGGCGCCGGCGTCATGACTCTCGCGGCGGTCCTCTCCGCCCTGGGGAGCCAGAGCGCGCTCGTTCTCGTGGGACCGCGGATCCTCTACGCGTTCGGCCGGCATGGAGAGCTGCCTTTCGCGCTGGCGCGAATCCATCCGCGCTTCCGGACGCCGCACGTCGCGATCGTGGTGTTCGCGCTGCTGGCGTGGGGGATCGGGATCGCCGGCTCGTTCGGCTTCCTCGCGGCGGTCAGCGCGATCTCCCGCCTCGTCTTCTCGGCGGCGACGTGCCTCGCGCTGCCTCTCCTGCGGCGCCGCATGGAGCCCGCCCGGTTCCGCGTGCCCGGAGGAGTCGTGGTGCCGGTCGTGGCCGCGGGACTCGCCCTGTGGCTGCTCCTCGCGATCAACCGGGAGCAGGCGCTCGCCGGCGCCGCCGCGCTCGCGGCCGGGATCGCGCTCTACGCGTTGTTTGTCGGCGGCCGGCTCGGACCGGAGAAGGGTAAGCTTTCGCCCGGATCGTGAAAGAGCTGGAGATGGCGGCAGCCTTCGCACTCGAGAAGGACTCTCTGCGGATCCTTCGCGAGGCCCTCGGAACTCTCGAGGGCGGATTCGCGGAGCTTCCTCCTCTGGAAACCGGACCGGTCACTCCGGCGCGGTTGGAATCCGTCCTCTCGGAGGTCGCGGAGCGTCTGCGGGACAACTACCCGTACTTCCACCCGCTCTACGCCGGCCAGATGATGAAGCCGCCTCACCCCGTCGCCCGCGCCGCGTACGCCCTCGCGATGTGGATCAACCCGAACAACCACGCGCTCGACGGCGGCCGCGCGAGCTCGCGGATGGAGAAGGAGGCGATCGAGGAGATCGCGCGCATGTTCGGCTGGGAGACCTGCCTCGGCCATCTCTGCGGCGGAGGCACGATGGCAAACCTCGAGGCGCTCTGGATCGCCGGACGGCTGCGCCCCGGCGACGCGGTCGTCGCTTCGGAGCAGGCGCATTACACGCACCAGCGGATCGGCGGTGTGCTCGGCCTACCGTTCGAATCGATCCGCTGCGACCGGCGCGGGCGCATGGACGCGGGGGCGCTGGAGGAGCGGCTCGCGCGCGGCGGCGTGGGGACGGTCGTCGCGACGATGGGGACGACCGCGACGGGGTCGGTCGATCCCTTGCCGGCGATCCTCGATCTGCGCACGCGCTACGGCTTCCGGTTGCATGCCGACGCGGCCTACGGAGGCTACTTCGTCCTCGCGGGCAATCTCGCGCCGGAGGCGAAGGGCGCGTACGGGCGCCTGGCAGAGGTGGACTCTCTCGTCGTGGATCCCCACAAGCACGGCCTCCAGCCGTACGGCTGCGGCGCGGTTCTCTTCCGCGATCCGTCCGTCGGACGCTTCTACAAGCACGAGTCGCCGTACACGTACTTTTCCTCCGCCGAGCTGCACCTGGGCGAGATCAGCCTCGAGTGCTCGCGGCCGGGAGCCGCCGCGGTCGCTCTCTGGGCGACGCAGAAGCTCCTGCCGCTCGCGCGCGCCGGAGAGTTCGCGCGCGGGATCGAGGCGTGCCGGGACGCGGCGCTCGCCCTCCACGAGAGACTCGCGTCGAATCGCCGTTTCCTTGCGGCGTTTCCTCCCGAGCTCGACATCCTCGTCTGGACTCTCCGATCCCCGAGCGCCGGCGCCTCCTCCGACCTCGCGCGCCGCCTCTTCGCGGAAGCCGCTCGACGTGGCCTTCACCTCGCTCTGGCCGACCTCCCGTCGAAATTCTTCGACCTCGCCGCCGCCGGCATGGCCGAGGACCGGGATCGGATCACCTGCCTCCGCTCCGTCCTGATGAAGCCCGAGCACAAAGAGTGGATTCCCAGAATCGCAGAGCTCCTGGACAAAGCCGCCGAAGCCATTCTGCCTCCCGTGTCGTAGGGGCGGCCCTTGCGGCCGCCCGCCTCTCTTCTCCATGCCACAACGTGGAGACGGAGAAGGCCTGCGAAGAGCCGTGTCGTCGGACGATCGTGCCCCACGGCGCGGCGAGAGGCTCGGGGGGCCCGGGAGTCAGCGATTCAACCAGCGTCCAATCACAAATCACAATCTCTCGTCAGCTGCAGAACTTCTCCACGGTCGAAAGGAGCTGCTCGGGCTTGACGGGCTTGCGGATGCAGGTGGCGGCCTTGAGCTCCCGGGCGTTCTCGTCGGGGCGGTTGTGGGCGGTAACGATGACCGTGGGAATGGCGGCCAGAGTCTCGTCCTGGAGCTGCTCCTGCCGGAACTCCCATCCATTCATCACCGGCATCATCAGGTCGAGCAGGATGACGCAAGGCCGGTTCCCGCGGCGAAGCTCCTTCAAGGCCTCCAGGCCGTTCGCGGCGAGCGAGACCTCGTACCCTTCGTCCTCGAGCACGTCCTTGAATGCGTCGAGAACCGCGTAGTCGTCGTCCACGACGAGGACCTTCACGAGACCGCCTTTCTCGGCGGAGTCAGCGGCAGCTCGATCCGGAACGTCGAGCCGCGGCCGGGCTCACTCGCGACCTCGATGCGCCCGCGGTGCGCGTCCACGATCTGCCGCGTGATCCAGAGGCCCAGGCCGAGCCCGCCGTAGGAGCGCTTCGAGACCGCCCGCTCGAAGCGCTCGAAGATCTTCGCCTGGTCCTCCGAGGAGATTCCGATCCCCTCGATCCCGGACGGTCAGCCAGGCCCGGTCCGTGTCGAGCTCCGCGCGGATCTCGATCGGCTTTCCGTTTCCGAACTTGACGGCGTTGGAGAGCAGATTGGTGACGACCTGGTCCAGCCGCGACCGGTCCCAGATCCCGGTGATTCCCGGCGCCGCGGAGACGACGAGATCGCAGCCGGCGCGAGCGGTCGAATCCCGGTGGCGCTCCACGACGTCGTTGACGACCTGCCCGAGATCGGTCTCGGCCAGGTCGAGGTCGAACCGCCCGGTCGTGATCCGCGTCACGTCCAGGAGCTCCTCGGTCAGGCGCGACAGGCGTTGCAGCTGCGCTGTCGCCCGGCCGAGCAGCTCCTCGGCCTTTTCCAGCTGTCCGGATTGGATCCGGCGGCGCAGCGTGTGGAGCTGGAACTGCATGGACGTCAGCGGCGTGCGCAGCTCGTGACCCGCCACCGAAAGAAACTCTTCCCGCACCCTGGCCGCCTCCTGCGCTTCCCGGAACAGCCGTTCCCGCTCCGCCTCCTGCTTCTTCCTCTCGGAGACGTCCCGGGCGATCTTGGCTGCCCCGACGATGTTACCGGATTCGTCGCGGATCGGAGAAACAGAGAGCGAGACGGCGATGAGGCTGCCGTCCTTCCGACGTTGAACCGTCTCGAAGTGCTCGACCCCTTCGCCGCGGCGGACGTTCTCGAGGATCATCCGCATATCGTCATGGTCTTTCGGCATGAGGAGATAAATCGGCTGGCCAACGATCTCCTCGGCGGTGTAACCGAAGAGCCTCTGCGCGCCCGCGTTCCAGGAGGTGATGATTCCGTCGAGCGTCTTCGACACGATCGCGTCTTCCGACGACTCGACGATCGCGGCCATCCGCTGCAGCTCCTCCTGGGCCCGCTTGCGGTCGGTGATGTCGCGAAAGAGGAGGACGACCCCGTCCGGCGAGGGGTAGATGTCCGTCGCGAGCCAGCGCCCGAGAGAAGGGTTGTAGGCCTGAGCGTGACAGGTCTCCCCCTGCTCCATCGCTTTCCGGACGGCGTCCATCCCCGCCTCGGACATCGGGGAGTTCTCGAACGCGTTCCTGCCGAGCAGCTCTTCGCGCCGTCGTCCCAGGATCTCCTCGGCCTGCCGGTTGACGTACTTGTAGCGGTAGCCGCGGTCGAGCGAGCAGAAGCCTTCGGTGATGCTCTCGAGGATCCGCTCGAGCTCGTTCGTCGCCGAGTCCGCGGCCGCGCGCGCGGTCTTCGCCTCCGCGGCCAGCCGCGCGCGCTGGCGCAGCCACGGCCGCCCTTCGAATCCGGGAAAGGGCTTCACCGGATCCTCATGAGCGGTCGCAAGGGCGCCATTCCGGCAGGTCGGCTGTTGAATTCCACGCTAGTTTTTCGAACCCGGCTTCCGGGTGCAAGTCCTGTTCCACGGCTCAACCGGCGCCGTCCTTGCGGTCGGGTCCGACGGGGCGGCCGACGGTCAACGTCACGCGCAGGCCCTCCTCGAGCAGGGCCTCGTAGCGCCTCTCGGGCTCGGCGCCCACGGCGTCGAGGACCTTGGAGAAGAAGCTGCGCGCGCCGGCGGTCATCGCGACGTCGAGGACCTCGGCGTCGGAGAGGCCTTGGCGGCGCAGTTCCTCGACGTCTTCCTTCGTCACTTCGTGCGCGCCGAGCGTGACCTTCTCAGCGAAGGACAGCATGGCGACCTCAGCGGGCGGGAGGCCGGCGGTCCGGTAGTCGTGCAGGATCGCGTCGAGCTCTTTCTCGGTGAAGAACTGCGAACGGAGCGCCGCCCCGTGGTGCAGCGTTCAATAAGTGCAGCGCAGGCGCGCCGCGGCGATGAGCGTCACGAGCTCGTAGCGCCGCGCGTCCATGTGGGACCGGATCGCGGACAGGAGCGTTCGCCAGGCCGCCAGCGCCTCCGGCCGCAGGCTCCACGCCCGACTGTAGTTGGGCACGTGCCCGTGTTTTCGGAGATCCGCGGCATAGAGCTCCGCCAGGAGCCCGCTGGCCTCCTCCGGAGGAATGGTCTTGATGAACGCCATGAGGTCTCTCCTTTCGGGTGTCAGCTTGCGAGAGCGATCCAGGCGACGAGGGCGGCGAGCTTCTGGTCCTGCGTCCAGGGAGGTCCCACCAGACGCCCGGCGGCTTTGAGACTCTGAGCGATCTCTTCCTCGGAGATGCCCAGACGCGCCACCGCGAGCGAGGAAACTTCCTTTTCTTTCACCTTCGTCACGGGAAGCCGGCGCTTCGCCGCTGAGGCCGTGAGCGCGTCGCGGAAGAGCTCGCCGTCGGCCGTGTGGATCAAGGCGTGTGAGGCGAGGATGGCCTCGAGCCCGGGAAGCGCGCGTCCCGAAGCGAGGAGCAGGCCGCAGGCCGCGACGGTTCGTTGCTCCTTCGAGAGCCCCGCGAGAATCTCGTCGAAGGCCTTTCCAGCGAGCGCAAGCGCGTCTGCGGCGCAGCGGGCGATGATCTTCTCCGCCTTCGGAAGCTTCTCGCCTTCGGCGGCGTGGTACGGCTGCTTCGAGACCGGGAACTTCGGGTCCGACAGCTCGATTCGCTGGCGCAGGAGAATCTCCGGCGACCGGAGCGTGCCCGCGACCGCCACGAGCGCCGCCCACCCCGAATGCGAGCGCAGCCCCAGCGCCACCGCCCGGCTCGTCATTCGGGCTCTCGTTATCCCCAAATCACCAACCGCCAGATCATTTCCCCAGTCTCGCGCGGGAGAGCCTACATGGAGGCGACGCGTGAAATCTCGGCGCCGGTGCGCCCGTTATGCAGATAGGCCGCAAATCGCGGCCTTAGCGAACTTCGGAGGGAGCCTTGAACGCCCGGCGCATCGTCCTGACAATGGTGGCCGCAAGTCTCGTCTGGTCGGGAGCGTGCTCCGCCCCCGCTCCGCCGCCGCCCAGACGGGCAGAACAGCCCGCTTCGAGCCCGGAGGCGACGGCGGCGAGGATCTCCGGGGACTGGCAATACGCGATGGAGCGCGGGGGACAGACGATCGAAGGGTGGCTCCATTTCACGCTGAGCGCGGGAGAGCTGGTCGGTTCGCTCACCGGCCCGGACAACAATCCGCGCGAGATCTCGAAGATCGTCCTGCGCGGGGACAAGATCTCCTGGCAGGTCGAGAGCGACTACGCGAAGGAGACATACGAAGGGAAGCTCGCCGGCTCTTCGATGGAAGGGACGCTGAGAATGAGCCGCAAGTCGCGCTCGGGCGGCTCCTCCGGGGACGACGGATCGGGCGGCTCGACCGGCGGCGGCTACGGAGGCCGTCGCGGGGGCGGCCGCCGCGGCGGAGGCGGAGGCGGAGGGCGAGGAGGCTCCGGGGGCCAGGTCAAGTGGCACGCGTTCCGATCGGTCCAACCAACGCCGGCTCCGGCGCCCGAGCCGACCAAGACTAATTGAGACGTTCGACGTGCGATGTTCTACGTTCTACGTTTTCATAGGACTCCGCGGGACAACGTAGAACGCCGAACGTAGAACGTCGAACGCCCTATTTCGTCGAGCGCTCCGTTTCTTTGATACGGTTGGCGGGATGGGAACCGCCGCGAGCGAGAGAGCTTCCGGCGAGAGTCGGACCGCCGAGCCGGAAGCGATCCTCCGATACCGCCGCGCCGTGGATTACCTGGCGGCGGCGCAGATTTATCTCAAGTCGAATCCGCTACTCGAGAAGCCGCTCGCTCCGGAGCAGATCAAGGATCGGCTCCTCGGCCACTGGGGTACGGCGCCCGGGATCAACCTCGTTTGCGCGCACCTGAACCGGCTCATCCGAAGGACCGATGCCGGCGTTCTCCTCATCACCGGCCCGGGCCACGGCGCCGCGGCCAACATGGCCAACATGTACATCGAGGGGACGCTGACGGAGTTCTACCCCGATTACACGCAGGACCGCGCCGGTATGGAGCGCTTCGTCAAGGCATTCTCCTGGCCATACGGATTCCCGAGCCACCTCTCGCCGGCCTTGCCGGGGGTGATCCACGAGGGGGAGAGCTCGGCTACGCGCTCTCGACCGCGTTCGGCGCGGCGCTCGACAACCCGGACCTCATCGTCGCGTGCATCGTGGGGGACGGCGAGGCGGAGACGGGGCCGACGGCCGCTTCGTGGCACGGCAACAAGTTCCTGAGTCCCGCGACCGATGGGGCGGTGCTGCCGATCCTGCATCTCAACGGATTCAAGATCGCGAACCCGTCGATTTCGGCCACTATGTCCGAGCAGGAGCTGGCAAGCCTCTACTCGGGCTTCGGTTACGCGGTCCGGTTCGTCCACGAGAGCCCGCGCATCGACTCGGACCTGGACGCCGCGTTCGGCTGGGCGTACGACGAGATCCGGCGCCTCCAGGGGCTCGCGCGATCGGGCAAGCCGGTCGAGCGTCCCGCCTGGCCTTTGATCGTGCTGCGCACGCCCAAAGGACTCGGCTGCCCGCCCACGCTCGACGGCAAGAAGCTCGAGGGCTCCTTCCGCTCGCACCAGGTTCCGATTCCGGATCCCAAGTCGAATCCGGCGCACCTCGCGATTCTCGAGAAGTGGCTCCGGTCCTACCGGCCCGAGGAACTGTTCGACGGCGACGGGAAGCCCGCGGCCGACATCCTCGCTCTCTGCCCGCGTCGCGAGCGGCGCGTCTCGATGAACCCGGCGAGCTTCGGCGGCGACCGGCGCGTCGCGCTGGAGCTTCCGCCGCTCGAGCGCCACGCCGTCAAGGTCGAGGAGCGCGGCGCTCCGATGGTCAGCCACATGAAATCCCTGGGCGCGTACCTGAAGGACGTCCTCCAGTCCAACGAGAAGGAGCGCAACTTCCGGATCGTCGCGCCCGACGAGCTCGAGTCCAATCGCCTGGGCGACGTGCTCGACGTCACGCGCCGGCAGTACGTCTGGCCTCTTCCGGAGGGGACGGAGAAGACCGCAACCGACGGGCGCGTGCTCGAGATCCTCTCGGAACACATGTGCCAGGGGTGGCTCCAGGGCTATCTCCTGACCGGGCGGCACGGGCTCTTCTCCTGCTACGAGGCGTTCGTCCCGATCGTGGACGGGATGATGAACCAGTACGCGAAGTTCCTGAAATCCGCCGTCGAGGTCGAGTTCCGAAAGCCGATCTCCTCGCTCAACTACCTGCTGACGTCGGAAGCATGGCGGCAGGATCACAACGGCTTCTCGCACCAGGGGCCCGGCTTCATCAACAACCTGCTGACGAAGAAGGGGCACACCTACCGCATCTACCTTCCTCCCGACGCCAACTGTCTCCTCTCCACCATGGAGCACTGCCTGGAGTCCACGAACTACATCAACCTCGTCATCGCCGGAAAGCAGCCGATGCACCAGTGGCTCACGATGGAGGAAGCGGTGGACCACTGCCGGGTCGGCGCGTCGGTCTGGCGCTGGGCCTCGACCCACGACGGGGAGGATCCGGAGATCGTGCTCGCCTGCTGCGGAGACAACCTGACGCTCGAGACCCTCGGGGCCGCGCAGATTCTCCGGGAGGAAGCGCCGGAATGGCGCGTTCGCGTCGTCAACGTGACGGATTTGATGACGCTCGGGATCCCGCAGAAGTACCCGCATGGCCTGGAGGAGGACCGCTTCCAGCGCATCTTTCCGCTCGGCTGCCCGGTCGTCTTCAACTTTCACGGCTACACGGCGGCGATCAAGCAGCTCTGCTGGGAACGTCCGGGCAACGACCGCTTCGACGTCAACGGCTTTCGCGAGGAGGGCTCAACGACGACCCCCTTCGACATGCACGTTCGCAACAAGACGAGCCGCTACCACGTCGTCGGCCAGGCCGCGCAGAAGATCGCGCGGCGCAACCCCTCTGTCGCCGCCCGCGCCGAGGAGATCCTCCGCAAGTACGAGGAAAAGATCGCCGCCCACCGAGGCTACGTCACCGAGCACGGCGTCGATCCTCCCGAGATCTCCTACTGGTCCTGGCGAAATCCCTGACGGCCCTTCGTTTTTCTCGAAGGGGTTGACGCTTGACCGGTGCCTTCGTGCCGTAAGGGTTCGGTGCGCGCCGCCCTCCGACCTCACGTCGATCCCTACCCACTGCACCTCTGTTTCCGGGACCGGCTTTGATCCGGGGAAAGATTCTTCACGTCGGCCGACAAAAACGGCGCTTTCCCGCCACTTCAAGGGTGAGTCGGGACGTCCTGAGACCGGGGGAGGCGCATGCGGGAAGAGTGCGGGGCCGGGTTGTGAGCCGGCCGCTGAGGGTGGAATTTCCGGGGGCCGTGTACCACATCACGGCTCGAGGAGCGTGTGACGAGGCGATCTTCCTCGTCAACGAGGATCGGGAGCGGTTCCTGAAGACACTTGCCTCGGTCGCGGATCGGTACCACGTCCTGTGTCACGCGTACTGCCTGTTGGACGACCAGTACCACCTCCTGCTCGAGACTCCGGAGGCCAACCTCTCCCGGGCGATGCGGCAGTTGAACGGGGTCTATGGCCGTGACTTCAGCCGGCGGCATCGGCGGCCGGGGCAGGTCCTGGGCGGCCGGTTCAGGGCGCAGGTGGTCGAGAAGGACTCCTATCTCCTGGAGTTTGCGCGGTACATCGTCCTCGCTCCGGTCCGCGCCGGGCTCGTGAACGATCCGTCGAAGTGGCGCTGGAGCAGCTATGCCGCGACGGCGGGGGAGGCAACGGCTCCCCCCTTCCTCGCCGCGGACTGGGTGCCGGCACTCCTGGGACAGGACTCTCCTTCGACCGCGCACGCCAGGTACAAGGCGTTCGTCGCGAAAGGGCTCAAGGAAGACAAGGCCCTGCTCGAAGAGCTCGAGGGGCGTCCGATCGTCGGCCGGGAGACGTTCGCGGAGTCACTCGAGCCGTGTCTGCACGATGTCGCGATGTTGAAGAAAGTCGCGATGAGGAAACGGCGCGCACCGCCGGCGCTGTCCGACGTGCTGCGCGGGACCTCGTCCCGGGCGTCACGCAACGAGCGGATCTGCGAGGCCTACCGGCGCCACGGCTACACGATGAAGGCGATCGCCGACTTCCTCGATCTTCACTACTCGACGGTCAGTCGCATCGTCGCCGCCGCCGAAAGGTAGAAACCGGCAGCGGGGCTGTAGGGGCGGCCCTTGGGCCGCCCGCGCACGGGGTTACGACGGGGGGCGGGAGGCGCGAGCGCCTCCCCTACAGCACGCCGGGGTTAAAGAACGCCGTCGGGAGAACCTCCTCGAGGAGGTAGTTGGGAAAGAGAGAGCGGATTCGGTCGAGCGCGGCCGCTTTGTCCGGCGAGGACGCGGCGGCTGATTCGATCTCGGAGTGGTAGCGGGCCTGGTTGTCGAGGAGCTCCGGACCGCCGGGGGCTCCGTGGCCGGGGATGCAGGTGCGCGCGCCGAGCGAGCGGAGGAAGCGAATCCCGTTCTGGAGGTTGTCACGGTCGGCGTCTTCATAGTTGACGTGATAGCCGGCGGAGACCAGGTCGCCGCAGATGACTGTAGAGCTGTCCGGCAGGTGTACGACGGCGTCTCCCGGTGTGTGGTTGTGGCCGGGGTGGAGAACCCGGACCTCTTTCCCGCCGAGGTCGAGCGTGATCCCCTCGTCGAAGACGTGTTCCGGTGTGTAGGGCTCGGCGTCGCGGAAGAGGTCCGCGAGATCGGGCTCGCGGCGCCGCGACGCGATGAGGCCCGCGTGCTCGGCCGTCATCCGGTCGCGGCAGGCGCGGTGGGCGTGGACAGCCGCGCCGCGGGCGGCGAACCAGCCGGCGCCGAGCGCGTGATCGGTGTGGTGGTGGGTCAGGACGACGTGCCGGACCGACAGGGGAGTCGTCTGCCGGAGCTTCTTCTCGACGAAACGCGCATAGGCCGGCGCGATGAAGGGATCGACGAGGAGGATGGCGTCTGCACCGATGACGGCTGTGCAGTTGGAGCCGTAGCTCGTCGCGAGCGTTTCGCCTCCGAGCGTCCAGACAAAGACGTCTTCCGAAAGGCGGGTTTCGTGGAGTTCTGGCTCCGACATCCTAGCCCGCATAATTCACGAACGACTCCGGCCGTCCCGCGGATCTTTTCCGCCGGATACTTCGTCAGACCTCCTCTGCGATGCCCCGGCATCGCCGTCGTCGGCCTTCCTCGTCCCGACGAAAAATCTCTCGCGGGAACAAAGTGCACCTTGGCGACACGCGGACTCGCCTGTAACAGCCAGCTTATCTCTCAACGAGTTGCGCGTGTTTCGGCCGGGTGTCCGTGAATTATCCGGGCTTGCCGTCGAGCGCGTCGAGGATCTGCCGCGAATGCTCGGCGGGTTTGACCTTCGGCCAGACGGCGGCGATCTTTCCCTTCTCGTCGATCAGGTATGTGATCCGGTAGATCCCTTTGAACAACCGGCCGTAGAGGGACTTCTCCCCGAACGCGCCGTAGTCCGTCACGATCTTCCTCTCGGTGTCGGCGAGCAGACGGAAGGGGAGGTCGAACTTCTTCGCGAACTTCTTGTGCGACTTCTCGTCGTCCGCGGAGACGCCGAGGACCTCGACCCCGCGCTTTCGGAAATCGGCGAAGTCGTCGCGGAACGCGCAGGCCTCCTTCGTGCAGCCGGGCGTGTCGTCCTTCGGATAGAAGTAGAGGACGACCTTTTTGCCGGCGAAGTCCTTCAGGGAGAGGGGTTTTCCGTCCTGGTCGGTCGTCTCGAAGTTCGGCGCCTTGTCGCCGGGCTTCAGGAGCTTCATCTCGTCCTCCTTGTCTGCTGTTTCCGTGTCATCCCCGCTGTTTCCATGTCATTCCGAGCGCAGCGAGGAATCTGCCCCGCCTGTTTTGACGACGACGGGAGCAGATCCTTCGCTTCGCTCAGGATGACAAGGGCGCTCATTTTCCCGCCAGATTGATCGGTGAGAGCTTTGCTTTTCGCAACTCTTCGTTGAGAGAGGGGACGTCGCGCGTCTTGACGTCGGCCCAGCGGGCGAGCTGGGCCGCAAGAGTCTTCCGGACCTGATCGGCGGCGGCGGTCATCGCGGCGGTGGGCTTCGCGTCGGCGTTCTCGACGACTTCGAGGAGCGTCTCGAGCGATCCGTTCAACCTCGAGAGGTTGTCTTCCGAGGCGCCGCGCCCGCCGAAGCCGAATCCGCCGGCGCTTCCCTCGAGCGAGGCGGCCTTCGTCTCGAGAGCGGCGACCGCGCTCGCCGCGGGACCGCCCGCCGCCTTCTCCTTGAGCGACTTGAGCTGCGCACGGAGCGACCTCACTTCTCCGAGCGCCGTGAAGTCCTCGCGCATCGCCGCGGAGATCCGCGTCGCGAGCTCGAACTGCTTTGCCAGATCCTCGGGCGAAGTCTTGACGCGCGGATCCATCGCGACCGTCGAGCGGCTGCGTCGAGGTCGTCGCGCCGGCCGTGAGCCGGACCGTGTATTGCCCGGGCAGGACCCACGGCCCGAGCGGATGGCGCGGCGTGTCCTGGTAGATCGCCGTCATCGGGTAGTCGCGGCCGCGGGAGAGCGCGGCGGGCGGCGGATAGTGCAGATCCCAGATGAACCGGTGGAAGCCCGCGGCGGCGGAGAGCGTCCGCGGCGGCCGGACCCAGTAGGTCGGGATGTTCAGCTCCTTCTCGTCCAGGGGCTCGGGCTTGTCGGCGCTCGAAAAGCGGCGGACGGGCCTGCCCGAGGCGTCCAGGATCTCGAGCGTTACCGGCCCCGCCGCCTCCTTCAACTCGTAGTCGAGGATTGCGCCGTCGGGCGGGTTCTTCCCGGCAGGCTCCTCCGGCGGCAGCGGCGTGTCGTCGTTCATGTTCCAACGGACGCGCCGGGCGAGCTGCGGGCGGAAAAGATGTACCGGCTCCTCCGCGACGCGCGCGTCGAGCTGCCGCAGCGGCGTGATGTCGTCCAGGATCCAGAACGACCGGCCGTGTGTCCCGACGACGGCGTCGTCCTCGTGGAGGACGAGGTCGCGGATCGACGTGGCCGGCATGTTCAATCGCAGGGACTGCCAGTGGTCTCCGTCGTCGAGCGAGACCCAGACCTGCCGCTCCGTTCCGGCGAAGAGGAGGCCCTTTCGTTCCGGGTCTTCGCGCACCGTGTTGACCGGCGCGTTCTCCGGCAGGCCGCCGACGATCTTCGTCCAGGTCTTTCCGCCGTCGTGCGTGCGGTAGATGTACGGCTTCAGGTCGTCCAACCGGAAGCGCGACACCGACGCGTAGACCGTCTCCGCGTCGAAATGAGAAGCGTCCATCTGCGTGACCTTGCTCCACGGCGTCAGCTCCGGCGGCGTGACGTTGCGCCAGGTCTTTCCCGCGTCGCGCGTGACGTGGACGAGGCCGTCGTCGGTCCCGGCCCAGATTGTGTTGACGTCTTTGGGCGAGGGGGCGATCGAATAGATGACGCCCCGGTGCTTGCCCGTGTCCTTGTCCGCGAGGTGGCCGAGGCTGGGCGGCGATCCCGGATCTTCGCGCGTGAGATCCGGACTGATCGTTTCCCAGGTCTCGCCGCCGTTGGACGTCTTCCAGAGGACCTGCGAGGCGAAGAAGAGGATGCGGGGATCGGCGGGAGAGAAGAGGACCGGCGCCGTGCGGTCGAACCGGTCCTTCGCGCCGCGCAGCGGCACCGGCCCGACGTTCTGGATCTGGCCGGTCGCCTCGTCGTAGCGCGTGAGCTTGCCGCCATAGATGACGCCGGGGTGGAGCGGATCGGGGGCGACGTAGCCGTACTCCTCGACTCCGACCGGGTGAAACTCGCGGAACGTGATCGCGCCGTCGTTGCCGCGGCTCCAGACGGCCGCCGACCCGCTCTCCTGCTGCGCGCCGTAGACGCGATAGGGAAAGCGGTTGTCGGTCGAGACGTGAAAGAACTGCGCGGTCGGCTGGTTGTACCAGGAGCTCCACGTCTGTCCGCCGTTGACCGTGATCGTCGCGCCCTGGTCCACGCCGAGGATCATGATCTGCGGGTTTTCCGGGTTGATCCAGATTCGGTGGTAATCGTCTCCGCCCGGCGCGCCCTTGATCGCGGTGAAGGTCTTGCCGCCGTCCGTCGAGCGGTAGGTCGAGATGTTGGCGGAATAGACGATGTCCGGGTTCTTCGGGTCCACCTTGATCTCCGCGAAGTCACCGGGCCGGCCGGTGATGCGGTCGTCGGAGTTGACGCGGCGCCAGCTCTCGCCCGCGTCGTCGGAGCGGAAGAGCCCGCCGGAGCGCTGCCTCGCCGAGACGGACGCGTACATCCTGTTGGGGTCGCTGGAGGCGATGGCGATGCCGATGCGCCCGAGCCCCTCGGCGATCGTGGGGAGCCCCCTGGTCAACGGCTTCCACGTGCTGCCGGCGTCGGTGGAAACGAAGAGGCCGCTCCCCGTGCCGAGGTACTCGTTGCCGTACTCCCATGGTCCCTGCCGCGCCGACCAGAGGACGGCGTAGATCTTCCGCGGATCGCGCGGATCGAACGCGAGGTCCACGGCGCCGGTGTCCTCGTCTTTGTAGAGGACCTTCTGCCACGTCTCGCCTCCGTCGGCCGAGCGGAAGACGCCGCGCTCCGGGTTTGGCCCGTAAGGGTGGCCGAGGACCGCGACGAAGACGCGCTTCGCGTCCTTCGGGTCCACGAGGATGGCGGCGATCTGCCGGCCCTCGGAGAGGCCGAGGTGGTGCCAGGTCTTTCCCGCGTCGGCGGACTTGTAGATCCCGTCGCCGACGGAGAGGTCGGGGCGCTGCAGCCCTTCGCCGCTCCCGACGAAGAGGACGTTCGGGTCCGACGGCGCGACCGCGAGCGCGCCGATCGAGCCGGTCGGCTGGTCGTCGAAGATCGGCGTCCAGACCCGGCCGGAGTCGCTGCTCTTCCAGACTCCGCCGTTGTTGGGAGCCATGTAGAAGACGTTCGGTTGCCCGGCAACGCCGCTGACGGCCACCGTGCGGCCGCCGCGGAACGGGCCGATCATCCGCCAGCGCATTTCCGCGAAGCGCGCCGGGTCGAACGGCGGGGAATTGGCCGCGCGGGAGAGCGCGGCGCAGAGAAGAAGACCTGTCGCGGCCAGGAGAACATCGCGAGTTTTCATCCATTTCCTTTCGCGCATGGGAGAAGCATAAGCAATCGGCTCGGGCGCCGGGAGGAATCCGTTCAGACGCATCATGGCGAGAATACGGCGGGGGGGTAGGATCGTTTCGACGCGATAGGAGGCCGCCATGAGAAAGCTCGCTCTTGCCGTCTCGTCGCTCTTCGCACTGGCGTCTCTGGCCGGTTGCGCCTCCCAGCAGGCCGGTTCCACGGGCTATTCAGCGGCCGGGTCCTTCACCGGCGACTGTGAATTCGGGGAGGATTGCTACGGTCCCGACGCGTACCAGTACACCTGCGTCTTCTACCAGCCGGTTCCGGCCGCTCCCGCCCGGTTGAACATCGAGGTGTCGCACCGGCATCCGCCGACGCGGGTCGTCCATCGGGGAGACAGTAACCAGTTCAATCCGCAGCCGGATTCGGGTTCTTCGGCGTCGGCCTCGGCTCCTTCGGTGAGCATCGCGCCGCCTTCGATCGCGCGCGAGCCGGTGGTCATGGCCTCTCCCTCCGGCGACCGGTCCGCGCGGCCGCACTGACGTTGGCCTCCGACGTTCCCGCGCCGCGGAACCTCACCCCGGGACGGGTGTGGGTGGCGCGCTTCCTCGCGGTCGCCGCCGACGCGGTTCAGATCGTCGGGTTCCCTCTCTTCGCGGCGGGCGCCGCGTCCCCGTGGAACGATCTTCTCGACTTCGTGGTCGCCGGCGCGATGACTCTCCTCGTCGGATGGCACTGGGCGTTCCTGCCGTCGTTCTTCGCCGAGCTCGTGCCGGGGCTCGACCTCGTCCCGACGTGGACCCTGGCGGTCTTCTTCGCGACACGCTCGAAGACGCCGGCGCCCGCGCCGGGCGCGAAACGCCACGACGCAATCGACACAGAGGTTCTGTCGTCGGAGTCCCTCGGTGCGAGGCCGTCCAAGTAATCTGTCGCTGTCATCCTGAGGAGCGAGAGCGACGAAGGATCTGCCCTGAGGGATGAGCAGATCCTTCGCTTCGCTCAGAGCTTGCCCTGAGCAGGAGTCGACTGTCGAAGCGACGAGAGCAGATCCTTCGCTTCGCTCAGGATGACAGAGAGGGCGCGAAGGGATGACAGAGCCCGGCTACCGCGCCGGGAGCTTCTTCTCGATGTCCTTCAGGCGCTTCTCCATCTGTTCGAGCTTCTCCTGCATCCGGTCGAGGCTCTCGGGGTGGCTCCGGAAGACCCAGGAGCGGCGTCCGAAGTCGCGGCCGATGTCCCTGCCGATGTCGCGTCCTATCTCGCGTCCCATCCGGCCGAAGTCATGGCCGAGGTCTCCCAGATCCATCTCAACGCCGCGGCGCTCCTCGACCTTGACAGTCAGTTGCTTGACCGCGCGGTCGCGGGAGACCTCGAGCTTCAGCGTCTCGCCCGAGCCCATGCGCCGGACGGCGCGGGTCAGGTCGCGCGTGGACTCGATGCGGTCGCCGCCGGCGCGGGTGACGATGTCTCCGACCTGGATTCCGGCCTTCGACGCCGGGCTCTCGCTCTCGACTCCGGCGACGAGGACGCCGGCGTCCTTCGGCGCGCCGTAGTGCGTTCGCAACTCGGGAGTCATCTCGAGGAGGCGGACACCCAGGTATCCATGCCGCCCGTGCCCCGACATCTGCCACACGATCGGCTCGTCGCCGTCGCCGTCGGAGGAGAAGACGCCATCGTCGGTCACGACGATCGTTTTTTCCCTCGACTCGGACTTCTCCTTCGGCTCGTCGCCGGACGAAATCGCGGCGGCGCCGGACGCGAGCATGAAGAGGGCCAGCGGCAATGCCTTCAACGCTGTTGAGCTCATTTCCTGACACTCCTTTCGTGGAGGGAGACGCCGGTGGGGGGGGAAAGGTTTCACGGCAGGGGTCGGTTTTCAGGTTAGAAGGTTTCAGGTTCAAATGCGGGTGTCAGGTATCAGGTGTCCGGTATCAGGGAAGAAAGCTCCGGTCCCTGACCCCTGATACCTGGCACCTGACACCTGCATTTTCCCTGACACCTGTTCCCTGACACCGGCCCCTCACTCCACCGTAATACACTGGGCCGAGGTGACTTCGTGAATGCGATTAATGCGGCGCTGGCCCTCCTTCTGGCCGCGCCACCCGCTTCGCCGCCGCCCGCCGCGTACCTCTACAAGGCGAGCCTCGTTCAAGCGGCGCCGGGAAGGCTCCTCGAGCTGATCGACCTCCACAAGTCGCTCCGCGCCGCGATCGCCGAAGGGGGCGACGAGACACCATTCTGGATGCGCCACAGCCAGGGGGACCGGTGGGACCTGATGCTGCTCTGGCCGATTGGAAACTACCCGGACTACTACGCCTCCGAGCGCGTCGCGCGCCGCGAGAAGGCGATGCGCTCGTCGCAGAGCATCGTCGAGAAGATCCGCGACGCGACCGCCCGTCAGGAGGACGTCTTCGTGACCGGCCCCGCGCTGGTGGAGGTCCGGAGCCGCTTCGCGGGAGCCGGCTTTTTTCACGTCGAGATGTTCCACGCGCTTTCCAGCAAGCGGGGCGACCTGTTGCGCGAGCGCGAAATGGAAAACGCGTACCTGAAGTCGCTCGGCCGCTCTCAGAACCTGATCTTCGTCCGCGACCAGGGGGCGGACTGGGACCTCTTCACCGTCGGCTTCTATCGCGACCTGAAGCACTACGCCGAGAGCGCCGACATCCCCGAGGCGAGGCAGGAGGCGGCGGCGAAGGCGGCCGGGTTCGAGAACGCGAAGCAGATCGGCCCGTACCTGCGCGCGCTCATCGCCAGCCACCACGACACGCTGGCCGTCGCGATCAAGTAGAGAAGGGCTCCGCGCGTGGAAGTCGCCGCGGTCTACGCGGGCCTGCTCGCCGGCCTGGCCGGGATCGTCTCCCTCGCAAAGCCTCTCCGGTTCCTCGGTATCCGGACGCGGCGCGCGGCCGCGGGCGTTCTCGCGCTCGGGCTCGCTCTGGCCGCGGCGGGGGAGCTGTGGCCGGCGTCACCCGTGAAACTGGGAGGGGATCGCTCCCGGCTGGACGACTTCGTGCCCGCCTGCCAGTTCCGCGAGTTCCACGAGACGCGCGTCCATGCCTCGCCGCGGGCTCTCTTCCGGGCGGTCAAGGCGGTCACCGCCGACGAGATCCGGTTCTTTCGCCTGCTGACCTGGATCCGATCGCCGCGGTTCTTCGAGACGAGGGGCCGGAACATCCTGTCCCCGCCGGCGGATCGGCCGCTGCTCGAGGTCGCGCTTCACACGGGATTCGTGTTGCTGGCGGAGGAGCCGGACCGGGAAATCGTCTTCGGGACGGTCTTCGGCAACCGGTCGTCGCTCCTGGGCGAGGAGGCGCCGCGGGAATTCGCACGCCTCGACCGAGAGGGAACCTGCAAGGTCGCGATGAATTTCCGGCTGCGGGAGGAGCCGGGCGGCTGGATCCGCCTTTCGACGGAGACGCGCGTTTTCGCGAACGGAGCGTCCGCCCGGAGGGCGTTCGCCCGCTACTGGCGGTTAATCTACCCGGGGAGCGCCGTGATCCGCCGCATGTGGCTCGCGGCGATCCGCCGGCGGGCCGAGAACGCCCGCGGAGCCTGCGCCGCGGAGCTGGAAGCGCTGACCCATCCGGTGAACAAGGCTCTCGACCTCTTCGAATCGGGCGGCGGCTCGGCGGCGAAGGAACCTCTCGCGGCGCAGCAGGTCCTGTCGGAGGCGAAGCTCGCCCGCGAAAAACTGGAAGCGACCTCCGCCGAGCCTCCCTGTCTGCGAGCCAGGCAGGAGGAGCTGGTTTTCCTGAACCATCTCATCCTCGGGTTCCAGGCCTACGTCGGGAGCGGAAGGGATTCGAGCTCGCGCGGCGCGCTCGAATCCATCATCCGCCGCGCCCGGGTCCACCAGGAGCGAGGCCGCACGGGAACCTAGCGCCCGGAACTGAGCGCTTGGATGCCCGACTGAGACCCTCTTCGCTCCTCGGCAATGACAGAAACCGTGGGATGCGTCCCGACTCCCGGGAGCCGGGACGCGTCTCGCGAGGTTACGCCGGGATCGGGCCGATGACGTCGCGCAGAGGAAATTGCGACAGAGTCGTTCTCATGTTGGCCTCCTTTGATCGCCCGCTGGGGCGTTTCGTCGGAGGCGGGTGTGAGCGCGCTCTGACCGCCTTCCCGTCTATGAAGTGCCCGGAAGGCGGAGTTTTTGGCGGCGGGAGAGAAAATTATTTCGCGGCGGCCCTGCCGCTATTCACGACATGACCCCGGCGAGGTACGGCCACGGTCGGGAGAAGGAAGTCGCCTCGGAAGAGTGTGACGGACTCGCCGATACGGCATGTCCTGCAGGGCGGGAGGCGCAAGCGCCTCCCCTACAGGACGGGGCTCGTCTCTTAGGCGGAGGTTCCCTGGAAACGCTGGCGAAGGAGCTGGCCGGCGGATTCCCGAAGCTGGGCGACCTCTTCGAGGTCCGGCTGTTTGCCCGAGAGCGCCGTCGCGAGCTGCCGGAGAATCGCCGGATCGAGGGCGTCGTGCCGCGCGACCTCGGCCCGGAAGATCTCGAAGCGCTGGGCGGCGCGGTCGAGATTGCCGTCGAGCGCCCAGCTCTCGACCTCGTAGAGATCGGCCGTCAAGGCATTGCCGATGTTGCCCGTTTCGCGGAAGTGCTGCGCGGCCTGGAGGAACGCGAGCGCCGCGCCGCGATAGTTGTGCGCCCGCAACAGAACGAGCGCGAGACCGTTGCGGATGTAGCCGACCCAGGCCGCGTGTCGCTCGCGCGACACGGATTTCAAGGCGCGCGCGTACTCGCGGCGCGCCTCGTCGAGGCGCCCCATCGCCGACAGGGTGGCGGCGATGGAGCTCAAGGCACCCATGTAGTTGCTCCAGAGCTCGCGCTCGTGGAAGACAGGCAGCGCGCTCCGGTAGGCGTCGAGCGCCTCGTTCTCCCTCCCCAGCTTCAACAGGCAGGTGCCCTCGGCGACCCGCGCGCGGGCGACGTAGTCCTCGAGCTCCAGGTCCTCGAACGTCGTGCGGACCCGGCCGGCGAGCGCGAGGCCGGTGACGGGATCGCCGGCGAACGCGCGGCGTTGCGATTCGCCGAGCTCCACGATCGCGAGACTCAGGTCGTCTCCCGTGGATAGTCCGAAGAGCCGGTAGGACTCCTCGAAGTGCCGCCGGGCGTCCTCGAGCTCGCCCGTCCAGTTGCGCGCCTGTCCCGCGAGCAGGTGGGCCTGCGCCGCGAGCGCCTTAAGAGGGAGGATCCGCTCGAGGGCCGGCGCGGAATTACTTTCCGTTTCGGCGGTGATGCGGTCGAGCGCGGCGAGCGCGAATCCGAGCGCTCGCACGGGGCTCTCCGCGATCACGAGACCGGTTTCCTGCATCGCATAGAGAAGCGCGAATCGGAACGTCAGGTTGGAGAGAGGGGAGGCGGAGAGGACCGCCGCCGCCAGCTCCCGAGGCGAGCTCCTGGCGGTCTGGAGGATGCGGCCGCTCTCTGTGCGGGCCCGCTCCGAGGCATCGAGCGCGACCATCGCGAGGCTCTCGCCGTCCCGGGCGAAGGCCTCGGCCCCCGGCCGCCGCGGCGCCTCCGGCCTTTGCGCGAAGGGATCGCCGGGAGGGAAGGCGTCGTCCACGCCGGCGTCCCAGGTCACCTCCCGGAGCTGCTCGTCGAGCTTTTTCATCGCGTCGAGCGCCGTGGCGCAGCGCCCGCAGGCGTGGAGGTGTTCCTCCGCGGCCTCGCGCTCCTGGTTGTCGAGGTCCTCCACTGCGTACCGCAGGAGGGTGAACTCGTCGAGATGAACGGAAATCATGAGTCCAGACACGCCCGAAGCCTCCTCAGGCAGCCGCTGATCGTGCTCCAGACGCCGGAATACGGAAGCGGAATCGCCTGCGCCGTCTCCTGGAGGCTGCGTCCCTCGACGTAGTACGTCAGGAGGATCTTGCGGCAGGAGGAAGAGATCGTTCGCAGCATCGACCGGAGCTCGACCCGCCGCCGCGTCGTCTCCACGCCCGTTGTGTCGCAGAGCGTTTCCGGCGTGACGGGCGCGCTGTCGAAGACCCGACGACGCGCCCGTCGCGTCTCGAGGAAGCGGCAACATTGCACATGGAAGATCCGGAAGGTGAATCCCTTCGGGCTCCGCACGACCGACCGGTGCCGCAGCAGTTCCAACGCCGTTTCCTGAAGCAGATCCTCCGCGTCCGCGGGCTCGATTCCGAACCGGGAACGGGCGTACGCGAGGAGCCGCGCCCGCTGCTCGCCGTCGAGCAGTACGGCTTTGGCGATCTCGCGCGAATCCGGCGAGGAGATTTCCGATTCCATGCGGTCCCTGATTCTCGGTCGCTATCCTAAACCGAAATCTCGGCGCGAGGGCGCATGTCATCCGCGGCTCAGCGCGCGATGAAGATATTTACGGTGTGGTCCTCGGCGCTGGCTGTGACCGCGTCGGCCCGGCCGTTTCGATCGAAGTCGGCTAACAGGAAGCGCCAGCTCCTTCCTGCTCCCGAAACCGTCACGGTGCGAGAGGGGGAGAGGCCGCCGGGGCCGCCAAACGCGACAGTCAGGTCGCCGCTTCCTGCGTTGACGAGGACCGCGTCGGCGATCCCGTCGCCGTCCACGTCGGCCGCTTCCACGTTACCGGGTGCGTGCCCGGACACGATTCCCGGACCGAGGCGAAAGTTTCCGCGGCCGTCTCCGAGGAGAAAGGTCAGCGCGTCGCCACTCCGGTCCGAAATCTGACCGGAGTAGTTTCCGACAACGATGTCCGGTTTTCCGTCGCCGTTGATGTCGGCCACGGCCACGGTGAAAGGGGAGGGGCCGGCGGCGATCGGCGGGCGCTCCGAGCCGCGGAATCTTCCGCGGCCGTCGCCGAAGAGGACCGTGACTCCGCGCTCAACCATGTTGGGAACGACGATGTCGGGCTTTTCGTCACCGTCGAGATCGGCCACGCGGAGATTCCGGTAGGGCTTTCGCCCCGCCTCGATCGGAACGCCGGGGAGCGCGAAGCCGCCCTTTCCGTCGCCGGCGAGGAGCGTCAGCCTGTTCTCCCCCCAGCTGTCGATGACGAGGTCGAGAAGGCCGTCGCCGTTGACATCGGCCGCGCCGATCGTGTGCGGATGGGGACGGCTCCTCACGGAGAACGGAGATCCGGGAGCCGGCCGGAACCCCCCGTTCCCGTCTCCGAGCAGGAGCGTCACGCTCGGAACTCCGTGGTTCGCGATCGCCAGGTCGAGACGTCCGTCCCGATTGAAGTCGGCGGCCGCGATCTCCGTCGGAGACGGTCCCGCCGGAAAAGACCCGCCCCGCCGGAATCCGCCGCGCCCATCCCCGAGAAAGACGACCGCATCGTTGGCGCCATCGCTCGCCACGACCAGGTCGAGCTTCCCGTCGCGGTTGAAGTCGCCGGCCGCGAGCGCTTCCGGTTTGCGGCTCTCTCCCATGGGAATGACCCGCGGCTCCCGGAAGGGGCTCGACCGGTTGGGCCCCGAGGCGGCCGCGCCCAGGAGCAGCAGCCCGAGCCCTCGCGCGATTCTTCTCATGTCTGCAAGGACGTCTGCGTTCGTCGAGTCTTATCCCGCCTGTGCCCTGTTACCATTAAGGAATGACTATTTTCTCACTCAGACCCGCGGTGCTCGCGCTGGCCGCAGCCTCGGCGTTCCTGGGCGCGCGCTCAGCGGAGCCGCCTCCGGCCGTCCCGTTCATCGCGGACGACTACCCGGGAGCGCTGGCGCAGGCCCGAGCGAAGAAGCTGCCGATCTTCGTCGAGGCCTGGGCGCCCTGGTGACACACGTGCCGATCGATGAGGGCCTATGTCTTCACGGACAAGGCGCTCGCGCGGCACGCCGGACAGTTCGTCTGGCTCTCGATTGACACGGAAAAGCGGGGCAACGCTTCGTTCCTGACGAAATTCCCCGTCGAGGCGTGGCCTTCCTTCTACATTCTCGACTCGAGCAGCGAGAAGGTCGCGCTGCGATGGGTCGGCGGCGCGTCGGTCGGACAGATCCTGAAGATCCTGGACGACGGCCGCCAGTCCGTACGGGGGCGCGAGAAGGGAGTCGAGGAGATCCTCGCCCGCGCCGACCGTTCCTACGGCGAGGGGAAGAACGCCGACGCGGTCCGGGATTATCGCGAGGCCCTGTCCAGGGCGCCAAAGGAGTGGCCGCGCTACGGCCGCGCGGTCGAGTCGCTCCTCTTCGCGCTCCAGCGGGTCAAGGACCAGAAAGGGTGCGCCGACACGGCCCGCGAAGCGTTCGCGAGACTGCGCAGCACCTCCTCGGCCGCCAACGTCGCGGCGACCGGGCTCGACTGCGCGCTCGCCCTGAAGCCCGACGACCCCTCGCGCGCGGAGCTCGTCAGGGCGTTCGTGGGCCATTGCCGGGAAGTCCTCGCGGAACGACGGCCGGACATCGCGGCGGACGACATCTCCTCCGTCTACGAAACTCTCGCGTCCGAGCGGGAGGAGGCGAAGGATGTGGAGGGGATGCGGAAGGTGCTTACGGAGCGCGCCGCCTTTCTCGAAGGGGAAGCGGCGCACGCGAAGACCCCCGAGGCGCGGGCGGTCTTCGACTCGCACCGGCTCGGGACGTACATCGCGCTCGGGGAGCCCGAGCGCGCCATCCCGATGCTCGAAGCCTCCGAGCGGGATCTTCCCGACGACTACAACCCGCCGGCGCGCCTGGCCGCCGCGTACAAGGCCATGAAGAAATACGACGACGCCCTGGCCGCCTCCGACCGCGCGCTGTCGAAGGCGTACGGCCCCCGGAAGGTCGGCATCCTCCAGTCGCGCGCCGACATCTACGCCGCGAAGGGCGACTCCGCCAACGCCCGCAAGACCATGGAGGAGACTCTCCGCTACGCCGAAGACCTCCCGCCGGGCCAGCGCTCGGATAAGACGATCGCGTCGCTCAAGAAAAAGCTCGAAGCAATGCCGTAGCGCGCGGTTCGCTCACCGTTGTCATTCTGAGGAGCGAAGCGACGAAGAATCTGCTCCACATCAGGAGCGAGCAGATCCTTCGCTGCGCTCAGGATGACACGTGAGGAACATGCTTCACGACTCAATTTCTCGGCTCGTCCTCACCGTGGTTGAGGGTCGCGAGCCAGCGCTCGAACGCTTCCTTGTCTTCCCCTTTCAGGCGGCGCAACACTCCCTCGGAGTGGGACGACGGCACCTTCGGATCGTCGAAGGGAAGCCGCCCGTACATCTTTCCGCCCGGCTCGTGGCAGGGAGCGCAGTGCGCCCTGAGCACCGGGCGGACGATGCTGACGAAGAGATCGGGGGCCTCGGTCGGAGCGGGCGGGGGCAACGGGGAGGGAACCGCCGTCGGCGCCGCGGGGACGGCAGTCGGCACGGGCGGAGTGGCCCTGGACCGCGACTCGGCGCAGTCCCGCGTCTGGAAGAGCGCCGCCAGCGGCAGGGCCAGGAGGGCGATCGGGAGCCGCGTCATCTCTTAGTCATACGGATCGGCGGAGCCGAGTTTCACCTCCGTCCGAGAATGGAACGGCGGGGCGGCGAACCGCCCCGCCCTCCCGTCTACTTGACTCCGAGCAGCTCGACTTCGAACAGGAGCGTCGCGTTTGGCGGAATGACCCCTCCGGCCCCGCGCGCGCCGTAGCCGAGCGACGGAGGAATGAGCAGGTTGCGCTTCCCGCCGACCTTCATCGTCGCGACCCCTTCGTCCCACCCCTTGATGACGATCTCCGATCCATATGCTTGGTATCATTCAGGCTGCGTCTAGACACAACGGAGGATCTGCCGATGGCACCGTCGTCAGCCTGTCGTTCTGCTTCTCTCTCTGTCTTTCACGTCTTCGCCTTCGCGAAGGCAGCCGCTAGGCGGGCGCTGAGAAAGAGGCGGAAGCGGAACAGATTAACCGGATCAACGAAGGCATGAAAGGCACGCAAGCGCTAGACAGCACCTGTCATCGGAAAATTCACGGCTTGCTGGATCAACTGGAAGCGCGGCTCAACCGCGAAGTGCGTGACCTAGGTGCAACTTCTGTCGGAAAAGCAGGATGAGCTCAGCGAGCTCATCCGTAGCGGGTCATGGTCCTCGAGACGAGCGTACATATCCTGGGCACGATCGAGCGTCCTTCATGCTGAAGCTCGCGGGCGCGACGCCGGGCGAGTCTCGATGGACGAACATCCGACTTGCCATCCGCGAAGCTTCGAACGCGCTCAATGCGCACTGCGCACGCTTCAAGGGACCGGGGGAAGACTACTGCCAGGGAGACGGCGCCACGCGCCTTGCCGGTGAGCACGAGAATGCCTGGGCGGCGTGTTTCAACGGGAACAACTGGGTGGAGAACTCATCGAGGCGCCGCGCTTACGAGGCTTGCATGAGCGCCACCGACCCGTTTACGAAGTTGTGCGACCGGGACCGCAAGGCTTCGATGACCAGTTGTCCCTATTTCACGGTGAGCTCCGGCGATGTCCACGAGCTCCAGTTCTACCACGATCGCTGGAGCACCGATCCGGACCACCTGCCGGCCACGGCCGTGGTTGTTTCCGGTCAGCCGGCTACGTCACCTGCTCGAGCCGGTGATCGTGCCGACGATGCCGAGGGCGGACTCCGGATTCACGCTCACCGTGCGCGGGCGCTTGGACAATGCGCTCGATGGCGAGTACAGCGCGGCCTCAACCCGTCGACAACGAGAATCTCCGCGATCGCCCCGGAAGTTACCGAAGGTTTGAAAGGGCGGGTTGAGCTGATCCCGGCTGGCACGGAAGTCTCCGTTTTCGTAAGGCTCGTCCCGCTTAACGGGTCAACGGCGAACGGTGGTCATCTCGATCTGCAGATCATCACCGAGAAGATCGGAAAAGCCAGGGATGGCCGGCTCGATTCGCAAAACGTTTACCGGCGCATCGCCTGGCCGGCCGCCGGTGCCGTGCTGCTGCCGGCCAATTCGACTCTGAGCTTCGCCACGCAGTGTGGCTGTCCCTACTCCATGTCAGTCGCGGAGTTCCGGAAACGCGCCGCTACCCGCGCGGCGTCCCGTCGGCGAGCGCCGCGACGAGCATCACGCGGGCGATCCTGGCGGGCAGCCGCATGCAGACCATTCTGATGGAGCCGATCAACGTTACGGACATCCAGTCCGGAAAGCGATTTCACGCGCGATTGAATGTGATATGCAGCCACCAAGAGGCGCAAAGGACCGCGTTGACGCCTCGAGCTGAAGCGCGGCACGGATGTCTATCTGAAGGTCACGGATACGAGTAGCAGCCAATACGGCGGGCATACGGCCCGGCTCGAGGTTGACTATGCCGTCGTGAACGGCCAGCAGGTTCCCCTGAAAACGGCCGCGTGGCCGCTGCAGTTTGGCCCTCCAGTTGTCAATATCCAGCGTCGCGTGCCACGGTGGACGTCGTCCAGCCGGAAGGCCAGACCACTTGGTGGGACATCACCGAGCAAGTCGAGGTTTCAGCTGCCGGCATGAGTCCTGAGCAGCTGAAGCGGCTCGTGCCTCCCCCTGATCGAAACGAGCAGATGAGGTCTGGGGACAAGGCCTTGCACAGGGCCATCGCCGACTACAACCCCACCTGGATCAACTTCGGCATGATCGCGAACGGCACCGTCTCGCGCGTCGAGCAGAAGGGCGACTGGGAGATCCTCCACTTTCAGGAGTCAGCCGACGACGGCTTTCTGGTCTGCTTTCCCGCGTCCGGCAGGCTCAGTTTCCGCGGTGATGGCAATGTGGTCGGCGGATTGGCGGTGATGACTTTTCCGGACTGATAGGAAAAACGGTCGAGATACGCGGAAAGGTCAGCCAGCTCAGGTGCTCCCCGAAAGCGGTCGGCATGGAGATCACCATACCGGCGCAGATCCAGATTCTTGAAGCGACTGGCCCTGCGCTCAAACCGCTCGACTCGGCTAAATAAGGAGCGCGCGAAAGGGTGTCAAGAGTCGGTAGTGTCCTAGTTTCAAACTCGGACACTGGCGCGGGAACCGCTCTCGGCTAAGTTCCGACGCAGTTCCGGGTCTGAGCAATCGCCGCGAGGGAAGCTGTCAGGGCAGCGGTCAGCAGTCGAGTCATGGATTCTCTAACGGCCTAGCACAGCCGGGCTTGCACGTTTCGGGTTTCAGGTGGAGGAGGGGCGGCGAACCGCCCCGGCCACCGGACCTCTACTTGACTCCGAGCAGCTCGACCTCGAAGAAAAGCGTCGCGTTGGCTGGGATGGCGCCGGGATATCCCCGTGGCTCCGTAACCAAGCGACGGAGGAATCAGGAGGTTGCGCTTGCCGCCGACCTTCATCGTGGCGATCCCCTCGTCCCACCCCTTGATCACCATGCCCTGGCCGAGCGGGAACTCAAGGGCGTGCCCCGGTCCACGGAGCTGTCGAACTTCTTGCCCTTCGCGCCGTCCTGCCAGAGCCACCCCGTGTAGTGCATCACGCAGGTCTGGCCCTTTTGGGCTCGGCGCCCGTGCCGACCTTGACGTCCTCGTACTGGAGACCGCTCGGCGTCTTTTGCATCTTCGATTCGCCTTTCTTCTCCTTGTCGGCGTTCCCCTTCTTCTCATCGCCGGACGCGGGGAACGCCGCCAGGGTGATCGCCGCGAGGGCCGCCACGAGAATCGACGCTGTCCTCTTCATTCGGTACCGTTTCCTTTCAAGCAAAATCGGGCCTTCCCATTAAGGCGCGCGCGACGCATTATGACGGATGGAGATTCCCTCTCAACCCGGAAGAGAGCGGAGGATGCGAGGACGGAAGTGGAAGACGCAGGCTATCTCGGAGAGGCGATCCATCAATTCCGAGGCCTGAAGAAACTCTCGGACCGCGCGCTCGCCCAGACGGCGCCGGAGGACTTCTTCAAGACGCTCGACGCGGAATCCAACAGCATCGCGCTCATCGTGAAGCACATCGCCGGCAACCTGCGCTCGCGCTGGACCGATTTTCTGACGAGCGACGGAGAGAAGGAGGACCGGCACCGGGACTCCGAGTTCCTCGTCGAGCCGGCCGACACGCGCGAGAGTCTCGAGGAGCGCTGGAACGAGGGGTGGAGCGTTCTCTTTGCGGCGCTCGAGCCCCTCAAGGCCGAGGATCTCCAGAGGATCGTGACGATCCGCGGCAAGCCGCACACGGTGCTCCGGGCGATCAACCGGCAGCTCGTCCATTACGCCTACCACGTCGGGCAGCTCGTGTTCCTGGCGAAGCACTTCGCCGGGAGCCGCTGGGAATCGCTCTCCATTCCGCGCGGAAGGTCGGAAGAGGCCAACGATCGGCGGCCGGATCGAGGGGTCACGCGTTGATTCCGATCCGTCTGCATCAGGACCAATGTCCTAGAGACAAACGGGAGCGGTAGAGGCAGAATGAATATCAATTTGAGTTCGTGTGGGGGTGCGATTTTTCGGGGGCGGAGAGCATGGGCACGCACGACAAGCGGAATCATCAGCCGAAACCGTGGATTCAGAACGGCCGCGACATCCTCGATGCCAGCGGCTGGACGCTGGCGAGCGCGCGATTCCCGGACGACGCGCGCCGCATCGTCGCGGCGATCAACGCCGTGCAGGGGATCCCGACGGAATCGCTGGAGTCGTGGTCCGTCAACGTGATCGGCGAGCCGGCGGAAGCGGTCGTCCCGTTGGAGGAGGAAGAACTCTCCTCTGGCTCGGATCTTCCCAACGACCGCCGCGCAAACGAGCGTCGCCACGGCGTTCGCCACCCGTCGCGTCCCCCGTTCGCGGCGGCGCGCCCGCAACCCGAAGGTGAACGGGGAAGCGACAGCCGTTGAGGTTGAATCCCCTGGCGTCACCTCGTTCTAGTCGGGTGGCTATACTCGTCCGGGCCCGAGATAATGCTCTTGGTTAAGGCGTCGCTCGGCGGTGGACCGATCGTCCTTCGAGGCTCGACAGGTTGGCGAGTTCTCTGTCGCGGGGGCGCCTTTGCGGTGGGGTCTCTTCTCGTTCTTGGGATTCTGCCGGTTGGGTGCTCCCGGTTCGCGAGCGAGAAGCTCATCGTTCTTCGTTTCACACCAAAGGAGAACGTCAGCGCCAACATCCCGGCAACCGAGGGGATCTCCGCGAATCGCACGATCGAGGTACTTCCCCTGACAGATGCCCGAGGCCTCTCCGATCGGAAGCTCGTCGGAGAAAATCGTGAGCACAGCACGGCGGTTCCGGTCCGAGCAACTTCCTCGATCGAAGAGTTTGCGACGACGGTCCTGAAGAGATGCCTCGTGGAGTGGGGCGTCCGGCTCGGAAATGAGGACCTCGTGCTTCACGGTGAGATCGCGAACTTGCTCGTGACGGAAGATCAAACCTACTCGACGGCTGTCTCCATGCGTTTCCGCCTGGAGGATCGAACCGGCAAAATGCTCTGGGAAGGCGTCGTGATGGGAGATGCCCACCAGTGGGGCAGTTCGTTCAAGGAAGAGAACTACAACGAGGAGATCAGCGACGCGCTCAAGAGAACGTATGCAAACCTGATCGGGAACGCCGGATTCCAGAAGGCATGGATGGGTCAGCGGGCATCCGGTGAACAGCCGCTCTCACCAACCGATCTCAAAGGGAAAATCCTCGAGATGATGCGGGCCGGTGTCGGTACGGAGGTGATCGTCGGCTACGTGAAGAGCCTCAAGGGATCGGTGTCTCTTGGCGCGGACCAGATTGTTGACTGGAAGAGGGCCGGGATCCCGGACGCTGTGCTTGAGGCGGCGGTATCGCATTGACTCGTCTCTTCTCCATCCTCTGACCTGGAGCCACGAGAAACAACGATGGAAAACACGCGCCTTCTCTTCGATGGTCCGGAGGATTCTCCGATCACGCTCGTGCTCGCGCACGGCGCGGGCGCGCCGATGAACTCCGCGTTCATGAACGTCGTGGCGCTCGGCGTGTCCGAGGGCGGCGTGCGGGTGGCGCGCTTCGAGTTTCCCTATATGCGAGCGAGGCGGGAAGGGGGGAAGCGCGGGGCGCCCGATCGCGGCCCTGTCCTCGAGCAGGCGTGGCGCGAGGTGATCGCGGAGTTGGGCGGCGGCAAGCGTCTCGTCATCGGCGGCAAGTCTCTCGGAGGGCGCATCGCGAGCATGGTCGCCGACGAGGCCGGCGTCCGCGGGCTCGTCTGCCTCGGATATCCGTTCCATCCGCCGGGCAAACCCGACCGTCTCCGCACGAAGCACCTCGAGACACTGCGCACGCCCGCGCTCCTCGTGCAAGGCACGCGCGACTCGTTGGGATCGCGCGAGGACGTCGCGGGCTATCGGCTCTCCGCCGCGATCCGGATCGTCTGGATCGAGGATGGAGACCACTCCTTCAAGCCGCGGGCAAGCTCCGGCCGTACCGAGCCGCAGAACCTTTCGGAGGCCATCGCCCGCGTCCGGGAGTTCGTTTCCTCGGTCGTGCCCCCTGCCCCTACGGCGCCGAGGGAGCGGTCTTTCCGAGCTGGGTAATGAGGTCCTTCAGGAAGACTTCCTTCCTCTTCAGGTCGTCACGAAACTCCATGCTGTCGGTATTGGCCACCTCCATCCGGAGGTCCGAGACGTATTCCGCCAGCACTTGCGCCAGGGTTTCCGCCTGTTCGGGGTTCAGAGTCAGTGTCGGCACGATGGCACCTCCGGGGAGAAGTCTCGCATGAGCGAAGGCGCGGGCGATAAGCTCTCCTCATGGCCAGGGGTTGGGGCCGCAGCGAGGAGGACCTGGGAGCCGAGAAAGAGCAGGCCGCGGATGAGAGGGGCGCCGGACCGAGCGTCCGTCGCCCCGACGCCGAGACGATCGCCGCCCGCCGGCGCATCCAGATGATGCTTGCGCGCATCGACGAGCAGCTCGCCAGGAACCCGAGCCCCGCTCGCCGCGCGGCCCTCGAAATCGCGCGATCGGAGATCCTCGCTCGAGTCCCCTCCGAATGAAGATCGCGACCTGGAACGTCAACGGCATCCGCGCGCGCGAGGCGCAGCTGCGGGAATGGATCGAGCGCGACCGGCCGGACGTCGTCTGCCTCCAGGAGATCAAGGCGCACTCGAGCCAGGTGCCCGCGGCCCTCTGCGAGATGGAAGGGTACTGGTGCTACTGGCACGGAGAGAAGGCGTACTCCGGCGTCGGGCTGCACGTCCGCAAAGACGTCTTTCCCGAGAGGCCGGAATTCTCCCACCCCGCGTTCGACAACGAGAACCGGATCGTGGTGGCGAAGATGGCGGGACTCTCCGTCGCCTCCGTGTACGTTCCCAACGGCGGCAAAGACTTTCCCGCGAAGATGCGGTTCCTCGAGGCGATGTCCGGCTACGTCGCCGAGGCCCGGGCGTCGGGCTGCCAGCTCGTCCTCTGCGGCGACCTGAACGTCGCGCGCACCGACAAGGACGTCCACCCCAAGGAGTTGAAGCCCGGTGCGATCGGCCAGCGCCCCGACGAGCGCGAAGTCTTCGAGCGAATCCTCTCCGCCGGCGTCGTGGACGTCGCCCGAGCCCTCGACCCCGACAACGAGAATCTCTTCACCTGGTGGGCTCCCTGGCGAAACCTCCGCCAGCGCAATATCGGCTGGCGAATTGATTACATCCTGGCGAGCGAGGGCCTGGCCGGGAAGGCGACGAGTTGTGCCGTGCTGGCGGACGTCGGGACGAGTGACCACGCGCCGGTCGTTGCCGAATTCAGCTAAGAGAAGGTGTCAGGTTTGGGGTGTCAGGGGAAATGCAGGTGCCAGGTGTCGGGTATCAGGTGTCAGGGAAGACGGGGCCCCGTTCCAGAACCTGACACCTGGCACCTGATACCTGATACCCGCATTTGCCCTGGCACCTTTCGTCTCGCGGCAGAATACCTTGCCTGTCATTCCGAGGAGCGAAGCGAAGAGGGATCTGCTCCGTAACTCTGGAAACACCGGAGCAGATCCTTCGCTTCGCTCAGGATGACAGGGGGAGGGACGCTCAGGATGACAGGGGGAGGGGACGCTCGGGATGAGAGGGGTAAGGGAAGGACGCAGAGCGGGATAGAATTTTTTCGAGTAGCCAATCCAATGAGCACCAGGGAGGAACGCGCGACAGGACTCGATCGGCGCCGGTTTCTCGCGCTGGCCGGGGCGGCGGCGCTGCTGCCTGCGGTGAAGGCTTCTCTTCCGCCGGGCGCGGTGCCGAATTCCAGGAGGCGGATGCTCCAGGTCAACGGCTACCCGACCGACGCGGAGACGCCGCTTGATGCGCTGACAACGTACATCACGCCGAACGATCTCTTCTTCGTGCGCCACCACTGGAACCCCGCGTACCAGAACGCCCAGCGCTGGGCCTTGACGGTGGACGGCGAGGTGGAGCGTCCGCTGCGTTTGACGATCGCGGATCTGAAGAGAATGCCGCGCGCGACCGCGACGTGCGTGCTCCAGTGCGCGGGCAATGGCCGCGGTCTCTACAAGCCGGTCCTGCCGGGCGTGCAATGGAAATACGGCGCCGTCGGGAACGCGCTCTGGACGGGGGTGCGCGTCCAGGAGCTGCTCGACCGCGCCGGTAGGAAGTCCTCCGCGCTGCATCTCCACACGTTCGGAGCCGACAAGCCGCCCGAGAAGGTCCCGCCGTTTCACCGGAGCGTCGAGATCGAGAAGGCGCTCGAAGACGCGCTCGTCGCCTACGAGATGAACGGCGAGCCGCTCGCTTCCCTGCACGGCGCGCCTGCGCGGCTCGTCGTTCCCGGCTGGGCGGGCGACCACTGGATGAAATGGCTGACGCGCCTCTCGCCGCAGCCGGAGCCGCAGAAGGGCTTCTACATGGAGACGGCGTACAAGTATCCGAAGGAGCCGGGAGCGCCCGGGGTGACGTTCAAGCCGGAAGAGATGCGTCCGGTGACCGAGCTCTTCGTCAAGTCGAACATCACCGAAGCGCCCCCGCGCGCGCGGGTGGGCGAGGCGATCGCGGTCCGGGGTTTCGCGTTCTCCGGAGCGAAGGACATCGCGAAGGTGGAAGTCTCCGACGACGGCGGGACGTCCTGGCGCGCGGCCGCGCTCGACCCGCAGCACGATCCTTATGCCTGGCGGCTCTGGTCCTTCCGCTACACGCCGGCGGCCGCCGGCCGGGTCACGCTCTTCGCTCGCGCGACGGATGTCCGGGGCGCCGAGCAGCCGCGGGAAGCGGTGTGGAACCAGAGCGGCTACCTTTACAACGGCTGGCACTCCGCCGAGATCGAGGTGACCGCGTGAGGCGACGGCTCGCCGTCCTGCCGCTCCTGCTCTTCGCGTTCCTCCTTTGGTGCCTGCCCGAAGGCACGGATGCCGCCGCGAAGAGAAAGAAGAAATCTCCGAAGTCGAAGGCGAAAGAGGTCCCCGTCAATTTCGACAAGAACCTGCCGGTCCTGGGGACGCGGCTGGCGACGCTGCCTCCGGGCGAAGGGAAGGCGCTGGTCGAGATCGCCTGCGTGCGCTGCCACTCCGGCGACATGCTCCGGCAGCAGCGCTTGAACGAGAAGCAGTGGAGCGCGAGCGTCGCGAAGATGGTCGGCTGGGGAGCGCCGGTGCCGGAATCTTCGAGGGATGCGCTCATCGCCTATCTCGTCGCGAATTTCGGTCCGGACAACGACCGCTTCGAGCCCGTCGTGACGCGGCCGGTCGGCCGCTGATCCGCCGCCAATCGCAACCCGCAAGCCCTTTGCGCGTATCCTCGACAGGGAGGTCATTTTCATGCGTAAGCTCGCGCGAGCCGCCGCCGCGCTTCTGATCCTGGCCGGGAGCGCGGGCGCGAGTCCGGCTCCGGCGCCCGAGATCCAACTGGTCGAGCACGGCTTGAGGCCGGCGGTCCTCTTGAAGGGGGAGAAGACCTGGACGATCGAGGAACGGATGCGGTTCCACAAGGTGCCCGCCGTCTCGATCGCCGTCTTCGACTCCGGAGGGATCCTCTGGGCGAAGGCGTACGGAGTCGCCGACGCCGACGCGCTCTCCCCGGCCACCGACGCGACTCTCTTCCAGGCGGCTTCGATCAGCAAGTCCGTCTCGGCGATGGCGGCGCTCTCCGAGGTCGCGCGAGGGAAGCTCGCGCTCGATCGGAACATCAACGAGTTCCTGAAGTCGTGGAAGCTCCCGGAGAACGACTGGACGCGCAAGACTCCCGTGACGCTCGCGATGCTCCTCTCGCACACCGGCGGCCTCACGGTTCACGGCTTCCCCGGCTACGCCGCGGGGCGGCCGGTTCCCCTCCTGACGCAGGTGCTCGACGGCGCCTCGCCAGCGAACACGGCGCCGATCCGCGTGGACATCGCGCCGGGAACGGAGTACCGCTACTCCGGAGGCGGCTACACGATCGTGCAGCAGGCGCTGATCGACGTTGAACTGAGGCCGTACCCGCAGATCCTCGCCGAGCGTGTGCTCGCGCCGCTCGGCATGAAGGAGAGCACGTACGAGCAGCCTCTCCCGCCCGAGCGGCTCAAGTCGGCCGCGGCGGGACACGACAATCAGGGACGGACGATCCCGGGCAAGCGGCACACATATCCGGAGATGGCGGCCGCGGGTCTGTGGACGACGCCGTCGGATCTCGCGCGGTTCGCGCTCGGGCTCGAGCGCGCGCTCTCCGGAAAACCGGGGAGCGTGCTGCCGAAGGAGCTGGCAGAGAAGATGGTCACGCCGGTCCTCGACGATTACGGCCTCGGCCTCGGCGTCCAGAAACGGGGCGCGGCGACCTACTTTTCTCATGACGGCGCGAACGAGGGCTTTCGCTGCGTGATGACCGCGAACCGGGACAAGGGGTACGGCGCGGTCGTCATGACCAACGGGGAGAAGGGGGGCGAAGTCATGGTGGAGGTCGTCCGCTCCATCGCCGCCGCCTACAAGTGGGAGGGATACAGAAACGAGCCGGTCGACGCGGCGAAGCTCGACGCGGCGGCGCTCTCCTCGCGCGCCGGGCGCTACCAGCTCTCCTCCGACGAGGTCCTGACGTTGACACCCAACAAGGAGCGGATGGACGCGCACTTCTCACTTCAGAAGGGATTCGAGCTCATCCCGATCTCCGCCGATAAGTTCCTCCGCGCGGACGCGGAGGTCGAGTACCGGTTTGGCAAGGACGCTTCGGGCCGCGACGAAATCGTCATAGCGCCGCAGGAAGGGCCGACGCGGACCGGAAAGCGGATCGCCGAGAGCGTCCGGGTGCCGGCCGAGGACCTGGAGGCTGGCAAGTTCGACGCCGCGGCCGCGGGGTACCAGCGGCTCCGCGACGCGAATCCGTCGGACCCGTCCGTGGCCGAGGGGAGGCTGAACGCGCTCGGCTACGCGCTCCTCACCCGCGACGAGTACAAGGGCGCGATCGCGATCCTCCTCATGAACACAAAGCTCTATCCCGATTCCGCCAACACCTACGACAGCCTCGCGGAGGCCCATATGAAGGCGGGAGACCGCAAGCAGGCAATCGCCCTCTACCGCAAGGCCCTCGAGACCCTTCCCCGCGACAAGTCCCCCGAAGACGTCAAGGAAGGAGTCCGCGCCAGCTCCACCGCGAAGCTGAAGGAGCTCGGCGCCGACAAGCCGTAGTGCCTCGAGCGCGTCGCACAACCTCCGGCGTGCCCGTAGGGGAGGGGCTTGCCCCTCCCGCCCTGCCGGACAAGCGGCGGCGTCGAGACCGGGGGGACGCTGTTTAAGCACTGGCACCCCTCGATGGCACCCCCGCGGACACGGTCGTCGTCGAGCGGGCGTGACAGGGAAGTGAGCCCGTCTCGCACCCCGCGGCGCGTGACAGGCGTCCGTTCGCGGACGTCGCGAGGGGCGCGACCGCGGACGGTACGACGGGCTACGGCGTCGAGAGGTCCGCGGTGGGGAGGAAGCGGGGCGGGCGGCGGTGCTTGGTGCCCTGCTCGTAGGCGTAGGCGATCCGGATCAGCGTCGGCTCGCTCCAGGCGCGGCCGAAGAACGAGATGCCCACGGGCAGGCCGAAGTAGTAGCCGGCCGGAACGGTGATGTGCGGATACCCGGCGATCGCGGGCATGGTCGAAGAGCCGTTGACGCCGTAGTCGCCGTTGGCGAGATCGATCAGCGTCGCCGGGCCGCTCGTCGGCGCGACGAGCGCGTCGAGCTTGTGCTTGTCCATCGCCTTGTCGATCCCCTCCTTCCGCGAGAGCTTGAGGTCCTTCTCCAGCGCTTCCCGGTAGGCCTTCTCGGTCAGCGGCCCCTTCTTCTCGGCCATCTCGAAGATCTCCTGGCCGAAGTAGGGCATCTCCCGCTCCTTGTTCTTCTCGTTGAACGCGATCAGGTCCGCGAGCGAGCGCGCGCGCGCGCCGGGGAGAGCGGCGAGATAGACGTTCAGGTCCGCCTTGAACTCGTAGAGCAGGACCTCGAACTCGGTCTTCTCGAACGCGCTCGCGTTGTCAACGTCGGCGGGATCCACGATGACCGCCCCGAGCCGCTTCATGTCCTCGATCGCCTTCCCGACAATGCGGTCCGCGGCCGGGTTCTGTCCGTAGAAGACCTTGCGGGGAACGCCGATGCGGGCTCCTTCGAGCCCCTTCGGGTCGAGGAGCTTGGCGAAGTCGCGGAAGGCCTTCGCGCCGCTCTCCTTCGTCGCCGGGTCCGCGGGGTCCGTCCCCGAGATCGCGCCGAGGAGAATCGCGGCGTCCGCGACGGTGCGGCACATCGGGCCCGGCGTGTCCTGGCTGTGCGCGATCGGGATGATGCCCGCGCGGCTGGCGAAGCCGAGCGTCGGCTTGATGCCGACGAGCGAGCAGTTGTTCGACGGCGACACGATCGAGCCGTCCGTCTCGGTGCCGATCGACGCCGCGCAAAGATTCGACGCCGTCGCGGCCCCGGAACCGGAGCTCGAGCCGGACGCGTTGCGGTCGAGCGCATACGGGTTGCGGCACTGCCCGCCGCGCCCGCTCCACCCGGAGGTGGAATGCGTCGAGCGGAAGTTCGCCCACTCCGAGAGGTTCGTCTTTCCCAGGAGCACGACGCCCGACTCGCGCAGCATCTTCGCGACGAAGGAATCGGCGGAGGGAATCGATCCCTCGAGCGCGAGCGACCCCGCCGTCGTCGTCATGCGGTCCGCGGTTCCGATGTTGTCCTTGATCAGGACCGGAATGCCGTGAAGCGGCCCGCGGACCCGCCCGGACTTGCGCTCCGTGTCGAGCTTCTCGGCGATTTCGACGGCGTCCGGGTTGATCTCTAGCACCGAACGCAGCTGCGGCCCGCGCCGGTCGAGCGCCTCGATGCGCGCGAGGTACTTCTCCGTGAGCGTGCGGGCCGAATCCTGGCCGGAGACCATCCGCTTCTGGAGGTCCATGATCGTGGCCTCCTCGAGATCGAACGGATCGGCCTTCGGCGCATCCGGCGCATCCGGCGCGGGAAGCGCGGCGGCCCGCCCGGCGCCGGCGGGGAGCATCGCGAGGACGCCGCCCGCTCCGGCGTAGCGAAAAAGGGTCCTCCGGTTCAGGGCTCCGTTCTTCGTGCTCGCAGCGCGTCTTCTCATTCGTCCCTCCGTACCGCGGCTGAAGGTTGTGCTCGAAGAGATATCACGGACCGGAGCTTTAGCGGACATTAAGGACGATCAACTCCGACATCGGTAAGAAGTTGCGCCTTCTCTGAAATTCAGATGAGGAAGCGCGAGATCCGGTGGCAATCCGATTGCTCCTTCATCGGGTGTCGACAGATCACCGCCGCGCCGGAGCGCGACGTTCCAGAAAGGAGCTCGAATGAAGAAACTCGTCATGCTCTTGATGTTCCTCTTGATTGCCGTCGGGTACGCCGCGTGCGGAGGGAGCTCGGCGCCGACGGCGCCCACGCAGCCGGTCGTCACGACGCCTTCGCCGGGCCCAGAGCCGATGCCGACGCCGACGCCCTACTGATCCTTGCGACTTACCATCCAAAGATAGAGCGCTCGCGGCGGACGTCGGCTCCGCCGCGGAGCGTGCCGGTCCGAGGGTCCACGCCGACCGCCACGACTCCGGTCGGCATGCCGTACGGAGCGAGGACGCGAAACCTTTGGCCGCGTCTCGTCAATTCCTCGGTATGCCGACTTCATCTCCGCAAGCTGCCAGCGCCTGCACACCGTTGGAAATACCGCGTCGTTCCTTGCATTCGCGGAGACGTTGCAGCCGACGCCTTGTACTGAGGCTCCCAGTCTTGTAGGGGAAAGGGAGTCTCCTAAATAGAACCACCAATCTCCGTTGTCATCGAAATAGACGTGCCGACCATCCGGCAGAACGACTGCTCTCTCGGTAATGTCCTTCTTTCGCTTGACAGTCAGCTCGTCGACCTGCTCGAGAATTAGAATTTCTAGCTCAACAAATACATGGATATTGGGCGATTTCCTGTATTCGGCCTCTATATCCTTCGCAAGGTTGTCAAAACCAGGTTGGTGGGGCGATTGGCTTGGAAATTGTGTATGAATTACCATGAGAATGTCTTGCTTCACATTCTCCCGAAAAAACACGTCGTCCTTATGCGACTCCTTTTGAGACTTAACCGCCTCCCGGAATTCGTAGTCGGGCCAAGCAAACTTAACTAAGCAGTGCGATCGAATCGTCGCTGCTCCGCAGGAGACCTCGCTTCGAATTCGGCATAAGTCTGCGCGTGGAACGTCGCCAGGGTCAGCAGTACGGTATCCATGGCGTGTTTGGACAAAACAATGCCATTCTTCTCCAAGGTCACAAACAGGGCATCTTCCACATCGAACCGCTCAGCTTTGGGGTCCTTTTCGACATCCTGCAAGTCGTAAACGCGTGACAGCGCCACGTTACGCTCCAATTCCACGAGGCCGAGTGGCGTTGCGTCACCCGGTAAGACCGTCGTAAAGAGATGCTCGATCTGCGCGGCAAAGTCCGCCCTGCCTTCGTCACGCAGCGCCTTTTGCGTCGCGTCTACCATAAGTGCGATGAACTCGGCCTGGTCGTGGATATCCATCTTGTCGAACTGCCTGAACTTGATGGCCGAAAGCGATGTTGATAGGCAAAGGGCGAGCAGAACAGTGACTGTGAACCGTGGTCCTAGACCGAAGCGGACCGTGTTGCTCATGTGTGCTCCCGTCGGCTATTTCCTATTCTATTAGATTCCAGGTCATGACACGTTCGACAATTCGAGCCGGACCACTGAGATCGGGCATCGCCTCATCCGTTCCTCCGCTGAAGGCTGTGGAAGAGACATCACCATCCGAAGATAAAGCGCTCGCGGCGGACGTCGGCTCCGCCGCGGAGCGTGCCGGTCCGCGGGTTCACGCCGACCGCCACGACTCCGGTCGGCATTCCGTACGGAGCGAGGACCTTCAGCTTGTGGCCGCGCTTCTTCAGCTCTTCGAGCGTGGCGGCGGGGACGCGGCTCTCGATCTCGAGCACGCCGGGCTCGCTCTTGTGGTCGTCGAAGGAGCTGAAGGGATGGAGCGAGTTGATCCGCGGCGCCTCGATCGCCTCCTGGAGCCCCATCCGGAAGACGATGAGGTTCAAGAGCACGTTGGCGATCTGCTGGTCCTGGCTGTCGCCGCCGGGGGTCGAGATCGCAAGGAAGGGCTTGCCGTCTTTCAGCAGGATCGTCGGCGTCAGCGTCGTGCGCGGGCGCTTGCCTCCGGCGAGGACGTTGGGGCTCGCGGGGTCGAGGTCGAAGATCTGCATGCGGTTGGAGAGCGGCACGCCCGTGTCCCCCGCGAGGAACGCGCCGCCCAGAAGCCAGCCGCTCGACGGCGTCGCGGAAAAGAGGTTCCCATCCGCGTCCGCCGCGTCCACGCACGTCGTGTCGCCCGGCTCCGCGCGCGGCGCCTCTCCCTGCGAGTGAGGCGTGTAGCGCAGCGTCGGCGCCTTGACATCCGGATCGAACGCGAACGGATCGCCGGGGCGGTGCTCGAGAAACGCCTGCTGCCCGATGAGCTTGCGGCGGAGGTCCGCGTAGCCGGCGGAGAGGAGGCCTTTCAAGGGCACCTTCACGAAGTCGGGATCGCCGTAGTACGCGTTGCGGTCGTCATAGGCGAGCTTGATCGCCTCGTGCACCGTGTGGATGTAGTCGGCGGAGTCGCGGCCCATCGCGGCCAGGTCGAGGCCGCCGAGGATGTTGAACGTCTGGAGCAGGACGGGGCCCTGGTCCCACGGGCCCGCCTTGAAGACTTCGAAGCCGTGGAACGTGGTCTTGACCGGCTCCTCGATCCGGCCGCGGAAGCCGGCGAGGTCTTCGTAGGCGAGGACGCCCCCCTCCGCGCGGTCGGCGTCGGCAATGCGCCGCGCGATCGGTCCCTTGTAGAACGCGTCGCGCCCCGCTCGAATCGCCGTTTTTCTTTCGCGCGTCTTCTCAAACGCCGCGCGCTCGGCCGCGACGATCTCGCGAAGCGTCTTCGCCAGGTTCGGCTGGCGGAAAACCTCTCCGACCTCCGGGATCCGGCCGTCGGCGTAATACGTTTTCTTCGACCACTCCCATTTCTCCGTGGCCTTGCGTTCGCGGACGAGATAACCGCGCAGGAACGCGTACATGGGAAACCCGTCCGCGCAGGCGATCGCCGGCGCCATGACGTCTTCGAGGCGCATCGTTCCGTACTCCGCCAGCGCGATCGAGAGCGAGTCCATCACGGCGGGGACGGTCGCGGCGAGCGGGCCGTTGCCGTCCACCTTTCCCTTCGCCTTGAAGAGATCGGGCGTCGCGGCTTTCGGCGCCGGTCCTTGCCCGTTCACGACGACGACTCTCTTCGTCTTCGCGTCGTAGATCATGAGCGGACACTCGCCGCCGAATCCGAAGTGCGAGATCTCGACGACCGACGCCGCGAAGACCGCCGCGACTCCGGCGTCCACGGCGTTGCCGCCGCGCTCGAGCATCCGGAGCCCCGCCGCGACGGAGAAGTTGCGCCCGCCCGCGACGATGCCGCGCGCCGCGGTGATTTCCGGCCGCAGCGTCTCGGCCGGTTTAGCCGACGGCGGCTGCTGGGCAAGGCCCGCCGCCGCTGTGAGGAGGACCAGAAGCGCGAGAGAAGGGATCTGCGGCGTCATGACCGGTCCTCCTGTCTCGGAACGAGACGCCGATTCTACGCGGAGAGAGCGCGCGGGCCGGCCGTTATACTCCGCGGCGCACGATGCGCCTCGCTCTGACGGCCGCCCTCCTCGCGCTCGGCTGCGCATCCCAATCGGCGGCGCCGGCGCCTCCTGTCGCGCCCGCGACCTTGGCTCCCGCTCCCGCGCGGTCAGCCGGTCCCGCCGTGCCGGTCGAATCGGACGAGTACACGCGCTACGAGCTCCTCGCGCCCGAGACGGCGCAGTTCCACATCCTCTACGAGGTGACGGCGATCGCGCCGGGCGCGACGGCTTCTTCTTCAACCCGATCCGGAAGGGGAGCGAGGCCACCGGCGAGCGCGTCACCGATCGGATGACGGGGGAGCCGCTGCGCTTCGAGGTCGTCTCGGGAGAGGAGGCGCGCAGCGGCGGCCTGCCGGACGCCGATCCTCGCACCGACTACATCCGCATCCATCTGGCGCGCGCCGTGCCTCCGGACGGCGGCCAGGTGCGGCTCCTGATCGAGAAGACCTACAAGGACGGCAAGAGCTACTTCTGCGAGGGGGACGCGATCGTCTTCTCGCGGTCGCTCGGCATCAAGCGCAACAGCGTCGTCCTGCCCGCGGGATACGAGCTGATCGGCTGCAACGTCCCTTCGCAAGTCCTGTCGGAGCCGGACGGACGCATCAAGATGCGCTTCTGGAACGCGGGGCCGGACGCCGCGCCGCTGAAGGTCACGGCAAAGAAGCTCGTGCCATGAGTAGCCGCCTGCTGTTCGCGGCGCGTTTCTCGCGGCGGCTCTGGCGGTCGTCGAACGGCGCAGGAGGCGCGCGACAACCGCCTGACCGAGCGCGCGCACCAGGACCGCGACATCGTCTACTTTCTTCAGCAGCCGCAGACGCACTCCTTCGACCTGTACCACGACTACACGGAGTCGCGCCCCGGCGTGGACAAGTACGTCAACGTCGTGCGGAAGGGGAGCCGGGCCTCGAAGCCCTCGGCGCGGGTTCTCGACACGGGCGAGACGCTGAAAGCCGAGACCCTTCGCGGCGAGGAGATCACGCGGGCGAAGCTCGACATCGGGGAGGCGGTGCAGCCCGACTCGGAAGTCGTCGTCATCCGATTCCCCGCCGTGCAGAGCGGCCGTTCCGTCCGCCTGCGTATCTCCGAGACCTACACGGACGAGAAGAGCTACCGCGTCGAAGGGGACGAGCTCGTCTTCGACCGTTCGTTCGGCCGGGCCCGCAACGCCGTCGTCCTCCCAGCGGGGTGGTTCCTGACGGCCAGCGCCATCCCGGCGACCGTCTCGCAGATGCCGGACGGCCGGATCCGCCTCGATTTCGTGAATCGCTCGTCCCGACGAGATCGCCGTCCTCATAAAGGCGAAGAAACGGTCCAAGGTCCAGGGTCCAAGTTCCGAAGGCAGGGAACGCACAACATGAACCACGTTCGTCTCGGCACGACCGGGCTGAAGGTCTCGCGGATTTGCCTCGGGATGATGACTTACGGCACGCCGAAGTGGCGGCCGTGGGTCCTCGACGAGGAAGCGAGCCGGCCGTTCGTCCGGCGCGCCCTCGAGCTCGGCATCAACTTCTTCGACACGGCCGACATGTACTCCGACGGCGCGAGCGAGGAGGTCCTCGGCCGCGCGATCCGGGACTTCGCCCGCCGGCAAGACGTCGTCATCGCCACGAAGGTCTTCAACCCGATGGGGCCGGGCGTGAACGACCGGGGCAACTTCGCGCAAGCACATCCTCGACTCGATCGACGCTTCCTTGAAGCGCCTCGGCATGGACTACGTCGACCTCTACCAGATCCATCGCTACGATCGCGAGACGCCGATCGAGGAGACGCTCGAGGCCCTGAACGACGTCGTCCGCTCCGGCAAGGCGCGCTACATCGGAGCGTCCAGCATGTTCGCCTGGCAGTTCGCGCAGGCGCTCGCGCTCTCCGACCGGCGCGGCTTCGCGCGCTTCGTCTCGATGCAGGACCACTACAACCTCGCCTACCGCGAGGAGGAGCGGGAAATGCTTCCGCTCTGCCGCGCGGAGGGGATCGGCGTCCTTCCGTGGAGCCCGCTCGCGCGCGGGCTGCTCGCCGGGACTCGCCGCGCCGGACTCGAAGGAGACACGGCCCGCTCGAAGAGCGACGAGTACGCGCACACGCTCTACGAGGACTCCGACTTCGAGGTCGCCGACCGTGTCGTCGAGACGGCCCGCCGCCGCGGCGTCCCGCCGGCGCGCGTCGCGCTCGCCTGGCTCCTCTCCCGCCCCGGCGTCACCGCGCCGATCGTCGGCGCGAGCCGCCTCGAGCACCTGGACGACGCCGTGGCCTCCCTGGACCTCTCCCTCTCCGCCGGAGGAGTGCCGCTTCCTCGAGGAGCCCTACCGTCCCCACACGATCCGCGGCCACTCCTAAGACGTCGCCGGCGGCATCCCGGCGGTCTATTGGATGCGTGCTGCGGAGGTGTCAAGGTATCCTCCGCCGCCCTGTCATCCTGAGCGAAGCGAAGGATCTGCTCCCGTCGCTCTGTTCGGGAACCTCTTCTTCGGCAATGCGTATCAGTTGACAGCAAAGGGGAGGTCTCCATGAGTGCTCTCGCGAGAACCGCGTCTCTGTCCTTCGCCGCCCTTCTGGCGGCCGGGGCCGCTCTGCAAGCCGCTGACGTCAAAGAGGTTCATCGCACGATCCCGCTCGACCGGGACGGGCGGGTCTCGGTCAATACCTACAAGGGGAGCGTGACGGTCACGACCTGGGACAAGCCGGAAGTGAGCGTGGACGCCCGCATCGAGCCGGACGGCTACGACCGCGAGGACCGCGAGAAGGTGCAGTGGACCGAGGTCCGCATTTCGGGCGGCGGCGGCTCCGTCGAGATCAAGTCCGACTACGATCGGGTCCGGCACCACGAGCGCGGCTTCCTCGGCCTCTTCGATTTCGAGAGCGGCTCGCTCCCGTTCGTGCGCTACACGATCCAGATGCCGGCCGGAGCGCGGCTCGAGATCGAGGACCACAAGTCGGAGATCCGGGTCTCCAATCTGAAGGCCGACCTGAAGCTCAATACCTACAAGGGGACCGTGAAGGTCGAGGGCCTGGACGGCGGCGCCCGCGTGGAGACCTACAAGGGGGACGTGCGCGTCGAGTTCGCGCGGTATTCGCGCGCCAGCCGGTTCGAAACGCACAAGGGGGAGATCGAAGTGAGACTCCCCAAGGACACCCGCTTCGATCTCGACGCCGACGCGGGGCGCCACGGCGACATCGAGTCGGATTTCGCGATGGCGACGCGCGCGAGCCGCTTTCGGGGCGCGCGGACCACGGGCGCGGTCAACGGCGGCGGCCCGGAACTGCGCATGACGACCTACAAGGGAACGCTGCGGGTCCGGGCGAGCTGATCCCTACAGGCCCGCGGTCGTCATCGGTGCCGTAGGGGCGGCGCTCGCGCCGCCCGCCTCCCGTCGTAGTCAGCCGTTCGTTGTCGCGGGCGGGCGCAAGGCCCGCCCCTACGGCGCGAGGGCACGACCGTGGGCTACTTTCCTCGCTCGTCCCTCAGCGTCTCGTAGTGGAGGACGTTCGGATCCACGTCGAGGAGGTACTCGCGGTCGCGCGGCAGGAGGACCGCCTTCTGGTAGTCGTCGCCGGCGAACTTCTTGACGGCGTCCAGCGACTCCCACAGGGAGAGCACGAGGAACTCCATCTTGTCGCCGTCGGCACGGCGCAGCACCGTGACGCCGAGGTTCCCCGGGGTCGCGCGCACCCGGGTGATGCCGGTGGACTCCAGATACTTCTGATATTCGTCCGCTTTGGAAGCGAGCGTGCGTCCGCGCCAGATGCGCGCGATCGTCCGCCCCTTCGGCGTTTCCGAGCGGGCCGTTCCGGAGAAACCGGCGGCCATCAGGAGAACGAGCGAAAGGAGAAACCATAAAGAACGCTTCATCGCCACCTCCAATGGGCTAGCCTACCTTCGCCGTGGCGTTGTCGAATCCGAGTGTGTTCCCCTTCGTGGCGCCCGGCCGGTGGCGGGCGCTCGCGCTGCTCGCCCTGGCCGAGCTGCTCGGGATGTCGCTCTGGTTCTCGGCGTCGGCGTCGGTCCCGGCGATCAAGGCCGAGTGGGGACTGACCGATTCGACGGCGGCCTGGCTGACACTCGCGGTGCAGCTCGGCTTCGTGGCGGGGACGCTCGTCTCCGCGGTGGCGAACCTGCCGGACGTGATGAACACGCGCCGCCTCTTCGCGGCCTCGGCGGCGCTCGGCGCGGTCGCGAATGCCGCGTTCGGCCTCTTCGCGCGCGGCACGGCCCTGGGGATTCCCCTGCGCTTCGCGACGGGTTTCTTTCTGGCGGGGGTCTATCCGCCCGGCATGAAGATCATGGCGACCTGGTTCCGGCGCGGACGCGGCATGGCGCTCGGCGTGCTCGTCGGGGCCCTGACGCTCGGGAAGGCTTCGCCCTATCTCGTCAACGCGATCGGGGGCTCCGCGTGGAGGGGCCATGTCCTCTTTGTATCCCTCCTCGCGGTCGCCGGCGGCCTCGTCGTCCTCTTCTTCGTGGGGGACGGCCCCTACTCGACCGGCACGGCGCCGTTTGACATCCACCAGGTGGGTCAGGTCTTTCGCAACCGCGGCGTGCGCCTGGCCAACTTCGGCTACCTCGGGCACATGTGGGAGCTCTACGCGATGTGGACCTGGGCGCCGGTGATGATCCGCGCGAGCCTGGCCGCCCACGGATCGCCCCCCTCGCTGGCGGAAGCGGGCTCGTTTCTCGTGCTCGGGGCCGGGGCCGCCGGCTGCGTCGCGGCGGGGCTCGCGGCGGACCGGATCGGGCGGACGGCGGTCGCGTCCGCGGCGCTCGCCGTGAGCGGCGCCTGCTGCGTGGCCGTGGGGTTCCTCTTCGACTCGAGCCCGAACCTCCTCCTCGCCGTCGCGACCATCTGGGGAGCGGCGGTCGTCGCCGACTCGGCGCAGTTCTCCGCCTGCGTGACGGAGCTGGGCGATCCGCGATACCTCGGGACCGCCCTGACCGTGCAGACCTGCCTCGGGTTTCTCCTGACCACGCTGTCCATCCGCCTCATGCCGGTCCTGGTCGACCGGGTCGGATGGCGCTACGCCTTCGCCTTCCTCGCCCCCGGCCCCGTCTTCGGCGTCGTCTCGATGCTCCGGCTGCGCGGGTTGCCCGAAGCCGCAAAGATCGCCCAGGGCCGCCGGTAAGCCGCGAGGTGTCCCTTTGTTCTTGTAGGGGAGGGGCTTGCCCCTCCCGCCCCTCGAGACATGCGGCGTCCAGAGGCGGGAGGCGCAAGCGCCTCCCCTACAGCACGGGGGCCGCGGCCAGTGGCAGGTGAGACGGTAGCGAGGAGGCCGCGGGAAGCGTGGGCGCGGATAGACTTCGCGGTTCGATGATTCGGATCGAGGACATTCGGGCGGCGGCGGTGCGGATCGCGGGGAAGGTGCATCGCACGCCGCTCGTCTCGGCAGAACAGCTCGGGGAGCGCGTCGGCGTGCGTCTGTACTTGAAATGCGAGAGCTTCCAGAAGACCGGCTCGTTCAAGCCGCGGGGAGCGTTGAACAAGGTGCTCTCGCTCTCGGACGCGGAAAAGGCGCGCGGCCTCGTCACCGTTTCCGCGGGCAACCACGCGCAGGCCGTGGCGTGGGCGGCGCGGATCGCGGGAGCTTCCTGCGCGGTCGTCATGCCTTCCAGTGCTCCGCGCTCGAAGATGGACGCGGTTCGCGGCTACGGCGCCGAGGTCATCGAGCACGGCGACCGCGCCACGCTCTTCGACAAGTTGAACGAGGTCCGCGAGGCCCGCGGGCTGACGTTCGTCCATCCCTTCGACGATCCGGTCGTCCTCGCGGGCGCGGGCACGGCGGGGCTGGAGATCCTGGAGGACCTGCCGGAGGCGGACGTCGTCGTTGTCCCGGTCGGCGGCGGCGGGCTTCTGGGCGGCGTCGCCTCCGCCGTCAAGCAGCTCCGGCGCAAGACGCGCGTCGTGGCGGTCGAGCTGGCGGAGGGTCCGGGGCTCGCCCCGGCGCTCGCCGCCGGAAAACCCGTTCCCGCGCCGCGCCCCTCCGATACGCTCGCCGACGGAATGACGCCGCCGTTCGTGGGAGCGCTGCCGCTCGAGATCGCGCGCGAGGCCGTGGACGAGATCGTGTCCGTCACGGAACGCGAGATCATCGAGGCGATGAAGCTGCTGATGACGCGCGCGAAGCTCTATGTCGAAGGCTCGGGCGCCGCGGCGACGGCGGCCCTTCTCTCCGCCAGGACGAAGCCTCCGGCCGGCGCCCGCATCGTCGCGATCGTCTCGGGGGGCAACGTGGATCTCGAGCGCGTCGCTCGGGTCTGCGATCCGCGCGCGTCATGAGGAATCCGGACGAGACGGCCGTCGAGGCCGCGAACCTCGCGTTCTACCGCGCGCTGGAGGCCCGCGACCTCTCCGCGATGGAGCAGGTGTGGCTCCACGAGGAGTCGGCGAGCTGCGTGCACCCGGGATGGCACCGGCTGGACGGCTGGTCCGAGGTCCGCCGCTCCTGGGAGAACATCTTCGCCAACGCCCGCCCGTGGTCCGTGGCGTGCGAGGAGGTGCGGATCCAGATCCGAGGCGACGTCGCCTGGGTCACGTGCGTCGAGCTCTTGACGGCGTTCGGATCGGATCCGGAGGAGGGCGCGGCGCGGATGCAGGCGACCAACGTCTTCGCGCGCGCCGACGGGCGGTGGGGCCTGCTGCACCATCACTCCTCTCCGTTCTCCAGCGACTCGGGGGAAGAAGAGGAGACGGTGAACTAGACGAGAGATTTGTGATTTGTGATTGGCGATTTGTGATTCTCTGTAAGGACCGCCGGGACGGTTGCGCCGCGGGCCTCCGACAAATAGCGCGCCATCGGGTGAGATGACCGTTCTCTGACGGAGAGTCGGGCGAGAGCCGCACCCTCGCATCCGCGAGGAGTACGACTAAAGTCGGGGATGCCTCGAGACGCTCATCTCCGCTCTTCTCGTGGCTGCGAGTTTTCTTGACAACCGTGAGCCATGCATATACCGTGCGCCCCAAACTTTTGGGAGGCTCCAAATGAACAGGCGAATCACCTGGACTCTCTCCGCATTTGCCGTCTCGCTTCTGATCGCGGTCGTCGTGCCTTCGAGCCGTGCCCAGGTGGTTCGAATCTCGAAAGGCGCGCTCCTCCTTCCAAGGACGCTCTTGTCTTTGCCTCCGAGAGTTCTTGGCAGCGCTCTGCTCCGCTCGTCCGCGAAGGCTGCCGCGACAGAACAGGCAGGCAACGGCGTCATCACGGGCGCCTCGTACCACAACGACACCTCTCCGGCGCTGCGCGACATGGTGGCAGTTCCCATCGCGTCCCCGAAAGGAAAGAGTGAGCGCGAGGCGAACGAGAATCCGAAGATACCGATCGTCCACAAGAACAGCCCGGACGGATCGGTCGTCCAGAACCAGCACGTCTCCACGCCGAACATGCCCACCCCGATCCTGAATTTCGACGGCATCCCGTTCCCCGGCGTGGTTTGCAATTGCGCGCCTCCCGACACCGACGGCGAGGTCGGCGCTGACGCAATACGTCCAGATCGTCAACGAGGGGTACCAGGTCTTCGACAAGACCACGCGGCGCGTCGGTCTTCGGGCCCGTGGCCATCTCGACGATCTGGACCGGATTCGGCGGCGTCTGCGAGACCAGCGGCTCGGGCGACCCGATCGTGCTCTACGACCAGATCGCCAATCGCTGGCTCGTCAGCCAGTTCGCCGGCACCTCGTTCATTACGGACGAGTGCATCGCCGTCTCCACAACGGCCGACGCCACCGGCAGCTATAACCGCTACGGCTTTCATCTGGGCTCGACCACTTTCTTCGACTATCCCAAGATCTCCGTGTGGCCCGACGCCTACTACATGAGCATGAACGTGTTCAACTCGCAGGGCACCGCGTTCCTGGGCCCGCAGCCGTTCGCATTCGACCGCGCGGCGATGCTGGCCGGGAGCGCGGCCACTTTCGTCAGCACCGGCATCACCGGCGGACCGGCGGAGGATGCGTATCTTCCCGCGGACCTGGACGGCTCGACTCTGCCGCCCGCGGGCGACCCCGGCGACGTTCGTGGAATTCCCGTCAACCAATACCTACAGGGTCTTCCACTTCCACGCCGACTTCGCCGTGCCTGCCAACTCGACGTTCACTCTCTTTGCCAGCCCGGCCGCCGCGCCCTTTACGCTGCTTTGTGAAACAACGCGGGCCTGCGTGCCCCAGTTGGGCTCAGCCGACGGCCTGGATGCCATCGCCGACCGGCTGATGTACCGGCTCGCCTACCGCATCATCGGCGGGACGGAATCCGTCGTCGGCAACTTCACCGTCAGCTCCGGCGGCGTGGCCGGCATCCGCTGGTTCGAGCTGCGCAACGTGAGCGCCGGCCCGGTGACGGTCTTCCAGGAAAGCACCTATCAGCCGGATACCACCTGGCGCTGGATGGGCAGCGCGGCCATGGACAGGGACGGCGACATGGCGCTCGGCTTCAGCGCCTCGAGCCCGACCATCTTTCCGCAGATCCGCTACGCGGGGCGCCTGGCGGGCGATCCATTCAACACGCTGGCGCAGGGGGAGGCCCACCTCTTCGACGGCACGGGAAGCCAGACCGACACCGTCAACCGCTGGGGCGACTACAGCGCCCTGACCATTGATCCGGTGGACGACTGCACGTTCTGGTACACGCAGGAGTACTACGCGACGACGGGCAGCTTCAACTGGCGCACGCGCATCGGCAACTTCAAGTTCCCATCGTGCAACAACCCGAATCCGTTCGTCACGATCGGCAAGACCGCCGACGCCGCGAGCGTTGTCGAAGGCTCCCAGGTCGGGTTCACGGTGACCCTGAACAACCTGGGCGGCAGCATGGCGACCGGGCTGACATTCACCGACAATCTGCCGTCGGGCTCCGGGATCGACTGGGCAATCGACGCCGCCGGAACCGATTCCGGCTGGGCGGTGAGCGGCTCACCGCCTAGTCAGAGCCTCACCTACAGCCCCACGACCCTGGCGGCGACGACGAGCACGCACGCCCATGTCGTCAGCAGCACGACCACCGCCACGTGCGGCTCGACTCTCAGCAACACGGCCTCATTCACGTCAGACAACGGCGGCTCCGGGAGCGCGTCGGCCTCGGTGGCTGTCGTGGGGCCGACCGTCACCCAGTTCAGCGAGAACTTCGACGGCGTGACGCCGCCCGCGCTGCCCGCGGATTGGACGGCGACGAATGCCGCCGGCCCGGCGCCGCTGTGGGTCACGTCCTCGACGAGCCCCGATACCGCGCCCAACGACGCCTTCGTGGATGATCCCGCCGTCGTCAGCGACAAGCGGCTGGATTCGCCAAGCATCGCCATTCCAACGGCGACTGCCAGGCTCACCTTCCGCAACAACTACAACCTGGAGAGCACGTTCGACGGCGGCGTGCTGGAGATCTCGATCGCGGGCGGAGCCTTTACGGACATCGTCACCGCGGGCGGCAGCTTCGTTACGGGCGGTTATAACGCGACGATTTCCACCTCCTTCGGCAGCCCCATCGCCGGTCGCCGGGCATGGAGCGGCAACTCTGGCGGTTACGTCACGACGACTGTGAGCCTGCCCGCGGCCGCGGCCGGACAGAACATCCAACTGCGCTGGCGCATGGGCAGCGACAGCAGCGTGTCGGTCACCGGCTGGCGCATCGACACCATCTCGATCCAGGACAGTATTTGCGGCGGCAACACGCCGACACCGACGAACACGCCGACGGTGACCAATACGCCGACGAATACACCGACGAACACGCCGACGGTCACCGGCACCCCGCCGACGGCAACCCCCACGCCCTGCCCGTTGACGTGGCAGATCGTTGCGCCGATGCCGGTGGATCTGTATGGCGCCGCTGGCGCTTCCGACGGCACCTTCTCCTACCACGCCGGCGGCTACTCCTTCAGCGCGGCCACCACTTTGAACGTTTTCAACCGTTACGATCCGGTGGCGAACTCCTGGACCGCGCGGGCGTCTCTGCCGGACGCGCTCAGCCTGGAGGCTTCCGCGGTTTACTACCCGACGACGAACAAGATTTACGTGTTCGGCGGTGAAGACGGCGACACAGGAGTCAATACCAACGCCACGAGGATCTTTGACATCGCTTCCAACACGTGGAGCGCGGGAGCGAACATGCCGGACGTGCGCAGCTTCATGGCCTCCGGCTATAACAGCGCCAACGGCAAGATCTATCTCGTCAGCGGCTACAACAATGGCCAGGTCGACAGCGCCCAGCCCGACACGTGGGAATACGACCCGGTGGCGAACACTTTCACGTCTCGCGCGGCGTTTCCGCATCCCGTAGGCGGCGCCGCGTACGGCATCATCAACGGCCATCTGTACGTGGCCGGCGGGCGCGATGCCGCCAATACGGTTGTTCAACTCGTCTGGGACTACAACATCGCGGCCAACACGTGGACGGCGAGGACCAGCATGCCGGGCACGGAAACCAACGTTCCCGGCAGCGCCGTGGCAAGCGGCAAACTGTTTGTTTTCGGGGGCGGGAATCCGTTTGGCCCCACGCAGGGTGCTTCGACCACGGCCGCGTTTGCGAGGATCAAGGTCAAGACTCCGGTTCCGGACACCACCAGCGCCGGGCTCGTCTACGACCCAGTCGCGGATAGCTGGTCAAGCGTTCCCAGCATGAACGTGAATCGGGCATTCACATCCGGCGCGACGATCGGCAGCAAGGTGGTTGCCGCCGGCGGCTACAACGGCGTGACCACCGTTGCGAGCGCGGAGGTGCTGAGCAGTCAGTGTCCTCCAACGCCGACGCCCACGCCGACGGCATGCCCGGGGCTCACCACGATCTTCAGCGAGAACTTCGACGGTGTGACGCCGCCGGCGCTGCCCGCGGGCTGGGTTGCCACCGTTCCGACCTGTGTCCCGGGAGGATGCGGCTGGGTGACCTCCAACTCGGGAACACCCACGCCGGTGGCCGACACGCTACCCAACGCCGCGTTTGCGCCCGACCTCAGCAATATCTCCGACCAGCGTCTCGATTCGCCGAGCATCGCGATCCAAACGGCCAGCGCGCAGTTGACCTTCCGCCAGAACCGCAACGTGGAGAGCACGTTCGACGGCGGCGTGCTGGAGATTTCAATCGGCGGCGGAGCGTTCACGGACATCCTCGCCGCGGGCGGCAGCTTCGTCACGGGCGGGTACAACGCGACGATCAGCAGCAGCTTCGGCAGCCCCATCGCCGGCCGTCAGGCGTGGAGCGGCACGACGTCGGGTGCCTTTGTCACGACGACGGTGAACTTGCCCGCGTCCGCGGCCGGACAGAACATCGTTCTGCGCTGGCGCATGGCCAGCGACAACAGCGTCGGAGTTCAGGGCTGGCGCGTCGATACCATCGGCATCACCGATTGTGTCCCGCCGACGCCCACGCCGACGAACACGCCGACGCCGACGCCAACGAACACGCCAACGCCGACGCCGACCAACACGCCGACGAACACGCCAACCAATACTCCTGTTCCGCCGACCAACACGCCGACCAACACGCCGACGCCGATCCTGTCAACGTGCAAGCAGGAAGGTACCTGCCTCGTCTTTGAGTACCTGGGCTATGCGACGGACATCAGCGGACGGACGACCATCACCTTCCGCATTACCAATAAGTGCCAGAACAACACCGGCTACGTTGCGATCGGCAGCAATGGCTTCACGCGCATCGCGCCCGCGAACGGCAGCGTCTATACCGGCAGCCTGGGCACCTACAATGTGACCTGGACCAATGCGAACGGGAACCCGGGCTTCCCGGGCATCAAGTTCGACCGGGCCACAGGGAGCTACAACAGTTTCGCGTCGGACGTGTTCAGCATCGTGGTGACGAACTTCAATGCGAACACCACGATCCCGGTGGCGGGGAAGTCCGGCAGCCACTCTCAGGAGACGTTCAACTTCCTGTTGAGTCAGACGACCTGCGTGGCGACGCCGACCAACACCCCGACGAGAACGCCGACGCCGACGCCGACCAGGACTCCCAGGAGGTAGATTGCGGTAAGGGGTCAGAGGAAAACGCGGGCGAGTCATCCACGGGATGGCTCGCCCGCTGAGAGAGGTTCAAGCAGGGCGGGATCTTCCGCCCTGCTTTTTTTTAGAGTGCTCGTGTTCGACTGTTCCGGGAGGCCGGGCAGCCTGAAACAAGGCTGCGGATCGAAGGATCCCTCAGCCCGACCCTCTCCCGCGGAGACAGGAGCTTCGAGGGGAAGGAGCCTCGCTACCTGCCGGGGGATCCGGGGAGGGCCTCGAGGAAGTTCCTCCAGACTTCCAGGTAGTCTCGCCCTCCCGCCACGTACGTATCGTTGTGCGTGGCGCCGGGGATCACGTAGAAGTCTCTGGGTGGCGCCGCGAGCTCGAAGAGGCGGCGGGCATGGCCGGGCGGGACAACGTCGTCTCTCTCGGCGGCCACGATCAGTTTCGGGACGGTGACCCGGGCGATCTTCCCCTCGTTGTCGAAGCGCGTGCGGATCAGAAACGCCGGCAGGAACGGATAGATCGCCCTGGCCATGGCCGCGATCGAGCGAAAAGGGGTCTCCAGGATCAGCGCGCGGCAGGGATGCCGCAGCGCCGTCTCGATCGCGACCGCGCCGCCGAGGGACTCTCCGAAGAGCACGATCCGGTCGGGCGGGAATCCTCGCTCGGCCGCGGCCCGGAGGATCGCCTCGCCGTCCGCGTAGAGGCCCTCTTCATCGGGCTCTCCGCTGCTCGCTCCGTAGCCGCGGTAGTCCACGAGAAAGACGTCGAGGCCGAGCGACTCGACGAAGAGCCTCGCGCGGTCCAGGCGGTGGCTGATGTTGCCGGCGTTGCCGTGGAAGAAGAGGACAGCCATCCTTCCACCGCCGTGGATCCACCACCCTTCCAGCCTCACGCCTCCGGCCGGCTCGAGCGAGAGCGCCTCCGCCGTGAGGCCGAAGTCCTCGGGTCTCGCGTCATACGTCCTCTGCGGGAAGTAGATGAGAGCCGCCTCGATCCTCCGGAACATCAGGAGGATCTCTTTCCCCCTGTCAGGAGAGCGGAGCGGCTCCTCAGGATGAAAGTGCGGAGGATGACTCGCCGACTTCCGGGCAACGGTGTTCGATGATAGAAAAGCAATTCCGAATCCGAGGAGGAGAATATGACGGCTCACGACATCCCGACCTATGAAGATGCGCATCTCGTGCTGAAGCTGTACGAGCTGCGCCGCGAGGAGAAGCTGCGCGCGGCGCGCGAGTGGTTCGTCGGCAAGTTCTTTCCGCGCTCGGCCGCGGAGCTGGAGACGCTGTACTCCCTCCCCGGCATCGAGAACACGTATTTCCGGATGGTCACGTCGTACTGGGACATGGTGGCGTCCTTCGTCGCGCGCGGAGTCCTGAACGCGGACCTCCTGATCGATTCGGCCGGCGAGATGCTCCTCGTCTGGGCGAAGCTCGAGACATACCTGCCGGAGATCCGGGGAAAGGTCGTCTCGCCGATGTTCCTGTCGAACTTAGAAAAGCTCGTCGAGTCCTCCGCCTACGCCCGGGAGCGCCTCGGGGCGGCGCGCCAGACGGTCGCCCGGCTCTCGCAGCGGGCGCAAGCACAGGCCGCGGCGAAGCCGTGAGCGCGACCGGCATCTACCACCTCGGCGCCGCCGACCTCGGGATCTCCGACGCGGAGCTGCAGGCCCGTTTCGACCGGCTCCAGCGCAAGCTCGTCCCTCTCTGGAAGTCCATCAAGGCGATGAGCCAGGACCCGCAGACGATCGTCGTCGTTCCCTCCATGTCCCTCGAAGCGGAGGCGATCTCGGGGGCGGAGATGCTGGCCTACGAGGAGCGTTTCCTCTTCCTGCTGCTCCTGCTGCGGCAGCCGCGCGCGGAGCTCGTCTACGTGACGTCGCAGCCGATCCACCCGAGCGTCGTGGACTATTACCTCGACCTGCTGCCGGGAGTGATCTCCTCTCACGCGAGGCGGCGGCTCTTCCTCGTGTCCCCGGAGGACTCCTCGCCGCGCCCGCTCTCGGTCAAGCTCCTCGAGCGGCCGCGCCTGCTGGAGCAGATCGGCTCGCTCATCCGGGATCGGGGCCGCGCTCATCTCGTGCCGTACAACACGACCTCGCTCGAGCTGCATCTCGCGCTGCGCCTCGGCATCCCGATGTACGGCGCCGATCCGAAGTTCTTCCCGCTCGGAAGCAAGAGCGGCTGCCGCCGGCTCTTCGCGGAGGAGGGCGTGCCCCATCCGGTCGGCATCGAGGGCCTCACCGGCTTCGAGGAGGTCGCCGGGGCGATCGCGACGCTGCGCGCGCGCAAGCCTTCGATGAGGGCGGTCATCGTCAAGCAGAACGAAGGGGTCTCCGGCGAGGGGAATGCCCAGGTGGACCTGCGCGGGCTCCCGGCGCCCGGCCATGCTGGGGAGCGGGAGGGGATCCGCGAGCGGCTGCGCGGCATGCGGTTCGAGCTGGCGAGCCTGAGCTACGAGAAGTACGTCGCCAGGTTCCGGGAGCGGGGCGGCATCGTCGAGGAGCTGATCGCGGGGGAGGACCTGCGCAGCCCGAGCGTCCAGCTCCGCGTCACGCCGTTGGGAGACGTCGAGCTCCTGTCGACGCACGACCAGGTCCTGGGAGGGCCCTCCGGGCAGAGCTTCCTCGGCTGCCGGTTCCCCGCCGACACGGAGTACGCGCCCGCGATCACGCGCGAGGCCGCGAAGGTCGGCCGCCGCCTCGCGAAGGAAGGCGTCCTCGGCCGCTTCGCGCTCGATTTCGTCGTTGCTCGGAGGGAGGACGGCCCCGGATGGGACATCAACGCGATCGAGCTGAACCTGCGCAAGGGAGGGACGACGCACCCGTTCCTGACGCTCCAGTTCCTCACTGACGGACGCTACGACCCCGAGACGGCGACGTTTACGGCCCCGTCCGGCCGGCGGAAGTTCTTCGTCGCGAGCGACCACGTCTCCTCGCCGCTCTACCGAGCGTTTGCGACCGACGACCTCTTCGACCTGGTCGTGCGCCGCGGCCTCCACTTCGACCAGACCCGCCAGACCGGCATCGTGTTCCACATGATGAGCGCGCTCGCCGAGTGCGGCAGCGTCGGCATGACCGCCGTCGGCGATTCCCACGCCGAAGCGGACGCCTTCTACCGGAAAGCCGTCGCGGCGCTCGACGAGGAGTCCGCGGCCGCGCTGGCGCCGCGCCCGCTGCCTTAGCTTCCGGTAGCCATGGTCGTGAGGCGCACGTTCGGGTCCGCCTGGCTCTGGTAGTCTGGCTTCAAAGGAGGACCGCTCGATGACAAGGCGAACCGCTCTCCTCGCCGCGACTCTCGCCGCGCTCACTCTGTCCGCGTCGTTTCCGCCGTCTGCCGCTGCGTCGCCGGACAAGTCCGCTCCCCAGCTCGAGGTGACTTACTACTACCTCCCCACCTGACCCATCTGCGCGAGCGTCAAGCCCGCCGTGAGCGGGTTGGAACAGGATTTCCCCGGCAAGGTCAAAGCGCAGAATCTCGACGCGACGACTCCCGAGAACAAGAAGATCGTCAAGGAGCTCGGCTTCGGCTCCCACGGCCTCGTCATCCGCTCCTCCGATGGCAAGACCCTCTGGAAGCAGCCCGATCACGACGTGAACATGAAGGACGTCCGCAGCGCGATCAAAGACCTCCTGAAGAAGTGAGGGGTGTGAGCTCTCAAACGCTGTTCCCACTCGAGGTTCTCGTCGTAGAGAATCCGCCCGGAGTCGCCGGCGTTGCCCTCTGCGGCACGCGGCGGCCGGGCCGCACGGAGAACCTCCTGGCCGCCGCTCCGGTCCGAGGGCACAGAGGCAGCTTCGCTAGGCCAGGTTCCCGGTGTGTGCCCTCGGACAGGGCCGCTGCCGGGCAACGTCGTCGCCTCCGGGCTGCATAGTGTCTGTTCGAGCCGAGCTTTAGCCCCGGCGGCGGGACGCCTCCCGGAGGCGGCCGTAAGTGAAGGCGCGCCAGCCGGGATCCTCTGTTGCCTCGCTGCGACTGCGCCTTCGCGCTAGAGCGACGGCCGGTTCTCCAGAAACGGCCTGCCGGAGCGTGCCGCCGTAGGGAGGCAGCCCGACGCCGGGGCGGGTTGTCAGCGGAGGTCCCGGATACGCTGAGAGCCGCATTGGCGAGCAGCCCAAGGGTCGCCCCGACAGTACGGGGGAACGACGGGACTTAGCCGAGGGCGGCGAGGCGGTCGATCATGTCGACGACGCGGTTGGAGTAGCCCCACTCGTTGTCGTACCAGGCGACGACCTTGAGATAGCCGTCGTTGAACGACCGCGTCGAGAGCGCGTCGAAGATGGAGAGAGTGCGGGTTCCCGATGATGTCCGACGACACGAGCGGGACCTCGCTGTACTCGACGATCCTCTTCATCGGGCCCTCCGACGCCTTCCGGACTGTATCGTTGACCTCCTCCGCCGTGACCGGGCGCTTCATCCGGCACGTCAGGTCCACGATCGAGCCGTCGGGCACCGGCACGCGGATCGCCATCCCGTCGAGCTTCCCCTTCAATTGCGGCAGCACCTTGCCCACCGCGCGCGCCGCGCCCGTCGTCGTCGGGATGATGTTCTCGGCGGCGGCGCGGCTCCGGCGCAGGTCCTTGTGCGGCACGTCCGCGAGGCGCTGGTCGTTCGTGTAGGCGTGCACGGTGGTCATGACGCCTTCCTCGATGCCGAAGCCGTCGTCGAGGATCTTGGCGATCGGCGCCAGGCAATTCGTCGTGCACGACGCGTTGGAGACGATCCGGTGCTCGGGCTTGAGCATCCCGTCGTTGACGCCCATCACGATCATCGCATCGATCTCGTCTTTGGGCGGCACGGTCAGGATGACCCTCTTCGCGCCGGCCGTGATGTGTCCCTGCAGCTTCTCGCGCGTGAGAAGCACGCCCGTCGCCTCGACGACGACGTCCACGCCGAGCTTCCCCCACGGAAGCTTCGACGGGTCCCTCTCCGCCAGCATGAGCACCTTCCGGCCGTCCACCGTCATGGTGTCGCGGTCCGTCGAGACCTCCTTCTGGAAGACGCGCATGACGGTGTCGTACTTCAGCAGATACGCGAGGTGCGCGTTGTCGTAGAGGTCGTTGATGGCCGCGATCTCGACGTCCTCGCGGTCCGACAGGATGCGGAACACCGTCCGCCCGATCCGCCCGAACCCGTTGATGCCGACACGGATTGTCATGCGACCTCCCGCGCTGTCTGATCCAGTTGCGCGAACCGCGTGATCAGCTCCACCGCGCGGTGCGCGTATCCGTAACCGGCGTCGTACCAGCAGAGAGTCTTGGAGACCCGCTCGCCCTGGACCATCGTCGCGAGCGAGTCGAACGTGCTCGAGTACGTGCTGTAGCTGACGTCGCTCGAGACGATCGGCTCGACCTCGTACTTCACGACGTTGCGCCAGCGATCCGTCGCGGCGGCCGTGCGGATGACCTCGTTGATCGCCGTCTGCGAGACCTTCTTCTCGTACCAGCAGACGAGGTCCACGACTGACCCGTTGCGCACCGGCACATTCATGGCGTAGCCGCTGACCCGCCCGGCGAGCTCCGGCAGCAGCTCCGCCACCATTTTCGGCGAACGGGACTCCTGCGGGATGATGTTCTCGGCCGCCGCCCGGCCCCGGCGCATGTCTTCGGCCGGCACGTCCGCCAGCCGGTGCTGGCTCGTGTAGGAGTGGATCGTCGTGAAGATCGCGCGGCGGATGCCGAACGCCTCGTTCAGGATCTTCAGGATCGGCGTCACCGCGTGGACCGTCGAGGAAGCGTTCGACACGATCCGGTGGCGGCTCTCGAGCTTCTCGTCGTTGACGCCCATGACGGCCATGAAGTCGAACGCGTCGAGCGGGGGAGCGAGCGAGATCACGCGTTTCGCACCCGCCGCGAGGTGCTTCTCCAGGTCCGCGCGCGTGCGGCTCTTCGACGTCGCCTCGATGACCGTTTCCACGCCGAGGTCCCCCCAGGGCGGCTGCTGCACGTCCTTCTCCGAGATCATCGGGACCTGTCTTCCGACGACGTAGAGGTTGCCTTCCTTGATCGACACCTCGTCGGGGAACCTCCCGAGCACCGTGTCGAACTTCAGCAGGTACTCGAGCCCCTTGTGATCGGCGATCTCCGAGATCGCCGCGATCCGAATGTCCTCGCGCTTGTAGAGGATCCGGAAGATGTTCCTCCCGATCCTTCCCAGACCGACCAGCCCGACTCGTGTGACCACCGGACCTCCTTGTCCCGACTCTCTTCTACACCCAACGGATCAAATCGACCAAGTCTGCCGGCGCGTCTTCAACCATACGCCCGCGTCTCCGATATCCCCTGAAGCGGATGTAGGATTTCCGCTCTCTTTTCACTTCTTTCGAAGAACGGAGTCAGGGGCGGAGTCCAGCCAAAAGGGGTGACGAAATGAACGAGCTGAGTGCCAGGAAGTCGTTGCATGCATTCTGAGGAGCGAAGCGACGAAGAATCTGCTCCGGCCGGACGAGGGAAACGGGGCAGGTCCTTCGCTTCGCTCAGGATGACAGAAGGAAAGCGCGACTTTCGACGAGGGGCGGACGAGAGATAGAGTTGCGCCCTGCGCAAGAGGAGGTCAGAAATGAAAAAAAGAGGGATGGTCCGTGCGGCGTTCGATAAGGGGCAGATTCCGACGATCGCGTGTTTCAACAAGGCGAAGACCCCACTCGGGCTCGACCTGGACAAGCTCCTGGCGGCGCTCCAGAAGTTCGTCAACAACTGCGTCGTGCCGGTCTGGGGCACGCCGGCGAACCTCGTCCGCTCGACCGGGTTCGTCAAGGGCAACTGGGCGCTCGTCTTCCTCGACAACGCCGACCAGGCCGACGCCCTCGCCTATCATGACCTGACCCCGGACGGCTTTCCCGTGTCGAGCGTCTTCGTCAAGACGATCGCCGACGACAAGTCCTCGCTGACCTCCGCGACCTCGCACGAGCTCGTCGAGATGCTCGTGGATCCCGCGATCAACCTCTACACGACGGGCCCCGATTCGAAGCTCGTCTACGCGTACGAGTCGGCGGACCCCGTAGAAGACCTCTCGTTCAAGATCGACGGGTTCGACATGACGGACTTCGTCTATCCCAGCTACTTCGAGGTTTTCCACAAGCCCAAGTCCACGCAGTTCGACTACATGAAGAAGGTCACGCGCCCGTTCCAGATTCTCTCCGGCGGCTACCAGATCGTCTTCAAGAACGGCAAGGAGAGCCAGATCACTGCCTCGAAGGCGAAGGGAAAACGCCTGAAGCTCGAGGACAAGCGCCACCACCGCAGCGAGTTCCACGTGATGCGCCAGCGCGCGAGCAAACCCTCGAAGCCGGAGTGGGGGAAGGTGGTCAGGAAGTTCTGAGCGGGAGGCGGCCCCGCGCCCCGCTCAAGGCACGCGGATGGGATCGATGTTCGTCCAGGGGTCGTTCGAGACCTGGATGTTAAACATGAGCGGCTGCGCGTTCGCGCGGGGATAGACGTAGAGCGTGAACTTGCCGGCCGGGATCTTGTACAGGTAGTACATCCCATCCTGGCCCGAGTAAACCGTTCCCGACCAGCTGCCGGCCGTGCCCTGTCGGACGCGGACCGCGATGCCGCCGACGGAGTAGTCGCCCGATGGCCCCCGGCGCACGATCCGTCCGCGAACGTTGCCGGCATAGAGCGGCGCCGCGCCGGTGAGCCAGGACGCCGCCGCGACGGCGAGCACGAGAAAGAGCGCGTTCTTCCTGCGCGGCATCGTCAATCCCTCCTCATTTCACTTCGATCGTGCCGCCGGTCGCCGCGACCGGCACCGGCTGCTGGCCGCCCGTGTACGGCGCGATCGGTTCGAGCAGAATCGGCGCCCTCAGCTTGATGATGTGCTTGGAGAGGTCGGCCTCCTGGTCCACCCACGAATTGCCGAAGTCGCACTGGCTCTTTCCGGTCAGGCAGAGTGTGAAGCCGGCGTATCCCTCGTGGTCGAAGACGACGTTGGGGAAGGTGCGCTCGTTCCCTCGCGCGAGGACCGGCACCTCGTAGTCGAACCCGCCGCCCGGCATCGATTGAAAGGCCGGCGGCACGAGCCGGACGCGCATGTCCGCCGGCGGCTGGTTGGGATCCGTCTTCGCAAGATTGACCGCGCCCTTGACGTGCCAGGTTTCGTACCGGTCGACCTGGAGGGCGTCCTGCTGCGCCTTCGCGATCTGCGCCAGTTGGGCCGTCTGGTCCTTGAGCTCCGGAAAAACGCGGAGCGCCAGAACGGCCATGACCGCGAAGTACCCGGCCGCCGCGCCGCCGAACTTGTAGCGCATCCCCTGGAACGTGCCGTCCACCTCGCCGGTGGAAGGGAGAACCTTGAAGAGGAGCACGGCCGGAATGAGAGGGAGCAGGATCAGAACCACCGTGATTCCCAGAGACAGAATTGTCTGGTTCATGGAAAAACGCCCGTAAATCCGACGGGTTTTGTCATTTGATTTTGCGGCCCGGTGATTCTCCAACCCTTCCCGGCGCTTGTCAAATCCCGTCCTCGCTCGGTCGTTGTACCTCGCGAGTTATCCGCCCCGGCGTCGGGCCCGCCTCCCTTCGTCGGCACGCGACGGCCCTGCGGCGATTAGAGCACCGGGCCGTCGCTTGTCGTTCGGTCGCATTCGCAGCGAGGCGATTCTTGATCTGTGGTGTGCTCCCTCTCTCACGCCTCCTCCGGGAGGCGTCCCGCCGCCGGGGCTTCATCGTGGTTAAGGCGAGCTCTGAGTCCCGGAGGCGGCGGCGTTTCCCGTAGTCGGTGATGGGTGACGAGCACGGAAGAGCGCGACCGGCACCGCGGTGCGACTGCGAGGAACCCTCAGCGCCGGCCGGTTCTCTCCATCACGGCAGGCCGGCGCGTGCCGACGGAGGGGAACGACGCCGGCTTCGGGGCGGCTATTTGAGGAAATCGCCGATCTGGTCGATGGTTTTCGACGGGACGAAGTCGGGCTTGAGGTAGAGGTTCGAGAGTTTGCCCGGATCCACGGGGGCGAGGTCCGCGGCCGGGATCTTCGTGTTGCCGTGCCCCTGCTTCCAGGCGCTCTCCCAGATCATCGCGAGGGTCTGGGCGCCGCGCGCCATCACGTCCACCGTCTTGTCGGCGAAGCTCGTCCAGAGGTCGGTCTTGTCGTTGAACGCTTTGATGATCGCCGCGGGCTTCAGGTCCCGGAAGGTCTGGTCCATGAGATTCACGATGGCCACGGCCGCGCCGTGGCCGCTCGCGACTGTCTTCGGCTTGCCGGGCGCGCCGGGCGGGAGCCTTGCGTTGAGCTTGTCGATCAGCTCGACAACGTGGGTGTTGAGCATCTTCGTCTCGTAGGCGCTGTGGACTCCGGCGGCGCGGGGGACCTGACGCGGCTGGCCGGCTTTGTCCGTGACGGTGACAGTGTCGGCCGGATCCCCGTCGAACATGTAAGAGATGTGGAGCGGCTGGCAGGCGTCGCCGACGTAGTGCGAGAGGAGGCCGGCCGCGCAGAGGAAGGGGACGACGTCGCCGGCATCGAGCGCGGCGACCATCGCGAGATAGATCTGCCAGACACGGAAGGGGAGGCACCCGCGGCTGCCGTCCTTGACGTCGTCGTAGTACGCGCGCCAGACGTCCACGTTGACCTTCGCGGAGTTGATCTTCCCGCCCGCGGCGCCGCCGCCTCCGCAGATCTGCAGCAGCGTCTTCCCCTTCGAGTCTTTCTTGTCCATGTCGGCGAAGTGGTTGGGGTGCTCGGGAGCGCCGCGCCTCCCGGCGCCGAACATCTTCCAGATCTTGTCGGGAACGTCGGCGAGCGGAACGAAGGCCGCCTTGCTCAACCCCTTGAAGGTCGAGGGGCGGAGGAGCGCCTCCTCGTAGGAGATCCGGTCGAGGTTCTTCGTCATGAGGGTTTTCAGGCCCGGCGCAGACACCTGGAGGCACGCGAGCGCGGCGATCGTATAGTGCCCGATGTCTCCCCAGTACTCCGGAAGCCCGGAATTCCAGTCGCGGACGAGGTCCACGTCGAGCTCCCGGCAGACGGTCGAGAGGCACGTCGCGAGCGCGTAGCTGTGTGCCGTCGTCTTCGTCATGCCCTCTTCGACGGCGACGTGCCCGCCCCACTGCAGCGCGAGCGGCCGCAGCGCCGGTTTTCGGGGCTTCGGCCTCTGTTTCGCGCCCGCCGGGTCGTCGGCCGGAGGCTGCTCGAGGCACCAGATCGTTCCCGAATCGCCCGGGAGCGTGCCGGGGCTTCCGCCGCCCGGGAAGACCGGGGCGCACTTCTCGACGTCCGGCCCGGCGTTCCTCATGTGGCGGCATTGGACCCTCGGCCCGATCAGGAGATCGGCCACATAGTCGATGCCGCCGACCGATTTGTATCGATAGAAGAGGGCGTCGATCTGTCCCAGGAGCGGTCCGGACGCTCCGCCGAACGCGCACACGGGACATCCGATCAAGTCGAGCGTGATCGTGTCGGTCGTCAGGTCCGCGGGGCGGTCGAGACTCCCGAGGCCCACGACCTGCGTCGTCCATTGTGAGACGTCGTCCACGCGGACGAGCCCGGCGTCGAGGTTGGAGAGGACGTGCGTGCCGGGCCACCCATCGTAGGCATCGGCAAAGGGCTTCTTGGCGATCTGCTTCCGGTCGCTGACGCCGATGCGGACCTTCGTCTCGCCGAACACGGAGTAGATCTCGCGCCCTTCTTCTCCCGTGACGTGGCGATTGGTCAGCGCGTAGATCTGGTTTCCGTCGGTGACGAGAGAGCCGACGGAGCCCAAGTGCTCGCGCCCCTGGACGTCGCTCGCGAGGAGATAGCCCCCTCCGATGAGGCTCTTCGGGAACGACAGCTTCCGCGCGCTGTCGAGAGGCGCGTCCTCTTCCGTCACCTGAATCACGCAGGTCGGAATGACACGGCCGTCGGAAAGGTAGAGCGCGCGCGGGACCATCTGATCGGGCTCGAAGAGGCCCGAATGCCGCCCCTTCTTTTGTCCCTTCTTCGACCCGAACTGCTCACGATGGATCCAGTCGTTGACGAAGACGAGCACGGACGGCCACGACCAGGGGAGGACCCGCGAGTTCTCGAGCGTCCGCGGAAACGCCGGCGGCCTGAAGTCGTCGGGCTGCTTGACGTTGGGAGGATGCGTCTCGAACCAGTCCCCGCACCGGATCCGGTACCGCCCGATCGCCGTCGCGATCACGTTGGCCAGGTGAGCCAGGTGGACGTGGTAAGCGTCTCGAGCCTCGAGCAGGTCCTTCACGGAGAGCGAGCTGTAATCCCGCTTCGGCGGAAACTGAGTCAGAGCGTCCACGCGCCCTCCCGGTAAGAGAAAGAGACTACAGGAATCCCGCGTGCAGGTGGCGCGGAGTCCTTACCCCCGGAACAAATCTCCCTCTCCTCAGGTAGGATCGTCCACACCTCACGAGGAGGCAAAGATGTTCGGCTCCAGCATTCTCGATACCGCCATCGGCCTGGTCTTCGTCTACCTGGTCCTCTCCCTGACCTGCACAGCGCTCAACGAATGGATCGCGGGAATGCTCAGCCGCCGCTCGAAGACGCTCTACGAAGGCCTCCAGACGCTCCTGTGGGATCCGAAATTGCCGAACCTTCTGGCCAGCTTCTACGCGCACCCCCTCGTTCAGGACCTGCACGTCGCCGACAAGAAGCCCGCCTACATCGAGCCGCGCACGTTCAGCCTCGTCGTTCTCGATCTGCTGGTTCCTTCCGAACCCGGCGCCTCGAGGACGATGGCCTCCGTCCGCGAGGCCGTCGCCAAGCTCCCCGCGGATTCCTCGAGCCGAAAGACCCTGTCGATCCTTCTCGACGATGCCGGCGAGAGCCTGACCACGCTCGAGCAGAGCATCGATGCGTGGTTCAACGGCGCGATGGACCGGGTCGGCGGCTGGTACAAAAAGCGGACGCAGTCGATCGTTCTGATCCTCGCGGCTCTCATCTGTATCGTCGCCAACGCCGACACGATCACAATCGCCACTGCTCTCGCCAACAACACCGCCGTGCGCGAATCCATCGTTGCGCAGGCCAAGGTCTTCGCCGAGAACAACAAGGCGCAAACCGCTATGAAGCCGGAAGACATCGAAGCCCAGGTGAAGAACCTTCAGAGAGTCGGAGTCCCCCTGGGCTGGACATCAGCCCCCTGGGAATCGCTCGCCTTTCCCCTGGGCTGGCTGAACAAGATCGCCGGCCTGGCGCTCACAATCTTCGCCGTCTCTCTCGGCGCCCCGTTCTGGTTCGACCTCCTGAACAAGATCATGAACATCCGATCCGCCGGCAAGTCCCCCGACGAAAAGAACAAGTAACCCGCTTCCGCTGAGTTCCGACTACAGCGCAAAGGACTCACTATGGCGAAGTCAAAGAGCCGCAAGATCGTCCCCGGGTCCGACAAGAAGGCCCTGCCGAAGGCGAAGGTGATCGGCAAGCCCGATCCGGAAGAGCGGATCGAGGTCACAGTCCTGTTACGGCGCCGCGCCGCGGGCGCGAGTCCGCGCGCACGCAAGGCCGCGGCCGCGAAGGCCATGACCGCAGCCGCCAAATTGCCGGAGCAGCGTGTCTACCTGAGCCGAGAGGCCTTCGCCGAGCAAGCCGGCGCCAACCCCGCGGACGTGGCGAAGGTCGAAGCGTTCGCTCAAGAGCACAACCTCACAGTCGTCGAGGCGAGCCTCTCGAAGCGCAGCGTCCGGCTGGCCGGCACGATCGCCGATCTCGGGAAGGCGTTCGGAGTCAGCCTGAGGAACTCCAGGCTCGGCAGCCGCGTCTTCCGGTCGCGGACCGGCGCCATCTCCGTGCCCGCGCAATTGCACGGCATCGTCGTCGGCGTCTTCGGCCTCGACGACCGTCCCGCGGCCAGGCCGCACTACCGGCTGAGAGAAGAGAAGACGGGTAATCCGCGCCGCAAGGCGTCACTGCGGGCGGCCCGGGGCGCACAGTCGCCGGGCGGCATCAAAGCCACGAGCCACAACGCCGCCGACGGCAGCTTCACGCCTCCTCAGGTGGCCAAGCTCTACAACTTTCCCGCCGGCCTCGACGGAACGGGGCAGTGCATCGCCATCGTCGAGCTGAACGATTTCAACAGGCAGGGCAAGATCACCGGGACGGGCTTCAGCCTGACCGACCTCAAGGCCTATTTCACGTCGCTCGGCATAACTCCGCCTTCTGTCACAGCGGTGAGCGTCGATGGCGGCGCCAACATGCCCGGCCCCGACGCCAACGCGGACGGCGAGGTCATGCTGGACATCGAGGTCGCCGGCGCCGTGGCCCCAAAGGCGAGCATCGCGGTGTATTTCGCTCCGAACACCGACCGCGGCTTCCTCGACGCCGTCAACGCCGCCCTGCACGATACGGTGCGCAAACCGTCGGTCGTCTCAATTAGCTGGGGCTCGGCCGAGGAAGCAAACACTCAACAGGCTTTGACCGCCTTCGATCAAATCCTGCAGGACGCCTCAACTCTGGGAGTGACTGTGTGCGCCTCGGCCGGTGATGACGGTTCCTCGGACATGCCGCAAGGAAACGGAGACGGCCGGCCGCATGTGGATTTCCCGGCGTCGAGTTCCTTCGCGCTGGGCTGCGGCGGCACAAGGTTGCTCGGCTCCGGAACGACCGTCTCGAGCGAGGTCGTCTGGAACCAGGGAAACGGCGCGACCGGCGGCGGAGTAAGCAATTCCTTCGCCCGCCCCGCCTACCAGTCCAAGTCCAAGGTCCCCAAGTCCCCCACCGGCAAAGTCGGCCGCGGCGTCCCAGACATCGCCGGCGACGCCGACCCCGGCACCGGCTACCAGGTCCGGCTCGTCGGCGGCAAGAAGGCCGTCATCGGCGGCACGAGCGCCGTTTCCCCTCTCTGGGCCGGCCTCGTCGCCCGGATCAACCAGCGCCTCACGAAGCTGAAGAAACCTCCGGCCGGTTTTCTGAACGCCTTGCTCTACAACTTTCCGAAGATCGCCGCGGCCTTCCGCGACATAACGAAGGGAACCAACGACATAGACAACCTCGGCAAATACAAAGCCGCCGCCGGCTGGGACCCCTGCACCGGCCTCGGCACCCCCAACGGAGCGAATCTCCTGAAAGCCCTCGGCGGCTAACCCCCTCTCCGCCGGCACCACCAATCTCTGAACTGGTTCTGTTAATGTCCCGCGCAGGGCGGGAGGGTTCCATGCTGATTCGCCGGGCCGGACTATTGGCTGGATTGGCCGCGCTCGCGACAATCCTCGACGGATGCGCCACGATGGTCGAGATCTCTCCGCCGAGGGTCCCGCAGGGCGGCCGCGCCCTGTCCATTTCGGTCGCCTCGACGGACGCGCGGAGGATGGCCGTCGCGACCGAGACGGGCGGGCTCTTTCGGACCTTCGACGGCGGCCAGAGCTGGCAGCACCTCGACGGGCTCCCCAACTACATGACGAGGGACGTCGCGATTGCGTCGCTCGATCCGAACACGATCATCGCGACGGCGCTGCCGCAGTTCCGGACGGTCAACGACGGCGGAATCTGGCGGAGCACCGACGGCGGCGGCTCGTGGAGCCAGCCTCCCGGCTGGACGCCGCCGCCCGGCCCGGCCTGTACGGCGCGCCCCGGCGCGTGGGGAATCTCCCACATGCCGCTCTCCCGCACGTTCTATGTCGGGACGGACTGCGGTGTGGCGATCAGCAACGACAACGGCGCGTCGTGGACCCACATCTTCCTCGATCCCAACGCGGCGGGCGATGAGTTCCGGCACCGCGTCCGCGGCATCCTGGTGATCAACCGCACCTCCGGCGTCGCCGCCGCGGACTCGGGCCTCTTCCATATCGGTCCCGACGGGGCGTGGGTACAGGGACCGAGCGTCGATACATCGGGCCAGGTGCCGGTGACCCACGCCTTCGCGGCGCCGTGGTGGCTCGGCGTCTCGTCGGTCTTCTTTCACGCGAGCGGCGGGCAGAAGCTCTGGCTCTCCACCGACAGTGGAGCGACCTGGACCCAGGTCCCGGCGCCGAGCATCAACAACCGGGAAGGGTTCGTCCGCGCCTCGCGCTCGCTCTCGGGCGACGACCGGGAGTTCGAGGTCTATTACGGCGACGGCGCGCACTTCAATCGCCAGACGTTTTCCATGCCGGGACCGGCCGGCTCCGGCAACTGGACCAAGCTCCAGTCCGATCACGACGATCCTTCCGACGTCGCCTTCGACCTCGACATCCGCGTCCCGACGCTGCTCGCTTCCGACGGCGGCGTCCACCGGACGACCGACCAGGGAGCGAGCTGGAAGCTGACCGGCGGCGGCTTCGGAGGGTTCGACGCCCTGCAGATTGCCGAGATCACAGGCGCGGTCTTCTCCGGACCTCCGGAGCACCAGGACCTCTACTACGCAACGCAGGACAACGACCTGAAGGCGTCGGGCGACGGCGGCGCGACCTGGACCGGATCGCTCTGCTGCGAGGGGCGGTTCCTGCGGATCTCCTCCGGGAGCATCGACTTCAAGCCCAAGGTCACCGGCTCCGACTGCGGCCCGTGCTCGAGTTTCATCTCGGACCGCCTCTACGCAAACTCGAGGCCGTGGCCCAGCGCGCCGGACGGAAACCCGGCGAACGTCGCCGATACGCCGTTCCTGGTCGCCGGTGACACGTACCTCCAGGACGCCCGCAACAACGGCACTTCGCCGCCGACCTTCGATTTCTTCTTTACCTCAACCGCCGGCATTTCGTGGTCGAAGTCCTTCTCGCTGCAGTTGACGCCGATCGGCGCGTCTGTGTTCGCCGGCCCGCCGGACAACCCGACGCTCTACCAGGGAGTCCAGCTGCCTGGCTCGCTTCCCGGCGGTGCCCCGATGTTCGGAGTGTTCAAGGCCACCGGCCTCTCCTCCTCGGGCCCTGCCACGGTGACCCGGCTCGATCCGGCGGTGACCCTGGCCTTCGGCCTGCACCACACGCCGATCGCGCGCTACCTGGTCTTCGGCGCGGACCCGGGCAACCCCGCCCACCTGATCCTTGCCGATGTCTTAAACGGCGAGATGAAGTTCTCCGCCGACGGCGGAGCGACGTTCCACTCCTACTCGCAGCTCACGCAGGCCGTGACCTCGGGCGGGCAGTACCTCTTCCATGTCGGCGAGCTCTCGGTAGCGACCGTGGTCAACTGGGATCCCAACGACTCCTGCCACATCCTCGTCGGCACGACCCAGAACGGCGTGCTTCGCTCGACCGACGGCGGCAACACGTGGACGCAGATCCAGGGCTCGAAGGCGATCACGTACGTCAGCTCCTTTTATTTCCCTCCCTCCGGCTATGTCTGGGTCTCGACCAACGGCCGGGGCCTCTGGCGGCTGAAGTTGAACCGCCCGGCGGGAGGCAGCGGGGCGCGCTGCCGCTTCCCCGGCGGGACTCCCGGCGGAGCCGCCGGCGGCGTGATCGTCGCCATCGATCCCTCGACCGGCTCGAGCAGCTCCTTCAAGGGCCTGGACGATCCCGCCGTCTGCGCGGACTGTTCGGTCGTGGTCGTCCGCAACGGCTGGATCACGGGATTGGAGCTGTCCGGAGGCAGCGTCCGTGAGCTCGCGATCTCCGGCGGAACGGTCTCTCAGCTCGACCGCAACGGCCGCGAGATCCCGCTCGCCGTCCCGAACGTCTACCGCCCGGGCGACGGCAAGCTCGAGGGCCGCATTCCCGCCCGCGCCCTCGCCGGTCCGCAGCGGATCCGCGCCCTCGTGCTCGCGGGAACGAGCGTCAAGCTCGCGATCGCCTCCGACGGAAACCTCCCCTTCGCCCCCGCCCGAACGCCAATAGTCTTCGCGACCTCCGCGATCCGCCCCGGCGCCTCCTCCATCAGCCCCAACGAGCCGGTCCGGGTCGAAGGAGCCTACTTCGTCCCGCCGTCCGCCGGCGGAGAGCCCGTCCGCATCCTCCTCGACGGCAAGCCCGCCGCCAAGACAGCCCCGGTCGAGGAAGACGGCTCCTTCACGATCGACCTCCCCGTCACCCAGCTCCCCGGCACTCTCCAGATCACCGCCGAGCAGAACGACGGCCGCCGCCTGACCCGCGAAATAACCACCATCGACATCACTCACTCCGAACCTCCCGCCAACCCCCGCTGAGATCGCTTCCTCAACGCCCCCTCTTACCAACGCCCCACTTGTCTGACGCCAGGTGCATTGGCGCAAATGTGCCGTTGAAGAGGCCATTATGCGCAGGCTGTTGGAATCCCAACTGCGGCTGATAAATACTGCGCTGTTCTGGAATGAACTCGGCTCGGGCGACGCGCCTCGTGGAACCTCCGCACTGATCCGGGGAGCTGGCTCGGAAGCGCTGCTTGCAGAGGCAACGCGGGTATACCAAGGGGACTGACCTGCTGCCGGGCTTCATAATCGGCGCTTCAGTGAATGCAGCCACATCACTGATAATCGCCGGCATGCTCGGCAGTTCCCGCGCCTGGTTTGTGGATCGATACGGCGGGCCCGAACGCTTTGTTTTGCGGGAGAGGTCCGATCACGTTCCCGGACCCGGCCAGGTTCTCGTCAGGACTTCGGCGATCGGGCTGAACTTCGCCGATCTCTTCGTCCGGGCGGGCGTGTATCCGCGGACGCCGAAGCCGCCGTTTGTTCCGGGCATGGAGATTTCGGGGACGATCGAGAGCGTTGGGGAGGGGATCTCGGATCTCCGCCCCGGCCAGCGAGTCGTCGCAGTGCCGCTCTTTGGCGGTCATGCCGAGGAGGTCGTGGTGCCGGCGGCCTGGGTCTTTCCGCTTCCCGACGGAGTGGATCTCGTCGAGGCGGCGGCGATTCCTGTTGTCTTTCTGACGGCGTGGTATGCGCTGGCTCGCGCGGAGGTTGGTTCGGGGGATCGCGTCGTTGTCACGGCGGCGGCCGGTGGCGTCGGGACCGCGCTTCTGCAGATGATTTCACTGCGCGGGGCGAAGGCGATCGGTCTCGTCGGCTCGGAATCGAAGATCGACGTCTGCCGAAAGCTTGACGCGCAGGATGCCGGGCTCTACGAATCCGCGGGAGAACTCATTGACCGCCACTTCCACGGCCGCGCCGACGTCGTCGTGGACGCGATCGGCGGAAGAGTCTTCCGGGCTCTCTGGCGCCGCCTGGATCGCGGCGGGCGCTATGTTCTGTATGGCTTCGCGGCTGCCGCCGGGCCCGGCGGCGTCGCGCGCGTGAAGGCTGCCCGCGAGCTTATCGCCATGGGGCTCCTTGCCCCTTACCGATTCGTCCAGAGCTGCCGCACTCTCATCGGATTCAACCTGTCATTGCTTCCGGCGAAGACCGGCGAGCTGCGCCGCGCCGCCGAAGGGATCTTCGACCTCTGGAAGTCCGGGCGGATCCGCCCGATCCTCGGTCCGCGCTTCGACTTCGCCGACCTCCCGCGAGCCCACGAGGCACTCGCCAGTCGCTCGACCATCGGGAAGGTGCTCATCAGCGTCTGAGGAGGGCAGATTCTTCGTCGCTGCGCTCCTCAGAATGACATTGGGAAGGAATTGCGTCATTCTGGTGCGGAAAATGACTGAAGCGGTGAAGGGGTTGGCCATGCGGAGACGGGTCCTCGTCATCTGGGTCCTGGTGGCTTGTTGTGCGGGCGCGGTCCGCGCGCAATTCGACGAGGAGAAGCATGTTCGGGAGTTCGCGAAGAGGCTCGCGAAGGATCGGGACGCGCAGGAGAGGGCTTCGGCAGCGCGGTGGTTGGGGGGGAGGAAGAATCCGGAGGCGGTGGCGGCTCTGGCGAAGGCGTTGTCGGATCCGGACGCGTCGGTGAGGGAGGCGGCGGCTTCAGCGCTCTGGAGCACCGGGAAGGACGCGGTCGCGGCGAAGCCGGAGCTGACGAAGGCGCTCGCCGATCCGGATGCGGCGGTCATCGCGCGGGCGGCGGGGGCGCTGGCCGTGATGGACGTGCCGGACTCGGAGCTGGCGGAGGCGTGGCGGCAGGCGCTCGAGGGAGCGCGCGATGACGCGACGGCGTTTCTCGCGGCGCGCGGGTTGATCGGGATGGAGCGGGCGGAGAAGCTCGCGCCGCCGATCCTGACCTACCTGGCGAAGAGAGCGGAGGCGGCCGCGCGGCCGGCGCCGGGGCGGTCCATCTGGAACGACCGGGACAGCGCGGAGAACGCGGAGAAGGCGCTCAGCCATCTCCTCGCGAAGGACGCGGCGCCGGTCCTGCCGCTGCTCGACCGCACGGTGGCGCAGTCGCCGAACTCCGGGCGGTATGTCCTCGGCGCGCTCGCCTCGGTCAAGACTCTTCCGAAGGGAACGGTGGACCTCGCGCTCGCGCACACGCGCTCTTCTGTGGCGGAGACTCGGAACGCGGCGATCACGCTGGCGGGAAAGGTGACGAGCGAGCGCGAAGCGGCGCGTTGGATCCCGGAGGCGATCCGCCTGCTGGGCGATCCGGACGAGGGCGTTCGCATCGAGGCGTGCTGGGCGCTGAAGGGGGTCAAGGGACTGGCGCACGAGGCCGCGCCGGAGCTGGCACGGCTCCTTTCGAGCGACTCTCCTTCGAGGGTGCGGCACAGCGCCGCGGGCGCGCTCGAGGAGATCGGGAACGTCTCGAATCCAGTCCCGAAGTCGGCGAAGGCCGCCGTCGCCACCGCCGCGAAGGACGCGCTCGCGCGCGCGATGAAGGACAAGGACCACGACGTCGCGGAAGACGCGGTCGCCGCATACAACGTGCTCTACATCGACAACGCTGAGATCGTGGCGGCACTGGCCGACGTCGCCGTCAACGGGGCCGACACGGGCGCGCGGCAGCGGGCGCTCCAGTGCCTGCGGAACCGCCAGGGACAGGCGAAGGGCGTCGTCGAGACGATCCGTCCCCTGACGCGAGCCTCCGACAAGTACGTTGCGGACGGCGCGAAGACCGCGATCGAGTGGATCGGGCGCGGCGGCTCGGGTAGTCCCGGCGCGATCAGGACTGGCGGCGCCGCCTCTTCCGTCGCGCCCCCGGCAGCCGCGGCGGCGGCGCGCTCCGACTCGGCGCCGCGTGCCGGCTCCGCGCCTCCCGCCGGCGAGCAGCGCGGCCTCGCCGTCCTGCGCGAGCGCAACCTCGAGTTCAACGAGCCGAGCTTCTACCGCGCGTTGTCGGAAGCCGACACCGAGGCCGTACGCGCCTATCTCGACGGCGGAATGTCCGCCAAACACGTCTTCGTGGACTCGAACCGCCGCTCGCCGCTGATGGTCCTGTTCTTCGGCAGACAGGCCTGCGCGAATCCGGAGACGGGCCGCGTGCTCGTCAAGCTCCTCCTCGATCGCGGCGCCGACGTGAACCAGCAGGACGAGAAGAAGAACACCGCGCTGATGTTCGCCGCGGATACCTGCGACCGTCAGACGCTGCGCCTGCTGCTCAAGGCGGGCGCGAAGGTCAATGCGCGCAACTGGGCGAACCTGACGGCGCTCGAGATGGGAATCGTCTCCGGCAATCCCGGCCTCGAGGAGCTGATCGAAGCCGGCGCCCGCCTCGACGCCGCGAAGGCGAAGGCCTACGCCGAGGCCTACAAGAAGAACCCCAAAGCGCTCGCCCTCATCAAGAAGGCCTCGGCGACCTAATGGACCGGGACCCGAGATTCCCCTGAGCGAAGAGAAGAATCTGCTCCCGGCGCAGATCCGTCGTCGCTTCGCTCCTCGGGGGATGACAGGCCAGGGATTTGAACGGCGAGTGTCGGGATCCTGCCACTCATGGTATTAACGCTCCACAATGTTCCGGTTGCCGGCGGAATCTCCGGTCGTCGGTTCGTCCCGCGGCCTTCTGACGCGGATCGTGTGCCCGGGCAGTGCCGCGGTCTGATCCCCCTGTGAGAGCGACGAGGTGAAAGCATCGAGGTGAATTTCACAATGCGCCACCTGGTCGGCCGGAAGGGAGGATTGCCGTGACGCCCAAGGTAAAACCCGGCGACAAGATCACGACGACCGTCAAGCTGTCGAAAGACTCGGACGTCAATTTCGCCGTCTTCCACGAATTCGAAAAGATCCTGAGCCCGAGTCCCGGCGTCTTCGAGTACACGGACGAATACGAGGTCCAGGCGACGGACAACCTCATCCTCTACACGTGGACGTTCCTGTTCGGGACCGATGACGGCGAGTACACGATCGAGCTCGCCGTCAACGGCGATGACAAGTGCGGCGGCGCGGCGAAGGCCGCCGATGGCCGCGGGCCGTATCAGGGAAAGTGCTTCTTCGAGAAGAAGTCATGACCGGGCGGCCGCGGGGCACGCCGCCCTGGTGGATTGTCCTTTCCCTGCTGCTCCTGCTGCCCGCCGGGGCATCGTCGCAGCCGGCTCCGAAGGATTTCAGCGCTCGCCTCGATGAGGCGATCCAGGGCGTCGCGAAACGCTATTCGATTCCGCTCCCGCTTCAGGACAACGTCACTCTCGAGACGCTCCGGGCCCGCGCCGCCGCGATCGACACGGGGCGCGACGGCCGCCAGTTCACGGCGTCCTCGCTCGCGACGCCGCTTGCCACCGTCATCGATCAGCCCACGACGACCAACTTCCTCTCGCTCGCGCTCGAGACGGGGGCCTTCTCGAAGACCGAGGACAACAACGCGTTGACCGTGACGACGACGTTATACGCGGTCAAACGCCTCTTCAACCCGACGCCGTGGCGCTCCCTGGAGGAGTACGGCGCCGACCGCAACCTGCGTTACTTCACCGGCTCGATGACGTTCGCCAAGGCGACGACGAACACGGCGAGCTCCTCCAGCCGCGTCCAGGCGTGGACGGTGCGATACCAGATCGGGAGCCGGGACCTACGCGACTTCTACACCGATCCGTCGGTCGAAACGCTCGGGTTCGCCTACGCGTTCATCCTGAAGGAGATCACGACTCTTCTGGCCCAGAAATTCCCCGGTAAGTCGGTGGACGACTATACGGTCGCGCAGATCGAGGATGTCATCCTGAACTCCACCTTCATTCCCGACGGCGACGCGGCGAAGCGCCTTTCCCTGGTCTCCGGATCGTCCGTCACGGTCAAGGACCTGCTCGTCGTCCGCGGCGGGCTCGTGCAGCAGCTCATCGCGAAGAACGCACCGAAGGGCGTCGGCTCCGTCAGCTTCGGCGAGTCGCGGGACGACACCACGAACACGGACATCTACCGATTCGCCGGAAGCTACCAGCGCAAGTTGAACGACGCGTTGCTGCTGACCGGGAATCTGTCGGGCGAATACCGCCAGCCCCGGGTGTCCTCGGCGAAGACGGCCTACGGCGGCACGGCCGCGGTGGAGCTCGCCGACTCGCTCAAGAACTTCAAGCTCGTGGACAGCGGCGACCCGTCGCGCCTCTCGATCGCGGTGAGCGCGCGCGCCGCCCAGCGGGCCAGGCCGGAGTTCATGGCCCAGGCGAAGCTGGAGTTCCTCCTTCCCAGGGGGGTCTCGATCCCGGTCTCCGTCACCTGGGCGAATCGGACAGATCTGGTCTCCGAGAGGATCATCCGCGGCCACGTCGGGCTCTCCTTCGACGCGGCAAGTCTGCTGACGATCGGTGGAGTCGCGGCCCGGTGAGAGGAACTGGGGAGGACGCCGATGTTTGACTCGGGCTCGCTCCGCAAGCTCAAGATGCCGGCGCTCGTCGCGCTGGCGCTTCTCATCGCGGTCTCGGGTTACTACCTCCTCCTCGCGGTCCGGCGAAGCACTTACCTGACCGCCAGCAATATCCGGCTCCTGACGACGATCGGCCACCAGTTCGACGACTGGGTGCGGCGCCAGGAGCAGATCTTCCGGCTCGTGATCGACTCCAAAGACCCCACCGCGATGACGAAGGAGTGGAAGTCGTCCGCGACGTGGAAGTTCGGGAAACGTCCGCTGCCGGAGGACTCGCCGCTGGAGGTCGAGCCGCCCACGCTCCTCATGGACGCGAGCGGCCGGCTGTCGCTGGAGCTCGATTCCCGGCAGGGCGACCAGCGAATCGATCAGCGGATCGTCCCGTTCGACGCGCCGATCTTCGAATCGCTGCAGAGGGACATTTTCGACATCGTCCTTCTGGCGGCGCCCGACGGGCGGATCCTGAAGCAATCCGGCCAGGCGGATCTGTACCTGTCGGACCTCGGCTCGCTCGTCGCGCCGGGCGATTCGGCCCTCAAGGCGGGCCAGACCGCGGACGTCAAGGACCTCGCCGGGAGAGATTACAGGCTGTTTCTGCAGCCGTGTTGCGGGCGGCTCCGCGTCCGCACGAGCGACGCGAGCCAGCCGGCCGGTGGGAAGACGGACGCGATTTCGGCGGCCGAGAACAAGCCGCCCGCGGCGCTGGAGAAGGGCAAGGCCGCGAAGGCCGGTTCGAAAGAGAGCGGGGGAGCCGCCGGCTCGGCATCGTCCATCGCGGGCGCGGTTCGCTCGGGACTCGTCGTGTGCGGCCTCGTTCAGACCGGGACACTCACCGGGCGGCGCTTCGCCGTCTCCTTCACCACGATGCTGATCCTCGCCGGCATCCTGCTCATCATCGTCGTGAGCTGGCCGTTCATGAAGGTCGCCCTGATCGGCAACCGCCAGCGAGTCCGCCTGCTCGACGTCCTGCTCCTGGGGATCTCGAGTCTGCTCGTCCTCTCGATCGGCACGCTTTACCTGCTCGACTTCTACGCCTACCAGAGGCTCAAGACTCACATCGACCTGGGGCTTCAGAGTTTTTCCGGAGCGATCCAGTCCAACATGAGAAAGGAGGTCGCGGCCGCGTACAGCCAGGCTCGGACGCTGCAATCGGCGGCCCTCTCGCGGCTCTTCCCGCAGGGCCGGCCGGGCGGGTCCGAGGGCCGGTTCCTTTCCGATCTCCTCCAGAGCCATCCCGACCCCGACCTCTCCTACTACCCGTTCTTCGAGGCGTTCTCGCTGATCGATTCCAACGGGGCGCAGGTCGCCAAGTGGAGCGTGCGCGAGCGCTCGCAGTCCGCCCCGCTGATCTCGGTGAAGGACCGCGACTACTTTCTCCGCGTCAAAGAGAAACGCACCTGGTCGCTGGCGCCGGCGTGCGGCCGGCGTCTCGCCGACGGACGCTGCGGCCTGTGGCTCCCCGGGATCGATCGATTCGCGCTGGAGTCGATCCGTTCCATCACGAGAATGAACACGCAGGCGGTCCTGGCGATCCCGACCGATCGGGAGGACGTTCCGGTCGCCGCGCTCTCCTTTCCGATGATTTCCGTCATCAAGCCGGTCGTCGCTCCCGGCTTCGGATTCGCGGTGATCGAGGACGGAGAGAACGGGCGGGTCGTGTTTCACGACGACGACCGCCGGAATTTGATCGAGCAGTTCTTCCTCGAGACGGACATGGACAAGCGCCTGCGCTCCGTCGTGGCCGCCCGGCGCGCGGAGCTCATGAATCTCCGTTACTGGGGGGAGGACTATCGCGCGTACGTGGCGCCTCTCAAAGGTCTCCCATGGTCGCTCGTGACCTACTACCAGAAGGACGTCGTTCGGAGCGTGAACGTCGATTCGATCGTGACGACTCTCCTCTTCCTGATTCCCTATATGACGGCGTGCATGGGCATCTGCTTCTTCATCCTCATCTGGCCCCAGAGGCGCGCGACCTGGCTCTGGCCACATCCGCGCGGACTGAACGCCTATCTCGAGCTCGCGGTGTTCTACATAGTCGTCATTGGAGTGTTCGGCGCGGCGATCTATGTCTCCGGGCGGGAATTCGGCGGCCACGTCGTGCCCGACGGGCTCCTGATCCTGATCGCGTTCGCGATTCCGGCGCTGGCGTGGGTGGCGACGTACCTGCGGCTCCGAGCGGTGCGGCGGGCCTCCCCGATCCCCGGCGACGAGATCACCAATCCCAACCCGGAAGCCGAGGAGAAGGCGTGGCCGGAGCCGAACCAGCTCCTGTCGCTGTCGTACATGGGCGCGGCGGCGCTCCTGCTCGTCATCTCGGGCGCCATGCCGACCGCGGCGCTGTTCAAGCTCGCCCACTCCATCCAGATCGTGCCGTTCATCAAGTACAACCAGGTGAGGCTCGTGGCGGCGCTCGGGGAGCGCCAGCAGCGCGCGGAGAAGGAGCTCGATTCCTTCTCGTCCCGGAGTAAGTCGGTCGATCTGTCGTCGCCGGGAGAACCGCCGTCCACGCTCTCCTCGCGGCGGACCGGGATCGGCGGCGTGCAGCTCGCCTTCGACGACGGAAAGGGGAACAAGCGCCCGGTCGCGCCGGTGGACATCTACAACCAGCCGTTCGGCACGACCATCGCCAGGGTACCGGACGCTTCCGCGGGCGGACCTGGTCCCGCGCCGGGGGGACGCCGCCGGATGTCCCCACCGACCGAGTCGCTGCCGGGATTCCTGGAGCCGTATCTTCCTTATTACTCGGACTTCTCGGTCGAACGGCGAGAGCTGCTGCACGACGAATCGGCCGACGGGAGCCGCACCTGGAAGCGCGCTCCGGGCAACCGCGTCGTCCTGACGAGCGAGGGCTCCGGCAACGGCGCGCTCGAGGTCAGCTCCATCGTGCCGACGTTCGGCGGGCTGCCGGCCTTCCTCAAGGAGAGGAGCCTGGGATTGATCCTCATCTCCGGCGTCGTCCTCTTGCTTGCCCTCGTGATCGCGCGATTCGTCGTCCGGCGCGTCTTTCTCCTGGACGTTCCGTTCTGGTCCTCGGGCTCGGGGGGATTCGCCGCGCCCGGGCAGAGCGTGTTCGTCGTCTGCCGGAGAGACAACCTGAGGAACGCGTTCCTCGACGGCCGCCGGTTCGAGAAGCTGGACCTTGCGGCGCTCCTGTCACCCGAAGCGAAGCCGGGAGATTGGGACTCGGCCTTGTCCGGCGTCGAGAGGACGCTCTCGGGCGAGCCCGTGCTCCTCGATCGGTTCGAGAAAGGCTCGGGGGATGTTCAGATGAGCGCGAGGAAGCTCTGGCTCGTCGAGCAACTCGTCGCGCAGCACCGCCGGGTGGTCATTCTCTCCACGTTCAGTCCCGTGCCACTGCAGCATGGAAGCCCTCTCGCCGGGCCGGGCTCGAAAGCCGACGACGGGCCCAGCGCCGAGCAGAGATGGGCGTCCCTCCTGACCTCGTCCTTCATGGTCATGGATCTCGATCCGCGGTTCGAGACGGACGCGGACGATTCCTCACGGCCGCCGGGGCGCATGACCATCCTGGAACAGAGCCTCGGGAAGGGGTGGCGGGCCTGGCTGCGAGATTTCTCCGCGCGGTTCCGGGTCGGCCAGTATCGGAAGGTCCGGCTCGTCCTCGAGCGGGAGTGCGCCGGCAATCCGTATCTCGCTTCGATCCACGACGACCTGGATCGGATGATCCGGCGCCGCGGCGAGGAGGGGCTCGACCGCGAGGAGGTCCTGGCGGAGATCGAGGAGCGCGCGTCCAATTACTACGAAGCCCTATGGGCCTGCTGCTCACAGGTCGAGAAGCTCGCGCTCGAGCACCTCGCCGAGGACGGTTTCGCCAACTACCGCGACAGCAAGATCGTCCGGCGATTGATCGCCCGCGGCCTCGTGCGGAGAGACCCCCACCTGCGGCTCATGAACGAGACGTTCCGGCGCTTCGTCGTCTCGACCGTCCGGCGCAATGAAATCGCGGCGCTGGAGCAGGACACCCAGGCAAGCGCCTGGGACCACTTCAAGCGCCCGTTCGCGACGATCCTCGCGCTCGTCCTCGTGCTCTTCGCCGTCACCCAGAAGGAGCGTTTCGACGCCACGATGGCGATCATCCTCGGCGCGACCGGCGTCCTTCCATCGCTCCTGAAGCTCGCGGGTCTCCTGATCGGCGACAAGGCCGCCGTCCCGGCGAAACCGGGCTAGCCGTGGATTCTCAAGACGCTGTTCCCATCGTGCCGTGTTCGTGATTGACACGCCGTCACGAGCCGGCCAGGGCGCTCGTCGTCGATTTCTCGCGGACAATCCGCCCGGAGTCGCCGTCGTTGCCCTCTGCGGCACGCGGCGGCCCGGCCGCATCGAGGATCTCCTGGCCGCCGCTCCGGTCCGAGGGCACAGAAGCAGCTTCGCTGACCCAAGTGTCCGGTGTGTGCCCTCGGACAGGGCCGCTGCCGGGCAACGCCGTCGCCTCCGGCCTCCACAGTGGCTGTTCAAGCCGTGCTTTAGCCCCGGCGGCGGGACGCCTCCCGGAGGCGGCCGTGAGCGAAGGCGCACCACCCATCAATCTCTCTACGCCTCTCTGCGACTGCGCCTTCGGGTTAGAGCGACGGCCGGTTCTCCATTGGCGGCCTGCCGGAGCGTGCCGCCGAGGGAGGCGGCCCGCCGCCGGGGCGGGGTGTCAGCCCACATCGTGAATATGCCCCAGTCGCTCCGTCCACACACACGTTGGATACCTCATGGGAACAACGTGTTGAGAAATCACAGCTAGCTCGAAAGGTTGGCGATGCTGTTGAAGCTGGGTGACTCGGGGGACGGTGTCAGGGAGCTGCAGCGAGGGCTGAACAAGCTCGGCTCGATCCTGCTCTGTGGACGGCGGGTTCGGGCCCGGCACGCGCGACGCCGTCGCCGACGGCCGCGCCGCGTTGAAGCAGCCTGGGTCTCCGGCGGAGGCCGACGACGCCTTTCAGCAGGCGCTCGCGGCGCTGCCGGACCCGTTCCCGCCGCTGACCGCTTCGGGCGTGACCTTCATCGCACGGGCCGAGGTCTCGGTCCCCGGGCCGTATCGAGCCAGGTACAGGAACCCGGTCTGGCCGAGCGCCGAGAGCGGTATCACGATCGGGATCGGCTACGACCTCTCCTTCGTCACCGGCGACCGGCTCTCCGCGGACTGGGGCGACCAGCTCCCGCCCGACGCGATCGCCCGGCTCGCAGGAGTGCTCAGCACGCGAGGCTCGAACGATCTCCTGGCCCGGGTCCGCGACGTCGAGGTGCCGCTGCTCGCCGCGGTCACGGTCTTCCTGCGGCGCTCGCTGCCGGGCTATCTCGACAAGACGCGCGCGATCTATCCGCAGGTGGACGCGCTCGAGCCGGCGCGCCGGGCCGCGCTGGTGAGCCTCGTCTACAACCGGGGGAATGGTCTCAGGGACAAGGACCCGGCCCGCCGGGATCGTCTCGAGATGCGGGCGATCCGCGACCTGCTCGCGTCGGGACAATCCGACGGAGTCGCGGCGCAGCTGGACGCGATGTCCCGGCTGTGGGATCCCGCCAGGTCGGCGGGCCTCATCCAGCGGCGGCACGACGAGGCGAAGCTCTGGCGCTCCGGGTTCGCGGCGATGCAGCTCGCCTGATCGAGCCCCTGTCTTCAGCGCGGGAACGCGCGCGTCACCACGGGACTTCCTTGCCGCGGTGGTCGAGAAAGCGGCCGTTGTCGGAGGGCTTCAGGCGGTCGATGATCTCGAGCATGGCTTCGGCGCTCGCGCCCGGAGAGAGCGTGCCGCCGCTGCCCCCCATGTCGGTCCTGACCCAGCCCGGGGAGATCACGATGCAGATGAAGCCCTCACCCTTGAGCTCGGCGGCCGCGCAGCACGTGAGCTGGTTCAGAGCCGCCTTCGAGGCGCGGTACGCGATCCACCCGCCGCTGTCGTTCTCGGAGATGGAGCCGAGGTCGCTCGAGAGGTTGACGACGGTGCGGCGCTGGCCGGCGCGCAGGTTCGGGAGGAGCGCCTGCATGACGGCGACCGGTCCGGCGGCGTTGACGCGGAAAGCCTCCTCGAGGTGCTTCATCGAGACGCTCCCGAAGCTCGGTCCCGCTTCGCCGATCCCCGCGTTGTTGATCAGGACGTCGAGCGGCTCCCCTTCGAGGCGGGCGGCGAGAGCGGCGACGCTCGTCTCGTCCGCCACGTCCAGACGCTCGAGGCGCGCCGGGAGCTTCGCGAGATCGCGCGCCTTCCCGGGCTCCCGGCACGCGGCGATGACCCGGTCGCCGCGCCTGCAAAGGCTCCGTGTCAACGCGAGGCCGATTCCCCGATTCGCTCCCGTGACGAGGTAGGTGCGGGCCTCGTTCTTCTGCGGCATCGCGCCTAGGGTAAGCGAACGCCCGGCGACTCGGGATCAGGATTCGAGGGTCCGGGGGGCCCCTGTCATCCTGAGCGAAGCGAAGAATCTGCTCTTCCCGACCAGGGCAGATCCTCCGTCGCTTCCCCGCTCCTCAGGATGACAGTCGGAGAACGCCTCCCTGGCTTACCAGACTTCGCTCCTTCTCCCTACCAGACGTCGCAGCGGTTCGTCGGGCGGACCATGGGTGCGTCGGGCTTGCAGGAGAAGGCCTTCTGGAACTCGGGGAGGTTCGACAGGGGGCCGATGACGCGGTACTTCGCGATCGGATGCGGGTCCCCCTGGATCATCGTGCGGGCGGCCTCGGCGCGGATGGCGTCGCCGCGGAACTGGCCCCACGCGATGAAGAACTGCTGGTCGGGCGTGAAGCCGTCCGTCTTCGGAAGGGGCGGCTTGCCGCGCTGCGCGATCTGGAACGCGCGGTACGCGATCTTCGCGCCCGCCAGGTCGCCGATCGATTCGCCGAGGACGAGCTTGCCGTTGTGGTGCAGGCCCGGCTCGACGAAGTAGCCGTCGAACTGCTTGACCACGCACGGCGGTCTTCTCCTGGAACTTCTTCAGGTCCTCGGCGGTCCACCAGTTGTCCAGCCGGCCCTGCGCGTCGTACTGCGCGCCCTCGTCGTCGAAGCCGTGGCTGATCTCGTGGCCGATGACGACGCCGATCGCCCCGTAGTTGACCGCGTCGCTGGCGTCGAGACTGAAGGCGGGCGGCTGCAGGATCCCGGCGGGGAAGACGATCTCGTTCAGGAGCGGGTTGTAGTAGGCGTCGAGGTCGGAGGCGTCATGCCCCAGCGGCCGCGGTCCACGGGCTTGCCGATCGTCGTCAGGTTGTCGGTGACGTTGAACCTCCGCCCCGCGACGACGTCGTCCCAGTACGACTCGCGCGCCAATCGCGACCTTGCTGTAGTCCTTCCACTTGTCCGGGTACCCGATCTTCGGGTTGAACGTCGAGAGCTTCTCGAGCGCGCGCTTCTTCGTCTCCGGGCTCATCCACTCCAGCCCGTCGATCGTCTCTCCCATGGCGGTGCGGAGGTTCTTCACGAGCTCCTGCATCCGGGCCTTCGCCTCGGGCGGGAAATACTTCTCGACGTACTTCTTCCCGAGCGCCTCGCCCAGCAGGCGGTCGGTCGGACTCCGCGCACCGCTTCCAGCGCGGCTTCATCTCCTTCGCGCCGAGAGGTACGCGCCGTTGAAGGAAAAGTCCTCCTGGACGAACGCGTTCGAAAGGGAAGGCGCGGCGGAATTCAGGAGGTGCCACCGGAGATACGTCTTCCAGTCGCCGACCGGATACGCCGTCAGCTGGCGGTCGAATTCCGCGAGGAACTTCGGCTCGGCGACGTTGACGTCTCGGATCTTCGCCGGCTCTTCGTTTCCGCGGGCATCACGCGTCAGGCGCGCGTGATGGTAGTACGCCGTCCAGTCGAAGTCCGGCGTCATCTTCTGCAGGTCCGTGAACGCGATCTTGTGGTCGGTCGCCTTCGGGTCGCGCAGCGCGACGTTGTCGAGCGAGTTCTCGGCGAGCTTCGTCTCCATCCGCATAACCGTGTCCGCGTCCGCCTTCGCCTGGGCCTCAGCTCTCGCCGGCGAGCCGGAGGATCGTGGCGACGTGGGCGAGGTACTTCTCGCGCGCCTCCTGGAAGCGCGGCTCCGTCTTCACGTAGTAGTCGCGGTCGGGCATGCCGAGGCCGCTCGCGTAGATCTGCGCGATGACGTCGTTGGGGTTGTGGTTGTCCGAGCCGGCGACGAGGGCGAACGGCACGCGCACGGCGATGTCGTGAAGCTTGCCGATCATCGCGCGAATGTCGGCACTGTTCTTCATCCGCATCGATGTCCGCCAGGATCGGCTCCAGCGGCTTGACTCCCAGCCGGTTCGCTTGGCTCTCGTCCATGCAGGCCCCGTAGAAGTCGCCGATCAACTGCTCGACGCTCCCCCTGGGCTGGTCCTTCGCGGCCGCCGCTTCCTCGAGGATCGACTTCAAGCGATCTTTGCTCGCCTCGCCGGCCGCCAGCGCCGGCTCCAGCGGGGCATCGAGGCGCGGGATCGGGTTCTGCGCCCGCCAGCGCGCCGTTGGCGAACTCGAAGAAGTCGGCGCAGGGATCGACTTTGCGGTCGATGTCGCCGAGCTCGATCCCCTTGCGGGGGGCCTCCGGCGCCAGGGCCGCCGCCAGGAGGGCGCCCAGGCAGATCAGCGTTCTCGCGATGCGCATGTTCTCTCTCCTCCGCGGCATGGACGATCCTACGGCGGGGTTTCAATAAGGTTATCCTGAGCCTCAAGGAGGCCGTCAACGACGCCTCGAGGAGTAGGCCGCGCAAGACCGGACGGTCCTCCCGCCCGGAGTCCGCGGCCGAAAGGAGTGGGCGATGAGACTCGTGCTGGCATTCGGATTCCTGTTCGCGGTCTGGCTGTCTGTCGAACAACCGCCCGGGGAAGCTCCGGCGGGATTCGACGACAAGAGCAACGGGATGGTGGATCAGCAGACGCACGACGCCGACCGGGAGACCTTCGACGAAGTCGAAGGGGTCGAGGACGGGCTTGGCCCTCTTTACAACGCCCAGTCGTGCCGCGAGTGTCACCAGGACCCGACTTCCGGGGGCGCAAGCCAGATCACCGAGCTGCGAGTCGGCCATCTCGGGCCGAATGGCCGGTTCGCCAATCCCGAGATCCCGATCGCCCGGGGAACCGAGATCATCACCGGCCGGACGCTGGTCAACGACCGCGCCATCTGCCCGAGCGGAACCTACCCGGACACGGAGATCCACGAGCGCGTGCCGGAGAAGGACAAGATCCGCACGACCCGGATCTCCTTGAATCTCCTGGGCGATGGATTCGTCGAGGCCGTGGCGGACCAGACGCTCCTCGACCTCGCGCGGGAGCAGTGCCGGGCAAGCGGCGGGAAGGTCTGCGGGCAGGCGATCCGCGTTCCCATCGTGGAGGCGCCGGGCCAGACGGGTGTCGGCCGGTTCGGCTGGAAGGACCAGCACGCCAGCCTGCGGTCTTTCAGCGGCGACGCGTGATCCCGATGCCGGGGCACTACGGCCGCGCCATGGCGGGCATCCAGTCGAGGAGCTTCTCGCCCCCGAATTTTCAAACCTCCCGCAACAAGGTTCGCACGGCTCCGCTGTGGGGCGTGCGGCTGCGGACGCGCCTGATGCACGACGGACTCTCCGTGACGCTCTCCGACGCGATCGAACGCCATCGCGACGAGGCGCTCTCAGCGCGCAGCCGTTACCGGCTGCTTCCGGCGGCCGACCGTGACGCCCTGCTGGAGTTCTTGAAGTCCCTCTGACCCGGTTCGTCCCTGGCGCACATGCGAAGGCCTCGATTGCGATGTCAGGCGGCGTGTTTTCGTCTCCGATTTGGTCCAGCCTCGCAGGAGACTCGCAGCATAGAGAGACTAAAGTCTAGGAGACCAATGTCCAATTGTTTCAAGACATGGCGCAAGTGACAATCACTGAAACAAAGAAAGGCAACCTGGCGCTCCCGCCGCTTGAGCACCTCGGTCAGTGGAACAGGAGCCGGAACGAAAGAGAGTCCGGAAGGAGGGAAAGCTGGGAAATGAAAAAGACCTGATCGCGGGACGACGGCTGGAAACCGCAGAAGAAGAGAGAAGTGGCCGGGCGAATGCGGCCGATGTTGAAAGGCATTTCATGACAGGAAAGGATAGAGGTAATCCAGATGAAGAACAAACTCGTACTCTCAGTCGCGGTGGCGGCGGCGGTGGCGCTGCTGGCATTCTTCGCGATTTCAAAGGCCGCGCCGGCCACTGATTGTCCCAGCACTACACCTGTGGACTGTTCCGGCTTCGTCCAATGTACGGGGTCGCACCAGCCCCTTCCGATTTCGAGCGACCAGGCCCCTCAGGGAACCGAGGAGGACTGCAGGAACACAAACCTCTGTGCAGGCCAGGTGCTCTGGCATTTCGTGTTGACTTCGCCGCAGAATACCAGCGGCATTCTCAAGGTAAGCTTCACGAACGCGGGCGAATTCTGCGTGGATTCCTACACCCAGGGTGGTAGTGGCAACCTTTTCTGGGCCGTCATTACCTCGGGTCCCGACACACTCAATGCATTCTCTACTGACGCCTGCGGCAACAATCTGAACCTGTCGCACGTGTGCGGCAACAGCGCCCGCCGCCCACGCCCACCCCGCCGCCCACCAACGCTATCACCGCCTGTAAGTTCTACGACTCCAACGGCAACGGCGTCAATGACAGTGAGCCGCCCCTAGCCGGATGGCCCATGACAATCGATCCGCTCGACGGGGGCGTGCCGCCCTCTGCAACTCAGCTCACAGGCAGCAACGGTTGCGTCACCTGGACCAACCTGGTCGACGGCCATTACACGATTAGTGAAGGCACTCCGAATGAGACGAACTGGGTCCACTCCACTCCGGTTTCCCAGTCCGTCGACGTCGACCCCAGCAACCCGAACCCGACGGTGTCCTTCGGAAATTATTGCCTGCGTGGAAGCGGCGGCCTCTCAATCGGTTTCTGGTCGAACAAGAATGGCCAGAAGCTCGAATCGCCTGCCGATTTGACGTTCCTGTGCAGCTTGAACCTGGTAAACGCCAGCGGGTCCCATTTCTGCCCCGGCACGACAGCAGCTCTGGCGACATGGCTCTTGAGCGCTAACGCTTCGAACATGGCGTACATGCTCTCGGCGCAGTTGGCGGCAATGGAGTTGAATGTCAGACATGGATTCACTGATGGGAATGCGTTCGATCTGTGCTCGGGCAAAACGATCAACGCCCTCATGGCCCACGCGAACAGTTTACTGGTTCCTCCGGGCAACTATACCCGGGCAGGAAATCCACTGCGATCTGCAGAAGAGGCGGACAAGAACTGCCTGGATGCGCTGAACAACGGCGCTTCGGTCATCCCAGCCACGCCCTGCCCACGTACCTTCGGATCCTGATCGTAAACGTCAAGTCCGTCGAGCCCGGTTGGAGGTCCTTCTCCAGCCGGGCTCCTTTGTTTGAAGACTTATTACGGCTTCACGCGCAGATTTCTCTGCTCGGCCTCGAGCCGTCGTTCCGCGGGTTGCTCCGATCGCGATCCCTTCAGGTTCGTGACCGCCGCGCGCGAAATTCCTCGTTGGTTCTCCGGCCCGGCGCCGCCTGAGGAATCGGTTCCGCCTGGCCTGGCACTCTGACCATCAAGACTTCCTCGTTCCAGCTCTCAGGTTCGGGAAGAGTGGAGCCGTGCGTGGAACCAGCCGCGGGATTGATGGGGAATTGAAGATTGATGGGGTCAGGAAGTGATGGGGTCAGTCTTGCGAAAGTGCAGAATGGTAGGATCGGCTGATGGCTCGGCCGCTGCGGATTGAGTTTCCAGGGGCGCTATACCATGTGATCGTCAGGGGTAACGAGCGCAAGGCAGTGTTCCGGGACGACAGCGACCAGGGATTACCTGCGGCGAGTCGGCCACTACCGAGATAAGTTCGGGTTCGAGCTTCTGGCGTACTGCTTGATGAGCAACCATGTTCATCTCGCGATCGAGGCGGGCCGGGATCCCCTGTCGCGGATAATGGCTGGCCTTCAATCCTCTTACACGCAGTACTTCAACCGCAGGCACCGTCGAGTCGGGCACCTATTCCAAGGGCGGTACAAGGCCTTCCTGGTGGATAAGGACCGGTACGCCCTGGCTCTGCTGCGATACGTTCATGAGAACCCGGTAAAGGCCGGAATCGTGGTGAGGCCGGAAGAATACGTGTGGTCGAGCGACCGCTACTATCGGCGCGGCAAAGGCCAGAAAGTGGATGAATATCGATGACCTTCTCGCGATGCTCGGGAGGACGCGGGCAGTAGCGCTCCCTGCGTATCGGCGGTTGGTGCGTGAGGAAGTGGCGGAGCCTTACGAGGACGTTGCGAGTTGGGGGCAGGCGGTGAAGGGGGACGAGCAGTTAGCGAACCTGGCGTTTCAGAAGATCGGCGAGCCGAGGGTACTTCGCAGGGGGCTGACCGTGGAGGCGGTGGCGCGGGAACTGGTGCGGCAGCACGGAATCTCCCTGGCGAAGTTGCGTTCGCCGAGCCACGGTCGCCGCGACGCGATGGCGCGTGCGACTGTGGCATGGGCTGGTCGAGAGGTTGGCGGAATTCCCATTGCACGATCGGCCAAATATTTTGGGCGTGATACCTCATCGTTGACCAGAGGCGTCGAAAGGTTCCAGGAAGTCATGCGCACCGATCGGCTTCTGCGTAAATCGGGGCTCCGCTCCCGAAATGCAATTCCGCAAGACTGACCCAGCGCGCTGGGTGGAATCCTTCCGGGAGATACCTTCTTCCTGAGCGGCCAGACGTGGCTGGGAGTCCTGCAGACGAATCCGTCAGGAGGCAACGGGTACTACATCCTGGCGCACCAGTACATCGGGGCCGTGCTCGACGGGGCGAACGGAGCCTGCGTTCCGAGCGGCGTGCAGCAAACACTCGACCTCGCGGCTGCATGGCTCGCTGCCAATACGCCGAGTGCCTGCAGTGGACACGGGTCGTGCGGAGATCAGAAGGCTTGGGGGGCCACTCTCGAGCTCTACAACAAAGGCAACTACCCGGGCGGTCCAGCCCACTGCGCAAGCGAATAACCTGGAACTCCGCGATAGCAGGGCAGGTCCTCTTAGGTTCGGCAGGGCGGGCTCCGGCCCGCCCTGTTTCTTTTGAAAGCGCCACTCATCCGGACGGCCTCCTGTCATCCTGAGCGAAGCGAAGGATCTGCCCTGGTCGGGATCAGGTGATTTTTGACCCGGAGCAGATTCTTCATCGCTTCGCTCCTCAGAATGACAGGAAATGGGTCTGCGACCCTGGCGGATTCTCTATACTTCGCCGCGAAGAGCGTTTTGGACGGAATCCAAGGAGGTCTTCGTGAGAGGTCTGCGGAACTTGCTCGTTCTCGTGATCGTGACCGTGCTTTCTTGTTCGGCGCGCGCGGTTTTTGGGGCCGCGGCGGAGGAAAAGAAGCCGCTTCGGGGAATCGAGGAAACGAAGAAGCCAAAGACGCTCTCGGATTTGTTCGAGGGGGTGGAATTCCGGTGCATCGGTCCTTATCGGGGCGGTCGCTCGATCGCGGTGACCGGGGTGAGGCACGACCCGCTGACGTTCTACTTCGGGGGGACGGGCGGAGGCGTCTGGAAGACGACGGATGGCGGCTCCAACTGGGACAACGTCTCGGACAAGGACTTCAAGACGGGGTCGGTCGGGGCGGTCGCGGTCTCGGAGTCTGATCCGAACGTCGTCTTCGCGGGGATGGGCGAGGCGGCGATCCGGGGCAACGTGTCGCACGGCGACGGAGTCTGGAAGTCCACGGACGGCGGGCTGACCTGGAAGAACGTGGGGCTCAGAGAGACGCGGCAGATCGCGCGGGTCCGGATCCATCCGACCGATCCCGACATCGTCTACGTCGCGGCGCTGGGGCATGTCTGGGGGCCGAACGCGGAGAGGGGCATCTTCCGTTCGCGCGACGGCGGGAAGACCTGGACGAAGGTGCTCTTCGTGGACGAGAAGACCGGGGCGTCGGACCTGTCGATGGACCCGAACAACCCGCGCGTCCTGTACGCGGGGTTCTGGCAGGTCGTGCGGCGCCCATGGGAGCTCGTTTCCGGCGGGCCGGGGAGCGCGCTCTACAAGTCCACGGACGGCGGCGACACCTGGAAGAAGCTGACCCGCGACGACAACGAGGGGCTGCCGGAGGGGATCTGGGGAAAGGTGGGCGTCGCGGCGTCGGGCGGCAAGCCCGGCCGCGTCTATGCCTTCATCGAGGCGAAGAAGGGCGGCCTCTTCGTCAGCGACGACGGCGGCAAGAAGTGGAAGTACGTCAACGACGAGCACAAGATCCGCGAGCGCGCCTGGTACTACTCCTGGGTCTATCCGGACCCGAAGAACGCGGACACCGTTTACGTGCCGAGCGTCTACATGCACAAGTCCACCGACGGCGGGAAGAGCTTCGCGAACCTGTCGGTCCCTCACGGCGACAACCACGACCTCTGGATCGATCCGGACGACCCGAAACGGATGATCCTCGGCAACGACGGCGGCGCGACGATCACCCACAACGGCGGAAAGACCTGGTCCACGCAGAACAACCAGCCGACGGCGCAGTTCTACCGCGTCGCGACCGACAACCGCTTCCCGTACTGGGTCTACGGCTCGCAGCAGGACAACTCGAGCGTCGCGATCCCGTCGGGCGTGACCGGGCCGGTCATCGACTTCTCCGACTGGCACGCGGTCGGCGGCGGCGAGAGCGGCTGGATCGCGCCGTCTCTCAAGGACCCGGAGGTCGTCTTCGGCGGCGAGTACGGCGGTCAGATCACCCGCTACGATAACCGCACGAAGGAGACGCGCGAGGTCATGGCGTGGCCGCAGCTCGCGGACGGGCACGCCACGAAGGACTTGAAGTACCGCTTCCAGTGGAACGCGCCGATCGTAATCTCGCCCCACGATCCGGCGGTGCTCTACCACGCCTCGCAGATCCTCCTGCGCACGCGCGACGAGGGGGAGACGTGGGAGGAGGCGTCGCCCGACCTGACGAGGAACGACAAGGCGAAGCAGGGGAAGTCCGGCGGCCCGATCACCACGGACATCACCGGCGTCGAGGTCTACGACACGATCTTCGCGCTCGCCCCCTCGCCGCACGAGAAGGAGGTCCTCTGGGCGGGGACGGACGACGGCCTCGTCCACCTGACGCGCGACGACGGCAAGACATGGCAGAACGTCACGCCGAAGGGGATCCCCGAGTGGATCCAGATCAACGCGATCGACGCGTCGCCGCACGACAAGGCCTCGGCGTACCTCGCCGCCACGATGTACAAGTTCGACGACTTCAAGCCGTACCTCTACAAGACGAAGGACTACGGCAAGACCTGGACGAAAATCGTGGACGGAATCCCCGACGGTGCCTTCACGCGCGTCGTGCGGGAGGACCCGGTGCGGCGCGGCCTCCTCTACGCCGGGACGGAGACGGGGCTCTACGTCTCCTTCGACGACGGAGGGAGCTGGCAGCCGTTCCAGCGCAACCTGCCGGCCGTGCCCGTGACCGATCTCACGGTCAAGGACGGCGACCTCGTCGTCGCGACGCAGGGGCGGTCCTTCTGGATTTTGGACGACCTGACGGCGCTGCGCCTCTGGAGCGACCGGATCGCGCAGTCGGACGCGTACCTCTTTCCGGCCCGGCCCGCGCGGCGCGTGCAGGCCGGTAAGCCCGACGAGGAGGACGAGCCGCCGAGGGGGGTCGGCACGAACATGCCCGACGGCATCCTCGTCCACTACTGGTTGAAGGAGAAGCCGGGCAAGAACGACGTCGTCAAGATCGAGGTCTTCTCGGGCGACAAGGTCATCCGGACGTTCTCGAGCGAGAAGAAGGAGCCGGAGGGGGACCTGAAGGAGCAGGCGGAGAAGAAGGAGCTCGAGAAGGACAGGGACAAGCCGCTCGAGGTGAAGAAGGGGGTCAACCGCTTCCTCTGGGACATGCGGGTCTTTAAGCCGACGCTCGCGCCGAAGGCGGTCTTCAACGAGGGGACGAAGGCGCCGCCGAAGGTCGGGCCGGGCAAGTACGCGGTCCGGCTGTCGGTCGGGGCCAGGTCTTTCACCGAGACGGTCGAGGTCCTGCCGCACCCGCACGGACCGGCGACGGCCGAGGACCTCAAGGCGCAATTCGACCTGCTCTCCTCGATCCGCGACCGGCTCTCGGAGACCCACGAGACCGTGCTCCGGATCCGCGACGCGCGCGAGCAGTCGAAGGAGCTCGCGGAGCGGGCGGAGAGGCTCGGCAGGGGGGACGCGTTGAAGAAGAGGGCCGCGGCCCTGGCGGAGAAGTTGTCGGCCGTCGAGCTCGAGCTGACGAACCCGGAGATCAAGGCGGACGAGGACGACCTGAATTACGAGCCGAAGCTCGATCACGACTTCGTAAATCTCGCGGGGATCGTCGCGAGCGCGGACCGCAAGCCCACGGCCGGATCCGTAAAGATGTACGCGGAGCTGAAGGGGAGGCTCGACGGGATCGTGAAGGAGTACCAGGCGCTTCTCGAGAAAGACGTCGCGGAGTTCAATCGAGCGGCGGAGGAAGCGAAGCTCCCGCGCGTCGCCCCGGCTCCGAAAATCGAAAAGTAGAGCCGGAGCGATGAGAAGGGCGCTGTTCGGAGCGCTCCTGTTCACCGGGGCGCTCCTCGCTTCGTCCGGAGCGCGCGGGCAGGAGGCGGCGAGGCGTTCGGCCGCCGCCCCGACTCTCTCTTCGAGGGAGAGGGAGGCGCAGGAGGCGACCCGGGCGTATCTCGCGCGCGTGCCGCCGGAGAAGAAGGCGAGGTCGGACGCGTACTTCGAGGGAGGGTACTGGCTCCTGCTGTGGGATTTCCTTTACAGTGGCGGCGTCGCGTGGCTTCTGCTGGCGCTCGGGTGGTCGGCCAGGATGCGCGACCGCGCGGAGCGGTGGACGAGGAGCCGGCCGCTCCAGACGTTCCTCTACTGGGGGCAATACGTCGTTGTGACGGCGGCCCTCCTCTTCCCGCTCTTCTTCTATCGTGGCTTTGTTCGCGAGCACGCGTACGGCCTGGCGACCCAGGCGTTCCTCCCGTGGATGGGGGACCGGTTGAAGGAGCTTGCGCTCACGGTCTTCCTGACCGGCATCGCGATCGTGCTGCTCTACGGCGTGCTGCGCCTGGCGGGGAGGAGCTGGTGGGTCTGGGGGTCGCTCGCCGCGACGCTTTTCCTGGCGTTCTCCTTCCTGATCGGGCCCGTCTTCGTCTTCCCGCTCTTCAACAAGTACACGCGGCTGGCCGACGAGAGCGTCCGCGGTCCAATCCTCTCGCTCGCCCGCGCCAACGGCATCCCGGCGGAGGACGTCTTCGTTTCGGACGCCTCGCGGCAGACGACGCGCATTTCCGCCAACGTCAGCGGCCTCCTCGGCACGGAGCGCATCACGTTGAACGACAATCTCCTCAGGCGCTGCTCGCTCCCCGAGATCGAGGCCGTGATGGGGCACGAGATGGGGCACTACGTCCTGAACCACGTGTACAAGGGGATCGTCTTCTTCGGCGTCCTGATCGTCCTCGGGTTCGCGTTTCTTCGTTTCTCCTTCGATCCGTTCGTGCGGCGGTTCGGCGCGCGGTGGGGGGTGCGCGGAGTGGACGACGTCGCGGGACTGCCGGTCTTCGCGATCCTGATCGCCGCCTTTCTCTTCGTCCTGACGCCCGTGACGAACTCGATCATCCGAACGCAGGAGACCGAGGCCGACCTCTTCGGATTGAACGCGAGCCGGCAGCCCGACGGCTTCGCCGAGGTCTCGCTCAAGCTGGGGGAGTACCGTAAGCTCGACCCCGGCCGGCTCGAGGAGATCGTGTTCTTCGACCACCCGAGCGGCCGCAACCGTATCTTCGCGGCGATGCGGTGGAAGGCGGAGCGCGGGAGGGAGAGGCCGTAGCCGGGACTCGGGACACGGGACACGGGACTCGGACCGGGGCGATGAAACTGGGCCCTCCGACCGGCGCGGCGCAAGTCTTGTCCTGAAGCATCCAACTGATATGCAAGGCCTTAAAGCCGAGTCCCGAGTCCCGAGTCCCGCGTCTCGGATCTCTCTTGACATCAATAGCGATTTGCAATATATATATTGCAATCTGCTATGAAGATTGGCGAGAAACTCCGCTACCTCCGATTGATGGAAGGGACCCTTCGCGGGCTCGAGCGCGCGATGAGCCAGGCCGAAGTCGCGCGGGCGATTCGGAAGGAGCGGGGCGATTCGATCAGCCAGGCTTACCTGTCGCAGATCGAGAGCGGCGCGCGTCCGCACATGACCAACAACACGCGGATGCTGCTGGCGCGGTTCTTCAACGTTCACCCCGGCTATCTCGTCAGTGACCCGGACGGGTTTCACACCGGGCTGACCTCGGAGGTGAGCGCGCTCGAGGACAAGCTCGACCTGTGGCTCGTGCAGGGTGCGGAGCGGTTCCGCAGAGACCCGGAGGTCAGCCGGGCGCTGCTCGCGCTCGCCAAGCACGCGGACTCGCGCCGCTGCCTCGTGCTGATGCGCGGAATCCTGGAGACGCCGAACCTGGCCGAGCGCCTGCTCCAGGTCTTGAAGCCCGAGGGATCCGAGCCGCTCCCGCCGCGCCGGCGCAGGAAGGAAGGAAGGGCGTCATGAGCTGGGAGAGCTTCTACCTCGTCTGTTTCGTGACCGGCTTTGTTTTGAGCGTCCTTGCTCTGCTGGGGGGCGCCTTTCACTGGTCGTTCGGCCACGCCGGTCACTGGCTCCACTTCGGCGCGCACGGCGCAGCTCCCGGCCACGCCGCCGCGGGCGCCCACGGCCCGTCGGTCTCTCCCTTCAACCTCGCCACCATCATGGCGTTCCTCGCGTGGTTCGGAGGGATGGGATACCTGCTGACCGGACGAGGACACCTCGGTCAGCTTCTCGTCCTCGCCCTGGCTCTTCTCGCCGGCGTGGCCGGTTCCGCGTTCGTCTTCACCTTCCTGACGAGGGTCCTCCTGAGGCACGAGCGATTCCTCGACGCCGCGGACTTCGAGATGACGGGCGTGCTCGCCCGCGTGACCGTGCCAATTCGCGCCGGAGGGACGGGCGAGATCGTCTACTCGCAGGAGGGGACGCGGCGCAGCGCGGGCGCGCGCAGCGAGAACGCCGCCGCGATGGCCCGCGGCAGCGACGTCGTCGTCACGCGCTACGAGAAGGGGATCGCCTACGTGCGCCTCTGGGAAGAACTGGCAGGCGAAGGGAAATCGGAAGCGGAGTCGTTGGAGAACAGAAAGAAATGAAGGAGGAGACGATGAAGAAGATCCTTTGGATCCTGGCGGCGATCGGCGCCTGCCTCGTGGCGGCCGCCGCGTTCTCGGCCGAGCCGGCTCCCGGGAAGGCCGGCGAGGAGGCGGCGAAGAAGGCCGCCGGGGATTCGGCGATGAGCTGGCTCGGCGTCGTCGATGCCGGCCGGTACGCCGAGAGCTGGAGCCGGGCCTCCTCGCTCTTCCGCAAGCAGATCTCGTCCGAGCAGTGGGAGAACGCCGTCAAACCGGTGCGAGAGCCGCTGGGAAAATTCCTCTCGCGGGATCTTAAGAGCGCGGAATACTCGCGGACGCTCCCGGGCGCTCCCGACGGGGAATACGTGGTCCTGAAATACAGCGCCTCGTTCGAGAACAAGAAAGAGGCCATAGAGACCGTCGTGGCCATGAAGGAGAAAGACGGGAGCTGGAGAGTCGCGGGCTATTTCATCAAATGAACGGCGGGCCCGGCCGGGCGGCGACGCCCCGCCGGCCGCACAAGGAGGTCCTATGTTCGGAATCGCGATCGGGTCGTGGATCATCCTGGGGTTGATGGTCCTCACCCTCCTGCTCATCCTGGTCATGCTGGCCACGATGTTCCGGAAGGCGGGGCCCAACGAGGCGCTCATCGTGTACGGGTTTCGGGGGACGCGGGTCATCAAGGGACATGGCACGATCATCTTCCCGATGGTCGAGAGCTGCCGCGAGCTGTCGCTCGAGCTGATGTCCTTCGACGTCGCGCCCCAGCAGGACCTCTACACGAAGCAGGGGGTCGCCGTGACGGTCGAGGCGGTCGCCCAGATCAAGGTCAAGTCGGACCGGGAATCGATCGAGACGGCTGCGGAGCAGTTCCTGACGAAGACGCCGCCGCAGCGCGAGGGGTTGATCCGCCTCGTGATGGAGGGGCACCTGCGCGGCATCATCGGGCAGCTCACGGTCGAAGAGATCGTCAAGCAGCCGGAGATGGTCGCCGACCGGATGCGCTCGACGTGCGCGGACGACATGAACAAGATGGGGCTCGAGGTCGTCTCCTTCACGATCAAGGAAGTCCGGGACAAGAACGAGTACATCACCAACATGGGACGGCCCGACGTCGCGCGCATCAAGCGGGACGCGGACGTCGCGACCGCCGAGGCGGAGCGCGACACGGCGATCAAGCGGGCCGTCGCCCAGCGCGAGGCCGCGGTGGCGAAGGCGGGAGCGGACCAGGAGCGCGTGCTCGCCGAGACGCTCTCGCTCGCCAAGCAGGCGGAATCGCAGAGGGACATGGAGGTCAAGAAGGCGGCGTACCTCGAAGCGGTCAAGAAGCAGCAGGCGCAGGCCGACAAGGCCTACGAGATCCAGACCAACATCATGCAGCAGCAGGTCGTCGCCGAGTCGGTCCGCATCCAGCAGGTCGAGAAGGAGCAGCAGGTCAAGGTGCAGGAGGCGGAGATCCAGCGCCGCGAGAAGGAGCTCGTGGCAACGGTCCTGAAGCAGGCGGAGGCCGAGCGGCAGCGGATCGAGACGCTCGCCGGCGCGGAGCGCCAGCGGCTGACGCTCGAGGCCGAGGGACGCGGCGCCGCGGTGCGCGCCCAGGGCGAGGCCGAGGCGGAGATCATCTTCAAGAAGGGGGAGGCCGAGGCGAAGGCCTTGAACGTCAAGGCCGAGGCGTACCAGGAATGGAACCAGGCGGCCGTCGTGGACCGTTTGATCTCGGGGCTCCCGGACGTCGTCCGGGCCCTCTCGGAACCGCTCTCCAAGGTGGACAAGATCACGATCGTCTCGACCGGCAACGGCGACGCGGCCGGCGCCCACAAGATCACCGGCGACATCACCAAGATGGCGGCGCAGGTGCCGGCGCTCTTCGAGGCGCTCTCGGGAATGCAGATCAGCGAGCTGCTCGGCAAGATGAAGAAGATCGGCGCCGACAACAAGACGATCGACGCGAAGTGATGGGGAAGTTGTGAGTTGTGACTTGTGAGTTAAGGAGTCCGACATGGCACTTTTGGAAAGAGTCGCGACACTGGTTCGGGCGAACTTGAACGACCTGATCGACAAGGCCGAAGACCCGGAGAAGATGATCAAGCAGGTGATCCTCGACATGCAGAACCAGCTTCTGCAGGTCAAGACGCAGGTGGCGATCGCGATCGCGGATCAGCACCTCCTGGCGAAGAAGGCAGCCGAGAACGAGGAAAAGCAGGCGGAGTGGATGCGCAAGGCGGAGCTGGCCGTGGAGAAGAAGGACGACACGCTCGCGCGCGCCGCGGTCGAGCGCGCGATGGGCTACAAGGAGCTGGCCGAGAACTTCCATCAGCAGGTGGGTGACCAGAAGACGGAGGTCGAGAACCTGAAGGCGGCGCTCCACAAGCTCGAGGGAAAGCTCGCGGAGGCGCAGTCGAGGAGCGACCTGCTCATCGCGCGTCACCGGCGGGCGAGGGTCTCGAGGAAGGCGAGCGAAGCCAAGCTCGCGATGTCGGCCGGAGCCGGATCGAACACGTTCGACCGGATGAAGGAGCGGGTCACTCACGCGGAAGCGGTCAGCCAGGCCTGGGCCGAGATGACGTCCGACAGCGTCGAAGACCGCTTCGCCGCGCTGGAAAAGGAAAAGGAAGTGGACCGGCTCCTGGCGGAGCTCAAGTCGCGCAAGCTGATTGGTGCTTGAGGGGCCGGGACTCGGGACTCGGGACTCGATTTGAAAGGCGGCGAGCGAGCCGCGAGGAGGCATGCTTGATTCCAGACAATTTCATCACGTCGGCCAACGAGCTGCCGGGGTATCGGATCGTACGGAACATCGGCATCGTGCGCGGCATCGTCGTCCGCTCGCGCTCGATCGTCGGCACAATCGGCGCGGGGCTCCAGAGTCTCTTCGGCGGCAACATCACCCTCTGGTCGGAGCTGTGCGAGATGACGAGGCGCGACGCCTACCAGCTCCTGGCGCAGCACGCCGCGGCGGCGGGAGGGAACGCCGTCGTCGCCATGCGCTATGACGCGACGGAAATCGCCCAGGGCGTCGCGGAAGTGCTGGCTTACGGCACAGCCGTCGTCGTCGAGGTGAACCGCGCCTAGTCCGGAGGCGGGACTCGGGACTCGGGACCCGGGAGGCGGGACCCGGGATTCGGGACTCGGGAGGCGGGAGGCGGGAGGCGGGTGCACACTCACTTCGTCTCCTCCTGGAACCACTTGCGGGCGCCGAGGAGCTTGACGTGGCTCGAGGGGCCTTCGATCGCCACACCGACGGCGAGCAGGCCGGTCTCGACGAGGAACGCGCCACGGCGGTCCTGCTTCTTCTGGCGATAGCGGCCGGCGATGTGGAACTTGCCGCCCGTGACGTCGAGGTCGGAAACGTCGAGCAGGTCGCTCGCGAGCCGCACGCCGGCCGAGCCCTTCATCCCATCGAGCTTGAGGATCCCCTCCGCCCACCCGGGCAGTTTCGCGGCCACGAGCGTGTAGATCGGCCGCGCGTCGCGGCAGGCCACGGACGTGCGCGCCGAGAGGCCGTCGTGGAGGCGCCCCGAGACGATGTCGAAGCGGCCCCACCAGTCGCGCTCGTTGTGCTTCGTCCCCGTTGTCGTGATGTTCGCCATCTCGACGCGGCTTCCCGAGATCTCCATGTCGTCCTTTTCGACGTCCCAGCGGGGGATGACGAACCGGCCGGACGCGCGGCCCGCGAGCGTTCCGTCCTTGTAGCGCGCGGTGACCCGCCCGACCTGGAAGTCGCCCTCGCCCCGGCCGATGCCGTGGTCGAATCGAACGGCAAAGTGTCCTGTTCCGCCCCCCCCGGAGAACCGCGGCTCCGGCGCCGGTCCGAGATAGTGGTTCAGGCAGCGAAGGTCCGTGATGCGCCCCTGGAGCCGGATTGTCCCGGAGATCCTGCGCCAGATCTGCTTGGCTCGAACCTCCTCCGGCGCGTAGGGATCGATCACGCAGTCGCCGCGGCCCGAGGCGGCGGAGAGCATCGGCTCCGAAGGAGCGAGGAGGAGATCGCCCGAGAGGAACTCCACGGCGGCGGGCCCGATCGCGACGCGCACGTGCGGGCGCAGCGTGAATCCGCCCGTCACCCGCGCGCGGCCGCGGAAACGGTAGATCTCGATCCAGATGTCGGGCGCCGGATCGGCGAGGAAGTTCTCGACGCGGACCGTCCAGAACCGGCGCTTCTCGCTCTCGGAAAGGGGCGGCGTTTCCTTCGTCGGGCTCGTCAGGGGCGGATCGGAAAACCCCGGGATGGACGGAAGGCGCGCGGCGTGCGCGGCCGAGAGCTCGCTCTTCTTCTGCTTCTCGCGCAGGCGGAATTCGAGGCCCTCCGCGCGCACGCGGGTCGCGTGAAACTGCTTGTGGAGCAGGTCGAGGAGGGAGACCGAGATCGTCGCCTTCTCGATTCGGAAGAACCACTGGACGTTCGGGTCGCTGCCGCGCATGCGAAGCCCGCGGATGCGGATCTCTCCGGGGATCCAGGACGACGCCGCGTCATAGTCGAGGAGGAGCGCGTCCGGATCGGTGTTGACCCATTTCCGGAGGAGACGGGTCGAGACGACGACATGAACGCCGGCGCAGAAGAGGGCGGCGATCGCGAGGACGGCGAAGACGAGGATGATCCAGCGCCGCCTCGATGAGGACGCGGCGCCGGCGGAGCGCTTGGACGAACGGACACCGGTCATGAGTCAGGCTCCCTCTCGCAAGCGGCGGGCCAAAGTTGGGTGCCGGAGAGATAATGGCCGCTCAACTGTCGTAAGACAAGGAGGAGGAGTGATGAGGCGTCATCTCGTTTCGCTCGGTGTTCTGAGCGTCCTGGTCGGGGCGATCGCGTTGTCGGCGCGAGGCGCCGAGCCGTCGGCCGCGCCTTCCGGCGCGCGCGGGGAGTTCATCGCCGAGGTGGACAGCGTCGGCAGGAAGCTGGCGGACCTCGCCAACGCGATGCCACAGGAGAAGTACTCGTGGCGGCCCGCGCCCGGCATCCGCTCCGTCAGCGAGGTGTACGTGCACGTGGCCGGCGGCAACTTCATGCTCCCTTCGTTCGCCGGCGTGAAGATCCCGGAAGGGGTGAGCCGCGACATGGAGAAGACCATCACCGACAAGGCGAAGGTCATCGAGACGATGAAGAAGAGCTTCGACCACGTCAAGAGCGCCGCCGCCGGCATGAGCGACGCGGACCTCGACAAGAAGGTCAAGATCTTCGGCGGCCGTGAGGTGACCGAGCGCGCTCTGCTCGTCACCATCCTCAACCACATGCACGAGCACCTGGGCCAGTCGATCGCCTACGCGAGGATGAACGGCGTCGCGCCCCCCTGGTCGGAGGGTGGGGAGACCGCTCCGGCGAAGAAGTCTTCGTAGGGACAGGGTTCCCATTCCCCTGAACATTCCACCCGGCTTCTACGTTTGTACCAGTGATGTTCGCGATCGAGGCTCGAAACCTGCGCAAGGTCTACCGGTCCGGTCTCGGCGGCCGGCAAGTGGAAGCGTTGACCGGAATCAACTTGCGGGTGGAGCCGGGGGAGATCTTCGGCCTGCTCGGGCCCCAACGGAGCGGGCAAGACAACCGCGATCAAGATCCTGCTGGGGCTGACGCGCGCCACGGGGGGCGAGGCCTCGCTCTTCGGGATTCCGGCCGGGAATCCGTCGAGCCGCCGGCGCGTGGGGTACCTGCCGGAAGGGCACCGTTTCCCCGGATACCTGACCGCCCGGCAGACGCTCTCGATCTTCGGCCGGATGTCGGACGTTCGCCCGGAGGACCTTCGCGTCCGGATTCCGAAACTGCTCGCGCGCGTGCGCCTCTCCGAGTGGGCCGACGTGCGCGTCAAGAAATTCTCCAAGGGGATGACGCAGCGCCTCGGCCTCGCCGCCGCGCTCGTGCATGAGCCGGACGCTCTCCTCCTGGACGAGCCGACCGACGGCGTGGATCCGGTCGGCCGCCGCGAGATCCGCGACCTCCTCCAGGAGGAGGCGGGGCGCGGCCGGGCGATCCTCCTGAATTCCCATCTGCTCTCGGAAGTCGAGCTCGTCTGCGCCCGCGTCGCCGTCCTGCGCCAGGGATCGGTCGCCGCGCAGGGACGAATCGAAGACCTGACCGCGGTCACGTCGCGCTACAAGCTCGTCGCCTCCGGAGTGGACGACGCGCTGCTGACTGAGTTGCGCGGAACCGGAGCCCTGGTCGATCGTGTCAACGGCCACCTCGACCTGACCGCGCGCGACACGGCGCACTTAAACGCCGTCGTGGACCGCCTGCGCGCCCGCGGCGCGCTGCTCGAGGAGCTGACTCCGCTGCGCTCCTCTCTCGAAGACGTCTTCGTTGGCCTGATGTCGCCTGACCGCGTAGAAATCCCCCAGTCCCCCAGTCCCCCAGTCCCCCAGTCACTCAACTCCGAGGAGATCCCGCAATGAGAGCCTGGGCCGCGAGCGTCGAGGAAGTGTTCCGCGAAGCGGCGGCGCGCTGGACGCTCATCGCCTACTTCGCGCTCTCCTCGCTCTTCATCCTGATCTTCGCGCTGGCCGTGAACCTCGACGTGGTCAACGGCGCGCTCGCGGGCGTCAAGCTCTTCGGCCAGACGGTCGAGATGGGGCACCGCTCCGTGGACATCGACCGCCTCGTGCTCGGGTTCGAGTCCGGGTTCTCCGGCTTCCTCTACCTCGTCGGCACGTTCCTCGCGCTCTTCGCGACCGCGCACCTCGTGCCGCGGCTGCAGGAGAAGGGGACGGTGGACCTCTACCTGTCGCGACCCGTCGGGAGGGTCCCGCTCCTCCTGTCGCGCTATTCCGGCGGGCTCCTCCTCGCCGCGGCGAACCTCCTGTATCTCATCGGCTCGATCTGGCTCATCATCATCTGGAAGACGCACGTCGTGCACGGACGCTTCCTGCTGGGCGGCCTGACGATCCTCTTCACGATCGCCGCGCTCCTCGCGTTCGCGTTCCTGATCGGGGTGGTCACTTCCTCGACGGGCGTGTCGCTCATGGCGACCTATGCCGTCTTCTTCCTCGCCGCCATCCTCGCCGCCCACGAGCGGATCGCCGCGGCCCTGTCGGCCGAGTGGGCGGCGACGCTCGTCAACGCCCTCTACTGGGTCTTTCCGAAGACCGCGGAGCTCGGCCGGGCGACTGTCGAACAGGTCTCGGGAGGGGCGTTCGGGCACGCGCCCGCCGTTGCCGATCTCTTTGCCGTCTACGGATCGACCGCGCTCTTTGGCGCGGCCGCCCTCGCCGCTTCCTGCTGGCTCTTTTCCAGAAAGGACTTCTGACATGAAGACATCGAGACTCTTCACGAGATTCGCCCTGACTTGCGGGGCAGTCGCGCTCTTCGCCCTCAGCGCAGCCGCGCCGCTCGCGGCGGCCTCTCGCTCCGCCAACGACCTGCTCTCGCTCGTTCCCGCCGACGCCGCCGCCGTCGCCGTCGTGCGCCTGAGTGAACTGCGCGAAAGCCCCCTCGCGGCCAGGCTCTTCTCGGGCGCCGACCACATGACGGTAGACGGGGACGGGGCGCGCTTCCTGGCCGAGGCGCAGCTCGACCCGAAGAAGGACGTGGACACCGTCGTCGTCGCGGGGAGCCCCTCCTCGGGGCATCACAACTCTCCGACGATCGCTCTCTTTGAGGGGCGGTTCGACCCGGACCGCCTCGCCGCGGCCGCCGAAAAGCGCGGCGCGACACGCAAATCCACCGCCGCCGGGACCTACTTCCTCCTTCCCGAAAAGCACGGGCACGGCGACGAGCAGCAGGCTGCGGCGGCTTTCGTCAGCCCGAGCCTCGTCATCGTCGGGGCCGAGTCCGCCGTCGCCCAGGCGCTCGAGGACCGGCAGCACGGCGGCACGGGCTTCGTGTCCGGCACCGGACTGGGCCGCCAGTTGAGGCGCGTGGACCGCGACTCCTCGGTGTGGGCCCTCGTGGACGTGGCCCGCTACCCGTCGGTCGCGCGCCGCAGCGCGCACGTCCACGGGTCCGACGAGGCGGCCGGCGAGCCGGCGATGGCCATCATGGGCGCGATGAAATCCGTGACCCTGCTCGCGGTCCAGGCGAAGGCGCACGGCGACGCGCGTGGAGCTCTCGGCGACCGGCCTCGCGAGCGACGCCGAGACGCGGCAGCTCCTCGAGGACTCGCTCCGTGGCCTGATGGCGATGTGGAGGCTCGCGGTCCAGGACAAGTCGCCGGAGCTCGTCTCGATGCTGCGCAAGTTCACGGTCTCGAGCGACAACGAGTCCGTCTCGATTCACGGCACGCTGTCGGGCGCGTTCCTCCGCTCGGTCGCGGAGAAGGCGCGGCACAAGAAAAACGAAGACTGAGCCTGGACGAGGGCCGTCAAATGGGGGGCGGCCCGCCGCGTCTTTTCTCCGGGTCTCGGAAAGACCGGTAAGATCACCCCCCCATGTCGTCCGCCATTTCCGCCGCCGCTCTTCTGCCGGCCCCGGTGGCGGAGCTGATCGAGCAGAAGAACTTCGATTCCCTCGAGGACGTTTGGACGAAGCGGATGGAGGAGGAGCCGGAGAATCTCCCGTTCTTCTTCGCCGTCGCGTCCGCGATGAAGAAGAAGGGGGGAGGCGCGCAGGCGATCGCCTGGCTGCGTTTCCTCGCCGAATACGAAGCGGAGCGCGGAGACGGCGACCGGCAGCTTTCCGTGCTGCTCGAGATCGCGCGGATGTCCCCGACGGACGCGGAGATCCGCAAGGAGCTCGAGGCGGCGCTTCGCACCCGCTTCGCCGGGCACCCGTCGCTCCCGGCTGTCTTCGCCCACTTCCCGCTGCAGGGTCCCGGGGACCCGATGGAGGCGGCGGGAAAGATCGCGCGCTGGCTCCATTTCTCTCCCGGCGAGATCTACTTCATGGCGGGCCGCGGAGCCGGGCGGATCGTGGAGTTGAACCCGACGCTCGACGTGATTCGTCTGGAGCTCTCGGACTCGAAGCTGCCTCTCTCGCTCGTCAACGCGGAGAAGAACCTGACGCTCCTGCCGCGGGAACACCTGTTGCGGCAGAAGATCGAGGAACCCGAGGCGACCCGGGCGCTCGCCGAACGAGATCCGGCCGAGACGGTACGCCGCCTGCTCGAGAGTTTCGGCCGCTCGATGACGCTTGTCGAGGTCAAGGGAAACCTCGCCGGCCTGGTCGACGAGGCGCGCTGGGGGAGTTTCTGGGCGGCCGCGCGCAAGAATCCGCAAGTCCTCTCGTCCGGAACGGGCAAGTCGGCGATGGTGTCCTGGTCTTCGAGCGCCGACGAAGCGGAGGAGTCCGTGCACCGCGCCTTCGAGGAAGCGACGCCCGTCCGGAAGATCGAGATCGCGCGCAAGAGCGCTCGGCGCTCGAAGGGCCTCGCAAGCTACTTCGGCGAGACGCTCGCCACGGAAGCGCGGAAGGCCGCTGAGGAAGAACGCCTCGCCCTGGCCTGGGAGCTTTCGCAGGCCGCCGTCAAGCTTCTCCCCGGCCAGCCGGAGGCGTTCGCCGCTCGAGAGCTTCTCGCCAGCCCTGACCTCCCTTCGACCATCGCGCAGATTCACGATCACGTGGCCCGCGAGAAGGCGCTCGAAGCGGTGCGCGCGAGCCTCCCCGACTGGGCCGACCTCTTCGCCGACAGGATCCTCAAGGAAGACGATGCGCGCGTCCTGACGATGCTCTTCGCCGGCCTCGCGGAGTTCCCCGAGCGGACGGAAGAGATCTCCCGGCGCATCCTGCGCTCTCCACGCCAGGCGCCGCGCGCGTTCCTCTGGCTCTGCGACCGGATGCGGGCGGAGAAGAAGCCCGCGCCCGGCCAGCTCTTCTTTTCGATGCTCGACGCCCTGCGCCAGGACGAGTTCTCCAGCTATCGCGCGAAGTTGAAGGAGCTGTTCGACCCGGGCAACCTCGCGGTCGCGATCGTCCAGGCCTCGGGCTCCGAGGACGAGGCGCGCGACTATCTCGCGGCGCTGGACCGGGCGGGGGGGCTGGAGGAGCACCGGCGGGCGCTCGTCAAGGAAGCGCTCCTGATGAAGTTTCCCGCCCTTCGCGGCCCGGCGCGCGAGTACCTCTACTCGACGTCCGAGGCGATCGAGGCGCGCCGCGCGGAGCTCGTCCACTTGAAGCAGGTCGAGCTGCCGGCCAACGCCGAGGCGATGCGCGTGGCCAAGGACCACGGGGACCTTTCGGAGAACTTCGAATATCACGCGGCGAGGCAGAGGCACGAATACCTCTCGGCGAGGATCGCGTCGCTCTCCGACGAGCTGTCACGCTCGCGGGCGCTCGATCCGACGCGGATCGACACCTCGGAGGTGCGCGTCGGGACGCGAGTGACGCTGCGTGATGGAACGACTGGCGCCGCGCGCCCGGCGACGGTGCTCGGCCCGTGGGACTCGCGCCCGGAAGAGGCGGTCTACTCCTACCAGTCAGAGTTCGCGCAGTCGCTGCTCGGCAAGGTGCTCGGCGACCGCGTCCTCGTCGGCGAGTCCGAGATGGAGATCGTCGCGATCGAGCCGTGGAAATGAGACGGGGAGACTGGGAGAAATGAAGGGACTGGGAGACTGGAGGACTGGGGGATGTCGATGACTGAGCGATCTCCCAGTCTCCCGCTCGCCCAGTCCCCCAGTCGTTTGGTTCTCGCCGCGCTGCTTCTGAGTACCGCAGTTGGGGTGCGGGCGGAAGATCCTCTCCACTTGCCGGTCGGGGATCCGGCGCGCAAGGAGCGCGAGGCGCCGGTGGTGCTGGACGGGGTGACGGAGACGGCCGGCGGGACGGTGTTGACGCCGGCGGAGCTTCCTGCGCGGCTGGCGGGCGTGCGGCTCCTCCTCATCGGCGAGGACCACACGGCCATGGAGTCGCACCGCGTCGAGAGGCGGGTGATCGAGGAGCTTTCGAACGCGGGGCGCCGCGTGTCGATCGGCCTCGAGATGTACCCGTACGGCGAGCAGCCGTGGCTCGATCAGTGGGTCGGCGGGAAGCTCTCCGAGAAGGAGTTCGTCGAGCAATCCCGCTGGTACAAGAACTGGGGATACAACTGGGCGTACTACCGCGACATCTTCCTGCTGGCCGGGGAGAAGCAGATGCCGATGTTCGCGATCAACACGCCGCGCGAGGTCGTCGCGGCCGTGCGCAAGAAGGGGTTCACCGGCCTGACAGAGGAGGAGGCCGCGCATATGCCGGCGCAGGTGGACACCGAGAGCCCCGATCACCTCCGTCTCTTCAAGGCGCTCCTCGGGGACGAGGGGATTCATGCCGGCATGGGGGACGCGGAGTGGAAGGGGATGTTCGAGGCGCAGTGCACCTGGGACGCGACGATGGCGCAGAACGCCGTCGCCGGCGTCAAGAAGGCGGGGGACGACGAAAAAGCGATCCTGGTCGTCCTCGCCGGCGGCGGTCACGTCGTCTACGGGCTTGGCATCCAGAGGCAGGCCGCGCGGCTCTTCCCCGGCCGGATCGCGACGCTCCTCCCGGTGCCGGTCCGCGATGAGAAGGGGAAGCCGGTGCGCACCGTCCGCGGGTCCTATGCCGACTTCGCGTGGGGCGTGGCCCGGGAAGCCGACCCGCTCTATCCGGAGCTTGGCGCCTCGACGCGGCCGGCGGACGGCGGCGGAGGGCTCAAGGTCCTCGCCGTCGAAAAGAAATCCGCGGCCGCGAGGGGAGGGCTTGCCGCGGGCGACCTGCTCGTCTCGATGGACGGCACGCCGCTGGAGAGCCGCGAGACCCTCGCGCGACTCATCGCGGTCAAGAAATGGGGAGATGCCGCGCGCTTCTCGGTCCGGCGCGGCGGCTCGACGCTTGCGTTGACGGTCCTCCTCCGCCGGGAGCCGGCGGAGGAGGAGTCTTCCCCGCCGGCCCCGGCGAAACCGTAGAGGCCGCTCCGTTAACGGATGCTCCGGAGCTAATCTCCTTCGAGCGAAACCCGGGACGCGAGGATCGAGCCGTCTGCCTGGAGCGTTCCCTCGGCCTGGGCTCGGTTCCCGACCTTGAGGTCCCCGAACGTCAGCGTGTCGCCGTCCCTGCGGAAGAGCGTGGCCGCAGTCGTCTGGATCATCACTGGGCCGGACCCCGTCATGAGGACGAAGCTCGTGCCGATGATGCTCGCGATCGAGCCTTCCCGCTCGACCCCTTCCGGCTCCGGCGTCTTCGTGGGAGTCGGCGTTCGCGTCGAAAGCGGAGTCGTCGCCGTGGTCGTCATGGTCGGAGTCGGCGTCGGAGTCTTCGTCCGATCCTCATCCTCGTCCTCTTCGATGTCCACCCGCGAGGCGAGCACCGAGCCGTCCGCCTGGCGCGCGCCCTTGACTTCGACTCTGCCGCCGGTCTTGACGTCAGCGAATGTCGCGGGGCTCTCGTCCCTGCGGAAGATCGTCGCGGAGTCGGTCTGGATCGTGACCGGGGTGGACCTCGTCATGAGGACGAAGCTCGTGCCGGTGATCGGGCCGACCGCGCCCTCGACGTCGACCCCCTCGGGCCGCGGAGTCCGCGTGGGCGTCGCCGTCACGGGTGTGATCGTGCCGGACGGCGTCGTCGTCGGTGTCCGCGTCTCCTCGTTCTCCGCGCCTTCGACGCTGACTCTCGCGGCAAGAACGGAGCCGTCCGGCTGGGGCGAGCCCTGGGCCTGGGCGTGCTGGCCGACTTTGAGATCCGCGAACCCGATCGTTGTTCCGTCCATCCGGAACTTCGTGGCGGTATCCGTCCGGATCGTAACCATCCTGCGCGAGTTTCTCAGGACGAAGCTGGGCGCGGAGATGCTGTCCACGATCCCTTCGATCCCGTCCGAGCGCGGGGAGAGCGAAACTGTCGAATGGCCTCCGCTCACGGCGACCGTGATCTTCGTGACGGCCGTCGCGGAGGCATTGACCGTTACAGAGGACTGAACTCCGGCGCCGCGGATTTCGAGCGACACGGCCCCCGGCATGACGCCGGCAAGCGTGAAATTGCCGGCCGCGTCGGTCTGCGCCGTCTGCCCGGTCGAGGCGACGCGCACCGTGATGTTGGCGAGCGGCTGGCCGGCGGGCGCGTCGCCGGAAACGAGCGTGCCGGAGATCGTCGCCTTGCCCGCCGAGGCGGGCGAGAGCGGCGACGTGGGCGACTCGCGATCGTTGCACGAGACGGCCACGAAACACGCGGCAATGACCAGATTGACGACAGAACGGCGAGAAGCGAAGACACCGGCACCCATACACCCTCCTTTTCGCTGGCGCCGCGTTTGTTTGCGCGGCGCGGAAGAAAAACTCCGACGCCCGCCGCGATTGTTATGAGTTTGCCGCCCGGATGTCGGTGATTAATTCGCCTTTGAGCGCGGCTTAATCACCCGCTTAATCAGATCAAAGCGAGCGGCCGGCCTCGTCTTCGAGGGCGCGGGCGATCACACCGCGCACGGTCTCCGCGAGGCGAGGCGCGTCCGCGGCCGTCAGCCCGGCGGTCGAGACGGGCGGGAGCACGGTGAGCGTGGCCGTCGTCGGCGCGAACACCAATGAGTGTTTCGGCAATCCCGCCGCGGTCCCCGCGAGGGCGAGCGGCACGACGTCCACGCCCGCCTCGATCGCGAGGCGGAAGGCGCCCTCACGGAATTGCCCGAGGGCTCCGCCGGCGCTGCGCGTCCCCTCCGGGAAGAAGAAGACCGACACGCGCCGATCGAGCCAGCGGCGCAGCTCCTCGATCGCGTGGCGCGCGCTCTCCTTGTTTCCGCGGATGACGGGGACGTCCCCCGCCATGCGCATCTGCCAGCCGAGGAGCGGAATCCGCATGATCGACTTCTTCGAAAGCAGCTTCATCTCCCACGGAAGCCGCACGATCAGGAACGCGTCGGTCGAGGAGCGGTGGTTGGCGACGAAGACGTACGGGCGCCGCGGGTCGGGATGGACGGAGTCCACGATCCGAAATTTCCAGAACGGGTTCAGGTTCCCGGCCAGGACCGCGGAGTTGCGGAAGAAGCGGCCGATCCGGTACCGGTCGGGATCGGAGCCACGCGTGGCCAGGCGGTAGAAGAAGACGAGCGGCGTCCACAGGATGACGATCAGGACGTAACTCGCCCAGATCAGGAGCGAAAGCGGGGCGGCGAAGAGCTTGTGCCGGAGCACGCGGGAATTATCGGGGGAACGCGGCGGCTTGTATCGGACGAAAAAGGAGGGAAACGATGAAAGACCACCGGGGACCCGGCCTGGCGCTCATCCTGCTGGCGGCGGCCATGACGGCCGCGGCGCAGACCGCCGAGGAGAAGCGCTCCGCCGGCGTGCCGGAACGCGGCGACCACGTCATGGGCTTCGACCACACCAAGACCACGCATCACTTCCGGCTGACCCCCTCGGGGGGGAGATCGAGGCCGAGGTCAACGACCCTTCGGACTCCGGAAGCCGCGACATGATCCGGATGCACCTGACCCACATCGCGAAAATTTTCTCAGAGGGGGACTTCGACGCGCCGATGCTCATCCACGAAAAGGTCCCGCCCGGCGTGCCGGTCATGAAGGAATTGAAGGCGGCGATCCGATACGAGTTTCAGCCGACGGAGCGAGGCGGCTCGGTCGTCCTTTCGACGAAGAACGCCAGAGCGCTCGAGGCCGTTCACCAGTTCCTGCGCTTCCAGATCGAAGACCACAAGACCGGCGACTCGAAGAAGGAGTTTCCCGACAACTGGAGTAGGGCGCCGGCTACATGTCAGTTCTCGAACCGTTGTTCCCATGCGGTATCGTGCCGCACGCCTCATTCGGCGACAACCGCCCCAGCGTCGGCCGGATGCGTCGGCGGCACGATCGGCAGGCCTGATCGGAGAACCGGCCGTCGCTCTATCGCGAAGGCGCAGTCGCAGCGAGGCGAAAGAGGGTTCCGGGTGGTGCGCGTTCGCTCCACGACACGCCTCCGGGAGGCGTCCCGCCGTCGGGGTTAGCACGTTCGAGCAGGACTATGCAGCGTGCCGACCGCGTGCCCGGCGGCGTCCCTGTCCGAGCGCACACACCGGATACGCGGATTCGCGAGGCTGCATCTGTGCCCTCGGACCGGAGCGGCGGCCCGGAGTCCTCGATGCGGCCGGGCCGCCGCGTGCCGCAGAGGGCAACGACGGCGACTCCGGGCGGATTGTCCGCGAGAAATCGGCGATGAGCTCCCCGTCGGCTCCTGCGGTGCGCCATTGCGAACACGGCTCGATGGCTCCGCCGAGGAGCCCACACCTCTCTCCGCGAGGTGTGTTCGGAACGCCCGGGTCATGTCGAAGCTATTCTATAGAGACCGTGCCGCGGCTCGCCGTGATCCTCCTGGCGCTCGCGTGCGCGCCGGCGCGCAAGCGCAGTCTCCCGCTTCCGATGAGGGCAAGGGGCCTCCCTCGATCCAGGACAACAGCTTCCTGATGGAGGAGGCCTACAACCAGGAGGAAGGGGTTGTTCAGCACATCAACTCCTTCCAGCGCTTCCGCGGCGGAGAATGGGGCGCGAGCTTCACGCAGGAGTGGCCGGTCCCGCGGCAGGCCCATCAATTGAGCTACACGATCCCGTATGCGCGAGTCGAAGGAGGAGCCGGAGCGCGCACCGGGCTCGGGGATGTTGCGCTGAACTACCGCTACCAGCTCGTCGGGAACAGCGAAGCGAAGATCGCGGTCGCGCCCCGCGTGTCGCTCTACTTTCCCACGGGCGACTCGAAGAAGGGGCTCGGCTCCGGCGGGATCGGCTTTCAAACGAACGTCGCGATGAGCACGGTGCTCTCGGAGAAGCTCGTCCTGCACACGAACCTCGGGGGGACCTGGATCCCGCGGTCGAAGAACGCGGCGGGAGCGCCTGCAGGGACGCTCGGCTGGAACGCGGGACAGAGCGTCATCTGGCTGGCGCGTTCGAGCTTCAACGTCATGGTCGAGACCGTCGGGTACGAGACGCAGGCGGTCGAGGGAAGAGGCCGGACCTCGGCTGCGCACTCGTTCTTCGTGAGCCCAGGAATCCGCTGGGCCTGGAACTTTCCGACGGGACTCCAGGTCGTTCCGGGAATCGCGGTGCCGCTCGGCGTTGGGCCGAGCCGCGGCGACCGAAGCGTCTTTCTCTGCCTTTCCTTCGAGCACCCGCTCTGGAAGCGGGCTCGCTGACTCGTTGGAGGGGAGCCGCGGCTCACACTTCCATTTCGTCCACGTAGCACCAGCGCCAATCCTCGCCCGGCTCGAAGGAGCGGATGATCGGGTGCTTCGTCTTTCGGAAGTGCTTCGTCGCGTGCCGGTTCGGGGAGTCGTCGCAGCAGCCGACGTGCCCGCACTCCAGGCGGAGGCGCAGGTGGACCCAGCTCGCCCCGACTTCAGGCAGTCCTCGCAGCCGTCGGCGCTGGGAGTGACGTCGCGAATCTGATTCAGATGTTTGCATGCGGGCATGATTCCCTCTGGTCCTGCCAGATCCGGGCCAACCCTGCCGGCATGATCGTCGCATGGGATTTCATTGGTCCCGGCGGGCGATTGCCATGAAGGGAGACCTCATGATCCGTAAGCTCGCATCCGGCGGTTACCGGCTCTATTCCCGCAAGAAGGACCCAAAGACGGGGGCCGGCGAAACCTCGGAACGTTCAAGCGCCTCGCGGCCGCGCAGAAGCACGAGCGTGCCGTCCAGTTCTTCAAGAGGAAGTAGGCGGCCGGTCAGTCCTCGAGGATCGCCTCGGCGTCCAGCGTGATGTCCACGTCGTCGCCGACGACGAGGCCGCCGCGGTCGAGGACGCCGTTCCAGCTGACGCCGAAGTCCTTGCGGTTGATTCGGGTCGTCGCGACGAACCCCGCGCGCGTCTTCGGTCCCTTGTCCACGTTCCCCTCCCACCACGGCGTCTGCCACTGTCCGAGGGCCTCGACGTCGAGGGTGACCGTGCGGGTGACGCCGCGGATCGTCAGGTCGCCGGTCAACTTCGCCTGGTTCGCGCCGCACAGCTCGACGTTGTTTCCCTTGAACGTGATCGTCGGATGATGCTCGACGTCGAGGAAGTCGGCGTTCTTCAAGTGGGCGTCGCGGTCCGGCTCTCCCGTCCAGATCTTCCGGGCGTCGATCGTGACGTCCACCGAGGCGGCCTGCGGGTTCTCCGGGTCGAATTCCATCGTTCCGTGCACGTCCTTGAAGTGGCCGCGCACCCACGTGACCATCATGTGGCGGGCCCGGAACTCGGCGGCCGTGTGCCCGGGCTCGAAGAACCACTTCGCCATATCGCAGCCTCGCTTTCTTTCCCGCCTCCGCTGCATCTTCTATGCCGCGCGTAACCGGGAGGATTCCTGGCGGCCTTGACAGCTCTATTGCGCCGGCGTAGAAGAAATCCTCCGAATTCCTCCAACTCCCAGAGCGCCGCGCGGAAGGAGGTCGCCATGAACTCTCGGGGACTGCGGTTCGCCTGGCTTCTGCCGATCGTTGGGGCCGCCGGCTGCGCGACCGGGCTTCTCGACGTGAAGCCGGAGTCGCTGGGCGCCTTCCAATGCGCGGACCGGGGGACCGTCGCTTCGCCGCCGCCCCGATCAGTCCTCGCCCTCGGGTCCGTGCGCGGCGATCAGAAGACGATCGTTCAGCGCGAGGGGAGGCCTCTCCTGAGGCTCCGGCTCTGCCCCGACGGAAGGGTCCCGGTCTCGAAGACTCCCGCGAAGCCGACCGTGGCCAAGGGGAACCCGCTCATCGGCGCGATCGATCGGCAGGTCTCCGATTTCTTCCGGGAGGGAGGGACGGGAGAAATCGTGCGAAGGAGCCTTCGGCCGTTCCAGAAGGTCTATTACATTCCGCCGGGCCCGGACGACAAGAAGCACGAGCCGCCCGCGGATCCGCCCGACTGCAACGGGATCTTCTATTACGGTTCCTGCTACTACTACGGGCCGGCAAGCGAAAGCCGGACAGCCGACGGCGGCGGCATGACGGTGACGATCAAGCGGCCGGCGTTTCACGGCGACGGCCACAGCCTCGACGAGATCTCCGTGCAGGGCGGAACGGACAACGGCAACATCGTCGAACTTGGCTGGAACGTCTCGACCTCGCAATACCCGGACGCCGATCCGCACCTCTTCGTCTATCACTGGATCAACTGGGCGGGCACCTGTTACGACACCTGCGGCTGGCACCAGGTCAGCGCGACCTATTTTCCCGGGATGAATCTCTCGCCGCTCGTCGGCCACGATGTCTACAACGGATACGTCCACTTCGAGGGGAACTGGTGGGCCTGGTTCGACAACCAGTGGCTCGGATACTTCGCCGACTCGGAGTGGAGTGGCTCCTTCACGCAGAGCGCGATGGTCCAGTGGTTCGGCGAGATCGCGACGAACAACGGGACGCCTCCCGACGTCCAGATGGGCAACGGGTTCTTTCCGGCGAACCTGGCCGCGGCGAGGATGGCGACGCTGTGCGATGTCGACGCGAAGGCCTGGGTCTGCTGGATCCGCGATCTCCAGTCGCTCGGCCCCAACGACCCGCCGTATTACGACATCGGCCGCACGGGCTTCGGGGAGACGCGCTACGGCGGCCCCGGGCACTGAGCGGACGCCGCCGGTCGCGCCGCCCGCGTTGACGTTCTCCAGGATCGAGGAGGCGCGGGCGTTTCTGGACGGCCGCGTCCGGCGCACGCCGCTCGAGGAGTCGCCGCCCCTCTCCGGCGATTCTCGGCGTGCCGGTCCGGCTGAAGCTCGAATCGCTCCAGGTCACCGGTTCGTTCAAGATCCGCGGCGCCGCTTTTCGTCTCTCCCTGCTGACGGAGGCGGAAAAGAAGGCGGGAATCGCGACGTGCTCGGCCGGCAACCACGGGAAGGCCGTGGCGTACGCCGCGCGGTCCCTCGGCATCACCCCGACGATCTACGTGCCGTCCAGCGTGGACGAGGCGAAGTACGGGGCGATGGTCGCCCTCGGCGCCGACGTCGTCCGCTCGGAGTTCCCCGGCTACGACGACACGGAGGTGTGGGCGATCCAGGAGGCGGAACAGTCCGGGAAGGCGTGGATTTCCGCGTTCGACGACGAGGCGATCATGGCGGGAAACGGCGGAAGCCTGGCGCTCGAGATCCTCGAGGACGCGCCCGATACGCGAGGCTTCGTCCTGCCGGTCGGGGGAGGATCGATGTCCGGCGGCCTCGCGTTCGCGGTCAAGGAGAAGCTCCCCGGCGCGACGATCGTCGGCTGCCAGCTCGAGGCCTCGCCGGCGCTGGCGCTCTCGCTCGAACGGGGCCACGCCGTGACGCGCCTGCCCGCCGTGGAGACCGTCGCCGGCGGAATCGAAGGCGGCATCGGGCGAAAGACCTTCGAGGTGCTGAGGTCGCGAATCGACCGCGTCGCGCTCGTCTCGGAGCGCGAGATCTTCGAAGGGGTGCGATGGATGCTCCAAAACCACCAGCACCTGGTCGAGCCTTCCGCGGCGGCCGCCGTCGCCGCATGCGTGACTCGAAAAGCCGGGACGTTCGCCGGGCCGGTGGTGGTCGTGATCTCGGGGCGGAATGTCAGCCTGGAGACGCTCCGGAAGATCCTCGCCTAGTCCCGTAACGGCGGGGGCAGATCCTTCGTCGCTGCGCTCCTCAGGATGACAGAAGGAGCACCGGGAGAGCGCCGGCGAAGAGAAGGATCTTCTCGGTACCCGGGCCGCCGATCGAAGGCGGCCGGACAGTTGGAAGTTCTTGTCGGGGAGCCGCCGGCGCGAAATAATCCACTCGCCAACCAAAGAAGAAGGAGCGAACGAGATGAAGACCAGGCGAATGTTCCCGGTCATCGGCGCCGCGCTGCTGGCGCTCGGCGGTCTTGACGCGGCGCGCGCGGCCGCCGCGAAGCCTACCGCCCCCCCGGTCTCCGCATCGGAGACGAAGGAGAGCGAGGGCCCTCTGCAGAACATGAAGTTCCGGAATCTCGGCCCGGCCGTCGGCGGCGGAAGAGTGACCGCGGTCGCGGGAATCCCCGGCGATCCGAACGTGATCTACGTCGGAGCGGCCGCTGGGGGCGTCTGGAAGAGCGTGGACGGCGGAAACAGCTGGAAGGCGATTTTCGAGAAGTACCCCTCGTCCATCGGCGCGATCGCGGTCTCCTCCTCGAACCCGAGCCTCGTCTGGGTCGGCACGGGGGAGGCAAACCCGCGAAACGACATGATGGACGGCCACGGCGTCTATTTCTCGGCGGACGCCGGCAACACCTGGCGCTTCATGGGACTCGCCGACGTCGGGCAGATCTCCCGCGTCCTCATCGACCCGTACGATCCGAACACGGTCCTCGTCGCGGCGCTCGGCCACGTCTGGGCGCCCAACGCCGACCGCGGTGTTTACAGGACGACCGACGGGGGCCAGAGCTGGAAGAAGGTCCTCTTCGTGGACGACCGGACCGGCGCTTGCGAGCTCGTCATGGCGCCCGGCAACGCGAAGGTCCTCTTCGCCGGGATGTGGCAGGTGCGGCGGTTCCCGTGGGAGCTCGTGGACGGCGGACCCGGCTCCGGGATCTGGCGCTCGACCGACGGCGGAGCAAGCTGGACGAAGCTGACGAAGGACCTCCCGGAGGGCCCGCTCGGCCGCATCGCCCTCGCGGTGGCGCCGACCAACTCGAACCGCGTCTACGCGCTCATCGAGACGAAGAAGGGGCTCCTCTGGGACTCGAAGGACGGCGGCGAGCACTGGGAGAAGCTCTCCGACAACCTGCTCTTCAACGTGCGCCCGTTCTATTTCTCTCTCGTCGCCGTGTCGCCGTCCGACGAGAACAAGGTGTACTTCGGCTCCTACAGCCTCGTCGAGTCCGACGACGGCGGCAAGACCTTCCGCGTGATCGACCAGCGGATCCACCCCGACCATCACGCGCTCTGGATCGACCCGAAGGACCCGGACCGGATCCTGCAGGGCAACGACGGCTACGCGCTCGTCACCACCGACGGCGGCAAGTCGTGGCGCGGCTTCGACAACATCCCGATCGAGCAGTTCTACATGGTCTCGACCGACTCGAGCGTCCCCTACAACGTCTGCGGCGGGCTCCAGGACAACAACGCGTGGTGCGGGGCCTCGAACTCCCTGTCGCGCGGCGGCGTCGGGCCGTCGGACTGGTTCGTCACGGCGGGGGGAGACGGCGAGTACGTCCAGCCCGCGCCGTCCGATCCGACGATCGTCTACTCCGACTCGCAGAACGGCAACATCAACCGGTTGGACAAGAAGACGCACCTGTCTAAGAACATCCGGCCGTATCTCGCCTCCGTCTCCGAGATGAGCCCGGCGGAGCTGAAGTACCGGTTCAACTGGACGAGCCCGATCGCCGTATCGGCGGCGGATCCCAACGAGGTGTACATCGGCGGTAACGTCGTCTTCAAGTCCACCGACGGCGGCGCGCACTGGAAGGCCATCAGCCCGGACCTGACGCGCAACGACAAGTCGAAGCAGGTCGTCTCCGGCGGCCCGATCTGGCACGACCTCTCGGGCGCCGAGACATACGACACCCTCCTCTCGCTTCAGATCGCGCCGACGGACCCGAAGGTCATCTGGGCCGGCTCCGACGACGGGCAGGTCAATGTCACGCGCGACGGCGGAAACAACTGGACGAACGTGACGAAGAAGGTCCCGAACCTGCCGGAGTGGGGGCGCATCTACCAGATCGACGTCTCTCCCTTCGACGCCGGGACCGCCACGATCGTCTCGGACCGCCACATGCTGGATGACCGGCATCCCTACGCCTATCGGACCGTGAATTACGGCGAGACGTGGACCTCGATCGCGAAGGGGCTGCCCGGCGACTCCCCGTGCTACGTCGTGCGGGAGAACCCGAACAGGAAGGGGTTCCTCGTGTCCGGCACCGGGACCGGGCTCTTCGTCTCGACGGACACCGGAGCGAGCTGGAAGCCGCTGAAGGCGAACTTTCCGAGCACGCCGGTCTGGGACGTGAAGTTCGTCAAGGCGTCCCACGACCTCGTCGTCGCGACGCACGGCCGCGGGCTCTTCGTCTTCGACAACATCACGCCGATCGAGGAGTGGACCGACGCGGTCGAGGGGAAGGACTTCCACCTCTTCTCCGCGCCGCCGGCGGCGATGTTGCAGACGTGGAACCGCGGAGGGTTCGCCTCCGGCGGCTTCTTCGCCCCGAATCCGCCCAACGGGATCACGGTGGATTACTACGTCAAGACCGAGATCAAGCAGACCGAGGAGCAGAAGAAGGCGCGGCGGGACGCGGTCAGGATCGTCATCACGGACGAGAAGGGGGGCGCGGTCGCGACGCAGTGGGGGCCGGCGAAGGAGGGGATCAACCGCCACGTCTGGAACCTCCGGTACGAGGGGCCGAAGAAAGTTGCCTCCGCCAAGGAGGCGCCGCCCAACGAGTTCTTCGAGCCCAACCGCGGACCCGACGTCGTGCCGGGCACGTACAAGATCGCCGTGACGGTCAAGGGGGAGACGCAGACGCAGACCGTGACCGTGCTGCCCGATCCGCGCGTGCCGCACGACATGGAGGCGTTCCGCGCGCAGACCCGGGCGGCGCTCGACGTTCGCAACGGCGTCACCGCGTTGAACGAGATGATCAACCGGATCGACAGCCTCCAGAGCCAGATCACGGCGCTCGAGAAAGAGCTTCGGGGAGGAGCGGAAGAGGGAGAGGCGGGGCGCGGCGCCCGGCGCTACGAAGGGGTCCTGAAGGGCGCGAAGGATCTCGGCAAGAAGTTGAAGGAGCTGCGGGACAAGGTCTACAACGCGGACATGCAGCGCGACGTCGGCCAGGACTCGATCCACTACCACACCGATTTCCAGGGGCAGCTGCAGCGACTGAACCAGGCCCTCTCCGGCTACAACCGGGCGCCGGGCGACCTCTTCCAGGAGGAGATGGCGGCGAGACGAACGGCGCTCGACGGATACCTCGCGCAGTTCAACGACCTGGCGAAGACGGACGTGCCGGCCTTCAACAAGACCGCCGCCGAGCAGGGAGTCCCGACCCTTTTCGCCGGCGAGCCGATCCAGGTGCAGCCGCCCGGGATCTGACCGTCACTCCGCGAAACCGGGTTCCGGGTGGGGCAGGAACTGGCACCCTTCCTGCAATTCTTCCTGTATGCCGAGAGTGTGGGTTTTCCACATGTCCGGCTCAGGAGGTTGCCATGAGAAAGGTCCTGGGCTTCACACTGATCGCGCTGTTCGTGAGCGCGGCATCCATGCTGGGCGCGGAAAAGACCTGGAAGGGGAAGATCAGCGACAGCATGTGCGGCCGCTCCCACAAGTCGGCGATCGAGCACGCGGGCAAGAAGCTGTCGGACACGGACTGCGTCAACGCCTGCATCGAGAAGGGCGCGAAGTACGTCTTCGTCTCCGGGGCGAAGGTCTATAACATCGACAACCAGGACTTCGCCGACCTGAAGGCGCACGCGGGGCACAGCGTCAAGCTGACCGGCGAGATGACGGGCGACACGATCAAGGTTTCCAAGATCGAGATGTAGTCCCGTCTCGTTCGGCCGAGAGATCGAAGAACAAAGAGGCACCGGGGCTCGTCCCTCGGTGCCTCGTGACGTTGCCGGCGTCTCAGGAGCGTGCGCCGGTGCCCGCCTGTTTCCCCCCCAGCAGCGCCGCCGGAAGGTCCCCGCGAAGCTCGAGCAGCCTCGCGCGGGCCGCGACGAGCCCCTGGCTCGCCTGGGACTGGTCGTCCTCGGCTCTCGCCGCGGAGATCTCGGCGCGGTCGGCGGCGTCGGGTTCGCCGCGGCCTTCGTCGGCGAGCGCCTTCTCCAGCCGCAGGGCCTCGGTGGCGACCGCGAGAGCGCGCGTCGCCAACTGCAGCTGCGACTTCGCCTTTCCCTCCTCCATTTCGGCGCGCCGCGCGGCGAGCTCGATGTCGCGCTCGCGCGCCCGGCGATCCGCACGGGTCTTGTCGAGCCGGGCCTGCGTCGCGGACTGGCCGTGTGAGAGGCGTCCGCTGGTCCAGAGCGGAACCGCGACCGAAACTCCTACGGCCCAGTCGTTCGCCTTGAACTTGACGAAGTACTGGTCGAAGTTGTTGTAGTTGGAGAGCCTCATGTACTGGCCCTCCGCCTGGACGACCGGAAGCCAGGCGTATTTCTGAAGAAGGGCCGCCCGGTCGAGCGCGGCTTCCTGCCGCGAGAGCGCAGCGAGCTGCGGGTCGGCGGCGCGCGCCGCGGCGAGAGGGTCGCCGCCCGCGGGCTCGGGAAGGGCCTTGAGCGGGTCCTCGGCGACGTCGATGGCCTCGCCGCGAGGCGCGCCCACCAGCCACGCGAGCTCGAGGCGGTCAAGGTCTCCCTCGGACTGGCGGTCGGCCAGCGCCTGCTTGGCGCGCGCGACCTCGAGACCCGCCCGCTCGACCTCGAGATTGGTCTTGCGCCCTTCGCGGGCGAGTGCGGTGACCCGGCGCAGGATCGCTTCGCGTGCTTCCAGGTCTCGCCGCGCGTTGACAATTCTGCGGCGGTCCTCCCAGTTGCGCGAATAGGACAGGACGAGCGCGCGCGCCGTCGCGGCGCTCGACAGCGCTTCGAGTCCCGCCAGGGCTTCGGCGCCGGCCTGCGCCTCGAGCACCTCGGCGCGGCGAGCGGGGTCGTAGAGCGTCTGGTGCACTTCGACGCCGAACACGGCGGGCACCCTCCCCGCAACCGCGACGGGAAGGCCGCTCGAATATCCGGGAGTCGTCGTCGCGAAGGCCTGCGGAGAGAATCCCGCGGCGGCGGCCCGGGCACGGCTGGCCGATTCCGCGGCCGCCCCCCGCGCCGAAGCGGTCTCTGGCGCGTGGATGAGGGCCAGCTCCACGGCGCGCTGGAGCGTCAACGGAGCGGCCGCCGGTGTCTGGCCGGAAAGAAGATGACAAGGCAGCGCGGCGGCGAGCAGCAGGGCAAGTCCCGGTCTATTCATAGCGGAGAGCCTCCGTCGGATTGAGGTTCGCGGCCCGGTAAGCCGGCACGACGCCGAACACGACCGTGATGCCGCAGGAGAAGAGAAACGCGAGCAGCGCGGAGAGGCCGGAGACCCGGATGAGAACGCTCTTGACGAAGGGGCGCAGCAGGAGCGGGAGGCCCAGGCCCACCGCGACGCCGATCAGGGCGCCGATTGCGCCGAGCAGCAGGGCCTCGAGGAGGAACTGCCGGAGGATGTCGCGCCGGCGGGCTCCCACCGACATGCGGACGCCGATCTCACGCGTCCGCTGCTCGACGGAGGCAAGCAGGATATTCATGATCCCGACGCCCCCGACGACCACCGAGACGGCCGCCGCGGCGATGAACGCGGCGATCAGTCCGAAAGAGATTGTCCGGGCCACGCGGATGACCGTCGTCATGGTCTTGACCTTGAAGACCGAGCCCTGATGATGGCGGTCCTTGAGCAGCTCTTCCACCGCCGCCGCGGCGCGCGGGATCTCGGAGAACTCCCGCACCTCGGCGAACACCGTGTCCACGCGCCGCGTGGGCGTGAAGAACCAGGCAACCGTGACGGGGATGAAGATCGAATACGGAGCGACTTCTCCCTGGCCCATCGTGTCCACGGGCTTGTCGAACTCGCCGACGACCTGGAAGGTCATCCCGAGTGTCCGGATCGTCTTGTCCGGAGAATCGTCGTTCCCGAAGAGGTCGTGGTAGAGCGTCTGGCTGACGACGCAGACCTTCGCGCGCTGCGAGATGTCGTCCTCGTCCAGGAAGCGCCCGCGGAGGATCCGCAGGTTCTTGCGGACGGTCGCGTAGTTGGGCGTCGTTCCGAGGACCGAGACGTCCAGGGCGCGGGAAAGCACGGAGACGGTGCCGTGGAGCTCAACGAGCGGAGTCACTCCGCTGAAGAGATCGGCCCGTCCCTCGACGGCGCGCACGTCCCCGTCGGTGATCTGATCCTCCGTCGTCCGCGAGACGCCGGCCGTGACCGTTCCCTCGTAGCTCGCCCAGATCAGGTGCGATCCGACCCCTTCGATCTGCGACATGACGAACGTGCGCCCGGTCAGCCCGAGCGCGACGATGAGGATGATCGCGGAGGTCCCCACGACGAGCCCCGCCAGCGTCAGCGCCGTCTGAACGGGATGCGTCCGAAACCGGTGCATCGCCGTCTCGAAGGTCTCCCGCGTGAACATGGCTTACCCGGCTCTGGCCTTTGCCGTCGTGACCCGCAGCCCGTCGGCGAGCGGGACCGTTCCGGGGAGAATCACCTCGTCGTTCTCCTTCAAGCCGCCGGTGATCTCGACGTCGTTTAAGCCGATGAGACCGATCGAGACGTCGCGACGGCGCGCGCGGCCCTCCTCGAGCCGGTAGACGAAACGGCGGTCGCCGTCGCGGAACAGGGCGGCGCGGGGGATGGCCGGGACGCCGTGCTTCTCTCCCGTGACGATCTGCACGTTGACGGAGGCATTGGGAGGAAGCGACAGGGTCTTGTCGGAGATTTCTCCGAGCACCTCGCCGACCTCGCGGCCGGCGGCCTCCCGCACGCCGGGAGAGACGGCGAGGACCTTCCCCTCCCAGCGCCGGTCGGGCAGCCCGTCGAACGTCACGATCAGCCGCTGCCCCACGGCGACGCGGGGAAGGTCCGGCTGGTCGACGCGCGCCCGCACGCGGAGGTGTTCGGGATCGGCCACGCCCGCGACCACCTGCCCGCCCGACACGGTCTCGCCGGCCTTGCGCGGCAGGCCGTAGGCGATCCCCTCGAACGGGGCCGTCACGGTCAGCGCGGCCACGCGGCGCTCCAGCTCCCGCGCGGACTCCTGCGCCAGCTCGACGCGCGACCGGCCCGCGCCCGGACCGGCCAGCGACTCGAAGCGTGCCTGCGCCACGCGGAGCCTTTCGACCGCCTGGCGGTAGGCGAGCTCGTCGGTTTCGTACGTCGCCCGGGGAATAGCGGACTCCTTGATGAGGCGGCCGTCCGCCTCGAACGTCTCCTTCGCGCGGGCGGTCTCCCGCTTCTGCTGCTCGAGGTCGCCGGACGCCCGGATCCTCTCCTCGGAGAGCTGGGCCGCCGTCGAGCGCGCCTGGAGCGCGGATTGCGTCAGCTCCGGGCTCTGGAGAACGACGAGCGGCGCTCCCTTCGAGACGCGCGCTCCTTCGCGAGCCGGGATCGACGCGACCGTCGCCGCTTCCGGCGCCCGCAGCTCGCCTCCCGCCGGCGGCTCCAGGCTGCCGTCGGAGAGGATCGGGACGACGAGGTCCTTGCGCGCAACGCGCGCGGTCGTGACCGGCACGCCGCTCGGTCCGCGCAACGCGACGAACGCGAGGATCACGGCGATCAGGACGGCCATGCCGGCCGCCCAGCGCCAAGAGATTCGGAACTCGGAGTCTTCCTTCATGGCTTGCTCGGGACTCGGGACTCGGGACTCGGGACTCGGGGGACCGCCAGCATTCTCATTCGTTGCCGGAGCGGCGCAGGACCCGGAGCTCCTCGACGATGTCGTCCCCCTCGTAGTAGTCGAGGCCGGAGTGGTCGATGACCTCCTCGCCCACCAGGATGCGCAGCGTGTTGGAGAGCTTCATGTGCTGGATGAAGAGGTCGTGCTCGGGCTTCAAATCGGGCCGCGACATCGGCGACTTGAAGTAGAAGGAGAGCCACTCCTGGATGCCGGAGAGCCCCGCGCGCTGCGCGAGGTCGAGGAAGAGCGTCAGGTCGAGGACGACCGGCGCCGCCAGGATCGAGTCGCGGCAGAGGAAGTTGACCTTGATCTGCATCGGCTGGCCGAGCCACCCGAAGATGTCGATGTTGTCCCACCCTTCCTTGGCGTCGCCGCGCGGCGGGTAGTACTCGATCCGGATCTTGTGGAAGTACTCGCCGTAGAGCTCGCGGTAGATCTCGGGCTGGAGAATCGCGTCCAGGACCGAGACCTTGGAGAGCTCCTTCGTGCGGAAGGAACCCGGATCGTCCAGCACCTCGCCGTCGCGGTTGCCGAGGATGTTCGTCGAGAACCACCCCTGGAGGCCGAGCATCCTCGCCTTGAGTCCCGGCGCGATGATCGTCTTCATCAACGTCTGTCCCGTCTTGAAGTCCTTCCCCGCGATCGGCGCGCGCTTCTCCTTCGCGAGCTCGACTAAGGCCGGGATATCCACGCAGAGGTTCGGGGCGCCGTTGGCGAACGGGACACCGGAGGAGAGCGCCGCGTAGGCGTAGATCATCGACGGGGAGATCTCCGGCGCGCTCCGCTCGAGCCCTTTCTCGAATGCGGCGAGCGTCTGGTGCGTCGGCCCGGCCTGGAGGAAGACCTCCGTCGAGCCGCACCAGATCGCGACCGCGCGGTCGAGGCGCTGCGAGGAGCGGAAGTCCTGGATGTCCTGCATGAGCGCCTGCGCGAGGTGCATCTTCGTCTCGCCGCTCTTGACGTGCTTGCCGTCGAGGTTGCGGACGTAGGCGCGGTCGAAGACGCCCGGCCACGGCGCGATCGCCTCGAGCTCTTCGCGCACCTGCGCGAGCATCTCGGGGGGCAGCACGCCGGCGGCGCGCGCCGCCTCGTAGGCGTTGTCCGGGAAGATGTCCCAGGCCCCGAAGACGAGGTCCGTCAGCTCGGCGAGCGGCACGAGCTCCTTGATCGGGACGAACCGCGGGTTCGTGCGCTTGCCGAGGCGAATCTTCTGCATCTGCGTGACCGAGCCGAACGGCCGCGCGAGCCCCTTGTTGATCAGGTGGACGCCGGCGATGAGAGTCGTCGAGACCGCTCCGAGGCCGGGGAGGAAGACCCCGAGCTTCCCCTTCGCCGGGGCGATGTCCTTGGCCAGCTCGGGGTAGTAGGACGTTTTGTCGCTCATTGGCGCTCCTTCGCGAATTATCAGCCTGGACGCCGGACCGCGCTCGCCGCCGCCGGGATTTCCGGCCGCCGCTCGCCGCGCGAAAGAGCGAGCAGGAGGAGGAAATAGATGGGCGAGCCCGCGGCGGCCATGACCAGGAACCACCGTTCCTGGCGGAGCGCCGAGAGCACGACGAGCAGGTAGAGGAAATCCCGCCTCGCGAGCGCGTCGGCGACCTTCGCGAACGCGGTCTCGGAGCGCGAGACGGAGGTGAAGAGCGGCCCTTCCGCCACCCGGATCATGGTGCGGGCGTAGACGAAGGCGGCGGAGGCGATCGTTCCGAGGACGGCGGCGGCGCCGAGCAGGAGCGGCCAGCTCTGGCCCGCTGCCCGGGCCCATGCGGCCGCGATCGCCGAGAAGAGGGCACAGTGGACGACGTTGTCCCCCCAGAAATCGAGGGCGCCTCCGAATCGCGACTCCTGGAACTTCAACCGGGCGAGCTCTCCGTCGCAGCCGTCCAGGATCGAGTGAGTGAGGACCAGGAGCGCGCCCGCGAGCGGCGCCCCGGCGCGAGGGACGAGGAAGAGCGCGGACCCCGCGAGACCGACGGCGACGCTGACGAGCGTCATCGCGTTGGGAGTGACGCCTGTCGAAGCGAGGCGCCGGCTGACGGCGAGGGAGATCTTCCTCTCGACATGGCGGGACATGAAGCCCTCGGTGTCCTTGATCAGGCTCGCGAGGAGCCATTTCTCCGCGCGGCGGAGGTCCCGGGCGTCCTTGATCTCGAAACGGTTCTTGTCGGGCTGGAGGATTGCCGCCTTCGGGAAGAGTCCCGCCAGCGTTTCAAACGGATCGCGATCGCCGCGCCCGCGCAGCGCCGAAGTGGCTCGGCTGGCGTCACTCGAATCCAGGACCGCGGCGCAGCGCGGGTCGAGCGCCGGCCGACCCGGCGCGACGGCCTCCTGCCGGAGGCGTCGGAGCCACTTGATCTGGGGAAGAACGGAGGCGGAGAGAACGACGAGCCGCCCCGGCGCCGGGTCCGGCGCCGCGTCCGCCGGGCCGAGGATCTCCGTTCGGGTTTCGGCGAGGAGTCTCCGCGGATCGGCGCCGGTGGTCTCTTCCACGAGGATCCGGTCGAATCCCGCGCGCTCGGCCGCGAGCACGGCGCGCCTCAGAAGCGGGAGACCGAGGAGGACCGTGTCGGGCCGCGCGCCGGCGGCCTCGGCCCCGTCGGCGCGGACGATCCAGAGAATGTCGCTCATGAGACCGCGCTGCGCTCGGGCGCCTCGCGCGCGTCGTGCGGCGAAACGGCGAGAGGCTCGCCGCCCTGCCGGCTCGATTCCCGCGCGAGAGCGATCAGCCCGGCGCAGGTAGCCGCCTCCTCGAGCGAGCGGCCGCGCGGCGCTTCGCCGCGGATCTCCGACAGGAACTCGTGGGCGACGCCGGCGAACCAGTCGGGATGGTGGGAGCCTTGCGAGAGAGATCCGGGAAACTCCCGGACGACCGGCTCGGCCCGCCCGCCCGCCGTCCACTCGACGAGGTTGCCGTCCAGGCGGATCGTGCCCAGCGCGCCCTCGATCGTCGCGCGGTTGCGCCGCTCATCCGCCGCCCACGTCAGGAAGACTTCGGCGCGGGCGCCGCCCCCCTCGAAAAAGACTTCGGCGGTGTCCTCGATCGGCCATTCCCGGTGCCGGCGCGTCGAAAGGCGTCCCCCCACGCGCTCCGGCGCCCCGGGCAGCCAGCCGCAGACGACGTAGAGCGCGTGCCAGCCGTGATCCACGAGGATCCCTCCGCCGGAGACGGTGGGATCGACGCGCCAGTTCGTGCCGGCCGTGTCGCCCGCGGCCGCGGCGGGCTTCTCGCGCAGCGTCTCCCAGCGGCAGAACCGGATCTTCCCGAGCGCTCCCTCGCGCACGAGCCCGGACGCGAACACGAGGATCGGCGCGTGTCTCCAGTTGTGGACCGTCGCGAGGGTCAGGTCTTTACGGCGGGCCAGCGCCCGCAGGGGCGGCAATCCCTCCGGCGACAGGACCAGCGGCTTCTCGCAGAGGACGTGAACGCCCTTCTCCAGCGCCGCGGCGATGAGCTTGCCGTGCATGGCCGGAGGCGCGCAGATGTCCACGAAATCGAGCTCCTCGCGCGCGAGCAGCTCCTGCGCCGTGTCGTACCAGCGCAGGTCCGGGAGCCGCTCCTGCAGCGGTCCGCGCCCTTGCGCGCGCGGGTCGGCCGCTGCGGTGATGGCGACATCCTCGCGCGCGAGCCACCCGGGCAGGTGCCCGTTGACCGCCACGTTGCCCGCGCCGAGGATCGCCCCGCGCATCATGTTCCCTCGAGAGGGAACCGAGTGCTCATCCCACCAATCTTAGCGGGGACCGAGAACCTCATGCGGAGAGCCTTCTTTCGAACGACTGCCTGACGGCGTTCTTGCCAGGACTCCATATGTCCGATCACAGGGTCCAGAATTCATCACGGTGGTAGACTCCGCCACCCCAATTGATCGATCCGGAAACCAGGTGACCGTGGCTGACGTTAAGGATTTCGTCGCTCAGGCTGGCTCCCTTCAGCCGGGCCAAGTGCTATCCGGAGCGCTGTTTAGCGAGCCGATGCGAGTTGAAACCATCCGCTCGACTGGCCCCGGGAACTGGACAGTGGGTCTCGTTGGGCTTCAGACCGAACGGTTCCGCAGCGTGACGCTGACGAGTAACGATCTCGCCGGCCTGAAGGTTCAAGACACTACCTATACCTACGATGGCGACGGCCACCTTCTCAGGCTAGGTATTCAAGCTTATTCGCTCGGCATCGCCTACGAGTTCGATCCCTTCTTCGGACTCTCGATATCTCGGGTCGATCCCCTCCCGCACCAGCTCGAGGCCGTGTACGACTACCTCCTCAAGGCGCCGCAGGTTCGGTTCCTCCTCGCGGACGACGCCGGTGCCGGCAAGACCATCATGGCCGGCCTTCTACTCCGTGAGCTGAAGCTGCGTGGCCTGGTCGAACGAGTTCTCATCCTCTGCCCCGCGAACCTCACCTTCCAGTGGCAGCGCGAGTTGAAGGAGAAGTTCGACGAGGAGTTCGTCCGCCTCCGCGGTTCAGAAATCCGCGACCAGTTCGGAGTCAATCAATGGTTGAAGCAGAAGCAGATCGTCACATCCCTCGACCTCGCCAAACGTTCTGAGATTCTGCCCGGCTTGCGCCAGGTCCATTGGGACCTCGTCATCGTGGATGAGGCGCATCGGATGTCCGCTTCCGACCCTGAGCACAAGACCCAGCGTTATCGCCTCGGTGAGCTTCTCCGTGATTCGACCGACCACATCCTTCTCCTGACGGCGACCCCCCATCGCGGTGACCCGGTCAATTTCTCGTTTTTCCTCCAGCTCTTGGACGAAGACGCCTACGCGGACGTGAAATCTATCCGCGAGGCGATGAATCGTCGGAAGGCGCCCTTCTACCTGCGCCGGACCAAGGAGGCGATGGTCTACTTCCCAGAGCCTCAGCCAGACGGGAAATGGGCAGCCCGGAAGATCTTCACCAAGCGAATTCCGAATACCGTGGACTTTCAGATCGACGGACCCGAGTTCGACCTGTATCGCGCCGTAACGCGGTTCGTCAAAATGCAAAGCGCCCGAGCCGCTGCCAACGGTGACGACCCGCGCGCCCGCGCGGTCGGCTTCCTGATGTCGCTCTATCAGCGCCGGCTGGCTTCGAGCACACGGGCGATGAGGAAATCACTCGAGAATCGGGCTCGCCGACTCGCGGAAAACCTCAAGAAGGCTCATGAACTGGCTCGCCTCGCTCCACCTGACCTGCCGGACCCGCAAGAGTTCGAGGAGATGGAGGATCACGAGCGGGAGCGGCTGGAGGAGATCCTCGACGCAGTCACGCTCGCGCAAAACGCCGAGCAGGTTCGCGAGGAGATCGCGGAATTGGAGAGTCTGGCCGAGCAGGCTCAACACGTCGAAGATTCGGGCGTCGAGGCTAAGCTCTCTCGCCTTAAGGATTTGCTTCACCGGGAGGGCTTCTTCGACAGCCCGGATCAACGGCTTCTCCTCTTCACGGAGTTCAAAGACACGCTCGACTATCTGGTGGAGCGGCTCAAGTCCTGGGGCTTCCGCGTCGGGTTCATCCACGGCGGCATGAAGCCCGGTTCACGCGAGGAGCCGGGCACCCGTCTCTTCGCTGAGCAGCAATTCAGAGACGGGGAAATCCAGGTGCTCGTCGCCACGGAGGCCGCAGGCGAGGGCATCAACCTCCAGGTCTGCAACATCCTCTTCAACTACGACATCCCCTGGAACCCGAACCGTCTGGAGCAGCGGATGGGACGCATCCACCGCTACGGCCAGCACAAGGACTGCCTGATCTTCAACTTCGTCGCCACCAACACGATCGAGGGGCGAGTTCTGCGGCGCCTCCTCGAGAGACTTCAGGCGATCCGCGACGCTCTCGACGATGACGCGGTCTTCAACGTTGTCGGTGAGATCCTGCCCGCAGCCCATATCGAGCGGGTGCTACGTGAGTACTACGCGGGCATTCTCGGTGAGGAGGATCTTGAGGATCGCCTTCTCCACAACGTTGACGAGAAGCAGTTCCGCGCCATCTGCCAGAACGCCCTGGAGGGACTGGCATCGAAGAAACTGAACCTTCAGATGCTCATCGAACGCCGGGCGCAAGCGCAGGAGCGCCGCGTCGTGCCCGAGACGATAGCTCGGTTTTTGCTGGACGCCTCGGACCGCGTTGGCCTTGCACTGAAGCCAATTTCCGGCCTTTTGCACAGCTTCGATCCGGGCCGCACACCGACCGCACTCAAGCGCTATGAGGTTCAGCCCGATTGGCGCCTGGCGCCTCTCGTTGGCAAGTATCCGCGGATCTCGACCGACCGTGACACCGCTGAGAAACACAGTCTTGAGTGGGTGACACCGGGCCATCCTCTGTTCGAGGGCTTACGCCGCCACTGTTTGACGCTTGCCGAAGACCCGTTTGGCAAGGGCACTTGCTTCTACTCACTCCAGCATTCGGAGCCTGCCCGGCTGGATTTCTATCGGGCTCGCGTCGTGGACGGTCTGGGCCATGTCATCCACGAGCGCCTGTATGCTGTGGAACTACGCGAAGGCGCCGAGCCTACGCTCCAAGAGCCGGGCTCACTCGGAAACTTCACGCCCGCAGAGGAGCCTCCGCCACTTCCCACCGTCGCTGCACTTCCCGAGGCAGCCACCTGGCTTAACGAAAACGTCCTGAACGGTTTCCTCGGCGAGGTCCGCACCGAGCGCCTTGGGGAGGTCGTCCGTATTGCTGAGCATGTTGAGCTCTCGCTAACCGAACTCCTCCAGAAAGCAGATGAGGAGGTAGGCAAGGCCAGCGCGGAGGTCGATAGGAAGGCACCCGGTGCCGAAGGTCGCCTTGCACAAGCGGAGGAACGGCATCAAAAGCTACTCACCCGGAGAGAACTGCGACGCGCCGACCTCCAGCGCCAGCGAGCCCTGACCCTTCAAGGTGTCCAACGAATCGCGAGCGTCCTCGTTCTGCCTCATCCCGAGCGCGAAGCACCCGAGGTCCGAAGGCTCCAGCCGGATCTTGAGACCGAGGCCGTCGCGATGCGGGTCGTCATCGAGCACGAGGAGTCCCTCGGTCGTCAGGTCTTCGACGTTCACGAGAAGAATCTTGGTTACGACGTAACGAGCCTCGATCTCGCCTCTGGCGAGCTACGCTTGATCGAAGTCAAGGGCATTGGCGCGAAAACCGGTGCCGTCCTCCTGACCCCGAACGAACGCCGCGTCGCGGAAGATCGGCCCGACTGCTTCTGGCTCTACGTCGTCACCGACTGCAAGGCACAGCCCTTCCTTCAGGAGCCAATCCGTGACCCCGCCCGATTCCCCTGGCACGAGGTTAAGAAAGTCGACCACTACTGGCTTCAGGTGGACGCTCTCACCCAGCCGATGCAGGTAAGGGAAGGCGGCCTTCTGGGCGAGGATGAGCCATGAGGCGAGAGCCTGTAGTCTCCACTAACCTCCGAAGCGTTGGCTATGACGAAGACCTGCAAACGCTCGAGGTCGAGTTTGCCGACGGTGAGGTATACGAGTACCAAGGTGTTCCGGTAGCAGTTCACAGAAGCCTCATGCAGGCCCGCTCGAAGGGTGCATATTTCAATAGCTACATCAAGGATCGGTACGTGTTCCGAAGGGCCATTTAGGGCGCACTTGCTCCTAAAGTCGATTCAAGTCAAGGGGTTCCGCTCGATCGCCGATCAGCGAATCGACTGCGATGCGTTGACGGTTCTCGTTGGCCCAAACGGCGCCGGCAAGTCAAGCTTTCTTCGGGCGATCGAGCTTTTCGAGGTTGAGAACCCCAGCCTGTCGCTCGAAGACTGCCACGGGAGAGACGAATCGACGTCGCCGGAGGTTTCCCTAACCTTTCGGGACCTCGGTCACGCTGCCATCGAGCGCTTCAAGCCTTACGTTCGCGACGGAGAGCTCATGGTAACGCGCGTGTTGAGTCCACTCGGTGGAAAGGGAGCGAGCAGCTATCGCGGCGAGAGGCTTCAACATCCCGCATTCGGCGGCGTTCGAGCGGCTGAGAAGGCCGACGATCAAAAGCGTCTATACGGGGACCTTCGCAAGCTGGGTTCGTTCCCCGACCTGCCGGATGCGAAGACCAAAGCCGCGATAAGCGAGGCCCTCGATCAATACGAGCGGGAACACTCCGATCAGTGTGCACTTCAGCGCGACGACGGGAAGTTCTTCGGTTTCAAAGAGGTAGCGCTGGGTTACCTCGGTCGCCATGCTCGTGTCGTCTCGATTCCGGCCGTGTACAACGCGGCCGAGGCAACAACCGAAGGTAAGGGATCGCCCATCAGCCGACTTCTTGATGTTGTCGTGCGGAGCGCATTGCGAGATAACGCCGAGATCGCCGCTCTCCGTGCAGAGATGAGCGACAAGTATTCAAAGGTGCTGGATCCGGCGAAGATTCCGGAGCTCAAGGAACTAGAGAAACAACTTTCCGGCAGGCTCAAAGATTACGCTCCTGACTCGAGTTTGAGCCTGCCATGGGCAAAGCCTGAGCCTGACCTTCCTCCGCCGCGGGTCGAGGTTCGACTTTCCGAGGACGGCTATGAAAGCGACGTCGACCACTGCGGTCACGGCGTACAGAGAGCCCTGATCATGTCGCTCCTGCAGCAACTGGCATTGAACTTCCAGAGCCAGGCCGACTTAGGAGCCGCTGACGGAGACGCTGGTGGCGAAAACAGAATCCAGGCCGACCTGATCCTTCTCATCGAGGAGCCGGAACTGTTCCAGCACCCCAGCCGACAGCGACACATCGCCAACGTTCTCGACCGACTCACCCACGGACAGGTACCCGAAGCGCCGAGAGTTCAGGTGATCTACGTCACGCATTCGCCCTTGTTCGTTGGACTTGATCGCTTCGACTCGATCCGCGTTGTCCGGAAGTTGTCAACCGACGCCGGCCCGCGACACACGTCTGTGAAGCGTGTAACCCTGGGCCGGGTATGTGAACTCCTGCAGGCCGCTGCAGGACCATCTGGATTCCCGTACTCAGAGGGGACCCTGAGGTCGCGCCTCCAGGCCATCATGACCCCGTGGATGAATGAGGGGTTCTTTGCCGATCTTGTGGTCCTCGTCGAGGGTGAAGACGACCGCGCAGCGATCCTCTCCTATGCGTCGGCCGAAGGTTTCGACTGCGACAGCCAAGGCGTTGCTGTAATACCCTGCGGCGGCAAAAGGAGCCTGGACCGGCCCTACATCATCTTTCGCGAGCTCGGGATCCTGACCTACCTGGTTTGGGATGGCGACCAAGGAAAGGCGGAAGCCAACCCAGAGGATAACCGGTATCTTCTTCGCCTTCTTGGCCACGCCGAAGAAGACTGGCCAGATGCCGTCGCACCAACGTTCGCGTGCTTCCGGGTGAGACTGGAGAACACGTTAAGGGAAGAGTTTGGCAGTGATAACTACCAACGCCTGTTAGACGAAGTTAAGGCAGAATTCGGCATAAGCAAGAACGACGATGCTCTGAAGAGGCCGGCGATACTCCTTAGCTTGATCGAAAAGGCGCGGTCTGAAACCCGGCAGAGTAAAACGCTCAGCGCTATCGTTGAAGCCATTCGTGCTCTGAGAGGCAAGGCTTGATACCCAAGGATTGCAAGCGGCTGGCCGAAGTCGATTTTCCGATTGCCGAGGTGTCGCGGCATGCGGCGCGGGAGAAGTCGATCCGGCACGGGCATCCGAGCACGCTGCACCTGTGGTGGGCGCGGCGGCCGCTGGCGTCCAGCCGTGCGGTGCTGCTCGGGCTGCTTTGGCCAGACCCGTGCGATTTGCTGTGCCCGGAAGGGTTCAAGCAGAAGGCACGCGAGCTACTGCCGCGCGTGCAGGGCGCGGTCGGACCCACGGACGGGGAAATCCGCAAGGCGCTGCTCAAATTCATCGGTGACTTCGCGAACTGGGATCTGGCCGCGAACAGTAACTACTTGGAGGTCAGCCGCGCGCTCGTGAAGGCGGCGCACGGGGAGGAGCCGGCGCTGGTCGTGGACCCGTTCGCGGGGGGCGGCTCGATCCCGCTCGAGGCGCTGCGGCTCGGGTGCGAGACGTTTGCGAGCGACTTGAACCCCGTCGCCTGTCTGATCCTCAAGGTGATGCTCGAAGAGATTCCGCGATACGGGCCGAGCTCGCGCTGGATCACTGCGGAATGCTGGCACCGAGGCAGGCCCATACCCTTCGAATAAACTCGGCCGACTGTACCCGGTGGACGCCGACGGCGCCACCCCTCTGGTCTATTTCTGGGCTCGCACCGTCCGCTGCGAAGCGCCGCAGTGCGGCGTAGAGATTCCATTGATGCGATCGCTCTGGCTCAGCACGAGAAGCGACGCGCAAGTACGCTCTCCGGTACCGGATCGACCGATTCGCAGCCGCTCCTCCGCGACTCACCTTCGAGGTCTTTCGCCCTCCACCGACAGCGAAGTAGTGCACGGCGGGACTCTGGCCCGCGCGGAGGCACTTGCCCTGGCTGTGGATCGGCGATGAGTAAGGACCGCCTGCGCGAGCAGTTGCGAAAACAGCGAGGCGGCGCCGATCCAGTCTTTTCGCGCGGAGGGCGAACGCACGGCGGTGGCTCCCTGCTGATTGCAAAGCTGGTCCGTACCCTGACCGGCCTCGCGCGAATACAGGTCGGCGAGCCGCTGAAGGACTACGGCGCGTTAAGAGAAGCGGCGACGCGCCTGGACGGCGGCTCAGCGGCATTCCGGATGAGCCAATCACTCAAGGCGCGTAGCAAAGAACTCGCCATTCCGGGTTCACTTGTACGGGGTCAAGACATTCGGTGATCTCTTCACGGCGCGGCAGAAGCTAGCTCTTCATGTTCTCGGAGAATCAACATCTCATGTTCCAGACCCTTCAACGCGTTCGCTCATGGCTTGCGTGGCCAGCAGATTGCGCCGACTACTGGAGTCTCCCTCGTCGTCTGGGCAAAGGAGGGTGAGTTCGTCGCTCACACGTTTGGGCGTCAAGCTCTCTCAATCGTCTGGGATTTCGCGGAGGCCGTGCCATTCGGGGACTCTCCGGCAGCCTAGACGGAGCTGTCGAATGGGTTTCTCGGGTTGTCGAGAAGTGGCCGACGAGCCGGGCTCACGCGGCCAAAGTCAGCTAGCTAGACGCCTGTCGATCGCCCCTCCCGACCGCCTCTGCAGCGGTATGGTTTACTGACCCACCCTACTACGACGCGATGTCCTATGCGGACCTCTCGGATTACTTCTTCGTGTGGCTTAAGCGCATGTTGCCAGACGGCCTATTACCGGGCGACACAGGCGATCTAAGTAATCCGCTGACACCGAAGGCTCAGGAGATAATTCAAGATGACGTTCGAAGGTCTACAACGGGCAGCCAAAGGACCGTGCGCATTATGAGCGAAAGATGGCAGAAGCCTTTCGAGAAGGGCGTCGCGTGCTTCGAGGACAGCGGCGTCGGCTGCGTCGTTTTCGCGCACAAGACCACGGAGGGCTGGGAGGCACTCCTCTCGGGGATGATCCGCGGCGGCTGGACGATCACCGGATCGTGGCCCATCGCCACGAGAGCGCCCCGGCCGCCTTCGCTCTCGGGAATCCGCAGCCCTCGCCACGAGCGTCCACCTAGTCTGCCGCCCGCGCCCCGAAGACGCGCCGGTCGGCGATTGGGCCGACGTCCTGCGCGAGTTGCCGAAGAGAGTTGGCGATTGGATGGAGCGTCTGCAGGTGGAAGGCGTCCGAGGCGCCGATCTCGTCTTCGCCTGCATCGGGCCGGCGCTCGAGATCTTCAGCCGCTACTCAGGAGTCATCGAGCAGAGAACGAGATCCCACTCGGCGGGGATCCCGAGGTCGAGGGAACCTCACAGCGGGGCTATCTCGCGTACGTCTGGGAAGTCGTCGGCCGTACCGCTCTGGAGCAGATTCTTGGAACCGCCGAGGCTCAGGCCCGGAACGGCGCAGCAGGCTCGCTAGAGGAAGACGCTAGGCTCACGGCGCTCTTTCTCTGGACGCTGCAGAGCACAAAGACGTGGTGGCGGACGACCGAGCGAGCAAGGCGAGACGAAGACCGGCCCGACGAGGACAGATGAGGACGAAGGACTCCGCTGCCGGCAAGAAGAAGCCAAGGGCTTCAGCCTCGTCTACGACGTCGTCCGTCGCTTCGCCCAGCCGCTCGGCATCCATCTCCCGGACTGGGAGGCCCGAATCATCGAGACGGAGAAGGGCGTCGTTCGTCTCCTCTCCGTGGGCGAACGGGCGAAGCAACTCTTCGGCGAGGATGGCGCCGACGCGATGGCCGACTACGCTCGAACAGGAACGCCCCAGCGCTCTCGCCCAGCTCGCCCTCTTTCCCGACTCGACGAAGCGAATCGCTGCGCCCGCGATCAAGCGCCGCGGACGTGGCAAGGCCGGCGCTGTGTCGGACGAGAGCCGTCCAGGCGCGCCGTGAGGCGACAACCCTCGACCGCGTCCACGCCGCGATGCTCCTTCAGCGCAGCGGCCGCGCAAACGCCCTCCGCGCCCTCCTGACCGCCGAGCAAGACCGCAGCCCGGACTTCCTCCGCCTCGCCAACGCCCTCTCCGCGCTATATCCTTCGGGCAGCGAGGAAAAGCGACTTCTCGACGCAATGTTGCTGGCAGTACCTCGGGGGTAGCGATGGAACCTGTCGTTCGGAGCCTGATTCTGAAGCGCTTTCGCAGCATTCCGACGGAGCACATCCGTTTCGATAACCCAACCTTTCTTGTAGGGCGCAACGGTTCAGGCAAGAGCAACCTGGTAGACGCCTTTTCATTCCTCGCTGATGCAATGGCGTCTCCACTCCAAGCGGTCTTCGACAAGCGGGGCGGGATATCAGCCGTCCGTAATCGGACATCCGGCATGAGCTTTCCTCCGAATCTTGGTCTAGGCTTGGAGTTTGGCCCTCTCAATGGTGAGATCTGCGGCGGTCGATATGCCTTCGAGATAAAAGCACTCCCGAATTACGGCTTCGAGGTGGTCCGCGAGCAGTGCCTCGCAAGGACTATCAAGGGAAAGGACTTCTGGTTCGACCGAGTCAAGAAACAGTTCCACTCCAATCTACAGGGACTCGGTCCGGCCCTTGACCCATCATCACTAGGCCTACCAGTAGTAGGCGGTGAGAAGCGCTTTGCGCCGATCCTGCGGGCCATAGCCTCGATGAGGGTCTATTCGATCGAGCCTGCGAAGCTGCGTGAAATGCAGGATCCAGATGCCGGGACGAGTCTTCGCTCCGACGCCAGCAACGCAGCCAGTGTCTTGCAGGAAATTGAACGGCAGGAACCCGCAGACATCAAGCGGATCGGCGAGATTCTCACCTCGATCATCCAGAACACGAAGGAAGTGCGAACGAAGAAGCATGGCAAGAAACTGTCCCTGGAGTTCACTCAGGAGTGGGGTGCGAAGAAGCGGCTGAAGTTTGAGGCGTTCAATATGTCCGATGGGACTTTGAGAGCTTTGGGAATTCTGACGGCCGTCTATCAGCGCCCGACACCCTCGCTGATGGCCATCGAAGAACCAGAGGCGACGATTCACCCGGGCGCTCTCGGGGCGATTCTCGATCTCCTGAAATTCGCGAGCCGCAAGATGCAGATCGTGGTTACGACCCACAGCCCCGAGGTCCTGGATGCAAAGTGGATCACTGATCGCAATCTGCGGGTTGTCAGTTGGGAGGAGGGGGCTACGAGGATCACTTCGGTATCCGATGCGTCGAGGCAAGCCCTTCAGAGTCATCTGATGGGTGCTGGCGAGCTGCTTCGATCGAATGCGCTTCATCCGGCCCCTCTCTTTGAAGATGTCGCCCAACGGCAGCACGACCTATTCGAGGAACTAGTTGCGAATTCAGCCAATCGTTGAGGGCGACGGCGAGATTTCGGCGGTTCCCGTCCTCCTGCGGCGGCTGCGTGACGAGTGTGGTGCCTATGGTCTCGAAGTGGGCAGCCCTATCAAGAGGAAACGAACGCAACTTGTGGAAAAAGGTTCGCTTGAGATTGCAATTCGTCTGGCTCGTCTGCAGCCTGACTGCGGAGCCATTCTCGTATTGCTTGACGGAGATGACGACTGCCCGAAAGAGTTGGCTCCGCGTCTGGAAGAATGGGCGAAGGCGGAAGCGAGAACTATTCCGTGTGCTGTTGTCGTGGCGCAACGCGAGTATGAGGCATGGTTTCTCGCAACCACAGAGTCGTTGCGTGGCAAACGAGGCATTCGAACGGACGCCAGTTCACATCCGGACCCTGAGTCTGTCCGCGGGGCCAAGGAAGCTCTTGAAGGACAGATGGTTGCGGGCGGGAGTTACGCGGAAACGGCCGATCAGGCCGCCCTCACAGCGCTTTTCGACTTGGGCACCGCACACTCTCGATCGCGCTCTTTCAGAAAGATGGTGAAATCCTTCGGCTTCCTTGCGAGAGGCGCTGGTGCGACTATTGGGAGCTGGCCACCCTCGAACTGGCCGACGACCGGTACAGCGTAGTAGCTGATGGAACCTTGGTACAAGGTCGCAACGCCGCGTAGGGAGGTTCGGGAAGGCCGGTCATTCAGCCCGGACGAGTTCGCGATTGCGCTCGAGCAGGTAGTCGCGGGTACAGCGCCCGAGGATTACCGGGATCCAGAGAAGTTTTTCCGGCGAAACTACTTCACCCGCGCGTTGCGCGAGCATACGGGAATGGTTTTGCGGCGGCTCGCGGGCAAGACCGAGAACACCGCGGCCGTTCTGTCCCTGATCACTCAGTTCGGTGGTGGCAAGACACATACGCTGACCACGCTCTACCACCTCGCTCAGAACGGGAAGAAGGCTTCGGCGTTCAATGGCGTTGCCGACCTAATCAAGCAGGCCAATCTCACCGAGACCTCCGCAGGCTCGGGTCGGCGTTTTCGTCGGGAACGCCTGGGATCCTCGGGAGGGGCGCGAAACGCCCTGGATCGACATCGCTCGACAGCTCGCCGGGGATGCGGGCGTCGCTGAGTTGGGAACCGCGGCGAAGACTACGCCACCCGGGACCGAGGCCCTCGGCCGTGTCTTCGCAGCCGCTGGCGGCTCTGTCCTCGTCCTCTTCGACGAGGTTTTGAACTTCCTGAATCGACACCGGTCACTCGGGGAGCCGTTCCACGCGTTCCTTCAGAACCTGACGGTCGCCATGACGGGGACGACCTGCGGAGCCGCGGTCATCAGCCTTCCACGCAGCCAGGTTGAGATGACGGACTGGGATCTCCAGTGGCAGGAGAAGATAACCAAGGTCGTACGCCGGGTCGCCAAGGACCTTATCGCAAACGACGAGGCGGAGATCAGCGAGGTGATCCGTCGGAGGCTCTTCGAGGACCTGGGCAGCGAACGAATTCGCAAGAACGTTGCGAAGACTTTCGCCGACTGGTGCTTCGAGCGTCGGGCACAGCTTCCTCCTGAGTGGACGGCAATAGACACAGCTGCGGCCGAGACGAAGGCCAGAGAGTACCTCCAGCAGCGGTTCGAAGCCTGTTTCCCGTTTCACCCGGCGACGCTCTCTGTTTTTCAGCGGAAGTGGCAGGCCCTCCCCCAGTACCAGCAGACGCGTGGAACGCTCGCCATGCTGGCACAGTGGGTCTCGATCGCCCTCCGCGAGGGTTACGAGAGGGCGAGACGAGAGCCTCTGCTGACCCTTGGCTCGGCGCCGCTCGATATCACCGAATTCCGGAGCGTCGTTCTCGGCCAGCTCGGGGAGCCTAGGCTCATCGCCGCGATCGAATCCGATATTGCGGGGATGAACAGCCACGCTCGCGCCCTCGATGCGGACGCCACCGGGGCTCTGAAGGATATTCATCGCCGAGTCGCCACCACGATCCTCTTCGAGTCTTCCGGTGGGCAGTCCGACAAGGCCGCCCACCTGCCCGAGCTGCGGTTCGCCCTCGGGGAGCCCGACGTTGATACGACATCAATCGACACGGCGGCTCTGGCGATGGAGAACCGGGCATTCTTCATCCGTCGGATCGGCTCGGACGGCTTCCAGGTCCGGCACCAGCCAACGCTTCGCAAGGTAGTCAGCGACCGGCGGGCCTCGCTCGACGAAGAGCGTGACGTAAAGCCAGCGACGCGGAATACGGTCAAGAAGGAGTTCGAAAAGGGCGCAAGGCTGCCAATCTCGCTTTTCCCTGAAGACGGTGCCGCGGTCAGTGATTCGCCGCGACTGACTCTCGTGATCACGGACCCAGAGTACGAGTGGACTGGAACGGGTACCGTACGGGAACGGGTCTCCGAATGGACGCGCCAGCGTGGGACCTCGCCACGCCTTTATCCTGGCGCGCTCATCTGGTGCTTTCGCAAGCCAGGCCGCGAGCTGCGCGACAAGGTCGAGCTTGCGCTCGCATGGAGGAAGGTCCAGAACGAGGTTATGGATGGGACGCTCGGCTCCGATTTCGATAAGGCAGAGCGTGTGGACATTCAGGCTCGCGTTGCGGATGCCGAGGAAACCTCCCGAGAGGAGGTCTGGGCCGATTACCGATATGTCGTTCTTTTTGACAACCGCGAACCTGATGGCTTGAAGATCATCGACCTCGGAGCCGGCCACTCGAGCTCGACCGAAACTCTGACAAGCCGGGTCATCTCCGCCATGAAGTCCCAGGCCCTCTTGAACGACTCGCCCGGCGCCGGCTATCTCGAACGCAAATGGCCCCCCGCCCTCAAGGAGTCGGGTGCCTGGCCCCTTGCCAGCCTCCGCCAAGCCTTCCTAACAGGTGCCATGGAACGTCTTATCGAGCCCGACGCTTACCTCCGCGCTCGCATTCCCGATTTCGTCCTCAAGGGCGACTTCGGGCTCGCCTCCGGCCTTCGCCCGGACGGCACCTATGAGCGAGTCTGGTTCGAAGAGATGCTCTCTCCCGACGAAGTCGCCTTCGACCCCGGAGTCTTCCTCCTCCGAAAGGACAAAGCGTCAGCTCTAAAATCGGGTGCCATTCCCGCGCTATCGCCGGCGTCCTTACCGCGCTCAACCCCCGAGCCGCCACCCATCGCACCTCCTGCTGGCTCGACCGAGCCCGAACCTGGGTCCTCGAAACGAACTCTAAGGGTTTTCGGTACCGTTCCTCCCGAGGTCTGGAATCGGTTGGGTACCAAGCTCCTGCCGAAGCTCCGCGCCGGTACCGATCTTCGAGTCGGCATCGACTTTATGGTGATGTTTGAAGAACCCACAGCCAAGGCTCTTGAGTCAGACCTCCGCCAGATCCTTGACGAGCTAGGTCTCACTGGCAAGGTCCGAATCGAGTAACAGGGAATCGCAACGTGAAGTCAGCCGGGTCAGCTCAAACGGTTTACGCGGTGAGGGCGGCCTCTCGGGAGATTTGAGACCCAAAAACCCTCTTAAGGCGGAGGAGACGATCGACCAACCACGTTCGAATCTCTTCGCCTTCGGCCTCAGCCCGGTCGATCGAGCCAGGTCGGTAAACTGCAATTCGCGATGCCCTACGGTGGTCGAGGCGCTCCCATTCGAGCGGTTCGCCGAAGCTCTGTTCCAGCGCCTCCCTCTGCGAGTGAAGCCTGTCAAATAGAGCTTTATTGCGGTCGGCGTCGCCCTGATCGATGTAGATCTCTGCTTTCACCCGGTTTCCCCGCGCGAAGGCCGCACTGTAGAGCACACCGGAAATACCCGACGAAAAGGCGTACCAGCTCTGTGGTTGGCTGACGCGGGCGCCGGTGAAATGGTGTTTTTCACGGAGCTCGTCGAGAAGGCCTTGGAAAAATCGTCGATAGGCCTCACCCCGTGGTGAAACCTCACTTTCGGCAAGTGAGCGGGCCTGACGTCCCCACTCATTTGGAAGGACAACCGCCTTGAACTCAAGAGCGGGCCGAGATTCATCGATCCGAAACACTTCGACAGTGACAGCGAAGAAATGGGTTTCAGCGTCAGTGTGCCTATTCAGCCAATCGAGTGCCTGCTTGTGTTCTTCGCGTACCGTCTCGGTCAGCCAAATAATCGCTCTCGCGTCCAGGGCGGCTGCGTACGTCAGCAGCTTTCCCAGATGATCATGATCCGTCGGGCCAAACTGATTCTCGATGACCACGTTCCGCCCGGCGCCAAGATCTTTCGCCAAGATATCGAGGCGGAACTCACCGACGTCGGCCTCCACCCTCGTGACCTCGAGTTCCATTCCTAGCGTTTCGCCCAGACGCCTTATGTTGGCTGCGAGCCAGGGTGTAAAGTCGCGAGCCTCGCTCGCCCACATCTCTCGAACTGAAACGGTCTTAAACTCGCCGAAGTCTGGCAACGATTTCCCTCTTGCTGTCTTGGAAGGATATCGCGCGGAGCGATGAGCTCAGCTAGGCAAAGACAGTGCCGATCGCTTCGTCTAGGAGATCCAGTCCCTCGAGCGCGGTCGCCTCGTCGATGTTCAAGGGAGGGTTGATCCGGATGATCGGCGTGTAAGACATCGCGACGAGGCCGCGGCGGAGACACTCCTGGAAGAGGGCCTTCGTCTCGTCCTTCGAGACGAGCTCCTTCGTCCCACGGTCCTTGACGAGTTCGAGGCCGAGCAGGAGTCCCTTGCCGCGGACGTCGCCGATGACGCGGTGCTTCTCCTTCATCGCGAGGAGGCGGTCGAGCATCGCGCGGCCGACCCGCTCGGAGTTGGCGACGAGGTTCTCCCGCGTGATGATCTCCAGGGACGCGAGCCCCGCCGCCGACGCGAGCGGATTGCCGCCGTAGGAGGAAGAGCTGCCGCTCGGGTTCGAGAACGGAGGGTGCGACGTCAGCTCGTCGGTCGAGACGACGCCGGAGAGCGGAAAGCCGCCGCCGACGCCCTTGCCGACGGTCAGGATGTCGGGGACGACGCCGTCGTGGTCCACGCCCCACATCTTTCCGGTCCGGCCGAAGCCGGTGATCATCTCGTCGGCGATGAGAAGAGCGCCGTGCTCCTTCGCGATCGACTGGATCGCGGGGAGAAAGCCCGGCGGCGGAATGACGTTGCCCGCCGTGCCCTGCATCGGCTCGACGATCACGGCGGCGACGGCACCCGCGGTCTGATCGCGGATCACGTCGCGAGTCTTCTCCGCGCAGGCGATCCCGCAGTCGGGATACGTCAGCGAGAGCGGGCAGCGGTAGCAGTAGGCGTAGGGCGCGGAGTAGCAGCCGGGCGCGAGGGGGCCGAGGCCCTTCTTGAAATCGCCCCAGAGGAGCGGCAGCACGCCGCCGGTCTTGCCGTGGAACGCGCCCGTGTATCCGACGAACTCGTATTTCTTCGTCGCGGACTTGGCGAGCCGGAACGCGGCCTCGACCGCCTCGGCGCCTCCGGAGAAGAGCTGGATGCGCGTCAGACCGGGCGGCGTGACGCTCGCGAGCAGCTCCAGGAACTTCGCCCGCGTCTCCGTCGTGAAGCTCCCGAAGGTCAGACGCTCGGCCTGTTCCTTCAGGCGCGCGACGTAGTGAGGGTGACAGTGGCCGACGCTCCCGACCGCGATGCCGGCGATGAAATCGATGTAGCCGTTGCCGTCCTCGTCGAAGAGGCGGCTTCCCCGGCCGCGGGCCATCGCGAGGCCCGAGTAGAGCGCGAAGGATTGCAACCCCGGCGCCATGTGGCGCCCCTCGTCTTCAAAGATCTTCCGCGACCGCGGCCCAACGGCGTTCCCTTTCTTCGCATTCTTCACGGCGTCCGTCATTCTGGCACTCCGATCTCGACGTGTCCTCGGAACCGCGCCGCCAGGTACGAGGCGATCCGCTCCGACGCGGTGTCGCGGTAGAGGGCGAAGCTCGGCCAGGCGTTCAAGTCGATGACGATGATCCTCCCGTCGCGCGTCGCGATCGCGTCGCCGCCGTAGACCTCGAGACCCAGCGCCGCGGCCGCCTGCGAAGCGGAGCAGGCGAGTTCCTGCGGGTCGAACGGATGACCTTCCAGGTTCTGGTCCCGGTGATAGAACCACTGGAACCACCCGCCCGGCTCCCTCTCGTCCGCCGTTGCCGGGAGGCCGGCGTCCCCCACGCCGTAGAACTTGATCAGGTCTCCCTGGATGTGCTCCTGGAGGACCGCCCGCTCGATGCCGCGGGCGCGCATCGCCGCCAGAGCCTGGGCCAGCGCCGTCGGGTCCGCCGCGAACGCGACGTCGCCCGGCTTTGTGGCATGCACATCGCCGCGCTTGACCCAGCAGCCGGTCGGCGCCTCCTTGAACGATTTGCCGATAGGAATGGGAAGGTCGGTGGGGACGAGGACGCTCGCGGGAAACGGGACGTGGCAGCTCTCGAAGAGGAGCAGTGTCCGGTCGCGGTAGGTGTTGCGGATCGACGAAGCGCTGTTGACCTGGCAGACGCCCTGCTCCTGCCACCGCTCGAGCTTCTTGAGAATCTCCAGCTGTTCGCACATGACGAAGAGGAACGGCGGCGGGTTCTCGGCGGAGGCCGTCTCCTCGGCGGTCTTCAGCGAGACGTGGAAGCCTTTGCTCTCGAGATGCCGCGCGGTGGCCTCGAGGATGCGGGCGTCGTCCGTCTCGCGCCCCGGCGAATGCGCGAGCTCGCGGTAGATGCCCCAGCAGGCCATCGCGGGCGTCATCGGGACGGTCTCCGGGTCGACAGGTCCGCCGCCAGGGCGACGTCCGCCGCGCGGTCCACGTCCACGACGGTCTCGATGGAGATTCCGCGGACGGTCTCTCCGCTCTCGAGAAGCCAGGCGAGGTACTCGCGCAGACGCCCGAGGGTCGGCGGGGCGGCCGCTTCCCGCGCGCGCCGCGAGAAGCGATAGATCCCCGCGGTGACGGCGTCTCCCGAGTCTCCGCCGATTCTCGTGATTCTTCCGTCCGCGGTCTGGCGGACCCAGAGCGGCTTCTCGTCGGAGACGAACGGAGTGACGGCGAGGACCGTCTCTTCCGCAGCGGCCGTCGCGGCCCTCTCCGCGAAGCTCACGAAATCCGCGCGCGGGCACCAGGCGTCCACCGTCGAGACGAGCGCCGGTCCGGGCGGGAGCACGCCCAAGATCTCCCGATAGCTCTCGTAGGAGGAGGCCGTCGTCTTGACGAGGATCTCGATCGGAGCGTGCGGGAAGCGCGACCGGACGAAGCGCGCGCAGTCCTCTTCCCGGGCATTGAAGATGATCGCGAGTGTCTCGACTCCCGCGGCGAGGAGATTCCCGACGGCGTGCTCGATCAATCGAACGCCCTCGATCGGCACGAGGGGCTTCGCCATTTCCCATCCGTCCTCGCGCAGCCGGCTCCCGTCTCCCGCCGCGATGATGCCTCCCGCGCGGATTCCGGCGGGACTCACAGGAACATCTCCGCGAGCTCGTCCAGGCGCCGGATCACCGGGTCCCCGGGACAGCAGGAGCGCCGTCCATTGGAATCTTCGCCGGCGAGCAGGACGTGGCGCATTCCGACAGTCCGGGCGCCGATCATGTCCCGCTCGAGGGAATCCCCGATGAAGACCGATTTCCCGGGCTCGACGGAGAGCTGCGAAAGCGCCGCGTCGAAGATCGCCCGATCGGGCTTGCGGCAGCCGACGATGGCAGAGTCCACCTCGGCGGAGAGGAGCTCATGGATCCCGATCTCCCGGCAGACGGCCGTGAGATTCCCGTAGAAGTTCGAAACGATAGCGAGCTTGTAGCGCGGAGCGAGTCTGCGGAGAAGTCCGGCGTTGCGTGAGAGGCTCTCGAGGCAGCCGGCGCTGAAGCGCGCCGCGACGCGGGCGGCCACGGCTTCGCCGCCCGTCCCGAGACCGGCCGCGACCCCGCGGGCGAGCCGCCCGACCGTCTCCGCGAAGGGCAGCGACGCGGGAACGGACCCTTCGATCGCGTCGTCCGCCGCGAAGAACGCCCGATCGAAGCGTTCGCGCGGGATCTCTTCCTCCTCCCGCCAGAGCCGGAAGAATCGTTCCCGCCAGGCGATCCCCGGGCCGTCGAGCGTTCCGCCGAAGTCGAACAGCAGGGCGGTGATGCCAGATTTGTGATTTGTGATTTGTGATTTGTGATTTGGGGATCCCGAGTCCCGAGTCCCGAGTCCCGAGTCCCGAGGTGTGGTCACGACAGTCTTCTCGCGGCGACGGTTTCCCTGGCCTGCCAGTGGAAGAAGACGAGGAGGCCGGGGACGATCCAGGCGAGCTCGCGGCCGCGCCGCGCGAGGCTGTAGGCGGCGCCGGGTCCCGCGCCCAGGCCGAGCAGCAGGAAGACGCCGACGCGGATCCCCTCCGCGCTTCCGATGCGGGCGGGAATGAAGAGGAGCATGTTGTTGAGCGCCATCGCGAGCGCCTCGACGGCGAACGCCGCGACCCAGCCCGATCCGGGGGAGAGGAGCCGCAGGATCACGTACGTCTCGACGAGACCGCCGCACCACCCGAGGAAGCACCACCCCAACGCCGCCGCGTAGCGCCCGCGATGGTTCCGGTAGAAGTCCTGAATGCGGCCGTCGAGCTCCCGGGCGGGCGCCTGAAAGCGATCGAGGCGCCGGGCGAGGAACTTCCAGCGCGCGAGCAGCCGGAGCACCGGCGAGTAGGTCCCGCGGCGCAGGCCCCAGGTCATGAGAGCGAGGAGGACGCCGAGACCGGCCGCGCCCGCGAGCGCCGCGAGCCGCGCCGCGAGCGGCATCGGGAACCGCCAGAGGGCGGCGCCGACGCCGAGCGTCACGAAGACCCACTGCGCCGCGAGGTCTGCATGCTTGTGAACGGTGAGGGTGCCGATCGTCCTCGCCGTCTCCGAGGCGCCGAGCAGCATGCGGGCCTTCAGCGGCTCTCCGGCCACTCCACCGGGCGCGAGGTAGTTGAAGGAGTCTCCTGCCAGATAGACGCCGAAGAGTCGGACGAATCCGGGACGTCGGGACGGGTTGAAGATCACCCACCAGCCGAGCGCGAACGCGGCCTGCGCCGCGGCGTACAGGACGACGAGGAGCGCGAACCAGCCGCCGATCCGCGCGAGGTTCGACGCGATAGCCGGCCACCCCACCGACCGGAAGAGGAGGGCGAAGAGCGCGAGGCCGGCGAGGAGCAGCGCGAATCGAACGGCTTCCCGGCCTCCGAATCGGCGGCGCCGGGGCGGCGGCAGGGCTTCGCCCGGGGCGAGGTCTCCCGCCTCGTTGCGATCGAGTTGCGACCCGGCCGTCACGTTTTCCGCCTAGAGAAGGTCGGGCCGGCTCGACTTCAAGAGGTCTTTGAGCTCGATCGGGAGCGGGAAGTTCACGTCCTCCTGCACCGTCTCGAACTCCTCGACGGTCTTCACGCCGAGCTTCTCGCGCGCGTAGTCCACGACTTCCCGCACGAGGATCTCCGGCGCCGAAGCGCTTGCCGTCAGCCCGAGGACCCGCACCCCGGCGAGCCACTCCGGTTGGATATCCGTCGCCCGCTCGATCAGGTACGAAGGGATGTTGTGGGCGCGGCCGACTTCGCAGAGGCGCAGCGAGTTCGAGCTGTTAGGCGCGCCGAGCACGAGGAGCGCGTCCACGTGCGGCGCCATCGCGCGGACCGCGTCCTGCCGGTTCTGGGTGGCGTAGCAAATGTCGCCCTTGGGAGGGCTGACCATGTTCGGGAAACGGCGCTTCAGGACCTCGACGATCTCCCGCGTGTCGTCGAGCGAGAGCGTCGTCTGGGTCAGGTAGGCCACCCGGTCGGGATCGGGAACCTCGACCGCTTCGGCTTCCTCCCGATTGCCGACGAGGCGGATCGCGCCCGGCGCCTCCCCGAGCGTCCCGATCGTCTCGTCGTGTTCCTCGTGCCCGATCAGGATGATCGTGTAGCTCTTCTTCGCGTAGTGGATCGCCTCCAGGTGCACCTTCGTGACGAGGGGGCAGGTCGCGTCGATCGTCTTGAGCTTCCTGCGCCCGGCGTCGGCGCGAACGGTGGGGGAGATGCCGTGGGCCGAATAGATGAGCCACGATCCGTCCGGCACCTCGGTGACTTCCTCGACGAAGATGGCGCCTTTCTCCCGCAGCTCGTCCACGACGTAGCGGTTGTGGATGATCTCCTTGCGCACGTAGACCGGCCCGTCGCAGACCTGCAGGGCCCGTTCCACGACGTCGATCGCGCGCACGACCCCCGCGCAGAAACCGCGCAGCCCGGCCACGAGGAGTTTTTCGACCCGCACGGCGCCGGGCTCCGACGCTACGACCATGTCACCGTCTCCACCGCCTTCTCCTCATCGCGCGACGCGGGCGCTTTCCCTCCGGGCGCCGCCAGGCGCGCGAGCTCCGGATACAGGGCGAGGACCGTCTCCACGACTCCCGCCGCGTCGAGCTTCAGGTTGGCCCGCTGGAGCGCCTGCGGGCTGTGCTCGACGAACTGGTCGGGGATCGCATGGACCCTCAACTTCTCGGACGGAAGGCCCGCCGCCTGGAAGGCCTCGAGCACGCCGCTCCCGAACCCGCCCGCCGAAAGGTGCTCTTCCAGCGTGAGGATGCGCGGCGTCATGATCGCGATCTGGCCGAGCAGCTCCCGGTCGAGCGGCTTGGCGAAGCGGGCGTCGGCGACGGCGCAATCGATCCGCCGCTCCTTGAGCATCTCCGCGGCGGCGAGGGCCACCGACACCATCGAGCCGTAGGCCAGCAGACAGACATCCTTCCCCTCGCGGAGGAGCTCTCCGCGCCCGATCGGGACCGTCTTGAGCTCCGGATCGAGATCGACGCCGACTCCGAGCCCGCGGGGATAGCGGATCGTGAACGGCCCGCCCGATTCGATCGCGGTGAAGAGGAGGTGCTGCAGCTCGTTCTCGTCCCTCGGCGCCGCGACGACCATGTTCGGCAGGGGGCGCGTGTAGGCGATGTCGAAGATCCCGTGGTGGGTCTTCCCGTCGTCGCCGACGAGGCCCGCCCGGTCCGCGCAGATCGTGACCGGGAGGTTCTGCAGGCAGACGTCGTGGATCAGCTGGTCGAACGCGCGCTGCAGGAACGTCGAATAGATCGCGACGACCGGCTTCCATCCGGCCTTGGCCATGCCGGCCGCCATGATCACGGCGTGCTCTTCGGCGATCCCGACGTCGTACACGCGGTTGGGGAAGCGCCTCTGGACCTCGATCAGGGCGGTCCCCTCGAGCATCGCGGCGCTGATCGCGACGATCTTCTCGTCCTTCTCCATCAAGCGCAGGAGCGTCTTCGCGAAGACCTGGGAGTAGGTGTAACGCACGCCCGGGCCGGCGGCCGCCGAAGGGGTGCCCGGCTGGTGGAACCTGGAGGGGTTTTCCTCGGCCAGGGTGTAGCCGCGTCCCTTGTGCGTCAGGACGTGGACGACCACGGGCGTGCCTTCGCCGGAGATGTCCTTGACGCTCTTCAGGGCCTCGTCGAGCTCCTCCAGGTTGTGTCCGTCCACGGGTCCGATGTACTGGAGGCCCATCTCCTCCCAGATCAGGTTGGGGAAGAAGAGCCCCTCGACCGACGTCTTGACCTTGCGCGCGATCTTCCACGCTTCCTCGCCCAGGGGGAGCTTCGAGAGGAGCTTCTGTCCCGCCTCCGTCAGCTTCTGGTACTTGGGATGGAGCATCAACCGGTTGCGCCAGTGCGCGAGCCAGCCGACGTTCTCGGAGATCGACCAGCCGTTGTCGTTGAAGATCACGACGAGCCTTTTGGGCTTCAAGTGGACGATGTTGTTCAGGGCCTCGTAGCTCGGTCCCGAGGTCAGCGCGCCGTCTCCGACCACGGCGACGACGTACGGCTCTTCCGGGGCGTCCTGGAGCGCGACCGCCATCCCGAGCGCGTAGGACAGGCCCGGTCCCCGCGTGTCCTGCCGCGAGCATGTCGTGCGGGCTCTCCGCCGGCTCGGCGAAGCCGGACAGCCCGCCGGGCGTTCGAATCGTCGGGAACCGGTCCCGCCGGCCGGTCACGAGCTTGTGCGTGTAGCACTGGTTCGAGGTGTCCCAGACGATCCGGTCCTTCGGACTGTCGAACGCGCGGTGGAGGGCCAGCGTCAATTCCACGACGCCAAGGTTGGAGGCCAGGTGACCGCCGGTCCGGGTAATCGTCTCGACAATGACGTTGCGACAGTCCTGGGCGACCTCGCCCAGCTCCTCGATGCTCAAGGCCTTCAGGTCCTGAGGGCCTTCAATTTTGTCCAATCGTGACATGGGTCTCCTCGACGTCGCCCGCCGCGGCGTTTTGACGTCCTTGCCGAGCCCGTTCCCGGGCCAGAGCGGCTCGAGTTATCGCGCTCCTCCTAATATATCAGCTTGATAGCATTCGGGTTTCAGCCCGTATCGAGTGTTGCAATTCCCCGGCCGGGCGTGCAATCTCCCGTCTCGGGAGTTGGTCGAGAGGAGGTCCGGCAAGGACATGGATGGCTTCAAGATCGGGTCGGACGAACACGCCCGTCTCTTCTGCGGGACGTTCGTCGAGACACACCGTCCGTTCCGGGCAGAGGACATCGTCTGGCCGGAGCTCGACCCGGAGAGCCTGGCGAGGTTGAAGGGCCTTCCCGTCTGGGACGAGGCGGCGCGGACCGAGGCCGCCACGGCGGTCAAGGTACAGACTCTCGGGGACACCGAGACGGACCCCGTGCTCAAGGAGGCGATCGCCCTCCAGGGGTACGAAGAGGGGCGCCATGCGGAGATCATCGCCCTCTTGACGAAGGCATACGGGATCGAGACGGCACCGTTTGGCGAGCCGGAGAAGCCGAAGAACCCGACGTGGACGTTCCTGCGCACCGGCTACGGCGAGTGCCTCGATTCCTTCTTCGCGTTCGGCCTCTTCGACATCGGGCGCAAAAGCGAGTTCTTCCACAAGGACCTGATCGCGATCTTCGACCAGATCATGCAGGAGGAGGCGCGGCACATCCTTTTCATCGTGAACTGGGCGGCCTACCTGCGCGCCCGAAAGCCGTTCCCGCTGCGGCCAGTGTTCGACGCGCGGCGCGCCTGGAACATCGTTGCCCAGGCCTTCGACCGCGTGAAGGGCGCGATGCAGATGGCGGGCGGCGGCAACGGGAGACGGCGGTGAGAAGAATGAGAAGAAGGGGACACAAGACGGATTCACGTTGAAGAGCCACTCGGCCTTCGGCGACTTCAAACTGCGCTCGTTCCTGGAGCTCTGCCTGGCCGAGAACGAGCGGCGCCTCTCGCCATACGACCCGCGGCTCCTCCGCCCGACGCTCGTCCCCGGGTTCGTGCGGCGCTTCGTGAAGGTCTTGCCGAAGTCCAGGCCGGGACGCGGGACTCGGGACGCGGGACTCGAGCCAAGGTGATCGTTCCGAGTTCCGAGTTCCGAGTCCCGGGTCCCGACTAGGATGGGAAACGACCTCGTCAGCGCCTGCGTTTTCTGCGCGGGCCTGCTTCTGGGGCTCGAGCTGCCGCCCCCCCCGGGCTACCACGCCGAGGTCGGGTTCTCCTATGCGACCGCGGCCCGGCGCTATCGGACGCCGGACGGGCTCGACGATGTTTCGGACGTCACGCCCAAGTTCGCCCTGGTCGGTTTCGGCTGGAATCGTCCGCCGGCCGCGGGACTGGGGGCCGGGACTCCCGAGGCGGAGTGGCGGGCGCGCGTCGCGCTCGGGCCCTCCCACGACGAGCAGTCACAGGCCCCGCTGGCGATCACGAACACCAACGCGACCGGGACGGGGCGCTTCGAGAACTACGCGGTCGTTCTGCGTTACCCGTTCTCCTCGCGCGATTCCGTCGAGGTGGGTCTGACGCGGCGCTATCACTCCTCGACCGACGAGATCGACATCGGCCAGGAGCGCTTCGTGCTCTCCGAAACGCGAGTGCTGGCGGCCGAGCGAGTGGACGCCGGGATCGGGTGGAGGCACCGCTGGCCCGGGTTCGAAGCCGCGCTGTCGGAGCGCTACGTCCGGCCCAACGGCAGCAACGCGACGGCCGGCGCCTTCCACATCACCGAGGGGCACCTCTGGGGCGGGACGGCGGAGGCGCGGGCGCGTTGGAAGGGATGGACGTTTTCCGGCTCCGCCGAATACGCCAGCGGCTCGCTCTCCGTCCACGAGGAGAACCAGCCGAACTTCGCGCCGCGCAACTTCGACGCGAAGGCGACGCTCGAGACCTACCGGCTGGGAGTCGGTCTCCTCCTCGGAAAGAGGGACTTTTTCCTGCAGGCGGCCTACGATCGTTCCCGCCTTCCGTTCGTGTCCCTCGCGGTCCTCGGCAGCGAGATCGCGGCGTTCGAGTCGGGCTACCACCCGGATGCCCGCGCGCGCGTCGTCCTCTGGGACCTGACGGCGCGGCACGAGTTCGCGCCCGGCTTCCGCTTCAAGCTGCTCCTGCGCACCTCCCGCGGGGACGAGACGCTGACTCTGACGGATGCCTCCGGCGTCCTCCCTTCGCGACAGCTCGACGTCAAGCGGTCGGGCGTTTTCGGCGCCGGCCTCTCCCGCGCCCTCGGCAGCCCGGAGGCGACCCTCGGCTTCGGAGTGGAGCTTTCGCTGCCCGTCGCGAAGTGATGTCGGAGATAATCCGTCTGCAACGGTGAGCTGCGTGAGGCGGATCCTCTGCGTCTTTCCCCGCTACGCCCGGTCGTTCGGGACGCTGCACCACGCCTACCCGCTCCTGCCGCGCGTGCGCGCCTTCATGCCGCCGCAGGGGCTCCTCCTGATCGCGGCCGCGCTGCCGGCCGGCTGGGAGGTCCGCTTCGTGGACGAGAACATGTCGGCGGCGCGCACCGAGGACTTCGCCTGGGCGGACGCGGTCTTCGTGACCGGCATGCACGTGCAGCGCGACTGCATCAACGACGTCAACGAGCGGGCGCACGCCGCCGGCAAGGTCACGGCGCTCGGAGGCCCCTCCGTCTCCGCGTCTCCCGAGTGGTACCCGGAATTCGACATCCTCCACATCGGGGAGCTGGGCGACGCGACGCGCGCTCTCTACGCGCGCCTGGACGAGACCGTCGAGCGGCCACTCGAGCAGATCCGCTTCACTACCGCGGACCGGACGCCGCTGACGGACTTTCCGACGCCCGCCTATCACCTGATCGACATCAAGCACTACTTCCTGGCGAGCGTGCAGTTCTCGAGCGGCTGTCCCTACCGCTGCGAGTTCTGCGACATCCCGGAGCTCTACGGCAGGAACCCCCGATTGAAGAGCCCCGAGCAGGTCTGCCGCGAGCTCGACGCGATCGTCGCCGCGGGCCCTCCCGGCGCGATCTACTTCGTGGATGACAACTTCATCGGCAACCAGAAGGCCACGCTCGAATTGCTGCCGCACCTCGTCGAATGGCAGCGGCGCACCGGCTACCGCGTTCGCTTCGCCTGCGAGGCGACGCTGAACATCGCGCAGAACCGGAAGGTCCTGGAGCTCATGAGGGAGGCGTTCTTTCACACGGTGTTCATCGGCATCGAGACGCCGGACCCGGAAGCACTGCGCGGGATGGTGAAGGACCAGAACCTTCGCCTTCCGATCCTGGAGGCCGTCGAGATCCTGAACTCCTACGGAATGGAGGTCGTCTCCGGGATCATCCTGGGACTCGATCAGGACACCGAGCATACGGCCGACGACATCCTGGCCTTCATCGAGGCGTCGAAGATCCCGATGCTCACGATCAATCTCCTGTACGCGCTCCCCAGGACCCCGCTCTGGCGCCGGCTGGAGAAGGAGGGCCGGATCCTCTCGGACGGAACCGGCGGAGAGGAGTCCAACGTCCAGTTCCTTCTCCCGCGAGACGTCGTGCGGAGCAGCTGGTTGAAGTGCGTGGCGGAATCGAACAAGCCGGAACCGCTCTACCGCCGCTTCCAGCACCAGATCGAGAAGACCTATCCCAACCGTTTCAACCCCGGCGCGCTGAGGAAGGTCGAGAGGAGCGACGTGGCCAACGGCTTCAAGATCCTCGGCCGGATCCTCTGGCGCGTGGGCCTGCGCTCAGACTACCGGAACGTCTTCTGGCGCATGGCGCGTCCGGCTTTGAAGCGCGGCGACATCGAGGCAGTCATCCACGTCGGCCTCGTCGCCCATCACCTGATCCGGTTCGCCCGCGACTGCGAGGCCGGCGTCGGCGAGTACTCCTTCTACTCCGAGAAGGGCGCCGCCTCGCGCTCCGGCTCGGCCGCCGACGTCCAGCCCGTCGGTGCCACCGGATAGGCACGCGTCCCCCACCGGCCGTGCCGCCGCTCGGCCAGGACGCCCTGCCCCGCTTCGCACTCTCCGTGCGACAGCAGGCGGCTGCGTGGGCCCTCGAGGAGGACGGTCGCCCCGGGCAGCATCAGGTCCCGGCCGCCGATGACGAAGACGCGATCGGAGGATTCCCAGCTCTTCAGAAACGCGTCCGGCGTCAGGAACACCTCCGGGGCGTCGCCGCGCCGGTAGCCGAAGAGCAGCTCCGGCCCCGGGCCCCCGAGGACCTGCGTCGCGAGGCCCGTATAGAACGTGATCCCGCATGCCTCCTCGTAGTCTTCCGCCACGACGAGGCGGGATCCGGGCGCCCAATCCCGGTCGACGATCGCGGCGGCCGCGCGCTGGGATCGGTCTTCCCCGACCAGCCGCATCCCTCCGTCCGCCAGGCCGAGGACGAGCACGGCGCCGCCGACCCAGAGCGCGAAGGCGCGGAGGACCCGGGCCCGCCGGATTAACAGGAAAGACAGGCCCCCGAGGATGAGGAGGACGATTGGAAAGGGGCGGGCCATCCGGAGAAGCTCGGTCCCGAACACCATGGCGGCTCCCGGATGGGACGCGAAATACTCCCGGTAGTAGCCGTCGAGATTGGAAACCAGCTCCGTCAGGCCGGCCGGGCCCGCTCGGGCCGAGAAGAAGACGATCGGCGCGAGGGCGAGCCCGATCCCGCCCACGATCAGGCTCGGCGTGAGAAAGGCGGGCGCGCGTCGGCTGCCGGTCATGAACCGGCGCCAGCCGGAGCCCAGGATCACGGCCAGCGCCGGAAAGGCGGGGAGCGCGTAGTACTCCATCCGGGAGCCGGTCAGCGTGAAGAAGAGCACGATCCCGGCCACCCAGATCCACGCGAGCGCCAGTCTCCGGCTCCACCGTCGCCCGCGCCGGGGAAGAGCGCTCGGAAGAAACAGGAACCAGGGGAAGATCCAGAGGAGCGTCGCAATCCAGAAATCTCTGATCGACAGCGGCGTGAAGTTCACGGGGTACCGCTGCCCCAGGAATCGGGCGAACTGCTCGTGGCCGAAGTAGAACGGGAGAAAGGCCGGGTCCTTCCACGCCAGGAGGACGTGCCAGGGGAGGAAGACGATCCCGACGATCGCGGCGCCGAGCCACGGGCGGAGCCTCCGGACGAAGTCCCGGCCGCCCACGAACAGCGCGTACGCGGCGGCCGTCGCGAACGGAAAGAGGAGCCCGATCAATCCCTTCGTCAGGCCCGCGAGCGAAGCTCCCAGGAAGAACATCACCGGGCCGGCGAGACTCTCCCGCCTTCGGAGGGCCTTCGCCAGGCCGAGCAGCGAGACGCTCAGCCAGAAGACGAGCAGAGTGTCGGTGAAGAGAAAGCGGCCGAACAGGAACGGCCCGAGAGACGTCGCGTAGATGAGCGCGGCCAGCGGAGCGGTCCCGCTCCCGACGAGCTCCAGCGCCAGGAGAAAGGTCACGACGACCGTCCCGACGTAGGCCACCGCGCTCGGGAGCCGGGAGGCGAACTCCGTGAATCCGAGGAGCCGATAGGAGGCCGCGACGCACCAGTAGGTCAGCGGCGGCTTCTCGTAGTAACGCGCGTGGTTGAAGTGAGGCTGGATCCAGTCGCCGCTCTCCAGCATCTCCCGCGCGACGAGCGCGTAGCGTGCCTCGGCCGGGCTGATCAGCGGGCGCGCGCCGAGGCCGGAGAAGGCGAGCACCGAGGCGAGAAGCCCGCACCCGGCGAGGGAGACGAAGAGCGTGGGCCGCCGTCCCCGGGACGGCCCGTCGCGCGGAGAGGAATCTGTGCGACCCTCTGAGACGAGGTGGTTGATGCCTAACGGTATCACCCGCCCGCGGGGCGCAACAGGTCTGAAAACGAGTCTCGGCGTGGCCGCGCCCTAATGAAGCCAGCCGGGACCCGATGGCCGCGAACAAGCCCCCTTCGCCGCCGAGCGCTCGCATCCACGAGAGCTGTGCGAGGACCCCCTCGATCGCCCAGTCGTCTTCCGACTGCGCGAAGAGATGGTTCGATTCGCCGGCGAGGAGCGCGCTCGGAAACGCGCGCAGGTACTCGAGCCCGTTGTCGCGGAACCAGGCCTGCACTTGCGCGAGCGTGTGCCGATGCTCCTCGACGGGATGATATTGATCGCGCAGCCACGCCTCGCGGCGCTCCGGCTGCGCGCGGCGGTCGCGCAGGACGGGATCCCACGGGATCCACCGGAACCCGGTCAGGCGCGCGACGGCGCGCCGCAGGCGCAGCGGCAGGCGCGCGTAGGCGTTGTAGAGCCCGACGACGAGAACGCCGCCCGGACGTACGAGGCGCGCCACGGAGGCGAACGACGCCCTCGGATCGGGAGTGTGGTGCAGGACACCCGAGCAAATCACGACGTCGAACGCCTCGCGCGCGAACCCCGGCGACCGCAGGTCCGTCTCCACGAAGGCAACGCCGGCGAGTCCGTAGCGCCCGGCCGCCGCGCGCGCGAGCGCGAGCGAGGGGCGCGCCAGGTCGGCGCCGACGACGACGCGGTCCGCGCTCGCCAGAAACAGGCTCAACTGTCCCGTCCCGCACCCCAGCTCCAGCACGGCCGCGTCGCCGGGAATCGACTCGTCCAGCCGCCGCGCGAACTCGCTGCGGGCGGCGCGGGCACGCAGGGCCGCAAGGCTGTCGCGCGGCGGGTAGCCGGGAAATGGCGCCCGCGAGTAGAACGCGCGCACTCTCTCGGTACGTGGATCGGAAGGGAGTCTCAGATCGGGAATGCCGCCGGGCGCGGTGTACTGCTCCGCGCAGGCGGCGCAGCGAAGGCCCGCCGGGGGAAATGGGGGACCGCAAGGGCCCCCGCTTGAGACCAGTCCGCCGCCGCAGCGCGGGCAGGCGAGCAGGTCGTCAAAAGATGGCATAGACGAACGGCGCCAGCGCCTCGACCGCGGCCGCCAGCACGAGCACGAGCCCGGTCGCGCAGAGGAAGATCAGGAGTGGCACCAGCCACTTGCGTCCCGATTCGCTGCGCCACAGTCCCCGCGCCCCGTCGGCAATCGTGGGAAAGGCGCTTCCCAGAATGAGCATCGTGCGCGTGAGCTTTCCGCGGCGCTTGATCATGCGACGGCCTCCGGCGCGGCCTGCGCCACCCTCGGCTTGGCGACGACGGCCTCCCCCGCGACGAGGAGGTCGATTCCGGAGCGGCGGAAGGTCGAGTAGCCCTCGACGGCGCGGTTGACGATCGGCTCGCCGGCGAGGTTGAAGCTGGTGTTCAGGAGGACCGGGATGCCGGTCAGCGCTCCGTACGCCTCGAGGAGCGCATGGAAGCGCGGGGCCATCTGCGGGTCCACGGTCTGCACGCGCGCGGTCCCATCCACGTGCGTAACCGCCGCGAGGCGCTCGCGCCACTCGCGGCGCACCGGGAAGACCCCCGACATGTAACGTCCAAGCCGCGCGCCGCCGGGCGGCAGCTCGAAGAACCGCTCCGCCTGCCCGAGCGGCACCGCGGGTGCGAACGGCCGGAACTCCTCGCGATACTTGATCGAGCGGTTCAGCCGGTCGCGCATCGCGGCGTCGTGGGGCGCGGCGAGGATGCTGCGATTGCCGAGCGCCCGCGGGCCGAGCTCCGCCGGGCCCTGCATCCAGCCGACGATGCGACCGCGCGCGAGCTCGCGGGCGATCCGATCGGTCAGCGCGGACTCGCGGGGCAGCTCTTCGAAGTCGAGCCCGTCCTCCCGCGCGACCCGGGAAAGCTCGCGCGCGTCGATCGGCGGTCCCCAGTACGGATGGTCCGGGACGGCGCGGTGCGGCCTGCGGAAATGCAGGCGGTCCGCGACGAGCGCCGCTCCGAGCGCGCAGCCGGCGTCGCCCGGAGCGCTCGGCACGTAGACGTTGCGGAAACCCGACTCGCGCAGAATGCGCGCGTTGGCGCAGCCGTTCAGCGCGACGCCGCCCCCGAGGCAGAGGTCGTCGAGGCCGGTCTCCTGCCGGAGCGAGCGCGCCAGGTCCACGAGGATTTCCTCGAGCACCCGCTGGACGCTCGCCGCGATGTCCGCGTACCGCGCACCTTCGGGCGTCGCGAGGTCGATCGGCTCCAGCGGATCGCGCGGCGGCCCCAGCTCTTCCACGAAGCGGTCGGAGAAACTCCGCCGCGCTCCTTCGTGGTATTCGAAATACGACAGGTCGAGCGCGATCGCGCCATCGGCTGTGTGCCGCACCATCTTGCGCACCTGCGGCTCGAAGGCCGGCTTGCCGTAGGAGGCGAGCCCCATCACCTTGTACTCGCCTTCGTTGACCGGGAAGCCGAGATAGGCCGTGAAGGTCGAGTAGAGCATTCCGAGCGAATGCGGGAAGCGCAGCTCGCGAAGGAGCTCGAGCGTGATGGCGCCGTCGTCGGCGATCGCGCCGCGGCCGAGCGAGAGCGTCGCCCACTCGCCGACGCCGTCGGCGGTCAGGATCGCGGCCCGGCGCGTCGGCGCGGTCAGGAACGCCGCGGCCGCGTGCGACTGGTGGTGCTCGGCGAAGAGGATGCGCTTGCCCGGCACCCCGAGCTGCGAGGAGATGATTCCCTTGACCCAGAGCTTGCCGCCGAGGGCGTTCTTCATCGCGCGCGGAAAGCTCGGCCAGGAGCGCGGAAAACCGCGCAGCGCCATCGTCAGGATCCGCTCGAATTTGAGCATCGGCTTCTCGTAGAAGACAACCGCGTCCAGGTCCTCGGGCTCTAATCCGCCGCGCTCCAGGCACCATTCGATCGCCGCGAGCGGGAACGACGCGTCGTTCTTGCGCCGCGAGAGGCGTTCTTCCTGGACCGCGCAGACGGGAACGCCGTCGGCGAGGAGGGCCGCGGCCGAATCGTGGTAGTGCGCCGAAATGCCGAGGATTTTCATCAGTACTGACTCTCCAGTTTCAAAACCGCGCGCGACGGGGCGAACCCCTCGGGCTCCCGCCGCGCCGCGCGCTTGGCGAGGAGGGAGAAGAGCGGCAGGATCACGAAATACTGGACGGCGAGCATCACCGTCCCGAGCAAGGCCGCTATCGCGGTGGCGATTCGGAGATATGCCTTCCAGAGCCGCCCGGCGCGCGCCTGCCACAGGCGCCATCCCTGTCGCCGCGGGGAGAGGCGGGCGAGCTGCTTGCGGGTGTAGGTCATGTGGAACACCTCGTCTTCGAGGATGCGGGCGAACATCGCGCGTGACGGCGGGTCGCAGGCGAGCACTCTTTCGTAAATGACGAAGCGGCCGGCCGCGGCTTTCTCGGACAGATGGAGAAACGCCAGGAGCGCTTCGTCTCCTCCCGACCCGACGTCGAGATCGTCGAGCCCGCGTTCTCCCGGCGCCAGCCAGTTCGCCTCGAACACCGCGCCGCTCGAGGAGTCGAGCAGCTCCCGCCCGCGCCGCTCGAAGAGAAACGCATGCCGCTGCTCGTCGTCGGCGTGCCGGAGATAGAGGCGGCGCAGCGTTGGATCGGACGTGAGCTCGGCCGCGCGGCTGATGTCGCGCGCGCCGTCGGCCTCCGTCGCGGAGAAGCTCAGCATCTTGCGCGCGCGCCGCTGGACGTCGCCCCACACCCAACGGTGCACCGGCGTGAGGAGCAGGTCCCAGGTCGACGGCGCGGCTCGCATGAATTCACGTTAGTCCCGCGTTCTCGCGAGCGTTTGGATTTATGGCAATTCTTAAAATCAACTCAGAGGCTAAACGTGAGAAATGTGCGAAAACTCTGCCAATCCTCGACGAGGAACGAGGTCGCTCGTTGGCGCGGTACGTTGTTTGCTCCTTTCCACGCCGATGGGCAGGTGCTGTCTTCGGATTCTGTTGCTGGTTATCGCCTCCGGCGTCATGGCGGCGGAGCCGGTGAGAGTGCGCCACACGGAGGGCGTGGTGCACGGTTTTCTGGCGCTGCGAACGCTCGAGGGGGAGACTCTGGCGGACGGCGATCTGATCCAGGCCTTCCGGGGGGGCCGCGTCACGAGCCGCCTCGTCTTTCACTTCAAAGACGGGTCGATCCACGACGAGACGGTCGTGTTCACCGAGCGGGGCCTCTTCCGGCTCGTCAGCGACCATCTCGTCCAGAAGGGACCGAGCTTTCCGCATCCGATCGATGTGACGATCGATGGAACCTCCGGGGATGTCCGTGTCGTTTATCAGGAGGACAATGAAGAAAAGAAACGATTGACGAAGCGGATGAAGCTGCCCGACGACGTCTCCAACGGACTGATGCTGACGCTGCTCAAGAACATCGACTCCCGGTCGGCGATCACGAGAGTCTCGATGGTCGCCGCGACTCCCAAGCCGAGGCTCGTCAAGCTCGCCGTTTCACCGGAGGGGGAGGACCCATTCTCGACCGGAGGCTCCTCACGCAAGGCGATCCGGTACGTCGTCAAGGTCGAGATCGGCGGCATCGCCGGAGTGCTCGCTCCGATTGTCGGTAAGCAGCCTCCGGACACCCGTGTTTGGATCCTCACGGGCGAGGCCCCCGCCTTCGTCAAGTCGGAGGGGCCTCTCTTTTTCGGGGGGCCGGTCTGGCGGATCGAGCTGCTGAGCCCCATTTGGCCGCGGACTCCCTCGCCGTCCGCCACGCCCGGTTGAGGCGGAGCGTCCGCCCTTGAGCCGGTCTTCCGACAGGTCCCGTGTGGCCGTTCGCGCCGTCGCGTTTCTCGCGCTTGCCGCGCCCGCTGCCGGACTCGTGTGGTTCGCCGCGATCGCAAAGGAAGCCTGGTTCGAGCGCCATATCGTCGTGCCCGCGTACCGTCTTCCTCCACCGGGCTGGGCGCTGCCGGCGCTGCGGACCGGCGCGGCCGTCCTCGGCCTCGCTCTCGCCGCGTGCGCCGTCGCCGCGGGCCGGCGGGCGACGGCAGGGGGAGCGGCGCGGGTCGCGGCCGCGCTCGCGCTGTCGCTCTGCGCTTGCGAGCTCGTGCTGCGGTGGATGCGGCGGCCCGAGCCCGAGATGCCCGACCCCCGCCTCGAGTGGATCCTCGGCGCGCCCGACGCGCGCACCGGATGGGCGTTCGTTCCGAACCGGACCATGGACCTGCCGCGGCGCGGCCGCCAGCGGATCGCGCGATATGCAATCGACGCGCACGGCGACCGCGCTCCTTCGCAGGACTGGGTCGAGGATCCGCAAGCGCCGACGCTCCTCTTGACCGGCGAATCGACCGCCGTCGGGCACGGCCTGCAGTGGCCCGACACGGTCGCGGCGCAACTGTCCGAGAAGCTGCGCATGCAGGTCGTCAACGTCGCCGAGGGGGGATACGGAAGCGATCAGGCGCACCTGCGCGCCGTGGACGCGCTGCCGCGCTTCGCGCATCCGCTCGCGGTCGTGACGCTGGTGCTGCCGGTGCAGCTCCACCGCAACATCCAGGATGATCACCCGCGCCTCGTCGTGCGCGACGGGGCGCTCGTCGTCGAGCCCGCGTCCCGCTCGCCGTTCCGGCTCCGGCAGGTGTTCGTGGACGAGATCCCTTATCTCTCCGAGAGGGATCTCGAGCGGAGCCTGACGCTCACGCGTGAGATCCTCCACGCCACCGCCGACGCCGCGCGGGCGCGCGGCGCGTGGCCGCTCTTCGTCGTGCCGTGCATCGGGCCGCAACGCCCGGCGGAGGCGCGTCCCGAGGCGTTCGTCGTGAGCGCGCTGCTCGACGACCTGCCGCACGTGGTCGTAGACATCGAGCCGGCGGAGCTGATTCCCTTCGACGGCCATCCCGACCGCGCCGGCGCCGCCCGGATCGCCGACGCCATCGCCGGCGCACTCGCGCCGCTGCTGCGGCCGCCGGCCGGTTGACGAAAGACGGGGAATCCTGTTTTGGGTTCGCAGGTCAGGGGCCGATGACGACCGCGGGCTCGCCGGCGTCGAGGGCCAGAACGACGCGCTTGCGGATCGCGAAGAGCTCGAGGCGCGAGATCTTGGAGCCGGGGCCCCGCTCCTCGACCTTCCTCAGCGTCGCCCAGGCAAGCTCCGTCGGGAGGGCGCAGAACTCGACGAGGCCTCGCGGCGCCTCGGCGCGTTGCAGCGCGAGGGTGTATTCAGCCGCGACGTGAAGGTCGCGGCGGGCCAGCGCGAAGACCTCGGAGCGCGCGACTCCACGCGGCAGGTAGCTTCGTCCCTCGGTGACGTCCACAGCCGCGTCCTTCAGAATGTTGACGAGTTGGAGGGCCTCGCCGAAGGTCGCGGCGCGCTCGCGCAGATATGGAGCGGCCGGCCGGAGCGTCTCGCGGTTCAGGAGGAAGAGCGCGGAGAGCATCTCTCCGACAATCCCGGCGACCGCGTAGCAGTAGTTGCGCAGATCGCGGAGATCGTTCAAGACAAGCGCGCCGCCGTCCGTGCGGCCGACGAAGACCGCCATCCCCTCGGCCGAGCGGCAGACGTGATCCCGCACAGAGGCGACAGCCTCGGGCTCGAGCGCGAAGAACGCTTCGAGGACGAACGGCGTCTCCGTGACGAGCCGCCGGTAGCCGGCGTGGGGCGAAACTCCGGCCCCGGTCCACTGTCGCGCCAGCCGGTCTGCCTTCGCGGGGGAGAAATCGCGCAGCAGGTCCTGGAACTCCCGGAGCGCTTCGATGCGGCGCTCCGGCGGCCAGTGGGCCGCGTCCTCGAACGTGTCGGCGATCCGGAAGAGGAGATACGCGATCATGACCTGGCGCCGCGTCGGCTCGGGGAGCACGGGGATCGAGAGCGCGAACGTGCGGCTCGTCTTCTCCAGCAGTTCTTCGAGCGTCGTCATTCGAGTCCGTCCGCGAGGAATCGTTCGAGGAAGAGGGAAAGCTGCTTCGCGCAATCCAGGGTGCGGCGGCGCAGCCGGAAGAGGTCCGGGATCCTCGAGGGGCGGGCAAGCGCGCGAGCGACGACGGCGCCGCGGCGAATCGCGCCGTCCTCGCCCAGGCACTCGGCGAGGTACTCGGGCAGGCCCTCGTCCGCGCCGTCGCTGATCGAACGGACGACGACGTAGGGGATGCCGCGCGAGGCGGCCACGCGCGCCCAGGCGGCCGATTCCATGTCCACGGCGCAGACGCCTTCGAGGGTCGCGGCCAGCCGCGTCTTCTCGGCCGCGGACGTGACCGGCCTCCCGACCGTCAGGAGCGTGCCCTCCTCCGCGCCGGCCTCGAGGGCCCGGGAAAGGAGGCGGGCGTCGGGCGCTGGCGCCTCCCCGGCGGAGTCGCGGATGCGTTTGCCGGCGACGATCGCGCCGACGCCGAGCCCGGGGGAGAGAGCCCCGGCGATGCCGGCGCCGACGACGGCCTGCGGGCGCGTCCGCTCGCAGAAGGACTCCGCTCTCTCGCCCGCCCTCTCCGGACCGTCTCCCGTCGCCGCGATGACGACGTCCGTCGTTCCGAGCTGCGCGCCGATGACGCCTCTCCACTGGTAATGGATCCGCGAGGCGCGCCGGAGGATCGCGTTCAAGTCGAGCTCCTCGGAGATCGCCGTCAGGATGAGGACCCCGTTCGGCCTATCCGCGGACATAGCCGTTCTCGCGAAACCAGGCGACCGCGCGACCGAGGGCCTCCTCGACGGGACTCTGAGGAAGCCCGAGCTCCCGCACCGCCTTGCTCGAATCGAAGTACATCTTGTGGCGGGACATTCTCACGCCTTCGAGCGGCACTCGCGGCGGCCGCGCGGCGACCTTCGACGCCAGTGTGCTCACGGCGGCGGCGGCGAGCGGGATCCAGTGCGGCAGCTTGATCGCCGGCGAGGGAACTCCGGTCAGCTTCGAGAGCGCGTCGAAGATCTCCTTGAGCGTCATATCGCGGTTTCCCAGGATGTATTTTTCTCCGACTCGTCCCTTCTCCGCGGCGAGCACGTGCCCCTCCGCGACGTCGCGCACGTCCACGAGATTCAATCCCGTTTCGACATACGCCGGCATCCGGCGGTTCAGGAAGTCCACGATCATCTGTCCCGTGGGGGTCGGCTTGATGTCCCTCTCGCCGACCGGCGTGGAAGGGTTGACGATGACGACCGGCAGTCCCCTGGCCGCGAACTCCACCGCCACGCATTCCGCTTCGTGCTTGCTCTTCTTGTAATGGCCGATCAGGGAGCGGGGTTCGACCGGCGTCTTCTCATTGCCCGGCCGGCCGTCGTGCGTCAGGCCCAGGGCCCCCACACTGCTCGTGTGCACGACCCGCTCGGCGCCGATCTCCGACGCGGCGGCCAGGACGTTTCGAGTCCCTTCGACGTTGGCGGCGTGGATTTCCCGGGGATGGCGCGCCGACAGCCGGTAATCCGCGGCGCAGTGATAGACGATCTTCGCGCCGCCCATCGCGCGCGCCAGCGACGCCGCGTCGGTGACGTCGCCCGTCACGATCTCGACCGGAAGCCCCTCGAGATTGCTCAGGCGGCTGGAGGAGCGCACAAGGCAGCGCACGGTCCGTCCGCGCGCCAGGAGCGCCCGGACGAGGTGCGCGCCGATGAAGCCCGTGCCCCCGGTGACGAAGTCCACCGGGGAAGTCTAGGCTACCCCGTCAGGTTCCAGGCGACGAGGCGGAACATGTCGCCGGGATGCTTCGGGAGCTCCTTGACCACGGAGGCCTCGAAGCCGGAGTGCATCGCGCAGTTGGCGCAGAGCGGATCCTGGCGCGACTCCCAGTAGTCCCAGTCGGTGCCGCCCCAGAACTCCTCCCACGAGTGCGTGTACTTCTTGCCGATCAGGTAGCACGGGCCCTTCCAGCCGTTGGGCGTGTACGTCACGGTGCTCCATGGAGAACACTTGTACTCGCGCAGCCCCGCCGCAAACTCGAGGAACATCGGAGTCGAGGTCAGCTTGTATTTCTTCGAGATCTCCAGGACCCGCCGGAACTTCCTCTGGATCTCCGACTTCGTCAGGAACATGTCGCGCTCGACCGACTCGTAGTGATAGCCGGGCGAGACGAGGAGCCCCTCGACGCCGAGCCCGGTCAGGAGCTCGCAGACCTGCTCGACCTCGGAGACGTCGGTCTCCTTGAAGATCGTCATGTTGGCCATGACGTGATGGCCGAGGCGAACGCCCTCGCGGATCATCTCGACCGCCGTGTCGAAGACTCCTTCGCGCGCGCAGACCTTGTCGTGCGTCTCCCGCATGCCGTCCAGGTGGACGTTGATCATGAGGCGGCGGTTGGGAGGGATGACGCCGTACACCTTCGTGTCGAGGAGGAGGCCGTTCGTGCAAAGGTAGATGTGGCGCTTCCTCCGGATGATCTCGGAGACGAGCTGCGGCAGCTCCGGGTAGATCGTCGGCTCGCCGCCGCAGATCGAGACGATCGGCGCCGTCGAAACGTCCACCGCCGCGAGGCATTTCTCGAGCGGGAGCCGGTCCTGGAGCTTCCCGGTGTGCCGCTCGATCGCGCACCCCAGGCAGGCGAGGTTGCAGGTGTAGAGGGGCTCGAGCATCAGGACGAACGGGTAGCGCTTGTTGCCCGCGAGCGCGTTGACGATCTGGTGCTTGATCGTGCCCGTCGTGATGTGCAGCGGAAACCTCATCGGCTCGATTCTCCTTCTCTCGGTCTCGTGTCGGCGATGGCTTCCATGGCCTTCCGGCCGGCCTCCGGGGCCGAATCGGCCGGCCCGGCCTCCCGTTCGTAGACCGCGAGGGCCCAGAGCGGGAAGTACGTCGCGTAAAGATGGTAACGCAGGTAGAACACCCGCGGGAACCCCGTGCCGGTCCAGTGCTCGTCCTTCCAGGAGCCGTCGTACTCCTGGTTGCGTAGCAGGTACTCGAGGCCCCGCCGCACGCTGGTGGAAGCAATGTCGTCCAACGCAAAGAGTCCGAGCAACGCCCATGCCGTCTGGGACGGAGTGCTCGGCCCGATCCCCTTGCGGCCCGGCTCGTCGTAGGAGCGGGGGAGCTCTCCCCATCCGCCGTCCTCGTTCTGGTGCCGGCGCAGCCAGCTCCCCGCGCGCTGGTGGCGCTCCTGGGAGAGGTCCTCGCCGGCGGCGGCGAGCCCACGCAGCGCGAGCCACGTGCCGTAGAGGAAGTTGCACCCCCAGCGGCCGTACCACGTTCCGTCGGCGTCCTGCCTCCGGTTCAGGTACGCGGCGGCTCGCCGCACGGCCTTGACGTCGCGCCCGACGCCGAGGCGCTCGAGCGCCTCGAGCGTGCGGCCCGTGATGTCCTCGCAGCTCGGATCGATCATCGCGTTGTGGTCGGCGAAGGGGATGAACGTCAGGACCTCGTTGTCGCAGTCGCGGTCGAACGCGGGCCACCCCCCGTCGCCGTTCTGCATGGCGAGCTGCCAGGCGAGGCCGCGCGCGATCGCCCCCTGGCGCCGCCGCTCCTCGCGCTCGTCGGGAAAACGCACGGCGGCAAGCGAGGTCAGGACCTCCGCGGTGTCGTCGGTGTCGGGATAGAACTCGTTCTCGTACTCGAAGTACCAGCCTCCGGGAGGCGTCTTCGGGATCCGCCGCTGCCAGTCGCCGGGCACGCGGACCTCGCGATCGAGAAGCCAGCTCGCCGCGCGGAGCAGTCGCGGATCGTCCTCGGAGACTCCCGACTCCCGCAGGGCCACGACCGCGAGCGCCGTGTCCCAGACCGGTGGGAAGCAGGGCTGGAGGCGGAGGGTCTCTTCCTCCTCGATCTCCAGGTTCTGCAGCTCTTCCACCTGGCTCTTCACGATCGGATGGTCGGCCGCGTAGCCGCGGCAGCGCAGCGCGAGGATCGTGTTGACGATCGGAGGGAAGATCGCGCCGAGACCGTCGCTGCGCTCGAGACGCTCGAGGATCCAGGCCTCCGCCCGGTCGAGCGCGCGGCGGCGCAGCGGCGTCCACTGCCGGACCTCCAGCTCGTGGAGGAAGCGGTCCACGACGCCGAAAAAGGCCCCCCAGAGCCGCGCCCGGAGGCTCTTCGCGGGTCCCTTCGGCCGCGCCGCGCCCTCTGGAGTCTTGAGCTCCACCAGGGACGCGCTCTCCGGCACCGGGCAGGTCGGGCGATAGGCCGAGATGATCGAGAGCGGCACGACGATCGCGCGGGACCAGGAGGACATCCGGTAGATCGAGACCGGCACCCAGTCGGGGAAGAGGATCAGCTCCGCCGGCACGGTCGGGCATTTCTCCCAGGCGTACTGGCCGAAGATCGAGAGGTAGATCTTCGTGAAGGAGTTGCAGGCGTCGAGCCCCCCGAGCTCGACGATGACGCGGCGCGCCCTGGCCATGTGAGGCGCTTGCGAATCGTCCCCCACGAGCTTCAACACGAAGTAGGCTTTCGTCGAGGCGCTCACCTCCGCCGGCCCTCCCGGGTAGATCGCCCAGCCTCCCGACGGGAGCTGCTTGCGCCGCAGGTATTCGGCCGCCTTCCGGATCCGCGGCTCTTCGAGGCGCCCGAGGAAGTGCATCGTGAGCAGGTACTCGGACTCGAGGATCGTGTCCCCCTCGAGCTCGGCGCACCAGTGGCCGTCCTCGCGCTGGATCGAGAGGAGGTACCGGCGCGCCGCCGCCGCCGCGGCGTCCACGGAAAGAGCAGCCGCCGGCGCTCGGGCGCCGCCCGGATCGTCGGGGACCGCGTCTTGCTCTACCGACATGATGCGCTGTCGCCGGGGTCCTCCATCGGACCGGATCGCCCCGCTTGATTCCCTCCGCGTTGCCGGGAGTGTAATCCCTCCGCCCGGAACGCCCCCAACCGTCCCATCGCGGAGTATACGGTCCCGGCCGGAGAGGCGATTCAGGAGAAGCGCTCGATCACGGATAATGCCCTCGTGGCGAGTCCGGAAGAGAGAGCGGCATCCGCGAGGGAGCGGGCCGAGGCCCTGGCCGAGGTCCTCGCGGAGCGGATCCTCGTCCTGGACGGCGCCACGGGGACCTTCCTCCAGGGGGAGAACCTGACCTCGGCGGACTTCGGCGGCGAGCAGTACGAGGGGTGCAACGAGAATCTCGTCCTGACCCGGCCCGACGTCGTGCGGAAGATGCACGAGAGCTATCTCGCGGCGGGCGCCGACATGGTCGAGACCGACACGTTCGGCGGGACGCCGCTCGTTCTCGCCGAGTACGGTCTCGCGGAGAAGGCTTTCGAGATCAACGCGCAGGCGGCGCGACTGGCTCGCGAGGCCGCGGCGGAGCACTCGACAGCCGGGAACCCGCGCTTCGTCGCGGGCTCGATGGGTCCCACGACGCGGTCGGTGACCGTGACGGGGGGCGTCACGTTCGAGGAGCTGATCGGCCACTACCGGACGCAGGCCGCGGGGCTCCTCGCCGGCGGCGCCGACGTCCTGCTTCTCGAGACGACGCAGGACACGCGCAATCTCAAGGCGGGGCTGATTGCCGTCCAAGAGGCATTTGCGCAGGCGGGGTGGAGCGTGCCGGTCATGGCCTCCGTCACGATCGAGCCGATGGGGACGATGCTCGCCGGGCAGGCGATCGACGCGCTCTACGCCTCGATCATGCACGCGCCGCTCCTGTCGGTGGGGTTGAACTGCGCGACCGGGCCGGAGTTCATGGCGGACCACCTCCGCACGCTCTCGGGGCTCGCGAGAACGCTCGTGTCGTGCTATCCCAACGCAGGGCTTCCCGACTCCGACGGCTGCTATCCGGAGACGCCGGAGAAGATCGCGGCGCACCTGACGCGCTTCATGGAAGAGGGGCTCGTCAACATCGTCGGGGGGTGCTGCGGCACGACGCCGGCGCACATCCGGGCGCTCGCGGCCGCGGCGCGCGGGAAGAAGCCGCGCCGGCCGCCGATCCACAACAGGACGCTCGTGTCGGGCATCGAGATGCTCGAGATCAACGAGGACAACCGGCCGGTCCTGGTCGGCGAGCGCACGAACGTGCTCGGCAGCCGCAAGTTCAAGCGCCTCGTCGCGGAGGGGAAGTTCGAGGCGGCCGCCGAGATCGCCCGGGCGCAGGTCAAGGCGGGCGGCCAGGTCATCGACGTCTGCCTCCAGGACCCGGACCGCGACGAAGTCGCCGACGCGAACGCGTTCCTCGAGCGCGCCACGAAGATGGTCAAGGTCCCGCTGATGCTCGACTCGACGGACTGGCGGGTCATGGAGCTGGGACTCAAATGGAGCCAGGGGAAATCGATTCTGAACTCCATCAACCTCGAGGACGGCGAGGAGCGGTTCAAGGCGGTCGTTCCGCTCGCGCAGAAGTACGGCGCGGCCCTGATCGTCGGCACGATCGACGAGGACCCGGAAACCGGGATGGGCGTCACGCGCGAGAGGAAGCTCGAGATCGCGCGGCGGAGCTACACGCTCCTGACCGAGAAGTACGGCGTCGCGCCGGAAGACATCTACTTCGACCCGCTCGTCTTCCCGTGCGGGACCGGCGACGAGAAGTACGTCGGGAGCGCGGTCGAGACGATCGAGGGGATCCGCGCGATCAAGGCGGCCTTTCCCGAGTCGCGGACGATCCTCGGGATCTCCAACGTCAGCTTCGGGCTGCCGGAGTCGGGGCGCGAGGTCCTGAACTCCGTCTTCCTCTATCACTGCGTCAAGGCGGGGCTCGATCTCGCGATCGTCAACTCCGAGAAGATGATGCGGTATCCATCGATCCCCGAGGAGGAGCGGCGGCTCGCCGAGGACCTCCTCTACAACCGCGGCGCCGACCCGGTCGCGGCCTTCGCCGGCCACTTCAAGGCGAAGGGCGCTGCGCCGAGGAAGCCCGTCGAGCGTGCCGGCAACGCCGATCGAGCGGCTGCCGCGCTACATCCTGGAAGGCTCAAAGGAAGGGCTGCTTGACGACCTCGAGGCGGTGCGCGGCGGCGGCATGGGTCCGCTCGACATCATCAACGGCCCGCTGATGGAGGGGATGCGCGAGGTCGGCCGCCTCTTCAACGCGAACGAGCTGATCGTCGCGGAGGTGCTGCAGTCGGCCGAGGCGATGAAGGCGGCCGTGAGCCACCTCGAGAAGTTCATGGAGAAGAAGAGCGACTCGCGCAAGGGGAAGGTCATCCTCGCGACGGTCAAGGGAGACGTCCACGACATCGGGAAGAACCTGGTCGAGATCATTCTCTCGAACAACGGCTACGAGGTCGTCAACCTCGGCATCAAGGTTCCGCCCGAGCGGCTGATCGAGGCATACCGGGAGCACCGGCCGGATCTCATCGGCCTCTCCGGCCTGCTCGTGAAGAGCGCGCAGCAGATGGTCGCGACGGCGAAGGACCTGACGGCGAGCGGAGTGGAGGCTCCGATGCTCGTCGGAGGCGCCGCGCTCTCGCAGAAGTTCACGGATCTGAAGATCGCGCCCGCTTACGGCGGCCTCGCCGTCTACGCGCAGGACGCGATGCGGGGCCTCGCGCTCGCCGACCGGATCCTCTCGGGAGGAGAGGCGCGCGCGTCTCTCGCGGCGGAGGCGCAGGAGCGCCGGCGGTCCGCGGCCGCGGCGGCGGAGGTGGCGGAGGCCGAGAACCCGCTCGCGGCGCCGGAGGTTCGAAGCGAGAACGTCCCGATCGCCGAGCCGCTCCCCGCGCCGGATCTCAGCGGAGTACGTCCTGCCGGACCTCGACGCCGATGAAATATGGAAGTACATCAATCCCCACATGCTCTACGCGAAGCACCTCGGCTTGCGCGGGAGCTACCGCAGGCTCAAGGAGGCCGGCGACCCGAAGCTTGCGGAGCTCGAGGCGGTCATCGCGCGCGTCCGGAGCGCCGGCTGGATCCGTCCGCGCGCGATGTATCGCTACCTGGAGGCGTACTCGGAGGGGAACGGGCTGCACCTCGTCTGCGGGGGACGCCGGCTCGCGAGCTTCGCGTTCCCGCGGCAGGCAATGGGCGAGCGTCTCTGCCTCGCCGACTTCGTCGCTCCGCGAAAGGAGGGAGGCCAGCTCGACTCGGTCGCGCTCCTCATCACGACCGCGGGCGAGGGAGTTCGCGACCGGGCCGAGATTCTCAAGGCCAGCGGCGAGTATCTCCTCTGCCACTGCCTGCAGGCGCTTGCCGTCGAGACCGCCGAAGCCGCCGCCGAGTGGGTCCACCGGACTATCCGCGAGCGCTGGGGCTTCCCCGATCCCCCCGAGCTGACGATGACCGACCGCTTCCAGGCCCGTTACCGCGGCAAGCGCTACAGCCCCGGCTACCCCGCCTGCCCCGACCTCGCCGATCAGGCCACGATCTTCCAGCTTCTCCCCGGCTCCAAGATCGGCGTGGACCTGACCGAGGGCTTCATGATGGACCCCGAAGCCTCCGTCTCGGCCCTCGTCGTCCACCACCCCCACGCCCGCTACTACGCCGTCTGACGTCGCTCCGCGCCTGCGCGGGGACGTCTGCGCTTCTTCCATGTAGGGGAACTCTTGCGGCTCCCGCCCCTCGCCGTTCGAGCTGTCGCGTCGGGTCGAGTCAGTGGAGGTGGGCGGTGGGGTCGCCCGGGGGCAGGGCTGCAAAGGCGGGGTGGTCCGGGTTTCCTCGGGTCACGATCAACGCGTAGAGGAAGGGGCCGAAGCTCGTTCCCTTCCGGCCGTTGACCGCCACGATCGGCGTCCCGTCGGAGTCGAACAGGGCGGCGGCGGTGATGTCGTCTTCGAGCTTCAGGCCCGTCGCGGCGGAATCGATGCAGGCCGTCAGCGTGGCCCGAGGCATGAATGGCGCCGCGATCTCGAACACCTTCTCGCGCGTCAGGTCCTTCTGCGCGGCGAAGAGCGCGGCGGCAAACTCCTGCTCCTTGCCGGTCGGCTCCATGCAGATCCTCGATTTCGCGGCCACGCACCGGACGTCGTCCCCCTTCGCCTGGTGGACGAGGGAGTTGCAGCGTCCGTCGAGAGGAAACTGCCGCGCGTCCACGGAAAAGCTGCCAGGCGGCGAGCTCTCGCGCAGTGTCTGGAGGGTCTCCTGCAGCCCGGCGCAGTGCTCGCAGAGGATGTCGGTGAACTCGGTGATCCGCACCGGCGCCAGGTCCGATCCCGCGAGGGCGCGCGGCGGCGGGAGGCGCTGAGGCTGGGCCGCCCGGTAGATGGCCAGGGAGTCGGCGAGGGTCTGCTTGAGCGGCGGCTCGAGCGACGCGATCATGTTCGTGAGGATCTTGTCGGACTGCGGGTTGCCGGTGCCGGCCGGGGGGCGCGCGACGCTTCCGGACTGCGCGGCCGCCTCCGAGACGGCCCTCCGCCCCGCCTCCCCGCTCGATTTGGGCGTGTGCAGCCCTGGATAGAGAAGCAGCAGGAAGGCCGCGACGAACATGCCGCCGGCGATCATCACCCCGCGGGCGGCGCGCGGGAATCCCGCGGGACGCCACTGCAGGAGGGAGATGAAGCCGTAGGCCGCGACGATCAGGTACGTCACGGCGCATCCGGGGCAGAACGCGCCCGCGATCGCGCTCTCGGCGATCATCAACGCGACCGCCAGGATTCCCGAGAGCCCGACGAAACGCACCGCGCTCACGAATGGGCTGACGCTCTTCCCTTCCGCGCGGCGCAGCAGCGCGGCGAGCGGAAGGAGGAGAGCCGCAACGCTCCAGGCCAGGCCCCAGCCGGCGATCGGAAGCCCCGTGGCTCCGTGAATCGCCGCGGCGAACCCCCCGTTCCAGACCGCCTCGCAGTCGAAGCTGCCGCCGAACCCGCAGAAGGAGCTCCCTCCCGAGCGCACCAGCACGAGCTCCGACCAGAGGAAGAGGGACCAGAGCGCCGACAGAATTCCGAGCAGGCACAACTTCGCGAGGCTCCGCGGCGTGATCACCGCCCCCAGATCCGCCGGCGCCGGCGGGCGCTCCTCTGGCGCTGACACTTCAGCTTCACGCCGTTCTTTCCTGGCCACGCCGGGATTCTGACATGCGCCGACCGAGAAGCCCGCGGGAGGGAAACGCTCGTCCTCATTGCCGCCGAGGAACCGAGAGGCCGCCGTTTCGTTTCTGCCCGTCCCCATCGCGAGAACGTGGCAAACCAGTCTTCCCGGCAACCACTCGTTGGGCCGGAGGTCCGTTTTTGAAACCTTCCATTCGGGCGCGGGTTTCTAAGGACTGAGATCGGCCCCCAAACCGCTTGACGAATCTTCTAAGAATAGTTAGATTTTGCGAATGATCAACGGTACTGATAGGCAAATACTGAATATTCTGCAGGAAAATGCTCGAACTTCCAATGCCGAGATCGCGCGGCAGGTGGGGTTGGCGCCTTCAGCGGTGTTCGAGCGGGTCCGGAAGCTCGAAGAGAGAGGCGTCATTCGCGGCTATCGGGCGGAGATCGATCCGAAGGTCCTCGGGCTGGCGCAACTCGCGTTCACGTTCGTGCGGTCGAACGACCGGCCGGGCGGAGTCGTGACGGGGGAGAAGCTCGCCGAGATTCCGGAGATCCTCGAGGTGCATCACGTCGCCGGAGAGGACTGCTTCCTCATCAAGGCCCGCGCCCGCGACGCGGAGGCCCTGGGACGGCTTCTGCGCGAGCGACTCGGCGCGATCGCCACGATCAGCTCGACGCGGACGACGATCGTCCTCGAGACCGTGAAGGAGACAGCGGCGTTGCCGCTCGCCGGCGCCGAAACGGAGACCGATGACGAAGAGGCGGCGAATGCCTGAGGGTTCCACGGCGATCGCGCCCGGCCGGGCGAAGCTCGTCGCGGCGTTCGGGGCGGTGTACGTCCTGTGGGGCTCGACGTATCTCGCGATCCGGTTCGGCGTCGAGACGATTCCGCCGTTTCTGATGGCGGGGACGCGGCACCTGACCGCGGGGCTGATTCTCTTTCTCTGGACGCGGCTGCGCGGCGAGCCGCGTCCGGACAAGAGCCACTGGGCGACGGCCGTTTTCATCGGAGGGCTGATGCTTCTCGGCGGCAACGGTCTCGTGACGTGGGCGGAGCAGCGCGTGCCGTCGGGGCTCGCCGCGCTCATCGTGGCGTCGGTGCCGCTCTGGATGGCGCTTCTGGACGGCGTGCACAAGAGGGTCCGGCCGCGCGCGCACGTGGTCGCCGGCCTCGTCATCGGCCTCGCGGGGATCCTCATGCTCGTCGCGCCGGGGCGCTTCGCTGGCAACGGGCGTGTGGACCTGCTCGGAGCGGGAGCGCTCCTGCTCGCGGCCTTGAGCTGGACGGCCGGATCTCTCTTCTCCCGCCACGCGCGGCTGCCCGAGTCGGTGCTGACCTCGACGGCGATGCAGATGATCGGCGGCGGCGTCCTCCTCTGGGTGACGGGTCTCGTCGTCGGCGAGGGGTCCCGGCTCGACCTCGCCGCCGTGTCGCAGCGCTCGATCCTCTCGCTCGGGTACCTGATCGTCTTCGGATCGTTGCTCGGCTTCTCGGCCTACGTCTGGCTCCTGAGGGCGACGACGCCGGCCCGGGTTTCGACCTACGCGTACGTCAATCCCGTCGTCGCGGTTTTCCTCGGATGGGCATTCGCTGGAGAGAGCGTGACGATTCGCGTCGCGCTCGCGACCATCGCGGTCGTCGCGTCCGTGGCGCTCATCATCCGTTACGGAGGGGCGCGAGCCAGGCAGGATCACCGGAAGGAGGCGGCGGCATGAGGAAGAGAAGAGCGGCGCGGCGAGGCGGCGAGATCGCCGTGTTCCTCCACGCGCTCGACGAGGCCTATGAAGGGAACGCGTGGCACGGGACCACGCTCAAGGGCTCGCTTCGCGCCGTGACGGCGAAGGAGGCGGCATGGCGCCCGGCTCCGGGCCGGCACAACATCCGGGAGCTCGCCGTTCACGCGGCGTACTGGAAATATCGCGCGCGCCGGAGGCTCAGTGGGGAAAAGCGCGGTTCCTTTCCGATCGAAGGCAACAACTGGTTCGAGCGCTCGGACGTGAGCGAGAAGGGGTGGCTCCTGGAGAAGGAGCTCCTCGAGGTCGAGCACCGCGCTCTGCGCCGGACAGTCGCGGGCCTGCCGCCCGCGCGCCTGACAGGCACGCTGCCGGGGACGCGCAGCCGCACCGCCCGTCGGGAGATCGTAGGAGCCGCCCTGCACGACGTCTACCATACGGGTCAGATCCAGCTGTTGAAGGCCCTGCTCAAGAAACGGCGTCGCGTCCGCTGAAACAGGAGGAACGATGGACCCGCAATATCCGGTCGGCCCGTTCGTCAGGCCACAGGAGCCCTTGAGCGCGGAGGACCGCGGCCGCTTCATCGCCGAGATCGCCGCCGCGCCGGCGAAGCTGCGCGAAGCGGTCGCCGGCCTGACGGCCGCGCAGCTCGACACTCCCTACCGCCCGGGAGGCTGGACCGCGCGGCAGGTGGCGCATCACATCCCCGACAGCCACTTGAACGCCTACATACGCGTCAAGCTCGCCCTGACAGAAGACGCGCCGGCGCTCCGGGGCTACGAGGAATCGGAGTGGGCGAAGCTTCCCGACACGGCGGCGACGCCGGTCGAAGTGTCCCTCGAGCTGCTCGAAGCGCTCCACACGCGGTGGGTGACGCTGCTGCGCTCCCTCGGCGAGAAGGACTTCCGCCGTCCGGCGCAACACCCATCGTGGGGAGCGATCACCGTGGACTTCCTTCTCGCGCAGTACGCATGGCACGGCCGGCATCACGTCGCCCACATCACGTCGCTGCGGGAGAGGGAAGGGTGGACGGCTTGAGCCGGCGCCGGCTCATCGATCTCTCCCATCCGATCGAACCCGGGATGACGACCTACCCGGGCCTTCCCGGGCCCGCCGTCTCGGAATTCCTGTCACGCGAGGCCTCGCTCGGAAAGTACGCTCCCGGCACGAGCTTCTCGATCGCGCGGATCGAGATGGTCGCCAACACCGGGACTTACGTGGATGCGCCGTACCACCGGTTCGCCGACGGGCCCGACGTCGGTGGCCTTCCTCTGGAGCGTCTGGCGGACCTGGACGGCGTCGTCGTCGACAAGCCTGCCGGACGCGCATTCGACGCCGACCTCATTGCCGGACGCAATCTGGAAGGCAAGGCCGTCCTGCTTCGCTCCGGATGGGATGTCCACTGGCGGACGCCGGCGTACGCCCACGGCCACCCCTACGTCACGCGCCGGGCTGCCGAGGCGCTCGTCGCGGCGCGGCCGGCCCTGGTGGGAATCGACTCGCTCAACATCGACGACACGGAGGACGGGACGCGGCCCGCGCACACGCTGCTCCTCGAGGCGGGCATCCCGATCGCCGAGCATCTCTGCAACCTCGCGGGCCTGCCGGCGGGAGGATTCCGTTTCCACTGCGTGCCGGCGCCGCTCCTCGGCGTGGGGAGCTTCCCGGTCCGGGCCTACGCGGTCCTCGAGGAGAGCGCGCCATGAGCTCGACGAAGCTCCTCGTGCTGTCGGTGATCGTGATCGTCGCGTCGAACGTCCTGTATCACGTCTCGCAGAAGTCGATCCCGGCCGGCGTGCATCCGCTCCTCTCGGTCGCGGTGACGTACGCGGCGGCGCTTCTCGTGACGCTCGCCCTGTGGCCCCTTTCCCCCGGCGGGGCTCCGAAGCTCTCCCAGGTCTCGAAGCTCAACTGGGCGACTATCGGCGTCGCGGTATCGGCCGTGGGGATCGAGATCGGGTTTCTTCTCGCCTATCGGGCGGGGTGGAACATCAACGTCGGTTCGCTGATGGTCAGCGTCGCGGTCGCGCTCCTGCTCATTCCGACGGGAGCGCTGCTCTTCCAGGAACACCTGTCCGCCGCGAACGTCCTCGGGATCGTGCTCTGCCTGGCGGGGCTCGTCCTCGTCATGCAACGCTGACGAGAAAGGGGATCGTCAGCGGCCTACAGGCACTTGACGATGCGCCCGGCGGTTCCGAGAGTGAGCACGAACGGGCCGAACGTCTGACCGAGGTCGGTCTCCGTGACCGAGAAGGTCATCGTCTTCCCGTCCACGGCGCCGGTATAGCGCGCCGGGTGCGTGTTGGACTCCCCTGGGTGGACCGGACCGGGCGATTCCGGAGTGTGCGTCCCGACGAGATCGAATTTGCCGGACTGGTCCGTGACGAAGGGCTGATCGATCGTCCCGTGGGCGCAGTCGTAGGAGAGGATCGTGCTCGCGGCGCCGACCGTGATCGTCAGGTGAGTTCCTCCCCACGTCCCGATCATTCCGTTGGGCGGGAGCTCTCTCGACGCAAGCGGGCGAGTCGAGGGGCGGCCTGCGGCGGACGCCGTTTGGAGGGACGCGGAGCTCGCCTCCATGGAAACCGGCTGCGTCGGGGACTTGTCGCTGCAGGCGAGCGGGAGTGCCGCGGCGGCGAACAGAGCGAAAAACTTGCGGACGGCCATAACAAACTCCGAGAGCATGAATGCTATCACACCCAGGTCAAGGCGACAGATGCATAGGTAGTGGGTCAGTTTGCTTGTGGCTTTCAATCCGCCCCGGCGTCGGGCCCGCGGCTGTCGGCCGCGGCGTTCGCTTCGCGAACAGGCGGCCGAGAGAGTTCAAACCGGGGCTTTGATCAGGACAACACGAGACCAGGGCGGAAAAAGGCCGTCGCTCTGACGCGAAAGCACAGTCATCGGGAGGCAATTCGGGATTCGTGGTGGCGTGCTTTCGCTCACGGCGCTCCTCCGGGAGGCGGCCCCGCCGCCGGGGCTCCACGGTGGCGGAGCCGAACTGCAAGCTCCCGTTTAGAACCTCTCGGCCGCTGGTCGCGTAGCGACCGCCGCGGCCGAAAGCCATGGGTGACGAGCATGGAACGCCACCGCCGGCACCACGGTGAGACTGCGAGGAGCTCTCAGCGCCCGCCGGTTCTCACCGACACGGCCTGCGGGCGCGTGCCCCGTAGGGAATGCCGCCGGCTCCGGGGCGTCCTTTTCGCTTGGATCGGCTCGATGTGCAAAGTGACCCAGTATTGACGCATACAATCGTGTCGGCCTTCACGGGATGTGGGTGAGAACGGCGATCGGCTGAGCACCTCGTCCCCCACGGGCTGCAAAGTCTATGCACAGGGCAATCCTCCTGATCACCGCCGTTCTTCTCTTCACCGCGGCCGGGAGCCTTCCGCCCGCGGAGCGGCCGGAGGGCGTCACGGCCGTGCCCGAGATCACGCTCGTCCCGCTCGCGGCGGGGATCGGGCCGATCACCTCGATCGCGAATGCGGGGGACGCGCGCCTCTTCCTGACCGTCCAGACCGGGAAGATCCTGATCTTCCGCGGCGGGCAGGTCCAGCCGGGGGCGTTCCTGGATCTGGCGCCGCTCATCTCCTGCTGCGCCGAGCGCGGCCTCCTCGGCCTCGCGTTTTCATCCGCAATACGCCGCGAACCGTTTCTTCTTCGTGGACTACACCAACGCCGCCGGCGACACGGTCATCGCGCGCTATCAGGCCTCGGCCGGGAACGCCGACCTCGCCGATCCGGCGAGCGGCGTCATTCTGATGACGATCTCACAGCCTTTCAGCAATCACAATGGCGGGCAACTGCAGTTCGGACCGGACGGTTACCTCTACATCGGCATGGGAGACGGAGGCTCGGCCAACGATCCGCAGTGCAACGGGCAGCGCAGCGACTCCTTGCTCGGCAAACTCCTGAGGATCGATGTCAACCAGAACGCCGACACGCCTCCCTTCTTCGGGATCCCGCCGTCCAACCCATTCGCCGCGGCTGGCTCGCCCGCCGACAGGATCTGGGCCATGGGATTGCGCAACCCCTGGCGGTTCTCCTTCGACCGCGCGACCGGGGACCTCTACGTTGCCGACGTCGGACAGAGCGCGCGCGAAGAGATCGACTTCCAGCAGCGCGCGAGCGTGGGAGGGGAAAATTACGGCTGGAAGATCATGGAGGGAACGCTCTGCGGCGCCGGCGGCAGCTCGGGATGTCCGGCCGGCGTGCCCCCCTGCAACTCTCCGGTCTTCAAGGCCCCGCTCTACGAGTACGGCCACGCGGGCAGCGGCGGCTGCACCGGAACGGTCATCGGCGGCTACGTTTACCGCGGTGCGCTGTATCCGGCGCTCGACGGCGTCTACCTCTACGGCGACTACTGTTTCGGATCGCTCTTCGGAGACGGTCAGACGCTCTCGCCGAACGTCCCGCAGTTGACGACGTTCGGCGAGGACGCGACGGGAGAGCTGTATCTCGGCACTGAGGACGGGAAGCTCTTCCGGATCGCCTCTCTGATCCCCCCGACGCCGACGCCAGGTCCGTCTCGGGCGACCCCCGCGCTGTCTCTTCCGCCGCGGCCGCCGCCCCGCGTCGTCACGCGCCCGCCCGGGTAACGTCCGCGCCGGCTACTGCTGCGCGGCGCGCCGTCCCCACGCGAGAAAGGCCGCCGCGGAGAGGGCCGCGAGGAGAACGCCGTATGCGGCGGCGGCGCCCGTGTCCTGCATCCGGAGCGAGGAGAGAATCTCGATGGAGATCGGGCGCGTCTCGAACGTGTAGAGGACGATCGAGACGACGAAGTCTCCGAGCGACGTCAGGAACGCGAGGGAAGCTCCGGCGAGGAGGGCGGGCGCGAGAAGCGGGATCGTGATCCGAACCAGCCGCCTCCAGCGACGCGCGCCGAGAGAGGCTCCCGCTTCGTCCAGAGAGCGGTCGAGCTGCCGGAGTCCGGCGAAGGCGGCGCGCCCGGTCAGCGGGAGATTCCGGACGAGGTAGCCGAGCGGCAGGATCGCTGCCGTGCCGACGAGCACGAAGCGTCCCGCCCAGGGAGCGTGGCGGGAGAACGTCGCCGCAAGCGCCACCGCGAAGACGGTCCCGGGGAGCGCCCACGGCACGGCGACGAGCGCTTCGAGCGCTCCGCGCCAGCGGGTTCGCCGCGCCACCGCGAGCCACGCCGCGAAGAACCCCAGCAGGAGCGCGATCGCGGTCGAGACGACGGCCATCCAGAGTGAGTTGACGATCGGCCGCAGGCGCTCCGTCTGCGAGAAGACCGACGCCCAGTTGGTCAAGTTCAGGACCGGCGGCCACGCCTCGATCGTCCACGTCCCCGGCGGCACGAAGGAGACGAGCAGGAGCGTGGCGTGCGGGAGCAGAAGGAATGCCGCGAGCAGCCACGCGAGGAGAGCCACCAGCGTCCCGCGGCGCAGCCGGCGTCGCGAAGGGGGCGTGCCCCGGATCGCCCCGGCCACCTCGCGGCGTTTCTCCGCGCGCTGAAGGAAGTAGAGGCCGATGAGAGCGAGCGCCGCGAGCGTCGTCGTCTCGACCATCGCCATCTCGTTATCGCCGTTCAAGCGCGAGAAGACGATCTGCGTCGTCATGACGCGAAACGTCCCGCCGAAGAGGTACGGCGCCGAAAAGGAGGAGAGGGAAGTCATGAACGTCAGCAGCGCGCCGCCGGCGAGCGCGGGCGCGAGCAACGGCAGGGTCACCCGGGCGAGGACGCGTCCCGGCCCCGCCCCGAGGGCCGCGGCCGCCTCGAGGTATGCGGCGTCCAGGCGGGCGAGCCCGGCGCGCGTGAAGAGATAGAAGTAGACGTACATCGAATAGGCGTGCACGAGCAGGACGGCGCCCGGGCCGGAGAGGCGCCAGGGCGGCTCCTTCGAGCCCGTCACCGCCTGGAGCGCGCGCGCGAAGAATCCGCTTTCTCCGTAGAGAAAGAGGAACGCGACGACGCCGACGAGCGGAGGGAGGACGACCGGCAGCGCGATCAAGGTTCCCAGCACGCGGCGCCCCGGGAAGTCCGCGCGCTCGAAGAGGAACGCGAGCGGGATGCCGATCGAGGCCGCGAGGACGACCGTGGCGAGCGAGATCCAGAGACTCGCCCAGAGCGCCTGCCACTCATCGGGCCGGCGAAAAAACTCCGCGAAGTAGCGCAGGCTCCACCCCGGCGCCGCGAGCGCTTCCCGAAACGTCAACAGAAGCGGATAACAAACCAGCCACGCAAGAAGTACGACGAGGAGTCCCGCCGCCAGACCTCCCTCTCCCCCCGGGAGAGGGCCGGGGTGAGGGCGAGACCGGCGCCAGGGCATCAAGAGTTCGCCCTCGGAAACGCCCGAGGCGCCGGCCCCTCCCGATCCGGCGCGGCAGAGACCTTCTCCCCCGGACGCGCCGAGTCGGAGGCCGCCTGAACCTCGACGCTCTCTCCGTTCTCGAGCGCCACGTCGAGCAGCGCCACGCGCCCCGCGTACCGCCGCGCCGTCACCTCGCCCGCGATCGAATCCGGCTCCGCCGCGCTCACGAGTCTCAATCCCTCCGGCCGAACGACGAGGTCAACTGCCGCCCCGTCCCGGAGGCCCTCGCCTCCCGTAGCGCGCCAGACCGGACCCGCCGCGAGGCGCACGCCTCCCGCCGTCCAGATTCCCGCGAGAACGCTCGACCGCCCGATGAACGTGGCGACGAAGCGGCTCGCCGGTTCCTCGTAGAGGGCTTCCGGCGGTCCGACCTGCTCCAGTCGCCCCGCGTTGATGACGGCCACGCGGTCGCCCAGGTCGAACGCCTCCTCCTGCTCGTGGGTGACGAAGAGCGTCGTGATTCCGACCTTCCGGATGATCCGCTTCAGCTCCCGCCGCGTGCGCTCGCGCAGGGTCGGATCGAGATTGGAGAACGGCTCGTCAAGCAGGAGGACGCGCGGCTGAGGCGCGAGCGCGCGCGCGACCGCGACGCGCTGCTGCTGACCTCCGGAAATCTCCCCGATCCTCCGCCGCTCGAAGCCCGCCAACTCCACCGCCGCGAGGGTCTCCGCGACGCGGCGCTCCACGTCCGCCCGCGGCATCCCCTGAGCCTCCAGGCCGAACGCGATGTTCTCCCCGACGCTCATGTGCGGAAAGAGCGCGTAGTGCTGGAACACCATCCCGAACCGCCGGCGCTCCGGGGGGAGCCGCGTCACGTCCTCCTCCTCGACGCGCACGGTTCCGGAGTCGGGCGTCTCGAACCCGGCGACCAGGCGCAGCACGGTCGTCTTGCCGCTCCCCGACGGCCCGAGCAGCGCCACGATCTCGCTTCGCGAGACCGACAGGGACAGGTCGGCTGTTACATGCAGATTGCCGAAACGCTTCTCGAGGCGATCGAGGTGAAGGAAGTCGTGAGTTGTGAACTGTGAGTTGTGAGTCGGGTCTCTTATCACTTCCCTTTGCCTCTTACTTCTCGGTCCCACTTCGCCATCCAGGCCTGGCCTTCCCGCTCGAGCTGATCCCAGTCCATCTTCGCGGGCTTCATTTTCTTCTCGACGTCGCGAGCCCACTCGGGCAAGTTCCCCTCGGGAAGGTCGGTGCGCGCGGGAAGGCGGTAGGCGCTGCGCGCGGCCGCGAGCTGCGCCTCGGGGCTGCCGATCCATTCGAGAAGCTCCCGCGCCTCGCGCGGATGCTTCGCGCCGGCGACGAGGCCGGCGGCATCGTCGATGACCGGAGTGCCGCTCGAGGGGAAGACGTAGGCGAGGTCCTTGCTTCGCTGCATCTCGAGCAGGACGTCGGGCAGGTCCCAGACCGTGACGAGCCCCTCGCGCCTCGCGATCTTCTCGACGAGGACGGAGGCGTTCATCACGTACTCCTTCGTTTGCGCGTCCAGCCGCGAGAGCCACTGGAAGCCGCGATCCGTCGAGCCCGTGTCGGCGAGCGACCGCTCGAGGATCATCCCGAAGATCGCTCGCATCGTGCCGGAGGCGATCGGATACCGGATGAGGATCTTCCCCTTCCAGCGCGGATCGAGCAGGTCCTCCCAGTCGCGCGGAGCCTCCCCCGAGGCGACGGCGCCCGAGTTGTAGACGAGGACGGCGGGAGTCCTGTAGACGCCGAAGTAGAGGTCCTGCGCCTGCCGGCTCTCCGGCGGGATCGCCGCCGACCAGGACGGCCGGTAAGGCTGCAGGAGGCCTTCGCGCGCGCCGCGTGCGAAGATCGTGTTCGGACCGCCGAACCAGAGGTCCGCCTGCGGATTCGCCTTCTCGGAGCGAACCCGGTCGTAAACCTCCTGCGATCCCATGTCGAGCCACCGCACGTCCACCTCCGGATGCTTCGCCTCGTACGTCTTCTCCACCAGGCCGAGCAGGTCTCTTCCGTGCGGCGAGTAGAGAACGATCGGCGTCCGGGCGTCTCTGTGGCAGCCGGCCGGAAGGACGAGGAGAGGCGTCAGCCAGCAGAGCGTGACAACTCTCCGGCGGCTCATGGTCCGGCGGAGCATAGCAGCAGAGTCCGATGGTTTATCTTCCGGAAGAGCATGGGCGACTTCAGCGAGTTCTCGCTCAAGGTGCAGCTGTTTCTCAAGGCGTATCGGTGGCGGCGGATCGATCCGGTGCCGTGGACGCCGCTCGGAAAGCCGCTCGCGCAGTGTCGCGTCGCGCTCGTCTCGAGCGCGGGATTCGTCCTGCCGGATCAGGAGCCGTTCGACGAGAAGAAGCGAGGCGGAGATCCGAGGTTCCGCGAGATCCCGGCGGACACGGACGTCGCCACGCTCGTCGATACCCACCGCAGCGGCTCCTTCGATCACGCGGCGATGCTCAAAGACCCGAACCTCGCGTTTCCGATCGACCGGCTCCGGGAGCTCGCCGAGTCCGGCGTGATCGGGCAGGTCAACCGCCGGCACCTCTCCTTCATGGGCTCGCTGACGGCGACGGGCCGCCTCGTCGCCGAGACCGCCCCGGAGGCCGCGCGCCTTCTCGCCGGGGACCGCGTGGACGCGGCGCTCCTCGTCCCCGTCTGACCGATGTGCAACCAGACCGTGTGTCTGGTGGCAGCGGAGCTCGAGCGGCAGGGGATCGCGACGGTCGCGATCCAACTCCTGCGGGAAGTCGCCGTCCGCGTGCGTCCGCCGCGGGCGCTCGTCGTTCCCTTCCGCCACGGCCATCCGCTGGGAGAGCCGCACCGGCCCGAGCAGCAGCGCGCGGTTCTCGAGGCGGCGCTCCGGATGCTCGAGGACAGGGCGCTGCGTCCCCCGGCGCTGTCCGATTACTGAGTTATTTCGCGGGTGGGGGAGTCTTCCCGGACGGGGAGCTCTTCATCGGCTTCTGCTCGGGCGCCGCCGCTGCGGGCATGTCGCTCAGCTGCTTGTACCCCGCCGGCACCTCGAAGAGAGAGGGCGCCACCGGCTTCCTCTCGAACCGCACGAGCTCCATCGTGGAGACCGGCGGGGAGTTTCCCTTGCCGCGCATGACGAAGCGGATCGGAAAGGCGTCGAGGCCGTTCGCGCGCAGCGCCTTGACGAGGTTGTCCGAGCGGTCGCGCCGGCTCTGGAGCGCCAGGAACGCGGAGGAAGGGAAGAGCTCGCGGGCGGCGCAGATCTCCCACCGCGAGCCGCTCGAGGAGATGAGAAGTGCCTTCTCGCACGAATACCCGGCGATCGTGTCGCGCCCCATCCGCCGTACCCGGTAGGTGCTCCGCGCCTCCTGCGGCGAGGCCTTCCGGAACTCCTTCAGATCGGTGATGGAGTAGGCCTTCCGGGTGTCGTCGATGTTGACGATGTGGTCCGGGTCGGACAGCTTCTGGATGATGACGATCTTCTGTCCCGCCGGCGGCGCGCCTTTCCCCGGCGTAGAGTCCGCCGTTTTGATCTCCCATTCCATCCGGTAGGCGCCCTTGGACAGATAGACCTTGCCGGAGCCGGGCACCGTCTTCCCGCCCCCCGCCCAGGCGGAGCCCTGGAACTCGGCGACCCCCTCGCTCTGAGCGAAGGCGGCCGCGCGCAGCGCGAGGAGCGCGGCGGCGGCGAGGGTCCAGGGCTTCACTGGCCGCCGGCCTTCCAGGCGAGGAGGTTGGCGAAGAGGCGGTAGGCGCCCGGCACGCCAGCGGGGAGCTGCCGGAAGAACGCCACGCCCGTGTAGATGTAGCGCCCCTTCCCGATCGTGGCGGCGAGGAGCGAGCCCTGGCGCTCCGGCTCGCCCGGGTCCGCCATGCCGAGGAGCGGCCTGTACGCGGGCGCCCAGGTGTTGGCGAAGTAGAGGCCGCGCTCCTGGACCCAGCCGTCCCAGTCCCTCTCGCCGATCCGGTTCGGGGTCGTGAGAATCGGATGGGACGGGTCGAGGAGCCGGACGGGCGCCGTCTCGTCTGTCACGCGGTCGATCGGGCGCGTGATCTCGATCTTCTCCGGGGCGAAGTTGCCGGCGGCGAACGGGCCCTGCTGGTACTGGACGATCAAGAGTCCGCCGCGACGGACGTAGCCGAGGAGGCGGCCGTTGCCCGCCACCAGAGACGCGTCGGTCTCGTAGGCGCGCGGCCCGACGACGATCGCGTCGTAGCGCGAGAGGTCGCCGTGCTCGAGCTGCCGTGGCGTCAGGATCTCGACCGGGATCCCGATCGCGGTGAGCGCCTCCGGCACGCGGTCCGAGGCGCCGCGGACGTAGCCGACGTGGCGCAGGGGAGGGAGCCGCAGGTCCACGACGGAGAGCTCGACCGAGCTCGACAGCGGCAGGGGAGTCGGCCGGATGTGCTCGTAATCCACGAGGCGAATGGAGAAATCGGAGCGCTCTCCGCTCTCGAGAACCGCCGCGACCGGAATCGCTCCGCGAAACGGTGCGAGCGCGGCCGGAGGGCGGAGCGCTAGCTCGATCGTCTGCGCGGCGTTTCGCTTCTCGAGCAGGAAGGGGGCCGATGCGACCGCGGGCCATCCCGGCGGGACGCCGACCTCGAGGCTTCCCTTCAAGGGCTCGGGTGAGTTCGACACAATGCGCGCCTCCAGCCTCGGCGCCTCCCTTTTGCCCGTCGGCCAGACGATCAGGCCCGGCTCGACGAAGACCTCGACCGGCGGCACAGCGCGAAGCGAATGGCGGACCTCGCCGAACGCTTCGTCGCGGAACCGGTACGTCACCTCGCGCTCGATCCGGATCTTCGTCCTTCCGATCGAGATCGTCGCCGCGGCCGTCAGGGGCGGAGGCTGGAACGGCTCTCCGCGCACGGAGGACGCGGCGTCGGTCCAGTCGTAGAGAGCGCCTTTCAGCGGCCGCCGCAGGAAGTAGGGGATCGTCGGCGCCGCCCCCTTCGGCGGACCCGCCGTGAGCTTCCATTCCTCGAGCCTTCCGGGCGGGAGATCGCGTGCCGCGCTCTGCGCCGCCGGCACGTTCCAGCCGTCCGGGCTCGCGAGCTCGACGTCGGTCACGGACGCCGGGCGCGGCCCCGCGTTCCAGACGCTGACGGAGATCTGCAGCGACTCTCCCGGCACCGCCGTCTCGCGGTCGGCGAGCGCGTCCATCGTGACGCCGGCGGCGGCGGCGAGCGCTGACTGCGCGGCCGCGATCTTCTCGTCGAGCAGCAGGAGCGTCGCGGAGGGCTTCTCCTTCGGCTCCGCGGCGGCCGCGGCGGAGCGCGCCGCGCGCAGCTCTTCCAGCGCCGCCGAGAGGGGAGTGATCGCCGCCGCGAGATCGCCCGGCGTCAACTGCCGGCGCGTCTCTTCGGCGAGCTTCTGCACCGTGCGCAGCCGCTCCTCGACGCGGCGCCGCGCCGGCGCGTCGGCGACCCCGGCTGCGATCGCGGGGAGTGTCGTGTCCACCTGTGCGAAGAGGTCCTTCTCCTGCGGCCCGCCGGCCCCGGCCACCCACGCCCCCCGCGTGTCGCCGCCGCCGATCGGCTGGAGCGCGCCGGTCGACTGCGAACGCTGCAGGCTGCGGCTGGCGATCGCAATCTGCTGGTAGGAGCGCCCCGTGAACGGCTCGATCCCTCCCGTCGGAAGGATCACCGTCGTCGCTTCGCGGTCGAGAAACCGGGTGCCACGGTAGAGCGCGACCGGCTTCCACGGAGTCAGCCCCTCGGCGGCGAGCTCGGGATAGGCCGACGGGTCGCCCGCCGCGGCAAACGCGTCCCTCGCGACGAGCGCCGACTCCTGGTGCTGGCCGTGACCGTCGCGCGGCGTGCCCGAGAAGACGGCCCAGACGATTTGCGGCCGGAAGCGCCGAATCACGCGGACGGCGTCCCGGACGATCTCCTCTCGCGGCCAGAACTTGAACGCTTCCTCGACGCTCTTGGAGAACCCGAAGTCGTACGCCCGAGTGAAGTACTGCCGCGCGCCGTCGAGCTTGCGCGCCGCGTTCAGTTCCTGCGTGCGGATGACGCCGAGGCCCGTCCCCAGCTCCTCGCCGATGAGATTCTGTCCGCCGTCGCCGCGCGAGAGCGACAGATACGCCGACTCCCCCCCATCCCGCGCGCGACGAGCGTCAGGAGCGCCGTGTCCTCGTCGTCCGGATGCGCCGCGATGACGAGCACCCGCCGGTGCGTCGTGAGCTTCGCCACCATCGCGTCGAGCGCCGGGAGCCCTCCCGTCGAGGGGGGCGGCAGGGCAGTTCCGGGCGCGTTGGCAGCAAACGAATCGCCCGCCGCCAGGCCGGCGAGGGCGGCAAGGAGGAGCAGGAGTGTTCGTTTCATTGCGAACGGAGTGTACGACGAGCCGCGCCCCGGGTTCTTCGGACGGAGCGAGTCAGCGGTAGGCGGCGGCCTGGATGCCGTAGAGCTCCGCGTACGGGCCGCCCTTCGCCATCAGCTCCTCGTGCGTGCCGACCTGGGCAACGCGGGCGCCGTCGAGTACGACGATGAGGTCGGCCATGCGCACGGTCGAGAAGCGGTGGGAAACCAGGATGGTGATGCGGCCGGAGTTGGCTTCTCCGCGCGCCGCCGCCGCGAACCGCTCGAAGAGCGCGTGCTCGGTCTCGGCGTCGAGCGCCGCCGTCGGCTCGTCGAGCACGAGCAGGAGCGGCCGGTCTCGCATGAAGCCGCGGGCGAGCGCGAGCTTCTGCCACTGGCCGAAGGAGACCTCGACACCGCCCGGCCACGTCGCGCCGAGCTGGGACGCGAGCCCGGCGGGCAGTCTCTTGACGACGTCGACGGCTCCGCCTTTCTCGACCGCCGCGACGACTGCCGGCTCGTCGTCCATGCGCGGGACGTCGCCGACGCCGACGGAGTGGAGGGCGCGCAACTCGAAGCGGAAGAAATCCTGGAACGCGCCGGAGAGGCGCCGGCGCCAGTCGTCCGCGCGGATGCGCGCGAGCGGAGCGCCGTCCACGAGAATGCACCCCGACGTCGGCTCGTAGAGCTTGCACAACAGCTTGACAAGGGTCGTCTTGCCCGCGCCGTTTTCTCCGACGAGCGCGACGACCGCGCCCGCGGGGAGCACGAGATCGACGCGGTCGAGGACGAGACGGTCCGTGCCGGGATAGGCGAACGACACTCCCTCGAGGCGGATCCCGTCGGAGAGGCGCGCCGGCGCCGGCAGATCCGCCGTCGCATCGAGGGAAGCAGCGTAGTCCTCCAGCCACGCGAGCCTTCGGGAGCCGTCGATCCAGAAGCCGCGCAGAAAGCCGATCTCGCCAACGGTCGCGCCGATGTAGGCCGAAAGCCGCGAGCCGGCGGCGAGCACGAGGAGCACGCTCCCGGGAGGCGCTTGGAGCTCCGACGACACGAAGACGATCGCGCCGACGTAGCCGGCGCCGAACACGGCCCAGGCGAGCGTGTGCCACGCGGCGCTCCTCGAGCGCGCGGACGCCACCGGCCCGTACCAGCGCTCCCACGTCTCGCGCCGCCGGCGCAGAAGCCGTTCGCCGATGCGCATGACGCGGACCTCCTTGCCGGGCGGCGCCGTCGTCGCGGTCAGGAAGAGGTGCCGGGAGAGGCGGCTGTCCGGGGCGCCCCGCTCCTCCGCCGCGCGCTCGACTCCCGGCCGCCAGGTCGAAGTCAGCACGGTCGGCAGCGCGAAGAGGGCGAGGCCGGCAAGCGCCGGGTGGATCGAGACCAGGAGCGCGATGATGACGGCGAGGCGCAGGATCCAGCCGCACGTCGCGAAGGCCGACACGTACATGTGGTCGAGCACGAAGATCTGGTTGCGCAGGACCGACAGCCGGTCGAGGTAGTCAGGCCGCTCCTGGTGCGCGATCGTCGCGACGGTCGCCTGCAGCCGTGCGACGTGCGATTCGAGCGCGATCGTGACCCGGTCGCGGAAGCGGCGCAGCACCCGCGTGCTGACGACGCCGAGGAACCATGTGCCGACCGCGGACAGGCCGAGGCCGGCGGCGGCGGCGAGGAGGAGGCGGCGGTCGCGTTCGATCAGGCCCTGGCCGAGGAGCTTCAGCCAGAGCGCGAGAAGCGCGTCGGGCAGCGCCGCGAGGAGCGACAGGAGAAACGACGCGAGAAGCATCCCGGGCTCGTGGCGGTAGCCGAGCTTGACGAGGCGCCACATCGAGGAAAGCGCGGGAGGGAGGCGATCAGGCGAGGAGCTCATAGGCCTTTCCCTCCTCATCCTCTGTCGCGCCGAAGCGCCGCGCCTGAAGCTCGAACATCGTGCAGTAGCGCCCCCGCCGCGCCATCAGCTCGTCGTGCGAGCCGAGCTCGATCACCCGTCCGTGCTCGATCACGGCGACCCGCTCGGCGTGGCGCACGGTCGAGAAGCGGTGCGAGATCAGGACCGTCGTGACGTTGCGCGTCGCCGCGAGGATGCGGTCGAAGATCTCCGCCTCGCCGCGGACGTCGAGCTGCGCAGTCGGCTCGTCCAGGAGCACCAGCCCGGCGCCGAGCCGGACGGCGCAGAGCGCCCGCGCGAGCGCGATGCGCTGCCACTGTCCGCCCGAAAGTTCCGTCCCCCCCGCGTAGCCGCGCGCGAGCGGCGTGTCGAGAGAAGCCAGGTTGCCGGCGCCCGCCTCGGCCAGCGCGGCAAGGACCGCGTCGTCGGGGGCGCCGGCCGGGGCGACGTTGTCCCGGAGCGGCAGCTCGAAGCGGATGAAGTCCTGGAACACCGCGGCGAGGCGCGCGCGCCAGCCGTCGAGGTCAAGGTCGCGCAGGTCTACGCCGTCCACCTCGATCGAGCCGGACTGCGGGTCGTAGAGGCGGCAGAGGAGCTTCGCGAGCGTCGTCTTTCCGGCGCCGTTCTGCCCGACGATCGCGAGCGAGGACCCGGCGGGGATCGTCAGATCGAAGCCCTCGAGCACCGGCCCGCCGCCTCCGGGATACGCGAAGGTCACGCCGCGGAAGCGAATCTCGCGCGCCGGCATTCCGGTCGCCGGGAGGGGCGCTCCCTTCGGCGGAGCGAGCACGCCCGCCGCGCGCATCGCGGGCTCGAGGCGCAGAACGGCGACGACGGGCGCGGCCGCTCCGTCGAGCACCCAGTTCAGGCCGCCGAACGCGATCATGCTCGCGCCGATCGCGGCCTGCGCGAAGATGACCAGGCGAGAGAGATCAATCCGGCCCGCGGCGGCCGCGCCGGCGAGCGACCAGAACACGGCGACGTTGGCGGCGGTGACGAGCAGGAGGCTCCAGGCGAGCGGTCTTTCGCGCAGCCGCGTCGCCTTGTACTGGAGGTCGAACAGGAGCCGGCGGCGGCCGAGGAACCGCTCGATCGTCCAATCGGCGAGGCCGAAGAGGCGCAGCTCCTTCGCAGCGGGCGGATCGACCGCGAGTCGGTAGGCGTACTCGGCGTCGCGCTGCGCCGCGCGCACCGGTTCCGTGTTGCGGTCGCGCCACACGGAGCTCTCGCGCAGCAGCCAGTGTGTGGCGATCCATGCGCCGCCGAGAACGAGCGGCGCCCACCACGTGTAGCTGAAGAGCAGGACCGAGCAGGCGGCGCCGCCGATCATCGTGACGAGACTGCCGGCGATGAAGTCCATGTCGATGTGCATCGGCGGGCCGGTCATCCCCATGTCGAATTCCCGCGCGACGGTCATGTCGCCGGTGAGCCTGGGGTCTTCCAGATGGCCCATCCCCGGCGGGCGCACGCACGCCTCCGTCATCCGGTCGTAGAGCCATGCGGCGACGCGGCTTCCCAGGTTGGCGGAGAGCGTCTGGTGGACCGGCGACAGCACCTGGAGGAGCACGAAGACGACGCCGACGAACGAGAGGGGAGCGGCGAGACTCTCGCGGCGCTCGACCGCACCGATGAGCGCCCCCATCGCGACGGCGAAAAACGCCGGGAGCACACCCCGCAGGACGAGCACGACCCACCATGCCGACGCGAGCGGCCGGTCCGCCCGGGCCAGCGCCCCGAAGAACTTCCACTCCTGTCTTTCGCGCAGCCAACGCGGCATGGATCTCCCCGTCAACAGCACATCGTAGACCGGAGACCCGCGCGGGAAGGGCTGCCGTTCGTCTGGAAACGGCTGGACCGGCCGTCTTCCTCGGTCTCCGAGCTCTAGAAGTGTTGGAGGGCCTCCACCGGGGCGTAGGCGTCCGTCAGCTCGGTGGTTCCGGCCGGGGGTTGCGGACTATGGATCAGGCCATCCGCAGCGAGGACGAGGCCCGGGAGCTTCCATTGCGCGGACATTTCCGCGGCGTTGCGCCGGATCACGTCCAGAGGCAGAGGATCCGCCGACACCGTGGCAAAGACGAGGACATTTCCTTTCAGGGCGGTCTGACCCGCGGAGAGGTCGGCATTGATCACATAAACCTGGCCGAACTGACGGCGGATCGTCTGATACGTCGCCCAGAAGAGACGGCCGTTCTTTCCCATGAGGCTGCCGATGAAGTTGGCGGCGAAGGCGCCGTCGGGAGAAAGGCGGCTGCGAACCGTCTCGAAGAACTCCCGCGTCGTCAGATGAAACGGAACGCCGGTGGAATTGAAGGCATCGAGGATGATCAGGTCGTAGGGCGAACCGCCTTTGGCCAGAAAGGACCTTCCGTCCTCGATTGCCGTCATCGCTTTCTCGGACTCTTTGTACAGGAACAGATCGCGAGCGATGTCCCGGACAACCGGGTCGATCTCCACGCTCTGGACGACAACGTCCGGCCGAATCCGTCTGAGAGTTCTGACGACTCCGCCGCCGCCCAGGCCGATCATGCAGACGTTCCGGATCCCGGGACGTATCGCGAACGCGAGAGGAAGGCCCTGCTCGTACGGCAGGACCGCCCTCTCCGGATGGGCGACGTTGACCGCGCTCTGCGTCAGGTTGTCGAATCGGAGCCACCGCGTGTCGAGGAGTTGCGTCACGACGATGTGGTGGTAGGCCGTGTCCTTCTCCAGGAGGATTCGCTCATAGTGCGGAGCGTCGCGCCGGGCGAAGCCCGTCATCCCGCAGGCCGCCGCCGCCAGGCCGGCGATCACGACGCTGGAAGGGTCGCGCATCATCAGGAACGCGCAGAGGGCGAGCGTCCCGGCAAGCCCGAGCAGAAGCGAGTTGACCGGAAAAGCGGGAATCAGAACGAACGTCGTCAGGAGCGTGCCCAGGATCGATCCCGCCGTGGACAGCGCCGAGTACCCGCCGGCGACCGATCCCGCCGCTTCCATCTGGCGAATGGCGATCCGCACCGCGAAGGGGGTCACCATTCCCATGGCGATCGACGCGGGCAGGAAGAGGAGGACGGCCGCCGCCAGCACCGACCACCGCGCATCGAGGCCGCTCGCGACGAGCACGCGCAGGAGGGCGCCTCCCCACGCGACACAGGGAAGGACGAGCACCGCTCCAACCGACAGGATGATCGACAGAACCGCCGCCGAGGGGCGTCGGTCTGCCAGCCGCCCGCCGAACGCATAGCCGAGGGCCAGGGCCGTTAGAAACGTGGAAATCAAGCTCCCCCAGACATAGACCGACGACCCGTAACTCGGCGCCAGCACACGCGATCCCAGAATCTCGAGGGCCATCAACACGGCTCCCGCGATCGCGACGACGGCCTTCAACACCCAGTTCGCCTTCATATTTGCGGCGGCACCCGTCGGAAGAGTCCCTGCGTTGATTGACGTGACATCCCGTCAGGCAGCATCCAGATCTTGGAGCGAAGAGGTGTCGAGGCTACGGCTCGGTGCCGCGGTTGTCAATGAAGAGCTCCCCTCAGGCGTGAGCTCCCGGAGCGCGTCGCTGGAGCACTCAACCGAGGACGACTTCGATCGTGTGGGTCTTGCCGTCGGAGGCGAGGGGGATCGCGGCGACGGAGCAGGCCTCGCCGTCGAGCGTGACGCGCGCGATGCCGCGGGTGACGCCGTGGGGGTTCTGGACGGAGAGCTGGTACTGCGCGGAGTGGTAGCGGAAGGAGATCTTGTATCCGCGCCACGCCCTCGGAATGCACGGGTCGAGGTGGAGCGTCGTGCCGCGCAGGCGGAAGCCGAGGATCCACTCCATGCCCGCGCGGTACATCCAGCCGGCCGAGCCCGTGTACCAGGTCCATCCCCCGCGTCCGACGTGGGGGTTCTCGGTGTAGATGTCGGCGGCCGCGACATACGGCTCGACCTTGTAGCGGTGGAGTCCCGCGCGCGTCGAGGCGTGGTTGATCGGGTTCAGGATCGCGAAGAGCTCGCCCGCCTTGTCCCCTTCGTCGAGCTCGGCGAACGCGATGACCGACCAGATCGCGCCGTGCGTGTACTGCCCGCCGTTCTCGCGCACTCCGGGGAGGTAGCCCTTGATGTAGCCCGGATCGAGCGGCGTCTTGTCGAACGGGGGAGTGAAGAGGAGCACGAGCCCGTCGCCGCGCCGCACGAGGTATTCCTCGACGGCGGCCATCGCGCGGCGGCGCCGCTCGTGGTCGCCGGCTCCGGAAAGGACGGCCCACGACTGCGCGATCGAGTCGATCCGGCACTCCGCGTTCTGCGCCGAGCCGAGCGGCGTCCCGTCGTCGAAATACGCGCGCCGGTACCAGTCTCCGTCCCAGGCGTCCCGCTCGACCGCCATCTTCAGCGCGTCCACGTGCGCGCGCCAGCGGTCCGCGCGCTCGACGTCGCCGCGCTCCCGCGCGAGGCGGGCGAACTCCCACAGGTTCGTGTGGAGGAACCAGGCGAGCCAGACGCTCTCCCCCTTCCCCTCGAGACCGACGCGGTTCATTCCGTCGTTCCAGTCCCCGGTGCCGATGAGCGGCAGGCCGTGCGCCCCGACCTCGAGGCTGCGGTCGAGCGCGCGGGCGCAATGCTCGTAGAGCGTCGCGCTCTCGGCGGAGACCTCGGGCGCGAAGAACCGCTCGAGCTCCTCGGGCTTGAGAGGCTCGCCGCGCACGAACGGCACGCGGTCGTCGAGCACGCTCGCGTCGCCGGTGACCTCGATGTAGTGCGTGACGGCGTAGGGGAGCCAGATCCGGTCGTCGGACATCCGCGTGCGGACACCTCCTCCGGACGGAGAGTGCCACCAGTGCTGCACGTCCCCCTCCTCGAACTGGCGCGAGGCGGCGCGCAGCAGGTGCCCCCGCGTGACTTCGCGGCGGGCCGCGGTCAGCGCCATGACGTCCTGGAGCTGATCGCGGAAACCGTAGGCGCCGGAGGCCTGGTAGAACGCGGTGCGCCCCCAGACCCGGCAGGAAAGGGTCTGGTAGAGAAGCCACCGGTTGAGGAGGATGTCCATCGAGCGGTCGGGCGTCTCGATCCGCACGGCGCCGAGCGTGTCGTCCCACATCCGGCGCACGGAGGCGAGGCACGCGCCGAGGTCTTCCTTGCGATAGCGCGCGATGAGACTGCGCGCGTCGGCCTCGTTGTCCCCCTGGCCGAGGAGGAACACGACGTGCGCCTTCTCGCCGGGAGCGAGGCGCAGCGTGGTCTGCAGCGCGGCGCACGGATCGAGCCCCGCGCCCGCCTTTCCCGAGAGCTTCCCCTCGAGGGAGAGCGCGGCGGGGGCGTCGAGGGTCCCGTTGCGGCCGAGGAACTCGGAGCGGTCCGCCGTCCACGCCGTCGGGTCCGGGGTCATGTCTGCAAAGGCCACACGCCCGGCGAACTGCTCGTTCCACGGGTTCAGCGCGAAGAGCGCCCCGCTCTCCGCGTCCCGCTGCGTGATGAGAAACGGCGCCGCGGCGCCGCGCTGAGTGCCGAGCACCCACTCGGCGTAGGCGGTGACGGAGAGATCCCGGTGCGAGCGGGAGCGGTTCTCGACGGAGAGAAACGAGATCTTGACCGGGTCCTCGAGCGGCACGAACTGCGTCAGGTCGAGCCGGATGCCGCGGCTCTCGTGCTCGAAGCGGCTGTACCCCTGCCCGTGCCGCGCCACGTAGGGCCACGCGTCGCGAGCGGGGAGGGGCGTCGCTCCCCAGATCTCGCCGGTCTCCTCGTCGCGGACGAGGATCGCCTCGCCGGGCGGGTCGCTGACGGGGTCGTTGGACCAGGGCGTCAACTGGTTCTGCTGGCTGTTGACCGCCCAGGTGCAGCCGGAGCCGGACTCGGACACGAAGAATCCGAACGCGGGGTTGGCGATGACGTTGATCCAGGGGGCCGGGGTCCACTGCCGCTCCCCCAGGATCGTGACGTACTCGCGCCCGTCGTCTCCGAATCCGCCGAGGCCGTTGAAGAACTCCAGCTCCAGCTGCGGCGCGGGAACGTCCCCCGTCGGCGCGCTCGGAGGCGAGGGGCGGGGAGGCCGGGCCGCCGGCTCGCGGCGAAGCAGGCGGACGATCTGCTCGGCGAGCGTGCCGTGCCGCGACAGCAGGACCACGCGCGCCGCGGAGCGGAGCAGATCGTGGTCATCGGTCGAGACGAGGTCGCGGCGCAGGAGGAAAATCCCTCCGACCGGCGGCGCCCCGTCCGCGGAATCGGCCTGGCGGCGCGAGCGCACGAGCGCCTCGAGCGCCTGCCGCAGGTCCTCGCCGTAGGAGGTCGCCTGCTCGTTGACGATCACCAGGTCCACGGCGAGCCCCTTCGTGCGCCAGTACTCGTGGGCGCGCAGAAGCTGGCGGACGATGTCCTGGTCGTCCGGATCGTCGATCCGCAAAAGCACGATCGGCAGGTCGCCGGAGATCCCGTGGGGCCAGAGCGCCGAGGGACCCTTGCGGTTGCGCAGGAGGACGTGCGCGGGGGCGCGCAGCGTCGGATCGGAATAGAGGATCCGCGTCGCGACTCTCTGGAAGAGGTGCGCCTCGTCGGCGGTAATGCCGAGGTGCCGCAGCTGCACCTGGGCCTGCGTCCAGGCGACATTGGCCGTGCGCTCGAACGCCGCCGGCTCGCGGTACTTGTCGGCCAGCTCCACGGCCTTCTCGCGCGAATCCGCGGCGAGGGTCGCGAAGTGGATGCGCGCCGTCGCGCCGGCCGGCAGCCGCACGCGGCGCCGCAGGCTCATGATCGGATCGAGCACGGAGCCGACGGTGTTGGAGAGGGGGCGACCGTCCTCGATCGAGCCGGCGTTGCGGATGCCGCGGCCGCGCCCGAGGAACCGCGCGCGGTCCGTCTCGAATTGCACCGCTCCCACCGTCTCTCCCTCGACCGCCGCCACATGCGCGATCCAGATCGGCTTCTCGTCCGGCTCGCGCGGCCGGCGCGTGGCGAGGATCGCCTCGAGGTGGGGCACGAACTGCGTCTGGACGAAGAGGTTCGAGAAGGCGGGATGCGCCCGGTCCGCAGCGGAGGGCGCGAGCGCCAGCTCCGCGTAGGAGGTGATCTCGATCTCGCGCGGCCGCGTCCCGAGGTTCGTGACGGAGACCTGCCGGATCTCCGCGTCGTCTTCCGCGGAGACCACGATGTGCGTCGTCGTCGTCAGGGACGCGTCCCGTCTCCGGATCTCGACGTGGTCCTCGGAATAGAAGACCTCATACGCGCTCGCCTCCGCGCCGGCGGGCTGGTAGCCGGCCGACCAGACGCGCCCGGCGTCCACGTCGCGCAGGAAGACGTACGTTCCCCAGCAGTCGCGCGTGACGTCTTCCCGCCAGCGCGTCACGTCCCGGCCGCGCCAGCGGGAATAGCCGGAGCCCGCGGCCGTGATCATGACCGAATAGCGTCCGTTGGAGAGCAGGTGCGCGCGCGGCGTCGGGTCGTGCGGGGAGCGGAAGCGCCTCAGCACCGGCGGCACGAAGTCGCGCACGTGCAGATGGGTCGAAACCTCGTCGGCCCGCGGGCGCGCGACGGAGACCGTCGATGGGGTCCGCTCCTGCAGGAGCAGCTCCGTCGCCTGCACGGCCGGCTCGGCGTGGAAGCGTGTCCTCATCGCTCCGCGAGTGAGGACGTTGCCGAGGGCCACGACCGTCATCCCCTGGTGGTGCGCCATGACGGCGTGCACGATCGCGCCCTTCTCTCCCTCGCGCAATCTCAGGGCCGTGTAGTCCACGGCCTCGTAGAACCCGTACCGGCCGAGGGCGCCCGCCGCCGCGAGGCGCTCGAAGTTGCGGACGGCGGCGGCGGCGTCCACCATCGCCGCGAGGGCCGTCGCATACGGCGCGACGACGAGGTCCTCCGAGAGGCCGCGCTTCAGGCCCAGGCCGCTGACGCCGAAGTTGGAGTACTGATAGGTGAAGTGCAGGTCCTGGGCGTTGAAGGCCGACTCCGAGATGCCCCACGGCACGCCGCGCTCCTCGCCGTAGGTGATCTGCCTCTGCACGATGAGCCGGTTGGTCTGGTCGAGGAGGCTTCCGGCCGGCGCCTTCATGACGAGATCCGGCATCAGGTACTCGAACATCGAGCCGGACCAGGAGATGAGCGCCGAGCCCTTTCCGATCGGGGTCAGCGAGCGGCCGAGGCGGAACCAGTGGGACACGGGAACGTCTCCGCGCGCGATCGCGATGAAGCTCGCCAGGCGCGCCTCCGAGGCGAGCAGGTCGTAGTACCCCGGGTCCAGCCGGCCGTCGGACAGGTTGAAGCCGATCGAGAAGAGCTTGCGCTCGGGGTCGAAGAGGAACGTGAAGTCCATCTCTTCGATGAGGCCCGTGGCCAGGCGGGACAGCTCCGTCAGGCGCCGGGTCAGGGCCGCGACGCGGCCGGCGCAGTGCCGCAGCTCCCGAACGAGCGTGGCGGCGGCCGCGCCTCCCTCGGCGCCGATCTTCTCGATTTCCCCGGCGGCCGCCTCATAGGCGTCGGGAAGCGCCTCGAGGGGCGCCTCTTCTCCGTTCAACTCCTCGAGCGTCCGGGAGGCGGCGGCGGGGAGCTCCGAGGAGCGCGGCGAGCCGCCGGGCAGGAAGCGGGTCCAGCACTGCGTCTCCTCGAAGTCGCGGGCATGGCTCGCGACCGCGAGGGCGACTGCCTGGGCCCATTCGAGCGCCTCCGCGAAGCGCGCGTCCGGCCGGTCCTGGGCGAGCGCCCGGACTGTATCCAGGACGGTCTCGGCCCTCTGCGAGAGCTGCGAGAGGCGCCGGCCCCACTGTGCCGCGGAGACGGGCTCCGGCCCGAGGCACGCTTCGAGCGCGTCGAGCGACGTCTCCAGCTGCCGGCGCGTCACGGCTCCCTCTTCCCCCGGGGCGAGGTCCGCGGCGGTCTCGCGCAGGAGCGCGAAGGCGTCGCCGATCCCCCCGAGCGCGCCGGCGAAAGTGATGGGGTTCCCGATCTGCTCGAGGCACGCCTGTTTGACGACGATGAGGTCTCCGGCCAGGTTGCCGCTGTCCACCGTCGAGACATACCGCGGATCGAGAGGCTTCAGGCTCCGCGTGTCATACCAATTGTAGAGGTGGCCCCTGTACCGCTCGAGCCGCCCGACCGTTCTGAGGGTCTCCTCGAGGCGGTCGACCATCTCCTCCGTCCCGATCCAGCCGAGGTCGTTCGCGGTGATCGTCGAAAGGAGAAGAAGGCCGATGTTCGTCGGCGAGGTACGGTGCGCCACGACCGGCTGGGGAAGCTGCTGGAAGTTGTCGGGCGGAAGCGCGTTCTCCTCCGTCCGGGCGAATACGTCGAAGAACCTCCAGGTCCGCCGCGCGATCGAGCGCAGGAACCTCGTGTCGGCGGCCGGCAGCGGTTTCTCCTCCTCGTCGCGGGGGGGGAGGCTTGCCCAGCGGGCCACGGCCGGAGAGGCGACCCAGGCCGCGAGGAAGAGGCCCGCCTGGGCGAAGGAGCCCGGCCGCAGAAGCGCGACGGCGAGCGCGGCCGCGACCGCCAGGAGCGGAGCGGAGCTCATGCGCTGGTAGAACCCGGAGAGCGCGAGGTCGAGGTGGCGCCGCGCCTGTCGGGCGGGGACCCATTCGAGCAGGCGACGCCGCGTGATCCAGAGCCGCGCAAGCGTCCTCGCGCCGGCGTCGGCCATGAGCCAGGCCTGATGCGCGAGGAGCACGATCCGCAGCGCTCCCTGGGCGAACGACAGCGCCAGCTCGGCGCCGAGGCGTCCCACGTAGCTTCTCTTGGCGATCCCGCGGCGCGGCGGGATCAGCAGCCCGGTGAAGAACGCCAGAAGCCCCGGGATCAGGATCGTGGCGACGACGAACCCGGTCCAGATGTCGGGTCTTCCGCCGGGCAGCGTCCAGCTCGCGACGAGCGTCGCCAACGCGGCCGGCGGGAAGAGGCTGCGGCGGAGGTTGTCGAGCATCTTCCAGCGGCCGATCGCGGAAATCGGGTTGCGGACCCTCCGGCCCGCCGCGTCCGGCACCTTGCCGAAGATCCAGGGGAGCAGCTGCCAGTCGCCCCGCGCCCAGCGGTGCTTGCGAATGGCCGCGGCCTCGTAGTGCGCCGGGTAACCCTCGAAGAGCTCGATGTCGGCGACGAGGCCTGCGCGCGCGAAAAGGCCCTCGAAGAGGTCGTGGGAGAGGAGCGCGTTTTCCGGAATGCGGCCGGCAAGCGCGCGCTCGAACGCGTCCACGTCGTAGATCCCCTTGCCCGTGTAGATCCCTTCGCCGAAGAGATCCTGGTACAGATCGGACGCGGCGAACGCGTAGGGGTCGGTGCCGCGCGGCCCGGAGAACACCTGCTGGAAGATCGTGCCGGAGCCGGTCTCCGGGAGCGTCGGGGTCACACGCGGCTGGAGCACCGCGTGCCCCCCGGCGACGCACCCGGTCTCCAGGTCGAAGACCGGCTGGTTCAGCGGATGGGCCATCGTGCCGATCAGGCCCCGGGCGGCTTCCCGCGGCAGGCGCGTGTCTTCGTCGAGGGTGATCACGTAGCGCACGTCGGCAGGGACGGAGGCCACGCTCGGGGCGAGCGGAAGGAACGTCGTGTCCTTCGCACCGCGCAGGAGCCGGTTCAACTCGTGGAGCTTTCCCCGTTTCCTCTCCCAGCCGATCCATTCCCCTTCCTTCTCGTTCCAGGAGCGCCGGCGGTGGAGAAGCAGAAACCGCTCGCCTCCGCCGGGAGCGGGTCCGTGGCGCGCGTTGAGCTGCGCGATGCCGGCGGCCGCGGCCGCGACGAGCTCTTCGTCCCCGTCCGCGCTCTCGGCCGGCGCGTCGGTCCAGTCCGAGAGGAGAGCGAACCGCAGGTCCCCCTCGCTGTTGGCGAGGTAGTGAACCTCGAGGCGCTCGATCTGCTGGGCGATGTCGCTCTCGCTCGCGAGGAGCGTCGGGACCACGACGAGCGTCCGGAGCTCGCCCGGAACTCCGCTCTTCAGCTCGAGCTTCGGCAGGCGCCGCGGCCGGACGATCCGCGCGACGTCGCGGTTGACGACCGCGATCGCGAGGTCGGAGGCGGGGACGAGCGCGAGCAGGGCGATCAGGATCAACGGAAGGAGGGGCTCCCCCGCGAACGCCGCGATCACGACCGGGCAGCTGACGATCACCGCGGTCAGGAACACGACCGTCCCGATGTAGCCGCCGGTCGCGTGGCGCAGCCAGGCGCGCTTCAACCAGTGCCGCAGGGGAACGCGGTAGGCGAGCTCCTTCTCGAAACTCTCCCGCCCCTGCGCGATCAGGAAGAAGCCCGGGTCCGCGAGTCGGGACTCGCTCGCTGATCTCAGCGGGGGACCCTGCGGTCCCCCGAACCCCCTGCCGGCAAGGCCAGCGGCCGCCTTCGCCGCCCGGCTCGCCGCGCGCCGCGCGACCTCGACCTCGGAGAAGCGGCTCCCCCGGGCGAGCTCCTCGACGGCGCGCCGGTACTGGTCGCGCGTCGGGAAGTCCATCTCGGCCACGCGCGTCCCCTCGCGCAGCGCTTCCTCGACGAGGCTGACGCTCTCGAAGAACTCGGCCCAGTCCACCGAGGAGAGCAGCCGCATGCTCGTGATGACGTTGCGCACGGTGACGTGCGTCGCGACCTGCTCCTGCTGTTCCTGCCGCACGATCTCTTCGGCCGAGACTCCCTGGGCGGCGAGCCGCTCCGCAAGCCAGGAGATGGCGGGCGTGACATGGGGGTCCTGCTCGCGCAGCCGCTCGATGAGCCGGACGGCGAACGGGCCGGAGAGCGGCCGCTCCTCCAGCGCGCGCAGGATCGGGCGCGCGTCCGGGGGCGGCTGTCCCTCGACGCCCAGGAGCGTGTCGCTGATCGCGTCGGCTTCCTCGCGGCCGCTGCGCCGCTCGACGATGCGCACCGCGAGGCGCCGCAGGTTCTCGACGAGGACGACTCTCAGGGAGATCGCGATCGCCCAGAGCTCTCCGATTGTCAGGAGCCGGGAGCGCTGGTACGCGCGCACGAACCGGCGCAGCGTCTCCGGGTCGAAATGGCTGTCGGTGTGCTCGACGAAGGCCCAGGCCAGCGCGTAGACGCGCGGGTATCCCTCGAGCGGGCCGCGGGAGAGTTTCGGCAGCTCGCGGTAGAAGCCGGGGGGGAGATCTTCGCGGATCTCCCGCAGCTGGTCCTCCACGATGTGGAAGTTGTCCACGAGCCATTCGGCCGCGGGAGAGATCGTCCGCTCCTCGCGGATCGCGCTCGCGATCGAGCGGTACGAGGAGAGCAGGACGCGCCCGTTTTCCTGCAGCCTCGGCAGGAGCGGGCGACCCCGGCGCTGGCCGGGGAAAACCGCGTGCTCGGCCGCCAATCCCTCCGCGAACTGTTCGAGGCGCTCGGTCGAGAAGAGCTCGCCGCGGATGGGCTCAGCGGCCGTCGGCATTCCGGTTCCCCTCGCCGCCGGCGGCGAAGGGCCGCGGCCGAACCGATCCGCCGGGCGAGCAGAGCCTCCGCCTGCTGAGGACGAAGTCGTTTGAGAAATTCATCCGCAGAGCAACGAGGCAGCAGAAACCGTGCCAGTCCATGACGGCACGCGGAGGCGCGCGGCGCGACCGCGCTACTTCTTCAATCGGGCCCGAACGATCGGCGCCGAAGCCGCGGCGAGAGCGGCGAGGAGCGCGGCGACGAACTGCGTCCGGCGCTTCGTGTCCATTCCTTCCCACTCTTTCGCCAGGCGCGCGATCGTCTTCTTCGACGCCGCGCCCGCGCCCGGAAGGCCTTCCCGGCAGCGTCCGTGCCCTGCCCGGACAGAGTCTTCAGCCCCTTTCCGGCGGCGGCCGCTTTGGCCGACCATCCGTCCAGTAATGCCGACAGGTTCTTCGCCGTCGCGCGGGCCCGGCCCGTCGCTTTCTTGCGCCGCGCCGGCGCCTTGCGCGAAGGGGCCTTGCGCCGGGCCGGCGCCTTGCGGCGTTTTTGAGCCGCTGCCGGTGCCGGATTCTCAGCGGGAGTCTCGGTCTCTACCACGGTTCACCTCCAGTTGTTTCGCTCACAGCAAGATGCAAGCCGATGAGGGTCATCGAATTCGTCATCGGCCGCTCTCGTAGATGCGCGCCGCAGCTCCGTCATTTCTCACCGGCCGCCGTGAAAACCGGAGCGATGTCGACCGGCACATCGCCCAGATGAGCGATCGTGGCCTTGATCTCCGGCGTCATCCTCCCGTAGCGCTCGAGCAGCAGGCGCGCGCGCGGGAGGTCTCCGGTCGCTTCGATCTCCAGCAGCTCCGTGGCGAGCGAGCGGACCGCTTCGCGGACCTTCTCCATTCGCACGCGGAAACGGCCGCTCGAGGAGGGCTCGATCGCCCGCTTCTCCCGGTACCAGTTCCACTGCACCGCCGTGCCGCCGCCGTGCGCCTCCTCCAGCCCGAAGCGCATCGAGCGGAACATCAGGCCGGCATCGGTCGCGAAGAGCGCCGCTTCATCGAACCCCTTCATCCACTTCCGGTCCATGCCATAGAGGATGTTCCAGATGCCGAGCACGTCGGCCTTGCATTCCTCGATCGTCGAGTGGAGGTTCTTGAGCAGGAGCCGCGCCTCCACCTTCTTCCCGTCGGGTCCCATGATGATGCCCGGTCCGAGGCCGTGCGACATCTCGTGGAAGAGGGTGTGATTGAAATATGCGTCGAAGGAGAGGAGTCCCGCCTGCGCCGGATCGAGGACGCGCTGCGCGATCGGCAGACCGCTCGACCGGAACTTCGCCTCCATCACGTTCTTGAGCAGGACCTTCTTGGAGCCTTTCGCCTGCCGCACGCGCTCGTCGTTGGGGAGGTTGAACGCGGAGGTCTGGACGGCGATGCGCGAGTCGCCCGCCGTCATGGCCTCCTGCACCACCCGGATGGGAGATTCGAACTTGCGCGAGAAGTTCTTCTGCTCCTCGCGGATGGGCAGGTTCTTCTCCATGTCCTGCAGGTGAGCGGCATAGACGGCGAGCTTCGCGCTCTCGGCCTTGTCGCGCACCGTGACGAACGCCTCGAAGGCGGCCTTGTAGTTGAAGAGAGCGTCCTCGTACACTTCGTAGGGTCCCAGAATCACCTCGATGTCGGAGTCAAGGTCAATCCACGCGAGGTCGGAGGCGTAGTAGTCGTCGGAGAGGACCGCACCGGCCAGGAGCGTCAGATACTTCTTCAGGGACGCGTTTGCCGTCAGGCCGGCCGCGTCGCGCAGGATCTTCGCGAGGCGGGTCAGCTCCGGACCGTAGTACTTCGAGTACGGGATCGCGACGAGCCGCTTGCCGTCGCGGCGGATCACGGTGAAGAGACCCAGGAACTTCGCCTTGTCTTCCGGATGGGCCTTCAGCCAGCCCTCGAACTCCTCCTTCGTGAGGTCGGCCGGATAGAAGGCCGCCCCGGGCGGCTTGCCGCGCGAGCCGATGAACGGCTCGTTTCCCTTGAGCCTGTCCCACGGCCCCTGGTTGATGGTGAAGTAACGGAGAGCGTCGTTGGCATCCGGCCGGCTGCCGGCGGCCCGCTGGAGCGACGCCCGCAGCGACGGGTTCTCCTCGGACACCTGCCGCAGATAGATCTCGTCGATCACGCGCAAGGCTTCGAGCAGCTTGTTGAGAGCCCGTTTCTCCGGCTCGCTCAGAAGGGAATGGTCATAGTCGAGCTTCGTGGCGGGGAGCTGCCGCAACCGTCCCGCGATATCGGGTGCGAACGCGAGCGTTTCCCCCGTCGCGGACGCCGCGGGGGCCGGGGACGGTTTCTTCTCGATCACCGGCTCGGTCGAAAACGCCGGGCCCGCAACCGCGCTCGCGATGAGAGCCAGCGCAACAACGCGAAGGAGGAGAGCGGCGCCGCGCACAGGCTCGAATCTAACACCCCTTCGGCATCGTATTAGCATGAAGTCGCCGATGATGACGTTCGATCGCCGGGCTTTTGTGGAATGGTTCGACAGGAACCGCAGGCGCTCGCGGGAGTTGTTCGACACTGTCGTTCCCGAGGCCTACGAAGCGCGCCCGATCCCTTTGCGCAATCCGATCTGTTTCTACGAGGGGCATCTGCCGGCGTTCAACGTGAACACGCTGGTCAAGAGGGGACTCCGGGAGCGCGGAATCGATGCCGGCTACGAGGTCCTGTTCGAGCGCGGTATCGACCCGGAAGACGAGTCGGCGGTCGGCCGCGCCCCGTTCCGCTGGCCGTCTCGAGAGCAGATCCAGTCGTACGGAGATCGCGCCGACCGGGCGATCCGGGAGGCGTTGCTCGAAAAGGACGTCCTCCGCGACGACCAACCTGTGCTCCGCGGCGGCCTTGCCGTGTACACGGTGCTCGAGCACGAGCCGATGCACCAGGAGACGCTGCGTTACATGTGGCACCGCCTTCCGTTCGACAGGAAGATCCGTCCCGCCTCCGAGCCGCCGTTGCTGGCCGGCAACGGTTCGCCGCCGCCGAGAACCGTCCGGGTCCCGGCCGGCGTGGCGACGCTCGGCGCCGCGCGCGATCGTGTGCCCTTCGGCTGGGACAACGAATTTCCCGAGCACCGCGTCGAAGTCGCCGGTTTCGAGATCGACGTCTTCAACGTCACAAATGGCGAGTTCCTGAAGTTCGTCGAGGCGGGGGGGTACGGCAAGCGCGAGCTCTGGGACGAGGAGGGATGGGAGTGGCGTTCGCGAGGCGGCGTCGAGCACCCGACTTTCTGGGAGCGCGCGGATGGAACCTGGTCCTGGCGCGGAATGTACGAGGCAATTCCGCTCCCCGCGGCCTGGCCCGTATACGTCTCGCACGCGGAGGCGGAGGCCTACGCCCGCTGGAAGGGGAAACGTCTGCCGACCGAAGCGGAGTTTCACCGCGCCGCCTACGGGACGCCGGGCGGCGAGGAGCTCTCCTATCCGTGGGGGGAAGAGCCGCCCGACGAGACCCGGGGGAATTTCGACTTCCGCCGCTCCGACCCGGTGCCGGTCGGCTCGTTTCCTGCGGGCGCGAGCGCGTGGGGAGTCCTCGACCTCGTCGGCAATGGCTGGGAATGGACTTCGACGGTGTTCAGCGGTTTTCCCGGATTCGAGCCGATGGCCTCCTACCCCGTCTATTCCACGGACTTCTTCGACGGAAAACACTGGGTCATGAAGGGCGCGTCCCCGGCCACCGCGAAAGAGCTGCTGCGGAGAAGCTTTCGGAATTGGTTCCGCGGGAACTATCCGTATGTGTATGCGGGGTTCCGGTGTGCCAAGTGATCGGGTGATCGGAAGATCGGGTGATCGGGTGATCGACCGAAGCCTGAGCGCGTCTGCCCCATTTCAATCACCCGATCACCAATCACCCGATCACCAGATTGGCGATTTCGCGGCGGACGTCAAACGCGACCTGTCGCTCAAGCCGAAGCAGATCCAGTCAAAGTACCTGTATGACGCGCTCGGGTCCTGTCTCTTCGAGGCGATCAGCCGGCTCCCATGGTATCGGGTCACGCGGGCCGAAGGGAGGCTGCTCTCCCGGTGGGCGGACCAGGTCGTCGCGCAGCTGGCGAACCCGCTGACGCTCGTCGAGCTCGGGTGCGGCAGCGGCGAGAAGATCGCGATGCTCGCCGAAGCGCTACGCAGCCGCCGCCGTCCGGTCTCGGTCCACCTGATCGACATCTCGCCCACGGCCCTCGAGCTGTCCGAGCGAACGCTCGGCCGCTTCGAGCACGTCTCGGTCGTCGGGCACCGCGCGACCTACGAGGAGGGGCTGCGGCGCGCCGCGGAGGGGCGGGGACGGGGGACGATGTTCGTCCTCTTCCTCGGGTCGAACATCGGCAACTTCGACCCGCCGGCCTCCCACGAATTCCTCTCGGAGATCCGGCGGGCGCTGCGTCCGGGAGACGCGCTCCTGCTGGGAGCGGATCTCGTCAAGCCGGAGAAGGACCTTCAGCTCGCCTACGACGATCCGCTCGGCATCACCGCGGCGTTCAACAAGAACCTGCTCGTGCGGATCAACCGCGAGCTCGACGGGAACTTCGACCTCGGAGGTTTCGACCACCGCGCGATCTGGAACGCGGCCGAGAGCCGCGTCGAGATGCACCTCGTGTCGCGGCGCGCGCAGCGGGTCGCGATCCCGCGCGCCGACTGCGACGTCTCTTTTGAGGCCGGCGAGTTCATCTGGACCGAGAGCTCCTACAAGTACTCCGCCGAGCAGGTGCTCGCGATGGGCGCGGCGACCGGCTTCCGGGCCCTGGAGCAATGGATCGAGCCCGAGGCCCGCTTTGCGCTGACGCTGTTTCTGGCCGAGTAGCCGGCTGGCTCGACCGGCCGCCCGCGCAAAGAGCTGTAATTTTTCCCCCGTTTTCATCGTATGGTAGCGTGCGATTTCCATATTTTCTTGAGGAGGAGGTCCCCTTGCGAAAGGTTTTCGCCGCTGCGCTCTGCTCGCTCCTGCTGGTTTCGTCTCTGCCGGGACAGGAGCGGGTGGACCTGGACATGGTCACCCGGATCCGGCTGGAGGGGTTCCGCAACTCGAAGGTCATGGAGACCGCGAGCACTCTCATGGACAAGATCGGCCCGCGCCTGACCGGGTCCCCCAACATGCGGCGGGCCAACGAATGGACGCGCCAGCAGCTGGAGGAGTGGGGGCTCGTCAACGCGCACCTCGAAGCGTGGGAGCCGTTCGGGCGCGGCTGGAGCTACGAGGTCGCGACGGTGCGGATGCTGTCGCCCGATGTCGCCGAGCTCCTCGCGTTGCCGCTCGCCTGGAGCCCCGGAACCGACGGGCCGGTGCGCGCCCAGGCGGTCAAGGTCAAGCTGACGGAGAAGGACGACCTCGAGAAGCAGAAGGGGAAGCTCGCCGGCAAGATCGTGATGCTCGGCGAGACGCGCGACGTGAAGCCGCAGGAGAAGGCGCTCTCGGAGCGCTACGACGAGAAGTCGCTCGCGGACATCGCCCGCTACGAGATCCCGGGCCGCCCTTACATGCGCGCGGGCCAGCCCTTCAATCGCGAGGAGTTCGCCCGGCGGCGCGCGTTCCAGCGCGAGCTGACGAAGTTCCTCGTCGAGGAGAAAGTCGCCGCGGTCCTCGAGGCGGGCGCGCTCGATGGCGGCACGTTCCGCGTCCAGGGAGTCCAGGGCGGGCAGCGCAAGGACGCGCCCGCGACGGTGCCCTCGCTCATGATGGCGATCGAGCACTGGGAGCGGATCGGGCGGCTGCTCGACCACAAGGAGCCCGTCGAGCTGGAGATCAACCTCAAGACGAAGTTCACCGACGAACCGAAGGCGTGGAACACGGTCGCGGAGATCCCCGGTTCAGACAAAAACGGTCAGCTTGTCATGCTCGGAGCCCACATGGATTCCTGGCACGGCGGGACCGGCGCGACGGACAACGGCGCCGGCGTCGCCGCGACGATGGAGGCCGTGCGGATCCTGAAGGCGCTCGGCGTCAAGCCCCGGCGCACGATCCGCATCGCCCTCTGGAGCGGCGAGGAGCAGGGACTCTTCGGCTCGCGCGGCTACGTCTCGGAGCACTTCGCCTCGCGCCCGCAGCCCAAGACGCCCCTCACCCCGGATCAGGAAGACCTTCCCTCCTTTATGAGGCCGCCGACCGGGCCGCTGACGGTCAAGCCGGAGCACGCGAAGCTCTCCGCCTATTTCAACCTCGACAACGGCACCGGCAAGATCCGGGGCGTCTACGCGCAGGAGAACGCGGCGGTCGTGCCGATCTTCGAATCGTGGATCGAGCCGCTGAAGGACCTCGGCGTCACGGCCGTGACGATGCGCAACACGAGCGGCACCGACCACCTCTCCTTCGACGCCGTCGGCCTGCCGGGCTTCCAGTTCGTCCAGGATGAGGTCGAGTACGACACGCGCACCCATCACACGAACATGGACGTCTACGAGCGGCTGCAGAAGGAGGACCTGATGCAGGCCTCCGTCGTCATCGCGTCCTTCGTCTACAACGCGGCGATGCGCGACGGCATGATGCCGAGGAAGCCGATGCCGAAGGACCAGCCCCCGCGCCCGCAGGAGACGCCGGCGGCCAGGGGTCCGCTCGCGAAGCCCGACTCCCGGGCGACCCCGCCGGCGAAGGTCCCGACGCCCGTGCCGTCGCCCCGCGCGTGAGGCCTCTCGTCCGGCTCCTCGCGGGCTCGCTTCTCCTCGCCCCGGCGCTCGCCGGGCAGACTCCTCCGGCCGCCCGCCCCGACGCGGCGGAAGTCCGCCGGGCCGAGGGGAGAATCACCGAGGAGGTGCTCCGGGCGCAGACGAAGTTCCTCGCGTCGGATCTGCTGGAGGGGCGCGGCCCGGCCACGCGCGGGGACTCGCTCGGCGAGGCCTACATCCAGTCGCAGATGGAGGCGATGGGGTTGAAGCCCGGCGCTCCGGACGGCGGCTGGATCCAGAAGGTACCTCTGGTGGGTCTCAAGGCGAGCTTCCCGGGGCCGGCGCTCTTCCGCTCCGATCGCGGCAGCGCGGAGGGAACGCCGGGAGAAAACTTCGTCGCCTTCTCGGGAGTCCAGAAACCGTCGGCGAAGATCGAGGACGCCGAGATCGTCTTCGTCGGATACGGCATTGTCGCGCCGGAGTACCAGTGGGACGACTACAAGGACGTGGACCTTACCGGGAAGGTCCTCCTGATGATGAACAACGACCCGGAGAGCGACCCGAACCTCTTCGCGGGGAAGACGCGGCTCTGGTACGGGCGGTGGGACTACAAGTACCTGATGGCCGCGAAGAAGGGGCGGCCGGCGCGATCCTCATCCATACCACTGCGTCGGCCGGGTATCCGTGGCACGTCGTCAAGAACTCCTGGGCCGGGGAGAACTTCGAGCTGCCCGACGAAGGATCTCCGCGGGTCCAGATCCGGATGTGGGCGACGGAGGAGCTGTCGCGCGCGGTGGCGAAGCTCGGCGGCAAGGACCTCGATGCGCTGCGGGCGTCGGCCGAGTCCCGCTCGTTCCGGCCGGTACCGCTCGGCGTCCGCTTCTCCTTCGCGCTCTCCAACACGATTGTCCGGAAGGAGTCGGGCAACGTCGTCGGGAAGATCGCGGGGCGGGACCCGCGGCTCTCCGGCGAGGCTGTCGTCTACACGGCGCACCACGATCACTTCGGCATCAAGGCCGGCCCGCGCGCGGAGGACGACGCGATCTACAACGGCGCGATCGACAACGCGTCCGGCGTGGCGTCCATCCTTTCGGTGGCGAGGGCCTTCGCGGAGCTGCGCCAGCCGCCCCGCCGCACCGTCTACTTCGCGTTCGTGGCAGGGGAGGAGCAGGGGCTGCTCGGCTCCCAGTTCTTCGCGGCGCATCCGCCGGTGCCGGTCGGGAAGATCGCCGCCGACATCAACATCGACGAGGCGAACTGGTTCGGGAAGACGCGCGACATCTCGCTCATCGGCCTCGGCAAATCCTCGCTCGACGCGGACGTCGTCGCCGTCGCGAAGACGCAGGGGCGCGAGGTCAAGCCGGACCAGTTCCCCGACCGCGGCCGGTTCTACCGCTCCGACCAGTTCAACTTCGCGAAGGTCGGCGTCCCCGCGGCGTACCTGAAGTTCGGGACCGACGTCATCGGCAAGCCCTCCGGCTACGGCAAGGAGCAGGTCGAGAATTACGAGAAGAACACCTACCACCAGCCCTCCGACGAGTACCGCGAGAGCTACGACTTCTCGGGCGCCGTGGACGACGCGCGCCTCGCCTTCCTCCTCGGCCTCCGAGTCGCCAACGCGGACCAGATGCCGCGCTGGACGCCCGGCGACGAATTTGAGGCCGCGCGGAAGAAGGCGATGGGCGCTGAGGGTCGATAGTTGCAACCCTCGATGAAGACGAGACGCGAGGCTTTGGGTATGGCCGTCCTGGCTGGCGCGGGGGCGCTGGCGGGACGCAAGCCGAGTCCGACTCCGGTGCCGGCCTCGGCGCGGCCGATGGTCAAGCCGCGGACGTTGAAGCCCGGCGACACGATCGGGCTGATCACGCCGTCGTCCTATGTGTTTGACACCTGGCGGATAGAGCTCGCGGCGGCGCGGCTGGAGGCGCTCCTCGGCGTCAAGTGCCGCGTCGGGAAATACGTCAAGGCGCGGCATGGGTACATGGCGGGTTCTGAGAAGGAGCGGCTGGAGGACCTTCACTCGATGTTCGCGGACTCCTCCGTGGCGGGAGTCTTCTGCCTCGAAGGGGGCTACGGCACCGAGCGGCTGCTCGCCGGCATCGACTACGAGCTGCTGCGCAAGTACCCGAAGGTCCTGCTCGGCTACTCCGACATCACGGGCCTGCACCTCGCGATCACGAAGAAGGCTGGGCTCGTGACGTTCCACGGCCCCGTCGGCACGGGGTCGATGCCCGCATGGTCGCTCGCGAGCCTGAAGAACGCGCTCTTCTCGGCCGAGCCGATCGGCGAGCTGGCCAATCCGCCGGAGGACGACCAGAACTGGCCATCCTTTCCGCTCCACACCGTCTCGCCCGGCAAGGCGCGGGGCGCGATCGCCGGCGGAAACCTGACGCTCGTCTCGACGACGATGGGAACTCCTTACGAGCTCGACGCCAGGGGGAAGATTCTCTTCCTCGAGGACACGGGGGAGGCTCCCTACCGCGTGGACCGGATGCTCACGCAGTTGAAGCTCGCCGGCAAGCTACAGGAAGCCGCCGGCATCGTCTGGGGCACATGCACCGAGTGCACGCCCGCCAGGTCGAGCTTCGAGGTCAACCTCTCGATGACGGATCTCCTGGATGAGATCCTCGGCGACCTCGGCAAGCCGGTCCTCGCCGGCCTCGTCTTCGGCCACACCAAGGAGAAAGCGACCATTCCGATGGGCGTCGAGGCGGAGCTCGACGCCGCCGCGAAGAGGGTCGCGATCGTCGAGCCCGCGACGATCGGCTGACACCCCGTTCTTCCTCGCGCCGCGACGGAACCCGTCCTGAGCTCACGTCGCGGCGGCGTCCGCGGTCCCGATCAGGCTTCGCAGAAGCTGGCGCGCGCGCAGGCGGCGGGCGACCGTGGCCTTGTGGCGCCCCCTCGGAAGCCGGACGCCGAGCTTCTGGAGGGCCTCGGCTTCGATCCTGGCGCACGCGCTCCCGCGTGATGCCCATTTCCGCCGCGACCCGCGCCAGGGACGCCGGCTGCCCGTCCAGCCCGAAGGTGAGGCGCAGGACCGCGGCCTGCCGCGCTGTCAGCTCCGTCCAACGCTCGCCGAGGGCCTGCCGGAGGCGTTCCCGCTCCTCGGGGTCGAGGGGCCTCTCCTCGGGCCGGTCCCGTCGGGGAACAGCTCCTCCAGGTTCACGCGGCCGGTTGAGCAGCGCCGAGACGACGCCGGCTGCGCGCTCGCCGTTCCTCTCGATCCAGAGTCTGGAGACGTTGCGCAGACGGGGCTTCGGGGTTGTCGAGAGAAGAAAGAGATTGAGGACCGTCCTGGGGGTCCCGATGAGCCGGGGCAGATCGCGGCCGTGCCGCGTGCCCGCCTCGCGGGCCTCCCTCCAGAGTTGGGAGTTCACTGTCACTGGCATTTTCGTGCTCCTTCGTGAATGGCGCCGCTCCGCTCTTTCGAGCGGACGCGGCGCATTGGCCGCGCCACAAAGGGAAAGGGTCTTCGCTCCGCGCGGCGCCGTCGCCACGGACCGCGCGGAACACGGCGCGCCCGGCTCCTCGTCGGAGGCGGAAGCGGCGCCGCTTGACCCGGGCGGGCCGGTCTCAGATCCGCGGAGGGATCGAGCGCGGAGAGCGGGAGAGAGAGGCGAGAGCCACCGGAGCGGCCGTCTCGCCGGCGGTTTCGAAAGACGCCTTTCGCGCGACGAGCGCCGGGCGCGAATCAAACGTCCTGGGAGAAAGGAACACTCCGGCATCCCGGGGAGGGCAGTCAGGCGCTCCGGCTCGGCACAGAGCCCCGCCGCGGGGAGCGGTCTCTCTTCGGGCACGGCGCTCTCCCCCTGCGCGTCCAGCCACATCTCCTCGGACCGCCAGCGCAGCAGCGCCTTGAGCGAGGACGGGTTGGGACGGAGGGCGAAAAGCGGTCCGGAAGCGCTCTCGATCTCGCGGCCGTGAATTCCCATCCGGAGCGTGAGGGCCGCTTCGTCGGCGACGAGGTTGGGGACACGCCACAGGAAGGAGCGCGAGTCGGAGTCGAGCTCCTCGGTCAGGCGCAGAGAGAAGTGGCGGCCGCCGTCCACCGAGAGGAGCAACTCCACCTCGTCGGCGTCCCGCGGAACGCTCGACCAGCGGACTTCGACGAGATCGCCGCCGTGGAGCGTGACTCCGGGCCGGGGCTCCGTGAACGCGACGTCGAGCCGCGCGGGTCCGATCGGCGAGGTCCCGGCGCAAGCGCGCGCGGCTTCCGCAGCGCACAACGGCAGGGCCGACGAGAGAAGGACCGCGAACGCGAATCGAGCGCGCAAGGTGCCGGCAGGTTAGACGCGGGGGACTCCTCCCGTCAACCGCGCGGGCTCAGAGGCATTTGTGGATGCGGCCGCTCTTGCCGCGGAGGAGCTCGTGGTTGCCGATCGGCTCGTCGCGCCCTTGCGCCTTGACCGTCAGCGTCATCGTGTCGCCCGTGACCTGACCCACGTACCGGACCGGCTCCCCCCTCGACTCTTCCCCCTCGCGGACGGGCCCGCCGTGCTCGCGGAAATGATGCCCCGGGACGTCGAAGCGTCCCTCCTTGTCGAGAACGAGCGGCTGGTCGATGGTGCCGTGCGCGCAGTCGTACTCGATCCGCGCGCCGGATTCGGTGACCTCCAGCGCGATGCCCATCGCCCCCCAGTTTCCGGCGCTGACGCGCTTCGTGTCCCCGCCCGGCGGGCCGAGGCCCAGCGTCGCGCACGCGGCCGCGAGCGCGCAAAACGCGGAAAGCGCGGCGTAGGGTCTGTTCATCGTCTTCTCCCCGCCGGAGTATCCCCGGCTACGTCCATGATAGCGGCCCCGCGCACCTCCGAATTCCCGCGCAAAAAAACCGGGCGGGGTCGCCCCCGCCCGGTTTCCGGAATCGGTCTCTTCTTTAGAAGTCGATGCGGCCCGCGAACTGCAGCGTGCGCGGCAGCGTTGTCACGCCGTTGGTGATGCCGAACGTGGAGGAGGGTGTCTGCCCCTGTCCATAAGAGAAATTCGTGACGAAGCGGTTCGCCGTGTTGGTGCAGTTGAAGCACTCGACGATCGCCGTCAGGCCGACCTGCCCGAGCGTAGAGCCGAAGGGTCCCACGTAGAACGTCTTGGCCAGCCGGAAGTCGAGCTGGTAGAAGTCGGGCTGCCGGAACTGGTTGCGCGCGAAGTGCACGCCGCCGATCGTCGGACGGTCGTTGAAGAAGCCGTCCCGGTTCTCGTCGGCGCCGGTCGTCGCGGTGTAGGGAGATCCCGTGTTGAATCGGTACGTGCCCGAGAGGCCGATGCCGTAAAAGGGGGTGTTCCAGTTGGCGTTGGCCCCGACCTTCCAGCGCTGATCGCGGTTGGACCAGCTGTAGCTGCCGTTCAGGTTGTGCAGGTCTTCGGCCTGCGCGCCGGCGTAATTGCGCTCGTTGGAGTCGCTGTCCTTGTCCTCCGACCACGTCACCGAGGCGAAGAACTGGAGGTCCTTGGTGAAACGGTGCTGGAGGTTGAACGTGACTGCTTCGTACTTGGAGGTGGCGTCGGTGGTGTAGGTCGAGATGCGGGCGTAGAAGGGATCCGGCCGGACGGTCGAATAGACCGGCTGGCCGTTGATCTTCGAAAGACCGTTCACGTCGATGTTGGCGTTTCCGGTGCAGCCGGCCTGCGTGTTGGAGGTGCAGACCGTGAGGTTCGGGTCGTTCAGGCGCTCGAGGTTCTGCGCCTTCGCGTAGGTCCCTTCGACGCCGACGCTCGTGCCCGAGAGGATCTGACGGTCGATCCCGAGAGTGATCCGGTCCGTCACGGGGTCCTTGTAGTTGGTGCTGCTCGCGAAGACGCCGAGCGGCGGCGGGGCGGGAACCTTCGAGAAGTCGATCTTGGAAATGCCAACGGGGTCGAAGGTCGGGCCCCAGCCCGGCGACAGCGGATCGGTCGGACCGGTCGCCGAAGCGTTGATCGTGTACTGCGTGCCCTGCAAACCGTTCGAAGTGAGGAGCTGCGAGAACAGGATGGCGGGTGTGCGCGCCCAGAACCGGCCGAAGGAGAGGCGCATCGCCGTCAACGGATCGATGGCGTAGGACAGGCCGGCTCGCGGAGACCACTTGTTGCTCTGATCGGGAATCCTGCCATCCAGGGCGTACTGACCGGAGGCAAGGATATGGTCGGGGTTCAAGACCGGATTATCGGGGTTGTCCAGCTTCTCCCAGCGGACGCCGGCTGTGACGGTCAGCTTGGGAGTGATGAACCACTGGTCCTGGACGAAGAGGGCGAGCTCGTTCTGCGAGAAGGCCGCGGTCCCCGCCTGGTCGGCCGTGAGACCGCCGAGCCCTCCGAACTGGAAGTACTGGGTCCACTTGCCGGCCAGCAGGTTCGCCAGGTTGTTTCCGGCGAAGACATAGACGCCTCTCCAGTTGCCCTTGAAGACCTGGCTGAGACCGGTCTTGTTGTATTCCGCGCCCCCCTTGATGACATGGTCCTTCGTGAGGAACGTCACCGTGTCTCCGAACCCGACGCGGTCCGCCTGCGAGGTGATCGGCAGGAAGCTGACGCCGCCGAAGCTGAAGCTGCCGTAGCGGATCTCGGGCAGCTCGGGTGGGATCTGGGCCCGCGGCGTCTGCTCGAGGATGTACTGACCGTTGAAATCATTGAGGAGGCTGGATCCCCACTGGCTGTTCCAGGCCCCGACGTAGGCGTGCGACTGGAGCCCTTCGACGCCGTTATGTCCGCTCGCCTGGCTCTGGGAGGACGACGTGCCGTGGTCCCCCAGGTACTGCCCGTAATTGACGCGCGCCATGATTCGCTGGGAGCCGGAGAGCTGGTAGTCCAGACGGCCGAACATGACGCGGCCGTCCTGCGTCTGCGTGAAGGTCGGATCCGAGGCCCAGGCCGGGTACCTCGCGGCGATCGAGGGATCGAGCACGACCGAATTGATCGGGATGCCGACGTCCTGCTTCTGCTGGTCGAAGGAGACGAAGTAGAAGAGGTGGTCCTTCAGGATCGCCCCTCCGTCCGAGCCGCCATACTGCTGCTTCTTGGTGTCCGGCGCTTCTTTCGCGAGCGTCCCGGCGGGGCTGCCCTTCGGGACTGCGAGCCGGGCGACCGTCGAATGGGGCTGCGTGTAGTAGAAGCCCGATCCGTGCTGGTCGTTGGTGCCGTTCTTCGTGATGAGGTTGATCACGCCGCCGCCCGACGGCCCGAACTCGACGGACGCGCCGTTGCGGATGACCGAGAACTCCTTGATCGATTCCTGGGAGAGCGCCAGCGGTGCGCGCCCTTCCGCGGATCCGAACGTGCCGCCGAAGAACCCGTTGTCGAAGTCCATTCCGTCGAGCGTCGTATTCGTGTTGATTCCGCGCTGGCCGGAGACGAGGACCGTACCGCGGCTCTCCGGGTCCTTGCGCGTCTCGGGCGTCAGCAGGATCAGGTCCTGGTAGTTGCGCCCGTTCATGGGAAGGGCTTTCAGCTGCTCGGTCTGGATCGTCGTGGCGGCCTCGGTGCGGGTCGCCTCGACGACCACGGCCGAGGACGTCACGGTGACGCTCTCGGAGACGGAGAGCAGCGTCAGGCGGAAATCGACGGTGGGCTTGGACCCGATGTCGAGGCGCACGTTGTCCCGGACTCCCGATTTGAAGCCCGAGAGCGTCGCGGTCATCCGGTACATGCCGGTCGGCAGGTTGATGATCTGGTAGAAGCCGTCGCTCCTCGTGACCGCCGTCGAGACCAGGCCCGTTCCCGTGTTCCTGGCTTCGACGGTCGCGCCGGGCAGTGGCGAGTTGTCCGCGTCGCGAACGGTGCCGGAAATACGGCTCGTCGTGACGTCGGTCTGCGCGAGCGCGGGAAGCGCGAGCGCGAGAGTCAGGATCGCGATCCAGGTTGAGAGCGCACGCCATCGGGCGAACAGGGGTCTACACATCGGACTCCTCCTTCTTCGAATCTCAAGGGGCAAGAATCAATTTTCCAAGCAGCCGGTGTCGGGACGGAATCTACACGAACTTTCCGTTTCGCGCGAGAGGATTGCTCCTCCTTTTCTTTCCTCCGCCGCGCTTCGGGGTTTCTTAATCCGGAGTGCATTTTTTTGGACCGCAAACCGAGATCCGCGGGCCTGCCCCTGTCCCCAGAACGCGAGCCGCGCGCCGAGCTGGAAGTGGCGCGGAGAACCGTCCGCCCGCCGATCTATCCGGAGAACGAGATCCCTCGCGGAAACGAGTGAGGCCGCCCGGAGGCGGCCTCGCGTGACGGGCGGCCGGTGGACGACCGCTAGAAGCTAATCCTCGCCGCGAACTGCAGCGTGCGGGGGATGGTCTCGCTGGAGTAGCCCTGAACGACGCCGAACGTATTCAGCGCCGTGCCGCTCACCGTATTCGTGAACTTGGTGACCGTGTACTTGCCGGTCGACGCCGTGTACGTGATCCTGAAGAGATCCTGGTTGGCACCCGTGACGACCGTCGCGTTGTGGTTGAACACGTTGAACACCTCGCCGAGGAGCGTTAGCTGAATGTTGTAGGGCAGGTCGAAGGTCTTCGAGAGTCGGAGGTCGATGTCCCAGACGCTGGGCTGGCGGAACGAGTTGCGTTGGATGAGCTGTGCGTTCTGTCCGGCGAGAAAAGCGGAGAACTGCGGCAGCGTCATGCCGTTGGCCTGGGTGAGGTCGATGATGTGTCCGCTCCCGTCCACGAACACCGGGGTGAAATTCGCCGCCTGGGTCGTCTGCGCCTGTCCGGTGAGGCTGTTGGCGGGGCAGCCGCTGCAGGTGAAGCTGATGGCTCCGGTGTACGGGAAGCCGCTGTGCCAGAAGCCCACGCCGGACAGCTCGAAGCCCAACGGCAAGCGGTAGATGGCGCTGGCGGTGACACGGTGCTTCACATCGTTGTCGCTCGGCCCCTCGCTCAGGCTGGGATTGTTCGGATCGATGAGGAAGGTGGTCGACGTGGAGCGGGTGTTCGTCTCGTCGTCGACCGAATCGGAGTGCGTGTAGCTGATCAGCCAGGAGAGCCGCGAGTCGGCAGTGGGTCTCTTGCGGAACTCGATCGTCTGCCCGCGATACCACGCGTTCTCGTTGCTGGTGAGCTCACGGACGATGCCCAGGTCCGCGAAGGGACGGGCTGGATTTGTCGAGCTGCTGTAGTCGTAGACGGGCATGTTGCCGAGCGTGTAGCCGGTCGGGACGAGGTTGATATTCCTCGTGCCCTGAACGTGCGTCAGCTTCGAGTAGACGGCGCTGACACCGGCGACGTAGTCGCTGAAAAGGCGGTGTTCGAACCCCAGGGTCGTGCGCCATGCGTCCTGCGCCTGGTAGCCCGAGCCGATGGTGACGAGGTTGGCCGAGAGCGCCGACTTGGCCAGGAAGTCGGCGGGCGACAGGATGTTGGGGTAGGTCGGACAGGGATTGGTTGGCGTGGTCGTGCAGGTGAACGTGGTGGTCTGCAGCGCGCCGCTGATGCCCTGAATGGGGCTCGCCAGCAGGATGTCCGGCATGTATTCGTAGAACCTCCCGGTGCCGCCGCGAAGAACGGAGCGGCCATCGCCGAACACATCCCACGCGAACCCGAACCGGGGCGCGATGTTGTTCGTGTCGTTCTTGATTTGCGTGAGGAACTCCGGGTGCTTCGGGTACGCGTTCGAGTCCGGACGCGGCGTCGCCTCGTAGTCGTAGCGGAGGCCGAGGTTGAGGGTCAGGCGCGAAGCGACGCGGAAATCGTCGTTGAGGTACAACCCCCAGAGGTTGGTGATCCAGCTGACGTCGCCGTTTTGCGGACCGTACGCCTGCTGGAAGGTGTTCGGTCTGTCGTTGACGTAATTCACAAGGCTGCTATACGCGTAGAGGCCGCCGGCAAATCGCGGGAAGGAGTCGAACAGGTCGCGCCGGAGAAGCTCCGCTCCCGCCTTGAAGGAATGCCCCTTCCATTCGTACTGCACGGTGTCCTTGAACTGGAACTTCTTCTCGTCGGCCGTGTTCGGCGTGGTGTCGTTCGCGCCGAAGAACTGCGTCTGGCCGAAATTGATCGAGAACTCGGTGCCGCTGAACTGGCTCGTGACCGGGCGTTGATCCCGACCGACCTGCGCGAAGAACTGATTGGAGAGCTTGTCCGTGAAGATCGCGTCGACCTCGCCGACGACCTGATAGAACTTGTCGACTTCGTTCGTCTGGTTCAGGCCGAAGGACGACGTGGCCCCGCTGTTGGTGGTGTCGTAGTTCGTGTAGTTGCCGCGCAGCGACCAGTGGTAACTCGAGCTGAGGTTGCCGTCGAACTTCAGGAGATACGTCTTCAGATTGTTGTCCACGGAGTAGTTGAGGCCTGTCTCGTAGGGAACTCCCACGGCGCTCTGGATCTTCGAAAGCACCGTCGTCTGCTGGGCGGGCGTCAAGGCGAGGAATTGCGCGGACGCTCTCATGTCGTTGCCGATGACGGCCGGCTGGCTCTGCTTCATCGAGTCGAAGCCGCCAAAAAAGAAGAGCTTGTCACGCAGGAGCGGCCCGCCGAGGAACGCTCCCGGCTGCTTGACGTCCTTGGACAGAAAGCTGTCCGAGATGGGAAGCCGATAGGTCGTTCCGCCGAAGTCGGTGTTGAACGTGGTCGCGCGGGTCGCGGCCAACGACGCCCTGCGGTCGTAGTAGAAGGCCTCGCCGTGGAAGTCGTTGGTGCCGCTCTTCGTGATCGCGTTCACGGCGGCGCCCACGCCGCGGCCGTATTCCGCGTCGTACTCTGTCAGGACGACCTGGAATTCCTGGATGGCGGACTGCGAGAACGTGAACGGGGGACGCGAGCCGCCGGTCTGCTGGCCGAAGAAGTCGTTGTTCGAACTGGCGCCGTCGATGTTGTAGTCCGTGGAGAGCGGGCGCGCGCCGTTCGCGGTAATCGCGGTCGTGTCGAACGAGCCGATGCTGATGCCGGGGGTCAGCTGCGCCAGCGAGCGGAAGTCCCGGCCGAGGAGCGGGAGGCTCTTGATCTGCTGGCTGGTGACCGCCTCGCTCATACCGGTGGCGCCGGGGTCGATGACCGGAGCGGCCGCCGAGACCGTCACGGCTTCGGCGACCTGCATCGCGAGCCTCAGGTCGGTCTTCGTCGTGTTGCCCAGGAGAACGGTCGTGCGCGGTACGCTGGCCTTGCCGAGCCCCGTCAGCTCCGCCGAGACGGAATAGGAACCGGGCGGCAGAAGGCCGAGATCGTATCCGCCGTCCTTGTCGGAATACGCCGTGCGCGTCAGACCGGTCTCAAGGTTCGTCGCGGTGACGGTGACGCCGGGAACGCCGGCGCCGGTGCTGTCGCGGACCCTTCCAGCGATCGAGCCGGTCGTGTAGTTGACCGACTGGCCATACGCTACGGAGCACACGAAGAGAGTGCTCAGCAGCGCCGCAAGCAGAATTCGAACACGAAGGGCCGCCACGCACGCGGTGAGCGGCAAGAAACGACTCGGTGTATTCATAGGCACACTCCTGACGTCAATAATTCGAAGTCTCTGCGCGAGATTGCAGTTTCTGCACGATCGGGATTTCTCAAGGAATCTACACGAAGCTATTCCCCGGCGCGAGAGGCGTTTTGCGCTTTTTTTGGAGTTCTTAAGGATGCATTTTTTTGAACCGAGGACGTGTGTATTCGTCCAGGAAACGGGGATGCTTTGACCTCCTGCGCCAGGACGTCACGCCGGGTCGCGGCGGCCCGCGAGACCGCCGTAGCGATCCCAAGCCGATATCGAAACTCTGCATATCGTGCAGAGTTTTCGAAGCAGATTGACCTAATCAATGGCTGAAATGAAGTTTTGACGTGAATCTTGTGCATCTAACGCATTTTTCGTTGGACACTTCGAGAAGCGTCTGTTACCCTCTCGCGACATGAATTCAGCTGATACCGCCTGGATGCTCGTCGCGACTGCGCTGGTGCTTCTGATGACTCCAGCGCTCGGGCTTTTCTACGGCGGGCTCGTCCGATCTAAGAACGCCCTGAACACGATGATGATGAGCGTCTCGGCGCTCGGCTTCGTCGGAATCGGCTGGGCGCTGGTCGGCTACTCGGTCGCCTTCACGCCGGGCAACGCACTGTCCGGCGACATGTCGCGTGTGTTGCTTTCCGGCGTCGGCCTCGAGGCGCAGGGGACGATCCCGCATCTGCTCTTCTTCTCCTACCAGGGGACCTTCGCGATCATCACCGCGGCCCTGATCTCGGGCGCGATCGTCGAGCGGATGCGCTTCGGCCCGTACCTCGCGTTTCTCTTTCTCTGGGGAATCGCCGTCTATGCGCCGGTCGCGCACTGGGTCTGGGGCGGCGGCTGGCTCTCGAGCCTCGGCGCGCTCGACTTCGCCGGCGGGACGGTCGTTCACGTCAACGCCGCGGCGGCGGCGCTCGTCGCCGCGCTCGTGCTCGCCCCGCGCAAGGACTTCGCGCGGCAGGCCATCCTGCCGCACAACGTCCCCTTCACGCTGCTCGGCGCGGGACTCCTCTGGTTCGGCTGGTTCGGGTTCAACGCGGGGAGCGCGCTCGCCGCCAACGCCTCCGCGGCGCTCGCGTTCACCAACACGATGCTCGCGCCGGTGGCCACGCTCGTCGTCTGGACTCTTCTCGACCTCGTCCGCTCGTGCAAGGCGACGGCGGTCGGGGCGGCGACGGCGATCGTCGTCGGCCTCGTCGCGATCACGCCGGCCGCCGGCTTCGTCGGCCCGATGTCCGCCGTCGCGATCGGAGCGCTCGCGGCGGTTCCGAGCTACTTCGCGCTGCTCTGGCGCGCCCGGACGCGGCTGGACGATTCGCTCGACGTCGTGGCGGCGCACGGCGTCGGCGGGACGGTCGGGGCGCTCCTGACCGGCGTCTTCGCGCAGAAGTCGTGGAACGGCGCCGCCGACGGGCTCCTCTTCGGCAACCCGCGGCAGCTCGCGATCCAGGCCGCGGCGGTCCTCGCCGTGGCCGCCTACAGCGCGGGCGCGACCTGGGGCCTCCTGAAGGTCGTGGCGCTTTTCGCCCGCTGCGCGCGACCTCGCGCGAGGAAGGGCTGGGCCTGGACGTGACGCAGCACGGGGAGGAGGCGTACACGAGCGGAGAGGGCGCGATCCTCGTCCTGCCCGACGTCCCGGGCCCCGCGGCCCCGCTCGCGGAGCCGCGCCTTCGCGCCGGGCGGAGGCGCCTCCTGAAGCTCGTCGTCGCGATCGTCCGGCCCGAGAAGTTGAGCGACGTCCTCGAGTCCCTGTTTCGCGCGCAGGTGCGCGGCCTGACGCTCCACCGCGTCGCAGGGGCACGGCGGAGAGACCGAGCGCGTCGAGACCTACCGCGGGACGACGGTGAAGATGGAGCTGTCCGAGAAGGTGCGCCTCGAGATCGGCGTCTCCGACCACTTCGTCGAGCCGACCGTCGAGGCGATCCTTCCGCCGCGCAGCACCGGCGCCGTCGGCGACGGCAAGATCTTCGTGCTGCCCGTCGAGAAGGTCTATCGGATCCGGACCGCCGAGGAAGACCAGGCGGCGGTGACGCCCGTGGGCTAGTTGTGAGTTGTGAATTGTGAATGGTGAATAGGCCACGCCCATTCACAACTCACAACTCACAATTCACAATTGCTCTCGTATTTCCTGGATCTGCGCGGCGTGGCGGTCGGTGTGGGCGGCGAGAAACAGCACCCACTGGTATCCGTCGATGACGCCGGCGAAGGGGTGCGGGCCGAAGCGGTCGCGCAGAGATTCGGACGTCTCGCGCACGTAGGCGATGTTGGCGGCGCGGCGCTCCTCGAAGACTCGGATCGTCTCCTCGCGCGTCGGGAAGCGGCCCGTCGGCCGGATCCGCTCGGGGGCCTCGCCGCGCTGCGACCGGTCGCGCAGGTAGCTGCGCACGTAGGCGTCTTTCTTGCGGATCTCGCGCCGCTCCTCTTCGGAAGGCTCGACCCGCGCGCCGCTCGCGAAGAACCGGGCGAGCGGGAGCTCGGCCGCCGTGATGTGCTCGGCGCATTCGGCGACCGACCACCGGTCCGGAGCGGGGCGGCGGCTCCATTGCTCGCCGGTTACCTCCTCGAGCGCTTCGAGAAGGCGCCGCCGCGAAGCCTCCAGCTCGGCAAGGGCCGCCTCCCTCTCCTCGCGCGTCAGTTCCGACATAAGACGGATGCTATCTCCGTTAGACTGTTTCCTTCGTGAAACTCTCAGCGTTCCTTCTCTTCGCCGCCGCTCTGGCCGGCTGCGCGACCCTCTCGGTCCGGCCAGAGGCCATGACGCTCGAGGAGAAGATCGGCCAGCTCTTCGTCTACGTGACGCGCGCGGTCCGTTCATGAACGAGGAGTCGCCCGCGCTATCGCGAGCTCGTCCGCCAGGTCCGGGAGAACCACGTCGGCGGCATCCACTGGGCGACCTGGTCGAACGTCTTCGAGAGCGCGTTCGTCAACCGCCGGCTGCAGGCCATCGCGAAGGTGCCGCTCCTCGTCAGCGCGGATCTCGAAGCCGGAGTCGGCATGCGCTTCGCCGACACGACCTACTGGCCCTGGCCGATGGCCGTCGCCGCGACGGGAGACCCGGAGCTCGCGCGGCGGGAGGGGGAGATCGTCGCCGAGGAGGCGCGCGCGATCGGGTTGAACCAGATCTACGCGCCCGTCGCGGATGTCAACAACAACCCGGACAACCCGGTGATCAACGTGCGCAGCTTCGGCGAAGACCCGGAGGAGGTCGCGCGGTACGTCGCGGCGTTCGTCCGCGGAGTCCAATCGCGCGGCGTGATCGCGACCGCCAAGCACTTCCCGGGACACGGCGACACGCGGACCGACTCGCACCGCTCGCTGCCGGTTCTCTCCGTCTCGAGGGAGCGGCTGGAGAGAGTCGAGCTCGTGCCGTTTCGCGCGGCGATCGCGGCGGGCGTTGGCGCCGTCATGACGGCGCACCTGTCGCTGCCGGCGCTCGACGACGAGCCCGGCTCCCGTCCGGCCGGAGGGGATCGCGCGAGAACCCGTACACGCGCGACGCTCGGCGAAGCGGCGCGCGACGCCACGATGCCGGCCTCCCTCTCGGCGAAGATCACCGACGGGCTCCTGCGCGGAGAGCTGCGGTTCCAGGGGCTCGTCGTCACCGACGCCCTCGACATGGGAGGGATCGTGGACCACTTCGATCCGGGCGAGGCGGCCGTGCGCGCGATCCTGGCCGGCGCGGACGAGGTCGTCAAGTCCACCGACACGGACAAGGCGATCGCGGGCGTGCGCCGCGCCGTCGAATCGGGACGCATCACGCGCGAGAGGCTCGACCGCTCCGTCGGCCGCATTCTCGCCGCGAAGGCGCGCGCGGGAGCGCCCGAGCCGGACTGGAACCGCATCTTCCGGGTCGTGGACAGTCCGGAGCATCGCGCGGTCGTCGAGGAGATCGCGCGCCGCTCCGTGACGCTCGTGCGGGAGAGCCCGGGCGTCCTGCCGCTCGACCGGAAGGCGCGCGTGCTCGAGCTCGTCGTGGCGGACGTCGAGCGCGGCCTGGGCAACGATCTGAACAAGGAGCTGGCGTCCCGCCTGGAGACGCCGGCGGAGATGGCGGCGCTCGACTCGCGCTCGAGCGCGGCCGACGTCGCGGCGGTCTTCGAGAGCGCGTCCCGCGCGGACGTCGTTCTCCTCGCGCTCTTCGTCCGGTTTCAGAGCGGCCGGGGCACGATCGCTCTGCCCGCCGCCGCGAAGGAGGCGATCGAGAGACTTCCGCTCCAGGGACCGCGCGTGGTCGCGGTCTCCTTCGGCTCCCCCTACGTTCTCCGGGAGCTGCCGACCCTCGCGACGTATCTCTGCGCCTGGGGCGCGCAGACCGACATGCAGGTCGCCGTCGCCCGGGCGCTCCTCGGCGAGACGCCCATCACCGGCCGCCTCCCGGTCACGATTCCAGACCTGGCCCCGCGCGGCTCGGGGATCCAGAAGACGATGGGGAGGCTGGGGCACGGGGCGACCGGGGGACCGGGAGACGGGGAGGCCGGGAACCGAGGAGAGAAGCGGCCGTGATCCCGATTCTGCTGGCATTGGCGCTCGGGTCCCACGGCGGCCTCGCGGCCGAGCGGCTGGCGCGCATCGACGGCGTCGTGTCCGAGTCGATCGCGAAGCACGAGCTTCCCGGCGCGGTCGTCCTCGCGGGGCACCGCGGCAAGGTGGTCTTCCGGAAGGCGTACGGGAACCGCGCGGTCGAGCCGTTCGCCGAGCCGATGACCGTGGACACGGTATTCGACGTCGCCTCGCTGACCAAGAGCGTTGCGACCGCGCCGTCGGTGATGATCCTGGTCGAGGAAGGGAAGCTCCTCCTCTCCGACCCGGTCGTCCGGCACATTCCGGAGTTTGCCCCGGACGGGGGGGACCGGGCGAAGGTCACGATCGAGCACCTGCTCACGCACCGCGCCGGTCTTCCACCTGACGATCCGCTCGACCTCTACACCGGCACGCCCGAGGAGATCTTCGCGCGCAAGTACCGGCAGCCCCTGAAGTCCGCTCCCGGTTCGCAGTTCGTCTATTCCGATATCGGCTATGAAGTGCTGGGCGAGGTGGTGCGCCGCGTTTCCGGCGAGCGCCTCGACCGTTTCGCCGAGGAGCACATCTTCCGCCCGCTCGGCATGAAGGACACGACGTTCCTCCCCCTCTCCCCGGCGGCACCGCCCGTCATTCCGATCTCCCGCATCGCCCCCACCGAACGCCGCGGCGACCACTGGATGCGCGGCGAGGTGCACGACCCGCGCGCCTATGCCCTGGGCGGCGTCGCCGGCCACGCCGGCCTCTTCTCGACCGCGGCGGACCTCGCGAAGTTCTGCCGGATGATCCTCGAGGGAGGGAAGCTCGGTTCTGCGCGCATCCTCTCGCCGGCGGCCGTCGAGGCGATGACGCGCCCGCGCTTCTACGGCGACGGGGACATCCGCGGGCTCGGATGGGACGTCGCGACCGCCTACTCGAAGAACCGCGGCGAGCTCTTCCCGATCGGCTCCTTCGGCCACACCGGCTTTACCGGCACGTCGCTCTGGATCGATCCCGCGTCCGAGAGCTTCGTCGTCTTCCTCTCCAATCGCGTCCATCCCGACGGAAAGGGGGACGTCCTGCGGCTGCGCGCCCTCGTCTCGACGATCGTGGCCGCGGCCGAGATGGACGACGCGCGCCCGCGCGCCCGGGCGCTCGCGGCCCGCGTCCCCCGCCCCTCGCGCGAGGTCGCGGCGGGAATCGACGTCCTCGCGGCCGGTGGATTCCGCGAAGTCGCCGGCAAGCGCATCGGCCTCGTCACCAACGCGACGGGGCGCGCGCGGGACGGCCGCTCGACGGTGGCGGTGCTGACGTCGCCGGAGGCGAAGAAGGCGGGCGTGACGCTCGTCCGTCTCTTCTCGCCCGAGCACGGCCTGCGGACCGACGCCGACGCGAACGTGCCCGATCAGAAGGACCCGGAGACCGGGCTCCCGGTCGTCTCGCTCTACGGCGAGGGTGAGCGGCGGCGCCCGGCTTCCGCGCAGCTCGCGGACCTGGACGCCGTCGTCTTCGACATCCAGGACGTCGGCGCGCGCTTCTATACATATCCCGCGACGCTTGGATACCTGATGGAGGAGACGGCGAAGGCGAAGATCCCGCTCGTCGTTCTCGACCGGCCGGACCCGATCGGCGGCGCCGTCGTCGAGGGACCTCTGGCCGACCCCGACAGGCTCTCGTTCACCGCGTATCACCCGGTTCCCGTCCGGTACGGCATGACGCCGGGAGAGATGGCGCTTCTCGTCAACGGAGAGAAGAAACTCGGCGCCGACGTTCGCGTCGTGAAGCTGCGCGGCTGGTCTCGCGACCTCTGGTACGACGAGACGGGGCTCGAATGGGTCAACCCTTCTCCGAACATGCGGTCGCTCGCGGCCGCCGCGCTCTACCCGGGAATCGGGCTGCTCGAGACGACGAACGTGTCGGTCGGGCGCGGGACCGACACGCCGTTCGAGGTCCTCGGCGCGCCGTGGCTCGACGGCCGGCGGCTCGCGGAGATGTTGAGCGCCCGCGCAATTGCCGGCGCGCGCTTCTCGCCGCTCCACTTCACGCCGTCCGCGTCGGTCTTCGCCGGAGAGCGCTGCGGCGGAATCCGCGTGGACGTCGTGGACCGGGACGCGCTGCGTTCTGTCTCGCTCGGGATCGAGATCGCCGCGGCGCTGCGCGACCTCGCTCCCGCCGACTGGAACCGGAAGGGCTTCTTGAATCTCCTCGCCAACGGGGACGCCTTCCGCCGCCTCGAACAGGGAGAGACCGCCGCCGCGATCATCGCCTCCTGGCAGAAAGACCTCGACGCCTTCTACAAGCGCCGCGCGAAGTACTTGTTGTATTAGTCGAGAGTCGAGGTCGAGAGTGGCGAGAGTCGAGAGTCGAGAGTCGAGAGAAGGCCGATTCCCTCTTCCCCCGGAAGAGGGTCAGGGTGAGGGCGTTGTTTCCGCCGATTCGACGATCGCCTCGGCCTCGATCTCGACGAGCATCTCCGGCGAGATGAGCCTCGACACTTCGACCATCGTCGTGGCAGGGCGGATCTCTCCGAAGAACTCTCCGTGCGCCTTGCCGACGCTCTCCCAGTTGTCGATGTTCGTCACGTAGATCCGCGTGCGGACGACGTCGGTCATCGCCGCCCCGGCCCGCTCGAGCGCCGCTTCGACGTTGCGGAGCGCCTGCTTCGCCTGCACGTAAGCATTCCCCAGGCCGACGATCTTTCCCTCGGGGCCGGTCGCCGTCGTGCCCGACACGTGGACGACGTTGCCCACGCGCACGGCCCGCGAATAGCCCACGATCGGCTCCCACGGAGTCCTCGACTGAATGTTCTGGCGCGTCACGGCTTCCCCTCCTTCCCGGAGGTCGCGCATTCCGCTGCCCGTTCGAAGCTGACGAGCCGCCGGATCAGGGCGTTGTAGCGGGAGTGGGCGGAATCCGGATCGGTTTCCGCGAGCACCGCGTAGAGCTTCTCCTCGGGATCGGGAATCGCCGCTGGTACATCGATACCCGTCCGCCGAAGGCGAAACGCGCCGATGGACACGAGGAGGGCCTCAACCGAGTCGACGCCACGCGAGAGATCCGCAAGACCCGCCTCGACCAGATCGGCTCCCGGCAGTGCTTCGATCTCCACGCCGAAAGTATAGGGCCGCCTCTGCACTCTCGACCCCGGACTCTCGACCCTCGCTTATCTCTCCAGGTAGGTGTAGCGGGGGAAGACAGCCTCGAACTCGCGGTAGATCGTCTGGATCTCGTCCTTCTTGATCGGGCGGTTGGCGACGCGGCGCAGCTGCTTGCCGATCGAGTCGAGGATCTCCGTCTTGTCGTAGTTCATGTACTCGAGGACGCGCTCGCAGCTCTCTCCTGAAAGCACGTCCTCGATGTGGGACTTTCCGTCGTCGTCCACCGTGACGAGCACCTCGTGCGCCTCGCCGAAGAGATTGTGGAGATCTCCGAGCACGTCCTGGTAGGCGCCCATCAGGCAGAACGCGACGTAATACGGCTCGTCGCTCTTGAACGTGTGGAGCGGCAGCGTCTCCTTGATGTCGCGCAGGTCGATGAACTTGTCGATCTTCCCGTCGGAGTCGCACGTGATGTCCGCGAGCGTGCCGCGCTCCATCGGCCGCTCGTTCAAGCGGTGGATCGGGAGGATCGGGAAGAGCTGGTCGATCGCCCAGGAATCGGGGAGAGACTGGAACACGGAGAAGTTCATCACATAGGTGTCCGCGAGCATCTTCTCCATGTCCTCGAACTCCTCGGGGATCTCCTTCAGCGTCTTCAGGTCCCTGTGGATGCGCTCGCAGACGTGCCAGAAGAGGATCTCCCCCTTGGAGCGGTCCTCGAGCGAGAGGTGCCCGAGGTTGAAGAGCGTGAAGAGCTCCTCCTTGTACTGGACGGCGTCGTGGTAGCTCTCGCGCAGATTCTTCGCGTTGGTGGACGCGAGGATCGCCGCGAGCTCCTGGATCACCGGCGCGTCGCTCGAGGTCACGCGCACGCGCCGCTCCTGCTCGATCCGGTCCGCCACGTCGAGCACGTTCGTCACGAGGACGGAATGGTAGGCCGTCACGGCGCGGCCGGACTCGGTCACGAGCGTGGGCGGAGGGACGTTCTCCTCGTCGCAGATGGTCTTGATCGTGTAGACGACGTCGTTGGCGTACTCCTGGACGGAGTAGTTCATCGAGGAGTCGAACGCCGTCTTCGACCCGTCGTAGTCGACGCCCAGGCCGCCGCCGAGGTTCAGGTACTGGATCGGGACGCCCAGCGCCCGCAGCTTCGCGTAGACGCGCCCGGCCTCGCGGATCGCGAGCTTGATCTTGCGGATGTCGGTGATCTGCGAGCCGATGTGGAAGTGGAGCATGACCATCGCGTCGAGCATGCGGCGCGACTTCAGGATCTTGACCGCCTCGAGCATCTCGGGCGTCGTCAGCCCGAACTTCGCGGCCTCGCCCCCCGATCTGGCCCACTTGCCCGAGCCGCGCGCGTAGAGCTTCGCGCGCATCCCCAGCACCGGCCGCACCCCGCGGTCCCTCGCGACCGTCAGGATCCGGTCGAGCTCCGAGACCTTCTCCAGGATCAGGACGACCTTCTTCTTCATCCGCACGCCGTTCAACGCCATCCGCACGAACGCCTCGTCCTTGTAGCCGTTGCACGTGATGAGGCATTCCGGCGCGAGATCGGCGGCGATCGCGGCGAGGAGCTCCGGCTTCGACCCGGCCTCCAGGCCGTATCCGTACTGGCGCCCCGCCTCGATGATCTTCTCGACCACGACGCGCTTCTGGTTGACCTTGATCGGAAACACGCCGCGGAAGACGTTCGCGTACCCGTACTCGTCGATCGCGCGCGCGAACGCGTCGTTCAAGCTGGCGACGGCCGAGGCGAGGATCTGCGGGAAGCGGATGATCATGGGCGTCGTGATGCCCCGCAGCGCCACCTCGTCCACGATCGCCTTCAAGGCGACGCCACGAGCCGCCTCTCGCGTGGGGCGCACGACGAGATCCCCCTCCTCCGAGACGTGGAAGAAGCCCTTTCCCCAGTAGGGGATCCCGTAGAGGGTCGCGGCGTCGTCGTATCGCCCCTGCGGGCGGACGCGGGCCGTCGTCGTCGCCGCGATTCGGCGGATGGGTCTTGGACTCGCCATTGGAGGAGCGATTATGAGGCGGCCCTTCCCGACAGGGAAGAGAAAAAGAACCTCGGGCTAACGCTTGATCTTCTTGCCCAGATCCTCGACCGCTTCTCCGACTTTCCGGCGCGCGCGGCCGGCCTCTTCCTGAACGTTGCCGGAGTCGCGCTCGTCGGCCCCCTCGGACTCGAGCCGCGGGTTTCTCGTCGCCCGGCCAACGCTCTCCTTGATCGCGCCTTTGATATTCCTTGCCTTGCCTTCGATCTCGTCCCGGTTCATGGTTCCTCCGTTTCGCTGGTCTGCATCTTTCGTGCCGCCGCTCGCGGCGCCAGGAGTCCTTCGAGCCCTTCGGCCGAGCGGATGTGCAGGTCGCGCTGCGGGAAGGGAAGCTCGATGCCGCGCTCCGCGAGGATGTCGTGGATCTGGAAGTTGACCTCGCTCCGGAGGGCGCTGCGCCGGTGGAGCATCTCGGCCGTCCAGCAGACGAGCTCGAAGTCGAGCGAGGACTCGGCGAAGCCGAGGAACAGGACGGAAGGGGAGGGCTCGCGCAGGACGCGCTCGCTCTTTGCGGCGGCGTCGAGCAGCGCCTTCTCCACGGCGCGCGGATCGCTGCCGTAGGCCACGCCGACGGGAAAGTGGAAGCGCACGCGCGGCGTGCGGTAGCTCCAGTTGGTCACCGTCGTCGTGATGAACTCGGCGTTGGGGACGATCAGGTAGATCTCGTCGTTGGTCCGCACGAGCGTCGCCCGCGCGCGGATCTCCGCGACGTCGCCGACGACCTTGCCGATCTCGATGCGGTCTCCGACCTTGATCGGCCGCTCGATCAGGAGGATCAGCCCCGCCACGAAGTTCTTCGCGATGTCCTGTAGCCCGAAGCCGATGCCGACGCCGATCGCGCCTCCGAAGACGGCAAGGGTCGTGGCGTTGATGCCGAGCGGCTGCAGCGCCACGATGAGGCCGAGGACCCAGACGAGGTAGGAGACGACGCGCCCGATCGCGTACCGCACTCCCGGATCCACATGCGTTCGCCCGAAGAGCTTCTCCGCCACGAGCTTGCGAAGGAGCCGCGCGACCACCCAGGTCGCCACCAGGATCGCGAGCGTCGCGAGCAGGCTCGCCAGCGTGACCTGCGTCTGCCCGATGTGGAACAGCCTGTAGTCGAGGATCTCCTGCATTTAAGGAGTTACGTGCAGGATTGGTGCCTCTCTTTACGGTTTTCCCAGCAACTCCATTGCCGCCACCGTCAGCGAGGCCGTTCCCATCCTCAGCGTCGGCCCCCTGTCCGGCGCGAACTCCGAGGAGTGGAGTGACGGGAGCGGCGTGCCGTCCTTCTGAGCGGCTTCGTACTTCGCGGGATTCACGGCGCCGACGTTGAACTGGAGGGCGGGGACGCCGGCGCGGCCGAACTCGGAGAAGTCTTCCGCGCCCATGACCGGCTCGGTCTCGACGACGTTGGACTGGCCGAAGGCCCTGGCGAGGGCGCCCGACACGCGTTTTGTAACCGCCGGGTCGTTGTAGACCGCGTAGTTTCCTTCGGAGATCTCCATCTTCGGCGGTTTCGGAGCGCCGGCGGCGGCCGCTTCCGCTTTCGCGATCCGTCCGATCGCCTCGAGGAGATGCTTGCGCACCTCGTCCTTGTAGGAGCGCACCGTGAGCTGGAGCTTCACCTCGTCGGGAATGATGTTGTAGCGGGTGCCGCCGTGGAACGAACCGACGGTCACGACGGCGGGATCGGTCGGCTTGATCTCGCGGGAGACGATCGTCTGGAGCGCCAGCACCGTCCGCGCGGCGATCACGATCGGGTCCACCGTCGTGTGCGGGTAGGCGCCGTGGCCGCCGCGGCCGTAGATCGTCAGGTCCACGGAGTCCACGTTCGCGTTGGCGTAACCCGCGAGCAACGAGACTTTGCCAGCGGGGAGCGTCGCGCTGTCGTGAAACCCGATCGCGAAGTCCGGCTTCGGAAATCGCGTGAAGAGCCCGTCCTTCAACATCGCGGCGGCGCCGCTTCCCTTCTCCTCGGCCGGCTGGGCGACGAGAAAGAGCGTGCCGCGCCACTTGTCTTTCGCCTTCGCGAGGAGCGTCGCGGCGCCGATGAGCGAGGTCATGTGCACATCGTGGCCGCAGGCGTGCATGACCGAGACGGTCGCGCCCGAGTCGTCCTTCGTCGTGACCTTGCTCGCGTATGGGAGGCCGGTCCGCTCTTCGACCGGCAGGGCGTCCATGTCCTCGCGCTCGAGGACGGTCGGTCCCTTGCCGTTCTTCAGGATCGCGACGACGCCGAAGCCCCCGACTCCCGTCGTGACCTCGTAGCCGAGCGCCTTCAAGCGCGCGGCCATCTTCGCGGACGACTTCTCCTCATGAGTCGAGAGTTCCGGGTTCTCGTGGAGGTCGATGTAGAGCTTCTCGAGATCCGGGTAGAGGGTTTCGAGCGGCGCCAGCGCGGGCGCGGTTGAAGAAGCCTTCTGCGCGAAGGCGCTCGTCGCGACGAGAAGGAACGCGGTGAACAAGGCGGCGGTGTTTCGCATGGGCGCGGATTGTAGATGACCGCCGGAACGAAGGGTGTGCCAAACTGCCGGCGATGGCGGAAGCGGGGCAGCGGCGTCCCGGCACCTGGCAGAGCCTGCGCGCGGCTCTCGGGTCCCGCCGGATCGGCGCGGTCACGCTCCAGTCCTTCTCCTCGGGCCTGCCGCTGGGGCTCGTCTGGATCGCTCTTCCCGCCTACCTGACGTACCGCGGCGTGGACATCCGCACGGTCGGCCTCTTCTCGCTCGCTCAGGCTCCGTGGACCTTCAAGTTTCTCTGGGCGCCGCTGCTCGATCGGTTCGAGCCGCGCTTTCTCGGACGCAAGCGCTCCTGGATTGTGGTCTGCCAGGGGGCGCTTCTCGTCGGGATCGGATTGCTCGCCGCCGCCGGCGCCTCCCCCGCCGTCGGCGTCGTCGCCGGCCTCGCGATGCTCGTCGCGTTCGCGTCCGCTTCGCAGGACGTCGTGATCGACGGGTACGCCGTCGATGTCCTCGAGAAGTCGGAGCAGGGTCTCGCCGTCGGCGCGCGCGTTGCTCTGTACCGCGGGGCGCTGCTCCTCTCCGGAGCGGTGGCGATCACGCTCGGCCAGAGATTCGGCTGGCCGGCGGTGTTCGCGGGGCTCGCGCTCCTCTACGTTCCGCTGGCGGGCGTGGTCGTGTGGTCGCCTCCGCCCCCCGCGGAGGTCACGCGGCCGCCGCGGACGCTGCGCGAGGCGACCCTCGACCCGCTCGTGGACATCTTCCGCCGCTCGCGCGCGCTGCAGATCATCGCGTTTCTGCTCCTCTACAAGTTCGGCGAGAACCTCGCGACCGCGCTCACGCGGCCCTTCCTGATCCAGAAATGCTTCTCGCCGGAGGACGTGGGGCTCGCGACGGCGACGATCGGCCTCGTCGCGGCGATCGTCGGCACGTTCGTCGGCGGCTCCTCCACCGAGAAGATCGGGCTGACCCGCGCGCTCTGGCTCTTCGGCGCGATCCAGGCGATCGGGTTCCTGGGCTACGTCGTCGTCGATGGGATGACCCCCGGCGCGCCGTGCGGCGGCGGCGTGACCGGGACGCTCACCCAGCAGCTCGGCAGCCGGCTCGTCATGTACGCCGCCGTCGCCGTCGAGAACGCCGCGCAGGGGATGGCGAGCGGAGCGTTCGGGGTCCTGCTGCTGCGCCTGACGCAGAAGCAGTTCTCCTCGACGCAATACGCCCTCTTCTCGAGCATCTTCGCGATCGGCCGGACGCTCGCGGGCCCGCCGGCCGGCTTCCTCGCGGACGCGGTCGGCTGGACGCCGTTCTTCCTCCTTTCCGTCTTCGCTTCCGCGCCCGGCCTCCTCCTGCTGCACAGGTTCGCTCCGCTCTCCGCGCCGGAGCCGGAGCTCGACGCGGAGGCCCGGGTCGCCGCGATACCTCTCAGCAGGGGGCGGCTGGCCGCCGCCGCCCTCGCCTGGACGGCCGGCGGCTTCCTCGTCTCGTCGGCGACCTCGGCCCTGCTCGCCGCCCTGAAGGCGGCTCGGGCGGCCGGCGGCGTTTTCGACTCCGGCGGCGCGCTCGAAAAGCTGTTCACGCCCGCGACCGCTTCCGACTGGATTCGCCTCGGCTCGCAGGCGGTCATCGGGGTGCTCGTCGGCGCCGCCGCCGCGGCGTTCCTCGCCGCCCGCCACGGAGTGCGTTCAAGGTCCTAGCAGGACGACGGTCTCCTTCTCGCAAATCGAAGAAGAACTCGTTCGAACAGAGTCCTTAAGACTTGACCCCTTCGAAAATCATGAAGTAGCCGAGGCGTCGGCTCGACCAGGACGGCAGGAAGATCCGCCGCGCGATCCGAAGGTCGTAGGGCGTTACCTCGAAGGAGATCCGGACGTCCCGGGAGGCCCCTCCGCGAACGGGTCGCCGTGGGTCCCGCAGGGCCGCGCCTCCCAGTATGCTTGGACGTCTTCGAGCGGATTCACTCTCGGAATCTTAACCAGGGAGGGTTAGCCCTTCCTATGAGAGGCCGGCCGGAATGAGGATTCTCTGGGTCGCGCAGTGGTTCCCGCCGGATCTCGGCGCGCTTCCGGCGCGGATCACGGAGATGTCCCGCGTCTGGATCCGGGAGGGGCACGAGGTGACGGTCGTCACCGCGTTTCCGCATCACCCGCTTGGCGTCATCCCGGCCGAGTATCGCGGCAAGCTCGTGACCGAGGAGAATTACGAGGGGATTCGCGTCATCCGGTGCTGGCTCTGGGCGCTCCCCAACCGGCGGATGTGGCAGCGGACTCTCTGCCAGATCTCCTTCGCGGTCTCGGCGGTGCTCCTCGCGCTGTGGCGCCCGGCGCGTCCGGACGTCGTGATCGTCAGCTCTCCTCCCTTCTTCGTCGTCCCGGCGGGATGGTTCTTCTCGCGCTTTCGCCGCGCGCCGCTCGTCTTCGAGGTACGCGACCTCTGGCCCGCCGTCTTCGTGGCGTCCGGCGTCCTGAAGGAAGGGCTCCTCTACCGGCTCCTCTCCGCGATGGAGATGGCCTCCTACCGCGCCGCGAAGAAGATCGTCGTCGTGACGAAGAGCTTCCGGCAGGACCTGATCGAGCGAGGCGTCCCGGCGGAGAAGATCGCCGTCGTCGTCAACGGCGCCGATCCCGATCTCTACGCGCCTCATCCGGCGCCGGCGATGCGCGAGAGACTCGCGGGCGGCGCCGAGTTCCTCGTGACCTACGTCGGGACGCACGGCCTCCTCCAGGGCCTCGAGCAGGTCCTCGACGCCGCCGAAGCGTTCCGCGACGACCCGCGCGTCGCGTTCGCGTTCGTCGGCGAGGGCGCCCGCAAGGACGCGCTCATCGAGGAGGCGAAGCGCCGCGGTCTCTCGCGAATCGCGTTCCACAAGGCGGTCTCCAAGGACGAAGTCCCGGACGTCTACGCCGCGTCCGATGCCTGCGTCGTCTGCCTGCGCCCTCTCCCGATCTTCCGCAAGTTCGTTCCGTCGAAGATCTTCGAGATCCTCGCCTCCGCCCGCCCCCTCGTCGCCGCACTCGAAGGCGAAGCCGCCGAGATCGTCCGCGAAGCCGGCGGCCTCGCCGCAGAGCCCGGCAACGGCAACTCCATCGCGCAGGCTCTCCGTCAACTCCTCTCCGACCCAGCCGCCCGCCAGGCCATGGGCGCCCGCGGCCGCCGCTACGTCCAGGAAAACTACGACCGCCGAGCCCTCGCGCTGGACTACTTGAAGACCCTCGAGACCCCTGGCAGTCTTGGACGGGGCTAGGATGAGCGCCCGAAGACGCTCATGACTCAACACCGCCATACGGTCATCCTCGAACGCGAAGAAGATGGCGGATTCCACGCATTCGTCCCGGCCCTGAAGGGCTGCCATACGCAAGGCGATACCGAAGAGGAGGCGCTCGTCAACGCCGAGGAAGCGATTTCCGCCTATCTCGAGAGCCTCAAGGCGCACGGAGAGCCGATTCCGAGCGAGGATCTTCTGATCCGTCCGGTCGAAGTCGGCGTTTGAGTCCGCGGCTTCCCCGCTGTCGAAGCAAAAGATCTCGTACGCGTCGCGCGGAAACTCGGGTTCACCTTCGATCGGCAGAAGGGGAGTCATGCCGTGTATTTTCGTCAAGCTGACCGGGCACGCGTGGTGTTCCAGTCGATGCGTTTCGCGAACTCTTGCAGTGCCAAGCCACTCTGCGGTCCAATTCATGTCCGGGTCGTAGAATTACGGCCATGCGATCCACCATCGACTCCGCAGGTCGGGTCTTGATTCCCAGGTCACTCCTGGACCGCATGGCGCTGGGGCGCGGAGGCGTCGTCGAGATCAGCGAGCACTGTGGGAGGATCCAGATCGAGCCAGTTCCCACGCGGATGTCGCTCGCGAAGCGCTGGGGCCGCGTCGTGGCGGTGCCTCGGGAGAATCTGCCGCCCCTGACGGACGACATCGTGCGCTCTACGATTGAGCGAACCCGCAAGCGGTAATGGCCGATGCCGGTTTTGTCTTAACTCGATGCTCACGCGAGGCCAAGAGAGCGTCTGAGCAATGCAAACTGCTACGCAAGCGGTGCTACTGCCGGGATATGCGGTACAGCTCGTATTCGGCTGTCTTGTCGATTTCCGAAAGACGCCCGGTCTTCTTGAGGGCGTCCAGCGGTTCCGGGATCCGATAGACCGTCCGATACTGCTGAAGGATTCCCGAATTGTTGACCCAGATCAGCAAATCGTAATTCGATAGGTTCGCCGGGGTCGGGTACCAGGCATCGAGGTGCGCTCCGAAGAAAAACGGAAGCCGTGTGTCCGGAGAGATCACGCGTAGATGCGGGTCCGAGGCGATCATTTTCTGGACGTCAGCGATAATTCGCATGCTGGCTCCAAAGATCTCGTCCATCTTCGCTTCAGGTGAGAGGCCATGCCTGTGGTTGATGGAGAGCATCTCCTTGGAGAAAACGGGATAGCCGTGGTCCATGAGGCGGCCGCCTTCCCAGGCGACTGCAAGAAAGACGAATAGAGCCGCGGCGAGAAGGATTGGCGAGCGCTTCTCACTGGCGGCCCTGCAGACAGCTCGCAGCCAGCGCGATGCGCAGATCGCGACCGGTGGAAGAATGGCAACCAGGAATCTCCGGTCGTAGCCTAACTTGAGATCCCATGCGGCGAAGTACACGACTGAGACTGACAGAAACTCGGCGTCCGCTCGTAAGGGATGTGTCGCCCCTGAACGGATGAGAGCCAATCCAAGACAAGTAATGCCAACAATTGCGGGGATGCCCGCTACGAGACTATCCAGCTGCGGCGAACCATACTCGCGCAAGGCGCCAGCTGACTCTAGCCGAGCAGCGGCGCTCGCCACTCCGACTCCCACGAGCAGAAGACATGCGATCTTTCGCGAATGTGTTGAGAGGCTCGCGATTACGGCCGCTATGAGAACCAGTGTCACGAGTATGCCGAACCAGTTCAGGTGCGCCAGTGCTTGGAGGCGGGCGGAGCGCGCGAGGCTGTCGTAGTATCGGCCACTCCATGCGTACAGGAACTGCGACCACGTAAGTGGGTGCCGCACAGCGTCCCAGTAGCGAAATACGCCATATCCAGGCGGTGCCAGCCCCGCAGCCATAGCGAGCCAGGCCTTCCACGGCCAGCTCCGGCGGAGTCCATAGACGACCGTCGTCGCAACGAACCCCGCGCAGAGCGCCAAAGCTGTGACTTTTCCCAGGACGGCAAGGCTCCAGAGGATTCCGGTGCATAGCCAGAGAAGCAGATTCTGCTTCTCGCGAGCTGACAACATTAGCAAGACCCCCGTCCAGAAAAGCGCCGCGGAGGGAATGTCCGACATTGCCGCGGACACTCTCTCCGTCACGAGGGGGCTTGCGCCGGCAACGAACGCCGCAATCCAGGCCGTGGTCCGATCTGTCGTCAGCCGTCGTGCTAGCAGAGACGTGACGATGACGAGTAACACGGAGAAGGCCAGCGAGAGCATTCGCCCTGCACGCATGGAGGGATGTCCCAGCCAGCGCCAGATCAATCCCTGAGGTACTGGGAAGAGCGGCCGCTGGTGAGCGATCTGGTCGGCCCTCGGCGATAGGATTGCGTCGCCCTCTGCGATAAATGTCGACCAAACGCCGATAGAGTACGCGTCCCATTCCTGGAAGGGAATTGTCCAAGATACGGCAATAGCGCCGAGCAACAGAAGGGCAAGAAGGCCGGCGGCAGCAAACCGGATAAGACTGCCCCGATCAAGAAGAAGGTGCGATTCCCTCAATCCCCAAGCCGCTCCATCATGAACTCTGGCGAGTAATTCCCGCTCGCGCTGAGAGACAGGTTGCCGCCGGAGTCTTGATATGCAAGCAGCTCTACGTAGTCCCACCTGTTGAGTCGATACGCCGTGTTTACGTTTACGCTCTGAAATGCATTCACAGCTGGAACCCCCGATGTGCCGATCAGAGTTGTCCCGTTGAGACGGATCTGGAGGTCGCGGCGCGTTCCCCCTGCACTGTTGCCGAACTCAGCGTTCCCGGCGATGGCGTAGAGACCGGCACTCTGGCATACCAGCGCGGCATTCACTCGAGTTGCGGTCTGACCTGATGCTGTGGCCCCAAATGCCGCAGCAACAATGAGTTGAGTGTTGCTGACGATCCGCGTTACGACGCGCCTCTCCGTCGCACCGGCCGGAGTCGGGACGTCGATCAGCTGTCCAGGCGACAACTCCGTTAGGAACGAGGAACTGCTCCCGGTGAGCGTGGTGCTCCCGTTTGTCTTCGACACCGTCCCTGTAAGGTTTGCAGAGGAGGTGAAATGAACGCCTCCTATGTTCCACCGATCGGTGTTGAAGGACACTACCGAGGCTGCCCCTGTAGGTATTGTCGCGCCTCCGCTGGCATAGGTACGGCAACTCGCGAGGTCGGTCCGAGAATTCGCCCCTACAGTCGTAACCGACCCTGAGACCTTATTTCGAAAGAAGTCATTTGAGTCAACGGTCCCGGCCCCCGAGGCACTCCCCGGAAGGTTGTCCTCTTGAATGGACACCGTCTGTGTAGAAGTCGGGTGCGTGATCTGATTCGAGGTCTTCGGACCGGTAGCTGTCTGGTTGCTTGCCGTCGTGCCGTAGCTGGTATTAACGGAGAGGCTGGTCTGGGTCGGGATGGACGCGATTGTCTTGTAGCTCTCCGTACCGGGCGTCGGCACGATTAGAGGCTTTCCCGTCGCGAGGTCCGTCTGATAAGCGGTCCCGCTGCCTGCGACGGTGCTGCTAGCGGCCGTCGTCGAGGAGGTGCCCGCCAGAGTCGTGAACTCGTAGACGGGATAATCGGAAATGTCATTATCGTAGATGCGATTTCCAGTTGTTGGGCGCTCGGCGCCTGTTGAGCCGAGTCGGATCCCGGCCGTGCTCGCGATCGCGCCGGTCATGTTGTTGATAATGACGTTGGCTTTCACGTGGTTGTTCTGGGCGCCCTGTAGGAGAACTCCCGAACTTCCGTTACCGCTTATCACATTGCCGCTCACGACATTGAAATCTGAGTAGTCGGCGAGGTAGATCCCTATCCCGGCGTTTCCGGTTATGGTGTTAGCCGAGACTGTGTTGAACGATGCCGCGTAAGGGTACTGGCCGGAGGCGTCGGCGCCTCCGCCGGCCGCCACACCATGAAGAGTCGGAGGGGATCCAAGCGCCTGTGGGTAAAGCTGAATTCCCGCGTTCGAACTCCCGCCGCCCTTGCTGATCGTATTTCCCGTAACGGAGTTATAGCGAGCATCTCGGGTTAACCAGACCCCGGCATGACTGCCGGCAACAGGTCCCCAACCCTGAATGACGTTGCCACTGAGGGTACAATACCAACTTGCGGCAACGTAGATGCCGTCACCGTCCCCAGAGGAGACGTTACCAGCTACAGAGATTGCCTCCGAGCCACTGAGATAGACTGCAGTCTTTGCCTGGCCGGTGGAGTAGCAACCAATGACAGAGGACGACAAGGAGTACTCGAAGACGGCTCCGTCGGAGCCGAAGTTGGCGAAGTATACCGTATTGATCTCTACCCCTCCACAGCGACTAAAGTAGAAGGCGTGCGCCGTATTGAGAGAGGAAGAAAGGAGCAGGGTCTTCGAGCCATCGAGACCGACCTGATCCACCCGAATGTTCGAATCGACGACGCTGGGGGCGGCACTGGTTGAGCCGCCTTGTCCTTGATAGAGGGAGTTCTTCGAGGCAAAGATGTCGTAGGCTGCCCCGCTGGTCGGTGGGAGGAGCTGGATCAGCGACGACGGTCCATCACCAGTAACTCGGACGTTTGAGGGAATCCGTAGGCAGGCCAACGAGTTGCCGGAAGTGTAAGGGGCGTGCGTAACCAGGTAGCGTGTCCCGCTTGGCGGCGTGGGAACGTATACCGTACCGCCGCCGGCGTTCCCTGCGGCATCAAGAGCGCTCTGAATACTCGACGAGTCGTCCGTGCCCCAGAGGACGGTAGCATTTGTGACATTCGCCGTAGCGGTAGCCGCGAGAGTGACTTGGGTGGCCGACTGGCGGCTCGATATTGTCGTGACCAGCATTCCGACCGCGCCGTTGTTCGTGGAAACGGCAATCTTCTTTCCAACGTCCCCGGCCGCGAAACTTGCTGTGTTCGAGGTTAGAACAGCTGAGTCGTTGTTCATAGCTCCGTCGGTAACCAATTTCCCGTCGCCGACGGCACTGTAAGGCGAACTAGTAACGTTGTAGGTGGCCACTTGGTACCTCCGTGTCTTCCGGCAGTTGCTGGGTAGGTGTCCTCGAGTCCGAAAGCGTGATCGTGTCGCATTTCTCTTAGGTAGGCATTACGATTTACTGCTCCTTATAATAATATGACCGGCTCGTGCGAAACATCGTTGGCTAGCTATCAACCTCATTCACGGGCTCCAGGGTGGCGCGGCGGATGGCGACGTGGCTCGTGTCGCAGGCGAGCGTGATCGCGCGACGCGACTCCGCGGTCAGGTTGCGGGTCGTGATGACGACCTCGTTGATCCCCTTCTCCTCGAGGAATGCCGGGAGCTTCGCGATCGGGCCCCAGACGGGAACGCCGTTCATCCGCCGGCCGATCTTGCGCGGGTCGTCGTCCACGTAGGCGACGATCGAGCAGGGGCGGTCCGGGTCGTTGCGCAGCTCTCGAGCCAGGGCGCCGGCGACGGCTCCGGCCCCGATGATCAGGGTCTTCACGGCGCCCGCGGTCCGTCTTTGAGCAAAAAGGTCCTGGAAGAAGCTCAAGGAAGTCCGGGTCGCGATGACCAGGCCGAAGGTCAACGCGGCGTCGATGATGAGGACGGCGCGCGAGTAGTCCTGGAACCGGTAGAGCGCGACGAGGATGAAGACGAACGCGGCGGAAGAGACGGAGATCGCCTTCGCGGCGTCGATCACGTCGGAGATGCCCAGGTGCTCGTGGACCTTCCGGTACAACCCGAAGGAGCGAAACGCGATCAGCCGGCAGGCGAGGAGGATCGGGAGCGATTTCTCGAGAAGGGCGGCGTTGTAGGGCGTCAGCTCCCCCTCGTAACGCAGGAGATAGGCGGCCGTGTAGGCCGCGGCGATGACGGCGCAGTCCGCAAGGACGTCGAGCGTCGCCCACTTGTACGGGACGACGGCGTCGAAGAAGGCGAGCCGGGCTCCCGGCGGTTCCGGGAGATCGCCTTTCCGGGAGTAGATCGGCGCCCGGGAGAGGAAGCTCCCGAAGTAGTAGAGGCCGACGGCGACGAAGAGAACGCTCACCGCCACGATGCCGAGCGACAGCCGCGGCGCGCCGATGGAGAGGAGGCCTCCGAGCAGGGCGAGCGTGTAGGTCAGGAGCGCGGTCCCTCGCTCGGAGAGGCCGAGGGACACGAGGCGGTGGCTGCTGTGGTCCGGGGCGCCGCGCGTGACCGAGCGCCCGCTGGCGAAGCGCGTCAGAGCGACGAGCGCCGTGTCGAAGATCGGGACGACGAGCACGAGCACCGGCACGAGGAACGTCGCGGCCACGGTCCGGCCCGTGGCGTCCAGGTTCAGCAGGCAGAGGACCGCGAGCGTGTAGCCGAGGAAGTGGCTCCCCGCGTCCCCCATGTAGATCGAGGAGGGAGGGAAGTTGAAACGCAGGAAACCGAGGCACGCGCCCGCCAGGCACGCGCTCGCGAGAAGCATCGGGAGCCGGCCGTTGGAGTAGGCGTGGTAGGCGAGGAAGGAGGCCGCGATCGCGGTGACCCCGGCGGCCAGGCCGTCCATGTTATCGAGCAGGTTGACGGCGTTGACGACGATGATGATCCACGCGACCGCGAGGATCTCCGTCAGCACGGGCGGGACTCCGGGGATCCGCAGGCCGAGGATCACGGGAACGAGCGCCGCGAGCACCTGGTAGAAGATCTTCGTGGAGGGGCGGAACTCCAGCCGGTCGTCGAGCAGTCCGATCAGGGCGAATGCCGCGCCGCCGGCGAAGACGATCTTCCACCCCCACCCCGGCTGGTCGTGCGCGACGACGAGGAGCGAGATCCAGAACGTCGCGAGCATCGCCACGCCGCCGAGGAGCGGCTTGCCGAGCGCGGTCACCCCCCAGCGGTCGGGGCGCGGGCGGGAGACCCAGGCGGAGCGCCTGCCGATGACGCGGGCGAGCGGCGTCAGGACCAGCGCCAGCCCGAGAGAGAGAAGAAAGGCGGTCAGCACCTGGGTCATTGGCGGCCTACGAGAGGACTCCTTCAAACGAAAGCCGTCTTCTTCCAAACGAGTTGCGCGTGTCGACGATCAGGGAAGCTGTCGCCGCGAGCTTCGCGTAGTCGATCGCGTCGTGATCCGTGACGATCAGGACCGCGTCGGACGCCGCGACGGCCGGGCCGTCGAGCGGCGTGGACGTCAGGTCCAGGGAGTGCCGCCGCGTCCTGGGGATCCGCGGCACGTGCGGGTCGTGGTAGCTGACCTCCGCGCCGTTGTGCGAGCAGCAGCTCGATGATCTCGAGCGCGGGGCTCTCGCGCATGTCGTCGACGTCCGTCTTGTAGGCGATGCCCAGCAGGAGCATCCGCGATCCGCTTGACGGCCTTGCCCTGCTCGTTGAGCGCGTCGGCGAGCTGCCGACGACGTATTGCGGCATCGCGGTGTTGATCTCGCCGGCGAGCTCGATGAACCGCGTCGCCACGCCGAACTGCCGCGCCTTCCACGTCAGGTAGAACGGGATCGATGGGGATGCAGTGGCCGCCCCAGGCCCGGGCCCGGATAGAAGCGCATGAAGCCGAACGGCTTGGTGGACGCCGCGTCGATGACTTCCCAGACGTCGATGCCCATGCTGTCGAAGCAGCATCTTCAGCTCGTTGACGAGCGCGATGTTGACGGAGCGGAAGACGTTCTCGAGGAGCTTGGCCGCCTCCGCGACCCGCGGCGTTCGCCACGGGGACGACGTGGTCGACGACGCGCGGAGTAGAGGAGCGCCGCCACCTCGCCCGAGCGCGGAGTCACGCCGCCGACGACCTTGGGGATCGTGCGGAGTCGTGAAGCCGGGGTTGCCGGGATCTTCGCGTTCGGGCGAGAACGCGAGGAAGAAGTCGCGGCCGCATCGCGAGCCCGCGCGCCTTCGAGGAGCGGGGAGCAGGATCTCCTCGGTCGTGCCGGGATACGTGGTGGACTCGAGCACGACGAGCTGCCCGGGACGCAGCCGCCGCCGCGATCTGGCGAGCGGTGGACTCGATGTAGGAGAGGTCGGGCTCGCGGTTGGGCGTGAGCGGCGTCGGCACGCAGATCAGGACGGCGTCGGCCTCGGCGAGGCGGGAGAAATCGCCCGTGGCCCGGAAGCGGCGCTCGCGATGCAGTTCTTCGAGGACCGTGTTCGGAAAATGAGCGATGTAGGAGCGGTTCGCTTCGAGCGAGGACACCTTGTCCGGATCGATATCGAAGCCGAGGACGGGAAAACCCGCGCGGGCGAACCCCGCGACGAGCGGGAGGCCCACATATCCCAGTCCGATGACTCCGATGGTCGCGGTGCGAGAGCGGACCAACTCCTCGAGGGACCTGGCAGTCGCGACGGCGGGCATTCTCCTCCGAAACTGAAGATTCGAACCTGAAAATGGGGTCTTTCGCCGCCCCCGATGATAGCCGACCCGCCCTCCCCGGGACAAACGAATCAAATCTTTCGGTAGTGGGTCACTTTGCACATCGAGCCGATCGAGGCGGAAAGGACGCCCCGGAGCCGGCAGCATTCCCTACGGGGCACGCGCCCGCAGGCCGTGTCGGTGAGAACCGGCGGGCGCTGAGGGCTCCTCGCAGTCTCACCGTGGTGCCGGCGGTGGCGTTCCATGCTCGTCACCCATCACCCCGTACGGGAACGCCGCCGTCTCCGGGGCTCGCAGTCCGGCTTAACGCCACGGTGGAGCCCCGGCGGCGGGACCGCCTCCCGGAGGAGCGCCGTGAGACAGCCTGTGTCAACCTGATGGTCATGCGGCGAGCCTCGCAGCGGCGGTGTGACGAGCCGGGTCGTAGGGTGTGTTGTTGATCCAGCAGCGCCAGAGGACGCGCAGCCATGCTCTGGCGAGGATTCGGATGGCGTGAGGGTGATCTTTTCCGTGGCAGCGCGCGCGGGAGTAGAGCGAGGCCGCCCAAGGGGAGAGACGGCGGGAGTTATCGGCGAACGTAGTCAAAGCTCTGCGGAGTCGTTTATTGCAGGCGAAGCGAAACCCGACTGCGTGGTGTTTGCCCGAAGCGTAGGTGACGGGGCAAACGCCCGCTTCGGCGCAGAGCTGATCGAGTGAGGAGAAGCGGTGAGGATCCTCTCCAGTCTCCGAGAGGATCTGAGCGGCGTTGATGCGCCCGACGCAAGGCAAGGAGGTGAAGATGGGTGCGGCCGGGTGGATGGAGAGCGCGCGCTGGATGGCGATCCCGATTTGCTTGATCTGGGTCACGAGAGTACTCAGGACGGAGGAGATGGCCAGGATGAGCTCTTGCTTGGCCTGCGCTTCCAGGGGAGGAGTACGGCTGGATGGAGAGGTCCGGAGCCTTTGGAGCAACTGCTGTGGCGAGCGTCGGCCTGTGTAGTGGTTCTTGACGAGGAAGGCTGCCAGGCGTTTCTCCCCGAGTTGCTCCGCCTCCTTGGGGGTCGGATATCGAGCCAGGAAGGCCAGGCTGATCGCAGAGTCCACATCGGCGAAGATCGCGGCAGCGCCGGGCCAGAAGCCCTCGAGCAGATCCCGGAGCCGGTTGGCCAGGGCGACCCGCTGGGCGACCAGATCATCCCGAGAACGCACCAGGGCGCGAAGGGCACGCGTCTGATCCGAGAGGGGCTGGAGAGGTCGGAAGCGATGTCCGTCGGTCCGAAGCACGTCGGCGATCAAATACGCGTCCCAGGGATCCGTCTTGGCGCCCGAGGCGCTGTACCGAGACCGCGTGGCTTTAACGACATTGGGATGGATCGGGACGACCACCAGACCGGCCTCCAGCAGTGTGTCCACCAACAGTCCCGAGCAGCGCTCGAGAGCGACTTGAAGGGATCCGTGACGGCTAAATGCCAGCAGCTTCCCTGTCAGCTCGCGCATTCCCTCGGCAGTGTGCGCAATCTCGAATCGAGCTCGAACCTTCCCCTTCTGATCCAGGACGCAGACTGCGTGCGCCCTCTTGGCCCAATCCAAACCGGCATGGAACACCATCACCACCCCCCTTTCTCTTGCGATACCGTGACCCGGGCGGGGAGCTTCTGCCGGACGCTCATTGTCAGGCGCTCGGAGCTCTTGGTCGAGTCGGGCGCGACAGCCTGTAGCCGGTCGGAAGCTCCCAAGCCCTTCGAGGGGGCAAGTCTCACGGGGGCCGTCAAGCGGCAAGCGAAAGCGGCCCCTCTCGAAAGGCCCGGGAACGGCATCAACCCAATCCTCTCCTCGTTGCTGAGGAAAGCGGGAGAGTGCCCCAATGAGCGAAAGCACACCACCACGAATCCCGAATTGCCTCTCGATAACTGTGCTTTCGCTTAGAGCGACGGCCTTTTTCCGCCCTGGTCTCGTGTTGTCCTGATCAAGGCCCCGGTTTGAACTCTCTCGGCCGCCTGGTCGCGAAGCGAACGCCGCGGCCGACAGCCGCGGGCCCGACGCCGGGGCGGATTGAAAGCCACAAGCAAACTGACCCACCAGTCTTTCACGCGGCTGGGATCCGCGGCGCGGCGCGCCGGGCATCGGCGGAATCGGAAATATACTCGGCGCTTTCGCGATGAAGATCGAATGAAGACGGCGCTCATTACCGGGATCACCGGCCAGGACGGCTCGTACCTGGCGGAGCACCTTCTGGACCAGGGGTACAAGGTGTACGGGCTCGTCCGGCAGACGAGCGTGCGCAACCTCGAGCGGATAACGCACTTGGCCGACCGCGTCGAGATCGTCAACGGCGACCTGCTCGACCAGAACTCGCTCATCAACGCCGTCGCGGAATCGAAACCGGACGAGGTCTACAACCTGGCCGCGCAGTCGTTCGTCCCCGCGTCGTTCACGCAGCCCGTGCTGACCGGAGAGTTCACGGCGCTCGGCGTCATCCGGATGCTCGAGGCGATTCGCGTCGTGAACCCGAAGATCCGCTTCTACCAGGCGTCCTCCTCGGAGATGTTCGGGAAAGCGGAGAAGGTGCCGCAGGACGAGGAGACGAGCTTTCACCCGCGCAGCCCCTACGGCGTGGCGAAGGTCTACGGACACTGGATCACGGTCAACTTCCGCGAGTCGTACGGCCTCTACGCGGTCTCGGGAATCCTCTTTAACCACGAGTGCGTGACGGCCGAGACCCCGGTCCTCATCCGGCGCAACGGCCTCCTGGACATCCTTCCCATCGAAGAAGTCGTTCCGCACCGAACCGACGCGAAGCACGGCCTGCGGTACACGACGACTCCTTCGGACGCGCTCGAAGTCTGGGACCGCTCCGGCTGGACCGCGGTCCGCCTCATGACGGCGACCTGGAACGACCCGGAGCGCGGAGACTTCAAGCCGATCCGCCGGATCGCGGCGCGCGGCGCCTGTTTCGCGGCGACGCGCGACCACGTCGCCTACCTCTCCGGCACCCGGCCGACTCCGGTCGGCGAGATCGAGAAGGGGTCGTCGCTCGAGCTTGCGGAACTTCCGGAGTCCGCCGACACAATCGAGATGCCGCTCGAGGAAGCCTGGTTCCTGGGGGCAATGGCGGCCGAGGGTTACGTCTCGGAACGGAAGGCGCGATTCTCCTGCGCCGATCCGGCCTTCGTCGAGAGAGTGCGAGAGGCGTGGAGAAAGCTCACCGGCGGTTCGACCTCGGCCCGTCTCGGGCGTTCCGGCTTCGAGGGAGGGCGACCCGCGATTCAACTCGACCTGACTGGTTCTCCCGCCTTCTGCGGTTGGCTGCGCACGCAGCTCTACACGCTCCGCGCCCACAAGCGAGTTCCGTTCCGGATTCTCAACGCGCAGGCGCCCGCGCGCCGCGCTTTTCTGGAGGGGTACAACGCCGGAGACGGTCTGGCGGCCGGCCATGGCACCTATCTGTTCCAGAGCTTCAAGACGAATTCTGCGGCGCTCGCCCAGGGCCTCTGGTGGCTCGCCCGCGTCACCCTCTCGCAGCGCACGATCCTCTGTGTCGAGGAACGCGAAGGCCGATTGTATTACCAGATCAACCTGAACAGCCCCAACCCGATCGGTCAGAAAGGAGCCCACCTGAGACTCCCTCTCGAGGAAGTCGTGAAGGTGAGCGACGTCGCCGAAGCGGGATGGGTCTTCGACCTCGAAACAGCGACGGGGACATTCCAGGCGGGAGTCGGTTGCGGCTGGATCCATAACTCGCCGCGGCGCGGGAAGGAGTTCGTGAGCCGGAAGGTCACCCTCGCGGTGGCGCGCATCGCTGCGGGGGTGCAGCAGGAGCTGCGACTGGGCAACCTCGACGCCCGGCGCGACTGGGGATTCACGGGCGACTACGTCGAGGCCATGAGGCTGATGCTCCAGCAGGAGACTCCGCGCGACTACGTGATCGGGACGGGGGAGGTCCACACCGTCCAGGAGCTCGTCGAGTACGCGTTCTCCATTCTCGGTCTCGATTGGAAGAAGCACGTCGTCATCGATCCGAAGCTCGTGCGTCCGGCAGAAGTGGACCTGTTGATCTCCGATCCGCGCCGCGCACGGGAGGAGCTCGGCTGGAAAACGAAGGTTGACTTCTACCAGCTGGTGCGGATGATGGTCGAGGCGGACGTCGCGCTGGTCGCGCGGGAGATTCGGAACGGCCCGCGCTGACGAGCGGCGCCGAGAGACAGGACTTTCAAGGCACGCGCATTGCATGATTCCCGCCGGATTCGAATAGAGTTGGAACCGAACAGGCGGAAGGGAAGGAAGCAGGCATGAGGTGGGCTCGTCTCGGGGTCGCCGGGTGCGCTCTCTTTCTGTGCTTTGTCGGCGGATTCGGGCAGGTCGGTCGCCAGCAAGTCCGCGCTGTCTCCGAGGTCCGCCCGTCCGCTCCATCCCAGGGGCGCGAGGTCGCCTGGCGCTCCGATGCCGAGGCCGTGGCCTCGCCCGTTCCGGTCTTCGGATCGATCGGGACGGTTACCGCGGGCACGCCCGCGCTGCCCGCGCAGGTCTTCGGCCGCCGCCAGGACGTCTTCCTGGCCGGCGGACCGATCACGAGCCTCCCCTGCCCGGCTCCGCCGGCCGGCACACTTCCCTGCTTTTTCGGGGAGTACCTGCCGGACGGCAAGTACTACTTCCAGGTAACCGACCCCTCGGGAATCGAGCTCCTCTCGACCGATCCGGTCTCCGAGCGGGCCGTGACGGTCAAGGGGGGCGTGTTCTTTTCCTATGACGGCACGACCCACTCGACCGACGGCAGGACCATCCTCGGCTCGCTCGCGGTCGGGCTCATGCCCTTCGCGGACGCGGGCTCGCAGAAGGCGGCCTACGTCGCCTGGCTGACGCCGGCGGCGAACTTCGACGGGAGCGTGAGCGCGGTGGACTCGGTCTGCGGCGCCGGATGCTTCCACGGTTTTCACCCGGAGCTCTCGCGCGCGTTCATGTTCCGCGTCGAGGACAAGAGCTCCTGCGAGCCGACTTTCTGCGTTTCGGGCGTGAAGTTTGCCGACGCCAACGGGAGCGGCTCGCGCGATTCCGGCGAGACGGGACTGGAAGGAGTCGAGATCCGCGTCGCCAACGGGGGCGGCGTGCTTCTCGAGGGGCTCACTGGTCCGGACGGCGCGTTCCGCATCTGCGGCCTGACCGACAGCGACGCGTATCGGGTCTCCGAGGTCGTGCCGTCCGGGTACACGGCGACCGGCCCCACCGATCGGGACGTGTCCCGGTACGTCTTCGCGAGGGGCGGGGCGTACATCATCCAGCTCTGCCAAGCAGACATCGCCGGTCTCGATTTCGGCAACAAGCTCATTCCCAACGCCATCGGCGGCTTCAAGTTCGAGGACCTGAACGCGAACGGCGCGCGCGACCCGGGCGAGCCCGGCCTCGCCGGAGTCACGATCGTCCTGACGCCTGCCGGAGGAGGAACGGCGCGGACGACGGTCACCGACGCATCGGGCAATTTCCTTTTCACCGACGTCGCGCCGGGAAATTACGTCCTGACCGAGGTCGTGCCCGCGGGCTTCACGGAGACGAAGCCGGCCACCGACGGCATCCCGGTCACGCTCGCTTCGGGAGGCACCTCGCTCAACAACGTCTTCGGCAACTTCCACGGGATCCTGACCGGCACGATTTCCGGCCTGAAGTTCAACGACGCCAACGGCAACGGCACGCAGGATGCCGGCGAAGGCGGCCTCCCCGGGGTGACGATCACGCTCTCGGGCGGATCGATCACTCCGCGCACGCTCGCCACCGCGGCCGACGGCAGCTTCTCGTTCACCGGCGTTCCCTTCGGGACCTACGCGCTGACCGAGACGGTGCCGGCGGGCTTCTCGCAGACCGCACCGCCGCCGCCGGGAACGATTTCGGCGACGCTCGATTTCGCTCACCAGACGATTGCGAACCTCGCGTTCGGCAACCGGTCGCTGCCGGCCACGATCTCGGGTTCGAAGTTCAACGACGCCAACGGCAACGCGGTTCGGGACGCGGGGGAGCCGGGTCTTTCCGGCGTGACGATCCAGTTGAAGCCTTCCTCCGGCCCGACGCTCACGGCAACGACCGACGCCTCCGGCAACTTCTCGTTCACGGGGCTCGCGCCGGGAACCTACACGCTCTCGGAAGTCGTGCCGGCGGGATTCGTCCAGACGGCCCCCGCGGCGCCCGGTACGTTCAGCGTAACCGTCGCGGCCGGCCAGAACGCGAGCGGGTTCCTCTTCGGCAACCGCGCCGCGGCGGTGGGGGGCTCCATCTCCGGAACGAAGTTCAACGACGCCAACGGCAACGGCGTCCGCGATGCGGGCGAGGGCGGCCAATCGGGCGTGACGATCCAGTTGAAGCCCTCCTCCGGCCCGACGCTCACGGCGACGACGGACGCCTCCGGCGCGTTCAGCTTCACCGGGCTCGCGGCCGGGACGTACGTCCTCTCCGAGGTCATTCCCGCCGGATTCGTCCAGACGGCGCCGCCGCCTCCCGGGACGATCTCGGTCACCCTCACCGTCGGACAGATCGCGACCGGGTTCCTCTTCGGCAACCAGGCTGTGGCCGCGGGGACCGGGTCGATCTCCGGCTTGAAGGTCCTGGACATCGACGCCGACGGCAAGTTCAACGGGATCGACCGGCCGCTCGAGGGGATCGTGATGGTGCTGACCGATTCCCACGGCGTCATCCGCCAGACGACGTCGGGGGCGGACGGGACCTTCTCCTTCGTGAACCTCCCGGCCGGACAACTACGTCCTCACGGAAGTCATTCCGCCCGGCTTCGCCCAGACCTTCCCCGGGACGCCGGACTTCCCCAAGGGCTTCACGATCACGCTGGCGCCGGGGCAGAACGCCACCGGCTTCCTCTTCCTGAACAAGTGTTAGAGGGGGGCGAGCCGAGCGCGCGGAGGCTTGACGATGGCGAGAAGAATTCCTGCTCGGGATCGCGGGACTGTTGCTCCTGGGCTCCGCGGCCGCGCGGGCGCAGTCCTTCCGAGGTGAGGGACCGCGTCGATCCGCCGGCGCCGCTCGCCGGCGAGACCTACATCGGCCCGCACATCGGTTACAGCTTCATCGGCAAGTTCGAGAAGATCTACTGCCCGTGCAACACCGATCAGAACGACTTTCTGTTCCCGGGATTGCGCGTGGGGCATTTCTTCACGGACCACGTCGCGATCGAAGCGACCGGCCAGTATCTTCCGTCCCGACTCCAACCGGATCCCCGAATACTGGGAGCTCGACGCTCGGCGCGCCTCTACGACTTCACGCCGATCGATTCCCGGCTGGAACACTTACCTGGCCCTCGGCGGCGGCATCGCGCGCCACCACTCTTTTGCCAGCGGGCCGATCTCCCGCGACCCGAGACGGCGCCGCTCGCGTATCTGGCCGCCGGCTCCGAGTACCGCTTCGGAAAGCTGGTCGGGATGCGGCTCGAGCTCAAGGGGCAGTACAACTTCCACTCCCACTTCAACGAGACCGTGGATGTCGGTGGTCCGTTCACCATCGGGTCGAGACCCCGGGCCATCTGGACGTCCAGCCGACGATCGGCGTGCTCTTCCATTTCGGCGGCGGGGCCGCGCCGCCCGTCGTGGAGGTCGCCGCCCGCGCCGCCGCCGCCCCCCCTCCGCCGCCTCCGCGCTCGCCCGGCGGCGCCGAAGGAGCCCGAGCGCCCCCCGCGCCGCCGGTCGCGCCGGCGCCGCCGCCTCCCGCCGCGCCAATCCGCGACACGGTTGACTTCGATCACGGCAAGCCGCGGGTCACCAACATCGCCAAGGCGAAGCTCGACGCCGTCGCGCTGCGCCTGCGCGACAACCCGCACGCGACCGTCACGATCATCGGCTACCCGGACGCGGGCTCGGGCGCGCGCCAGGAGACGCTCGCCCGCCAGCGAGCGGAGAACGTCAAGCAGTACCTGATCGATCGGCACGGCATCGACGCGTCGCGCATCACGACGAAGATCGACATGACCGACACCGAAAACCGGAGCAAGGCCGTCGTCATAACGATCTTGCCCTGATTTCGCCGTTCTTCCGCCCGGCCGAGGAGGAAATCCCGGCCGGGCTTAATCGCCCCCTCCCTTTACGGGGGGGGCATACTTTCTCGCGGATGAAACCCGTCTTCTTTCCCTCGCCGCAGCATCTTCGGGTGTGGTTCGAAAAGAACCATGCCGAAGAGACAGAGCTGTTGGTCGGGTTCTTCAAGAAGGGGTCGGGCAAGCCGAGCGTCACCTGGCCGGAGTCGGTGGACGAGGCGCTCTGCGTCGGCTGGATCGACGGCCTCCGCAAGAGCCTGGATGAAGAGAGCTACACGATCCGATTCACGCCGCGCAAGCCGCGCAGCATCTGGAGCGCCATAAACATCGGGCGGGCGAGGGCGCTCGCCGCCAAGGGGCGGATGAAGCCGGCAGGGTTGAAGGCGTTCGAGGCGCGGCAGGAGAACAGGTCTGGCATCTATTCCTACGAGCAGCGCCGCGACAGGCTCGACGAGCCATACGCGGGCCTGCTGAAGAAGAACAAGGCCGCGGCGGCTTTCTTCGAGAACCAGCCGGCGTCGTACCGGAGAGCCGCGGTCTGGTGGGTGGTCAGCGCGAAGAAGGAAGAGACCCGGATCAAACGGCTCGCCAAGCTCGTCCAGCTTTCGGCCGCGGGCCGCCGGATCCCCCAGTTCACCCGGCTCGAGCCGGGCGGGCGCAGGAAAGGAAAGGAGCAGAAATGATCTCCCGCTCTCTCGGCGCTCACGGCCCGCGCGTGTCGGCCATCGGGCTCCAAACGCTCCGCTCCCGCGGCGCGAGGCTCCTCCCTCCGATTACTCGGGAGACTCCTCGCGCCGCGACCGGGGCCAGAAAGACGACGACCGTGGACCCCCGATTGCCTGGTGTAGGATTTTGACGGGCGGTTGACCACCGAGTCCAAGAGCCGGGAAACGAGGGATTGCCCGGGGCGTCAGGACTTGCTCTTCGGAGCAGTTATCTTGCTTGCAGGAGCGCCAACCTCATTTGTGGCACCGCCCACTTTTTTCTGAAATCGGAAGGAGCCACGCCATGAGCACCGACACCGCCGTCGCCTCGGAGCCGCTGGTCGTCAGCCGCCGGGAGGGCGGAGTCGTTCGCCTGACCCTCAACCGGGGCAGCCGTTTCAATCCGCTCTCGCTCGAGATGATTGCGGCGATCCAGGCGGAGCTCGACGCGATCGCCGCCGATCCCGGCGCGCGCGTCGTCGTGCTCGCGGCCGAGGGGCGGGGATTCTCCGCCGGCCACGACCTGAAGGAGATGCGGGCGCACGCCGGCGACGAAGCGTGGCAGCGCCGCCTCTTCGACGACTGCAGCCGGATGATGGTGGCGCTGACGCGGCTCCCGCAGCCCGTGATCGCGCGCGTCCACGGCATCGCGACGGCGGCCGGCTGTCAGCTCGTCTCGATGTGCGACCTCGCCGTCGCCGCGGACACGGCGACGTTCGCGATGCCGGGCATCAACGTCGGCGTCTTCTGCTCCACTCCGGCCGTCGGCGTGGCGCGCAACGTCGGCAGGAAGCGCGCGATGGAGATGCTCCTGACCGGCGAGCCGATCGACGCGCCGACGGCGCTCGCCTGGGGCCTCGTGAACCGAGTCGTGCCGGCCGCCGAGCTCGACGCTGCCGTCGCGCACTTCACCGGGATCATCCTCGCGCGCAGTCCCGCGGTCGTCCGCCTCGGGAAGGCGGCGTTCTACCGGCAGATCGAGCGGCCGCTCGAGGCCGCCTACGAAGGCGCGGGCGGAACGATGGCGAAGAACCTGACGCTCGAGGACGCCGAGGAAGGCATCGACGCCTTCCTGGAAAAACGCTCGCCTTCCTGGCTCGGTCGCTGAGTTTTCTCGGCCGACAGCGTCAGCTTCGCGAACACGGCGCAGGTGTCTGACCGGTCAGACTACGACCGATATCTTTCCATCTCAAAATAAAGGGATTAGATTAGTCGGCCATGCCGCGGCAAGGAAAGAGAAACGCAGAGCCGACAGACGCGGCCCTCGTGAAGTTCACGCTCAACGGTGAATTGGTGGAGGCGGCGTTCGCGCCGCACAAGACGCTCCTGGAGGTCCTGCGCGAAGACCTGAGGCTGACGGGGACCAAGCACGGCTGCGAGCTCGGCGAGTGCGGCACGTGCGCCGTGCTCGTCGACGGGAAGCCGGTTCTCTCCTGCCTCGTGCTCGGGCTCGAGTGCGAGGGCAGGAGCGTCGAGACGGTCGAGGGGATGGCCGGAGCGGCCGGGCTCCACCCCCTGCAGAAGGCGTTCGCGGATCTGGGCGCCGCGCAGTGCGGCTACTGCACGCCGGGTTTCCTGCTGACCGCGAAGGCGCTTCTCGAGGAGAACCGGAGGCCGAGCCGCGAGGAGATCCAGGAAGCGCTGGCCGGCAATCTCTGCCGCTGCACCGGCTACATCAAGATCTTCGAGGCCGTCGAGCTCGCCGCGGCATGGATGCGCGGCGAGGAGGCGGCGCCGCGAAGGAGTCGTCTACGGGACGGACTTCGACGAGAGCGGGCTGCTGCCGGCTGAACCAGGGCCGAGGAAGCGGAAATCGGAAATCGGAAATCGAACCATGACCTCCCGTCTTCGAGTCCCGAGTCCCGAGTCCCCAGTCCCGGCTGCGAAGCAGCAGACCCGCGTCGTCGGCCGTCCCTATCCGAAGGTGGACGCGGCGGCGAAGGTGACGGGCCAGACGCGGTTCGCCGACGACCTCTTTCTGCCGCGGATGCTCCACTGCAAGCTCCTCCGCTCGAAGCGGGCGCATGCGCGGCTCGTCCGGGTGGACGTCTCGAAGGCGCTCGCGCGGCCGGGCGTCGTCGCCGTCGCGACCGGGAAGGACCTGCCGATCGCGTTCGGAATCCTCCCGGTCTCGCAGGACGAGCACGCGCTCTGCCCCGGACCGCGTCCGCTATCGTCGGAGATCCGGTCGCGGCGGTGGCCGCCGTGGACGAGGACGCCGCGTTCGACGCGCTCGGCGCGATCGAGGTCGAGTACGAGCAGCTGCCTCCCGATCGGCTCGATCGAGGAGGCGATCGCGAGCCCGAGCGGCGCGGATCCACGACTACGGCGACGGGGGCAACTTCCACAAGCTCGTCTCGATGGAGTTCGGCGACACGGGAGAAGGCTTCGCGCGCGCCGACCGGGTCTACGAGGACCTCTTCTTCTACGAGGGCAACACGCACCTCGCGCTCGAGCAGCACGCCGCCGTCGCGGACTTCGGGCCGGACGGAAAGCTGACGCTCTGGACCTCGACGCAGACGCCGCACTACGTTCACCGGGCCCTCGCGAAGGTCCTGCGGATGCCGGCCTCGCGGATCCGCGTCATCGCGACGCCCAACGGCGGAGGGTTCGGCGGCAAGTCGGACCCTTTCAACCACGAGATCGTCGTCGCGCATCTCTCCCGCGTGACGGGGCGGCCGGTGAAGATCTGCCTGACGCGCGAGGAGGTCTTCTACTGCCACCGCGGGCGCCATCCGACGCTCATGCGGGTGAAGACCGGCGTGACGAACGACGGCGCGATCACCGCGATGCACTTCCAGACCGCGCTGGACGGCGGCGGCTACGGCTCGTACGGCGTGGCCTCGACGTACTACACGGGCGCGCTCCAGACGGTCACGTACGAGGTCCCGGCCTATCGCTTCGACGGCGCGCGGGTCTTCACGAACAAGCCGCCCTGCGGCCCCAAGCGCGGCCACGGCACGCCGCAGCCGCGGTTCGCGCTGGAGGTGCAGCTCGACAAGATCGCGTGCGACCTCGGGCTCGATCCCGCCGACATGCGCAAGGCGCATCTGCAGCCGCCGGAGTCGCTGACCGCGAACTTCCTGCGCATCGGCTCGATGGGCCTGGGCGCCTGCATCGACAAGGTCGTCGAGGCGTCGGGCTGGCGCAGCGGCGCGGGAAGCTCCCTCCGGGCCGGGGACTGGGGCTCGCCTGCTCCTCCTACATCTGCGGCGCGGGCCTGCCGATCTACTGGAACTCGATGCCGCAGTCGGGCGTGCAGCTGAAGCTCGACCGCGGCGGCGGCGTGACGGTCTTCTGCGGCTCGACCGACATCGGGCAGGGGAGCGACTCGATCCTCGCCTAGATCGTGGCGGAGGTGCTCGGGATCGATCCGTTCGACATCCGGGTCGTGACGGGCGACACGGACCTGACGCCGGTCGACCTGGGCTCCTATTCCTCGCGCGTGACCCTGATGACGGGCAACGCCGCGCTCCAGGCGGCCGAGCGCGCGCGCGAGATGCTCGTCGCCGCCGCGTCGAGCAAGCTCGAGATTCCCGCGGCGCGGGTCGCCTTCGCGGAAGGGCGCGTCTTCGACGTCGAAGACCCGGAGAAGAGGGATGAGCTTCGCCGACGCCGTCGTCGCGGCCGGAGTCGAAGTTCGGGACGCTGGGCACCGTCGGCTCCTACTCGCCGCCGCCGTCGGCCGGCCGCTACCGCGGAGCGGGCGTCGGCCCGTCGCCCGCGTACTCCTACTCCGCGGCCGTCGTCGGAAGTCGAGGTGGACCCGGAGACCGGCATCTACGCGTCCCGAAGATCTGGATCGCGCACGACGTCGGCAAGTGCATCAACCCCGTGCTCGTCGTCGGCCAGGTCGAGGGCTCCGTCTACATGGGGCTGGGCGAGGCGATGATGGAGGAGATGGCGTACCGCTCCGACGTCAACGGCAACGTCGTGCACAAGTTCCCGTCGCTGCTCGAGTACAAGAGCCCGACGACGATGGAGATGCCGGAGGTCGTGACGTTCCTCGTCGAGGACCCGGATCCCAACGGCCCCTTCGGCGCCAAGGAAGTCGGGCAGGGGCCGCTCCTCCCGATCCCGCCGGCGGTGGCCAACGCGGATCTTCGACGCCGTGGGCGTCCGCGTCGACGAGGTCCCCGTGACGCCCGAGAAGGTCCTCAAGGCGCTGAAGGCGAAGGAGCAGGGCAAGGCCCCGCGCTACGGCCCCAGTCGTTTCCCGCAGATCCCGTATCCCGAGCCGTCTGCGCATCCCGACACCCGCCGAGGGCGGCGACGGCCGGGCGGGCGAAGCCGCCGCGACCGGCAGCGGGAGGAGTCCGATGAATCGGGTGATCGTGCGATCGAGCCAGCGGGTGATCGGCCCCCGACTCCGATCTCCCAGGGAAATCCCCGATCACCCGATCACCCGATGAACCGATTCCCATGATGCGACTGCCGCGATTCCGCTACTACTCGCCGAGGACGGTGCAGAGGCCGTGCGGATCAAGGCGGACGCGGGGCCGGGGGGCGCTTACGTCGCCGGCGGAACGGATCTCTATCCGAACATGAAGCGGCGGCAGCAGACGCCCGAGGTCGTCATCGGCCTCTCGCGAGTCCCCGCGCTGTCGCGGATTCGGGTGGGCGCGGACGGGGCGTCCATCGGCTCGGCGGTGCCGCTGTCGGCGGTCGAGAATCGACCCGCGCATCCGCCGCGACTATCCGGCGCTCGCGCACGCGATCGCGGAGATCTCGACGCCGCCGCTGCGCAACATGGGGACGCTCGGCGGAAACCTCCTTCTCGACACGCGCTGCAACTACTACGACCAGAACTACGAGTGGCGGCAGGCGATCGACTTCTGCATGAAGAAGGACGGCGACATCTGCTGGGTGGCGCCGGCTTCCCGGAAGTGCCTCGCCGTGCAGTCGGCGGACTCCGTGCCGGTCCTGATCGCGATCGGCGCGCGGGCCGTGCTCGTGTCGCCCGAGGGGGAGCGGGAGATCGCCGTCGAGGATCTCTATCGCAACGACGGCATCGACTACCTGACAAAGCGGCCGGACGAGCTCCTGACGGAGATTCGGCTCCGCAAGCCTGACGGCTGGCGGGCGAGCTACAGAAAGCTGCGCCGCCGCGGGGCGTTCGATTTCCCGGTGCTCTCCGTCGGCGCCGCGGTCCGGCGCGAGGGGGACGACGTCGCGCAGGCGCGGCTGGTGCTCGGCGGCGTCGCCTCGGCGCCGGTGCGCCTGGCGGCGTCCGAGGGGCTGCTCCTGGGGCGGCCCCTCGACGAGGAAGCGATCCGGGCCGCGGCCGAGCGGCGTCCGGGCCCTCCCGGCCGATGGACAACACCGACTTCTCCTTTCTCTGGCGCAAGGAGATGACGAAGAGGTTCGTCGCCGCCGCATTGCGGGACTTGCGAGCTTGGTGAACAGATAGGGGACTGGGCGGACTGGGGGACTGGGGGAGTGGGTGTCACTGGTCGTGCCGAAGCGTCCGGGCGCGATTTGCTTTCTTTGGAGCATTCGCGTAGACTACCTACCTTCTCGTATCGCTCGCCTTTCTTGCACGCTTTCCGCGCTCGCAGAAGTCCGACGAATCCAACGGGAAGTCGGGTTCGGTCGAGCGGCGCGGCGAGTCCGAAAGACAGACGCCGGAACAGGACTCTGTCTCGATGAAACTGTACGTCGGTAACCTTCCCTACAACACCAGCGAAGACGATCTTCGCAAACTTTTCTCCCAGTACGGCAACGTCGACTCCGTGGCGGTCATCACCGACCGGGACACGGGCCGATCGAAGGGCTTCGGATTCGTCGAGTTCGCCGACGACACCGAGGCCAAGAACGCCATTTCGGCTCTCTCGGGCCAGGAGTTCGGCGGCCGCGCGCTGACGGTCAACGAAGCCCGTCCCAAGACGGGCGGCGGCGGCGGCGGGGCCGTGGCGGCTACGGCGGCGGAGGCCGCGACCGCTACTAATCCTGTCCCTGTCGACAGGGCTACGATTTTCGGGGGGCTTGGCCCCCCTTTTTCTTTTCCGGTAAGGTTCCCTCCGGCCTCGTTCTTGCACCGCTTGACGAGACTGCCTTCGAGAGAGGAGAGAAGCATGGCGGCGAAGAAGAAGGACACCAGGAAGAGCGCTTTCCCGCGGAGATTTTCTGAGCGACGTGGAGGAGTTACGCCGGCGCGCGCGGCAGCACATCGGCGACGGCGCCGTCACGGCGGGCTACGGCGCCGACCGCGACAAGGTCATCGCCGTTTTGAACGAGGCGCTCGCGACCGAGATCGTCTGCGTGTTGCGCTACAAGCGCCACTACTTCATGGCGACCGGAATCCACGCGAACGCGGTCGCGCAGGAGTTTCAGCAGCATGCGGCCGACGAGCAGGGGCACGCCGACCGGATCGCCGAGCGGATCACGCAGCTCGGCGGCGAGCCCAACTTCAACCCGGAGGGGCTGTCGACGCGCAGCCACTCGGAGTACGTCGCGGGCGACTCCCTCGTGGACATGATCCGGGAGGACCTCGTGGCCGAGCGCATCGCGATCGAGTCCTACTGCGAGATCGTCCGGTTCCTCGGAGAGCGCGACATCACCACGCGCCGGATGATGGAGGAGATCCTCGCGAAGGAGGAAGAGCACGCCGACGACCTGCGGGATCTGCTGGCGACCCTCGACCCGACGCGCCCGGGATGACCGTCGCTCCGCGCGCTCCGCGCCGATTTCGCCCTTCGGGCTCATCGCGCTGCGGCGCTTCGCTCCCGCGGCGCGAGGGGGGAGTCCGCCTCCCCTCAGGGAGACTCCTCGCGCCGCGAGCGCCGGCAGCATGCCGGTGTTGTATTGGAACCGCTCCCCCCTGTCATCCTGAGCGAAGCGAAGGATCTGCTCTCGTCGCCTCGCCTACGCGCCGGGTTACCGAATCCCTTCTGTCTTGTTCGTGGACAGTTTCTCGGGGCCAGGTCTCGAACCGGGGGGCGCCTCTGCGAGCGTTGGAATGCCTCGTGCATATTCCGAAGCCGATGCAATCGAAACAGCGAACATAGGACAGTTGAAACAGGAGAGAAGCACCCGGAAACCGCATCAAGGAGGCGCCATGAGAAAAAGCAGGGTCCTCGTTCCGCTCCTCGTCCTTTTCGCGGCGCTGCCGGTCGCGGCGCAGACGACGTTGACTCCGCACATTTCCGGCAACACCGCCACGGCGAGCGTGCAGCTGGGCAGCGTCGATCTCGACCTGACAATCACGTTCGAGCAGGTCCTCGGGTTGAACGCCAACTCGATCTCGCTGACGGCGGGCCTGGTGAATCCGACCGATTCTTCGATCGTGTCGCGTTTTCCAGACCCGGCGTCGATCTCGATTCCCGGCGCCTTCCCCGTTCTCGTTCACATCGATCCCGTCGCGGGAAGCGGGCTCTCGTTCTCCGGGGTCTACAAGGTGGCGTTCCACACGCACGCGCTGATGCTCACGACTAATTCTCCGTTCCGTCTCTTCAAGGCTCACGGCGGGGGTCCGTTCAAGGACATCACGACTTCGCTCGACGCCGGGAGCATCCGGCCGGGAGGCACGGACGGCTGCGCTTCGGAGTTCCTCGTCGTAGCGGACCTGCGACCCACGGACAGGGTCATCGCCGGCAAGTTCGGCGCGCTGCAGGATCTCCTGACGTCCAACGCATCCGTGATCAGTTCGTCGGTTTACAGCGACCTCCAGCAGCGGTTCGCGCAGGCTCGCAGCTTCTACAACCAGGGGGCGATCCCGGCGGCGATCACGGCGATCGCCGGATTCTCGGACCAGGTGAAGCAGCAGAGCGGCGCCAACATCCCCGACGTCTGGCAGGCCGACAACGCGAACCTGGTCAACGTCGCGGGCATACTGCGCGGAGCGGCCGACACGTTGAAGTTCAGCCTGACCTGGAAATCGAACGGAGCCCCGTAGCGCGCTCACGGCGGTACACTCTTCTGAGTGCCCGCGAAACTGACTCTCTACCCGGACGAGGGCGTCTCACGCCACTTCGTGCTGCGCGAGGGCGCGGACTGCTCGGTCGGGCGCGAGCCCGAATGCGACGTCTCGATCGAAGACCCGCGCGTTTCCGGAAGACACGCGCGCGTGCTCTGGCGCGATCCGGGCTGGCTCCTGACCGATTCGCGAAGCAAGAACGGGACGTTCGTGAACGCGGTCCGCGTGACCGAAGCGCCGCTCGCGAGCCAGGACTGGATCAGCTTCGGCGGATTCCTGGCTCGCTTCGAGTCCGTGTCGGACGAGGAGGTCGACCGGCTCCGCTCGGAGCGCGCGCGGCGGCTTCAGACGTTCACGGAGGCGCGACGGATCCTCGACTCGAACCTGGAGCCGTCGGCGTTGCTCTCCCGGCTCGTCGGCTCCGTCCTGGAGCTGACCGGAGCGGAGCGCGGGTTCCTGGCTCTCTTCTCGCCGGAAGGGCGCCTGTGCGCGGAGGCCGCGGCCGGATTTGACGGCGGGGCCGCGCCGGGCGATCGGTTCCGCGGCAGCTACGGCGCGATCGAGCGCGTCCTGACGAGGGGAATTCCGGTCGTCACGTCCAACGCGAAGGCGGACGCGTACCTCGGCGGGCGGCCGAGCGTCATCGGGATGAAGATCGAAACGCTCGCCTGCGTTCCCCTGCGCATCGAAGGACAGACGGCGGGATTGATCTACGTGGATGGCCGAAAGCGGGGGGGCGCGTTCACCGACCTCGACCTGGAGATCCTGGAGGCCCTCGCGGACCACGCGGCCGTGGCGGTCGCGACCCTTCATCTCGACCGGCAGCTCCGGACGCTCGTCGGCGCCGCCGCGCCGGAGGAGTCTCCCTGGGGCCGGGGCTTCTTCGAGGAGCTCGAGCGGAGGATGGAAGAGATCGCGCGCTCCTCGGGCCCGTGCTCCGCCGCGCCATGAGCGCCGCCGGCGGGGGTGAGCGTGCCCTCGCCTGACGATCCCTCCCGCCCGGAGGACGACTCGCCGCCGCGCCCGGCGCAAAGGCGTGTCGCCGCGACGGCGACCTACGTCGAGCTGATGGCGCGCCTCGCGCCGGGGACGCGCGTGGCGGGACGCTACCGGATCGTCTCGATCGCCGGCGTCGGGGGAATGGGGGTCGTCTACCGCGCCGCCGACGAGGAGCTCGGCGTGGACGTGGCGTTGAAGGTCCTCCGGCAGGATCTCGGGAGCGATCCGGGCGTCGTCGAACGGTTCCGCAGCGAACTCCTCTCGGCGCGGCAGGTGACGCACAAGAACGTCGTGCGCCTCCACGACATCGGCGAGCACGAGGGGATGCGCTTCCTGACGATGGACTACGTCGAGGGGTGCTCGCTGCGCGAGATCCTCGAGCGGGAGGGGCCGCTGCCGCTCGACCGGGCGGCCGCGATCCTCCGGCAGGCCGCCGCGGGGCTCGGCGCCGCGCACGAGAAGGGGATCGTCCACCGCGACCTGAAGCCGGGGAACATCCTGATCGACGACGGGGGCCAGGCCTTCATTTCCGACTTCGGCGTGGCCCGCTCCCTGGGGCGCGAGAGCGCTACCCGGGCCGGCGCGATCGTCGGCACGCCCGACTACCTCTCGCCGGAGCAGGTCGCCGGCGACCCCGTGGACGGCCGCGCCGATCTCTACGCGCTCGGCATCGTCTTCTACGAGATGCTCTCGGGCGAGCTCCCGTTCGGCGGGGACTCGCAGGCCGAGGCGCTGGCGCAGAGGCTCGCCGGACGCCCCCGGGATCTCAAGGAGACGGGCGTGGACGCGCCGCCGCGAGTCCGCGAAATCCTCCGGCGATGCCTCGAGAGGAGCCCCGCGCGGCGCTATCCGACCGCGGGCGCCCTGATCGAGGACCTCGACCGGCTCGCGCCGGGCGCGCGCTCCCGCAAGCCGCGATGGATCGCGGCGGCGCTCGGCGCCGTGATTCTCCTGGCGCTCGCCATCGGTCTGCGCAGTCTCCTCCTGCGGCAGAGACCGGGTGCGGCCGCGCGGCGCGCGCTCCCGGCTTCGGCGCCTGCCGCGCCGGCGGCGGTCCACTCGGTCGCGGTCCTGCCGTTCGCGGACCAGACGGGCCAGGCCGCGCTTTCCTGGACAGGGCCGGGCCTCGCGGAGATGGTGTCTTCCAGTCTCGCGGAGAGCGCGAACCTGCGCGTCCTCGATTCCCTGCGCGTGGCCAGCGCCATTGCCGACCTGCGGCTCCCGGCGGGGTCGCTCGACGCGGCGGCCGTCCGCCAGCTTGCCGAGCTCTGGAGCGTGGACACGGTCGTCACCGGCACGGTGCGCCAGGCGGGCGCCCGCGTCCGCGTCGACCTGACGGTCCACCAGTTCGGACCGTCCGGCGCTCCGGCGGCGCGCTCGATTTCCTCGGAGGCGAACGGTGAGAGCGAGATCTTCCGCGTCGTCGGCGACGTCAGCGGCCAGCTGCGCCGCCAGCTCGGAGTCGCGGCGGAGGCGTCTCCAAGGCCGGTCGCGCTCCAGACCTCCACGCTCGAGGCGGCGCGGGCGTACGAAGAAGGAGGAGCATCGCTCGCGCGCGGAGACGATCTCGCGGCGGCCCCCGCGTTCGAGCGCGCGGTCGCGGCCGATCCGCGGTTTGCCGCGGCGCTCGAGAAGCTCGCGCAGACGTACCAGAGCCAGGGTCGCCACGACAAGGCCGTGGAGACCGCCGAGCGCGCGCTCGCGGCCGCCGGCCCGGGAGAGAGTCTTCTCTCCCGCCGGATCCGCGCCCGGGTGGCGCTGCTCTCCGGAAATCCCGCCGGGGCGGAGAAGCTCTTCCAGCAGCTCCTCGAGCAGTACCCGAATTCGGTCGAGGCGAGCCTCGACCTCGCGGGGGCGCAGGCCGCGCAGGGGCACCACGCGGACGCCGTCGCCACGCTCAAGAAGCTCGTCGAGACCGACCCGAGTGATCCGCAGGCCTGGCTTCAGCTCGGCCGCAACGCGATCCTGACGGGGGACAGCGCCAGGGCGGTCCAGGACTACCTCGTCCGCGCGCTCGCCCTGCAGACCCGGTTTCACAACGAAAAAGGGAAGGCGGACGTTCTCGTGGCCACCGCCGGCGCCTATCAGCGCTTGAGCGACTATCCCCGGGCGCTCGAGAACTACGCGGCGGCCTCGAAGATCCAGAGCGCGCTCAGGGACGAGAGGGGTCTCGCCACGACCTCGCGAAACCGCGCCCTCGTCTACCAGGCGATGGGGAAGGTGCGGGAAGCGCAAACGGACCTGGAGACCGCGCGGGCGCTCTACGAGAAGATCGGCGACCGCACCGGCGTGGCCGACTCGTGGAACGGGACCGGCGTGCTCGAGGAGTCGCGCGGCGCCTACACGCGCGCCCTCGAGGCGTACCAGAACGCGCTGAAACTGCGTCGCCTGCTCGGAAACGAGCGCCTGCTGGCGCAGAGCTACGACAACGTCGGCTACATCTACTATCTGGAGGGCGAATACGACAACGCGCTCGTCTACTGGCAGCCGGCGCTCGACCTGCGGCGCAAGATCGCGCACAAGAGCGGGATCGTTCTCTCGGTTCTCAACATGGGGTTCCTGCAGACGGCGCAGGGGCGCTGGGACGAAGCCGTGAAGTCCTTCCTCGAGAGCCTCGAGAAGAGCCGCGAGATCGATCAGAAGGACGCGACCGCGATCTCACTCGGCAATCTCGGGATCCTCGATCAGCTCCGCGGCCGCTTCTCGGCCGCGATCTCCTCCTTCGACGAGGCGCTCGCCGTCGCGCGGGCAATGCAATTCCAGGGCGCGATGATCGAGTTCACGCTGAAGAAGGGGAGTCTCCTCCTGGAGATCGGCCGCGGCGAGGAGTGCGATGCGCTCCTGTCACAGGCGGAAAAGTGGGTAGCGGAGACGGGCAACGAGGAGCAGAAGGCGGACCTCGAGGTGCTGCGCGGCGACGGGAGCCTCGCGCGCGGCGACCGCACGTCGGCGCGGAAGGCCTACGAGCAGGCGGTGCCGCTCGCGCGCCGGAGCGGGAGCCGCGTTTCTCTTCTGAAAGCGCGCCTGGCTCAGGCGGAGACCCTCGCGGATCCCTCTCGAGGCTCGCGGGAGCTCTCCGCGATCCTCGCCGATGCGGAATCGCTCGGGCACGCGACGCTCACGCTCGAGACCTCCGAGGCGCTGGCGCGGATCGAGCTCGAGCGCCGCCGGTTCGCGCAAGCGGAGAAACTCCTTCGGAAAGCGGCCGCGTCCGCGGAGCGTGCCGGCTGGAGTGAAGGGCTCTACCGCCTCTACGCACTGCGAGGGAAGGCACTCGAGGGCGCGAGCAACCGAGCCGCCGCCGCGGAGGATTTCGCACGGAGCGCCCGGGAGATCTCGAAGCTGCGAGAGAATGTCCCCGCTGAAATGCGCGCCTCCTTCGAAGCCCTGCCGCTCGTCAAGGAAGTCCTCTCGCGCACCGGCTTCGGGTCCCGAGTCCCGCGGACCCTCCCTCCCGAGTCCCGTCCGTGACCGACCGCGCGCGGGAGATCTCCGAGCAGGTTGCGCGCATCACCGCGGAGAACGCGCGACTGCTCGACCGGCTGGTGGAGACGGAAAAGCGCTTTCGGAGGATCTCGCGCGGGGTCCTGCGCGTGCAGGAGGAGGAGCGGGGGCGGATCTCTCGCGACCTTCACGACGGAATCGGGCAGTCTCTGACGGCCCTGAAGATCCAGCTCGAGCTGCTCGAGCAGGAGGCCTCGCGCGTGCAGGCGGACCTGGTCCCGCGGATCGCCGCGCTGCTGGAGCTGGCCGACGCGAGCTTGACCGAAGTGCGGGAGATGGCCCGCCTCCTGCGGCCCCAGATGCTCGATGACCTCGGCCTCGAGCCGACCCTGCGCTGGCTGGCCCGCACGGTGGAGAAGCGCACCGGGGTCGCCGTCGAGCTCGAGGTCCGCGCAGATGAGGGTCCTTCCGATCCCGACGCCGAGACTCTCGTGTTCCGGGTCGTGCAGGAGGCTCTGACCAACGTCGTCCGCCACGCCGGCGTGGCTTCGGCGCACGTCCGGGTCGAGCACCGCCCCGAGAGTATTCTCGTGACGGTGGAAGACCACGGCACCGGCTTCGACGCCGTCGCGATCCTGGCGGGCAAGGACGAGGAGCACGGGTTTGGCGTGCGCGCGATGCGCGATCGCGTCCACTCCTTCAGCGGCCGGTTCCGGATTCAATCCTCGGCGCAGGGGGGAGGGACCCTTCTCGAGGCGGAGATTCCGCTCGAGCGCGGGACGGCGCGCCCGTGACGAAGATCCGCGTGCTTGTGGCGGACGACCACACGATCGTCCGGCAGGGGCTCATCGGGATCCTGAAGGCGAGCGATGAGGTCGAGGTCGTCGCGGAGGCGGCCGACGGAAACGAAGCGGTCGAGAAGGCGCTGAAGACGAAGCCGGACGTCGCGGTCCTCGACGTCAGCATGCCGAGGCTCTCCGGAATCGAGGCGGCGCGGCGGATCCACGAGGCGCTCCCCGCGACGCGCCTCCTCGTGCTGACGATGCACGACGACGAGGAGTACATCCTGAAGATGATCCGCGCCGGCGCCTCCGGCTACCTCCTGAAGGACGGCGCGGCCTCGGAGCTTCTGGCGGGGATCCGCGCGCTCAAGTCGGGCAAGACGTTCTTCGGGCCGCAGGCGACGAAGGCGCTCGCGGAGGCGTTCGCCCGCGACAGGCCGTCCGAGCCGGCCAATCCCTACGAGCGCCTGACCGACCGGGAGCGCGAGGTCTTCCAGCTCGTCGTCGAAGGAAAGACCAACTCGGAGATCGGCGAGATCCTCTTCATCAGCGCGAAGACCGTGGACAACCACCGCACGCGGCTGATGGAAAAGCTCGGCCTCCATTCGAGCGCCGAGCTCGTCCGCTTCGCCGCCCGCCACAAGCTCCTGGGCTGACACGTCGCTTCGCGCGCTCCGCGGATCTGCGCCTGACGGCGCGATCCCGCTCCGGCGCTCCGCTCCCGCGGCGTGAGGCTCCTCCCTCGCGTTCGCTCGGGAGACTCCTCCCGCCGCGAGCTTGACGACCACCGTGGTTTGAAGGTCGCCGCGTTCTTTCCCTTGTAGGGGAGGCGCTTGCGCCTCCCGCCTCTAGTGGTTTCCCGCTCCGCGGGATCTGCGCCTGACGGCGGGGCGATTGCTACACTCGGGGCGTGGCCGATGTCCGTCTCGAGCACTGGGACGCCGCGGACGGTCCTTTGACCGAGAAACGGATGATGCGCGTGATCGAGAACGAGGGGTACGAGGTCGCCGCCTACGCCTACCGCGAGGGGACCGTCTTCTCCGAGCACGAGCACGCCCAGGACAAATGCGACGCCGTCCTCGAGGGAACGCTGCGGTTGATCGTAGGCGCCGAGACGTACGACCTGAAAGCCGGCGACCGCCTCTACCTCCCCGCCGGCACGCGCCACGCCGCGGAGGTCGTCGGCCGGGCGACGGTCCTCTCTCTCGACGGCACGCGCTGGTAGCGGGCCTCGTCATGAGCGAGCAAGGTGCTCTGTCGTCCTGAGGAGCGAAGCGACGAGGACCTGCCCCCGGTTCTCTCCAGCTGAGGCGCGGGAGCAGATCCTCCGCTTCGCTCAGGATGACAGGGATCACTAATCAGTAATCCCCCATCCCAACTGAGGTTTCACCCCTGTCAAGAATGAGGGACTCCCCTCATTGGCCGCCGGAGTCACGCTCCATATCGTTGCCGGCGATGCGTGGGCTTTCGTTAGAAGGAGAAGAAATGAAAACGCGCCGTTTGCTGCCGAAGTCTCTGGTTGCCGCGGGGATCGCCGCGGTCCTCTTCCTGGCTGTTGCCCCCCTGCGCGCGGCGACGCCTGCCACGGGGACGCTGTCCGAGTCGAACCCGACGGTCACCTGGACGGGGCCGTTCCTCACGCCGACAGCGGGTCCGTGCGGCGCCGACAACAACGCCAGCTGTGACAACTTCAAGCTGACGATCGTGCCGCCCTCCGCGGCCTATGGCCCGTACCTCGTCGAGGTGCACCTGACGCCGCAAGGGGACTGGGACCTTGAGCTCTACGATCCGAACCACGGGTCCGCCGGTGGCTCCGGCAACGGCCCGGGAACGCTCGAAGTGGCCTTCCTGGTCAACCCTGCCGGCGGCATCTACACCATCGTGGCGTCCCCTTACTCCCCGCTCCCCGGAACGGACGGGAACAGCTATACGGCGAGCGCCACGTTGAAGAAGGACGTGATCGTCCCGGCCAGCCAGGGAAACGAGCCAATCTCGTTCGTCAACTATGCCGCGCCCGCGCCGCTCGGGACATCGGCGGGCGAGCCCTCGATCGGCGTGAGCTGGAAGACCGGCAACGTCTTCATCGAGGCGATCACGCAGACCCTGCGCGTCGCGTTCAACGACTGCTACGTCCCGGCCGTGGCGAGCTGGGCGGACAAGAGCGCGCCGACTTCCGCGACGAGCTTCGACCCGATCCTCTTCACCGATTCGAAGACCGGGCGCACGGTCGTCTCGCAGCTGATTTCTTCGGCCGGCGTCGTTCCCGTGCCCGGCGACGGGTGCAGCCTCTCCTCCTTCAGCGACGACGACGGCGAGACGTGGGTTCCGAGCGAGGGGTGCGGGACGCCCGGCGGATACGACCACCAGTCAGTCGGCGGCGGGCCGTTTCACGCTCCGTTGACGCGGGACCCGTCTCTCCCGGCTTATCCCAACGCGGTCTATTACTGCTCGCAGGAGGGCGTCACCGCCTTCTGCGCGCGCAGCGACGACGGCGGACTGACCTACGGGCCGGGAGTGCCGATGTACACGACCCAGTGCGGAGGCCTTCATGGGCACGTCAAGGTCTCTCCCTCGGATGGGACGGTCTACGTTCCCAACAGGAGCTGCTCAGCGAACAACACGGCCAGCCAGGCCGTCGTCGTCTCCGAGGACAACGGGTTGACCTGGAGCGTCCGGCCGATTCCCTTCTCGATCCCCGGCGCCAACGACCCTTCCCTTGGGATCGGCGCCGATGGGACGGTCTACTTCGGCTATCAGGACGGTGACGGCCATGCCAAGGTCGCGATCTCTCACGACAAGGGATTGACTTGGACAAACGGCGGGGACGTGGGTACCCCGTTCGGGATCAAGAACACGGCCTTCCCCGTCGTGACGGCCGGCGATTCGGGCCGCGCCGCGTTTTCCTTCCTCGGCACGCCCGCGGCCGGCAACTTCCAGTCGGCCGGATTCGACGGCGTCTGGCATCTCTACTCCTCGCACACGTACGACGGAGGCCAGACCTGGACGACCGTGGACGCGACGCCCAGCGATCCCGTGCAGCGCGGCTGCATTTGGATGCAGGGCGGAAGCAACCCGTGCCGCAATCTCCTCGATTTCATGGACTCGACGGTGGACAAGGTCGGCCGGGTCCTCGTCGGCTATGCCGACGGCTGCGTGGGAACGTGCGTGCAAGGCGCTTCCATCACCCGCGCTTCGACCGCCACGATCGCGCGCCAGACCGCTGGCCGGCGCCTCTTCGCCTCGGGGGATGGGGCAGCCGGGCCGTCGGCCTGCTCTCCGATCGCTCTGGACGACGCGGCGGTCACGCCGGAGAACACGCCGGTCAGGATCGCGGTCCTCGCCAACGACCAGGACGGGCGCAGCCCACCGTTGACGATCACGGCCGTAACGCAGCCGGGCAACGGCGCGGCCGCCGTCAACGGGGACGGAACGACCACCTACACGCCGAACAACAACTTCAACACGTTCGATCGGGGCCCGGACACCTTCACGTACACGATCCAGAACGGCCAGAATCTCTCCGCCAGCGCAAACGTCAACGTGACCGTGACGCAGTACTGTCCGCTGGTGCCGGGCGCGCGGTTCTTCGACACGCTCGACCCGCAGACCGCGGTCTACTCGACCTCGAGCACGCGGAGCCTCGGAGGATGGTCCGTCTCGACGGATCCGACCGCGCACAGCTCATCGCACGCCTGGGTCGTGCTCGACGACCAGCCGGGCGTCCCGGCGTTGACGCAGAAGGACGACTCGCTGACGCTGCCGTCTCTCGGCCTCTCCTCTTCGAGCGTCCTGAATTTCTGGCACAACTTCGATCTCGCGCGCTTCGTGGGGACGCCGGTGACGGCCGGCCGCTACGAGAGCGGCGCCGTCATCGAGATCTCCCGCGACGGCGGGGCGACATGGAAGGACCTCGGCCCCTACGTCACGGCCGGCGGCTACAACGGCACGGTCGATTCCGGCGCGCAAAGCCCGATCGCGGGACGGCGCGCGTGGGTCGGCTCGAGTGACGGCGATCTCCTGGTCGGGCGGGCCGACGCGATGAAGGCGGTCTCGGTCAACCTCGGCGCCGCGATCCAGGCTCTCTTCGGCGCGACGCAGGTTCCCACGGCGCTCATCCGCTTCCGCCTCGGCGGCACGTTCCAGGTTCTCGAAGGGGGCATCCAGGGCATCGGTTGGGGCGTGGATGACATCGAGGTGACCAACACGCTCGTCGTCTCCGCCTGCGACCATCCGCCGATCGTCAGGGACGACACGGCCAACACGACGACGGCCCGCCCCGTCACGATCGCGGTCCTCGCCAACGACTTCGATTCCGACGGCGATGCGATGACCGTCACCGGCGTCACGAGGCCGGCGCACGGCACGGCCGTCGTCAATGGCTCGGCCCCGAACACGGTCACGTACACGTCGAGCTCGGGCTTCACCGGCACCGACACGTTCAACTACACGGTCAGTGACGGCAAGGGCGGGACGGCGACCGCGAAAGTCACCGTCACGGTCTCGACGCCGCCCAACCATCCGCCGGTAGCCGCCGACGACACCGCTTCGACGGCGAAGAACAAAGCCGTCACGATCGCTGTGCTCGCCAACGACACCGACCCGGACGGCGACCCGCTCACGATCATGTCCGTCTCGATCGCGTCCAACGGGTCGGTCACGGCAACCGCGACGAGAGTGACCTACACGCCGAACAGGAACTTCCTCGGCACCGACTCCTTCACGTACTCCATCACCGACGGTCGCGGCGGCAGCGCCTCGGCGCGCGTCACGGTCACCGTCGCCGAGGGGGCCAACCACAAGCCGAAGGCGATGGACGACACGGCGACGACGACCGCGGGCCGCCCGGTCACGATCAACGTCGTGGCCAACGACACCGACGCCGACGGCGACACGCTCGCGGCCGGAAGCGTCACTCAGCCCTCCAACGGCATGGCGGTCGCCAACGGGAACGGCACCGTCACGTACTCGCCCAATTCCGGCTTCACCGGTTCCGACGCGTTCCATTACACGGTCTCCGACGGGCGCGGCGGCACGGCGACGGCCCGGGTTGCGATCACGGTCCAAGCGGCGCCGCCGGCGCCCAACAGCCAGGCGGAGGGGAACGGCTCGGTCTCCAACGGGGCCGGCGGAAGCAACGGCTTCTCCTTCCTCACGCAGTCGCAGCAGGGGCACGTCGGAGGCGACATCAGCTACTCGAGCGATTCCGCCGGCATCGATCTGACGGGGACCGTGGAGGTCCTGCAGATGGCCGCCAACGCGGCGGACTTCTCCGGACCGTGCACGCTCGGCTCGAAGAAAACCCCCTGCCGCTTCGCGGCGCACGCCGAGGACAACGGCACGCCGGGCGCCGGGACGGACCGCTTCCGGATCCAGGTCTACAACGCCAAGGGCGTGCTCCTCCACCAGGCGGATGGGGCGCTCTCCGACGGAGACATCCGCTTCGGCGGAAACTAGACTTCGCATTCGCCGATTCCCCGGGGAGGGCCGCGCGCTCTCCCCGGGGATTTCGACGGGAGGAATCGTGAAGAGCTTTCGCCTCGCTGCCATCCTGCTGATCTTCCCGGCGGGCGCCGCGGTCGCCGCGTCGGAGACGTTCGATCCCTGCTCGCTCCTGACGGCGCGCGAGATCGAGGAGGTCCAGGGAATCAAGGTCGCGTCCACGAAGGCGAGCCAGCCGCAGCGCGGCCATTTCGCCGTTTCCCAGTGCTTCTACACCCTCACGACGTTCTCCCGGTCGATCAGCCTCGAGGTCACCCGCCGCGCTCCCGGCGAAGCCGAGGCTCCGCGCACGCACTGGAAGCAAATGTTCGCGCGGGCGCTTGATGAGCGCAGGGAGGAGAAAGAGGAAAGGGAAGTCGAGGAGGAATCCCGGGAGAATGCCGGCGGAGGCAAGGAGAAAGAGACCGAGGCGAAGCCGCGTCCGGTCGCCGGTGTGGGAGACGAGGCGTTCTGGACCGGCTCCTCGCTCGGCGGCGGTCTCTTCGTGCTCAAGGGGGACGCCTACTTTCGTCTGAGCGTCGGCGGCCCCGATTCCGAGGCGGTCAAGATCGAGAAGCTGAAGAAGCTCGCCCGCAAGGCGCTCCGGCGTTTGCGCTGAGGCGGGGCTCCGTTACTTGCCCGGGACCTCCCGGCCTTCCTTCTCGATCCGGTCCGCGAGCCGGGCAAGGTGCTCGACGATCCGGTCGAAGGCCTTCTGCCGGTCGGCGTGCATCTGCCGCGCGGCTGCGGAAGAATTTCGCGCGAGCGTATCGCTCGTCCACTGCAGCGCGTCGATCCGCACCTCCGTGTAATCGGGGGCGTAGAGGCTGGAGGGGAGGCTCTCCGGATGCCCCTCCCGGAGCGCGCCGACGAGCGATCGCGCTTGAGCCTCCGAGAGCTCGAGCCGCTTCTCGGGCCCGTAGCCGTTGCCGCCGAACGCGCGGACCGTGACCTGCCGTCCTTCGAGCTGGAGGAGCCATCCCCTCGCCCCCTCCGGCTTCTCCGGCCGGCGGATCGCGGTGACGCGCAGGACCTCCGGCGCGAGAGCGCCGGTCGAGAGCTTGTCGAGGGCGTCGGCGAGACTCGACGCGGTCGCGCCCCTTTTCGCCCGCTGCCCCGTGACCTGGAGGATCTTTGCCGAAAGAGTGGAGAGCGCCTCCGACTCGTCGCCGCTGGCGAGCTGCACAACCCCCTTCGTCTTGCCGGCGATCGACACCGCGATCTTGCCGCGGAGCTTCAGCTTGTCGCTCTCTTCGCCGAGCTGTGCAGGCATCGCGCCGAAACGCGCGTCCTTCAGAGCGCCCGCGAGGGACCGGACTTCTTCCGGGGAGAGCCGCCCCTGCAGGCGTTCGTTCCAGATGACGACCCCGTTGCCGAAAAGCCTGACCGTGGTCCGGGCGGAGCCATCAACCCACAGCATCTCGATCCGCAGCGTCTTCGGATCGCGCTTGCCTGCGGCCAGCTCCGCGATCTCCTTGCCGATCTCGTCGCGGATCTCCTTCCGGGCTTCTTGCTTCTTCTCGCGCTCCTTCTCGGGAGGGGTGGCCGAGGCGGCCCCGGCGAGCAGGAGGGCGGAGAACGCGGCCGCGGCGATTGTCTTGCGCATCGGAGTCTGCCGTATTCCCTCATTGCCCGCCCCGAGTGTCAACGGCGTTGTTTCCGCCGGCGCTTCGAGAATGAGGTACGACCCTCATTGTTTCGTCGGGGACCGCTCCCTAATCTGTCGGCGTATGGACACAATGAGTCCGGTCCGGGTGCTCGTTGCCGATGACCACGCGGTCGTGCGCCGGGGAATTGTCCGGATTCTCCGGGACTCCCGGGAGATCGAAGTTGTGGGCGAAGCCAACGACGGCGCCGAGGCGACGCGAAAGGCGCTCGAGACCCGGCCGGATGTCGTCGTGCTGGATCTCTCCATGCCGAGGCTCTCGGGCTTCGAAGCGGCCCGGCAGATCCGGGCGGCCCTCCCGCAGACCCGGATCCTCGTGCTGACGATGCACGACGAGGACGAGTACATCCTCGGCTCGGTGCGCGCGGGCGCGTCCGGCTACCTGTTGAAGGACGAGGCGCCGGCCGAGCTCGTGCCCGGAATCCTCGCGTTGAAGAGCGGCCGTTTCTACTTCGCCCCCTCGACCTTCCAGGCGCTCACCCGCCTCTGCCGCGCCGACGAGCTGGAGTCCGGAGACCCGCCCGCGAATCCCGCGGAATGCCGCGGCGATCCCGGCTGACCCGGAGCATCGGGCCGGAAAGCCTTCGGCGAGTTCCGCGCGGCTGCCGGGGGTTCGCGGTACACTCTCGCGCGATTCGAGGAGGCTCGATGCGCTACACGGCCGCGGAGCGTCAGGCCCTGATCCAGCGCTACGAAGAAGGTCCGAACCAACTTCGCAACGCCTTCGCGAAGGTCCCGCGCGAGGCATGGAAGTGGCGGCCGGGGGACGGGAAGTGGTCCGTCTACGAGGTCGTCTGTCACTGCGCCGACGCCGAGATGAACGCGGCCTCGCGGATCCGCTACCTCGTCGCCGAGGAGAAGCCGGCAATCGCGGGGTTCGACCAGGACCGCTGGGCGCAGGTCCTCGATTATCACTCCGCGAAGATCGAGCTGGCGCTCGCGGCGGTGGACGTCATGCGGGCGCACACGGTCAATCTGCTCAGGCAGCTGCCTGAGGAAGCCTGGTCCGCGGAGGGGACGCACTCCGAGTCCGGCCGCTACACGGCGGAGAACTGGCTGACGATTTACGCGGAGCACCTGGAGAAACACGCGCGGCAGATCGAGCGCACGCTCGAAGCCTGGCGCGCGGAGCAGACGCAACCGAGCTGAGCCGTGGCCGCTCCGGCGCGAGAAGGAGGGAATCATCGTGCTGAAAGATTTCAAGGAATTCCTGCTGAAACAGAACGCGCTCGCTCTCGCCGTGGCCGTCATCATCGGCGCGGCGATCGGGAAAGTCGTCACGTCGATCGTGGAAGACCTGATCAACCCGGTCATCGGCCGGATGCTGCCGGGCGGCGACTGGCGCAACGCCCGCATCGTCCTGGCATCGGGGCTCGATCCGAAGACGGGCAAGCCGTTCGAGTCGGCGATCACGTACGGCCATCTCCTCGGGTCGGTCGTGGACTTCGTGATCATCGCGTTCGTGATCTACATGATCATGAAAGCCTTCCTCCCCAAGCCGGACGAGAAGAAGCCGGAAACGAAGGAATGCCCGCAGTGCAAGGAGCTCCTCCCGATCGCGGCCACGCGCTGCCGCGCGTGCACCCAGCCGGTCGGCTAGCGCCGGGCGAAGAGACTTGCAGTTCCCGAATCCCAGGACGTTCCTCGAGGTCGTCGGGGCGGCGGCCGTCGTCGTCGGGTTTGCCTTCGCGTTCCTCGCGCTGCGCGCGTCCGTGCGCGAGGTCTCCTACCGGCTGGCGGGCGTGAGCTTCATCACGGCCCTGGCGCTCTACGCCAACGACGCGGCCGTGTACTTCGCGGCCGTCTTCATCATCGCGACCGGCGTCACGTCCGTCGAGTTCCTCGAGCGGCTCGCGGCGATCATCCGGGGGAGCAAGGAGTACTTCGACTTCCTGAAGACGATGAAGCAGCAGCCCGCGGCCGCGGCGGCCCAGGCGACAGTGGAGCTTCCGGCGCCCCCCCTTGCGCCCCCTCGCCGCACGACCGGCGGGGTCCCGGTGCCTCGCGCGGAGGCCGCCGTGGGCCCCGAGGTCTCAGCGCCCGGGGAAGGCCCGCTCCCCGAGGCCGAGGATGCGTTCTCGGCGGGGCGTTTCGAGGATGCCGTCGCGCGAGCCGATGCCGTGCTGAAGGGTGACCCGGGCAACGTGCGCGCCCTCGAGATGCGGGCCGAGGCCCTCCGTCTTCTCCAGGACTTCAAGGGGGCCGTGGACTCCGCGACGCGCGCTCTCGCCGTGCAGCCCCAGGATGCCGTCGCGCTGCGAACGCGCGCGGAGGCGTACCGCGGGCTTCGCCGCTCCGAAGAAGCGATTGCGGATGCCTCGGCGGTGCTGCGGCTCGAACCGAAAGACGCCTTCGCCCTCAGGACGCGGGCCGAGGCGGTATCGGGCCACCGGCCACTACACCGAGGCGATTCGGGACGCGACCGCGGTGGTCGACTCGAACCCGAACGACGCGTTCGCGCTGCGGACGCGGGCGGAGGCGTACCGGGCTCGGGCAGCTGGACAACGCCGCCCGCGACGCGGGGAAGGCGCTCGAGCTGGACCCGAACGACGTGTTCGCGCTGCGCACGCGAGCGGAGGCATACCGCGGCCTGGGGCAGCTGGAGAACGCCGTCCGCGACGCGAGCAAGGCGCTCGAGCTCGATCCGGACGACGCGTTCGCGCTGCGCACGCGGGCGGAGGCGTACCGCCGGCTCGGCCAGACCGACCTCGCCATCCGCGACGCCAGCCGGTCTCTCCAGGTCGAGCCCGGCAACGCGTTCGCGCTCAACACGATCGCCCTGGCCGGCAAGTCCGCGTCGCGCAGCTGACGGTCTCAGCCGGCGATCTGCCGGCCCAGGGACGCGGCCTCGTCGAGGAGCGCGAGCAGGTCTTCCTTTTGCGTGCGGAAGTTCACGATGCAGACGCGCAGGGCGGCGCGCCCCTTCAGGATCGTCGGCGCGAGGAAAAAGGACCCGCCGCCGAGGAGCTGGTTGGCGATCTTGCGGTTGACGCGGTCGAGGTCCTCGTCGGACATCGGGCGGCCGGCCGGACGATAACGGAAGTTCGCGATCGAGAGCACGGTCGGCGCGAGCCTCTCGAAATCCGCGCGGCGATCCACCTGCGCCGTAAGGAAATGCGCAAGGTCCACGTCGTTCTCGATCGCGCGGGCGTAGCCGCTGCGGCCGTGCGTCTTGAATCCCATCCAGACCTTGAGCGCCTTGAAGCTGCGTGATAGCTCGACGCCGCGCTCCGCGAACCACGCCGGGCCGGGAAACGGGGACTCGGAGTCCGCGGCGAGGTATTCCGGGAACTTGCGGTACGTCGCCGCGAGCCGGCCCGGTTCTCGCACCAGCGTCGCGCCCGCCTCGTACGGGACGTACAGCCACTTGTGAGGGTCGGCGGCGATGGAGTCGGCGCGCTCCATTCCCGCAAAGAGCGGGGCGAGCCGCTCCGACAGCCGCGCCATCGCGCCGTATGCGCCGTCCACGTGGAACCAGAGCGACTCGCGCCGGCAGAAGTCCGCGATCTCTTCAAGAGGATCGATCGCGCCGGTGTTGACCGTGCCGGCATTGCCGACGACGATCGCCGGCAGGAAGCCGTCGCGGCGGTCCGCCGCTACGGAGTCGGCGAGCAGATCCATCCGGATGCGAAAGCGCTCGTCCGTCTCGATCTTCCGGAGCTGCCGCATTCCGATGCCGAGGAGGTCCACGGCCTTGTCCACACAGTGGTGGACCTGGTCGGAGGCATACACGGTCAGGCGCGGCCGCCCCTCGCCGGCGAGGCCGTCTTCGCGCACGTTGCCCGGCGTCATGGCGCGGCGCGCCGCCGCGAGCGCGGTGAAGTTCGCCATCGAGCCGCCGGAGACGAGGATCCCTTCCGCGTCGTCGGGATAGCCGAGCAGTCGCGCGATCCAGCGCATCACGCGGTTCTCCACGTGGATCGCGGCATGATCGCCCCCCCAGCAGTTCGGGTTCATGGCGGCGGCCATGTAGTCGGCCGCGATGCCGACCGGATCCGCGCTGGCGTTGATGAACCCGAAGAAGCGCGGATGGGAGTTTCCCATCGGAAAGGGGAGGATGTGCTCGCGCGCGAACGCGAGCGTCTTCTCGATCGGCTGCCCCTCCTCGGGAACCGGCTCGTCGAAGAGCGACGCGTCCGCACCGACCTTCCCGAACACGGGGCGGGAGGTCAGGCCGGCCCGGTGCTCCGCGACCGCGTCCGCGGCCATGTACCCGAGCCGCCGGATCTCCTCGGGTGACAGATCGAATGACGAGTTGCTCATTCGATCATTCAATCACCTGTCGAGGCTACGACGGGAGACGGGCGGCCCAGGGGCCGCCCCTACAGCACGTGAAGCCCGGCGAGAACCCCGGGACCTTGGACCTTTACTGAATCACACCGCACCCCAACCGCCCACCGGCGTTCCCGGTCGGCTGCGTCGTCAGGTCGTCCGCCTTCTCGTGGAAGACGACGGACCGGCCGACGACGGAGTTGGGTCCCGCCTTGACGGTCAGCATGTCCGACGTGATGTCCAGGTCGCCCGTCCCATCCGCCTTGATCTCGATGTTGCCGAGATCGCCGGCGTGGCGCTTCCCCTCCATCGGCCCGGCATGCGGCATGCCGCCCGGGTTGAAGTGCCCGCCGGCGGAGGCGGCCTTGGGATCGGAGCAGTCCCCCTTCTCGTGGATGTGGAGGCCGTGCGTGCCCGGCGGGGCCTTCTCGATGTGGACGTGGACCTTGACGCCCCCCTTGGGCAGCTCCGCGAACGTGGCGGTCCCGGTGACGGTCGAATCGCTCTTCGCCTCGATCGTCGCCTTCGCCTGGGCTCCTTCCGCCGCCTTCGGGGGAGAATTCCAGCCGGCGACGGCCACGACTCCGGCCGCGGCGAGGGCCATGAGAGAGAGGGCCTTTGTTTGCATCATTTCCTCCTTCGCGCCCGGGATGATAGAAGATACGCGGGCCAAAGGACACCAGAGAGTCACGTGAGCCTGTCAACATGAAGTCCAACGTCCCGCCGGTGGAGGTCTCCCGGCTGCTTCTCCTCGGGTTCGTGGCCGCGGGGGCGATCGTCTCGGTCGCCACGTCCGGCCGGATTTCCGCCTTCGCCGGCGGCTTCGCGGTGGGCTCCGGGACCGCGTTCGTGGTCTCGCGTTTGAAGCGGCCGGCCGAAGCGGGCGCGCCGGGCCCGGACGGGGACGGCTCATGAGAGTGCTCGTCGTCGAGGACGAGGAGAAGATCGCCCAATTTCTGAAGAAGGGACTGACGGAAAAGGGGTACACGGTCGAAGCGGTCGGCGATCCCGACGCGGCCCTCCGGCGGCTGGAGGCCGCTCCCTTCGACATCCTGATCCTCGACCTGCTCCTCCCCGGTTCGCGCGACGGGCTGGACGTCTGCCGCGAGGTGCGCGCCCGCGGCCTGCGGATCAAGGTCCTGATGCTGACGGCGCGCGACACGATCGAGAACAAGATCGAGGGGCTCGACGCCGGGGCCGACGACTATCTCGTCAAGCCCTTCTCCTTTCGCGAGCTCCTCGCGCGCCTGCGCGCCCTGACGCGCCGCACGGAGCCGGCCGAGCCCGGCCCGCTGACGTTCGGCGATCTCTCCTACGATCCCGAGTCGCGCGAGGTCTCGCGCGGCGGGGAAGTCATCCGGCTGACCGCGAGGGAGGGCGCGCTCTTCGAGCTCATGCTGCGGCGCCGCGGGAAGGTCGTCTCGCGCTCGGAGATCCAGGCGCGCATCTGGGAAGACTCGTTCGAGCTCTCGACCAACATCATCGACGTGTACATCAATTCTCTGCGGAAGAAGCTCGATTCCGGAGGCCGGGAAAGGATCATCCAGACGGTCCGTGGGGTCGGCTACCGCGTTCGGGAGCCGGCCGGAACCTCCTAGTCAATGGGCATCTTTTCGCGGAGCCGGAGTACTCCGCCCGAGCCTCTCGTCCCCGAGGCGCCCGCGCCCTCGCCGGAGCTGTCTCTCCTGCGCCAGCGGATCGACGAAACGTCGCTTCATCCGCTGCAGCGCGTCTCCGTCGCCGGCCTCTCGCCGGAGGCGAGCGCGATCGCCGAGGCGTTGAACTCGCGCATGGACGCGGTCGCCGCGGCGGAGAAGGAGCAGCAGCAGTTCATCGCCGATGTCTCCCATGAGCTGCGCACGCCGCTGACCGTCATGCGCGGATCGCTCGAGGTCGCGCTCGAGGAGGATCGCCCGGCCGAGGAATACCGCGAGGCGATCGGCAACGCGCTCCTCGAGGTCCGGCACTTAACGCGCCTGTCGCAGAACCTCCTCTTCCTCGCCCGCGGCCAGGCGGGGCGCATCACGCTCTCCTTCGCCAATGCGGACCTCGTGAAGTTCATCGCCGACGTGACGCGCGACCTCCTTCCCGCGGTAACGGACAAGGGGCTGGAGCTCGCGGTGGATCTGCCGGAGCACCCCTCCCGCACGTTCATCGACGCCGACCGCATGCAGCAGGTCATCCACAACCTGGTGGAGAACGCGATCCGCTACACGGCGCCGGGCGGGACGATCCGCGTGCGCGTCTCCTCCACGCGGGACGAAGCCCGCATCGAGGTCAGCGACAACGGCATCGGCATCCCCGAGCAGTACCTCCCCTTCGTCTTCGAGCGCTTCTTCCGAACCGACCGCGCCCGCAAGGCGCATCCCGGTGGCTCCGGCCTCGGTCTCTCCATCGTGAAATGGATCGTCGAGGCTCATAAGGGAGCGGTTACGGTTTCGAGCCGTGTCGGCGAGGGGACGACCTTCACGGTGACGTTGCCGCTCGTCACGTAGGCAGGTTTCAGGGAACAGGTTTCAGGGGAAATGCAGGTGTCAGGTATCAGGGATCAGGTGTCAGGTGTCAGGTTAGGCCCGCATTGGCTCTCGTCCCTGTTACCTGACACCTGGTACCTGATACCTGCATTTGACCTGATACCTGCATTTGACCTGATACCTTCTTCCCTGACACCTTAGGCTTCCAATGAGATCCGTCTACGTTCTCTCCGCGGCCCGTACACCCATTGGCAAGTTCGGCGGCTCATTCGCATCGCTCTCCGCGGCGGACCTGGGCTCGGTGGCGGCGAAAGCGGCCATAGAACGGTCCGGCCTTCCCGCCGCGGCCATCGACGAGACGATCTTCGGGCATGCGCGGCAGGCGGGAGGAGGGCCGAACACGGCGCGGCAGGTGTCGCACCGGGCTGGAGTGCCGGACTCGGTGCCGGCCTATACGATCAACAAAGCCTGCGCGTCGTCGCTGAAGGCTTTGACGCTCGGCGCGCTCTCGATCGCGGCGGGGGAGAACGACGTCGTGCTCGCCGGCGGGACCGAGTGCATGTCGGCGACTCCGTATCTCCTGACGCGCGCCCGCTTCGGGCTGAGGATGGGGCACGGCGAGGCCGTGGACGGGATGTATCGCGACGGGTTCCTCTGTCCACTCTGCGGGCAGCTCATGGGGGAGACGGCCGAGAACCTCGCGCGGGAGTACGGGATTCTGCGCGCGGAGCAGGACGCCTATGCGGCGGAGTCGCAGAGGCGCGCCGCGGAAGCCGCGGCGTCGGAACGCTTCGCCGGTGAGATCGCTCCCGTCGAGGTCGCGGGCAGGAAGGGAACCGTCACCATCGCGAAGGACGAGCACCCGCGTCCGGAGACGACGCCCCAGTCGCTCTCGAAGCTGCCGCCGGTGTTCGACCCCGAGAGCGGGACGGTCCATGCCGGCAACTCATCGGGGATCACCGACGGCGCGGCCGCGCTCGTCCTCGCGACAGAGGAGCAGGTCCGGAAGGCGGGAGTCGAGCCGCTCGCGCGCGTCGTGGCCTGGACCTCAGCCGGAGTGGAGCCGGAGCGGATGGGGATCGGGCCGGTCCCCGCGATTCGCGTGCTCCTCACGAAGACCGGCCGCAAGCTCGCCGACATCGATCTCGTCGAATTGAACGAGGCGTTCGCCGCGCAGGTCATCGCGTGCGCGCGTGAGCTTCCTTTCGACCTCTCCCGAGTCAATGTCAATGGCGGCGCCATCGCGTTGGGCCATCCGATCGGAGCCACCGGCGCGAGGATCGTGACCACGCTGTTGCATGAGATGCGGAGGAGGGGCTCGAAGAGCGGCATCGCGACGTTGTGCGTCTCCGGTGGAATGGGCATGGCCGTGTTGTTCGAGAGACCTTAGGGGAGCGAACGCGGGCCCAACCTGACACCTGACACCTGATATCTGACACCTGCATTTCCCCTGACACCTGCCTGTTCCCTGACCCCTTACAATCCCTCCATGCGCATCGCTCTTTCCCTCGGCGTGGCCGCTCTGAAGAGCGAAGAGAACGACTACATCCGGGCCCTCGTCGAGGCGGGATTCCGGAGGGACGAGATCGTCCTGATTCCTCCGGGGACGAAGCCGGGAGGGGATTTCGACGGCGTCGTTCTCGCGGGAGGGCTCGACGTGGACCCGGCCCGATACGGAGTGGACGTTCCGCACCCGACCGTCGAGCTCGACCGGCAGCGGGACTCGACCGAGTTCGCGATCTTCAACGCCGCCCGGCGCGAATCCGTGCCCGCGCTCGGCATCTGCCGCGGAATGCAGCTGATGAACGTCGCGCTCGGGGGAACGCTCCATCAGGACATCCCGACCGAGCACCCCTCGGAGATCACCCACAACGTCCCCGGGAAGGTCCCGGAGCGCCTGGATCATGCGGTCGAAGTGAAGCCGGGAACGCGGCTCGCGCAGATCGCGCGGGCCCGGACGATCCAGGTCAACAGCCGGCACCACCAGGCGGTCGAGAAGCTCGCGCCCGGGGTCGTGCTCGCGGCGACGGCGCCGGACGGGCTCGTCGAGGCGTTCGAATCGCAGGAGCCGTGGCTCCTGGCGGTCCAGTGGCACCCCGAGAACCTGCGGCGGGATCTGCCCTCTCAGGGGATCTTCGCGGAGTTCGCCCGCGCCGTGCGCGAGCGGGCGGAAAGGAATCTTGGCGGCCCGGCTCCTGTTGAGGCGGGTCTGGGGGCCGAGTCCGGCCGAACGAAACGATGAAGACAAAGAGAGGTTGTCGAAGATGAGACTTGGCATGCGCGTCCTCGCCCCGGTGCTCCTTCTCTCCTTCCCGATCGCGGCCGGGGCCCAGGCCGCGAAGGTCACGAACGTTCAAAAAGTCGCTGAGGGCGTCTGGATGGCCCACACGAGCCAGGGCTCCAACGTCGGCTGGTTCCTCGCCGGCGAGGAGGTCGTCGCGGTGGACTCGGGGAGCGACAAGGCGACGGGCGAAGCGGTGCTCGAAAAGATCCAGGAGACCGCGCACAGGCCGGTCCGCTACCTGGTCGTGACGCACGCGCACGGCGACCACGCCGGCGGCGCCGGGGCGTTCGCGGCCGCGGGCGCGCAGGTCGTCTGTCACGAGAGCGCGGCGGGCGGGCTCGCGCCGGTTGTCGCGGCGTCGTCGAAGACGAAGACGGGCCTGCTGACGTTCTCGGAGCGTCTGGCGTTCCTCGGCGGAGCGCGCCGCGCCGCCGTCTATTTCCTCGGCGCCGCGCACTCGGCCGGCGACATCGTCGTGCTGCTGCCGGAAGAGAAGACGCTCTTCAGCGGGGACGTCGTCCTCGCGACCGGGGCCCCGTACATGCAGTCGCCGGACGTGGATCCGGACGGGTGGGAGAAGATTCTCGGCCGCCTCGCCCAACTCGACGTCGAGAGAGTCGTGCCGGGACACGGAAACCAGGGAACCCGCAAGGCGATCGCCGACACGTTCGCCTACGTCAAGAAGATCAACGACGCCGCGCGCATCATCGTGGAGGAGAACCTGAGCGAGAACCTGATCGAGGCTCGGCTGCGCCAGGCGGACGCCGGGATCGACGCGTCGCTGATCACGCCGGAGCTCCTCGCCAATGTCCGAGCCGTCGCGCGCGCGATGAAGAAGAAGCCGGCCTCGGCGCCGGCGCCCAAGGCCGCCAAGCCTCCGGCTGGCAAGAAGAGCTGACGGGCGGCTCGCGCCGGTGGCCTCGGACCGCTTCATCCGCCTCGCTCGATCGGAGGCCGGCGGCGCGGCGCGGCTCGAGATTCACCTTCCCCCGGTCAACGTCTTCACGGCCGCGGATCTCGACGAGCTCTTCCGCGTTGTGGAAGAGGCGCGCGACTCTCGCGTCCTCGTTCTCTCGGGGTTGCCGCGGGCTTTCTCCGCGGGCGTCTCCATCGCCGAGCACGTCCCCGAGGCGGGGCCGATCGAGCGGATGCTCGCGGCTATGCGGGGCGCGCTCGCGGCCCTCGTCGAGACGCCCGCCATCACGGTCGCGTCCGTCTCCGGCGCGTGTTTGGGCGGAGGCGCGGAGATCGCCGCTGCGTGCGACATGGTGATCGCCGCGCAGGACGCGAGAATCGGCTTTCCGGAGATCCGCCTCGGCTGCTTTCCCCCCGCTGCGGCCGTCCTCCTCCCCGCGCGGATGGGGGAGACTCGCGCCGCCGAGTGGATCCTGACCGGCAACACTTATTCCGGCACGGAGGCCGCCGCCGGCGGCTTCGCCACAAGAGCCGTCCCAGCCTCCTCCCTTCAATCTGAAACGGACAAACTCGTCGAAGGCCTCCTCTCCCGAGGCCCCGCCGGTCTCGCCGCCGCCAGGGACGCGCTGCGCCAATCCCGCCGCGAGGCCCTCGCGACTCATCTCCCGCGCGCCGAGGACGCGTACCGGAGACTGGAAGGGGATCCGGATCTCGCCCGAGCCATTCGGGACTTCAAGAAGGGCCAGGTGTCAGGTTGAAGGTGTCAGGTCAAATGCAGGTGTCAGGTACCCGGTGTCAGGTGTCAGGGACGGGGAATTCGTTTCGAGCCTTGTAGCTTGGAAATGAGGCCACTCAGCATCCGGCCGACCTCCGCTGTTTGGAGGAATGCAGGTTTGAGATCCTCGGAGCCGATAAACATGAGGCGCGCGGCGACCAGCAGATGAGTCTCCAGTTCCATCAAAGAACCGTTGGCCATCGAAAGATGGTGCAGGTAGTCGCCGAGATGCTTTCTGCCATGCCCCTCCGCAATATTTGCCGGGATGGATGTCGCGGATCGTTGAATCTGGCTGGAAAGACCGTACATCTCGGAACGTGGTAATCGACGGGAGAGGCGATAGCAATCGACGGCAAGATCCACCGCTTTCTGCCAGACCCTCAGGTCCCGATAGCTCCTGATGGCCATCCCACTCCTTGCTCAGTCTGAAGCCGGACACTCCATAACTCATGATTGTCATTGCCTTCCGAGCCCAACCTGATACCTGACACCTGACACCTGACACCTGACACCTGCATTTCCCCTGACACCTGTTCCCTGACCCCTTAGAATCCCTCTCCCGTGATCGTCTACCTCAACGGCCAGTACCTTCCCCGGGAGGAAGCCCACATCTCCCCGGAGGACCGCGGCTTCCTTTTCGCGGACGCGATCTACGAGGTGGCCCGCTTCTATCGCGGGCGTCAGTATCGGCTGGCCGGGCACATGGATCGGATGCGCGCCGGGCTCGCCGCGGTCCGGATCGCGGCCGATCCGAGTTTCTATCCCGGGGTCGCGGCGCGGCTGCTCGAGGAGAACAGTCTCGCGCAATCCGACGCGATCGTTTATGCGCAGATCTCGCGCGGGGCGGCGCCGCGGACGCACGCGTTCCCGCCGGCGAGCGTCCCTCCGACGGTCTTCGCGTTCGCGCGCGCGTCGGATCCCGAGCCCCCGCCCGAAGGAGGGCGCGCGATCCTCGTCCCCGACGAGCGCTGGGGACGCTGTGACATCAAGACCGTGATGCTCCTTCCCAACGTCCTCGCGGCCCAGCAGGCGCGCGAGGCTGGCGCCATGGACGCGATCCTGACTCGCGACGGGATCGCCTGGGAAGGAACGAAGGCGAATCTCTTCTGCGTCACCGGAGGCGTCCTGCGAACCGCGCCCAACGGCCCGCGAATTCTCCCCGGCGTCACAAGAGCCGCGGCCCTCGAAGCCGCTCACCGCCTCGGCCTCTCCGTCGAGGAGCGTCCCATCCCCGTCGTGGAGCTCATGGCCGCCGAAGAAGCGTTCTTCGCCTCGACGACGTTATGGACCTACTCGATCGTCTCCGTGGACGGCAAGAAGATCGGGGACGGGAAGCCGGGAAGAATTGCGAAGAGGCTCAAAGAGGAATTGTGGCGGGAATTTGTCGGGGCTTAGGTGTCAGGTTAAGAAGGTGTCAGGTGAAATACAGGTGTCAGGTGCCAGGTATCAGGTGTCAGGGACGAGAGCTTCCGTCGGGCCCAACCTGACACCTGGCCCCTGATACCTGACACCTGCATTTTCCCTGACACCTGTTCCCTGACACCTAGACGTTCGGATATTTCGCTTCCACCACCGACGAAATCCCGCCGCGCGACGAGAACACGCCCCGCACGACCATTCTCTTCGGCCTGCACGCGGCGACGCAGTCTTCCAGGATCCGGTTCACGGCGTTCTCGTAGAAGATGCCGAGGTTGCGATACGCGACGATGTAGAGCTTCAAGGACTTCAGCTCCAGGCAGCGCGCGTCGGGAACGTAGCGGATCGTCAGGTGCCCGAAATCCGGCAACCCCGTCTTCGGACAGATCGCGTTGTACTCGGGAATCTCCACTGTGATCTCGTAATCCGGATACTGATTCGGCCACGTCTCGATGGAAGGGAGGGAGGCTTCGATTCCCGCCATGGCGTGCTCGTCGGTGTATTCGGCCATGGGTTAGATCCTACAGTGAGGGAGGCCGGTGTCAGGTTTGAAGGTGTCAGGTGAAATGCAGGTGTCAGGTGCCAGGTATCAGGTATCAGGGACGAGAGCTTCCGTCGGGCCCAACCTGACACCTGGCCCCTGATACCTGACGCCTGCATTTCCCCTGATCCCTGTTCCCTGAAACCGAGCCCCCGTCTGCTACCATCCCCGCGCCCATGGAATGGTTGAAGGCCCTCTTCCACAAGCTCACCGACGTCGAGACGATGGTCGCGGTCGGAGGGCTGTCGGCCATGACGGCGATCGTCTTCGCGGAGACGGGCCTGATGGTGGGGTTCTTCCTGCCGGGGGATTCGCTCCTCGTCACGGCGGGCGTGTTCGCGGCGCAGGGGAAGCTCTCGATCCTCTCGCTCAACATCCTCCTCGTCGCCGCCGCCATCGTCGGGGACACGGTCGGCTACTGGATCGGACGCAAGGCCGGGCCGGCGCTCTTCAACCGCCCCCGCTCCCGCTTCTTCAACCCCGCGCACCTGAAGCGCGCCCACGATTTCTACGAGAAGCACGGCGGCAAGACGATCATCATCGCCCGCTTCATGCCGATCGTCCGGACGTTCGCGCCGGTCGTGGCCGGCATGGGGCGGATGGAGTACCACCGCTTCGTGATGTTCAACGTCGTCGGCGGATTCGGATGGGTCGTCTCGATGACGCTGATCGGCTACTACCTGGGGCAGTTCGCCTGGGTGAAGAAGAACATCGAGATCGTGATCGTGATGGTCGTGTTCGTGTCGATCCTTCCCGGCATCATCGCCGCCGGAAAGGAGTGGCTGAAAAAGAGAGGGGCCGCGGCTACCTGAGGGAGATAAGGCAACCGCGGCCCCGGGGGAAACTCGGAAGTTCTACGCTACGGCGAACGACCCGCGCGCCTCGAAGGGCTTCCCCTCCGTGAGGTGCGCCATCAGGCTCGCGATCTCGTCGGTGTGCGCGCGGTCGTGCCCCGCCATCATCCGCGGGACGTCCTCGAGCGTGATCGGGCCGATGCCGTCCTGCACGCCGCGGCGCTTCCAGTCGGAATTGCGGATCCGGCGGAGTTTCGCCACGTTGCGATCGCGCGCGGCGGCGAGCGCGGCGAGTCCCTCGGCGAGATCGCGTTTCACGTACTCGCGCTCGCGCGCGATGCGCTCTCCGTCGAAATCGGAAAGGGCGGGCTCCTGCTCGCAGAGGATGCGGCGGATGCGCGTGCCGTATCCTTCGCGCTCGATGTCGGCGAGATGCCAGACGTGCTCGACGAGCGAGAAGGCGCCGGGCGCGGGCGCCTGGCGGACCTGCGAGCGCTCAAGCCCCTCGGCGGCCTTCGCCACGAGGGCCGGCGTCGATTCCAATGTCAGCAGCAGCGTTTCCAGTTCACGTCGGTTCATAACCCTTGCTCCTGTCCTCCACTACGCTGTTTGACGTCGAAAGGTTTCTGAAAGTTAGGTGGAAGGTGTCAGGTTTGAGGGATCAGGTGAAATGCAGGTGCCAGGTGTCAGGTGCCAGGTGTCAGGTTGTCACACCCGTGTCCTCCAGGCCTGACATCGGCCTTCGTCCCTGACCCCTGATACCTGATACCTGAAACCTGCATTTCCCCTGACCCCTTTTCCCTGGCACCGGCTCCCGGGCTAGACTCGCAGCGATGGGCATCGAAGCGCTCCGATCCTTCTTCGCGCCGCGCCGCGATGACAAGGACCAACCCCCCCGCCCCGATCCCGTCACGGTCGCGGCGTGCGCGCTGCTGCTCGAAATCGCGCACGCGGACGAAGTCTTCGCTCCCGAGGAGCGCGAGCGCATCGCCCGCCACATCCGTGACGAGATGCACGTTTCCGGGGATGAGCTGCACGAAGTCTTCCGCCTCGCCGAGGAGGAGCGCCGCGAGAGCGTGGACCTCTTCCACTTCACGCAGCTCCTGCGCGAGAACCTCTCCCGCGACCAGCGCCTGCGTCTCGTCGAGGCGATCTGGGGCGTCGTCTATTCCGACGGCTCCCTCGCCGAAGTCGAAGCCCATCTCGCCCGCCGGATCGCCGAGCTCCTCGGCTTCCAGCACCCCGAAGTCCAGGCCGCGAAGGACAAGGTCGCCGCGCGAGCGGAGTAGGTAGCCTCGCCTGTCATCCTGAGCGCAGCGAAGGATCTGCTCCAGTGCTCAGGGGTCTCAGCCCCAGATTCTCTCGACCCCGAACCCGTCCAGGGCCTCGTCGCGGCTGATCAGTCGGGAGCCGGTTGCCCGGGCGGCGGAGAGAATCATGCGATCCATCGGATCCCGGACTCTGGAGAGGGCCCCGAACTCGATCCCTTGTTCGATGTCGAGCGGCAGCACCGCGTACCCTCCATGACCGGCGATGGCCTCGAGAAGCTGCGTCGGACCCATCCGCAAGCGTCCCCGCTCGTAGAGTAGCCAGATCTCGACGAGAGAAATGGCCGGGATGTAGCAGAGCGACCGGCCCCGATCGGCCGACGCGAGGCATCGCCGGGCGGCCTTTCCGAGCCGGCCGGGTTCCGTCAGGTGCCAGACGAGAGCGTGGGTATCAGCGAGGTACTGAAGCACGCGCCTTGCTGCCGCGGGAGAGCGAGGCCGAAATGGCGGCACGCACTCTCCGGAAATCGGAGAGCATCGGGACCCGGCTTCCCGCGAAGAGACCGGAGAGCGGAGGGGGCTCGCTCCGGGTTGCCGAGCGGATCGGCTCCGCCGGCGCGGCGATCCCCTGCTCGATGAGGCGGCCGACCTGCTGGGACAGCGAGCGACCCTCGCGGCGGGCGAGATCCTCGATGCGCCTCCGCAGGCTCGATCGCATCCGCACCGTCAGGGTCGCGTCCTTCATGTATGCAATTGTAAGCGGTTCGCATCGTCCAGTCCACCTCCACGCCGGGCAACGTGAGCAACGACCGGAGGCGGGAGGGGCAAGCCCCTCCCCTACGACACCACCAAGGCCCTCGTCGCGCCCGCCCTACCGAGCCGCTGAGCTAGAACCAACGTCCGTCAGAAGGTAGACCGCGAACGACGCGAGCCAGTGCTCGCCTTCGTAGTTTCCTGACGAAACTCGGGCGAGTCCGGCCGTCGCGTGTTTCGTGGCGGAGTCCTCGAGAACCTTCCGGCGCGCATCCGCGGCGGGCAACGCACGCGCGACGGCGCGCAGCGTCCACGCGCGCGTCAGGTTCAGGCCGTCGAGGTGGACGAGCCTGGGATCGGTCGGGTCGGTGACGACGGCGGGGGAGAGGGGGAACGGCTTTCCGGCGGCGAGGCCCGGAAAGAATTCGCGCAGCCACTTCGCGAGCTCCGCCTGCGGCATCACGCGGCGCATCAGGTCCGCCTCTTCGAGGCATGGCGAGAAGAAGTCTTCGCCCGACGGCTCATAGGCGAGCGGACAGGCGCGGTCACGCCCGTAGTAGTCGCGGGCGCGGCGCGCGACGAGCGCCGCCAGCTCCGTGTCGCCGGCGGCGCGCGCGTAGTCGAGCGACTCGCCGAGCGCGAACGCGGTGTTGGGATGAACTCCCGTCCGGATCGGGCTCGCGAGCTTCGGCAGGAAATCCTTCAGCCTCGACACGATCGTCTTCGCCAGCGGCTCGAGGTTCGCGCGCCAGACCTTCGCGTCCGGATCGTCCCAGGTCGCTAGCTCCGTCGCGAGGCGCAGCGTCCACGCCCATCCGTACGTCCGCTCGAACGACCGGTTGCTCTTGACGTCGAGATACCGCGCCTCGGTCGCCATCGCCTCGCTCGTGAAGTGCGCCGCCAGCCGGGCGCGGATCTCCTCGCGCGGCGGAAAATCGGGAATCGTCTTGAGCAGCCGCACGAGCATCCAGTGCCCGTGCACCGACGAGTGCCAGTCGTAACACCCGAAAAACGCCGGATGGAGATCGCGCGGCACCTTCGCGTCCGCCGCCGAATCGAGCACGTGCTCCGGCTTGTTCGGAAACTCCCGGTCAATACAAGCGAGCGCCAGCTTCGCGAACGCTTCCCCCTCTCCCGCCGGGAGAGGGCCGGGGTGAGGGCGCAGGACCGCCGACCACCCCAGTATCAGGACGGAGAGCAGGGCAGTCCTCATCACCGCGTCTTCGTGACCGGCTTCGCCGGCTTCAGCAAGTCCCCGCGCTTGTCCGCCGGAATCCGCTCCAGCAGCTCCGGCACCGAAGCCGCGCAGTAGGCGAACGCCGCCACCGCCGCGACGTTGCGATCGAGCCCCGCCGGATCGATCTTGTCGAACGTGTCGTTGGCGCTGTGGTGGTAGTCGAAGTAGCGCGACGAGTCCTGCCGCACCATGAACATCGGCACTCCCGCGATCTTGAGCGTCCCGGTGTCGGCTCCAGGCCCGCCCTCGGTGAGCGTGCCCGCGCCGAGCGGCTCCAGGATCGCCGCGACCTCGCGGGCGAACGGCGCGGCGGATGAGCCTGCCGTCCACGCGAGACTCGTCGGGAAGTCCGTCCCGCTGTCGGACTCGAGCGCGGCGGCGTGCTTGTCGAGCTCCGCCTGGTGCGCCTTGAAATACGCCTTGCCCCCCGCGAGGCCGTTCTCCTCGTTCGCGTAGAGGCAGACGCGGATCGTGCGGGCCGGGTGCTTCGGAAGCTGGCCGATCAAACGCGCCGCCTCGATGACGATCCCGCACCCCGCCGCGTCGTCGATCGCCCCCGTGCCGAGGTCCCACGAGTCGCGGTGCGCGCCCAGCAGCACGATCTCGTCCGGCTTGCTCGCGCCGCGGATCTCGCCGATCACGTTCGCCGACTCCGCCTCCGGCCGGTCGCCGCAGGTCAGCGTGAAGCGCACGCGCACGGGCTTGCCCTGCCGCACGATCCGCTCGAGCATCTCCGCGTCGGGAATCGAGAGCGCCGCAGCCGGAATCTTCGGCACCTCCGCCACGTAGTCCATGGCGCCCGTGTGCGGCAGCCGGTTGTGGTCCGTCCCGATCGACCGGATGAGCACGCCCGCCGCGCCGAGCCGCGCCGCGCGGGACGGGCCGCTCGAGCGCACGTCCACGGCGTACGCGTAGCCCTTCATCTCGGAGCCGCGCTCCATCCGCTTGTTGAAGAAAACGATCTTCCCCTTGACGGCCGCAGCGCCCTTCGCGTCCAGCTCCTCGAGCGAGGCCATCTCGACGACCTCCGCTTCGAGCCCGCCCTCCGGAGTAGGCGGGCTGCCGCCGAGCGCCGTCAAAAAGAGCTTCTGCTTGTAAGGCGCTGTGATCTCGCCCGTCTCGACGCCGCGCTGCCACGCCGGGACCATGACCTTCTCCGCGCGCACGTTCGAGAATCCGAGCGACTTCAGAGTCGCGAGCGCCCATGCGACGCCCACCATGTCCTGCGGCGACCCCGAGAGCCGGGGCCCTACCTCGTCGGTCATGCTCCGCACCCAGTCCACGGCCTTCGTGCCGGCGAGGGCCTTCTCCCGCAGCGCCTCCGCGGTCTTTCGCACCTCGGGCGAGAGGGCCGGCGCGTCGGCCGCCCGCGCCGCCGTCGGTGCGGCGAGAAGCGCAAGAAGAGCGGGCAGGAGTCTCAATCTGATTGTCGTCATTGGAGTCTGAATCCTACTCGATGGACCATTGCGGCCCGGCGTTATCGCGGTCTTCGCACGAGGCGGCAGCACCCTTTCGATTTCTCGGCCCTTCGTCCTGCAGAAGCGGCCCAAGGGCCGCCGCACCGGAGGCAGGAGGGGCAAGCCCCTCCCCTACAAACCGGGGCTCCGAATCTGCGCACCTGGTGCTGTAGGGGAGGCGCTTGCGCCTCCCGCCCCTTTGACCGAGCCGTGACGTTTGGAACGCAACAGAGCGAATCACGGTACAACGGCGGCAAAGAAATAGAATTGGCGGTTCATGGCTACGACCAAACCGGATCTGGACATCGTCCAGGAGCTCTTCACGGAGTTCGGGGAGAACGCGTCTTATGTCGTGGATCTCCTGGCGCGGTACCGGGTCAGCCCGGAGAGCGTGGACGAGGATTGGCGGGCGTTCTTCCGGGAGAGGCTCGGCGAGGCCGCGCCCGCGCCGCAGCCGCAGCCGCTGCCGCGGCCGGAAGGCGGTAGGCGGGAGGCGGTAGGCGAACCGCCTCCAGTCGCGAGGCCCGCCCCCGCGCAGCCGCGCGCGCCGCGGCCGGGGGAGACGCCGGAGCCGCTCCGCGGCGCGGCTCTTCGCGTCGCCGAGAACATGGAGGCGAGCCTTGCGGTCCCGACCGCCACTTCCCAGCGGCAGATCCCCGTCAAGCTCCTCGAGGAGAACCGCCGCCTCTTGAACGACCACCGCGCCTCGCGCGGCGAGTCGAAGATCTCGTTCACCCATCTCATCGCGTGGGCGATTCTCCAGGCGCTCAAGGACTTCCCGCGCTTGAACGACGCCTTCGACGACTCGGACGGCGTGCGCGTGCGCCTGCGCCGCGAGAGGGTCAACTTCGGCCTCGCTGTGGACGTCGAGAAGAAGGACGGCTCCCGTTCTCTCGTCGTCCCCAACGTCAAGGACGCCGGCGCGATGACCCTCGCGCAGTTCGTCGCCGCCTCCGACGACGTCGTCTCCCGCGCGCGCGCCGGGAAACTCGAAATCTCCGACTTCGAGGGGACAACCCTCTCGCTCACGAACCCCGGAACGCTCGGCACAACCGCCTCCGTCCCGCGCCTCATGCCGGGCCAGGGCCTGATCGTCGCCACGGGCGCTATGGAGTACCCCGGCGAGTTCCGCGCGATGGCGCCGCAGTCCCTCTCGCAGCTCGCGATCAGCAAGGTCGTCACCTTCACCTCGACCTACGACCACCGCATCATCCAGGGAGCCGAGTCGGGTGCGTTCCTCGGCCGCATCGAGGAGCTGCTTCTCGGCCAGCACGACTTCTACGACACGGCCTTCGCGGACCTCGGCATCGCGCAGCAGCCGCTCCACTGGGCCGTGGACAGGAACCCCTCGCTCTCCGGCGGCGACGCCCGCACCGGCGAGATCGAGAAACAGGCCCGCGTGCTGGAGCTGATCAACGCCTACCGCGTGCGCGGCCACCTGATCGCCGACATCGATCCGCTCGGTCTCATGGCCGTGCCGCGCCACCCGGAGCTGGACCTCGACACCTACGGCCTGACGATCTGGGACCTCGACCGGACGTTCTGGTCCGGCGGCCTCGCCGGCGGCGACCACATGCCGCTGCGCCAGATCATCGGCACGATGCGCCGCGTCTATTGCGGCAAGATCGGCGCCGAGTACCGCCACATCTCGAGCCCCGACGAGAAGTACTGGGTCCGCAAGCAGATGGCCGCGGCAACGCAGGCCGAGCCTCTCGCCGCGGATCTGCGCAAGGCGATCCTCGCGAAGCTCGTCGCCGCCGAGTCCTTCGAGAAGTTCCTCGGCACGCGCTTCCTCGGCCAGCGCCGCTACTCGATCGAAGGCTGTGAGACTGCCATCGCCGTTCTCGACCAGCTAGCCGAAGGCGCGGCCGCCCGCGGCATAGACGACATCACGATGGGCGTGACCCACCGCGGCCGCCTGAACATCCTCGCCAATGTCGTCGGCAACTCGACCGAGCGCCTCTTCTCCGCGTTCGAAGGGACCGTTCACCCCGACTTTCCCGCCGACGAGGGGGACGTCAAGTACCACCAGGGCGCCCGCGCCAAGCGCTCGACGCAGAGCGGCCGCGAGATCGCCATCACCGTGCCGTCCAACCCCTCGCACCTCGAGGCCGTGGACCCGGTCGTCGAGGGCCGCGCGCGCGCCAAGCAGGACGCGACGCGCCTCTCACGCGCGGAAGCCTGGGCCAGGGTCCTCCCCGTCATCCTCCACGGCGACGCCGCGTTCGCCGGCCAGGGCATGGTCGCCGAAGTCTTCAATCTCTCGCAGCTCCACGGCTACCGAACCGGCGGCACGATCCACATCGTGATCAACAACCAGATCGGCTTCACGACCGACCCCAGGGCCGGCCGCTCGTCTCTCTATTCAACTGACGTAGCAAAGATCGTCCAGGTCCCCATCTTCCACGTCAACGCCGACGACCCCGAGGCGGCCTACCGCGTGCTGCAGATCGCGCTCGACTACCGCAAGGAATTCCACAAGGACGTGGTGATCGACCTGATCGGCTTCCGCCGCCACGGCCACAACGAGGGCGACGAACCGACATATACGCAGCCCCTGATGTACAAACGGATCCAGGAACACCCGGGCGTCCGCGCTCTCTACGCGAAGCGCCTGGTGAAGGACGCCGTCCTCACAGACGCCGACGTCCAACAACTCGAAGACAAACAACACGCCCTGTACGAGGAATCTCTTACAGCGGCAAAGGCCAAAGGCCAGCAAGCCGGCCCCCCATCAGCGGACCACCCCGGCGAATCCGGAAAAGTAGAAGAGATCTCGACGGGCGTTCCCCGCGAGACACTCCAGCAAATCGGCCGAGTCCTGACAACAGTCCCCCCCGGCTTCAACCTGAACCCCAAGATGGTCCAGCAGCTGGCCAAACGCGCCAGGATGACCGAAGGCGCGACTCCGTTGGATTGGGCCACGGCAGAGGCCCTGGCCTTCGGCTCTCTCTTACTCGAAGGCAGAAGCATCAGAATGTCCGGCCAGGACAGCGCAAGAGGAACCTTCTCCCAACGCCACCTGGTCCTCAACGACACCCAGACAGGGGAGAAATGGACCCCCCTATGCACGCTAGGTGAGTGCGGCGGCCAACCCCGGCGCGGCGCGGTAGGGGAGGGGTTCGCCCCTCCCGCCCCCTCGTCGGCCCCCTCCACCTTCCAAATCTACGACAGCCCTTTGAGCGAAGCCGGCGTCCTCGGCTTCGAATACGGCTACAGCGTAGAATCCCCCGACTCCCTCGTAATCTGGGAAGCCCAATACGGCGACTTCGCCAACGGCGCCCAGGTAATCCTCGACCAGTTCGTAACTTCCGCCGAGGACAAGTGGCGCGAGACAAGCCGCCTGACCCTCTTCCTCCCCCACGGCTACGAAGGCCAGGGCCCCGAACACAGCAGCGCCAGAATCGAGCGCTACCTCCAACTCTGCGCCGACGAAAACCTCCGAGTCTGCAACGTGACCACTCCGTCGCAATACTTCCACGTCCTCCGCCGCCAACTCCGAGCGAAAGCCGCGAAACCCCTGATCCTCTTCACCCCCAAGAGCCTCCTCCGCTTCCCGCCGTCCTTCTCACAACTCGACGACCTAACAACCTGCAACTTCCACCCCGTCCTCGACGACCCATCAATCCAGCAGAAGTCCGGCATAACCCGCCTCCTCTTCTGCAGCGGCAAGATCCGCTACGACCTCGAAACCGCCCGTGAACAGCGTAAGGCCACCAACACGGCGATCATTCGACTGGAGCAGCTCTACCCATTTCCGGCGGACATCCTCAAGTCCCTGCTCCAGTCCTATCCAGCTCTGACCGACGCCGCCTGGGTCCAGGAAGAGGCGCAGAACATGGGCGGCTGGACTTTCATCCAGCCGCGCCTCTCCGCGGTCCTCCCTGCAGTCATCCCACTCCGCTACGCCGGCCGCCCCCCCAGCGCCAGCCCCGCCACCGGCAACGCCACCGTCCACAAAGCGGAGCTGGCTGGCTTGCTCGAAGTGGCGTTCGGAGTTCCCCCCTCTCCCGGCGGGAGAGGGCAGGGGTGAGGGAGCCTTGCCCCACACCTCCACCCGTTTAAGTGACGCGATGGCAACGCTTAGAATGCTCGGGTGGTCAACTGGACCAACTTTCATCCCGCGAGTTTCGAATTCGAGATCGACGAGGATAAACTCGAGGCTCACGGGCTCACGCCGGATGAAGCCGCTCAGTGTTTTTGGAATGTCTTTGATGTTCGCCGCAATAAGTCCTTTCACGACCGATACCAGATCCTCGGCACGACGGACGCTGGCAGAGCTCTCAAGCTCATCGTGCACGTGAGATCGCGCGTAATCCGAGTGATCACCGGCTGGCCGATATGAGTTTGCGGAAGAAAATCGGTCGCCCTTCTCAGCGAGAAGTTGACCGCCTCGTTGTTTCTGAGGCTGATGATCTGAGCGCGTGGGACAAGCCCGTCAGAGTGCGTCCCAGGTTGGCTCGCAGCGGGAACCGAAAGCAGGGCTCCGCCAAGAAACCGCCCAGTCTCTCGAGCGCCGTCGAGCGGGCAGGCCGCGGCGAGCGCGTCGTTCTCCGACGCGGCAAGAAGCCGATCGCCGCGATCATTCCGATCGAAGATCTCCGCCTACTCGAGAGGATTGGGGACCGTCGCGATGCCGAAATGGCCAGAAAGGCCCTGGCTGAATCCGGAAGAGCCGACTACCGAAAGGTCCTTCCCAAGCCATGACCGTCTCACTGTTCGGACGGGTCGTTCTTCTCCGGGACCTGCCGGAGGAAGGCTTGCGGGCGGGCGACGTCGGGACCATCGTCGAAAGCTATCCGGCTTCCGGAGAGACGCCGCCCGGCTATGAAGTTGAGTTCTTTGCTGCCAATGGAGACACCGTCGCTGTCGCCTCGATTCCATCGGATGCCGCCCGTCTCGCCCCGGAACGGGATCTCCTCAGCGTTCGGGTGATGACACCAGCCTGAGACCTGAGATCCGGCGGCGATACCTACCGTCCGTAGCGAAAGAGCAATGAAAACGAAGAGGGCTCTGGCCGAGAAGCGTCGGTACATCGACTTTTCGAAAGCAAAGCGAGGCCCGGTCATCAAGCCGGAGCCCGGCAAGACCAAGATTTCAATCCGCCTGGACAACGCGGTCCTGGAATACTTTCGAGATCTCGTGGGCAAGGCCGGCGGTGGAAACTACCAGACGATAATCAACGACGTCCTGCTGGAGCACATCCACCGGCAGTCGACCCTGGATGCCGTCCGCCAGGTGGTACGGGAAGAACTCGCGGCCTATCCAGCCAAGCCGAAGAAGTGACCGCGGCGGGGATGAGTCAGCCCGGGCTCCTAGCGCTAGAATTCGCAGGAGGAAGGAAACGGATGGGAAAAGGAGCGGCGGCGCCGGCCGAAAAGGTGGCCCTGTACGAGAAGCTCTTGGCAACCAACCCTCGGGTCGAGCAGAAGGGTGACGCCATGCCGTACACGTCGGTGAACGGCCACATGTTCAGCCTCCTGACCAGGACCGGAACTCGGGCGCTGCGCCTTCCGGAGGAGGAACGGCATGCCTTCCTGAAGAAGTACAAGTCGAAGCTCACGGAGCAATATGGCGTGGTGATGAAGGAGTACGTCGATGTCCCCGACTCCCTGCTCCAAAAGACCTCGGAGCTGCAGAAGTACTTCGCCGCAAGCTACAAATACGTGAGCTCCGTAGCGGCTGAAGCCTCAGCAACAAGCACAATGCCACAATACACGACTGACCCCATCTCCACCCAATGCAAGACTGACCCCGTTCTCTTTCTCAAAGCGCCCGGCTCTTCCTACGCGATCGCGAAGACGTACGGCATGAACTGCGCGCTCGGGTCGTTGGTCACGTCATCGGCGGTGGCGCCGTAGATGATCGTCCCCCCTCCGCTAAAGGTGATCTGGATCGACTGGTCGTCGGCGAGCACGAAACCGCCGAGAAAGTCGGCCGAGGTCTTTTGCTCGAAGTAGTTGGCCGGATAGCTGTGAGTCACGGAAGCCACGGTGTTCCCCGCGGAGTCCTTGACCGTCGCCGTCACGAAGACCGGCGTGCCCAGGGTCCGGATCCCGATGTTGTACCGGAACCGGGAAGTGTCGGCGGGACCGACTAGGAAACCGGTCACGCTGACGCCGGGCCCTCCTTGCACGTCCGCCGCCTTGATCAGCGGCTCGTTGAACCCGCTGGTGCCCGCGTCCCCGGCGTCGTTGAAGATCCGCGTGACCGCGATCGGCGGCGCCGCCCCCGTGTTGACGTAGAGGTCCAAGCTCCCCAGACCCGTTTGGCCCATGGCGCCGACGATGTCGTCCCACGAGAAGGTTTGCCCCGCCGCGAGCGAATAGCCGATCGTCGGATCCGAAGGGCTTCCCGGGACTCCGGCGGGGTGAAAGACGAGATGACCCGAGATCGCGGAGAAGTTGGGGTTCAGCAGCTGGAGTGAGGTCTTGAAGTTGGAACCGAACGCGCCGGGGGACGAGATGGCGACCGGCAGATACCCGGCCAGGGTTTCGGCGGCTGCCGAAGCCGGCTCCAGCCGCACATCGTCGACCCAGGCGGAAAGCGTGCCTCCAGCCTCGATCTTGTCGATTCCGAGTTGGACGTAGGCGGCGAGCGCTCCCGCGGGGGCCGGGAAGGTGTTGGAGTAGGACTGCCAGACTCCGGAGGAGACCTTTTGTGCCAGCAGGCCGCTGCCGGAGATGTACCCTCCGATGCAGTCATTCTTCGATACCCAGTAGATGGCGATCTCGGCCCATCCCGTCGTGGTCTGCCCTTCGGAGAAACGCACCAGGCCCGACACCGTGTAGGACGTGCTGGCGGCGACGGGGACGCACTGCGTCAGGAAAGAGTTGAGAACCCCGCCGGCCGGATTCGTTCCGGTCAGGAACGCGGAGCCGGAGGACGCCGATCCCCCGGAGTCCTGGCTCGACCAGGCCGCGCTCCCGTTCTCGCTGAACGACTGCCACGCCGCCAGATTGCTGGCGAAACCGCCGTTGGGCACCAGGTTCTGAGCATGAACCGCGAGAGGAAGGAGAAGAGCCGCGGCGAAGGGAAGGGAGCGCCGGTATCTGTGCATGCTGCCTCCTCGTGAAGAAGCCCAGGATCTGTCCATGGCAGAGCGTAGGTCAAACAAGACCGGTTTGTCCATCAGGACAACATCCCCGCGGGCCTCGCAGATGTGGGTTTTGCGGCCCGATCGCGGCCCGGCGTGCGGCTTGGCTCCGGTGCGGAGCGCTCTGGGGATGGGAGTAGAAGTGGGGTCAGTCGTGTATTGTTGTATTATTGACCGCTGGCCGCTGTCTGTAGCATGAGGGCCAGCAGGCGAAACGCCACAATACACGACTGACCCCAGCCTCCTCCTGACCCCAGCCTCCTCCCTGCGGGTCGAATATCCGAGAGGCTGTACCACGCCAGGCAGAATGCCACAATACATGGCTGACTCCATCCTACCCCCTCATCGTATGGTGAAGTTCGCAGTCGCTACCTCATTCGCGGCAACGCTGGCCGTCTTGCGCGCCGCGGTGTTGTTGCCGCTCGCGGTGACGTGCCACACCCCGGCGGTCACGTCGCCGAAGCGATATTGGCCGGTCGAGTTCCTAATCTGCCGGTAAAGGCCATTGTTGATCGAGACCCTGGCGCCCGTCACTGGCCTGGACGCACCGTCGACGACTGTTCCAACGAGCCGCTCCCCGGGTTCTTGCCGATGTTGAGGCGGAAAGTAGAAGTGGGGTCAGTCGTGTATTGTTGTATTATTGACCGATGACCGCTGGCTGTACCGGGAGGGCCCCGCGGGCGGAACCCACAATACACGACTGAGCCAGCCTTGCCCTTGAATCCATGGTTTCACTCGCCTACATTGCAGCGACACGGATATCCGGCGGAAGCAGCCCGGTTCGCTGGAGTTTGGCTGGATCTCAACGGCGGGGAAGCTGGCAGACGGCGCAGCGCGTCGCCGCCGACAGGTTGAGATGGCCGCACTCTTTGCAGGGCCAGTCCCTTTCTAAGTCGTTCAAGGTTAGGTCCGCCCCTGCCTCACGAAGGAATCTCTCAAAGCGGCGCTCGACACGCGCCTTTTCAAGTGTGTTTGCAACGTACCGGCCAAGCTCTTCAGGTGTGCGGATCCAGTCGCCTCTACGGGGCGAGTCGAAGGCAAGCGTCTCCAGGTTGAGGCCGAGACGCCGTGGGCCCTCGGTGAGATGGGCGGAAGGAGTGTTAAACGACCAGATGAAATAGGATTTTACTCCTAGGTCGCGCGCCTTGCCGAACTCGCCGCGTATATCCGGTGCGGAGAGGTTCTTCCGGCACTTACACTCGATTATCCGCAGTATTGAGGCCGCCGCTGGCGGGTCAGACGTCGAGCTGATCACGAGATCAGGACGGCTGCCCAGCGAACTCCCCGGCCCTAAGACGGTTGGTTGGGCCCAAAGAAAGCGGACCGCTCCCTCCTCCTGGAACCGGATCGGTCCAGTACGGCCAAATAGGTTGCAAACGTGGCTGTCCAAGACTCGGTCAGAACGGGAAAGGATCGCCAAGAGGCTAAGGGCCTCGATTAGCTTCCAGGTCGGGACGTCTCGGATAGACATCCCGAAAGCGAGACGGCCCTTCTCGGTTGGTACTGCCGACCGATATACGGTGCAGTATTCGGTCAGCGCATCTGCAGAATCGCAGATCGCCTCCCAAATCGCCAGGCGAGCCTCTGCATCGGGATTTGACGTCACGACGTTGCCCAACGATATGCCTCCGCCACGAGTTTCTCAAAGCAAGGAGTGGGGATGGGTAGAGCCGGGGTCAACCGTGTATTTCCTGTAACGCATGGGGTCAGGCTACATGAAGACGTGGGGAGATGAGTGGGGTCAGTCGTGTATTGTGGTATTTCGAGAAGGCGGATCCTGGGGGATTGCAGAGATCAGGCTTGAAGAGCGGATATTGACCTTCTAGACGCAGGAGAGCTGCGGCTGATACGGCGGAGGTTATCCGACGAGGCAGTGGCGCGCAGATGCGCTCGCTGGGTCAGGGTCGCGTCGGCTCCCGAGCCCGGGTTCTGACGAATTTGACCCGTGCTTCTACAAACGACCCGGCGGAATCGCCGCCGGAGTGGTTAGACTTCCGGCATGGCGATCTGGCTGTTGGCGGTTCTGTCGCTCCTGGCTCCGGGGGCGGACGCGGGTCGGGAGACCGAGATATTTCGGCTGTACAAGTTCCAGCAGGCGATCGGAATCGAGAGGTCGATCCGGGTGCGCCATCCCGATGGGAGCGAGGACATCCGGGCGGCCTTCAGCTTCACGGATCGGAGTACGACGGTCCCTCTCGCGGCGGCGTTGAGCCTCGCCCGGGACGGATCCGCCGTGCGGTACCAGGTGTGGGGCTCGACCTCTCGTTTCACACAGCTCGACGATCGGGTCTCGATCGAAGGCGGGACGGTCTTCATCGAGAGGAGCGGCTCGGTGAAGACCGTGAAAGCGCCGGCCGTCTTCTTCGTCGCGGACTCGTACGCTCCGATCGTCGCGACGGAGCAGCTCTGGCGATACTGGGCGGCGCACGGCCGGCCGGCGGAGCTGATGGTCTTTCCGGCGGGCAAGGTCTCCTTCGAGCGGCGGGGCAAAGACGAGGTCACCGACGACGCCGGCAAGTCCGTGAGCCTGGAACGGTATGCGCTCTCCGGCCTGGCGTGGGGTCGCGAAACGGTGTGGATAGATTCGGAAGGCCGGCTCGCCGCGCTCAAGGCGGTGGACGCCGAGTTCGATCACTTCGAGGCGACCCGGGCCGGCTATTCCCAGGCGCTCGGCGCGCTCGTCGCCAGCGCCGCGGCGGACGGGGCAACCGCGCTCGCGGAGATATCACGACCGGCCCTCGCCGCGCCCGAGGAGGCGGGACCGGTGGCCTTCGTCGGCGGCACCCTCATCGACGCCACGGGCGCTCCCGCGGTCGCTGACGCGGTCGTCGTTGTCGAGAACGGCCGCATCGCGGCGGCCGGTGCGAAGGGCTCGGTGGCGATTCCCGCGCGGGCGCGGCGGATCGACGTCTCGGGCAAAACAATCCTGCCCGGGTTGTGGGACATGCACGCCCACTTCGAGCAGGTCGAGTGGGGCCCGGTCTACCTCGCTGCCGGCGTCACGACGGTGCGCGACTGCGGCAACGAGCTCGACTTCATCCGGTCGGTCCGCGACGCGGTCGAATCCGGCAAGGGCCTGGGCCCCTCGATCCTGCTGGCGTGCTTCGTCGACGGCGACGGCCCCGGCAGCATCGGGACGAGCAGGCTCCGCGAGGAGTCCGAGATCCCAAAGCTGATCGAGACGCTCAAGGACGCCCGCTGCTCGCAGGTCAAGATCTACTCGAGCCTCTCACCGCGGCTCATCGCGCCGCTCGCCCGCGCGGCGCACGAGGCGGGGATGTCCGTGACCGGGCACATCCCGGCGGGGATCGGAGCGGTCCACGCCGTCGAAGCGGGAATGGACCAGATCAACCACCTGCATTTCGTCCTCCGGGCAATGTTTCCTCCTTCCTTCGATCCGGACGCGAGGCTCCCGTCCCCCGTGTTCTTCAAGACGATGCGGGAGGTAGACCCCTCCACCCCAGCCGCGCGGGAGACGCTGGAGTTCCTGAGAAGGAAGAACGTCGTCCTGGATCCGACGATGGCGCTGGGAGAGCTTGGGACGCACACCGCCGAAGAGATCGCGAAGCTGGAGCCGGGCCTGGCGAAGGTCGCCGAGCCGCTCAAGGCAACCCTCGGAAGCTTCGGCGTCTCGTCGGAGGACGTCTCCAACGCGCACGCCCTGTGGGAGACCGAGCTCGCCGTGCTGCGGGCGCTTCACCGGGCGGGCGTCACGATCGTCGCGGGCACCGACCAGGCCGTGCCGGGATACAGCCTTCACCGGGAGATCGAAATCTACGCTTCGGCCGGCTTCACGCCGATGGAAGCGATCCAGGCGGCGACGATCGTTCCGGCCCGCGTGATGAAACAGGACAAGGAGTCCGGCACGGTCGAGGCCGGAAAGCGCGCGGACTTGATCGTCGTCGAGGGCGACCCGCTCGCCGACATCCGCAACCTGCGCCGGGTGACGACTGTCGTCAAGGCGGGCCGGGTCTACGATCCCGCCAACCTCTGGAAGATGGTCGGCTTCCAGCCGTAGGGGCGGGGCCAGGCCGTACTTCCTGTGTAGTATGTTTGTGCAGACCTGAGCTACTCCCGCTCCGGAGGTGTGCTGTGGCGATCAGAATCCTGGCTGCCCTCGCCCTTCTCTTCCCCGCGGTCGCCGCGGCCGTTCCGACCAGGATCACGTTCGAGGAGTTCCCGGACGGGACCGTTGTGCGGAATCAGTACGGCCAGCAGGGCGTCTTCTTCCACGACGCCTTTCTCGCGAGCCGGGACTCGATCGCGCACTCCCGCGACCGGGTTCTCTACGCGGCCAATCCCGGAGTCGAGGTCTTCGAGGTGGTTCCTCTCGTCTTCGACTTCGCGAGCGGCCAGCGCTCCGTGAAGCTCTTTGCGGGAGTCGAGGGGGGCGAGAACGCAATCGCGACGTTGACCGCGTTCGACGCCTCGGGAACGGCGGTCGCGTCAGACGGACCGCGGGCGGTGCCACCCGGGCCCCTCAACACCGTCATGCAGGTTCAGGCCGGCGGGCCGGTGATCCGTCGCGTGGAGCTCCGGTACGAGAACTCCGGCGAGATCATCGATGACCTGGAGTTCGACGGCGATCCGCCGCCGATCGTGCCGAAGACGCCGCCCAGGATCACGATCCTGGCGCCCACGCCCGGCCAGCAGGTCACCGACCCCGCGTTCAAGGTCCGCGGGCGCGTCGTCGGACCGCAGATCTCGCCTCAGGCCACGATCAAGGTGAGCGTCCTGCGGCCGCCGGGGTCGACGGTCACGAGCGTCTCCACATATCCCATCATCCTCTCGGGGACGGGAAACACGCGCACGTTCGCGCAGGTCGTGAACCTCGGCGTCGGCCCCATCACGGTCACAGCGTCGGCCGAGAACTCGGGAGGCCACGTCGGCCACAAGAGCGTCGTGGTCAACTACCTTCCCCAGGCGATCCGGAACCGCATCGCGTCCGAGGGGGGCATCGCGTCCCTGGGCGGGTTCGTCTTCGGGAGCCTCCCTTTGGGGCCGTGCACGTACGCCGTTTACGCCAATGCCGCGGTGGCCGCGGACAGCACTTCGACATTCGTCGTTCGCGGAGCGATCAAGGCCAAGTGGCTGGCGCTGAAAGACCAGGGCGGTTTTCCCCAGCTCGGCTGTCCGACGTCCGACATGCGCACGGTCCTGACGAATACGAAGGCGCAGGACTTCGCCGGCGGCCGCATCTATTCGGGGCCGCCGGGAACCGCGTACGTCCCGCCGGTGTTCGTCGCGGCCATCGACGCGCTCGGCGGCGAGGCGGGCACGGGAGTCCCGAAGTCCGATCCGACGAGCGATTCGCGGCCCGCATACAAGACGTGGCTCTTCCAGCAGTTCGCCAAGCCCGGTCTGCCGCTTGGCTCCACCCTGGAGATTCGAGACGACCCGCCGACGCTCTGGGTCGAGCGGCAGGCGGGGGACGGAACGCTCTTCGACGGAGTGATCAAGGCGTCGAACCCCACGCTGGTGTCGTCTTTTCCCTGCGACAAGACCAACGGTCCGGCCGCCGGTCCGTGCTGCAAGGCGATGACCGACCCGTGCCGTCCCACTCCTCCGCCGGACGACCCCGCCATCGAGAATGCGGGCGTTTACTGCGATAACAAGATGTTCGACTGGCAGAGCCTGCTCGCGCACGTCACCCTCGGCGCGCTGTCGCCGGATTACCGGCCCGACCCGCCCGAGTGGGTTCCCACGAACTTCCAGTACAACGTGACCTCTGTCTGGGGGGCGGTCTATCGCGCGGAGCTCGCGAAGGGCGACAATCCTTTCAGTCATGAGAGCAACTTCGAGCCGTGCCCCACGCCCCTGCTCGAGGCGCTCGTCAACGAGACGATTTGTCCGTCCGACTGGGACATATACCTTAAACCTCTTCCCGAGTACCGTCATCTCGAGACGAAGGGGATCGACTCGATCAAGGTCGAGTTCGAAAGGGTGCACGCGCAGCACTTCACCGTCGGCTGGGGAGAGCCCGCGACGGGCGACCTTCTTTTCGCGAGCGGCCGCCACATCGTCGACTGCGGCCATCCGGGATATCACACGGAGATCCATCCGCCGTTCGGTATCGCGGAGGTGCGCTCGGTGACCTACAACGGAAAACCGGCGACGGAGGCGGACATCTGGGTGAACGCGTTCTTTCCGGGCGGGACGGGCGCGTACGACGCGATCCAGTTCGACGTCTATCCGCCCCCGAGGCCGTCGCCCACCGCGACGCTCGGGTACTCCTACCCTCAAGGCCAGGGACTGCGCGTCACCGTGGCGTACTCCACAGACCCGATGGGCCCCGTGCACTTCAAGGCGACGGCGCCGAGGCGCGAGGTCGACGTGGACTCGCTCGGCCAGATGAAGTGGCCGAGCGACGGAATCCCGGGAGGGTACGAAGGGAAGCTTCTCGTGTTCTGGAACCCGCAATAAAGACGGCAGGCGCAAGCGCAGTCGTTCGATTCAGAGTCATTAATACAGGCTTCGTTGGGAAGGCACGCTACCGGCGGGATCAATACAGGATCACGCCACGCGTTCCCCCAAAGACACCGTGGAAACATGCGGTGGTGTCCGTCGAGCAAACGTTCGTGGAGTTTTCCTGGCAGTTCAGGTGGCCGCCGCTTGTCCTCGATTCGCACTTCAACCCATAGGGGTATTCGGTGCGTTCCACGCACTCCGAGCACCCGGATATGTCCCCTAATCCGCCGCTGCCGCCCCCCATCATGCGGGCGATCTGGTCGTCGGTCTCGCCGGATTCGACGGGCGATCCATCCCACAAAGGTTACGGCCGGACCGTGGAAGATCCGCGGCCACCGTCGCGAGCCGGGTATCAACAGATAGAGCACGCGCGCGCCAAGATCCTCAGCGGTCGCGATCGGCGCGTCAACGGCCGCGGCAATCTGCGGCTGGAGCCTCGTCTGCTCGTGCAGCCCGATCTTCAAATTTGCCAGGAGGATCCACGATGCGCGCGCGCTCGGATCCGCCTCGCGTCGCTGTCTCTGGTAGTGCCCAAACGCTTCCTTGAGCAAATCCTGTCCCTCCGGCGGCGGCCCGGGCCGCAGGCCGGCGGCGAACGCCAGAAACTCCGGAGCGTCCTCGCCCGCCTCGAGCGGAACCGTCGCCAGGAACCGGGCGAATTCGCGGCCGATCTCCGCGAACACTTTCAGATTGCCCTGGGCAACGCGGGTGCTCGCGCGCTCGAACGCCTCAAACGGCGTGTGTATCTCCCTCACCACCCGGCCCAGAGTCGTCTGAGGCTGAAACAACCCCTTTTGCAGCAGCATGCGCTTCAATGATGCGAGCGGTGCGAGCACCCAGGCCCGGCGCCCAAGATGCCGTTGGAACGCTTCGAGCAGATCCTCGCCGCGGATGGTGCGGCCCGCCTGCCGCGACGCCCACGTGGCGAAGGTGCACCAGTCGGCGGCGCTGCCCGTGCGCGGCCGCATCGCCGCCGACAGATCCGCATAGCATTCGGTAATTTCGAGATTCCGGAGTACCGGATTCTCCCCGGCGGCCACGCGTTCGACCTCGTCGACCCGCGGAGCCGAAGCGACCTGAGTCACGAGGCCTCCTGCGGGGGCCGATCATACGCGGCCCCGGTCCGCCTGGCTGTTTCCTTGCGTGGGTATTGTAGAGACTGCGATGAAGGAGGAGGCCGTGGTTGAAGCTCTCATCCGACAGCGCATCGAGGATTGCGTGGCAGCGTTGCGCAGGAAAGACATCGACGCCGTCATGTCCCTCTATGCGCCCGACATTTTTTCATTCGATCTCGATCCGCCACTGGGATACATCGGGGCCGACAATAAGCGCCGAGCCTGGGAAAGAGTCTTTGCCGCGTATACAGGCCCCTTTTCGTACGAGGTACACGACCTGAAGGTCACGACGGATGGCCAGTTCGCCTTCGCCCACAGCCTCAACCACGTGAGCGGCACGTTGGCTGGCGGCCGCGCGACCGACCTATGGGTCCGATGGACGGCGTGCTTGCGCCGAATCGATGGTGTCTGGCTGATCGTGCACGATCACGTGGCGGTCCCGGCAGATCTCAAGACCGGCCAGGCTGTTCTGAGTCTCAGACCCTGACGCGTTCGACCCCACCGCGCGTAAACCTCCTGGTTCTGCGCAATGGCGGACGTGTATCATTCATGAGAGCAGTCTCAGAGGCGATCTCAAGAGCTCGAGGAGGAAGAAAATGGTTTCTTTCAAGAGGATGTCCTGGCTGGCCGCGGGAATCGTGGCGTTGGCGGGTTCCCTGGCGCAGGTCGCGGCGGCGGCGCCGCCGGCAGGCGCGGACGAAGCCGCAGTGCGCGCGCAGAGCACGAGCTGGGCGAAGGCGTACAACGGCGGCGACGCGAAAGGCGTGGCCGCGCTGTATGCCGAAGACGCGGTGCTGCTGCCGCCGGGCGCGCCTGCCGTGAGAGGGCGGGCGGCGATTCAGGAGTATTTCAGCAAGGACATCGCTGGTGCACGGGCCGCCGGCGCCGTGTTCGTCCTGAATCCGAAGACGGACGTCGGTGTCTCGGGTGATCAGGGCTGGGAGTCGGGCACGTATCAAGTGACCGTGAAGGGCGCCGTCGTCGAGACCGGCAAGTTTCTCTCCGTCTCTCGCAAGAAGGACGGGAAGTGGCTCTACTTCCGCGACACCTGGAATGCGGATGCGCCCCCCGCTCCGCCGCAGGCGCCGGCGCCGAAGAAATAAGCCGCAATTGATGGCGTCGGGCGACGCCGCAGGAACGGGGCAACTAGCGCGGGTGGCAGCGGATTGCTTCGATCGCTCGCTCGCAGTCGTCGTTTATCCGCTGGCGGTCGATCTGATACTCGCGCTCGGCTTTCTCGCGCTCGGCAGGGTCGTGGGTCTTTCGCATCGCATCCCCGAAAAGGATCTCGCGCTCCGCGAGGTGCGAGGAGGCGACGCGCCGGGCTTCGGCGACCTCTCTCTTCTGCGCCAGGCTCAGCGGGGTCTCCTCGAACCCCGATTCACGATCCGTGGCGCGCAACCGTTCCATCGCGAGGTCGAATGAGGATTTCGGGGCGTTACCGGAACGGCGCTTGGAGCGGACCTTCACGCCCTCGCGCGACTGGCGCATGATCGGTTTCCGCCCGGGCTTCGCGGCTTTCCTGGTCGGCCGACTCGGCTTCTTCATGGTGGGCTCCCTCTGGGTGAAGATATCGCGCGTCGCCTGGCTCAGGGGACATCTGCTCCGGGAGACCGAGAATGGCGCCGCTCTTCACGGCGCGATCATCGCCTCCCAGACGGCGCGCGACATCCTGCGCGCGGCCTCGACGACCTTTCGCCGACCCTCGTCGTTTGCGCCGAAGTCGTTCGCGAGGAGGACGAGGATGTATTCCCGCCCGTCAGGCAGGCGGACGACGGCCGCGTCGTGCTGGACCGAAGACATGGAGCCCGTCTTGTGTCCCACGACCGCTCCCGACTGCGGATGGAGGCCGGCAGGGATCTCGTCGTTGAAGGTCTGGCCGGTCAGGATCTCCCACGCCTTCGCTCTCGCGGCGGCAGTGAGTTTGCCCGACTTGACCGCGGCCTCCATTACAGCCGCCATCCCCGCCGCGTCGGTTTCGTTGTTCACGCCCTTGTCGAACGCTTTCAAGTCCTCGACGCAGCGCCGCACCTTCACGGTGGGCGCGCCGAGCGCGTCGGTGAATGTCTGGACGTTCTCCGGGCCGACGAGAGAGAGGACGACATCGGTGGCGAGGTTGGAGGAACGGACGATCATTTCCGTGACGAGGAATTCGAGCGTCGCCTTCCCTCCGAGGTGTTTCGCCGTCGGCCCGTCGCCCTCTTCGAGGCCGATCGAGAAGGGCGAGCCGTCGGCGAGGCTCTTGAATTCGTTCTTCACCGGGACCTCGTCCGTGAGCGAGAGCGTCCCCGCGTCCACGCGGCGCAGGACCTCGAGGAGTACGGGCGTCTTCATCGTGGAAGCGGCGTGCATGGAGAGAGAGGGATTCAGAGAAAGAGTCTGGCCGGTCGTCAGATCCTTGACGTAGATACCGAAACGCGCCCCGCTCGCGGTCGCGATCTGCCGGAGAGAGGTCTCGAGGGTGTGCGCTTTCTCTGCGTCGAGCCCCGGCCCCTTCAATTTGTCCGTCGAAGAAACCTTGAGTCTTCGGGCATACCGAAAGAGCGGCTTCAGAAACGGACTGTCAAAGGGGGTGACCTGCGCGCCGGGCACGCCGTGTCGCGTGGACTGCAGGACTGTGCCGTCTCCGAGCCACATCGCTTCGTGGTCGATCTTGTCCTCCGTGCCGAAGAACAGGAGATCGCCCGGAAGGAGCGCGTTCAACGCGACCGGGACGAGCTGCGGGTCCTGGAACGCCTGCTCGTAGCTGTTCCTCTTCAGCACGACGCCGTGCTCGCGGAAGATCCTCTGCATGAGCCCCGAGCAATCGAACCCGAGGGGCGTCGAGCCGCCCCAGGTGTACGGCGCGCCGAGGAAGCGGCGGCCGAAGGAGATCCAGGAGGAGGGAGACCGGAGAGGAAGAGAAGGCGAAAAAGAAACGTCCTCACCCGCGACGAATCCGATGCGCCCGTCCGGCAGGCGCACCCGGGCCCACGAGTACATGGCATCCCCGGATTTCTGACCTTGCAGGAACTCTTCGACAGCCATCGTCGCTCCGACGGGGACCGTGAGAAGCGGCTTCTGCTTCGTGAACGAAGGCGTGGCGTAGACGTGGGCGAAGTTCGACGTCACGCGCGCGATCTTCGCGGTCGCCCCAGGCTCGGTTTCGCCGCGGCGCAGCGCGCGCTCAGGAATCCAGGCGATCTCCCCCGCGGCCGTTCGCACTCTCGCGAAACCCGCGGCGTCCTCGAGGACCTCCACGCGCTCTCCGAGGATGACCTGGTCGTCGACCGGGGACGTCTCGTCGGGCCGCGTGAAGAGGTCCTGGACGGCGCTGACGACGACGGCTGTCCGGAGCGTCGCGGACACAGTGGCGGGGGTCGCCGAAAGGGAGATTTCCGCGAATGAGACGAGCACAATGGCGGCGGCCGGCACGATCCGCGAGGCGATTCTCCTGTGGCGCACTCGGCCATTCTCACACCATAATTCCGTCATGACGCATACCATCTCCCGCCGAGGTCTCATCGTCTCTTCCGCCGCTGCCGCCGCCGGCTCGGCGTTGCCTCGGGCCCTCTTCGCCGGCCCGACCTCGAAGGCGCCCGGCGCCTCCACCGTCTCTCTGGCCTACCAGGTCTTGCCGCTCAAGCTCGCGCACACGTGGACGATCGCGCGCGGCTCGGCTGACGAGAAGAAGAACGGCCTTCTCACGCTGACGGCCGAGGGGGTGACCGGCTGCGGCGAGGCCGCGGCGAACAAGCGCTGGAACCAGAGCTACGAGACGTCGGAAGCGGCCTTCGCGCGCGTGAAAGCCGCCGTCGCGGGTCTGTCTCCCTGGGAGCACCTCACGTGGCTGGAGCGCGCCGAGAAGGAGGCGGGACCGGATACCGAGGTCGTTGCCGCGCTCGACCTCGCGCTCTGGGACTGGAAGGGCAAGAAGCTGAACCGGCCGGTCCACGAACTCCTCGGAGTCCCCGGGGGGCGCATGCCCGTCACGACGTTCTCGATCGGCATCGACACGGCCGACGTGATGAAACAGAAGGTCCGCGAAGCCGCCGCCTATCCGAGGCTGAAGATCAAGATCGGGCTCGCCAACGACGAGGAGAACATCGCGGCGATCCGCTCGGTCACCGACAAACCGATCACCGTGGACGCGAACGAAGGCTGGACGAGCGTCGAGGAGACGAAGAAGAAACTCGCCTGGCTGAACACGGTCAAGCCGCTTTACCTCGAGCAGCCCATGCCGGCGGCGATGGACGGCGAGATGGCGAAGGTGAAGGGCATCGCGACGTTCCCGATCCTGGCGGACGAGGGGGTCCTCCACGCCTCCGACGTGCCCGGCAAGGCCGGCCTCTTCGACGGCGTCGTCCTGAAGCTCGCGAAGTCGGGAGGAATCACGCGAGTCTACGAGATGACGGCGGTGGCGCGCGCCATGGGCTTGAAGCTCATGCTCGGTTGCATGATCGAATCCTCGCTCGGGATCGCGGCCGGCGTCGCCGTGGGCCCGCTGTTCGACTGGCTCGACATCGACGGCAATCTCCTGCTCGCCAACGATCCCTTCAAGGGCCTCTCGATCGCGGACGGCCGCTGGTCGCTGCCGGATGCGCCCGGGCTTGGCGTCGCGAGGACGGGCGCCTAGGGGGAGTGGCCGGGTCCTTCTCCCTCTCCCGGCGGGAGAGGGAAGGAGTGAGGACCCTTATCGAGCCGCTTGCGTCCGGATGTTGTCATCCTGAGCGAAGCGAAGGATCCGCTCCTCCGGTGGAGCAGATCCTTCGTCGCTTCGCTCCTCAGGATGACAGGGGTCAGGCTGGCTGCCCTATCGCGACGCACAAGGAAGATCTCACGCCCAAGGAACTGGAGCAGCGGCAGAAGGAGTGGATGAAGCAGTTCGCGCCGCAGCCGGCCCACGCCTAGCGCCGCGGTGTCCGGCGCCGCCGCCGGCATAGACGGGAAGAGTGGGGGAGCCCAGGGCCGTGGCGTGATTCTTGAAGGGAGGCGCGCGTGAGCTGGCTGTTCTGGCTTGGCCTCGCCGTCGTCATCGGCATCATCGCCGCCGTCACCGGGATGAAGCCGAAGGGCACGAGACCCGTCGCGCGCACTCGGTTGATGGGCGTCGCTCGCTTCGCCCTCCTGATCCTCATCGCGATCGTCCTCTTCCTGGCCTACCGCGCCCGGTCAGGGAACTGACTCATTTTCTTGTCTTCCGGAACGGCTGCTGCTGCAGGGGAGCGGCTTGCCCTCCTGCCCCCGGCTCTCGGGCTAGGATTCACCGAACCCGCCCGTTGGGTGGGATGGAGGAGGTTTCGATGAAGGTCCTTCGCGTTCTCTTGGTGCTTGCCCTGGTTGGTTTTCCCGGCGTCACCGTCACCAAGGCACAGGATCTCCCAGGCGATGCGATACAGAACTGGCCGGTGCCTCCGACCTGGACGCGCGACGCCCAGCACCTATCAAAGAGAGGCGGCGCCTCGATTCAGACGGTCGGTGCCCCCCTCCCCTTTCTCGATGTCACGCCGTGCCGGATCGCCGACACGCGCGGCAACGGGTTCACCGGGGCTTATGGCCCTCCCTCCCTGGCGGCCAACGCGTCGCGGACTTTCGTCATTACCGGGCACTGCGGGATCCCGGCCACGGCGGAAGCCGTTTCGTTCAACTTCACGGCGTCGAATGTCTCCGCGGCTGGGGACTTGCGGGTCTTCCCGCCGGGAATCGTACCGCTTGTCTCCACGCTCAACTACAATGCGAACACTCCCAACATCGCCAACGCCGCCATCGTGCCGCTCGGCTCCGGTGGAGCGATCACGGTCCTGGCGGACGCGACGGCGATCGACCTGATCATCGACGTCAACGGATATTTCGGCACACCGGCCTCCAACAGCGGCAACAATGTCTTTCTTGGGCCTGCCGCCGGAAACTCCACGATGGTCGGCACCGCCAATGTCGGCCTCGGCTTCGGAGTCTTGAACGAGCTGGTCTCGGGCAACGACAACACAGCCGTCGGAACTGCCGCGCTGCAGACCGACAGCGGGGGATCTTTCAACAGCGCACTGGGGTTTGAGGCGCTCATCAGCAATCACAGCGGCGGGTTCAACACCGCCGTGGGCTGGGACGCACTCTTCCATAACAACGCGAGTAACAACACCGCCGTTGGCTCCGAGGCGCTCCTGAACAACTCGAGCGGCGGGCTGAACGTCGCGATTGGCGTGGGTGCGCTCTCCAACAACACGACCGGAAGCGACAACATCGCGATCGGGACGAACTCGGGCGCGGCTCTCGCCTCCGGTTCCGACAACATTCATATCGGGAACCCAGCGCTCATCTCCGAGAGCAACACCATTCGGATTGGGACGGGCGGGACGCACACGAAGTTCTTCGTCGCGGGTGTGCGCAACGTCACGACCGGGCAGGCCAACGCCCTTCCCGTCATGATCGACGGCGTCGCGCAGCTCGGAACGGTCTCCTCGTCGGCCAGGGTCAAGCGTCAGATCGCCGACGTCGGCGACGATAGCTCCGCGATCTTCCGACTCCGCCCGGTCTCGTTCTACTATCGCAACGACACAGTCGGCTATCGTCAGTACGGCCTGATCGCCGAGGAAGTCGCCCAGGTCATGCCCGACCTTGTCCAGTACTCCGATTCCGGCGACCCCGAAACCGTCCGCTACCACTTCCTCCCCGCTCTCCTCTTGAACGAGCTCCAGAAGCAACAAAGGATCATCGAAGAACAGAAGGAGACCATCGCCGCCCTCGAAGCGCGCCTGACCAGACTCGAAGCCCGCCTCTCCCCAGATCCGGAACGCTAGCCGTGCGAAATCCCGAATCCCTCCCCATTCTGTAGGAGAGGGGCTCCGGGAGCCGGGTTCGCGGGGCAAAGCCTCTCGAAGTCGGACGGGCCCACGGACCCGACTCTATTTACTTCGCGGTCGCGAGCGCGGCCTTGAAGCTGCCCGTGTAATCCCACTTGTCGTCGCCGAAATTTCCACGCCCGGAGAGCTTCCCCTCGACGCGCGAATCGCTGAAAACGGAAGGCTCGAACGTGCTCTGGTCGGCCCGATTGACGATCGCCCGCCGAATTCCTTCGCGTAGGTCCATCCCGTGCCGGAGGTCTTCTTGTCCAGGCCGATCGTTATGGAAACGCCGTGAACTTTTCCCGCGCGAGCCATGTCCGTCAGCTCGAGCCGGAACTTGACGTCGATGACGTTTCTCAGAACCTCGCTGTCGGTCAGCAGGACGACGACGACGGTTTGACTCTTGTCGGCCAGGCTGGGCTGCCGGCGGGCATAGACGTGCGTGAGCTTGCAGGTCTTGCCTCCCGCCGTCATCGATCCGGTCACGGAATCGGGCTCCGCCGCGGCGCCGAGGACGGTCAGGCCAAAAAGCGCGCAAGCGGTGAGGACGAGTCGGTTTCCCGAGTACTGTCGATAAGATAGCCTTCGGTCAACGTCTGACCGTCTGACCCGTCCAATAGGGGAGACTTCCCGAAAGGAAAAGCACGTATGACTCGCAGGACGAACGCCAGGGTTGCCGGGTTCGCGTTCCTGATTTACATCGCCGTCGCGTTGACCGGAATGGTCCTCGAGAACAGGGCGGCCAGCGGGGAAGGGGCCGCCGCGAAGCTGGCCAGCATCGCGCGGCATGCGTCCGGGATGCGCGTTGCCGTCGTCCTTGCGATGCTCGGGTGCTTCTGCGCCCTGGTGCTTGCCGTGACGCTCTACGCGATCACGCGCGACCAGGATCCCGACCTGGCGATGCTGGTCCTGGTCTTCCGCGCCGCGGAAGGTACGATCGGCGCGGTCTCCTTGTCCATGCCGTTGGGACTGCTCTGGCTGGCGACGGCCAACGGAGCGAGTGCGCCGGACCCCGCGGCGGCGAGCGGGCTTGGGGCTGTCCTGCTGAACCTGGAAAGCTCGATTTCGACCCTCACCGCGGCATTCTTTGCCGTCGGCAGCCTGGTCTTTTCTTATCTCCTCGTGCGCGGCCGGATCGTCCCCGTGCCTGCTGGCCTGGGTGGGCCTCCTCGGGTCGATCCTCGTCGTGATCGGTCTTCCCCTGCAGCTCGTCGGGATCCTCCACAGCCCGGTTACGGATTTGATGTGGTTGCTGCTGCTCGCCTTCGAGATCCCGCTCGGCTTCTGGCTGATCATCAAGGGCGCCGCCATGCCGCCGAGGCGGCAGCCCATTTGAGGAGGCACCGGCCATGACCGCGCCGTTCGGCATCCCGGCAATGGCGTTCTGGGCTTATGTTTGCGCGTCGCTGGTTTTCATCGTTGGCTTCATCAGGATTCTCGAGGAACTGCCGCGCGAACGCGGCTTCGACAAAATCATGCCGTTCGGCCGGTTGTTTTTTGCGATTCCCCTGGCCGTTTTCGGCTCCGAGCATTTCACCCTCACGGCGAATATCGCGGGCCTCGTCCCGGACTGGATTCCCGCGCATACGTTCTGGGTCTATCTGGTGGGACTCGGTTTTCTTTGCGCGGCGCTCGGTATTGTCGTCCTCGTTCAGGCGCGGCTTGCAGCGGCTCTGGTCGGAATGACGATGCTGATCTTCGTATTCCTCATGGACATGCCGGCCGTCGTTGCGAGCCCGGGCGACCGGTTCTTCTGGGCCCTGGCCCTGAGACAACTCGCCTTCGGCGGCGGCGCCCTGGCTTTCGCGATGTCGCCGCGGAGCACTCGGACGAGGCATCCGTCCTCCGTGCGGCCGATCACGACCTGGGCCGCCGTTCCGCGATTCTTCGTGGCCGTTGCTTCGCTCTTCTATGGAGTGGAGCATCTGCTGCACCCGGAATACGTGCCGGGCGTGCCGCTGAACAAGCTGACGCCCGAGTGGGTTCCCGCTCACATTTTCGTGAGCTATACCGTCGGCGTCGTTCTGATTGTCGCGGGCGTCTGCCTGCTCTTGAATCAGAAACCGCGCCTGGCGGCCACGTCTCTGGGGCTCACGATTCTGCTGACGGTATTGTGGGTTTACCTGCCGATGCTCCTTCGAGCGCCAACAGACACCATCGCGCTGAACTTCTTCTTCGACACGATGTTCTTCGGCGGAGCCATCCTGCTGCTGGCGAGCGCGATGGACGAAGAGGCGGGCAGGTTCACGGACCCAAATCGATCTACTTCACCGTTGCGAGCGCGGCCTTGAAGCTGGCCGTGTAATCCCACTTGTCGTCGCCGAAGCTTCCACGCCCGGAGAGCTTCCCCTCGACGCGCGAATCGCTGAAAACGGAAGGCTCGAACGTGCTCTGGTCGGCCCGATTGACGATCGCCCCGCCGAATTCCTTCGCGTAGGTCCATCCCGTGCCGGAGGTCTTCTTGTCCAGGCCGATCGTTATGGAAACGCCGTGAACTTTTCCCGCGCGAGCCATGTCCGTTAGCTCCAGCCGGAACTTGTCGTCGACGACGTTTCTGGGAACGTCGCTGTCGGTCAGCAGGACGACGACGACGGTTTGACTCTTGTCGGCCAGGCTGGGCTGCCGGCGGGCATAAACGTGCGTGAGCTTGTAGGTCTTGCCTCCCGCCGTCATCGAGCCGGTCACGGAATCGGACTCCGCCGCGGCGCCGAGGACGGTCAGGCCAAAAAGCGCGCAAGTGGCAAGGACGAGTCGCCGTCTCGCCGTCGAGGATCGATCGGATGCGTGCATGAAAACCTCCTCCTATGGACCGGTGCACTCAATGCCGCCGCTCCCCGCTCCGGCGGCGGTCTCAGCTCTCTGGCTTCGACGCGGGGTAGAGCTTCTCGAACTCCGGGTCGCCGTGGAGGCTCGCGAGGTCGGGGTCGCGGCGCGTCCAGTCGGGGTCGCGGAAGCCGGCCTCCCAGGCCTTTCGCAGTGCGTCGATCGCCTCCGCGTGCCTGCCGATGTTACAGAAGGTGCAGGCGGCGTTGTAGAGGACCGTTGCCTCGTTGGGCCGCAGCACCATCGCGAGATTGGTCTCCCGGATCGCGTCCTCGGCGCGCTGCTCCTGGGCGTACATACCCCCAAGGAGGATCCGCGCCCGCGCGTCCTCCGGCACCTCGCGCAGGTGGTTTTCGAGGGCCTGGAGAAGGCGCAGCCGGACGTTGCGCGTCGCGTCCGCCTTTCCCAGCGCCCCCAGAGCATTCATGATCGGTATGTAAACGTTATAGTCGCTGCCCGCGCCCGCCATCGCCTCCTCAGCCAGAGCGGCCACTTCCTGGTATTTGCCCGAGGCGAAGAGCGACCGCAGCAGGAGGTAATAAGCTCCTTCGCAGTCGCGCTTCCGCGAGATCGCGGCGCGGGTCAGCCGTTCGCCGTCGTCATATCGACCGCCGGCGTAGAGGATCCAGCCCTGCGAGACCAGGACCTCAGGGATGTCCGGCGCGAGGGCTACCGCCCGCAGCGACGCCGTCTGGGCACGCTCCATGTACTGTCCCTGGCCTCCGGACCAGTACTGGGCGTGAGCGCAGCCGTTGGCGATCGCCGCCCAGGCGAGCGCGAAGTTGGGGTCCAGCACGACCGCGTTCTCAAACATCTGGAGCGCGAACTCCATGTCCCTCGTCGTGCGCCGGCGCGCGTAGCTGCGGCCCCGCAGGTAGAGGTCGTAGGCCTGGAGGTTCTCGGTCGGCTTGGCGGCGAGATCCGCCTGCTCCTGAGGCGTGAGCTTGATGCGCAGCGCCTCGGCGATCTTGTGGGCAATCTCGTCCTGCACTTCGAAGATATCGGACATCTCGCGGTCGTAGCGCTCCGACCAGACCGGGAAGCCGGTTGCCGCATCCACGAGTTGAGCGCTGATCCGCAACCGATTGCCGGCACGGCGCAGGCTCCCTTCGAGGGCGTAGCCGGCCGAGAGTTTCCGGCAGACGTCCGCCGCGGTCGCCTTCTGATCGCGGAACGCGAGCACTGTGGTGCGCGGAAAGATGTTCAGGCCGTTGATCTTCGACAGGTCGGTCAGGATGTCCTCGGTGATGCCGTCCCGCAGGTACTCGTCTTCCTTGACTCCCGAGAGGTTTTCGAAATAGAGAACCGCGATCGAGCGCTCCGCCCGCCGCCCCGGCGGTTTCGAGTCGGAGAGCGCGGCCGGGCCCGACCGGATTGCTTCGAGCTTGCGCCGCAAGCGAAGGAGGTCGGTCTTCAACTCCGTGGCGGTCTGGTAGCGGAGGTTGCGGTCCTTCTCGAGCGCCTTCTCGAGGATCGGCCCGAGTGCCGCGGGCATCGCCGGGTTCGCCTCCGCGAGCGGCCGCGGCTCGCGATTCAGGATCGCGTCGAAGACCACCGCCTCGGTGTCGCCCTCGAAAGGCCGGTCGCCGGAGGCCATCTGGTAGAGGATCGCACCGAGCGAGAAGAGGTCGGTCCGCGCGTCGGTCGCGAGTCCCCGAGCCTGCTCGGGCGACATGTAGTGGATCGTGCCGAAAACGGTCCCGGCGGCCGTCAGCTCTCCCCGCGGCGGCGACGTCGGCGAGACCGTCTCGGCGTTGGGCGAATCGGCGCCGGCGAACTTCGCCAGTCCGAAATCGAGGATCTTCACCTGGCCTCGCGAGGTCACCATCATGTTCATCGGCTTCAGGTCGCGGTGAACGATCCCCTTGCCGTGCGCCGACTCGAGCGCGTCGGCGATCTGGATGCCGAAGTCGAGAAGCTGCCCGATCTCCATCGGCCCACCGGCCATTCGCGTCGAGAGCGATTCGCCGTCCACGAGCTCCATCACGATGAACGACTGCCCCTCCTCCTGTTCGATCGCGTGCACCGTGCAGATGCCCGGGTGGTTCAAGGCGGAGGCCGCCCGCGCCTCGCGCTCGAACCGCTCCAGCATCGGCGCGTCCTGCGCGAGCTGCGCGGAGAGAAACTTCACCGCGATGTTGCGCCGGAGTCGCGTGTCTTCCGCCTCGTAGACCACGCCCATGCCGCCCGAGCCGAGCTGCCGCACGATTCGGTAATGCGAAAACGTCTTCCCGAGCAAGGTCTCCTCCTCCAGGTTCGAGAGCCCGTTCCACGGTCACCCGGGCACTGTCGCAGGCCGTACTTTATCTCGCCGGAACCGAGGCTTCCGTGACGCGCGACGGCTCGAATCCATTCGATACCGCTTTGCCCATTTCGGGTCAGGCTTCAGGGCCGGTCTTGCTGGATCCCACCGGCCGGCAATCGGGCATGAATCTGGCAGAGCGTTCTCTGGCTCGCGGAAGGACCGCGGGCTTTCTGAAGATCGGTCTTTACCGGAGGTACCGATGTCCCGCTCTTTGCCGAGGGCTCTCGCGGCCCTTCTCCTTCTCGCGGCGCTGTCCGGAGCGGCCGGCGCGCAGACGATCACCGCCGGCAGCATCCCGACTGTGCCCAATTTTGGGTTCAACCCGATGCCGGTCTCGATCACGGCCGTGGATCTGTCGGCGCCCGCGACCGGCTCGGGCGACATGACGACGGCCACCTTCGTCTGGTCGGTGGCGCCGTGCCCGGCGACAGTCAAGGTCAAGTTCTTCCGGCGCTCCGGCGATACGCTCCTCTTCCTGGCCGAGCGCGGCCCCTTCGACGTCAACGCGACCACGCAGGCCGTCATGCTCTCGCCCCCGGTCTCCGTGCAGGCGGGAGACCTGGTCGGCATCGCGCGCGTCGCGGACTGCGGGAGCCCGGTTGGCCAGAGCCCGGGCAGCGCAGCGGGCCTGGTCGCGTTCGGCGCGGACATCACGTTCAGCGTCTCGATCTCCTCGGGAACGAGCGCCGCCAACAGCACCCTCGCGGTCCTGGCTACGGGCACCGCCACGGGCGGGCCGCCTTCCAGCCTCGCCGAGATCATCCCTGTCGTGATTTCGAGCCCGGGACTCCTCGGCGCGAACTTCCACACGGCCGTGCAGCTCTACAACTCGACTCTGACACCCGAGGCGGGCAGCATCGTCTTTCACGCTCAGGGCGTCTCGGGATCCGCCTCGGATCCAACCATGGCTTACTCGATCAATCCGGGTCAGACGCTCTTCTTCCCCGACGTCCTCACGAGCCTCGGCCAGACGGGCATCGGCAGCCTCGATCTCGTCGCGACGACCTTGTCGGCTCCGGTCGTTTCCGTCCGCGTTTACAACGACGCCGGCCTGGCCGGTACGTCCGGCTTCACGGAGCACGGGTTGAAGCCTTCCGAAGCCCTCTCGGCGGGCGCTCGCGGCGTCCTCATCGGGCCGTTCGATCCGCTGCTCTTCCGTTACAACGTCGGAGTCCGAACCCTCTCGGCCGGTGCCGCGATTTCCATCACGGTTCGTGACGCCTCCGGCAATGTCCTTCGAACGCTCGTTCGGAGTTATCCGGCCAACTTCTTCCAGCAGATCGACGCCGCGAGCTTCCTCGACGGATTGAGGCTCGCCGCCAACCAGACCGTGACGGTGGACGTCCTCTCGGGAAGCCTCTTCATCTATGGAGCGACCGCGGACGATCGCACGAACGACCCCGCTCTCGACTTCGCCCAGAGCGCTCCGATGTAAGCGAGGGCAAGTCGCCGCGGTCGTGGCGGCGAAGACGTTGTGACCGGGGAAGCGTTGCTATAGGATCCCCGCAAGGTAATCCAATGCCCAATCGGGGAACCAGCGGCTCTTACGAAAGGATGCGACCGTGAGAATGCGCACCGGCCTTCCCGGGATCGGGATCGTGCTTCTGACTCTGTTCGGCGGGAGCTCTTCCGTGGCCCTCTCCGGTCCAGCCACCGGCGAGGTCCCGGGCGCCACGGCCGGCAGCGGGCCTGGCGGCACTGCCACCGGGCCGGTCGGCGCCTTCCGGTTCACCCAATTCGTTGGCAACAAGGTCGGCCGGATCACCACCGTCGGCGACGCTCCCGTCCTGACGATCTCCAAGAGCGCCCCTGCCTCCGTTGTCTCCGGCCAGAACCTCACTTACACGCTGACTTACGGCAACACCGGGCCGGGCGACGCCACTGGAGTTGTCATCAGCGACTCGCTGCCGGCCGGCACGAGCTTCGTCTCGGTCACCGGCGGCGGGGCTCTCTCCCTGGGATCCGTGATTTGGAGCATAGGAGACTTGAATGCCGGTGTGACCGCTCAGACGGTATCCTTCACTGTCGCCGTGACCGCGACGTCCGGGACGATCAGCAACAACAGCTCGGCGATCCAGGCGAGCGGAGTCTCACCGGTCTCCGGCCCGCCGGTGACGACAACCGTGATCCCGCTCGGGCCCCCGACATCCCTGGGGAACTCCGTCCAGAGCCCGAATGCCTCCGATGCCTTTCTCTTCCCGACCCCCTACACCGACGTGGATCTTGTAAGTCCTGCTCCGTTTGCAGGCAGCCTGACGACCGCCACGTTCGCGTGGTCCATACCGGGTTGTGTCTCGGCGTTGAAGATCAAGTTCTTCCGTCCTTCGGGCGAGAACCTCGTTTTTCTCACGGAGCGAGGCCCCTTCGACAGTTCTCCGACGACCGTCACGCTTTTTCCCGACGTGCCGATCCAGCCGGGGGATCTCATCGGGGTCTCGCACCTGACCAATTGCGGGAACCCGGTCGGGGCATTTCCCGGCGCCGCGGCCGGGTACATCGCCTTCGGCGGAGACGTTGCCTCGACGGTCGCGCGGTCCGGCGGGACGGCTGTCAAGAACTTCACCCTGGCGGTCCAGGCCTCGGGAGTCGCGACCGAGAGGACGCAAGGCATCGTGCCGGTCGTCGTCTCGATTCCGGGAGTGCCCCCCTCCTTCTACAGGACCGGCTTTCAGATGCACAACCCGACGGCGCTGGCTTTCGCGGGCCGCCTCGTTTTTCACCCGCAGGGAACAGTCGGATCGGGGGCCGATTCCTCCCTGACCTTCTCTCTGGAGGCGGGCCAGACGCAGGTATTCGACGACCTTCTACCGGCCATGGGGCTCAACGGGCCGCGGATCGGAAGTCTCGATATCGTGATGCCAACCGGGGCCTCCGCGCCCGTCGTCGCCGCCCGCATCTTCAACGACGGCGGCGCCGCCGGAACCACGGGATTCACCGTGGGCGCGGCTTCTTCCGACTCCATACTCGCGGCCGGAGACCTCGGCGTTCTCTTCACTCCCGCGGACACGGGACGGTTCCGGTTGAATATCGGGGTTCGAAGCGGCCCCTCCGGCGCCGCGATGACCGTGACGAGACGAAACGCGGCCGGCACCGTTGTCCAGACACTCACGAAGAGCTACCCTCCCACCTTTTTCGAACAGATCTCCGGCGTCGAGTTTCTGGAGGGCACGGCGTTCGGCGCCAATGACTCCATCACGATCCAGGTGATCTCCGGTTCCGCAATCGTGTATGGGGCAACGGCGGACAACACGACTGCGGACCCGAGTATCCAGTTCGCCACGAAGGTCCAGTAGCATAAGGAAAACCCCCTCACGAACTTGTTCGCTCGCTGGCGCGCGGCGAGCCTCTTGCGAAGGCGCGCGTCCTCTACGCCGCGTCGATCAGATCCGGTCCTGGGGCGAGGGTATGCGCATCTCTATCTCATAGTTCCGACCCCGCCAGTCATCGCCTGATAATCTATCGGTTGCCAATCCTGACGCCGGGCGCGCCGGCTTGCGAGGAGGTCGAACGATGTCCACGGTACCGCCGGGACCGGTTCCTTCCCCGAATCCTCTCCCCTGGGAAGCCCGCGAGGCGCGGGGACTCCTCCCGTCCTTCTTCGACACGCTGGGGCTCCTCGTCAGCCGGCCCGCGGAGGCCTGGGCGCGAATGCGCGAGGACGGCGACTCGACCTCTCCGCTTCTCTTCGGCGTCGCCGTCTGCTGGCTCTCGATGGCTATTCAGGGAATTCTCTTCCAGCTGATCGCCATGCCGGTGCTGCCCGCGTTCCTCGGACACCGCTTCGGCGCGCTGTCCGGGCTCGGAGGAGCGGCGCTGGCCGTGCGTCTGATCGTAGCCCCGTTCGCGATCGCGATCGGCCTCTTCGTCGGCGCGGCGCTCCTGCACCTCTGCTGCATGCTCGTCGGGGCGCTGCAGAACTCGAGGTCCGGCTTCGAGGGGAGCCTGCGCGCGGTCTGCTACTCGGAGGTCTCGAGCCTCGCCAGCATCATCCCGGTGGTCGGCGGCTTGATCGCCATCGTCTGGTGGGTCGTGCTCGCGATTCAGGGTGTTCAGAACCTTCACAAGACGACGTCCGGGAAAGCCGCGGCGGCGGTCCTGATTCCGCTCGTCGTCTGCTGCGGCGGCCTCATTTTGATCGGCCTCGCTGTCGGCGCGGCCGTGTTCAGTCGCTTTGGCCACCACTGAACGCCGACTGGACAGCGGCGGGAGACCTTGCGGTCCCCCGAACCCCTTGGGTCTGACCTGGGGAGCGGTCGCGCTCGCGGCGGTCCTTCTCGCTCCTCTTGCCGCGCCATTGGCCCCGCTGCTGCCCGGCTGCTTCTTCCGCGACTTGCTGGGGTTTCCCTGTCCGACTTGCGGAGCCGGGCACGCGGCGCTGGCGCTCGCGCGCCTGGACCTGCCGGGGGCATTCGCGTTCAATCCGCTGGCGACCCTGGGCGCTCTGCTCTTCCTTCTCGGCGGCGCCGCCTCGGCCGTGACCTCTCTGGCGGGCCGGCCTCTGTCGGAGCCGCGGCTCTCCGGACCGGCCCTGCGCGCGGCCACCTTCCTCGCCGTGGCCGCAAACTGGGCCTGGCTGCTCCTTCATCCGCCGCCGGCGTAGAGTCACAGAAGAAAAGGAGGCGAGCTCAAATGAGAACTTTCCACACTGGTTACCGAATCGCGGCCTTCTTCGCACTGCTCTGCTCGATTCCGAATACGAGCCCGGGCGCCCAGGGCCGAGGCATTACGGTCTCCGCCGATCCGGGGACGCTGGTTCGCTGGACAGTCCCAGGCACGAAGCGCTGCGTCATGGGCAGGCGGACCTGGGCGCCGATCCAGGAGACCTGCTACTACCCGATCGACCTCCTTCAGAAGCCGGGCATCCTCAGGATCGCTCGCCGGGGCGCGACCGGGCGCGTCGAGACCGCGCGCATCTCGGTCGGTCCGTACAATTACGGAACCGAGGAGATCGACCTCGGAGACATCCCGCAGGCGCACCCCTCGCCCGAGGATCTCCAGCGCAACGCGCGCGAGCAGGCGCGCGTGAGCAGGGTCTGGAAGCGGAAGGAAGGACCGGCGAAATTCGCCCTGCCCCTCGGGGTGCCGGCCGAACATCTGCCGCCGGCCAAGACCTTCGGCTGGAAACGGATCTTCAACGGCCAGCCGGCAGAGCAGCCGCACATGGGGGCCGACTACGCGATCCCGGCGGGCACCCCGGTCCTGGCCGTTGCCGACGGGAAGGTCGTGCTTGCGGACGACTTCTTCTTTTCGGGCAAGTCCGTGTTCATCGATCACGGCGACGGCCTCATGAGCGAGAGCTTTCATCTCTCCGAGATCAAGGTCGAGGCCGGGCAAGACGTCACAAAGGGAGACACGATCGGTCTTTCCGGATCGACGGGACGCTCGTCCGGTCCTCACCTCTATTTCGGCCTCCGGTGGCATGACGCGCGCATCGACCCCAGGTTCCTCCTGGAAGACCCCGGCAAGATCCCGGCCGTGAGCCCATAGTCCAGGGACGCCTCGAGCGCGAACCACGGTTCCTCCTCTCTTCATGAGGGAAGAGCCTTCTCTGTCAGGATCGTTACGTGCGCCGGTCCGCCGAAAGCCTTCGAGGCTTTCTTGTCGGAGGGGATCGCCGGTCGATTGGACGGTCCGGCCGGGCGCTGGTCACGGTTCGCGCGATGCCCGAACGGGTCGCGGAGCTCGTCGCGCTGACAGGCGACGGGGAATTGGCTCGTCTCGCTGCGCGCGCTGGACCTCCTCGAGAAGCTCGGCCATGAGAAACCCTCCTTCGATGGAGAGCCGCGGAGCGCCGGCGCGCCGTGGCGATCCTCCTTCGCGATGTCGAGCACCCTCAGAAATTCGTCCGGGCCTGGGCGCTGGACGGTCTCGCCAGCTTCGCCATGAGCGATCCGCGCCTCGTGCCCGATGTGCTGCGCCACCTGCGACGCTTCGAGCGCTCGGGCAGCAAGGCTCTGATCGCGCGGGGCCGGCGCATCCGGGAACGGCTCCGCTCCGGGACGAGACAGTCCTGAGTTGACCGCGGCTTCCTGATCGGGCGTAAGATTTCGACGGATGAGTGACATGAGCGAGAGCAAGAACAAGGGATTCATGTGCCGGATCCTGGAGTGCCCCGGCCGAAGGCCGGAGTGCTCCCACGAAGACGGCCGGTTCATCAGCCAGGAGAGCTTCGTGGGGCTCGCGCCCGGCTCGGAGATCCCGATGCAGGGGACGGTCGTCTGCTGCTCGTTGTGTGATCGAAACGGCGTCGTCGAGCGCGTCGAAGGCGGTCTCGTCGTCGTGCACGTGCAAAACACCGAGGTCTTCGGAGACGGCTCCCGCGAGGACCCCGAGGACTTCTGTGAGGTCCCGGAGAAATAACGCGCGCCACCGGACACTCGAAGGTCCGGACGGACCCCGGCGGCCCAGCCGCCAAGCTCATAATGTAAGACCCAGGCTTGGCCCCAGGGGGCGCGGGTCGGCTGGCGTTGGGGGTCGCGGTTCCTGAGATAAGCTGCGGGGAATTTCGAAGGAGAATTTATGCGCGTTCGCCACTTCCGGGCCTGGATCTCTGTCGCTCTTCTCGTCGCCTTCACGGGTGTTGCGTTGCCGGATGATCAGAAGGCGGCGGCCAAGAAGACGGACAAGAAGCCCGTCGTTCAAACCAAGGAGTCGCAAGCGGCGATGACTCCGGCCAAGGCCCTCGACAAATTGAAGGCGGGAAACGAGCGGTTCCGCACCGGGAAATCGGTCGAGAGAAACCTCCCCGCGAAGGTCAGGGCGACGGCCGCCGGGCAGTATCCGTTTGCCGTGGTCCTGGGCTGCATGGATTCGCGCGTCCCGGCGGAGGCGGTGTTCGATCAGTCGGTCGGAGACCTCTTCAACATCCGGGTGGCCGGCAACGTGGTGAACGTCGACAACCTGGGCTCGCTCGAATACGCGGGGAAGGTCATCGGAGTCAAGCTCATCGTCGTCCTCGGCCACACCAGTTGCGGCGCGATCAAGGGAGCGGTAGACAACGTGAAGCTCGGTAACCTGACCGAGCTGCTGGCCAAGATCCAGCCGGCGGTCGCGGCTTCCGGGCCGGGCACGAGCAAGGACCACGCCTACGTGGACAAGGTCGGCGAGCAGAACGTGCGAATCGCCATGAAAGAGATCCGCGAGAAGAGCCCCGTCTTGAAGGAGATGCTCGACGCCGGAGCCCTCGGCATGGTCGGCGGGATGTACGACCTCGAGACCGGCGCCGTGACGTTCCTCGCGGACTAGGTGTGATTTCTCAACACGTTGTTTCCGTCTGCCGGTGTGTCGGTGGGGACAAGGCGGCCTTCAGCGTATCCGGGACCTCCGCTGACAACCCGCCCCGGCGTCGGGCCGCGGCTTTCGGCCGCGGCGGTCGCTACGCGACTAGGCGGCCGAGAGAGTTCAAACCGTGGCTTGATCGAGGCGATAGAGATCCTTGGGCCAACAAGAGAACCGGCCGTCGCTCTATCGCGAAGGCGCAGTGGCAGCGAGGCGAAAGAGGGTTCCGGGTGGTGCGCCTTCGCTCACGGCCACCTGCGGGAGGCGTCCCGCCGCCGGGGCTGAAGCACGGCTTTTACAGGCACTGTGCAGCCCGGAGGCGACGGCGTTGCCCGGCAGCGGCCCTGTCCGAGGGCACACACCGGAATTTGGGTTAGCGAGACTGCTTCTGCGCCCTCGGACCGGAGCGGCGGCCAGGAGTTCTCCATGCGGCCCGGCCGCCGCGTGCCGCAGAGGGCAACGACGGCGACTCCGGGCGGATTCTCCGAGACGAGAAGCCCGAGTGGGAATAACGTGTTGAGAAATCACAACTAGGCCAGAGTCGAATCCCGGAAAGACCTGACCCCCGTCGGAAGGGGACACCGGGGGACCCTTACGGGCCCCCCGGTCGGGACTATGTCAGCGGTCTCAGCTTAGAACGCGATGCGGGCCGAGAACTGGAACATCCGGGGCGGGTCCACGTTGGCGAACGCCGGGATCGCGGTGTCGGCGGTGCCGGCGGCGACGAGCTGGCCGAACGTGGTATTCGGCGTGGCCGTGTTGCCGTAAACCGTCTGCCCGCGGCCGAGGTAGTTGCCGTGATTGAGGAGGTTGAAGCCTTCGACCCTCAGGAGAACGCTCAGGGTCCCTCCCAGCCGGACGGGGCCCTCGATGAAGGCGGAGACGTCGGAGGTCGGACTCCCGCGGAACGCGGACTTGCTGATCACCACTCCGTTGACGACCGGGCGGTCGTTGTTCGCGCCGTCGCCGTTGTTGTCCACGCCCGTGGTGGAGTTGAACGGACGCGCCGACGCGAGCTGGGTCAGGGTGCCGACGCGGATTTCGTACGGAAGCCGGTAGGCGAGCGCGATGACCGCGCGATGGCGCTGATCGACCACGCTCGGTCCTCGCTCGACCTCGCCCAGGCTCGCGATGTTGCCGTCGTTGGGATTGATTCCGTTGCCGTCCGGCTCGGTGGTGTTGGTCGCCTTGGAGAGCGTGTAGCCGATGCTCGCGTCGAGCTTCGAGGCGTGGTAGCGGATCTGTGTCTGCAGGGCGTTGTAATCGGCCTCGCCGAGGTTCATCAGGACGTTGACCTGCCGCACCCCGCCATTGACCGGCAGGATGGGGCGCGTGGCGTTGGCCGCGGCCACGGTCCGGGTCTGTCCGGGCGCCGTGCGGTCGAAGGGAAGCGGAGCGTTCAGGTCCACCGTGCGATTGATATCGGTCAGGCGTTGATGCACGTAGTCGGCCCCGACGATCAGGCCGGTGGCGAGCTCGCGCTCGGCGCCGATGGTGATCACCTGGCTGCGGGGATTCACGAGCTTGTCGGGGTAGTTGGGGAGGAGATCGAAGTTCAGCCCGTACTTCGCGAACTGCGCCTCATAGAAGGCGCGCCGGCCCGCCTGAATCGTGATGTCGCGCGCCGGCAGCTCCGAAGGAGGCAGCGTCCGCGGATCGAACGACAGCGGGACGCAGGTCAGGCAGGTCGGGAAGCCGAGCTGCCCGGGAACGGCGGTATAGGTGGTCAGCCCGTCGAGCCCGTTGACGAGATAGCTCGCGATCAGGTTCGTCTGGATCTGCGTGTAGTACATGCCGTAGCCGCCGCGGACCGACGTCCGCTGGTCGCCTGCCGGGTGCCAGCCGAAGCCGACGCGCGGGGCGAAGTTCGTCTTCGCGTCGGTCAATGTCTGCCGGTCGTAGCGGAGCCCGACGTCCACCGTGAGGTCGGGATGCAGGCGGATGCTGTCCTGCACGAACCCGGCGACGAGCCACTGCCCGAGGCTGTAGCTGTTGATCCCGAAGTCGATCGGCTGGGTGTAGCTCTGCACGTCGTTCAAGGTCAGTTGATCGAAGGGCGCGGTCGTCGTGGACTTGAACGTGAACGTGCCGAGGATCGCGGTGCCGGGCTCGCTGCCGGTGCCGCCGGACCTGTGGCGGGCCGCGCTCGCGCCGATGCGCAGCGAGTGGATGCCCGACGACCACGAAAGCGTGTCCGCGAACTGGAACGATCGGCTGTAGAGGTCCGACGCCCGCGACTGGCCGATCGTGAACGGCACGTTCCCGGCGCGCGTGTAGGCCGTGGACAGGTTCTGGGCTTCCCAGAGCGTGACCGGATCGCCGTCGGTGTAGGCGACCCGCGCCTCGTTGAAGAGGGTCGGCGAGAGCACCACCGTGTCGTTGATCTGCCCCGCGACGGACCGCCGCGAATACTTGCGGGCGACGCTCGGCGCGCTCGTGCCGCCCACGGCGTCCTGGGGGTTGTCGTCGTAGAACCGATCGATGTTGAGACGGCCCATCAGGTTCTGGTTGTCGGTGAGCTTGTGGTCCACCCGCGCGTCCAGAAGGAACTGGCGGTAGTGCCCCGCGTATTGGAGGCTGCCGTCCGCCGGCAGCACGAACGACGGCAGCGAGCTCGAGAGCAGGGCCGTCCGATCCTGGGCCGTGTAGTCACCGGCGAGAAAGAAGAAGGTCTTGTCCCGGACGAGCGGCCCGCCGACCGAGAGCGAGCCCTGGCCGAGCGTGTCCGGAATGTCCACCGGGCTGACGGCCTTGAGCGTCGTCGGCGTGACGCAGGTCGAAACCGACGACGGGCAGAAGTTGTCGGTCGAGAACGACGTGGCCTGCGTGCTGCCGCCCGGACGGATCATTCCGACCAGATCGCCATGCAGCGTGTTCGTGCCGGACTTCGTGACGAGGTTCAGCGCGGCGCCGGAGGTCCAGCCGTACTCGGACGAGAAGGAGTTCGAGAGCACGGCGATCTCCTCGATCGCGCCGATCGGCACTGTGGTGACCGCCGTCTGTCGGCCCCACCCCTCGTCGTTCGACGCGCCGTCGAGCGTGTAGGTGGTGGCGCGGCGCGAGCCCACGCCGGTGACGAAGTACGTCGCGTTGACGAAGAGGTCGCCGGTTCCCTTCCCCTGCCGGAACGCCGAGTTCAAGAGCGGCAGCGTCGTGTACTTGCGCCCGAGGATCGGGGTCTCGTCGATCCGGGCGGCGTCGATCCGGAGGCCGAGCTGCGCGTCCGCGCGCACGCCCTCGGCGGTGCCGTACACGGTGACTTCGCTCTGGCTCGCGGCGACCTGGAGCTTGACCTTCACTTTCGCCTTCTCGCCGTCGCGCAGCGTGAGGCCCGTGACGTCCCTCGCGGTGAAGCCGGAGAGTGTCACGGCGACCTTGTATTCGCCGGTCAGAGGGAGACCGGCCATGGTGACGGAGCCGTCGGGGCCGGTGGTCCCCTGGCGCACGGCGCCGGTGGCGGTGTTGGTGACGGTGACGGCGGCGCCGGGTACGAGCGCGTCCGACTGGTCGGTCACGACGACCACCATGCCCGCGTTGTTGGGCGACTGCGCCGCCGCGGGCATAAAGGCCAGCAGGACGCCGGCTAGAATCAGCAGTGCGCGTTTCATCGCGATTCTCCTTCTTCCTTGTTCGCGACCACGTTGTGGTCTTCTAGATGTCGTGACTCGGTTGGACATCTCTCTCCTCGCGCGTTCGTGAATGGCGATCGCCCGCCTGTACGGGTCGATGTCAGACGACGATGTCGTCGGGTGCGTCGCCGCGGAGCGTCATGTCGGACGTCTCCACGGGCGCGAGGGGAGCCCTACTCCCTTTGGGGGAGGTGGAGCGGAACGCGTGGGGAGGCCGGTGTCGAGACCCGGTCCGGGTGAATCGGCTCGACCGCGCCGTGATCGTCGTCGGGCGGAACGCCGGTCGGCGCCGCGTGCGTCGTCCGGTCGAAATCCGTCTCGTGCCGGAGCGCGCGGATCGACTCGCCGGCTCCGGTGAGGCCGGGCGCGTCCATCGGCGCGGTGGACGGAATCTCCTCGAGCGCCTCTCCCGCGCGCCACTCTCCGCGGAACCGGCGGAGGTCCTCGAGCGGTTCGGTGCCGGCCGGGAGGATCGTGAACTCCTCGGAGACGTCGCGGATGACTTCGTCCTCTTTCTCGTCGCGGACGCGCAGGGCGAGCCGGGCTCTCGTCGTCGGGAGGTTGGGAACGCGCCATGTCACCTCGCGTGTTCCCCGTAACATTTCCCGGGTCACCCGGAGCGAGAACGTCTCACCGCCGTCAAGAGAAAGGAGGACTTCCATCTCGGAGATCCTCTCGTCGGCCGCGAACCGGAGCGTCATGGTCTCGCCCGCCCGGAGCGATTCGCCCGGTGGGACCTGCGCCGTCAGCCGCGCCGGGGCCGACGCGTGGGCCGCCGACGCGGCGAGCGTCCAGAGAGCGAGTGCTGCCCAGGCTCGGTTCACGCGGGCCGAAGTCTAACGCGCTCTCGGGAGAAAAGCGCTGGCAGGTATGCACGGAGGTGGCTCGGGTCAGGCCTGAAAGCCGCCTGCCGGCCAGAGGAATTCTCAAGGAGCGATACTCGGGCCGCTGTCTCCGTGCGTGTTTGTTGCGTCACGCGTTCCGATTCTCGGTGAGGGCAAGGGGTTGGACCTAAGTCTGGGGTCGGGTTACCGGACCTGGTCCAGGGCGGGGTCGATCGGGCTGCGCCCTCATTCGCCTGCGAGCGCGTCGGGACGGTGGCGTCCGGTCTTGTTCCGGTAGAGCGCCTGATCCGCTTCGTTGATCAGCGCGAGCGGGTTTCCTTCCTGGCTGGAAGGGATCTCGGCTGCGATCCCCGCGCTCATGGAAACCCGGATGTGAGGCTCGGAAGAGCCATCGATCGAGATGTCGAGCTCTTCGACGGCTCGCTGCAAACGCGCCGCAACCGCCCGGGCGCCTTCGAAGGTCGTGTCCGGCAGGCAGACGACGAACTCGTCGCCGCCGTAGCGCGCGACGAAATCGCCGGGGCGGCGCATTTGATCTGCCAGTGCTCTGGCGACCCGAGCCAGACAGATGTCTCCCGCCTGGTGTCCGGCCCGATCGTTGAGTTTCTTGAAGTCATTCAGGTCGAGCATGAGGGCTGCGATCGAGCTCCCCATTCGAGCCGATCGACGGTACTCGCGCTCAAACTCGCCGTCGAAGTGCCGGCGATTAGGTATCCCGGTCAGATCGTCGCGCAGGGACAGTTCTTCCGCCGACCGCTTTGCGGCCGCCAGCGCTCCCAGGGTCTGGCTGACCCGCCCGACAATCGGGCGAAAGATGAGAACGGCCTCCAGAACCAGGATGAAAAGGATCGCCGCCGACAGTCCGAGCTCGATATTTTGAAGCCGCCGGACCCTCGCGCGGGCCTCTCTTTCGTAAGCGAAAACGATCTCGTCCATCAAGGTCAGGAACCGGGCCTCGTGTTCCAGATAGGTCGCGACGAAGACCGCCCGTTGATCGGGCCGGCTCAGGGGGTCGGCCGTGGACCAAGCCCCGCGCGCTGCCGAGATCATCGCCGTGAAGTGGGGCTGGAGGAGACCGAACAGCCTCTCGACTTCCGGCGAGTTCCTGGGCCGCGGATTCCGGTCATCGTCGCCGCGCAGGAGGTGGTGAGCTGTCTCCCAATCGCGCACGTCGGCTTCCAGCTGCGCCGCTCGTGCAGCGGACGGCTGCTCGGCCGAGAGCGTGAGCATTTGTTTGGCGATCTTCTGGCTGAGCATCCGCTGCCGCCCCGCCACATTGATCGTCCCGGCGTCGAGCTCCTGGCGATTCAGGAGAAAGTGCTCGAACGCCACCTGGGCGATGACGAGCGCCGCGATGAGGCTCAGCGCCGCAACATATGCCCAGGTAAGACGGATCGGACTTTGTGGCATTGTCGCGATGCTGGCACCCTGCGACATGTGGCGGCAATTATATTGACCCGCCCCCTGTGGCACTGAGGCTCTTTATCGGCAATGAACAGTCTCGCCTGTGGTCGAATCTCAAACAAACCAAATCGCTCGATTCGCTCGACTGATCCTGAGTCCCGGAGCTCACTCGGGCCCATTCGGGGCGGGCGGGACTGTCGTGCCGGACATCGAGGGCTGTTGTCTCTTCCTCCAGGCGGCCGCCCAGCCGAGACGCTCCGCCGTGTCCATGTTCACCGTGCCGTCGGCGTTGTATGTGCCGTTGGCGATCAGGCGCGCCTTCTCACCGTCCGAGAGCGACGGGGTCATCCGGTCGTCGGGTGACCGCGGCTGAAAGAACGGGCTCTTCGCGACGACTTCGAAGTCCTTGTAGTTGCGGCGGACTCCCTGGACCAGGTAATGGAACGCGACGTCTTTGGAGGAGCGGACGGTGATCTGGTTCAAGTCTTCGCTCGCGATCCACATGTTCGCGGAAGATCCCACGGGGGTCAGCTGCACCGTGAGGCCCTCCTCGTCGGTGACGATCCGGAAGTCCTCCGGGACCGTGATGACCGCCTGACCCTGCACGATACGCGCCGTGCCGCGGAAGTAGGTGCCGGCCTCCGGCCCCTCGAGCGAGACATAGCGGATGACCTTCTCGGGATCGGTCGGATGGGGCTCGTAGAAGCTCTTCATCCCGGAGCCGCCGAGACCGCCGGTGTAACTCACTCCGAGGCCGTCGAACGCGTCGCCGAGGATTCCCCTGTAGACGATCGCGTGGGACGCGTTGAGCACGTCGCCAAGGACGGCGACGCTGCCGGTTTCCAGGTTGGTCAAGCCGAAGACACCGATGTCCGTATCGCTCTCGCCGCGGACGCCGGCGCGCCGGAAGTCCAGCGTCACCGTGCGGCTGCCCGCGTAGCCCAGAACGCCGGCCGAATTGGGGCTGGCACTGGCGTTGTCGCCGCGGACGCCGAAGTTGGCGCCGGTAGGACCGACCTGAAGGCCGTGGACGCCCGCCCCATTGGACGCGGACTGAATGTAACCTCTGACCGAGGAAGCAAACGTGCTGGCGCTCGTCGTCGTGTTGAAGCCAATGAGAATCGCGGCAAACGGGCTCGGGTCGCCGACGAATCCAACGAACTCTCCCGTATTCAGTGCCCCGATACCACCGATGTAATAGCCGTTGACGTCGATGATGAGATCGACGGCGACCGCGTCGGCGCGAACCGTGATGCCGGTGCCGGTGCCGAGCGGCACGACCGCGGCGTTGGCGATGTTTGGAGTGCTCGCGTTGTAGTTCATTGTCGAGACGAGCGGAAGAGTCGCGCCCTGGGGAAAGACCCTCAGGTCCCCGGCCCCGCCGACATTCAATGCCCCGAAGTTGAAGGACACCGCCGTCGCGCCGGCCGGAATGCCGCAGACGCCACCGATGACGAAGCTCCGATTCGCGTTCGCCGCGAGCGAGGGGGGACCGTAGGTGCCGGTGAATCCGTTGCCCCGCGTGTCGGCCACCCGGCACGGCGTCACGCCGATGAAGACCGAGGGGGCCGTGACGTCCGACATCGTGTGAACGCCGGTTGCTCTCGCGGGGCTCCATGTCGCGGGCGCCTGCCAGTTGGGGATCGCCTCGCTCCCGCGCGCGATGCCGGCCGTGAGCGCCACCATCACTCCAAGAAATGCGATCTTCTGATTGAGCACGGAAGCACCTCCTTCATCGATAGACACGGAAGACGCTCCGCGTCTTGTTGCCAGAGAACAACCGGCAGCGTCCACCCGACGAGATCCCGAATCACTCGGGCCACCGCGAATTCAGAGAGCTTATACCCCCCTGTTTGCTCAGCGGCCGCCTGCGATCGAGAGTGCTGGACTCCGGCGGAACTGGTTCCTTTCCCACCTGGAAAAGGACCTGAAGGTTCCTGAAACGGTTGACTCGGCCCGCTTCGAGTCCTCGGCGGAGATTGCGGGCTAATGGGGCGACCGTGCCTCGTTCGCGCCGATCCGCCGCACGAACGCGCTTCCCATCGATCTGCACAACTTCGACTGGCCCGAAGCGCCCTGAGGGCGCCCGGTCGCGTCGTGTCTCACGTCGTGATCGACGATCGCGGAGGGGCGGAACGGCGAGACCTGCTGGAGACGGTCTTGTGCGTTGGGGCAGTGAGCGATACGCGATTTTCGATCGAGACATGTTTCCTTGGAGATGCCCGTCGCCAGCCTCGATTCCTCGCGTGGAGCCGGTACAAACGGATCAGCCCGGCGCGCCGCCGATCGGCTACGCTGCCGGCAGGAGGTTCTCCATGAGTTCCCGCCCGATCCGCGCCGCGATCCTCGGGGCCGCCGGCCGCGACTTCCACAACTTCAACACGTTCTTCCGCGACAATCCCGACTACGAGGTCGCCGCGTTCACGGCGGCGCAGATTCCGGGAATCGCCGGGCGCCGTTACCCGGCCGCGCTGGCCGGGAAGCTCTACCCGGCGGGAATTCCGATCTACGAAGAGAAGAACCTCGCGGGCCTGATCAAGGACCTGAAGATCGACCAGTGCTTCTTCTCCTATTCCGATCTCTCGCACGAGCAGGTGATGCACATGGCTTCGCTCTGCATCATCTCCGGGGCGGACTTCGTCCTGCTGTCCGCCGACCGAACGATGTTGAAGGCGAAGGTGCCGGTCATCGCCGTCACGGCGGTGCGCACGGGCGCGGGCAAGAGCCAGACGACGCGGTACGTGTCGAAGATCCTGAAGGAGAGCGGGCGGCGCGTCGTCGCGATCCGCCATCCGATGCCGTACGGCGACCTCGCGGCGCAGGCGTGCCAGCGCTTCGCGACCGACGCGGACATGGACCGCGAGCACTGCACGATCGAGGAGCGCGAGGAGTACGAGCCGTTGATCGACAGCGGCTTCGTCGTCTACGCGGGCGTGGACTATGCGCAGATCCTCGAGCGAGCCGAGCGCGAGGCGGATGTCATCCTCTGGGACGGCGGCAACAACGACCTGCCGTTCTACGTGCCAGATCTTCACATCTGCGTCGCCGATCCGCACCGTGCCGGGCACGAGACCTCGTACCACCCGGGCGAGGCGAACTTCCGGCGGGCGGACGTCATCCTCATCAACAAATGCGACACGGCCGACGAGAGCCGCATTCGCGAGATCGAGGAATCAGCCGCCCGCCTCAACCCCAAGGCCCGCGTGATCCGCGCCGAATCGCCGGTGACGAGCGAGCATCCCGACCTCGTGCGCGGCAAGCGCGTCCTCGTCGTCGAGGACGGTCCGACGCTGACGCATGGCGGGATGACTTACGGCGCCGGCTTCGTCGCCGCGAGCCGGGACGGCGCCGCCGAGATCGTGGATGCGCGTCCTTATGCCGTCGGCTCGATCCGGGAAACATACAAGAAGTATCCGAACGCCGCTTCGATCCTTCCGGCGATGGGCTACGGCACGGAGCAGGTCCGCGAGCTCGAAGACACGATCAATCGGACTCCGTGCGACGTCGTCGTGATCGGCACGCCGATCGACATCACGCGGGTTCTCCACATCGACAAGCCCACGGTCCGGGTGCGCTACGAGCTGCGCGAGATTGTGCCGGGCCGCCTCGCCGCGGAGGTCGCGCGGGCGACGAGGAAACAGGAAGAGGCCCGTCTCCCCGAACCGGTCCTCGTCCCCGTGGCGAGGTAAAACGGACGATCAAGGAGCGACCTTTTTCGGATTCGTGTCGAGCCGGATCGTTTGGATCGCTGCGCGGAGAGCATTCCCGGTGGAAACATTCTGTGAGTAGAGTCCGGAAGGGTCGCGCCGTTCTTCTCTCCGGGGGCCTTGTTGCCGCTGGACTGTCCGGGCTGATCTGGTCCCGCTATCAACGCGACATCCGTCAGATCCGCCGGCGCGTTTCGGAGGGCAGCCGGATCGCCGAGACTCCCTGCGGGCCGATCGAGTACGCGGAGACCGGCGAGGGCCCGCCGATCCTCGTGGTGCATGGCGCCGGCGGAGGATACGACCAGGGAATGCTTCTTGGCGCGTCGCTCGCGGCCAGAGGGTTCCACGTCATCACGATGTCGCGCTTCGGCTACCTCCGCACGCCGCTGCCGGCTGACGCCTCGGCGGCCGCGCAGGCCGACGCGCACGCCTGCCTGCTCGACGCGCTCGGCATCCGCCGCGCGGCGATCGCCGGCGCCTCCGCGGGCGCGCCTTCCGCGATGCAATTCGCGCTGCGCCACCCGGACCGATGCAGCGCCCTGGTCCTGCTGGTCCCGGCAGCCTACGTGCCGAGGCCCGGCGGCGCGCCGCCGCTGAAGACGCCGCCCGGGACGCGGTTCCTGTTCGAAACGGCATTGAAGTCCGACTTCTTCTTCTGGGCCGCGCCCCGCATCGCCCGCTCCCTCGTGACCCGCGCGATTCTCGCGACACCGCCCGAGGTCGTGAAGAACGCGGACGCTTCGGAGCGGGCCCGCGTGGACGAGATGCTCAGGCAGATTCTCCCCGTCAGCGCCCGCGGTCCCGGGCTGCTCAACGACGCGGCGGTGACCTCCTCGCTCCCGCGGTACGACCTGGAGCGGATCGCGGTCCCCACTCTCGCCATCAGCATGGCGGACGATCTGTACGGGACCTTCGACGGCGCGCGCTACACGGCCGAGCACGTGCCCGGCGCCCGGTTCATCGGCTTCCCGACCGGCGGCCACGTCTGGGTCGGCCACCACGAGCAGATCCTCAGCGAGATCGCCGCCTTCCTGAAGCAGCGCCCGGGCCGCGTCACTTCGTGATCTGGCGGGCCTCCGTGCCGTCCGCGTTCATGATCCAGACTTCCATGCGGCCGGTCTTGTTGCTCTGGTAGGCGATCCGCTTGCCGTCGGGGAACCAGGCGGGCACCTCGTCGGCGTACGGTTCCTGGTGGGCCGCCAGCCGCCGCGCGGTCCCGGATTCGGCGTCCACGACCCAGATGTGATCGGGGCGATCCTTCGCCGACGCCTGCACGGCGAGCTTCTTGCCGTCAGGGGACCAGGAGGGCATCTGCGCCTGTCCGTCGGCGGCGGCGAACCGGGTCAGCTGTCGCCGGCCCGAGCCGTCGGCCTTCATGACGAAGACGTTCAACACTCCCTGCGCGTCCCGGTCCCCGAAGGCGATCTCTCTTCCGTCCGGCGACCAGCGGGCTCCCCAGACGACTCCCGATCCGTCCGTGAGCTGGCGGACGTTCGAACCGTCCGGGTCCGACGCGAAGAGCTTCATCGCCGTCCAGGTTCCGGTCCAAGAGAGGACGTGTTTGCCGTCGGTGGAGAGCCGCAGCGCGCGGCCGGGGACGGTGCCGAGAAGTTTCGAGTTCCGGCCATCCCCATCGATCGAGAAGATGCGGCTCGCGCCGTCGGCGAAGACGGTGAACCAGATCCGCTTTCCATCCGCGGACCAGGCGGGCTGGCTCTCGGTCTCGGGCGTGCGCGTCAGGCGTGTTTCACCGCTTCCATCGGCCGAGATGACATAGAGGTCCGTGGCGCCGTCCCGGTCGGAAAGAAACGCGATCCGCGATCCGTCGGGCGAGACCGCCGGAGCGCCGCCGTGAGTCATCGGCTGCGGGGCCGGCTGTCCGCGCATTCCGTGAACCGGGACGCCCCACGCGATCGCGAGCAGGAGAACGAATCGGCAGCGCATGTCGGCCTCTCCTGTAGCCATTCTACACCGGACGGCCCGGGCCAGCGAAAGAAGCCGGGCAGCGAATCGCCGTGCGCCTGGCGGCATCCCGACTCTCTGGCCGGCCGCGGTCCCTCATTCGGGTCTCTTGCCCGGTTTCCGATTGAAACTGCAACCGGAAGGTTGCCTGTGAGGGCGGGCTCTGGTATCCTGCACCCGGGAGGTTGCACATGGGGCGGGACAGCATCGAGAGGAAGATCCTCCTGCGCTCGTCACTGAAGCGTGTCTGGCGCGCATTGTCGGATTCCAGGGAATTCGGGGACTGGTTCGGAATGAAGTTCGACGGCCCGTTCACTCCGGGCGCCCGCCGGCGCGGCGTGATCGTTCCCACGACGGTCGACGCCGAAGTCGCGAAGACGCGGAAGGAGTACGAAGGCATCAAGTTCGAGATCAAGATCGAGAGGGTAGAACCGGAGCGGATGCTCTCCTTCCGGTGGCACCCCTTCGCCGTCGAGCGCGGCGTGGACTATTCCGGCGAGCCGACGACGCTCGTCGTCTTCGCCCTGAAGGAGGCGGCCAACGGCGTCATGCTGACCGTCATGGAGACCGGCTTCGATCGAATCCCGCTCGCGCGGCGGGCGAAGGCCTTCACGCAAAACGAGCTGGGTTGGGGCGCGGTCCTGAAGCTGATCGAGAAACACCTTGACCAGGCGCCGTAGCTCGCGAGTTCCGAAGGAGTTGCCGGATCCGGCGGCCGTTTTCGCGGCCCTGGGCGACAGGATGCGCCTGCGCCTCGTCTCCCGCCTTTGCGACGACGGGCCCCTGTCCATCACGCGGCTCACCGCTGGCTCCCACGTCACCCGCCAGGCGGTCACCAAGCACCTGCGCGTGATGGAGAGGGCGGGTCTCGTGCGGAGCTCGTGGAAGGGGCGCGAGAACGTCTGGCGGCTGGACGAGCGGCGGCTGCAGATCGCGCGCCGCAGCCTCGATCGGGTCTCCCGGCAGTGGGACGGCGCCCTCGGCCGGCTGAGCGCGTTCGTGGAGGACTGACAGGCGCGGCGGTCGCCTGTGGTATTCATTTCCCGCCCGGCCGTTCGGGCGCCACAGACGCACCGGTTCGATGAAGAACATATCGTCCGCGACGACGCAGCCAATGCCGCGGGGCGCCGCCCTCGCGGGATTCCTGCTGACCCGACGCAGGAGGTCGCCAGCCCGGAGACGCGGCTGCGCTACCGCGATCGACCGGCTGATCGGGGAGGGCGGGCTTCGGGCAGGCGTACCTCGCGACGCGGCTCGGGCGCTCCCGCTCGGTTCCCGCGACGGTCTGCATCAAGGCGAGCGAGCGCATCGACGGATGGATCCGCGAGGCCTACTTCGGGCAGCTTCTGGAAGGGCATCCGCGGGCGATCCGCGTCTTCGACGCGTTTCCGCTGATGCGGCGAGGACGGCCGCTTGCTCTACTGCCTGGCGCTCGAGTACGCGCGCGATGGCGACCTGCGCGCGTTCCTGCGACCGCACCGGCAAGGGGTGGACCGAGACCGCGGCGCGGCGCGAGATCGCGGGCATCCTCCAGGTGCTCGGCAAGCTGCACCGCGGCCAGATGCTCCACCGCGATCTGACGCCGATGAACGTCTTCGTCTGCGAGGGGCGGCAGCTTGAAGCTCGGAGACTTCGGGATCGTCCGGCACCAGAGCGACCGGCGGGGAATCCGCGCGGGCACGCTGAACCCGCTGACCGCCCCGAGCGAAATCCTCGCAGGCGCCGCGCCGAAGTGGCAGGCGCGGGACGACGTCTATCAGGTGGGGCAGCTCCTGGGGATGCTCGTGAAGGGGGACGCGCGGGCGCGGATCCGCACGCGCGAGATCCGGAAGCTTCGCCTGCAGCGATCACCTGAAGGAGATCGTCTACCGCTGCATCGGCGAGCGCCGCAAGCGCTACGAGAGCGCGGCAGGAGCTGATCGAGGCGCTCTCCCACCGCCCCGCCGCGCTCAAGTCGGGCGTGCTCCGCACGCTCGAAGGGCGCGCACGTCGCCTTCACCGGCATCCTGACGACGCGCCGCAGCGAGGCCGTGCGGGCGGCGCGTCGGGCCGGCGCGATCGTTCACGGCGGGACCCTCGGCGCGGACGAACGTCGTCGTCCGCGGCCGGCCCAATCCGCTGCAGGCGGCCGGCCGGGACGCGGGACGAAAGCTGATGGAGATCAAGCGGCTGCGCGAGAAGGGACACCGGATCACGCTCTTGAACGAGACGCAGTTCTGGCGCCTCGCGAACCGAAAAAAGAGGTGAGTCAGCATATCGTCGGTCGGCGATGTCTGGGAGATCGCTGCGCGAGATCGATCTCGCGGGATTGACCGCCGGGCGCCGCTACTTCCCCCGCGGCAGGCTTCGTCGTCTACGCCGGAAATCCGATCTCAGGCCGCCGCGACGCAGAACCTCGCCGGCTTCTTTTCGTAAGGAGCAGTGAGATGGCCGCGTTTCTCCTCTGGCTCGTTCTGCTGCTGCTCTGCTGGCCGCTGGCGCTGCTTGCGCTCATCCTCTATCCGATCGTCTGGTTGCTGCTGCTCCCCCTGCGCATCCTGGGAATCGCCGTGGACGGAGTCCTCCGTCTGCTCGCGGCAATTCTCTTCCTGCCGGCGAGAGTCCTGCGCGGCCCGCGGGGCGTCCGGTCCTCCTGAGTCGTCGTCTCAGCCGGCTCGGCGCGACATGGTCCGACCCGTGCCCTGCTCGCAGGCGCCCGGCCGAGCTGGGCGGCTCCGCTGCGGCGTCACGGCGTCGCGATCGCCTGCGAGAGCTGCACGAAGGTTTCGGCGACCTTCTCCTTGACCGCCGGGTCCGCGCGGGCGAGGTCCGCTGTGATTTCGTCGCGCCGGGCCGCGACGGCTTCCAGAGCGGCCTTGCGCTTCGCGTCCTCGGCGAGGAGCGGACTGCCGAGGACGTTTTTCAGGCTGTCGAAGAAGGCCGTGGAAAGCGCCGCGGCGTCGGCGAAGTTGCTGCGGTTGACCTGGTAAGCGACCATCCCGAGCTTTCCCTGGAGCCGGGCGAGACCGAGCTCGAGCTCGAGCCGCGAAGTCTCGCTCTGAGCCCTACGAGCGTTCAGCCGTCCCGGGACATAACCGGCCAGAAACACCGCGGCCAGAACGGCCAGGGTGATCAGGACTCTTCTCATCGAGCACCTCCACTTCCGATGTCGGCAGTCTCGCACATCTTGGCCGGGAACCTGGCCGGGCGGGGATTCGCTCCTTGTGTCCCGAGACACATGTTTGTCAGACTGCCGGCAGCGCGGAGGACCCGAAGGAGGAGCCGGACATGGAGACACAGGTTCGCCTGAGCCGCGAGATGCGGCTCATCGACATCACGATGATCGGCGTCGGAGCGATGATCGGCGCCGGCATCTTCGTGCTGACGGGGATCGCGGCGGGCGTGGCCGGTCCGGCGCTCGTGCTGGTCTTCGCCCTGAACGGCGCAGTCGCCCTCCTGACGGCGATGGCGTACGCGGAGCTCGGCAGCGCTTTCCACGACGCGGGCGGGGGCTACCTCTGGGTCAAGACTGCGCTGCCGGACCCGAACGGGTTCCTCTCGGGCTGGATGTCCTGGTTCGCCCACGCGGTCGCCTGCTCGCTCTACGCCCTCGGCTTCGGCGCCTACTTCCATCTCGTGCTCTCCGCGTTCGGGGTGCCGCGGATCGAGATCGGTCCGCTCGACCTCGAGAAGTGGCTGGCCGCCGGCGTCGTCGTCCTCTTCTCGTGGATCAACTACCGCGGGGCCTCCGAGACCGGGAAGGCCGGCAACGTCGTGACAGTCGGAAAGATCGCGATCATCGGCACGTTCGTGGCGGCGGGCCTCTGGGTGATGGCGCGCGGCGCCGGCTGGCAGCCGGCGTTCCACCCCTTCCTGCGCAACGGTTGGGGGGGCGTCTTCGCGGCGATGGGCCTGACCTTCATCGCGTTCGAGGGTTACGAGATCATCGCCCAGACGAGCGAGGAGGTGGACAACCCGAGGCGCAACGTGCCGCGCGCGATCTTCCTGTCGCTCCTGATCGTCGTGCCGATCTACCTGTTCGTCGCCGTCGTCGCGGTCGGCGCCGTCCGGCCCCCGGCCGGGATGGCCGTGACGGAGTATCTCGGGGCTCAGAAAGAGACGGCGCTCGTCTCGGCCGCCGACCAGTTCTTCCGGGGGGGCGGCGTCATGATCCTCGTGGGAGGGCTGCTCTCGACGCTGTCGGCCCTGAACGCCACGGTCTATTCCTCCTCGCGCGTGGCCTTCGCGATGGCCCGCGATGCGAACCTGCCGCAGCTGCTCGCCCGCGTCCACAAGAGCCGGGCGACGCCGCACGTGGCCATTCTCTTCTCGGCGGTGCTGATCGTCGTCATGGCGGTCGCGCTTCCCATCGAGGAAGTCGCGGCCGCCGCCGACATCATGTTTCTCCTCCTCTTCGTCCAGGTGAACGTGGCGGTCATCCGGCTGCGGAAGCTGCGTCCCGACCTGGATCGCGGGTTCCGCGTTCCGTTCGGGCCGGTCATCCCGATCCTGGCGATGGCCACGATGCTGTTCCTGGCCGTTTTCCTGTCGCTCCACTACCCGAAGGCCGTGGCGTCGGCAGGCGCGTGGGTCGCGGTCGGCGCGGGGGTCTATTACAGCTACAGCCGGAAGAAGGAGGCGGTCTTTCTCGAGCGCACGGAATGGATGGAGCGAATCCATCGGAAGGAATACCGGGTCCTCGTCGCGCTTTCGAGTCCCCGGACGTTCGCGTCGCTGCTGGAGGTCGGGCTGGCGATCGCGGGACGCCGCGGCGGGACGCTCCTCCTCCTCTCCGTCGCGGAAGTCCCGGAGGGGGAGACCCTGATGGCCGGCCGGCGGCTCGTGCGCGAGCTCGAGCCGCTCCTGGAGAAGGGGGTCCGGTATTCGGCCGAGCGGGGCGTCGCGGCGGAATGCGTCGTCAAGATCGCCCGGCGCGTCAGCCACGGCATCGTCGAGACGGCCCGTGAAGAGGAGTGCAACTTCATCGTCGTCGGCCGGCCGCAGTCGCGCTCGCTCTTCGACCGGATCGTGGCCTCGATCGTCGAGCACGTGCTGGCCGACGCCCCCTGCCGGGTCGGAGTCGTCTTCGGCCGGATCGAGCCGGGGGCCATCCGCCGCATCGTCGTGCCGGTCACGCGGCAGCGCAACTCGCGTCTCGCGGTGGAGCTGGCTCCCGACTTCGAGAAGCGCTTCGGCGCGCCGGTGCAGGCGGTGACCGTCGTCCCCCCGGGCATCCGGCCGGAAGAGGAGAAGGCGCTCGAGGAGGGGGCTCGCGAGACGCTGCGGGAGGCCGGCCTCGAGCCGGCGCTCGAGGTCCTGCGGCGGCGGGACGTCGCTCATGGCCTGTCGCGCGCGATCCGCTCCGGCGACCTCGTGCTGCTCGGAGCGCCGAGCGCCGGTCCCGTCGCAGGCACTCTCGGGGAAACCGTCCCGGCCCTGATCGCCCGGCACGGCCGCAACCCGGTCGTCGTCGTACGCAATGTGGAAGAGCAGCGGGCAAGTCGTTTCGAGAGAGTCTTCTTCGGGAGGAGCTGAGAGAGCAATGATCATCCAAAGACAGCCGGCGGTCGAGATCGCGGGGTTCGCCGACCGGGTCTCGGCCTACTTGCCGACCCTCCTCGCGGGCCTGCTTGTGCTGGCGGCCGGCGTCGCCCTCGGCTGGATCGTCAAGCGGGCGATGATCCGGATCCTCATCTGGCTGCGCCTGGACCGCCTCGGCGGGCGCTTCGGCTGGAGGGCGGCGCTCGGCCGCGGCGACACGCGGGCGGCGCTCTACAACCTGGCCGGGAGCGCCGGGATGCTCGTGATCCTCCTCCTCTTTCTCGACAACGCGCTGGAGATCTGGGGGCTGACCGTCCTGTCCCGGATGGCGGACCGCGTTGCGGTCTCCCTCCCCAACATCGGCCTCGCCCTGCTCGTCGTCGTGATCGGCGTCCTCGTGGCCCGGATGGCGGGGGAGCGTACCGAGGACCTGCTCGAGGAGGAGGAGTTCCCGCGCTCCCGGCTCGTCGGCGGACTCGTCCGCGGCCTGTTGCTGACGCTCTCCGGCGCGCTCGCGCTCTGGCAGCTCGGCTTCGCGCAGCAGATCGTGCTCGCCGCATTCCTGATCCTGTTCGGCGCGATTGGTGTCGCATTCGCGCTCGCCGTGGGCCTTGGTTCCGCCCGAGCGGTCGCCGCCGGTTGGGAGTCTCTGCTGCGCAAGCGAAACAAGGAAGAGTGACGCGCGGCGGTTTGACCTCGACCGGCTCGCGTGATACGGTCGAAGAGTCAACGGGACGGCGTTCGATTCCTTGCAGTGGGTCGTCTCTCTCATCGGGCCCGATGAACACTTTTTTTCGCAAGGGGCAGGAGTTTTCCAGATGAAGTTTGCCCGGAATGTCCATTTCCAGATCAAGAACGGAAAAGAGCAGGAGTTCAACAAGGTCTTCGAGACCGACATCCTGCCGATGCTTCGTAAGCAGCCCGGATTCAAGGAGGAGCTCACTCTCGTCGACGGCCACCGCGCGGTCGGCATCAGCCTCTGGGACGAGCGGCGCAACGCCGAGGCGTATCAAACCTCGACCTTTCCCCGCGTCGTGGAGAAGCTGACGCCGGTCATCGAAGGCACTCCGCGAGTCGAGACCTACCAGATCGGGATGACGACGCTCCACGTCTGATCCCGGTTCGTTCCAGGACGCGCCTGCGCGCCCTGACCGGAAGGCCCCGCAAGGGGCCTTTTCTTTCTTCCGGAAGCCAACCCGGGCGCCGGCTGTGCCGCGCATTCCTTCGACGTAGACTCGCGGCGTGGATGCGCTCCTCGACCACCACCTCTTCCGCATCGGCGGGACTCCCATCACGGTCGAGAACGCCCTCACGAGCGCCGCCATCCTGATCATTTCTTTCGCCCTCGCCCGAGCCGTCCGCTGGCTCGTCGTCTTCCGGCTGCCGACCCGTCACGGGATCGCTCTCGGCACGCGCTACGCGATCGGCCGCATCCTCGGGTACGTGATCCTCTTTCTCGGGGTGACCGTCGCGCTCCAGGCCCTCGGAGTCAATCTCGCGGCGCTGGCGGTCTTCGGCGGGGCGCTCGGGATCGGGCTCGGCATCGGCCTCCAGGACATCGCGAAGAACTTCGTCTCCGGCCTCATCATCCTCTTCGAGAGGCCCGTTCAGGTGGGGGACCGGATCGAGATCGGGGACGTCACCGGGGACGTCGTCGAGGTGCGGGCCCGCGCGACCGTCGTCCGCACCAACGACGACGTGCACCTGATCGTCCCCAACTCCAAGTTCATCTCGGACACCGTGACCAACAGGAGCTTCGGGCACCACCGTGTGCGCTACCGGATCCCGGTCTCCGTGGCCTACGGGAGCGATCCCCGGGCCGTCGAGACGGCCCTCCTCGAGGCGGCGTCCCGAAGCCCGACGGTCCTCGACGAGCCGCCGCCCACCGTCCGGTTACTGCAGTTCGGCGAGTCCTCGCTCGACTTCGCCCTGCTCTGCTGGACGGCGGCCATGCTGAATCGCCCCGGGGCGTTCCGCAGCGAGGTGAACTTCCTCGTCTACGACGCTCTCAAGCAGCACGGCATCGAGGTCCCGTTCCCGCAGCGGGACCTGCACATCCGCTCGGCCGAGGGGCTGGAGCGCCTGACCGGCCTCCGGCGGCCCGGCGACGCGGAGCGCTGACGGCGGCGTCCTCGCCGGTCACCGGGACTTCTTTTCCCGTTTTCGGTCCTGCTGAGCGCGAGCCCGAGGAGGACGCCATCGCAACTGTCCACGTCAATGGCGCAGCGCACGGCCGGAATTTGGCCGGCCGCCCGATTCGCAATGCGCCGAGCTTCGCTCCGTCCCTACTTCGTGGCCTGGTACCGGCGGGATGGTTCCGCGTCGACCAGCGCGCCGAAGGTCTTCGGCATCGCGAAGAGGCGCCGGCGGATGGAATCGAGCAGGCGGTCCGGCAGCACTCGGGGGAGCGTGGCGAGGAGCCTCGCGCCCTTCCCGACCGGGTACCGCGTGCGGGGCCGGCGCGCCGTCAGCGCATGATGCACCGCGCGCGCGACAACGTCCGGAGGACTTCCGCTCGATTCGCGCTCATAGGCACGCCGGAAGAATTCCCGCAGCATCGGGCCGTACCGGCGCGCGGCCTCGGGCGGGAGAGACTCGATTGAGCCTTCCGCGTCTCCGAGCGTCTTCTCGACTCCCGGCGTGCCGATCGCGCCCGGCTCGATCAGGCTCACGTGAATCCCGAACGGGTAGAGCTCCAGGCGCAGCGCGTCCGAGATCGAGCCGAACGCGCTCTTGGAGCCGCAGAGCAGTCCGCCGAACGGGAGCGTGATGTGGCCGCCGACCGATCCCATGTTCACGATGCGGCCGCGCCCCCGGCGGATCAGCGGCAGGAACGCCTGGAGGACGGCGACCTGCCCGAAGACGTCCACTTCGAAGGAGTGACGCAGGATGTCCATCGGCACCGCTTCGATGGGCGCCGCGATCCCGATGCCGGCGTTGTTGACGAGGCCATCGAGCCGGCGGCCGGCCATTTCGCTGACCCGTCTCGCGGCCGCCGCGATCGAGTCGGCGTTCGTGACGTCGAGCTCGATCGGAATGAGGTCCGCGCCTCCCGCGGCCTCGAGCGAATCGGCGTCTTTCTTTTTCCGGACGCCCGCGAAGACGCGAAACCCGTTCTTCACGAGGCGGAGCGACGTGGCCCTGCCGATGCCGCTCGACGCGCCCGTAACGACCACGGTCTTCTGCGCGGCCGCGGCCGCGGGGCTCTTGACGCCGGACAATCCGCCGCCGCTGTCGCTTTGGGGAGGGGAATACCGTTGCGAGGGTGTCGGTGAAAACGGAGCGCTGCTCATTTTCGATACTCCTGGATTGGAAGTTCCTCGATTCCGGTGGTGGGAAGGTCGGTGGCTGCGGAGGAGCTCGGGGCCGGTCGGCGCGAACGAGCGCGCGTGGAAACGGACAACCTGTCGTCTCTGGCCTCCTGACCGCGCCGAAGCGCACGCACGGAGGCGCTTCGACACGAGGAAACGGGCTGACTTGCCTCGACTCAAGGCAAAATTGCAAGATTCCTGCCGGAACCGAGCGATGAGTGAATGGAGCGACGCCCCTGTCTTCGGAGTCCGATCCGACGGAGCGCGATGGGTAATCCGGCCGAGCGCTTACGGACTGCTTGAGGAGGAGGACGGCCGGGTCGCCGTCGTGCGATCGCGGGACGGAGTCTTTCTCCCCGGAGGCGGTATCGAAGAGGGAGAGACGCCGGAAGAGGCGGTCCGGCGGGAAACGCTCGAGGAATGCGGCCTCGCCGTCCGGCCTGGACGCTGGACGATCCGTGCCGTGCAGTTCGCCTACTCGGCGTCGGAGAGAGCTCACTTCGAGAAGAGAAGCACCTTCCTCGAGTGCGCGATCCAGGGGCCCGACCGGACACGGCTGGAGCCCGGTCACGAGCTCTTCTGGGTCCGCGAGGACGAGGCGGCCCGGGTTCTCACACACCCGAGCCACGGCTGGGCGGTCCGGCAGTGGAAAATGCAGACCCGGCCCCATGCCGCCTCCTGAGGCGCAGCGGGGACACGATCAACGCCGGACGAGCGGGGAATGAGGCCATTGCGGCTGGTGCAGAGCAGAGATACCGGGCTTTCCTCGGTATGTCTCTCCTGGTATGTCTCTCCTGACAATTGGTTTCTCTGCATTATTGTATGGGCGGGTTCTGCTGATGTAATTTGCTTGTAATCGCGTCTGTAAGGATGCGACGCCAGGAGGCGGCCTCGGTCGAGCGTCTGTCGCTCGAGAATTGCCGCCCTCTTCCGCAGCGGGCAGGCGGAGTCCGGCTGCGGGCGAGGGCGGCGAGGAGCTCTTCGCGGTGGCTGCTTGAGTCGTTCAGTCCCTTCCGACGCCTGGATGAAGCGGCTCGCTTCCCCGATCTAACGAGCGTCCGCTGGCTCTTTGGGCCGGATCGAGGAGAGCGCGGCCACGGCCTGCCAGCGGCCTTCGCGGCGAACCCACACGCGCATATAGGGAAAGACGCCGCTCACGTCCTGCTTTCCCCGGCTCGCGCGGAGCACGGTTCGGGCGGTGGCGACGGCGCAGTCGCCGACCCGAAGAGGAGGTCGCCTCTGCCGTTGCCGGGACCCCCTGCCGGAAGGGTCCTGTCAGGCCGCCGAGCTTGCTGGGAAGAGGGCGCGCAGCTCTCGTCCGCTCATGCCGGTGTTGTAGGGCGGCGGGCCCGGCTCGAACTCCTTGCCTCGCTCGAGCGTGCCGACGACCACCGGATCGAGTCCCGCGTCCCGAGCGAGGCGGCCCGCGGTCTCCACGGCCTCCCGGTCGTCGCCGGCGAGCGGGATTCCGACCCGGTCGCCGTCCCGGTGCGCCTCGCTCTCGAGCACCTTGAAGTACACCGTGTTGAACGCCTTCACCCATCGGGCGCCCGGAAACATGGCGGCGGCCCAACCGGCCGAGCCCCTCGGATGGCGCGTGGCCTCGCGCGCCGCCTTCCCGTCCCGCTCTTCGTAGGCGTTTCCCGTGTCGAGGACGATCTTGCCCGCGAGGAGCGGGGCCAGGTCTTTCGCGAGGGCCGGGACCGCCGCGAGCGGAACCGTGAGCATCACGACCTCGCCGAACTTCGCCGCGTCGGCCGGCGCGCCCGCCGACGCGCGCTCTCCCAGCCTTTCGACGAGCGGCTGAAGCTCCCCGGGATGGCGGGACGCCAGCCGCACCTCGTGTCCCGCCTCGACCCAGAGCCCGGCCATGGTCGATCCGATCATCCCGGCTCCGATGATGCCGATGCGCATGGGCCTCCTCAGGAGGACAACGCGGACAGTCCCGCGCGTTGCGTCGACTCCGTATTCATACCGCCTCCGCCACGCGCGGCTCTTCGGCTTCCGGTTGCGGCTGCGGCTCGGACTCGGAAGCCCTGTGCGTCCTCGCGACGAGCACGTAGATCGACGGCACGACGAAGAGCGTGAAGGCGGAGCCGATGATCATGCCGGTGACGAGCATCATGCCGATCGAGTTGCGGGCGCCGGCGCCCGGGCCGGTGGCGAAGACGAGCGGGAGATGGCCCATCACGGTAGCGGCCGTTGTCATGAGGATCGGCCGCAGCCGCGTCGTCGCCGCCTCGATGACGGCGTGGAGCTTGTCGGCCCCCTTCTCCTCCTGCAGGTTGTTGGCGAACTCGACAATCAGGATCCCGTTCTTCGAGACGAGGCCGACGAGCGTGATCAGGCCGACCTGGCTGTAGATGTTCAAGGTCGTCAGGCCGAGGAACGAGAAGAGCAGCGCGCCGGAGAGCGCGAGCGGGACCGAGCCCGCGAGCACGATGAACGGGTCGCGGAAGCTCTCGAACTGCGCCGCGAGCACGAGGTAGATCAGGATCCCCGAGAGCAGGAACGTTCCGAGGAACTTTCCCCCCTCGGTTCGCAGCTGCCGCGATTCGCCGGCGTAGTCGACGGTGAACCCTTTCGGCAGCGTCTTCGCGGCCTCGGTCTCGAGGACCTTGAGCGCCGCGTCGAGCGAGACGCCGGGCGGGATGACCCCCTGGATCCGCACGGCGTTCAACTGCTGAAAGCGCTTCAAGTCCCGCGGCTCGGTCGTCGTCTTGAGCGTCGCGAAGGTCGAAAGCGGAACGAGCTTGCCGCCGGCGCCGGTCACGTAGATCTGCTCGAGCTGATCGGGGGTCAGGCGCCCTGCGCGCTGGATCTGCGGGATGACCTTGTAGCTGCGCCCCTGGATGCTGAAGCGGTTGACGTAGTCTCCGCCGAGCATCGTCGAGAGGTCGCGTCCCGCCTGGCCGAGGTCCACGCCCTGCGCCCGCAGCTTGTCGCGGTCGAACACGACTTCGGCCTGCGGCTGGTCGAACTTGAGATCCGAGTCGGCGAACATGAAGATCCCGCTCGCGAACGCCTTCCCGACGAGATCGTTGGCGAACTCTGTCAGGCGCTGCGGCTCCGCCGTCGAGGCGATGACGAAATCCACAGGGTAGTTGCCGCCGCCCGGCAGCGCCGGCGGGATCAGAGAGATGACGCGCACGCCGGCGATCTTCGAGAGCTTGCCGGCCGCCTCCACCTGGAGCTGCTCCGTCGTCTTCTTGCGCTGGCTCCACGGCTTCGTGACGAGGCCTCCGAATCCGCCGTTGGGCGATGTGATCTGGAAGATGCTCTCGGCCTCGGGGAACGACCGGTACACGTCGTGGACCTGCGAGGAGAAGAGCTTCGTCTGGTCGATCGTCGCGTTGGGCGCGGCCTGGATGATCCCGAAGACGACGCTCTGGTCCTCCTTGGGCGCGAGCTCCTTCTGCGAAAACATGTAGAACGGAACGATCAGCAGGGCGACGATCGCCCAGAGCGCGAAGACGACCGGCCGATACTTCAGCGTGCCCGTCAGGAGGCGGCCGTAGGTGTTCCGGACGACCTCGAAGTGCCGGTTGATCATCCCGGCGAAGCCGCGGTCGGAGCCGCCCGAGCGCAGGAGTTTGGAGGACATCATCGGGGAGAGCGTGAGCGCGACGACTCCGGAGATGATTACGGCGCCGGCGAGGGTGAAGGCGAATTCGCGGAAGAGCGCGCCGGTCAATCCCCCCTGGATGCCGATCGGCGCGTACACCGCCGCGAGCGTGATCGTCATGGCGATGATCGGGCCACGCAGCTCGCGCGCCGCGCGGATCGCCGCGTCGAACGGCTTCTCCCCCAGGTGGAGGTGCCGCTCCACGTTCTCGACGATGATGATCGCGTCGTCCACGACGAGACCGACCGAGAGCACGATGCCGAGGAGAGTCAGCAGGTTGATCGTGAATCCGGCGATCAGCATCAGGAAGACGGCCCCGACGAGCGAGACGGGGATCGCGACGATCGGGATGAGCACCGACCGGAAGGAGCCGAGGAAGAGGAAGATGACGACGATGACGATGATCAGCGTGACCGCCAGCGTCTTCAAGACCTCGCGGATGGCGTCCTGGATGTAGGCCGTCGCGTCGTACGGGATCCCGACGTTCATGCCGACGGGAAGCTGCGACCGGATGTCGGGGATCGCGTCGCGCACGTTCTTGATCACCGTGAGGGTGTTGGCGGTCGGCAGGACCCAGACCCCCATGAACGTGGCGGTCTGTCCGTTGAACCGGACGTCGGACTCATAGTTCTCGGCGCCGAGCACGACGTCGGCGATCTCGCCCAGGCGGACGATGACCCCCTTGTCCTCCTTGACCACGAGCTTTCGGAACTCGTCGGCCGTCTGGAGGTTCGTGTTGGCGACGAGGTTGACCGAGACCATCGAGCCGTTGGTCTTGCCGAGCGCGGAGAGGGAGTTGTTGTTGGCGAGCGCCGCGCGCACCTGCGACGGCGAGATCCCGAGCGAAGCCATCCGATCGGGCTTCAGCCAGATTCTCATCGCGAACGTCCGGCTGCCGAGAATGTCGGCTCGCTGCACGCCGGAGATCGCGGAGAGCTTCGGCTGGACGACGCGCGTCAGGTAGTCGGTGATCTGGTTCTGGTCGAGGTCCTTCGAGGAAAACCCGATGTAGATCGACGCGAACTGCGTGTCCGCGGTCTCCAGGTTGATCACCGGCGCCTCGGCCTCCGGCGGGAGGTCGTTGCGGACCTGCGCGACTTTCGACTGGACCTGCGTCAGGGCGGCGTTGGTGTCGTAGTTCAGCTTCAGATGCACGGTGATCGTGCTCACGCCCTGCGCGCTCGAGGACTCCATGTAGTCGATGCCGTCGGCGCTCGCGATGACTCTTTCCAACGGCGTCGTGATGAAGCCGCGGACGAGGTCCGCGTTGGCGCCGACGTAGGCCGTCGTGACGGTCACGACCGAGATGTCGGTCCGCGGGAATTGCCGCACCGACAGGGACCGGATCGCCTGCAGCCCGGCGATCAGGATCACCAGGTTGACGACGATCGCGAGGACGGGACGCCGGACGAAGAGATCCGTGAATTTCATGGCCGCTGTCCTCTCAGCTCTCTTCCGGTTTTGGAGCGGGGTTGTTGCCCGGTTGCGTCTTGTTGTTGACCTGGACGGCCGCGCCGTTGCGCAGCTTGAAGACGCCCGAAGTCACGACTTCCTCTCCGGGCTGGAGGCCGGACGTGACCGCGATCTGGTCCCCGCGCGCGGGGCCGAGCTTGACGATCTGCTGGCGCACGCCGCGGTAGGCCTTGCCGTCCGGTCCCTTCAGCTCCGCGACGATGAAGACGGAATCGCCGTACGGCGCGTAGTTGACGGCGGAGGCCGGGAGCGCGATGACCGACTGGGTCGCGGGGAGCACGACCTGCGTGTCCACGAACATGCCGGGCTTCAGCTTCCCTTCCGGGTTCGCGAGCGTCGCCTGGACCTGGACGTTGCGGGTCGCCTCGTTCACGACCGAGTCGAGCGCCGTGATCCTGCCGGTGAACGGAGCGGGCGGCGAGCCGGGGGAGCCGCCGGCCGTGACGCGCACGGCGCCGCCCACCTTCATCCGGGCGACCTCCTGCTGCGGCACGGAGAAGTTTACGTAGATCGGATCGAGGGACTGGAGCGGGACGACCGGCGCTCCTCCGGCCAGATACTGTCCGAGGTTGACCTGCCGGATGCCGAGGATCCCGGTGAACGGCGCCCGGATCGTCTTGCGCTCGATCGTGGCGCGGATCTCGCCGACCTTGGCCTGCCCCTGCGTGTTCTCCGCCGCGGCCTTGTCGTAGTCCGCCTGGGAGATGACTCCCTTCTGAAGCAGGCCGCTCACCCGGTCGAAGTTGACGCGGGAGAGCTTCTGCTGCGCCTGCGCGGAGGCAAGCTGCGCGTGCTCTTCGCGCGTGTCGAGCTGCACGAGGACGGTGCCGGCGCGGACTTCCTTGCCGGAATCGAAGTGGATCTGGTCCACGATCCCGGGCAGGTCCGCGCTCACCGTGACGCCGTGCACCGCGGCCGCCGTTCCGATCGCGGCGAGGTTCGCGGGCCACTCTTCCTGCTTCGTCACGATCGTGGTGACGGCCTCCGGCGGCGGCTGGAAGAGGAGTGCTGCGCGATCGCCTTCTTGACCTGGCCGTACTTCACGGCGCCGATGGCCGTCAGGAAGATGACCACCGCCAACACCATCAGAGTCATTCGCTTCTTCATGAGATCCACTCCTCCAAATTTCAGCGGACGGACTTGTTGCCGGGGGGATTTCCTTCGGGCGGTCCTGCGACCTCGATGTGCCGCTCCTGAAGCAGGGCTCCCGTGGCGCGGGCGAGCTCGGTCTCTGCCTTGCGGTAGTCGGTCAGCGCCGCGGTCTCGGTGACCCGGGCCGTCGTCAGGTCGTTCTGCCTCGTCAGGACGAGGAAGTTGGTGGAGAGCCCGGCCTTGAAGCGCTCCACTTCCGCCCCGAGCTGCGTTTCCGCGGCCTGGCGCGACGCGCGGGCCGCTTCGATCCGCTGCCGCGCCGTCTCGAGCGCGAAGACCGCGTTGCGGACCTCCGCGCTGATCTGCTGCTCGGCGGCCGTGACCCCGACGTTGGCCTGCGAAAGGCGCGATTTCGCGATCGCGAGGTTCGCCTTCGCGGTCCGGTTCCCGAGCGGAACCGAGAACGAGACGCCGACCGACGCATCGGGGAACTGGTTCTCGCCGATCGTGCCGAGAGAGCGTCCGGTTCCGCCCGAAAGGGGCGCCGGAACGACGACCGCCCCTCCGTTGAAGTTCATCGCGTCGGGGTTCGCCCCTCCGGCGAGACCGCGTCGCTCGTAGGTTGCGACGAGGTCGAGCTTCGGGAGGACGTCGCTCCGCCGCCCCTCGACCTGGACCTGCGCGCGCTCGCGCTGCGCCTGCGCTTCCGCGATCTCCGCGCGCTTCGCCGCTCCCGTCGCGAGCGAGTCCGCGAGGTTGGGATGCCGCAGCTCCGTCTCGGGAGCGTCGGTCGGCACGATGTCCTGCGCCCATTCCGGCTCGCCCGGGTTTCCGAGGACGAGGAGCTTCAGCGCGTTCTCGGCCTCCTCCACGCGCTGGCGAGCCTGCGCGAGGTTGCCGCGGCGCCGCTCGAGCTCGGCCGTGGGCTCGGCGACGTCGGTCTTCGCGAGCGCGCCCGAATCGACGCGGATCTTCGTGTCGGAGAGCTGCTTGTCGGCCAGCTCGACCGAGCTCTCGATGGAGACGACGTCTCGCCGGACCGCGACGAGGTTCCAGTACGCCGCGTCCACACGCGCCATCGTGTCGGCGACGGTCCTCTCGAGGCGCGCCTTCGACGCGCCGCGGTCCGCGGTGGCCACCCGGATCGCCTCGCGCACCGGGTCCATCCGGAGGCTCTTGAGAAGCGGCTGGCGCAGCGAGACGCCGGCGCCCGTGTCGTAGGCCGGGGAGAGGATCGTGAAGATGCCGTTGGTCGTCGCGCGCCCCCAGTTGGAGAAGAGCGACACCGATCCGCCGGCCGGAAGGAGGCGCGAGAAGTTCGTCGAGGCTTCGACCCCTTCGTTCTCGGGCGCGAGCAGTCCGGGCGGCGCTCCCGAGAAGATGGAGTTGACCGGGTCGGTGCTCTTGTGCCAGGAGAGGTCGGCGTTCCAGAGGATGTCGTAGGCGCCTTCCGCGCTCGTGACCGCCTCGCCGGCCTGTTCGGTGTTCTCTCGCTCGACGGCGAGCGTCGTGTTGCGCTCGAGCGCGCGCCGTGTCGCCTCCTGGAGCGTCATCGGGAGCGACGCCGGCTCTGCGGCGCGGAGCGTCGCCGCGGAAAGGAGAAGAGTCAGAACGCCCGCGAATCTCATGAGAATCCCCAGCTCCCTTTTCCCGAGCCGGAAGCTCCCTTTCCGGTCCCCTTGCCTCCCGAGAGGCGCGACCGGGAGATGCGCGGGTCGAGCGTCTGGGCGATGAACGCGAACCGCCGCAGGCGCAGCGTGGAGAGCGCGCTCCGCTCGATCGGCGTCAGCTCCAGACCGTGCGCGGCCGCGACCTCGAAGCTCGAGGCTTGAACGGGGAAGAAGGACCTTCGGAAGTCCTCGTCCGTCAGGATCTTCCCGAGCAGCATTTCGACGCATCTTTGCGACATCCGTGTAACCGACCTCTCTTTAGAGTCGAACGGGAGACCCCGAAATCGACACGGGACTGGAAGTACACCGGTCCCGCGGGATGGGATTCAGTCGAACTCCGCGAGGAGCAACCCCCTCGCGATCAGCCGCCTGCGCGAAGACGAACCCGGGTTCCAATGCGCTCGTCATGTTCGGCTCCCCGTCAGTTGGCGATTCCGATGGCTTGCCGGATCGCCGTGGGCTGCTCGAGCACGGCAAGCATGAGATGGGCGACGTCAGCCCTCGAGATGGAGAATCCGCCCCGGATGTTCCGGCCATACGCCGTCCGGTAAATTCCTGTCAGGGGTTTGTTGTTCAGGCTCGGCGGCCGGACGATCGTCCAGTCCAGGCCGCTGTTGCGGACGATGTCTTCCATCAGCGCGAGGTCGGCGTAGCGGCCGCGGAACAGGGTCTTCGCCAGCGGGCTCGAAGAGGTGCCGCATGAAGAACCCCTCGCCGGGGTCGTGACGGGGCGGGTCGGGGCGGCCGGGCGACGGCACGGTTGAGATCGGCGCGGCGCTGACGACGACGAGACGCCGCACGCCGGCCGATTTCATCGCGGCGACGATGGCGCGCGTTCCCCGCTCCGCGATTCCGGCGTCGCGCAGCGGCCGCGGCCCGAGGCAGGAGATCACGGCGTCGGCTCCCCGGACCGCCGATTCCAGGGTGGCGGTATCCGCGGCGGCCAGGTCCGCGGTGACGAAGGGCACGCCCGCGGCCAGCGTCTTCGGGTCTCGCACGACGGCCGTGACGTCGTGACCCGCGGCCAGCGCCTGCGCGACGGCCTCCTGACCGATGCCGCCGGTCGCCGCGAAGACCACGATCTTCAACTTTCGCTCTCGCGGGCGCGACGCGGTCGACATCCGCGGGCCGGAACGCGTCTGGCCGGATCCCGACGGACCGATTCTCGATTCGCTTTCGACTCTCAGTACCGGATTGGTCCTGGTCACGCTCGATGGCCTCCGCACGCGCTTGTTACAAGCCGCGTGCCGCCGCCTCCGTCGGGGCAGGAGAAACCGCGGAAACCGCTCGGCCTGAGTTATCTACGAAGGAAAGCGGCGGACCTGGAGGGGCGAGAGGAGGGAGAAGGATTCGCCGGTTTTTCGGCAGAGTGTCGAGAAATCGACGCTCGAAAGTTGAGGGGGAGAGCTCCCGGACTCAGTGGCACAATTTCGTGAATGGAGAACCTGAACAGAAAGGCGTGGCTCCGCCTTTCTTTCCTGGCCGTCACGATGAGCCTCTTGATTTTTCTCGCGGCGGGGACTCTTCGATACTGGCAGGCCTGGGTGTACCTGGGGATTTTCTTCGGGATCTCGGCCCTCATCACGCTCCGACTCGCGAGAAAGAACCCGGCGCTTCTCGAGCGCCGTTTGAGGGGCGGACCCGGGGCGGAGAAGAGCCGAGTTCAGAAGATCATCATGTTTCTCGCCTCCGCCGGGTTCATCGGCCTGCTCGTCGTTCCGGCGCTCGACCATCGCTTCCGATGGTCACAAGTACCGATCGGCATGGTGATTGTCGGCGACGCGTTGACGGTCGTCGGGTTCTCCATCACGTTTCGCGTCTATGAAACAAACACGTTTGCGTCGGCGACGATCGAAATCGCGAACGGCCAGGAAGTGATCTCGACGGGACCATACGCGGTTGTCCGTCACCCCATGTACGCCGGTGGCCTGATCTATCTTCTCGGGATGCCGCTCGCGCTCGGCTCCTACCCGGGGCTTCTCGTGTTCGCGGCCGTGCTCCCTGTTCTGATCTGGCGACTCCTCGATGAAGAGAAACTTCTCGCCAGGGAGCTGCCGGGGTACCGGGAATATCAGGCCAGGGTTCGATGGCGGCTGATACCAAAGATCTTCTAGGCGATCCCCAGGGGCGCGTCGCTCAGGTGATTCCGTATTTCTGGATCCGGGAGTAGAGCTGCGAGCGGGTGATTCCGAGCAGGCGAGCGGCCAGCGCCTTGTTGTTGCGGGCTTCCTTCATCGCGTTCTCGACGAGTCCACGCTCGACATCCTGGAGGCCCCTTCCCGAAACCGCGCCGTGCGATCCGTCGTTCTTTCCGTTTCCGGGGCGCGCGGGCAGGTGCTCGGCTGTGATCAGGCCTCCGTCGCAGAGGATGATCGCGCGCTCGATCGCGTTGCGCAGCTCGCGGACATTCCCCGGCCAGGAGTAGGAGAGCAGCACGTCGCGGGCCTGCTTCGAGATGCCCGCGCACGGCCTCCCGACGGTCTTGCCGATCTCCTCGACGAAGGCCTCCGCGAGCGGGAGGATGTCCTCCCTTCTTTCGCGCAGCGGCGGGAGCGCGATCTCGAAAACGCGCAGCCGGTAGTAGAGGTCTTCGCGGAACTCGCCGCGCGCGAGCGCCGCCGAGAGATCCCGATTCGTCGCCGCGATGATGCGGACGTCGGCCTTCTGGACGCGCGATCCCCCGAGGCGCTGGAACTCCCGCTCCTGCAGGACCCGCAGGAACTTCGCCTGGACGGAGGGGGACATCTCGCCGACCTCGTCCAGGAACAGCACGCCTTCGGCCGCCTGCTCGATCTTCCCCGCGCGGGACTGCACCGCCCCGGTGAAGGCGCCCCGCTCGTAGCCGAAGAGCTCGGACTCGAGGAGCTGCTCGGGGAGCGCCGCGCAGTTGATCGCGAGGAAGGGCTTCTGAGACCGCGGTGAGGCCGCGTGGATGGCGAGCGCCACGACCTCCTTGCCGGTGCCCGATTCCCCGGTCAGGAGGACCGTGGTCTCCGTCGGCGCGACTCTGGAGACGAGGTCGAGCACTTCGACCCAGCTCTTCGAGTTGCCGATGATCTGCCGCGGCCCGCCCAGATACGACGTGAACGCCTCCATCACGGAGGCGAGGCGCCCTTCGAGGCGCTCCTTCTCTTCGCGCGCTTCCGCAGCGCGCCGGGCCTCCTCGGCCAGCTTCTCGTGCGACAGGACGAGCGCGACCTGGTCGGCGATCCGGCGGGCGATGTCGGCATCCTCCTCGCGGTAGCGGCCAACCGCCCGCGCAAGGAAGTTCAAGCCGCCGACGACCTCTCCCTCGAGCCTCACGGGCACGCGCAGGAGCGACCGCATCCCTTCCTGCTTCAGGGCTTCGTATTTCTCGCCGCAGCAGCGCGTCTCTTTGCGCAAGTCGCGGACCAGGAAGAAGCTCCAGTCGCCGTCGGTCTCCGGGTCGCAATCCATCGAGATCGTTTCGGGCATGTCGGGGACCCGGTCTCCCGTGTACGCGTGGATCCGGATCGTCTTGCGGTCCTTCGAGAGGAGGCCGAGCGCCATCCGGTCGTGCGGCAGGATCCCGCCGACGGCCGCGGAGAGCTGGTCGAAGACCTCGCGGATGTCGAGCGCCTTCGACAACATCGGCAGCAGCGCCTCGAGCGCCTCGCTGCGCCGGCGGCGCTCCCGCTCCTCCCGGAAGAGCCGGTCGTGCTGCAGCGCGACGGCGACGAGGTCCGCGACCGCGAGCACCGCGGCTTCGTCCTCCGCGTCGAACGCGCCGACCTGCGAGGAGGAGAACCAGATGCTTCCGAGCGGCCGGGACGCCGGCAGCAGGCAGGACATCAGCGACCGGCAATCCAGGCCGAGGATCCGGCGGTCGAGGAGGTAGGAAGAGTCGAGCATCGTCCGGACGTCGGAATGCCGGAAGACCTTGCCGATCGCGGACAGGCGCAGGCCGGGCGAAACGTCAGAGCGGTGGTACTGCCCGATGTCTTCGGTCCGCAGCTCACCGGCGACGGCGCAGGCCGAGAACGTGACGTTCTCCAGGTCGTCCCACGGGACTTCGGGATCTTCGACGACGCTGACGCCCATGATCTCGAACGGCAGAGCGCGGCGCGCGGCCTCTGCGACGCGGGAGAAGACGTCGCTTAATTTCAGGCTCTCCGCAAGCGTCCGCGCGATCGCCGACAGGGCGAGGCCAAGCCTCTCCTGGCGGGAATCGGGAGGGGCGGCCACGGCGGAGCTCACGACATCCACAAGTCCAATTCTAGACAACGAATTTCCGCCCACAGGGTTTTGCCGGGCTGACAAGCGAGTATTTACTTGCATATATCGAGCCGGTCCGTGGGGTAGTCCGCCTGACCGTGACCCACGACTCCTTCGTGCCCGGCTCCGGGCATGCTGGGGCCGATCACCGGAATAGCTGAAGGTCCTTTCGAGCCTGAAATCCCTGCTGAAAGTCGGCCGCCCACTCCCGCAACTCTGGTGAAGCGGTCCCCCGTGGACCGTTGTTCCGGAAAGGCCGCCCCGGAGCCGGCGTCGTTTCCCTCCGTCGGCACGCGCCGGCCTGCCGTATCAGGGAGAACCGGCCGGCGCTGAGGGTTCCTCGCAGTCGCATTGAGGTGCCGGCGGCGCTCTTCCATGCTCGTCACCCATCACCGACTCCGGGAACCGCGGCCGGCTCCGGGGCTCTCACCGCGGCTTAAGCCGGACTGTAGCCTCGGCGGGGGGCCCGCCTCCCGGAGGAGGCCTGAGAGAGGGAGCACACCACGGAGCAGCCATCGCCTCGCTGCCGATGCGACCGAACGACGAGCGACGGCCCGGTTCTGTTATCGAGGCAGGGCCGTCGCGTGCCGACGCAGGGAGGCGGGCCCGTCGCCGGGGCGGGCGAATTCGCTGAGCTTCAGACGAGGTCTATGCGCGCTGAAGAAGGGGTATTGATTACCGGAAACTCTAGGGTAGATTATCCGCCTCTTCGACGAGGGCTTCGCCAAAGAAGGAGGATGCCATGAGTCTTCGGATCGGCGACACGGCACCGGATTTCGAGGCGGACACGACGGCTGGACACATTCGGTTTCACGAGTGGCTCGGCGACTCGTGGGGCGTTCTCTTCTCGCACCCGAAGGACTTCACCCCGATCTGCACGACCGAGCTCGGATACATGGCGAAGATGAAGCCGGACTTCGACAAGCGCAACGTCAAGATCATCGGGCTGAGCGTGGACCCCGTGGACTCGCATTCGAAGTGGGCCAACGACATCAAGGAGACGCAGGGCTACGCGCCCAACTATCCGATGATCGGCGACCCGGAGCTGAAGGTCGCGAAGGCGTGGGGGATGCTCCCCGCCGAGCTGCCCGGCTCTTCGCAGGGGCGCACCGCGGCCGACAATCAGACGGTCCGCAATGTCTTCGTGATCGGACCGGACAAGAAGATCAAGCTGATCCTCGTCTACCCGATGACCGCAGGGCGCAACTTCGACGAGGTGTTGCGCGTCATCGACTCCCTGCAGCTGACCGCGAAGCACAAGGTCGCGACGCCGGTCAACTGGAAGCAGGGAGAGGACGTGATCATCGCGGGCTCCGTCTCGGATGAGGACGCGAAGAAGCTCTATCCCGGCGGCTGGAAATCCCCGAAGCCCTACATCCGGATCGTTCCGCAACCGCATTAGGCGGCATGACTGCCGCCGCCTCCGACGGGGAGATCGAACGCGGTCCGCATCCGATCGAAGGGGTGGCGACCGGCACGGCGGCGTTCCTGGGCGAGACCGAGCGGGGGCCGACTCGGCCGCGTCTCGTCACGAGTTACGGCGACTACAGGCGCTGGTTCGGCGACGTCTTCGGCGCGGGCGACCGCTATCTGCCGTACGCGGCGGCCGGGTTCTTCGAGAACGGCGGCCGGCGTCTCTACGTCTCCCGTATCGTGGCGGCCGGCGCGGCGAGCGCGTCGAGAGCGTTCGGCCATTACGTCGTGCGCGCGACCGGGGCCGGCGCATGGGGAAATCGCGTGTGGGTCGCGATCGAGAAGAGCTCCGTCAAGGCGAAGCCGGCGCGCTTTCGCCTGAAGCTCGCCTACTGGTCCGACAGCGATGCGAAACCGTTCGATCCGTTCGATCCCGATCCGGTGAATCCTTCGAGGACTGCGCCGGCATTGATGGAAGACTTCGACGGCCTCGCGCTCGACCCGGCGTCGGCTGACTACTACGAGACGCGGCTGCGCGATGGGTCGGGCCTGGCGACCCTGGAACGGACGGGCGGAACTCCGGCGTCCATGCCCGCTCTCCGGAAGGGGAGCCTCGCCGGCGGATCCGATGGTCCCGATCCGGTGGACGATTCCGATTTCGCGGTGGGGCTGAAGGAGCTCGAAGGCGAAGACTACGACGATGTCGCGCTCGTGTACGCGCCGTATCCTTCGCTTCATCCCGACTCCGTGGCGCGCTCGCTGATCGCCCATTGCGAGTCCCTGAGGTACCGGTTCGCGGTCATCGATGGCGCGAGCGGAGTCGGCGACGCCGGCAGCCTCGATCCGCGCGCGACCATCGCCGACACGGCGTCCGCGGCCTTTTACTATCCGTGGCTCTGGATCTCCGACCCGGGTTCGGGCGCGCGAAGGCTCGTGCCTCCGGGAGGGCATGTTGCCGGCGTGATCGCGCGGACGGACGAGGAGCGCGGCGTCTTCAAGGCCCCGGCGAACGAAGCGATGCACGGGGCGGACGGCCTGGAGTTCCCGGTCAGCGACATCGCGGAGGCCTCGTTGAACGCCCGCGGCGTGAACGCGATCCGGCAGTTTCCGGACCGGGGCATTCTCGTCTGGGGCTCGCGAACCCTCTCGTCGGATTCCCAATGGAGGTACGTCCCCGTGCGCCGGCTGATGAACTTCCTCGAGCACTCCCTCGACCGGGGAACGCAATGGGCTGTCTTCGAGGCGAACGACGAAGCCTTGTGGACGAAGGTGAAGGACGCGATCTCCCTGTTCCTTCGCTCGCAGTGGCGCTCCGGCGCCCTCTCGGGGAAGACCGAGCAGGAGGCCTTCTTCGTGAGGTGCGACCGCACGACGATGACGGCGGACGACATCGCCAACGGCCGGCTCGTCTGCGAGGTCGGCGTCGCGCCGCTGCGTCCGGCCGAGTTCGTCATTTTCCGCCTCGGCCAGTGGACCGCCCAGGCGCAGGGCTAGGCGTCAGTTCTCAAAGCTTGCTTCCCACTCCGGCGTCCTCGTCGCCCATCGTTGCGGAGAATCCGCCCGGAGTCGCCGTCGTTGCCCTCTGCGGCACGCGGCGGGCAGGACGATGAGCGCCGCCGCGCGAGGCCCGCCTCCGCCGTCGGTTAACGAGCCCCAGGAAGCATACGTTGCTGCACCCATTGCAGCCAACAGCCGAAGGGCGCGAAGGAAGATCGGCTTGCGCACGTTACCTGCCGGCAGCAGGAGGGCGATCGGCCGGGACGCGGTACCTGTTGGCTAGATCCTCCACCTTCGCGCCGGACGACAGGATCTGGTACCAGCGCGTTGTCGAGAGCCAGTCGTCGAAGAGCGGGGTCAGGTCTCTCCTGGCGGCGGCGCTGGCGTGGCGGACGAACTGCGCGGTTGTGCCGCCGGCCGCCTGGTACTTCTGGTAGTAGCCGCCGACGATCGCATTGAACGACTCCTGTCCGACGAGGCGGTAGAGCGTCGAGAACATCAGCATCCCGGCGCTGTAGGAGTAGCCGGTGATCTGTTCCTTGCCGTAGTCGATCATCGGAACGGACTTCAATCGCGGCTCGCCGGCGGCGCGCTCGAGCAGGAACAGGGCCGCCTTCCGGGCGCGCTCGTCCACGGCCGGCGTGCCGTCGAGCGTCTCCTGCGTCAGGGATTCGAGAAACGACGCGAGCCCTTCGTTCCACCGGCAGAAGGGGCGGTCGAGAGACGGCGCGTTCCAGAGGTGAGAGACTTCGTGGTACACCTCGTGGAGCCGCGCGGGATCGCGAAAGGCCGCCGCCGCCTGGAGGATGGACGTGACGTCGGCCTGCGAGCCCCAGCCGTCCGGGATCTCGATGACGGTGAAGGAAGGGGCGTCGTGAAGCGGGCCGAACCACTTCGTGTAGAGGGCCATCGAAGCGACGGCCGCTTTGAGCACCCGCTCGGCGCCCGCGCGGTCCTCCAGCAGGTGGAAGACGCGCAGCCCCGGCGCCTCGAGCGTGCCGAAGCGGGCGACAGCGAAATCCATGCGCCAGGCCGGCTTGATATTGCGATAGACGTAAGTCGCCAGGCCGTCGCGGACCGTCCTCTCGACGAGCGCTCCGCCGTTGGCGACGGCGTGCGATTCGGGCACGGTGATGCGAGCGAGATAATCGAACTCCGGCAGGCCGGCCGCGCGGTTGGCCGCGGAGGAGGGCACGCGCATGGTGGGATAGGCGTCCGCGTCCTCGCGGATGATCGTGAACGCCTCGTCCACGCGGTCCTGGATGTAGAGCGACCCGGTCTCGACGTACCCGGCGAGATAGCCGCCATACTCGAGCTGGACGATCGCGCTCCTGCCCGGCTGCAGGGGGGGCGACAGAGTCACGAGGACGTGGTTCGTCTGCCGCCGGGGCTCGTCCTCGAAGGCGACGACGGCCTGGCGGAAGGGGATTGCTTCCCCTCCCGCGCCTCGCACGGCCGCGACGGTCATGAGCCGGTAGAGCAGGAAGGACGCTTCGCTCGCCGGCGACGCGCCCGCGTTGACGAGCGTGATCCGCGCCGAGCCCGAGATCCGCTCCTCCCTGAATTCGACGCGAAGCTCGAGCTCATACCGCGTCGGCTTGAGGAGGGCGCGTTCCGCGGGCGGGACCGCCTCCGCGACGCCTCGTCCGGCGAGCAGTACCGCAACCGCGAGAAGCGCGCGCCGCTTCCTATTCATCGTAAAAGGAAAATCGGTTCCTCGGCTATTGGACGCTGCTCGACGAGGAAGGTTCTCCCAGAGAGGGCGACAACGATTCGACGTCGGGGCGTAGAGGCAGCGGCGATTTCGTCAGGTCGTCCGCGGCATCGGCCGGGACGAGAGCCTCCTTCCGGGCCGCCGCGAGCGATTCCGCGCAGCGCTTGATTTCCAGGAGCATCTTGCGCTCCATCAGGAACTGTCCCGGGTCGAGCAGCAGGAACAGCAGCATCCCCCGGGCGTTTGCGGGCAGCTTCGCCCGGCAGCGGGAGATGAGCCGCGTCGCCTTCTCGCCGGCGGGAGAGAGCAGGATCGCCCAGGTGACCTGCAGATCGGCCGTGGGCGGCGGGCCCAGGACGAGCATCCGTCCCGGCACGACCGCCTTGACGCGCATGTTGCCCGCCTGATCCAGGGCGTCTCCCACTTTCGGGTCCTGGAACTCGGGGAGGATGCGGTCGGCGTTTTCCACTTTCAGCTTGAGAATCCGCTCGACGATGAGATAGCTGTAGAAACCGCCGCGTGGCAGCTCGCCCATCTGCGCGATCCACGGCCAGATCTGCTCGGGAGCGGCGTCGATCGTGATCGCCCGGTTCGTGACGTACGTCGGCTCGGGGACTTCCTCGTCGAGCGGCATGGCGCGCGCGATCTCCTCGTCGGTCGCTCCCCAGCGCAGGTGCCATTTCCGGATCCAGGCCACGTAGACGGCGAGCGCGGCGCCGCCGGCCAGCAGCACACCAGAGCCCTTTGCCCAACCTCGCTTCATCTTCTCCTCCTTCAGCCGCCGACCGCGCTTCGAGGGAAATCGTCCGCGTTCGGCCAGGCTGCGACCTCACGCTATGGCGTTCTCCTCCGGCGCGAAAGATCAGCCTTCATCATTCCGGCGATGGACCACGACGCTGGAGAGTCGACGCCGATCCGGCTCGTCCTTTGCTACGCTGTCGAGGAAGTGGAGGGCGGGATGGAGAATCGACTCGCGGGCATGACACAGGCGTTGCTGAGGATCGTCGCCGGCTTGATGTTCATCTGCCCCGGCGGGATGAAGCTCTTCGGCTGGTTCGGTGGCATGCCGGCCGGCGCGCATCTCACGCTGCTCCTGATCGTCGCGGGGGTGATCGAGGTGTTCGGCGGCGCGTTGATCGTGCTCGGGCTCTTGACGCGGCCGGTCGCGTTCCTCGCGTCCGGCGAGATGGCCTTCGCTTATTTCATCGGCCATTTCCCGCGCGGGTTCTGGCCGATCCAGAACCAGGGGCAGCCGGCCGTGCTTTTCTGCTTCATCTTCCTGTTCCTCGCGGCCGCCGGCGCGGGGCCCTGGAGCCTGGACCGCCTGATCCGGCGATCGCGTCTGGCCGGGCCGGACGTTTCGCAAGAGCGAGCCCGGAACGCGAATCCGGTCTCGCGATAGGTCTTCCTGCGATCTCCCCAAGACAGGAACGGAACGAGGGCTACTTGGAAAGCTGGTAGTCCCCCTCGACCTCGTAGGTCATGCTGCCGTCGGCCCCGGGCTTTCCTTTGTAGGTCCCCTTGCCCTTGATCCCCTTCAACTTCCCGGTGCCGCCCAGGTAGCTCCACGTGCCGGCGTCGGTCTGCGGCGCGCCGTCCTTGAGCGTCCCGGCTCCCTGGAACTTCACAAAGATCTTGTCGCCGTTGTCCAGGGTCGAAACGTGAGTGCCGTGGCTGGTGCTCTTGTTGCCGACCGAATCGTTGAAGCTGACGCTGTAGCCGTCCTTCGTCCTGGCGCCGGCGAGCTCCATCCCCGGGGACCACGTGCACGCGGACTTGCTGATTCCCATCATGTGGCCGGGCTTGTCGCCGACGTCGACCGACGTGGCCGGGTCGGGCTTGGCGCACTGGATCGTGCCGGAGCTCTTCGTCTGCGCGACCGCCGCCGCGGCCAGCGCAACCGCCGCCAGGACTGCCAGGGCCGTTCTGAATCGCATAGCGCCTCCTTCTTTGTTTGTGGAGGCGCGAAGATATCACCCGGAACTGACTGAAAGTTAGTAACTCCCGTGTGCGCGAGGTCTTCAAAGGGGCGGAGGGAGCAAACCGGCATGCCCGAGCACGGAGGGCACGGTCACCGGAACCGTGACGGCCGCCGACGTGATCGGACCCGCTGGACAGGGAATCACGGCGGGGCAGTTCGACGAGGTGATCCGCGCCATGCGCGACGGGCTCTCCTACGCGAACGTCCACACGGTTACGTTCCCTCAGGGGAGATCCGCGGGCAGGTTAGCGACGACAACGGCGAATAGGTCAGGCTCCTCTGTTGGTCGGGAAGCCCGCGAGGGCTTCCCGACACTCTTCTCGGCTCTGCTCGCCTTCCGCGTACGCCACACCGACGACGAAGGAAAAGAGCCCCGGAGGACGAGTCGCACCGAGCCGCGGAGGAACGGTGTCCGGGCTTCCGGAGGCTGATCCGTCGTTGTAACGGATGCGGCATTCTCGTAGGCTCTCGACATGCGCACGCTTTTCGATCCCGCCGACCGGCAGTCGGTTCTCTCGAGGCTCGGGGGCCTGCAGCCGGGCGCCGAGCGCCAGTGGGGAAAGATGGGCGCCGCGCAGATGCTGGCGCACTGCTCGAGCGCGATGGAGGTGGCGACGGGGGAGACGCCGCGCAAGCAAGCGCTCATCGGAAAAATTTTCGCACCCTTCGTCAGGCGGTCGCTCCTCGGCGAGAAGCCCTTCAGCCGGAACTCGCCGACGGATCCGACGTTCATCGTGACCGACGAAAGGGACTTCGCGGCCGAGAAGCAGCGGCTCACCAGGCTCGTTAACGTCTTCTGCGAGAGCGGCCCGGAGAAGGCCTCGACCCGCATTCACTCCTTCCTCGGCAGGCTCCGCGGGGAGGAGTGGGGCGTCATGATGTACAAGCACCTCGACCATCACCTGCGCCAGTTCGGCGCGTGACCGGAGTCCGGCGGTTTTCGTTCATGGGCCTGGCACAGTGAAGCGAACTGCCGGCGGATGCTCCGCGGCGGTCGCCCTGTCCGCCGTCCTCCTCGCGGCCGGGTGCGCCGCGCCCGGACCCTCCGCGCCGTCTCAGGCCTCGGAGACCGCCGCCGCTTCCCCGCGGTGCGAGGGAGGGACTCTCGGCATCGAGGCGCGTCCCATCTCTCGGCAACTCCGCAAGAAGCTCGCGATCCCGCCGGACGTCAAAGGCGTCGTCGTCGCGGAGGTGTTCCCCGACGGCCCGGGGGCGGCGGCGGACGTCCGTGCCGGCGACGTCGTGACGGAGATCGGCTCCTCGCGCATCGCCGGCGACTGCGACTTCGTGGACGCCGCTTACAATCGCTCCTGCGATCCCGTGCGCGTCGTCCTGTGGCGCGCCGGGACCGCCGTCCAGGCGACGCTCGTCCCGCACGAGCAGGAGCCCTACTTCGGAAGGCTCTGCCATGACGGGATCGCAGCCGCCTGTTTCCGCCAGGCCCGGACACTCTGGATTCGCAACCGGGGGACCGACCGGGACCGGGCGCTCGCCCTCTACCAGAACGCCTGCGTTGCCGGCTCCGCCGAGGCGTGCGCCGAGGAAGGCGCCCGGTTCTTCAAGGAAAAGACGGATCGGGCACAGGAGGCCGTCGCCGCGCTCCAGCGCTCGTGCGACCTCGGGAGCGGCGCCGGCTGCACGCATCTCGCGTTTCTGTACGCGACCGGGAGCGGCTCCCTCGTCAAGAAAGACGATCACCGCGCCACGCCGCTCTACGCGAAGGGGTGCGACCTCGGCGACGCGCTCGGCTGCTACAACGCCGGGCTGATGTCCGACGAGGGGCGCGGAGTCGCTCGCGACCTCTCGCGGGCCGCAGCGCGCTACGCCGAAGCGTGCGAGATGGGCAGTACGGCCGCCTGCACGAACCTGGGATTCCTCCACGAGAACGGACGCGGCGTCGCGAAGGACCCGAAACAGGCGTTTGCGCTCTATCAACGCGGGTGCGCCAGCACGAGCTGTCAGCGCTCGAACTTGAACGGCTGCGTCAACGTCGGGCGCGCGTACCGCGACGGCATCGGGGTCGCGAAGGACGAGGCGCGCGCGGCCGCTGTCTTCCAGGAGGCGTGCAACCGGACGATCGATTCCGACGACGTCAACCCGGAGTCGAACCGCTCGCGCGCCTGCTCGCTCCTCGGCGCGCTCTATCTCGCGGGGGACGGGATTCCGAAAGATCTCGCGAAGGGACGGGAGCTCTCGGAGCTCGGCTGCGAGCGCGGCGACTCCTTCGGCTGCTTCAACGCCGCCGCCGTCTTCACACACGGATCCGGCGTCGAGAAGAATCCGGCGAAGGCCGCCGCGTTCCTGGACAAGGCATGCGAGGGCGGGGACGGCGAAGGATGCTACGACCTCGCCGTCGCGTATGAGAAGGGGAGCGGAGTCCCGGGCAACCGCGGCCGCGCGGCGGAGCTGAAGAAGAAAGCGTGCGCGCTTGGCTTCGAGGCGGCCTGCGCGAGGAAGAGGCGCTGAGACCGCTCCCCGGCGAACCTGGAAGAGAAGCGAGTGATCCGAACGCATAGAATCGCTCTTCCAAGAGAAGGAGCGATCCCATGACGATTTCCCGCCGTCTCCGCTTTGCCGCGCTGGCACTCGTTTTCGCGGCGCCGGTCCTCGCTGGCCCGCCCGCGCGCCCCTCGAAGCAATACACGATCGAGCAATTTCTCTCCACGACCGCGATCACGGGGGCGTCCTTCTCGGCCGACGAGAAGAAGATCCTCTTCTCCTCGAACAAGACCGGGATCTACAACGTCTATTCGGTGCCGGTGACTGGCGGGGAGCCCGTGGCCCTCACGAGCTCCACGACCGACACGACGGTGGCCGTCTCCTACTTCCCGAAGGACGACCGCGTGCTCTACACGCGCGACAAGGGGGGCAACGAGAAGAACCACCTCTACGTGCGCGAAACCGACGGCTCCGAGAAAGACCTGACCCCGGGGGAGAGCCTGAAGGCGGCTTTCGCGGGGTGGACCCCGGCCGGCGACGCGTTCTACGTCCGGACCAACGAGCGCGACCCCAAGTTCTTCGACCTCTACCGCTACGAGACGAAGGGCTACGCCCGCAAGCTCTTCTACAAGAATGAGGCGGGCTACGACGTCGGCGACATCTCGGACGACGGGCGCTGGCTGGCGCTGGGCAAACAGCGGACGACCGCCGACAGCGACATCTCGATCTGGAACGCGGTCACGAACGAGACGAAGCTCATCTCGAAGCACGCGGGGGTCGCGAGCTACGGCCCCGAGGCGTTCGACCCGGAATCGAAGGCGCTCTACTACACGACCAACGACGGCTCGGAGTTCTTACGAGTGAAGCGCTACGATCTGGCGAGCGGCAGGCACGAGGAGGTCGAGCGCGCCGACTGGGACGTCGCGTTCACGTTCTTCTCGCACAACGGGCGCTACCGCGTCACCGGCGTCAACGAGGATGGACGCACGGCGCTGCGCATCCACGACGCGAAGACCAACAGGCTCGTGGCCGTTCCGAACCTTCCCGCGGGGGAGATCTCGTCGGTCCGGATCTCCCGCAGCGAGACGAAGCTCGCCTTCCAGTTGAACGGCGACCGGGCTCCCAACAACCTGTACGTCTACGAGTTTGGCGGGAAGGCCCCCGTCCGCCTGACGGACACGCTCTCGAAGGAGATCGACCCCGACGACCTCGTCGAGGCGCAGGTCGTGCGCTTTTCTTCGTTCGACGGCATGACGGTCCCGAACATCTTCTACAAGCCGCAGCAGGCCTCCGCGCAGGCGAAGGCGCCGGCGCTCGTCTGGGTCCACGGCGGGCCGGGCGGGCAGACGCGGCGCTCCTACAGCCCGTACATCCAGTACCTCGTCAACCACGGCTATGTCGTGCTCGGGATCAACAACCGCGGCAGCTCCGGCTACGGCAAGACGTTCTATACCGCCGACGACAAGAAGCACGGCCACGAGCCGCTCGAGGACTGCGTCTCCGGGAAGAAGTACCTGCAGGGATTGCCGTACGTGGACCCGGACCGCATCGGCATCCTCGGCGGAAGCTACGGCGGGTACATGACGCTGGCGGCGCTGACGCTCCAGCCCGACGCATTCGCCGTGGGCGTGGATCTCTTCGGGATCTCCAACTGGGTCCGCACGCTCGAATCCATCCCGAAGTGGTGGGAGTCGCAGCGCGAGGCGCTCTACCAGGAGATCGGAGACCCGGTGAAGGACCGGGAGATGCTCCTCGCCGTCTCGCCGCTCTTTCACGCCGACAAGATCAAGAAGCCGCTCATGGTGCTCCAGGGCGCCAACGATCCGCGCGTCATCAAGCCGGAGTCCGACGACATCGTGGCCGCGGCCGCGCAAGAACGGTGTTTCCGTCGAGTACGTCGTGTTCCCCGACGAAGGCCACGGCTTCTCCAAGAAGAAGAACCAGATCGAAGGGTGGAAGGGGATCCTCGATTTCCTCGACAAGCATCTGAAGGGCGCCGCCGCCGCCCCCGCGAAAGCGGCGTAGGAGTCGGGTTAGCCGCTGTCATTCTGAGGAGCGAAGCGACGAAGAATCTGCTCTCGTACTGAGCGCGACCAGGGCAGATCCTTCGCTGCGCTCAGGATGACAACGATGATCAATCAGCGGGCGAAGCGACGGTCCAGGGGTCGGAGAGGCGCGGGTCGGTCAGGAAATCGTCGTCGGTCAGGCTCTGGAGGAACTCGACGAGGTCGCAGCGCTCCTCGGCGGTGATCGTGAAGCCGGTCAGGAGAGGGCTGCGCGACGGGCCGGGGAGCCCGCCGCGGGCGTAATGGTCGATGACGGTCTCGAGCGTGGCGAAGCGGCCGTCGTGCATGTAGGGAGCCGTCACGGCGATATTTCGGAGCGTCGGTGCGCGGAAGCGGCCGCGGTCGGCGCGACGCCGCGTAACGGTGAAGACGCCGGGATCGGATCCGCCGGAGGCGCCGTCGATCCCGTTGTTGACGAACGCGGGCCGCGCATCGGGGCCGCCCTGCCAGACGACGGGCCCGGAGAACGTGAAGCCCTCGTGGCAGCGGCTGCATCGGAGGCGGTCGGAAAAGAAAAGGCTCATTCCGCGGCGGGCGGAGTCGGACATCGCGGCCGGATCGTCCCGCCATACGAAACGGTCGTAGGGGGAATCGCCGGAGAGGATCGTCCGCTCAAACGACGCGATCGCCTTCCGGGCGTCGACGAACGTGATCGGCTCGCGCTCGCCGGGAAACGACCGCGCGAAGAGGTCTCCGTAGAGCGGTTCGGCCCGGAGCCGCGCGAGGACCTCCGCCTCGTGCCCCGTCAGGCCCATCTCGACCGGGTGCTCGTTGGTCATCGGCACGACGGCCTGCTCTTCGAGCGCGCGCTTGCCGGGATCGGCCCACGTGAGCGAGGCGGAATACGCCGCGTTGGCGAGGCTCATCGCGCTGCGCGGGTGGAGCTCTCCGGTCGAGCCGAGCGCGTGCGCCCGGCCGTCGGTGAAGGCGCGCGCGGGCTCGTGGCAGGAAGAGCAGGACTGCGTCCCGTTTCCCGAGAGACGCGGGTCGTAGAAGAGACGCCGTCCGAGCGCGACCTTTTCCGTCGACATCGGGTTGTCCGCCGGAACGCGGGGAGGCGGAAGGCCCGGCGGCAGCCTCCAGGACCAGCCGCCGGTTCCGCCTACAAGGAGCTGCGCGAGGAGAACAGCGGCGGCGCTACCAGCGCTCATTCCTCGGCTTCAGCACCGAAGAGACCTGCGAAGCGAGCTGTTTTCGCTGCTGCGCCCACTTCGAGAACTCGTCGAGTTGCGCGGGGTCCACGCTCGTCGGATCCGCCTTTCTCTTTTCCAGCCACTTGTCGATGGCGGCGGCGAGCTCGTCGGCGCGCGGGCGGTCCATGTTGAAGAGCGTCATGTACACGGACTTGACCTCGTCCAGCCGGCCGAGGCCGAGGTACGCCTCCGCCCGGTACTCGATCGCGGGCGTGTAGTTGGGCTGGATCTCGAGCGCCTTGCCGTACGCCGCGAGCGACTCGTTGTATTTCCCGATCTTGCGATAGGCGTAGCCGAGGCTGCCCCAGGCCATGAAGAGGTTGGGGTTCTTCTCGGTCGCCCTGGCGAACTTCTTGATCGAGTCCTCGTGCTTGTCCTTCGCCTTCGCTTCGAGCTTCTGTCTCTTCGCCGCGTCGTTCTCGGTTTCGGCCTCCTTCTCCAGCTTCGCGGCCTTGTCGCGATAGGAGATCCCGTCGTTGTAGAGGGACACCGCCTCCTGTTCCGGGGTCATCCTCTGTTGCTGCATCGTGGGAGCAGACATGCTCGACGAGCCCGACGCCGGCGCCGCAGCGGGAGCGAGCAGAAGCGTTGCCACGGCGAGGGCGGCGAGGACGGTAAGGGATTGACTCTTCTTCATCTCGGACCTCCTGTTGGCAGCGTAGCAGTGCGGACCCTCGAATCGATGTCAGCGATCTGTCAGGGAACGGTCAGCTTTGCCTCCTTGCCGCTCACTGCAGGGGTCGAGAGGCTACGATGCGCGCGGATCATCGAGAGGAGCCTTCATGAAATATTTTCCCAACTCGCTTCTGCGATCGCGGGTCATCCTGGCGCTCGGGGCCGTGGCCGCGCTCTCCAGCGTCCTCGCGGCGCAGCCGGCGCCGGCCGGCGGAGTCCGGGAGTTCAAGGTGGACGACGCGTGGGGACGGGACACGGTGCAGTTCCGCACGTCCGCGCCGCTCGAAGACATCATCGGCACGACGAACCAGGTCACCGGCACGCTCAAGGCCGATCCGAAGAACCTGCAAGGCGCGGGCACGGCCGCCCGGATCGAAGTCCAGCTCGCCTCGATCAAGACCGGCATCGAGATGCGCGACGGCCACGTGGCGAAGGCGCTCGGCGTGAAAAAGAATCCGCTCGCGGTCTTCACGCTGGAAAAGATCAAGTCCGCGTCGGCGCCCGCGCTCGAGGGCAACGCGCCGGTGGACGTGGTCGGCGAGGGGATCTTCGAGTTGAACGGAGTTCGGAAGAAGATGGAAGTCGCGGCCCGGCTCACCTATGTGCCGCGTGGCACTCCCTTCAACCAGATGCGGCCGGGCAACTTCGTGAGGCTCACGGCGGACTTCGACGTGAAGCTCGAGGACTTCGGCATCGAGCGCCGCGGCCAGGTTCTGCCCCTCCAGGTGGGCGAGACGGCGCACGTGACCGTGGCCGTTCTCGCGAGCGACGCGACGCCCGAGGAGGCGAAGGCCTACCGAGACAAGGCGATCCAGTACATGGGAAAAGCGCGAAGTTAACGGGCCCTGTTCGCGTCTACTTTGGCCGAATGCTGGTAGTGGGTCAGTTTGCTTGTGGCTTCCAATCCGCCCCGGCGTCGGGCCCGCCTCCCTCCGTCGGCACGCGACGGCAGGCCGTGATGAGAGGACCGGCCGTCGCTCTAACGCGAAAGCACAGTTATAGAGAGGCAATTCGGGATTCGTGGTGGTGTGCTTTCGCTCACGGCGCTCCTCCGGGAGGCGGTCCCGCCGCCGGGGCTCCACGGTGGCGTTAAGCCGGACTGCGAGCCCCGGAGACGGCGGCGTTCCCGTACGGGGTGATGGGTGACGAGCATGGAACGCCACCGCCGGCACCACGATGAGACTGCGAGGAACCCTCAGCGCCCGCCGGTTCTTTCCGACACGGCCTGCGGGCGCGTGCCCCGTAGGGAACGCTGCCGGCTCCGGGGCGTCCCTTCCGCCTCGGTCAACTCGATGTGCAAAGTGACGCACTACTCGGTTGCTCGATCCCTGCGGCTTAGGTCACGCGGGTCGGCGGGCCGCCGCGACGGCCCACAGCGCGATGCCGTAGGAGATGAGACCCAGGGCGACGACGCCCATGAGGATCGGGCCTCCCGGCGATCGCGACAGAACGCGCAGCGACCCGCCGATCTCGACGGCCTCGCGCGGGTCGAAGTCCGCGACGGCGCGCAGGAGGAGGTATCCCATCGCGATGGCGACGATTCCCCGCGCCGCGAGGCCGATCCGAGCGGCGCGCCAGACGATCCCGCGGGCCGGGCGGTGGAATCCGGCGCCCGCGAGCCACCGGGGGAGCCGTCCGCTCATGCCCTGGACGACGGCGATGATCCCGGTGATGAGGAGGATCGCCGCGGCGAGGCGGAGCGCGAAGCGCCCCGCCGGATAGGGGAGGAGCGTGCCGACGCCCATACGCTCGAAGCGCTCCCCGCGCGGAAACTTCAGGAGCAGGCTGGCTCCGGTCCAGGCGAGCGCGCCGTAGCCGATCGCCGTGATCGCCCAGCCGGCCCGCGCGATCGCGCCGCCCCGCGCGGTGAAAGTCTGAACCGTGCGCCAGACGGCGAAGCACGCGAGCCCCGCGGCCACCAGCGCCACGATCGCGCGCCCTTCCTCCTGCCGGAGGAGGACCGCGAGCGCGCCGTGCATTCCCGCCACGTGCCCGCGCGTCCCGAGGAAGGCGATCCGCGCCGCGACGACCCCGATCGTCACATAGATCACTCCCATGGCGGCATATCCCACGCGAGCGAGGCCACGCCAGAGCATCGACGCGAATGCTAACGTGAGCGCGATAGAGTCCGGTTCGTGATCGCCGTCGAGACCGGGCGTGCGGAGGGATTGCGGCACGGCGGCCGTCTCCTCGTTCCTCTCTTCCGCACGGTGACGGTGCGCCCGCCCGGAGTCCCCGGGAGACTCGTCTGGAGCCGGCCGCTCGCCGTCGAGGTTCGGGACTCGGGTGCGCGGCGGCTCTTTCCGATCACCGATTGGACCCGCCGCATTCAATGGATCCTTCTGGGCGCCGGCGCCGCGGCAGGGATCGTTCTGCGCCTGGCCGCACGCCGGAAACGGAGACGGAAAGGAGGACGAGCATGAGCCCCGGAAGCACCACCGATCGGCCGCCGGAGGTTCGCGGCCCGAGTCCGCCGCTCGACCGCGTGAGCGGGATCATGGAACGGCTGCTCTCGAGCGCGGATGTCTCGAAGGTCTATTCGGAGCCGATCCTGCACGGGGACGTCCTGATCCTCCCCGCGGCGGAAGTGCTCGCGATCGCGGGATTCGGATTGGGCTCGGGAGGCGGTGTCGCGGTCGAGCGGGAGGGGCGCCGGAGCCGCGGCAGCGGGGGAGGCGGAGGCGGCGGAGGAAAAACCCTCGCGCGGCCCGTCGCCGTCATCGTCGCGACGGAAGAAGGCGTCGAGGTCCGGCCGGTGATCGACGTCACCAAGATCGCGCTCGCCGCGCTGACCGCTGCCGGTTTCGTCTACGCCGCCTGGAAAGGGATGAAGCGCCCGCGCGGCCTCTTCGGAAACTAACGCGCGAAAATCCGGGCCGGCGGGTCCTGTCGCCGTCGGCTTTCGACCGCAGGCGTTCGCTGCGAGAACGGCGGTCGAGAGAGTTCAAACGAGGGCTCTGTATTACGGCCCAAGCCGCCCGCGCGCGAGGTCTCCGTCCGGCGCCACCCGCCGGCCCTCCATCTCGGCATTTGCCGGACTGAGAGCCCCGGAGCCGGCGGCGTTTCCCGCAGTCGGTGATGGGTGACGAGCATGGTACGAGGCATCCGGCGCCACGATGAAACTGCGAGGAACCTCAGCGCCGGCCGGGTCTGACTGTTGCGGCCGGCCGGCGCGTGCCGACGGAGGGAAACGACGACGGCTCCAGGGCGACCTTTCCGCCACTGCGAAGCCGCTGGGAGAGTGTCTCCCCCCGGCGGGGCCAGGGGGAGGGAAGAACGGCTACTTCTTTCGGACGTAGGTGATTTCCATCATCTTGTAGACCTTCCCGGACGGGTCGGGCCCCCACATCTCCATCGTGTGGTGATCGTTGTCGGCGACGGTGACCTTGGAGGTGAGCTTGCAGGCCTTGCCGGTCATCGGGTCATTCATCGTGCCCGCGAACGTCATGACCTTTCCCGCGGCGTCGGCCTTTCCGGTCATGTTCATCATTTCGGTGCTTCCCGTGTCCATCCAGGTGCCCATGTATTTCTTCCCGATGTTGTCGTAGCCCGTGTAGCCGATGCCCGAAAAGGGCTGCCCCATGAACGTTCCCTCGAAGGTCTGTTGCACGTAACGGTTCCCGAGCACCCAGCGGTTCTCCGATGTGCCGGTCGACTCCGCGGGGGGCTTGGAGGGATCCATCCACATCGTGACCTTCGTGTCCCAGGTGCCGATCATGGATTCGAGCTTCTTGTGCGCCTCGCCCGGCGTCGACGCCTTCGTCATCGCTTCCATCATCGCCTTTTCGTCGGGCGGTCCGGCCTTGGCGGCCTTCTTCCCCTTCTCGTCGGCCATCGCGGCCGAAGCCAGCAGCACCAATCCGAGAGCCAGGACTCCCGCGAGACCGTTGCGAAACTTCATCGTGCTTCCTCCTTCTTTCCGCTAGGAAATCTTCCTTGCCCGGACAATTGATGGGGGAGTCTACCGGAACGGCGGCCTCTTTCGTGGCGGGCCCTCGGGTAGGATCAGAGCCTTCCGAAGTGAGGAGGAGGTCTCATGAGCAGGTTGGATCGGCGCGGGTTCCTGGAGATGAGCGCGGCGGCGCTGGCGGGTCTCGCTGCGGGATCGAAGGCGCTCGGCGCGGTCCCCGGATCGAAGAAGACGGCGGCTCCGAACGCCGCGGAGGTCAAAACCGGAGGGGTCCGGCTCATCCCGATCGACGGCGGCAAGTACAAGGTCTGGACGAAGAAGATCGGCTCGGGGCGGATCAAGATGCTGACGCTCCACGGAGGGCCCGGCTTCAACCACGAGTATTTCGAGTGCTTCGAGGATTTCCTGCCTCAGCAGGGGATCGAGTTCTATTACCACGACCAGCTGGGCTCGTCCTATTCCGACCAGCCGGACGACACGAGCCTCTGGACGATCGACCGCTTTCGCGAGGAAGTCGAGCAGGTGCGCGCGGCGCTGGGACTCGAGAACTTCTATCTTCTCGGGCATTCCTGGGGAGGCATGCTCGGCATTGAGTACGCCCTGAAGTACCAGAAGCACCTGAAGGGCTTCGTCCTCTCCTCGATGACCGCCTCGATCCCGTCCTACATGGAGTACGCGGCGAAGCTGCGCGCGGCGTTGCCGGCGGACGTCCTCGCGATCCTCGACAAGTACGAGAAGAAGGGGGAGTACCAGGCGCCGGAGTATCAGGAGACGATGATGAAGGCCGTGTACTCGCGGCACATCTGCCGGCTCGACCCGTGGCCCGACCCCGTCGAGCGCGCCTTCAAGCACGTGAACGAGAAGGTCTACAACACGATGCAGGGCCCCAACGAGTTCGTGGTCACGGGCACGTTCAAGGACTGGGACCGCTGGAAGGACCTCGCGCAGATCCGCGTCCCGACTCTCGTGATCTCCGGCCGCTACGACGAGATGAACCCGGAGGACATGCGCCGCGAAGGCAAGCTCATCGCCAACTCCCGCGTCGTCCTCTGCGAGAAGGGGAGCCACCTCGCCATGTGGGACGACCAGGAGGCGTACTTCCGCGGCCTGCTCGGCTGGATCAAGGACGTCGAGGCGGGGAAAGCCGCGAAGCAGAAGGCCTGAGCGACCTCGAAGTCGATCTCGCGAGCCCGGAATTCAAGGCGGATCCCTATCCGTTTTTCGCGCGCCTGCGCGAGCAGGAGCCGGTCTGCCGCGTCGCCCTGCCGGGGAAACAGTCGGCCTGGTTGATCACGCGCTACGAGGACGTCGCGGCGGCGCTGAAGGACCCGCGCTTCGCCAAGGACATGGCCAACGCGCTCACGGCGGAGCAGTCGGCGCGGCAGCCGTGGATACCGAAGGCGTTCCGGCCGCTGGCGCGCACAATGCTCGATCTGGACCCGCCGGACCACACGCGGCTGCGCGCGCTCGTCCACAAGGCGTTCACTCCGCCTCTCGTCGAGAGGATGCGCGGGCGGATGCAGGTCCTCGCCGACGCTCTCCTGGACGAGGCGTCAAGGCGGGGAGGGATGGACCTGATCCGGGACTACGCCCTTTCCATTCCGACGACGATCATCGCGGAGATGCTGGGGGTGCCGTCCGAGGACCGGCGCCGGTTCCACCGCTGGTCGAGCGTCGTCGTGTCCTCAGACCCGAGCGGCGCGCGCATGCTCATGGCCGCCCCTTCCGTCTGGGCGTTCCTCCGCTACATCCGCAGGCTCGTTCGCGCTCGGCGCGCCGAGCCGCGCGACGATCTCGTGAGCGCCCTCGTGGCCGCGGAGGAAGCCGGCGACCGGCTCGACGAGGACGAACTCGCCGCGATGATCTTTCTTCTTCTGATCGCCGGGCACGAGACGACGGTCAACCTGATCGGCAACGGCTCGCTCGCCCTGATGAGACATCCCGGCCAGATGGAGCGGCTCCGCGCCGAGCCGTCGGGGATCAAAGCCGCAATTGAAGAGCTCCTGCGGTACGAGAGCCCGCTCACAACCGCCACCGAGCGCTTCGCGCGCGAGGACATCGCGATCGCCGGCGTGGCGATTCCGCGCGGGGAGACGGTCTACGCGGTGCTCGCCTCCGCCAACCGCGACGGCCGGCAATTTCCCGATCCGGACACGCTCGATCTCGCCCGCGAGCCGAACCGGCACCTCGCCTTCGGACTCGGAATCCACTACTGCCTCGGAGCGCCGCTCGCCCGCCTGGAAGGGGAGATTGCGATCGGGGCTCTCCTGCGCCGCGCGCCCGGGCTGCGGCTGACTGTCGCGGAGGACGCGCTGCGCTGGCGCCGCGGTCCCGTCTTGCGCGGCCTCCAAGCGCTCCCCGTGGTCCTCTGACCTTCCCGGCAGGCGGCGAGCCGAAAATGCGGCTGCTCCCCACGACCGTGCCTCTAATCCTTCTCTCTGTCGCGGCGGGACGAGAGGAGAGGCGGGAGGGCGCAAGGCCCTCCCCTACGGCACGAGGACACCGGAGGCCTGACGAGGGGCTTTACTTCCGCAGGAGCTTGAAGGCGTGGTTCCAGGAGTTCGTGCGGATGCCGTAGAGGACCCAGAGGATGCAGATCGGCTCGAGCAGGCGCGAGCCCTCGATGCCCCCGATGTCGATGACCGGCCACCCCAGGCCGCGGCAGATCTCCGCGACGGTCTGCTTGGCGTCATGGTCGTTTCCGCAGAGGAACATGTCGGGAGGTCCGCCCGGAAGATCGGGATGGACCATGTGGGCGTGGCCGACGGTGTTGAAGCACTTGACGACGCGGCTCTGAGGGAGCCAGCGCTGGACCTGCTCCCCGCCCGAATCGGTGTGGCCGAGCGCCAGCGACGGCGGCGCATTGGGCGTGAAGAGGAGCGGGTTCGTCGCGTCGATGACGACCTTCCCGGCGAGATTCTTCGGATCGGCCAGGCGGATCACGTTCTCGGTTCCCGACCAGAGCGTCGCGAGCACGGCCAGCTCGCCGAACGACGCCGCCTCCGCGAACGTCCCCTCGGAGGCCCCCTTGCCCACCTTCGCGACCCAGGCCGCGGCCTTCTCGCCCCCCGCCTGCCGCGACCCCATCCTGACCTCGTGCCCGAGCGAAATGAGCCCGTGGCCGAGTGCCTGCCCGACCTCTCCGGTTCCCAGTATTCCTATTCTCATGGCCGTCATTATGCGGTTTCGGCCGACGAGGATTCAATAAGAGTCGCGAGGTTGCCCTGATCCACCTGTCATCCTAGGAGCGAAGCGACGAAGGATCTGCCCCCGCGGAATCGAGAGAGCAGATCCTTCGCTCCGCTCAGGATGACAGTGGGCGGAGGGATGACAAGGGATCGGACGACCAGAACCTAGCGCTTCTTCGGCCTCATCGCGTCGAGGGCGGCCTTGAACTGGTCGCGCGGAATCTTTCGGTAGTCGGAGAATTCCCCGGCGCCCGCGAGCCATTCTCCGCCGTCCATCGTGACGCAGTCGCCGGTCTGGTAGGGGCAGAGGTCGGAGAGGAGGAAGGTCGCGAGGTTCGCGATCTCCTCCTTCGTGCCGAAGCGCCCGAGCGGGATCCGCGCGAGGGCGCTCTTCTCGGCGCCGGCCCCCGCCATCAGGCGCGAGAACGCGCCCTCCGTCGGGATCGGTCCCGGCGCGATCGCGTTGACCCGGATCCCGGCATGTCCCCACTCGACGGCGAGCGAGCGCGTCATCGCGAGCACTCCCGCCTTGGCGCAAGCGGAGGGGAGCGCGAACGCCGTTCCGGTCCAGGCGTAGGTCGTGACGATCGACACGATCGCGCCCGGCGCCCGCCGCGCGAGAAGGTGCCGCCCGACGGCGAGCGCGCAATGGACCGAACCGTGGAGGACCGTGCGCACCACGGCATCGAAGCCATTGGGTGTCAGGTCTTCAGAGAGCGCGAGGAAGTTGCCCGCCGCGTTGTTGACGAGGCCGTCGATCCGGCCGAACCGCTCGACCGCGCGGGCAACGAGCCTCTCGACCTGCTCCGGGTCCCGCACGTCGGCCGCGAACGAGTCCGCCTCGGCCCCTTCCCGCGCCGCCGCGGCGATCTCCTTCACCGCGGCTTCCAGGCGCTCGCGCGTTCTCCCGGCGATCGTGACCCTCGCGCCGCACGCCACGAATGCCTTCGACATCGCGAGTCCGAGCCCGGATCCTCCGCCGGTGACGAGGATGGACTTGCCCGCGAGCGTTCTCGAATCGAACATCGCCTCGCTCCTTTCCGCTTCCCCTCGATGTGAGACACGCCCGGCAGCGTGTGGCTGGCGATGCCCCTCAGTTTGGCCGAGGCGCGATGGCCGGCGCCTCGGGCGTCGGAGTCTTCTTGACGAGGAAAGACTCGTGGATCGGGGGTGCGTCGCCGAGCGCGATGCGGATCCCGTACTGCCCTTCGGTCGTGAGGAGCGTTGGCCCCATGACGATCGGAAGCCAGATCGCCCGACCCGGCTCCCCCTCGTAGTTCATCTCGCCGTTGGCCTCGAGCAGGCTGTTCCCCTGCGGGTCGGTCGCCGTCACGTTGAACGCGATGCGCCCCTTCGACATCGCCCTGGCCCTCACCGCGAGGCCGAGCGAACGAAGCTGCAGCGGCAGCTTGAAGACCTGGACCATGTCGGAATAGACGCCGATCAGGAGGAGCTTCCCGTTGTTCTCGAAGCGGATGTCGTCGCACAGCACCAGCGCTTCGTAGACGACCGACGGGGACGATTTCGTTTCGGTTGTCATGGCGTCCCTTTCAGGTATCGATCGAACCAGCCGACGACGCGGCGCTCGATGTCCCGCTGGTGATCGCGCCGCAGGATCGCGTGCCCTTCGTTCTCGTACACGACGAGCTCGGTCGGAACGCCGAGCGTCTTCAAGGCGTGCCAGAACTCGTACCCCTGCGGCGTCGGGACCTCGGAGTCGCGGTCGCCGTGGAGGACGAGCGTCGGGGTCCGGACCTTCTTGATGAATGTGATCGGCGAGGAGCGCGCGTAGACGTCCGGGTCGTCGTACACCGAGGCGCCGAAGAACGGGACCATCCAGCGGTCGATCCGGTTCTGGCCGTAATAGCTCTGCCAGTTGACGATCCCCGCGCCGGCCACGGCCGCCGCGAAGCGCCGCGTCTGCGTCACCGCCCACATCGTCATGTAGCCGCCGTAGCTCCAGCCGGCGATCCCGATGCGCTCCGGGTCCACGGGGGCGGACCGGAGAACCTCGTCCACACCGCTGACGATGTCGGCGAAATCACCGTGCCCGAAGTCCTTGACGTTCCCCTCCGTGAAGGATTCCCCCTGACCGAAGCTGCCGCGCGGGTTGGGGAGGAAGAGGAAATAGCCCTGGCTCGGGAGGACCGCGTTCCAGCGCACGGGCCAGGAAGGCGTGCTCGCCGAGGAGGGGCCGCCGTGGACGCTGACGACCATCGGGTATCGCTTTCCCGGCTCGACGTTCTTCGGAGGCAGGAGCCATCCCTGGACGTGCAGGCCGCCGCTCTCCCAGTGGAGGCTCCGCGCCTCGCCCCAGTAGGCGTTCTGGTTCGCGTTCTCCCGCGTGACCGGCTTCCACGCGCCGACCGGCCCGGCCCAGATCTCCGGCGGATGCTCGAACGACTGGATGATCGCCGCGGACGCGGCGCCCCGCCGGGCGGCGCTGAAGCTCGAGATCGCGCGGGGGCCGCCCCAGAGCGTCGCGATCTTCCCGCTGGCCGGATCCACGCTCGCCACCGCCGAGTTTCCGTCGGCGTGCTGCGTGAAGAGGATCTCCCCCGAATCGCGCCAGGCGAGCGAGCTCGCCGAGGCCCGCATTCCCGGGGTCAGGTTTTTCGCTTCGCCCCCCTGTGCCGGGACGAGATAGACGTCGCCGCCGGTCGAGCCCTCGTCGCTCATCAGGCCGTGGATCACGGCGATCGACCGCCCGTCCGGGGAGAAGCGGGGGCAGGCGATCTGGAGCGGAGGCTTCCAGACCGAGCGGGCGCGACCGGTGTCCGAGGCGACGATGTAGAGCTGCGCGATCCAGTAGTTGTTCGTGCCCGAGCCCTCGGCCGCCTCCGCGCAGAAGCTCCGGCCGTCGGGAGACCAGTCGTAGTCGTAGACGTAGAGGTTCGAAGGGCTGACCGCGCGCATGCGCCCGGAGGCAACGTCCGCGACCGCGATCCGCTGCTGCGCGGTGTCCCGCTCGACGACCCCGGCGTCGGGCCGGTAGGCCACGAGCGCTCCCGGCTCCTGCGCCGGTCCTTCGATGAAGAGGAAAGCGATCGACCGGCCGTCGGGAGACCACCGGAGGTGTCCCAGGTGTCCCTCGACCCCGGTGACTCTCCGCGCGGGACCACCCATGGCGGGCGCGACGTAGAGCTGGAGTTGCCGGTCCTTCGCCGCGTCGGAGAGGAACGCGATCGACCGGCCATTCGGGGACCAGGCTACGTCGTGCTCCCGGTGGGCGCGCGCGTCGGTGCCGGCGGTCAGGCGGCGCGAGACCGGCCGCGAGACCGCGGCGACGTCGATGGAGGAGAGGTTCTCGTTCCCGTCGCGGCCGCGGATCCTCTCGACCCAGGCGACGCTCGTCCCGTCGGGCGAGATCGCCGCGCCTCGGAAGCTGCGCACCTGTTCGAGCGCGTCGAGCACCGCGTCCAGGGCCGGCCGCGGAGACGGCTCCGCCGCGCCGAGAAGCGCCGCGATCGTGAAGAGAACCGCGGCAACGCGGGTTGTTCTCCCTCGCATCCCCCTGAGTCTATGACGAGGCGAGTGGCCGGCGAGGAAGCCAGCGGTGGACCGCTCTCTTGTAGGCGAGATAGCTCTCGCCGAAGCGGCGCTCGAGCCCCGGCTCCTCGACGAGCACGACGAAGACGTGGAAGAAGAGGAGGAACACAACCGCGAAAACCACGACGGCGACGGACCGCTCCCAGAGGCCATAGCCGCACAGAACGAACGCCGCCCCGACGTACATCGGGTTGCGGACGTAGCGGTAGGGGCCGGAGGGCACGAACGCCACCGGCGGGTCCAGGGGAAAGGGCGTTCCCTGCCCGCGGACAACGAAGCTCGCGAGACAGGCGAGAACGACGAGGCCGCCGGCCACGATCAGGACCATTCCGAACGGCCTCGAAGCGGGGGAGAGCTCGAAGCTCAGGCGGGCGTCGTAGCCGCGGACGCCCGACGCGAGCCATCCCCAGAGGAACACGAAGCCGGCCGCATAGAAAGCGGTCCGCACGGCGGCGAACCAGGTCCTCACTGTTCTTCGTCGCTTCGAGTCCCGAGTCCCGAGTCCCGAGTCCCGTCCTACGTCAGGTCGATCCAGACGCTCTTGACCTGCGTGTACTCCTCGAGCGCGTAATGACCCCGCTCGCGGCCAAAACCCGACTGCTTGTAGCCGCCGAACGGCAGGCCCGCGTCGTACAGGTTGTAGGCGTTGATCCAGACCGTGCCGGCCTTGAGCGCCCGGGCCGCGCGGAGCGCCTTCTTGACGTCGCGCGACCAGACGGCGGCGGCGAGCCCGTAGATCGTCGCGTTGCCGAGCGCGACCGCCTCCGATTCGTCGCGGAACGTCATCGCGGCGAGCACCGGGCCGAAGATCTCCTCGCGCGCGATCTTCATGTCCGGGGAGACGGCGTCGAAAACGGTCGCCTCGAAGAACGCGCCCTTCCCGCCAACGGACACGCGGTTGCCCCCGGCCACGAGCTTCGCGCCTTCCTTCTTGCCGCTCTCGACGTAGCGCTCGACGCTCTCGCGCTGCGACTCGGAGACGAGCGAGCCGAGCCGCGTCTTCGGATCGAGCGGATCGGCCGGAACGAGCTTCTTCGCGCGCTCGACGACTTTCGAGAGGAGCGCGTCATGCGCGGACTCCTCGACGAGCAGGCGCGACCCGGCCGAGCAGAGCTCCCCCTTGCCATAGAAGATCGCGTTGATCGCCCCGCGAGCGGCGGCGTCCAGGTCCGCGTCGGCGAAGACGACGTTGGGAGACTTGCCGCCGAGCTCCATCGAGACGCGCTTCACGGTCCCGGCCGCGGCCCGCAGGATCGCCTTGCCGGTGGCCGTCTCTCCGGTGAAGGAGATCTTGTCGATCCCCGGATGTTCCGCCATCGCCGCGCCGATCTGCGCGCCCGGCCCCGGCACGACGTTGAAAGCGCCGGCGGGGAGGCTGGCCTCCGCCAGGAGTTGCGCGAAGAGGAGCGCCGTGAGCGGTGTCGCCGACGCGGGTTTCAGGACCACTGTGTTGCCGAGGGCGAGGGCGGGCGCGATCTTCCACATCGCCTGCAACAGCGGGAAGTTCCACGGCGTGATCGCTCCGATGACGCCGACCGGCTCGCGCAGCGTCAGCAGCATCGCGTCGGGGCGCCCCGGGTACGTATCGCCGTAGAGCTTGTCGGCCGACTCGCCGAAGTAGGAGAGGCACTCCGCGGCCGCGGGCATGTCGATCTTCGCGGCCTCGAAGATCGGCTTTCCGTTGTCGAGAGTCTCGACCCGTCCGAACTCCTCGGCCCGCGAGGAGAGCAGCTCCGCCGCCTTCATCAGGATCTTTCCGCGCTGCCGCGGCTTCATCTGCGCCCAGGGCCCCGCCTCGAACGCCGCGCGCGCCGCGGCGACCGCCCGATCCAGATCCTCGCGGCCCGCCTCCGCGACCTCCGCGAGCGTCTCGCCCGTCGCGGGATTTGTTGTTGAGAAACGCTTGCCGGACGCGGCGGCGACAAACTCGCCGTTGATGAAGAGGTCTGTCTTCAAGTCAAGAGAAGTTGTTTCACTCATAAGAATCGGTTCATCGGTTCATCGGAACATCAGTTCATCGTGTCGGGTACATGTTTTCGGGGCAAATGAACCGATGACCCGATCACCCGATGACCCGATTGTCTGTAACAGTTACTTGCCTTTGAAGCGCGGAACTCTCTTTTCCTGGTTGGCGGCTATGCCTTCCTTCGCGTCCTCGCTCTGGAAGAGAAGCTGCTGGAGCTCGCGCTCCACGGCGAGGGCCGACTCGAGCGGGAGGTCCCAGCCGGACTGGACCGAGCGCTTGATCCGGCCGACCGCCTTGGACGCCTTGGCCGGCGGCACGAACTGGCGGGCGTAGTCCATGACCTGCTCCCACCACTCCTCGGCCGTCGCCTCGATGACCTGGTTGACGAGGCCGAGGTCGTGCGCCTCCTCGAAGGAGAAGGTGTTGCCCGTGATCATCAGCTCGATCGCGCGGGATTTCCCGATGAGCTTGCCCAGGCGCGCCGTGCCGCCGGTGCCCGGAAGCACGCCGAGCGTGACCTCCGGCAGGCCGATCTTCCCGGCGTCCTTGCGCGCGATGCGCAGGTCGCAGGCCATCGCGATCTCGAGCCCGCCGCCGACCGTGTGCCCGTTCAGGGCCGCGATGACAAGCTTGGGCGTGTGCTCGAGGCGCAGGAGCGTCTCGTTGGCGTGCAGGCAGAAGAAGTACTTGAACCCCGGCGTGACGGCGTTCAGCATCCCGATGTTCGCCCCGGCCGAGAAAAACCGGTCCCCCTTGCCGCGCAGGATCACGACGTGGACGTCGTCGTCGAAGCGGGCCTGCAGGACCGCGTCGTCGAGTTGTCGCATCATCGCGTACGTGTAGGTGTTGGCCGGCGGATCGTCCATCTCGATGACCGCGATCCCGTTCTCCGCCCGGTAGTTGATGACGGGATGGTCCAGTTCGGGGGCGGTCCAGTCCCGTGTTCTTGTTTCAGTGCTCATAGAGCGTCCTCCGTGTTGATCGTATCAAGGTGTTTGTTCCCTGACACCTAAAGCCCCAGGATCGACCGGGCGATCATGAAGTAGATGAATAGGCCCGTCGCATCGACGAGGGTGGCGATCAGCGGGGCAGACATGATCGTGGGGTCGATCTTGACGGCGGTCGCGAGCATCGGGATCGAGGCGCCGACGGCGTTGGCCCAGGTGCAGATCACGAGAATCGAGATGCCGACGGTGATGGCCAGCGGCATTGTCGAGCCCCAGAGGAGCGCCCTCCCGAAGCCGACGATGCCGAGCAGGATCCCGAGGGCGAGGCCGCTGCCCGCCTCGCGCAGGATGACGCGCCAGAAATCGCGCAGCTTGATCTCGCCGACGGCGAGGCCGCGCACGATCGTCGTGACGGTCTGGGAGCCGGAGTTACCGCCGGTTCCGATCAAGAGCGGGATGAAGAAGGAGAGCGCGACGACCTTCGCGAGCTCGCTCTCGAAATGGCGCAGCACCGTGCCCGTCAGCGTCTCGGTGACGAAGAGAAGGAGAAGCCAGTTGAACCGCGCGCGCACGTTGCGGAAGGCCTTGGTCGCGAAGTACCCCTCGGTGACCTCCTCCTTGGCGGACATGCCGGCCAGGTGCAGCATGTCCTCCGTCTGCTCCTCGATCAGGACGTCGATGACGTCGTCCACGGTCACGATGCCGAGCGGCCGCTTCTCCCGGTCCACGACGGCGATCGAGTGGACGTCGTACTTGGAGACGAGTTTCGCGACTTCCTCCTGCGGGGCGTCGGGGCTGACCGTCATGAGATTGCGGTTCATCAGGTCGGAGATCTTCTTCTCCGCCGCTGCGGGAAAGAGCTTCCGGAGCGACACGGCCCCAACGAGCCGCCCGTCCGCGTCCACGACGTAGAGGCTCTGGACCGTCTCGACCTCGGGGTCGATCTTCTTCAAGTGCTCGAGCGTTTCGGCGACGCTCCATTCCGGCCGGATCTTCGCGAACTTCTCCGACATCAACCGGCCGGCCGTGCGCGGCGCGTAACGCAGGAGGCGCTCGGCCTCCGCGGCGTCGCGCGGCGACATCTTCGCGAGGAGCCCTTCGCGCTGGCGCTGCGTCAGGTGCTCGAGGAGAAACGTCACCTCGTCGCCCGGCACCTTGTCGAGCTGCGGTCCGAGCTTCTCGGGCGAGGCCCGGTGAAGGATGAGCCGCAGCGTCTCCCCCTTCAGCTCCGAGAGGACGGCCGCGCCCTGCTCGGGCGGCAGCGCCTCGAAGAGAGTCAGCCGGTCTTCGAGCGGCAGATCGTCGAGCAGCTCCGCGATGTCCGCCGGGTGCAGGTCCTTGACCGCCGCCGCGATCTGCGCCGGGTTCTCACGGATCAACTCCTCGATGTCGGGACCGATGACTTTTGCGAGAGACATTGATCCGAAGTTATCAGTAATCAGTTCTCAGTTTTCAGTTTTCACAACCGACAACTGACAACTGACAACTGTCAGCGATTCTTCGTGGGGTCTACCCAATCCGACGAGCCGTCCGGATGGAACTCCTTTTTCCAGATGGGGACGGAGTGCTTGATCCGGTCGATGGCGGCGCGGCAGGCGGCGAAGGCTTCGGCACGATGGGGAGCGGTTGCGACGACGGCGACGGAGACCTCGCCCACTTCGAGGCGTCCGGCGCGGTGCCGCATCTCCACGCGCGCGTCCGGCCATTCCGCCTCGATCTGCCGGGCGATCCGGGCCATCTCGGCCTCCGCCATCGGCCCGTAGACCTCGTACTGGATCGAGACGGTCTCCCGCCCTTCGTTCTCGTTGCGCACGACGCCCAGAAAGAGGCAGAGCCCGCCGTCCGAGGCGCGGGCCGCGTTCAGAAGCGCCGCGACGTCAATCGGGCTGAAGGTGATGTAACTCATCCGCCCGCGACCGGGGGAAGAAACGCGACCTCGTCGCCGTCGTGGAGGATCGTTTCGCCGTCCACGTACTCGTGGTTGACGGCGGCGGGGGGCATCGAGGGGAAGGCGGCCAGGACGGGGATCTCGGCGCAGACCGACCGCCAGAGCTGGCCGACGCGCGTGCCGTCGGGCAGGTCGCGGGTGTCCTCGGCCTTTCCGGCGGCGTCCCGAAAGGAGGCGAAGTAGAGGAGATTCACTCGCACGGCCGGAGGAGTCTACTTCCCGCAACCGGCGCGTCTCTTGACATCTGACCGACCGGTCAGTTAAATTAATGCCCCATGGCGAGGCTGGCGACGAACGAGGCCGAACGGCGGCTGACGCTGCTCAAGGCGGCGTTCCGCGAGGTCGCGGAGAAGGGGTTTTCCGCCGTCACGCTCGAGGACATCGCGGCGCGCGCCGCCGTGTCCAAGGGAGTCACGCTCTACTACTTCGCCTCGAAGGAAGACCTCTTCCGCGAGCTCTTCGGCTGGTTGATCGACTCGATCCACGAGCGCATGCGCGAGGCGGTCGCGGCCGTGGACGATCCGGTCGAGAAGGTCCGCGCTCTCGTGGCGCTGATCTTCCCCTCCCCGTCGAAGAACCGCGCGTTCTTCCGCGCCTACATCGACTTCTGCGGATTGGCCGCGCGGCGCGAGGCCTTCCGCGTGATCGACGAGCGCTTCTACGCCGGCTGCCGCGAGGTGGATGGAGGCATCGTCGAGGAGGGGATGCGGCGCGGGGTCTTCCTGGCCCGCGATCCCGGCGAGGCGGCCTCGACGCTGCGGGCGATCTTCGACGGCCTGATGCTCCAATGGCTGGCGGAGAAGGACCCGGAGGCGACGTTCGAAATCTACCGCGACCGGTGCGAGCGGGAATTGCTCTTTTATCTGACGGGAGCCGCGGACAAGAAGCAACGGAGGAAGACCCGATGAAAGACGTGCAAGAGAAGAAGAAGAGCCTCTGCGTGAACGAGGGGTGCCGGAAGCCCGCGGAGGAGGGGAGCCTCTTCTGCTCCTCCTGCGGCCTCGAGTGGTTGCTCTTTCACCGCGACGTGCGCGTGAAGAAGGAGAATTTCCGCGGCGATAGAATGCCGCGCTGAGATGCCCGGGGACCTCCCGCCGAAGACGATCCTGCTCGCCTCCCCCCGAGGGTTTTGCGCGGGCGTCGTCCGCGCGATCGACATCGTAGACCTGGCGCTCGACTGTTTCGGCACGCCGCTCTACGTTCGCCGGGAGATCGTCCACAACCTCCATGTCGTGCGCGGCTTCGAAGAGCGCGGCGTCACGTTCGTCGAGGAGCTCGGAGAAGTTCCGGACGGGGCGACCGTCATGTTTTCCGCGCACGGCGTTTCTCCGGCGGTTCGGGCGGCCGCGGCCGCCCGGAGGCTCAAGGTCCTGGACGCCACCTGCCCCCTCGTGACGAAGGTTCATCTGGAGGCGCTCCGCTTCGCGAGGCTCGGGTACCGGATCTTCCTGATCGGGCACCCGGGCCACGAGGAGGTCGTCGGGACGATCGGCGAGGCGGCCGAGCGGATCGCGCTCGTTTCGAGCGTCGAGGATGTCGAGCGGATCGCCGTCGAGGATCCGGATCGGGTCGCCTTCATCACCCAGACGACCCTGTCCGTCGAGGACACGCGGCCGATCATCGAGGCCCTCCGGAGGCCGCTTTCCGGCGATCCGGAGCCCGGGAAGCGACGACATCTGTTACGCGACGCAGAACCGGCAGTTCGCCGTACGCGCGCTGGCGAAGGAAGCGGACGTCATCCTGGTCGTGGGATCGGAGAACTCCTCGAACTCAAGGCGCCTGGTGGAGGAGGCCGAGCTCGCGGGCGCGCGCGCCTATCTCGTGGACGACGTTTCGCGGGTCGAGCCGCGCTGGCTCGCCGGCGCGACGACGGTCGGCGTGACTTCCGGAGCCTCCGCTCCCGAGTTTCTCGTCGAGGCAGATCCTCGCGCACCTGCGGGCTACCCTCGGCGCCCAGGTCCGCGAGGTCGTGACGGTCCGCGAGGAGGTCTTCTTCCCGCTGCCGCCGGAGGTCGCTTCCCTCGGCGAGGCCGCCGGGCACGCGCTCGGACGCTCGTGAGCGCCGACAACCGCGAGAGGCTCCGGCCCCGGAAGGCCCGACGCGGGCGGCCACGCGTGGTGGACCGGCTCCCGCCGCCTCGCGGGGAAGGTCGCGTTCGTGACGGGGGCCTCGCGCGGCATCGGCGAGGCGATCGCCCGCCGATTCGCCGCGGAGGGGGCGCGCGTCGCGCTCGCCGCGCGGGACGAGGCCGCGTGCGAGAAGATCGCCGCCGACATCCGGCGCGAGCGCGGCGAAGCGTCGCGATCGGGTGCGACGTGACGCTCGCGCTCTCCGTGTCGAGCGCCATCGCGGCGGTCGTGGCGCGGTGGGGACGGATCGACGTCCTGGTCAACACCGCTGGGATGGGCGGTCCGACGCCGCTCGGCGATCCGGACGACTCCCGCTGGAACGCGATCCTCGCGACGAACCTGACCGCGGCCTTCCGGCTGACGCGCGCGGCCGCTCCGTTTCTCTCGGAGGGGGGGCGGGTCTTGAATATGTCGTCGGTGCTCGGCCGCTTCGGCGTCCCCGGCTACGCCGCCTACTCCGCCTCCAAGCACGGCGTGATCGGCCTGACGCGGACGCTCGCTCTGGAGCTCGCCCCGCGACAGATCACCGTCAACGCCCTGGTCCCGGCTGGGTCGAGACCGAGATGGCCCGCGAGGGTTCCGCCGCCTCGGCCGCAAGTCCGGCGGCGGCGAGGCGGAGGGACGGGCCATGGCGGCGCGGATGGCTCCGCTCGGCCGCGTCCTCGACCCGGAGGAAGTCGCCGGCCTGGCGGCGTACCTCGCCTCCGACGAGGCGAAGTCGATCACCGGCCAGGCCATCACGATCGACGGCGGGCAGGTGATGCCGTGAGCGCAGGGGTCCGGTGTCGGGTGTCAGGGTTCAGGTTCCAGGGCTGGACCTGAAAACCGAATCTTGATACCGAGAGCCGACACCGTTTTGCCCCGCTGGGTGGCCGGAGGTCTTCTCGCGGTCCTGACTGCGGCGGCGTTCTGGCCGGTTGTTTCGGGAGCGCGCACCTTCTTCCATCTCGATCTGCGCTACGAGCACCTGCCGGTCTGGGACGTCACGCAGAAGGCGCTGCGGGCGGGGGAGAGCCCGTTCTGGATCGACGGCGAGTATTGCGGCCATCCGCTTCTCTTTCATCAGGAGGCACCGGTCTTCTATCCGCTGACGGTTCCGCTCCTGCTGACCGGCGAGCCGGTGACGCGGCTGGCGGACCTCTTCTCCCTCTTTCACTTCTGGCTCGCCGGCTTCGCCGCGTTCCTGCTGCTCGAGGAGCTGGAGGCAGGCGCGCTTGCGGCGCTTTTCGGAGGAGTGGCGTGGATGCTTTCAGCGCGCCTCCTCCAGAGCGCGATCTGGCCCAACGCGGTCGCCGTCTCCGCCCTTCTCCCGCTTCTCCTGCTCGGGATCGCGCGCATCGCCGGCGGCCGGCGGCGGGTTTCCGGCGTCGCCGTCACGGCCGGCGCCGGGGCGCTGGCGCTGCTCGCCTCGCGCCCGCAGGCGTTGCTCGGAGCGGTTCCGTTGCTCGGCGCGTTCGCCCTCGGGACCCTCGCGATGTCGCCGCGCCGGATCGGCGCAGTGAAAGACCTGGCGCTCGCGGCGGTCCTGGCGGCGGCCCTCGGCGCGCCGTCGCTCGCGCCGAGCGCGGCGCTCTACCCGGAGATGTCGCGCGCGGCGGGACTCTCGCAAGCCGAGCGCGACTTGAACCCGATCCGCGCCGGGTCGGGCCTCGACATGGTCTTTCTCCCCGTGGACGGAGCTCCCCGCTGGCCCGAGGCCGCCGCATACCCGGGTGTGATTCCGGGAGTTCTCTTCGTCCTCGGAATCGGGCTCGCGCTCCGGCGGGAGCGGGACTCTTCGCGGCGCCTCTTCCTGGCACTCCTCGCGGGCGGCGTCATCGGGCTCGCCTTCGCGTTCGGAGAACAGGGGCCCTACCGTTTCTTCGTCAACCTCCCGCTGATCCGCGGCTTCCGCGTCCCGGCGCGCTATCTCATCTCCTGGTCTCTCGCCGTGGCTCTCGGGTCGGCGCTGGCGCTCTCCTGGATTCTGCGGCGCGTCTCCCGCCCGGCCCTCGCGGGCGGCGCCGCCGTCCTGCTGCTCGCGGGCGATCTCGGCTGGCACGCGCTGAGGGCCGCGCCGACGTCTCCCGCGGCGCTCGACTCCGTGGAGCCGGCGATCGTCCGGGCGCTCCGGGAGCGGTTGGGGCGGGATGAAGTGGGATTTCCGAAACGGTTCTGGCCGCTCGCCGCTCCGGTGTACCTGACGTTCTATCCGGACAGCGCGAAGGGAGAGATCGCGCGGCGATACGAGCCACTGAAGGAGGCGCTGGGAATGCGCTTCGGCCTGGAATCGGTGAGCGGTGGAGGGCCGGCGCTTCTCGCGACCGAGGCGCTGTTGTCGAAACCGGGGGGTCGTTCCGCGATGCTCGCCGGCGCCGGGATCATCGTCGTCTCTCCTCCTGCGCCCTCCGGGCAGCTCCCGCTCGCGGACTGGACGCTGCGAACGGCAGATGCGCTACCGCGCGCGATCCTCGTCCCGCGGGCGATCCCCGTCACGGCCGATCGCTCTGCCGCCGTTCTGTCGCCCGCGTTCGATCCGCGCCAGGCGGCTCTCGTCGAGGGCTCGGAACCGCTCGAGCCCGCGCGCCCCGGCGAGGAGGCCGGAAGCGTGCGCCTTCTCTCGCGGAGGCCCGGACGCGTGGAGCTCGAGACGAACGCGCCGTCGGAGCGAGTCCTGGTCCTCTTCGATGCCTGGGAGAAGGGGTGGCGCGCCCTCGTGGACGAGGCGCCCGCCGATGTCTTTCGCGCGGACCTCGCGTTTCGCGGAGTCCGGGTCGCCGCCGGCCGGCATCGGGTCCTCTTCGAGTATCACGCCCCGTGGGTCGCCGAGGGCGCCGGGCTCTTTGCCGCCGGCCTTCTCGGACTTGCGCTCTTCGTCATCCGCAGCCGGCAGGTCCCGCGATGAGCGCCGTCCGCGCCGTTCTTCTTCGACGCGGGAGCGACGCTCGTTCATCCGGATCCTCCGGTGGAGCAGGTCTACGCCAGGGAGTTCTCCCGCGACGGCTGCACGTTTTCGGCGGAGGAGCTCTCGCGGGGGTTGACTCGCGCCTGGGAGGAGGTCCACGCCGCGAACGCCCCGAATCGGTACGGAGGCGTGCGGGGCGAGCCGGAGTTCTGGAGGGCGTTCTTGAACCGCGTGCGTGCGCGGTTGGATGGAGGAACCGTCTCCGTGGACGCCTTCGCGCGCCTGACGTCGCACTTCCGCGATCCCGCATCCTGGGCGGTCTATGCCGACGTACCGGACGTGCTCGCGCAACTGGAGGCCGCGGCTTCCTTCTCGCCGTCGTCTCGAACTGGGACTCGCATCTGCCGGCGCTCCTGGAGGGGCTCGGCCTCGCGCGGAGCTTCCGCGCGGTCTCGGTCTCCGCCATCGAGGAGACAGGCAAGCCGGAGCCCGAGATCTTCCTGCGCACGTGCGCGCGTCTCTCCGTCGCTCCCGGCGAGGTCCTCCACGTCGGCGACTCGCTCGCCGAGGACTACGAGGGCGCCCGCGCCGCCGGCCTCCAGGCCCTCCTACTCGATCGGGAAGACCGCCACCCCCACGTCGAGGACCGGATCCGATCCCTGCGGGAGATCCCCCGTGCTCGCTTCGCTGACCTCACAACCTCTTCAACTCACAAATCACACTTCTTTTGCTATCCTCGCCCGCCAACTTGTCTCTCGCGAGAAGGCTCTTCCAGACCAAGTCGCTCGACGCACTCGTCGCGGAGACGGAGGAGCCCGAGCACCGGTTGAAGCGCGCGCTCGGCCCCTGGAACATCGTCGCGCTCGGCGTCGGCGCGATCATCGGCGCGGGCATCTTCGCGACGATCGGCACGGCCGCCGCGGGCGACGCGTCCGTCCGGGCGCGGGCCCGCGCCCTGATGCTCTCCTTCATCGCTGACGGCGATCGTCTGCGGCTTCACGGCGCTCTGCTACGCCGAGTTCGCCTCGATGGTGCCGGTCGCCGGCTCCGCCTACACGTATTCCTACGCCACGCTGGGCGAGCTGATCGCCTGGATCATCGGCTGGGACCTGATCCTCGAGTACGCGATCGGCAACGTGGCGGTGGCGATCTCCTGGGCGAACTACTTCAACACGCTTTCTGGAGGGGTTCGGCATCCAGCTTCCGCCGTGGCTGACGGTCGATTTCACGACGGCGCGGGCGAAGATGCCGGAGGTCGTCGCGGCCGCGCCCCACGTCTTCGGCGTTCCCGATCGTCTTCAACATCCTGGCCGTTCGATCATCGTCGCTCGATCACGATCGTCCTGGTGTGGGGGATCCGGGAGTCGGCCGGATTCAACATCTGGATGGTGGTCATCAAGCTCGTCGTCCTCGGCTTCTTCGTCTTCGTCGAGCTTTCATTACGTCAAGCCGGCCAACTGGCACGCCGTTCGCGCCCAACGGCTTCTCCGGGGTCGCAGCCGGAGCGGCCATCGTGTTCTTCGCCTACATCGGCTTCGACGCCGTCTCGACCGCGGCGGAGGAGTGCCGAAACCCGAAGCGGGACATGCCGATCGGGATCATCGGCTCGCTTGATCATCTGCACGGTCATCTACATCGTCGTCGCGGCCGTCTTCACGGGGATGATCCCGTACGAGGCCCTGCGGAAGACGCTCGCGACCGAGCAGGCGGAGCCGCTGACCCTGGCGATGAAGTTCGTCTCATGCCCGGCTGGATGGTGGGCGTCGTCGCCTTCGGCTCCGTCGTCGCGCACACGGCGGTGCTGCTCGTCTTCCAGCTCGGACAGCCGCGGATCTTCTTCGCCATGGCCCGCGACGGGCTCCTCCCGCAGGTGTTCGCGAAGGTCCACCCGAAGTTCCGGACGCCGCACGTCACGACGATCCTGACCGGCGTCGTCGTCGGCGTGCGCGCCATGTTCACGTCGCTCGACGAGATGGTGAACCTGACGAACATCGGGACGCTCTTCGCGTTCATCCTGTCTGCCTCGGGATCATCATCCTGCGCTACAAGGACCCGGACCGGGAGCGGCCGTTCCGCGTCCCGTTCGGGCCGCTCCTGCTGCCCGTGCTCGGCATCGTGTCCTGCCTGGGACTCATCTACTACCTGCCCCCCTCTTCCTGGTGGCGCTTCGTCGGGCTGGCTCGGCAGTCGGGCTCGTCATCTACTTCCTCTACGGCTATCGCCACTCGCGCCTGAGGGAAGGTGTCGGGTGAAGCGTCAGGGAAGATGCAGGTGTCAGGTGCCCGGTGTCAGGCCAGGGAGATCGGGCCCAACCTGACACCTGATCCCTGATACCTGACACCTGCCTTTCACCTGCACCTACCCACCTGCACCTCTCCTGCTACTCTCCGGAGCGGAGGTGTGGTCGATGGTCAAACGGCTTCTCTTTCCTTGCCGCTTCTCCTTTGGCGCTTCCCCTCGTGCCGCCGGGTCGGCGACGAAGAAGTTCGACTGGGAGCCGGTCGGCGGCATCCAGAAGACCGACATCGACGTCGACCGACGTCGCGGTCTCGCAGATCCGATTCGATCTGGGCGACACGCGTCCCCCCGATCCGCGTTTCGACGGCGAAGGCGGTCGTGCGCGTGGACAACAACGCTCCTCGATCAGGAGGTCGGCGTCGCGATCGCGGTCTTCGACGCGAAGGGGAACATGTCGCGGCCGGCAACGGGGGAACAAGGTCGGCGAGCTCGAACAAGGGGGAGCGCGAGGAGTTCACGGTCGCGTTCCCCTACGTCTACCGCAATCTCGACAAGCGCGAAGAGTTTCCTCGTGACGCTCGAGACCAGCGGAAGGGCAAGGACGAAGTCGACGCCGAAGCCGACGCCGACCGGCGTGAGCGGGGCGCCCGCGAAGCCCGGCACGTCGCGCCCGGCGTAGCCCGTCAGCTCGGCGTAGGCGCGTCCCGGTGACGGGCGTGCCGCCGCGCGTGCCCCGCACGCGGCACGCGCCCTCCCAGTACGTGACGCCGGTCGACTTCGCGGTGACGAGCTCCTGGTCGGCGACGAGCGGCTCGACCGCACGTCCAGGCCGAGCGGGGCGACGGCGATCCGCCACCGCGCGGGATAGCGCGCGCCCGAGCGGGGAGACGTCCAGCAGCGCGGTCTCCTCGAACTTGACGTCGTTCCAGCGCCAGGGACCGCGGCTCTCCCGTCGCGGGAACGAACGTTCCCGAGGAAAACGGCGTCGCCCGGCCGTCCGTCGGCGCGCATCCGGTAGAGCATGAGGTCGGATCCGTCGTCGAGCTGCAGGGCGAACCAGTCCCAGCCCGCGGCGCCTGCCGGGAGCACGCCCGGCCCCCACTCGTGGTCGAACCAGGCGGTGCCGGAGAGCGGGATCTCCGCAGATGCGCCGCGCATCGTCCCCGCCGCCGTCAGGCGCGTGATCGAGACGTAGCGCGAGTACTCGTCCGTTCCGGGGCCCTTGCGAGAGACGCCGCCGGCGCCGTGGAGGACGGGCGGCTTGACCGCTTGAGCTCGAGCGAGAGGTCCCATTCGCGGCCGGCCGCGTGGAGGCGATGCGTGCCTGCCGATTCCTCCGCCGACCAGTCTTCGTTGGCGACCGCAAGCCGTCCCTCCGCCGCCGACGCGATCCCCGGCAGTGCCAGGTGCGCCTTCTCCTCGAAGCGGAACGCCCCTCGCGCGACGTCGGTCCAGGCGAAGTGCGCCAGGTGCAGCTCGCCGACCCGGAAGAACGTCAGCTGAAATCCGTACTCGCGATTCTTCGGGTCCTCAGGTGCCCGGTGTAGTACCACCACTCGACGGCCGCATCCGGGTGAGAGCCGTGATCCCTCGGAAAGACGATGCCGCTCCGATCGGCCGGTGCTGCCGCGAGAAGCAGCGAGGCGGCAAACATCCATCGGGTGATCGACCGGAGATTTCCGATCACCCGATCACCCGATCGCCGATCACCCGATTCCTTCTCATTCTTCTGCGAGCGCCGAGGCCGGCTCGACGGCGGACGCCAGGTAACCGGGATAGATTCCAGCGAGGAACGAGGCCGCGAGGACGAGGAGCGCGATTGCGGCCAGCCGCGCGGGCGGGACGGAGACGACGACCGTCCAGCCGAAGGACTGCGGGTTGATCACTGCGAGGAGCAGATAGGCGAAGCCCGCGGCGGCGGCGAGCGATACGGCCGTGCCGGCCGCGCCGGTCAGCCCCGCCTCGATCAGGATCGCGCCGCGCACCTGGCTCTTGCCGGCCGCCGATGGCGCGGAGCAGGCCGAAGGAACGCCGCCGCTCGACCGCCGAGGCGGCGAGCGCGTTGGCGATGCCGAGGATCGCGACCGCGACCGCGATCGCCTCCAGCGCGCGCGTGACGGCGAAGGTCTGGTCGAAGATCTTCAGGACCTCGCGGCGCAGCTCCCGGTTCGTCGAGACGGAGAGCGCGAAGCGCCCCTGCGCCGCCGCGCGGACGCGCCGCCGCAGCTCCTCCGCGTCCACGCCCGGCGCGGCCGCGACGGCGACGCTCGTCACCCGCGGATCGCCGTAGAGGGAGAGGAAGAGCTCGCGGTCGAGCAGGACCGTTCCGCGGTCGTTGGAGTAGTCGCGGTAGATCCCGGCGACGCGCGGCGCGCGGGAGCCGCGCGGCGTTGCAAGGGGAACGTGATCTCCGACGCCGATTCGGTTGCGCCGGGCGAACGGCTCGGAGACGAGGATTTCGTCTCTTTCGCGGGCTTCGAGGGCGACCTTCGAGACGTCGCGGCCATCCAGCAGCGGAAGGCCTCCGATCCGGGCCACGACGCGGAAGTCTCCGGAGGCGAGCGTGAAGGGGCGCCCGCGCTCGTCCGCCGCCTCGCGCGCCCGGAACGGGTCCACCGCGGCCACGCCGGGGATCGCTTGAAGGAACGGGACGATTTCCGCCGGAAGGTCGCCGACGATCCCGCGGCGTCCGCCGGCGGCGCTCTTGACCCAGAGATCCGAGCGCAGCGTCGTCTCGACCCAGACGCGCACGGTTTCCCGGATCGAGGAAACCGTCACGATCATCGCGAGCGTCATGCCGAGCGCCATCGCGAGCGAGGCGACCGCGATCGCGTTTCGCGCGAGCGACCCGCCGAAGAACCCGGCGGCGAGCCGCCCGGCGGCGCCGAAGTAACGGGCGAGCGTTCCGGCAGCGGCGCGCGAGGCGAGGCGCACCACGATCGGAGCGGCGGCGGCGAGCGCGGCGACGAGGAGCAGAACGGCCGCGAATCCGAAAAGCGGAAAGCCGTCCACGGCACGGGCGAGCGAGGCGGCCGCCGCGAGGACGATCAGCACGGCCGCGCGCCGCGCCCCGTCCGCGCAGGCTCCGCGCGCGCACGACCTCGATCGAGCCGGGCCGCATCGCGGGGGAAGGCTCGACCCGCGTCGCCTCCGCCGCCGGCAGGAGGGTCGCCAGAAGCGCGGCGGCCATTCCGACGGCGGCGGCGAGCGCCGCCGCCGGGAGATATCCGGCCGCGGCGATCTTCGCCGCCGGGAGATAGACGCTCGACACGGTCCCGGCGACCGCTCGCGAGCGCCGCCCGCGAGAGGAAGATCCCGCCGGCTTCTCCGAGAAGCGTGCCCGCGAGTCCCACCCCGAGCCCCTCGGCGACGAAGACGGCGAAGATCGAGGAGCGGGTCGCTCCGATCGCCCGCAGAGTGGCGATCTCGGGGCGGCGGCGCAGGACCGAGATCGAGACGGCGTTGGCGATCAGAAACACGCCGACCAGGAGCGTGAGCGAGGCGAGCGCGTTCAGGTTGAAGCGGAAGGCGCGGACCATCCGGTCGGCGGTCTCGGCGGACCGTCCGGGGGGCTGGAGCGTGAGCCCGGGAAGAAGCGCCGCCCGGATCCTCGCGGCGAGCGCTTCGCGCGGCTGCCCCGGGTCGAGCACGATGTCCACGCGATCGAGCAATCCCTCCCTGCCCGAGGAGCTTCTGCGCGGTGAAGATGTCGGTGACGAGGAGATCGCCTCCCGCGGCGCGCGCGACCCCCGAGAGCTCGAGCAGGCCCGCGACCGTCACGTTCGGCGGACGCCTCCGGCCACGATCTCGAGCCGGCTTCCCGCGCGGAGCCGGTGCCGCGCGCGCGAACGGCTCCGGCACGAAGACGGAGTCCGGTGTCGACGAGGAGCGTCCCGGATGTCGAGCCGGCCACGAGCCTCATCTCTCGCACGGCGCCGTCGCCGCCCGGGTCCACCCCGAGGACTTGCACGATCTCTCCCGATCCATCGTGGACGACAGCGGGGCCCGTGACGGCCGGCGCGAAGGAGCCGTGCTCCCAGAGAAACGAGAGCGGCTCGAGCGCCGCGACCGGGATTCCCGCGACGCCCGTGACGACGAAGTCGCTGCGGCCCGAGATCGAGGCGGCCGCCTCGCGGAACGAGTCCGTGACGCTCCGGTTCGCGTGCTGGATCGCCGCCGCCGCCGCGACGCCGATGGCCACCCCAGGACCGGCAGGATCACGCGCGTGGGCGGCGCCGCGCCGGCCCCGTCACGAGCGCGCGAACGAGGAGAGCCATCCCCTTCACCTTCGGGGCGATCCTTCCGTCGCGGATCTCGACGACCCGCTCGGCGCGGCTCGCGGCGGCCGCGGAGTGCGTCGCCAGGATGAGCGTCACGCCGCGCTCGCGGCGGATCTCGTCCAGGAGCGCGAGCACCCGCTCGCCGTTGGCGCTGTCGAGGTTGCCCGTGGGCTCGTCGGCGAGCAGGAGCCGCGCGCCGGTGGAGAGGGCCCGCGCGATCGCGACGCGCTGCATCTCGCCGCCCGAGAGCTCGTACGGGTGCGCGCCGGCGCGGCCGAGCAGCCCGACGCGGTCGAGCAGCTCTCGCGCCCGGCTCGCGCGCGTCCGCCCGGCCGTCCAGCGCCGCGGCAGCTCGACGTTCTCGCCGACGGCGATGTGCGGGAGGAGGTTGAAGAACTGGAACACGAGGCCGACCTCGCGCCGGCGGTAGAGCGTCAGCTCTGCGTCCGGAAGCGCGCCGAGGTCGCGGCCGCCGACCAGGACGGTCCCCGAGGTCGGGCGGTCGATTCCGGCGAGCAGGTGGAGGAGCGTGGACTTGCCTCCGCCCGAGGGGCCGACGACGGCGAGGAACTCTCCCGGCGCGACCGCGAGTTCGATGCCGTCGAGCGCGACGACCGGCTGCGCCCCCGCATAGACCTTGTGGACCGCCCGGCAGGACACGGCGGGAGGGCGCGGGTGCTTCAAGCAACGGCACGCCGGCAGAATACCGTGCCTGGATTGTCATCCTGAGGAGCGAAGCGACGAAGGTCTGCCCTGGTAAACGGGAGAGGGACGAGAGCAGAGCCCTCGCTCCGCTCGGGATGACAGGGGGCTGGCGACGGCGACGAACGACGGGATGGTCTCGCTGGACAGACGGCGATTAGCTGATAGTTCTTCCGATGCTTCCTCTCGTCAGCGCCTGGCGAAATCGCGCGCTCGTCACGGCGCTGACGCGGCGCGAGCTGGCGGCCCGGTACCGCGGCGGCGTGCTCGGATACTTCTGGTCGCTCGTCAACCCGCTGCTGCTCCTGGCCGTGTACGCGACGGTCTTCCGCCTCGTCTTCGCGCCGCGCGCCGACGTGCGCCCCTACGCGCTCTTTCTCTTCATCGGCGTCCTCGCCTGGGGCTTCGTGTCCTCCGCATTGATCGACTCCTCCGAGACGTTCCGCGCCAACGGCCCGCTGCTGCGCAAGACGACCGTGGCGCCGGAGGTCTTTCCGGCGTCCGCGGTCGGGGCGCGCCTCTCGCACCTCGTGCTCGCGCTTCCGGTGCTCGCCGCCGCGGTCCTCTATTCGATCTGGCGCGGGAGCGTCACGCCGGGTCCCTCCGTGCTCGCGTTCCCGGCGGTCCTCTTCCTCCTCGCGCTGACCGTCTTCGGTCTGGCGCTGGCGATCTCGTCGCTCGCCGTGCATTTCGGCGACATGCGCGACCTGGTCGCGAATCTGCTGACGCTCGCTTTCTTCCTGACCCCGGTCCTCTATCCGGTCGCGTCCGTGCCGGAGCGCTTCCGCGGCTGCTCCGCGTCAACCCCTTCTCGACGTATTTTCGCGGCCCTCCACGACTCCCCCTTCTTCTTCCGCCCGATTCCGGCCGCCGAGTGGGCCTGGATGGCCGGAATCGCCGCTCTTTCACTCGCCGCCGGGGCAGTCGATCTTCGAGCGCCTGCGCGACTCGATCGCGGAGGAGGCATAGATGAGACCGGGGGACTGGGGGAAGGGGACGGGGAGACTGGGGGACTGGGGGACCGGGAGACTGGGGAACCTGTGGACTGGAGACGGGGAGTCGGAAAAAGATCACCCAGTCTCCCAGTCTCCCGCTCTCCCAGTCCGCTCCTCAATCGGATGACAGATCCTTGCGGGAAGAATCATGAGTACCGCCGTCCGAGTGGATCGGGTGACGAAGCTGTACCGGCGGTACGGCCGGAAGAAGACTGTCGGGACGCTCAAGTCGGCGCTTCTGTCGGGGATCGGGAGGCGCGCGCTGTCGCCGGACTCTTCGGTGCCGGCGCTGCAGGAGGTTTCGTTCGATGTCGCCGCCGGGAGATGGTCGGCGTCGTCGGCGCGAACGGCTCGGGCAAGTCGACGCTCTTGAAGCTTCTCGCCGGGATCGTGCGGCCGACCGAAGGATCGGTCGCGGTGCGCGGCCGCCTCGCGGCGCTGCTCGAGCTCGGCGCCGGGTTCCATCCGGAGATCTCCGGGCGCGAGAACATCGAGATCAGCGGGCTGCTGCTCGGCCTCTCCCGCCGCCAGATCGCGGAGCGCTTCGACGCGATCGTGCGTTTCGCCGAGCTCGAGGAGTTCCTGGACGCGCCGCTCAAGACCTACTCCTCCGGCATGGCCGTGCGCCTGGGGTTCTCGATCGCCGCGCACAGCGATCCCGACGTCCTCCTCGTGGACGAGGTGCTGGCGGTCGGAGACGAGGCGTTCTCGCACCGTTGCCTCGAGAAGTTCGCCGAGTTCGAGCGGGCCGGCAAGACGATCCTCGTCGTGTCGCACGACCTCGCGCTCGTGTCGGAGCGGTGCCGCCGGGCGATCTGGCTCGAGCACGGCCGCCTCCGGCCGACGGGCCGGCGGGGAGACCGTCGCGCGCTACCGCGAGCGGGTCGCGCAGGAGGAGGGGGACCGGCGACAGGCCGCCGCCTCCGAGAGTCCGAAGCTCGAGAAGCCGGCGCGGATCGGCTCGGGGGCCGTGGTCGTGGACGGCGGTACGGCTGCTCGACGCCGCGGGGCGGCCGGCGGGGCGGATCGTCTCGGGGGAGCCGGCCGGCGCTCCGGATGCGCGTCCGCGCCGCGTCGCCGCTCTCCGACTTCGTTTTCGGGTTCGCGATCTCGACCGTCTCCGGCCAGAGTCGTCTTCGGCTCGAACACGGACATCGACGGATTCCGGCCCGGCGAGTTCGCCGGCGAGGCGCGGGTGACGCTGGAGATCCCCGCGTTCGCGCTCGCTCCCGGCGTCTACTAGCCTCGACGCGGCGGCGCACGCGCGGCGACGGCGCGCCCTACGACTACCGGCGCGACGTCCTTCGGTTCGAGGTGACGGCCGACCGCGCGATCGCCGGCGTCTGGAACCCGCAGCGCCGCTGGAGCTTCGCAGGGGACGATCCGCTGGGAACCGTGACGGCCCCGCAGCCCCCCGACTCGGTCAGCCCGGCGAAGCTGCGCGGACGTTTCTCCGCGCGCGCTTCTCGCGGCAGGGAGGCGGTGGGCCTCTACCTGACGGTCGGCTTCTTTGCCTGCGCGGCGGCCGTCGCCGTCTTCGCCCTGCTCGCGGACGACGTCTTCGACGTGCACGGAAAGACCCCGCTCGACCGGGACGTCACGGCCGCGATCGAAGGCCTGCACAGTCCCGCGCGGGACCGCGCCGCGCTCGCCGTCACTCTTCTCGGAGACCATCGGTTCCTCGTTCCGGCCACGCTCGCGGTCACGGCGGCGCTCGAGATCGCCCGGCGGCGGGTCAGCGCGCTCCTCTTCTTCGGGGTCGTGATCGGCGGCTTGGCTGCTCGAGACGCTTCTGAAGATCGTCTTTCACCGCACGCGGCCCGATCTCTGGCCCGCGCTCGTCACCGAGAAGACCTACAGCTTTCCGAGCGGCCACGCGACGATGTCCACGCTCTTCTTCGGCGCCATGGCCGCGCTCGTGCTTCCAACTCTCTCGCGACCGCCTCCTGCGCGGGGCCGCGCTCGCCGCGGCAGCGGCGATCATCCTGTCGGTCTGCTATACCCGCGATCTACCTGGGCGCGCACTGGCTGACGGACGTTCTTGCCGGGATGCTGGTCGGCCTCTTCTGGGTGGTCGTCTGCGCGACCGGCACGGAGTATCTCGCGCGCCGAAGAGCCTCCAAATAGTCCGGATGCGGTCCGGCTACAATCGCCATCCGAAATGCGAAATACGTTCCTTCCCTTCGCCCGGCCCGCGCTGGGCGAGGAAGAGATCGCCGAGGTCGTGGACACGCTCCGTTCGGGCTGGATCACGACCGGACCGAAGGTGGAGAAGTTCACGGACTCCTTTGCGGACTACGTCGGAGGGCGGTTCGCGGTGCCGGTCTCCTCGGCGACGGCGGGACTCCACGTGGCGCTGCTGGCGCTCGGCGTCGGGCCGGGCGACGAGGTCGTCACGACGCCCATGACGTTCGTCGCAACACTCAACACGATCGTGCACTGCGGGGCGGTCCCCGTCCTCGCCGACATCGACGCCGCGACTCTGAACGTCCGGGTCGAGGAGATCGAGAAACGCCTGACACCCCGGACGAGAGGCGATCGTGCCGGTGCACTACGTCGGGCAGCCCGCGGATCTCGATCCGATCCTGGAGCTCGCCGCCGGACGCGGGATCGCCGTCCTCGAGGACGCGGCGCACGCCGTCGGCACCGAGTACAAGGGCAGGCGGATCGGCTCCTTTCCGACGACGTCCGGTCTTCTCCTTCCATCCCAACAAGAACATGACGACGGGCGAGGGCGGGATGGTCGTGACGCGAGGACGAGGCGGTCTTCGAGAAGGCCTCGCTCCTGAAGTTCCACGGCATGGACCGCGAGTCGTGGAAGCGCTTCGCGAAGTCGGGCAGCCCGCGCTACGACGTCGCGCTGCCCGGGTTCAAGTACAACATGATGGACATCCAGGCGGCGCTCGGCCTGCACCAGCTCCCGCGGCTCGAGGGATTTATCGCGCGAGCGCGCGCGCGCTCGCCGCGCGATACGAAGAGACGCTGTCGGGCTGGCCGGACTGATCCTGCCGCAGCGCGTCGCATATCCCGTCGCGGCACGCCTGGCACCTCTACACCCCGCTCGTGGACATCGACCGCCTGACGATCGACGCGCGACCGCTTCATGGAGGAGCTGAAGGAGCGCAACATCGGCACGGGCCTCCACTACACGGCCGCGCACGAGTTCTCCTACTACCGCGACCGTTTCGGCTGGAGGCCCGAGGATTTTCCGGAGGCGCACTTCGTCTCGGAGCGGATCGTGTCCCTGCCGCTCTTCCCCGGCCTGACCGATGCGGACCAGGACGACGTCGTCGAGGCGATCCGGAAAGTCCTCGAGGAATTCCGGAAATGAAGATCTCCGTCGTCGTGCCGGTCTACAACGAGGAGGCGAACCTCGAGGAGTTACTGCGCCGGTCCTCGCGGTCATGGACGGCCGCGGAGACCGTTCGAGGTCATCCTCGTGGACGACGGCAGCCGCGACCGGTCGCTCGCGATCCTGAAGGCCTGGCGCCGCCGCCGCCCGGACTCGGTGCGCGTGCTCGAGCTTCGACGGAACTTCGGCCAGCACCCGGCCATCCTGGCGGCATTCCGCGGACGTCGCGGGCGACGTCGTCGTGACGCTCGACGCGGACCTCCAGAACCCGCCCGAGGAGATCCCGAAGCTGCTCGCGAAGTATCGAGGAGGGATACGACGTCGTCGGCGGCGTTCGTACGGAGCGGCAGGACACCTTCCGCGGCGCTTCGCCTCCGCGATCGTCAACCGCGTCACGGTCGCGATCACCCGAGATGCACCTGACGGACTTCGGCTGCATGCTGCGCGCGTACTCGCGCGACGTCGTGGAAGAGATCAACCGCTGCGACGAGGCCTCGACCTTCATTCCCGCCCTCGCGCAGAGCTTCGCGCGCCAGCCCGACCGAGGTGGAGGTCGCGCACGCGCCGCGCGCCCGGCGGCGAGCTCGGCCTACTCGCTCTATCGCCTGATCCGGCTGAACTTCGATCTCATGACCGGGTTCTCCTCCGTCCCGCTCCAGGTCTTCGGCCTCTTCGGGAGCGCGGTCGCGCTCGGGGGGATCGCGTTCGGCCTCTTCCTCTTCGTCCGGCGGCTGATCGTGGGCGCGGAGGTCGAAGGGGTCTTCACGCTGTTCGCGATTCTCTTTACACTGCTCGGGATCGCGATGGCCGGGCTGGGCATCGTCGGCGAGTACGTCGGCCGCATCTACGAGCAGGTCCGCGGCCGGCCGCGCTTTTCGGTGCGCCGCGTGTACGGTCTGGGAGCGGGATCCGTGCGAGGCGTCGAGAGTCGAGGGTCGCGGCCGCAAGGAGAGCCATGACGCCGCATCGCGCGTCTTCGCCTACTCGGACACGGGGCACGCGTGCCTGAAGTTGCTCCTCGAGCGCGGCGAGGACGTCGTCCTCGTCGCGACGCACGCCGACGACCCGGGCGAGGCGAGTGGTTCGACAGCGTCGCGGAGCTGGCGCGCTCGCGCGGCATCGAGCCGATGGTCGTCGAAGAGGACCGACGCGAGCCGTCCGCGATCGCCCGGGTCGAGAGCCGCGGCGTCCGGAGCTCCTCCTCTCCTTCTACTACCGCGGCATCCTGCCGGCGGCGGTCCTCGCGCTCCCGCCGCTCGGCGCCTTCAACATGCACGGCTCGCTCCTGCCGCGCGTACCGCGGGCGCGCGCCGGTCAACTGGGCGGTCTTGCGCGGCGAGACCGACGACCGGGGCGACGCTCCACGTCATGACCGCGCAAGCCGGACGCCGGCGACATCGTGGACCAGCAGGAACCGTCCCGATCGGGCCGGACGACACGGCGCTCGAACGTCCAGCAGCGCGTCACGGCGGCGGCCGTCAAGATCCTGGAGCGGCGGCTGGCGGAGCTCGAAGAAGGGAACGGCGCCGCGCCGCCCGCAGAACGAAGAGCGCCGCGACGACGTTTCCGCGGCGCCGGCCCGAGGACGGGCGCATCGAGTGGAACCGGACCGCCGAGCAGGTCCACGACCTCGTCCGCGCGGTGACGCACCCCTATCCCGGCGCGTTCACGGACGTCTTCGGCGGGCAAGACGTTCCTCTGGAAGACGCGGCTGCCGCGCCTCGGCGCGCACGACAACTTTCCCGGCCAGGTCCGCACGGAGCAGCGGCCGTCTCTACGTGGCCTGCGGGGACGACCGCTACGTCGAGGTCCTGCGCTCCAGCGGGAAGGGGAAGAGGAGATGGACGCGGGCGCCTTCTCCCGCGGGCTGCGCGCGACATGAAGGTCCTGATCCTCGGAGTCAACGGTTTCATCGGCAACGCGCTGACCGAGCGGATCCTCGGGACGACCGACTGGGCCGTCTCGGGCCTCGACATCGCGAGCGACAAGATCGCGCCGTTCCTCGGGCACCCGCGGTTCACGTACCTCGAGGGGGACATCGCGATCAACAAGGAGTGGATCGAGTACCAGGTCAAGAAGTGCGACGTCGTGCTGCCGCTCGTCGCGATCGCGACGCCGGCGGCCTACGTCAAGAACCCGCTCGCGGTCTTCGAGCTCGACTTCGAGGAGAACCTGCGCATCGTCAAGCAGGCGGTCCGCTACGGCAAGCGCGTCGTGTTCCCCTCGACGTCCGAGGTCTACGGGATGTGCCCGGACGCGGAGTTCGACGAGGAGAGCTCGCCGCTCGTCTACGGCCCGATCCGCAAGCAGCGGTGGATCTACTCCTGCTCGAAGCAGCTCCTCGACCGCGTCATCTGGGCCTACGGCCAGTCGGAGGGGCTGAAGTTCACGCTCTTCCGCCCGTTCAACTGGATCGGCCCGCACCTGGACGACATCGATTCGCCGAAGGAGGGCTCGAGCCGCGTCCTGACGCAGTTCCTGCACAACATCCTCTACGGCGAGCCGATCAAGCTCGTGGACGGCGGGACGCAGCGCCGCTCCTTCACCTACATCTCCGACGGCGATCGATTGCCTGATGAAGATCCTGGAGAACCCGGGCGGCGCGGCCGACGGCGGCATCTTCAACATCGGCAACCCCGCCAACGACCTCTCGGTGCGGGAGCTCGCGGAGAGGCTCATCGCCGCGGTCGCCGCGCACCCGACTTCGGGGAGAAGGCGCGGGAGACGCCGATCGTCGAGGTCTCCTCCGGGCGACTACTACGGCGAGGGATACCAGGACATCCTGACGCGCGTTCCCTCGATCCGCCGCGCCCGCGAGATCCTCGGCTGGGAGCCGAGGGTCTCGACTGGACGAGGCGCTGCGGCGGACGGTCGACTTCTATCTCTCGAGAAGAATCGGGAGATCTCGATCGGGTGATCGGGTGATTGCCCAGGTATCTTCGATCGCTCGATGACCCGATCATCCGATCATCCGATGAAGCGGGTCGCGCTCAAGGTCGACTGCGACACCTTCGTCGGGACGCGCGACGGCATGCCGCGGCTCCTCGAGGCGTTCGCCGCGCGGAACATCCGCGCGACGTTCTTCTTCAGCTACGGGCCGGACCGTTCCGGGGTGGCCGCCCGCCGGGTCTTCACGCAGCAGGGGTTTCTCAAGAAGATGCTCAAGAGCCGCGCGGCCTCGCTCTACGGGTTTCCGACCGTGCTCTACGGGACGTTCCTGCCCGCTCCGCTGATCGGGCAGCGGTGCGTCGGGCAGATGCGGCAGGCCGCCCGGGCGGGGCACGAGGTCGGGGTCCACGGCTGGGACCACGTCGGCTGGCACGATCGCCTCGACCGACTGGTCCGAGAAGAAAGTCCGGGACCGAAGACGGACGCGCTCACGAGGAGTACGCGCGGATCTTCGGGTCCCCCGCTCGCGCGAGCGCCGCGCCCGGCTGGACGGCGAACGCGCGGTCGCTCGAGGCCGAGGAGGAGCGCTCGCTCCTCTTCACGTCGAACACGCGCGGCGGCGCGCCGTTCTTCCCCTCGGCGGGCGGGCGCGCGTTCTCGACGCTCGAGATCCCTTCGACGCTGCCGACTCTCGACGAGACTCTCGCTTGGCCTCGCCTCTCGGGCGACGACGAGCAGGTGGGCTACTTCCGCTCGGCGCTCGGCGGGACGCAGGTCCACACGATTCACGCGGAGGTCGAGGGGCGGTCCAAGGCGCCGCTGTTTACGCGGATCCTGGACGGTTGGATCGCCGACGGCGCCGGGTTCGTCGCCCTCGAGGAGCTCGCCAACGAAACCCTGGCGCGGCGGGAGGACGTTCCGGTGCGGCCGCTCGCCCGGACGACGCTGCCCGGGCGGGGCGGCACGGTCGCGACCGGTTGGCCGGAGGCGTCCGCCGCCGGATAGAAGGTAGATCAGCTGCGGAGTCGCAGAGAGACCGCAAGGATCAGGAGAAACGCGCCAGCTGCAGGAGCACGCCGCGGGTGAACGGCGCTCGGTCGTATTCGAATTCGACGTGATGGTCTCCCGCAGGGACGGCGACGGCGAGGTCGCGCGCGTTTGCGACGAGGACGGGAGCCTCGCGGCCGTCGAGACGCGCCTTCCACGCGGGGAAGTACGTGCGCGCGAAGACGACGTGGCCGGCGGCCCCCGCATGGACATCGACCGAGGCGCGGTCCGCCTCCACGCGCGCCGCGCCGAGCGCGCCCCCTTCCTGCGCGCCTACCGGTCCACTGTCCGAGCGGCCCGGGAGCACGACGTCGCGCTCCGGTCGAAACCGCTCGGAGCGGATCAAGTCGAGCGCGCCGGAGAGAGAGGCTCGCTGGAACCGGCGGCCGGCCCAGCGCAGATCGGCGACCGGCTCGGGCACCTCCGAGAGGAGAAGCCGGCGTCCCGCGACCTCGAAGCCGGTGACCGGCCGCAGGAAGGGAGAGGCCGCGCCCTGATCGTCGAGGACCCAGCGCGCTCCGTAGGCGCGCAGGAGGCGGCTCGACTGCTCCGGATCGGACGCGGCAAGGGCCTCGGAGGCCACGCGGTTGAAGTACCCGTACGAGCCGTCCGGGTCGGGATCGAAGATGTACCGCACGTGGAAGGGCGCGCCGGTCAACGGGATGAGCTCCTCGATCTGCACCCTCGCGAGCTTGACAACGCGCGGCGGGAGATCCGGGTGCGCGACGCTGGCCGACAGATCGTTCGCCTGCAGGAGCCCCGGAGCCACAAAGAGGCGTCCGGTCCCGCTCACGGTTCCGGCCAGGGCCGGCGGACGTGCCAGGTCTTTCTCATCGGCCGACACGAAGAGGGGCAGCGCCCACGGAAGCGCGAGCAGAATTGTCGCGAGACCGAGGAGGTACACTGGCCGCGGATCGGGCGGCGGGAGAAGAGGATCAAGCCGAGCACGGCCGCCGCGAGGAGTCCGAGGAGCGCGTCGCCGGCCAGGCTTCGCCGGATCTCGGGAAGCAGCTCCGAGGCCGGGAGCGCGAGACCCGAGAGAAGCGGGGCGACCGCGCGGTCCAACGCGCCCGCTTGTCGAGACACGACGAGCGCCGCGCCAAGGACGAGAGCAAGGACGCCGAGGACGACGCCGGCTCGCCGGCCCGCGCGGGCCGCTCCCGGGCGCAGACACTGGCCCGCGAATCCCGCGAGGAGAGCCATGCAGAGCGTCGTCAGCAGATAGAACTTGATCGGATAGCGGAGGCGGCGGAGCGCGGGAACGGAGAAGAGGACCCGAAAGAAAGGGAGAGAGGAACCGAAGGCGAAGAGGAGCGAGACGAGAGCGCCGCCGGCGAGCCAGGCGGTCCGGCGAGTCCAGAAGTTCTCGCCGCGCGGCCGCGATCAGGACGACCGCGAGCGGGATCACGCCGAACGTCACGCACCAGATGTAGACGAGTCTCGTCCTGGTGAAGTGCGAACTGCCAGTGCGATCCCGCGCCGAGGGCGCCGGGGTCTCCCCCGAAGCGCGGGAAGAGCCACTCGACGATCCGCCAGGGCGCGAACGGGAGGCCCCGAACGCGCGCGCCGAGTAGAGGTGCTGTCCGCGGTAGGTCAGGGGGAGGACGGCGGAGAGCGGAAGGAGGAGCGGCGACGCGAGCGCCGCCGCGGCGATCCCGGCAACGGCTCCTCCCGCGAGGAGGTTGCGCTCGCCGCGAACGATCCCGCTCCGCGGAAAGGACTTCCGCGACGCCGAGGAGGGCCGAGAAAAGGACGGTCAGGAGCGAGATCGCCGGCTCTCCCGCGAGGAGCTGCAGTCCGAAGGCGATCGCGGCCGCGGCGCCGGCGCCGCAGCGTCCTCGCGCGCCCCTCGCGCGGACGAGGTCGAGCGTCGCCGCGGCGCACCAGGGGAGCCAGGATGCGCAGGCGCCGGAGTTGGCGAACGCCGAGCCGTAGGACAACATCATTCCGGAGAACGCGAAGGCGACCGCCGAGAAGAAGGCCGCTCCCCCCGCAGGTCCAGGCGCCGCGCGAGCAGCCGCGCGCCGAAAAACGCCCAGAGCACGTGCAGGAGGTAGTGGAGGTTGAACGCGGCCGGCGGCGCGAGGATTTTCTCGAGCAGAACGGTCGGGTAGAGAAGCGCCGCGTTCGGATTGGCGAGCAGCGGCTCCCCGCCCGACGCGGACGCGTTGACGAACGGAACCCGGCCGGAATCGAGGGAGTCCATCGCGACGCGGCGCCAGGGCCAGTGCGTGACGTGCGCGTCGCGGAAAACCAGCCGCCGCGTCCCGAGGATTTCCGGCAGCAGGGGCAATCCCAAGAGGACCGTGACCGCCAGCCCGGCCAGGAGCGCGCGAGCGCGGGGAGACATGGAACGAGTTTACAGTCGAGAGTCGGGGGTTGAGAGTTGAGAGGAATGGACCCGCGGGCTACTGTTCACTCTTGACCGTCGACTCTCGACTCTCCACCGAGCGGCGGGCTGGGCTCGCTCTCGGTCGCCGGGTTCGCGTTGCTCTCGCTCTTTTCAGCGGTCTGTTTCCCCCCTTCGGCAATCCCAACGAGCTGTCCCGGCTCGAGGCGGTCTACGCGTTCGTCGAGCACGGCACGTTCTCGATCGACGGCGCGATCCCCGTGCTCGGGGACCACGAGGACAAGGCGGTCATCGGCGGGCCACTTCTACTCCAACAAGGCTCCCGGCCTGATCTTCGCCGGCGATCCCGGTGTACCGCGCGCTGCGCGTTTTCCTCCCGACGCCGCGACGCCGTGGGACCCGATCTTCGTCCTTCTCCGGATCCTGACGTGTCTCGCTTCCGTCGACGCTCGCGCTCGCGCGGTTCGCCGCGCGCTGCGGCCGCGTCAGGGCGCCGGCCCTGGTCGTCTTCGCGCTGGCGTTCGGAACGCCGTTTCTCTTCTACGCGCGCTCCTTCTTCGGCCACGCGTGGACGGCGGCGCTTCTCTTTCTCGCCTGGGACCTTCTCCGAGCGGCGGAGGAGCGGCGGCTCGCGTCCGGAGCGTGCTCTCGCGGCGGCGGCGGGATTGCTCGCGGGCTGGGCGGCGATCTCCGAGTACACCGCTCGCGCCTCTCGCGCCTGCTGCTCGCCTGCGCTCGGCCGCGCGCGGTCGTGGCAAGACGCGCTCCCTCGTGGCCGGCCGGCGCGGCGGTCCCTCTCGCGGCTGCTCCTCTCCTACGACGCGGCCTGCTTCGGATCCCCGTTCGTCCTCTCCTCGGCGCGGGAGGCGCACCCGCGATTCGCCGAGCTCGCGCGGGACAGGGCTCTTCGGCGTCGGCGCTCCGAGCCTCGCGCGTCGCCGGGCTTTACCTCTTCGATCCTGCGCGCGGACTCCTTCTCTTCTCTCCCTTTCTGGCTCTGGGTGGTCCCGGGGTTCGTCGCGTGGTGGCGCAGCCGGGAGGACCGGGCGGACTGCGTCTTTGCGCTCGCCGCGGTCGCTCTGTTGTTTCTCGCTGCTCGCGGGATACCCGAACTGGCACGGCGGATGGTCGCTGGGGGACCGATACCTCCTTCCGGCGCTCTTCTTCGCGGGGCTCGCCGGCCGCGCGGGCTCTGGCGTCCCCGCTTCGCGGGGCTTCTTCGCCGTGGCGGTGCGTTCTCGGCGCCGTCCACGCGCTTTCTCACCGCCTCCTGGCCCCACTTCCCGCTCGATCTGCCTGGCCGCCGGGAACCGGTTCGCTCTGGTTCCTGTCCCGAGGATGGATCGCGCCGAGCCTCCTTTCGGCGATCGGAGTTGGTCTCGCTGCTGCCGCCCGCCGCGATCCTCGCCGCGGCCGGTGGGCCGCGTTGCGCGCGGCGCGGCCTCTCTCGCCGGGTCCCGGGGTCGCGCCGTGGCTGCCGCTCGGCGCTCTTCGCCGCGTGGCCCGCCGCGGCGCCGCCAACCCTCTTACGGCGCCCGGCTCCTGCGCGCCGCGATTTACGGGAGCTTCTCCGGCGAGGATCCCGATCGCCGCGAGCTCCGCGCCGTCATCGACTCCGCCTCGACGCCCCAGGAGAAACGGCAGGCCATCTCTGCCTGGAGACAGTACGGAAGATAGAGCTGTGATCAGTGATTTGACTCTCAGTAATTGATTTCGAAGACCTTCCACCTCGCCAGCCAGCGGCCGCCCCGGCGAGATCGCGCTAGCGCGAATGGTAGACAGGCGAAAGTGGGCGAGCGGCGCGATCTTGCCGAGAGCCGCTGTGCCCCGCGCCGTCGAAGTCGTAGAGGCGCGACTGGAGCGTCGCGGAAATAGCGGCCGGAGTCGGGGCCGGGCCCTGCGCCGTCGACGCGCAGGAGCGGCGGGCGCTCGAGGTACGACGCGTAGTCGTTCATCCGCGGGACGAGGTCGGTCGCGAGCGACCCAGCGCGCCCGGCGGCGCGCGCGCGATCGCGAGCGCCTCCTCCTCCGATCTCCGCGAGAAAGAAGCGGATCGAGTCGAGGAAGCCGTAGCCGAAGTTGTTCGCGACGACCGGAAGCTCCGCGTCGTACAGGATCAGGTGCCCGAGCGACCACGGCGCGAGGACGGCGCCGGCGCGGGCGAGCTCCGGGCGGCGGCTCCGCGGAGAGGAGCCGCGGGTCGTAGGCGTCGACGGCATGCGGCAGCTCGCGCCGCATCCAGTCGAGCGTCTCGAAAAGGTCGGAGCCCGGGCACGCGACGGCCGCGAGCTCCTCCGCGAGGCCCGGGCGCGAGCGGGACGGGCGAGGAGCAGACCCCGGCCGGCGAGCCGCGAGCGGATGCCGGGCACGCGCCGCGTCCCGGAGCCGCGCGCCGGGCGACGCCGCGGCCTCGACGAGGCAGAGCGCCGCGAGCGGCGCCGCGTAGTAGACGTTCAGCCGCTGCGCGAGCGCGAGAAGAGCGTCACGGCGCCCCAGACGGCGAGCGCGACGTGGAGCGCCGGCCGGTCGCTCGCGCGAGCGCGCGCCCGGCCCAGAGCGACGAGCGACGAGCGGCGCGAGGAAGAACGCGGCGGAGAGGCCGCGCAGGGCCAGCCCGGGCCCGTCGGCGAGGAGCGGCCGCGCCTCGAAGATCCCTTTGAGCCAGTTCTTCGGGTACGAGACGTACCCGCCGGCCGCGGCGATCTCGCTCGTCTTGCCGAGCGACGTAGCCGACGCCCCTGACGAGCCCGCGGCGACCGGCGCCGGCGAAGGGCGCGAGGACCGCCGCGGCCGCGGCGCGAGCAGCAGGCGACGCGCCAGAGCAGCTCGCCGCCCGGCGAGCTCGCCCCGCCCCGCGCGCGAGGAGCGTGTCGAGAGGACCGTCCCGCCGGCGAGCGCGCGCGAGGAAGAGCGGCTGGAAGAACCCGAAGGAGACGTACGTCAGGGGCGGGCGCCGGCCGGCCGAGCCAGAGCGCCGTGGCGGCGGCGGCGACGCGCGCCGGAGCGGCGAGGATCAGCAGCGCCGGCGCAGGACGCTCGCGGCGGGGGATCGACCGCTTCGAGAAAGAGCGAGAGCGCGAAGATCGCTCCCCAGTAGATCGCGCCCTGCCAGGCGAGCACGGCGAGCGCCAGCGCCGGCGCCGGCCGCGGCATCCCGTCGCCGCGCGCTCCAGGTTCGCAGCCGGCTGCGCGACGAAGAGGAAGAGCGCGAGCAGGCCGAAGAACGACTCCGCGACGTGCTGGTCCGTGTGCCCGTACTGCGTCCAGAGGATGTGCCCGGGGCAGAGCGCGACGAAGAGGGCGAGCGCGACGCCGGCGGCTTCGCCCAGCGAGAAGCCGGCCGAGGAAGCCCGCCAGCAGGATCGCGCCGGCGGCGAAGGCGAGCGGCACCCAGGCGCGTCGCGCTCGACGTCGGCCGGGGACGCGCCGCGGCCCGTGGAGCAGCCGCGCCGGCGCCGCGAGCGCCAGGTCGAAGAGCGGAGGCCAGATCGGCACGCCGCCCCTCCGGGAAGTTCATCAGCGGGTCGAAGACGACCGTGCGCGGAAAGTGCGCCACGGCGAAACGGGCGCGGCGCAGGTGGTAGTCGTCGTCGGATGTGAGGGCCCGCGCCCGGCCCCCCGCGTTCAATTGCTTCCAGGTCGAGAGGCGAAGGCCGGTGCCGATGGCCAGCGTGGCGGCGAGGCCGAGGACAAACAGCGCCCGCCGCGATTTCATCGAAGAGATTATGAGCTATCGGCCCGCTCCACATGCCGAGGACCGCGGGTAATGGGTCACGTTGCACATCGAGCCGGTCGAAGCGGAAAGGGCGCCCCGGAGCCGGCAGCATTCCCTACGGGGCACGCGCCCACAGGGCGTGTCGGTGAGAACCGGCGGGCGCTGAGGGTTCCTCGCAGTCTCACCGTGGTGCCGGCGGTGGCGTTCCATGCTCGTCACCCCATCACCCCGTACGGGAACGCCGCCGTCTCCGGGGCTCGCAGTCCGGCTTAACGCCACGGTGGAGCCCCGGCGGCGGGGCCGCCTTCCGGAGGAGTGCCGTGAGACAGCCTGTGTCAACCTGATGGTCATGCGGCGAGCCTCGCAGCGGCGGTGTGACGAGCCGGGTCGTAGGGTGTGTTGTTGATCCAGCAGCGCCAGAGGACGCGCAGCCATGCTCTGGCGAGGATTCGGATGGCGTGAGGGTGATCTTTTCCGTGGCAGCGCGCGCGGGAGTAGAGCGAGGCCGCCCAAGGGGAGAGACGGCGGGAGTTATCGGCGAACGTAGTCAAAGCTCTGCGGAGTCGTTTATTGCAGGCGAAGCGAAACCCGACTGCGTGGTGTTTGCCCGAAGCGTAGGTGACGGGGCAAACGCCCGCTTCGGCGCAGAGCTGATCGAGTGAGGAGAAGCGGTGAGGATCCTCTCCAGTCTCCGAGAGGATCTGAGCGGCGTTGATGCGCCCGACGCAAGGCAAGGAGGTGAAGATGGGTGCGGCCGGGTGGATGGAGAGCGCGCGCTGGATGGCGATCCCGATTTGCTTGATCTGGGTCACGAGAGTACTCAGGACGGAGGAGATGGCCAGGATGAGCTCTTGCTTGGCCTGCGCTTCCAGGGGAGGAGTACGGCTGGATGGAGAGGTCCGGAGCCTTTGGAGCAACTGCTGTGGCGAGCGTCGGCCTGTGTAGTGGTTCTTGACGAGGAAGGCTGCCAGGCGTTTCTCCCCGAGTTGCTCCGCCTCCTTGGGGGTCGGATATCGAGCCAGGAAGGCCAGGCTGATCGCAGAGTCCACATCGGCGAAGATCGCGGCAGCGCCGGGCCAGAAGCCCTCGAGCAGATCCCGGAGCCGGTTGGCCAGGGCGACCCGCTGGGCGACCAGATCATCCCGAGAACGCACCAGAGCGCGAAGGGCACGCGTCTGATCCGAGAGGGGCTGGAGAGGTCGGAAGCGATGTCCGTCGGTCCGAAGCACGTCGGCGATCAAATACGCGTCCCAGGGATCCGTCTTGGCGCCCGAGGCGCTGTACCGAGACCGCGTGGCTTTAACGACATTGGGATGGATCGGGACGACCACCAGACCGGCCTCCAGCAGTGTGTCCACCAACAGTCCCGAGCAGCGCTCGAGAGCGACTTGAAGGGATCCGTGACGGCTAAATGCCAGCAGCTTCCCTGTCAGCTCGCGCATTCCCTCGGCAGTGTGCGCAATCTCGAATCGAGCTCGAACCTTCCCCTTCTGATCCAGGACGCAGACTGCGTGCGCCCTCTTGGCCCAATCCAAACCGGCATGGAACACCATCACCACCCCCCTTTCTCTTGCGATACCGTGACCCGGGCGGGGAGCTTCTGCCGGACGCTCATTGTCAGGCGCTCGGAGCTCTTGGTCGAGTCGGGCGCGACAGCCTGTAGCCGGTCGGAAGCTCCCAAGCCCTTCGAGGGGGCAAGTCTCACGGGGGCCGTCAAGCGGCAAGCGAAAGCGGCCCCTCTCGAAAGGCCCGGGAACGGCATCAACCCAATCCTCTCCTCGTTGCTGAGGAAAGCGGGAGAGTGCCCCAATGAGCGAAAGCACACCACCACGAATCTCGAATTGCCTCTCGATGACTGTGCTTTCGCCTTAGAGCGACGGCCTTTTTCCGCCCTCGTCTCGTGTTGCCCTGATTAAAGCCCCGGTTTGAACTCTCTCGGCCGCCTGTTCGCGAAGCGAACGCCGCGGCCGACAGCCGCGGGCCCGACGTCGGGGCGGATTGGAAGCCACAAGTAAACTGACCCACCACCGGACCGCGGCGTTCGGGATGACAACGGTGCTTTTCCCGTATCATTCTTCAAACCGTGAAGCTGTCCGTCCTGATCCCCGTGTACAACGAGGCGCGAACGATCGAGGAGGTGCTCCGGATGGTCTGCGCCGTGCCGATCGACAAGGAAATCCTCGTCGTGGACGACGGCTCCGTCGACGGCACACGCGAGATCCTCGCGAAGCGGGATGGGCACGACGACGTGCGGGTCATTCTCCATCCGCGCAACATGGGGAAGGGGCGGGCGGTCTCGACGGCGATCGCGGAGGCCCGCGGCGAGATTCTCGTGATCCAGGACGCGGACCTCGAGTACGACCCGGGAGAGTATCCGACGCTCCTGAAGCCGATCGAGGCGGGGCGCGCGGACGTCGTGTACGGATCGCGCTTCCGCGGGAGCGCCGAGAACCGCGTACAGTTCTTCTGGCACACGGTCGGCAATCGGCTGCTGACGCTCATTTCCAACCTCGTCACGAACCTGAACCTGACCGACATGGCCACCTGTTACAAGGCCTTCCACCGCCGCGTGGTCCCGTCGCTTCGCCTCGTGTCGAAGGGGTTCGGGGTGGATGCCGAGTTCACGGTGAAAGTGGCGCGGGGCGGATTCCGGATCTTCGAGGTGCCGGTCTCGTACTACGGGCGTTCGCGGGCGGAGGGGAAGAAGATCCGGCTCTGGGACGGGTTCTCCGCCCTCGCCGCGCTCTTCCGGCATGCGCTGGCGCCGCGCCGGCGGGTCTCCCGCGGAGACGGTGCGAGCGGATCCTAGCGGCCGCGCGAGTCCCGCCGCCCGGCGCGTGATCGTGCTGGCGGCGGCCGCCGCGGCGGCCCTGTCGCTCTTCCTCGTCCGCGATCACACGCGCGGGGACTCGCTCTCGGCCGACGAGCCGGTGCACATCCTGTCCGGCTACTTTGACGTCTTCGCGCGCAACGCGATCGTGAACATCGAGCACCCGCCGCTGATGAAGATCCTCGCCGGCCTCGGCCTGAGGACGCTCCCTCTCCCGCAGGCGCCGGCGCGCGTCCCGATGGGACTCGCTCTGACGGACTGGGGGCACCGGTTCTTCTTCCGCGGAGCGGTCCCCCCCGACGCCATCATCGCCGCGGCGCGCGCCCCGTTCCTGCTCGTCCTGGCCCTCCTCCTCGCCACGGTCTTCTTCTGGGCGCGGAACCGGTACGGCGACGAGGCCGCGCTGCTTGCGGTGGCGCTCCTCGCCTTCGATCCGAATCTCGTGGCCCACGCGGGGGTCGTGCACACGGACCTCGGCGCGGCGCTGACCTTCCTTCTTGCCGTGATCGCCTGGGAGAACCTCCGCGTCGCCGGGTCGTCGGCCGGCAACGTCGCGGCGGCCGCCGGAGCGCTCGGCCTCGCCCTCCTGACGAAATTCTCGGCCATCTATCTCCTGCCGATTCTTCTCCTGCAGGGCCTCCTCGCCGCCCGCAAGGCGCGGCGGCCCTGGGCCGCGGTCGGGAGCATGCTCGGCCGGTTCGTCCTGGTCGCCGCCGGCGCGCTCGCCTGTGTCGTCGGCGTCTACGCCCTCGTGACCTCGCGCATGGACCTCGCGGACCAGATCGAGATCATCCACGAGATGGTGGCGCTGCGCGGCGCGCCGGGGCTCTCCCGCGCGATCGAGGAGACCGCGCGGATCTGTCCGCCCCTGGGGCACTACCTGGGGGGGCTCGCTTCCGTCGCGCGCCAGAACGCGCAGGGCGGCGGAGTCAACTTCCTCTTCGGGAGCGTCTCGGTGTCCGGTTTCCCCCTCTACTTCTTCGTCGCGTTTCTGGCCAAGAGCACGCTCGCGTTCCTCGCCGTGACGGCGCTCGCACTCTACGCCCTCGCGCGGCACTCCGAGTTCCGCGCCGAGGGGGCGCTCCTGCTCCTCCCGGTTGGCGTTCTCTTTCTCGCCTCGATCGGCTCGAGCTACAACATCGGGGTCCGGCACCTGCTGCCGGTCTATCCCTTTCTCGCGCTGGCCGGCGCCGGCCTGCTCTTTCGCGCGCGCTGGAAGACGCCCAACCGCGCGGCCGTCTGGTTCCTCGCGGCGCTCCCGCTCCTCTCGGCCGCGGAGATCGCGAACATTCATCCGCACGAGCTGTCCTACTTCAATCCGTTCGCCGGCGGAGCGGAAGGCGGGAAGCGCATCCTTTCCGACTCCAACGTGGACTGGGGCCTCGATCTCAAGCGGCTCGCCGCCGAGGTGCGCCGCCGCGGCGTCGCGAACCCGACCGTCGTGTACTTCGGGGGAGACGACGTCGGCTTCCGCGTGGGAGTGCCGGATTTTCTCGAGCGGCCGGCGCCGCCGGGAAGACTCGTGGCGGTCTCCGCCTTCTACCTCGCCGAGGGACCGCAGTTTCTGCGCTACCAGGGGACGCGCGATTCCGCGGCGGCGCTGGAGGCGTTGCTGGCCGAGATCAAGGCCCGCGGCAGGCCCGCGGGGCGCGTGGGCCATTCGATCGAGCTCTTCGAGGTTCCGCCGCGCGCGGCCTCGTCCCCTTCCGGAATCGGGATCGTGAATAATGGAAGGTGAAGGGAGAGCGCGTTGAAGCTGTCGGTCGTGATGCCCGTCTACAACGAGGCGAAGACGATCCGCGAGATCGTCCGCCTGGTGCAGGCGGTCCCCGTCGAGAAGGAGATCCTGATCGTGGACGACGGCTCGACCGACGGCACGCGGGAGATCCTGCGCGAGATGGACGGAAGGGACGGCGTGCGCGTCTTCCTCCAGCCCCAGAACCAGGGGAAGGGAGCGGCGGTCTCCGTCGGATTCCGTTACGCCGCGGGCGACGTCGTCGTGGTGCAGGACGCGGACCTGGAGTACGACCCCCGCGAGTACGTCAGGCTCCTGCGGCCGATCGAAGAGGGACACGCCGACGTCGTCTATGGATCGCGGTTTCTCGGCGGCGGCGAGCGCCGCGTCCTCTATTTCTGGCACACCGTCGGCAATCGCTTCCTGACGCTCGCCTCCAACATGGCGACGAACCTGAACCTGACCGACATGGAGACCTGCTACAAGATGTTCCGCCGCGAGGTCGTGCAGTCCATGACGATCGAGTCGCGGCGCTTCGGCATCGAGCCGGAGATCACCGCGAAGGTGGCGCGCCGCGGATACCGCGTCTACGAGGTGCCGATCTCCTACTACGGCCGCACGTACGACGAGGGGAAGAAGATCGGCTGGAAGGACGCCTTCTCGGCTCTCTGGACGATCATCAAGCACCGCTTTCGCGAGGCGGAGGAATCGGGCAACGTCGGGCACGTCACGCTCGCGCGCCTGGCGAAGCTCGAGCCGTACAACCGCTGGCTGGTGGGAAGGTTCGCGCCGGCGCTCGGCCGCCGCATCCTGGAGATCGGCGCGGGCTTCGGCAACCTGACGCGCCACCTGATCGAGAGCGATCCCCGCGGGCCGCAGCGCGAGCTCGTGGTCGCCTCGGACGTCGATCCGGTCGCCGTCGAATACCTCAAGGGCACGTTCCGCGACAATCCCGCCGTCCGGGTCGCGTCGTACCGTTTTCCGCTGACGGCTTCCGAGCAGGAGGAGGTCCGCGCCCTCTCGATCGACACGATCGTCTGCTGCAACGTGCTCGAGCACATCGAGGACGACCGCGCGACGCTCGCCGACATGCTCGCCATCCTGCAGCCGGGCGGGCGGCTCGTCCTCCTCGTGCCGGCGCTCTCCTGGCTCTACGGCATCGCTCGACAGGCACCTGCGCCACTTCCGGCGCTACGAGAAGGCGGAGCTCGAGGAGAAGCTCACGGCGGCGGGCTTCGCGCTGGAGGACGTCCGCTTCATCAATCGCGTGGGGATCCTCGGCTGGTTCGTGAATGGCCGCATCCTGCGCCGCCGCGTCCTGCCGCGCGCGCAGCTCCAGGCCTTCAAGCTCTTCTTCCCCCTGCTGCGCCGCGAGGAGCGGAACCCTCCGGCGACCGGCATGTCGCTCCTCGCGATCGCCCGGAAGAAGGCGTAGCTCGCCGACCGGCGAGAGTTACTCGCGGCCGGGCGAGACGAGGAGCAGTGCCTCAGGAGTCCGCGCCACCGGGCGGACGGGGCCGCGCGGGCCCAGGAACTGCGCGAGCCGCGGCGTCCAGTAGGGAGGGTCGAGCAGGAGGAAGACGCTGCGCTCCGGCCTCACCCGCGCGATTTCTTCGGCGAGCGCCGCGCATTCGGCATCCGATGGCGGGAGCGAGAGAAACCAGCCGGGGTGATCGGCGAGGTCCGCCGGGAAGGCCAGGAGGTCCGCCTCGAGGTGTCCCCGGTCCCGAGCGAGGCGGGAGGGGAGATAGAGATTCGCGGTCGCGACGACCGCGTCCCCCCGGCGAGCTTCGGTCTCCAGCCGCGCGAGGAGCTTCGCGGAGGGGCGAGCCGGACGCGGCGAGACCAGGAGAAAGAGACTCGCGACGGCTCCGAGAACGGCGGCAGCGCCGGCGGCCTGCCTCACCGCGCGCGATTGCCCGCCCGACCTCGCGAGGAGCCAGAGCCAGATCGGGAGGATCGTCATCTCGCTGCGCCCCGCGAAGGCGACCGGACGCCGGAAAGAAGCGGCGAGGATTCCGCCGAGCGTGAGCAACACCACGCCGAGACCGGCCCGCGTCTCCGGCTGCGCGGGGCGAAGGAGGAGGAGCGACGCGAGGAGGGCGATCCCGGCCGCGCACGCGAGCAGGAAGAGCGGCTCCGGAAACGGCGGTCCCAGCGGGAGAGGCACACGGATGCCTCCGCCCAGAGCCGCGAGGAACCCGACGGCCGAATTGCTCACCGGTTCCCGCATCCAGGACGTGGCCGCCGCGGGCTGCGCGAGCAGCACGGGCACCCACGGCAGGAAGAGCGCGATCCCTCCGCCGATCGCGAGCGCGGCTCGCCGGCGCCGTTGAGCGACGGCCACGACGAGAAGCGACACGACGAGAAAGATCGCGAGGTAATGGATCCAGAGAAGCAGGGCGGTCGTGAGCGCGATGAGCGCGGTCCGGCGCCCGCGCGGAGTCTCGCCGTTGCAGAAGAGGAAGAGAGCGAGCCCCAGGAGCGCGAGCAGGGCATAGGCCCGCGCCTCCGCGGCGTAGAGAAGGAGAAACGGAGAGGAGGCCGCGAGCAGGAGGAAGCGCCGGCGAGGTCCGCCGGCCGGCAGACTCCGCGCGCCGGCGAAGAGGAGGAGGAGAGCGAGGAACGGGAGAGCCCTCGCCAGATTGTCGGGCAGGCGGAAGGCCTCGGCCGCGGCGATCCAGGGCTTCTCGAGCAGATAAAAGAGGGGCGGGCCCGAATCGTTCGCGAGCGCGCGCATCAGCGCGCCGGGAGCGAGCCTCGACGCCCAGACGGTGAAGACCTCGTCGTGCCAGAGCGGCCGCGCGGCCGCGAGCCATAGCCGCGCGGCACACGAGAGGGCGGCCGCGGCGAGCGCCGCGGCCAGGGCAAGTCGCGATCGGTTGTCCCCTTCTCTTTCGATGACTTATCCTAGCCCGCATTGGCGCTAATGACGGCGATCGCTTGAGCGCGCAGGCCCTCCGGGCCGCCGAGCGCGGGAAGACGCTCCGGGTGGCCGGGCTTTTCCTGCTTCTCGTCCTCGCGGTCTATTCCGATCCGCTCTTCACTCGCCGCAACTTCGGAGGCAGGGACCTGCTCGCGTACAACCTGCCGATGGAATCATCCGTGCACGACGCCTACGCGCGGGGCCGACTGCCGGTCTGGATGCCCGAGATCTCCGGCGGGCGCCCGCTCCTGCCCAATCCCAACTCCGGCGCTCTTTATCCGATCCGACCTCTGCTGGCGCTCATCCCTTTTCCGCTCGCGATGCGGATCTTTCCGGTGTTTCATTGGGCATTGGCGGGGCTCGGCGTTCTCTGCCTGTTGCGCGTCCTGGGAGTCTCGAGGTCCGCCGCGTGGGTCGCGGCGGTGACCTACGCGTTCTCCGGCGTCGCGGTGTCGGACTCCTTCTTTCCCCACATCCTGCCGGGGTTCGCTCTGCTCCCGTGGATCGTCTGGGCGCTCGCCCGCCCTTTCGCTTGCGCGGCGCGCAGGCTCCTGCTCCTCTCGGTTCTGATGGCCCTCGACATGCTGTCGGGGGACGTCTTCTCCGTCGCGATGGCGATTGCCTGCGGCGGCCTCTGGATCGTGTGCGAGACGGAGCCGGAGAGCCGGCCTCGGGAGCTCCTCCTCTTCGGAGGCGCGGTTCTGCTCGCGAATGTTCGCGGCGGCTCCTCAGATCGTCGCGGCCGCGCTCTGGATTCCCGAGACGGGACGGGCGGTGGTCGGGATGAAACTGTCGGAGTCCCTCTTCTATTCGATCTCTCCGTTCCGGCTCCTGGAGTTCGTCGTTCCGTATCCGTTCGGCCCGACCTTCGCGCTCGAGCCCGAGCAGGTCTTCGCTCACGCGATCTTCCGCCAGAAAGCGGAGGGCCTGTTCGCGACGCTCTACGCGGGCGCGTTCGCGTTCATCGGCGCGCTTGCTCTGCGGCGGGATTCCGCCCGTGGCGCCCGGTTCGGACGCATCTCTGCCCTGGCGGCTCTGGCGGTCTGCGTGATCCCGAGCTTCCTTCCGGCGCGGTGGGCGAAGGTTCCTTCCCCGCTCGCCCTGCGCAATCCCGAGAAGTTCGCCGTCGTCCTCGTTCTCGCCCTCGCGGTTCTCGCCGGCCTCGCGTTCGATCGCTTCCGCCGGATGCCGCCGCGCGCGCGCGGCCTGATCCTGACGGGCGCGGCATTGTGCCTCCTCGCCGGGGCCGCGCGTCTCTGGCCTGTCGCTGTCGGAGGGATCGCCGCGCACGTGGTCGGCGACCCTCCCGCCCAGGCGCGGCTGGCGGGGGAGAAGCTCGCCATCGGCTTCGCGGAAGGAGGTCTTCTCTGGATGGCGACGCTGCTCGCGCTCGAGGCGCTGCGCGGACTTCCGCGCGCTGGCCCGGCGATCTGCCTGTCGCTCCTCACCGTCGTGCCGATTGCGGCCAACCTGAGGATCGGACGCACATTCTCGGAGGAGGCGATTTTCGCGAAAACGACGTTTGCGAAATACATCGATCGGGTGGACCCGAGCGGCGCCTACCGGACGATCGGCGCGTGGGGGTATCGCCCTCTCTCCCAGCTCGAGCAGACCCACTCGAGCAACGATCCGGGGCGGCTCGAGTACTCCCGCCGGAACTGGACCCAGTACATGCCCGCTTGTGGCATCGCGGGATGGTCTTCAACGGAGATTTCGATTCGGGAGATCTCTCGCGCCTGCAGAGCCTTCGCCGGCTCTCCCAGCCGGCCGCGGGGTATCGGGACGCGCAGGCTTTCTTCGGCGCCCTCGCGCTGCGCTGGGGGATTCGCTTCCGGGACCAGAAGTCTCTGCCCGGTTACCATCGTTTCCGGGGAGACGCGATGATGGACTGGGACGAGCACGAGAACGCGTATCCGGACATCCGGCTCCTGACGAGCTGGCGTGAGGAGGAGAGCGCGGTCGCGGCGTTGAAAGTCGTTCCGCGCCTGGCCAGCGGCGAGATCGTGATCGAGTCAGGCGCGTCCGGGGCGCGGAGCGCGCGTCCGGGACGTCTCCGGATTCTCGAGAAGAGCCCGGAGAGGCTTCGAATCGAAGCCGAAGCGCTCGACCCGACCTGGCTCTTCGTGTTGCGAGGCTTCTGGAACTACCGGGCCATTCTCGTGGACGGCCGCCCGGTGGAGGACGCTCCCGCGCAACTCGCCTTCTCGGCCGTTCGCGTGCCGGCCGGCCGGCACACGATCGAGTGGAGGGAGCTCGTGCCGGGCCTGGCGGTCTCCCGCTGGGGACCCGCGCTCTTCCTGGTCGCCGGCGCGGTTCTCCTTGCCTATCGCAGAGGTGGCGCGTCATGAGGAGGCGGCTCATTGCATCGGCCATCGTCTTCGTTCTCTTTCTCCTGGAGGCGGGATGCCGGAAGGAGAAGAGCCCGAGACACAGGACAAATCTCGAAGCCGATTTGACGCGCCCCGCCGCGGAATGGCTCCGCCTGGAACCGGTCCGTCTCCTGCGCGACTATGTGAGGCTGGAAACGACCGACGAAAAGGGAGAGGAAGAAGGGGCGAGATTCCTGCAGAGCTTCTTCGACTGCGCCGGCATCCAGAACGAAATCGTCTGTCCGGCGCCGAAGCGCTGCAACCTGCTGGCGCGCCTTCCCGGCAAGAGCCGGAAGGGGGCGCTCCTCCTCTTGAACCACATCGACGTCGTCCGCGCCTTCGCGAGCTACTGGAAGGAGTCGGCCCCATTCGAGGGAAAGATCAAGGGGGGCTTTCTCTACGGCCGGGGCGCCTACGACATGAAGTCCCTGGGCCTCGCGGAAGCTCTGGCGATGAGGAACTTGAAGGACCACGGGATCGTGCCCTCCTCCGACGTCCTCTTTCTGGCAGAGGCCGACGAGGAGTCCGGGCAGCGGTGGGGATCGCGGTGGCTCCTCGAACACCGGCCTGAATGGTTCGACGGAGTCGCCGCCGTCTTGAACGAAGGCGGTACGAACGAGATGATCCTCCGGGACGTCCGGTTCTGGGGGATCGAGACGGTCCAGGCGGGCTACGGGGTCCTCGAAGTCGAAGTGCCGGCGGCCCGGGCGTTCGAGGAGCTTGCCCACCGGTGGCCGAAGCTCCAGTCGGCGTCCGTCGAGCCGTTGCCCGACGTCGTTCGCGGATTCGACATGCTGGCCAACCACCTCGGGCATCCGCTGACCGATCCCCTGCGCCATCTCGACCGGGTGCGGCGAGATCCGGCAGAGCTGGCGATCCTGCCGGACCGCTACGCCTGCTTCCTGGAGGCGCAGGATCAAATGGATCGGGCCATACGTTTACCCTCCGGAGGCTCGGGACAACTATCGCGGTTATGCGGTCGTCTCAACCCCTCCGGGGATCTCGCCCGACCCCTTTCTCGATCCGATCGAGGCGGACGCCAGACGGGCCGGTGTCCGCCTCGTTGACCGATACTCGACGGGCGTCACGACCGCCAGTCCCTACCTCACCGCCTCCGGACAGATCGTTCCCCTTCTCGGCCTGATCGAGAAGGTGACGGAGGCTCACTCTCCCGGTGTTCCCTTCGGACCGGTCCCGACGTTCGGCGGCATCGACAACCTCGATCCACTTCCGCCAGCGAGGGATCCCGGCCTATGGGTACTCGCCGGTGCCGGCCAACATCACCGACTCGGTGCGACGACACCGAAACGATGAGCGGATCTATCTCCGGGATTACGTTGACGGTGTCGATTTGTATAGCGACCTTCTCGTGGAATTCGCATTCTACGGAGACAACAAAACGTCACGAGTTGTCGCCGAAAAGTGACGTATTTTGTCATGGGGGTCCTGACCCCCAGGATCTAAGTGGCTGAAAAAGGATTGGGTTAGGAAGATGCCGATGTGGCTTCGTCCTTGCGTCGGTGAGGGCAGAGCTAACAGCGGCTTGAGAAAACTGACATGAGAAAAGCTAGGAGGAGGAAGAAAATGAAGAAGCGGGACTCCGGATTCACCCTGATCGAGTTACTGATCGTTATCGCGATCATCGGCATCCTGGCCGCGATCGCGATTCCCAACCTGCTCGCGGCGGTCCAGCGCGGCAGGCAGAAGAAGAGCATGGCGGACATGAGGTCGCTCGCGACGGCCATCGAGTCTTACGCGGTTGACTACAACATCTACCCGACTGCCGCCACCTGCGAGGCGGGGCTCTACACGGCGGATACCGCGACAGCGCTGACGAGCACCTCCTTCCAACGTGCTGCAGCCGAGCTACATCGCGAAGGCTCCCCTCCAGGACGGGTGGGGCAACTACTACGCCTACGCCATGCCGGCCGCCACCAAGGACCAGTACCGGATCGAGAGCTGGGGACGCGACGGAAGCAAGGACGGGTTGACCTGCGGCACCACGCACAACTTCAACGATGACATCCTCTATGCCAACGGCACGTTCATTCAGTGGCCGGAAGGCGCCCAGGACTAAGTTTCCAATCCATCTCGATTCAGAAAGGTCCCGAGCAATCGGGACCTTTTTTTTGGCGCACTACAATAGCCGGGTGGTCGCGCGCCGCACGGTCCTTCGCGGGCTCCTGGGCGCCGCGGCGCTCCTGCCCGCGCTCTTCTGGATGGCTCCTGCCCTCCTGCAGAAGCAGGCTCCCTCCTTCCGGGACCAGGGGGATTTCTTTTTCCCGCTGAAGCTCTACACGGCGGGCCGGATCGGCGCCGGAGATCTTCCCCTCTGGAACCCCCTGTCGGGACTCGGAGAGCCGTGGCTCGCCAACGGGCAGTCCGGGGTCTTCTATCCGCCCACGCTCCTCTTCCTGCTCCCTTCGGCGGCGCTCGCGGCGGGACTCTTCCTCCTCCTGCATTTCGCGATCGGCGTCTCCGGCGCCTGGCGGTTCGTCAAGGACGAGGCCGTCTCGGACTCCGGGGCGCTCTTCGGCGCCGCGGCCTATGGCGCCTGCGGATTCGCGGCGTCGCTCTCGGCGTACTGGAATCACTTCGGCGCCTGGGCCTATCTGCCGTGGATCGCGGCGTGCGCGCGCTCGGGTCTGCGCTCGAAGACTTCGCGGGTCGCGCTCGCGGCCGCGGTCGGGCTGCAGGCGCTGGCGGGGAGCCCGGAGATCTCGGCCGCGTCTCTCTGCGTCGCGGCGCTTTTTGCCTGGCACCCGCGGGCGACCACGTCGGAATGGGTCGATCCGCCGCGCCGAAGGCGGATGCTCCGCATGGCCGGAGCGGCCGGGCTCGGGCTGGCGCTCGCGGGAGTCACTCTGGTTCCGATGGCGGAGCTCGCCCTTCGTTCGGAGCGAAGGGTCGCGCTTCCCGCCTCCGAACGGGACCGCGGCTCCGTCGGTCTGTCCGCTCTTTCGTCGAGTCTCGGGTTCTCCCCCGGCGCGAGCGGGACCGATTACCTCTCGACGCTCTACGCGGGGCCGCTGATGCTCTGCGCGGCCGCCGCCGCATTCGCGGAGACGCAGCGGCGCCGCATCGCCCTCCTGCTCGGAGCGATCGCGGTGGCCGGTATCCTGATGGGCATGGCGGCGCCTCCGGGTCCCTGGCTCCGATCCCTCCCCCTGCTCGACCGCATCCGGTATCCGGCCAAGGCGCTCGCCTGGACCTGCTTCGCGCTCCCGATGCTGGCGGGCATCGGAGCGGACTCGCTTCGGTTCGCTCCCGGGAGGCGGCGCGCCCTGCTCGTCGCCGGGATCGGGCTCGCGGGCATGGTGCTCCTTCTTTTCTCCCGCCAGCCCCCGGCCGCCCGGCTGGCGGAGGGAATCGGGCTCGCCGCCCTGGTCTGGATGGCGGCCGTGCGGACGCGGCCGCTCCCCGGCGGTCCGCCGGCAGGCCGGGTCCGCGGCGCCGTTCTCGAATCGGTGGCGGCGCTTGCCCTGACGGCCTCGCTGCTCCTCTGCGGACGAGCGGCGTTTCGTTATGCGCCCGAGTCGGAGATGCGCCGCGTGCCCCAGTCGATCCCGTTCCTGGCGCACGTCGCGGGCCGCGTGCTGACCCCGCCGCCGCTCGATCTGGCGACCTGGGTCCTGCGCGACGCGCGCTTCGACGCCTCGACGCTGCGCCGCCAGCGCGAGGCGCTCCTGGGCTATACGAATCTGCTGTCGGGCGTCGCGACCGTTCGCACCCCCTCGGCGCTTCCGACAGAGACGCAGGAGAGGATCGCGGCCTCGATCGACGCGGGGGATCCCGTCCGCGCCGCGGGAGCCGCGGGCGCACGGGTCCTCTGGTCTCCCTTCACGCCGGCGAACCTGGGGCTCCGGGCGGTCGGCGAATTCTCGCGCGCTCCTCTCAACCCGTACCGCTCGCGGCTCTCATTCGTGCCGGGATACCGCGTCGAGCGGGACGCGGCGCGCGCGTGGGACCGGGCCGCGCGAGGAGAGATCGATTGGTCGCGCGAGGTCTCACTCGACCGGGAGCCCGACCCGCGCCCGATCCCCGGCGGAAAGCGCTCCTTCGTCGTCGCCCGGATCGCCGAGGACCTCCCGGAGCGAGTCGTCGCGGACATCAACTCGGGAGCGGCCGGCATTCTCGTTCTCGCGGACCTCGACTATCCGGGTTGGAAGGCCGCCGTGGACGGCCATCCGGCGCCGATCCTGACGGCCGACGGCTGCCTGCGGGCGGTCGCTCTTCCGGCTGGCTCGCACCGCGTCGTTTTCCGCTACAGGCCCGTTTCCTTCTACGCGGGCGCGGCTCTCTCCGTTCTCGCGCTGGGAGCTCTCGCCGTGGCGCTCAACCGCGGTTGACCGATTCCGTGACCGCGTGAACACACTCTTCGAGACCTACGGCGCGTTCGGCTGCGTGTCCGCGGGGCTCTTCGGCCTGATCGTCGGCAGTTTCTTAAACGTCCTCGCTCACCGGCTTCCACGCGGAGAATCGATCGTCTTCCCCGGCTCGCACTGTCCGGCCTGCGGCGCGGCGATCCGTGCGACCGACAACGTCCCCGTGCTCTCCTGGCTTCTTCTCCGGGGGCGCTGCCGTACGTGCCGGGCGCCGATCTCTGCGAGATACCCGATGATCGAGCTGACCAACGGCGTCCTCTGGGCGCTCGTGTTTCTGCGCGCGCGCCAGTGGCCGGACCTTCTGGGCGGCGTCTTCTTCGCGTCGGCGTGCCTCGCGCTCGCCGCGATCGACCTCGAGTTCCAGATCCTGCCGGACAAGATCACCCTGACGGGGCTCGCGGCCGGGATCCTCCTCTCCTTCTTCTCGAACACGCGGACTCCCGGTTCGGCGCTCCTGGGCGCCGCGATCGGCGGGGGCGGTCTCTTTCTCATCGCGTTCCTCTACGAGAAGTTCGCCGGGCAGGAAGGGATGGGGCTGGGCGACGTCAAGATGCTCGCGATGATCGGAGCCTTCCTGGGTCCGGCCGGCGTCCTGGTGTCGGTGCTGCTCGCCTCGTTGTCGGGAAGCCTCGTGGGGGTCGTCGCCATCGCGCTCGGGCGAGGAGACCGCAAGATGCGGCTTCCTTTCGGCGTGTTTCTGGCCGCCGGCGGCGTCGCCGCTTTCTTCTTCGGCGACACCCTTCTCGCGCGATATCGCTCCCTCTGGCCGGCCTGAGCGGACTTGGTTTGGCGCGCCCCGAATGGCCTGATAATCCGGGCTGGAAATGACCGAGGTTCCCCGCTCCTTCCGCCGAGAGTCCAGACTCTTCCTCTGGGTCGCTTTGGGACTCATCCTTTTTCTGAACTTCTCCACCCTTCTCTTTCTCCGAGAGAGTGTGGAGTGGGGCAGCCGGCAGGCCGAGCGGCGCGCGGCAGAAGTCCTGAGGCGGGTCTCGGCGACGGCCGACTCCAGGATCGCGCTCGAGCGCGCGGCGTCGGAGTCCGACGTTGTGTTCGTCGCCTTCTACGACACTGCCGGGCGGCGTGCTCGGTCCGTAAGCCGCGGCCTCGAAGCGCCGGGGTCGCTTCCGACGGCCCGGCCCGAACCCGGGCGGCTCCGGGCGGAATGGAAGACGCGCCCTTCTCTGCTGATCGCGAGCCTCGCGATTCCCGACGGCTTCGTGGCGGCGGCATTCGACCCGGGGATCGGTGGCGCCATGCGCTCGACGGTGCGCGGCCTGACCATTCTGATTCCCGTGGCCGGAGGGATCCTCGTGGTTCTGGCCTTGATCTACCTGCGTTCGCTCCTCCACCCCTATGAGCGCTTGCTCGCGGCCGCGGGAGCCGCGCCGCAGGAGACCCCGGCGGGAAAACCTCCCGCGGACGAGAGGGACTTCCTGATCGCCCGGTTCGAATCGACGATCGCGGCGCTCTCCCGAAAGGAACAGGAGCTCGCGAGGCTCGCACGCGCGGAGAAGGAGCGCGCCGACGACCTGGAGATCGCCGCCCGCACGCTCGCGCGCAATCTGCCCACCGGTCTTCTCTCGCTGGATCGCGAAGGGCTCGTCACCGAGCTGAACGAATCCGGCCGCGAAATCCTGGATCTCCCGGAAGCCGTGCGGGGTAAGCCTTGCGCGGAGGCCCTCGCGGGAATTCCCGAGCTGCGCGATGGCGTGCTCTCGGTCCTTCACGACCACACCAACTTCAGCCGCCGCGAGATCCACTGGCGCCAGGGGGAGCAGGAACACGTGGTCGGCGTCACGGCGACTCCCGCGACGGGGGGTGACGGCCGCTTCCTCGGCGTCCTTGCTCTCTTCACCGATGTGACCCACATTCGGCGACTGGAATCCCGCGTCGCGCTCGCGCGCCATCTTGCGGACCTCGGGCACGTTTCGGCCGGCGCCGCGCACGAGTTCCGCAACGCCGCCGCGGCCATCGACGGATTCGCCGACCTGGCCATGCGCCAACCCGAGCGGGCCGCGGAACATCTGAAGGCGATCCGGCACGAGGCCCAGGAGATGAGCCGCGTCACGAGCGACTTTCTTCTTTTCGCGCGTCCCGAGAGCTTCGTGCCTGACCAGGTCAGCCTGGTGGGAGTCACCGAGACAGCCGCGGAGGAGACGGAAAGGACGTTTCCGGGCGTGCGGGTCGAGCGTGGCGGGGAGTTCCCGGAAGTGCCGGGCTCCTCCGTCCTCCTGCGTCGCGCGCTGGTCAACCTGCTGCGCAACGCGGTGGAGGCGACGCCGCCGGAGCGGCGCGCGGAGGCGGACGCCATCGCGCTCGTCGGGGAGGTGCGGGGCGGCGAGGTCCTGCTCTCGGTCGGCGACCGCGGTCCCGGCGTGGAACCGTCTCAGCGGGAGAAGGTCTTCCTTCCTTTCTATTCGACCAAGCGCGAAGGGACCGGATTCGGCCTCGCCATCGTCGCCCGGATCGCCGAGCTTCACGGCGGTACCGTCGAAGTGGCGTCCAGGCGCGGCGGAGGATCTCTGTTCACACTGAGGATTCCGACCGGCGCGGGCGGCGCGCGACCCGGCCACTGACAGTCGAAGTTCACGAAGAAGTCCTTCCTGTCATCCCGAACGAAGCGAGGGATCTGCTCTCGTGATCCTGGAGCCTGTGTGGAGCAGATCCTTCGTCGCTTCGCTTGGCGAATCTCCGACTCAGAACTTTGGGTCAGTTTGCTTATGGCTTCCAATCCGCCCCGGCGTCGGGCCCGCGGCTGTCGGCCGCGGCGTTCGCTTCGCGAACAGGCGGCCGAGAGAGTTCAAACCGGGGCCTTGATCAGGGCAACACGAGACCAGGGCGGAAAAAGGCCGTCGCTCTACCGCGAAAGCACAGTCATGGAGAGGCAGTTCGGGATTCGTGGTGGTGTGCTTTCGCTCACGGCGCTCCTCCGGGAGGCGGTCCCGCCGCCGGGGCTCCACGGTGGCGTTAAGCCGGACTGCGAGCCCCGGAGACGGCGGCGTTCCCGTACGGGGTGATGGGTGACGAGCATGGAAAGTCGCCGCCGGCACCACGATGAGACTGCGAGGAGCCCTCAGCGCCCGCCGGTTCTCACCGACACGGCTGCGGGCGCGTGCCCCGTAGGGAACGCCGCCGGCTCCGGGGCGTCCTTTCCGCCTCGATCGGCTCGATGTGCAAAGTGACCCACTACCCAGAACTTTGTGGACTGGCGTCATGCTTCGATTCGTGCTAGGTTAAGGAGTCCTCATCGCCCGCAAGGCGTCTCCTCGGAAGAGGACCGATGCTTGTCGGCATTCACTCCGCGACTTCCTTGAAGAGGAAGATCTGCGTCCCGAATGCGGGCGTCGCCGAGTTCCGCGCGACGCGGCGACAGTCGGGTTTGACGCTTGTCGAGCTGCTCGTCGCTCTCGGACTCTTCGGTTTTGTCCTTCTCGCGATCACGCCGCTCTTCATGGCGAGCGTGAAATCCAACTTCTCCGGCAACGAGCACACGAGCATCCATGTCCTGGCTCGCGACCAGCTCGAGCAGTTGATGAATCTTCCTTTCAACGATCCCCAGCTCTCGCCGGGGAGCCATGACGTCATCTCCCCGCCGGTTCTGCCCGGCGGCGCGCGGAACCCCTTCCGACGCCGTTATGAGGTCCTGCCGTTTCAGATTCCGGCCTCCGAGAGTGTCCAGACAAATCAGCCCTTCGTCCCGACACCTGTGACGAGCCCCGAGCAGACCGTCCAGTACAAGCGCATCGACGTGACGGTGTCCTCCGGGACCGGTCCCCTCGGGATCGGCGCCCGGACCGCCCGCGTCAGCGGCTGCCTTTCCAATCCCTTTCCGCATCCTCCGCCGCCGACGCCGGTGCCCACGCCATGAGACGGAGCGTCTCCGGCTTCCGCTCCGCGACCCGCGGCTTCACGCTGATTGAGGCGGTCGTCGTGGTGTTCCTTCTCGCGGTCGCCATGCTCGGGATCCTTTCCGTTCTCGATGCCAGCGCGCGGATCAGCAAGAGCGAGCAGGACATCGCCGACGCCCAGAGCGCCGTGCGCTATGGCATCTCCTGGATGACGCGGGCAATTCGGATGGCGGGCGCCGGCGGGCTCCCCGCGACCCAGGCGGTTCTCAACCATCGCGATCCGCAGCTGCCGGGCATCGACGTGGTCAACGGCGTTGAGGCCGACTCCTACGACAACGTCGAAGCCGGGACGTCCGTGACACCGTTGACAGGCTCTTCCATCCCGGTCCGGCCGGGAACGGACATGATTGAGATCCGAGGGGTGATCCGTTCCCCGCTTCTCGGCTTCGACCTGCAGACCGGCTGCGAGCCCTGCGCCGCGGAGGGCTGCTCCCCCTGCCGAGGGATGACGCCGGTGGACGTCGTTCCCAGGACCGCCAATCTGCACGTCAACGACGACCCGGCCAACCGCCCGCAGTTTTCCCGGATCGACGACGACACGTCCGGTGCCGGCCCGGGCAACTCACGGATGCTGGTTCTCGTGGCTTTCCATGACGAGGTCCACCCGGGCTGCACGGTCGCCGTCGAAGGCCAGGAATATCCGCTCTCCCCTCAACCCCCTTACAACGTCGGCACGATCAGCGCCAGAACGAGGCTCGCCAGCGCCTGGACTCTCGGCCCCGTGAACTTCGACGACGCCCTCGCGCAGGAATTCAATCCCGAGACTCCGGGAGAGAACGGCGCCCCGCCGAAGGAATTGAAGGCCGTCCGTCGCGCCGGGATCCTGGACGACCTGGTCTTCTTCATCGACAACACCGATCCGCTCCATCCTTCTCTGGCCCAGGGAACGCGGCGCGGCGCGAGGTTCGACGTGGTCGCGCTGGCTGACGACATCGAGGAGATGCAGATCGCTTACGGTGTGGACAGGAACGGGAACAACGCCATCGATCCCGATGAGTGGTCGCCGGACGCCGCCGGAAAAGCGCCCTACGGCACGGCTGACTTTCGTGATCCGGTCAATGACTGCCCGCGGCTGCGCGGCGTCATGATCTCGCTGGTCGCCAAATCCCACGACCCGGACCCGACTTACAAAGTGTCTCCCGCCCGCGTCGTCCCGTTGATGAACTCGCCGGTCAGCCCTGAACCACCGGGTTACCCCGAAACGGCCCGGTATCCGGAGCTTCCCGGCTCCTACTACCGCCGCCGCGTCCAAACGCTTCGCATCAACCTGCGCAACTACGCTTATGAAGGATCCTAGGCTCAGGCCCCGGCCGCCGTTCGCGAAGCGAACGCCTGCGGCCGACAGTCAGAGGGGCGCCGCGCTCGTGATCGCGATCCTGGTGCTCGCGATCCTGACGGTCATCGGCATTGCCCTGATGCTGGTGACGAGCACGGAGTCCCGCATCGCCGCCAACGAATGGTCTGTCAATCGGGCGTTTTACGCGTCCGATGCCGGGATCCGATGGGGAAGTGTCGAGATGACCGATCCCCAACCTTTCATGACGCGCGCCGAGTTCCAGGCATCCCCCTTCGGGACCGTCTTCTTCCAGCTTCCAAGCCACCGGCACGGGATCGGCGGGTTCTTCTCCGGCGACATGGAAAACGGCGACATCGCGGTTCGGATCCAGGCGCCGAGTCTGCTCGGCCGGCGATACGCGCCGGGCGGCCGGATGAACGAGGGGGATGAGAGCGCGCAGTTTCTCTACGCCTTCGAGCTGCGCAGCACCAGCATCGACCAGGCTTTCGGTCAGTACTCCATGGCGCTGGTGGCCGACATCGAGGTCGGGCCACTGCCTGCGAGGTTGCCGTTTTGATCGGGCGGCCGATCTCCGCAAGCCGGATCAGGGGACTCCTTGCCGTCGTGTTCCGGCACCGGGTGGCGGTCTCGCTCATCCTCGGCACCCTGGCCGCGAAGCCGGCGATCTCGGATGACCGGAGGCTGCTGCCGGTCAACTCCGCCACGAATACAGAACTGGCCCTGCCGGCCTTCGCCAGCGCTTCGGGAGACGAGGGCATCATCGGCTCGGCGATCCCGAGTCATCGGGATCCGGTGGTCGGGTCGCGGCCTCGACCTGGGCCATCTGGAATGGATCGTTGAAGGCCTACAGGCTGGACAACCACGGCCACATCCCGACCGTCGCGGGGTCGCGAGGCTTCCCGGACGAGAGCAATCCCGACGACGCCGACCCGACACTGCGCCGCCCTGCCTGGAACGCTGCCCGGGTGCTCGGTTACACCAACCCGGTGACGACGCTGCTCGGCGGCCAGGCGCCCTCAAATCCGGTCGGCGCTGTCTCCGTCTGGCCCGGCCGGAAGATGGTCTGGGCGGACGACCCGTTACCCGGGCGGCCGGTGGTCCCCCTGGTCCGTCAGGACTTCTCGGTGCCTCCAACAAACAATCCGCCGGGCACCTGCGGCACGGCAGGCAACTGCTTCGTTGATCTGGTGAAGGCGATGGGCCTCGAACCGGATCTGACCGGCGACTTCCAGAAAGCCATTCAAACCGTCCAGTTCCTGCGCGGCGGCAAGACGCCGGCGGGCAGCCGCGACGAGGTCTTGAACTCGCTCGGGACGTACGGATCGGTCGCGCCAGGCTCGAAGTATTCCTACATCTATCAAGATGACACGCCGGGAGGGAATACGTCCGAGGCCGACACCCCGCCGTATCCGCACAAGCTCGGAGACATCTTCCACTCCGAACCCGCGATGCTCCTGCCGCCGAAACGCTTCCCGTACCTTTCCTCGAGCGTCAACCCGAGGGCGGGGACCTGCGGGTTGCTGCCCGATTGTTCCTATGCGAGCTTCGCCCGGTTCCACCGATACAGACGCAAGACCGTCTTCGTGGAATCCAACGACGGATTCCTGCACGCGTTCGATGCGGGCGTCTGGGACCGCGACCCCCATTTCCCGCAGGCCTTCGACCTCGGCACGGGACAGGAGATTTTCGCCTACGCTCCAAGGGGCGTCATGAAACTGAAGTTTCCGAACCTCTTGGGGTTTCCGCCGCAAGCGCAGTACTTCACGGACGGATCGCCGGCGTTGGGAGATGTCTTCATCGGACCGACCGATTCGTCCGGCGCCGCGGTTGCCTCCGGCCGAACCTGGAAGACGGTTCTGGTCAGCGGCCTGCGCCAGGGAGGGCGTCACTACTTCGCCCTGGACGTGACGCAGCCGGACCAGGTTCGGAGCGATGTCCCGCCGACCGACATCCGGTACGGGTCCAAAGTCAAGGACAAGAAGAGCTCGCCCGACTGCCTGGACGGTGAAGAGGGGTGCGCGGCACCCTATCCGACGGTCCTCTGGGAGTTGACCGACGACTGCACGATCAATGGCACCACATGCGTCAGCAACATGGGCGAGACCTGGTCGCGTCCCGTCGTCGGCAGGATCAAGGTGATCAATGACTCCGGAGCAATCGAGGATCGCTACGTGGCCATCTTCGGCGGCGGCTTCGACCCCGTTTTCAGTCCCGGGACGCAGGTCGTGGCCGGGGACAGATCGAGCGGACGTGCCTTCTACATCGTGGACGTGGAACGAGGCAAGATCATCTTCAAGGCCACCTCGGGAAAGGACGACACCGGCCACTCCGTTTTCTTCGCGCCGATGCCGGCGCCCCCGGCCGTTGCCGACGTGGACGACGACGGCTATCTGGATATTGCCTACATCGGAGACTTGAACGGAAGAATGTGGAAGATCGACCTGAGGCCGGACTCGGGCAGCCGCCGCGGTGGTTGCAGCGGCTGCGGCAGCGCTTCGGAGACCCTGACCGGTTACCAGCCGTTCCTGCTCTACGACGGGACGACGCGGGATGGAACGACCTCGTCAGCGCACCCGATCCAGCCGATCTTCCTCGAGGCCGGCATCATCTTCATTTCCGGCGGGCCGTCCCCGACCCTGGGCGTCGCCTTCGGCACCGGTTACCGCGCCGAGCTCATCCAACCCAACCGGCGTGTGATCCAGAACACGAGCACTCAAGCTCCGTACGTCAACCGCTTCTACTTCGTCAAGGATTCCGGCGTCCGGCAAACCCTCCACGAGAAGGATCTGATCAACGTCACGCCGAGCGACGGCATCCAACCGGGACCCGGCCCAGCGGACGCGGCGAACACTCGGAACGGCTACTTCTTGAACTTCGGCTCATCGGACGAGAAGGCGGTCTCGACCGTCTTCGCGACGCAAGGAATCTTGACTCTGCTGACTTTCTCGCCCCGCGGGGGAGATCCCTGCAACGGGACCGGAGAATCCTTCCGCTACCGTTTCTCCTTCCGGACGGGGCAGGGTGCGATTCACGATGTTTTGAGTCCCCTGGGGAACGGGGGCGTGATGGCCCAGTATCGGGAAAGGCTGAGTCCAGGGTTGGCGGGAGGCACGCAATCCCAGGCGCCCAACGGAGAAATCCTCGATAGCGTGATATTCTGGAACGGCGAGATCAACCAGCAGAACACCTCGTTCTTGAAGGCGAATAAGGAGAGTTGGAAGGAACAATGAGAGCGTTTCGGTGCGGAGTCGTGATGCTCTTCGCAGCGGTCGCGCTCGCCTTCGCCGCGGATGTCGTCGTTCTAAAGGGAGGCGCCCGCATCGAGCTGAAGAAGCCTCCGGTCCGGCAGGGCGCCGTGGTTCTGTTGACCCGCTCTGATGGAACGCTCCTCTCGGTTTCTGCGGCGGACGTCGATTGGAAGGCAACGGCGGCCGCGAGCGCCGAGAGGCGCGGGCCTGCCGCACCCGCGCCGGCAGTGGCACCGCCTCCCGAAACCCCCGCCGAGGCCGCGCGGAGCGGACGCAACGGAGCGAAGGCGCGTGTCAAGCTGACGGACGCGGACGTCGCTCATACGGTCGAGGCCGAAAACGCCTCGGGCGAGAAGGAGAAGAAGGAGGGCGAACCCCGGTCGGGCGCCTCGCGGCTGGAAGTCGCAGACTACTCTCAGGAGAAATCCGGGACCGACCTCGTGGTCCGCGGCACATTGCGCAACTCCGGCGGCGTGCCCGTCACCAGTGCGCGCCTGACCATCATGGCCCTGGATGAGAAGGGGGAGAAGATCGCTTCGGGCGACGCCGCCATTTCGAGCGACGCCATCGCGTCCGGAGCGTCAGTTTCCTTTTCCGCGAAGATCCCGATCGGCGAGAAGACAGCGGCTTCGATCCGTTTCACTCCTCAGTGGCTGGCGCCGGCCCCGACGGCTCCCGCGTCTTCGGCGGCTTCGGCGACATCCGCGTCTTCGCCGATTGCGCGGCCTACGCCGCCGGCGGGTGGGAGGCCCCCCGCTTCCGGCCAGAGCCCGGAACCCCAGCCGACGCCGTACGGCCGGGGGACTCTCTTCGCCGCGCCCGCCCCGCCGGCTTCGACGTCGCCGCCGGAGGATGGCAAGACCGGCTACCTGCCCGGAATGGCGAGCCCCGAGAACCAGCCCAAGACTCCTCAATAAGCCGAAAACGTAAGTTCGAAGAATCGGCTCGGCCCCCGGCCTCGATTTCCCTTTCCCGATTTCCGATTCCCGACTTACCCCATGGCCACGATCCTGGTCGTTGAGGACAAGGAATCCCTGCGGTCGATGCTCGAAGAGATGCTTCGCGCCGAAGGGTGGAGCGTCGTGGGATGCGGCAGCGGCTCGGACGCCATCGAGCGCCTGCGCGGGGGAGAGAGCGTGGACCTCGTGCTGACGGACTGGCGGCTTCCCGGAGCCGACGGGCTGGCTGTCCTGGACGCCGCGCGTTCTCTGGATTCCACTCTGCCGGTCATCGTCATGACCGCTTTCGGCTCGATCGAGACCGCCGTCGACGCGATGAAGCGGGGCGCCGAAGACTTCATCACCAAGCCGGTCGAACCGGAGCTGCTGCGGCTTCTCGTCGCGCGCTCGGTGGAACGGCGAGCCGGGCGCAGGGAGTCGGTGCTCTTCGCGGAGGAGCGTTCGCGGCTGATTCCGCCGATCATCGGGGGCTCGGCCGCCCTGAAGGCGCTGCAGGCGGAGGCGCGCCGGGTCGCCGGAACGGACGCCGCCGTGCTTCTCGAAGGAGAGAGCGGGACCGGCAAGGAGCTCTTCGCCCAGGCGATCCACGGCCTCTCCAAACGCTCGCGGCGGCCGTTCGTCGCCATCAACTGCGCCGCGATTCCCGACACGCTTCTGGAGAGCGAGCTCTTCGGCCACGAGAAGGGGGCGTTCACGGGCGCGGCCTCGCGCCGGCTCGGGAAGTTCGAGCTCGCCGACGGCGGTTCCGTTTTCCTGGACGAGATCGGGGAGCTCTCGCCGGCGACCCAGGGCGAAGCTCCTGAGGGTCCTCCAGGAGAAGTCCTTTCACCGCGTCGGCGGCACCGCCGTCATCTCCGTGGACGTGCGGATCATCACCGCGTCGAACCGGCCGCTCGACAAGCTGGTGGCCCAGAACCTCTTCCGGGAAGACCTCTACTACCGGGTGCGCGTTTTTCCCATCTCGATCCCTCCGCTGCGCGAGAGGCCGGAGGACATCGATCCTTTGATCGACTGGTTCCTGGCGCGCCTCCCGGGGGAGCTGAAGAAGAAGCCGCTGCGTCTCGACGGCGCGGCGCGCGAGCGGATGCGGAGCTACCCGTGGCCGGGCAACGTGAGGGAGCTGCGCAACTGCCTCGAGCGGGCGATCATCCTGGCGGAAGGGGAGACGATCGAGGAGAGGCATCTGCGTCTGACTCCCGATTCTTCGCCCTCGCCGATTCCCGCCGGGCAGGAGGAGACGCTGGAGGAAGTGCGCGAGCGGGGAGCGCGCTCCGCCGAGCGTCCTGGCTCGCGCGGGCGCTCGAGCGAGCCAGGGGGGACCGGACGGCCGCGGCGGAGGCGTTGGAGCTCTCGCGCCGGCGGCTCGAGGCGAAGCTCAAGGAGCACTCGCTCGACCCATAGCCAACCGGCGCGGACGAGTCGGCTACCGGGGCAGGGCCGGCCGGGGAATGATCCGTCTTCCCATCCTCGGCAATGGTCTCATGGGCGCCTCGCGCGCGTCATCAACCGGGAGATGGCCTCTCCGACGGCGGCGTCCTCCGCCGGCACGATCGAGCGCAGGTCGAGCAGCACGCGGCCTTCCTCGATGCGCGCGACGATCGGCGGATCGGACTCGCGCAGGCGCGCCGCGAGATCCTCCGCCGACCGATCCGGCAGCGAGACGGCCAGGGCAAGAGAGGGGAACGGTTTCTCGGGACTCGTGCCTCCGCCGAAGAAAGCGGTCGAAGCGACGAGCTCCAATTTCAGTTCCGGGGCGCGGAGCCGCGCGGCTTCGCGGATCGCCTCTCCCCGTCGCCGCAGGCTCTCGGCGCTCAGGCCCGCCGCCCTGTATATGGGGAAGTCGCGCCATCGTCCCGTCTTCCAGGCCGCGAGCGTCGCGGCAAGCGCCGCGAACGCCAGCTTGTCAGGCGGACGACGCGCGCGACCGGGTGCGCCGCCACTCCGACGACGAGGTCCGCGCGTCCCGCGACGAAGCCGGCCTGCGGCCCGGCGAAGAGCTTGTCTCCCGAGAACGTGACGAGGTCGGCGCCATCCGCCAGGCACGAGGCGACCGTCGGCTCGGCCGCGACGCCGAATTCTTCCAGAGGAACGACGCAGCCGGTTCCCTGGTCGTGCACCCACGGGATCCCCGCTTCGCGGGCGAGCGCCGCGATCTCGGCCGGCTCGGGCCGCGCCGTGTAACCGCGGATCTCGTAGTTGGAAGGGTGCACGGTCAGGAGAAGCGCCACGTCGGGAGAGAGGGCGCGCCGGTAGTCCTCGATCGTAGTCCGATTCGTCGTGCCGACCTCGGCGAGGATGGCGCCCGAGGCTTCCAGGATCTCCGGGATCTTGAAGCTCCCTCCGATCGCCACGAGCTCTCCCCGGGAGACGAGCACGTGGCGCCCCCGGGCGAGCGCCGACAGGCAGAGGAAGATGGCCGACGCGTTGTTGTTGACCGCGATCGCGTCCTGCGAGCCGAAGAGGTCGCGCGCCGCGGCCCGCACGTGCGTCTGGCGGTGTCCGCGCCCCCCCGTCGCCGGATCGTACTCGAGCGTCGAATACCCGGCCGCAACCCGCAGGAGGGCCTCGCGGGCGGTCTCCGAGAGCGGGGAGCGGCCGAGATTCGTGTGCAGCAGGACGCCGGTCGCGTTGATCGCGCGCCGCAGAGAGGGGGCGAACCGACGCTCGAGCGCGCGCGTCGCGCGCGCCGACGAGCTCCGCCGGCCCGGTCCCCCCCTGCGCGATCGCGCCGCGGAGCTCCTCCTTGACCGCTTCGCGGCCGTACGCCCGCTCCAGTTCCACGGCTTCCGCTCGGCAGAGGAGCGAATCCATAGAGGGAGGACGGCGCGCCGCCGGGTCCTTGCGGCCCTGCGCCTCCCGCTTGCCGCCTACCGCCTTTCGGCTCACGGTGCCGTACTATAGGTCCATGCCCTGGGAGCGGGAGCTTCAGCGTCTCGAGGAGGCCGTGCGGAGCCTGAACGCGGAGTACGACGCGTTCCTCTACGGCTCGACTCCGAGGCCCCCGCTGGAGGTGCGCCGGCGGATCGGGCAGGAAATCCGGCGCCTCGGCACCGGGGAAGCGGAATCCGCCGTCGAGCGCTACCGTTTGTCGACGCTCCAGGGGCACTACAACGCCCTGTGCGAGCGGTGGGACCGGCTCCAATCCGAGAAGGAAGCTGGCCGCCGCCCGGGCGTTTACGGCCATCTCACCCGCCTGGGCTCCGGACCGTCGGAAATCTCGCCGGCAAGGACAAACGGGAGAGCGCCCGTCTCCGTACAAGAACCCGACAGGGGGTCCGGACCCGACCCGGATCGAGCCCTGTTCGAGCGCTACATCGGAGCCCGGAAAGCCCGTGGCGAGGACGTGACCGGCCTCGCCTTCGAGCGGTTCGCCGAGAGGCTGGCGCGCGAGCGCGAGAAGTTGAAGGCCCATTTCGGGGAAGCGCAGATCGAGTTCGACGTAGCGGAGCGGGAAGGCAAGGTACGGCTGGTCGCGAGACCGAAGCAGTAATGCAGAGTCCAAGGTCCAAGGTCCAAAGTAGAACGGGCTTAGACGGAGTTAAGAAGATGAACAAGATCGTTGCAGCCGCGGCGCTGTTTGCCGCGATCCTGGCGCCGGGCCTCCTGTTTGGAGACAAGGACAAGGAGAAGAAGCCGGCCGAGCCGTTCTATCGACGCTATCTCGTCGCGGGCAATCCGCTCGATGACAAGATCCGCGAGCAGGAGAAGAGAGTCGAGGCGGATCCCAACTCCGCCGACCTGCGCAACGACTTCGGCAATCTCCTCGCCGCGCGCCGCTTTCCGAAGGAGGCGAAGGAACAGTACGAGACGGCGATGAAGCTCGACCGCCGCAATTTCCTCGCGCCCTATAACCTCGGCCTTCTCTACGAGACGCTGGGCGAGACGGGGCGCGCCATCTCCGCGTACGAGAAATCGGTGGACCGCAACCGCGGCTTCCCGCCGTCCCGATTCCGACTCGGCAGGCTCTACGAGAAGAGCGGGTGGGAGCAGAGCGCTATCGCGCAATACGCGCGGGCTCTCCAGATCGATCCCGGCATGCGCGACCCCAAGCGCAATCCTCTCCTGGTGGACACGCGCCTGCTCGACCGCGCGTCGCTCGAGAATTATCCGCGCGACATGGCCTCCGCCGCGATGGTCGCCGACGCCGCCTATTCGAATCCATTGGCCGCGCGGCGGCTGCCGCTCGACCGCACGCTCTCTTCCGAGGACCTGCAGCCCTCGCCCGCGGGAGCGCCCGACGCCGCGACGGGCCCACGCCCGACTCCCGTCAAGGTAATCTCCCAGCCCAATCCGCCGCGCCGCGACGTCGTCCGGCCCGCGCCGCAGAATCCGAATTTCAACGCGCAGCCGACTCCGACGCCGGACATCGTCGTTCTCCCCGAGCCGACGGAGCCTGCCGCCGCTCCCGCGGACGCGCCCACGCCGCTGCCGTATCCGTACAACCTGGGCGGGATGCGTCCCGCACCGGCTCCGCAGCCCACACCGACTCCGGAGTAGAGGTTTAGTCGAAGTCGGCCCGCTCGACGAAGAGCGTCGGAGCGCCCGCGGGATAAGGCATCGGAAAGAACTGGCGGTCGGCCGCCAGGCCGGCGATCCGGCGCAGGAGCTGGGAGATCCGGCCGCGCGCGCGCGCTCCCGCGATCGGCCCCTGCGCTCGCCCGCCGACGACGGCGATGCCGGTGAACTCCATCTCGAACCGGTCGCGCTCGAAATCGAAGCGGGCCGGAGCGGTCAGCGCCGACGCGAACAGGCCGCGCCGCACCCGCGCGAGCAGGTCTCTCTGCGGAGCCGGCTCGTCGGTCTCGAAGAAGATGCGGCGAGGGCCCGGCGCCGGCGGCACGCGGTAGGAGGGACGGACGCCGTGTCCCGTGGACACCGCTCCCGTCCTTTGGGCCGAGCGCAGGTCGTGGAGCCGCGCGGCGAGCTTGCCCCCCTCGACGATGGCCACGCGGCGGGTCTGCGTGCCTTCGCCGTCGTAGAGCGCGTCGGCAGAGGCGTCGTCGGCGATCGTCACCCGCGGAGCGAAGAGGTCCGCGCGATGGACCCACCGGGGGAGCGCGTCCTCGCAGAACAGCGGGGCCAGCGCGGAGAGAAGGGCCGCCCCGACCGAGGGCTCCAGCAGCCACTCCCCGCGATCCACCGGCGTTGGCTTGTCCGAGAGCGGCAGCGTCGCGCGGTCCGCGAGGCGCCGCGCGAGCGACGGGAGGTCCAGCCCCTGGTCCCACCGGAAGACGGCCCTCGACTCGCAGGCCCGCGAGCCCTTGCGGCCGATCGCGAACGCGTGCCCGTCGAGCAGCTCTCCGGAGAACGAGACGTCGAGGCCGCTGCCGTTGACGATGCGCTCCTCGCTCGCGCCTCGGCGAACCGCGAGCCTCTGCAGGAGCGCTTCGCCGCGGGACTCCGCGGAGACCTGGCGCTGGAGCTCTTCGAAAAGATCGGGCGGCGGCTCGAGCGATCCGGATCGAGCGCGCGGCGGACTCTTCGCCGCCGGCCAGGCCGGCGAGGGTTGACCGGCCGTGGTGATGCGCGAGACTTCCGCAACCGCTTTCTCCAGGTTTTCCGGCGACGAGCCGCAGGCGAACCGGGGCGCGCCCCTCCCACCAGCGTGCCGCCCATCCTTCCTCGCGGCGCGCGACCCTTGCGCGGCCGGCCGCGGTCGCCTCGAGATCCAGCGACTCTCCCGTCTTCCTGTAGAGCTCCCACTCTCCGGGAGCCCGCCGCGAAAGCTCCTCGCAAAGACGATCGAAGCCGGCATCGTTCATCGGGACCGGCGGAACCGGCAGTCCGGGTTCACAATTCACCAATCACAAATCACAAATTTCTTTCAGTCCGGCCGCACGAAGAGCCCCCGCACGAGCATATCGGGAGCGGCTCCCTGGACGGGGACGACCTGCCCGCCCCGCGCGCACCAGGCGAGCGCCCGGTAGACGCGCACTTCGCGGCCGATTCCGGGATCGATGGATCTCAAAACCGGCAGGATCTCCCCGGAGAGGACTCCCCCCCCGCACTCGTCGGCCAACCTCCCGCGGCGCACGCGGCGTGCGCGGGGAAAACGGAGGCGGAACTGCCCGCTCGCCAGTTCCACGGACCCGCCGTCGATCTGCTCGATCCAGAGTCCCGAGGAGAGCCTTCGGAGGATCTCGTCGGCCGTCGAATGGCCGGCGCCGACGACGAGGTTCGAGCCGCGCGGCAGGGGCGAGTCCTGCGGCCCGGCGCGGCGGGCATGGCCGTTGGACGGGGCCCCGGCGGCGGCGTGCGCGCGATCCGTGAGCCGGCCCGAGAGACGTCCGGCGTCGAGCAGCTTGACCATGCGCGGCGCGACCCCCTCGTCGTCCCACTCGTATCCGCCGAAGAGGTCGAGTCGCGTGGCGTCGTCGCGCACCTCGATCTCGGCCGGCGCGAGGCGCGCCTGTTCGAGGCCGGACAGGGGCGACTCCGCGCCCGCCTCGAGCGGGTGAGAGAGGATCTCGTGGAAGAGCACCGCGGCGCATCCGGAGGCGAGGACCGCGTCGGTCTCCCCTTCGGCGCAAGGCGTCGGGGTGTCGCGCGGCTGTCCCGCATGCGTCAACATCACGCGGAGCTCTTCCGCCGTGGACTCGCCGACGGGGGCATGGAACGAGAACTCGCGCGTCTCGTCGCCCCGGCGAGACGCGGCCGTGAAGCGTCCGTGGACCGACATCAGCCGTCGCGCGAAGACGGCGGCGGGGCCGCGCGCCGGGATCACCTGCCGCGCGATGTCGGCGAGCGTCCACCGGAACCGGTGGCGCGGGGCCTGGCGGGAAAAGATGGCGGAAAGCCGCTTGATCCATCGTTCCGCGTCGAGACCGCTCGCGGCGGCGGAATCCTCCCGGTCGCGGGAGGGCTTGACGGGAAGGGGAGAGAGACCAATCTCCTTCTGCACGGCACGCACGGCCAGCCGCGCGCCTTCCTCGTCGCAGCGGGAGATGAAGGCGAGCCGCTGGCCCGCGCTCCCCTTCCATCGGGCCGAGAGCCCGTCCGTCAGCGACCCGCCCGCCTCACGGACCTCGCCGTCGCGCCAGTCGATCGTGATCTGGCGCCGCCGTTCGGCGAAGACCTCGGCGATCTCCTCGGGGCGCTTCGAAAGGGGCTCGAGCCACCGGCTGACTGTCGCCGCGTCCAACTGCATGGGGCGATTATGCGTGAATCCCGCGGGGTGTATTAACATCGGTCCGGATGAGTCTGGCCGACACGAAGAAGGAGTTCATCGCGGTCCGTGCGGCCCGCGGAATCGCGAGCCGCAAGCTGTTCGAGGAGAGAGCCCCCGACGTCCTGCGCCAGACGGTGCTCGCCGCCCTGGCCGACGAAGTCGAGAAGGAGCGGACCCTGGACGAAGAGGCGCGCCGGATGATGGAGACCGCCCGCAACGAGATCGCCTCCGGCCGGGTGGACGGCCAGGAGCTCTTCCGCCGCATCCGGCGCAAGCTCGCCGAACAGCGTGGGATCGTCCTGTAGTTGTCGGTTTTCAGTTCACAGTTCTCAGTTTTCAGGGCTCGAACCGAAAACTGACAACTGATAACTGATAACTTCTCCACATGACCCTCGAGAAGAAGATCTCGGATCTGGAGGCGCTGCGCGAACAGGCGCGCGCCGGCGGCGGAGTGGAACGCGCCGAGCGCCAGCACCGGGAAGGGAAGCTGACGGCGCACGAGCGGATCGAGCGGCTGCTCGACCCCGACTCCTTCTTCGAGCTCGATCCGTTCGTCCTCCACCGCTGCCGCGACTTCGACATGGAGAAGACGCGCATTCCCGGGGACGGCGTCGTCTGCGGAGCGGGAACCGTGGACGGGCGGCCGGTTTACGTCTTCGCGCAGGACTTCACGGTCTTCGGGGGTTCGCTCTCCGAGTCCAACGCCGACAAGATCTGCAAGGTCATGGACCTGGCGGTCGTCAACGGCGCGCCGATCATCGGATTAAACGACTCCGGCGGCGCTCGCATTCAGGAAGGGGTCGTGTCGCTGGCCGGCTACTCGAAGGTGTTCCTCCGCAACACGCGGGCATCGGGAGTCGTGCCGCAGATCTCGGCGATCCTCGGGCCGTGCGCCGGAGGCGCGGTGTACTCGCCCGCAATCACCGACTTCGTGTTCATGACCGAGGAGACCTCCTACCTCTTCGTGACGGGCCCCGACGTGATCAAGACCGTCACGCACGAAGAGGTCACCAAGCAGGAGCTCGGCGGCGCGCGGACGCACTCGACCGTCTCGGGGGTAGCGCACTTCGTCGGGAGGAACGACGACGCCGTGCTCTCGAGCATCCGCGAGCTGATCTCCTATCTTCCCTCCAACAACGTGGATGACGCGCCCGCCCGCGAGCCGCGCGAGCCGCTCGACGACGGCGCGGCGCTCGACACGTTCATTCCGGAGGAGCCCAACAAGCCGTACGACATGGCGGCGCTCATCCGGAAGGTCGCGGACGAAGGAATCTTCTTCGAGGTCCACGCCGGATTCGCCCGGAACATCCTCGTCGGCTTCATCCGACTCGCCGGCCGATCGGTCGGAGTCGTGGCGAATCAGCCCCTCCATCTCGCCGGGGTCCTCGACATCGACGCGTCGGTCAAGGGAGCCCGCTTCGTACGGTTCTGCGACGCCTTCAACATCCCCCTCCTGGTCTTCGAGGACGTGCCCGGATTCCTGCCCGGGACGCAGCAGGAATACGGCGGGATCATCCGCCACGGAGCGAAGCTCCTCTTCGCCTTCGCGGAGGCGACCGTTCCAAAAGTCAGCGTCATCACCCGCAAGGCCTACGGGGGCGCCTACTGCGTCATGCTGTCCAAGGACATCGCGACCGATTTCAACTTCGCCTACCCGACCGCCGAGGTCGCGGTCATGGGTCCCGAAGGGGCGGTCAACATCCTCTACCGGCGGGAATTGCCCGCCGACGCCTCCCCGCAGAAGCGCGCCGAGAAGGTGGCCGAGTACGTGGAGAACTTCGCGAACCCGTACGTCGCGGCGCAGCGCGGCTACATCGACGAGATCATCGAGCCCTCCGAGACGCGCGAGAAGCTGATCGCCGCCTTCAAGCTCCTGGAGAACAAGCGGGCAAGCCTCCCGGCCAAGAAGCACGGGAACATCCCCCTGTGAGGCGGGACGCGGGACTCGGGACTCGGGACTCGGACCAGAGCCCAAGTCCTGTCAGAAGGCTGTTTCACGAAGACTTGGACGTTTATCGAGTGTCGAAACGCCTCGCGGTCGCACTCTTCCATGAAACAAGATCTTTTCCGCGGTCGGAGCAATTTGGCCTAACGTCGCAGATTCGCCGCGCAGCTATTTCGATTCCAGCGAACATTGCCGAAGGCGCGGCGAGGAGAACGAAGAAGGAGTTCGTCCAGTTTCTGGGAAATGCAAGGGGCTCGGCGGCGGAGCTTCGGCTGTTGATTGAGATCGCAGCCGAAACCGACATCATGACTGTTGAAGGATCTCGAGCTCACGTGGCAACGGTCGACCGTCTCTCCTCGATGCTCAGTGGATTGATTCGTCGAAACAGGGCCAGTCAAGTTCCATCCGAGTCCCGCGTCCCGAGTTCCGAGTCCCGGCCATGAGGTTGCTCGTGGCCAACCGCGGGGAGATCGCCGTGCGCATCTTCCGGGCGTGTCGGGACCTGGGGATCGAGACGGTGGCGGTGTTCTCCGACGCCGACCGGAAGTCGCCGCACGTCGCGATGGCGGACTACGCCGTGCGTTTGGGGCCGCCGCCGGCCAGAGAGAGCTACCTGAATGTCGCGGCGATCCTGGATGCGGCCCGGAAGACGGGAGCGAAGCTCATTCACCCGGGCTACGGCTTCCTGGCCGAGAACGCCGGGTTCGCGCGGGCCTGCATGGCGGAGGGGCTGACCTTCGTCGGGCCGGGGCCCGATGCCATCGAGTCGATGGGATCGAAGACGGGAAGCCGAAGGCTCATGGAAGCGGCCGGTGTCCCCGTCGTGCCGGGAACGACACGCGCCGCGGCCGGCTCCGGGGAGCTGAAGGAGTTCGCGCGAAAGGCCGGGTACCCGATCCTTCTCAAGGCGGCGTCCGGAGGCGGGGGGAAGGGGATGCGGCGGGTGGACTCCGAGAGCGACCTCGACGCCGCGTTCGAGCGCGTTTCCTCCGAGGCGCGCGCGTATTTCTCCGAAGGGTCCGTCTATGCGGAGAAACTGATCGAGCGCCCCCGCCACATCGAAGTGCAGATCGTGGCTGACAAAGCCGGCCGGCGCGTGGCGGTCGGAGAGCGGGAGTGCAGCATCCAGCGGCGGCACCAGAAGGTGGTGGAGGAGTGCCCGTCTCCCGCCGTCGGAGAAGAGCTGCGCTCCCGCCTGTTCGCGGCCGCCGTCGCCGCGGCCGATGCCGTGAATTACGTCTCTTGCGGGACGGTGGAGTTTCTGCTCGCTCCCGACGGCTCCTTTTACTTCCTCGAAATGAACACGCGCCTTCAGGTTGAGCATCCGGTCACGGAAGAGGTGTTCGGAGTCGACCTGGCCGCGGAGATGATCTCGATCGCGATGGGGGAGCCGCTCTCCCTTCCCGCGCGGCTCGCGCCCCGGGGCCATGCGATCGAATGCCGGATCTACGCCGAAGACCCGCGCCGGGGATTCGCTCCCTCCCCGGGCACGATCGCGTTTCTGCGTCTGCCCGCCGGCCCCGGCGTGCGCCACGACATCGGCATCGAGCAGGGGAGCGCCGTGTCCCCCGATTACGATCCGATGCTCGGCAAGCTCGTCGTCTGGGGCGCCTCGCGTCCGCAGGCGATCGCGCGGCTCTCCCGCGCCCTGGGGGAGTACGAGATCACGGGCGTCGAGACGGCGCTGCCTCTCTTCCGGCGGCTGGCCAGGGACCCGGATTTCCTGGCGGGGAGATTCGACGTCCAATGGCTGGAGCGGCGGCTGGAGGAGGGGATCCTCGAGGAGGAGACCGCCTCGGAAGAGGACGTGCTGCTGGCGGCCGTCTCGCTCTCGGACGCATCGCCGGAGAAGGCCGTCGAGCCGGGAGGCCCGCGTTCGCTCTGGCGCGCCGCGGCGCGCCGGGAAGCTCTGCAGCGCTGAGGTCGGGGCGGAAAGTGCGGCGACACCTCTTTTTTCTTCGCTCCGGCGACGACGATCCCGAAGAGGTCGTCGTCGAACGCCGCAGCTCCCGTTCCCGCGTGTCCCGGGCGGGCCGCGCCGACGAGGTGGACGTCGCGCGTCTTCCCGACGGAAGATTCTCCGTTCTCTTCGAAGATGGCCGTCAGGTTTCCGCGCGGGGCGTGGCGCGAGGGCCCGACCGGGTGGACGTCATCGTGTCGGGAAAAGCCCGGCACGTCCCGCTCGGGAAACGCCGTCAGGAGCAAGGCGGCGCTCTCGCGAATGCGGCCGCGGCCGGCGGGATGGAAGAGGTCCGGGCCCTGATGCACGGGCGCATCCTCGAAGTCCGCGTCGCTCCCGGCGAGCGGGTGGAGGCGGGCGCTCTGCTGCTCGTCCTCGAGGCGATGAAGATGCAGAACGAGATTCGATCGTCGCGGGCGGGGGAAGTGGAGCGCGTGGAGGTCGCCGCCGGTCAGACAGTCGAAGGCGGCGCCTTCATGATGTCTATCCGGTCAGAAAAAAACTGACCACCCGGTCAGATCCAATAGTTTGAATCAAACTCCAAAAAAGCGGCGTTTGTCCGCCTCCCGACGGAATTCGTCACGGCAATTGACCCTTTAGGACCAAGCACTTAGCGATGGAGATCGCCTGTCCCGTCGCTGGCAGTGACATTGCTCTAGGTAAGCGCGTTCCCATGAGTTTCATATGCATCATTTGTCGTTTGGACGTTTTCTTAAGGAGGCAGGAATGAAGTCAGGATACCGATTTACTCTAGTTCTGTCGGTTTGCCTGCTGCTGCTCGCTCCCATCGTCGTCGCGCAGACGACCGGGACGATCGGCGGCACGGTGACCGATCAGAACGGCGGGGCGTTGCCCGGCGTGACGGTTGAGATCACCAGTCCCAACCTTCAGGGCACTCGCGTCGCGACCACGGGCAACGACGGACACTTCCGGTTCGTGAGCGTTCCGCCGGGCGCAGTACAAGGTGACGGCGAATCTGTCGGGGATGGGCACCGTGGCCAAGAACGCCACGGTCACGCTCGACTCGACGGCCACCGTCAACATGCAGATGCAGGTTTCGGCCAAGGAAGCCATCACCGTCACCGGTGAGGCGCCTCTCGTAGACACGGCCTCGACGACGACCGGCAGCAACTACACCGCCAAGGTGATGGACAAGCTGCCGCTCGCGCGCAACTACGCGTCGATCGCGCTGTCGCAGCCGGGCGTCCAGACGGATTCCGGCGAGACGCAGGGCCGGGCGCTCGCGATCTCGGTCTACGGATCGACCTCTGCGGAGAACCTCTTCATCATCGACGGCGTCAACACGACCAACGTCATCAAGGGACTCCAGGGCAAGGCCATCAACGGCGAGTTCATTCAGGAAGTGGAAGTCAAGACCGGCGGCTACCAGGCGGAATACGGCCGCAACACCGGCGGCGTGGTCAACGTGATCACGAAGTCGGGCGGCAACGAATTCCACGGCGACCTCTTCGGCTACTACAACAGCCCGGGGATGAGCGCCCAGCACCCGGCTCGACAAGACCGCCCCCTACTCCCAGGAAGGCGACGCCCAGAGCTTCTCCCCCACCGCAGCGGCGATTCCCTCCTGACGCCTCAGGACCGCCGCGAGGGGGGCGTGGACCTGGGCGGATTCATGTTGAAGGACCACATCTGGTTCTTCGGCGCGTATGACCGGACTTTGACGGACCAGAACCTCGTTCCGACCTCCGGAGCACTCGAGGGCAATCAGTTCAACCAGCACTTCGTGTCGAATCTGTGGGCTGCCAAGCTGACGTTCAACGTCGCCCAGGGCACGACGATCGTCGGAACGATCTTCGCGGACCCGCAGACCAACACCGGGGCGCTCGCCACCCCGACGACGCCCAACCCGGCGATCGTGCCGGATCCCAACACCTATATCTTCCGCCGCGACGTTGGCGGAACCGACTACGCGGGACGCCTGAACCAGCTCTTCGGCTCGTTCGGAATCCTGACGGCGCAGTACAGCCACCACAAGGATCGGTTCGCCACGAGCCCTCTCGACCCGACCACGATCCGCATCACCGACACGACTCCGGGCCAGCACAGCGGAGCGTGCCCGCCAGGCTTCGGGGCGACCTGCACGGCGAGCGTCTCCACGGGCGGCCTCGGAAACATCTTCGGGCCGACGATCAACAACCAGTCGAAGCGCGACCAGTACGCGGGCTCCTTCACGGCCTACGCCGGCAACATGGAGATCAAGGTCGGCGGCGACTACCAGAAGGACGACACGGTAGGAGCCACCTACCGGACCGGCGGACAGAGCGTCTCGATTCTGACCTGCGGCAGCGCCGCGGCGAAGCGCGACTGCAGCCACGGCACTCCGGTCCCATTCACCAACCCGTTGGGCGATCATGTCAATGTCTTCTATCAGCACTCCTTCTACACGGCCAACAGCAGCGATCTGACACCTCTGGTCACCTCGCCCTTCGACACGCCTTCGAAGCGCACGGGCCTGTTCTTCCAGGACACGTGGCGGATCATCCCGACGCTGACGGTCAACGCCGGCGTGCGCTGGGACCAGGACGAGTCCGACAAGGGCAACGGCGAGGTCGCCTTCAAGCTGAAGAACGAGTGGGCGCCGCGCATCGGCTTCGTGTGGGATTTCGCGGGCGACGGCACGAGCAAGCTGTACGGCTCCTACGGCCGCTTCTACTATTCGATCCCGACGGACTTGAACGCGCGCGTATTCACGGCGAATACGTCGGTCGTCTCGTTCAATTACAGCGCGACCTCCGTCCTCCAGGACCCGAACGCCCCCCGCGTCCGCACCATCCAGGTCGGGTCGTTCGACGGCGAGCCGGTGGATCCGGGCCTGAAGGCCCCCTATCAGGATGAGTACACGATCGGCGTCGAGAAGGCTCTCGACCCGACCCTGTCCATCGGCCTGAAGGGAACGTATCGGACGCTCGGCCGCACGGTCGAAGACCGCTGCGACCTCGACTACAACGATCCCCTGGCGCAGGGCTCGACCTGCGCGATCTTCAACCCGGGCAGCTCGAGTGTCCAGAACGGCGGCATCCTGAGCTGCGATACAAACGACAATCCGACGGATCCCAACGCGGGCCTCTGCGGCTTGCCGGCCGTGGCGGTCGGACCCGCCAAGCGCATCTTCCGGGGCATCGAGCTGACCGCCCGGAAGCAGTTCTCCCAGACACTCTGGGCACAGGCGTCCTATCTCTATTCCACGCTGCGGGGCAACTACTCCGGCGCGATCCGCGAAGGCGACGGTCAGACGGACCCCGGGATCAACGCCGACTACGACTACAACCAGTTCCTCATCAACGCGTACGGCAACCTGGAGCTCGACCGGCCGCACCAGTTCCGGCTGGACGCCGTCTACAACGCTCCGTTCGGCCTCGCCGTGGGAGTCCAGGCGTATGTCCGCAGTGGAACCCCGAGTCTCGCGCAACGGCCGCTATAACACCTTCTATCCCTACGAGCTCTACCTCGATCCACGCGGCTCGGACGGCCGGACCCCGACCGACTACGAGGCGAACCTCTCGCTGGCGTACAACGTCAACGTCGGCCCTGTCACGATCACGCCGCAGCTCTATATCTTCAACGTATTGAACCGGCAGACGGTCACGGGGTTCGACCAGTACTTCAACCCCGGGGGAGCTTCGTGACGACGCCGACCAGCCCGTTCTACGGCCAGGCCGGCGTCGAGCCCGGTAAGACCGCGCCGGACGGCACGCTCTGCCCGGCAACCTCCACGGGCCCGTGCACGGACAACGCAGGATTACCACAAGGCGTCGACGCGGATGGCAGCGCGCCTGTTCCGCGCGGCGCTGAAGATCACGTTCTAACGTTTCTTTCTTGAGGATTCTCGAGGGCGGCTTCGGCCGCCCTCTTTTTTGACACGGGCTCGCGCCGGCGGGCGTACAATCAAGGGTCCCTGGAGGTTCCCATGCGCCGGACGACTTGTCTCTCCTTCCTTCTTCTCCTCTTCTCCGTTTTCGCGCTGCAGGCCGCGGCTCTCCCTCAGCTCTTTCAGAAGGCCAAGGACCAGTTTCGATTGGGGGCGTACAACGACGCGCTGGTCACGCTCTCGCGGGTCGAGAGCGAGAGCCGGAAACCCGAGAACGAGTCCTCTCGCACGACGCTCCTCCCGAGCCTGGCGTTTTATCGAGGCGCGTGCCTCTCCGGGCTCGGCCGTGACAGCGAGGCAAGGGAGCAGTTCGAGGTCTTCCTCGCGTTCTCCCCAAGTGCATCGCTCGATCCCGGTCTCTTTCCGAAGAAGGTGATCGCCGCGCTCGAGGCGGCGCGCCGCGAGCGGACCGCGGTGCCGCCGGCCGAGCGGAGCGGGATCGCGGCGGAATACCGTACCTACAGGCTTTCGTCGGACGCACGAGACTTCGACTCGGATGAGGGGTGGGCCGAGGGGCCGGTGCGCCCGCTGCTTTCGGCGGAAGAGCGGCGGGCCTTTTCGCAGCTCGGGGATTCCCGATCCCGGTCGGAATTCGTGATTTCCTTCTGGAGGGCAAGGGATCCCCGCCCCGAGACGACGGACAACGAGTTTCGGGACGAGTTTGAGAAGCGGGTCGCGTTCGCCGACAGCCATTTCTCCCAGGACGAGGTGCGCGGCAGCCTGACGGACCGGGGAATGGTCTTCGTGTTGCTCGGCCCTCCGACTTACATCGGCCGCAATCCGATCACGCCCGGCCAGGATTCCGCGGAACCTTCCGGGATGTCGATCCATTCGCACAACGACGTCGTGACGCTGAAGAAGACGATGGGATCCGGGCCGAACACCAATCTGGCGATTTCCAATATGACCGGCCCGGGGAATGCGGTCCTGGACAGCGCCGACAACTGGCGGGAGGTCTGGCACTATCGCCACGAGCTTCTCCCCAAGGGGGTCCCGTACCAGCAGGTGGACTTCGAGTTCATTTCCCGCAAGGGGTACGGCAAGAACATCCTGCAGCGCGAGGACGCCTCTTTGAATACGCTCGACGGAGCCCGCAAGGCGATCGTCGTGGACAAGAGCGATCGTCCTTCGTCCTGAAAGGGACCCTCCCGGGCTCTCCAATCGTTTGGATTGGAATTCAGAAAAGCGTCTTCCACGCGGGCCGTCTTAAAGCGACTCGAATCGCTTGCTGTTTGGCCCGGAGGCACTTAAGCTCGCCCCACGCAGAGGGGTTTCGTGGCAGTGCCCTTGCTCCGAGTTTCCGCATCTGGAGGCGAGGGGTAAGCAGGGGTAAGGAAGGAGGATTCATGAGGAGAAGGTTCTCTCAATACGTCTGGGTCCTGTCTGCGAGTCTGCTTCTGGTCCTGGCCGCGCCCGCAGTTTTCGCCCAAACGACCGGCGACATTCAGGGAACGGTAACTGACTCGGCGGGCCAGCCTCTCCCCGGAGTCACGGTCGAAGCCACGAGTCCCAATCTCCAGGGAACCCGCGTCGCGATCACCGGTTCAAACGGGACCTTCCGAATTCCCGCGATCAATCCCGGCCCCTACAAGGTCAAGGCGTCGCTCGCGGGAGCGGGAACGGTCGAGAAGACGGCCGTCGTCACTCTCGACGCGACCGCGACGGTCAACATCACGCTGAAGCTCTCGGCGACGGAGGCGGTCACCGTCAGCGGCGAGGCGCCCCTCGTGGACACGACCTCCACGACGACGGGATCGAGCTATTCGGCGAAGATCATGGCGCAGCTCCCGGTCGGAACCAACTACGCCGACATCGTCAAGTCCAATCCCGGCGTGAACACGGACCGGGGCGAGACGCAGGGGCGCGCCGCCGCGATCACGATCTACGGCGCCACCTCGGTCGAGAACCAGTACGTGATCGACGGGGTCAACACGACCAATGTGATCAAGGGCTTCCAGGGCAAGGCGATCAACGGCGCGTTCATCCAGGAAGTCGAGGTCAAGACGGGCGGCTACCAGGCCGAGTACGGCCGGGCGCTCGGCGGCATTATCAACGTCATCACCAAGTCAGGCGGCAATGAATTCCACGGCGACGGGTTCGTGTACTACGACCGCCAGAGCATGAAGGCGGATCAGAAGATCACCCCGGACGACTCCCTGACCGGAATGCGAATCGCCGACTACAAGCGCACCGATTTCGGGGCGGACCTCGGCGGGTTTTTCTGGCCGGACCGCGTCTGGTTCTTCCTGGCCTACGACCGGGTCAACAACCCCAACACCGTCTCGCGCTACGTCTCCTCGAGCGCGGTGCCGAACACGACGCAGTTCCCGCTGGACGAGACGGACAACCTCTATTCCGGCAAGCTGACGTTCAACGTCGCCCAGGGGACGACGCTCGTGGCGACGGCGTTCTCGGATCCGACGGTCATAGCGGGCGCCGCCAACGCGGACCCCCGGCAGGCCCGTGTCACCCAGATCAGCAGCCTGGATCCCCGCACCTGGGAGTCACGCCGGGACATCGGAGGGCTGGACATGGGTCTCCGTTTGAACCAGCTCTTCGGCTCCGCCGGCCTCGTGACTCTGCAAGCTTCACAACACAAGGACCGGTTCCAGCTCCAGCCGTCCGGGGCGGGCTCGGGAATTCGGACCGATGACCTGACCTGCTCGGGCGGAACAGCGGCGACGCCCTGCGTTCCGCCGACGACGCCGACGACGACGGGCGGCTTCGGCGAGATTTTCGGGCCGACGGCGAACAACCGGTCTGTACGGAACATGTACCGCGGAGACTTCACACTCTACCTCGGAAACAACGAGGCGAAGTTCGGTGGAGACTACCAGACCGGCAAGACCACCGCGATCACGTTCTACACCGGGAAACAGCTCGTTCAGAAGTTCAACGAGTACGGGCAGACTTACTACGCGCACAACTTCTTCTCGGCGGGCGCGACGAGCCAGATTCCAATCGACAACACGGTTACGCCGAAAACAGTCGACTGGGGCTGGTACGCGCAGAATTCCTGGAAGATCCTTCCGAACCTGACGATGAACCTGGGAGTGCGTTGGGACAAGGAGGACATCAAGGACTACACCGGCTCGACCGTCATCTCGACCACCAACGAGTGGCAGCCGAGAATCGGCTTCGTCTGGGATCCGAAGGGAGACGGCTCCGCGAAGGTCTACGGATTCTTCGGCCGCTTCTACTATTCCATTCCGACCGATCTGAACGTGCGCGCCTACGGCGCCCAGACCCAGCTCACGACCTACAACTTCTCTCCGACGGACACGACTCAGGACACGACCGTCTTGAACCACGGCAAGCCGTTCGTGCAGGGCGGAGCCTTTACCGAGCCGTCGGACGCGGGGCTCAAGGGGATCTACCAGGACGAGTTCACTCTCGGCGTCGAGAAGCTCCTCGACCCCACGCTCTCCATCGGACTCAAGGGCACCTACCGCAACCTCGGCCGGGCGATCGAGGACCGCTGCGATCTGGACTACAACAGTCCGATCAACAACTTCAACTCCTGCGCCATCATGAACCCCGGAAGCAGCGGGTGTACGCCTCGGGCAACTTCCCCGGCCGTTCGGGCCTCGATGGCGACGAGACGTCCCTGTCGAGCGTGCCCCCCATCCCTTCCGCCACACGCATTTATCGCGGCATCGAGATCGTGGGCCGCAAGTCCTTCTCCCAGAGCCTCTGGCTGCAGGCCTCCTACGTGTTCTCGTCACTCCGGGGCAACTACGACGGCGAGATCCGCGAGGGGCGCGGCCAGACGGACCCCGGGATCAACGCCGACTACGATTACTTCCTCTTCCTCCACAACAACGACGGCAAGCTCTTCCTCGACAGGCCGCACAACTTCCGCCTGGACATGGCCTACACGACTCCGTTCAAGCTCTTCGTCGGCCTTCAGGCGTTCGTTCGCTCCGGCGCTCCGCTCAACCAGCAGGGGTACTTCAACGCGGGCTACGGCGCGGAAATCCTGCTCGTGCCGCGCGGCGACGCGAAGAGGCTCCCGACGCAGTACGACGCGAACCTGACCCTCGGCTACCCGATCCAGTTCGGTCCGGTCACGATCACTCCGCAGCTCTACGTATTCAACTTGATCGGCAGGCAGCAGGACATTCTGGAAGACGTCCGCTTCTCGACCTCCCAGCCGGCCGGCTACGCGAGCTGCGTCCCTCCGGGGGGCTCTCTCGCCAATCCGGCCTGCTCGATCTTCAACCCGAATCAGCAGCAGACCAACCCCAACTACGGCAAGATCACGACGCGCTCGGATGCGCGACTCCTGCGGGGCGCGGTCAAGATCTCGTTCTGAGTCTCCGGCGTTTCGGAGAGGGGGGGCTTCGACCCCCCCTCTTGTTTTGAGCGCGAGAAGACGTACGATTCCTCCTCTGGGAGATCGCCTATGCCCCTGCCCATCCGCATCCTGCACCTGGTCCTCGGCGTCTGGCTCGCGACCGCATCGCTTCCCGACCTCTTCCGCAAGTCGAAGGAACAATTCCAGCTCGGCTCCTACGCGGAAGCCCTGAAGACGCTCGAAACACTCGACTCCGAGAGCCGGAAGGCCGGGCTCGAGCGGGACCGGGCGGCCCTCCTGCCGGGACTCCTCTTCTATCGGGGGAGCAGTCTCGCGGCGCTCGGTCGGGCAGAGGAAGCCCGCCAGGCCTTCGAGCAGTTCCTGGCTCTTTCCCCGAACACGCAGCTCGATCCTTCCCGCTATCCGCGCTCCGTCATCGCGGCGTTCGAAAGCGCGCGCAAGGCTGCGGAAAGGGGAGGACCGGAGCCGGCGGCTGAAAGCGGTCTCGCTGCCGCCTACGCCGCGTTCCCGAGACCGGAAATTGCGGCAGTGGAGACACCGGGCGAAGAGTGGGCGGACGGTCCGGTGCGCAACCTCCTGACCGCCGAGGAGAGGCGCACCTTTGCGAGGGTGTCGGACCCGGTCGCGCGCTCCGAATTCGTCACGAACTTCTGGAAGACCCGGGACGCGACTCCCGAGACGCCGGCCAACGAGTTCCGGGAGGAGTTCGCGAAACGCGTGGCCTTCGCGGACGCGAACTTCGCCCAGGACGAGGTGCGGGGAAGCCTGACGGACCGCGGGATGGTCTTCCTTCTGCTCGGGCCCCCGAGCTACAGCGGCCGCAAGCCGCTCATGACCGGAGACGACGTCGCCGACGCCTCGGGGCTCTCCCGCTATGGCCGCGCGGAGATCACGGGCGCGGAGAAGGGTGGAGGATCGAGCACGGCCAAGATGGCCCGCATCGACAGGGTCAGCGGGCCGGGCTCGAAGATCCAGGACGCGGCCGCCAACTGGGTCGAAGTCTGGCACTACCTGCGCAAAAACCTGCCGAAAGAGATCCCCGATCAGGAGCTCGCTCTCGAATTCGTAACCAAGGTGGGTTACGGAAAGAACGTCCTGCAGCGTGACACCAAGGCGCTGAACGCCCTGGAACGCGCCCGGGCGAGGCTGACCCGGCGCTAGGCTTCCGGAAGCCGGAATCCGGCTTCCGACGCGCGTGTTAGATTCCGAGACGTGCGAAAACTGCTCCCGCTGGCGCTCGTTCTCTCGTGCGCCGCGCCCCTCGCCTCCGCGCAGCAGTCCGTGCGCGAGAAGATCGCCGCCTATTTCGAGGGGTGGTACGCGCACATCCCGGGGAGCCAGGTCCAGGTCAAGCCGACGCGCGAAGTCGTCCTGACGGGGTTCGACTCGTACCGCGTGGAGAGGCAGTCCTCGTCGAAGACCCATCAGGAGGTCAACCTCGTTCTCCATGATGCCGGGCGCGGCGAGATCTTCGTGGGAGACGTCTTCAACGACCCGGAACGCTCTCGCGCCAACAAGCCGCTCGACCGAGGGCGCGATCTTCCGAACATCGAAGCCTCGCTCCGCGAGATGTTCGGGCTTCCGGTCAAGGCCACGCTCTCGGCGGCTCCGCGCGGCTCTCTGACGCCTCTGATGATCGCGATCCGCGAAGACAAGGACGGGGACGCGTTCGCCACGTGGGCGGGTTTCGTCTCGAACGACGGCTCGACCCTGATGCTCGGAGAGTTTCATTCGCTCGCCGAGAGTCCGACCGCGTTCCGGGAGAGGCTCCTCGCTCAGAGGCCGGGCGTGGCGATCCAGCCGGGCCGGTTCACCGTCACGGAGTTCCTCGACTTCCAGTGCGAACGCTGCCGCGTCCGCACGCCGGACGTGCGCCGGGCCGCCGAGACGAAGGGAGGAGCGGTGGAGGTCCGGTTCCTGCCTCTGACCAAGATCCACGAGTGGTCCTTCGCCGCGGCCGAGTGCGCCGCCGCTCTGGCCGGCGTGAAGCCCGCGCTCTACCGCAATTACGAGGAGGCGATGTTCGCGCGCGCGGAAGGGATGAGCCCGGCGGCGGCGCGAGAGCTGGCCCTGGACATCGCCGACGCGGCCGGCGCGAGCGCAGCCTTCCAGGCGGAGCTCTCGAGCGGGCGGGCGCGCGGCCGGGTCCTCGACGACGTCGGGCTCGCGATGCGCCTGGGCGTCACGGGAACGCCTTCCTTCCTTTTTCGCGGCACCCTGTTGCCGGGCGAGAAGGGCTTGCTCGAGACTTACCTTTGGGAGAGCCTTCCGGCGCCGGTCCGACGGACTCCCGGCCGAGCCGAGTGAAGCCCTCTGGCGCAGCCTGGCGTCTGGCAGCCTGGCTCGCGCTGCCGATGCTCGTTGCTTGCGGGCGAGGAGGGGAATCCTCCCCGCCCGCCGAGAGATCGGCGGTCCCGTCAGCGCCGGCCGTCTCCGGGGCGCCCGCCGTTGAAACCGCGGACAATCCGTCGCGGGTCCGCCGCGACGCCGGAGCGCGGAGCCCGGTTCTCTGGATCGGCCTGGACGGCCTCGATTTCGAGATTCTCGACCGCCTGTCGGGCCAGGGACGCATGCCGAACTGGAAGCGCCTCGCGTCGGAGGGATACACGAGCCGGATCACGAGCTTCGTGCCGATCCTCTCGCCGGTCATCTGGACGACGATCGCGACCGGCGTCGGCCCCGACAAGCATCGCGTGCTCGACTTCCAGGAGGTGGATCCCAGGAGCGGCCAGAAGGTCCCGATCTCCGGAGTCTCGCGGGCGGTGCCTGCCGTCTGGAACCTGGCGTCCGCGGCCGGCAGGAGCGTGGGGGTCGTGGGGTGGTGGGCGACGCATCCGGCCGAAGAGGTGAAGGGCTTCTTCATCTCCGATCACGCGAGCCCGATCCTCTACGACAGGCTGTCGCTCTCGGGAGTCGCCTTCCCGGCCTCGCTGTCTCCCGGTGTTTCACAGGTCGTCGCCCGCGACGGGCGGGTCACCGAAGCGGATCTCGCCTCGTTCGTGGACGTCCCCTCGGCCGAAATCTCCCGCGCGCTCCAGAGCGGCGCGGGGATGGAGAACCGGATCGTGGCGCTCTCGCGCATCCTGTCGGCCACCCGCGTTTACCAGGCGGCGGCGCGCGACCTCTACGACCGGAACCTGCCCGACCTGATGATGCTCTACATCGAAGGGACCGACGAGATCGGACACGTCTTCGCGCCCGACACGCCGCCCCGGCTCGCGTGCGTCTCCGACGACGACTTCCGCCGTTACCAGAACGCGGTCGCCGCCTACTACGGAGTCATCGATCGGATCCTCGGACAGTGGATGCGCCGGGCCGAGGAGGACCACGCGACGCTCCTCGTCCAGTCCGACCACGGGTTCAAGTGGGGAGAGGACCGCTCGTGCGAGCGCTCTTCGCTCAACTGGAGCACGGCGGCCTACTGGCATCGCCTGGAGGGCGTGTTCGCCGCGTGGGGCGCGCGGGTGCGGCCCGGGCACGAAAGCGGCGTCCGTCCCACGATGTTCGATCCCGCGCCGACGGTGCTCGCCCTGCTCGGTCTCCCCGCCGACCGCGGAATGACCGGCCATCCGATCGCCGCCGCGTTCCGGGACCTGCACTCGATGCCGAAGCAGGAGCTGTTCGCCGGGATCACGATCCGTCGCGTGCCCGCGGAACAGATGTCAGAGGCCGAAAGGAGCGAGTACACGAAGAAGCTTCTCGCGCTCGGCTATCTCTCCGGCAGCGAGGCGAAGCCCCTGGCGCCCACCGGCGGAGAGCGGCCCGGGATGACGGAAGGGGCGTGGAACAACCTCGGCCTCTACGAGCGGGAGACGCTCGGAGACCTGCGCTCGGCGCGGGAGGCGTTCGAAAAAGCGCTCGCGCTGCGCCCCGGCTATCATTCCCCGATGTTCAATCTCGCGATCCTCTACCGGACGCAGAAGGACAACGCAAAGGCGCGGGACTGGCTCTTCCGGTCGTTCGCCGCGGGGCACGCGGACCCGGAGGGGACGCTGCTGGGATGGGTCAACTGGTACGAGGAGCACGGCAGCGCCGCGGAGGCGATGCCGCTGCTCGAGCGCGCGGTCGCCGACTTTCCGAAGAACGAAGTGTTACGCCCGCACGCTCGGCCTCCGACGCTTCAAGAAGAAGGAGTGTCCCGGAGCCGCCGCGGTCCTCGCCCCGTTCGAGAGAACGACGTCGGATCCGAACACGTTGAACGCGCTCGCCCTGTTCCAGACGTGCCTCGGCAAGCGTCAGGATGCTATCGTGCTGTTTGAACGGTCCCTGGCCCTGAAGCCGGACCAGCCGGGGGCGGTCCAATCCCTGGAGATCCTGAGGAATGGCCCCGCGCCCGGAAATCGTTAGAGTGAAGAGGGAAAAATGAAAAAGAGAATCGTGACGGTCCTCGCGCTGGCCGCTGTCCTGGCCGCGGCGGCTCCGCGGGCGGCTTCGAGCAAAGCGCCCGTTTCTCCGGGTATGGACAAGCAGCTCGAGGTCTACCTCGTTCGCTTTCTTTCGTTCGACCCGGAGACGAAGGTGACCGTGGCCCGGTCCACCGAGGCGATTCCGGGCTTCCAGGCATACAAGATCAAGCGCACGGGGCGCTACGAAAAGCTGAAAGTGGAACGGGTCGTCTTCGTGTCGGACGACGGAAAATGGTTCTTCGCCGGAGACAACCTGCCCAACACGGCCCCGCGCCCCGTCAAGAGCACGCAGGACCTCGCCTGGATCGACGAGAAGCTCGGGAAGATCTACCGCGCGTCCGTGCATGCCGTCCTGGCGCCCGACAAGGACGCGGCGGGGCTCAAGGGAGTCACGCTTCAGATGGAGACCGGCTACGGCATGGCGCGGATGCCGGGATACGTCACTTCCGACGGGAAGATGTACATGCAAGGCGCCCTGTGGGACTTCAAGATGGACCCGCGCGCCGAGCGCCGCCGCAAGATGGACCTCTCCGCCAACCGCGCGAGCGGCCCGGCGGACGCCGCCGTCACCATGGTCGAATACGCCGACATGGAGTGCGGGTACTGCAAGTTCCGCGGCCTGCAGATGGACCGCCTGCTCGCCGCCAACGCCGGCATCGTCAACGTGCGCCGTCACTACAAGTTCTTCCCGCTCTGGATGGGACACGTCTGGGCGATGAAGGCGGCCTCCGCGGCCGACTGCATCTTCAAGTTCGCCGGCGCCCCGTCGATGTTCCGGTTCAAGGAGCAGGTCTACGCCCGTCAGGAGACCATGACGCTTTCCGGCATTGACGAGCTCGCCTTGACGACCGCGGAGTCCGAGGGAGTCTCGTCCGCCGACCTGCTCTCCTGCTACCTGAAGGAGGACAGCTTCGCGCGCGTGCGGCGCGACCTCGAGGAGGGCTATCGTCTGGGGATCAACTCGACGCCCACGTATTACGTGGACGGAACCGAGATCACCTGGGTCGAGGACAAGGTCATGGAAGACTTCCTGCGCACCCTCTTCCCCAGGATCAGGTCGATCTCCTACGAGCCCACGAAGAAATAGCGACTGAGGAGACCGGGAGACGGTGGACTGGGGAGAGCGGACGCTCCTGCTCCCGGTCGCCCGGTCGCACACCCCCGCTTCAGTTCTGGGCGGTCGCGGCGCGCTGGCGGCGCGCGGCGGCGATCGCGGCGAGATGCTCTTCGAAGGTGCGGGAGAATCGGTGTCCGCCCGAGGCGTCCGCGACGAAATAGAGATAGTCGGTCTTCGCGGGCGTCACGGCCGACTTCAATGCTCTTGATCCCGGGTTGCAGATCGGTCCCGGCGGCAGACCCGGATAAACGTACGTGTTGTAGGGAGAATCGTAGGCATAATCGGACCGGTAGAGCGTGCCGGTCCACTTCTTGCCGCGCCGCAGCGCGTAGATGACCGTCGGATCCGCCTGGAGGCGCATGCCCCGTTTCAGGCGGTTCAAGTACACGGACGCGATCTCCGGCCCCTCGCTCGACAGCCCGCTCTCCTTCTCGACGATCGAGGCGAGCGTGACCCCCTGCTCGAGCGTCAGGCCGAGCCGCCGCGCCTTCTCCCGCATCTCGGGGGTGAAGTTCTTGCGAAACTCGGCGACCATCAGGTCCACGATGGCGCGGGCGGAGGTCGAGCGCGTCACGAGATACGTGTCGGGAAACAGGAAGCCCTCGAGATCCGAGACGCCGCTCGTTAGCCCCGGGAGGAGCTCCGTCTCCTGGAGGGCCCTCTCGAAGCCTTCCGGACCTCCGATCCCGCGGCTCCAGAAGAGCTGGAACGTCTCCTCGGCGGTCAGGCCGTCCGGCACGACCACGGAGTACTTGACGACGTCGCCGCGTCCCATCCGGTTGATGACGTCGTCGATCGGCATCGGCCGCTCGAAGAGGTATTCGCCCGCCTGCAGGCGGGTCTTGCTGCGGTAGAGCCTGTAGTAGATCTCGGCCGCGCGTCCATCGGGGACGACGCCGTTCTCGGCGAGCCCGTGGAAGATCTGAGCGGTGGTCGTGCCCTGCGGAAAAACGATCGTGACCGACGAAGGCGTGCCCGGTCGGGGGGGATGCTTCAGAAGATAGTAGAAGTACCCGGAGACCGCCACCGCCAGAGCGACTGGAAAGAGAGCCAGTCCCACGAGGAGCTTGAACCGCATGGTTTAGGCGGGCTCCCGCGACGTGTGGCGCAGGTAGTCCTCCAGAAGGACCGCCGCGGCCATCCGGTCCACGTCCTGTCGCGTCGCGCCGGGCGGGAGGCGCCGCGCGGCCTCATTGGAAGTCAGAGTCTCTTCGTGAAAACGCACCGGGATCGCCGTGCGCGCGGAGAGCTTGGCCGCGAACGACCGGACCCGCGCCGCGAACGGGCTCTCGACCCCCTCGGGCGACCGTGGAATGCCGAGGAGAACGAGCCCGACCTCCTCCTCCGAGCAGAACTCCAGGATCTCGCGCGCGGCGTCTGTCGTCGCTCCCACGGTCGAGCGTTTTGCGCGGCGTCGCGAGCATCCCGGTCTCATCCGAAGTCGCGAGCCCGATCCTCTTCTCCCCGAAATCGATCGCCAGGATGCGCACGAGAAGAAGGGTAACAGGTGTCCGGTTGGAAGGTTTCCGGTGAAAGACAGGTGTCAGGTATCCGGTGTCAGGGATCAGGTTTGAAGCGGGCTCAACCTGGCACCTGACACCCGGCACCTGACACCTGCATCTTCCCTGACACCTGCAACCTGACGCCTTGTCCTGCACGGGAACATCGCACGCATCGTCGGGGTTAGAATCGAAGCATCATGAAAAATATCGTGGTCTTATCCGCCGCCCGCACACCGGTCGGCTCGTTTCTGGGCAAGCTCTCCGCGCTCTCGGCGCCGGCGCTGGGCTCCGCGGCGATCCGCGCCGCGCTCGACCGCGCGGGCGTGAAGCCGCCGGACGTCGAGCAGGTCATCATGGGAAACGTTCTCCAGGCGGGCATCGGCCAGGCGCCGGCGCGCCAGGCTTCGCTCGGCGCGGGCATCCCGGACACGCGTGCCCTGCATCACGCTCCACAAGGTCTGCGGCTCGGGAATGCGCGCGGTCATGGACGCCTCCAACGCGATCCAGGCCGAGCGAGTACGAGCTCGGCTGTGGCGGGCGGCATGGAGTCGATGTCGAACGCGCCGTACCTCCTGGAGCGCGTTCGCAGCGGGTATCGCATGGGCAACGCCGTCCTCGTGGATTCGATGATCAAGGACGGGCTCTGGGACCCCTACAAGGACATCCACATGGGCAATTGCGCCGAGATGTGCGCGGGCAAGTACCACTTCACGCGCGAGGAGCAGGACGCCTTCGCCCTCGAGTCGTACAAGCGCGCGCAGGACGCCTCGAAGACGTGCCTCTTCGCCGCGGAGATCGCGCCCGTCGAGGTCGCCGCAGAAGAAGGGGGAGCCGATCAGGATCGACACGGACGAGGAGCCGTTCGCCGCGCCCCTCGAGAAGATCGCGACGCTGAAGCCGGCGTTCCAGAAGGACGGCACCGTGACGGCGGCCAACGCCTCGAAGATCAACGACGGCGCGGCGGCGCTCGTCGTCGCCTCCGAGGAGAAGGCGAAGCAGATGGGCCTCGAGCCGATCGCCCGGATCGTCGCGTACACGGGGGTCGCGCAGGCGCCCGAGTGGTTCACGACGGCGCCCGTCGGCGCGATCCGGAAGCTCCTCGAAGAAGACGGGTCTCTCCGTCGCCGACATCGACCTCTTCGAGATCAACGAGGCGTTCGCCGCGGTCGCGATGGCGGCCATCCGGGAGCTCGCGCCTCGACCCGGCCAGGGTCAACATCCGCGGCGGCGCGGTCGCGCTCGGCCATCCGATCGGCGCCTCCGGCGCGCGCATCCTGACGACGCTCATCCACGCGCTGCGCAAGGAAGGAAAGAAGCGCGGCATGGCGGCGATCTGCATCGGCGGCGGCGAGGCCACGGCGATGCTCGTCGAGACGGTTTGAGTCGGGACCGGGGACTGGGGACTCGGGACTCGGAAGCCCGCAGCCTGTCCCGCGTTCGTGTCCCGCGTTCCGAGTCCCGCGTCCCGGTTCTGTGACGTCCCCGTTCGATCTCATCCTCGGAGGCGTCCCGCGGTTCGCCGCGGAGGCGCCGTGGGCGTCGCGCCTCGTGAACCGTTACGCGCGCGGGCTGCCGGTCAGGACGCGGACAGACGCGCGCGGGCGCCGGCCGACCGTGGCGGATGCCCGCGGGGAGGCGCCGTTCGTTCTCGTGCAGGCGGACCCGGAGGCCTACCTCGTTCCGCTCGCGGCCGCGGAGCGCTGCTCGAGGCGCTCGGCGGCGGGCGGGAGACGATCTGGTCCTCGCCCGTCACCAACGAGCCGTGGAGCGGGGAGGCGCGATGCGCTCCGCCGTTCGCGTATCACACGCCGTCGCTGCTGGAGGAAGCCGCGCGGTCGATCGCGGCGTCGCCGGCCGCCGCGCGTCGGGCCGCCTCGCCGTCGTCGCCCGTTTATGCCGCGCGCCGCGAGGCGCTGCTCGCCCTTCCCGTCGAGCTGCCGCTCGGACGAGGTCCCGGAGGCAGCGCGGCCGCGCGGGCAGGGCGGTCTTCATCGATCCCGGCGCGTACCTCCACCGCTACGGCGCCATGGACGCCCAGGCGCGGGACGACCTCGTCGCGAAGGTCCCGGCCGGCGCGCGAGCGCGGCTCTCGACGTCGGATGCGCGCGGCGGCGGGACGGCGCGGCGCCTTGCGGCGGGCGGGCGTGGCGCGCGTCGGTCGGCGATCGAGCCGGACGCCGCGGACGCCGCGCAGGCCGCGCGCGTCTACGACCGCGTCCTCGCGCGGCGCCGCTCGAAGAGGTGCGGCGAGGAATTTCCCGGGCGAGTTCGACGCGGTCCTCTTCGGCGACGTCCTCGAGCATCTGCGAGACCCGTCGGCCGCGCTCGTCGCGCGTGCGCCCCTGGCTTCGCGCCGGCGGCGTCGTCGTCGCGTCGGTGCCGAACCTCGGGCACTGGTCCGTCGTCGCCGACCTTCTCGAGGGGCGGTTCGACTACGTTCCCTACTCGATCCTGTCCGGGCACGCACGTGCGCTTCTTCACGCGGCGCACGCTCGACGGATCTCTTCGAGGCCTGCGGCTACGCGGTCGAGCCGATCGACACCGTGACGCTTCCCGCTTTCCCCGACGGGGCCGGGAAGCTCGAGCGGCTCCGCGCGCTTCCCGGGCGCGTCGCCAAGATCTCGACGCTGCCGAGTTCCTCGCCGTCGCCCGGCCGGAAGATCGCGGAAGACGGACGGCGGGCCGTTTCCCGTCGGTTATCATCGCCTGCGATGATCAACAAGGTCGTCGCGTCGGCGGACGAGGCGGTCGCGCGACGTCTTCGACGGGGCGACGCTCGTCGTCGGAGGCTTCGGGCTCTGCGGGATCCCCGAGAACCTGATCGCCGCGCTCGTCCGCCGGGGGGTCCAAGACCTGACCGCCGTCTCGAACAACTGCGGGGTGGACGACTGGGGCCTCGGGCTCCTGCTCCGGACGCCGGCAGATCCGGAAGATGGTCTCGTCCTACGTCGGCGAGAACGCGGAGTTCGAGCGGCAGTTCTTGAGCGGCGAGCTCGAGGTCGAGCTCGTGCCGCAGGGGACGCTCGCCGAGCGGATGCGCGCGGGCGGCGCCGGGATTCCCGGCCTTCTACACGCCGGCCGGCGTCGGAACCCTCGTCGCGAAGGGCAAGGAGACGCGCGACCTTCGACGGGCGGGAGTACGTGCTCGAGCGGGGCGTCGTCGGCGACTTTTCGCTCGTCGCGGCGTGGAAGGGCGACCGGCTCGGCAACCTCGTCTATCGAAAGGCGGCGCGCAACTTCAATCCGATGGCGGCGACGGCCGGACGGGTCTCGATCGCGGAGGTCGAGGAGCTCGTCGAGGCCGGGAGATCTCGATCCGGAGTGCGTCCACACGCCCGGGGTCTTCGTCAACCGCGTCGTCGTGGCGCCGCGGGAGAAGCGGATCGAGCGGCGGACGGTGAGGAAGATAGTTGCCGGCTGTCAGCCGTCAGTTTCCGGCCTTAGACGGGGCGAAGGCTGATAACTGAGAGCTGAAAACTGATAACTTCGACCATGCTCGATCGTGAAGGGATCATCCTCCGCGCCGTCCCGAGCTCCGGGACGGCTATACGGTCAACCTCGGCATCGGGATGCCGACGCTCGTGCGCGAACCACATCCCGCCCGGGATGGAGGTGATCCTCCAGTCGGAGAACGGGATCCTCGGCCTCGGGCCCTACCCGACGGAGGACGAGATCGATGCCGATCTGATCAACGCCGGCAAGGAGACCGTGACGGTCAGGCCGGGCGCTTCGTACTTCTCTTCGGCGGACTCCTTCGCGATGATCCGGGGCGGCCACATCGACCTGTCGGTCCTGGGCGCGATGCAGGTGGACCAGGAGGGCTCGATCGCCAACTACATGATCCCGGGAAAGATGGTGAAGGGGATGGGCGGCGCGATGGACCTCGTCGCGGGCGCCCGCCGCCTCGTCGTCACGATGGAGCACACCGCCCGGTCCGGCGAGCCGAAGATCCTGAAGCGCTGCACGCTGCCGCTCACCGGGCGGCGGTGCGTGCACCGGATCATCACGGACCTCTGCGTCTTCGACGTGGTCCCGGAGGAGCGGGAGCTCCGTGCTGATCGAGCTCGCGCCCGGCGTGACCGAGGCAGAGGTGCCTCGAAGACGGAGGCGGCGTTCCGGGTCCTCGCCGGACGTCAGACGATCGACGTGTGAGAGGTGGTGGGTGGTAGGACGTAGGTCGTAGGGGGGGCGTCGGGCTCCCTGCCTCCCATGTCCCACGTCCTCCGTCCTCTCTCGCCGCTCCTCGTCCTCTGCGCCGCACGCGCCCGCGCCCAGGAGCCTTTCTCCGCGTCGGATCCGTTCGAGTCGCGATTCAAGACGAAGTCGAACTTCCAGATCCGTTTCCAGCGCGCCGGAGAAGGGGGGAGAGGTCCGCCTCTACACGAAGAAGCCCGTCCGCTTCGAGAGGGACGTCTTCTGGGAGGGGAGCGAGGAGGTCGAGATCGACTACCAGGACGTGAAGATCCGCGCCGACCGGGCGCGATACGACTTCCCGACGAAGACGGCGACGCTCGAGGGCAACGTCGTCATCGACCAGGGCCCGACCCGGCTGTCCGGTTCGCGCGGGACCTTCCGGCTCGACGCGAAGACGGGCGTTCTCGAGAAGGCGACCGCCGACCTCGCCCCGACGTACCACGTCGTCGCCGAGTCGATCGAGAAGATCGGCGAGGCGACGTACCGCATCCACCATGGCATCTTCACCGCCTGCGACGTGCCGAATCCGGACTGGTCCTTCTCGCTCTCCGAGGCCACGGTCACGCTGGACGACTACGCGCGAATGAAGAACGTCGCGTTCCGCGGCGCGCTCGTGCCGCTCCTCTACACGCCCTACCTCATCTGGCCGACGAAGGAGGACCGGGCGACGGGCCTCCTCGTCCCGGGGGTCGGCTACAACGGCCGCCGCGGGGCGTATCTCGGGCTGACGCACTACTGGGTCACCGGCAGTCGACGGACGTGACGACTCAGGTGGACTCGTACTCGAAGGGCGCGCTCGGGCTGGGAGAGGAGTTCCGCTGGAGCGCCGTCGCCGGAGTCCGCGGGGATCTTCCAGGGCTACGCGATCCGCGACACGGACGCCACGGCCTGCGTCCCGATCGCCGAGGGCCGTCGGGACCGGGCACGGGCCGTGCACGCTTCCCGACGGGCGCCCGGGCGGCTTCGCGCACCGAGAGCCGAGCCGGTGGAAGGTGCGCCTCGACCACGTGTCGGACGACCTCCCTTACGGCTTTCGCGGCGTCGTCTCCGATCCGCGACTACTCGGACGAGGAGTATCCTCCAGGACTTCGAGCGGTCAGTTCGCGCTCTCCTCGGCGCGGCAGATCCTCTCCCGCGGCGTTTCTGAGCCGAGAACTTCGGCGACGACTCGGTCAACTTTCGGGTCGAGCGCAGCGAGACCTTCTTCGGCGCGACGGTCCTGCAGGAGCGGCTCCCCTCGCTCGAGTTCTTCCGCCGGACCTCGCAGATCGGAGAGAGCCCCGTCTATCTTCACGCTCGAGTCGTCCGCTCTCCTCGCTCTACGTCGACCGCGGCCGCGGCCTGCCGCGCGGCCAGTACGAGCGCGGCGACGTCCACCCGACCTTCTCGCTTCCCTGGAAGCGGATCCCGTGGCTCTCCGGACACGGCGCGCCGGCGGGCGGTGGACCGGATACACGGACTCGACGGACGACGGCGCAGACGCGCTTCGACGGGCGATTCGTTCGACGCGAGCCTACGGAGAGGCCGGGCTCTCGATCGTCGGCCCCTCCTTCTCTCGGATCTACGACGCGGAGATCGGGCGATTCGGAAAGTTCAAGCACGTCATCGAGCCGCGCATCGACTACAACTACGTCTCGGAAGTCTGGGACCCGGCGCGAATTCCCGCGTACGACGAGGTCGACCTCGCGCTCGGCAGGAACCAGGTCCGCTACGCGATCGTCAACCGTCTGCTCGCGCGCCCGGCGGACCCGAAGGCCGGCAACGCCGAGGAGATCGCGTCCCTCGAGATCTCGCAGACGCACTCCTTCCGCCTTCCGCAGAACCTCCTGACTCGGCCACCTCCTTTCAAACGCTCGTCACGAAGGACGGTCCGGTCGAGACGCTCCTGCGCCTCGCGCCGGGGAGCACCCTCCATTTCGACGGCCGGATGGACTACGACACGCAGGCCTCCCAGGTCACCGGCGCCTCGGCCACGGCGTCGGTCAACTGGAAGGGGAATTCCATCAACGCGACCTGGTTCGCGAGCCGGCCGGTCCTGGCGACCCCGGTTGCGGAAGGGTCTCCGTCTCCCAACACGGACCAGATGCGCCTCTCGGCGGGGATCGACGTGACCAAGACCCTTCCGGCTCGACACGCAGCTGAACTACGACGCCCGCAACGGGCAGCTTCTCGAGGACCGCTCCCTCGTCGCCTACAAGGGGTCCTGCTACACCCTCTTCCTCGAGGTGCGCCAGCTGCGCCTCCCGCCGAACACCCGGCGCGACTACCGCTTCGTCGTCAACCTGAAGGACATCGGCACGCTGCTCGACGTGAACGGCTCTCTCGACCGCATCTTCGGCCAGTGAGACGGGACGCGGGAGTCGGGACACGGGACTCGGAAGCCAGGACGCCGTCTGAAATCGAGTCCCGAGTCCCGAGTCCCGAGTCCCGAATCCGCGTCGAAACAAGGCTCTTCGATATGATTCTGTCTAAATGAAAGGGCTGATTCTCTCCGGCGGCAAGGGCACGCGGCTGCGCCCGCTGACCTACACGCGCGCGAAGCAACTGGTGCCGGTCGCCAACAAGCCGGTCCTCTTCTACGGCGTCGAGGCGATCGTCGCCGCGGGGATCCGGGAGATCGGCGTTGTGGTCGGAGACACGCGCGAGGAGATCCAGAACGCGCTGGGAGACGGCTCCCGGTTCGGAGCGCGGATCACCTACATCGACCAGGACGCTCCGCGAGGGCTCGCCCACGCGGTCCTCATCTCGGAGTCGTACCTGCGGGGCGAGCCCTTCGTCATGTACCTCGGGGACAACCTGATCGCCGACGGCATCACCGCGCTCGTGGACGATTACCGGCGGATCGGCTGCAACTCGCAGATCCTGCTCGCCCGCGTCCCCAATCCCGAGCAATTCGGCGTGGCGGAGCTCGCCAACGGAACGGTCGTCCAGCTGACGGAGAAGCCGAAGTCGCCGAAGTCGGATCTGGCCCTCGTCGGCGTCTACATGTTCGACGACACGATCTTCGAGGCCGCGCGCGCGATTCGTCCGAGCGCGCGTCAGGAGCTGGAGATCACCGATGCCATCCAGTGGCTGGTGGACCACGGCAAGAGCGTCCATCCGCACATCGTCTCCGGCTGGTGGAAGGACACCGGGAAGATCGAGGACATGCTCGAAGCCAACCGCATCATTCTCGACACGTTCACGGCGAAGGGGCTCGAGAGCGTGGACTCGGGCTGCCGCGTCGAAGGGAAGGTCGTCGTCGAGCCGGGCGCCCGCCTCGTCAACTCGACGGTGCGCGGACCCGCGATCATCGGGCCGGGCGCCGAGATCCGGGACGCGTTCGTCGGTCCCTACACGGCGATCGGCCCGAACTGTTTCATCGAGCGGTGCGAGATCGAGAACTCGATCGTGCTGCAGGGTTCGCGATTGGAGAGGATCCCCGTCCGCATCGCGGACTCGCTCATCGGCACGAACGTCCGGATCCATCCAGGCGTCGAGCGCCCCCGCGTCCATCGCTTCCTGATCGGTGACAACTCCGAGATCGGGATCGTATGAGACGGGGCGGGACTCGGGACTCGGGACTCGGGACTCGATCGTGAAGATTCTCGTGACGGGAGGGTGTGGGTTCATCGGGTCGAACTTCATCCGGCACCTCTTCGAGTTGCGCGGCGACGCCGTCTCGGTCGTCAACCTGGACAAGCTGACCTACGCGGCCAATCCCGCGAACCTGGCCGATGTCGGGGGGCGCCCCAACTACCGCTTCCTGCGGGGAGACATCGCCGACCCGGAGGCCGTGCGCGCCGCGATGGACGGGTGCAGCGACGTCGTCAACTTCGCCGCGGAGACTCACGTGGACCGGTCGCTCCTCGGCGACGCCTCCTTCATCGAGACCGACGTGCGCGGTGTCTTCGTCCTGCTCGAGGAGGCGAAGAGGCGGGGCGTCCGCAAGTTCATCCAGATCTCGACCGACGAGGTGTACGGCACGATCGCCGAGGGCTCCTTCACGGAGGAATCGGCCCTGATGCCGCGCAACCCGTACGCGGCGTCGAAGGCCGGAGGCGACCGCCTCGCCTATTCCTACTGGGCTTCTTATGGCATGCCGGTCGTCATCACCCGCGCTTCCAACAACTATGGGCCGTACCAGTATCCGGAAAAGCTCGTTCCTCTCTTCGTGACCAACGCGATCGACGGCGAGCCGCTGCCTCTCTACGGCGACGGCCGCAACGTTCGGGACTGGCTCTACGTGCGCGACCATGCCGCGGCGATCGATTTCCTGCTCGACGCGGGAGAGCCGGGCGAGACCTACAACATCGCCGGCGGCAACGAGATGGAGAACATCGAGATCACGCGCCGCGTCCTCAGGCAACTGGGCCGGCCCGAGAGCCTGATCCGGTTCGTGGACGACCGCCCCGGGCACGACCGCCGATACTCGCTCGACGCGGGGAAGCTCGCGGCCCTGGGGTTCCGTCCCGCGACGCCGCTGGAACGGGGCCTCTCGGAAACGATCGCCTGGTATCGCGAGCACGAGGAGTGGTGGCGGCCGGTGAAGGAAAAAGACGCCGCCTACCGCGCCTTCTATCGCTCCCAGTACGCCGAGCGCCTGGCCACCTCCTCCGCAACCGCCAAGGAACCCGGATAGCCGGAGTCGTGAATCGAAAGCCGGAGATCAAGTCCCTTCGGACTCCATTTCGAGTCCCGAGTCCCGAGTCCCGAGTCCCGCCTCATGAGTGAAGCCGCACTCGCCACCGTGGACCCGGTCCCCGAGGTCCTCTCCGCGCCCCGCGCCGTGCCGCGGCTGCGCCGCCGGATTCTCGTGACCGGCTCGGGCGGGATGCTCGGTTCCGACCTCGTCCCGGTCCTCGCCGGCGCGGGGCACGACGTGTTCGCGAGGCCCCGGTCGGACCTGGACATCGCGAGAGAGAAGGACGTGGCGCGCGCGTTCCGGGAGATCCAGCCGCACGTCGTCGTCAACTGCGCCGCGTTCACGCGGGTGGACGACTGCGAATCCGATCCGCTCGCCGAAGAGGTCAACGCCCGCGCCGTGCACAGGCTCGCCGACCATTCCCTGCGCCATGCCGCCCGGCTCGTTCAGATCTCGACGGACTTCGTGTTCGACGGCTCGAAGGCAACTCCGTATACCGAGGAGGACGCGCCCAATCCGCTCTCCGCCTACGGCCGCGGAAAACTCAGGGGGGAAGAGGCGGCGCTGCGCGTGCCGTCGGGGCTCGTCGTGCGAAGCTCCTGGCTCTTCGGATCGGCTGGCCCGAACTTCATCGAGGCGATTCTGAAGCAGGTCGAAGGCGGGCGGCGCGAACTGACCGTTGTCAACGACCAGACGGGACGCCCGACGGCGACCTCGGATCTCTCCGAGGCGATCCTGGCGTTGATCGACGCGAACGCGGTCGGCATCTATCACTTCGCCAACCGGGGGGAAGTCACCTGGTTCGATTTCGCGCGCGAGATCCTCGACCTTTCCGATCGAACCGACGTGGCCGTTCAGCCGACGGACTCGGAAGCGCTCGGACGTCCCGCGCGCAGACCCCCTTATTCCGTGCTCGACATCTCGCGGTACGAGAGGGTCACGGGCCGCTCCGTCCGCCATTATCGCGAGCCGCTCGTCGAGTACCTGGCCCGCCGCGCGCTCCCCGAAGCATGAAAGGCAATTGTGATTGGTGAGTTGTGAGTTGTGAATGACGGAGCGCGCTTGAGCCGATTCACAATTCACAATTCACAATTCACAATTCCGTCTTGCCCGATATGACCTTCCTGGCCGCTCTGCCTCTATCGGAGTGGCGGCGCAAGGCCGTGCATGCCGGGATGGGCCTGCTCGCCCTGACGCTTCGCTGGCTCGACTGGAAGGCCGCGGCCGCACTGGCGCTTGCGGCGCTGCTCTTGAATCTCTTCGTCATGCCCCGAATCGGCCGCGGGATCTACCGGGACCCGGCCCGGACTCGCGACACCGGGATCGTCGCCTACGCCGTGATGGTGCTCCTCCTGGTTCTTCTCTTCCGCGACCGCTACCTTCCGATCGCGGCGGCGGTCTGGGCGATGATGGCCTTCGGAGACCCGGCGGCCACGATCGCCGGCCGGCTCCTGCGGGGGCCGGTCCTCCCCTGGAACGTGGAGAAGAGCTGGGCCGGGCTCCTGGCGAACTGGGCGGTTGGAGGCGCCGCCGCGGTCCTCGTCTTCCGTTTCGTCGCGGCCCGGAGGCTCGAGCCGGTGGCCGTGGCGATCCTCGTCTGCGGCGCCGCGCTCTACGCGTTCCTCGAGTCGGTGCGCTCGGGGCTGGACGACAATCTCGTCGCGGCCCTGCCGACGGCGCTCGCCGTCTTTCAGCTCGGACACCTCGCGGCGGGAGAGGCTGCTCCCTGGCCGCCGCTCGCGGCCGGGATGATCCTCGCGGCCGCGGCGGTCAACGCCATCGTGGCCCTTGCGACGTGGCGCCTGTCGCTCGTCTCGACGTCCGGAGCGTGGGCGGGCGCGCTGGCGGGCTTCCTCGTCATCGTGACCGGGGGATGGGGCGCCTACGCGGCGCTCTGGGCCTTCTTCGCCGCCGGGACGGCCGCGACCCGATGGGGGTACGCGCGCAAGGCGCGACAGGGGGTCGCGCAGGCCGACCGCGGGCGGCGGGGGGCCGCGCACGTCGTGGCGAATGTCGGCATCCCGGCCATGCTGCTTCTTCTCGCCGCGCCGCCGGTCGCGTTCGTCGCGGCGCTGGCGGCGGCTCTCGCGGACACGCTCGGCACGGAGATTGGCGGCCTGTACGGCCGCAATCCCTTCTCCCTCGTCAAGCTCCGCCGCCTTCCGGTGGGGAGCGCGGGCGCGGTTTCGGCGCCAGGGGTCCTCGCCGGGGCCGCGGGAGCCGCGCTGATGGGAGGGGTCGCGTTCCTCGCCGGCGTCCTCCCGGCCGCGGCCATCGCCGTCGTCACGGCGGCCGGCGTCGCGGGCTCGCTTGCCGAGAGCCTCGCGCACGATTTTGGACGCGCGCGCGGCCTCCGCCTGGACCATGAGTTCGCGAATGCCTTCAACACGCTCGCGGGCGCGCTCGTCGCGATCGAAATCGCGCTCTGCCTCGAGAGGGGAGGCCTCTTCCTTCCGGTCGCCGGCGCATGAAGCGGTACATCCGCCTCGCGCGTCCGTTCACGCTGTTGCCGCCTCTGCTCGGCATCGTGTCCGGCGCCGTCTGCGCCTTCGGCTCGGCCCACAACCCCGATCCTTCGCGCCGCGTGACGTGGGCCGTCGTGCTGACGGTCGCGATCGGATCGCTCTGCGCCTCGCTCATGAACGCGGCCTCCAACATCGTCAACCAGATCGCGGACCTGGAGATCGACCGGGAGAACAAGCCGGACCGGCCGCTCGTCACGGGCGAGATCTCCATCCGGCGCGCCTGGAACACCGCCGCCGTTCTCTACGTCCTCGTGGTCCTGCCGACGTGGCTCGTGGTGCCGTACCCGTACAGCTCCTTCCGCGAGCGGCTCACCGCGCCGCTCCTGCTCCACGCGGCGTTTTTCATTTACTGCCTCGGCGCCCTCGCGAGCTTCGTCTACTCCTTTCCCGCCTTCGGCCGGACGAAGCGCCACTGGCTCGCCGCGAACGTGACGATCGCGGTGACGCGCGGCGGGCTCTTGAAGGTCGCCGGCTGGGCCTTCGTCGCTTCCGTCGGGGTCTGGGAGGCCTGGGCGATCGGCGGGATCTTCGCCTTCTTCCTGCTCGGCACGACTTCGACGAAGGACTTCTCCGACATGGAAGGAGACCGCGCTCACGGCTGCGTGACGCTGCCGATCCGCTTCGGAGTAACCCGCGCCGCCCGGATCATCGCGCCGTTCTTCGTCGTTCCATGGCTCCTGATTCCGCTTCTGGCCTGGCTGCCCGATCCGGCGCGTACGTCCGCGACGCTCCTGACGGGCAACCGGACGTTCCTGACGCTCCTCGGCCTCGCCCTCGCCGCGTGGGGAGCCTACGCGGCCCGCCTCCTCCTCGCGAATCCCGAAGACCTCGCGCGAACGGAGAACCACCCCGCCTGGACACACATGTATCTGCTGATGATGAGCGCGCAGGTCGGGTTCGCTCTCGCCTATGTCGTGAGGTGGTAGACGGTCTGTGGCAGTCCGCAGGGAGCGCCGGGCACCGAGTGGTACAATAGATTGTGCACCCTAATGCAGCCTTGGAGACACTCTCCGCGGTTCTCCCGGAGCCGGAAGGCTATCGGGTCCGCTGGAGCGGCCTCTCGCTGACGTTCGACGAGCGAACACTCAACGCGCTGGTCGCGCAGCTGGTGGAGCGGATCCCGGACTTGAAGGACTTGAAGATCCAGGTCTCTCCGGGCGAGCTCGCGGCCACGCTCGTCGTGCACCGGTTCGGCGTCCCGCTTTCGGCCAAGGCGACGCTGTCCCAGCTGCGTCTGAAAGATGGATTTCTCGCGTTTGTGCTCGAGAAGGTGCAGGCCCTCTCGTTCATCCCCATTCCGGACCAGCTCCTGACGTACCTCGTTCAGAAGGCGCCGGAAGGGCTCCTGACGTACTACGCGGACGATCGGATCATGGTCGTGAACCTGAACGAATGGACTCCGCCCGGCATGGACCTCTCCCTCGAGCGCACGCTCTTCGAGAAAGGAGCCCTGACGCTCCAGTTCGCGAGCGGTTCCTACGATCTCTCGGGCCTGCTCGGGACTCCTCCGCCAGACTAAGGCTCCCTCTCCGCCAGAGACTCGGCGAGGTCAGGCCAGAAGGGGCGCTGGGCGGCCAGCACCGAAGCGATGACCTCCGAGCCCGCCGCGCTGGCAGAGCCGAAACCTTTTCGCGCGCCCTCCTCGCCGAGCAGGACGCGCAGGCAGGCCGCTGCCGAGCGCGAGATCGCTTCGAGGTTGTAGCCCCCTTCCAGCGCGAGCACGCACCGTCCGCCCGCGAGTGTTCGCAGCCGGGAGGTCATCGCCGCGAATCCGGCCGGGGTGACGCGCATCTCGCCCAGGAGGTCCCCGTCGGCGGAATCGAACCCGCTGGAGACGAGGACGATCTCCGGCCGGAAACTCTGCGCGATCGGCATCAGGATGCGGTCGAACGCCGCGAGGTAATCGGCGTCCCCCATGCCGGACGGCCAGGGGACGTTGACGGTGCGGCCGCGCGCCCGGGGGCCGCCGAGCTCGTCCACCGCGCCGGTGCCGGGATAGAACGGAAACTGGTGAGTGGAGAAGTAAAGGACGGACGGGTCGTTCCAGAAGGAATGCTGCGTCCCGTTTCCGTGGTGCACATCCCAGTCCACGATGAGAACCTTGGAGGCTCCCGCCGCCCGGGCCGCCTTCGCGGCGATCGCGACATTGTTGAAGAGGCAGAAGCCCATTGCCAGGTCGGCCTCGGCGTGGTGCCCGGGGGGACGAGGGAGGGCGAAGCCGTTTTCGAGCTCTCCGGCGACGACACGTTGCGTGAGCTCCACGATGCCGCCGGCGGCGAGCCAGGCCGCCTCCGCCGAGTCGCGACAGGCGTAGGTGTCCGGATCGAGCTGCGTGAAGTCGCGCCTCGAGGTTGCCCGGACGGCGTCGATCAGGCTCTGCGTGTGGACGGCTTTGAGCTCCTCGGCGGTCGCTTCCCGCGCCTCGATCCAGCGGCAGCGCTGGAAGAGGCCCTCGTCGATTAAGTGGTCGTGGATCGCCTTCAGCCTTCCGGGGTGCTCCGGGTGGTCGTAGGGCGCGAAGTGCAGGAGAAAGCGATCGTCGTAAACGAGGCCGGTCATGAAGGGGAAGTCTAAGGTCTGTCTAAGGTCCAAAGTCCGTTGACCTGGACGTTGGACTCAAGACCTGCCTATCTGACTTGTTCGAGGATTTCTTGCGCGAGGTCGGGGGCGACCGCGCACGACTGCTCGGTCACGAGGCAATCGCGCAGGTTCGCCTCGCAGCCGCAGGGGCAGCATTGCGTCGAGAGCCCTCGGAAGTATTCGTCGCGGGCGACCGGAGTGAGACCCTCTCCCGCAAGGAGCGACGCTTTCGGCATTGCTTCGCTCTTCTGTCCGGCGGGAGGGGACGCAGCGGGCCGCTTCTGGAACATCGGGCTGCGGGCCTTCAACCACCAGAGCGCCGCCGCGAAGATCGCGGCGTAGAGGAGAACGAGGAGGACCGCCGCACCCGGGCCTCGCGCGGCCCGTCGCTCCGAGCAGGCCACGGCTCGAAGGGGGCCGGGGAAGTCAGCCATCGAGCGCCGCGGAGAGCTCGTCGGGCGTGGCGGCGGGAGTGCGGCAGGCGAAGCTGCGGCAAACGTAGGCGAGCGCGCGCCCGTCGCGGGACTCGCGTGACCGCACAAGGGGAGAAAGGGATGCCAGGCTCTTCCCCGCATCGGCGTGGGCGAGGACCCGGTTCAGGCCCGGGCGCGCAAAGACGGTCCGGCGCAGCGATTCGAAGTCGGGCCGGCCCGGCTCGCCGGCGAGCACGATCTCCGCGGGCGAGTCGCTGCGGTAGTCCAGGGCGCAGAGGAACCGCGGGAGCGCCGTGCCGGCTCTCGCCAGCGGAGTCGAGAAGAGTGTGAAGAGGGCGTCGGCGCGATCGCGATAACGCTCTTCGCCGGTGAAGGAGAAGAGCCGGAGGAGGTTCATCGCCGCGACCGAGTTGGAGGAAGGGGTCGCGCCGTCGTAGATTTCTCTGGGCCGGAAGAGGAGCCCGTCGTGCTCCTCGGACGCGAGGACGTAGCCGCCGGCCGGGTCAAAGAAGCGCTCGTCGAGATCCTTCTGCAGGTTGACCGCTGCGCGGAAGTAGCCGGGCTCGAACGTCGCCTCATAGAGGTCGAGCAGGGCCTCGATGAGATTCGCAAAGTCGGAGGAGAAACCGGGAATGCCCGCGGTCCCGTCTTTCTCGCGGTGAAGGAGAGTCCCGTCCCTCCGGCAGTTGCGCAGGATGCGGTCGGCGGCCTCCCGTGCCGCCTTCTCGTAACGCGGCTCCGAGAGGACGCGCCCGCCGAGCGCGAGCGCGGAGATCGCGAGCGCCGTCCAGTCCGTGAGGAGCTTCTCGTCTCGTCCCGGCCAGATGCGCCGCGCGCGCGTCTCGTACATCCGGTGGCGCGCCTCGCCGAGAAGCGCGGCGATCTCTTCTTCCGTCAGCCCGAATTGTTCCGCCAGTTCCGGCACCGAAGCGGCGACGGAGAGCACGGTCTGACCGTCCTCGAAGTTGCCGGCCTCCGTCACGCCGAACCGCGCCGCGACGATCGGGGCGGCTTCCTTCCCGACCGCGTCTTCGAGCGTTCTCGGGTCCCAGACGTAGAACACGCCCTCGCGCCCCTCCGAGTCCGCGTCCTGTGCGGCGAAGAAACCGCCGGAATCGGGCGTCATCTCCGCCAGGAGATAGTCGAGCGTCTCGCGCGCGATGCGCGCGTCGTCGGGATTCCCGAAGGCGCGGAAGGCGAGGAGATACACACGGGCGAGGAGCGCGTTGTCGTACAGCATCTTCTCGAAGTGCGGCACGAGCCACCGTTCGTCGGTGGAATAGCGGTGGAAGCCTCCTCCCACCTGGTCGTACATCCCGCCGGCGGCCATCTTCGCGAGGGTCGTCTCGACCATCTCCCGCGCGGAGGTCTCCCCGGTGCGGAGGTGATACCGGATCAGGAACTCCAGGCGCATCGCCGGGGGGAACTTCGGCGCCGCGCCGAAGCCGCCGTGTCGAGGATCGAACTGCGACGCGAGCGAGCGCGCGGCGGCCTCCAGGATCCCGGGTCCGACCGCCTCTGCGCCGGCAGAAGCTTTCGTGCCCTCCTCGAGGTGCGCCAGCAGGTCCGCGGCGGAGCCCTCGAGCTCGCCGCGCCGCGTCTTCCAGGCCTGCGCGACGGCATTCAAGAGGGTCAGGAAGCCCGGCCGGCCGTAGCGGTCCTCGGGAGGGAAGTAGGTGCCGCCGTAGAACGGCTTCCGGTCGGGCGTCAGGAAGAGCGAGAGCGGCCACCCGCCGGTCCCGGTCATGGTCTGCACGGCCGCCATGTAGATGTCGTCCACGTCGGGCCGCTCCTCGCGGTCCACCTTGATCGAGACGAAGTTGCGGTTCAGGACCTCCGCGACGTTCTCCTTCTCAAACGACTCGTGCTCCATGACGTGGCACCAGTGGCACGTCGAGTAGCCGATCGACAGGAAAAGCGGCTTCTCCTCCGCCTTCGCCCGCGCGAATGCCTCCTCTCCCCACGGATACCAGTCCACCGGGTTGTCCTTGTGCTGGAGGAGGTAGGGACTCTGTTCGTGGGCGAGACGGTTGGGCATGCGGTCACCATAACCCGAGTTCGCGGCTCCGACTTCCCCCAGTCTCCCAGTCCCCCAGTCTCCCTGTCACTGAGTGAGCGGGGGACTGGGCGACGGGGGGACTGGGAGAAGGAGCCGCGAGAGCGGCTAGCGCGGCTCGGCGGTTATGGTCACCTCGTCGTCGCGGTCCCGGATCACGACGATGTCGCCGGGGCCGAGCTCGTCCAGGCGGCGGAGGATCTCGCGGGGGGAGATCCGCTTTTCCGCGGAGAGGCTTTCGATGAGGGACCTCGGAACGCGTACCCGGACGGTCTTGTCCCATTCGTCCTTGACGAGGATCTCGATCGCGGCGCCGTCCGCGGTGACTTCGATCGTGGCGCGGTCCCGCTTGATCTCGCCCGGCTGTCCGGGCTTGCTCTTGTCGGCCGCCTCGAGAATGTCCTTCGCGGAGAGGTCGCGGTCCGACCAGTCGGCCCGGAAATCGCCGCCGAGGTCGGCCATCGGGACGAACGACGCCATGCGTGCGATGAGGCTCATCGGCACGTGAAAGGAGACGTGCTTGCGGTGGCCCCCTTCGCTCTTCTGGATCTCGACCCGGAATCCCCGAACGCGCCGGAACTCGCGGGAGGGGCGCCGCCAGAGGGACACAGCGAGCGCCACGAGGACGACGACAAGAAGCCCGATGACCACTGCCCGGATCTCTTTCACGTTTAACTCCTAATACTCTGAACGCAAGAAGCCGGTGAAAGTTCCAACGAGACAGCGCGTTCGAGCCGCCGGGCCGCTTCGGGCGGATGTGGTATTTTTTCACAGGTCCGCGAGGGAGCGTCGCTCCGTCGGCGGCCCGGGAGACTATGCCTCATTTCATCACCGAGACCTGTATCGGCTGCGGGGTGTGCGAGATCAAGTGCCCCACGCACACGATCACGGGGGACAAGAACGAGAAATACGTCATCCACGCCGACCGGTGCATCGACTGCTCGGTCTGCGCGCGGTATTGCCCGGTTTCCTGCATCCAGGACCAGAAGGGGGAGCTCGTCGAGAAGGTCAAGCCGCGCGACATTCCCAAGGCGATCGTGGACCGCGACCTCTGCACCGGCTGCGAGTTCTGCATCGACATCTGCCCCTTCGACTGCATCTACCTGATCGACGACCCGCTCCAGGAGACCTTCCACAAGATCGCCGAAGTGGACGCGGCGCCGTGCGTCTCGTGCCGGCTCTGCGAGACCGTCTGCGAGAAGGACGCCATCTTCGTCCCAAACCCGATCACGCAGGCCAAGAGATATCTTCCGGTCCTGTGAGGTGTCCTCTTCTTCGGGCGAGAACGGTCGCAATGAGGCGAGGGTGAACGACGACCCGCGCTCCGGCCCAGGTCCGGACATCCCCGAGACAGCCGAAGAGGACGAGCAGCCGCCAAAGGCATCGGCCGTCCGGTTCTTCCTCCTCCCGCTCCTCGTCGTCGGCACCGCGGTCCTGATCTTCCTCGTCTTCAACCTGATGACCTTCGACCGGAGGAGCCCGGCCGATTACCTCCAGGAGGTCAAGGGGGGAGGGCCCAACCGCCGCTGGCAGGCGGCCTTCGAGTTGTCCCGGGAGGTCTCCCGGAAGGCACCCGGCCGGGATCGCGACGCACTCGCCGCCGAGACGCTGCGGGTCTTCCAGGGCCTCTCGCGCACCCGGCCGGAGGACGTGCCGGTCCGGCGTTACCTCGTTCTCGTGCTCGGCAAGCTGGGGAACCGGGCGGCGGTGCCCGACCTGATCGCCTCGGCAAAGGACCCCGACTCGGAGACGCGCCTCTATTCGATCTGGGCGCTCGGCGTGCTGGCGGATCCTCGCGCGCTCGACACCGTGCTCGGAAGCTCGGAGTCGCAGGACGCGGGCGCGCGGAAGATGGCAGCCTACGTCCTGGGCCGGCTCGGGCAGCCGCGGGCGATCCCGCGGTTGAAGGTCCTGCTCGAGGATTCCGTCGCCGACGTGCGCTGGAACGCCGCGATCGCGCTCGCCTCGCTGGGAGACCGGACGGGCCTGCCCGTGCTCCGCTCGATGATCGACCGGACGAGCCTCGCGCGCCTCGCGCTGACGAGCGATCAGACGGAGGCCGCGATGGTCAATGCTCTGAAGGCGCTGTCGCTCCTGCGCGACACGGAGAGCCTCCCTCTCATCGAGAAGGTCGGCCGTGACGATCCGAACCTGCGCGTGCGGGAGGCGGCCCGCAACGCGGAGAAGGCGACCCGGGGAGCCACTCCCTCGCCCGCGGGGTCGTCCTCCATGAACGTTGAGCGGCGCGCCGCGGTTTTGGTAGTCTGAGGAACCCGATGGCCACGGTTCAGAGAAGCGCGGAGCAGGTCCCGGCGGCGGCCGCGGATCTGGACATCGACGGGGTCACCCGGCGGTCCACCCTCAAGTGGATGACACTCGCCTGGATCGGGTTCACCGCGGCGACCGTCGCGGGCCTGACCGCCACGATGCGGTTCATGTTTCCCAACGTCCTCTTCGAGCCCCCCACGCGGTTCAAGGCGGGCGATCCGTCCACCTACAGCGTCGGCGTGGACGAGCGGTGGAAGGAGAAGTTCGGCGTCTGGATCGTCCGGACGACCGAATCCATCTACGCGCTGGTCGCCGTCTGCACGCACCTCGGGTGCACTCCCAATTGGCTTCCGGCTCAGAACAAGTTCAAGTGCCCCTGCCACGGGTCGGGCTACTACGTTTCAGGAGTCAACTTCGAGGGTCCCACACCACGACCGTTAGAGCGCGCAGAGATCACACTTTCACCGGACGACGGCCAGATCATCGTGGACAAGGCGACGCGCTACCTCTACGAGCGGGGGCAGTGGAGCGACCCGAAAGCGTTCATCAAGATGGCATGAGAAGTCTCCCTGGTCTCCGGTCCTTCGTCCGTTTCCGGCCGGGGCCGTGACCAGGGACCGGGGAAGGACCGCGAATGAGTTGGCGTCAGTTACAGCAGCAGATTGTCGCGAGCCAGTTGTGGAAGTCGATCTTCCGCGTCGGCGTTCCGAATACGAACCGCAAGCGCGTGCTCGCGATGCTGGGCAACGTGGTCCTGCACCTTCACCCGGTCAAGACGCGCAAGTCCGGCGTGAAGATGCGCTACACCTGGTGCGCGGGGGGCGTGACGTTCTTCCTCTTCCTCGTGCTGACGTTCACCGGCCTGCTCCTGATGTTCTATTACCGGCCGACCGTCGAGTACGCGTTCGTGGACATCCTGGACCTGCGCGAGCAGGTCCCGTTCGGGATCATGCGCGAGGTGCACCGATGGGGCGCGCACGCCATGGTCATCTCCGTCTGGATCCACATGTTCCGCGTCTTCATGACCGGCTCCTACAAGCCGCCGCGCGAGTTCAACTGGGTCATCGGCGTGATCCTCCTCGTGCTGACGCTCCTTCTCTCCTTCACCGGATACCTCCTGCCGTGGGACCAGCTGGCGATCTGGGCCATCACGGTCGGTTCCAACATGGCCTCGGCGACGCCGCTCATCGGCATCCAGGGGCCGGGAACGAGCCTGCTCAAGATCGGCGACATCCAGCTCGTCACCTCGACCAACGACGCCCGCTTCGGCCTGCTCGGCGGCCGCTTCGTCGGCGCCGGCGCGCTGCTGCGCTTCTACGTGCTGCACTGCGTCGGCATCCCCCTCGTCGCCGCGTTCCTCATGGCCGTGCATTTCTGGCGCGTCCGCAAGGACGGCGGCATCTCGGGACCGGTTTAGCATGCTTCTGGTCAACTTCGCTCAAGAGCGTCGTCAACTTCATTTCGGCGCCGCAGTACCTGGTGACGCTGATGCTGATCGGCGTCCTGCTCGCGATCCACTGGAGCCCGCTCTGGTCGAAGAAGGGCGGGATCGTCCTCTTCGCGGCGCTCGGCGGCGCGATCGGGATCTCGTACCTCGATCCCAACTTCGCGGCGGTCGCGACGCTCCCGGACAACGTGCCGATCGTCGGGATGATCTTCCTCGTCGGCTTCTTCTTCTGGTACGCGATGCACCAGGCCTACGAAAACGACCGGCGCGTCAATGCGGGACTGGCGACGATCGAGGGGCAGGACTCGGCGACGAAGGTCTTCTCCTGGCCGGACCTCGTGTACGTTGAGTTGATCTGCCTCGTCATCGTCATGGCGGTGCTGATCGTCTGGTCGATCGCGCTGAAGGCGCCGCTCGAAGAGCCGGCGAACCCGACCGACTCTCCCAACCCGGCCAAGGCGCCCTGGTACTTCCTCGGGCTGCAGGAGATGCTCGTCTACTACGACCCGTGGCTCGCCGGCGTCGTCCTTCCGTCGCTCATCATCGTCGGCCTGATGGCGATCCCATACATCGACACGAACCCGAAGGGGAACGGCTACTTCACGTTCAAGGAGCGGCACTGGGAGATCACGATCTTTCTCGTGGGGTTCATCGTGCTCTGGTGCTCGCTGATCGCGCTCGGGACATTCCTGCGAGGTCCCAACTGGAACTTCTTCGGCCCCTACGAATTCTGGGACGTGAACAAGCTCGTGCCTCTGAACAACATCAACCTCTCGGAGATCATCTGGATCAAGGTCCTGAAGAAGGGGCTGCCGAACTTCTGGCTCTGGCGCGAGATCTTCGGGCTCGCCGTCGTCGGCTTCTACGTCGTCGCGCTGCCGCTCGTCCTGTCGAAGACGCTGCTCCGGCGCTTCTTCGAGAAGATGGGGATGGCCCGCTACATGATCGGCGTCAACCTGGCGCTCATCATGCTGGCGCTTCCGATCAAGATGTACCTGCGCTGGATCTTCAACCTGAAGTACATCGTCAACATCCCCGAATTCGCGTTCAACATATGACGGGCGGAAGTTGTCAGTCGTCAGTTATCAGTTCTCAGTTCCGGACGGGAGCCCGGCTTCGACAAACCGATAACTGAAAACCGATAACTGCGATACTCTCCATGCCCCGGAAGCCGCCGGCCGAGCCGATCGATCACCACTACAACATCCCGAGGTTGAACCGCGCGTTCTTCGCCGCGGCGGCTGCTCCTCACGGCGGTGTTCCTCTGGATGGTCGTCGCGGACTACAAGCGCGACTGGAAGTCGTTCCAGCAGACATTCCTCCGGCTCGATCGGGACAAGACGCTGGAGGCCGTCCAGGCGGCGCGGGAGAAGGCCTACGGCGAGGAGCGCGACAAGCTGCGGGCAGACCTCGTCCAGGCCCGCAACGAGGTGAAGGCGCACGCGAGCACCCTCGCGAAGCTGAACGCGCATCTCAAGGCGCTCGACCCGAAGATCTACGGCGCCGACCAGGACGCCAAGTTCCTGAAGGCCTCGTTCGACGCCGCGCGCTATACGTACGAAGACGACCTCGCGAACCGGCCGAAGTCCGCGCCACGGTCGCGGCGCGACGTGGAGCGAATCGAGAAGGCGCTGAACGCCGCGAACCTGAAACTCGCGAAACTGAAGAGGGATGAGGCGGACACGAACGCGGAGATCAAGCGGATCACCGCCCGCCGCGACGAGGTGCAGACCGCGATCGACAAGCTCTCGGCCGACTACAAGCTGGCCCGGCAGAAGGCGGCGGGATTGAAGCAGGACACGCTCTTCAAGCTCCGCAATTCCGCGATCCTCGACATGATCAACCCGTCGCTGCGCGTCCAGCAGGTGCAGCTGCCCGAGCATTTCAACGACGTCAACTTCATGCGGATCCCGCGCGTGGACCGGTGCCAGACCTGTCACATGGCTTCAGACCGGAAGGGGTTCGAGAAGGCCTCGCTCGAGGAGCTCTCGACGCGCTATCCCGCGTTGAAGCGCGCCATCGGCAACGGCGTCGTCTTCGAGACGCACCCCCGCCTGAACCTGATGGTGGGGAGCGAGTCGCCGCACCCGGCCAACGCGTTCGGATGCACGCCCTGCCACGGCGGCCGGGACCGCGCCTCCTCCTTCTGGTCCGCCGGCCACTCGGCGGAGACTCCGAAGCAGGAGGAGCGGTGGAAGAGGAAGTACGACTGGGAGTTCGACAAGTTCAACGAGATGCCGATCCTCCCGGTCAAGTACGTCGAGGCCGGCTGCTACCGCTGTCACGCCGACGAGGCGAATTTCCCGGAGGCTCCGACGCTCGACGCCGGCGTGAGGATGGTCGAGATTCTCGGCTGCTGGAGATGCCACCGCATCGAAGGGCTGGAGAAGCAGAATCTCCCGCTCCCGGGCCCCTCGCTCGAGAAGGTCGGCGCGAAGGTCACGAAGGAGTGGGCCACGCGCTGGGTCATGGACCCCTCCTCCTTCCGCGCGAACACGCGGATGCCGAACTTCTTCTACCAGGAGAACTTCGTCAACGTCTCGGGCGAGCGCAAGCCGACAAAGGCGCAGGAGGAGATGAACCGTGCTCGGCCGGCTGGAAAACGACGCCATGGTCAACTCCATCGTGGCGTACCTCTTCGAGAAGTCCCGCGCCGGGAGTGTCTCTTCGCTGCCCGAACACGGCGACGCCGCCCGGGGAGAAAAGCTCATCGCGGCGCGCGGCTGTTTCGGCTGCCACGAGATCGATCCACGGCCCGACGCCCCGCGCGATCTGACCGGCACCTACCGGCAATTCGGCCCGAACCTCGCCGGGATCGGCTCGAAGACGTCGCGGGACTGGATCGCGCAGTGGATCCTCGACCCGAAGAAATGGAATCCCGAGACCAAGATGCCCAACCTCCGGTTGACACCGCCGGAGGCGCGCGACATCGCCGAGTACCTCTCGACGCTCAACGCGCCGGCGCGCTTCGAGCAGGTGTCGCTGCCGCGGACGGATCCCAGGGTCCTGGACGACATCGCGTTCTACTTCGAGACGGCGACGAAGACGCGATTCGACGCGCGGGCGGACCTGGACCGCATGGATCTGCACGGCAAGGAGGTCTACGCCGGGGAGAAGCTGATCGCCCATTACGGCTGTTTTGCGTGCCACAAGATCCCCGGTTTTGAAGACGCGAAGCCGATCGGCACGGAGCTGACCGAAGAGGGATCGAAGGCCGTGCACCGGCTCGACTTCGGGTTCCTCCACCTGCCGCACACGCGGCAGGACTGGTTCCGGATGAAGCTCCACAACCCGCGCATCTTCGACCGCGACCGGGCGCGCGGCTGGGAAGAGAAGCTCAAGATGCCGAATTTCCGCTTCACCGACTGGGAGCTGGACAAGGTCACGACCGTCGTGCTCGGGCTCCAGAAGTTGAACGCCTCCTCCGCCGCGAGGAAGGAGTTAAACGGCGAGGAGGCGGCGATCGAGCGCGGCCGCCGCATCGTCAAGGACCACAACTGCCAGGGGTGCCACGTCATCGAGGGCTTCGGAGGCTCTATCCGCTCGCTCGCCGCCGATCCGTCGCTCGCGCCGCCGATCATCCAGGGGGAAGGGGCGAAGGTCCAGAGCGACTGGCTCTTCTCGTTCCTGAAGGCGCCGAAGACGGGGCAGATCCGCCCGTGGCTCGAAGTTCACATGCCGACGTTCGGTTTCACCGACAAGGAACTGAACGACCTGACCCGGTACTTCGCGTTCCTCGACCGCGCCACCTATCCGTTCCTGACGTCCGAGTACGCGGCGGAGCCCGCGCGTTGGGCGGCAGGGAAGAAAGTCTTCGAGCTGCTCCGCTGCAAGCAGTGCCATCCGCGCAGCGAGCAGGAGATGAACGCGCCCGGCGTGGACCGTTCGAGCCTCGCCCCGAATCTGCAGATGGCCTCGCGGCGGCTGCGGCACGACTGGATCAACGACTGGATCCGGCGGCCGGACGAGTGGATGCCAGGGACCCGGATGCCGACGAATTTCCCGAAAGCGGAGAGCGGCCAGCGCACGTCGCCGCTCGGGGCCATGGCGGACGCGCCCGCGTTCGCGAAGGACCGGGCGGAGTTTGCGCAGCTGCTCGGTGGAGACGAGAAGGCGAAGGCGTTTCTGGCGGACCCCGACGCGGTCACCCGCGCTCTGCGCGACTACGTCTGGTCGATCGGCGCCAACGGCGGAACCGCGCCCGCCGGCTCACCGGAGGGCGGGACTCGGGACTCGGGACTCGGGACTCGGACCGCCGGCAAAGCCGGGACTCGGGACTCGGGACTCGGAACTCGAATCCCTTAGGGCGCTTGTGCGCCTCGATCTGACGCTCGTTCTCTATTGGACGAGCCTGGGAATCTCGGCCGTGGCCGTCGTGCTCTTCCTCTGGTTGATGAGGAAGGGCCGGGACTCGGAAACGAGTCGGGACTCGGAACTCGGCACTCGGGACTCGAACGGAGGCCCGGATGGAAAAGCCAGCTGAGTTTCGGACTCTGATCCGAGTTCCGAGTCCCGAGTTCCGCGTCCCGGCTCAGGAGTTCAAGAGCTGCACGATCCGCTGCTGGACCGAGGAGTCGTTCCACTCGATCGCCCCCTGCACGCGGTAGATGACGCGACCCGCCTTGTTGGCGATGTAGGTTTCGGGATACTGCGTCGAGCCGAACCGGTTCGCGGTCGCGGCATTGGGGTCGTGGTAGATCGGAAGCGCATTGGGGTTCTTCGCGGTGAAGTTGTCGATCGTTTTCCAGTCCTTGTCCACCGAGACCGTGTAGAGCACGATGTCGTTGCGGCCGCGATACTTCTCCCAGAACTTCGAGAGAGCCGGGACCTCCTCGACGCACGGGGGGCACCACGTGGCCCAGAAGTGGATGATGACCAGGCGCCCCTTTTCCTTGGTCAAGTCCACGACCTTTCCGGAGCGGTCGTAGATCGGGAGCGACGGCGCGGCCGAGAGAAACGCCAGCGAGCCGGTCGGCGACTGCGGCGGCGAGAGCGAGCGGATGAAGACGGCGGCGACGACCGCGAGCGCGACGCCGAAGACGATTGTGAGAAGAGAACGAGTCTTCATGCTTGGCTCATCGGTTCATTGATTCATCGGTTCATCGGTTGACCGCGACGCGTTAAAGCTACATGGGTCGATGATCCGAGGGATCGATGGCTCCGATTCTCCTTCTCCCCACCGAACAGGCGGCCTGCGCGAGGCATTCCGGGCAGCGCGAGCGGCCCGGCGTGGGATGGCAGACGCCGAGGATGCCGATCCGGCAGAGAGAGTAGTCGTAGCGGACCGGATCCGCCGGATCGAAGCGGGCGAGGCGATTCGTGATCTCGCGGGCCGTGCGCCAGTCGGCGGTCCTGCGGCGCGTCAATTGAAGGCGGCGGGCGACGAGGTGAACGTGCGTGTCGGTCGGGATCACGAGACTGGACGCCGGAATCCCGCGCCACAGGCCATAGTCGAGCCGGTCTCGACGGACCATCCACCGCAGATAGAGGTTCCACCGCTTGCAGGCCGAGCCTTCGGCCGGGTCCGGGAAGAGGAAGCGGGCGGGGGAGGAAGGGAGCAGCTCCCGGCGCCGGAGAAGCGGCCGGTAGTCGAGCCGGAGGATCTTCGCGACCACACGGGAGAGGAGCGCGCCGACATCGGCATCCTCCCCGCGGCGCTCGGCCTCGAAGAACGCGCGAACGGAGCCGGACTCGGCGCGCGCCCGCGCGATGACGAAGAGGAGGAGCGCGGCGTCGAGAGCGCCATGGAAACGGTGCCGGAACCCGGCGAGGCTTTCGCGCGCGAAGTCGGCGAAGTTGCCGATCCGATCGAGCGCGGAGGCCGGGCGAGGACCGAGCGTCGCGAGGATCCGCCCGACGTTCGCCTGGATCGTCTCCACCCGGCCGTACGCAAAGGCGGAGGCGACCCAGCCGACGACCTCGATGTCTTCCGGCCGCTCGTATCGCCCGAGGAAGACAATCGGGTCCGTGGCGGCGGTCTCGGGGCCGTAGGCGTTGTAAAGTCGCTCGAGCCGGTCGGCCAGGAGTCGGTCACGAGGCGAGAGGGGCATCGGGCAATCTTATCAATCGGTTCATCGGGTCATCGGTTCATCGGGTCATCTGATCATCCAACTTTGGTTGTTCGGGGCAGATGAACCGATGATTCAATGAACCGATGAACCGATTGCCGGAGCGTGAGAAAGCGGTCCTTGTCGGAGTGGCCTCGCGAGCGGTCCCTCGCGCGGTGATCGAGGAGCAGCTCGACGAGCTCGAGCGCCTGGTGGACACGGCAGGCGCCGCCGTCGTGGCCCGCTTCATCAAGGAGCGTCCGGCCCCCGATCCCGCGACCTACATCGGCAAGGGCTCGGTCGAGGAGATCGGCCGGGCCGCTCGCACGCAGCACGCCTCGCTCGTCGTGTTCGACGACGAGCTGACACCCGGCCAGGCCCGCAACCTCGAGGAGCGCTGGGGGGAGGGGCTCCGCGTCCTCGACCGCCCCGGTGTCATCCTCGACGTCTTCGCCTCGCACGCCCGCACGCGGGAAGCGCGCACGCAGGTGGAGCTCGCCCAGCTCCAGTACCTGCTGCCGCGCCTGGCAGGGCGCTATGGCCACCTCTCGCGCCTGGGCGGCGGCATCGGCGGCCGCGGACCGGGGGAACAGAAGCTCGAGGTGGACCGTCGGAAGATTCGCAAGCGCATCGCGCGGCTGCGCGAGGACCTCTCCCGGATCGAAAAGTCGCGGACGGTCCGGCGCCGGGGACGGCGCGGCCTCCTCCAGGTCGCCATTGCCGGGTACACGAACGCGGGGAAGACGACGCTCTTCAACCGGCTGACGCGCGAATCCGCCTACACGGCGGACCGGCTCTTCGCGACGCTGGACTCGCGGGTGGCACGGGCCGCGTCGCGCCGGCTGCCCGACGTCGTCTTCATCGACACCGTCGGCTTCGTGCGCAAGCTGCCGACGGCGCTCGTCGCGTCCTTCCGCTCGACCCTGGCGGAGATCCGCGAAGCGGACCTCGTGCTGCATGCCGTCGACGCCTCCTCCGCCCGAAGCGAGGAGGAGCGGCGGATCGCCCTCGAGGTTCTCGAGGAGCTGGGCGTGCCGGAGGACCGCATCGTCACCGTCTGGACGAAGCGGGACGCTTTGGCCGGAGGAGGCGCGGCCGGCGCGCGATGGAGGGAGCCGGGGCCGTTCGTTTCCGCGCGGACGGGGGAGGGGATCCCGCAACTCGAAGAAGAGGTGCGCCGGAGGGCGCAGCCGCGGGGAGAGGAATTTCTGGTGCGGATCCCGTACGGAGACGGCCGATCGATTGCCGCGGCCAGGGCGGCGTTCCGGGTCGTCGAGGAGAAAGACTCGGGCGATGCCCTCTGGCTCCGGCTGGAAGGGGAGCGCCGCACGGTCCCATCCCTGGAGCCGTATGTGGAACAGGGGAGCCCGCAGGTCCAGACATTGCGCCGGCGCGGCTCGGGCCGCTGACCCTCCGCGCGCTCGACCGCACGGCGGCCGCTGCGGAAGGGAAAAATAAATAAGGGGGAGCTCGAGTCTCCCCCCGCTGCCGGAACTCCCGTGCCGGCCCTCTTGACCTTCTCCTACATCAAGTCCCGTACCATGTCCGCATTCGTGCCGTTTCTCTTGCGCAGCAACAGTTTGGACGCGATGGGCGCGCGCGCCTGCGCCAAACTCGGGCATAATCCTCCGAGCGAGAACGACAAAACTTGTCCGGATCTGCCTCTCCCTCGGGAGGGGAAGGGGTGAGGGCGTTGAGGACCACCGTTGACCGTGGCTCGGAGCCGATCGTGAATAATGCGTCCCGAATGCGGCTCCTCCGAAAGGTCTTCGTTCTATTCGCGGCAGCGTGCCTGGCCGTTTCCGGCTGCGGCTCGAAGGCAGCCGGGCACGGGCACCTTGCCCGGACGGAACAGGCGGCCGGCGGGGCGCCGCCGACTCCGGACACGACGCCGATCGCTGCGCTGCGCACGCCCGCCGGGCTCGTGTTGAAGCTCGCCGAGCCCTCCGCTGCCTTGACGCCCGCGCCGTCGCCGTCCCCGGCAGGGGAGTCGAAGAAGACCGCGTCGTGACGTCTCGCCCCTGGATGGACCGCAAGAGCGAGGAAGGACCCGTCCCGTCTCTTCCGGCGCCCCGCCGGGAAAGCCACCCGGAGCGCGTCTGCCCCACCTGTGGCGCGATACTCCTCGAGCGCAAGTGCAAGCTCCTCTGCCCCGATCCCTCCTGCGGCTACTACATGTCCTGCTCGGATTTTTACTGACTTTCGGCCGGAGGCGCTCGCTGCGCGAGCGGCGGCCGAGAGAGTTGAAGACCGGAGCTTGGCCCCTGCTTCCCTGTTCCCGACGCGTGTTATCCTGCGCTCCCCGTGGGGCTGTAGCTCAGTTTGGGAGAGCGCCTGAATGGCATTCAGGAGGTCGACGGTTCGATCCCGTTCAGGGCTTTCGGCCGGAGGCGCTCGCTGCGCGAGCGGCGGCCGAGAGAGTTAAAGACCGGAGCTGGGCCCCTGCTTCCCTGTTTCCGACGCGTGTTATCCTGCGCTCCCCGTGGGGCTGTAGCTCAGTTGGGAGAGCGCCTGAATGGCATTCAGGAGGTCGACGGTTCGATCCCGTTCAGCTCCACCAAGCCAAGACACCACCGCTTCGCCGGCTGACCCGAGGAGCTTCACGCCGGCGGGGGCCCTCCTGACATAATCCGCCCGGAAGCGCATGGGGTCTGGTGGCCCTCGCGGACTTCAAATCCGTCGGCGTCGCGGTTTTGCCGGGACGGGTCGGTTCGATTCCGACACGCTTCCGCCACCGTCGTATCTGGACTCCTCCGGTCAATGGGTTAAGTCGATAGTTCCTCCTGATGGGATTGCGCGGCTCAGGGGGTGATGAGGGGGTCGAGACGGCGGTCGTATCTTCGGCCTGTTAGTGGAGGATTGGAGTGCCTTCTGGCCATGATGAGGGCCGCGCACGGGGAGCCAATCGCTTCCGGCGGCTTCTGAGAGCCGCGACGGTTAACGGCTTTGCCCCGTGACGGTCCGACCGAACCTTCATCAGATCGAGAGATCGCGCGTTCTGAGGTGAGGCAGATCATTACTTCTTAGGCGGCGGTGCTTTGGTAGTTGGTCTGGTGGACGGAGAGGGCCCAGGCGATGCGGGCGAGCTTGTTGGCCAGGGCGACGGCGGCGCAGTTATGACCGCGGCGTTGCTTGATGCGCAGGGCCCAGGCCTGGAGGCGATCGGGGGACTGGGCGCGGGAGGCGGCGAGCAGGGCGGCTCGAGCGCCGTGGATGAGCAGGGTGCGCAGGTAAGGGTCGCCGCGTTTGGTGATGGAGCCCAGGTGCCGGCGGGGGCCGCTGGAGCGTTCTTTGGGGACGATGCCGAGGAAGCTGGAGAAGCGGCGGCCGGAACGGAACCGGTCCATGGTGCCGACGAAGGCGACCAGGGCGGTGGCGCCGAGTAAACCGATGCCGGGGATGGTGAGGAAGCGCGAAGCGTCGGGTGAGCGGCGGGCGAAGGCGGCGAGTTCTCGCTCGGTGTCCCGGAGGTTCTCTTCCAGGGTGCGGATCTCGGCGGCGAAGGCCAGCAGCGAGGCATGGAGTTGGACAGGGATGGGCTGCTGCGGGTCTGCGAGGAAGGCGGCCAGCGCGGGCAGGACGTGGCGAGCTCCCTGCGGGATGAAGAGACCGAGCTCGCGGAGGATCCCGCGGATCGCGTTGAGGCGCGCGATGCGCGTCTGGACCCAGCCGGAGCGGATGCGGTGAAGTGCCGTCAAGGTCTGCTGGGCGATGGTCTTGACAGGGACAGGGATGATCTTCTCGTTGCGATGGGCCTCGAGCAGGGCGTCCGCATCGGCGCTATCGGTCTTGTCCCGCAACACGTAACGGCGGGTCTGATGAGGTGGAAGCAAGAGGACCCGATGTCCCAGCGACTCGATCTGGCGTGCCCAGTGGTGGGCGGAGCCACAAGCCTCCAAGAGAACGGTGCTGGCCGGGCTGTTGGCGAAGAAGGGCACCATGCGGGCCCGGGTCAGCCGCTTTCGCTCACAGACACGGCCGGGCTCGATTGGACACGGCGATCTCGAATACGGTCTTGGACAGATCCACGGCGATGGTCGTATGCTTGCCCACGGACTCCTCCTTTCGAGAGCTTCAACGACTCCGAACCACGTTGGCACCCAGATGCCGTTTACGCGGTAGGAGGAGTCCATCTCATCACTCCGCGCTTGCGCGGCGCACGCCTCCTAGTGGAGGATCGGCTCCGATCAGTTGGGGTTGTTTGAGGCCCTAAGGGCGGAGGACTCCTGGTAGAAGGACGTCAGGACGTCGGCGTATTTCTGCTCGATGACCCGGCGCCTTGGCTTCAGGCTCGGCGTGAGCTCTCCTGATTCCACGGAGAACTCGGTCGGCAGCAGTGCGAACTTCCGGATCGACTCGTGCCGGGGGACTCTGGAATTGAGCTCGTCGACCGCGGACTTGACCAGCGCCCGGACCTCGTCATGCGCCGCCAGGTCGGCCAGCGACTTCTGTTCGAGCCCGTTCTGGCGCGCCCAAGCGCGGATCTCCTCGCCGTTCAACGTGATGAGCGCCGAGCAGAACTTGCGGCGGTTGCCGTGGACGAGGACCTGGTCGACGTAGCGGCAAAGGAGCGCGAGGCGCCCTTCCAGGGGCCGGGGAGCGACGTACTTTCCGGCGGACGTCTTGATGAGGTCCTTCTTCCGGTCGGTGATCGTCAGGAACCCGTTTTCGTCGAGCTCGCCGATGTCGCCGGTGTGGAGCCAGCCGTCGCGGTCGAGCGCCTCGGCCGTGGCGTCGGGCCGGTTGTGATAGCGGCGCATGATCCCCCGCCCCCGCAGGAGGATCTCGCCGTCGGACGCGGTCCGAACTTCCACGCCGGGCAGGGGCAGGCCGACCGTTCCAAACCGGTAGGCCGTTGGGCGATTGACGAACGTCGCGGCGCTCGACTCCGTGAGGCCGTACCCCTCCAGGATCAGGAGGCCGAACGCATGGAAGAACTCTGCGACGTCCTTGGCGAGCGGCGCGCTTCCCGAGATGAAGAACTTGAGCCGGCCTCCGAATGTCTCGCGGACCTTGCGGAAGACGAGGAAATCCGCGAGCGCGGCGCGGAGGGAGAGAAAGGTCCCCGGCTTTTTCCCCTCCTGCCGGAGCTTCGAGACTTCCGTCCCGACGGCGAGCGCGCGCAGGAAGATCTGGTGCTTCAACCCGCCGGCCGCCTGGGCCTGGCTCAGCACCTTGTTGCGGACCTTCTCGAAGATGCGCGGGACGGCGCAGATGAACGTGGGCCGGATGACCTTCAGGTTCCCAACGAGCTTCTCCACGCGCCCGTCCACCGCCGTCGGGAAGCCGATGTGGATCTGGGCCGCTTCGAGCACCTTGCCGAAGACGTGCGCGAGCGGCAGCCAGAAATATTGAAGATCGTCCGATCCGATCATCCGGACCCCTTCGATCGCCTCCGCCTCGTGGACCCAGCAGTCGTGCGTCAGCTCGACCCCCTTGGGTTGGCCGGTCGTGCCGGACGTGTAGATGAGCGTGGCGAGGGAATGAGGGGCGATGCCCCGGACCACCGATTCGTATTGCTCCGGTTGCGCCGCGTCGTGCGCCCCGCCGCGCTCTTCGAGCTCTGCCAGCGGGATCGCCCAGCCGTCTTCCGCTCCCGGTCCGTCGAACAGAATGATGTTGCGGACGTTGGGCAGGTCCGCTCGGCGCCTGGCGAGCTTCCCGAGGAGGGCCGGGTCCTCGACGAAGACGAAGGCGGCCTCGCTGTCGCGCAGGATGAAGACGCAGTCGTCCTCGGAGTTCGCAGGGTAGATCGTGGTCGTGGCGCCGCCGGCGCAGAGAATGCCGAGGTCGGCCAGGATCCACTCGACTCGCGTCGAGGAGAAGATCGCGCAGCGTTCCTCCGGGGCGAGACCGAGGGAGCGCAACCCGCACGCGATCGCCCGCACCCTGTCGCCGGCCTGCCGCCAGGACAGGGTCTTCCATTCCTCTCCCTCGGGATGGAGAAACGCCGGCCGATCGGGCGTCTCCCGGATCCGGCGCAGGAGCATCTGCGGGACCGTCTTGTCGGAGGAGCGTCTGGCGGAGGCAGAATCTGCCCCCCGCTCGAGGTTCAGGCTTTCCATATGCTTCCTTCCCACCGCCAGCAGGGAGCGGATGCGTTCCGCCTGCGGCATTCCTTTGAAATTCAGACACGCCGGCGCTGCCCCCTCAAGATGTATTCGGATCAAATGGCGCGCAGCCGTGCCGTTCGCGTCTCGAGGACACCCCGAGCGGGGGAGGCCGAGGTTGGGTAAACTCATCGCCCGCTTTGAGATAGACGGCTTCGTCGCGTTGGAGGGAGAGCTTGGGCAAGAGCGAGCAGCAGGGGGACGAGGGGGGGCGGCCGCCGCTCATTGAGGCCAGGCGCCTGTCCCGGACCTACCGCCTCGGCGCGGCGACCGTGCCCGCCGTGAGGGACGTGTCGCTGTCGATGGACCGCGGAGAGTTCGCCGCGCTCCAGGGGCCGAGCGGATCGGGAAAGACGACGCTCCTGAACCTGTTCGGCCTCCTCGACCGGCCCGACGCGGGAACCATCGCGGTCGAGGGTCAAGACGGCGAGACCCTCTCGGAGAACGAGCGGTCGGACCTGCGGCGGGACCGGTTCGGGTTCGTCTTCCAGACGTTCAACCTGATCCCGGTCCTCTCCGCGGAGGAGAACGTCGCCTACCCGATGGTGATCGCGGGGGTGCCCGATGGGGAGCGTCGGCAGCGCGCCGGCGAGCTGCTCCGCTCCGTTGGGCTCGGCGACAAGCTCGGGGTGCGGCCGGACCTCCTCTCCGGCGGCCAGCGCCAGCGGGTCGCGATCGCGCGCGCTCTCGCCAACCGGCCGGCGATCGTGTTCGCGGACGAGCCGACCGCGAACCTGGACTCGCATACGGCCGAGGAGACCCTGGATCTCATGCGGTCGATCAACGAATCGAGCGGCGTCGCGTTTCTCTTCGCGACGCACGATCCGCGCGTCGTCGCGCGCGCGCGGCGCGTGATCCTCCTGCACGACGGCCGGGTGGAACAGGACTCCGCGGCATGAGGGCGTTCTCGCTCGCCTGGCGAAACCTCGTCCGCCAGAGGAGGCGGACGATCCTCATGGGCGCCGTCGTCGCGTTCGGCTTCGCGGCGTTCGCGCTCGCGGGGGGATTCATCGCGCAGTCCTTCGGAGCGCTCAAGGAGGGGACGATCCGCAGCGTCGGCCAGCTCCAGGCCGTGGACCGCCGCGCGGTGGCGCAGACCGAGGAGAAGACGCTGGAGTTCGGATTGCACGACGCCACGCGGGCGAGATCCGTCGCCGCGGCGGACCCGGCGGTGTCGGCGGTTCTGCCCCGGATCGACTTCGTCGGCCTGGCGACGAGCGGCGCGAAATCCGTTCCCTACCTGGGCCTCGGCGTCGATCCCGGGCCCGAGGCCGCGGCGACGTACGCGAGGGAGCTCATCGCCTCGGGCAAGTACCTCTCCGGCGACGGGGGAGACGGCGTCGTCCTCGGCACCGGTCTCGCTTCGGCGCTGCAGGTCAAGCCCGGGGACTCCGTCACGCTGATGGCGACGACGCCCGACGGCTCCTTAAACGCGGTGGACGCGGTCGTGACCGGGCTGGCGGACGTCCAGATCAAGGAGCTCAACGACCGGTACCTCGCCTGCGGGATCGCGCTCGCTTCGCGCCTCCTGCAGAGCCCGGAGACGGTCACCAAGCTCGTCGTGTTCCTGAAGCCCGGCGCCGATGAAGGGAAGACCGCCGAGCGGCTGCGTCTCGCCTTGAACGCCGCGGGCTATCCCGTGGCGATCCGGAACTGGCGCGAGCTCGCGGTCTTCTACGTCCAGGTCAAGCTGCTCTACATCGGCATCTTCGGTTTCGTGGGAGCGGTCCTCATCGTGATTGTCATTCTCTCGGCCGCCATCGTGATGACGATGTCGGTGACCGAGCGCACGCGCGAGATCGGCACGCTGCGCGCCCTCGGGACGCGCCCGTCGGGGATCCTGACGATGTTTCTGATGGAAGGGGCGGCGCTGGCGGTCACCGGCTGCGCGGCAGGCATGCTCCTCGCGCTCCTCATCCGGTCCGTCCTCAACGCGTCGGGCATCATCCTGCCCCCGCCCCCCGGCGCGACGCACGGCATGCCGATCCACGTGCAGTTCTACCCTCTCGCCTATGCCGCCGGCCTCTCCGCCATGATCGTGACGATGCTGGTCGCCTCGTATTTTCCGGCGCGCCGCGCATCGCGTGTCTCCATCGTCGAGGCGCTCGCCCATGTTTAGGTGGTCGGTCGTAGGTGGTAGGGTTTCCGCGCGGAGGCCTTCGATCCCTACCACCCACCACCTTCCACCTACCACCTCGCTGATGAGGGTCACGACACTCCTTCTTGCACTGACTCTGCTCGGAGCCGGTAACGCGCCGGATCTGCAGCAGTGGCTGAAAGAAGCCGACGCGACCCGCAACGCGTTTGAAGAGGCGATCATCACGGCCCGGGCGAGCCAGGTCACCGACGGAAAGGTGACGGGGAGCGCCGACTTCGAGGTTTACACGAAGGGGCGCGACCGCGGTCTGATCGTCTTCCGGGGCGGAAGCAATAACGGGCGCAAGGTCCTGACCCACGGCTCGCAGATGTGGCTGATCGTTCCGGGAGCGAGCCGGCCGATTCCGGTCTCGCCGAACCAGCGGCTTCTCGGAGGCGCCTCGATGGGCGACGTCGCGAGGCTGCGCTTCTCCGAGGACTTCACGGCGGCTCTGCGCCCCGATGCGGAAGCGGTCGGCGGGAAGAGCTGCCGCGTGCTCGATCTCACGGCGAAAGCGCCCAACGCTCCCTACCCTCACGTCGTGCTGTGGTGGAACGAGGCGGAGCGCCTTCCGGCGAAGGTCCTCTTCCATCTTCCGTCGGGGAAGGAAGCCAAGGAGGTCACGTTCACGAAGTTCTCGAAGAAGGCGGGGAAGACGATCGTCTCGGAGATGGAGATCCGGGATCTCCTGGCGCGGGATACGCACACGCTCACCCGGCTCGAGTACACGGACTACCGGCCGGCGAACCTGGACGACGCGCTGTTCACGCCGGAGGGGGCGAAGGGGATCTGAAGACAGATTTGTGATTTGTGATTTGTGATTATTTCCGCGTGGCTGCGATTCCGAAGCGGATGAGCCTTTCGCCGGCGAAACGGGCTGCCAGGCCGCCGAGCGTCGGGTTGAGCATCAGGAGACGCAGGAACCGGCTCCACTGGAATCGGGTCCTGAAGGAGCGGTCCCAGGCGCGAGAGTAAACGGCGGCAATTTCGTCGGCGGTCCGGGCGGCCGACAGCCCGTTGACGATCGTGTCCGCCGCGAGGATTCCGGAGGCGAGCGCGGCCGCCTGCCCTTCACCGGAGAAAGGATCGAGGACGCCGGCGGCGTCGCCCGCCATGAGGATGCCGTTCTCGGTGGGAGGCTTCGCGGTGAAGAACACCGGACCGGTGCCGAGGAATCCTGTCGGGCCGGGGACGAGGCGCCCGAGACGCTCGTTCAGAGATCGGTTCGAGGATCTCGCGTGCTCGCAGACGGCCTCCCAGCCGGAGGAGAGGCGGCGGCGCCGGCGCTCCGAGATGACTCCCGCCAGGTTGACCGCGCCACCTTCGACGCGCGAGAGCCCGCAGTAGCCTCCGGCGAAGACGTAGAGCCTGACCTCGCCCGCCAGCCCGCTCGTATCGCCGCGGTAGTCCCGGCTCCATCCCAAGAACCGTCGGCGGCCCTGCTGGAATCCGCGATCGAGCGTCCGGTCGAGCGAGTCCCAGCGCCCCCATGCGCCGATTGCGGCGCGCGCCCGGATTTCTTCTTCGACCCGCTCGTGCGCGAAACGGATGCGGAATCCGTCCGCGGGCGCTCTCTCCGCGGAAATCACACGCGCGCCGAAGCGGACCTCGGCGCCCGCCTCGCGCGCAATTCGCGCGAGCAGATCGTCGAGGAGAAAGCGCGAGATGCCGAGTGCCGGCGCCGGAAGCCGGAAGGCCACGGCGGGCCCTCGCGGCGGGTGGAGAGACCCGCGTTCGATCCGCTCCGGCCGTAGCTCCTCGACGGCGCCGCGGGCGCCCAGGCGATCGAGTAGAGGCAGGGCGTCGGAGGAGAGGAACTCGCCGCAGACCTTGGGCCGCGGGAACCGGTCCTTCTCCAGGAGGAGCACGCGGCGCCCCGCCCGCGCCAGCACGATCGCGGCGGCCGAGCCCGCCGGACCGGCGCCGACGACGGCGGCGTCGAAGACGGACATCACAGAAAGATCATCAGGCGAGAAGGGAAGACACGCTCGACGCGCGCCCCGGGAAGGGCCTCGGCGGTGAACCGCCGTGCCTCCTCCGCCGTGTAAGCCTGCCGAACCGAAGCCAGGCCGTCCTGGAGGGAGATGCGGGTCTTGAAGGCGATCCGTCCGGCGATGGCGACGAAGAGCAGAGGCAGGAGGCTCCGCCGGATGTCCAGAAGCGCGATACCTCCACGGGCGACGCGCGAAAGCTCCTTCAAAAGCCGAACGTTTTCGGGCGGTGAGAAATGGTGCAAGAACAGAGTCGAAACGATCCAATCCGCCGAGTTGTCCGGGAAAGGGAGAGCGAACGCGTCGGCTCCCACCGCCGGTCCGCAAGCTCCACGGCAACCGACGCGGCCGGCGGCCAGGTGCCGCCACTGAAGGTCCACGGCGACGACGGAGACCCGGACCGACGTCCGGCCGAGCCTCTCCGCGAGATCCCGCGAAAGCGTGGCGGCGCCGGCGCCGACGTCGAGGATCGTGAAGGGCGAGGCTGCGCAAGAGCGCATCCGGGGCCGGATCCGCCGCGCCAGCACCCGGGCGTTCCCCCAGAAGCGGTTGACGAAGTCGAGATCCTCGAGCGAGCGCGCCATTTCCACGTCGGAGAGACCCGGCTCGTCGAGCCGTTCGCGCGAGGGCCGTCTTCGAGAAACGAAGAGCGTCAACTGTTCGAGAGGACCAGCGCGCTGTTCTTCGAGCCGAAGCCGATGCAGTTGCAGAGGGCGTGCTCGAAGGAAACCACGCGCGCCTCGTTGGCGACGTAGTCGAGGTCGCAGTCGGGATCCGGGCTCTCCAGGTTGACCGTCGGCGGAAGGAACGAATCGCGCATCCCGAGGAGCGTCGCGGCGACGCCGGCCGCACCGCAGGCGCCCTGCGGGTGGCCGATCATGGACTTGATGGAGGAGCCGGGCAGCGCGGCGGCCCGGCGGCCGAACGCGCGGCGGACGGCGCGGGTCTCGACGCGGTCGTTCAGCTCCGTCGAGGTGCCGTGGTAGGCCAGGTAGTCCACGGCATCGGCCGGCAGCCCCGCTTCTTCCAACGCGAGCGACATGGCGCGCGCCGGTTCCTCGCCCGTCTCGTCGAGCCGCACCCGGTGGTGCGCGTCGCAGGTCGCGCCGTATCCGCGGATCTCGCCGTAGATCTTCGCGCCGCGTGCCCGGGCGCGGTCGCGCTCTTCCAGAACGAACATCCAGGCCCCCTCCCCGAGCACGAAGCCGTCCCGGTCGGCGGAGAACGGGCGTGAGGCGCGCGGCGGATCGCTCTCCCAGCCCGTCGAGACGATGCGCATCATGACGAACCCTTCCATGATGCCGCGCACGACGGTCGCGTCCACGCCCCCGCAGAGCAGGACGTCGTCGGATCCGAACTTGATCGAACGGAACGCGTACCCGAGCGCGTCGGTCGAGGAAGCGCAGCCGGTCGAGACGACGTGCGAGGGGCCTCGCAGGTTGAAGTGCATCGAGATCTCGGAGGAGAGCGTGCCGATGGTGCCGGAGGCGATCGAGTAAACGGACGCCTTCTTCACCTGGTTGGTGTAGTAGAGGTGGTACATCCGCTCGGAGAACTCGATCGGACCGCCGCCCGTCCCGAGCACGACCCCGAGCTCCCGGCGCTCTCCGAGAGTCAGGGAGGCCGCGTCGATGCCGGCGTCGGCCAGCGCCTCCGCGGAAGCCGCGATCGCCATCGGGACTGCACGCGAGACATGCCGCGCGTCCTTGGCCGCCAGGTGCGCCGCGGGCTCGAACCCCTTGAGCTCGCCGGCGATCGTCGTTGGCAGCCCCTCGGGGTCGAAGAGCGAGATCCGTCCGACGCCGCTGCGCCCTTCGCGCAAGGCGCACGCGAACGCCTCGCGCCCGTTCCCGTTGGGCGAGAGACACCCGATCCCGGTGACGACGACACGCCGCGCACTCACGCCGCGATTCTAGCCGCACGTCCGCATGCGAGTTGATTGCTAAGAGAGAACTTAGGGGCCGTAAGGCGTGAGGCGTGAGGCGTAGAACCCGAGAGAGCTTCGCCGAAGAACCCTGGGCGGGCTTCGCCTGACGCCTTACGCCTACCGCCTCACGGCGGTGCGTTTCGTTCGAACCAGCGGTCGAGAACTCGCAGGAGAGCAAGAGGAACGTGCCGAACCAGGGCGTCGGCATGCAGCGAGCCCGGCAGATTCAGGTGGACGTGGTCCACCGGCGGCGCCGCGGCCTCCGCCAGGATCCTGCCGTGCGACGGATCCACGAGCCAGTCTCCTTCCGCCGTGACGATGAGCTTGGGAATCATCAGCTTCGCGAGCGCCCGAGCCACTCGCGGCTTGGGGGAGAGCAGATTCCTTCCCGCGATCCTCGGCATGCGCAGGACGTTGCGCAGCCGGACCTGGCGGGCGGCGCCCGGCTTCCAGGGGCGCGGGCGCAGCGAGGGAACGTGCGCCGGGGAGGAGATCAGCGCCAGGGCGCGGCAGGGAGGGCGCGGGTGCCGCGCCACCGCCTCCGCCGCGATCGAGCCGCCGAGCGAGAACCCCAGCACGGCGAAGCGCGAGTACGGCTTCGCATCGCCCACGAGGTCCGCGACGACGGCGAGAAAGTCGTGCGTCTCGGAAGGGCCGAAGGTGTACGCGCCGCCGCTCTCTCCATGGCCGCGGAAGTCGATCGACGCGACGTCATAGCCGCGCCGGACGAAATGGGTCGCGAGGTACAGGTTCTCCTTCGCGCCGCGCACGCGCCAGAACCCGGGAGCGATCAGCAGGACCTCCTTCGAGGGGCGGCGCCACCACGTGTACGCGATCGACACGCCGTCGGGGGTGCGGACCCGTCTCTCCTCCGTGGCGCAGGGGACAGGTCTGCCAGATCGCGTTACAGGACGAGACATTCGACGGTCGAGCCGGCCGGCTGCGGCGGGGCGCCGGCCGGGACGAGGAGCAAGGCATTGGCGCGCGCGTGCGTCACGATGTCGTGGCTTCCGGCGGAGATCAGCGGCTCGACGACCGCGGCCAGGCCGGTGTTCTGGAGGATCGCGTCGCGGTAGGTCTCCCGCGCCCCGCCCGCCGGCAGGTCTGCTGCGAGGCGCGCAGCGATCCGCGGCGCCCCGGGATCCGGGTCCCCTTCGAGGCGGCCGAGCGCGAGGCGGACGAAGAGATGAAAGCAGACGGACGTCGAGACGGGATTGCCGGGAAGCCCGAACCAGAGCGTCCCGCCCCGGCGGGCGAAAGCGATCGGCTTTCCAGGCCGGATCGACACGCCATGGAAGAGGATCTCGAATCCCTGCCGCCGCGCGATCCCGGGGAGCAGGTCGAAGTCTCCTGCCGAGACGCCGCCCGACGTCACGAGGACGTCCTCCTCGCGGCCGGCCGTATCGAAGAGGGTCGCGACCCCGGCGGCCTCGTCCGCAACGCGGCGGCGCGGCAGCGCGGCGATCCCGCGCGCGCGGCAGAGGGCGGCGAGCATCGGCCCGTTGGAATCGCGGATCTGGCCGGGGCGCGGCGTCTCGCCCGCCGGCACCAGCTCGTTTCCGGTGGCCGCGACCGCGACGCGCGGCCGGGCGAAGACCGTGAGCGTCTGCGCGCCGGCGAGCGCCGCCAGCGCGATGTCCCCCGGAGTCAGGCGGCGGCGCGCCGGGATGATCTTCGAGCCCGCGCGGAGGCTCTCTCCGCGCCGGCGGAGATGGGCGCCGGCGACCGGCTCGATCTCGAAGACCACGTGCCCCCCCTCGCGCCGGCAGCGCTCGACGGGGATCACCGCCTCGGTTCCTTCGGGAAGCGGCGCTCCGGTCATGACGCGCACGGCCTCGCCGGGGCGCAGGGGCGCCGGAAGCACGCCGCCGGCGGCAACGGACTCTGCCCGCTCGGGAAGCGCCTTCCCGGCCGGCGAGGCGTCGGCCATCCTGACCGCGTAGCCGTCCATCGCCGACGTCTCGAACGGCGGCCAGTCGGTGTCCGAGATGACCTCCCGCGCGACGACCCGCCCCAGAGCGTCCTCGAGCGGAATCCGCTCTTCCTTCCCCGGGGCGGTGTTCCGCGCGATGATCGCCAGGGCCTCGCCGACGCTGATCATCCCCTCATTCTAAGGGCCCGCCTCTACCTTCCGCTCCTCCTTCGGATTACGATTCCTCGACGCCACACGATGTCCAGTAAATTCGAATACCGCGGTGATCTGGCCCTCACGCCACTGGCGGAGATCCTCGCGACGATCCACCGCTACCGCGTCCCCGGAGTGGTGGAGATTTCGTCGGACGGCCGGGCGCGGCGGATCGTCGTGGACGACGGATCGGTGACCTTCGCCGTTTCGAACGAGAAGGATCTCGGACTCGCCGCGTACCTGCTCAACCGGGGCACGCTCGATGCCGAGACGGCGCGCGAGGTGGAATTACGCCAGGCGCGCGACGGATTGAAGGTCGGACAGGTCCTGTTGCAGATGGGCGTGGTCACGCCGGAGCGGTTGAACGCCGCGATCGCCGGACAGGTGCGCGAGATCCTCCTCGGCGCGCTCGAGTGGGAGACGGGGGACGTCCGCTTCGAGATCGGCGCCCGGCGGACGTCCGACTTCGTCCGGCTGGATTTTCCGCTTCCCGAGGTCATCCTGGAGTGGGTCCGCCGCGCCGCGAACGTGAAGCGGCTGATCCAGCGTCTCGGCTCCGCTCAGGGCGTGCTCAGGAAAACTCCCGGCGCGGCGCTCGACGCGTTCACCGAGGCGGAGCGGGCCTTCTTCGACTCCGTGGATGGAAAGACTCCGCTCCAGCAGCTCTGTTCCCGGGGCCCGGGAGGTCTGGCGGAAAACGCCCGCTTGCTCTACGCTCTCTTCTGCTTCGGTCTCCTGCGCCGGGCGCGGGCGACGTCTCCCGGGGGCAAGAAGATCCAGTACAAGACGGAAGGAGGAAGCCTGGGAAAATAGCCGCCATGCCGCTCTACGAATACGTTTGCCAGGATTGCGCGCGCAAGACCGAGGTTCTGCAGAACCTGCGGGAAAAACCGCTGAAGATCTGTCCCCACTGCGGCGGGAAGAAGCTGAAGAAGGCGTTCTCGGCGCCCGCGATCCAGTTCAAGGGGAGCGGGTTCTACATCACCGACTACGCCCGCGGGACGAACGCGGGCCGCTCCGGGACCTCTCCAAAGGGGGAGTCCGAGTCGAAGGAGTCGAAGTCCTCCGATTCCAAGCCGTCCGAATCGAAGCCGGCGGAATCCAAGCCTGCCGGAGCGGCAAAATCAGAATCGAAACCCGCCTCGAAAAAAGAACCCGCGAAGAACCCGTGATTGGCGGAACGAATCAGAGCTTCAGCCCCTTCAGGTACTCGCGGAACGCCCCTCCCAGGTCCTCCCTCTTCAGAGCGAACTCGACCGTCGCCACGAGGAACCCGAGCTTGTCCCCGGCGTCGTAGCGCCGTCCCTCGAAGAGGTAGCCGTCGATCGGCCGCTCCTTGAGGAGCGTCTTGAGCGCGGTGGTGAGCTGGATCTCGCCGCCGACGTCGGGAATCGTCGCGGCGAGGATTCGAAAGATCTCGGCCGGAAGCAGGTACCGCCCGATGATCGCCAGGTTGGACGGGGCGGCGTCGGGGTGCGGTTTCTCGACCATGTCGGTGATCTCGACGACGCGGCCGTCCTCTCCGAGTGGGCGGGCGGCCACGATCCCGTACTGCCGGGTCTGCTCCCGCGGGACCTGCTGGAGGGCGATGACGGGGTTGCCGCGCTGCTCGTAGATGCGGAGCATCTGGCCGATGCAGGGCTCCTCCGCGTCCACGATGTCGTCCCCGAGCATGACCGCGAAGGGCTCCTCGCCGACGAGGTCACGCGCCTGGAGAACGGCGTGTCCGAGGCCGAGCGCGGACTTCTGCCGGACGTAGGAGATACGCGCCAGAGCCGAGATCTCGCGCACCTGCCCGAGCAGGTCGCTCTTGCCTCTTTCCTCGAGCATCCGCTCGAGCTCGAACGAGGTGTCGAAATGGTCTTCGATCGCGTTCTTCCCCCGGCCGGTGACGATGACGATGCGCTCGAGCCCCGCGGCGCAGGCCTCTTCCACGACGTATTGCACCAGGGGCCGATCCACCAGCGGCAGCATCTCCTTGGGCTGCGCCTTCGTGGCCGGAAGGAATCGGGTTCCCAGCCCCGCGGCGGGGAAGACGGCGACGCGGATGGGGGGCGGCATGAGGGGGAATCCTAACCGATGGGGGGAAGGTGTCAGGTTGACACCTCAAACCTGACACCTCGTCTTGCTAAACTAGACAGTCCCATGTCGGATGAGACCTTTTTCAAGCATCTCTCTGAACAACTCGCATCCCGGGGGCGGCTTGCCCTGGCGACGGTTATCGAGACGAAGGGATCAGGGCCGTCGAGGATCGGGCGGCGATTCCTCATCTTCGAGGACGGGAGCTTTTCGGGCACGATCGGCGGAGGGCCTTTCGAGGCGCTCGTCATCGCCGACGCCGCCGCGCTCTTCCGCGAAGGGGGAGCGGGTCGCCTGATCAAGTGGTACGACTTCTTCGAACGCGAGATCCGCTCGGGAGAGGAGCGCGAACCGACGAACATGATCTGCGGCGGGTCCGCGCGCGTCTTTGTCGAGCTGCTCAAGGCCGCTCCCGCGCTCCTGATCCTGGGAGGCGGCCACGTCGGCCTGGCGCTGGCCAGGACCGCGATCGAGCTCGGATACGACGTCGTCGTAGCCGACGACCGGGAAGAATACGCGCGGCGGGAACGCTTTCCTTCGGAGGCCGCCGTGTACCAGACCAATCGTCTCTATGAGCTTCCGTCCGAGGCGTTGAAGCCGGGGCGCGAACGGTACGTCGCGATCGTGACCCGCTGCTGGGAGACGGACCTCGCGGCGCTGCGCCCATGGATCACCGGCGCGGTGCCCGCCGCGAAGTACGTGGGGCTGATCGGGTCGGCCCGGAAAGTGCGAGGCGTCTTCGCGAGGCTCGCGGAGGAAGGCGTGCCCGGAGAGATCCTGCGGCGCGTTCACGCCCCCATCGGCCTGGAAATCGGGGCCGTCACACCGGAGGAGATCGCCGTTTCGATCCTGGCCGAGATGACCGCGGTCCGGCGCGGCGCGGCCGCCGGATCGTCCGAGAGCGTCCCGGCGCGGACGGCGTCGGCCGGAGAGGACCGCTAAAGCACCCTTCATGCTCCGGAAGATCCTCCTCGCGTTTTCGCTGATCTGCCTCGCCGTGGCGGCCGCTTCGCCGCTCGCGGCGGCGACGTGGTGGCGCCTGCCGGTCTGGGGCGCGGATATCCGGGTCTTCGCGACCGACCCCTTCGCGCCCGGAAGCGTCTTCTGCGGCACGTCGCGCGGCAACTTCTACGGCTCGAGCGACGGAGGCTCCTCCTGGGCTCCGCTGCGGCAGGGCCCCGCGTTTCCGGGCTACGTCGTGACGGCCTTGATCGCGGACCCGAAGACGCCCGGCCGGCTCTGGGCGTCCCTCGCGGGGCAGTATGCGGGGGGCCTCGTTGTCCGGAGCGACAACCGGGGCACCGATTGGACGATTCTCGCGCGCTGGCAGGCGACGGTCGCGACGCGCTCGCTCGCGCTCGTGCCGGGCGAGCCCGCGATTCTCGCCGTTGGAGGCGACGACGGTGTCCGCCTCTCCCGCGACGGGGGAGAGACCTGGTCGCGGACGGGAACTGACCTTTCGGGGCTCGTCCAGGTCGAGTCCCTGGCCTTCGATCCCGCGGATCCCCGGATTCTGTACGCCGGAACGTGGCGCCAGGCCTATCGGACGCGGGACGGCGGTTCGACGTGGGCCCGGATCGCCGAAGGGATGGTCCTGGACGCGACCATCTATTCCTGGGACTTCGCCGACTCCGATCCGCGCGACATCTGGGTCTCCACCTGCGGCTGGGTTTACCGCACGCGGGACGGCGGAGACCATTGGACGCGATTCAAGAACGGGTTCACGAACCGCCGCTCCCAGGCGGTCCGCCGGGACCCGCGGCGCCCCGGCGTCGTGTACGCCGCCACGGTTGGCGGGCTCCACCGCTCGGTGGACGGCGGCGAGAACTGGAGCCGGATCTCGCGCGAAAGCCTGGTCGTCACGGCGCTCGAGGTGGACCGGGCCACGGGACGGCTCTACGTCGGCACCGAGGGGGAGGGGGTCTTCGTCTCCGACGACGGGGGAGCGACGCTCGCCCGCGGGTCGGTCGGGTTGACAGAGGGACGCGTGTCGGATCTCGTGGCGGACCCCAACGACCCGGGCCGCCTCTTCTTCTTCCGCGCGTACGGCGGGGAGGAGAGCGGTGTGTGGGAGGCGCGCGGATTGAAGGTGCGCCGCGTCTCGCGCGATCCGCTTCCGCCCGCGGCGACGCTCGTCGCCTACCGCGACGCTGCGGGAAAGACCGTGCTCGCTCTCTCCTCCTCTTCCGGCCTGCGCTTCTCGCGCGACCTGGGGGAGCACTGGTTCGCGCCCGCGAGCCCGCCGCCGGCGGCCGCGGTCGCGCTCTTCGGCGCGCCGTTTCCTTCTCCGTTGCTGGTCACGGCGTCCGGTGTCTTCCGCGTGGTCGGCGCCGGGGAAGAGTTCGTGCCGATGGGCGGGCCGGCCTCTCCAGTCTCCGCCGAAATCCTGTCGGACGCGGCCGGTGCGCCGCTGCTGGAGGTTCGTTCGGGCGAGGGGGTTTTCCGCTGGACCGGTCAGGGGTGGAGCAGCCACAGAATCGGGATTCTCAAGGGTGGCATCTTCCAGGACGGTGTCGCAAGCTCCGCCGGTTCCTACAGCTCGCTGCAGGAGATCGGCGGAAGGCTCGTCTGGGAGGAGGGAGGCCGGCGCCTCTCCGTCTCGAGTCCGCGCGTGGGCCTCGCCCTGGCGACCGCCGCCGCCGGTCCGGGCGGGCGCCTCTACATCGGCACGACCGGCGACGGACTCTTCCTCTTCGAGCCGTAGCTCGTCGTTGTCATTCTGAGGAGCGAAGCGACGAAGAATCCGCTCGGGTTCTCGGAGAACAGGGGCAGATCCTTCGCTTCGCTCAGGATGACGCCATCACGCGCCTTGTCATTTCAGTTCCTGAAACTGAAGGACTGACCCTACGACGATCTTTTCTTTCACGGCCTTCCCTCCCGCGATCTCCAGAACCATCGCGGCGGGAGATTCGGGGCCGTAGCTCGGACAGGGGTCGGCTTTGCAGGGAGGGGTGTCGGCGGAAATGAAGAGCACCCTTCCGCCGGCATCCATCCAGACCATGTCGAGCGGGATCATGGTGTTCTTCATCCAGAAGTGGTGAACGCCCCTGTCGGGGAAGGGGAAGATCATCCCCGTCTCTTCGGGCAGGCTCTCGCGGAACATCAACCCCTGCGCCTGCTCCTCCGGCGTGCGCGCGAGCTCCAGCCGGTAGGTCGATCCCGACGGCAGGACGACGCGCGGCCCCGCGGGAGGCGTCGCGGCGGGCTTCGAGGGGGTTGGTCCGGCGCCGCAGGACACGGCGAGAATCAGAGCGGCGGCGAGCGAGGGGCCGCGCCGCCGGCTTCTCATCAGGTCGTCTCCGCTTCGGCGGCGGGAGACGCCTCTTCCTCGTACAGGTCTTCCTTCCGGACGAGGTTGTATTTCTTGGCGTAGTAGCGGAACGAGCGGAAGGACATGTGCAGCAACTCCGCCGCCTTTGTCTGCACGCCCTCGCAGCGGTCCAGGGCCTCACGCATGAGCCGCTTGCCGACCGCTTCGAGGTACGCCTCGAGATTGATCCCCTCCGCCGGGAGGCTCTCGAAATCCGGGATCCGGGTCCGCACGCCGAGCGCGATCGATTCGGGAAGGCTCGAGGCGCTGATCACGGAGCCCGCCTCCAGCGCGACGGTCCGTTCGAGCGTGTTCTCGAGCTCCCGCACGTTGCCCGGCCAGGGGTAGGCCTCGAGCAGGCGCATCGCCTCCGTGGAGATCTTCTTCTCCGCGATCCGCTGCTCCTTGCAGATCATCGTGATGAAGTGCTGTGTCAGCGGCGCGATGTCTTCGACGCGAGAGCGCAGCGGCGGGAGCGCGATCGGGATGACGTTGATCCGGTAGAACAGGTCTTCGCGAAAGCGGCCGGTCGCGACGAGGTCCGTCAGGTCCTTGTTCGTCGCGGCGATGATGCGCACGTCCACGCTGATCTCGTCGTTGCCGCCGACCTTCCGGATCAGCTTTTCCTGGATGGCCCGCAGCAGCTTGACCTGCATCGTCGGGGTGGTCTCGGAGATCTCGTCCAGGAAGAGCGTCCCGTTGTCCGCTTCGGTGAAGAGTCCCCGTTTCTCCTTGACCGCTCCGGTGAAGGCCCCCCGCTCGTGGCCGAAGAGCTCGGACTCGAGCAACGTCTCGGGGAGCGCCCCACAGTTGATCGAGACGAACTTTCGGTCCTTGCGGACCGAGGTGTAGTGGATCGCGCGAGCGATGAGCTCCTTGCCCGTGCCGCTCTCTCCCGTCAGGAGCACGGTCGAGGAGACCCGGCCGATCCGCTCGATCGTGCGGAAAATCTCCTGCATCCGCGACCCCTTGCCGATGATGTTGGCGAAGGTGTACTTCGCGGCGAGCTCCTGCTTCAGGTAGATGTTCTCGTCCTGGAGCTGCTTCTCCCCGAGCGCGCGGTCGACGAGCAGGCCCAGCTCCTCGACGTCGAAGGGCTTGGAGATGTAGTCGACGGCGCCCGCCTTCATCGCCTCGATCGCGTCCCTGGCGGAGGTGTGCGCCGTGATCATGATCACCGGAGTCTTGGGGTTTTCCACCTTGACCTTGCGGAGGAGGTCGAGGCCGTTGCCGTCGGGCATCTTGATGTCGCAGAGGATGAGGTCGGGCGAGGAGCGGATGGCCGAGGCCGAGCCCTCGGCGTAGTTGGACGCGGTCAGGACCTCGAAGCCCCGCTTGTGGAAGAAGAACGCGAGCATGTCGCGGATCGACGACTCGTCGTCCACGATCAGCAGGCGGGCGCCGCCGCTCATGAGGCCTTCGCTCCCAGAGCGGCCGGCCCGGCCGCGACGATCTCCTTCGGCGCCGCCGCGCGCGGCAGCAGGACGGTCACGGTTGTCCCCTCTCCGGGCCTCGATTCCGCGTCAATGGCTCCTCCATGGTCTTCCACGATGCGCCGGACGATCGCCATTCCGAGCCCCGTCCCTCCGTCAAACGCCGTGGAAAACGGCGTGAAGAGACGGCTGAGCTCTTCTTCGCTCATTCCTCGCCCGGTGTCGGTGAATCGGATGCTATACCAGGCGTCCTCTTCGCGTGCAAGGACGGTCAGGGTTCCGCCGGCGGCCATCGCGCGCACGGCGTTCTTGGCGATGTTGTAGATGATCTGGCGGATCTGGTCCCGGTCCCCCGAAAGCTCCGAATTCGGCGGCAGGACGTCCACCTCGATCCGGTGCGCGTCGGAGACCTCGTCGGAAAGACGGAAGAGGTCCATCACCTCCGCGACCGTGTTCGCGACGTCGAAGTCCGCCACGCGCCGCTCCTGCGGCCGGACGAAGCGCAGGAAGTCCTCCAGGATCTTCGACAGCCTGTTGGATTCGGAGACGATGATCTCCATGAGCCGCCGCTCGGCCGATCCGACGGTGAGCTCGTTGGAGAGGACCTGGACGGAGCCGGAGATCGAGGCGAGCGGATTGCGGATCTCGTGCGCGATGCCGGCGGCGAGCTCTCCCACGGCCGCGAGCTGTTCGTTGAACCGGGCGCGGCGCTCGAGCTTCTTCAGATCGGTCAGGTCCTGGAAGAGGATCAGGAGACCCTGCTCCTGCTCTTCCTTCAGGCCGCGAACGGAGAATCCCAGAACCTGCCTCGCGCTGGACCGTTCCGTCTCGAACTCCGCCCGGAAGGTCTCCCACCCGTGGCCGCCGTCCCAGACGGTCGTCCAGTTCTTTGGGAGGACGAAGCCGAAATCCGACAGGGGGCGCCCGAGGACGCTCGACGGATCCACGCCAAGGAGGTCTCCTCCCGCGCGGTTCAGGAACGCGATCCTCTGCTGGGAATCGGTCGTCATCAATCCCGACGACATGGTCGCGATCACGTTGCCGTAGAGGTTCTGAAGGCGGTGGAGCGCCTTCTGCCGACGCGCGAGCTCCGTTGCCGCCGCCCGGAGCTTGTCGGAGAGATACGCCGCCATGAAGGCCACGCCGTAGAAGCCGACGATCGTCACGGCGAGGTTGTAACGGATGCGCGGACTCGCCCAATCAAAGGCCGGCGCGAGGGGCGGCGGGGGGAGGAGTCCCTTGGCCAGCAGCTCCACGACGGATCCATAGAGGATCGCCCCCGCCGAGGCCACGACGATGGCCCCGCTGCGGGAGAGCAGGAAGGCCGAGGTCCCGATGATGACGAGGTAGAGGAAGTTGAAGACGGAGTAGGGACCGCCCGAGCAATACACGAGGATCGTCGCGAGGACGAGGTCGGCCAGAAGCTGGAGATACGCCGACAGGAGGATCGGGATTCGCCGGCTCATGGTCCAGTGAAAGACCGCGAGGAGGGCCGCCGCGGCGCTCAAGCCCACGAGGAAGTCGACGAACGTCGAAGGCAGGTCCACGCCGGAGCTCGCATGAAGCAGGAGCGCGGAAAGGAGGATCGCCACCAGGACGACGATGCGAATCGTCGTCAGCCAGTTCAGCGAGCGCCGGAGCGAGTCATTCATGGAAGTCGCGGGTCGAGGGCCGAGGGCCGAGGGCCGAGAACGATGAAAACCGTGGGGCGGGGATCCAACTCTCGACTCTGACTCTCGACTCTCGACCCTGTTTCTAGCTGATCTTGTTGATCAGCGTGAACATCGGCAGGTACATGGCGATGACGATGCCGCCGATCACGATTCCGAGGATGAAGATCATCAGCGGCTCGAGCAGCTTGACGAGCCCGGCGACCGCGGCGTCCACCTCGTCTTCGTAGAAGTCGGCGATCTTGTTCAACATCGCGTCGAGCGCGCCCGTCTGCTCGCCAACGCCGATCATCTGGGTGACCATGTTCGGGAAGACGTTCGTGGCCCGGAGCGGCTCGACGATCGTCTTGCCTCCTTCGACGCTCCGCCGCGTCTCGTAGATCGCGTCCTCCACGATGGCGTTGCCGGCAGTCCGGGCGGTGATGTCGAGGCTCTCCAGGATGGGGACACCGGAGGACGTCAACGTCGCGAGCGTCCTGCAGAAGCGGGCCACCGCGACCTTGCGGAGGATGGTCCCCAGGATCGGCAGCTTGAGGGCCGCTCCGTCGATGACCCGGCGGCCCGAGTGCGTCGCGTAATACCGCCGGAAGCCGTAAGCGCCGGCGACGATGACAAGGCCGAAGGCCCACCAGTAACGCGCCAGGAAGTTGGAGGAGGCGATCACGACGCGGGTCGGGAGCGGAAGCTCGGCGCCGAGGCTCATGAACAGGGCGGCGAACGTCGGAATGACCTTCAGCAGGATGACGGCCACGACGATGGCCGCGATCACGATGACCGCGACCGGATAGATCATGGCCGAGCGCACCTGGGAGCGCAGCTTCACGGCCTTCTCGATGTAGATGGAGAGGCGCTGGAGGATCGTGTCCAGGATACCGCCCGCCTCGCCGGCGGCGACCATGTTGACGTAGAGGTTGTCGAAGGCCTTCGGGTGCCGGCGCATCGCGTCCGCCAGCGTCGAGCCGGCCTCGACGTCCTGCCGGACCTGCAGGAGGATCTTCTGGAAGTTCTTGTGCTCCTGCTGGTTCGCCAGGATCTCGATGCACTGCACGAGCGGCAGGCCCGCGTCGATCATGACGGAGAACTGCCGCGTGAAGACCGCGAGCGTCTTGGGCGGGACCTTGCGGCCGACCTTCGTGAGGGAGATCTCCTTGCCGCGCTCCCGGATGCCGGTGACGACGATGTTCTGGCGGCGCAGCGAAGCGAGCGCGATCTCCTTGGAATCGGCGGCGAGGACCCCTTCCTTGATCAGGCCCGCGCGGTTGCGCCCCTTCCAGGCGTAGTTGGGCATGGCCGGCTAGCCCGCGCTCTTCATGCTCACGCTAGCGCCGTCCGGCGATGGCCGGCGCCGTCGGCGCGTTCAACCCGGCCCCGCGCCCAATGAGCTCCTGGAGCTCGTCCGGGTTCGAGGAGCGCGACAGCGCCATCTCCAGCGTGATCAGCTTGCGGTGATAGAGCGTGGCGAGCGACTGGTTGAACGTCTGCATCCCGAACTTGGTCTGGCCCGTCTGCATCATCGAGTAGATCTGGTGGACCTTGTCTTCGCGGATGAGATTGCGGATGGCGGCATTGGGCACGAGGACTTCCATCGCCATGACCCGCCCCTTCCCGCTCGCGCGCTCCAGGAGCGACTGGCAGAGGATCCCTTCCAGCACGAAGGAGAGCTGCGTGCGGATCTGCGTCTGCTGGTGCGAGGGGAAGACATCGATGATGCGGTTGAGGGAGGAGATGGCGGAGTTGGTGTGGAGCGTCGCGAAGGTCAGGTGCCCCGTCTCGGCGATGCGCAGCGCCGACTCGATCGTCTCCAGGTCGCGCATTTCGCCGATGAGGACGACGTCGGGATCCTCGCGCAGCACGGCCCGCAGGGCGTTGGGGAAGGAGTGGGTGTCGGCGTGGAGCTCGCGCTGGTTGACGAGACACTTCTTGTGCGCGTGGAGGAACTCGATCGGGTCCTCGATCGTGACGATGTGGAGCTGCTTCTCGCCGTTGATCTTGTCGAGCATGGCCGCGAGCGTCGTCGTCTTGCCCGAACCGGTCGGTCCGGTGACGAGGACGAGGCCCCGCGGCTTCTTGCAGAGGGACTCGACGACCGTGGGGAGGCCCAGCTCCCGGAACCCGAGGATCTGGTACGGGATCTGCCTGTAGACCCCCGCGACCGCGCCCCGCTGCATGAAGTTGTTGGCGCGGAAGCGCGCGAGCCCCTTGACGCCGAAGGAGAAGTCGAGCTCGAGGCTCTCCTCGAAGCGGTGCTTCTGGCCGTCGGTCAGGACCGAGTAGGCCAGCTGCTTCGTCTCCGACACGGTCATCGGCGGGTAGGGGAGCGGGATGAGCCGGCCGTCCAACCGGACCATCGGGGGAGAGCTCGTCGTCAGGTGCAGGTCGGATGCACCCATTTCGACCATTTGCTTCAACAGCTGGTGGAGTGTCGTATCGCTAGGCATCGGATCCCTTTAGGAAGAGTGTACGTTAGTTTAGCCGCTCGCGGGGAGAAAGGGAAGCCGAGGGAAGGTGTTAGGTGGAAGGTGGAAGGGTGGTAGGGAAGGCCCCCGGGGCGACCACCTACCACCTACCACCTACGACCTACGCCTCTCTAGAGGACGGTCTCCCGGAGCACTTCCTCCAGGGTGGTCACCCCGCCGCGGATCTTCTGGAGACCCGAGGAGCGGAGGCTGACCATCCCCTCCTCGATCGCCTTTCGTTTGAGCTCGATCGACGTCGAGCCGGAGAGGACCATTTCCCGGATCTCGTCGGAGAACTGGAGGACCTCGTAGAGCCCGACCCGCCCCTTGTAGCCGGAGTTTCCGCACCGCTCGCACCCCCGGCCTCGCTTGATCTCCAGGCCCTTGACCTCGTCGGGAGCGAACCCCACCTGGATGAGCATCTGCGGGGGCGTCTCGACCGCCTCGGCGCAGCCGGTGCAGATGCGGCGCACCAGGCGCTGCGAGCAGATCGCGTTGATCGACGTCGCGACGAGGAACGGCTCGATTCCCATGTTCATCAGGCGGCTGATGGTGGAAGGGGCGTCGTTGGTGTGGAGCGTCGAGAGGACGAGGTGCCCCGTCAGCGCCGCCTTGACCGCGATCTCGGCGGTCTCGAAGTCGCGGATCTCGCCGACGAGGATGATGTCGGGGTCCTGCCGGAGGAAGGAGCGCAGCGCCGAGGCGAAGGTCAGGCCGATCTGCTCCTTCATCTGGACCTGGTTGATCCCGGCGAGGCTGTACTCGATCGGGTCTTCCGCCGTCAGGATGTTGACGGTCGGGTCGTTCAACTGGGCGATCGCCGAGTAGAGCGTGTTGGTCTTGCCGGATCCCGTCGGGCCGGTGACGAGCACGATGCCGTAGGGGCGGTCGATCGCGTCCTTGAAGCGGCGAAGCGGCTCCGGCTCGAAACCGAGCTGCGTCATGTCGAGCTGGAGCTTCGTCTTGTCCAGCAGCCGCATGACGACCTTCTCTCCGAACTGGGTGGGAACCGACGAGACGCGCAGGTCCAGGTCGCGCGAGCGCTCTTCCACGCGCAGGCGGATCTTGATGCGGCCGTCCTGGGGGAGGCGCTTCTCCGAGATGTCGAGCTTGGCCATGATCTTCATGCGCGAGATCAGCGGGTCGCGCGTGCGCATCGGCAGCGCCATGATGTTGTGGAGGATGCCGTCGATCCGGAACCGGACGCGGAACTCCTTCTCGTACGGCTCGACGTGGATGTCGGAGGCGCCTGCCTTGAGGGCCTCGATCAGGATCAGGTTCGAGAGCTTGATGATCGGGGCGGACTCGCTCGACCGGGCCAGGTCGACCAGGTCGATCTCCTGGCCTTCTTCCCCCGCCTTGATGACGTCGACGTCGGCGCCCGCCTCGACGCCGGTGATCTCGTCGATGTTCATCTCGCCCAGGCCGACCCCCGCCATGTCGTCGGCCGTGAGCGCGGAGGAGGCCATGACCTCGTCGAGGGTCCCCTCCGGAGGGGCGTAACCGGAAGCGGACTTCGGCCTCTCCTTCAGGACGACGGAGCGCGGCGTTCCGTAGTGCCGGTCGATCGCCTTGCGGAGCGCTACCTCCGAGGCCACGACCGGCTCGACGTTGTAGCCGGTCATGAACTTGATGTCATCCATCGCGAAGACGTTGGTCGGATCGCCCATCGCGATCGTCAGCGTCGCTCCGGTCTTGTTGACCGGGAGTACGCCGTACTTGCGCGCGACGTCGGCCGGGACAATCTTGACGACCGAAGGATCGATCTCGAAGCTGGCCAGGTCGATGGAAGGCACCCCGAACTGCTGCGACAGGGTCTCGGTGATGTCCCCCTCCGTCACCGCGCCGACGCGGACGAGGGCCTCTCCGATCTTTCCCCCCTCCTCGCGCTGCGACTTGAGCGCGGCGTCGAGCTGGTCTTGCGTGATCAGCTTCGCTTTGAGGAGGAGGTCGCCGAGCTTCACCGCCATGGTTTGCTCACCGATTCTACCTTAGCGGGCAAAGGTCGACTATTTCGTCTCGATCGACTTGAGCCGGCCGACGAGAGTCCCGACCTTCAACTTGGAGCGGAGCTGGACCGGAATTTTCCGCGCGTCGTCGGTCAGCCAGAGCACCAGGTTCTTCCCCATCAGGCTTCCCGCCGTGCTCTTGGGCTCCACCCGGACCGTCTGGAACGTCCCGGCGGGCACCGAGATCTTCTCGCGCCCCTGGATCTCGACCTGGAGCGCGTGCGGCTTTCCGGAAAAGACCTGGAACTCGATCGGCTTGTCCCCGTCGAGGCGGAGCGTGCGCAGGTAATAGACCGACGAGAGGGTGTCGAGGGCCGCGTCGCCGAGCGGCACCGGAGTTCCCTCGTACAGCGCCTGTCCCTTCTCGTAATCGAACTCGGTCAGCTCGTCTTTCGAGCGCTTCCCCTCGACCGTGTGCTTCTCGAAGCGGAGGGAGCGGAAGGACCTCGGATCGACCCACGAGACGATGGTGTCCCGGACGAGGAAGAACTTCGACAGGAAGTCGTTGGAGAGAACCGACATCTCGAACTTGTAGGTCCGGCGCCCGTGGAGGTCCGCGGGAACCGCCGACAGTGTCAGCTCGCCTCCGGCCACGCCCAGAATCGTCATCGCGTAGCGAAGCGTCTCTCCCAGGAAAGCCGGCGGCTCGGGGCTCTCCTGGACGGCAGAGGGTGCGGACATCCGCAGGACCGCCAGGAGGAGGAGGGGAGAGAAGAGACGCCTCAACGTTCGAGACCTTGACCTTTTATTCTGCGCCTCGTGTCATCCCCACGGTCGTCAGGAGCTCGACGGCCTTGCGCGCGACCGCTTCGACGGAGCCGGTCTGATCGTAACTCAACGCGGTTCCGCGGTAAGGCCGGTTCCTCTCGGGAGAGTTGCGCCGGTACGACCCCGGGCCGAAGAGGGCAAGGCAGGTGACGCCGAGCGCGTCGGCCAGGTGGAGCGGACCCGTGTCTCCGGCGACGAAGAGGCTCGCGCGAGCCGCCACCGCCGCGAGGCCCGCGAAGTCGAGGAGCGGGAGCTTCGCCGCGTACGGAAGCCGATCGGTGAGTCGCTCGACGCGCTCCTCATCCCCCGGCCCCCAGGAGATCGCGGGATACAAGCCGAGCTCCCGGTGCAGCCGCGACGCCAGCTGCGCGTAGTTCGCCTCGCCCCACGTCTTCTTCGCCTGCGCGGCCCCGGGGTGATAGAGAGCGAACGGAGTGGGGAGAGTCCGCAGGAAGGCGCTCGCCGCGCGGCTCTCGCGCGAGAGGAGGTATCGGGCGTCGGGAGCCCTCCGCGTCGCGGCGAAACCGAGAGAAGCGAGGAGGCCGAGGTTCTGGTCCACGACGTGCACCGCTCCGCCCGGCAGCGGGATCCCCCGGCCGACCAGCAAGGCCGAGGCCGGCTCCCGCCGCGAGTCCGCGGAGAAGCCGACGACCGGCGTTCCGGCCAGGCGCGCCAGGAGCGCCGACTTCCAGAGACCCTGCGCGTCCACGGTCGCATCCGGCTCGAATTCGCGCAGGGCCGCCCGCAGATCGCCGATCTGGTTCCAGTTGGAAAGGGAGAACGGGTTGCGGCGCCAGTGGCCGGTGTCCGCGAGGAAGAGGCGCTCGATGGAAGGATTTCCCGCGAGCAGCCCGCCGTAGCGGCGATCCGTCAGCCATCCGACCGTCGCCCCGTCCATCTGGGCGTTGAGCGCCATCGGAAGCGAGTGGATGATGTCACCCATCGCCGAGAGACGAACAATCAGGAGTTTCATGAGCCGGGAGGCGGGAGGCGGGAGGCGGGAGGCGCGGAACCGTTCAACGCTTCGCCTTACGCCTTACGCCTGACGCGCGCGCAATGCGCGCGATGAGATCGGTGGTGGCGTGGTCCTTCGGATCTCCCACGATGACCGTGCGTCCTCCGTAGGGCGCGACGACGCTGCGTTCGGGCACCGTCCCCGCTTCGTAGTCGGTTCCCTTGGCGTGAACGTCGGGTTTGAGTTCCGAAAGGAGCGAAGCCGGGCTGTCCTCGTCGAAGAGGACGACCGCGTCCACGCAGGCGAGGGCCGCCACGATTTCCGCGCGCTCCGACTCGGGCACGATCGGGCGTCCCGCTCCCTTGCCGCTGCGGACGGAGCGGTCGGAGTTGACTCCCACCGCGAGCCAGTCTCCCTCGGCGCCGGCGGCCGCCAGATACCGGACGTGGCCGACGTGCAGCAGGTCGAACGCGCCGTTGGCGAAGACGATCCGATGCCCCGCGGCGCGTTGCCGAGCCGCTGCATCGAGCAGCTCCTCATGGGACAGGATCTTGTTCGGGACTCGGGACTCGGTACTCGGGACTCGAGAAACCTTGCCCGGTCCGAGTTCCGCGTCCCGAGTCCCGGGTCCCGGCTCCGGCGTTTTAGGCTTCACGGTTCACGAAAGGATGCTCCTGTCCGAGGCGATGGCGTCCTTGAGCTCCGCGGGGGTCACGACGGCGGTTCCCATCTTCATGACGGCGACTCCTCCGGCAAAGTTGGCGAGGAGCGCCGCCTCGAGGGCCGTCGCGCCGGACGCGAGCGCGAGCGAGAACGTCGCGAGCACCGTGTCGCCGGCGCCGGTGACATCCGCGACCTGGTCTGTCCCGTGGACCGGGATCGAGAGGGGAGGCGCGCCGTCCCGGAAGAGAGCCATGCCGCGCGAGCCGCGCGTGACGAGCACGGTCGGGCACCGGACGACTCCGGCGAGGGCACGGGCGGCTCTCTCCAGCTCCTGCGCCGACTCGCCGAGCGGCCGCCCGGCCGCCTCCTCGAGCTCTTCTTCGTTGGGAGTGACGGCATCCGCGCCCGCGAACCCCTTCAGTCCGTGCCGCGAGTCCACGAGCACCGGCGTCCCCGACGGGAGGCCGGCGCGCAGGCGCGCGACGGCGTCGGCCGGGACCGCCCCGTAGCCATAGTCGGAGACGACGGCGCCCCGGGCCTGGCCCGCCATCTCCGCGAGAAGCCTCCCGATCCGTCCGGCGACCGCGTCGTCGGGCGACAGAGAGAACTCCCGGTCGTAGCGCACGACCTGCTGCTTGATTCCGTGCGGCGCGCCCGCGAGGATGCGCGTCTTCGTGGGAGTGCCATATCCCTTCGCCGTCAGGAGGCCGTCCGTTTGGATCCCGCGTTCCTCCAGGGCCCACTTGAGCGTCCGTCCCGCCTCGTCGTCTCCGAGCGCGCCGACCGGAAGCGGGACGCCGCCGAGGGAACGGACATTGGCGGCGGTGTTTCCCGCGCCGCCCGGCAGATGCTCCTCCTTCCAGAACCGGAGGATCAGGACGGGAGCTTCCCGGCTGACCCGCTTGGGGTGGCCGTAGAGGAAGCGGTCGAGCACGTAGTCGCCGGCCACCACGAGGCGCCGCCCGGCAAAGGAGTCGACGACAGCGGCGAGCCGTTGCCGGGGAGTGTCGAAGCTCATGAAACCCGGACTATAATTGCCGCTCTCGAGAAAGTCGCATGCTGGATTCTCACGTGCTCGTCCTGAACCGCGTGTTTCAGGCAATTCAGGTCACGTCGGTTCGCAAGGCATTCTCCCTTTTCTACAAGGGGCATGTCCGGGCCGTCCTGCCGGACTACTCGACTTACGAGTTCGAGAACTGGTGCGACATTCCGGTGCAGCCGCAGGACGAGGTTGTTCTGACGCCTTCGATGGCGATCCGGATCCCGCGCGTCATCGCGTTGAAGGATTTCGACCGGCTCCCGCGGCAGGACGTGAAATTCTCGCGCCACAACATCTACCTGCGCGACGGAAACCGGTGCCAGTATTGCGGGCACAAGTTCTCTTCTTCCGAGCTTTCGCTCGACCACGTCATCCCCTTGTCGCGCGGCGGCCGTTCCACCTGGGAGAACGTCGTGTGCGCCTGTCTTTCCTGCAACGTCAAGAAGGGAAACCGCAGCCCGCACGAGGCTTCGATGAAGCTGATCGCCCAGCCCCGCAAGCCACGCTGGCACCCGGTCGGCCACTTCGGCTCCAACAAGGTCCACCCCGCCTGGAGGAACTTTCTCGATCTCGCCTACTGGAACACGGAGTTGAAATAGGTGGTAGGTGGAAGGTGGTAGGTGTTAGGGACCAGACTCTGCCACCTACGACCTACCACCTAATACCTCTTCCACGGCTCTCAGCGCCATCTCGACCGTGATCTCCCTCATGCACTCGTGCTTATACGGGCACTCCTTCAGGAAGCAGGGGGAGCAGAAGACGTAGCGGTCGAGAATCCGCGCGGGAGCGCCCGTCGGGGCGGTGCGGCCCGGGTCGGTCGGTCCGAAGAAGGCGACGACGGGAACGCCGACCGCGGCGGCCAGGTGCATCGGGCCCGAGTCGTTGGCCACGACGACGCGCGCGCAGGAGAAGAGCGCGGCGAGCTCGAGCGGATCGAGGTCGGCGCCGAGGACCGGGAGGCGCGCTCGCACCGCTCCGGCTGCCGCCTCGCCGGTCGCCTCCTCGCCCGGACCGATGACGACGGCGCAGTCGAGGCCGCGCGCGTGGAGCCGGTCGCCCAATGCGCCGAAGCGCTCGGCGGGCCAGCGCTTCGTCCATCCAAAGGCGGCGCCCGGCGCCAGGATCGCCAGCGGCTCGTCGCGGTCGAGGCCGGCGGACTGGAGCGACGACACGGCGCGGTCGAGCGCCTTCACCGTCACGGGGAGGCGCGGCGCCTCGAAGTCAGGCTCGATGCCGCCCGACCGAAGCAGTCCGTCGTAGTCGCGGAGCTGATGCGCCGTCCGCGGCGGCGGGGCCGGCCGTGCGTCAGGAGGGGCCCGCGCGAGTCGGTCGCGTATCCGATCCGCCGCGGAATCCCGGCCAGGAACGGCGCGAGCGCGGAGCGCAGGGAATTCGGGAGGAGCCATGCCTCGTCGAACCCTTTTGCCTTCAGCTTCCGAACATCGCCGAAAAGGCTCGAGCGATCGAGCACCGTGTCGGCGCTCCCCTCCGCCCGCAGAAGACCCGCGGTCGAGCCTCGCGCCAGGACCGCGAGGCCGTCCTGCGGATGCGCCCGCCGGATCGCGCGCAGCACCGGGACCGCCATCACGCAATCCCCCAGCCAGTTCGGTGCGACGACCAGACGAGAAGTCATCGGTTTTCAGTTCTCAGTTGCCAGTTCTAGTAAACCGAAAACTGAAAACAGAAGACTGACAACTACTCCGCCGGTCTCGTGCGCCAGCGGTTGTGCATCCAGAGCCACGCGGCGGGGTCGCCGCGGATGGCCTTCTCGGTGACCGCCATGTAACGCTCGGTGGCGCGAAGGACCCGTTCCTCCCGGGGGGCGCCATCCGCGGCGAACTCCTCGCTCAGGATCGGCTTCTCGAATTGAAGGCGATACCGTCCCCCTCCGAGCGGCCAGGTGAAGACCGGCACGACCGCGGCGTCGGTCTTCATCTGGAAGAGGGCGAGAGACGGCGTCGTCGCCGCCGGGCGTCCGAAGAACGGGACGAAGATCGCTTCCTCCGCCACGACGTTCTGATCCACCAGGATCGCCACCGTCTCTTTGGCGCGGATGGCTCGGAGGATCTCGCGCGCCGCTTCCTTCTTCCGGATGACCTTGTTGCCGAAGCGCGTCCGCCGGTATTGGAGCTCTTCTTCCAGAAGGGGATTGTCGAGCGGCCGCACGACCGAGGAGATCGGCCCGTCGATCATCCCGGCGCGGATGGCCCCGATCTCCCAGCTTCCGAAATGCGCCGACAGGAGGAAGACCCCCTTGCCGCGCGCGCGGGCCGCGGCGAAATGCTCTTCTCCGGCGAGCGTCACCCGCGAGAGGATCTCCTCTCGCGTCAGCCTCGAGGACTCGAGAAACTCCATGAACGCGGCCCCCAGGTTCGCGGCGCACGCGCGGGCGATGCCGCGGATCTCCGCGCCGCACATCTGCGGGAACGCGTTTCTCAGGTTGTCGAGCAGGATGCGGCGGCGGGAACCGGACAAAAGGAAATAGAGCCGGGAAACCGCGCGGCCGAGTCCCGAAGAGCCGCCGGCGGGGAGGAGCTTGATCATCCCGAGGGCGCCGAGCAGGAGGGCCCGCTCCAGCCTGTGCCGCAGGGGGGACCGCGAAGGACGGCGGCGCGGAAGCGGCTCTTCCGAGTCCCGAGTCCCGATTCCTGAGTCCCGAGTCCTTGCGCTCATCCTCCGCCTCGCGCGGCGGTCCGCGGCGCTCCCGCGATGAGGGACGCGAGGAACGGAAAGAAGCCGGGCTCGACGATTTCCACGGAGAGGCGCAGCGTCGCCAGGGGCAAGCGCAGGCGTCCGGAGAGCTTCACGGCGTCCTTCTCGGTCGTGAGGATCCAGGAGCCGCCGCTCGCCTCCGCTCTCCGATGGATGGTCACGATGTCACGCGCCGAATAGCGGTGGTGGTCGCGAAACACCAGCGTCTCCTCCGGAAAGAGGTCGAGAGAGGCGAGCGTCGAGGCGAAGCTCGCCGGCTGAGCGACCGCGCAGACCGCCACGAACCTCCGGCCGGTCAGCGCGGCGCCTTCGATCGGGACTCCCTTCTCGTCGTACAGCCCCGCCGGCTTGAGCCGCGCCGTGAAGACGGGAGCCCCCGGATTCCAACGTCCGAGGGTTTCCAGCGCGCCCGCCGGAGGGGTGTCCCGCTCGACCCGAGTGAAGACGAACGCGTCGGCCCGCGCCAGCGCCGAGAGCGGCTCCCGGAGGCGCCCGCGGGGCGGAAAGCGTCCCCCGCCGAATGGGTCCCGGCCATCCAGGAGCAGCAGGTTCGCGTCCCGCTCCAGCTTGAGGTGTTGATAGCCGTCGTCGAGAATGAAGAGGTCGGCTCCCAGCTCGGCGGCGGCGAGACCGGCCTCGACGCGACGGCTCGCCACGACAATCACGACACCCGGCAGGCTCCGGGCGAGCGCGACCGGCTCGTCTCCTCCCACGTCCGCCGGGACGAGCGGGCCGTCTCCCGCGGACACGACGACCACGCCCTTCGACCTGCGGCCGTAACCGCGCGAGAGAATCGCCGGCCGCCTCCCGTCGAATCGCAGCCGGCGCGCCAGGTATCCTGCCATCGGGGTCTTCCCCGTGCCGCCCAGCGTCAGGTTGCCGACCGAGATGACCGGGTGCGGAAGGCGCGCGGACGCGGCGCGCCCCGACGCGAACCGCCGGGCCCGGGCTTCCAGGAGGCGGGCGTACAGAGCGGAGATCATGGCGCCGCCGCGCGCTCCCGCCGGCGATCGAAAGGCTCGCGACGGCTCTCTCCGAGGCGACGGGCCCTCTGGAGAAGATCCGCCACCGATTGCGCGGTCGAAGCCGCCGCGCCGCGGCTTTCGGCCACGAAGCGCCGGGCGCTCTCTCCGCGCGCGGAGGTCCCGGCGGGGTCTTTCCCCGCGCGGCCGAAGGCCAGCGCGAGTTCCCGCGCGTCCGCGACGCGCTGGAGAACGCCGAGTTCTTCGCCGGCCCGCGTGATGTCGCGGAAATTCTGAGTATGCGGACCGACCAGGACAGCGACCCCCTGGGCCCACGCCTCGATCGGATTGTGGCCGCCGGTCGGAATGAGACTGCCGCCGAGAAACGCGAGAAATGCCTCGCCGTAGAGCGAAGCCAGCTCGCCGATCGAGTCGAGCAGGTAGACGAGAGGGGGATTTTGGATTTTGGATTTTGGATTTTGGATTTCGCCGGGGTTATCGAGTCCCGAGTCCCGAGTCCCGAGTCCCGAGGAGGAGCGGCGGATCAGGGGGAAGCCATGCGCTTCGATGAGACGAGCGACTTCGTCGAAGCGTTCGGGGCGGCGGGGAGCGAGGACGAGCAACGGGCGGGGATCGAGTCCTTTCCAGGCCTCGAGGACCATCCCTTCTTCCCCCTCGCCCGTCGAGGCGGCGACGAGAATGGGTCTCCCCGCGGCGGCCGCCTTGAGACGGATCGCATCGCCGAAGGGGGGCGCGGGTGCCAGGTCGTACTTGATGTTGCCGGTCACGAGAATCCGATCCGGCCGGGCGCCCAGGCGCTCGATTCTCATCGCGTCCTCGGCGGTCTGCATGGCGAAGAGGGAAATGTTGTCGAGGACCCGGCGGAACCACCCGCGCAGGAGCAGGTAACGCCGGAAGGAGCGGTCGGAAATCCGGCCGTTGACGAGAGCGACGGGGATCCCCCGGGCCCGCGCCCGCTCGAGAAGGAGCGGCCACAGCTCCGTCTCGGTGAGCACGAGCACCCCCGGCCGGACGGCAGAGAGCGCTCTCTCGACGGGTCCCGCGAGGTCGAGCGGAAAGGAGAAGACCGCGACCGACGGACCGGCGAATCGTCGCGCTGCCTCGAGGCCGGCCGCCGTGGTCACCGAAAGACCAAGCCGGACGCCCGGGACCGCTCGGGAGAGGGCTGTCAGGAGGTTCCTGGCGGCGCCCACCTCTCCGACTGAGACGGCGTGGACCCAGATTCCCCCGTCCAGATCGGGGTATGGCGACAGTCCCAGCCTCCCTCGAATGTCTCCCAGGCGGCGCCGTCCCAGAGCCGACCGGACGAGCGCGTACGGGGAATAGACGATGAGCGCCAGGATCGACAGGACGCGGTAGAGGAACACTTCGGGGTAATTATCACCGAGGTGGTGGAAGCGCAGGACTGTCCAGGGTCCAAGGCCCGAGGTCCAAAGTAGCCATGAACGATGAAATCCCCGGTGCAGACGACTACCCTGGACTTTGGACATTGGACTTTGGACTCTGAATCTCGTGGTTTGGACTTACAATTCAATGGTTTATGTTTCGAAAAAAGCCTCCAACGGACGCCGGGCCGCCTCCGTATAAGGAACGAATGGAGCTCGTTTACAGCGAAGACCGCCGCCGCCAGGAGAGCCGGGAGCTTTCGGACCGGGATTTGGCCATCCAGGCGCGCGGAGGAGACATGGTGGCGTTCGAGGCCCTGGTCCTGCGCAAGACGCCGGCCGTCGTCTCCGTCGCCCGCCGCATCGTGGGCAACGCCGAGGACGCCCGGGACGTGGCGCAGATGGCTTTCCTGCGTGTCTGGGAGCAGCTGTCCCGGTATGACGAGACGTACTCCTTCAACACCTGGCTCTACCGGATCGCCACGAATCTGTCGATCGACTTCCTGAGGAGCTCGCGCAGCCGCGAGAGGGCCCACACGGCGACGCTTCACCTGGTCCGCCTGCGCGAGAGCGAGACCGGCAACGAGACATCGCGAGCCGCGGAGGATGACTCCGCCTTTCGCCTCTTCCAGAGGGTCTCGGGGCGGCTGACCGGGAAGCAGAAAGCGGCCTTCGTCCTGCGCGAGATGGAGGACCTGGACACGGGCGAGATCGCGGCGATCTTGAACTGCGGCGAATCCACCGTGCGCAATCACCTCTTCAACGCGCGCAAGGTCCTGCGCCGCGAAGTCGAGAGGATCGCGCCCGGCCTCCATCGCCCGGCGCCGAAGCCGGAGGAGGAGAAGTCGTGACGCTCTCCTGCGAAGAGTCCCGCGCCCGATTCGAAGGGTACGCGGCGGAGCTCCTCCCGCGGGAGGAACGCCGCGCGGTGCGCGAGCATCTCGGAGCGTGCGCCGCCTGCCGCAACGCGGCGGTCGCCCGCGATCCCCTGTTCGTTTTCGCTGCCCCTCCGGCAGCCCCGGTCGTCCCCGAGGAGACCGCTCGAGTCCTCTCGGCGGTGCGCGCGGGCATCGCGCTCCGGGAGGCACAGGAGCGCCTCGCGAGGCCGGCCGTCGGGCGTCGCGTCGGCGCGCTCGCCTCGGCCGCGGCCGCCCTGGCCCTGACCCTGCTCGCGCCGGGGGCGCCGGTGTACCGGGCGTCTTCGTCGGCCGCCGCCGCGCAGGCAGAGCGTCGGCCCGCGACGTCGAGCTTCGTGCCGGCGGCCAATCCGGCGCCGGCGCCGGAGATTCTCGAGCAGACGGGCGGGGAGGGGAAGTACCCGGCGGACGCCACGATCTACGAGCTGAACCCGGGGGCCGGTCAGCCCCGCGTCGTCTGGATCGTGGACCGTTCGATCGATATTTGAGGAATTGAAAGATTGAGAGATTGAGGGATTGAGAGATTGAGCCCCGTGCTCAATCGGACAATCGTCGATTCAATCATCGATTCTTCTTTGGTGCCCCGGGCTTTCCGGGGCGGCGGTTTTATTCGAGTGAGAAAAGGAACTCTCTTCGCGGCCCTCGTGGCCATTCTGTTGAGCGCGCCGGCGGTCCCGGCCGCGGCGGTCCCCACCGTCCCCGGGAGCCCGGCTGCCGCCGACGCTTTTGTGCGCGTCTTCGTCCTGAAGTACAAGCGGGTGGAGGAGGCGGCGCTGCTCATCCGGCCGCACCTGTCCGAATCCGCTTCGGTCACGCTGACGCCGCGGTTGAACGCCATGACCATCACCGACCGGGAGGAGAACCTGAAAACGGTCTCGAAGGTCATCGCCGACTTCGACGCCCCCCCGCGCGGCTTCAGCTTCGCCGTCAAGCTCGTGCGGGCGCGCACGGATGCGCCGGCCGGCACGATCTCGCAGGAGATCGGCGGACTCGGGGCGAAGCTCAAGTCCATGTTCCAGTTCAACGACTACGCGCTGCTCGACTCCGCCGTGATCCAGGGGGTGGAGGGGCGGCCGCTTTCCTACCGGCTGGGGGACGAGTACGTCCTGACGTTCTCCATCGGGGCCGCCGGATCGGGCGAGGAGCTCCTCCTCTCGCCTTTCGCGCTTTCGCGCGTCAAGAAGGACGAGCACGGCATGCCCTTCACCGTGCCGCTCTACCGCGCGGCCATCACGGTCACGCTCAACCAGACGCTCGTCGTCGGGGCCTCCAAGGAGGAGGGGTCGAAGAACGCGCTGATCCTGATCCTGCTCGCGCAGGAGACGGCTCGGCCGGGATCCCCCGGCGGCAAGTCGGTGCGGAAGCGATGAGCCGCGAATTCCGGGTCAAGATCGGATGGCCCGACGGCTCCGTCGCCGAGGAGGCGGTGCGGGCCGCTGACGCCGCGGCCGCGCGCGTCGAGATGGAGCGGCGGGGAGGCCACGTCTTCGAGGTGCGCCGCGAAGGCCTCTCCTTCGGCTCGCGGAGGCGCCGCCGCGGCCGCGTGAAGATGAGGGACTTCCTCATCTTCAACCAGGAGCTGATCGCGTTGCTCAAGGCCGGCCTGCCGGTGGTGCACTCCCTCGAGATCCTGATGGAGCGACAGGAGAGCGCCGTGCTCCGCCGCGTCCTCCTCGAGGTCCGCGACCGCGTCAACGCCGGCGCGTCGATCTCCGACGCCTTCGCCGAGCAGGGGGATCTCTTCCCGCGCCTCTACTGGACCTCGCTCAAGGCCGGGGAGAAGAGCGGCGAGATCGAGAGCGTCCTGCGACGTTACGTGAAGTACCAGAAGACGGTCATGGGGCTGGCGCGCAAGGTGATCGCGACGCTTGTCTATCCGGCGATCCTGATCGTCGTCTCGATCTTCCTGATCGCGATCCTGATGACCGTCGTAATCCCGAGGTTCCAGGAATTCTTCAGCGACTTCCAGGCGCAGCTGCCGCTCCTGACGGTCGTGGTCATGAACACGGCGAAGTTCCTGCGGGCCAACATCCTGTTCTTCCTCGCCGGCGGCGTGGCCCTCTTCTTCTTTGGATCGCGCTTGCTCAAGTCGCCCCGGGGAGCCGTCTGGGGGGACGCTGCGATCTCGGATCCCGGTCGTGGGCGGGATCTTCCAGCGATTCGCGATCACGCAGTTCACGCGCAGCCTCGCGACGCTGCTCGGCGGCGGGACCCCGCTCGTGCCCGCCCTGGAGAACGCGGCCGACGGCGGTCGGAAACCGCTACGTTTCCCGCCGCGTCGCCGAGGTGATCCCGCGCGTGCGCGAGGGGGGAGAGCTCTGGAAGGCGCTCGAGGAGACCGGCGATCTTCACGAACCTGACGATCGAGATGATCAAGGTCGGCGAGGCGTCGGGCGCGCTGGAGGAAATGCTCTCGTCCGTTTCCGATTTCTACGACGAGGAGATCGACCTGCTGCTCGCGCGGGTCATCTCGTTCGTCGAGCCGGCGATCCTGGTGATCATGGGAGGCGTGATCATGACGATCCTCCTCTCCGTGTACCTGCCGATCTTCCGGCTCATGTCGCAGATCAAAGGGTAGTAGTCAGTTGTCAGTTATCTGTTGTCAGTGGAGGAATCGATTTGAGAACAGGAACTGAAGACTGAGAACTGAGAACTGAGAACTGAGGACTCGCAAATGGCGAAGCAGTACGTCAATGGAACCTCTCTGCGCGTCGGAGTCGGAGGCGCAGGCGATCGCGCTGGCGGAGCGGCTGGCGCTGCCCGTACGTGGACGTGGCGGCGTTCCGCGTGGACCCGGAGCTCTTCCGCTCGATCCCGGTCGAGTGGATGCTCCGGTACGGCTTCATCCCCGAGAGCCGGACCGAGAAGGTCCTGACGATCATCTGCGCCGACCCGGCCGACGTCGTCAAGCTCGACGAGCTCGAGCTCTCGACCGGCCTGCCGCTGCGCCTGAAGGTCGGCAGCCGCGCCGCGATCAACGACATCCTGCAGAAGAGCGAGTCGTCGCAGCGGGTCCTGGACGAGGCGACCGAGGAGTTCCGGATGCAGCTCGTCTCCGAGGACGAGGAGGGGGAGGAGACCCTCACGATCGACCGGATCACGCAGGACGCGTCCCCGATCATCAAGCTCGTCGACTCGATCGTCTTCAACGCGATCCAGCGCCGCGCCTCCGACGTCCACATCGAGACGCAGGAGAACGTCGTCATCATCAAGTACCGGATCGACGGCGTCCTCTACCAGGCGATGGACCCGATCGACAAGCGGCACCACGGGACGATCATTTCCCGCATCAAGGTCATGTCCGAGCTCGACATCGCGGAGAAGCGGATCCCGCAGGACGGCCGGTTCAAGCTGCGCGTGCGAGGCCGCACGATCGACTTCCGCGTCTCGATCATGCCGACCGTGCACGGCGAGGACGCGGTCATCCGAATCCTGGACAAGGAATCGGCCAACGCCGAGTTCAAGAGCCTGAACCTCGACGTCCTCGGATTCGACACCGAGACGAAGAAGAAGCTGCGCAAGTTCATCCGCGAGCCGTACGGGATGGTGCTCGTCACCGGGCCGACCGGCTCGGGCAAGACGACGACGCTCTACGCGTGCCTCTCGGAGATCCAGTCGGTCGAGGACAAGATCGTCACGATCGAGGACCCGGTCGAGTACCAGCTGCGCGGCATCACGCAGATCCCGGTCAACGAGAAGAAGGGGCTGACGTTCGCGCGGGGCCTGCGCTCGATCCTGCGGCACGACCCGGACAAGATCATGGTCGGAGAGATCCGCGACGAGGAGACCGCCCAGATCGCCGTCCAGTCGGCGCTGACGGGGCACCTCGTCTTCACGACCGTCCACGCCAACAACGTCGTCGACGTGCTCGGGCGGTTCCTGAACATGAAGGTGGAGCTCTACAACTTCGTGTCCGCGTTGAACTGCATCCTGGCGCAGCGGCTCGTCCGGAAGATCTGCGCGCACTGCCGGGAGGCGGTCGAGGTCTCCGCCGGAGCGCTGCGCGAGGCGGGCCTCGACCCCGCCGCCGTGCGCGGCCAGACGTTCTACGAGGGAAAGGGCTGCCTCGAGTGCGACGGCACCGGGTTCCACGGCCGGATGGCGATCGCCGAGCTGCTCGACCTCTCCGACCAGATCCGCGGGCTGATCCTCGAGCGGCGCCCGGCGGCCGAGATCAAGAAGGCCGCCAAGGAGGAGGGGATGGTCGTTCCTGCGCGACGCGGCGCTGGCGAAGGTCTTCGAGGGATGGACGACGCTGAAGGAGATCAACAAGGTGACGTTTGTCGACTAGAAGAACGTCGGAGAGTCGCGGGTCGAGAGTCGAAGAGCTCGAACGCATGAAATTCCCTTCCTCGCCCCGTCGTGCCTCCGCACGTGTTCTGCCTTCTCGCGGAGGGGATGACGTACGCGCACGTCCGCCGCGGTCCCCCGCCGGGGTTCGCGCAGGCGCGGCACTTCCCGTATCCGGCCGGCACGTCGGGACCGGAGCGTCCGGAACGCCGCTCTTTACGCGCGAGGCGATCCTCCAGGCCGTGGAGGCGGCGCGCGCGGCTCTCGCGAGGGACGGCTCGCCCGGGCCTCCGTCGTCTTCCCGGACTCCTGGGCGCGGATCCTGCCGGTCGAGATCGAGTCGCTCCCCGCCGGACGAGGCGCCGCGACGAGATGGTCCTCTGGAAGCTGAAGAAGCTGCTGCCGGGCGTCACCGCGGAGCTGGCCGTCGTCTTCCGAGATGATGCCGGCGTCGGGGAGCAGAAGCGCGTCTGCTCGTGGCGGCGGCGCCCGCCGACACTCGAGTCGATCGAGGCACGCGTTCGAGGCGGCGGGCGTCCGGGTCGGCGCCCTCGCTCCCGCGAGCCTCGCCCTCTTCGAGGGGCTGTCGCCGTCGCTCGGCGGCGCGCGCCCCGGCGACTACGCGCCTGCTCCACCGCAGTCGAGGCTCTTTCGTGCTTCTCGTCGCGCGGGGCGAGGCGCCGGTCTTCTTCCGGCAGCGCCCGTCGGAGGAGGCCGACGAGGACCACGACAGGAGGTCCGGCTCTCGCTCTCCTACTACACGGAAAAGCTGAAGGGGCCGGGCCTCGCGGCGGTCTTCGTCCACGACGCGTCGCCCGGCGGCGAGTCTTCCGAGATCGCCTTCCCGGTCGCCGCCGCAGCCGGTCTCCGGCCGCCTGTTCGGGGCCGACGCGGGCTTCGACGAGCGCATCGCCGCGCGGCCCGAGCTCCTCGCGGCCTTCGCGGCCGTGTACGGGAGAGGCAGTCATGAGCGCGACGACTCGAACTTCGCGCGCCGGCCGTTCCGCAACGAGCGGCCGGTCTTCCTCGGCGCCGGCGCGGCGCTCCTCGCGGCCGCGGTCGCTGGTCGCTCGGGCCAACATCCGGCCTCTATGCCGCATTTCCAGCGCGAGATGGCGGGGACGTCGAGCAGATCCCGTCTCTCGAGGCGGCGGGACCGGGCCGCGGCCGGACGCCGCGCACGCGCGAGGCGGCCCTGAACAACTACAAGGTGTCGGCCTCGCGCAGGAGAGCCGGGCCTCTCCGGATCGTCGCCGGAGCGGCGCTTCTCCTGGACGGCGCTTCCTCGCGCGCCTCGAGGCGACGCTGCCGGCCGACGTCCGGCGTCTCGCGCCTGGCTCCCCGGTTCGACAGGCGGCGACGATCGACCTCGACTCGCCCTCGTGGGCAAGCGCATGCCCGACGAGCGTCGTGAGAACGATCGCGGCGCTCGTCGCAGAGACCCCGCCTTCTCGGCGGTCGACCTGCGGTCCGAGGCGGGCCCGGAGCGGGCGTCCCGGAGGGACGCCTTCAGATCTACCTGATGTCTACCGGTACGCGGCGGAGGCGCGGCCATGAGGCGCCGCGGTCTGGAGGCGCGCGGGCTCCCGCTCGTCGCGGGGGCCTCCTCTTGCGGCGGCAACCTCGGCTTCTACCTCTGGTACCGCGGCGACCGCGCAGGACGCGGCGGGCGGCCCTCGAGGCGCGCCGCGCCGCGCTCGAAGCGCGAGGTCGAGGCGCGGGAGGCGGACGCGGCGAAGCTCGCGGGCCAGCGCGAGCCGCTCGCGGAGGTCTCCGCGGCGATCGAGGAGTTCTACGGCACGGCGGATCGGGCCGCGCGCGGGAAACCCTCGCGGCCGTGGTGGCGGAGATCCACGCGATCTCTGAAGAGTCGGGGTCTCGCCGCCCGCAGATCTCCTACACGACGCTCGCCGGTCCCGAACCTGCCGCTCTCCCAGATGCGCGATCACGTTCGCGTTCACGCGCGACTACGTGCGTTCAAGCAGCTTCTGCGCGGTCGAGACGGGACCGCGATGGATCGTCGTGCGGGAGATCGGGCTCTCCCGGGACCAGGACAGCCCGGGCAGCGTGCAGGTCCGGATCGCGCTCGTGACCTATTTCGCCGGCGGAGGGCCGGCGGCGGCGCGAGCGGCCGCGGCCGGCAGGCGCGGCGCCCGGTGAAGCGCCGGCCTCCGCGGGACCGCGCCGGCCAGACACGAAGCTCGGCTCGCGCCGCGCTGGCGATCCTCCTCGGTCCTCGCCGTGGTCTGAGTCGGAGTCGTCCGGGTCGGGCGGACGCCGCCCGCTCTCGCCCGGCCGCGGCCGCGCCGCGGCCGGGCGCGCTGCCCCGGAAGACGACCGTCCCGCGGGCCGCGTGCGCGCGCGTCCGGCGGCGGCGAAGAAGGTGTCTCCCGACGAAGTCCCCTCCTCACCACGAAGGACCTCGAGCCGCCGCGGGCCCAGCGCGTCCGCGGCCGGGCCGGAACATCTTCGACCTCGCGGGACGCCGACCCGCGGCCCGCCCCCGACGCCGACGCCGGCGCCGCCTCCTCCTCCCGCGCCGGGCGAGCGCGCGCTTCGTCGGCCCGCTGCCGCCGCCGCCGCCCGACGCCGACGCCGGCCCCGCCGGAGATCTCCTTCAAGTTCATCGGAACGTTCGGGCCGCAAGGACCGGCCGATCGCCGTGCTCGCGCAGGGCGACCAGCTCGTGAACGCCCGCGCCGGAGACGTCGTCTTCGACAGGTTCATCCTGCGACGGGTCGGCTACGAATCCGATCGACGTCGGCTTCGTCGGGTTCCGCTCCGCGGCGACCACGCAGCGACTCGGGATCACGCCATGAAGCGATCGGCATCTCCGCGATCAGGAAGGGGTGACCCTTGAATGAAATCTCGTGAAGAGCTGCTCGCGCGTCCTCGCGCTCGCTTGCTCGCCGTCGGCGTGCGCGGAGTCGCGGGCGTTCCGGGAGGCGCAGGGAAGAGGAGAGCCTCGGGCACTGGGACCTGGCCGTCTGAAGTACGCCGCGCGCCTCGAGCTGGATCCGGGCAACTCCCGCTACAAGATCGCGCTCGCGCGCGCGAAGAGGAAGGCCTCGCAGTTCCACTTCGAGAAGGGGAAGATCTACCGCGGCCTCGGGCAGCCCGGAGCTGGCCGTCGTCGAGCTCGAGCAGGCGCGTCGCTGCTCGATCCGACCAACCAATACGCGGAAGACGGAGCTGCGCAAGGCCGCGAAGAGGAGGCCGCGAAGGCCGCCGCGGAGCGCGCGGGCGAGACCCGGATGCGAGGCCGCTCAAGCGGCAGGACGCGGGGGCGCGCGCGCGTCACGCCCGATGCTCGAGCCGGCGAGCGACAAGCCGATCAACCTGAACTTTCCGCAGCCGAAGCCGATCAAGCAGATCTACCAGGCGCTCGCGTCCGCCGCCGGGCATCAACGTCATCTTCGATCCGCAGCTGAAGGACGACAACGTCTCGATCGTCCTGACCAACGTCGAGTTCCAGAACGCGCTCGAGACGCTGCATGCGCCAGGAGAACCACTTCTACAAGGTCATCGACGAGAAGACGATCCTGATCGCCGCCGACACGCCGGCCAACCGCAAGACCTACGAGGACCTGGTCATCCGGACGTTCTTCCTCTCGAACGGCGGACGTCACGGAGGTCTCCAACGCGCTGCGGTCGCTCCTCCAGACGACGCGGATCTCGATCAACAAGGCGGAGAACTCGATCACGCTGCGCGACACGGCGGACAAGGTCGCCATCGCCGAGAAGATCATCGAGCAGAACGACAAGCAGCTCGCCGAGGTCGTCGTCGACGTCGAGCTGCTGCAGATCAACACGACCAAGACGCAGGACATCGGGCTGCTGCTCTCCCACGTACAGCGCGGCGGCGACGCTCGCCGGCGCCCGGCGGGAAGACGGACTTCGGCGCCGACAACCTTCGCGGCGACGGCAGCTTCACCTGGGACCAGCTGAGGCAGCTCTCGCTCCGCTCGTTCGGCTTCACGATCCCGCTCGGTGACGTACTCGTTCATCAAGAACAACACGGACGCCGAGCTGCTCGCCAAGCCCCAGCTCCGCATCTCGGAGGGGCAGAAGGCGCAGCTCATCATCGGCGACAAGGTCCCGATTCCCGACCACGACGTTCAATACCGGGACGACGGTCGGCGGCAACATCGTCCCGGTGACGTCGTTCCAGTACCAGGACGTCGGCATCAAGATCGACGTCGAGCCCCGCGTCCACCACAACAAGGAAGTCACGCTGAAGCTGACGCGTCGAGGTCTCCAACCTGAACGGCTACGTGACGTTCGGCAGGGGCAGAACCAGCCGATCATCGGGACCCGGACGATCTCCTCCAACATCCGGCTGAAGGACGGCGAGACGAACTTCCTCGCCGGGCTCCTGCCGCAACGACAAGAGCAACGAACACCGACTCGATTCCGTTTCTCGGCGACATCCCCGTCCTCGGCCGGCTCTTCTACGAAGACCAGCGACCGGGAACAAGACGCACGGACCTCGTCCTGACCCTGACGCCCCACATCATCCGGATCCCCGACGTGACCGAGGAGGACCTCACGCCCGTGTACGTCGGGACGGACGCGAACATCTCCTTCCAGGGGACGCCGCGGATCGAGTCCCCGCCGGGGCGGGGCCCTTCGATTTCGGCCGCGGCGCGGTGCCCGCGCCGCCGCGGACGCCGCACCCCGCGACGACGCCCGCTCCGCAGAACCTGGCGCCGGGCGGCATGCCGACCGATCCGTTCCGGCCGCCAGCCCAGAGCCGCCTCCCCGCCGCTCCGCCGGGCCGACCCTCGGGAATCTCCGGAGTCCTCCGGCGATGCGCCGCGAGCGCCGTCTTCGACTTCGATCCGCTGAGCATTTCGCTCGCGCCGGGAGAGCAGAGATCGATCGCTCGTCCGGGCCAGCGGCGACACGACCTTGAACGACCTCTCGCTCGCATCCAGTTCGATCCCGCGATCGCCGCGGTCGTCGCGGTGCGGCCGGTCCTGCCGGACGGGGGCGCGGCCGACGGCCGTGTCAGGCGGGACACGTGCTCCTGGACATCTCGACTCCGCTGACCCTCTCCGGGACGCGGGCCGTCGCCGAGATCATCCTGCAGGGGATCGCGCCGGGCAACGCGTCGCTCGCGTTCGAGAAGGCCTCGCCGGAGCGAGCCTCTCCCAGGCGACCGTGGAGGTCCGCTAGGAGATGAGTCCATTGCCCTCCCGCCTCCGACAAGCACGATCTGGCTTTGCTCGGTACGGCTTCGCCGCGCCTCGCAGCTCGCGAGGCCAGCCTCGCGAGACGCCCCGGGGCCGCCGCAGGCGCTCCGCCTCCCGCCGTCAGGCCGGCTTCACCGTCGTGGAGCTTGCCGTGGTGGCCGCGATGATCGCGATCCTGACGGCGATGATCCTGCCGCTGGCGAGGTATTCGGTCCGCCGCCAGGACGAGGTCGAGCTGCGATACCAGCTGCGCCTGATGCGGGACGCGATCGACAAGTACAAGCAGTACTCGGACGCTGGGGCTGATTCCGCCTCAGCTCGGCTCCGAGGGATATCCCGCCGGACCTGAAGACACTCGTCGACGGTGTCACGCTCGTCGGCCAGCTCGACAAGAAGCAGAAGTTCCTGCGCCGGATCCCGACGGACCCGATGACGAAGAAGGCGGAATGGGGGATGCGCTCGTTCCAGGACGACCCGGACTCGATGTCCTGGGGAGGGCAGAACGTCTACGACGTCTTCTCTCTCTCCGACGCCAGGGGCATCGACGGAACCTACTACAAGGACTGGTGATGAATACGAACTTCATGAGGCCGGGACGCGGGACACGGGACAGGGGACGCGAAGAACAGGTATTCGGAGTCCCGAGTCCCGAGTCCCGAGTCCCGAGTCCCGAGTCCGGGGCCTCCGGCTTCACCCTCCTCGAGCTGCTCGTCGTCATGACGATCATCGGGATCCTGGCGGCGATCGCGGTTCCGGCCCTGCGGGACTCTCCCCAGCGGGCGCGGGAGGCCACGCTTCGCGAGGATCTCTTCACGTTCCGGAGCGGTCATCGACCAGTACCACGGGGACAAGGGGGTCTATCCTCCGGATCTGCAGACCCTCGTGACCGCCGGGTACATCCGCAAGATCCCGATCGACCCGATGACGAAATCGGCGGACACGTGGGTTGATCCAATGGAGGAGCCTTCCACCGAGACGGAAGCGAGCGGGCCCGCCGACCAGCCGACGACGCCCGGCATCGTGGACATCCACAGCGGCTCGCCCGGCAAGGCCCTCGACGGCACCCTCTACAAGGACTGGTGATGGCGATTTTGGATTTTGGATTTCGGATTTCGGATTCTCGAGGCCGGTCCCGAGTCCCGAGTCCCGAGTCCCGAGTCTCGCGCCGCTGAGCGCGGCTACACGCTCGTGGCCGTCGTCATCGGTATGGCGATCCTGGCGATCCTCATCATGGGCGTGGCGCCTTCGGTTGCCACCATCATGAAGAGGGAGCGGGAGAAGGAGCTGCTCTTTCGCGGCAAGCAGTACGCGCGGGCGATCGCGCTCTTCCAGAGGCGATACGGGAGATTCCCCAACGAGCTCGAAGGAGCTGTACGAGAACCGCCCCCGGACGATCCGCAAGCTCTGGAAGGAGCCGATCTGCCGGTGCCCGGACTGGCAGGTCATCTACATGAATTCTCCGGACGCGAACCCGGGCGGCGGGGGAGGGACGGGACTGCCGGGGGCGAGGCCGCTTCCGACCCCGACTCCGGGAGTCTTTGGTCCCGGCAGCCAGCCGAAGGCGGTCGGCCCGATCGTCGGCGTGCGGTCCAAGGTCCACGAGGAGGCGCTGACGGAATGGCGGGGGCAGAAGTACTACGACGAGTGGCGCTTCATCATGGGAGACGCGGACAAGGACACCGGTTTCTCTCTCGGCGGCGGCTCGATGCCGCCCCAGGCTCCGCCCCCTTGGTCCGACTCCGCCGCGAAGGTAAGTTGCTGCTGAGCCAATAACTTGACTGCGTAACACCGCGTCGGGGCCCCACGCTCGCCTGTCGCGGTAGAATACGGCTCCCTGCCGGGAACCCGGAATGGTCCAAAAACACGTCCTCGACAACGGTACGACCGTCCTGATCGATCGAATGCAGGACGTCCGATCCTTTGCCCTCGGCTTCTTCGTGGCGGCCGGGTCGGGGGACGAGCCGCCGGAGAGGCAGGGGATCTCCCACTTCCTCGAGCACGTCCTCTTCAAGCGGACCCGCCGGCGCTCGACCGTGCAGATCGCCCGCGCGATCGACCGGCTCGGAGGCGACGTGGACGCGTTCACGACGAAGGAATACACCGGCTTCTATGTCCACACGCTCGACTCGCGGTTCTCCGAGGCGCTCGACCTCATGGGCGACGTCGTTCTCTCGCCGGCGTTCGACTCTGTGGACATCGAAGCCGAGCGGGGCGTCATCCTGGAGGAGCTCGGCGAGGCCAACGACAATCCGGAGGACCTCGTCCACGAGATGTTCGTGCGCTCCTTCTGGAGGAGCCATCCGCTCGGAGCGCCGATCCTCGGGACGGCCGAGACGGTCGAGAGCATCGGCCTGACGGACCTGTACCGCTACTACCGGTCGCAGTACCGGCCCGACAATCTCATCGTCTCGGTCGCCGGGCACGTCCGGGTGCGCGAGTGCCTCGAGGAGATCGAGCAAGCTCTTCCGCCGCAGAGCCTCCCGCTCACGGTCGGACGCCGCGGCCGAGCGGCGCGTCGCGCGCCCCCGAAGCCACCAGGACCTGCTCCTGAAATCGCGCAAGGGTCTCGGCCAGGCGCACCTCTGCCTCGGCGTCGAGGGGCCGTCTCAATCTTCCGAGCGGCGATACGCGGCGAACCTGCTCGACATCGTGCTCGGAGGCGGGATGTCGTCGCGACTCTTCCAGGAGGTCCGGGAGAAGCGGGGCCTCGCCTATTCGATCGCCTCGTCGCTCAACTCGTTCCGACTCGGGGGGTACGAGACGATCTCCGCGGCCTGCGCCCCGAAGAACCTCGGGCGGCTTCTCGAGGTGACGCTGCGGGAGGTCAAGAGGTTGAAGCACGAGGGGGTCCGGCCGCGCGAGCTCGCCTGGGCCAAGGAAAACCTGCAGGGCAACATGATGCTGGCGCTCGAGTCCACGGTCTCGCGCATGTCCATGCAGGCGCGGCACGAGTTCTACCTCGGCCGGATCCTCTCCGCGGAGGAGATGATGGCCCGTGTCGATGCGGTCACGGCCAACGACGTGGCCGAGGAGGCCGAGCGCCTCTTCGACGGCAAGGTGCTCTCGCTCGCCGTCGTCGGAAACGTCGGCAAGCTCCCGATCTCCGCCCTCGATCTGGCCACGTCGCTCAGCGCGTAGAGGGCGACGTGGCTGCGGCCACCGGCGGGCGGCTCGGCCGGTTGCGGCCTCGACCGCCCGCCTCGTCACCCTCTACGCGCTGAGCTCCCGCGGCGCGAGGCTCCTCCCTCGGTTACTTCGGGAGACTCCTCGCGCCGCGACCGGGGCTAGGTACGACCGGGCCGAGGCATGGCCCGCCGGTGCTCGGTGCGGAGTACGATCTGCTCTCGTGGCCGACATCAGCGTTCCGATCAAGGTCCTCAAGCATGGGGAGGGACTGGAGAGGCCGGCCTACGCCACGGCGGGCTCGGCGGGATGCGATCTGCGAGCGGCGATCGAGGCCTCGCTGTTGATTCTGCCCGGAGGGAGGGTGCGTGTCCCGACCGGCATCGCGGTCGCGATTCCTTCCGGTTACGAAGGGCAGGTCCGGATGCGCAGCGGCCTCGCGCATGACAAGGGCCTGGCCTTGCTCAACGCTCCCGGCACGATCGACAGCGACTATCGTGGCGAGATCCAGGTGATCATCGCGAACCTTGGCTCGGAGCCCGTGACCCTCGAGCGAGGGGAACGCATCGCGCAGCTCGTTTTCGCGCCGGTGGCGAGGGCCCGCTTCGAGGACGTTCAAGAGCTGCCCTCGAGCTCTCGCGGTCAGGGAGGGTTCGGCTCCACCGGCAAAGAGTAGGTTCCTCCTGTCATCCCTGCGCTGTCTCTCTGTCGTCCCTACGTGGCCCGCTCTGTCATCCTGAGCGCAGCGAAGGATCTGCTCCCGTCGCTCCGCGCAATCGTCCGGGGCAGATTCTTCGTCGCTTCGCTCCTCAGAATGACAGGAGAGAGACGCTTTGCTAATCTAGAGGTCCATGCGCGTCTCCATCCTCGCGTCCGGCTCCGGCGGCAATGCGTGCGTCGTGGAGTCGGGGGGGACGCGGGTGCTGGTGGACGCGGGGCTGTCGGCGCGGGAAATCGAGCGGCGCATGGCGGCGCGCGGGATGGAGCCGGAGTCGATCCGCGGGATCTTCGTCACGCACGAGCACATGGATCATTCGAGCGGCGCCCTCGTCTTCTCGAGGCGCTGGGAGTGCCCGGTGTTCACGACGGTCGGGACGGCGGACGCGATCGGCCTCGAGGGAGACCTCTTCTCGCCGTTCGTCCGGATCGAGGGGGGGCGCGAAGGGCGGATCGGGGATCTTGGCTTCCGCGCCTTCGCGACGCCGCACGACGCGAACGAATCGGTCGCCTACGCCTTCGAGGGGGACGGCGCGCGGGTCGTCATCGCGTCGGACCTGGGACGCGCCGAGGAGGACTTCGTCGAGTTCCTGCGCGACGCGACGACGCTCCTCCTGGAGTTCAACCACGACGAGGACATGCTGCGGGACGGGCCTTATACCTGGCCGCTCAAGCAGCGGATCTCCGGCGGGTGGGGACACCTCTCCAACCGGCAATCGGCGGACGCGATTCGCCGGGCGGCCGGAGCGCGCCTGAAGCGCGTCGTCGCGACCCATCTCTCGCGCACCAACAACGTGCCGCCGCTCGCGCTCGCCGCCCTCGCCGAGGCGCTGGAGCGCGCGGACTGTCCCGCCGATTACGGCATCGCGGACCAGATCACGGGTTACGACACCTTCGACGCGTGAGAGTCGAAGTCCGCGTCTACCCGCGCCCGGATGTCCTGGATCCCCAGGGCAAGGCGATCGCCGCGGCGCTCGCGCGCCTGGGCCACCGCGACGTCAGGGACGTACGCGCGGGAAAGGTCTTCTTCCTGGAGGTCGAAGGGTCCGACGCGTCGGCGGTCGAGGCGGACGCCCGCCGGATGGCCGAGGAGCTGCTGGCGAACACGGTCATCGAGGGGTACGACGTGAGGGTCATGTCTTGAAGTTCGCGATCGTCGTGTTTCCCGGCTCCAACTGCGAAGCCGACTGCTTCCACATCGCGAAAGACCTGCTCAGCTGCGACGCGGAGTACGTCTGGCACAAGGAGACGGATCTCAAGGGAGCCGACGCCGTGATCCTGCCGGGAGGATTCGCCTACGGCGATTATCTGCGCGCCGGGGCGCTCGCCCGGTTCTCGCCGGTGATGGAGAGCGTGGCGGCGTTCGCCAGGGGAGGCGGTCCCGTCCTCGGGATCTGCAACGGCTTCCAGGTCCTGCTCGAAGCGGGACTCCTGCCCGGCGCGGTGCGCGTCAACAAGACCCTTCGCTACATCTGCCGTGACGTCTTCCTGCGGGTCGAGAGCAGCGAGACCGCGTTCACGCGTCTCTACGAGCCGGGACAGGTCGTCAAGATGCCGATCGGCCACGGCGAGGGGAACTACACCGCGTCTCCCGAAGTCCTGGCGGAGCTGCGTCGCGAAAAACGAGTGGTCTTCCGCTACTGCGACGAATCGGGCCGCCTGTCCGACTCCGCCAACCCCAACGGCGCCGAGGACGCGATCGCCGGAATCGCCAACCGCGAAGGAAACGTCGTCGGCCTGATGCCCCACCCGGATCGCTGTTCAGAGGGAATCCTCGGCAATGACGTCGGCCGCAAGATGTTCGAGTCCGTCGTCACCGCGCTCGCGGCCCGGTGAGCGTGAGCTTCCTGACTCCTATCCCGTTATTCTGTAGGGGAGGGGCTTGCCCCTCCCGCCCCAGGTCGTCGATCCATCAGAAGCGGGCGGGCGCAAGACCCGCCCCTACGGCACGAGAAGGCCGATGATCAGCCCGGACCTCATCGCGGAGCACAACCTCTCGGAGCAGGAGTACTCCCGCATCCTCAAGATCCTGGGGCGCGAGCCCAACCTGGTCGAGCTCGGGATCTTCTCCGCGATGTGGAGCGAGCACTGCTCCTACAAGTCGTCCCGCGTTCACTTGAAGTCGTTCCCGACGACCGGGCCACGCGTCCTCCAGGGGCCGGGAGAGAACGCGGGGATCGTGGACATCGGCGACGGGCTCGCGGTCGCCTTCAAGATGGAGTCGCACAACCATCCCTCCTTCATCGAGCCGTACCAGGGCGCGGCCACGGGCGTCGGCGGGATCCTCCGCGACATCTTCACGATGGGCGCGCGGCCGATCGCGTCGTTGAACTCACTCCGCTTCGGCGCGCTCTCCGCGCCGCGGATGCGCCACCTCGTGGACGGCGTCGTGCGCGGGATCGCGGGCTACGGCAACTGCATGGGGATCCCGACGGTCGGCGGCGAGACGACGTTTCACGCCGGCTTCAACGGCAACATCCTGGTCAACGTGATGAACGTCGGGATCGTGCGGAAGGACCGGATCTTCCTCGGCCGCGCCGAGGGACCCGGCAATCCCGTCGTCTACGTCGGCTCGCGGACCGGCCGCGACGGGATCCACGGCGCCACGATGGCGTCGGAGGAGTTCCTCGGCGACGAGACGAAACAGAAGAAGCCGACCGTGCAGGTGGGCGATCCGTTCACCGAGAAGCTGCTCCTCGAGGCGTGCCTCGAGCTCTTCGAGACCGACGCCGTCGTCGGCATTCAGGACATGGGCGCGGCCGGCCTGACCTCCTCCGCGTTCGAGATGGCGGGGCGCGCCGGCAGCGGCGTCGAGCTCGACCTCTCGAAGGTTCCCGTCCGCGAGGCCGGCATGACTCCCTACGAGATCATGCTGTCGGAGTCGCAGGAGCGGATGCTCCTCGTGGCGCGGCGCGACCGGCTTAACCGCGTCTTCGAGATCTTCCGCAAGTGGGACCTCGAGGCGGCCGAGATCGGGACGGTGACCAACTCCGGCCGCGTCGTCCTCTTCTTCGAGGGGAAGGTCGTGGCCGACCTGCCGGCCGAGCCGCTCTCGAGCGAGGCCCCTCTCTACGACCGTCCGCGCGCCGCGCCCGCGCCGGGCCCGGCGCCGCTGTGGCCGGGCGAGCCGGAGCCCTCCGACTACGGCGATTGCCTCCGCCGGATCCTCGCGAGCTCGAACGTGGCCGAGAAGTCGTGGATCTGGGCGCAGTACGACCACATGGTCGGCACCAACACGGTCGAGCGCCCGGGAGGCGATGCGGCCGTCGTGCGCGTCAAGGGAACAACGAAAGCCCTGGCCCTCAAAAGCGACGTCAATCCCTTCTTCTGCGCGCTCGATCCGTATCGCGGCGCGGCGCTCGCCGTCGCGGAGGCGGCGCGCTCGATCGCCTGCGTCGGCGCGCGGCCGCTCGCCATCACCGACTGCCTGAATTTCGGCAATCCCGAGAAGCCGGAGGTCATGGGCCAGTTCGAGGCCGCCGTGCGCGGGATCTCCGACGCTTGCCGCACTCTGGACATCCCGGTCGTCTCCGGCAACGTCTCCTTCTATAACGAGACCGACGGCCGCGCGATCCCTCCCACGCCGACCGTCGGCATGGTCGGACTGCTGGAAGACGTCGAGAAGCGCGTCCGCCTGCCGTTCGCGCGGGAGGGGGACGTCCTCGCCCTGCTCGGCCGGACCCGGGACGAGCTCGGAGGAAGCGAATTTCTCCGGGTCGTCCGAGGCCGCGACGAGGGGCCCTGTCCGGGCGTGGATCTCGCCGCGGAAAAGCGGCTCATCGAGATCCTCGCGAGGCTCGCGGAGCGAGGGAGCCTCGCTTCCGCCCATGACCTCTCCGACGGAGGCCTGGCGGTTGCGCTGGCCGAATGCGCCATGCGGTCCAGCGTGGGTGCCAACGTCACGCTCGATTCCCGGTTGCGCCGCTCCGCGCTCCTCTTCGGCGAGTCGGCGCACCGCGTCCTCGTCTCCTTCCGTCCGGACGAACAGGACGCGATTGCCTCCGAAGCGCAGCGGCTCGCCGTCCCGTTCGAGCGGATCGGCTCGACCGGCGGTACACGACTCCGGATTTCCGCCGCGGGGAGCGTCCTGATCGACGAAAGCGTCGAAGCCCTCAAGGAGATCTGGTCCGACGCGTTCGCCCGTGCGATGGAAGCGGCGGATGTCCTCTAGGCTTTCGTCCGAGTCTTCGGTATCGGCTGTCATCCTGAGAAGCGAAGCGACGAAGGATCTGCCCGGTCGGAATGAGCAGATCCTTCGCTTCGCTCAGGATGACAAGTCGCCCGCCAGGCGCTATCGCGGGTAGGTGACCTTCTCCAGGAAGAGCCCCGACGGAGGCGCGGTCCAGTTCGCGGGCTCGCCGGATTTCTGGCGGAGGAGCTTCTCGACGGCGGCCGAGTCCAGGTTTCCGCGTCCCACCTCGACGAGCGTTCCTACCAGGCGCCGCACCATCTTCCAGAGGAAGTGAGACGCCTCGACGCGGTAGTGAATCTCGTGCTCCCAATCGAGCATCTCGCTCTTCTCGACGACGACCACCGTCGAAGTCTGCCCCTCGGCGTTCTCGCAGAAGGAGGCGAAGTCGTGCCTTCCCGCGAAGAGCTTCGCCGCCGCGGCCATGGCCGTGAAATTCAGCCGGTCCTTGACCCACCAGACGGAGCGCTTGTCGAACGCCGTGCGCCGCCGCGAGATTCGGTAGAGGTATGTCCGCGATTTCGCGTCGTGCCGCGCGTGGAAGTTGGGCGACGCGACCTCAACCTTCAGGACGTTGACGTCGAAGGGGAGACGGTCATTCAGCCCGTGCTCGATCTCGACCGCCGGGAGAGCCTTCCTCGCCTTCAGGTGCGCGACCTGGGCGAGGGCATGCACGCCGGCGTCCGTTCTTCCCGCGCCTCCGATCGAGGCGTCCTCGCCGAGGAGCTCCCGCGCGGCGCGCAGGAGAACCCCGGCGACTGTCCGCTCGGTGTTCTTCTGCGATTGCCATCCCCTGTAGCGGGTTCCGTCGTATTCGAGCGTCAGCTTCCACGTCGGCACGGGCGGACTCTATCGAAGGCGGGCTTGCTAAGATCAGGGAAATAACCGGGGAAGGTCGCGGAACCGGGGATCGTCCGTGCTTCTCCCGGGGACTTGCGATGCGGCTTGCGTCGAGCGATTGGGTCTTCGATTCGGACACCCGCGAGGTGACCCGAAGGGGCGCCGCCGTGTCTCTATCCCCGAAGGCCTTCGACCTGTTGGAGCTTCTGATCCGCAATCGCCCGAAGGCGGTGTCGAAGGCCGAGATCCACGAGCATCTCTGGCCGGGCACGTTCGTCTCGCCGGCGAACCTCGCCAACCTCGTCGTGGAGGTTCGCGCGGCGCTCGGCGACGACGCACGCCATCCGCGAGTCATCCGAACGGTGGCCCGATTCGGCTACGCGTTCGCCGCCGAGACGGCCGCCGTACCGGAGAAGCCTCCAGGCCGGGCCCCGGCGCCTTTCGTCTGTCGCCTCGTCTGGGGCCATCGCGAGATCGCTCTGGATCCGGGGGAGAACCTGATCGGCCGCGACCGTGACTCGGTCGTCTGGATCGATGACGCCTCTGTCTCTCGCCGCCATGCTCGCATCTCGGTCCATGACTCGGGGGCGACGGTGGAAGATCTCGGCAGCAAGAACGGAACGTATCTCCGCAGCCGACGGATCGAGAAGCCGGCGCGGCTCGCGGACAAGGACGCGATCAAGATCGGGCCGGCCTCGATGACCTTTCGCCTCTTCAAGCGGACCGGCTCGACGGCTTCCACTGTCGAAGAACGGAAGCGAACGTGACGCTGGCCGCCGGGACTCGGCTCGGTCCGTACGAAGTGGTCGGCCCGCTTGGCGCTGGCGGGATGGGGGAGGTCTATCGGGCGCGCGACGAGCGGCTGTCCCGCTCCGTCGCGTTGAAGGTCCTGCCGGGGGAGATCTCAGCCGACAAGGCCCGGCTGGATCGATTCGAGAAGGAGGCGCGCGCGGCCTCGTCGCTCAATCACCCCAACATCGTCACGATCTATGACATCGGCTCGTCCGAGTCGGTCGCGTATATCGCGATGGAGCTCGTCGAGGGGCGGACGCTGAGGGAGCTGCTCGGGTCCGGCCCGATCGCGCTGCGCCGGTTGCTGTCGCTCTCCGCGCAGATCGCCGACGGACTGGCCAAGGCGCATGCCGCCGGGATCGTGCACCGGGACCTGAAGCCCGAGAACCTGATGGTGACGAAGGACGGCTTCGTCAAGATCCTCGACTTCGGTCTGGCAAAGCTCGTCCCATCGGGTACGAGTCCTCGGAAGGCTCGGGCCTGGCGACGGTGACGCGGGGGACGGAGCCGGGGACCGTCATGGGAACGGTGGGCTACATGTCGCCCGAGCAGGCGAGCGGCCATCCGGTGGATTTCCGTTCGGACCAGTTCTCGCTCGGCGCGATCCTCTACGAGATGGCCGCGGGGAAGCGCGCGTTCGAGCGGGCGACGGCGATCCAGACGCTCTCGGCGATCATCCAGGACGATCCCGAGCCGCTCTCTTCCGCGGCGCCGAAGACGCCGGCCAACCTGGTCTGGATCATCGAGCGGTGCCTGGCCAAGGACCCGGAGGAGCGTTACGGCTCGACGAGAGGACCTCGCGCGAGACCTTGCGGCGCTGCGCGACCACGCCTCCGGGATCTCGGTCTCCGGCGTCGCGCAGCCGGCGCCACGCCGGTTCCGGCCCTCCCGCGCGCTCCTTGCCGCCGTAGTCGCCGCAGGAGTGGCCTTCGGGGCCCTGACATTTGTCGCGGGACAGAGGATTCAGGCTCGCCGCGACCGCGAGGCGCCGCGGCCGGTGACGCGGACGCTCACCTTCCGGCGGGGTTTCCTGACGGGCGGGCGCTTCGCTCCCGACGGCCAGACGATCGTCTATTCCGCGGCGTGGGACGGGAAGCCGAGCGAGATCTTCACGACGCGCGTCGGCAGCATCGAGTCGCGGCCCCTCGGCATCTTTCCGGCTGGGATCCTGGCGATTTCCTCGGCCGGCGAGATGGCCATTTCGCTCGGCTGCGAGAACCGCTGGGAGCCGTGCTTCGGCACGCTCGCCCGCGTACCGCTCGCCGGCGGCACTCCCCGGGAGGTGCTCGAAGGCGTCGGCGCGGCCGACTGGTCGCCGGACGGCAAGGAGCTCGCCGCGGTCCATGGCACGGATGAGGGAGATCGGATCGAGTATCCGATCGGGAAGGTGCTGTATCAGACCGCAGGCTACCTGACGGGCCTGCGGGTTTCGCCGAAAGGGGACCTGGTTTCCTTCGTCGAGCATCCCCAGCGCGACCAGCAGCGTGGAACCGTGTGCTTCGTCGACCGCGCCGGCCGCAAGAGGGACCTGACGGGAGAATGGCGGCAGCTCTTCTCCACGTTCTGGAGTCCCACGGGAGAAGAAGTGTTTTTCAACGGCACCCGGGAGGGCGAAGCTCAGGACACCTGGGGCGTCAGCCTCGCGGGCCGCGTGCGCGCGGCCGCCTGGATCCCCGGCCTGGACGACATCTCGCGCGACGGTCTGGTTCTGGACGTCGGCGGGTATCGCCACATACGACGGGACATCCTGGCTCTGGTGCCGGGCGCCGCCAGGGAGAGCAACCTCTCCTGGCTCGGCGATTCCGACGCGGTCGCTCTGTCACGGGACGGACGCACGCTCCTCTTCTACGAGTACATCTGGACGCGGTCTTCCGCCGAGATCTTCGAGACGTACTTACGAAAGACGGACGGCTCGGATGCCAGGCTCGTGGGGGTCGGCAAGGCGCTCGCGCTCTCGCCCGACGAGAAATGGGCGCTCGTGGTCCGCCCGTCACCCGTTCCTCATCTCACTCTGCTGCCGACGGGAATCGGAGAACCGCGAGACCTCCCGCCGGGAGGCGCCGTGCAGTATCACTGGGCTTCGTTCTTCCCGGACGGCCGGCGCATTCTCATCGCCGCGCAGGAAAAGGGGAAGCCGCCGCGCTCGTACATCCAGGACCTTTCCGGAGGACCTCCGAGGCCGTTCGCCGAAGACGGCATGCGGGCCACGCTCATCTCGCCAGACGGCCGCGAGATCGCCGGCTCGACGCTCGAGGGGCTTCACCTCATCTACCGGGCCGACGGCGAGGGCCGGGCCCGCGCCATCGTGGGGGCCGAGCCTGGAGATTTTCTGGTCGCCTGGAGCGAGGACGGCAAGACGATCCTCGTTCGAGGAATCGAGACGCGCCCGCTCACTCTCTACAGCGTCGATCTCGCGAGCGGACGGCGGGAGCGGTGGAAGGAGCTCTCCCCGCCGGACATGGCGGGTTTCGTCGAATTCGGAGCCGGGCCGATGGGCGTGCGGGTGACCCCGGACTTCCGCTTCTACGCCTACAACTACTACACCGACATGGAGAGCCTCCGGGTGACGGACCTCGGGAAATCGTGGTGGAAGTAACGCAGACACACTGACCTGATCACCTTCGCGGGTTTGCATGCCGTTTCAGGCCCGGACACGCGGGCAGTTGGTGTATAGTCATACACATTGGAGTCGTGATGAGGACGAACATCGTATTGAACGACGAGCTCGTGAGAGAGGCGTTCCGCCACAGCCGGGCCAGGACGAAGAAGGCGCTCGTGCATGAGGCCCTCGAGGAACTGATCCGGGTTCGTAAGCGCCGGTCGCTTCTCGACCTGAAGGGCAAGGTGCGTTTCGCGAAGGGATACGACTACAAGAAGCTGCGGACAGCGACGTGATCCTGGTGGACACGTCCGCGCTGCTTCCGTTTCTGGCCGGGCGCTCGACGAGGGGAAGTGAAGCGGTCGCGAAGGCGCTCTCCGAAGGCCTCGAGATCGGGCTTGCCCCCGCCGTCGTGCAGGAGATTCTGCAGGGAGCGCGAGATGAGTCCGAGTGGCGAAGGCTCAAGGCCTACCTGCAGACGCAGATGATTCTGGCTCCGCGCGATCCGCTGGCCACGCATGTCGCCGCGGCGCGGATCTACTATGACTGCCGCCGGCGGGGACTGACGGTCCGGAGCACGCTCGATTGCGTTATCGCTCAGATCGCCATCGAGCACGGCGTTCCCCTCCTGCACGACGACCGTGACTACGACGCGATCGCCCGCGTGAGGGCATTGAAGACGCTTCCGTGAGACAGGAGTGATGCTCGCCGCCGGCTCTCGCCTCGGGCCCTACGAGATTCAGTCTCCGCT